>CP046147.1:0-2460000 GCA_029593915.1 Candidatus Lucifugimonas marina | reverse complement strand
GTTCGCAAGTGAAGCAAGACCCCGAAGGCAACATGATTGTCGAAGTCGGTATTTACGAACGACGAGCGAAGGACATCCGGCATGGCGACGAAGTCATCAATCTCAACATCGGCGACATCTTCCATGCTGTCTCGATTTCTCGAAACGCTGGTCTAGTAAAAGCCGAAGTGGTCGGGATTTTCTCAGCCAACGATAGGTCCGATGAGTTCTGGCTCGGAAGCCCGAACGCAATTCTCGAACCCGTGCCGCCTGAGTTGTTTGGAGGTCGAGATCTGCCGGTGATTCTGTTCACCGGAGAAAACGCCGTAGCGGCAGGTGTTGGACCTTCGAACGCCGGATTGCCGATGAACTACACACGGGTGTTGTTTACCGATCCTGTTGAAATGGCGAACACGAACCCTGGCGCTTTGGTTTCAGCAATGAACGAATTCGAAGATGTGATCACCGAGGAATTGCCGCGGGCTACCGCTCTTCTAGGTGCAAGAGCTTCGACAAATCGTACGGATCAGAAAATGCTGTTCCTGCGGCTGCCCGCATTGCTTCTCGCAGCGTTGGCGACGTCGGTTGTCGGCTACTACCTATTTCTAGTCGCAGGCCTAATCGCTCGTAAGCGCGAACTTGAAACGGTGATGCTGCGATCTCGCGGGTTATCGACATTTCAGGTAATGCGAGTGCAAGTTATTGAGTCGACAGTAACCGTAATTTTGCCGGCTCTGATTTCACCGTTGCTTGCATTTATCGCTATCGGATTCGCAGGTCGACTCCCCGTATTCAAATCGCTTACCGACGGGCAAAACCTGCCAGTCGAGCTATCCGTGATGGCGTGGATATGGGCAGCGGGAGCCGCCTTGATGTCGTTCATCATCGTGCTGCTTCCGACATTGCTTGTGGCACGATCAGGAGTATCTAACGTAGATCGAACACGCGCACGTCCCGATGCTCCACCAGTGTTCCAACGACTCTACTTCGACCTTCTCGTGATAATTCTTGGCGGGCTGTTCCTTTGGGAGATGTCAACACGCGGAGTTGCATCTACTAATCGAGATGGCGAGGTTGTAACCGATCCCACGTTGCTGTTCGCACCTGCGATGTTGCTGATATCAGTTGCGTTGATCATGCTGCGTGCATTCCCGATAATTACGAAATCGTCCCTGTGGATCGCAACACGATTCACATCTGCGTCAACGGCTGTTGGCTTTTGGCGACTCGGAAGAAGCCCGTACTGGTACGCATGGTCCGTTCTCCTGATCATTCTTGGGACAGGACTTGGCGTGATGGTGGGTACTCTTGGCTCAACTCTTGAACGTAGCGACCGCGAGCAAATTTTCTACGACAACGGCACGAATATGCGCATTAGACCCGGTGGCGTACGCTTCAACGTTGGTGAAGAAGAAATAAACCTCCTCAACGCTATCGACGGTGTGAACGTCGCAACAAAAGCATTTAGGCAATCGGCTAAATTTGGCACAACCCAATTAGGGCTGGAATTCAACGTCTTAGGGGTTGAAGCCGCCAAGTTTCCTGATATGGCGTGGTTCCGAGAAGATTTCTCAGACGAATCGATGGGCGAACTCTTCGCAAAGCTGGACGTTCCGTCAAAACCCGAACCTCTTGTACTTCCCTCCGGGACTACGTCGCTTAGTGTCTGGTCAAAGCAGGATCCTTACATACGGGATCACTTCTTCTGGATAGTTCTTAAAGATGCCGAGGCTCGCCAAGTAACGGTTACATTTGGCCAAATTGGCGAAGAGTGGGCTGAGCAGGTTGCGATTGTGCCGCAGCATTTGGTTGATCCGATCGAAATCGTGTCAATGCAAACCTTTATGCAGTCGGGCCCGGATGGTGGTGCGCCGACGACTTGGTTCATCGACGATCTGAAAGCCGTAGGCGAAGGTTTCGAAATCACCATGCAGGATTTCGAAGGAAAGAGTTTGTGGACAGCTCTACCGACCTCCAATGGACTTGATGATTCGTATGACGATGTAGCCGAACCCGCTGGTGTGGGTGATCCTGGAGCCGGGGTTGGACGGATGATTCTCGAGCGAGGAACGATCTCTGGTGCTCGTGGTGCGTACCGAAGTCCAACTGGTGATCCGATTCCCGTGATCGTTTCTGACAGTTTCCTTGCCGAGACTGGTGTTGCTCCGGGTGAATCGACGGTAGTTCAAATATCTGGTGGATTCATTCCAGTATTGCCGATAGGAACAACATCGCTATTTCCGACCCTCGACCCTGATCGAGCGCCGTTCATGGTTCTAGATGTAGAAACGCTTCTCGCGTTTGTCGAGCTTCGTGGTTTGGTCAACGTTGACGCCAACGAAGTGTTTGTTGATATCGACACTGATCGTCATGAGCAGGTCACTGCCGACGTAAAGCGAATATTCAGAGGCGGCTCTGTTTATGACCGTAAAGCCCGAGTCGAAAACTCTGTGATTGATCCGCTTACGGTCGCTGGCTGGCGTGGAATGGGCATTGTCTCTCTGATCATTGGTGGGTTGGCGTTAGTGCTCGGCTACGTAACATACCTGGTGGCTCATTCGACCCGCACCATTCACGACTCGGCGTATCTGAGAGCAATGGGGCTTTCTAAGCCCGGATTCATGCGTAGCGCAATGATTGAGCACGGAATCGTTGCGATCATCGGAGTAGTTGTGGGTGTGGCCGCTGGGCTTGTTGCCAGCCGAATTGCTGTTGGCGCAATAGCCTATTCAGAAACGGGGCGTGCGTTGTTGCCGCCGTTTATCTTGCAAACCGATTGGTGGCCTGTGCTCGCAATATTGATAGTTGCGGGTGTTGCAGGGGCCGTTGGCGTAATCTCGTCGTTCGTCGGGTTCTTACGCCGACCGCTGCACGAACTGACTCGCTCGGCAGAGTAGTGACGCTATCCAACTAACGTAATTGGATTATTCGATATCCGGGATTTTGCGCTTCCAGCCGGGTCTCGTTAGCGCCAGTGCCAGAGTGATCTCGACGTCTTTCGAACCGACTAAGATTTCGTAGGGCAGCGAATTGAAATGCTCTATCGAAACCTTCTTTTGTCGAGCGGCTCTAAGGTTTTCGTCGAGTTCCACTTCAAAGGCTTGACCCGGAGAGTTGTTCGCTGAATCTGCAGCAGATCTCTGTAGCCACCCGAATTTTGGAATTGGCCAGTCGTAGGCGTCCCATTCTGGGTACTGGCCAATAACTTCCCATGAGCCGTCACGAAGTCCATCATCGAGAAAATGCTCTATGTGAGCCGAATTGAGCTCAGTGAGATCTACTAGTTCATCTATTGACGGAACTGATTCTCGCACCGGACCAAAAAAGTGAGCTACTACGTCGTGCTTAACGCCAAGACACACTGCTAAGCCGACTCCGAAGCCTCCTGTTTTCAGTGGCACGGCGAAGAAATCGCCTTCCGAGTAACTTGGGTTATCTGACACGTTCTACAAATTCCTTAAAAAGAGTTCTGTACTGCAACGGGTGATGATTCCACGCTGCGACATGACCAACGTCCTTGAACCCATGAAGCTGTACGAAATGCGGTGAAGATTCAGCGAATTCGATGCTGGTTTCAATTGGGACTGTGTTATCTGCGTCGCCGTGTATCAGCAGTACCGGAACATCAATTTTGTCAGCTTGCGAAAGGAAGTCCAACGCTTCCCAATCGATTCCAAAGCGTAAGCTGGCGAATCGTTTAGCGACTGAGGTGATCAAAGGAGGGACACTTCTTTCGGCGGCCCCTTTATCGACCGTGCGACCGAAATTGAGCATCGGTGAATCGAGGAATAGTCCAACGGTGTGGTCAGCCAATTCAGACTTCAGTTGATAGTTCACAACTATGCCGCCACCCATCGAGAAACCGACGAGCACGATCTTGTCTGCACCGTTCTTCAATGCGTAACGAACCGCTGCCTCGACATCTTCCCATTCCGTAGTGCCGAAGTCGTAGTAGCCCGATTCGCTTGGTGGCGCGTTCAGGTCGTTCCTGTAGTCGATGGCGAGCGAATGAACGCCTAGATTACTAATTTCATCGAGCAGCTTCATCGAGGTTTCTCGATTGCTTGTTCTGCCATGTACGAGTACCGCCCATGTGTTCGACTCGCCAGCGATATGCCATGCTCCAAAATCGCCTAGTGGGCCTGGAATCAGTACGTTTTCATAGGCCAGACCATGAGCAGAGCCTGGGTCGTGTGGGAATGCCGTTCTATCTAGGTACAGTTCATCGCCTTGTTGGATGACTCCTGAGAAAAGCTCGAATTCACGTACGGCAGAATCGTCTCCGGCGGAAATCACGCTCCCTAATCGTCCATACATCTGTTTGCCGTCGGTGATTCCCCATTGAGCGTCAGTATCGAAGTTGTCTTCTTCAATTCCTGGTATACGCCGAAGAGTTATGCGTCCCGGGCTCACGTCGGACACCGTCACGCTGTTCTCAGGTAGGGCGTTATCGACTCGCAAACCGTCTTCTTCCAAAAGGCACGCGAAGTACCAACCACCGCCAAGAACGACGATCATTGCGAGGGCGATTATCGGAACTACTACGTACCGAACGAGCTTGTTTCGGAAGGGAAATTTCATGGTGCGTGATGGTGTCCGTTAAGAACGCTTACGATCCGCCCCAGTCGCGCTTTGTTCGGGGCCATCGTCCTTCAGGCCCGGGTAGGTCTGGGAATGCCGCATGTGGCTCGGTTTGATACCAAAACGCGACTGAATCGATCTCGTCTGTGAGCGGCTGGAATGTCTTGTCGGCCCACCAGCCAAGTGCCTGAACCGTGACTTTCAAATCTTCTTTGAATCGGATCGGATCGAGCACGTGCCAGCGATACAAACCGTGTTTTGGAACATCGTCTTCGTCTCGAGTCCAAAGCGGGTAGCCAAGATACGGCGCTGAGTAGGTTTCGCCGAAACACCAGGCTCCGCCAAAATAATCTTCGGTTCCTGTTCCGCAGATAGTAGGGTATTTTCCGTCGCCGTCGAGATAGAACTTAACCTCGCCTTCACCCCACCAACCGTCCGACATTTGTGTCCAACTCAGAGCAGTGCCGATGTAGTGACCCTGGCCTTTTACACCGTCGAGAATCACATGCTCAGGATTTTCTCGGGTAGTGATAGATCTGCGCCACTGAGCGTGGAAGTAGGCAGCGTCATCCGGTACTTCGGTTAGGGAGTAGTCGAACTGGTAGAAGAACCCTCGAAGCTCGTTCCAGTGCTGGTTCTCAACTTCGATTCTGCATCGCTTCCTGAACGGCATTTGCCAGTAACTGTTGAACCCGCCCGAGGGATTCACGTTCACGGGGATCGAATTCACGTTGTAACGAAGGCCGTGTGCATTGGCGAAAAAATCTGCGATAGGCGATTCGACGGATGGTGTTTTTTCATTGTCCCAGTACAACCGAATAACGCAGTCTCTCAGGCCTGTTTCACGCAGTGTGATCCATATGTGATTGATGATTGCTGGACCTTCGATATCCGCAAGAACAACCGTTTCTCCCGGAGCGATATTGATCGCAGGGCGAACTTTCCAACCCTCGCCCAATCGATGTGAAGGGTGTGGTGACTCGGGAGTAGGAGCCTTTGCTCCGCCACCGCGTGCTCCAGTGGGGTTTTCTGCTGAGATCGATCGTGACTCAGCATCGCTCAGTAACGAAAGACTTCCTAACCCACCTTGAAATCCGCCCATCCAGTTGTTCGTCAATTTCGATCTCCAATTGAAAATTCTGTTGTTACCACGAGTATTGAGGGCATTCTAGCCATGTCTTCGCCACGGATGAATGCCCGACAGCTAGAACTTGCTCTGTTAGAGTCGCCAGAATCATTCTTTCTAGTCGAACGTTTTGAGTCGGAAACAGGAATCTACGCCGCTTGTCAGAATTTCACAGCCACGATCTGCCTGATCTGAAACCGGGACCTCATGGTCATCCGAACTGTGTCGACTGTGGTCGGACGATTTGGAACGATCCGAAAGTTGCTGGTGCAGCAATCATCCCCATGGACGGCGGAATCGTGATGGTGCAGCGCGCTATTGAGCCTGCGATTGGCAAGTGGAGTTTTCCATCTGGCTATGTAAACCGAGGGGAGAAGCTCGAACGGGCTGTCGAGCGTGAAGTGCTTGAGGAGTGTGGGCTCGAAGCTTCGGTTGAACGCTTGGTCGGATTGTATTCCGAAGAAGGCAACTCGATCATTCTGGCTGTATACGAAGCACGCGTCACAGGCGGCACGCTCGCATCGGCCGATCACGAGACCCTTGACGTAAAAATCTTTAGCGTCGACGATTTGCCTGAACTTGCGTTTGAGCATGACCGTGGAATTGTTGCCGATTGGCTGAAGTCACGGGAGGACACATGATGAAGTCACAAAGTGACGTTGTGATTGTTGGCGGAGGAATCATCGGCTCGTCTATCGCATATCGTCTGGCAAGCGGTAACGAAGATTTGAGCATCACGCTCATCGAACGAGATTCGATCGGAAATCATGCTTCTGGCTTTGCACTTGGACTGCTGAACCCGACCAACGAAACCGGGAACATCGAATCGTTGAATCATCTTTCGTTCACCATGCACAAAGAACTGCTTGAGGTCGTTCAGGAAGAGTCTGGAGTCGATGCGCAGGTTCTCACCATGCCGCACGTTGAATTGGCACTCGATGAATCTGAAATCCCATATCTCAAATGTGAAGTTGAGCGGATCAACCAGTTCTCTGAATTCAAGTCGAGCTGGCTAGAGCCTGACGAAGTTCGGAGTATGGATTCTCGTATTACAGACGATCTGTACGGCGGAACGTTGGTTGAAGACGTCATCATGCTCGATAGCTACAACGTGACACTTGCGACCGCCCAGGCTGCTGAATCACATGGCGTCGATATTGTGCTGGGCGAAGCGACCGGAATTATTTACGAAAAGGATCGTGCGGTTGGAGTGAGGATTGGTGACGATCAGATCGCTTGCGAGACTGTTGTTATCGCTCTCGGGCCATGGTCGGGAACTTCTAGTTTGTGGGTCGATATCGATGTGCCGATTGTTCCGCAAAAAGGAGAAATCGTTCGAGTTGAAGGGCTAAATCCTCCTCTAGGAATTCACTTGCACGGCGTGCCGCTCGGCGATTCGTGTTCGGTGGTTCAAAAGGCCGACGGAGCGACTTGGGTGGCGGCGACCGTGCAAAACGGCACAGGCTTCGATGTCACACCTTCTGGCGAGGCACTGGAAGCGCTGTCGATGCGTGGTGTACGGATGGTTCCAGAGCTTGAATCGCACGAGCTAGTTCTTCAAACAGCGTGCATGCGACCCGTGACTCCCGATGGTGATCCTGTTCTTGGCAAAGTTCCCGGCAAAGAGGGCGTGTTTATTGCGACAGGAACCGGTGGCAAAGGAATTTTGATGGGACCGGTTATTGGTCGGGCTATGGCTGATTTGATCACGATAGGCCAGACCGAATTAGAAATAGCCCAGTTTGGACTGGACAGGTTTAAGGCTTGAACAGTTGAACTAAACGCCAGCTTCGAGTCGAGCCATTTCGACGGCGAACCATAGCGCCATCGCACCGCCTCTATCATCGAGACCATCGGTGTACGGGCGCACGATATATTCATCGAGAGTCGCTAGAGGACCAGTCCCGACACAGACATGTTCAAGTTCGCCCTCATCCGAGATTCGTGCGGCGATGCCGTTCCATGTTTTGTCGAGAATTGGTCGCCACTCTTCGTCAAGCCAGCCTTCGCGTAATCCTCGTGCAAGCGCATATCCGATCATCGCTGTTGCGCTGAACTCGAGATAAGTTTCTGGCAGGTCGATTACCTGATGCCACATCCCTGATTCGTCCTGGTGCTTCACCAGCCCCTCGAGGTGAACTAAGTGCGTGTGGAGCAGTTCTTCACGAAACGGATGTTCCTCAGGTAGGTAGGTGAGTGCTTCCGCGAAACCCAGTGCTGCGAATGCATTGCCCCGTCCCCAGAAGAAGGGCGATGCCTTGCAATGCCACCAGAGTCCGTTCGCCTGAAGCGTATCGGCTGAGAGTAAGAATTCGGCGAGCATATCGGCGTAGTTCGACGCGCCGGTGCTGAGAAACGCCCGCCCCAACATTGTTCCTGCGAAGAAGAAATCTTCGACACGAATATCGGGGTCGAGCGGACCATCCTCAACCGAAGGTCCAAACAGATCGGCAACCGTTTGCAACAGATCCAGATACAAGTCGTCATCAGTAGCGTTGGCTAACTCGTCAGCCCAACAGATTCCGGCGTAGTTGGCAGTGCCATCCGAAGCGGTGAATATCGCCGATGGATCGCTGGTGTAATCGGCGACCAACGCAGCGATATCGTCAGACGGATCGTCTGATTCGGGAAGCAGTTCGTGAAGACGCAACCGACCGCTCAGCGACACGCCCTGTGTATACACAACCGGCCTTTCCAGTTGGTAGCCGTAGTGCCTCGCAAGATTTTTAGCGTATTCGATTGGGCTGTTCAATGTTGTTTCCCGTTGGGTGATGGATCGTCCTGATCTTATTCCACATCTAGCAGCACGAAATATAACGGTGCCATGAACGATTCGATACCGGATTCGCCGAGTTGTAACGAATTTCGCCTAAATTGCTCATGCAGCGTGGAAATGGGGTAAAGTGCGTCCAATCTGTGGGAATTCCGCGACAACGCGAGGTTTTAAATGACAACTGCTGCTTCTACCGACCTTTCATTGATGGCACATCTGCTGCGTCGTGCCGGATTCGGATCAGACCGAGCAGAGCTCGAGCGATACGCAGCTCGAAGCTACGAAGATGTTGTCGATGATCTATTGAATCCTGAGCGATTCAGTGAGCCTGAAGACGAGATTCTCACTCGCTTCTATCCACACTTGCAGGCCAACAAAGACAATCCGGCAGTATGGAACGGTCGATGGTTCTACAGAATGGTCAATACCGAACGACCACTTGAAGAGAAAATGACTCTCTTCTGGCACGGCGTTTTCGCCACGGGTTGGACCAAGAGTGAACACACGCCGACGATGGTCGACCATATTCAGATGTTGCGAACCAACTGCATGGCGAACTTCAGAAAACTGTTGCTAGGAATCTCTCGTGACCCAGCGATGATCTTCTGGTTGGACAACAACGAAAATCACGGTGAAGCTATAAACGAAAACTACGGTCGAGAAATTCTTGAACTGTTCTCGATGGGCATTGGCAACTACACAGAAGACGATATAAAGAGTGCGGCTCGGGCTTTCACTGGTTGGACGTACGACACTCCGGTGGCCCTATATCCGTTCGGTCATTTCGATGTGAACTATCGATTCAGGGCAGATGATCACGACGATGGTCAGAAGACGTTCTTAGGGCACACCGGAAATCTTGATGGCGAAGACATCGTCAACATCATTGCTGAACAAGAAGCGACTGCGCGCTTCATAAGTCGGCACCTTTACAACTTCTTCGTAGCCGACGAAGCGCAGGTTCCCGCTTGGAGCATCGAACCACCCGCAGACCCGGCGGCAATAGACGACATGGTCAAAACGTGGATCAGTTCGAATGCCGACATCAAGGAAGTGATGCGAACACTGTTCAACTCTGAATGGTTCAAGGCTGCACGCTTCAAACACGTGAAATCGCCAACCGAGTTTGTTGCGAGCGTTTTGAAACTTTCGGGTGAATACGCCGAACCCGCTCCTGATTTGCACAAGCTCGAAGGTGTCATCGTGACCATGGGCCAGAAATTGATGGACCCACCGAGTGTAGAGGGCTGGCACACGGGCAAGGAATGGATCGATGGCGGCACGCTAACGGAACGAGTGAATTACGCCATCGACACGTTGAACGATCCTAAGAAGCCCGGCGTGAAAGCGATTATCGAGCACATAAGCTCGCAAGGAAACTTAACTAGTCCTGAACAGTTGGTGGATAGCGTTCTGGAGCTGGTTGGTCCACTCGAAGTGGAAGACGCGACACGTGCTGCTCTGATCGCTCACGCCCAGACGGATGGCGCACTGGACTGGTCGTCAGACGCAGCCTCGGAAACGAGCTCCTCCAGAGTCGTTCAAATGCTCACACTTGTAGTTTCGGCGAGAGAGTTCCAGTTCTCATGATTCATCCAAGCGAATTTCACCCAACAACCTGCATATTTGCCGTACTGGAGAACTAAAAAATGACCACAGCTGAAAAGAACGGAAAAACCAAAGACCCCGTACTGGTAGTTGTTCAACTTTCGGGTGGTAACGACTTCATGAACACGGTTATTCCGTTCACTGAAGGCATCTATTACGACAACCGTCCACTGGTCGGAATTCCTGACGACAAGTCACTGCCGTTTACCGACACACTTGCGTGGCACCCATCGGCGGCTGCGTTCAAGCGCATATACGAACAGGGCAAGATGGCAATCGTGCAGGGAGTGGGAACGGAGCATGCAAGCCGATCACACTTCAGAGCGATGGATATTTGGCACACCTGTGAGCCTGAAATCGTTGCAACAGAGGGCTGGCTGGCAAAAGTCATTCGAGAGTTAGACCCCGAAAGTGCCAACCCTGTTACTGCTGTGAATTTCGGCCGTGGATTACCTCGTGCTTTAGCTGCTCCTGGGGTTGTCGCCACTTCTGTTGGTGATCTAGATAACTACGGACTGATGTCTGGAATTCAATTGCAGGAAGAACGCGATCGCGATCTTCAGATATTCCAGCGAATGTACACACCGGCTATCGGATCAGGACAGGTGATGAATTACCTGAGCCAGACTGGTAACAACGTGCTTACCGGCGCCGATATGCTTGCTGAGGCTCCACGGCAGTACAAATCTAAGGTCGAGTACGCCGATAATCCAATCGCAAAATCGCTTCGTGATGTTGCTCGTGTCCATACAACAGGTCTCGGCACACGAATTTTCTATACGAATCACGCCGGCTACGATCATCACGCCCAAGAAGTGCCGACGCACGCTCGTCTGCTCGAAGAGTTGACCACGGCTATCGAAGACTTCATGCAGGATATTCGTGACCATGATGCGGCTGAGGAAGTGAACATTCTTGTGTTTACTGAGTTCGGTCGACGCATCAAAGACAACGGCTCGGGAACGGATCATGGCACCGGTGGTGGCGCGTTCCTGATCGGCGAAAACGTGAAGGGCGGACTTTACTCCGAGTATCCGTCGCTGGCAGTAGCTGACTGGAAGTTTGGTGAAGATATGGACTTCACTATCGACTTCCGCAGCATCTACAGCACGATCCTGAACCAGTGGATGGGACTTGATCCGATCGACATTGTCGGTGGGCAGTTCGAACAATTCAACCCGTACGCAAAGACGATGGTTTAATTCAGGGAGCAACAAATTGACTAAACCACATGCCTTGCTCAGAGCGGCTTACCCGTTCCACGCCACACTCGGAATGCGACGAGTTACTACCTATCCAACCGATTTAGTCGTAGGTAGCGAGCGCGATATCTACACGCTAAATCGAACTGATGGTGAAGGCGGTCAGATTCGTCGAACCAATTGGGATGACGAAGATTTAGGTGACATCGGAAGCGGCTTCGTATGGCCTGTGCAGATGATCGCTGGTCCCGACGATTCGCTTGTAGTTTCCGACGAAGGCAATCACACGATTAGCTTTTGGTCGAAAGACGGCGAGAAACTTAACTCGTGGGGCACGCACGGTTCGGGTGATGGCGAGCTGAATCGACCTTCTGGAATTTCGTTCGATGCCAATGGCGATTTACTGGTGGTCGACACCATGAATCACCGTGTTCAAAAGTTCACCGCCGATGGAAAGTTCATCTCGTCGTTTGGCTCGTTTGGAGACGGCGAAGGTCAGTTCAACATGCCGTGGGGCGTTGGAATTGATCCAAACGATGGTGCGATTGTCATCGGCGACTGGCGGAATGATCGTGTGCAGAAATTCTCCGCCGATGGAGAGTTCCTACTGCAGTTCGGAACCAGTGGTTCGGACAATGGCGAGTTGAATCGACCCGCAGGTGTGACTGTCGATCAGCACAGCGATATTTATGTCGCCGACCGTGGAAATCATCGTGTGCAGCTGTACAACAGCGCTGGTGAGTTCGTTGACGTGTTTGTTGGCGACGCTGGTCTGTCGAAGAGTGGTCGGATTTACATCACGGCGAACCCTAAAGTTCTTAGGTCACGAGAAGACATCGACCATGTCGAAGTCAAGCGGCTTCGTGGACCAATGTCAGTTCGAGTTTACGGCTATCTGATGTACATCCCAGATTTCGGCTGTCACCGAATTCAGGTGTACAAAAAAGAGGCGTACGAACTGAGCGAAGACGAAATCTACCCACGTCCAAAAGCGCCAACCCTCTACACCGTTTGATGGTTTTTCACTTTTTGGATATTGCTTTTGCTGGTAGAGCTTCGCGAATGAGGATAACGTCTTGCCGATGATGTACGGCTTCGGCCCGCAACGTCGACAGATGCTCGATGCCGAACTTCAACGACTCATCGACGAAATGCCACAGCTCGGCATGGAATCGATGTTCTTGATAGGTCCGTTCGCACGTGGCGAAGTCGGACCCGGAACGGCATTGGATCTCGTTGTTGTTCAGGAAACTGACGAACCTACTCACCGGCGCGCCGATTTTTGGACGACTCATTTACGACCACGAATCGGGATCAATTTCTACGTATACACGCGGGACGAGTTTGAAAATCCACCAAGCCGTGATCCAGTGCTGCACGATGCTGCAAACAATGGCGAAAGGGTCTACGGATAGACGATATGGCTAGTCGAGATTCATCAGCAAGTTGGCTGGCACAGGCCGACGCCGATCTGGAAGCTGCGCGGGCCAATGCCGAACAAGAACGCCACGCACTGGCGTGCTTTCTGGCGCACGAGACTGCCGTAAAAGCAGTGAAAGGCTTCTTGTATAAGAAGGGCGCCGAGATGGTCTGGGGAGGGCATCTATCCGACCTGTGCGAGGATGCAATGGCGTTCGATCCGTCGTTCGATTTTGTGAAATCGGTCGGTGCGTTGCTCGATAAACACGCACTAGGTGCACGAAATCCCGATGCTGTTGGCGGGGCGGTTCCTGCACAGATCTACGATGCAAATGACTCAGGTCATTCGATCGAAATCGCTAGTGAAGTGCTTGAGACGGTTCGCCAAAAGATTTTGGGTGACGACGTTTAGCTGCCTGCCCACTCCAGCGCTGCTTGGTGCATGGCATTTACGCCGGTTTTGAACTCGGAAAAGTCGATTCCGTAGTTCCAGTCGGTCCACAACTCGTCACTAACTACTAGAATGTTGCATGCTGAAACGCCACGGTGCTCAGCGACCCTGTACATCGCCGAAGTTTCCATATCGATTCCGAGAATGCCGTTATCCATATGCTTCGCAATATCGTCAGTCATCTCGCGATAGAAACCGTCAGTCGTCCACCAGTCACCGTTCGCCGTACGACCACCATGTTTTTCGATCAAGCTCGAAAGCTCAGTGAGCATGGTGGGATCAGCAGTCGGGTCGCCGTTGTCGGGATAGTGCGCCGAAGTCCCTTCATTCAGAATTTTTACAACATTCGGAATTAGTATGTCTCCGACAGGGTGATTTGGATCCAACCCGCCCGACGCTCCAACACCTACGAAGCTTTCAGCCCCGCAAGCGATCAGGTCTTCCATCAGCATGATCGTGCCGGGCGCTCCAATTGGCGCGAACGCCACTGTAATGCCACCCTCGTCGTTGTCGACCGTGCGGAGCCAGAACGTGTCGATAAACATCGTGCGAGGAGCTGGGGTGGCTCCTAGCGCATCGGCAAGGTCTTCTGCCCACTTCTCTGTCCAAGTGAGTAGAACCTTCTTGCCGACGCGCATATCGTCGAACGATTCACCACGGGCTTTTAAGCGATTGCCAACGGCCTGATGCGGTGTGAAACGTGGATGCGACATGGAAGTCCTAGAGACCCAACGGGCCTTTGACGCCAGCAAGGTAGTCGGCGGCTCCAGCCTGCATGAATTTAGGAGCAGAGCTAACGAGCCATTTGATGCCACGTTCGTGCCAGAACAACGTCTGTTCGACGGTAACGCCGAGAGTACCGGTGTGCTTACCTGTGGCAGTGATTCGTTCGTGTAGGTCCTGAATCGAATCTACCACCTGGTCGCTCATAGTCTGCCCTGGAATTCCAAAGTTCACGGAAAGGTCGCCAGGTCCTAAGAAGATCGCATCGGCATTTTCTGTTGCGATGATCTCGTCTGCGTTTTCGATGCCTTCAGGAGTTTCGATCTGGAGAGACACGAAGGTTTCTTCGTTCGATTCCTTGATGTATTCGGCCATGTCCTGAAGACCAAAGCGTGCGTTTCGACCCGCGAAGGCTCCTCGCTTGCCCATGGGTGGGTACTTCACAGCGTCGACGACTGCCTTTCCGTCTGCACCGTTGTTGATAAGCGGAATCATTACTCCGGCAGCACCTGCATCCATGTATCGCTGAATGTGCTGCTGTTCGTTCAAACCAATTCGCAAAATAGCGGTTGTGCCAGAAAGTTCTGCAGCACGAATCATGTGCTCGGCTGTTTCGAAGTCCATAGGCCCGTGTTCGCAGTCGATAACCACGAAATCGAATCCCATCCAGCCCATCGTTTCGGTCATACCGGGTGATGGCAAACCAACAAATGGTCCTACTGTGGCTTTACCGTCGTTCAGCTTCTGCTTCAGTGTGTTCTTGTTCACCCGTATTGCTCCGCACTAAATTATTGGATATTTGGCAGAACGAGAATACTCGCATGTGAAGCTCTGTGAAAGTCGAGATTGGTAGAGATGATGCGGCTTGGTGACACAACGAGGTCTGTTGAATGAACCGGTGTTTGGGTTGGACTACGACTGGGTTGGGTCAATACCATGATGACGTGATCAATTCAGACCAAATTTCCGACCCCGTTTTTACTGCCGCATTCGAACCGGTTAAGGACCTACTTGAACAGCAGATTCAGGATGGACTTCACCCCGGCGCCCAATTGAGTGTGGCCATTGACGGCGAACTGGTGGCAGATTTTGCCGTTGGTGAGCGAGTTGTAGATTCGGGTGTCGCACTGACGAACAACTCGGTGATGCCATTATTTTCATCGGCAAAGCCGATTACTGCTGTTGCACTTGGGGTGTTGGCGGATTCAGGTCGTCTGAATTTCGACGATCCGGTCGCTACTCACATTCCAGAATTCGCGGCTAACGGCAAATCGTCGATTCAAATCAAGCACCTCATGAATCACACTTCCGGATTGGCAGACGATGCCCTTGCCGATGGAGGGAACAATCGGCAAGAGGTGATTTCTCGTCTGAGTGGTTCAGCAACCATCGAAGGATGGGTATCTGGTGAGCGCTCGGCTTACATACCGACTGCTGGATGGCACGTTCTGGGCGAGATTATCGAACGAGCGAGCGGAAGTTCATATGAATCGTTCGTGCAAGATTTCATCCTCAATCCAATTGGGATGAACAGCACTTTTTCAAATGTCGATCCAAATACGGCTGAAACGTTGGGTGAGCGACTCGGAGTTATGCACGATTCTCGTCGTCAACCGATGACTGTCAGCGCTGCATACACGCCTGAACGGCTGGGGCGGTTTGTTCGCCCAGGGAGCAGCTTCCACGGTCCTGCACAAGATATGGTGAAGTTCTACTCGATGTTGCTGAATGACGGTGTGGCGCTGACCGGCGAGCAAATTATTGCTGAGGGCACGCTAACTACTTTGATAACCCGTCAACACGAAGGTTTATTGGACGAAACGTTCGGTGTCGTTATGGATCGTGGCTTGGGATTCTTTATCGATAGCCAGCGACACAGCCCGGCTGTTCCTTACGGATACGGTACTCCAGCGTCGGCCGTGACGTTCGGCCATGGCGGTAAAGAATCGTCGACGGGTTTTGCAGACCCCGAAAGAGGACTTGCGGTTTCACTGGTGTTCAACGGAATGCCAGGTGAACCAAAGCATGATCGACGATTAAAACAGGTGCTGGCAGTAGTTTACGAAGCCGTCGATTCGCTCGAATAAAGCGGGTTGATGCATCGTTTTTCTATAAACTGCGTCTAACTATTCCCGCATAACGAGGACACCATTTTGAAAACGTCACATCGTTTTCATGATCAGTATCGTATGATGCGGTTTCGCCAGAATGAACCACGCTGAAGTTCTAACGAAAATCGACCAAATATTTTCACACTATGCTTGCTGGTCCGGCGGTGACTATGTGTTTGGTTGAACGAATTCTGGTTATTAACTATTTCGCTGAAAATCAGTAAGGAAAATTATGAGCGACTACAGATTTGAGACTCAACAGCTACATGCTGGACAGGCACCTGACCCGACAACAAACGCTCGGGCAGTTCCGATTTATCAGACAACCTCGTACGTATTTGATAGCGCTGAGCACGGTGCGAATCTATTTGGGCTAAAAGAGTTCGGGAATATTTACACCCGAATCATGAACCCAACCACCGATGTCTTTGAAAAGCGCATTGCCGCGCTTGAAGGTGGAGTTGCTGCACTTGCCACTTCATCGGGTCAGTCGGCTCAGTTCATCGCCATTACGAACATGCTTGAAGCCGGCGACCACCTCGTATCCTCGCCGTACCTCTACGGTGGAACTTACAACCAGTTCAAGGCACAGTTCCCTCGATTAGGTATAAACACCACGTTCGCTGCCGATGACACAGCAGAGTCGTTCGAGGCTGCTATAAATGCGGATACCAAGGCGCTGTATCTGGAATCGATGGGTAACCCGCGATTCAACGTGCCCGATCTGGAAAAAATCTCGGCTGTTGCGAAAAAGCACGACATCCCACTCATCGTCGATAACACGCTTGGCGCGGCTGGGGCACTGATTCGTCCGATCGATCACGGTGCTGATGTAGTGGTCGAAAGCGCAACCAAATGGATTGGCGGTCACGGCACCACTATCGGAGGTGTCATCGTCGATGCCGGCACGTTCAACTGGGGCAACGGCAAGTTCCCTCTGTTCAGCGATCCGAGTGATGCGTATCACGGGCTAGTTCACTGGGAAGCTTTTGGATTTGGAAGCGACATTTGCAACATGCTCGGCTTGCCTGAGAACCGCAACGTCGCATTCGCGATGCGAGCGAGAATTGAAGGTTTGCGTGACTACGGAGCATCGCAGTCGCCATTCAACTCGTTCCTGTTGCTGCAGGGGCTGGAAACGCTCAGCTTGAGAGTTGAACGCCACACTGCGAACGCCTTAGAGCTCGCTACGTGGCTGGAATCTCACCCCGCCGTTAGCTCTGTGAGCTACCCGGGACTGAAATCTAGCCCGTACTACGATCTTGCGCAGAAATACACTGCTCGAGGATCGGGTGCGATGTTGAACTTCGAACTCAAGGGTGGTTATGAAAAGGCTGTTAGCTTCATCGACAACGTAAAGCTGGCGAGCCATCTAGCAAATGTGGGTGATGCGAAGACTCTCGTCATTCACCCTGCTTCAACCACGCACGAACAGCTCTCGGAAGAAGATCAACTCTCTTCAGGTGTAACACCAACGATGGTTCGAGTTTCTGTGGGACTTGAGCACATCGACGACATCAAGGAAGACTTCGAAGCTGCGTTCGGAGCCTAAAGCTAACTAGATAGCAAAAATTTGCGCCGATCGCGAACGTGTAAAAGCGTTCGGGATCGGCGGTTACTTCTATGACTTTAATTCTTCCAACGAACTATCACGCTCTCCCAGAGATTGAACAGAACCGCGTGAAGTGGGTTCCGGTTCCTCAGGCTGAGAAGCAAGATATTCGACCTCTTCGCATCGGGATCATGAACATCATGCCGCTCGGTGAGAAGTATGAGTTCAACCTGCTGCTCCCGCTGGGACTATCTGTTTTGCAGATCGAACCAGTTTGGATTCGATTGGAGTCGCACCAGTACAAAACTTGGGAGCCGGGTCATCTTGATGATAACTACGTCAGCTACGCAGAGGCGACCAAAGACACTCCGCTCGACGGACTAATCATCACTGGCGCTCCGGTTGAGCATCTTAGGTTCGAAGACGTCGCATACTGGAACGAGTTCACGGAAATAGCGAAGCATGCCCGTGAGAACACACCAAACACGCTAGGTATCTGCTGGGGTGCGTTCGCACTCGCCTATCTGGAAGGGATCAGCAAGGTCGATTTCGATCAGAAGCTGTTCGGTGTATATGAACTGAATAACCTCGACACCGAGCACTTCATCATGGGCGCGATGGACGACGCATTTCTCTCGCCACAAAGTCGTATGGCCGGAATGGATGATGATGAACTTCTAATTGCTCGTGATCGAGGCGATATTAATCTTCTGGCACATGGTCCGGAATCGGGCTACACCATCTTTGAGACTAAAGATCAAAAGGTGTTGATGCATCAAGGGCACCCAGAGTACAGCTCCGGAAGGCTGGCGTACGAAGTACTACGTGATGCCGACGACGAATCGGTGTTGCCGGTACAAAACTTCGATCCTGCAAACCCGGTTAATCGATGGCGGATGCACAGGAACACGTTCTTCCATCAATGGCTACGGTACTGCTACACCCAGATCAGCCTCGGGTCCGCTGAATAGGTTCGGCCTGCCAACACAGCAGCAATTCTATCAATGTCATCCTGAGGCTCTCGAAGGACGACAGGCCGAGCCGTGAACGAATCTAACGCTTGAAAAGCGACTCTGGAATGTCTCGCTCGATAAGCAATCGACGAACTCGTTTGAGGATAGCATCGGCGATTCGGTGCCCAGCCTGATCTGCTTTGATCACACACCAGCGAGGATCAGTCTTGGATAGCTCCAAGTAACCTTTTCGTATGTTTTGGTGGAACTTCAGCGGCTGTTCTTCGAAACGTCGCTGACCTTCATCATCGACTCGCGTAGCGGCTTTGCCATCCTGAGCACTGAACAAGTCTGGTTCGTTAGAGACTCTCGCCAAGCTTAGTTTTGGATCGAGATCTAACAGAACTGTCAGATGAGGGTTGAATCCCGCCGTGGCAATATCGTTGAGCTGCTTAATCGTTTTTAGATCGCCACCACGGGCGTATCCCTGATAAGCCAGTGTGGAGTCAATGTACCGATCTAGGACTACGACTTTGCCTCGGTCGAGGGCAGGGCGAACTGTTTCGAACATCAGTTGCGCTCGGGCTGCCTCAAAAAGCAAAGTTTCAGCAAGCGGAGAAGATGAGTTTGACCGTTTGATCCAACGGCGGACGTTGTTTCCTAAATCAGAGCTGCCAGGTTCCTGGCAATGAATCGTGTCGATGCCAAAGCTCTGAAGCTTGTGAAATAGTCGTTCCGCCTGTGTTGACTTGCCAACTCCTTCGCCACCTTCGAAAGTGATTAAAAGTCCGCCTTCAACCGTGCGCTTTTGCATGCGCTCGGCCTCGGCACCGAAGTCCATTTCTTCCTGCTGCTTACCAGCCAACTCGTATTCCTTGTTCCTGCAGATGTGGGAGCGATGTGTCGCCCGGAAATAATAGCCTGAACTCTAACGCTTGCGACGCCGGATAACAACGCGCCGCGAGGGCTCTCTGCCCATGCTTGCCGATCCTAAATTGTTTCGTGCAGCCAGACCGTGTTGCAATCGGCGAACATACGGTGGCTGTGCCATCAGTTCGACTCGTTGCTCGCCTGAGACGATTCGACTAATCGCTGCTTCAGTTTCTTTCAGCGCTTCTCGTGATCGGCCGCTCTGGTTGTGCTCTTCGAAGTCGCTGGTATCAACACTAGCTGCTCGAGTTTTTTCCTGCCCAAATCGCTTCAAAAACTGACGAATCTGCTCTTTGGTTCCACGCCGAAGCACATGCACTATCACACCGTCACGCTCGGCTCGCCTTACAGCTGTTGGCCGGCGACTGTAGTGTGATTTCGTAGTCACGAAAATCTCGGCTGAATCGGCGAAGTCGACAACCTGAACCGGAGCGTTGATTTCGTTTACCACTTCAGAAATTGCTGTCTTAGGTATACCGAATGGGAAGACTTTGGTCACAACTTGCTTCGGCGGTTCTGCAGGTTCGTCAATTCCATCTAGATTGAAATCAGAACTGCCGCCGATGCTGCTAAGTGCGTTATTGAAAGGATTTCGGGGTTCTCGATCCTGACGATCACGGCCGCGACCACGTTCCCTGTCTCTAGGGCGGCGACGGCGACCAACATCATTTACATCGAATGGCGCAGGAGCGAATTCCGATTCGGAACCGGGTATCTCCTCAACCTCGGTTTCAACCCTGCCATCGGACTGCAAGCGACGCGCTTCTTGCGGAATTGAAATACCGCGCAACATCCGGTCGATAGCTGTGCCGACTTCGGGGTGAATGGCAACGGCATTTCGTTCGCGAATTTCTACGACAATATCGAATGTTGGATCATGCTTACGTTCTAGAACTGTCTTTTGCGTGCGACGTCGGCGCGCTTCGATGTCACCGAGCGTAACGGTTTGCTGCCCACCTACAAGATCGGCAAGCGTCGGATTCGACATGACGTTGCCGAGTGTGTTTCCGTGCGCAGTTGCGACAAGCTGAACACCACGTTCTGCGATGGTTCGAGCGGCGAGTGCTTCTAGCTCGGTGCTCATTTCGTCGATGACGATAACTTCGGGCATATGGTTTTCAACACCCTCGATCATTACTTTGTGCTGGAGGCTGGTGTTTGCGACCTGCATTCGCCGCGCACGACCAATCGCTGGGTGTGGGACATCACCGTCGCCGGCGATTTCGTTAGATGTGTCGACAACAACAACCCGTTTGCCAGCTTCATCGGCAAGAACCCTTGCGGTTTCACGGAGGATTGTGGTTTTACCAACACCGGGTCGACCCAGAATCAAAACGCTCTTGCCTGATCGAATAAGGTCCTCGATTAGTCGAACTGATCCGTACACCGCACGCCCAACTCGACACGTTAATCCGACTGGTTCGCCAGCTCGATTTCTCATCACCGAAATACGGTGAAGAGTACGTTCGATTCCAGCTCGATTGTCGTCACCGAAATGACCAACATGCTCAACCACGTGTGCAATCTGCTGTCGGGTGACTTCGATTTCTGCGAGCGAGACATTTTCGACCGAGAACCGTGCCTCAGGATTCCTGCCAAGATCAAGCACTACTTCAACTAGGTCGCCAATATCTTCGCGTGCTCTCAGATTTTCAGCGATTTCGTACGGAAATATATCGATGAATGCTTCCAGATCGTCGACGACCTGTGCGTTGGGATCTACCAGTTCGAACTTCTCCTAGCTTCTAAAATTCTTGGTTAGCCGATTCTACGACTAATTTATTGCTGCGAAAGCTTTTTGAGCTTCCGTAACGGTTTGAGCCAATGGTTTTACCATCACTTCATATTGCGCCTGTTCCGCGAACCCTAGTGTGACAAGTAAATGTGATAGCGCCGGTCGATATTCTGGCACCGCAACCGACACTGGAATGTCTTTGCTGGCGGCCAGTGCTGCTGCGACTAATCCGGGTAGCTCCGACCCCGCCTCAGCAGCCCAATTCAAATTGAACATCAAACCTGATCGAGTCGATTTTCGCTGTACTAAGCCACCGATCTCTCCGGTTGCCAGATCATAAACCCACTCTGAAGGCTTACGTCCGAGTCGTTCCGAACCTGCCACCCAATCTTGTAATGTTTGACCAAGCTTCATTCGCACTTCGATCGGGGTGTTGAGATTGTGCATTCGGAACAGTGCTGCATCATCCGACTTATCTCTTTGTCGAAGTTGGAGCGAATGATCGGGTATGCCGAGTTTCGTAATAGCGTCAGTGGCAGAATCAGCTCGGAAAACGGATTCTCGGTGCACAGTGGAATATCCTGCTTTGCGAGCATCGTCGTAGACAGCACTGTTCGCTGGTACACGTGCAAATATCCTGTGTGCTCCAGCTCCACCGGCTGGAACGGCTATTTGCTCAAGCAGATCGAGGGCAAGTTCCGATTTGGAGTTGCGCAGATATAGTTCGCCGACTTCCCACGCTTGGGGGCCTGATCGAGGTCCCGCACGTAGTACCCCGTTGATCCGTCCTCGTCTCGCCTCAACCCAGCAGCTTTGCCATGCGCGCGGCGATAGAGCGATACCTGCGTACTTGACTGTTGGAAAACCTCCGAGTCCACCTTGAATTGCCCCGCTAAGCGCACCCGCTAAAGTGCACGTCTCACCCTGACCCGACGACTGGCTAAACTGCAGCAGTCCGGGAGAATCTGTTGGGTGAAGGTGGCGGATCATACCGTGCTCGGGGATTCCTCCGTTGAACGGCTAATTCTGGCCGAATCGGTTCTAGCTTCGTCGGCTAGTTCTACGAACAGTGAGTGCAATCGGGTGTCTTCAGTTAGTTCTGGATGGAACGAACTTGCGAGCACTCGACCTTTTTTCACTGCCACAGCTTGTTCAGGTGTACCGTCGTCTTTTGCCGGAACAATTGCAAGCGTTTCGACTCCGTCGCCGGTGTCTTGAACGATAGGTGCTCGGATGAACACTGCACGCATCGGGTCGCCCTCGATGCCGGTGATTTTCAGTTCCGCTTCAAAACTGTCGACCTGACGGCCGAAGAAGTTTCGAGCAACGCCGATATCGATGAGATTTAGCGGAGTCGGGTATGGATCGGCAAGTTCGCGAGCGATCACAATCATGCCTGCGCAAGTGCCCCAAAGTGCCATTCCCGATTCGACGTGTGCTCTTAGTTCGTCAACAAAGTCGAACATGTGGAGCAGTTTGACGATAGTCGTGCTTTCACCACCGGGAATAATCAAGCCATCGACTTCGTTCAGTTGTTCAACTTTGCGAATTTCGGTGGCGTTGATTCCGATCAAGCCGAGCATGTGGATGTGCTCGGCGAAATCGCCCTGCAGCGCAAGCACGCCGATGCGGGGTTTACCCTGCACCGACGAGCTGGCATTTCCGTTCAAGTTGCTTACCAACCTCGGGTCTGGAGCTGCTGGTCTTCAGGAATCTTGTTTGCTTCGATTCCCGACATAGCGTCACCAAGTCCACGAGAGATCTCGGCAAGCATGTCTGGGTCGTTGAAGTGAGTCGTTGCTCGAACGATAGCGTCGGCCATCTTTGCCGGGTTATCGCTCTTGAAGATTCCAGAACCAACGAACACACCCTCAACACCAATCTGCATCAGCAATGCAGCGTCGGCAGGGGTTGCGATACCACCAGCTGCGAAGTTCACAACAGGAAGCTTTCCGGTTCGGGCTACTTCAACCACAAGCTCGTAAGGAGCTGCGTAGTCTCGTGCCAATGTCATCAGCTCTTCAGTTGGAGCGTTCTGGATAGTTCGGATGTCGGCCTGAATTTGGCGAGCGTGCGTAACAGCGTGAACGATGTCACCTGTTCCAGCTTCACCCTTCGTGCGGATCATCGCTGCACCTTCACCGATTCGGCGAAGTGCCTCACCTATGTTTCGTGCGCCACAGACGTAAGGCATTTTGTACTGCCATTTGTCGATGTGGTACTCGTTGTCGGCTGGGGTTAGAACTTCAGATTCGTCACAGTAGTCGACACCAAGAGATTCGAGAATCTGTGCCTCTACAAAGTGACCGATTCGAGCCTTTGCCATTACTGGAATGGATACGGCATCGATAATTCCTGAGATGAGGTCGGGATCGGACATTCGTGCGACACCACCGTCTCGGCGGATGTCTGAAGGCACGCGTTCGAGCGCCATAACTGAAACTGCACCGGCGTCTTCAGCGATCTTTGCCTGGTCAGGGGTAACGACGTCCATGATCACGCCGCCCTTGAGCATCTGGGCCAATCCGCCCTTTACTCGCCAGTCGCCCACTTCGGGCTTAGACATTTCTTTCCAACGCTGTGCGCCCGCTGCGCCATTGGTTGATGTTGCCATCTTCTTACGGTCCTTCCGGCTTTTACATGTCGATTGAAGCACTGCTTCTAATCGAAGTGAAATGTGATCGCGACACCGAACCCGCGCCACACCCTTGCGTCATCGTGACGCATTGCCCGAAATTATACGCTCGCTTGTGCCCGAAGGCAGTTTTCTGAGTTGAGAATTGATGAACTGAAAGTCACAAAGAAAAACCCCGTGACGCGAATCACGGGGCTTTGATTCTCGAACTTAACTCGAAGGTTTGTCTGGACTACAGTCCCTTTTCGACCATGAAGTTGGCGAGGTCGGCAGTTCGTGAGGAGTATCCCCATTCATTGTCGTACCAGCCGACTACCTTCACGAATCCATCGCCAACTGCTGAGGTTGCGAGTGAGTCGATGGTGCATGAGTTCGGGTTGCCGATGTAGTCGACAGATACCAGCGGTTCGTCGGAGTAGCCGAGAATGCCATGAAGTCCGTCGGCCATCGATGCCTGCCTGAAGGCCTCGTTCACGTCTGCGAGCGAAGCATCTTTGGTGAGCTTCACAGTCAGGTCGGTTACAGAACCTGTGATGACCGGAACTCGGTATGCCATACCGTCGACCTTGCCAGCGAGTTCAGGAATAACGATTGTTACTGCCTTGGCGGCACCCGTAGTGGTTGGGATGATGCTGTTGGCTGCTGCACGTGATCGGCGAAGATCGCTGTGCATCTGGTCGAGGATGTTCTGGTCGTTCGTGTAGGCGTGGATCGTAGACATGAGAGCACTCTCGATGCCGAAGTTGTCGTGGAGAACTTTCGCCATTGGTGCAACACAATTGGTCGTACACGATGCGTTCGATACTACGTTGTGGGCTGCTGGGTCGTACTGGCTGTCGTTCACACCAAGTACCACCGTGAGGTCTTCGTTCTTGGCAGGAGCAGAAATGATGACTTTCTTTACGCTGTCGCCAAGGTGCCCAGAAGCCTTATTTGCGTCGGTGAAAATGCCTGTGGATTCAATCACGATCTCTGCACCTACGTCGCCCCAAGCGATGTTCGATGGATCTCGTTCTGAAAACGAAGGGATAGTTCGACCGTCGATAACGAGTGCATTGTCAGCAGCTTCGACGGTTCCTGAGTATCGACCATATGTAGAGTCGAATTTGAACAGGTGAGCGTTGGTCGCTGCATCGCCCAGGTCGTTAATTGCGACTACCTCGAGCGTGTCGGGGTGTCGTTCTGAAATGGTTCGGAAAACCTGTCTGCCGATTCGTCCAAACCCGTTGATTCCAACTTTAGTTTTTGCCATATTCTTGCCCGTTCCTCTACTACTGCTCGTGCTTACTTGCTCTTGGTCAAATATGTTCTGTTACGAATTCGGCAGGACACGCTTGCCTGCGTATTGTGCCTTACTTCCAAGAAGCTCTTCGATTCTGAGAAGTCGGTTGTACTTTGCGATTCGTTCGCTTCGTGCTGGTGCACCGGTTTTAATCTGGCCAGCCGATGTTCCGACTGCCAAATCTGCGATGGACGTATCTTCAGTTTCGCCTGAACGGTGACTAATCACAACTCCGAAGTCTGAGTTTTGTGCGAGGGCTACGGTGTCGAGCGTTTCGGAAACACTTCCAACCTGATTCAGTTTTACGAGAACTGCGTTGCCTGCTTTGGTATCGATTCCCTGTTGAACGTACCGAGCCTGGGTGACGTACAAGTCGTCGCCCACCAGTTGTATGCGGTCACCAGTCTTGGCGGTTTGAACTTCCCATCCTGCCCAGTCGTCTTCAGCCAATCCATCTTCAACAGAGTAGATCGGGAAGTCTTTGGCGAGAGTCGCGTATTCTTCGACCATCTCTTCGCTCGAAAGCTTTCGGCTCTCCCGTGAGAGGTCGTAGATGCCGTCGACGTAGAACTCAGACGACGCTGGGTCGAGTGCGATGAACACATCTTCGCCGGGCTTGTAACCAGCGCCTTCGATTGCTGCCGTTGCGTACTCGAGCGCCTGTCGATTAGTCAGACCCTGTGGAGCGAATCCACCTTCGTCACCAACGGTAGTTGCGTGCCCATCTGCGTGAAGCTTCTTCTGGAGCCACTGGTACATCTCAGCACCGCAGCGAATTGCTTCGGAGAAAGAACCAATTCCGGCGGGGACGACCATGAACTCCTGGAAATCGGTCGAACCCATTGCATGAGCTCCACCGTTCAACACGTTGAACATCGGAACCGGAAGCTCTGTTGGCGAATCGTTGCCAGCGAGCTCTGCGATGTGCTGGAACACTTCTTTGCCCGAGCTAACGGCCCCGGCTCGAAGCGCAGCAAGAGAAATAGCGAGAATAGCGTTCGCACCGACACGGCCTTTGTTGGCAGTACCGTCTAGATCGATCATCACCTGGTCGACTGCTCGCTGGTCGGCTGCTTCCAAACCAGTCACAGCCTTGCCAAGCTCACCGTTCACAGCGCTGACAGCCTTGAGAACACCCTTGCCACCGAATCGATTCTTGTCAGCATCTCGAAGCTCAACAGCTTCTCGACTACCTGTTGAAGCTCCAGAGGGAACTGCTGCGGAAGCTGTGGTGCCGTCATCTAGAACGACGGTCGCTCCTACGGTTGGATTACCTCGTGAGTCGAGAATTTCGTGTCCGATAACCGATGTGATTTTCGCCATGTGATTTCTTGTTTCTCTAGTTCTAAATGGTCGTGCCGCTAATTCCTGCGGCGGTGTTCAAATATTTTTGAGCTACCGGCTATCGCTATATTGCAAGCGCGGTGCGTTGCGCTGCCAGAAGGTTTTCAATTCCGGTTTCAGCGAGTCCTAGCATTTCATCGAGTTGCGCTCGGGTGAACGTAGCCTCTTCGCCTGTTCCCTGAAGCTCAACAAACTCGCCCGACCCAGTCATTACGACGTTCATGTCAACGTCTGCAGCAGAATCTTCGTTGTAGTCGAGGTCGAGAACTGCAGCGCCTTCGACCATTCCTACGCTGATTGCCGCTATGGAGTCTTTTAGAGGGATCGTTTCGATTGTTCCAGCTTCAAGTAGTCCTGAGAGTGCTTGATGCAAAGCAACGTATGCGCCTGTGATCGAAGCTGTGCGGGTTCCGCCATCGGCGCGAATTACGTCGCAATCGAGAAGGATAGAAATTTCTCCGAGAGCCGAAAGATCGGTAACCGATCGAAGTGCTCGGCCGATTAGCCGCTGAATCTCTTGGGTTCGACCGCCAACTTTGCTTCGTTCTCGACGAACTCGCTCACGAGTCGAGCGTGGAAGCATCGAATACTCGGCTGTTACCCAGCCCGTACCTTTGCCACGCATCCAGGGCGGAACTCTCGTCTCTACTGTCGCTGCACACATAACAATTGTGTTGCCGGTTTCGATCAGTGCTGAACCTTCAGCATCGGGTACGTATCCGGGAGTGATCTTGATCGGTCGCTGCGTTGAATTCGAGCGGTTTCCAGATCGAACGAGAGTAGTTTCTGACAAATTTATGTTTCCTTTTGTGAACGACAAAGAATTTTACCAGTGGATTCTTGGTTTTCTTTAACAATTGTTTTGCCAGTTTGTTACCGAATAGACATTGTGTTTCGAAGATGAGGATGAACTGAGTAGATAACTTGGAACCGCGGAGCCAAACATTCCGATAATGTTGACGGCGAAATTCAAACGAGTGGTTCTGGAACAAAGAACGGATTAGGTATTGGCAATGCGTATAGCGGTTATGGGTGCAGGAGCTGTCGGCGGATATTTCGGCGGCCTACTAGCGAATCAGGGCGAAGACGTTGTATTGATCGCCCGGGGTGCGCACAAAGATGCCATTGCCAAAAACGGTCTTCAGGTCGACAGCCATTGGGGCAGCTTTAACGTAAAAGTCGATGTGACTGACGATCCTGCAACCGTTGGTGAAGTCGACCTCGTACTTCACTGCATCAAGCTTTACTCGAACGCAGAATCGTTCCCTACGATGAAGGGTTTGATTGGTGAAAACACGAACATTCTGACTATCCAGAACGGGGCGACCGCCGGGGAGATTCTCGGAAAAGAGTTCGGCGACAAGCACGTTCTTCAAGGTGCAACCTATATCGAAACAGGAATTGCTGCGCCAGGTCACATTCACCAGAGTGGTTCAACCGCAATGATCGAGTTTGGTGAAGCAGACGGTTCGCAGACAGACCGAACTGAAGCCATCAAAAAGCTATTCTCACGAGAGGGAATGCAGGTCGCTGTTTCCACCAACATCGTCGACACGCTGTGGACCAAGATGGTCAGCGTAGGAGCGATTGGATCGGTGATGGCAGCTTCGAGAGCTTCGTTTGTCGAAGTTCTAGCCAGCCCTCATGGCGAACACACTGTACGAACAGTGATGGAAGAAATTGTGGCTGTTGGGCAGTCGCAGGGCGTGAACTTCCCACCTCGATGTGTCGACGGCAAGATGGAAGACGCAATTGGTGAGGCTGAAGAAACTCAGGCATCACTTCAGTACGACCTTGACCACGGCAAGCCGCTTGAACTCGACGATATTCTCGGCGCCGTAGTACGAATTGGTCGAGATGCTGGTGTGCCCGTTCCTGCGAGTGCTGCACTGGTTACTGTGCTCGATAAATTCAAGCAGGGTTCATAACCAACTTATTTCAATCGAAACTACTGACAGAAAGCAATTGGAGAAACCGGTGACAACCGAACCCGCAATTTCAGATGAGATGCTCGCCAAGCTAGGCGAACTTCCTACTCAAACGCTTATCGATGGACTTTGGGTGGACGGCTGGCCACAGGCGATGATCCACGGGGCGCGCACGATCTTCCCGGGCCAGAAAATGGTCGGTAGGGCGGTCACGCTCCGATTCGTTCCACACCGTCCAGACATTCTCAAGGACAAGCCAAAAGCCGCTGATTCACCAGAGTACGTTGCGTTCGAACTTTGTGGTCCTAACGAAGTGCTTGTCGCTTCCTCGGTCGGTCCGTGGGAGTCGATCGGTGGCGATATCAAGTTCTACCGACTCGCTCAACTCAAAGTTGGCGGATTGGTTACCGATGGTTCAGTTCGCGATACGGCCGAACTGAAGGACTACGGATTCCCCGTATTTGCACACTCTTCTACCGCCAAACAGGGACCTGCTGTTATGCAACCGTGGGGTGTGAATGATGTGATCGAGTGCGGTGGCGTGGTTGTTCGACCGGGTGACGCAATCATTGGTGACGATGATGGAGTCGTGGTCGTTCCAGCTGCAATGGCGGAACGTGTTCTCGAAATAGCAGCCGAGCGTGAAGAGGTCGAGCAGGTTATTAAGAAGGAGCTTCGTAAGAACCCTCAGTCGCCGGGCAAGTACTATCCGTTCAACGACAACACATGGAAGCTATTCGAAGAGTACAAGGAACGCGGCGAAGCGTAGTCGAGCAACGAGTATCGAGCTAATAAAAAAACGCCTGACCAAATCGGTCAGGCGTTTTTGTTTGTCAGATGTGACTGGCTACTCAGTGTCGACTAGTGGTGAACCATCGGGTCGAAGCCCACGTGCTGCCATTCGCTTCGCTCGCTGCTCGAAGTTAGCGCAGTCTTCACAAACGCTCTCAGGAATTATGCCCCAGTTGATGAGGAACCCGAAGACCTGACATCCGAGACAGTATCCAAAAATACTCTCGAGTCCGGCTGCAGCAATTAACCCGCCGAGAACGATGTAGGCAGCGCCGTTCAAACCGAATCCTAGCGATAGAACGGCAGCGGTTACGCTGAACACGATTCCAATCGAAGCGGCAAATCGCTTTGGTGGTCCTGCAACCGGTCGATAGGGAAGGCCGAATTTCGGAACGATGAATTTCGTGACAATTAGCGCGAGGGGACTGAGTCGCGGTCCAGCTGCCACCCGGGCTATGAAACCGTAAGAAAGCAATAGAGTGATCCATGGCTGATCGAACACGATCGTTGCAACTGCCATGATGACGACTCCAGCTGCGACCGCTCGAGCAACGCTAGCGTTGATCGGGTGCGGAAAACTGAAGAAGCCTGGTTCGCCTGAAGTGACTGATGCCATTTATAGATTTTTTTGTTGAACTAATAATCGCCAAATAAAAACCCCCCGCTTTCGATAGGCGAGGGGAGGCGTTCCGGTGCGTGCTCGTGCGCGGCCTAGAGTGCCATCTCCTCAGAGGTGGTACAGCAACAGAGGCAGTCAGTTTGCGGCGCGTGAAGAAAAATCATTTCACGCTTAGCGTAACTCCAAAATGCACCACTACGCAATTTCTTTTCGAAGATCCGACGTGAATTAGAGTCGAAATGGTGTTCAAAAAGTTTGTAGTTGGTTTTCTAACACAGTTCCTACAAAGGTTTAATTCGAGACTCACACAGGGATGGTTTCATAGTTACTACACGGAAACGGAACGGTTCAATTGCTCGGCGTAAGCGCCAAGTGGTGGTGGTGAACTGGTGTCGAGTAGACGATATCTAGGCCTTCGGGCCGAACGGTCTCCTCATCCGTAAACGGGGTCGGTTGTGACAAGTTTTATCTCGCTGTCACTTCCGGCCCCGTTTTTTTCTGTTAGGCGGGGCGTTATCGGATGACTCGGCTTTTGCTGCAAACTCGTTTTAGGTCCGGGCGTCATCGGATGACTTGGGACCGCGCTGCAAGCTCCCCCTCTAACTCCCCCGTGACGGGGGAGGACAGATTTGTGCGGTCGTGATTGAATGCCCGGTCGGTTATCGCAAACTCGCACTGCTTCGACTGGTTCAGCATGCCCCCAACTCCCCCGTGACGGGGGAGGACTGATTAAACCCGCCGACATGTACCCAAAGCATCATCCTGAGCCCCGTCGAAGGGTCACGAAGTGCCATAACGCCACCTGCAAGCGTCGTCCGCATTTGCGCTACGCACGCAATCTTGAACATGAAATCTCACACAGTTCCTACAAAGGTTTTATTTCAGCCTCACATGAGAGTGCTTTTATAGATATCAGACGGAAACGAGGCAGTTCAATTGCTCGGCGTAAGCGCTAGGTGGTGCCAAGTGATGAGAGCGAACTAGCGTCGAGTAGACGATATCTAGGCCTTCGGGCCGAACGGTCTCCTCATCCGTCTAATGGGGTCGGTAGTGACATGTTTATCTCCTTGTCATCACCGACCCCGTTTTTATTTGGGTGTTGAGCGCGGCGTTATCGTGCTCGTCGTCGAACGACTCGGCTTTCGCTGCAGACTCGTTTTAGGTCCGGGCGTCATCGGATGACTTGGGACCGCGCTGCAAGCTCCCCCTCTAACTCCCCCCGTGACGGGGGAGGACAGATTTTGTCGCGTTGGGTGATGAAATCTGTACGCGGCAGGTTCCGCCTAGCCTCGCTCCAAAACTCGTCGCCTCACGCGCTCCTCAGATCAAACTTTTACTAAAGTTCGTAACTCCTGCTAATATCCCAGCCATAGCGAACTCGACCCATTAAACCGGGGCAGTAATCGTCCAAGTCGCCTCGGATCTACGGAGAGACGCGGTATGGCTGATTTGAACACGAGTCAAATACGAAACGTTGCGCTTGTAGGGCATAACGGTGCGGGTAAGACCTCGCTCGTTGATGCCCTTTTCTTTACAGCCGGTGGAACCAACCGGCAGGGCAAGGTCGATGACAAGACCAGCTATTCAGATTACGAGCCCGAAGAACAGCGACGAGGATCGAGCATTCAGCTCGCTGTCCTGCCGAGTGATTGGAAAAATCACCGAATAAACCTGCTCGATACTCCCGGGTATCCTGATTTCCGTGGCGACATGCTTTCGGCAGTTCGAGTCGCCGACGCTGTAATTCTTGTGGTTTCGGCAGCTTCCGGCGTTGAAGTCGGTGCCCAACAAGCATGGAACTACACGCAAGATCTAGGCATTCCGACAGTCATAGTCGTGAACAAGCTCGACCGAGAAAACTCCTCTTTTGAACAAACCTGTACCGAACTTGCAGAATCGTGGGGCAGGCAGTGTGTGCCTGTTCAGGGGGTAGATGGCGACGCCGAATCGTTCGGTGCAGTGACAACCGGCGAACTGGCAGAATCGGTAATTGAGGCAATCGCCGAAGCCGATGACGACCTGATGATGAAGTATCTCGATGGTGAGACTCTCACTTCCGACGAGATCAACACTGGTTTAAAAACTGGAATACTCAGCAGACACATAGTTCCGATTTTCGCAGCATCAGCCGCCAGCAATATTGGTTCAAGCGAACTTCTTGATGCAATCATCGATTTACTACCGTCTCCGGACGATGTCGAAAAGCCTGAGGTACCAGAAGGTGCTCAGGCCAACCTCATCTTCAAGACCTCCGCCGATCCGTTCGTAGGCAAGCTTTCTTACTTCCGGGTTTATGGCGCTACCGTGAAATCGAACGCCCCACTATGGAACGTAAACAAGGGTGAGTCGGAACGAGTAGGGCAGGTGTACCAGGCGACCGGCAAGGAAACCGCCGGTGTCGATTCAGTTGTTCGAGGTGACATCGGAGTCATCTCCCGACTTAGCCATACTCAGACGTTCGATACTCTTGGCGAAAAAGGCAGCGACGTCAAACTGGGTGGTGTCGATCTACCGAGCCCGGTTTTCGCACTCGCTGTATCGCCTCGAGCTCAGTCTGATCTCGACAAGATGGCGGAGTCGCTGACTCGAATGACGGAAGAAGACCCAACCCTTGAGCTTGAACGAAACGCCGACACATCAGAAACGGTTCTTCATGGATTAGGCGATATTCACGTCGATCTTGCCATTGAGCGAATCGCAAGAAAATTCGATGTTCACCTCGATACAAAACTGCCAAGCATTCCGTATCGAGAGACTATTGGTGGTCAAACGTCAGTCTCGTACAAGCACAGGAAGCAGTCGGGTGGACGTGGGCAGTATGGTCACGTCGTTCTCGAAATCTCACCAGGTGAAACCGGCAAGGGAATAACGTTTGGATCAAAGGTCGTCGGTGGAAACGTGCCGAAGGATTACATCCCCGCAGTCGAGAAAGGTATTCGCAACGCTGCTGTAGATGGCGTCGTTGCTGGTTATCCGGTTGTCGATGTTTCAGTGATGCTTACCGATGGGTCTTCGCACTCAGTCGATTCATCAGGAATGGCGTTCGAAATCGCAGGGAGCATGGGGTTCCGTCAGGCAGTTCGCGACGCTCGGCCAACGCTGCTTGAGCCAGTGCTCAAACTGAGAATCCTTGCGCCAAATGCGAGTGCTGGCGACGTCATGGGGGATCTACAGACCCGCCGTGCTCGCATCGAAGGCATGGAGCCGAGGGGGAATGGTCTTACGGAAATCACTGCTGAAGCTCCGGCATCGATGATGCAACGGTACGCAGCTGATCTGCGGTCGCTGACCCATGCTCAGGGCGACTTCACGGCAGTGATGGATCACTATGAACCAGTGCCGCCACAAGATGCGCAGAAAGTTATCGCTTCACGTCAGTCGGGTGAGGAAGAGTAATAAGGCTCGCTTCAATCAGCGAGTGTAGATCTCTGGGTTGCTAGAAATAGTTGAAGCCGTAATAGCAGAGATCGGGTACAGACGACCGAAATTATCCGGTCGTCTGTTCGCGTGATTCGTGCTCGTGAAGAAAACTGAGGCACTAACTGGTCAAAATATGCCAATTGCGCGGTTTTGCGAATAATGTATGATTCCGCTCCGCTGGGTCGTTAACCGCAATCGTTCCTCACACGAATTTCGATCCGACGATACAAATTTTTAAGTATGGCCTCCCGTTTTCGGGCGGCCTGTCGCGCGTGCGATTTTCTTTAACTCGAATTCTTCAAGAGGTAACCATCGGAATTCATGTCGTAAATTGTTGTTGAAAATCTGATCAAGAACTACCAAGTGCCAGAACGGCGACCGGGTTTATGGGGCGCGTTCGTTGGGGTCGCGCGTCGAACGTTTCGGAAAATCGAGGCTCTGAAAGGTGTCTCGTTTACCATCGAAGAGGGTGAACTGGTTGGATACATCGGTCCGAACGGAGCCGGGAAATCGACGACGATCAAAGTGATCTCAGGAATTCTCAACCCGGATTCAGGCCGCTGCGAGATCGACGGGCTTGTGCCGTGGGCGGATCGTGTCGCACACGTGAAGAGAATCGGTGTGGTGTTCGGTCAAAGAACGCAACTATGGTGGGATCTGCCCGTAATCGAATCGTTTGATCTGCTCAGAGACATCTATGGAGTCGACGCGGCTGAATATGAGAAGACTCGCAACGAGCTTGTCGAAAGACTCAATTTTGAGTCGCTGCTGAACACCCCCGTTCGATTGCTTAGCCTCGGTCAGCGTATGCGATGTGATCTGGTAGCGGCTCTGCTTCACAAGCCATCGATTCTTTTCCTCGATGAGCCAACCGTTGGTCTCGATTCAGTTTCCAAACTGGCGTTCCGTGATTTCATTCGTGAGATCAACAAGGACCAAAAACTCACGATCATCCTGACCACGCACGATATGGACGATATAGAAGCTCTGTGTAACCGGGTGATAGTGATCGGAAATGGCGAGATTCTCTCCGATGGCCCTCTGGAAAAACTCAGAAAAGAGATTGCTCCTGAACGATTGTTGATAGTCGATTTCGTGGAAGAGAACGCTCAGATATCAGACGTTGGTGCAAGAGTTGTTGACCATTCTGGACATCGAGCTAAATTTAGCTTCAACCCTGAAGAAATATCTGCATCCGATCTGATCGCACGCGTTACAGCTGAGCATCCCGTTCGCGACTTGTTCGTTGAAAATCCTCCCATCGAAGAGATCATCGCCCAGATGTACTCGGAGAACAGTCTATGAGGGGACATAGGGCGCTTGTGAGCGCGAGATTTAGGGCGTTGTTGCAGTACCGCTCAGCTGCATTGGCGGGCTTAGGCACTCAGCTTTTCTGGGGCCTTATTCGTGTGATGATTTTTGAAGCCTTTTTCGTTTCAAGCGTCATGTCGCAGCCGATGGAACTGGGCGATGTCATCACGTATATCTGGCTAGGTCATGCGTTTCTGGTCGTACTGCCGTGGAACGTAGATCGTGAGCTTCAGACGATGGTTCGATCTGGTGGTGTTACCTACGAACTACTGCGACCGATGAATCTGTACAACGCGTGGTTTAGTCGGGCGATTGCTCTGCGAACAGCACCCGCCATGCTGCGCGCTGTGCCGCTATTGACCATCGCCGCACTGTTTCTTGACTTACAAGCCCCGGAATCTCCAGAGGCTGGACTTGCATTCGTTATTTCGATGATCGGGGCTGTGATTCTTAGTGCTGCAATTACGAATCTGCTCAACGTCGCACTGGTTTGGGTCACTTCTGGTGAAAGACTGACCTATCTCGCTCCGCCGTTTGTAGTCTTATTTTCCGGAAATATCGTTCCGATTCCGTTCTTTCCCGATTGGGCACAGACAGCGATTAGGCTCATGCCGTTCAGCGGAATTGTCGATAGTCCGTTCCGGCTTTACGTAGGGCACATTCCGCCATCTGAACTCGGATTCGTTCTCGCTCACCAACTCATCTGGTCGGCAATATTCATCGTTGTTGGAAAGCGGATGCTTGCGCAGGGATTACGACGGATGGAGGTTCAAGGCGGATGAGAATTCTCGACAATATCCGCGTGTACCTCAGATTCCTTGAAGTATCGGTAAAAAGTCAGATGCAGTACCGGGCGTCGTTTGTGATGCTCAGCTTGGGACATCTGGCAGGTACGGGCATCGAATTCATAGGTATATGGGTACTCTTCGAACGATTCGGATCACTCAAAGACTGGGCGCTACCTGAAGTGGCTTTCATGTACGGAATCGTGAACATAGCGTTCGCCATCACCGATGCCGCAACCCGTGGTTTCGACGCGTTTGGCGTGATGGTCAAGTCTGGAGATTTTGATCGACTGCTTACTCGTCCAAGATCGACCGCACTACAGCTGGCGGGACAAGAACTGACCCTTAGGGGGGTCGGTCGTTTGCTCCAGGGACTAATCGTTCTGGTATGGGCTGCTACTGCCCTCGATCTCGACTGGACTGTGCTGAAAGTGCTGTTGGTCGTGTTTGCTGTCCTTGGTGGAGCTGCGCTGTTCAGCGGTCTTCTAGTGCTTCAAGCGACGCTTGCGTTTTGGACTACCGAGTCGCTGGAGATCATGAACACGGTGACCTACGGAGGCGTGGAAACAACTCAATACCCCGTGACGATTTATCGTCCGTGGTTTAGAGATATTTTCATCTTCGTTGTTCCGTTGGCTACGGTGAGTTACTTCCCATCACTTGCGATTCTCGGGAGAGACGATCCGCTGGGTACGAGCTTACTTTTCCAGTACCTGTCGCCGGCATTCGGATTCGTGTTCCTAGCTGCCACATTGCGTGTGTGGCAATTCGGGGTTGGACACTATCGTTCGACCGGAAGTTAGCTCGACCGAGGCTGTTAGTCGTCTTCAGCAGGAATAACCGGCAGAATCATCCTTGATGGGTGATCGGCTCCGGTGTGAATCGTGTTGTCGGCTTTGACCATGTGGGTGTGTCTGCCAACCGGTTCACCAGTGTTCGGGTTCACGTCGAAGCGTGGGAAGTTCGAACTCGATACGTCCAAACGAATTCGGTGGCCCTTCTTGAACACATTCGAAGTCGGCCAGAGTGTGATCGTAACTTCGACCGGCTCTCCCGGAGTCATCATCTCTTCCTTCGACCACGAATTGCGATAGCGAGCACGCAGAATCGTGTCGGTCAGGTTGAGGTGGTAACCCTCTGGATAGTCGTCGCTAAACGGATAAACATCGATCAGTTTCACTGTGAAGTCTGTGTCGACGGCGGTCGATGAAACCCACAGCTTGATCATCACTTCACCAGTAACTTCGGTGTCGTCTTGCAGAGGATCAGTCTCGAACGCTAGAACGTCTGACCGATCTTTCAAAAGTTGGTACGGCTCTTCAGCACCGATCCATTCCGGACCCTCTTTTTGATGGAACCCGCCCGCGGCAATTACTTCGGTCAGATTGTTACGAGCGAGAGTCCACTGATCTAGATAGTCAGGGACTTCATCTAGATCGGGACCGCCATCTTCAGGTGCCGTGATCTTGAACATACCTACCAGCTGACCACCGACTGTCGGAACCGGCTTCTCGGGGTCATATGTGTACGTGATCGAGCTTTCGTCTTCCATCGACTCGAACGAGTCGAGCGAGCCATCATCGTGCAAATACAGCGTTTGGAACTGAGCACGCTCAAGCGGCCACTCGTTCTCATCACGCCAGTATCCGCCATGATTCAGATGACCCTCCTCCGACTTTGTGCCGTCGCCAGTGCCCATCACGTAAATGCGTACTGGTGGGTCGTTCTCAGGCGCTGGCATGCCCTTCAAATGCTGATCAAAGAATTTCAACCGCTCTGGGTTGTATATCTCCGTGCCCCAAACACTGTCGGCTCCAGTGTCGGTATCTCCATGCCACTGACCAGTGGCTCGTGTACCGCCGTGTCACCAGGCGCCCAGAACAAGTCTAGTTGGCGATTCGGTTTGAGGATTTAGTGTTTTGAAGTAGTTTGCCGTTGCGCCAACGAAATTGTCGTACCAGCCGCAGCTGACGGTGACGGCAACATCAGCGTGCTCACCGGCCTCGATCATAGGTTCCTGATTCGCTGCTTCCTGATCCCACCATTCGTCATATTCGCCGCGGTAGTAGTAGTCGAAGACAGTCTGTTCGAGATCGGGAGCAACTCTTAGCGCTGTCTCGCCCGGCTTTAGAGGGAATCTCTGGATCCAGTCGCCCATGTCTCGCATGGCATCGAAAATAATCTTTGCTTTTTCTGGATCGTCACCCACTTCGTGGCTGTCGAGAGCGTGCAGGTGCGCTGCGCCAAACATCTGTAGCGACATTGCACCGCCTTCGCGTGCCTCGTGTCGGTAGATGTTAGTGGGACCTGCCTCGACCCACATGGCGGCGAGATGGGGAGGCTTTCTGAGGGCTAGCTGGGTTTGCGTGATCGCCCGGTGCGATGAGCCTAGCGTGCCGATCTTGCCGGTGCACCAGTCTTGCTCAGCCAGCCACTCGACGGTGTCGTAGCCGTCATCACCTTCCCACGGGTTCACCGTGTGGTAGTAGTGACCATCGCCCTCACTGCGAAATCGCGATCGCAAATCCTGAACCACAAATGCGTAACCACGTCGAACGTAGTAGGGAATGACATCGTCCCACTCAGGGGCGGTTTTGTCGTAGGAGGTTCTCACCAGGAGGGCAGGAACCTGCTCGTCCGCATCAACAATTCGGCCGTCACCATGGACGGGCAGGAAAATATCCGTGGCGAGCTTGATGCCGTCACGCATCGGGATCATTATGTCGCGTACTGCGTGAACGCCGTATCGAGGTTGGGAGGGAGATTTTTGAGAAGAATGCATTGCCGAGCGAGTTTATTCGCTTGGCGACGGCGCGTCACTGTGCGTAGGGCTCAATAATTCGATCAGGGACCGAATTCTGCCATGGCTCCGCCAATGGTGGCGAGAACCAAGATGATCCCGAGGAATATTGCGAACTTTTTCAGGTTCAGCTGAATCTCTTCACCGGGCTTTGGAGTGTCTTTTGCCCATGGGTGTTCCGGTGGAGCTTCGTCGGGCGATTGCGACAAGCTAACTTGTGGTTCGTCTGGGAGTTGAGATTTTCGTTCTGTGTCGGGCATCTACCAAGTCTATGGCAAGCGAGTGCGGATTACTTGATGCCTGACGAGATTCGAAGTGATTTCAGCAATTAACCAACAATCGAATCGTAAATCGTCACGCCAAGCCCGGCGACGATGATTACGCCGGCTGCTATCCAACCCCACTTGGCACGGTCGGGATCGATGGCATCGTTGTTACCGGGGTCTGCCATCTGGACGGCTCGGTCTTTGGCTCGTTCGTGCCGCTGTTCTGGCGTCGCACTGTCTGGAAGCAACCGAGGTGTTTCTTTGCGAGGACGAGTCATTAAAGTTTCTCGTTGATTGATATCTGTGAAGTCGACTCGAAGTCGAAACTTTTCTTCTTTGCGTTCGCTTTGTCGATGCAATCCATGAAGATAAACAGCACGATGAGTCCAACCAAGAGCCACATCCCGATTGATTTCGTGCGAGTCCCTGGACCTTCGCCAATCCCTCTGCCGACTCCGCCGAAGTGATCAGTTTTTCCTAGCCGAACCTTTTCGCCGCGAGATGCGTGGGGTTTGTTCGGGCCTGCTGGTGGTCGAGGGGGAGTCGTCATTTCTTCATCACCTCGCCGGTAGTAAAGAAGTCAGTTGCGACCGTGATGAGAACAATCGCAACAAGCGCGACAATCATTCCGACGACGAGTTTGAACCGCGCAGATCTAGGCGGGGTGTTTAAGACGCCAACAAAATTTTCAGAGTGGGGTTCTGCAGGTTTGGGCGATTCAGGCGGTGACTGTGATGTCATGCCTGCAGTCTATCTCATTGGCAGGAGATGCCGTTTATGTTGCGTGATCAGAATGAGGTGCTGATAGATTCTGCAGGCTACGTGGCTCCGTCGGAGGCGATCCCCCGTCGAGGCAATCGGAAACTACGAGTGCGACTACTATCAGGATAATGATGCCGATAATGATCTTGTAGCGGCGTGATTGTGGTGCCTCACCAATTTCACGTCCGACTCCACCCGCAGCGTACGCATTACGCTTTATTTCTCTCACCTTCGAGTCACGAGAGTCACCGGGTTTGTCTGGTTTGGGAGTGGGGTTTGAACTCGCCATAGTCTCGGCATCCTACATCAGCGTGGGATCACGGGCAGCGTAATGTGTGAGGGTCGCGTGGAATCGTGATAGACCGTCTGATTAGCTGTGGTGATTTCGGTGTCGGTTGCTATCGAGTTTCCTGAGTTGAGATTCCGGTTGTAGCGAGGGAAGTTCGAGCTGGAAATCTCGACACGAATCTTGTGACCTTGTTTGAACAGGTTTGATGTGTCCCACATGTCGATAGTGAATTCGTAAATTTCACCCGGCTTCATCAGCTCAGGATTATCAGTTCCGTTGCGGAATCGAGCACGGACAATTCCTTCGCAGAGAATTATCGCTTTTTCTGGTGCGTTTCCAGATGCTGGTTCAACGTCTATCAATGCAGCCGTGAAGTCGGTGTCTAACGCATCAGACGAAGCCCATATCGTCGCGGAAATCGGACCTGTTACCTCCATGTCGGCAGTCAGCGATTCTGTGGTGAACGTGAGCACATCCTCTCGCTGTTCGATCTCTGTTCGATCACGCGGACCGCATAGATCGAAGCTCTGGTACTGCGCACCCCAAGAAGGCACCGGATTTTCTGGGTCGTAAGAAAATCCGTCCGACTCTTCACCGAACGAAGGCGTAGATGTTGATAGCCATCCAGCGTTGTCAGCAGCATCGCCGTTGCTGTGCAGGTAGAACTTCATCCACTCAGTGCGTGCCAGCGGCCATTCGTTCTCGTATCGCCATTCGTTGGCGCCCATCACGAACAGCTTGATTGGTGGCTCGTCGTCGATTCCGGTGTCGATGCCCTTTAGCTGCTGGTCGTACCAATGGGTGTGCATGTCGATGATGTCCCAGAGACCGTCTTTGCCGAACGTTCGATCTTGATACTCACCGTTGTCGCCCATTGGAACTCTCCCCCATGGCGAAACCTGATGACTCCACGGACCAACGATCAGCTTAGTCTTCTTCCGAGCATCTTCGGTTCGAGCATTCTTGCTCCACCCGTTAAAGAGTTTGAAATTTTCATGCGAAAGTGAATCGAACCAGCCTGTGATGAACAGTGAAGGCACTTCCATTTCGGAGTATTTGTTTCGCAGGCTGTAGCTGTCCCACCAATCGTCGTACTGCTCGTGCTCGACAACGCCTTTGTAGTAGGGGTGAGTTGGAGTGATGATCTCCATCGCAGTATCGATTGGCAGACCTCTGAAGAACTCCATCTGGTCGTAATGCTTCAACGATTCGCTCTGCATCGAATGTCCCAGCATGTTGAGGAACGTTAGCGCGACGCTGTGGTGAATCACCCCATCGACCCTGTGGTGGCCGTAGTTGTCCTGCTGCGAAGCAATCGGTGCGATTGCCTTTAGGTACTTGGAGCGCAGAGCGGCTGGAAGCGATTGTGTGAATCCAGGATAGGAAAGTCCGAACGTTCCAATGTTTCCGTCGCACCATTCTTGCTCGCCGATCCATTCGTGGGTGTCGAAGCCATCTTCATATTCGCAAACGTACGGCTCCCACTCTCCGCCCGAATCGCCTCGACCTCGACAGTCTTGAGCAACCACAGCGTAGCCTCGTGCGGTGAACTGTCGGGTCCAGCCCATGTAGCGTGCTTCCTGGTTGTCGTAGATCGTGCGAAGCAAAAGAACCGGCCACGGACCATCGCCCTGAGAAGAATCGGGCAGCCAGATGTCGGCGGATAGATTCACGCCATCTCGCATTGGCACGGGGATGTCGAGCTTGAGTCGGCCGGGTTCGACTAGAGGTTCGTACGGGGAGGTCACTTTTAGGGTTCCTGAGCTGCTGTGCTGAATGGCTAGATCGGAGCATTGTGTGCCTGCTTCGGACGATCTTCAAGACCGTGACTATGCCCGCTCAGCACATCAGACAGCCAAGAGGAGTAAGCTGCTGCCTCATCTATTGATTTTGGTAGTTTTGGAGAATACTTGATGGCATTCAAGGTCGTTATCACCATGTACAACCGTGAGCCGAGCAAGCTCACGACCGACGTGATCAAGAACGCTGGTATTGATGTTGAGTGGGTTCCTGCGCGAACTGAAAACGAAGTGATCACCGCTGCCAAAGATGCCGATGTGCTGCTGGTTGGAACCGTTCCACACACCACTCGAAAGGTGCTGGAAGCGTTACCAAATCTGAAGATGGTTGGGCGTTCGGGAGTGGGTGTCGACTCGATTGACCTGGATGCTGCTACCGAACTAGGGATCTGCGCGACCAACACACCCGGCATCAACACTTCTGAAGTTGCCGATCACGCGATGGCTATGTTGCTTTCGATCACTCGTCAGATCGTTGAACAGAACGCAGCTTTGAAGGCTGGTGCATGGTCGGATCGACCGCAAGAGCTTGACCCCATGCGCGCCAAACTTCGTCGAATCGCCGGCAATACAGTCGGCATATTCGGACTCGGAAGCATCGGTAAGGGATTTGCGAATAGAGTTCGCGGATTCGGCCCCGAAAAAATCATTGCCTACGATCCATACGTGCCGCAGACCGCCGCCGATTTGGTTGGGGTTCAGATGGTCGATTTCGACACACTGCTTGCCGAATCTGACTACCTCACGGTTCACTCGCCAGCGACCGCCGAAACCAATGAGATATTCAATATCGAATCGTTCAGGAAGATGAAACCTTCGGCAGTATTTATTAACTGTGCGAGAGGTCCGATTGTTGACGAAGGTGGACTCCAGGAAGCACTTGAAACTGGGGATATCTATGCAGCCGGAATTGACGTCACCCAGATAGAACCCCTCGACGCTGAAAGCCCGTTGCTCAAGCTCGACAACCTAACGATCAGCCCGCACGTGGCGGGTACATCTGACATTAGCGGAATCGCTGGAGCGACCCGGTGGGGCGAGAACGCTGTGAATATTCTCACGGGAAAGCCTCTGCACGGTCTCGGCAATCCGGAAGTGGTGAAGCGTATCGCAGTGATGCGAGCTCAAGGCGCAAGTCGTTGGGACGGTATTCCCGATCCTGTAACGGAAGCGTGGAGCTAAGGTCTAGCGATCGCTGCTAACCCATAGGCGTTCCCCGTCGGTTGTGACGGTGAGCCTGCCGTTGTCTCTGGTGACAAAAACATTCTCTGGTGAGAGCTGAGCGTTCAGGCGTTCAATCACGTCTTCATGCGGGTGCCCAAACTGGTTTTTGATTCCTGTTGTGACTATCGCCAATGCAGGGGCAACAGCATCGAGAAACGCTTGCGTGCTTGATGTGCGGCTACCGTGATGCCCGACCTTCAAAACGGTTGAGTGAACGGGTTGTCCCGTCTGTAAAAGATCGAATTCTGCCGTGGCTGTGATGTCGCCAGTGAGCAAGAATGAAACATCGCGGTAATCTAGTCGAGCCACCACACTCTCATCGTTGAAGTTTGAGCACTCGACGACAACGCACTGTGTTTGAAGAACTGTTAGTACTACTTCCTGATCGAGTGCGATAATCATGCCGACTGACGCAGTTGAAACGTTCGATTTGGAACGAACAAAGTCCGCCCAACTTTCATAAATGTTTGAGTCGTGCGGCACTCCTGAATCGATGATCGTTCCGACCTCGAATTGCTCAACAACTCGCTGAAGTCCGCCAAGATGGTCGGCATCCGGGTGAGTCGACAGCACCACGTCAATTCTTCGATCGAGCGGCGGTAACACCGACTCGATATTTCGCACAGCTAGTTCTGGATCGTCTCCACCATCGACCAACAATCGTGTTCCCGAAGGTGTTTCGATGAAAATCATGTCGCCACGGTTGGTTTCGAAAAAGGTCACCGTTAGATCGTTGGACGCCGGTTCGCTGACAACGAACCCCACGAGCGATACTGCGGCAACGATCCAAATCGAAGCTACTGTGTACGTTCTATGTCGATGAAGTTTTTGGTTGATCCCGGCTGCTAACGGTGAAGTTTGATTCAGCGACCCCACTTGTTCCAGCACACCTAAAGTCCACGACCGAACCACACGTCGATTCAGCGTGAGCAACACAATTCCGTACCAAACGACTATCAGCGGAGTTGACCATCCATCCGCTCTCACAGGACCTGCCGGCAAACCTGAGAAAAGATCGGCAACGAACGAAATGTAGTTGCCAAATCCATGTGACAAGATCCCGGCAATCGGAATCAGGTGGTCTGATATCGCCCCGGCAACTGCGACCAGCACCGATCCACCGATGAACAAGGGCAGCACAGGCACGATCAGCAGAGTGCTTGGTATTCCCCATATCGGCACTTCACCGAAGTGAAATGCAACGAGAGGCGCTGTCGCTACAGTCGCCGCCAGCGATACCGACATCCCGTAAACGATTCCGATGATCGGGCGTTTCAAAAGTGCGGGTACTTGCGGCGACGTTTGAATTACGTCGCTGCCTCGACCTGCGAATTTCGCACTGAGTAGCGCTATGCCCATCACCGCTGCGAAACTGAGCTGGAACGAAATCGAGCGCAAGATCGGCGGGTCGATGGCAAGCATGATCGCTCCGGCTAGAGCCAACGGCGGTAACACGCTGCGTTGGCGACCCAGCAATCGTGCAAACAGGTACACCGTGAACATGATTGCTGCACGGGTAACCGAAGGCGTGAAGCCTGCGAGCGCAGCGTAAATCCATACACCCAACCCAGGTGCGACCAGATAAAACTGGCGCTGCCGACCGAGTATCCACACTGAAATCGCCATGATGATCCCACCGATCATCGCGATGTGCAGCCCCGATATGGCAAGTACGTGCGAAAGACCTGAGGCGCGGAAATTGTCGATAGTTTCGGGAGCGAGCTTGGTTCTATCGCCGACTAGTAAAGCCGCAGCTAATCCACCAGTGGTTGAATCGAGCGAATCGGCAACTGAGTACGAAATGGTGGCGCGTAGGTCGGAAATGAACGATCTGATTGGACTGCCTGCACCTGAGTCGATCAACTCAACACTCGATACCGAAACTATTCCCGCGACGTCTTCTCGTCCTGTCGTGAGGACGAATCGTCCGGAGACGCTGTAAGTGTCGCCGTAGCGAAAATCGTTCGAGCGTCTGTTCGATTCCGTGAGATCGTGAAGACGTTCGGTGTAAACGTCGACGCTGTAGCCGTCGTCTCCTAGCTGTGTCGAATCAACATGAAGCCGCAATCTCGTGCGGCCGTTAGAAGGAGTCGGCTCTGTGAGCATGATTCCCTTGAGTTCGACCCTCTCTTCGTTCCTCGGAACATCGCTCCATGAGATAACCGAATGTTGATCGCCTGCCGTAGCTGCCCGCACCAATCCAGCCACCGCCAGAAACAACAACAATGCAATAACAACGTGACGCCGAGCATAGATAGCGGTTGCTACAACTACTCCCGTGGCTGCTAAAGCGATGATGATTTCGAGTGCCGAAGGAGTTGTTGAAAGAGCTCGTTCGACAGCGATACCGAGTGTGAAAGCTATCGTGGCTCTTAGCAGCCTCATGGCTGAACTACGTAGTCACGAATCGAATCGACTGTCGACGGTCCGATACCGCTGATCGCCAACAAATTGCTCACTGAGTTGATCAAATTATTTGCACGCCATTGGATGATCGAATCGGCACGTACTTCGCCAATTCCGGGTAGAGCTATGAGTTGCTCTTTCGTGGCTGTATTGAGATCGATCAGACCACCGGTGATAGCTGGAACGTCAGTCGAATCGGAAGATGTTTGCTGGTCGTTGTTCGCGTTTGGTAGCGCCGACTGTAGCTGTGTAGTGTCGTTCGCACTTTCATCAAGCGACGGGACAACTACCTTCGTACCATCCCTAACCGGAAGTGCCAGATTCAGAACCTCGGAATTGGCATCGACTGTGAAACCACCTGCCGCATCAATTGCGTCGTCAACGCGAGGTTCGCCATCGAGGGAGTAAACGCCCGGCCTAACAACCTCACCCGAAACTTGGAAAGTGATAGGGGCAGGGGCTGAAATCACAATTTCGACACCCGACTGCTCGGAGTCACGACTGACCCACAACGTGATAATCACGGTGATCGCAATGACGCCTATTAAAGCCACGGCCTGTACTAAGTATCCCGGTTTAGGTGCAGGTGCCTTCGTCGGGCTGTCTAGCTCAGCCTGGTTCGATACGTTCGGCGGTTCGCTCACCGATGCCACCCCTCGATGCTTTAAGATGCATTCGCGTAATGAAGTGAGAGTATGGCACAAATTTCGTAATTCTCTTGCTAAATCGACATTGAAAATTCAGCTTTACCCAAGATTCTCGTACCACTCGTCAGCACATCAGCCTAGAATGCTTCCAAATTTCTGAAGCGGGTTATCGAGTCTTTCCAGACCGGCGCTAGATGCGTCGTGGGATAACCGAATGAGCGATCATGAATCACACAAGAAAGCCGCAACGCCAATATGAAGATCGAGAAAATTGAAGTAACTACGTTCAATTCGACCTCAAAAAAGGTCAACGACACCGATGGTCATACCCATCCTGGTCCCGAGCACGACACGACGGAAGCGTTGCTCACGATTACCGATGATGAAGGGAACAAGGGGTATTCATTCGGTTCACCTGAAGGACTTCGCCCGTACATCATTGAGAACTTTGTGAAGAAAGTTTTTATGGGGGAGGACCCGCGTGATCGTGAGAAGCTGTGGATCAACCTCGCCAAATGGCAACGTGGATCAGGCGCAAACCTGACCGACCGATCGATGGCTGTGGCTGAAATGGCATTGTGGGACCTCGCAGGTCGAGCAACAAACACTCCTGTGTGGAAAATGCTCGGTGGATACCGTGACAAAGTTCTCGCATACGGTTCGACCATGTGTGGTGACGAGATGGAAGGTGGACTCGCCACTCCTGAGGATTACGGAAACTTTGCCGAATGGATGGTCAAGCGCGGCTACAAGGCGATCAAGCTCCACACGTGGATGCCGCCGGTATCGTGGGCACCAAGTGTCGAAATGGATATCAAGGCATGTGCAGCAGTTCGCGAAGCTGTCGGGCCTGATTTCCCTCTGATGCTCGATGCCAACCACTGGTACTCCCGAATGGATGCTTTGCGATTGGGTAAAGGCATTCAGGATCTTGGCTACTACTGGTACGAAGAGCCAATGGACGAACACTCGACAGAGTCTTACCGGTGGCTAGCCGACCAGCTGGAAATTCCAGTTATCGGTCCTGAATACGCCTACGGTAAACACCACACCCGAGCAGAATGGGTTCAGAGCAAGGCATGTGACATTCTCCGAGTCGGAGTTGCCGACGTTGGTGGCATTGGCCCCAGCATGAAGTCCGCACACCTTGCTGAGTCGTTCAACATGGACTGTGAAGTTCATGGTGGTGGAGCAGGAAACTTGGCGGTTATCGGTGGAATCATGAACACTACTTGGTACGAGCGTGGACTACTGCACCCGTTCATCGATCATGATGAGGTTCCAAAGCACTTGAACAGCATCGTCGACCCGATGGACGAAGATGGGTACATCCACATGCCGACACTGCCGGGCTTGGGCGAAGATATCAATTTTGATTACATCGCCGAGCGAACTGTTTCGACACACTAATTAGCGACCAATAGGGCAGTTCGCATGGTTTATTTGTGCATCAATGCACAAATGGGGCTTGTTGCTTGCCCTATCGTTCGTATAATTGGCGACTGGCTGAGCTAATCAGTCGCTATTTGAGTGCAGCTACTTATTTGAGTTGACACGCCCGCGCTATCTGCAGAATGACCGAAATGTCGGTCGCAGTGGTTGCGGGCGTGTTGCATATTAGGAGACGAAATCATGACGCAACAGACCTGGGCATTCCTCGGTGGGAAGCAAGTTCCCGAAGAGGACGCTACGGTAGGCGTCAAGACTCACGCTCTCCACTACGGTACGGCCGTGTTCGAAGGCATTCGTGGCAACTGGAACGAGCGGCTTGGCAAGGTTGTTATCTTCCGACTGCGCGAACACTACGAACGATTGATTCGTGGCTGCCAGATTCTCCGAATCAACCTGCCGTACACTGTCGATGAACTCTGCAAAATCACGACTGATCTGTTGGAGAAAAACGGTTTTGCAGAAGATGTTTACCTGCGTCCTCTGGCATTCAAGGGCGAACAGCTGGTTGCGAATCTCAATCTGAACTCCGTCGCAGACGAGTTCATGCTCGTGATCGTTCCGTTCGGTTCCTACATCGACAATACTCGTCCGCTCAAGTGTCAGACGTCATCGTGGCGCCGACCTATGGACTCTTCGATGCCTACCGGCGTAAAGATTTCGGGTCTGTACACCACGAGCATTCTTGCCAAGACCGAGGCACTTGCAGCCGGGGTCGATGAAGCGATTTTGCTGAACCAGGACGGTTCAGTTTCTGAAGGCTCAGGTGAAAACTTGTTCATGATTCGCGATGGCGTCATCAGCACTCCATCGGAAACCGACAACTGTCTTCTCGGAATCACCCGCGACTCCGTCATCCAACTCGCCAAAGACGAGCTCGGATTGGAAGTAGTTCAGCGACACATCCACCGCTCAGAGCTATATCTTGCTGACGAAGTCTTCCTCACAGGTACCGCTGCTCACCTCACTTCGGTTGGGGAGTTAGATAATCGAAACATCGGGACGGGTGAAACAGGACCAATCACCAAGAAACTCCAGGATTTGTATTTTTCCACAGTTGTTGGTGATAACGACAATTACCTGAAGTGGTGCACGATGGTCACGCCTTCTGGCGGGTAGTCGGTTCGTACCCTCCGTACGTTTCTAGAGGCTTCAGTTAAGTAAGGACAAGCTAAGTGAATACCGACCCAATGGCGGTGCGGGATTTGTTTGCAGGTCACTACTTTTTATTCGCGTTTCTCGCGAGTATTGGCGCACTGCAAATCGCCGTTTCGAACTCTGGTATTCGTGGTCTTTGGCTAACGCCTCACGCGGGCATCACCCGGATTCTCGGGATAGCGTTGATCCTGACAGGAATCGCTGTGTTCTTCCTTCAGCCCTTGTGGGTCGAAGGTCCGTGGGCGGCCGGAAGCGTTGAGGCAGATTCACTTACACGGGAGTGGGGCAAGGCTAGCTGGAGCGAGATCGCTGGTGCTCGAAACGTGAACGACATTCACGGTGGTCTTGACGGCGTGAAGCAAACGGGCTGGTTCGCGCTCGCCGTGATTCTTGCCTTTTTCGTTTCGGCAGTTGTCGGTACGCTGAGTATGAAAATTCTGAGTGCAGCCGAGAGCGGTAACGCCGGCACAGCGACGAATAGTGACACCGATGGGTTGGAAGGTCTGTCCAATCGCCCATACCTATCGAATCTGCCGATTTCATGGCGGAACTTTCGAGCCGATATCCGAGTTTTGTGGCGCGGCGAACTTTCCAAGGCTGATCGTTGGAGCTTGATGAGGATGCTGTCTCGCAAGGGTGGTTCATCAGAATGACCTCGCTCGATGCAAATATCGTCATCTGGCTAAACGGTCTATCAGGCAACGTGAAAATCTTCGACGACCTGATGCGATTGGCCGCCAGTGACTATTTGATGCCGCTGGTGTTTTCGCTCGGAATGCTTGGCTTATGGTTTTCTGGCAAAACTCCAGCTGAACGGGTCAAATACCAGCTGACCATGCTGATGGGTATCAGCGCACTCTCAATAGCCAACGTCGTCGTTTGGTTGTTCAATATTTGGCTCGAACGCCCACGTCCGTTTGTTGAACACGGCGATGAGCTGAACCTGCTGTTCTACCCTCCGACCGATCCTTCATTCCCCGCCAACCCTGTAGCTGTAGGGTTTGCAGCAGCCACCGCAGCTTGCACTATCAACAGGAAGTTCGGTTGGTGGTTGTACGCGGCAGCGACTCTGTTTGGATTCTCACGGCTGTACGCAGGAGTTTTCTACCCGACCGACATCGTAGGTGGTGCGATAGTGGGTATCGCAATTTACGGGTTCACAACTTACTTGCGACGATTCTTGGAACCTTTGATCACAAGTTTCGTCCGGCTTATGCGCGGCCTGTCAGCCGCTTAACTCGCCTGAACCTGCGCTGCCACGTTCGAGTGGTTTGTTCAGGGAACGGATTGTTGATCTGGATTTCGGGCATTCGCATCCAGCTGCGTCGGAGTCGTGACCCCGCTACGCGTTCTCTCACTTGTGGAGAACGTCCTTCAAGGAGCATGTCGGGGTTGGTTTCGAACAGGTCTATCGCCTCACGCTCGCCAACTAACTCAGCAACGATTTCGTAGGCTTCGCTCAAAATTGGTGATCTCGGAGCACGCTCGCTGTGCATCTCACTCGACACGACGTGAGCGATGCCTCTTCGGATGAATTGCTCCGCGGCTCGTCTTGCGTTCGTTCCATTCTGCCCGGTGATACTTCCCGCCGCGATCTGCACGAGCACGCCGTCTTCGACGAGAACTTGCAGTCGTTTTGGGTCTTTTTGAAATTCAATGTTTCGCTCTGGGTGAGCGAGTACTGGAACCAGACGCTGGGTGAGCAAACGACTCAGCACATCTTCAACGTACTTTGGAAGCCTGTTGTACGGCGGTTCGACCAACAAGAAGCGAGTCCTGTTCAGCGTGACGGCACTTTCAGAGTCGACCAGATCTGGCAGCGAAGTGTCGAGCTTGTACATCATCCCGGTGAATATTCGTACACGAGGAGCGTTGCGGCGAGCTGAATCGCTACGCAGAGCAGCGTTTATCGTGTCGGCAAGTTCCCGAACAATTCTTCCCGACTGGTGCTCAAGCTCCATGTCTCGATAGTGCGGGGTTGCGACGATAACGTCTGTTCCATCACGCGCAGCCATACGAGCCATCGCAAGGCTTTCTTCCACCGTTGTTGGCCCATCGTCCAAGCCGGGCAGTATGTGGGCGTTAATGTCGACTCGTGGCAACTATCTATCCGTAGTCCTCAGGCATCTTTGATGCATTCATAGACCGCTAGTACTTTACGCTCGGGCCGTTAATCGGCGGAAAGTTTCACCGTACTTGAAGCCGTAACCCTTTGCTGCATCGGTGTGGCGCGCTCGCATGCGTACGTCCATATCCGATCCAAACGACAGACCAGGTAATTGGCTCTCGTGTTTTGCCAGTGCATTGATTTTTGTATCGACGGAATCAGAAACATCGACTAGCACGTCGGGATTATCGGTGCCCCAGAAAAGCAGGTGTTTCACTTTGTATGGCTCAACACCGTCGACTAACTGTTCAGGGAAGTGGAGGTGGTCACGGGCATATGGGTAGACCGCATCTTGAACGGTAATACCGACGTGCCGATGATCCCGGTGTTGGAACCCGTTTATACGGTGCTGGTCGTGCGTGAAAACGACCTCAGGTCGATACTTTCTGATCGCATGGACGACTTCGCCTAAAAATATCCTATTGGCTTCAAGCTCGCCGTCCGGGTGATCCAGAACCACGATGTCGCCAACACCAATGGCATCGGCTGCGGCTCGTTGTTCGGCTGCTCGAATTCCAACGATCTTTTCGGACGTCATCTCCAGGTCGTTGCTGCCACTGCTGCCTGTGGTGCATTGGACATAAGTAATCTCGGTTCCCTGTGTGGCCCAAAGGGCAGCGGTCGCCCCGGCTCCAATTTCTGCGTCGTCAGGGTGAGCGAATATCACCATCGCACGTTTAGGCACTTCATCGATGATCTCGTATTTCGTCACCTCGTGCGGTGTCGAAAATGGATATGTCATGGATTCTCCCAGCCATAAAGTAAGGCAATAATTAGGGCGGTAGCCGTAAATCAAGTTACGCCCGCTGATTAGGCAACACATCATAACCAGCCGTATAGATTGCATCAGCGGGAATTCATTCAAAGTCTGGCGATTGTTAACGGATATAAGGCGAATTTTTACGGTGGACTATAGACTTTTAACCTGTGTGCGAATTTGGTCTTGGTTCGAGTCCGAATATCCATTAATCCAACGATAGTTAGCCCACAGTGTTGATGCGCCAATGCACATACAACGCTGTATCGGAGATCCCATGTCGGCAATTGCCACTTTTGATCCTGAAATCGCAAAAGTAATAGAAAACGAACAGCGACGCCAGCGAGATCAACTGGTGATGATCGCGTCAGAGAACTACACGAGTGCAGCGGTGCTCGAAACTGGTGGTTCGGTTCTGACTAATAAGTACGCCGAGGGCTACCCCGGACGTCGTTACTACGCCGGCTGCGAGAACGTCGATGTTAGCGAGCAGCTTGCAATCGACCGCGCGAAAGAATTGTTTGGTGCTGAACACGCCAACGTCCAGCCGCACTCCGGTTCTCAGGCCAACATGGCTGCGTTTTTCGCACTCGCAAACCCTGGCGACCGAATTATGGCGATGTCGCTTGACCACGGTGGGCACCTAACGCACGGTTCGCCAGTCAACTTCTCTGGCAAGCTCTACGAATTTGGGCACTATGGAGTCGACCCCGACACTGAATCGCTCAACTACGACACGCTTCAGCAACAAGCCGAAGAATTCAAGCCTGCCATCATCATCGCTGGTTACACCGCCTATCCGATGGCGATCGACTTCAAGCGATTCCGTGAAATAGCCGACGCTGTTGGCGCTTACTTGCTAGTCGATATGGCGCACATCGCTGGTCTTATCGCGGGTGGTGCGCATCCTTCGCCGGTCGAATACGCCGATATCGTAACTAGCACCACTCACAAAACCCTTCGTGGTCCTCGTGGCGCTATGGCACTCACCAAGAAAGAGTTCCGCCGAAAATACAACTCAGCAGTGTTTCCAAACATGCAGGGCGGCCCCATGGAACACGCAATTGCCGGTAAGGCAGTAGCTTACAAAGAGGCCATGCAGCCTGAATTCAAGAACTACGCACACCAGGTAGTACAAAATTCAAAAGCTTTGGCTAGCGGGCTTGCTGCTGGTGGTTTGCGAATCGTTGCCGGTGGCACAGAGAATCACATGATGCTCGTCGACACACGTTCGATTGGTCTCACTGGTAAAGACGCCGAAGCCGCATTGATTTCAGCTGGACTGGTAGTAAACAAGAACACCATTCCGTTCGACCCTGAATCACCGATGGTTACCTCAGGTATCAGAATTGGCACGCCAGCTCTCACATCTCGTGAAATGAATGTTTCCGATATGGAGAACGTCGCTGGGTACATTCTTGAAGCTGTAAAAGCTCATGACGATGAATCTGCGTTAGCGAAACTGGGAACTGAGGTCGCAAAGTTTGCCTCGAAGTTCCCTGTGCCAGGTCTCGATTCTTAGGCCGATAACTGCTCTGAGTGACACAACTGACTTGGAACTAGAGTCGTCGGTTGCCAAAATAGGGGGCTGACGGACGGCAATCGCGTGATAGACTGAATCGGTTTCGCGCAAATTTAGAAGAACACGGTGAATCGTTGAGAAAGTACGAATTAGTTTGGATTCTCGGTAGCGAGGCTGACGAAGAGCAGGCTACTGGGTCCGTAGAGAAAATTACATCGCTTGTAAGCGATGCAGGTGGCGAAGTTTCAGGCACTGATGTCTGGGGCAAGCGCACGTTGGCATACCCGATTCAGAAGAACACCGAGGGTTACTACCTTCAGGCAAACTTCGAAATCGAGGGTGCAAAGGCTCCTGAGTTAGAGCAGGCAATTGACGCTGATCAGTCGATTATTCGACATCTCCTCGTTCGCGATGAGATCAAGCCAGTTGTCGTCGAAGAAGCAGCCGAGTAAAGTCTGGCTTTTAGCTAGGCATTACTCACGGATGAATATCAATTGAGTCTTAACCAGATACTACTAATAGGCCGGGCAGGTAACGATCCTGAAATGCGTTACACGCCAAGCGGCACGCCCGTCACAAGTTTTAGCCTTGCTGTGAACAACAGCCGACGAGATCAAAATGGCGAGTGGACTGATGACACTGAATGGTTCCGAGTTACGGCTTGGGAACGACAGGCAGAATCGGTTAACCAGTATTTGGCAAAGGGACGCCGAGTGTTTGTTGACGGTCGATTGTCGACTCGTCAGTACACGAGTAACTCAGGCGAAGCCCGAACATCGCTAGAAGTACGAGCGTTCAAGGTTGTATTCCTTGACTCTCCTGGCGGTGAATCAACGGGAGCCGGTGCGCCGCCGGAAGCCCAATCTTATTCAGCAGGTCCTTCAGATCCTCAGGGACAACAGGGTCCTTCCGGGCAACAAGCTCCTGCTGCAAATAACCCATCTGAAGACGTGGAGGAACTGCCCTGGTAGCAGTTTCCTTTGGAATGAATCTGGCAAGTCGCTAGGTCGCTCCACTGTCCTTTCCGCGAGGTAAAAAATGACAACCCCCCGAACACCACAAGCCGGCGGAAGCCGCCCACCATTCCGACGCGGAGGCCGACGACGTCGTCAGTGCTTCTGCAAGGAAAGCACAGTCGACTACAAGGATGTTTCAAGCATCCGACGATTCATCACCGACCGTGGACGTATCGAAGCCGGTAAGAAATCAGGTAACTGCGCAAAGTGTCAGCGAAACCTGACCACCGCTATCAAGCGTGCTCGTCATCTTGCATTGCTCCCATACGCTCCTGAGCACCTTCGTGTGACTGGTACCGTATCGACTAGCAAGATTTCTGACGATGAAGAAGAAACAACTACCGACGAAGCAACCGAATCAACTGAAGTTGCAGAGGTAACTGAAGATGCTCCAGTAGCTGAAGCTGCTACTGAGGAAGAGGCATCGGAAGAAACTGAGTCAGAAGAAACCGAAGCTGCTGCTGAAGACGTTTCAACTGAAGAGGCTTCTGAAGAAGCCGAAGCTGAAAGCTCAGACGAAGACGACAAATAGTCTCTTCTAGCTGACAGTTCAACGTTGATAAGGCCGGTGCTCGCTATTTAGGTGACTCCGGCCGGAGCATTAGCAAGCGCCGAAAATGTCCCCAGAAGACTCAAAAGACTCAACCGAAGACCGCAACCCAGAGAACAGCGAGAATCCTGAACAAAATCAGGCTTCGGATGTTGGGACACCTATTCCCGATTATCAGGCTGGTCAACGCAGTATCACGGTGCGCGGCGGGAAAACCCGTCGTCAGATGGTGGCTGATAAACATCAGCTGCAGGTCAAAACACGACCGTTCATCATGGTTGCTCTGGTCGTCCTAATCGGATTGCTGGCTATCCCGGTCTACGCTTACTTCCAGAACTACGTGTTCCCACCACGTGAACTCGCTCTTCGTGTCGAAGATACCGAGTACACACGGGGCGACGTGGTCAATTTCATTCGGTTCAACCAGCGGATGAGTGAAAACCTGGGTGTCCCATTCGAGATTGGTAACTCGCTGTTCGACGCATTGCAGACTCTCCAAGAGAACGAACTAGCGTTCCAGCTTGCCCCTCAACACGGAATCACTGTGTCGGCTGAAGAAGTTGACGAACGCCTGTCTTCGATTCTCGGTTTCGTGGCTGTGACAGTCGCCGAACGAGAATCACAGGAATATAAAGACAACGTTGAGGAAGCTCGACGTCAGTTCATTCACCGAATCGGTATAGATGAAGCGGTCTTCCGAGATTTCATTCGAAAAAGCATGTTCAAAGAACGACTGCGTGATGTAGTCGCCGATACGATTCCTCGTGTTCAGGCTCAAGTACACATGTACGAAATCGTCAAACTCGATGGCGATTTTGAGAGTCGTTTAGCGATCGAGCGCGATCTGAAGTCTGGTACTCCTATCGAAACTGTTGCAGCGAACCACTCCGACGATCCCAACGTACGACGAGACTTTGGAGATCGTGGTTGGGCTCCGTTTGGAATATCTCCAGAGTTCGACGCTTTGTTGTTCGGTTTGGACGGCGATGGAAATCGAATTCTGCCGATCCGCACCCCAAGCACTCCACGGTTCGACGAAGAGAACAACTGGTGGAGTTATTTGATTGTCGAAGAAGTCCAGGATGCTCGTGAAGTGGACGAGGAGAGTTTCGAAGCTCTTACCACTCGTGGCATGACTATTTTCTTCAACGAAGAACGCAAGAATTTCGATCTTCATATGGTTCTCGACAGCGCAATTTTCGACTGGGTGAATGCTCAGGTACGACTCTCTGCGCTAATACCTAGTCCCACGCCAATTCCGTTTGGTGCTGGTGCTCTACCTCAACAGGTCGGACCGTAACGATGAGTTCATCAGCACGGTCAGATGAAGGTGGAATGGGCGTAGGTCTCTTGGGGCTTGGCGTTGTCGGTACGGCAGTGGCTAAAGCTATTGTTGAACGGCACCGAAGTGAAGATCCTAGTGTTCCGCTCAACGTGGTTGCAGCAGTAGTTCGAGATACCTCTCGCAAACGCGATGTTGATCTCGATCCGTCCGTAATATCGACGAATCTCGATACTGTCGTCGCTAACCCTGACGTCGACATCGTTGTCGAACTGATGGGCGGTGTAGATCCCGCGTTTGATTACATCACGAAGGCGCTCGAAGCTGGTCAGCATGTTGTTACTGCCAACAAGGAAGTAATGGCTAAGCGGGGCAGCGAATTGCTTGCCACCGCAGCTGAAAACAACGTTCATCTTTTCTACGAAGCGAGCGTTGCTGGCGGAATTCCGATCATCGGCCCACTGATGAACGATCTGACTGCGAACAAAATCCAGAGCCTGCGTGGAATTATCAACGGAACAACTAATTTCATTCTCACGAAGATGGCGCATGAAGGTGCTGACTTCGATGATGTTCTTTCAGAGGCGCAATCACTCGGATACGCCGAAGCCGACCCTACTGCCGATGTCGATGGCTTCGACGCTCTGTACAAGATTTCTGTTCTCGCCCGTTTGGCGTACCACACCGAAGTTCCCGTTGATGTAATTCATCGAGAGGGTATTCGTGAGGTGCACGCCAAAGATTTCCGATACGCAAGTGAACTTGGCTACACCATCAAGCTACTTGCGGTTGCTCAGGCAAACGGCGAATCGGGGCTTCTCTCACGAGTTCACCCTGCGCTGATACCGCTTGACGTACCAATGGCTTCAGTAAACGGAGTGTTGAACGCCGTTGAAGTTGAGGGCGATCTTGTAGGTCCGTTATGGTTCCAGGGACCCGGAGCCGGCCCTAATCCCACCGCAAGTGCTGTTATGGGCGATGTAATCAGAATCGCCAAAGGGGCACCTAGTAACGGATCATCGTCATCGGCACCCAAGCCATTTCCAATCGCTTCGATGGACGATCATGTTTGCCAGTACTACATCCGGCTGACCGCCTCTGATCGACCGGGCGTCCTCGCAAATGTTGCAAGGGTTCTGGGCGACGCAGACATTAGTATCAATTCGGTACTGCAAAAAGATACTGATATTGAGAATGGCCACGCTGATTTGGTGATAATGACCCACCCGGCGCGAGAATCTAACATGCAGAGTGCGGTGAGTTCGATCAAAGAACTCGATTCCGTTCTTAGGCTCGATAGCTTGCTGCGTGTAGAAACCTACGGTGATCGAGCGTAACGTTCGGTCAAATGTTTAGCAGTCGAGCGTTGGCTCGACTTGATCAGGAGTGATCTTCCCGTTGACGATGAAGTCCGGATTGATAGACAGGTATCGCGATTTACTACCTGTCACTGATGCCACTCCATCGGTTTCACTCGGCGAAGGAAGCACCCCGCTCGTTCGATCCCAAAGCATCGGTGATTCGCTCGGTTGCAAGGATCTTTATTTCAAACTCGAAGGCTGTAACCCAACGGGGTCGTTCAAAGACCGCGGAATGGTCATGGCAATTGCGAAAGCTCTAGAAGCTGGCAAGAAGCGCATCATTTGCGCCTCAACCGGAAACACCAGTGCAGCGGCTGCCGCTTATGGTGCACGCTATGGGCTCGAAACACTTGTACTGGTACCAGCTGGCGAAATTGCTCTCGGCAAGCTCGCTCAGGCAATGGCGTATGGCGCACGAATTCTCGCCGTAAATGGCAGCTTCGACGACGCGTTGAATGCAGTGCGAAGCATTGTCGAAGTTATGGATATCGAGTTGGTCAACTCGGTGAACCCGTATCGAATCGAAGGCCAGAAGACTGGTGCTTTCGAAATTATCGATGAACTTGGCGCCGCTCCCGACATGTTGTGTATTCCTGTCGGGAACGCCGGAAACATCACTGCGTACTGGAAGGGTTTCAACGAATACCAGGCGATGGGTCGTGCAGAAACCACTCCTAAGATGATGGGGTTCCAGGCGGCTGGTGCTGCCCCTATCGTTCGAGGTGAACCGGTGCTGAAGCCGGAAACGATCGCAACCGCCATCCGAATCGGTAATCCTGCCAGCTGGGAGAAGGCCGAAGCAGCTCGTGATGAATCCGAAGGCATGATCGACATGGTCGACGATAATGAAATTGTCGATGCTTACCTGCGATTAGCCCGAGAAGAGGGTATTTTCTGCGAGCCTGCCTCTTCCGCTTCTGTAGCTGGTTTGATTAAGCTACCCGAACTGGGTGTGGACCTGACTGGCAAGACGGTTGTCTGCATCTTAACTGGTAACGGACTGAAAGATCCGGGCACAGCCGAAAAGCGAGCTCTCGTCGAACTCGAATACGTTGAGCCTGATATCGACTCAGTAATGAATCTTCTTAACAGCGGTAAGTAACTCACTGCCGACTGATGGTTGGATTCAAGACTATTTGCTAAAGGATTAGCCGCTAAATTGACTTGTTGTAGCGCTGGGGTCGAGCAGGGGACTTTCGAGAGCCTTGCAGATCACTGGCAACACCTGATTGAAGGGTGCAACGAACCAACGTTCTTCGACACAGAAGCGTGGCAGAAGACGTGGTGGTCAGAATTTCAAGGCGACTCTGAACTAAAGATCATGGTTGTTCGATCTGAATCTGGCGACATCAACATGATCGCCCCGATGATGATCGATGGTTCTGAAATCAGCTTCCTCGGCAGCACTGATCTCGTCGACTATCACGACTTCCTGATACGCGACCGATTCTCTCCGAACTGCATCGAGACCCTCGTTTCTCACATCGATGAGATGCGAGAAATAGACACTATTAATCTCCAGTCTCTTCCTAGCAATTCGCCCACCATCACCCAGTTTCGTGAAGCCGCTGAAAAAGCCGGTTGGAACGTGGAGTTAGAGCAAGAAGATGTTGCTCCTCGTCTCGACCTTCCGTCTACGTGGGACGAGTATGTTTCTAGCCTTCGTAAGAAAGATCGTCATGAGCTGCGTCGTAAACTCCGTAGGCTAGAAGCCGCCGGAGAGACAAAGCAGGTGGAACTTACCGAACCGGCTGAAATCGAATCTGCAATGGGCGATTTCATGCGTTTGCATCGCATGAGTACTCCAGATAAGAACGAGTTTATGACTCCCGAGCGAGAACAGTTCTTCAGTCGTATAGCTGTCGAGCTCGCTGCATCTGGCTTTACCCGCCTGTGTTTCCTTGAAGTGAACGGTGTGCGAGAAGCCACATCGCTGTCATTCGTCTGTGGAAATGTGCGTTATCTGTATAACAGCGGGTACAATCCCGCCCAGTCGAAATTATCGGTCGGATTGCTGAATCACGCGCTAGCTATCAAATCGTCTATTGAAGCCGGTCACCGAGTGTTCGATTTCATGCGTGGAAACGAATCTTATAAATATCATCTTGGCGGGATCGATCGTCAGGTTTTCGCTCTAACGGCTACTCGCCAGTCTTAGGTAAGTAGTCCGCCCAACTATGCACGTTGCAGTAATTACAGTGCACGGATGTCCTATGCGCCAAGCAGGCAGCAAAGACTCCGGAGGCATGAACATATACATTCTCGAGATGGCAAAACGACTTGCCGCTCGTGGAGTTCAAGTCGATGTATTTACACGTCACCACGACCCGCTTGATCCGCAAGTCGTGACGCTGGCTCCGGGTGCGCGACTAATTCACCTGCCAGCGGGACCGCCATCGCTCGATAAGACAGGCGTTTACGAACTTCTACCGCACTTCGCATCTCAAATGCGCCGGTTCGTTATCGAGAACAGGCTTCAGTACGATCTTGTTAGCACGCACTACTGGTTGTCTGGTTTAGTCGGAATGCGGCTTGCCGCTGAGTGGGGAGTGCCGCACACCACCAGCTTCCACACGATGGCTGAAATGAAACGCCGTGGTCGACCCGAAGAATCTGAAGTTGAACAGCGTGATTCATCAGAGATGGAAATCGCGTGCAGCGCTCAATCAGTAATCGTATGGACCGAACATGAGAAAGAAGCCGTTGTCGACTACTGCAACGTCGACCCTTCAAGTGTCAGTGTTATTCCACCCGGCGTTGATCTTTCTCGATTCCGCCCCATGTCGAAGCAACAGTCGCGTGACTACCTCGGTTATGGCGAAGAGAAGAATATTTTGTTTGTCGGACGACTCGAGCCGCTGAAAGGCTTGGATGTTCTATTCAAAGCCGTCGCGAGCCTTGAAGACACACATTCAATTACATTGAACGTTGTTGGTGGTGACGAAAACTCGGAAGAGAAAGCCCGTCTCCAAGATCTTGCTCGCCGAATGAAACTCACAGAATCCGTTCGCTTTGTTGGCTCAGTAGGTCAAGACGAACTTCCGGTTCACTACAACGCCGCCGATGTGTGTGTGCTTCCTTCTCACTACGAAAGTTTTGGTTTGGCAGCGCTGGAAGCTTCGGCTTGCGGTCGACCAGTAGTTGCGTCGGAAGTTGGTGGTCTGCCAACAATCGTTCAGAGCGGTTCAACTGGTTTCTTGGTTCCCGCCAAGCAGAGCGATGTGATGGCAGAGCGATTATGTGAATTGCTGAGCGACGACTTGATGCGATCACGCATGGGTACAGCTGCTCGAGAACACGCTGAATCTTTGAGTTGGGATCGTTCGACCGATGCGCTGCTTGCTTGCTACCGCGAACTGCTTCCTACCCCTTCGATCACTGCCGTTCCCGCCGCTGGCGGTTAGCAGTTCCTGAATCGGTGAGCGTTACAGAGAGCGTCGCCACCAGTTAACTTCGCTACTCCGCTCGAAGCCCATCGACGAATAGACTTTTATTGCAGGTGCGTTGACGGAATCGACGTCTAATTCAACCGAATCGACGTTTCTCGTCAGCAGATGGTTGTATCCGACTTCGGCAATTGCTCTACCGAGTCCCTTTTTTCTGGCAGTCGGCAAAACACCAGTCATGCCGATTCTTCCGACTTTAGAACCGGCTCGGTCTTGAACTTGAGTCCAGCAGTATGCGACCAACTGTTCGTTGGCGTCGTGAATCATCACAACATCGTCAAAGTTGGAGTCGGCAGCTGTCAGTCTTGCGCTGATTTCATCTTCAGTATTCGGTGAGTAGCCGAAGTGCTCGCTGAAAGCCGAGTTTTGTAAATAGGTGAGCTCGGGAACTTCGTCGAGTCCCAGCATTGTTCTTGCTGAGAAACCTTCCGGCATTACTGCTGGTGCGGGAATGAGTTCAGCTGAAGCTACCAGTTTTAGATACTTACGAACTTTCTTCCAGCCGAACTGGTCGATTAATTTCTCAAGTTCAGATTCATTGTCTCTGGTCGACAAGTGTGCGATAGGAGCTTCTGTTTTTGCTCTGTCCATCGCCCACTCAAGCAACTGATTGCGTGTCGCCAGTCCAACAAGGCTGCTGCCAAGTCCGATAACCGAACGGCCTATGTTAGATTCTGGTTCGACGATTGCGTATCCAACCGCTTCGCTGCCGGCCATCGCTAAGGCAATGTTTTGTTCTGGTTTGACTCGTGGGAATTCGAGTTCAGATCGAAGATCGTTCGAATTGCTGGGCCAATCTCTGTGGCCGTGACGACCCGCTTCGTTCAGCAGGTGCTGAAGGGTGTCGAGATCAGACCAATTGAAATTACGTATGCGAACGTTGGCGAGTGTAGACAAAATTCCGCTTTGACTCAGCGCTGTGTGATGTTTGGGCAACTGAAGAAGTGTATGCCTGCGACCGGCTACAAGGGCGACGATACTGGCGCAATTCATGAATAGTTGGTTTTGATTATGTGGTTTGAAGCTCAGATGATTGCTTCTCGATAGCCAAAACACTTATAATTATCGTTTGTGAAACGCTGTGAACGGGAGTAGTACCGAACGCAGTACGCAAGAGAGAGCCGGTGTTGGTGTGAATCCGGTGCGTACGAATTCGAGAACTCGCCTTGGAGCGGTTGATCTGAACTCCGGAAATTCGGACTAGGTTCAAACGGGTTTGGCCACGTAACGGTTCCTTGAGTGGTCTGGAATTCAGCGCATGCTGGGTGTCAGGCAATCGAAGGTGGTACCGCGGGATGCAAGTCTCGTCCTTTGTGAAGGGGCGGGATTTTTTTTTGCCCTTCGTAAGTGTGAATTTGCGAGATACGTAAATTCACAAACGTGTGAATAAATATTTTTAGTAGTTGGTAGGAAGGAATTGCCGAGTAATTTCGGCAATCGGCCAGGAAACCGTTATGTCCAAGCACCTCAGTGGTAGTCAAATAGTCTGCGAAGCGCTCCTTAAAGAGGGCGTGAACGTGGTCTTTGGCATTCCAGGTGGCGCCATCCTTCCACTCTACGGAGTTCTCTCTGAGTACCCCGACCTGCGTCACATCCTGTCTCGACACGAGCAGGGCGCAGCTCACTCTGCCGATGGTTACGCACGTTCGACCGGCAAGGTCGGAGTTGCATTCGCAACATCGGGTCCCGGTGCAACAAACCTCGTCACTGGACTGGCTACAGCCATGATGGACTCAGTTCCTATGGTTGCGATCACCGGTCAGGTTGGTCGAGCAGCGATCGGAACTGATGCTTTTCAGGAAACTGACATCACCGGAGCAACTCTGCCCGTAACTAAGCACAACTATCTCGTGATGCGAGCCGACGACCTCGGTGCAACCATTCATGAGGCATTCCACATCGCCCGAACGGGTCGACCTGGTCCGGTGCTGATCGATATTCCAAAAGACGTATTTACCGAGATGGGTGACTACGATCCTGATGCTGCAATCGACCTTCCCGGGTACAGCGTTCCAGGCATGGCTGAAGAATCACAGGTTGAGGCCGCTGCAAAGCTGATCAACGAATCAGAGCGCCCGGTGATCCTCGCTGGTCACGGAGTCGTACTCTCACGATCATTTGACGAACTCAAGGAACTTGCCGAGAAGGCGCAGATTCCAGTTGTCACAACACTGTTAGGGATTTCATCGTTCCCTGAAGACCATGTGCTCAGCACCGGCTTCCCGGGAATGCACGGAATGGCATACGCATCGCTTGCTGTCGACGAAGCCGACTTGATTATCAACTTCGGCAGCCGGTTTGATGACCGAATCGTTGGCGACTCGAAGCGATTCTCGACTGGGTCAAAGAAGATTCACGTTGATATTGATCCTGCTGAAATCAACAAGAGCATTCAGGTTGAAGCGCCTGTTGTCGGCAATATCAAAGACGTATTCGGGCAGTTGATTCCCAAAGTGGAAAAGACCACCCACGTTGAGTGGTTGCAGCACATTGAACATCTCAAGGCTGAACACCCCTCGCTGCGTATTCCTGAAAGCGACCGCTTGATGGGGCAGCACGTTGTGAAGGCTCTCTCTGACGTAACTCAGGGTGAGGCAATCATTACTACCGGAGTTGGACAGCACCAAATGTGGGCTGCTCAGCACTACCAGTTCAAGAACGCTAATTCGTGGCTTTCTTCAGGTGGAGCTGGAACGATGGGCTACGAAGTTCCATCTGCTATCGGTGCACAGGTTGGAAATCCAGACAAGCTCGTTTGGTCGATCTGTGGTGATGGTGGTTTCCAGATGACTCTCATGGAGCTGGCGACTGCTGCAGAGAATAATCTCCCAGTGAAGTACGCAATTTTGAATAACAACCATTTGGGAATGATCACCCAGTGGCAGGGCTTCTTCTACAACGGCGACTATCAGGCTGAAACCTACACGGCTAACCCTGATTTCGTGAAGCTTGCAGAGGCATACGGAATCAAAGGAATTCGTGTGACGAAGCAAGACGAACTCGAAGCGGCTATTGCTGAAGCAAATGCCTACGATGGTCCGGTTATCGTCGATTTCGTTATCGAGAAGGTCGATGACCTCTACCCAATGATTCCTGCTGGTCAAAGCGTGAAAGAACTGATCGAGGACCCTAACTAATGGCACCAGCTAACGGAACATTTCAACGAACTATTTCGGCATTGGTTCAAGATAAGCCGGGCGTACTCGCTCGCATATCTGGTCTTTTCCGACGACGCGGGTTCAACATTGCGAGTCTGACTGTTGGACGATCAGAGCAATCCGGTATGTCTCGAATGACTTTTGTGGTCGAAGGGCCAGATGAAGTCGTACGACACGTGGCGGCGCAACTCGATCGTTTGATCGATGTTGTTGAAGTTCACGATATAACTGAAAAGAACATCGTTTGGCGCGAACTGGCGCTCATCAAGGTTTCAGCCCCTGCTTCTACTCGTAGTGAAGTGCTGGAACTGACAAATGTTTACCGAGCGAACGTTATCGACATCGGAGTCGAAAGCCTGACACTGGAAATTTCTGGTGGGCGGCAGAAGATCGACTCGCTGATCGAACTAATGAAGAAGTTCGGATTATTGGAAGTGATCCGGACTGGGCGTGTTGCAACGCTCAGAGGCACGCTTGTAGAAGGCGAAGACGACGGTCTTTATCAGGCCGATGCAAGCAACCCGACTTACGTACTTCCTATTCCAACTGGCGAAACCGGTAGCGTCTAAGAACGCTCCCAAAGCAACTTTTGGTAGGACTGCTACCAAGAGATAACGACACAAAATCACGAGCCCTAAGGCTGACAATTCGAAATGGCTACTCTCACTTACGACAAAGATATTGATGATTCGATACTGCGCGACAAAACTGTTGCAGTACTGGGTTACGGATCACAGGGTCACGCCCACGCGCTGAACCTCAAGGACAGCGGCTTCAACGTAATTGTTGGCCTGTACGAAGGCAGCCGAAGCAAGCAGTCTGCTGAAGAAGCAGGCTTGGAAGTTGTCTCTAACGCAGAAGCAACCAAGCGTGCCGACCTGATTTCATTCTGCCTTCCTGACACTGTTCAGAAGAAGGTCTACGAAGAAGACGTTCTGCCTAACCTGACCGATGGCAAGACTATTCTCTTCGCCCACGGTTTCACTATTTTGTACGAACAGATTGTCGCACCTGAAGGTGTCGACGTTGTGATGATCGCTCCTAAGGCTCCTGGCCACCGAGTGCGTGCGGTATTCGAGCGAGGGCTGGGCGTTCCATGTCTCATCGCTGTTCACCAGGACGTATCGGGCACAGCTCACGACCTTGCACTTGCTTACGGCAAGGGTGTCGGTGGTGGACGAGCCGGCATTCTGGAGACCACTTTCAAGGAAGAGACCGAAACCGATTTGTTCGGTGAGCAGGCTGTTCTTTGTGGTGGCGTGAGCGAACTAGTGAAGGCTGGATTTGAGGTGTTGGTTGAAGCTGGCTACGAGCCAGAGTCTGCCTACTTCGAAGTTCTGCACGAGCTCAAGCTCATTGTCGACCTGATGTACCAGGGTGGTCTCGGCCACATGCGGTACTCCATCAGTGAAACAGCTGAGTACGGAGACTACTCACGTGGTCCAGTCGTTATCGACTCAAGCGTGAAGGAAAATATGAAGGAAGTTCTGCGACAGATTCAGTCGGGTGAATTCGCTCGTGAGTGGATCGCAGAGAACGACGAAGGTCAGCACAAGTTCAAGCAGATGCGGGCCGATAACGAAGTGCACGGAATCGAGAAGGTCGGTAAAGAACTTCGCGACATGATGCCTTGGTTGGAGTCGACTACATAAACAGGTAGTCACTTCTTTTTGAAGGGAACGCCGATCCGCTAATTCAAGGATCGGCGTTCAAACCCGGCGGGTGTATCCCGTCAAAAATAGGTCGAGCGCTGGAGGTAATCACATGGCGCAGCAAAGCGGTACTGAAGACAAAGTAATAATTTTTGACACGACTCTACGTGACGGCGAGCAGTCTGCCGGCGCGGGTCTAACAGTCGAAGAAAAGCTTCGTATCGCTCACCAGCTAAACAAGCTAGGCGTTGATGTGATTGAAGCCGGTTTCGCAGGTAGTTCACCGGGTGATTTTGAGGCTGTACGCCGAATCGCCAACGAGGTGAAAGGCCCGGTTATTACTTCGCTCGCAAGAGCGGTAAAAGCCGATATCGATGCTGCAGGTAAAGCACTTGAAGGTGTCGAGAATGCACGTATTCATACGTTCCTCTCAGCATCCGATATTCACCTGATGCACCAGATGCGAAAAGACCGAGAAGCCATCATGGATATGGCTGTGAACGCAGTCGCCCACGCGAAAACCTACGTCGATGACGTTGAGTTTTCGCCAATGGACGCCTCGCGTACAGAGCCAGAATATCTCTATGCGATGGTTGAAGCCGTGATCAAAGCCGGTGCTACCACGGTCAACATTCCAGACACTGTCGGGTATTCAACCCCCGAAGAGTTTGGGGCGCTGATTCGAGGCATCAAAGAGAACGTTCCGAACATCGATGAAGCGGTGATTAGTGTTCACTGTCATAACGATCTCGGAATGTCTTCAGCTAACTCGCTTGCCGCAATCGAAAATGGTGCAAGGCAGGTTGAGGGTTGTATCAACGGACTCGGTGAGCGTGCTGGTAACGCCGCACTCGAAGAAGTGATCATGGCAATTGAAACTCGCCCCGATCACTACAAAGTCGATACCAATATCAACTCGACTGAAATCGGCAATTCCAGCCGCATGGTTAGCTCCATTTTTGGAATACCGGTTCAGGCAAACAAGGCAATCGTCGGGCAGAACGCGTTCAGGCACTCCTCTGGTATTCACCAGGATGGCTTCCTGAAAGAGCGAACTACCTTCGAGATCATGGAACCTGAGACTGTCGGGTGGCGTGGTCAGGCGATCGTGCTTGGCAAGCTTTCTGGCAGGGCGGGGCTTCGATCACGCTTGCACGAGCTTGGCTACGATCTTTCGGACGAAGAACTTGCGAACGTGTTTACTGCGTTCAAAGATCTCGCCGATAACAAGCGTGAAGTTACCGACGTCGATCTTGAAGCGCTGATGTCTGAACAGCACCGTTTCGTGGATACCGACCGTACCTACAAAGTGGGTTCGGTTCACGTTGTCTGCGGTAACGACACTGAGCCTGAAGCAAAGCTCACGTTGGACTGCCCAGACGGCGAAACTCGAACAGTCGAATCAAAGGGCACTGGTCCAGTCGATGCGGTCTGTAAGGCGATCGACTCAGTTGTTGATCTCGATATCGAACTCACTGAGTTCGCTGTATCAGCAGTCACCGAGGGAATTGATTCGCTCGGTGAAGTGACCATCAGGGTTGCGAAAGACGGCTCGGTTTACTCGGGGCGAGGTTCAGATTCCGACATCGTTGTGGCATCGGCGAAGGCGTACGTAAACGCAATCAACCGCCTAATCACGATTGGTGTTCAGGATCGTTCAGCTTCAACAGGTGCGGTGTAGTTAGCTACTCGTAAAGTGAAACATAAGGAAACGGCACTTCGAAATTATTCGGAGTGCCGTTTTTACGCTACTATTTCTGTTCATTTCGCTGAGATAGAGCGATATTGATCGAAAAAGAGAGTTGCGAGCACACGGTTCGCAATAAATAAAAGATTCTGGGAGTTACGTGCACATGGCAAAGACCATGTTCGAAAAGATCTGGGAAGAGCACATTGTTGCCGAGCCTGAAGGCCAGCCAGCTCTTATTTACATCGACCTTCACCTGGTGCACGAAGTCACCTCCCCGCAGGCTTTCGAAGCTTTGCGATTGACGAATCGAAAGGTTCGTCGACCCGATCTGACTATTTCAACGGTCGACCACAACGTGCCGACCGACGACACACGAGCAGAAGAAATCAAAGATCCCATTGCTCGTCAGCAGGTCGAAACTCTTCGCAACAACTGTAAAGAAACTGGCGTGACGCTCTACGACGTTGATTCGTCGGCTCAGGGCATCGTTCACGTCATCGGACCTGAGCAGGGGTACACCCAGCCGGGGATGACCATCGTCTGCGGTGACTCACACACGTCAACTCACGGTGCATTTGGTTCGTTGGCTTTCGGTATCGGAACATCTGAAGTTGAGCACGTTCTCGCAACTCAGACGCTTCGACAGGCAAAGCCCAAGACCATGGAGATTCGCTTCAACGGTGAACTCAAACAGGGTGTGACTGCGAAGGACATGATTCTCGCTGCCATCGGCAAGATGGGAACAGCCGGTTGGACCGGTTTCGTTGTTGAGTACACCGGTGATGCGATCAAGAAGCTGGACATGGCTGGACGCATGACCGTCTGCAACATGACCATCGAAGGTGGTGCCCGAGCGGGTCTGATAGCTCCAGACGACACCACGTTCGACTGGATGAAGGGGCGAAAGTTCGTTCCGAAGGGTGAGGCGTTCGATGCCGCTGTCGCTGAATGGCGTGAGCTTGCCAGCGACGAAGGCGCCGAATACGACGAGCTTCTTGAGATCGACTGCGATACTCTGGAGCCGCACGTTAGCTGGGGCACGAATCCTGGTCAGGTAGCTAAAGTAACCGACAGAGTTCCTTCTCCAGATGATTTTGACGACCCTGCAGATGTTACTTCTGCCGAGCACGCTCTTGAGTACATGGGACTCACCGGCGGTACTTCGATCGAAGATATCGAAATCGACCGAGTGTTCATCGGCTCTTGCACAAACGCACGAATCGAAGACCTTCGTTCCGCTTCATTGATCGTAAAGGGGCGCAAGGTCGCCTCATCAGTGCGTGCACAGATCATGCCTGGTTCGACTCTCACCAAGATGCTCGCTGAAAAAGAAGGTCTCGACACCATCTTCAAAGACGCAGGCTTCGAGTGGCGCGAGTCTGGTTGTTCGATGTGCTTAGGCATGAACCCCGACATTCTTGTGCCGGGTGAGCGATGCGCATCTACATCTAACCGAAACTTTGAAGGCCGACAGGGCAAGGGCGGTCGTACACACCTAGTAAGCCCTGAAATGGCAGCAGCGGCTGCAATCGAAGGTCACTTCGTTGATGTCCGAGACTGGGAGACCGAATAGTTCGGTTTTCGAGCTGATCGGTAGAGAACAGACAAATGACGACTGGTGGACCACCAAATTACGATCCCCGACCGCCTAAAGATAGGCGGATCGGTGGAGTTGAGTCGAATAGAAGTGGTCGACGCACGCGCGAAGATCAACAGCGCAACGTCCAAAACGATGGCAGCCTGATTCGCCGAATCTCAGGTAGAAACGAGATGGATCGAGCGAAGGTCAAGCGGTACGAGCCGTACACCTTCGAATCGAATGCCACCCAGTTGCGATGGACGGTTCTACTGCTGGTTTTGTGGGTAGCATTTTCACTTTGGTTGGCGTTTGCTGACCGTGCGACTGCAAATACTCTGACTGATCTCAAACAACAGGGTTATATCAGTGCTCCACCTACCACATTATCTCCGCAGACGATGCGAGATTTTGGTGACCGGGAAGGTCTGACATGTGTGGACGAAGCAGATGTATTTATTGGAACTCCAGAATGTGTGGAACTATTCGATGTTCAAGCAAGATACGAATCTGACAAAAGTCGTGGTTCTTTCCTGTTTGTAGGTTTGATAGCTGTTCTGCTGGCAACCTCGTTCGCATTTGGTGCGTTTAGTCATCGTGCAAGCCGGAACATACTCGCCTTGAACAATGCCGAGCAGGCTTTCTCACCTGAAAAAGCGGTGATGTGGTTCTTTATACCAATATTCAATCTCATCAAGCCGTGGCAGGTTTTTAAGGAGTTGTTTAGAGGTAGTGATGCCGACGTTTCAAAAACAGAACAGAAAAGTTGGAAAGAGAAAGGTCGAGTACCGTCGATCGTTCACGTCTGGGCTGTCATATGGCTCGTCGTATTTGTATACAACCCAATCACGATAGGTCGTTTGTGGAATTCTGTTCGCGAGAACATGGATGAAATCATCGTCGCTCACCAACGATTGGTGATAGCCGACATCCTATTGGCCGTTCTCGGAATCGCAGCAATACTCGTCATTGTTGAACTGCACAAGCGTCAAGAAACCCGGCACGCCAAAGTCGGCATGATCACTGTCACTCCACCACTTCCGGTCGATCCTCTTGAAGAGGCTCTGAAGGAAGGCATTCGACGCAAAGAACTAGAAAATCGACGAGCCCGTTCGAAGCGGAATAAATCGTCCAAATAAATATAGAACTCAGTGAAGCGGCGATGGCCGCCAGTTAGTCAGACATAAGGAACCCAAATTGGAAAAGTTCACGAAGCTCACAAGCATCGTCGCACCGCTCGACCGAGCTAACGTCGACACCGACCAAATAATCCCGAAACAGTTCCTCAAGCGAATTGAGCGAACCGGCTTCGGCGAGTTCGCGTTCTTCGACTGGCGCTACCTCGAAGATGGTGTTCCAAACCCCGACTTCATCCTCAACGAAGATCGCTACGCTGGTGCCAACATCTTGGTCGGAGGGCGTAACTTTGGCTCCGGCTCATCACGTGAACACGCACCGTGGGCTTTGATGGAAATGGGGTTCAAGGCGATCATCGCTACCAGCTTCGCCGACATCTTCCGCAACAACTGCATGCAGAACGGTCTTCTCCCTGTAATTCTCAGTGAATCGGAAGTCGACACAATCATGGCTCGAGCACTTCGAGGTTCAGGTTACAAGGTGACAGTTGATCTTGAATCACAGACTGTCACTGACGATCAGGGACTCAGCGCAAAGTTCGATGTCGACCCGTTCCGAAAGAACTCACTTCTTGAAGGATTGGACGACGTGGGAATTACGCTCACCCTCGGCGAAGCAATCGACTCATTCGAGGAAAAGCGCACCGCCCGCTGGTAGTCGCTTCATCGCGTTTTTGCCACTCATTACAAATTACTGTGGTGAGCGTGGCTGCGCGCTGGTAAACTTCACAGGTTGTTTTTTTAGAGAAACCCCAGTTTCGAGTAACGAAAGCAGAGCCTTTTAAATGGACGCACGGATCGCAGTTCTTGGTGGAGATGGCATTGGCCCAGAGGTCACAGCCGAGTCAGTTAAAGTCCTCGACGCTATAGGGCGTCGCTTTGGCCACGATTTCACTTACGTGACCGGCCCTGTTGGTGGTGCAGCCATCGACGCTACGGGCAGTGCACTTCCTGCTGACACCATGAACATCGTTCTTGGCTCTGACGCGGTGCTTTTCGGTGCCGTTGGTGGTCCTAAATGGGACGACCCACTCGCTAAAGTTCGACCCGAAGACGGCATTCTTGCTCTTCGTAAAGGACTCGGTCTGTTCGCAAATCTGCGACCTGCCAAAGTCTATGAGCAGCTGATCGATGCTTCTCCGCTTCGACCTGAACTTCTCAAAGACGTTGACTTCATCATCGTTCGAGAGCTCACTGGTGGTCTCTACTTCGGTAAGCCAAAGCGTCGATGGGAGAACTCCCGTGGTCGCCGAGCTGTCGACACACTTGCTTACTCTGAGAAAGAGATCGAACGAGTTGTTCGAATGGCTTTCGAACTGGCTAAAGACCGCAAGAAACGCGTTCACTCACTCGACAAGATGAACGTTATGGAGTCGTCACGACTCTGGCGCGAGATCGCAACTGAAGTGGGTATCGAGTACCCAGACGTTGAGTTGATCCACATGCTTGCCGACAACGCTGCAATGCAGATCATCACCAACCCATCTTCATTCGACGTTATCGTTGCGGAAAATACGTTCGGCGATATTCTTTCCGATGAAGCTGCTGTGATCGGTGGATCACTCGGCATGCTTCCTTCTGCATCGCTCTCGTCACTGCCTCCAAAGAACGGCCGACGTCGCCGAGGTGGTAAGCCTGCGCTTTACGAACCAATTCACGGTTCTGCGCCTGATATTGCCGGCAAGTCGCTTGCTAACCCAATGGCATCGATTCTCAGCGCGGCAATGTTGCTTCGACTTTCGCTCGGACTCAGCGCCGAAGCCGAGATTGTCGAAAACGCAGTTGATTCGGTTTTGGCTGAAGGCTACCGAACCCACGACATCGCAACCGGTGGCGAGCGACCGCTCACGACTGGTCAGGTTGGTGACATGATCGCCGGCTTGGTCGCTGGATAAATCCTGTTCGATTAGTTTCGTGATCTGATTGAAACGACCGTAGTGCTATTGAAGCGCTGCGGTCGTTTTGTATCCAGGTGTTTTCTTGTCAGCGGAGTCTGAGCTACTGGACTTCCCGACGAAGGAGGGATCACGGTGAAGGGTGACGTCGACCTAGCATTGCACGAATGGTTATGGCGTCGATCATTCTGTTCTCGATCGTAAGCGATCCCTCAGCAGCATTCGGGAAGTGGAAGAGCTTCTGCCGAGCCCAACCGTTACTCAAGTTCTTCGAAGCGTCCTTCCCTGTTTGGCCAGAACTCTGTGTGCGGATTAAAGTCTTCCCACGCCCAGTAGTAGGACGATACGAAGGGCGCTCGTTGCAGCAGAGAGCCCTTGAGCGGTCCATCGATTGCAACTCCGATCTCAATGTCCCAAGTTGAACCCGTTTCGACGTCTTGGACTATTTCGCCTTCAGTCGAGTCGCTAGTTTTGACCATCTGAAAAGTTAGTCTTTCAAGCAACTCTTGTGTGCCGCCTAACCCCGGCTGTGGTGTTCTCAGGAAGACGTGAATAACGCGGCTATCTTTATCGGCGAACACAACGACAGGGAATTCTCCAACCGAGTCATTCACCACTCCGTTGTTTGCAGACGACGCGAAGTAGTATCCCTTTGCCGATTCTCCTATCGACACTCCGATGACGAACCTGTCGATTGGGAATCGGCCGCTGTAGACAAGATTCGCTCGTTCGTCGATCAGCACTTTCGTCTCTGGATGCCGCGCCTGCCATGATTTCCACGGGACCAGTTCAAAGGGCAACAGTGTTAGTCGAGTGCCTGTGAGTTCACCTTCGATGGCTGCTCCCCACGGTTGCGACCAGATGCTCTTGGTCTCCCAGTCCCACCAGGTCATTGCGCTCTTGAACAGAGCTCCCTCGTTCCCAAAGGTATGCTCGACTCCGTCGATTCTCCGGTCGTGCACGAGACCGGTATAGCAAATTGGTCACCAGCTGACGAGAACCGGCAATCAGCCAACCTCGTCGTTCACCATTTCTCTAACTCTGAGCAAGCCGGTTGGGTACGCTCTCGCGTCGCCGTTGATGATGAGCCCCATCACGATTTCGTCCGGTTGGAGTGTTACTTCATCTGGAGAAACGAATTTGGGGGTGTAGATCGGTTCTATGGCATCTCGTGGGATGCGTTCACGTTCGTAGAAACCGAGGTCGATTTCTGTATCGATCTCTCGAATTTCAGGATTTGGATTGATTTCAGCGAAACTATCGACGTTGAAGTCTTCAGCCAAAGGTAGTTCGGCTGTGGCGGCTACTGAGACCGGAGTCGTATTTGTGTCGTCGCCGGATGAACAGGCGACGGTAGCCAGTATCGATAAGCCGATTCCAACCGATAACACCCGTTTTAACCGCATCGACCGCCACCACCTTGCAATAGTTCCGAATGAACTCCCATACATGTTCGATGCACGGAACACCTGCAAAGTTGCTGCGGTGATGGTCTGGACTACTTCGATGCCCTGACTAATGATGAATCTTTGCAGTGAGATTTCACGTCACACGCGTACATGATCGAACAATAACTACGTTCGTACGTGATCACTCGGCGGCACTCGGGAAGTCGGATAGCTTCTGGGGGGTGAAAATCCTCACTGAGCTGTCGATCCCTTCTCCCTGAGGGAGAAGGTTGGGTTGAGGGGGAACGCCGACTGCCATTCGCACAGATTCTTGCCAATGCCAGCCGCCTTCGTTCCCCCTCACCAAAATCCTCACCCTGAATGGAGAGGACTTGTTTTTTATTACCTAACGCCGTTTACGAATCCTTGCCAGCGAATTCGCTGTCGATGTCGACCTCGTGAGCAGCAAGCCATTCAGGGTCGAGATTCACACCGATTCCAGGTCGTTCAGTCACGTACAGGTCACCTTCCCGAATATCCAGCGGGTGGTCGATCATCACGTCGTATCCACTTAGGTCGTAACGACTCGTTTCGAGCTTGTAGAAGTTCGGAACAGTCATCATTACCTGCGCACCCGACATCACGTTTATTGGACCTGACGCGTCGTGTGGCGAGATTGGAACGTAGTACGCTTCCGCCATCGTGGCGATCTTCTTCAACTCGGTAATTCCGCCAGTCCAAGTCACATCAGGCATGATGTAGTCGGCAAGACCGTTCTCGAAAATTGGCACGAATTCCCAGCGAGTGTGCAGACGCTCTCCGACTGAAACCAGAGGAGTGATCTGTTCTTTAACTTGCTTTAGAGCTTTCCAGCTTTCGGCAGGAACTGGTTCTTCGAACCAGAATATGTCCCACTCTGCCATCTGGTTCGCCAGACGAATAGCAGTCGGTACGTTGTACATACCGTGAGCGTCGATCAAAATTTCGATATCTGGCCCTGCAGCCTCTCTAGCAGCAGCAACAATGTCCATCGCTGCGTTCTCAGCTTCCGCACTTATCTCACCATCGAGGAAGCTGGCATTCCCAACGTGAAGGTTGTGCATCATTGGGTCCATCTTGAACGCACGGTGACCCGACGCCACGATCTCTTTCACGGATTCAGTGATGTGTTCAGGAGATTCTGGCTCCGGTGGATGGCAGTAGAGCGCAATCTTGTCACGCACTGCTCCACCGAGCAGTTTGTAGACCGGCTGATTCAGCGCCTTCCCTCGGATGTCCCACAAAGCAATATCGATACCGCTGATAGCAGCGGAAGTCGCACCACGCGTCCCCACATACGTCATGCCTCTGAATATCTTCGCCCAGATACGTTCGATATCTTCTGGATTCTCGCCCACCAGCCATTTGCCTATCTGATTGACGAATGCTGCAATCGCACCGTTTGCCACGGGCCCTGGGTATGTGGTGATTTCACCCCATCCGGTGATTCCTTCGTCGGTATCGACCTGAATGAATACGAACGTTCGGTTCGTTCCTTCGCGTACTTCGCCTGCTCCGGGATTGTTGTCCCAGGGCGTTTTGACTACCCATGCTCGGGCACTAGTTATCTTCAACGTACATTTCCTATGTTTTTCAATTTGCGTTCTCGTCTAAATTTGAAATTTTGAGACGCAGCCGAATTATCTGCTTGTTTTCCCCCCGGTCAACCTCATTTGTGACGTTCGGCATCCTTGACACTACGCAACGTTGGGACAAAATACGCCAAGCCGTGAGAGCTTCGATGCTGAACGAGCAATTCAAATCACTAGCTATTGAGAAAATATGACCAACCAGATAACTGACGCCGATCTTCGAAACGCAATTCCCGATATGGAGTCGGATCAGAAACTGGCAGACATCGTTAACGGTGCGACCATCCACCGTGATAAGTGGGGCATACCTCACATCACTGCCGATAACGAGTCCGATCTGTTTTTTGCTCAAGGATTCGCAACAGCGCAAGATCGACTCTGGCAGATGGACTACGATCGACTGCGTTGTCTTGGTCGGGCGTCCGAGCAGCTTGGCGATTTGGGTCTTGCTCAAGATCGACTAATGCGCCGACGAGCGTTGAAGATCGTCTCGAAGCGTGATCTCGAAGTATGCAGCCCGGAAGCCCGAGCGATGATCACGGCTTATACGGCGGGCGTGAACGCATTTATCGAATCAGGAGCGCCACTACCAGTCGAATATTCTTTGACGGGCACCAAGCCTGAAAAGTGGGAAGACTGGCACTGCATTCTCGTCTACAAGGTTCGCAACACCGCCGAAGGATCGTTTCAGGCGAAGCTGTGGCTTGCGAAATTAGCAGCTGAGATCGGACCTGAACGAACAGCAGCTATCTCGCCCGGTAGCCAGCCCGGTGCGCTGATGACTGTTCCCCCCGGTGCCGAGTATTCAGGTGCAGCACTCAACGCCATCGAAGAACTTACGAACGTCGTAAACGCAACTGAAATGCTGCGTGAAACCGATGGCGGATCGAACGGCTGGGCGATCTCCGGAGATCGAACTGAATCAGGATTGCCACTTGTCGCAGGCGACTCGCATCGCGGTCTCGAGGTCCCGAATGTCTATTACCAAGTTCATCTAAAGACTCCCGAGTTCCAAACACTGGGTCACTCAATTCCGGGTGTCCCTATGGCGATGCACTTCGCTCACAACGATTTCGTTGGCTGGGGCATGACTCACGGAGGAGCCGATACCCAGGATCTGTTTGTCGAGCAGCTTCGGCGGGCAGGCAACAAGGTTGAATATCTGTTCAAGGGCGACTGGCTTGAAGCTGTTCGCAGTGTCGAAACTATTTCGGTCCGCGGCGGCGAATCGGAAGATGTAGAAATCGTCGAAACCCATCACGGTCCGATCATCTCAGGGAGCGTCGATTCAGGTTGGGGAGTAGCGATTTCCGATCCTGGCTCACGAGGTGGTACGAAGTGGGTCGACGCCGCATATGGTGCTATGAAGTCGAAGACCGCCGACGAACTTGAATCTGCCTTCGACACGTGGACTGATCGAGTGAACAACTACCCGTACGCCGATGTGGACGGAAACTTTGGATATCTGTTCAAGGGCAGGGTTCCTTCGCGTGGTCAGGAAAACGGATGGGGACCTGTTCCCGGCTGGACTGGTGAACACGAGTGGAACGGATTCATCCCAAACGCCGAGCTTCCTCGATCGAAGAATCCCGACTCGGGCTGGGTTGTTACATGTAACCAGCGCGTGGTCGATGAAGATTATGAGCACTATCTAACTCATCTTTACGGAACCGACTACAGAGCTCGCCGAATTCGACAACGTATCGATGAACTTGAAGGTAAGAAGGCGACCGTCGCTGACATGTCGTCGATTCACGCTGACACCGTTTCGATTCCAGCCAAGGCTTTGTGCGGTGCCATAGGTGCGCTCGAAGCTCTCGACGGTATTTACTCGACTGCTGCGGGATTGCTGACTGGATGGGATCAGGATCTGCTGGAGGATTCTGCAGCTGCAGCCGTGTACGCAGCATCGTCAAGAGAGCTAAACAAACAGCTTGCGATTGCGGCATATGGATCGCTTGCGGGAGGAGTGACTGGCGAGGCCGTAGATGCTGGGGCTGAGGATCAGCTTCGACGTCAGCTAAAGCCAGATTTTATTCGCAGGCTTGGCGACGGTACGTTGGGCGAAGCGCCTTACGGATTCGAAACAGACAAACTTGTTGAAATTGCGTTCAGAGCTGGAGTCGACTATTTGGTTGGGCGACTCGGCGACGATTCGAGTAAGTGGCGATGGGGTGAGCTGCACAAAACCGGTCACGTACATCCTCTTTCAGGAGCATTCCCTGAAGCCGCAGCCCAGATAAACCCACCGAAAGTGGAAGCCTCTGGTGATGGCGACGTGCCGTTTGCGAGTGGAAGTTCGACTCCTGCTGAATTCGCAGTAAAAACCGGCCCTATCAACAGATACATTCACGATCCTTCGAACTGGAGCAATGGTCGGTGGATCGTCCCGTTGGGCTCGTCAGGACATCCAGGAAGTTCGCACTTCTCCGATCAACAGGTCATGTGGGCGAAGATCGAGACCATTCCGCAGCTGTGGGATTGGTCGGAAATCGCTGAGGGCGCCGAAACGACTCAGCAACTGTTGCCTGAATAGAGCGTCGCACAGGATTAGTGCGTGTTCCGTTTAATCTCCTGAAATCAGGGCTCTGCATCTGATAGAGGCATCTCGCCTCGAAAGTATTCACGCGATTACTTAAAAAACTGGCGAAAATACCCAGCGAATTCGCAGGAATCGTCGCTGATGCAAGTTAATGTCTAATAAATAGCGCAATAATTACGATAATCGTAGAAAAGTCAGTCGTATTTCTAAAATAGCGTGCGTATATCCATGTAAACAAGTGTTAACGTGACGAAATTCGTTATGTTTTGCTTGTGTCTGGTGATATCATTGATCTCAGTCCATCGGATGGGTAATAACGAAATCCACTGGTAGGACGCTAAACGGTACGGAATCCGTTTAGGAGTAGAAACGAAGAGAGAAAACATTGAGTAATGTCATCCGTCTCGCATTCAGGCGGCTTGGCCATGCGTTCGACACTAAGTTAGTGTCGGCCAAAGAGCTGGATCAAGCCAATTTGCTTGGAGACCAGGTCGCACGACACAGCCACTACGCTTCGAGCAAGACTCGACGTACCTACCAGGTTAGCTAAACGTCTATCGCTGTTCCTCCTAGCGAGCAGGCGCGATAACTTAGTAGTGCACAGGCTTGTGCGCATCTAAAAACGAAGCCCTCGATCATCAAGATCGAGGGCTTTTGTTTTTAACATCTTGGCTGAGGGATGACAGCTGCTTATTACTGGCACAATGGCACATTCGACTTCCCGACGCACGACGAAGGAGGGGTCAGCAGCGAAGCGTCGGAATCCCGGTATACAAGGCAAGAACCTTCGAATGACCGTGCGCGACCTTACCCCAGGTCCCTCGGCTCCGAGGACTCCGCTCGGGAAGTCCGGTGTCGGCAGTCGACTGCTATCACCAGCTAGCCAGTCGATCTCAGCCAAACGCCTAGTGCCACTTTCGTTCGTCTTCCACCGTTCGAATTCCGCGGGCAGGGAATGGCTTGTACGGATGTTGAGCTAGCTTCTCTTCGTCTATTTCGATTCCTAAACCGGGAGCCGTAGGAAGCTCGATATAGCTGTTGTGCGGATCGAGGTAGCCAGAAGTGAAGCTTCGGCAGACATTTTCGACATTCACGAAGTATTCGTAAATCAGGAAGTTAGGCATGTTCGCTGAAGCGTGCACACCGGCTGCCAATCCGACCGAAGTCGAGTTGTACCCATGCGGCGACACGCCGATGTAGTGAGGTTGCGCCATTGCTGCAATTTGAGAAATCTCAAGAATGCCACCTGTGTTGCAGATATCAGGATTTACGATGTCTACCGCGCGTTTATCGAAAATTTCTCGGAAATCATTCCGCGTGTAGTGCGATTCTCCAGTCACCACTGGAATAGTGGTGTTCTCTTTCACTTCTTTGATCGCATCTATGTTGTCGGGCGGGCAAGGTTCTTCGAACCAGTACGGGTTGTACTGCTCCATCTCCTTCGCTACTCGAATTGCGTTCATCGGAGCAAGCCGGCGGTGTACTTCCACGAGCAGTTCGACATCGGGTCCAACTGCTTCACGAACTTTGCCGACAGTCGCGGCTGCCTCCGTTAGCTCGTCACGATTGACGTACTCTCGCCACGGACCCGGGAACGGATCGAACTTGAGAGCGTTGAATCCTCGTTCTTCTACGAGAGTTGCTGCAGTCTGTGCCACTTCATCAGACGATCCGCGAGCCCACCCGTTTGCATACACACGAATGTGAGGTCGGACAGGACCTCCGATCAGATTGTAGATCGGCTGCTCTGTAGCTTTACCGGCGATGTCCCACATGGCGATTTCGATACCGCTGAGCGCACAATGCAGATCCATCGCTGAACGCTTCGTTGCAAAATCTTCGTGAGCCACGTGCATGAAGTGACGAATATGGAACGGATCACGGTCGATTAAATAGCGCGAGAGTTGATCGACGTGAGCTTCGATCTGCGTATCGCGGTCAGACTGCGAATAGGCCTCACCCCAGCCAGTAATACCGGCATCGGTAGAGAGCTTGATGTAGATGAAATTCTTGCCCGCTCCGGGATGCCATTTGATGACTTCAATATCGGTGATTTTCAACGTGCCGCCCTTAGTCTTGTGGGGTGTGGTGGGTGATCTGCTCAGCGCAAAGTTTCGCGCAGCGGCATCATATACCCACCTGAACTCGGGCGGTGTCGAACCTCAATCGAAGAAGAACGTTCGGCTACACGAACTTCACGAGTGCACCGCCGACACCGTCAATGTCGACTGCTACTTCATCTTCTCGCTGGACCCACTGGGTTTCGACAACACTTCCAAGCATCACAATTTCGCCAGAGCGTAGGTGCTTGCCGCGTTCTGCAAGAGAGTTGGCGAGCCACGCGAGTGCTTCGTAAGGGTGTCCCAGAATATCGCCAGTCGTGCCTTCACCGACCTGCTTGCCGTTGATGGTCATGTGTCCGCGGGCGGTTGTCAGATCGGGTGCTTCGTTGGCTGGTTTCGGCTGGCTGAGTACGATCCCTGAGGCGAAGAAATCGTCGGCAATTAGGGTTGGAGTATCGACTTTCTTGTAGTCGGTCCAACGGTCGTCAATGATCTCGATAGCGCCAAACAATGCTTGAACAGCCGGTGCCACACTTTCGCGAGTGAATGGTGACCCGTCGGCGGCAGGTAGTAGGTCATCGCCGATAAATGCGGCGATTTCGCATTCGACTCCCGGGTGAGAGAAATTGTCGATCTGAGCAGTGACGGCGATGTAGTTTGTCGACGTGTTGTAAATCGCACCAGCGCACGGATTGTTTATTCCAAGGAACTCTTGCATCACAGGCGTAGTGCAACCGATTTTGTAACCGACTCGCTTGCCGTAGCCAGCTTCGTTCAACAGTTCGTGTAGCTGCTCTTGTACTTGGTACGCCTCAGCTTCGTCGGTAGGACGATATTCGTCGGGTAGTCCGTCGATCACCTGATTGCGCACTCGGGTTAGTGCGAGGATGCCGGCTGATTGCTTGAGTTCTTCTTGGTTCATCAAAGTGGTGCGTTCAGTTTCTTAGGCTTGGGCGTAAAAATCTTTATAGGAATACATTGTTCGTTATCGACAATTGATTCTATGACTGAACGTATAATTGCGCAGCCGTTTATTTATGGTTTGCCTCGAATCAGTTTCTGTTGGGCAGCGCCAATTATCTGCGAACCGAAAGCTTTGTCGATCAAGATACCGCGCCTGATACTGGCGGAACTCATCAATCACGCCCTGCAAGATGACCCCAATGAAAGTTGTGGTCTGCTGCTTGGGACTGACGACGAAGTCGATGAAATGCATCGCATGTCGAACGTCAACAAGAAGCCGATAAGCCGCTACACGATGCAGCCTGGTGAGTTGATCGAAGCACAGGAGAAGGCGAAGAAGTCAGATCGAGAGTTCGTTGCGATCTATCACTCGCACACGTTCACTCAGGGATACCCATCGAAGACCGATATCAAGAACGCTGTTGCGGTTGCGAGTATTTCGACCAGACACGTGATTGTGTCCTTAGTTGAGAAAACTCGACCTGTAGTTCGTGCGTTCAAAATCAACGGTCACTCGGAAGTGACAGAGCTAGTGATTCAGACCGACGGCGAACCGTATCGGGCTTCTGATTAGCGGATTTACTCGGGACCCGGAAGCTAAGTTAGAAAAATTACTTGCCAGCTACGCCATTCTGGAATAGCCACCACTCGAAGCTGTCGGTAAGTGCAAGCCAACTGGCTTCCAGAATGTTCGTTGATGCGCCAACGGTGTACCAAACGTCTTTTCCGTCGGCCGATTCGATAACAACTCGAACAGCAGCACCGGTGCCGACGCCCTCGTTCACAACACGAACCTTGTAGTCAGTTAGCCGAATAGCTGAAAGCTCTGGATATGCGTCGACAAGCCCTTTGCGAAGTGCGCCGTCTAGAGCCCCAACAGGACCATCACCCTCGGCAGCAGTGTGCATGATTTCTTCGCCCACTCGAACCTTCACCGTCGCCTCGGAAAGCATTGGGTGCTCTGCGCCGTCTTTTCGCCAGCCAGTGCCGAACGAAGACCGACGTCGGTTTTCGATAACAACCATGAAGTCGACCAGCTCAAATGGTGCTTCGTAGTTCGGAAGTGCACGGCGTAGTACCAGATCGAAAGATGCGTTGGCCCCCTCGTAGGAGAATCCCTTGGATTCTTGATCTTTTACGTGCTGCACGATTTGTCGTGCAGCGGCGTCATCAAGATCGTCTGCGAGACCCATTTCCTTGATTCTGTGAACGATATTGCCGCGTCCTGAAAGTTCAGAGATAACTACATCGTTGGAGTTACCGACTAACGAGGGTTCGATGTGCTGATACGCCTGCGCTGATTTTTGCGTCGCAGCTGCGTGAAGTCCGCCCTTGTGCGAGAAGGCACTCGAACCAACAAATGGCTGGAATTGATCAGGCGATCGGTTCACTCGTTCCGAGACAAAGTTCGATACTTCGGTGAGAGTCTCAAGCTGTTCTTTCGAGATAGCTTCAACACCCATCTTGAGATTCAAGTTGCCGATAACGCTAACCATGTTGGCGTTGCCAGTGCGTTCACCGTATCCATTGATACAGCCCTGCACCTGAAACGCACCAGCTTCGACAGCTGCGATAGCAGACGCAACAGCCGTATCGGTGTCGTTGTGCGAGTGGATACCGATTACAGCATCGTCACCGAGATCTTCCATGATTCGTTTCACGATGTCGGCGACTTCGCTAGGAAGCGTTCCGCCGTTTGTGTCACACAGAATCAGTCGTTCTGCACCTGCATCCATAGCAACGCGCAGAGCTTGCGTGGCGTACTCCGCGTTCATTTTGAAGCCATCGAAGAAGTGTTCGGCGTCGAAGAACACGCGTCGTCCCTGTTCTTTCAAGTACGTCACCGAATCAGCGATCATCGCCAGATTTTCTTCCAGTGAAGTTTGAAGAACATCTTTCACCTGATATTCAGACGATTTACCAACGAGAGTTACTACAGGAGCGTTGGTGTCTAGTAGCGCCTTTAGCGTTGGATCGTTAGCAGCATCGACGTTTGCCCGCCGGGTGTTGCCGAATGCCGCAATCTGGGCGTGCTTAAGATCGAGCGATTGGACTCGCTGGAAATACTCGTCATCCTTCGGGTTTGCGCCAGCGTAACCGCCTTCGATCACATCGATTCCGAGTTGATCAAGGCGTTCGGTAATAGCGAGCTTATCCTCAACAGAAAGTGAAATACCTTCCTGCTGGGTTCCGTCACGAAGTGTCGTGTCGTAAAGCTCAACTTTGTTTGTCATGGCGCGCTCGGACTCCTGTGTTTGTTCTTCTACGGGAACGGTCGCTGTGCCCGCTGAAAACAAGACACAAAAAAACCCATCCCAGTAAGGGACGGGTCGAAAGACTCGCGGTACCACCCTCGTTGCCAACGCATCTATGTATCTACGCTAGCCACTCAGTTGAGCACAGTAATTATGCCCTCGTGCCTGATAACGGAACACGAACCCGATTACGCCTACTCGCTGGCACGTAGTGTGCTGGCAGCTTTCAGGCAACGACTCAGGAGTGATTTTCTTTCAGAGTTAAGGTACCCGCTCTCACCGTATCGGGCTCGCTCAAACCGTATATGTCCGAAATACTCGTCTCCGTCGTGCAGAACCGTGATTCTGCAACGCCTTAAGAATCAATGCTATCACCTATGGCACCTAAAGAAATAATCGCTGAACTCACAAAGATTGGTTACGCAACGCCGTTAGCAATTTTCGAACCGATTAGCGATGTGAGTGGGTCATGCCTAAAATGTGCCGAAGATTCTTCACTACTTAGCCGCAGCTGTTCATTTTGAACTAGCACCGGGAGCGCCATTTGAGCGAGTTCGACCGCAACGATCTGGGATTAGTCGACTACATTCACTGTGAGGCGATAGGCGAGCCCGGTCGGCGGACGTTCAATATCACTGCACGCAGCGTTCGCGGTGAAACGATTGTGTGGATGGAAAAAGAACAGCTGTATCAGGTTGGAATTTCGTTGCGCCAATTCTTGGCGACGCGTGAAACTCCACCTGATCCGGCTCCGTTTCCTGAACCTCCAATCGATTCTCCCGTTCCCGTGCATGTCGAATTCAAGACCGGCGACATGTCACTTCAGCACGATCCTGCGTCCGACGTCTTTACGCTAGTTGCTAGCGACATTCCTCGGGAAGAATCGGGCAACGAACCACTCGCCGAAATCACATTTAGCTTCGAGCGGTCTCAGGCAGAAGAGATTTCGAAACGGTCGGTGACAGTAGTCGCTGCAGGTCGAAAGCCATGCCCGTTGTGCGAGGCACCTCTCAACAGAGGTGAGAAGCATTTCTGCGTGAAGGTGAATGGATACAACCCGACGGAAAACCCGATGGACATGGATAAAGAACACTCGTGAGCCATGCCGAGGCTGGCGAAATACTAGGGCGACTAGCGAACTGGCCGATTACTGGCATCGGGCTTCATCCGGGTGGTTCAAACTACGTCTTTGTTGTTCGACTAACCGACCCAGAGAAATACGACGCGACGAGGGCTGAAGACGAATCATATGTGGTCGACGAATCAGCTTCTATCTATGGAATCTATAAGCCTCAGGCGGGCGAACGCCCTTTGCGAGATTTTCCGAGTGGCACTCTTCACAACAGAGAGCGAGCGGCATATCTGGTTTCGCAAAAGCTTGGTTGGCCGCGTATCCCACCAACTGTGATTCGTTCAGGTCCACACGGCGAGGGAAGCGTTCAGTTATTCATTGATGGAGCACCAATTCCAGAAGGTGAGGATGAACCGGAGAATTATTTTTCGCTCAGAGATGATCGACTCGATGATTTCCGAGACATGGCAATGTTCGATGTGTTGGTTCACAACGCTGACCGAAAGGGCGGATCCTGCATCCTCGATGAAGAAGGTCGCTTATGGGCAATCGATCATGGACTGACGTTCAATCAGATGGCTCGGCGCAGGACCGTTATGTTCGAATTTAATGGCTCGGCTTACCCTGAGGAATTGTTAGCGAATGTGGAGGCGCTCATCAGTGATTTAGAAGCTGATTCTGATCTGGCCAAAGATTTGACCCAATTGCTTTCCGTTCCTGAAATTGGAGATCTTGTGACACGCGGTAGAGAGATGGTCGCACTCGGGCACTATCCTGTGCTCGATCCTGATATTAACGTGCCGTGGCCGATGGTTTGATTCTCCTTAGTTATCGATAAAAAAATGCCAATATCTCTTTCAAAGCAAGAAGCAAAACGAATAGCGATTCGCGCTCAGGGGCTGACCGGTGCGCGACCAACGCAACCGATTTCTATCGATGATGTCCAGCAGTCGATTCGAGCCATGGGCTTGCTGCAGATCGATTCAGTGAACGTGTGTGTGAGATCGCACTACATGCCGTTGTTCTCTCGACTTGGGGTCTACGATCAGGAACTCCTTGATCAGCTTGCCTACAAAGAGAAGGCTGTGTTCGAAACTTGGGCACACGCTGCGTGCTTCGTGCCCGTCGAAGATCATCGATTATTCCGGCAACGGATGGATTCGAGTGAAGCACGCCGGCAAGTTGCCGAGATCATTGAAGAACGCCCCGGATATATGGAATCGGTTCTAGATCAGATTGCCGAACGAGGAATGCTCACAGCGTCTGAGTTGGATGAGGCCGGGAAGCGAAGTGGTCCGTGGTGGGGTTACACAACAGGCAAGATCGCTGCTGAATGGCACTTCAAAAAGGGTGCGCTGTCGATTGCAGATCGCAAGAACTTCGCCCGGTATTACGACTTAACTGAACGGGTAATTCCAGCTGAACACCTGAACGGCTACAGCCCTACGACCGAGGAAGCTCATCGAGAGATGGTGAAGCTTGCAGTGACAGCTCATGGGGTAGGAATGGTGGAAGATTTCGCCGACTACTATCACCTGAAGAATGCTCAGGCTCGTGTCGCCATTAATCAGCTAGTTACTGCTGGTGAAGTTCTGCGGGTTGAAGTCGAAGGATGGAATGCTGCTGGCTACGTTCCTAGTGAGCTCATTTCGGCCGAACCGACTCAAGCGAGAGCTTTACTCACACCATTTGATCCTCTTGTGTGGAACCGAGATCGTATTGAGCGAATATTCGACTTCTTCTATCGAATCGAAATATACGTGCCTGAACCGAAACGACAGTACGGCTATTACGTCTACCCGTTCGTGCTTGGTGAAGACCTCGTGGCGCGAGTTGATCTCAAAGCCGACCGGCAAAAAGGCGTGCTGAGAGTAAAAGGGGCATTCGCAGAAGAAGGGCAAGACCACGAATACGTGGCGGAGAACCTTGCCGAAGAGCTGCGATTGATGGCCGACTGGCTCGGGCTCAAACGAGTAGTGGCAGGGCGTAAAGGCAATTTAATTTCAGCATTGCGAACGGCCTTGAAGCGTTAGCTGTTCAGATTCGCAAAACGGGTGAGTTACGCTCGTTCGAGGTACATCACAGCGAACATGTCATTCTCGTCGGTCCAGACATTTTTTACGTCCAGCCCGACCTCGTTCGCCATCTGACCAAATGCACTGATCGTGTACTTGTGCGAGTACTCGGTCAAAACCGTTTCACCCTCGGCAAATTCGAAGGAATATTCACAAACCTTCACTGTTTGCCGTTGTGTTGAAATCAGGTGCATCTCGATGCACGAGCGAGTTTCGTTGAAAACGGCTTTGTGCTGGAACTTGTCGAGATCGAACTCTCCGCCGAGTTCACTGTTGATGCGGTTGAGCACGTTCAAGTTGAATTCGGCTGTAACGCCCTTCGAATCGTTGTATGCGGCTCGGAGCACATCACGGTTTTTGTCGAGATCGACACCGATCAATACGCCACCGTCATCGCCGGCGTTGTCGGCCATTCCAGCAAGCAAATTTTTTGCTTCTTCGCGCTGGAAATTGCCGATAGTCGAACCAGGAAAATAGATCACTCGTCGAGCCGATGGTTCAGAAGTAGAAGGAATCTCGAATGGCTTCGTGAAATCGGCTACAACTGGCATTACTTCAATCTGAGGAAACTCTGCCTGGAGTGAATGTCCAACCTGCGAAAGATAATCGCCCGAAATGTCGATCGGAACATAGCCAGCAGGTTGGATCAAATTTCTCAGCAGCAATCGGGTCTTTAGCGAACTACCGCTGCCGTACTCGACCACCAAAGCATTTGGTCCAATTACCGAGGTGATATCGCTAACTTCAGCCTTCATCAGCGCACTTTCTGTTCGAGTGACGTAGTACTCGTCCAGCTCGCAGATGTCATCGAACAACTTCGACCCACGTTCATCGTAAAAATATTTACTGGGGAGGGTTTTCTGATTTTGCGAAAGTCCGGCGACAACATCTTCCAGCATCGTGTGAAGCGCTGCTTTTGTGTCGGGCGTGGTTACCGCAATCGTCATTTATTGAAAGTCCCTGAGAATTCGTCGATGAAAATGGAGAAAGTAGATTACTTGGCGTCTCGTGCCAGGCGGAAGCCCATGAACTGCCACTTGTTCTGTGCGTAGAAGAAGTTTCGGTAGGTCGGGCGAATGTGATTCTGTGGCGTTGCTGCCGAACCGCCACGAAGCACGATTTGGTTAGCCATGAACTTACCGTTGTACTCGCCGATAGCGCCCTCTGCCACGGTGAAGCCGGGATACGGACTGTATGCGCTGTTGGTCCATTCCCAAACATCGCCAAACATCTGGTGCAGCCGACCTTTTGGTGAATCTAACGGGAGGGGGCGCGGGTGAAATCGGAAGCTGTCGGAATACGTTCCACCTTCGATATCGGCATCAGCGGAAGCTACTTCCCATTCAGCCTCTGTCGCAAGTCGGGCACCAGCCCAGCGTGCATAGGCGTCGGCCTCGAAGAAGCTGACGTGCAGTACCGGCTCATCGGGGTGAACTGGTCGAGGTCCAGCGAGGGTGTACTGCCACCACTCGTCGTTTTCTTTGAACCAGTACAGCGGGTGATCGAACTTCTCCCAGTCGTACTCTTTCAAATTTCCTGCTTGAACTTCAGCCCAACCAAGCGATAGCCAAACGTCGGGACGCTGGTATCCGCCATCGTTCATAAATTCGAGAAATTCACCATTAGTTACGAGGCGAGAGCCCATTTCAAATGCGTTGAGATATTCCTTGTGCTCTGGACCCTCGTTGTCGAACGAGAAGCGAGTTGCGTCCCATCCGATGTCGTAGAGACCCTCTTCATAGCGCAACCACTCGAGGCGAGGAACGCCGACAGGTTCGGGGTCTTCTGGTCGATCGTAAAGGGTAGGGCGCAACGGGTTCATTGAAAGAACGTGCTTGATGTCGGTGGTCATCAACTCTTGGTGCTGCTGCTCGTGATTCGCCCCGAGAATGATCGTGTCTCGAAGCGATTCCAAGCCGCCGTCTCGACCGAGTCTGCCAATTAGATCGATCATCTTTTCGTCGACGTAGTGGCGGTAGTCGTAAACCTCAGCAACGGTGGGACGTGAAATTTGGCCGCGTCGAGGTCGACAGAACTGCTCACCGACGGCGTTGTAGTACGAGTTGAACAGATAGTTGTACTGCTTGTTGAGCGGTTCGTAGTTCGGATAGTTGTTGCCGAGAACGAACGTTTCGAAAAACCAGGTTGTGTGGGCTAGATGCCACTTTGTAGGGCTTACGTCGGGCATCGACTGAATGACGTAGTCCTCGTTGACCATAGGCTCACACATTCGTTCGGTGAAGGCACGCACGCTTTTGTAGTACTCGATCAACGCTTCAGGCGTCTGCGGATCGGGACTAATAATTTCGTTTGGGCTATTTGCGATGGTCATTAATATTTGTCTCCGTATGTCCTCGGGAATTCTCACTCATATTCCGAACATCAGCCCTTCGAGTTCGTAGGCTATGAGTAGCCTTATTCTGAACTGGTTCTCAGTAAGCGTGGCTCCGCGTGCCACAAATTGCCGCGAGTGATCTTACTAATAATTGAGATTGTTGAGTATGTGAATTGTCACCCAGTTGCAACGCACTGCACTGGGTGTCGCGCTATTGAAACGCCGTATTTCGATCATGAACACCGACCCCGCATTTTTGCCAGCGCTGTAAGCAGATCGTCTGAATACTCAGATGCAAAGAAACTCATATCGATGCCAGTGCTCGACTGAAAATTACCCGCATCGATTCGTTCTTACGCCGCATCTGACTCAATAGTGTGGAATAAATCAACTGCGGGCCGTCCGATAGTTACGCAGCTGGCAAATAGATATTTGGAGTGGGAATTCTATGGTGAGAGCGATCTTCAACGGAACAGTTGTTGCCGAATCAGAAGATTACGAGGTTGTTGAAGGGAACGTATATTTTCCACCAGACTCTCTCAAGCGAGAGTTTTTCAGCGAGAGCGGGCTAAACACACGATGTCCCTGGAAGGGGACGGCTAGCTACTACTCAGTAGATGTGGATGGTCAACAGGCTCAAGATGTTGCCTGGTACTACCCTTCACCTTCAGACGCAGCGAGCAACATTAAGGACCACGTTGCGTTCTACCCGCAGGTAGTCGTAGAAGGCTGAAAGTCCGGCTGGCTGGGCGCTCTTCGTAGCCTCATCGGTGTGTAACCGATTGTGCAGCGGCCGCTTGGACCACGCTAGAAATCAGTTCAACTTGATTCTGAGAATGAGCTTATGAGCCAAATAGTGAGCTGAGTTTGCCGAGAAGGCCACGTCGTTTTGGTCGCAGGTTTCTTGCAACGAATTCGACAGTATCGGGAGAACCTGACAGCAGTAGCCCGCGCCATTTGCGAATTCGACCGTAGGTAGCCGAATCGTTCGCGTAGCCCTTGGCCCAGCCATCGAAGTCAACGAACTCAGGCGACGAACTGGCTGCCATGATTTTTCCACCAGATTCCTTGACGAGAAGAATGGCGGCGGCAAAATCCCATGCCATCGCAAACCCTGTCAGTGCGTACTGCATGGTTCCGTTTGCGACCATAAATTGTTCGTAGCAAGCACTGCCACCAACGCGAATCTCACCAAAGTGTCCCTCAAGCGGTTTCTGCACGTTGAACATCCGGCGAACCCATCCCGGTCGAGCCGAAAGCACCCCAGATATTGGCTCACCAGATTCGCTCGATTTGTGAACATGCACCTGCGTGTCACCAACCCAGGTGCCGTTTCCTTTGCGAGCGTGCATCAATAAATTGCCAGCATCGTTCGGCCACGGAATCCAAATCGCTGCAGCAACCGGTTCTCCTCGATATAAAGCGGCAACTGAAACAGCATGCACGGGTGACGAGTTCACGAAGTTGGTAGTGCCGTCGATAGGATCGACAACCCATAACCAGTCGGCAGCCTCGGGTTCCTCGTCTGGTGGATCTTCTTCACCCAGCAGCATGTGATCAGGGCAGGTTTCTTCCATGATCCGTTCGATCAAGCGCTGACTGGCTTTATCGACGTCTGTGACGAGGTCTTTACCGGGTTTGTCGCCCTTGTTCGATATTTCAAGAATTCCACCGAATCGACTTGCTACAAATTCACCGGCTTCTTGGGCTGCCCTGATCACCGAATTTTCGATGTGCGTAAGTTCATCAGGAGTAACTGGACTAGCTGCGGCAAACGAGCTGTCTGTTGAGGTTTCGGTCAATCTGATTCGGCTCCAAATCCGTATTACAAGCAACACTGATAGCGCTGGCGGTCGGTTCGGCTAGTTCATAGAAGTGTGGAATTAGCGTAAATCTTTTTATCGCCTGCGCCGTCACTACGGTAAGATTCTACGTGCAAGTTTGAACGTGAAAGCGCGATGAACCTTCAAAGCGCTTTGAGGTAACGAAATTGACTTCAACTACCACTCGAAAATTCCATAAAGACCGTGGAATAGTAACGCGCATGTACTTCACGATGTTCATGCTCGGTTTCCTATACGCCGTTTTCGCGCTATTTCTAATGGCCGCGGGAATGGAATTGATGTTTGTTGGCGGAATTGTCGGCATCATGGTTGTGGTGCAGTACTACATGTCCGACAAGCTCATTTTGATGTCGACAGGTGCCAAAACAGTCACCGCTGAAGAACAGCCGACATTGCACCGAATGGTGAAAGAACTTGCCGCTAGATACGACATGCCAATGCCCAAAGTGGCGGTTATCGATACTGCAATTCCGAACGCATTTGCTACTGGTCGAAACCCAAAGAACGCTCTGGTAGCAGTGACCACTGGGATTCAGCAGCGACTCAACGAACGAGAACTGCAAGCCGTGATTGGTCATGAACTTGCTCACGTTGCCAACCGCGATATGCGAGTGCTGGCAATCGCCAACTTCCTCGTTACCGTCACTAGCTTCCTAATGACGATGCTTTTCTGGAACATGCTTTTTGGTGGCATGGGCGGTCGACGCAACAACAACGGTGGTGGTGTGATGATGGTCTACCTCGTCACCATGATCGTCTATTTCATCGGTCAGCTGCTTGTACTCGCTCTGACTCGTTATCGCGAGTACGGTGCCGACCACACTGGGGCTGAAATATCCGGTGATCCGGGTGCTTTGGCTGATGCCCTTGAGAAAATTAGTGGCACAGTCGCAAACATTCCTGATAAGGATTTGCGCAAACTGCAGACTGCTAGCGCATTCCTGATCATTCCAGCTGCTTTGAAAGGCGAAGGTTCCATGAACCTGTTCTCGACACACCCTCCACTACACGAGCGAGTCAAACGACTTCGCGAACTCGAACAGCGCATGCGCTACGGGTTGCGATAAATATGGGATTGTTCAACGGGAAAAAGAAGCCAAAAGATGATTGGTCGACAATGTCGACCGTGGTCAAAACTGAAGCAAAGCTCCAGTCACTCGGTGAAATCACTCCATCGCGACGTGCCGGAGTGATCTACCGGAACAACGAAGAAAACGCGTTCCAAAGCAATCTGAAGAGCGAACTCAACGATGTTTTGTACATGGGAGAGGGCGCTACTAAAACTGCTTTTGAAATTGAAGACGACGATCGTGGCATGCGGTGGGTCGTTCTTGAAGATGGCAATTTCGGCGATCTAGTATCAAGTGTCTACACCGTAGGAAATGCTATCGGCATGAACGGTGGTGCCGACAATCTGCTTGCGGCTGTATTCGAGCTCTATTTCACTGGAACAGTTGAAGACAACACTTACCGCTCGGGTCTTCGCACTTACTGGATATACCGATATGACCGTAAAGCGTTCTATCCGTTTGTTCCGACCGGCGATAGCGAAGGCGAACGGGATCGGCCAACAGAAGCTCGGTTAGGTCAGGATCTGCGAAAGCATGGTCTTGCCATCGAAAAGTCGCTCACCGAGTGGATGGGACTCTGGGGCATACCGTTCTAGAGCCACCGCTTGAATTGACCCTCAGCCCGAAATGATCCCCTCAGAATGAGTAATCCTGCTCTTGTAGCACTGCTTGTGCGCCCCGGAGAGAACCCGCAACCTTTCATTGATGCCATTAGGCATGGTGAAGGCGAAGCCGTCGTATTCAGCGAAACAGAAGACTTACCAGAGAACGTCGGTGGATTGCTGGTCGCGGGAGAGGGTGCATACGAGGCTCACGAAACGGTTGCCCCTGCGCTCGCACAGGCAATCAAAGGCAGCTTCCCGGTGCTCGGCATCGGTTGGGGCATGCATGCACTCAACATTGCACTCGGAGGCCAACCGCCGGTGAAAGTCGAGGGACATGGTCACCCTGACGATGAACCAACCAAGCACCCCTTGTTCATGGCACCTGGTGGCAAAGTGGGGTACACAATCGCCGGATCAGGGTGGGTGACAGTTCCATCGGCTCACAGCCATGGCCTGTTACCTGCGCAGGTTGCCGACGGATTGCTTTCTTCGGTTTACGCCGAAGATCAAGTGGTTGAAGCTATCGAGATGCCGGGGCGCGAGTGGTTGATCGGCGTTCAGTGGCCCGCTCACATGCCTGATCGTACCCCGAAAGGGTTCGACAGCCTTCTGCTCGCCCTTGTGGAACGCAGCGAGCAATAAAGCCCGTTTTTAGAAAAGCCTCGCGCATGCGTGTGTGCGAGCGTACGCGCACGTTGCGCGTGCGCATGGGAAAGCGTAGTGTTGAATCATTAACTTTCGTATTGCGCGCCCAGTTGGCGTGTGACGGGCTGAACCAAACCCCAACCGGAGATTTTTATGGTCAATAGCGACCTCGGTGATATCAGGCCAATTGGCATTGAAGAGGAAATGAAAACGTCCTATCTGGACTATGCGATGAGTGTCATCGTGTCCAGAGCACTTCCCGACGTTCGAGATGGCCTCAAGCCAGTTCAGCGGCGAATTCTGTATGCAATGCACGATCAAGGCATGCGCCCTACGTCGTCTTATAAGAAGAGCGCCCGTCTTGTTGGTGAAGTGCTTGGTAAGTACCACCCGCACGGAGACCAGTCGGTCTACGACGCTCAGGTGCGTATGGCACAGCCATTCTCGCTTCGGTACCCACTTGTAGACGGTCAGGGTAACTACGGCTCTGTCGACGGCGACCCGCCGGCTGCAATGCGATACACGGAGTGTCGACTCTCATCGGTCACCGAGATGATGCTTGGCGATATTGATCGTGACACTGTCGACTGGGGCGAAAACTTTGACCAGTCACTAAAAGAGCCCACGGTTCTTCCTGCTCGGTTGCCAGCGTTGTTGGTAAACGGCGCTTCGGGTATCGCTGTTGGAATGGCAACGAACATTCCGCCCCACAACGTATCTGAAATCTGTGACGCTATCGTTCACATGATCAGCCATCCCGACGCTTCTGTAGACGACTTGATGCAGTTCGTTCAAGGACCCGACTTCCCAACAGGTGCGCACATCTGGGGGCAGGAAGGCATTCGGAACGCTTACGTATCAGGCCGTGGTCGGGTGATGGTTCAGGCCGACCACACGATCGAAGATATTCCAAGGCAGGAACGAAAGCGTCTCGTATTCAACGAGATTCCGTTCCAGGTCAATAAAGCGAATCTTGTAGCGAAAATCGCCGACCTTATCAAGAATCGGAAGATCGAGGGCATCAGCGAAGTACGTGACGAATCCGACCGTAAAGGTATGCGAATCGTTCTTGAGCTTCGACGCGGTGCCCACGTTCCGGTTGTTCTAAATAACCTGTACAAGCAGACCAACCTTCGCAATTCGTTCTCTGTGAACATGATTGCTCTGGTCGACGGTACTCCACGAGTTCTTACGCTCAAGCAATCGCTGCGTCACTACATCGAATTCCGAGAGGAAGTCGTTCGAAGGCGTGCCGAGTTTGATCTCAAGAAGGCTAAAGCTCGTTTGCACGTGCTTGAAGGTCTTCGAATTGCTATCGACAACCTCGACGAAGTCATCGCACTCATTCGTGCTTCTGCCGATGTTGAAGAAGCTCGCAGCAGCTTGATGAACGCATTCGACCTCTCAGAGATTCAGGCACAAGCCATTCTCGACATGCAGCTCCGCCGTTTGGCAGCTCTTGAACGAGAGAAGATTGAGAACGAGTACAACGAACTTCTCGCCTTGGTGGCTGAACTCGAAGAACTTCTTGCCGATTCTGCAAAGGTTCTCGCAGTTGTCCGCAAGGAAACTCACGAGCTCAAGCGAAAGTACGGGGACGAGCGCCGTACAGAGGTTCACAAGGAAGAACTCGGCGACTGGCGCCGTGAAGACACCGAACCGCACGAAGATGTTGTTATCACGCTCAGCCGCAATGGTTACGTGAAACGGGTCAAGCTCGACACTTACAAGAAGCAGCACCGTGGTGGTCGTGGAGTCCGAGGTCAGCGCATGACTAAGGAAGACGACGTTACGCCGCACCTGCAGATTGCTGATACGCACGACTACCTGCTGTTCTTCACAGATCGCGGTCGAGTGTTCGCATCAAGAGTATTCGAGCTTCCAGCGGATCAATCGAGAAACTCACGTGGTACTCCGGTTCAGAACCTCGGGTTCAACATGGAACCCCGCGAAGAGGTTCAAGCCGTTGTTGCTGTTTCGAGCTATCTCGAAGATACATATCTGGTGATGGCAACAAAGCAGGGACAGGTAAAGCGAATGCACCTGCCACTGCTTCGAAACATGAACCGTAGTGGTCTTCGCTGCTTCAACTTGAAGGGTGACGACGGGCTTATCGGCGCTGTTCTTGCCGACGACGATCAGGACGTAATTCTCGTATCAAAAGAAGGAATGTCGATTCGCTTCAAATCATCCGAGGTACGTGCTCGACAGCGTGCAGCCGGTGGAATGAAGGGCATGACGGTTCAAGCCAAAGACGAGATCGTTTCGATGAACGTTGTCGATGATGAGGGATACCTGCTTATCGTTAGCCAGAAGGGCTACGGCAAGCTTTCACTCCTCCGTCACTACACGCAGCAGCGTCGTGGCGGTAAAGGATTGATCACTTTGAAGGTGACGACGAAGACGGGTCGGGTTGCCGATTCTGCCGTTGTTAGTGAAGACATCAGAACTGATTCGACAGGCAAGCTTGTTCTTGTCAGTGAAAAGGCTCAAGTGATTCGAACCAACCTCGGTGAAATTCGGTCAACAGGTCGGATTGCGCAGGGTGTGAAGATTCAGGTTCCAGATGCTGGAGACAAGATCTCGGCAATTCGAGTTATCGACGAACGTCGTGAAGCTGGAGCTGAAATCGATCCTGCAGCGCTCGAGAACGGAAACGGAAGTGGTGACGAGAACGCTGAAGCGCAAGCTGATGGCGAAGCCACTGCTGCCGTTGCTGACGGAGCAGATGAAGAGTCGACTGAGGAATCAGAAGACTAGTTTCAGAAACTAAAAGTTAGAACTTTGATCGGGCTGTTGCCGGTATTTGTAACAGCCCGATTTCGTTAACTAGAAAAACTAAATTGCCGGCACGAGTGCGGCTAAGAATTTTGATCTTTTGAAAAAGGGCGCTGCTATCCTGGAAAACTCAAGAGAAAGAGTTCAGAATTACAACATGCTCACGGCAATCGGTGCGCTCGTCGTCCGTCGTAAATACATCGTCCTCGCGACTTGGGCGGTGATAATTCTTGCTGCTCTGCCATTCTTCCCTCGGGCAGACGAGTTTCTCAAGCCGGGCGGATTCTCGAACGAATCATTTCCTTCTGTGAAGGCAAGAAAGGTTCTTCAAGAACGACTTGAACTGACGACTCTCACGGTCGATTTCGTATTCAGTCATCCAGAATGGTCGCCGTTCGATCCTAGGTTCTCGAACGCTGTCGATGAAGCAGTAGAAGGCTTGGTCGACTACGACGAGATTTCGTACGTAGTCACGCATCTCGATGATCCACAGCGAGCATCGGCGACAAGCAACACAGCTCATGTATCTGCTGGCCTCACACTTGAGCTAGATGAATCGCTCGATTTTCTTGAAACAATAACGAACCACGTCGATCCTGGACCGCTCGACCTGATCATCACTGGCGGCCCAGCGCTCTACCGAGATATCTCACTTGCCAGTGAGCGAGACCTGCGACGAGGTGAAACCGTCGCATTCCCTATTGCAATCCTCGCGTTGTTACTCGTATTCGGTACGTTGATCGCAGCGATTCTGCCTGCCGCCGTTGGTGGTGGGGGAGTGCTTGTTGGAGTTGCGATTGTTTTTTTCATGTCGCAGGGCATCGATATGTCAGTGTTCGCACTGAACATCGTCAGTTTGCTCGGAATCGGAATAGGCATCGACTACTCACTGTTCTACACATCTAGATTCCAAGAAGAGTTGCGAAACGGAAAATCGGTCGACGATGCGGTACTTGGAGCTCATTCGCATGCTGGTCAGGCGATCCTGTTCTCGGCAGTGACGAGTCTGATCGGTCTGCTGAGCCTGATTACTTTCGATGTGATGATGCTACGTTCGGTCGGTATCGGTGCTGTGGCCGTGATATTCGCAGCACTGTTGGCTGCGCTTACGCTGATGCCGGCGATACTGGCGACTCTAGGTGAGCGAGTAAACCGGTTCCGAATCGTGCCTAGCTGGGGGAGAAGCTCCAGCGAAAACGGCGGTTTCTGGGTATCGTTGTCGCACTGGGTCATGAAGAGACCATGGCTAGTGCTCATCCCAACGTCGACTGTATTGATTCTTCTCGCCGTGCCCGCTCTTTCGATGCGTCTCGGCACGGTAGACGCAACAATTCTTCCCGATTCTCTCGAGTCCAGACAGGGATTTGATGTGTTGAGGGAAGAGTTCGGATTCGCTCTACAAACAGTGATTCCCGTGGCGTACACGTTCGGTGAACTCGATGATGAACCCGAGCTGATCAGTCCTTTCTCAGAACAAAACCTTGACCGCGCATATGACATTGGTAGAGAGCTTGAGCGTCTAGATGGTGTTTCACGTGTTTCAAGCATCGTGAATCTTGATCCTACGTTTGGTCGCGATCAATACGAACTTCTCTACACCCACCCTGAGTCGATCACTGATGTAGCTGCTTCGCGAATCGTAGAAGAATCAGTGCGCCCAGGTGCGATCCTGTTTCTCGTGCACAGCGACTTTCATCCGTTCTGGCCGGAAACCCGTCAGCTTGTAGCCGATATTCGAGCGCTGATTCCGCCAGAAGGTGAGCTGCACGTTAGCGGTGGTGCGAGCGAAATTACCGATATCGTCAACACGCTTTATGGCAAGTTCCCGTACATCGTCGCAGCAGTATTGATCATCACTTATCTATCGTTGATGTTGCTGTTTCGTTCGGTGATACTCCCACTGAAGGCCGTGGCACTCAACGTACTGTCGATTCTTGCCAGCTATGGGGCACTGGTCTTCGTATTCCAGCAAGGACACTTCAGCGGAATTTTGAATTTCGAGGCAATGGGAGTGATCGAAGCGACCCTGCCGATTCTGTTGTTCGCAATCATTTTTGGTTTGAGCATGGACTACGAGATATTTCTTCTGTCACGGGTTGCCGAGGCGTATGACCGTACTGGCGACAACGAAGCGAGTGTGGCGGAGGGATTGCAGAGAAGCGGACTGATAATCACGAGTGCAGCATCGATTCTCATCGTGGTTGCAGCAAGTTTCATTCTCGCCGACGTAGTAGTCGTCAAAGCGATTGGGCTTGGACTAGCCATAGCAGTATTCGTTGATGTCACATTAGTTAGAGCCTTAGTTGCCCCGGCGATCATGCGAATTGCAGGTCCGTGGAACTGGTGGCTCCCAGCTTGGTTAGATCGAATTCTTCCGGAGGTGAAACGTGTCGACTAAGCGTTACGTATTCTCCTTAGTTTTGTTGGTTGTAGTCCTAGCTATTGCTGGCTGCGTGAAGACTGCCGAGCCACGTGAAATCCCAGCAAACGCAGAGCCTGACCCGACCGCCACACCTGCGCCAATAACGCTGCCGCAGGACGAACTTGCGCACGACGCCCGACTCGAATGGTGGTACCACTCTGGTCACCTCGAATCCGAAATAGGCAGAGAGTTTGGATTCCACTTTGTCGTGTTCAAAGCAGACGATGGGCTTGGCGAACCGAACTACGTTGCACAGCTTGGAATCATCGATGTGGAAACTGGCGAACACTACGATCTTTCGAGAGCCGAGGCAGGGACTCGAAAGGTGGGTGGCGGTGCTATGACGCTCGGAATCGCCGACTGGGTCTACGGATTACTGCCCATCGACGGAAGTCATTTGTTCGTCGCCAACAGCGGTGAAATTGGTCTTTCGCTCGATATGGAAGCAACTTCGCCGGTCATGCTTCACAACGAAATCGGATGGTTGCCGACGGAAGCTGGAGCGACTTATTACTACTCGTGGCCAAGACAAGAAGCTGTCGGCCAACTGGTTATCGATGGCGAAACAATCAACGTCACAGGCACTAGTTGGTTCGATCATCAGTGGGGCGATTTCTTCGTTCTTGGCAAACCAGCTGGGTGGCAATGGTTCGCTGCTCACCTTGACGATGGTGCGTCATTGATGATCACTGAAGCGCGTGGCATCGACGGAGAAGTTGCAGATACTTACGGCACGTATATGTCCCCGGAAGGCGATGTTGTCGACCTTAAACAAGAGTCCGATGGCATCTCAGTTCAAGCGATTGACGAATGGGTGAATCAACTTACGGGGACCGTCTATCCCTGGGGGTGGACGATCAATATTGAGTCCCTCGATCTCAACCTGACGATCACTCCGCTCGCCGGCGATCAGGAAATGCACGGAGGGTTGCCAGCGGCATCTACATATTGGGAAGGTAAGTCCACAGTCGTCGGGCACCAAGGTGGTCGTGCGATTTTGGGCGATGCCTATGTCGAATTATCAGGCTATACCGATCCTGATCCTGTCGAGTGGATGCGGCGTCGTTAGCAGCTTCCCGCTTCATACTGCGGCTATAATTCCGCCACCGGTCAGGAACTGCCAGGGTTCGCCACGATCGGTAGGGGGACAACAATTTTGCAGACGGCTGAATCCATAGGCGACATGTACCGCGATGCGTGGTCGAGGTTTGCCACCGGTGTGACTGTTATCACTACCGTAGAACCAGATGGGTCTGTCCACGGAATGACAGCCAGCAGTGTCACCTCTGTATCGCTAGACCCACCGTTGGTTTTGGTCGTAATTGGGGAGTCTCGCCAAACGCACGGCCTTATCGAATCGACCGGGCGTTTTGGTATGAGCATCCTTGACGGTAGCCAGACTGACATTGCGAAGCACTTCGCCACCCCACCGGAATCCCGCGGCGAAACCGATCCTACGACGCTCACGCATCTATCCGAAACCCCGGTTATCGCAGAAGCTATTGCAGCGATGAATTGCAAGGTATCGGCATCCTACAAAGTAGGTGATCACACTGTGTTTATAGGTGAAGTTGAAGAAATCGAAGTTGGGCAGGGAGATCCGCTCGTGTGGTTCCAGCGACAGTTTGGCGGCTTTGCCGATCAAAACGCTGATAACGGCGCAGATTAGGAAATAACGTGCGAATTGCCGCAATCTCAGTCGCTCCAGTATTTCCAAACCAGGTAATTGGTGGGTCACAAAAAATCCTCGCCGACGTCGCAGCGGGATTAAAGCGATCGGGTCACGATATTCAGATTTGGTGCACCGGAACCGAAGCACACTCAGGTGATTTCGAAATCGATGGAGTGCCTGTTCACCCTGTACTTAGGCTCCGTGGTGCATTCCCCGCCACACACCAAATTACTCCATCAGCCCTCGCACAAACTGCAAATCGACTTTCCGCAGCCGCTGAATGGGCCGACAGGGTTTATCTGCATGCCGATGCTGTTTATCTACGCCATGCTATTGAGGGGGCGGAGATCGTCAGGTCGATTCACGATTTCGTCTACGAAGAAGCACTGCTATCAACCCTTACGCTTCCTGCCGATTCCACAATCGTGCCAAGCGAATATCTCAAGCGGTGCATCGAAACGACCGTTGCATTCTCAGGTCGTGAATCCATCGAGCCTGTGGTGTCGGTACCCAATGGCATTAAAGTTCCACCAACACTTCCTGAATCAAGGCTTCCAGAAGGAATCTCACCCCGAGAAGAGAGTGACCTCATCCTTCTATTCCCGCATCGACCTGAGCCAACCAAAGGCATTCACGAGGCGATGCTGACGGCAGGCGAAGTTCAACGACGGATTCCTGATCGAAACGTTCGACTCCTGATCCCTACTTATCCGACGGGGTCTGAATTGGATGCAGCTGCAGGTTCTGCCGCTCAAATATCTGAACTCGCCAAAGACTTGCATGTAGAGAATTTAGTTGAGCTTCACGATTGGTTGAACCCCGTCGATATGCCGGGATACTACGCAGCAGGGGATGTAACGCTTTGCCTGGGGGCGTTTATCGAATCGTTTGGACTTGTTCCTATCGAATCGGTTGCGAATGGAGCACCCGCTGTATGCGCTCGAGTCGGGGCGTTGCGTCAGTATGAAGGTGTTCAGGGAATTTCAATGGTGGCTCAGGCCGACATATCTGCCGCTGTAGAAGCCGTGTCAACGATGCTCGAAATAACGGATGAAGATATCGAGATCGGCCGCAGCACAATTGCTTCACGCTTTTCGTTTGATGCAATGATTAGCGGTTACGAGAATGCGATTGCAGGCGATCTCGGAAACACGAGAGACATCCGGTACGCCAGTGACGACATTGTTGAATTGGCACCGTGGTGTGAAGTGTCGGGTGACCTTATCTACGATGATTACGCAGGAAGGTCGCAGACCTTTACGCTGCTTGCGCCAAAGTTGAGTTTGAACCAAAGCCGCATTCGGCTTGATCAACGAATCGTAGACGAGGAACTACGAGCCGAAATCATGAACGCTGTGGAACAAGGAATCCTTGTTCGTCAGTTCGCGTTCGATTAATTAGTTCTGCGCCGATTTCTAAAATCGTGCCATCGAGCATTGAGCTGTCTTGGGCCATTGCGGGACTCCTGTCGGACGCTCTTAGAAATCGATTCTTACGTGTTGGAAGCCTATATCAGTGCGAATGTAGGTGGAATTCCACCAAAATTGAAATTGACCATTCAGTTCAGTCGTACTTAGAATAGTCAGGTTGGGCAGCGAACGGATAAACACGAATGACAACAGATTACGCAATTATTAACACAGGCGGGAAGCAGTACCGAGTTCGCGAAGGCGATACGGTATCTGTAGAAACGCTACCCGGTGACGTCGGTTCCGACTTCACTTTCGACCGTGTACTGATGACCTCAGTAGGCGGCAAACTCTCTGTCGGAGCTCCTTCGGTTGAAGGCGCAACGGTAGTAGGCGAGATTTCTGAGCACGGTAAGGCCGACAAGGTCATTTCCTTGCGATACAAGAACAAGACTCGTCAGCGCGTGAAGCGCGGTCACCGACAGAATTTCACGTCGGTAAAAATCAAGTCGATTTCGACTAAGTAGTTCACCCCTGCATCTTTGCAGCAGACTGGAACATCTAAATGGCACATAAAAAAGGTGGCGGAACTTCCCGCAACGGCCGAGATAGTGCAGGCAAGCGCCTGGGCGTTAAGGCATTCGCTGGCGAAACAGTAACCGCCGGTGCGATCATCGTTCGACAGCGTGGAACCAAGTTCCACACCGGCGACAACGTCGGAATCGGGCGAGACCACACCATCTATGCATTAGTCGATGGTCAAGTCAGGTTCGACTACTCTCGCAAGGACACCAAGCGAGTCAACGTCGACCCAGTCGCGGCTTCCTAGTCAGGAACAGAAACAGATATGAAAGCCAATATTCACCCTACGTACCACAAAAACGCCACAGTAAACTGTGCTTGCGGTAACTCGTGGGAAGTCGGTTCCACCGAAGAAAACCTGCGGACTGAAATCTGCAGCCAGTGTCACCCGTTCTGGACAGGTGAACAGAGAATTGTTGACACCGAGGGTCGTGTCGAGCGCATGATGCGTCGATACAATCTCCCCGGCTCCAGCAAATAGAGCAAAATCAAAGGGGCGCCAACCGGCGCCCCTTTTTTATTACCAACATTGTCATCACCACAAGCTCCAAATAAACGACCCACTCTTTACGGCGGCCAGGCGGTCATTGAAGGGGTGATGATCAGAGGCGCAAGCCGAGCCGCCCTCGCCGTTCGGCGTCCCGACGGCATCATTGTCCGTCGCTCCATTCCACTCGAAAGCTGGGCCAACTCTTCGCTACGCAACATTGCGTTGCTCCGTGGTGTTCTGGTTCTACTCGAGACCCTGCTCGTAGGTATGAAATCGCTAACGATTTCAGCCAACGAAGCTGCAGCCGACGAAAATCCTGACGACGATCAACAGCTTTCATCGCTCGCGATGGCAACGCTGCTCACGGTTTCACTCGTGCTCGGAATCATTATTTTCTTCCTGATCCCAGTATTTGTTTCGAGGCTGGTTGAACATCAGGGTGCCAACAACTTCGTAGCGAATCTCGTAGAAGGCGGCATTCGCCTCGGACTCTTCATTGGCTATGTGTGGCTAATCGGCAAGATGAACGACATCAAGCGAGTGTTTGGCTACCACGGTGCCGAACACATGGTTGTTCATGCCCACGAAGCGAAAGAACCGCTCACTGTGGAATCGGTTCGACGATTCCCACCAGCTCACCCTCGTTGTGGAACATCGTTCCTTATGACGGTGGTTCTGGTTTCGATCATCATGTTCATGTTCTTCCCACGTGATCCGTTCTGGTTCCTCGTGGTTTCACGAATCATTCTGGTTCCGATTATCGCTGGTATTAGCTACGAGTTTATTCGTTACGCTGGTACTCATCAGGGCAACCTCTGGATCCGACTGTTCAATGCGCCAAACATCTTGCTTCAAGATCTGACAACACGTCAGCCCGATGAAGGAATGATGGAAGTAGCGATCACAGCTATCGAGTACGCCATTGCGATGGACACGGGTGTGGCAGAGCCGAGCGACGACGCTTCCGAGCTATCGTCGGAACCATTCTCGACAGCCGGTACCGTTCAAACGATTGTGGACGATGAGGTCCCGCCCGGCGGCTAGCCGCGGCGTTTGGCGAGAACTTCCCACACTTCGTCGGCTGGCATCTTTAGCGATGCGAGTAGCACCATGCAGTGGTAGAGCAGATCGCCCATTTCGTTGGCTACATCGTTGTGAGTCTGGCTCACTGAAGCGATAGCAGTTTCGCCAGCTTCTTCGACCACCTTCTGAGCGATTCTGCCTGGACCACTTTCGACGAGCTCGACGGTATACGATCCCTCAGGCTTTTCAGATACTCGCTGATTAATAACGTCGAGAAGTTCTTGCAGAACCCCGGGACCTAGCTTCACACCTGATCCATCGGCTTCTAGCAGCGCCGTGTCGAGTACGCCCGAATCGAAACAAGATTCCGATCCGGTGTGGCAGGCCGGGCCAACCGGATTAACTTTTACGACAACCGCATCGCCATCGCAGTCCTGCTGAACCTCTTCTACTTTTAGGAAATTCCCTGAAGTCTCGCCCTTGTGCCAGAGTTCCTGTCGGCTCCTTGAATAGAACCAAGCATCAGGACCTTCGAGAGTGCGCTTCAGAGCCTCTTCGTTCATGTACGCGTGCATCAACACCCGACCCGAGTCGGCGTCTTGAACAATTGCTGCTAGCAATCCACGGTCATCGAACTGAATCATTTTAAAAACTTCCTATTTATTCAGGTAGTCAGGTGTTGGCTGTTTATTAATTATGGTCGGTATGAGCAACAAGCGTTTGTGTCACAGCTCTTGCCGGATATTTCGAAACGAGATTATCAGCGATAGAGAACGTGACTTCGTTACCCGCCGATATGTTCGAGGATTCCTGATAGTTCACGCAAGTCGGTGATTTCGATATCCGGCTCCGGCTCACGATCAACCGGCTCTTCGTTGCGGTTGATCCATACAGTTGTGGCACCTGAGCGATAGCCGCCAAGCACGTCATCTAATAGCTTGTCGCCTACGTACCAAATCTTGCTTGGCTCGGTATCAAGACCCTTGTAGAGGTACTCGAACGCCGCCAGCGCAGGCTTGTAGACCTGCGCAGATTGCGAACTACCTACAAAATCGAACTCAAGCCCTGCGTTGTCGAGCAACGGTCGAACGCCCTCGTCGTCGGCATTCGAGAACACGCCCAGTTTTACTCGACCCTTGAGCATGTTCAGTGCTTCGACAGTCTCGGGAAAGATCGGTCGATCGGTCATGTGAAGTGCAGCTCGATCACCCGCTAAGTTTGCGTCGCCGTCGAACTCGATATCGTCGAACACCTGTTGGAAACACTCGGTCCAAGCCTGTCGATACGACTTAAATGGTGGGCTGTTGTACGGTCGACCTAGATCAGTTCGGATCTTGCGGAAATTAACTTCGTACTTGCGCCATCGAGTCCAGAATTCATCTTTGTCCAACGGGACGTTCTGGGCATCTATGATGTCCTGAAAACTGCTTTTCCAGCCATCGTGGGAATTCAGAAATAGGGTGTCGTAACAGTCGAACGCTATCGCTTCGGGCAGCTTGGGCTCACCCGATCTCAGAGTCACTGGCAACGATTAGACCTCCCGGGTCGGAATGCCGCGTTCGGCAAGGTGCGATTTGACCTCGGAAACTCGTAGTTCACCGAAGTGGAAAAGCGATGCTGCAAGCACGGCGTCAGATTTGCCTTCTGTCAGCGCATCGTAAAAGTGCCCAAGTTCACCCGCACCGCCGCTGGCGATGACTGGAACTGTTACGGCATCGGAAATTACGGATAATAGCTCGTTGTCGTAGCCGGTCTTCTGTCCATCGGCGTCCATGCTCGTGACAAGCAATTCACCAGCGCCTGCTTCGGTTGCGAGCTTTGCCCATTTCACCGCGTCTAGAGCAGTAGGGCGTCGACCGCCGTGGGTAACGATCTGGAATAGGGCTTCAGCCGGTACTTCGCCGTACTTGTCGAAATTGGCGATGATGGGATCATCGACCCGCTTCACATCCATCGCGAGCACAACGCACTGCGCACCAAACTCTTTGGCGCAATCTTCGATCAATTGAGGATTGGCTACTGCTGCTGAATTCACTGCCACTTTATCGGCACCAGCTTCGAGCATCTGTCGCATGTTGTCAACGGATCTAATGCCGCCACCAACAGTGAGCGGAATGAAGACTTCCGACGATACTTTCTCCACCACGTCGATCATGGTGTTTCGGGCGTCAGAGGAAGCCGTGATATCGAGGAATACGAGTTCGTCGGCACCCTCAGCGTTATAAAACGCCGCGAGTTCAGCCGGGTCGCCTGCATCACGAATGTCAACAAAACTGACACCCTTGACCACGCGACCGTTATCGACGTCCAGACATGGAATGACGCGACGCGTCAACATCGTGGGGACTCCGGTCTACTTGCGAGCGACGATGATGTAGCGGTGAGGCGTGAGCTGGCGTGATGTGAGAGTCGTGAAGCCAAGTGCTTCTACTGCTTCTCGCATTTCCTGCTGAACAACCCGCTTCGAAGCGGCAGGTCCAACTTTGGCTTTGCCTTCAACAGGCAGCCACTCAACGATTGAAATCCAACCTGACTTCTTGAGAAGTCGAGCAGCCTCTTTGATTAGAGTCTTTGGTTTGCTGGTTTCGTGGAGTACATCCGAAAGCGCAACGCCATCGAGTGATTCGTCATCCAGTGGAATTGAATTCTCTTTGGAAACTAGAGTTTCGATATTTCCGAGCTTTGCTGCTTCGCCCTGTTCTTTCACGTGCTTGAGCATTTCTTCTTGCACGTCGATGGCATAGCAGGTGCCTGCGTACACATACTTGGCGAGCGGGATCGACAACCAGCCAGGGCCTGAACCGATGTCGGCAACCTTTTGGTCGTTGTGGATCGGGACCAACGCGATCATCGATTGAGGGTCGTAAGTTTCCTCAAGCGTCGGGTTGAGTAGAGCTTCTACTTTGTCTACCGAAGTTTTGGTTGGCATTCGTGTCTGTTCCGTTCACAAGTTCCGCTAAAAGTTATCCAGCGGTTGTCATTTCGTCGATCGTTTCAATGGCGCTCTTAAGATCGAGTGCGCCTGAATAAATAGCCATGCCTGATATTGCACCTTCCACACCCAACTTCGCCAATCCGACGAGGTCGTCAATGGATGCAATTCCACCAGCCACGATAATAGGATATCGCACGTTGTCGCTCAGTTCGGCAACCGCGTCGAAGTTTGGGTGGGTCAATGTGCCATCTCGACTGGTATCCGTGTAGATAAACCGTCTAACACCCAGTTCCACCATCTGCCGGGCAAGGTCGATGGCGGTTACTTCTGAAGTCTCGAGCCAACCACGAGTCTGGACCATGCCATCTCGGGCATCGATTCCGACGATTACATGGTCGGCACCCACATCTTCGACCGCCTTCTGAACCTCGTCAGGCGCTTCGATTGCTGCCGTTCCGATGATTACGCGGTCAACGCCCATGTCGATGAGTCGACTTGCTTCAGCTGCGTCTCGCACACCACCGCCGAGTTGAACAGGAATATCGATAGCTTCAACTATCGCTGCCACTGCATCAGCATTTGCACGAACACCATCACGGGCTCCGTCTAGATCGACGACGTGCATTTTGCGAGCACCCTGATCTACCCAGCGCTTTGCAACTGCGGCCGGATCGTCATCGAAGACGGTCTCTCTGTCGTAATCGCCCTGAGTCAGGCGAACGCAGTGTCCGTTTCGTAGATCGATTGCTGGGTAAATATCCATGTGGTTTCTTAGCGAGCGAGTAGTTCGTTTATTTAGCTTGTGCTGAAGCTAGGTCGAGAAAGTTTTTGTAAATCTGAAGTCCCACGTCGCCACTTTTTTCGGGGTGGAACTGAGTTCCAACAACGTTTCCTCTGGCGACTGCTGCACATATTTCAACGCCATAGTTCGCGGTTGCTGCGATTTCAGCTTGCTCGTCGGGCACGCAGCGGTACGAGTGCACAAAGTAGAAGTGTGAACCCTGTGGGATGCCTTTGAACATGGGATTTCGGTCAGCTTCTGCGCCGGCGAACGTCACTTCATTCCAGCCCATGTGCGGAACTTTCATAGCTGCACCAAGTTCGTCGGTCATTCCGGATGGGATGAGTTGCACGTTGCCGTCGACCAAACCAAGCCCGGGAAGTTCGCCTTCTTCTGAGCTATCGAACAGCACCTGAAGGCCTACACAAACACACAGCAGCGGTTTCCCAGAAGCTGCGAACTCTTTTACAGGGGCCGACATCTCGAGCGAGTTTAGCGCGGTCATTACCGCATCACTCGCTCCGACACCGGGTAATACCGCAGCATCTGCAGATGCCAGTTCTGAAGGATCGCTAGTCACGATTGGAACAGCTCCGACCTTGCGCAAAGCCTTCTCAACGCTGTGCACGTTTGCGGCACGAGTATTAAGAACGACTATGCGTGGTTTTTTGGAGTTTTCAGGCATTCTGTTGATCCACTACAAATTTGGCATCACTTCGATTTTGCACGAAGCATCAATTGTAGTTCTAAATTCATCAAATCTCTCGTAAATTACTTCTCACAAAGACTTTACGCGAATTTTTTGCGCGAAAGTCTTTTCCACGCGAGAATAGATCACATAGCGTGAGTAGCACCGTAGATCTACTAACAGCAGGTGAAAATCGATGACGATGGCGCCGGAACGTTCCGTTCCAATCAACACAATTGAGATCACAGAGAAAGCAGCGGACAAGGTTCGTAAGTTTGCTGCCGACAAGGGCATGGAGAAATTCGGCCTGAAAGTCGCTGTGAAGGGTGGTGGTTGTTCGGGATTAACATACGTTCTCGATATCGTTGAAGGCGCTGAGGAAGACGACAAGGTCATCGTTCACCACGGCGTCGAGGTTTACGTTCCCAAGAAGGCGTTCGTATTCCTCGCTGGAACTGTTCTCGATTTCTCCGATGGTCTCAACGGCAAGGGGTTCGAATTCTCGAATCCTAACGCAGCTAAAACCTGCGGATGTGGAACGTCGTTCTCGGTATAGTTCGTTCGCACGATAGACCACACGTCTCACCGAAATCGAATTATGCAAACTCCGCTAACGACCAAAGCTGATCCTATCCAGCAAAACGCGCTGGAAAACCGCTGCGGCGTTTATGGCTGGGATACCGCGACCATCGTTTCGCACAAGGGCTCAGATGCTCTTGATCTGCTTCATCGGCTGACCACGAAAGATCTTCTAAGTGTTAAGCCGGGGCAATCTCGGCGTAGCGCTTTGACCTCGGACAAGGGAAGAGTCGTTGACGTATTTCTGGTCGCCAACGTTCCCGAACCCGAGCACGATCTTCTGCTGATCTCAGATTCAGACAACTCTGAACGACTCATATCAGCAATCGACTACTACACGATCATCGAAGACGCCGAATTGGAAGACATGTCGGCATCGAGCAAACGAATTTCACTCGTGGGACCCGGTGCTCGGCAGCTTGTGGCGGGAATGTTCGAAGTGAATGTCGAATCCGATGGTGCGGTCGACCTTTCATTTGCGGGCACCCGAGTGGTGATCGCTTCCGATACTTCGCGAGGAGTTGAGTGGATCGACGTAATCTGCGAGAGCGAAAATGCCGCGGAGGTTCTGGAAAAGTTCTCTAAAGCGGGCGCCGTCGAAGTCGATGCTGCAAATATTGAGCTGTTCCGCATCGACAATGAAATTCCTGGTTCCGAAAAAGAGTACGGTGAGCACTCCAACCCGATTGAAGCAGGGCTACTTGATCTGATCGATTGGGACAAAGGCTGCTATGTCGGGCAAGAAGTGATCGCTCGACTCGATGCTTACGACAAAGTTCAGCGCAACGTGAAAGTACTGATATCCGAAGTGCCGCTCGGAGAGGGTACGAAACTGTCGAGCAGTGGCAAGCCAGCGGGTGTGGTTACAAGCGCTTCAGCGCTACAAACCGAATCAGGCACGTTTTTGAGTCTTGCACTTGTACGCAAAGCGTTTCTAGATTCCGCAACTGTGCTTGATGCTGACGGAGTCGCAACGACAGTTCGATAGTCGGTTCCAGTCGATGAAAGCGAATCTACTGGTGGCGTAGCGTCTCGCCGCCATCGACCATGATCACCTGACCACGGATCATCTCTGAATCAGTGCTGCACATCATCGCCACGACGTTTGCTACATCTTCCGGCAGAATCACACGACCTGCGGGTGTTGACCTTGACGCAATATCTTTGACACCTAGTTCGTCTGGGAACGCATCAAGCGCATCAGTCATCACGAACCCGGCTGAAACCGTGTTGACGGCGATGCCCTTTTCACCGAGTTCAACTGCTAGGTAACGAGTTACAGCTTCGATTGCAGCCTTCGATACGCCAACTGCGAAATAAGCAGGGAGAACGCGGGTAGAACCGGGGCTGGACAGATTGATGATCCGACTGCCTTCGGGCATTAGGCGTGAGGCTGCGACAGCAAGCATCCAGGGCCCTCGGGCGTTGATATCGAGCGTCCAGTCCCAGTGCTTTGCCGAAAGCTCGGCTGCAGGGCGCATCACCCCGGAAGCGGCGTTGTTGACGAGAATATCGAGGCGACCGAACTCTTCTTCGATCTTGCTGACCAGCGATTCGACTGCTGCTTCATCACCGACGTGGGCTTTGACCCGAGTGGCGGAAATTCCGGCAGCTTCGAGTTCATCAACAGTCGCTTGAGCCGCTGAGTGATTCTTCAGGTAGTTGATGATTATCGTCGCGCCACGGCTGCCAAGTTCGGTAGCGATAGCTTTGCCGATTCCGCGCGAACCGCCCGTAACCAGTGCGATTCTTCCGGATAGATCGTTACTTGAGTTACTCAAATTGTGCACTCAGACCTAGATGGCCATTCCGCCGTCGACGCGGATGATGTCGCCAGTGATGTACTGCGCTTCGTCAGTTGTCAGGAAGACGATTGTTGGAGCTACTTCGTCGGGCTCGCCAAATCGACCTTGAGGAATCCAGGTCAGCACTGTGTCGCGCTGCTTGTCTGAAATATCTGCTGAAGTAGCAGTAGTGATGTAGCCGGGCGCCACAACGTTTGCAGTAATGCCTCGCGTAGCGACTTCTTTTGCTATCGACTGAGTGAAGCCGTGAACAGCTGCTTTAGATGCAGAGTAATTCGACTGGCCGATGTTGCCACGCATGCCAACCACCGACGATACGTTGATGATTCGACCCCAGCGGCCTTTTACCATTCCGGGAATCACTTTGTGGGTGCAGTAGTAGGTGCCGAACATGTTCACGTTCATGGTGTACTCGAACTGTTCGTCCTTCATACGCATGAGAAGTGAATCGTTGATCACGCCGGCGTTGTTTATCAGTATTTCGATGGGACCGTGTGCTTCGACGGCCTGATCGATCATGGCAACCGCTTCTTCTTTGACAGCGACGTTTCCGCCGACAGCGGTTGCGATGCCACCTGCCGAACGAATTTCTTCGACGACAGCCTCTGCTTCATCAGGGTGAGTGTTGTAGTTCACCGCAACTCGATGACCGTTCGCCGCCAGTCGGAGAGCAGTTGCTCGTCCAATTCCGCGAGATCCACCAGTTACCAGTGCACTTCTTGGCGTATTGCCGCTCAATATATAACCCTCATCTTGTGTCGTTCATCACTATCGGTTCTGGGCGAACTGCCCAAAGCCGCTAGTTAACTTCAGCTCTAATTCTGTCGAGTTCAGCCTGTTGCGCTTCAATCAACCCGGTTTCGACCACGAATTTTGCGGTTCCGATGGCGTTTGCAACTGCATTCACCCCAGACGCACCGTGACCGACAATGGCGAGACCATTCACGCCGAGTAGAGGTCCGCCTCCGAACGCTTCAAGAATGTTCATGCGTTCGAAGATTTCTTTTGAAAGCTTTTCGCTTTCGTCAGTTTCGCCGAGAACTTCTTTGACGTGACTCACGATCACATCGCCAAGCCCCTCGGTGAGTTTGAGAATAACGTTACCAACGAAACCGTCACATAGAACTACCTCGGCTTTGCCTTCGGGTAGATCGTTAGGCTCGATGTTGCCGATGAAATTCAGATCGGTTGAGTTCAAAAGATCGGTTGTCTCTTTGACGAGGGCGTTTCCTTTTCCTTCTTCCGATCCCACGCTCAACAATGCGACTCGTGGATTTTCGTTTTTGTAGATCAGTTTCGACATCACATTGCCGAGCGCTGCGAAATCTACAAGTAGTCCCGGTTTGGTGTCGACGTTAGTGCCAAGGTCGATGATGACAGTGTTCGGCGCGTAACCGACGACGGGGCCACCCAGTGCGCCACGATCAATACCATCGAGAGTGCCATAAACAACTGTTGCGGCTGCAATCGACGCACCGGTGGAACCCATGCTCACGAATCCCGCAGCTTTGCCCATTTTCACGGCGCCAGCAGAAACAAATATCGACGCGTTAGGCTTCGCACGGAATGCTCGAGCCGGACTTTCGCCCTCTTCAACGACGCCTTCGGCTGGAACAACCTGCACCAGCTGTTTGGCCGGAGTGTCGTATTTATCTAGCTCAGCTTGAATGGCTTCGGCATCGCCAACAAGTGCTACCGCAACCCCGCCAGCACCGATTGCCTGCAAAGCCGCAGGCACGGTAACCGATGGGCCGTGATCGCCACCCATCGCATCAAGAGCTATTGGAACTATGCCTTCGGGGATTCCCGTCATTATCTAATCCGTATTACTGATCCACGGCTGAAACCGTAGAAGCGGTAGTTCATTTTATTCCAATGGAACGGTCGCTCGCCCGGCAACCGCATCCGTTCCATCGGGCTTTTTGCACCCAATCGTGCACGTAGCGATCAGACCATCGTCAGATTCATCGATCGCCGTTACTTCTCCGTACGTCACAACGGTTTCACCCGGGAACACTGGGGCACTGAATCTAACCTTCAGCTTGCCGCCATCGTGCCAGGTGTTTGGAAAATTAGTTGCGAGCATTTCAGTTACCAGTGCGAGGCTCAGCATGCCGTGGGCAATGCGAGTGCCAAACTGGGTCGTTGATGCATACGATTCGTAGAGGTGGATCGGATTGTGATCGCCCGACGCTTCAGCATAGGCATCGACTCGATCTTGCGTGATCTGCCGTTCAAACCCAGTTAGTGCGTCACCGACCGATAGAGAGGTCATGAGGACGCCTCCCCGCTCACGATGATCGTTGTCGATGACGTTCCGATTTCTTCACCGGTTGAATCTTGGTAGGAAACGGAAACAGTGGCGAAGTGATTACCTCGGCGAACAGAGTTGGCAGCTAGCTTGCCTATGGCATCGACCTTCTCGCCGATCTTGACCTGACGTTCCCAGCTAACCTCTTGTCCGGCGTGAACAGTCTGCAGTCCGCCTGAAAATAGCCCGAGATCTTCGATAAGTTCAGTGAGGGCAGCAGCAACAACCATTATTGGTGCGAGTGAATCGCCGTAATCGGGTGATTCGTCGCCACCGACGGCGACGGCATACGCATTCGCCCTTTCGGTTGGAATGGTGACGTCATATGGGCCAAATTTGTGCCCGACCTCAGCGGTCGAAATCAGGGGAGCTGCCAATAAAATCCTCGTGCGGAACCACTGCGAATGCGCAGTTGTATCTGAACTAATGCGCACATTGTAAATTTGCCCTGCGATGCGAGCAAAATTTCTTAATAATTACTACCGGCAATTTTGGCAATGGTCAGTAACTAAACTCCGGAAGTCGTCCCGCCGCCGCGCTGCATAGAAATTGCTTCATCGACAAGTTCAGCAGCCAGCTCGTAGGAGGCTGGGTTTCTGAAGTCGAGTTGCGAGAGTGCAAACACCCGATATAGCAGACCAGTAGACACCAATCCGCTATTGCTCTCGCCGAGCGCTGGCAGCTTGATTCCCATGGCCTCAGAAATTGCTACGGCGGCGTTCATTCCGCTGCGGTTCAGGTACACCCGGGTTAGGACGCGCCCTTTGTGAGTGACACTTACCCCACTTTTATCTTGATTGAGCTCGACCCTGAGATGTGATCGAGGTTTCTCAACCAATTTGTACGCGTATTCGAGAGCTTGTTTCCTAGATACGGTCAATTCTGTAATCCATTCGCGCACCAAACCCGCACAATCCACGCCATGTGGAGGCATTGAAATAAGATGTATCCAAGTATAATCCCGACCCGAATCGTAGCGTGGGTAGAAGATGAAACTGCACGGTAAACAGTGATATTCAAGGGTCAGGTGGCGGTCGTAACCGGTGGTGCAACAGGCATCGGTCGGGCGATCGCGTTAAAGTTGGCCGACAAAGGCGCGTCGGTCATGATTGCCGATATCAATGATGAAGCCGCCGAAAAAACTGCGGCAGAAGTCAAAGAGATATCTGGCAAATCATCCGTCTTCATCACAGATGTAACCAACCTTGAAGCATGTGATGGTCTTGCAACCGCAACGGCTGAAACTCTTGGACCAGTCGATTTTCTGGTAAACAATGCTGGAATAGCCGGATCGTCAGGCTGGCAATCACGTTCACACTCGACCGAGGAAGACTGGAAACAGACTTATCAGGTGAACGTAATCGGAATGTCGAACGTTACCTCCGCTTTTCGGTCGCAGATGACGAAACGCCGTGGAGGCCGGATCGTTAACCTCGCCTCGATAGCCGGCAGGGAAGGGCGGCCGTCTCTACCTCACTACTCGGCTTCGAAAGCAGCTGTGATCAGCCTCACCCAGTCGACAGCGCTGGAACTTGCCCGGTTCAACATCACCGTGAACGCTATCTGTCCTGGATTACTGTGGACTCCGATGTGGGAGCAAGTGGGTGACCGTTACGCTCAGGACAATCCTGCGTTCGATGGGATGAGCCCGCGTGAAGTGTTCGACACCATGGTTGCCGAACGCATTCCAATGCAGAAAGAACAAACTCCTGAAGATGTTGCCGATACAGTGGCGTTCTTTGTTTCGGAAGATGCGAAGAACATCACTGGTCAGGCGCTGAACGTGGATGGGGGCTTCTTCATGCGCTAGGCCGTGATGGCTTGGCTACATGTAATGGAAATTATGGATTTTGAAGGAAAAACAGCAGTAGTAACCGGCGGTGCCCGCGGAATTGGTCGAGGTATTGCGCTGGAACTCGCTCAACGAGGCTCGAACGTGTTGATTGCTGATACCGATGAAGAGGCCGCGCGTGATGTTGTTGCTGAGATCAAAGCTGGTGGTACTCAATCATCATTCTGCGAAACAGACGTTACGCAGCAGTGGTCGACTGATGACATGGTCGAGGTCGCTCTAGAAGAGTTTGGTCAGCTAGATGTTCTTGTCAACAATGCTGGAGTCGGTGGAGCTATAGGGTTCACAAAACGCAAGACTCCAACTGTTGAGGATTGGCAGGCGACGTTCGATGTAAACGTCTTCGGAATAGTTAATGCCACACAGTCGGTCGAAAGCTACATGGTTGAGCGTGGCTACGGAAAGATCGTCAATATCGCTTCGATAGCCGGTCGCGGTGGTCGACCGGGTTTCGCCACATACGCCGCATCAAAAGCCGCAGCGGTAAATGTGTCGCAGGCGTGGGCGTTCAAGCTCGCTCCGCACGGAATAAACGTCAATACGGTCTGCCCAGGACTGATTTGGACTCCGTTGTGGGAGAAGATCGCCGAGTGGAGACGTTCGACCGATCAGCAAAATGCAGGGCTTACTCCTCGTCAGGTATTTCAACGCACGGTTGCTGAAATGGTTCCACTGGGACGAGAGCAAACTACAGAAGACGTCGGTAAGGCCGTTGCTTTCCTTGCTTCAGATCGCGCACGCTCGATCACTGGCCAAGCACTAAATGTAGATGGCGGCATTCGCCAAAACTAGCTCTGCGTAGGGTTACTGGACTAGGACCAAGTGTTCCCAGGCTTCCCTCAGGACGAGTGATTTGTCGTCGAGTATCGACTAGCCGGAAGTTGTAATCCCTAGAGCGGCATCGGTCATATCGGTAAGGATGTCGTCCAGAGTCCGACTGGTGTTGGGCCCGACAACCTTCTTCACTATCTCACCTTCAGGTGTGATGAAGAATTTCTCCGGAATTCCGCTTACGCCAAAGTCGACAGATATCTTTCCTGAGGGATCAATTCCGTTTACATAGTGGATGGCGTTCCGTTCGATGAACTCGCGCACAGGATCTTCCGAATCCCAAATCGCAATGCCGATGAACTCGACCCCGCGCTCTTGCCACTTGTCGTAGGTTTCGGCGAGCACTGGTCCTTCGGCACGACACGGTGCACACCAAGACGACCAAAAGTCGACGACCACGATTTTGCCCCGGTAGTCGGCAATCGAAATTACCTCACCATCGAGGGTGGTTAGCTCGAAATCGGCGAACGGATCGACCGAAAGATTTACCTCGCCGAAGTTATCGTTGATTCCGGGTCGACCGGCTTCGCCGTCGTTCTGAATCACACCCCAGGCGAAAAGCGACAGTACGAGTAGGACTGGAATTCCTACTCCGATTAGTACTGATCGCCTCTGTCCCACGACTACTTGTCCGACCCTGCGGTTTTTTCGTCTTCGTCTTCTGATTCCGATGTTTCCGCAGGGTCAGCACTGGAAACTTCGCTCTCGGCGTCTGCATCTCCAGATGGGACATCTTCGTTCTCATCGAATTCAAGTACGAGCCGCTTGAGTTCATCTCGGCGTTCGTTGTACTCGTCTTCTTCGATCTTGCCCGATTCGAACTCTTCATCCAGCTCCGCAATTTCTGCGATAACGTCAGTTCGATCTACTAGCTCATCATCGTCGTCGCTCGTCAGATCAGAGCGTTTGCGTGATGAGTACATGGCGTACCCGAGAATCGCGAGCAGAGCGATACCAACAACCCAGATGATCACGATCACATAAGTTCGACCCTTGAAGAAGTCGGAGAGCTGTTGCAACGGAGTTGGCTGAGGAAGTCCGGAGAACTCAATGAGTAACTCATCGCCTACGGCGTAGCCCTCGCCCTGGAACTGGTTGAATACGTTTTCAGCGACTACAACAGATTCAGGGATTCCAAATCCTTCAGCGCTGATCGTTCCTCCACCGTCAGGAAGGAGCGTTCGAACCTGATCGGCACCGTATGGCAGTTTCAGGTTGAAATCGAAGCTGTCGCCTTCGTAAGGCAAAATGTAGCTGATCAAAATCGCAGCTTCACCCGGTGGGATCGGATTCGTTAGCGCAAAGCCTGTGTCGATCTCCAGAATGTTCCCTGTTGGAAGTTCTGACTCGATAGCGAGATCTTCGAAACCGTCTGGGAGATTGAATCGGAGGAGATCGAGTCCAGTGAGGTCGGGATCAGTAAGATCCGGAGTCCAGACTTCGCCTCCGTAGTTGTTGACGTTTATTACAGTGAGGATCCCAACTTGTCTGCTGCGGGCATCAATAGTCGGAGCCATCATTACGTACGAGCTAAGAGTGATTTCATCGAGTGAAGTCGTCTCGTCGTAAATTTTCATCCGAACGTTTTGCCAATTTTCCTGGTTGGCCATATCGACCGACGGCGTGTACGTACCGGCGTCCACTACAACTCGGTATGTAAGTCCCGGCCCGGAAACAAGATTAGAGAATCTGAATATTCCGTCTTCATCGACAGTTGTTGTTTCTTGTTCGATGATCTGATTGCTTGCGATATCTATCGAAAGCAGCAGCACTTCAAGGTTTTCAGGAAGAACCCCACCTTCGGTGCCGTTGGTTACCTTCCCTAGAATGCTGTCGGGTTGATCTTGTGCACTTGCTGCAGGAAGATCGACCGATTGAAACATGAACGCCAGTGCGAGCGCGACAATCGCCGCCAGCGACAACAATCGCGCTGGTGCGAATATTGAGTAGTTTGATGTGTGTTGTGGAAGGAAATGGTTCATCACAGGGTGTCTCCGCCCTCGGGTGCTTCTGGCGAGTGGGTGGACTGCTTTCGCAGGCGGGAGATTTCTTTTTCTAATTCTTCGTCGCGTGATTTGCTGGTGGAATTTCCGCCAGACTCTTGTCTTAATATCTCAGCCGCTGCGATTCGGAGCTGATCTCGCTGCTGCTGATAGTCAGCCTCAGTCAAGTCGCCCGATTCATAATCGGCTTCTATGTCACTTATTTTGCGATAAATTCGCAAACGCTCGGCACGAAGTTTTTCGCGTGTTACGAAGGTTTCTGAAACCAAGCGATAACGTTTCGACCCCAAAAACGGGTAGGCGATAACTGCAACCGACACCAAAGCCAGCAATGTGCCCAGAATGATCGGCATCAGTTTTCACCTTCCGCATCATCACTGCCACTCGATTTGCTAGCTGGGCGCTTGGGTCTTCGCTCAACTGCTGCCTGAGGCCATAAAGCAACCATAGTGCCAATTATGAAAAATGGCCCCGATGCCCACAACCACCACGCCAGCGGGTTAATACTCACAGCAAGCGATATTCTGCCGTCGGCCAAGAAGTCTCGAGGGATCACATAGAGGTCTTCAGCGATGGTCGAACGAATCCCAGATCGTACCGACGCCATGTTGAAATCGAGATAGAAGCCGTGCCATGGCTCAACCGTTCCCAGCAGCTTGTCATTTGGGCGCAACCGGCTCTCATTAAGGGTTAATCCAGACGATCCTTGAGCGGCAGCAAAACTGAACTCCTGACCATAGTCATCGGGGTCGATCTGGAATACCGACATCTCTGCCCACTGAGCGATGCGGTCGGGTCGGCTTTCGTCTCCATTGTCGACATACTCGATGCGGTAATTGTCGATTATCAGGCTTTCACCAAGTGCTAGTGCACCGTCGGTTCGCTGCTGGTAAAAGTTCGTGCCAATAATGCCGAGTCCGAGCATCAGAATCGAAATGTGCACAATGTAGCCGCCGTGACGAGGTCGGTTTCCATTCACCAATCGCCACCATGCGAGTGCCCAGTTGTCACCGGCTCGGTGACGAGCTGCGGTACCACGCCACCACTCTTCGCCAATAGCTGTCGCTACAAAAGCTACGACACCAAAGGAAAATATCGCCACAGGTCGCTGAACGCCCAGCGCCACCAGCACGATAATCGCGAGCACCCCAACAGCTGTTGGCCATATGAACCACTGTTTCATCGAACGTGCTGAAGCTTTACGCCACGGCAGCAACGGTCCGATTCCCATCATCACGACGATCCCTAGAAGTACCGGACCGTTTGCTCTATCGAAATACGGAGCAGAAACGCTGACCGATACGTCTCGAGCTAGATCAGAGAAGAGCGGGTATAGAACTCCCCAAAGAGTCACGGCCATTACGGCGAGGAAAAGGAAGTTGTTGATTAGGAATGAGGCTTCGCGTGACATGAACGATTCCATCGCTCTGTCTGATTTCAGCTGAGGCATTCGCCATAAGAACAGGGCGAACGCGAACACCAAGCTCGCCAGCATGAAGCTCAAGAAAATGACACCCAGGGCGGAAGCAGCGAACGAGTGAACGCTCACTACTGGACCACCACGGTTGATGAACATACCGAGCTGCGCAAGAACGAAACCGATGTTTAACAGCGCCACGTTCCACATTCGGAACATCCCGCGCCGTTTTTGCACCATGATCGAATGGATAAACGCAGTCATTACGAGCCACGGCATAAGTGCGACGTTCTCGATAGGATCCCACGCCCAATATCCGCCCCATCCCAGAATCGTGTACGCCCACCAAGCTCCTAGAAGCATTCCTGTGCCAAGCACACCCCAACCGATGATTGCCGATACACGTGCAACGTCGATCCAGTCGTCGCCATAGTTCCCGGCAATCAACGCACCAGAAACGAATGCGAACGGAATGGTTATTGCTATCAGACCACCCATCAGCAGGGGAGGGTGGCTAAACATGCCGGGGTGCGTGAGCAGTGGGTTGATACCACGCCCATCGACTGGAACGGTGTCGAGTAGCTCGAAGGGGCTCGCCACGAATGCCAGCACAGCGAAGTAGAACACCTGGATGATCGCTAGGATTCCGATGGTCCACGGCATGCTACGTGCAAGTCGTTTTGGAGCGAACCAAACTGCTATGGCTGATGTGACGGAAAGTGTGAGCAGGATGTACAGAAGGGAACCTTCGTTGCCCGCGTAGAACGCCACCCAAACGAACGCTCGATCCATAAGAGTGTTCGAGTGGTTCGCTACATACTCGATCGAGAAATCGTTCTGAACGAATGCATTGATCAGCGCTATTGAAGCGACAGTGGCGGCAAGAGTCGTCATGTACAGCGCACGGCGTGCACTGACAACGAGTTCGGCCATGCCAATCTTTTCGCCAACTACTGCACCAACGGCCGAATAGGCGCTCAGGGCGAGACCGAGCAGTAGAGCCATTACTCCGAGATCAGCCATTAGGAATTGACCTCGTCGGAATTGTTATCAGGTGTTGATGTTTCCTGTTCGTCATCGGGAATCGTGTCGGCTGCGATGCCGAGATCGCGATCAACTTGTGCCAAATATTTCTCAAGATTTTCGCCGGCAACTGCTTCAGCCGTCTGGGGGGCATTGGCTGGCTGTGCTTGTAAAACTGACTTACGCATATTTTTGATGGTTATTAGCGCAATACCGATGCCACCAAAGACAATGACTACTGGGACTATCCAGGCGAGAAGATTGAATCCGCTTCGTTCGGGCGCAGCGAGGATTTCCTGCCCGTAGCGAACTACGAAGTAGTCTCGGACCTCAGCATTGGTGTCGCCTGCTTCGAGCCGTTCACGAACTTTGAGTCGCATGTCGATGGCGATCTGTGCGTTCGATCCGTCGATAGTTTGACCATCGCAAACTGGGCACATTAACTCGCCAGCAAGCTGATGTGCACGTTGTTCGAGAGTGATGTCTTCTTCCCTAACGCAGCTAATCGCCGACGTCAGTACAAGTAAGAAGAGCGCAGTAATAGATACGGCGAACGCCCTAGAAGGGAGTGCCCGAGTGGCTGATGCACGTGGTCCGGTCATTACGAGCGGAGTCCGGGATGCCATAACTTTACTTTCCCCGTGCAGGGATCCTTCAAGAATTATCGAAGAATAAAAAAACGGTGCGGCAATGTGCCGCACCCTAATTTACAGGTTACAACTGCAACGACTAATTACTGGCTAAGTCCTGTTGTATCGTCAAAGATGTAGTTCACTATGTCCCTAATGTCTTCTTCAGTCAGGAGTTTGCCAAATTCAGGCATTACTGGACCGTTCCATCCTGAAATGAAACTAAACATGACCTCACGTTGGTTTAGTCGGTTAGCTGCCGAATCTACGAGGTTTGGTGGAGCCTTGTACGGTGTTCCTTCGTTTGTGGCGTAAAAGCTCGAACTTGAAGTTATGTGTCGAACAGCCTTACCGTCACCGAGTCCTGAAACTCCGTGGCAAACCGAGCAGTTGACTCTGTAGAGGTTGCCTGCGACCGCTGGGTCATAAGCTCGTTCTTGCTTGTCTGGAACGTTGTAGGTCTGGCTAGAGTCGCCTGCAGACTTGAAGACAACCGAATCTGCTGGCGGTGCTAAACGAGGCGGCTCTTGCATCCTGAACGACTGCGAATAGTGCATTTCAGAGAATATTTCAACCGGGTAGGTGTTCGATTCCTGAACTGCACAAGCAGATGAAGCCAGTGTGACGAGCATGATTAGCCCGACAACAAAAACTAGTCGACGTGTGAGTATGGATTTGATATTCGTTGAGAACGAAGTCATTACGCGTGCTTGATCTCCAGAGCGCCTGCCTTATTGAGCACGCTCTCTGCATCGGCGACTTTAGATTCGTCGTCGAATGTAATAACTACACCAATCCAGCCCTCGGTAATTCGAGTGTCGTAGATCCCCGGTTGCATGTTCGGGAGTCGAGACTCGAAGACGATTCCGATTACTGTTGCGATAACACCGGCAAGCATCGTCATTTCGTACATGATGATCAGCATGGCGAATACCGAGAGGATCGGTTTACCACCGGTCACCAATGGGTATGCGAGCTGAGTCACCGCTGTCAGGAACACCGACAAGGTGAAACCGATAATCGCTCCGAAGGCAGGGAATCGGAACAAGCGGTGCTGAGGAACGTGTTCCCCGAATGCACCTTCTGGGTATGGAGTACCCGTCAGCACATCAAATGTACCGAGTTCAAATCCAGCTTCCTTCAGTCCGTCCATCGCATCTGCGGCGGGTTCGGGCTGCTGAAACAGGCCAAGAATACTTTTACTCATCAGACGATCCTCTATTCAGCTTCCCTAACGATTGCCGGTACTTTGGCCCGACCAATCATTACGTCATCAGTAAATACCTGGCTCTCCTTCTGCTCGAACAATGGTACGAGCGGGAAGAACCTTGAGAACAACAGCATTAGGAACGTAACCCATGCAAAAGACCAAATGAAGATTGTCCATTCAACCGGGCTTGGGCGGTACGCTTCCCATGTGTATACGAACGGAGTCCTGCGAGCCAAACCAGGCACGATGATCAGGAATCGTTCAAGCCACATGCCGACGTTCACGAGGATCGAAGTCCAGAACATCAAAGCGATGTTCGTTCGAACTCTCTTGAACAACCACATAGGCACAGGAATTGCATATCCAGTCAGGAAGAAAATGATGAACAGCATATTCCAGGGCCACTGGAACATCTGCATCTCACGCAGTGCAATTTCTGGAGCGTCCTGACCGTATAGGGCGAACGTGAGTTCCAGGAATGTGAATGCGAGCCAACCTGTTGCTACAACAATAAGAAGTCGTGCGAGTGCGTCGAAGTGCTCTGGGCGAATGAAGTCGTCCCACTTCCACAGCCATCGCATCAGAGCCATCATCGTTACCACGGCCGATACACCAGAGTGCACAGCACCAATAACGAAGTAAGGCGCAAAGATAGTCGAGTGCCAGCCTTCAACCGCCGAAGCGACAGCGAAGTCCCACGAAACGATTGAGTGAACCGATACGAAAATCGGAAGCATCAGAGCTGAAAGGAGAATTCCACCAACAGTCTGCATCTTCCACTGTCGAGGGTTACCTCTCCAGCCGAGTGCAAGAACTGTGTACATGGCGTTCTGCCAACCAGTTGTGCGGTCACGAAGGTTACCCAGGTCAGGAATCAAAGCGATGTACAAGAACAGGGTCGAACCTGTGAGGTACGTGCTAATCGCAACCGGGTCCATGATCAGTGGAGATCGGATGTTTGGATAAATACCACGAGCTACGTCATACGGCATGATCCAGTAAGCAATTCGCCATGGGCGCCCTGCGTGAATCAGTGGGAATACCAAAGCCGTAAGCAACGAGAACACCGTTAGTAGTTCTGCCGCCCTCGTAACTGGCCTACGCCATTCAGCCTGAGTAAGGCGAAGAATGGCCGAGATCATAATTCCAGCGTGAGAAATACCAACCCAGAAAACGAAGGTCGTGATGAACAGACCCCAGTAAACCGGTCGAGCAAGACCTGTTACGCCAAGACCCTTGTTGATCATCGTTGCGATCACAAACACACCAATTAGCACCACAACACCAAGGATGCTGACTGTAGGCAGCCACCACTTGGGCGTGTCTAGCTGACCGTTAAGAAGTTTACGGTTGGTGTAGACCTGATCTAGTTCTCGTCGCTGTTGCATCTGTTAGTCAGTTACCTGTAGTTATGCGTCAGATTAGCAGTAGTACTGCTGAAATTACTTAGTCGGGCTTCGCGACCAACGTAGCGTGGCCTCGAACGTACTTGATTGGTTTCGATAGTAGGTTGAATTCCTGAACCTGCCATACTGACAGTACAGGGATTACACGAGTCATCAGCATCACGATCAGTGCAATGGAGGAAATACCACCAGCCATGATCAGGATGTCAAAGATAGTTGGCCAGTAAGCCGCAGGCGTTTCTGCCAGCCACTTCTGGTGAATCTGGTCACCAGGAACAGACCAAGCAGGAACAAACATTCGGATACGGTCGAGTAACAGTCCAATCAAAATGATGAACGATCCAACAACCATTGCACTGGTTCCACGGCGAACTTTGTTCCAGATGAGAATCCACCATGGAACGAACCAGATCAGCAGCATGCCGACGATGAACACAGGCAAGAACGGACCTTTGATTTGGTGGTTCAGTGTGGCGATGTCATTTTCGGAACGGCCGTACCAGAACACGATGAACGAAGAGTAGAAGAAGTAGATCCACAGCAAGGTCAGGGCGAACAGAAGTCGACCCAGCGACCAGAATGCGTCGAGGTGGACGTACTTTTCGAGCTTCATGAATCGTCGTGAGAAGTACAGCGCAATTACCACTGCGGCAACTCCACCCTGGAAGCCAGAAACGGTGTGAGCCATTGGAAGAATAGCGTCACGCCAGCCTGGAACCATGCTCTGACCGAAGTCAGTGGTGATGAGGAAGTTCACGAATACAAGAATGAGGAAGTAGAAGGTTCCGAACATGCCGATACGCATTCGAAGCGTTCGCCACTGAACGTCGGTTCCAACCCATCCACGTGCGAGTCGCTTGCCGAGGCGTTGTCGCCATCCGGTCGAGTGGTCTCGCATTGAAGCAAAGTCCGGCAATGCAGCTGAGTAGAACAGCATCATGCCTGTGACAATGAGAAGCAGCAGTCCTGCAATACCCCAGATGTGAGGCGAGTAGTCAGGAGCTAAGTACCAAATAGTTCGTCGTCGGGCGCCTTCAGTCACCAGTGGAGGCAAAATCGCCACCAGCGGGATGAGCATAATCAGCGTGATGACACTTACAAACGAGAAGATAGAAGCGAGTCGAGTGATCGGTCGAACCCAGTTGGCCTTAGCCATAACTGGAGCCATTGCGATCATCGGCGCTCCACCGGCCACCGATAGGAGGAATGACACAAGCGCGGCGACGTAACCCCACTTAGTGCTGTCATCGCCAACCGAGGCGAATTTCACCACGAGCGAAACGATACCAACAACCGAGAGGATTCCTAGAATCCATGCCCATGCCTTGAACCGACCGCTAGCACCAGTTGTGGTGGCGATAAGTTCCCGAGCGATCACGTCCGCCTCAACATTTGGCGGCGGTGCGTGATGTTCGGACTCGTGTGCTACAGCTTCATTAGTCATGCGACGCAGCGGCTCCTGAACCAACCTTCTTGTCGGCATCGATCTTCGCTAGGTAGATAACGTTAGGGTCGGTTCCGAACTGGTCGAGAAGCGTGTAGTGACGCTTGTCTTCCTTCATCTTCGACACCTTGCTATCTGGGTCATTGAAGTTACCAAAGTTTAGTGCACTGGTCGGGCAAGCCGATGAACATGCTGTCTGAACTGCGCCATCGGCAATTTCAGTACCAGCACTTCGTGCACTGCGTGACTCACGGCGAATTCGGTGCACGCAGAAGCTGCACTTTTCCATGATTCCACGGCTTCGAACTGTTACATCAGGGTTGAGGTGGTTTCGGAGAGACTCCGGCCACACTGGCTCCCAGTAGTTGAAGAATCGAACAATGTAAGGGCAACCGTTTGCGCAGTAACGAGTACCAACACATCGGTTGTAAACCTGAACGTTCATACCTTCCGAGTTGTGGTAGGTAGCGTACACAGGGCAAACAGGCTCACATGGAGCGTTCTCACAGTGCTGACACATGATCGGGATGAACCGAGCTTTAGCATCAGGGAAGTCGCCTTCCCAGTATCGTTCAACACGAATCCAAGAAATCGTTCGAGCACGCTCGACACGATCCTGCGAGTTGAGTGGGATGTTATTTTCTGCCTGACAGGCAATAACACATGCGTTACAGCCGATGCACTTATCTACATCGACAACCATGCCCCAGTTATGACTACCGAATTCTGCTGTTGCCATTAGGACACTGCCTCTTGGTCGAAGTTGATTTCAACCTGCATATTACTCATGGTCGTCAGCCCCTTCGCCTTCAAGCAGGAAGTTTTTCTGGTACTCGTGGTGGTTCTCTTCCTGAGCATGCTCAGCAGTTTCACCAACACCAACAACCAGAACCGGTACACCTGGCTCGACTGGTCGGGCTTCTACATTACCTTCGAACTTAGGAACCTTGACTCGCTTGCCTGCACGCTGAACCGTTACTCGGGTTGCAGCCCATGCAAGAGCGCCAGTCTCGGCGTCTTTCTCGTCAACGAGAATTGAAAGAACATTTGAACCGCGGTCCTTAGCGTATCGACCGCCTTCGTGGTGACCTTGTCCGATAGGGATTCCGATCACACCGGGGCGAACACCAGGGTGCGGGTATGCGAGTGCTTCGATCTCACCTGAGGTTGAACGAACCCGAAGGACATCGCCTTCTTTGATTCCGAGTTCATCAGCCTGAATGCTGTTGATCTCTGCCCAAGTCGACCATGAAGCCGATGAAATAGGGTCTGGCGTCTGCTGTGCCCAAGGAGCTGCAGCAAGTTTGCCGTCACCAAGTGAGTTAGATACGAACGGTACGAGATGGAAAATGCTGCCATCGCCAGTGCCATCGGTGCTTGAGTAGTTTGCGCTTCCTCGTGATGCACTAACTCTGCCGACGTTGGCCGAACCGCTCTCGTTGGTGTCCCACCAGCCACCACGTTGCAACGCACCCTTGGTGAATAGTGAAGCAGATGACGCTGAAACCGAACCACGACCTGTGCCGTGAAGGTCCGACAGCGAATCTCGTACCAAGCTTTCCATGTCTCGACCGTAAGAACCGTCGGACATGTCTAGAAGCACGTCGCCGAATCCGCGGGCATCACTGATGAGCCCTGATTCGTCCTGTGAAATAGTCGGACCTACAACCGGCTGCTGAGTTCCAACAACCTGGTAACCAGGACCCGGTTCTGGAATGTCGATACCCCACGACTCCAAGAAGGTCTCTTCTGGAAGTACGAGGTCAGCGAAGTCCATTGTGTCGTCGTGAACAGCACCGAAAGCGATCACGTTAGGAACGTGCTCTAGCGCTTCACGAATTGCGACAGAGTTAGGCATGCCGTGAACGATGTCTGCACCACGAATGATGACTGTCTCAACGTTTCCTGCTCGCCATTCAGCAAGCTCGGCTTCCCAGTCGGCGAACGATGCGCCTGTAGCAGATGCAGATAGACCGTCGATAGCTGAACCAGGGTTGGAAGTAATTCCGCCCTTAGCGTCTACCGCACCAACAAGAATGTTCAGTGCGTAGATGGCTCCGAGGTTGAAGCTACCGTTGGTGTGGGCACCTGCCGAACCGCCACCGAAGGCGACTGAAGGCGTGTGCTCAGCGAAATGCTTAGCAGCCTTTTCGATTCGGTGTTCGTCGACACCAGTTCGAGCAGCTGCATCAGAAAGAGAAACTCCGCTTACGCCACCAGGAACAGCTGCTTCGAATGCAGCGACATTCTGTGGGCTTGCGAGTCCCTCTTCAATAATTACTGAAGCGATTGCGAGAGCGAGGTCGCCCTCAGTTCCCGGAACAGGAGCCAACCATAGATCGGCTGCTGCTGCAGTAAGGGACATACGAGGTTCGGCGTGGATGAAGTAGCCACGATCGTGCTGTTCACGGAACTCGCCGTACTTCACACCGAACTGAACAGGCGATCCCCATGTACCGAGCCAGTCGGCTCCGAACGAAAGAACTGTCTGTGCGTTTGCGATATCAAATGTTGGGAGCTGGTCTTGGCCGAGAACTGACTTGACTGCTCCGTGCAATACACCTTGCTCGACTGGGTCGAACGCCATGTGCTTGCCGTTGTACTCAGCTGCAAAGTTGCTTGCAACAGCTCCGAGGTGACCACGCAGTGGGTTGGTTACAACCGTGAGTGCGCCATCGGCGTTAGAAAGTGCCTGCTTGAAACGAGCGTTTGCGTCGTCCCAAGAGATGTTTACTAGGTTTCCAGATTTCGAATAGCGAAGCTGTGGCTCTGCGATTCGGTCTGGGTGATAGAGAAGCTGAAGAACTGCATCGTATCGAGCAGTTGCCTTACCGCGGGTAATTGGGTGGTCGGGGTTTCCCTCGATCTTTTTAGCCCGTCCCTGCATGACACGAACTAGTACGCCGTCACCGTTTGAGAAATCTCCCATCGAAGTTGCGTACCAGGCGTCTTCACCACGTACCAAGTCCTCTGGAAGGTCTACTGGGCTCTGAACAATTAGCTCGCGCTCGGGTAGTCCACAGGCTGCGAAGATCACAGCTCCTGCAGCCGTTTTACCGGTAAGCGCTAGGAATTCTCGTCGATTTAGCTTCATCTGGTCAGTGCTATTCCTGTTGTCACAGTTTTAGGGCTGCGACCGGGTAAACCCGTATGGATGCTTAGTTAGTCCTAAATTGGCCTAGTGGTGACATGCGACACAGTCGGTTGGTGCACCGTTGTCACGGTGACAGTCAACACACTGGCCCATCTTGAGTGGTTCGACCTGTTCGACCTGCTCCATAGCTGCAACGTTGCCGTGGCAGGTTGAGCAGACGCCGGAAGGTCCGGTGGCGACACCGTCGGTAGTGTTTTTCACTTCTGACGGATTAGCGGTTAGATATCGGATGTGCGGTTCGTGAACGAAACGGACATGGTCAGGAAGGCGGTGCACACGCTGCCAGTTGACTGGTTCTGGGCCGTCGTCGCCAATAATGTCGGCTGCGTCACGAAGGATGTCGAGCTGGGGGTTACCGTCAGCACCGATCACCTGGTGACAGGTTGCACAGAAACCTACTGGCGGAACGCCTGCGTTTGCCTGAGTAGTTACTGTTCGGTGACAGAAAGTACAGTCAAGGCCAAGACCTTCCATCGCCTGCCCGTCAGCAGGGACATGGTCGAGCTGCTTCAGTGAAGCGTGAACCGTGTGAGGGAAGTCAATCGGCTGGTCAAATGTCTGTTCAAATCCTAGAACTGGAATTGGTTGACCAATCCAGCCTGTGATTACGAACGCTGCCACTACACCCATTACTGCCACTACACCTAGACCACCGATGGCCAATACCGGTACGAGCATCTTGGGTAAAGATGACGATTTGGAGTTCGAGTTATCGTTTTCCGACGCCAAGCGTTCTTTCCAGTCCGAGCAGGCCGAAGCCCGCTACTAACGTAGAGATGGGGCAGTGTTTACTGCCACCACCGTGAGTAAGTTCGTTCTAAGAATTCGGTGTTCTGCGATGCCAAGAATAGCGAGGCGAAAATGCCTACTACACAGACGATACCGATTACATAAAGGGGAGCACGGAATTTTGTCCACTTAGCTGCGACGGTTTTAGTGTCGACCACTGAAGGGATAATTGCGTGCGCTGTGAGAAGTGAAGGGCCTGCGACTACGGCGAAACCTAAGGCTAGCCATAAAAACTTTAGTGCAGTACCGACTTCGGCCCATTCGGCCGTGGTTAACGGTTTCGGATCCATACTCTACTAACGGAGCTCCCGCTTCGATAAAAACAAGAAGGACTAAAAACGAACGCGAACGCGCACAGACTGCCCTTCAAAATTAGCGCAAGTGAAAACTATCACGAGTGATTTTTCAGTGTCAACACTTCACCGGGGCAATTACAACGACCTCGGAATTGGAGGTGGGTGTGATTATGAAAAAACTAGTTCAACAGAGGCTGTTAGCAAGAGGTAGGGTTCGCCTATTTGGTCGGTTGAGTCGAGTGCCCATGACGAGTTCGAGGACGATGGTCGCATTCTGATTCCGTGGTCGCCACCGTGGATCATTAAGGCTTGGCCAGAACCTGAATCGCCAACAATCACAGCCGTAGCCTCACAAGGGGTACCACCGTTGTCCGAACACCAGCCGACAACATCATGTGGCTCGTCGCTTTCCGGAACGTTCGGAATCGTGATTACTGATGCCGTGCGAGGTTCGCTTTGAGTCTCGAAGACCTGAATAGGAAAATAACCGCTATTGTCGTTATCTTCGATGTCGATCATCAACTGATCCATTTTTGCCCCCGGACATTTACTCGTACCAAACCGATGCACTAATCATGACGGATGGCCGGGCGCAGGGCTAGAGCTTGATGTAGTACTCGACCGATGGCACCGGTCCTGAGAATCCTGCCTTTTCGTACGCACGTCTCGCGGGGGCGTGAGCGTCATCTCCACCAGTGGTTACCACGGCTGCTTTCATCCCAGCATCTCTCATTTGCACCAAAACGAAGTTGTACATCGTTGTGCCGATTCCTTGATGTTGGTGATCGGGTGAAACGGCGTTGTTGCCTATTTCAGCAACTAGCGAATCGTGATTCATGATTACCGTGATGAAGCCCGCTATTTCACCATCGATTTCTGCGATCCACACGAGCGTCGGATTATCGTCGCTGCACGCGAGGGTCACTTGTTTGCGTTTCCTTGCGTCAGGATCGCTGTAAACAGTCTCGAATAATTCTTCACCGACTATATTTCTGGAAGATTCGAACACCGGCTGCCAGGCCGCCACAGCAATGTCGAGAATGGCCGCAAGATCAGTGTTTCGAAATTCTCGAATCGTTACAGCCACAAAACCATCCTCGACCTATCGACTGTTTATCGATTACGTACGTTTGGCAGGCAGTAGCTGTTGGAACAGTGAACTGCTTTCAAGTTCCTCGAAGTCACATCGTGGTAAACAACCAACGGCAATCCGTCAGCTCCAATAGTTATCGCAGTGTGTTGGCCAACTAGAGAATCTGTATCAGCATCGACAGAAGTCGCACTGGTGCAGGCAATATCGACACAGTGAGCAATTTCGAGATTACCGTTGAACGAATCGGCGTAACTGATAATTCCTCTTCCATCGGTGCCGATAGTGAGCGAATTCCAGTTGCCAACTCCACCGCTCGTGACCGCAGATGCCGTTGTTGAAACCGAGCAAGACATAGTCGTGCAGTGAGCCATTTTTAAGTCATTGCTGACAGCATCGAAGTAGCTGACAAGGCCTCGCCCGTCGATACCGATCACTATCGAGCTGCTCTTGCCAACGTCGCCGCTCGAGTCGATTGTTTCAGTCGTGCTAGCCGAGCAAGTGACGTTTGAGCAGTGAGCGACTTTTAGGTCAGCGTTGGTGACATCGTAGTAGCTGATCAGCGGGAATCCATCTGCACCAATAGTTATCGAAGTGTACTGTCCAACATCTCCAACCTCATCGATCACGTTCAAGTCGGCAGAAGTGCAAGCGGTGTTGTTGCAGTGAGCTACTTTCAGATTTCCGTTCGTTGCATCGTAGTAGCTAGCAACGCCAAGTCCGTCTGTCCCGATAGTGATTGACGAGAAGGCACCTACGTTCCCTGTGCCTTCAATAACTGTTTTAACGCTGGTTTCGCAACCAGTGGTTTGGCAGTGAGCAATCTTGAAATCGCTGTTTAGTGAGTCTCTGTAGGAGATTAGCGGCAGGCCGTCTGTACCAATAATCACAGATGCGTGAAGGTCGCCCAATCCCGTAGCTTCGACCAAAGATGGCGTTGATGCTGTGCACGCCACATCGTCGCATTTCGCGAGATATAGCGAGTTGCTCGCCTCATACGCGATCACAGCAAGTCCGTCGTCACCGACGGTAACCGAGTTCCATAATCCTGCATCGCCCGGACCAATTGCCAGAGTTGTAATCAGGTGCTTACCGCGTTGGAAAGGAACCGAATCACTGGATGAAAGCGTTGTGCAGAGAAGATTGCCCGTTCCGTCTACACCTATAGCGACAAGTCCCGATCCACAAGATTGGTTCGAGGCTACATATTCGCCGACTGACGGACCCGCATCACCACAAACCCATGTCGAACCGTTGTAGATCGCTATCTCGGTCGATCCACAAGCCATCCCGCCTAGCGTGCTATTGAGAGTGGTGGGGCGATTCTGTATCTCGTTCCAATCGACCGAGGTTAGACCGTCGTCTCCGTCGTCGAGTCCCTCTGGGCGATTCTGAATAGAATCCCATTCAACTGTGTCGCTGCCACCAGATCCTCCGGATCCTAGATCGCTCGGCACGCCAATGAGCCCGCCCCAAGCGACGTCAGCTGAACCCTCGCCGAGAGCTTTAGTGGTTACGTAGACGGAATCGTGATCATGATCGCTTCGTGCGACGGTATCTTCTTCACCCGATCCAGAGAAATCCACGGAAGCGACATCACCTTCGATTGCTCCGGAAGTTGTCAGACCTGGCCCAATCGCTAGAACACCTGATTTTCCGTCTGCCCCCGTTGCACCGGTCGCACCCTTTGGCCCTTGCGAACCTTCTGGACCTGCTGGTCCGGGGAATCCTTGTAGTCCGGTCGATCCTGCCGGGCCAGGTTCACCCTGTTTACCTTGAGGTCCTGCCGGTCCTTGAGGTCCCAATTCGCTCTCGCCGCCGCTGCAACCAATCGCTGCGACGAGCGTAAGCGTCATGGCAATTATCAGGATTCCGTATTTCGGGTTTGGTGCAACTCGACGAATCATTTATACCCACGATCGTGTTGAGATTATGCGATGGAGTGACGGGCCAGATAAGTGATCGCGCCCGTGTGATGTAATCGCTCGGATTGTACTGTCGCCCAGAATCTTGATTCAGTTCAGATCGCCACCTCAGTCTGCGCAGGGCATTGCCATTTCTGGGAAACATTCCAAATCGACGAATGCCCAGTTCGTTCCGTTTGAGGAAAGCGGGGCGCGATAACCTTTGTGGCTGTAACCAAGTCGGCCGATATGAATTAAGGACAGTCTCGACAATGGCAACCGTCACAGGCAATCGAATAACGTTGAGCCCCAGAGAGATGCCGTCTCGTTGGTACAACGTCGAAGCCGACCTGCCGTTCCGTGTGCCACCGATGATGTCGCCTTCCGGGTACCCGATCACTGCCCGTGAGCTCGAACCGCTGTTTCCAAAACAGATAATTGAGCAAGAACTCAACGCTAAAAGCCGAACCTTCAATATTCCAAAAGAGGTTAAACAGGCGTACCAGCAATGGCGACCAACCCCGATGTTCCGAGCTTCGGCACTTGAAAAAGAGCTTGGTACAACTGCCAAGCTTTATTACAAGGTGGAAGGCGGAAGTCCGAGTGGCTCATATGAATCGAATACTGCTATTCCGCAAGCGTTCTACACCAAGAAATCCGGAGCCGACGGAATTGTTACCGGCGGTGCAGGTGGAGTGTGGATAAGCGCTATCGGTCATGCTGCATCGTTGTTTGGTCTCAAGAGCAAGGTTTATAGCGTTCGGAAACCCGATTCCGACCGAGCGTGGGGCGATGCATACGGTCGAGTATGGGGAATTGATGTCGAAGCAAGTCCGTCGGAAGGCACGCGAGTCGGCAAGCTTCAGAACAAAAAGGAAGGGCCTAATTCTGGCTCTATCGCCACCGCACTTGCTGAGGCGTACGAGGTTGCGACTCGAAATTCCGAAGTGAAATTCGCAATTCCGACCCTGATGGGCAACACTCTCATTCATCAGACTATCGTTGGTTTAGAAGCTCAGCGTCAACTGGCTGCGGTAGACGAGGCTCCAGATCATGTGATCGGCTCAATCGGTGCTGGATCTCACTTTGGTGGACTTATCGCACCGTTTGTTCCGGCACGAATAAAAGGGCGAAATACAAGATTTGTTGCGGTTGAAGAATCTTCTACGCCGAGTCTGACCCGAGGTGTTTATACAGAAGAATCTGCTGATGCCGCGGGACTAATGCCGCAAGTACCTATGTACACACTTGGTCGTGAATATGCCCCGCCGGGTGTGCTGGCTGGTGCAATGCGATACCACGGTGTAGCGCCGATTGTTTCGTCTCTATATAGAGAAAAATACATCGAAGCTGTGGCTCACCGTCAGATCGAATCGTACAGCGCTGGCTTGATGTTCACTCGGGCCGAAGGAATCGTCCTATCGCCGCACGCCATGTACACAGTCAAAGAGGTAATCGAACAGGCGATGCGGTCGAAAGAAAAGGGCACCGACGATACGATTCTTTTCACCGTCACCCCTGCGATCAACGCTGAATCATCGCCGTATGACTCGCTTCTCGATGGCGTGATGAACGACGAGAAGCCGGAAGAAGCTTCATTGAAGAAGTCGTTGGGTCGATTTATCGGTCGGGGATAGGTTCCGTTGTCGTCCGTCCGTTTTGAATACGTAGCGATCGTTATCGAGGTACTGGTCGTATCCGCTGTCATTTTTGCTATGATTAAGCGGAAGAGGTCGGGTTCGAAGTCTGATTCATCCAGTGGGGTGTTGCCTGAACCACTCCACCGATTCGTGTTGGCCGAGTTCGAGATCTGGCGTGCCGTGGCTCGATTCTTGTTTAGTCGCCGTGATCCAGAAAAGTTCTATCCAGCAAATCATTCGATCCTTGGCTATCTGGTCATATTTTCGATAGTTACAGCACCTGTTGAACTACTACTGGTACACGTACTTATTCCGTCTGAAACGATAGCTTGGGTGGTTACAGGGGTGAGTGTGTACGGACTTTTCTGGGTACTTGGAATGTACCTGTCGGTTCGCACCACATCGCACAAATTCAGCAACAGCGAACTCACACTGCGTTATGGAGTTCTTGGCGAGGTTCGTGTGCCATACAGCTTAGTTGCAGGTGTTTCAGTCAACGCTGCAAAATCCAGCACAGCAGGCGATGGATTGCGCACAGAGATCGGGGATTCAGGCGAAATCGAAACATGGCTTATGTCGGCGGGGCAAACCGATGTAACTATCGAACTAAGCTCTCCTGTCACACCCTATGGGCTGCTCAAAAGAGGGCAACCGTCGCTAGTCGTAAATCTGACGGTAAATGATCCAGAGAGATTTGTGCATCATGTGAACGCTCAAATCTCGCTCTAAGACTCCGCCTGAAGTAGTAAATCGCATACACGCACACCGCTTCACGATGCTAAAGTTCTCGTGTCGAATCGCTGGTCGTCCTCTGACTGGCCGAATACGACCTACGTCTTGATCTGAAATTTGTGCTTGAGCAGGGTAAACAGGCTGCTTAAGTAAACCGCACGCCGGAGGCACTTAAAGATGGATATCTCCAAAGAGAAGCTGGAATGGATATACACCACGATGTATCGAATCCGCCGCTTCGAGGAGACGATGCTCGAACAGACACTTAAAGGAAACTCGATGGGTGTGGCTCACACATCCGACGGACAGGAAGCACCTCCTACAGGAATCTGTGCTCACCTAACCGATAAGGACTGGATCGGCTCAACTCACCGTGGGCACGGTCACTGCATCTCAAAGGGTCTCGAAACCGACAAGATGATGGCCGAGGTCTTTGGTAAGGCAACAGGCCAGTGCGGTGGTAAGGGCGGATCGATGCACATTTCCGACTTCTCGAAAGGAATGCTCGGAGCAAACGGTATCGTTGGAGCTTCGATCCCTTTAGCAGTTGGTGCAGCTTTGACCGCCAAGCTAAAAGGCATCGAGAACGAATCCGTCGGTGTTTCATTCTTTGGTGATGGTGCCTCGTCACAGGGTGTACTTCACGAGGCGATGAACCTCGCTTCTGTTTGGAAGCTTCCAGTTATTTTCGCTTGTGAGAACAACGGCTACGCCGAAGCTACGCCTTCTTGGTATGCAGTTTCCGCTGAAGATATTTCAGCACGAGCCGAGGGTTACGGAATGCCCGGTGTCGTTGTCGACGGTATGGACGTATTTGCTGTTTACGATGCGGCTGGTGAGGCGATTGCTCGAGCACGAGCAGGTGAAGGTCCAACCTTCCTCGAAATGAAGACATACCGCTACCACGGTCACTTCCACGCCGACGACACGAGCAAGTATCGGAAGGCCGAAGAAGAAGAGCACTACAAGAAACTCGATTCGATCAAGCACTTCGAGCGAACAGTTTCAAAGCAAAAGCTGATGACCGAGAAGAAGATGAAGAGCATCCGCGATTCAATTGAACAAGAGATGCTCGACGCTGTTGAATTCGCACTGAGCAGCCCTATGCCAGATGTATCGACTCTCTACGACGATGTTTACGTCAACTACTCAAACCCAATTGCCGGTCTGCGATAAATCCGCAACCGCATCGCATTGATTAGTTACAACCAGAAATAAAGAACTAGAAACAGATATGACGACCTCACAAACAAACCCGCTGGGACCTGGCTACGAGGGTGTTGCCGGTTCGGAAACTCGATTCCGAGACATTTTCCGGGATACGCTTCGAGCCGAAATGATCAGGGACGAAGACGTGTTCCTGATGGGTGAAGACATCTCAGGTGGATTCGACAAAGACACTAAAGAGCCGCTCGATGCATGGGGTGGCCCGTTTGCAGCAACAAAGGGATTGGTTCAGGAATTTGGTCCCGAACGCATCCGTGATGCACCGATTTCCGAAGCTGGATTCGTTGGTGCAGCTGTAGGTTCCGCACTTACTGGCATGCGCCCAGTTGTCGACCTAATGTACTTCGACTTCGTAACGGTGGCTTTTGACCAGTTGCTTTCAAACGCAGCCAAGAGTCGCTACATGTTCGGCGGGCAGACTAAGGTTCCACTGACACTGTTCGCACGATCAGGAGCAGGAACTGGTCACGCTGCTCAGCACTCTGAGAGTTTCTACTCGATGCTGGCGCACATTCCTGGCCTCAAAGTAGTCGTTCCTTCCGATCCTTATTCTGTGAAGGGATTGCTCGCTGCTGCGATTCGTGACGACGACCCTGTGTTTGTTGTGAACGATAAGAAATTGATCAACCTCACAGGATTCGTTCCTGACGAGGAATATGTAATCGAGCTTGGAAAAGGCCGATACATGCGCCGCGGTAGCGATGTGACTCTCGTTGGGATGTCGTACACGACCGTTGCTTGCCAGAAAGCTGCCGACCAGCTCGCAGAAATCGGAATTGACGCTGAAGTGATCGACATGATGTCGCTTTCACCGTTCGATGAAGACATTCTCATTGAATCGGTTCAGAAGACGAACAATGTAGTGATCGTCGATGAGGACACTCCTCGGGCTTCGATGGCTTCAGAGTTTGCGGCTGTGATTGCTGATAAGGCGTTCGATTACCTCGATGCGCCTGTGAAGCGAGTCACTGCTCCTCACTCTCCAGTCCCGTACAACCGTGATCTAGAGATCGAGTTCATGCCTTCAGCAGAAGATGTTGTGGGTACAGTAAAGAACATGCTTGGGCGCGAGTAGCCGCTAGCACTGTTTATCAAAGACTTAAAAGAAAAGCGGGTAGCTCCTAACGAGCTACCCGCTTTTTTTATTGCTTCGGATTTATCGGGTTCAGAAGCCTTGTTATCTCAATGTCACCCTGAACTCATTCTCAGGGTCAAGCAGTGGCAGGAACCATAAGCTTTGCAAGCACACTGTTATCAGTAGGGCGATAGATCCTGAAAATGAATTCAGGATGACATTGCTAGTTAGGGCCTAGTGCAAAAGTCCTCTCCTTGGGGAGAGGATTTAGGTGAGGGGAGATCGACCACAGCAGGCATTATCTATCGAATCTCCCTCATCCCAACCTTCTTCCGCTTGGAGAAGGAGTTACTGCCTTAGGCAGCAGAGCCAATTCCGCGAGCCGGGCGTCGCCACTCGACCTCGCAGAAAACGTGACTATGTCACCCGACGGGCATCTGGCGGTTGGTCATCTTGCGACCGACTGCTGCCTTTTCTTCGCCACCACCGGAGAAGATGTGTGCACCCATGTCGATTAGAATCTGGATGTTCTCGGCATCGGTCTTGCTCGGGTCGTTCCATGAACACAGGAACTTCAAACCGTTGCGGTCGGCAGCACCCTTAATTTGCTCTCGAACTCGGTCCATCTCTGGCGGGTAAGGAGGGTCGTGGGCATCGGCGTTACCGAACGACATTCCCATGTCACCAGGACCCCACTCAACAAAAGCTAGTCCGGGTACTCGGCAAATAGCGTCAGAGTTCGCAGCAGATTCCTGATTCTCGAGCTTGAGACCCAAGAAAAGCTCACCTTCAGGGTTTAGCGGCCACGGGTCGGCGATTTCGGTATATCGCTGAGGTGTTACGCCCCAAATTTCAGCAGGCTGTCGCTGTCCACCAGCTCCACGCTGACCTTCGCCAAGACCTTCTCGTCCTTCTTTGTGGAACGGGTATCGACACTCTTCAATGAACGCACGTACAGCGTCTGCCTGCCGAGCGTGAGTGTGGAGAATTCCATGAACTCCGGCCGATAGAACCTGGCGTACCTGCCATGCGTTGGCTCGCATTTCTTCGATGGTTCGTAGGTTCGAAGGCAGCGTAGAAATTACTGCGGGGGTGCGGTGACCGGCTTTGGTCGGTCCACCGTCGACCAGTCCCTTCATGAACGCTGTGAGTCCAGCGACATCGAAAGCGTGGTGCTCGAAGTCTGTAATAAGGAAGTCGGCCCAAGTGCTTGCTTGCTTCAAGCCGTTTTCGTAAGTGAGATCGCCAGTGCCGGTGTAGTAGACCGGTTCACCCGCTTCGATGAGTTCGATAACTCGGTTAATTCGTTTTGCCATCGTTATTCCTGATTACTAAAGTGACTAGAAATGCCACGTTTCTCGCAAATACCCGCTGCGTTGGGGCTCACGGCGAGCTATCTTATTCCCGCTTGCGACTTTTTGCAGACTTCGAACCGAGGTAGCCTGCAGTTATCTCGTCGCAGTTAACAAAATCTCGTGAGGAATTTGACTTGAGTAGCTATTCGGAAGAGGCGATCGCCACGTTTACGCGTTGGGCGCAAGCCTTCAATGATCGGGATGCCGACGCGATGATCGCCGAGATGCATTTCCCACACATGCGGTTAGCCGGCACAGAATTCCAAACTTGGCCGACAAGCGAAGATTTTCGTGCACCTCAGGACGACATGACCAAAGCACTTATTGCTGAGGGTTGGCACACGACGATTACGAAATCGATAACGGCTGCACAGTCCGGTCCAGAGAAAGTTCATCTGGTGATTCGTCAGTCGCGCCAGCACAAAGATGGCACGGAATATAACGGCTTCGACACGCTTTGGATTTTCACCAAAATTGATGGCAAATGGGGCGTGCAATTCCGTTCGTCTTTTTTGGCGAACGCTACTCAGGCGTACGGTGCAAGCAAACCAAGTTTCTAAATTGCTGTCGACCTAGCAGTGCTGTTCGGTGTGACCCTCTGCATCCCACGTGTACTTGCAAGTTAGGGTTGTTGCCTTCAAGAACGTGGGTACTAAAGCTGGATCAGTAGTCGTGAGATCGGCCGCTGGCTCTTCAAGAGCTGGTGGCCATTCGTCCGAATCAGACATCCATTGATCCATCGCTGCCTGTACCGCTAATCCTTCAGTGAGAATTGTTGGATTGAGTGTGGTTGAAGAAATGCTTTCAGAAACATTCGCTGTGGTGGTAGCAGCACGATCTATCCGTATAGATTCGTCGGAAGACGAAATCTGAGAACAGCCTGAAACCAATACGAGCGCCAATAGCGCAACGAGTATTAAGTTTGTTCTAAGCACGGCACACCTACTTACAAGCAGACAGCCATCGCCATCGACCGTTCGATAGCTTGCGAATACTCCAACAGGGATCGGGGTAGTCGGAATTGGCTACTAACTAATCGTTGTGCTTAAATTTTGCCGTGTACAGACCGCGTATATAGGCGATTTGTCCAGTGTGTTGACCGTTCTCTACCGGGATTCTGCCTAGTACCCACAGCAAGTTAGGTGCACGGTCGGGGGCATGCTGCCAAATTTCGGGGCGCTTGGTTTCGAGTTGATCGACCGTAACGCCTTCGATGCTCGGGAGCAGCAATTCTCGTGACGCCTGCCAGTAGCCGGTAACTTCTTCGACAGATACATCTGGAAAATCTCGAACCTGTTCTATCGAATCACCAGCTCCAGTGCGTTCGGGGTCGATCCTCAATCGCTCGGCCCAGCCACCTTCGATCCACGCACTATCGCCTCCGCCTCTCAGATACCAACCCCACATATCTTCCATTCGACCCATGTGCCACAGAGTCCAAAGAATGTGATTCGAATCTGGCGTCGGCATCCACCGAGCTTCCTCAAGCTCTAGCCCGCAAAGTGCTCGCTCCAGCTGTCGACCGTAATCGCCAACTGCCTGAAGCGCCAAATCACGATGATCGAGCTGACGATCCTGCGGACTCACTATTCGCACACCACAACATCGTCGTTCGCGGCTAGCCGTAAAAGCATCTGGAACGGGTAAATTCCAGAATCGTGTCCGTCGGTCCACAGGAACTGGATGGCGTATTTTCCGACTAGTAGGTGATCGGCGGCGATGATGTCGTTCGGAACTTGAGCGACATTAAGAATTGGCCGGCCTGTCATTTCCTCAACACACGCAGCACATGCACACTGCAGGCGAAGATATCGGTAGGGGTAAGTGCATGTTTGCCCGTTGTCCCAGGCGATCTGCACTCCGTCTCCGGTCATATCAATCTGCTTCGGCACGCTGACCGGATTTCCAGAATATTCGCTAGACATCGACATGTTTTTAGGAACTCTCGTTGTGTTTTTAAGGCTGACTTTCAGGCCGAGGTTTCAGGCGAGATTGTCAGGTTTGTTGAATTAGATGGATCGTTACGTTGACTGTATGACGTAAACTTCATCCTCGGTTCTCGGAGCACGACTAATTTTAGTCGCATTCCAATAAATTTCTTGATTCACAGTAGAGGATTATCGCCAGATGGCAAACGAAACGATCAAAGTCGGTTTCATTGGGGCAGGTGCCAACACGGCGTTACGACACATTCCCGGACTTCGAGCCCAGCAGGGTGTTGAACTGGCAGGTGTCGCTAACCGGTCGATACAGTCGAGCCAAACAGCGGCCGATAAATATGAACTTGGCGAGGCTTACCCAACTTGGCTCGACCTGGTTGAAGATCCTGAGATCGACGCTGTATGTATCGGTACATGGCCGTACATGCACTCGACCATCACGCTAACCGCTTTAGATAACGGCAAACACGTTATGTGTGAAGCGCGAATGGCGATGAACGGGGCTGAAGCCAAAGACATGCTTGCCGCTTCGATAGCGAATCCTGACTTGATCACTCAGATCGTTCCTCCACCGCACCTGATGGCATGCGAGCAGCACGTTATAGATCTCATCGCTGACGGCTACCTCGGTGACATCGTGAATGCATCAGTTCGAGTCACCGATGGCAGCGCATTCCCTGATTCCGATCAGGACGCCCACTGGCGACACATCCGTGAGCTTTCGGGCAACAACGTGATGACCACAGGCATCTGGTACGAAAACATGATGCGACTTGTAGGGCCTGCGGCTTCTGTATCGGCTAACGCACAGGTTCGAGTTCCTCACCGCCGAGGTTGGGACGGAAATCGGTACAACATGACGATCCCCGACCAGATCGATATCATCTACTCGACCGGTGCAGGAACCAACGTAAACCTTTCAGTTACGACTGTTTCAGGTCCATTCGTTCCACCAACTGAAATCTGGCTTTACGGAACAGAAGGCACAATTCACATCGCCACTAGCGGTCTTGGCAATGATCCCGTCGTTTCAGGTGCACGCAAGGGCGATGACAAGATGAGCGTTATCGAGGTTCCTGCCGAGAAGCGTGGTGACTGGCGAGTTGAGGAAGAATTCATCAATGCCATTCGCGGTACAGAGCCGATTACTCGATCGAACTTCACTGATTCACTGAAGTACATGGAGTTCACCGACGCCATTCAGGAATCGTGGCAGACAGGCAAGAGGATTTACTTGCCAGGTTCGTAGGGCGAGTGATTGTGAGCCGCTTGTTGCTCAGGTGAGTAGTGACATCCTGAATTAATGTTTGAAGTAGCCCCGGCATAAACTGCCGGGGCTATGACTTTAATTCCTACTATTTCGACATTTAGTCCTGTTACTTCTGCGCCGATCACACCGGATCCTCAAGCGATTGATGCGCCCGACGGCAGTGCTGATCTGAAAATCAGCCACCCAGCGATTCGGGATTTTCCTTCGGGTGAGCGCCCGCGGGAGCGGCTGCAATCGTACGGCGCGGGGCATCTTTCCAATTCAGAGCTATTAGCGATACTTCTTCGCACCGGTCTTGAGGGTGAGAACGTGCTGGTGATGGCGAGCCGCTTGTTGGCGGAGTTTGGCGGTCTTTCCGGACTATCTAGAATTACGTTCGATGAAATGTGCGATTTTCGAGGTATTTCGAGCGCCAAGGCGTGCCAGATTCTTGCAGGAATCGAACTCGGCAGGCGAGTGGCATCACTCACACCAGAAGATCGAGTAACTATCACTTCGCCATCTGATTTTGCGACGCTGTTCAGGGCAGAAATGTCGTCGCTAGATCGTGAACATCTCAGATTCGCAACGCTATCGACTCGCAATCAGGTGCTCGGAATCGAAGACCTCTACTCAGGTAGCGTGAATGCTGCGCTGATCAGGCCAGCCGAAGTATTCGCAACCGCAGTGCGCAGGAATGCACCTCAGATTGCTATCGTCCACAATCATCCATCTGGAGACCCAACACCGAGTAATGAAGATGTGGCGATCACTAAGACGTTGGTAGAAGCCGGAAAATTACTCGATATCGAAGTGGTTGATCATCTCGTGATCGGGCAGGGCAAGTACGTTTCGATGCGAGAGAAAAAGCTGGGGTTTAGCTAGCTAGTTTGAAGGTTGAACTCTAGGTACTGGTGTAGGCATCGGGGGGCGAAGCCAAACTGGCGCTCTTGCCTCAGATTCATACTCACCGTAAAACGCTTCTACTCGATAGACCTTGCCCGTAAGAGCGTCGACGACAATAGTGAGGTTGTCGTATTCAACCCTTTCACCGTTGTCCAGCTCGAGCGCAACATCACCTGCGAATCCGAATGCCCATATCTCTGTTTCTGGCGGTGTCTCGAGGAACCCTCGTTCTGCTCGGTCGAGCTCACCGATAGCCTCGGCATATTCACCAAATTGAATTCGACGTGCAATGTGTTCGAAGTTTTGACTGACGAGTCCGGCATCACGAGCTGCAGCCACTGCGAAACTCAGAGCTTGAACTTCGGTTAGAAACTCGGGGCCGGCGAACGGCGTAGGTGTCGGAAAGCCGCCGTTTACGGATTCATTTTCATCTCCGTCGCCACCAAACGTCGACATAACGAACCAAATAAGTAGAGCCGCAGCCACGAGCCCTGATGAACCGATAATTATGTTTCGGGTGCGAGCCGTGATACTTGTCGTGCGTTTTTTCGCTACATCTTTGTTCGCCCATGCTGATTTCACCGACGAAACGGCTTTTTCATCGCCTGCGATACGCGGCGACCCGAACACGCGCCAGACGACGGCGAGTCTTTGCAAAATTGCCTGTAGGAAACTATCGAGCATTTCATCAGTTTAGAGGGCTGCGGAAAATCCCTCCTACTGTGCTAGGCTCCGACTGTTGGCAAAATTACTAGCCTGATCAACTAGCATCAGCTGATATGAACAGGCTGACGAGACGTGAAAAATAGTGCTGAACGGAGCTGAGAGTTGACGAATGGTGCGACCGGAAAAATTGACTTCAATGCAGACATTGGCGAATCGTTCGCTGGGTACGAACTAGGTCTCGATAGTGAGATCGTCAAGTACATAACTTCGGCGAATATCGCCACTGGGTTTCATGCCGGTGATCCTGATTGGATGGCTAAGACGGTAGCTCTGGCGATCGATAATCAAGTCGGCATTGGTGCCCACCCCGCGTATCCCGACCTGGCAGGATTCGGGCGACGCAATATGGATTTGACCCCGGATGAAGTGCACAACGCGGTCACGTATCAAGTAGGTGCACTATCAGCATTCGCACCCGGCAGAAAACTTCAGCATGTGAAGCCGCACGGTGCGCTCTACAACACTGCGGTTCGAGATGCCGCCGTTGCCGAGGCAATCGTATCAGCGGTGAAGGCGTTTGATCCGAATTTGATTCACGTTGTGCTCGCCGGATCGCAGTGGGAAGAAATCGCTCGTGCACAAGGCGTGAGAGTAGCGCGTGAGTGCTATGCAGATCGAGCTGTCACCGCTGAAGGAACTCTTGTTCCAAGATCACAACCGGGGGCTGTAGTGCATGATCCTGACGAAGTGGTCGCACGCTCGTTGAAGCTCGCAACTGAAGGGAAAGTTACCGCAGTAGACGGCACTGAAATCGATTTCTCGGCCGATTCCATTTGCCTGCACGGCGATACCGCTGGTGCGGTCGAATTAGCAGCAGCAGTTCGAAGTTCACTTGAGTCGGCCGGTGTGGAAATTACTCCGATGAACAAGTTGGTTGCCGGTGGCTAGCTCGGCTACAACCGGAGATGAGATCGAAGTTTTTCCGCGGATAGTACCCGCGGGTGATTCAGCGATTCTCGTCGAACTTGGTTCTGAAATAGATCCATCTATTAATGACCGAGTCTATGAGTTAGCGAACTCGATAGAGCAGGCAAATATTGATGCCGTGATCGAGTTGGTTCCAACCTATCGTTCAATACTTGTTAGCTACGACCCGCTTGTAGCTGGATACTCGGAAGTCTTTGATCTTCTTGGAAGTCTGCTAGACAGCTCGTCAGCATCTGAAGAAAAATCCGGATTCGAGGCGAAAATCATCGAACTGCCCGTCGTGTACGGGGGCGTTGATGGCCCCGATATCGACAACGTTGCAGAAGCTGCTGGTATGAGTCGACAAGAGGTGATCGATATTCACTCTGGGGTCGATTACCGCGTTTATATGATTGGTTTCGCTCCCGGTTTCCCATATCTAGGTGGTCTTGATGAGCGGATTGCTACGCCTCGTCTCAAGACTCCGAGGGTCAGTGTTCCAGCTGGTTCGGTTGGAATAGCCGAATCGCAAACCGGCGTTTATCCGAACGCAAGCCCTGGCGGCTGGCAATTGATCGGCCGAACAGCGGTGAAGTTGTTCGACGTCGAGAAATCCTCACCTTCTTTGATTACTCCAGGATCGAAAGTTCGATTCGTACCGGTGCAGGCTCATGAGTAATTCTGGCGAAAACCAAATACGAATTGTCCAATCAGGACCCATGACGCTTATCCAAGACGAGGGGCGCAACGGGTATCAACAGCTCGGTGTTTCGGTATCTGGGGCTGTGGATATTGATTCTCTCGCGATTGGAAATCGGCTGGTTGGTAACAATAAAAGCTCAGCTGGCTTAGAGGTGCTGTTGGGCGGTCTTACGCTCGAATTTTCGAGCAAAACGGTGTTTGCGATCACTGGCGCCGATTCATCACCGCATCTCGATGGCGTAGCAGTACCTATGAACGTTTCTTGCGTAGCTCATCCGGGGGCAAGGCTCGAATTAGGAATGGTCTCCAGTGGATTACGCTCTTACGTTGCGGTTGCCGGTGGTGTGGCAGTCGCCGAATTGCTTGGTTCGCGCTCGACTCATATAGCGTCTGAGTTGGGCGGAATCGATGGAAGGCCCGTCGATGAAGGCGACGTTTTCGAACTTGGAACACCGAATGTAGAAGAATTGTCGGGACTCATTCTTGAAGATCAAATTGTTCTATCTGGCGAACTCACAGTTCGGGTAATTCTGGGACCACAGGACAACGAATTTTCAGTTAGCGGAATCGATACTTTGCTAGGTTCTTCGTATGTGGTTACTGATCAGTCGAACCGGCAGGGCTTGCGGCTCGACGGTCCCGAAATCGAATCAGCCTCTGGCCGCTACGACATCATTTCCGACGCAGTAGTGAACGGCTCGATCCAGATTCCGGGGGATGGCAAGCCGATCATCCTTCTCGCCGACAGGCAAACGACCGGTGGATACGCAAAGATTGCGACCGTTGCCTCAGTCGATTTGTCGATTTTGGGGCAAGCTTCGCCTGGCACAATCATCAGGTTTGTCGGGATATCTGTTGAAGAGGCACAAAGCTTGCTTCTCTCAAGGGAGCAGAGAATTTACGAAACCGAACTGATCGATGTCGTCGATTCTTTGACGGTGCAAGTTGATGGCTTAGACGTTAGAGCAGGTGTGGCCGAGAACGGTTCCGTGAAATTGGCGAATATCGAAGGAAGTATTTATCCGATTTCAGTTGATGAATATTCCCCCGCTGAGTAGCCAAGCTTTGCTAGAATTCATCATCGTATTTTTCGATGGTGACCGTTCACGGCGAGGCTTTCGTTTTCGCAGTATCGGTTGAGGGAGCACTGACACGTTCGATCAGGATTTGCTAAATGATGGTTTGACGCTGAGCCTTATGGGCATGGGCGTCGTATTCGCCGTGCTTGCGCTCTTGGCCTTATCGATCAAGGGTATTAGCTTGCTTGATAAGGAGGCAGCACCTGCGCCCGCAGCGAGTGCCGCTGCCGTCGTTCCGGCTCCGCCACCCACATCAGCATCTGATTCTGGTGACATCACCGGCGAACAAGTAGCGGCAATCGCCGTTGCTCTCGCTCTTTCTGAACCTCCGTCCGCTTCCTCTATCCCGCCATCTGCATCTCGTTCGGGTGAATCTGCCGGTTCGTGGTTGCAAAGCGGGCGTATGCGAGTACTCGGTTCCAATTCGTCTGGCGCTCGGGAGAGGCGCAATTAGTGGCTACTAAGAACTATAAAATCACAATTGCCGGCCAAACATACGATGTTGAAGTAGGCGACACCTCGTCATCACCAGTCGAGGTCTCAGTCGACGGAACGACTTATCAGGTTGAACTGCCTGAATCAGCTTCACCTGCGGCTGCCGTGACACCGGCCCCGGTTGCAGCTCCGAAGACTGTCACCCCTGCTCCTCAAGCGGTATCCCGGCCAGCTGTTCCTACTTCCGGTGGCGACGGTGTGGTTCGATCTCCAATGCCGGGCAAAATCGTAAGCGTAAGCGCTACAGCCGGCGCATCGGTTACCAAAGGTCAGCCGATACTCGTTCTTGAATCTATGAAAATGGAGAACACAATTGCTTCTCCAATCGACGGCACAGTTTCTGCCGTCCACGTTGCTGCTGGTGATGCAGTACAGCACGGCCAAACACTGGTCGAGATTGCGCAGGCTTAGTCTCTATGTCGACTGAGCTGGGCGCTCTTTGGGAAGGTTTCACAGCGATAGGCGATGAGCCGCGCATGGTCCTAATGTGGTTCATTGCGGGTGCATTGCTCTACGTTGGAATTGCTAAGAAAAAGGAACCGCTGTTGCTGGTTCCAATTTCAATGGGAATTCTCTTTGCGAATCTGCCTCTTGGTGAGTTGATTCGCGAAGGTGGTCACGGTGAACCCGCGGGACTGTTAAAAACATTCCAAACAGTTGGAATGGAAACCGATATCTTCCCGCTGTTGATATTCCTTGGGGTTGGTGCTGCAACAGACTTCACCCCAATGTTGTCGAACCCGAAAACACTATTGCTAGGAGCCGGTGCTCAGGCTGGTGTGTTTGTTGCCTTGCTTGGCGCATTGCTTCTCGGAATGACCGATTTCTTTGAGTTCGGACTACTCGAAGCATCTTCCATCGGAATCATCGGTGGCGCAGACGGACCGACTACTATTTTCATCGCAACCCGCATGCGTGAACTCGGCGAATCGCTTCCGCACGTAGAGGTTCGAGATATCGTCGGTGCCACAGCTGTCGCTGCCTACTCTTACATGGCGCTAGTGCCGATTATTCAGCCTCCGCTCATCAAGCTGCTAACTACGAAAAAAGAGCGTTTGATTCGCATGCAGTACGCGGCGAAACCTGTCTCGAAACGAACACAGGTGCTGTTCCCCGTACTGACGACGATCATCATCAGTGTTCTCGTGCCTTCGGCATCGCCACTGATCGGAATGCTGATGCTCGGTAACCTCATCAAGGTTTCAGGTGTTGTACCTCGACTTGCTGATGTAACCGAAAACGCATTGATGAACGCTGTGATCGTTCTGTTGGGATTGGCTGTTGGTTCGACAATGCCTGCTGATATCTTCTTGCAGCCCGAAACCATCGGAATATTCTTGCTCGGACTGTTCGCATTTATGACTGCAACTGTTGCAGGAATTCTGCTTGCTAAGTTGATGAACCTGGTAACTAAAGAGCAAATCAACCCAATGATTGGTGCTGCTGGTGTGTCGGCTGTCCCGATGGCTGCTCGAGTAGTGCAGGATATGGGGCAAAAAGAAGACCCTGAGAACTTCCTGCTTATGCACGCAATGGGACCGAACGTTGCAGGTGTGATCGGAACAGCGACCGTTGCTGGTGTTCTGCTTGCAATGGTTGAGAACCTGATTTAGACGATCTTCGACACTCTTCTACCCGACGCAGAACACAGCGATTCATCGTTCTGTGACTGTTGCACATCTTTAGCGCCGGCGCGAATATCCGCCCCGTAGATGTACGCGAACCGTTGAATTTGGTTTGTGACTCGATTCGACTCGGAGAAATTAGACAATGCCAGACCGTTCAATGAAGGGTGTATACCCGATCCTTTCTGCCCCTATTAATGAAAAGGGGCAGCTGGTGATTGAAGACCTCGAAAATCAAGTTGAGTGGATGATCGGCAAGGGTGTTCACGGTCTTGGCATCGCAGTTGCCACCGAGATTTACAAGTTCAACGAAGAGGAACGAGACCTCATTCTGAGCACTGTCGTTCGAGTCAACAATGGCCGAGTAAAAGTGGTCATGAATACTGGTGGTGAGGGAACCGATGTCGCCGTTGCTCTCTCGCAACGTGCTGTAGAACTTGGTGCCGACGCACTGATGATTCGCCCTACATCTTTCATCCCTGTCCCCGCCTCAGAGAACATCGAGTATTTTGGTCGAATTGCCGAAGCCGTTTCAGTGCCGATTTTCTTGCAGGACCAGAACACTGCTCCTGTGCCGCCAGCAATGGCCGTTGCCTGCGCCGAGCGACACGAAAACCTCTGCTACATCAAAGTAGAAACACCTCCCACTATCCCTCGTATGGGTGAGACTCAGAGATTAGCCGAAGGTACGGGGCTTGTTCTATTCGGTGGTGCCGGTGGTGCATTCGCCGTTGAAGAGTTCGACCGAGGCTCCGTCGGAACCATGCCTGGCTCGACGCTCCCAGATATGTTCGTGAGGGTTTGGGATCACTATCAGGCTGGCCACAAAGACGCTGCAAATGCTGAAATGCGTCGACACGCACCGTTGTTCTCGATGCTCGCTCAAGGGCAGGGATTCGCCAACTGGATCTACAAGCACATCATGGTTCGACGGGGAGTTTTCTCGGAAGGATCAGACTTCGCCCGACATCCTGCGTTGCGACCTGATGCCGGCCACTACAAGGAGATCGACAGCCTGCTTGAAAGCCTTGATCTCATCGGTAAGTAATTAGTCCGGTGAACTGTTGCGCAGGTGCTGGGCGACGATAGAATCGAGTTCTTAGCGATTTAGCTTTTAAAGAAATAATGTTGCCTGAACTCGATTCCGAATCCACCGACTGTCCGTCCGACTGTTGCAGCCGCCCCGGCGCAACAGCAGTGAAACCAACCCTTAACTTTGTGGTGATGGTTTAGTGCCGTTCGACGCATCCGCATCTGTTTCGACGTTAGCCCTTGCCGGGGCTGACCTTTCAGGCATCCAGCTATCCGGTCTAGCGATCATGTCGTTGATCGTCGGGATTATTGGCGGAATTGTGGGTATTGCGCTCGGCGTTGTCCGATTGCCCATCATGACCGCAGTTGGTGTCGACCCGCTGCTGGCTGCCAGTACAAATCTTTTTGTCAGCTTGCTTGGTTCACTCGCTGGTTCATGGCCAGCCATTCTTCAACACCGGATCGTTTATCGGGTCGTGTTGATTATCGGAATTCCGGCAATCGGTGGATCATTCGTAGGTGGGTTATACGCCGACCTAATCTCCAGAACCGTTCTGCTCACAATCGTTGCTCTGCTTCTTGTCTGGTCTGCTGTGACGATGATTTCCAGGGCTACAGGCGAATTACGAAGTAAAAAAGTTTCAGTTGAAGATACCGATACAACGGCTGGAAGAGGCGAACTCAACACAAAGACCGTTACGCGAGAAAGCGTTGTTGGATTCGGGATCGGACTTATCGGTGGTGCAGTCGGACTCGCTCTTGGCGTGTTGAGAATGCCTGCGCTCATCCATGTTCTGAAGATGAAGCCTTCACTTGCCGCCGGCACGAATCTGGCACTGACAATTCTTGTCGGATCATCAGGATTCATGGGGCACCTGCTTCGTGGTCGAGTCGATTGGCTACTTGTTGCTTCGATCGGACTACCCGCAATGATCGGGATGTTTGCCGGGGCGCGAATGGGTGGCGATGTCGACTCGCGAAAGCTACGGCTGGTAGTCGGTATCGTACTGTTGGCGGTTTCACCGCTCGTGTTCTTCGACGCTTTCTGGGGCTAGTTCAGCAATTTGCGCCGTTTCATGGTGAACGCAAGCGGAATACAATCTGCTCACCATGAAAATGCTTCCCGGAACATCGTTCATTTCAGTACTGCAGGTCGAATCCCCTCTGCAATTGGTTGGTGTCACAAACCCCTACCACGCAGTGATGGCGAAGACTGCCGGATTCAACGCTCTATATCTCTCAGGATCGGGAGTCGCGACCGCATCGTATGGTCTTCCAGATTTAGGAATGACCACCCTCGACAATGTTCTTGAGGATGTTCGACGCGTAACAGCCGCATCTGATCTGCCGCTTTTGGTAGACGTCGATACGGGATGGGGCGGAGCCTTCATGATCGCCCGGACTATGAAGGAAATGGCTCGCGCTGGTGCGGCTGGTGTTCATATCGAAGATCAGGTGCAGGCGAAACGTTGTGGGCACAGAACCGGCAAGCAGATTGTTTCCACGGCAGAGATGTGTGATCGCCTGCGGGCTGCTTCGGATGCGAAAGAGTACGACGACTTTGTTCTTATGGCTCGCACTGATGCGATCGCTAGCGAAGGTGTCGACGCAGCCATCGAGCGTTCAGTCGCATATGTCGAAGCTGGTGCCGACATGATCTTTGCAGAGGCCGTAACCGAACTTAACGATTTCCGAAAATTCAAGGATGCCGTCGGAGTTCCGCTCCTTGCCAACTTGACAGAGTTCGGAAAAACACCGGCGTTCACAGTCGAAGAACTTGCGAGTGTATTTGTCGATATCGCCTTATACCCGCTCACTGCGTTTCGAGCCGCCAACAAGGCAGTTGAAAACGCTCTCAGAGTTATTCGAACTGAGGGCACTCAAAAGAACATCGTGAACGACCTTCAAACCCGAGACGAGCTCTACGAATATCTCGAATACTACACCTACGAAAGCAAGCTGGATGAACTGTTCGATGCGGAATCGAACGACCAGAGTGCTAACTAGATTCAAAGACAGGAAAAGAACGAAATGACTTCATCAGGTCTCAACGGTGTAACGGCAGGGTCATCAGGTATATCGACCGTTGGCCAAGAAGATGTGGGGCTAACCTATCGGGGTTATTCGATAACCGATCTGGCAGAGAATTCTACGTTTGAAGAAGTTGCGTACTTACTGATATACGGCAAGCTCCCCGGGCAAAAAGAGCTCGATGCCTACAAGAAAAAACTTGCCGGCCTCCGGTCGCTTCCTGACTCACTAAAAACTCTGCTTGAGGCAATGCCAGCGTCCACGCACCCGATGGATGTTTTGCGAACCGGCACGTCGTTGCTGGGTACGTTGGAAACTGAGGGTGAGGGTGGTCGAACGGCAGCTACTGTTGGTGATCGGCTAACGGCCAGCTTCGGCTCGATGCTCGCCTACTGGTATCGATTCCACTCTCGTGGCGAGCGAATCGAAACGGAGTCGGAAGAAGAAACCGTGGCTGGACATTTTCTGAGTCTTATGTCGGGCAAGCCAGCCGACCCGCTAAAGCGAGATGCACTCGACACAACACTGGTGCTCTACGCCGAACACGAATTCAACGCATCTACTTTCACCGCACGTGTGATCACGTCGACTCTTTCGGACACGTACTCGGCAATAGCCGGCGCTATTGGTGCTCTTCGCGGTCCGCTTCACGGTGGAGCGAACGAAGCCGCTATGGAACTCGTATGTTCATTTGACTCACCTCAGGACGCAGAAAAATCGCTTCTGCACATGCTGGAGGCACGTCGACTCGTCATGGGCTTCGGCCACAGGGTTTACAAGAACGGCGATCCTCGTTCCCCAATCGTGAAAGAACTCGCTAGACAGCTTTCAGAGGCTGCAGGAAACACTTCTTACTTCGATATCTCCGAACGTATTGAACAGGTGATGATGCGAGAGAAGGCTATGTACCCGAATCTCGATTTTTACGCAGCAACTGCCTATCACATGTGCGGAATTCCAACGGCGATGTTCACCCCAGTATTCGTTATCGCTCGAACATCTGGTTGGATCGCCCACGTGATCGAGCAACGTGCCGACAACAAACTCATTAGGCCGCTTTCGGACTACACCGGACCAGAAGCGCGTCCATACGTTGGTATGGGAGATCGCGGATAGTGGCACAAGGACAACAGACCGATAGTGTGATCGCAGCTATCGCAGATTACGCGGTCAACTACAAACCCACTTCCGAACTAGCTCTCGATACGGCACGACTTACGCTGATGGATTCGATCGGTTGTGCGTTGCTGGCGATGGACTATCCAGCCTGCACGAAGCTGCTCGGACCTGACGTTGAAGGCACAGTCGTTCCAAACGGTGCAAGGGTGATGGGCACTCGATACGAGCTTGATCCGGTGAAGGCAGCATTCGATACCGGGGCTGCCATCCGATGGCTGGATTTCAACGACACTTGGCTTGCCGCTGAATGGGGACACCCTTCCGACAACTTTGGAGCGATTCTGACTATCGCTGACCATCTATCTCGAAAGGCTGAATCATATTCATCACAGAAATTCACAGTGAAGGATGTTTTGGAGGCTGCGATCAAGGCGTATGAAATTCAGGGAGTCTTGGCGCTTCAGAATTCATTCAACCGCGTTGGTATCGATCATGTGTTGCTTGTGAAAGTTGCCTCGACCGCTGTGGTGACTGCCATGCTAGGCGGTGACGTGAAGCAGGTCGAAAACGCTGTTTCAAACGCCTGGCTCGATGCGACTTTGCGAACTTATCGCCACGCACCCAACACCGGCTCACGAAAATCATGGGCTGCCGGTGATGCGCTCGGTAGGGCAGTGCGGTTCGGGATGAACGCGATGGCTGGAGAGATGGGCTATCCAACGGCGTTGACTGCTCCCGGATGGGGCTTTCAAGATGTCTGGTTCAAGGGAGAAGAAATCACGTTAGAGCGGGATCTTGATGTATATGTGATGGAGAACATCCTGTTCAAAGTCTCGTTCCCTGCCGAGTTCCACGCTCAGACCGCTGTCGAGTGCGCTTTCGAGCTTCATTCCGAGGTGGCTGCACGACTCGATGAAATCGAAGAGATTGTAATTACTTCACAGGAGTCTGCTCTCAGGATCATCGACAAAACGGGACCGTTGAACAACCCGGCTGATCGAGATCACTGCATTCAGTACATGACCGCAATTGGCTTGCTGAAAGGCAGTCTCACAGCCGAAGACTACGAGGATGAAGCCGCAGCCGATCCGCAGGTCGATGCTCTAAGAGACAAGATGGTCATGAAGCACGATCAGCGATTCACCGACGAGTATCTAGACCCTGACAAACGCTCGATTGCCAACGCTGTCCAGGTGCAATTTAAAGACGGCACGTCGACCGAGAAGGTGACTGTCGAGTATCCGATTGGGCACCGCCGACGTCGTGACGACGCCAAGCCATTGCTTGCTGCAAAGTTCAAAGCTGCCGTGGCGACGCAGCTCGATGATTCACATGTCGATCAATTGGTTGATCTGTTTGCTGATCAATCAAAACTGGAGTCGACCGCCGTCGATGGCCTGATGGAGCTATTGGTTCCAGCAGAGTAGATATTGGGTCCGACAACTCGATTGCCGGCAATTGACTCCACATACCCCGATCTGGTGCTAATCTTTTGCACTGTTTGTAAATTGAGCAGCATGCGCAGGTGTGCTGCTGTACTAAAAGTAAAAAGACTCGATAAATATGGCTAAGACTACTGGTAGCGATCTTCTAATTCGTGCACTTCGCGCCGAGGGCGTCGACACCGTCTTCGGTATTGCTGGCGACCACATTTTGCACATGCTCGACACTATGTACGACGCACCGTTGCGGATGATCGACTTCCGGCATGAGTCGGGTGGTGCACACGCAGCCGATTCCTATTCGAGAATTCTCAACAAAGCCGGCGTGATGTTGTCGACCACGCCGGGTCATGCGAACGCTCTACCAGCGCTTGCCAATGCCATGCATTCTGAGGCTCCACTGGTCAACATTGCAGGTTCAGCTGAGTCGGCAAACATGGGTCGAGGAGCGATGCAGGAATTCGACCAAATTGGAGCCGCTCGACACATCACCAAAGGTGCTTGGGACGTTCCTACTCCGGCAAGAATTCCCGAATACGTTGCTCTCGCATTCCGCACTGCGCTGAGTGGTCGACAAGGACCAGTGCATCTCACCATCCCACATGACTTTCAGGGTGCAGAAGTAGACGACGCTGAAGTTGCGCGATACGCCCCAAACGAATACGGCACGCCTCTGAACGTTCTTGGCGATCCTACTCAGGTCGAGCGAGCGATAGATATTTTGAATTCAGCTCAGCGACCAGTGATATTCGCTGGTTCGTCGGCTGGAGCAACGGCGATTCCTGAAGAAGTACAGCGCCTTGTAGAGACGATGCGAATTCCGTTCTTCTCTGAAGACTCGGCGCGGGCATTGATTCCTGATTCGCACGAGTACTCGATGGGGCTTGGCTACCAGCCTTTGAACCTGACAGTTCGGAACGTTCGAGATGCCGACGTTGTTTTGATGCTCGGTAAGAAACTCGACTACACCAATGGCTTCGGTGGAAACCCACCGTTTGCCGACGACGTGAAGTTCATCGTTGTCGATCCTTCACCGGCACAGGTCGCTCGTGCTCGAACCGCTGCAGTAGGAATTCTTGGCGATATCGGACCAGTCGTTACACAGATGGCAGATGCCGCTGAGAAGCGGGCCTGGACTGAGCGAACCGAATGGGTAAGTCGACTCCGTACTGCGTATGACGAATGGCACACCAGCCTCGCCGACCTCGCTAAGGGTGAGAATCCGATGCACCCAATGGATGTGTCGAACGCTCTCCAGAAATTTATCGACGATGACACGCACGTGACCTGGGACGGCGGTGACTACTGCCACTTCCTGCGAGCGTCGATCAAGCGGAATGACCCGTACCGGTTCCACAACGTATCGAGCTTCGGCATGATCGGTGTGGCTTTGCCTTACGCACTCGGAGCGCAAGTAGCGCTACCAGACAGCAAGGTTGTTCTTGGCAACGGTGACGGCTCTCTGGGCTTCAACGGTATGGAGATCGACACCATGGTTCGGCACAACTTGCCGGTCAAGATGTTCATCGGGAACAACTCGATCTGGGGCATCGACTGGCAGATTCAAAAGGGCTTGTACGGTCGTCCGGTTTGGACTGATCTTCTGCCTACCCGTTACGACGTAGTTGCTCAGGGATTGGGTGCTTACGGCGAGCATGTCACAAAGGTCGAAGATCTCGAAGGTGCAATGAAGCGAGCGTTTGATCACGACGGTCCTGCGCTGCTAAACATTGATATCGAGCAGGTGATTAGTCCTGTGGCAGAAGCAGCTATTAACCGAAAACTGGGTTCACACGGGTAGAGCTTCGAGGGGCGAGGAATGCTTCCAGAAAAGTACTTCTATAGCGAAAACAACGTCGAGAAGCGCGAACTGCTTCCTGGCGTGTCCGCTCGCCTGATCTGGGGCGAGAAGATCATGATGGGCATCATCGAAATCGACCCCGAGACTGAAGTGCCTGAACACTCGCATCCGCACGAACAGTGCGGTCGAGTGCTCGAAGGTGCAGCCTGGTTCTACGTGGGTGATTCAGAGCAGCTCTTAGAGGTTGGCGATCACTATGTCATACCCGGTGATGTGCCGCACCGAGTCGTGGCAACTGAGAACGGCTGCGTAGCTCTAGATATCTGGTCGCCTATCCGAGAAGAGTACATCTCAGACGGCGTGGGCTTCTTCAAGAAGTAAGCCCGCATCATCAGGAGACAGTTCGAGCAGCTCGACTGACTGTTTGATCGATTGCCGACTATTCGGTCATCGTCAACTGATACCGAATTGCGCTGTAGTAGAAGGCACTCAAGCCTTCGAATCCTGAATCCGTCCCTACTGTCACCCATATTCGACCTTCGTCGTCCGAGGGGATTGTGACAGTGCGCCCTGTGTTTTCGAGAGTTTTGATTTTGAACTCGTTACTGAGCACTTCGAAGTTTGTAACGTTGCCGATTGAAAACATTTCTTAGCCATGACTGGCTTGATTGCCCTTGTCGATACTGATCCGCAGGTGCCCAATGTTGTCTTCGCTGATTGTCGGCTCGTTTGTAGATGCTCCGGCTTTGACATACACACTGTCGCCGGGTGATCCACCAATACCCATCATTCCCCCCGGAACATTGGTGGCAAGATCGATCGCAATCGTCACTTCGTAACTGGTATTCGGTTTGAGTCCGGTTACTTCTTTCGTGAGGTACATAAAGAGGTCATCGCTTCGGTTGTGGCCTTGGATATATATGCCGTTGCCATCCAGTCCTTCAGGCATTTGCTTGAAATCCGAATTAAGCTCGTAAAGTTCGTCGCTCCAATCGACGGGTAGATCTGCAAATCCCACGACCCATCCGTCGGGTCCTGTCTCAAATTTGTCATTGAACGAGATTTCAGATGGGTAAGGAACTTCAGTTGGCGCCGGAGTTGGTGGAACTGACGTCGGTGTTGGCGGTACCGGAGTAACCGTCGGTGTCGAAGTTGGGCTGATTGTTGGCGCAGGTGTCGGAGTTGATGTGGGAGTTGCTGGTGCAATTGTGGGCACTACGGTCGGTTGTTCGGTAGGTGTCGGAATCACCTGGGTGGGAACAGAAGTTGGAGGAACCGGTGCGGCTGGTGTTGGTTCCGAATCGCTGCTGCAAGCTGTTATTGCTAGCGACATGATGACTATCGAACTGATACTTAGGAATCTGATTTTTTCGTTCATTGTGATCGCACTCATTGGAGTTTCTTGGATGAGATGGTTTTGTATTAATAGTGACGTGCGAACGTCGGTAATTGTTCCCTCGATGTAGATATTCGATGAGGAAGAAACTGTTCGATGTCTCCACACTAGGCCTGCCTGCCGTCCTTCGAGAGCCTCAGGATGACACCTGAGTTGGCGCCAATTTCCACCTCTCGCACGCAACACAGACGTAGTCCCCGTTCGAGCGCCAAATTAAGTCATATACTTGAAGGCTGTTTGACCTTCACATTGTTGGCAATTTGTTAGCCGCACAGCGGCAGTTCTGATAGCACTCACCATGACCCAATCTCCTTCGATCATCTACACTTGGACAGACGAGGCTCCTGCGCTCGCGACGCACGCATTCCTCCGAGCAATCAGTTCGTTCGTTCGAACTGCTGGCGTCGAGATGGAAACCCGTGATATTTCGCTCGCTGCCCGAGTTCTCGCACAGTTCCCAGAAGTTCTCGGCGACAAGGCCGTAGACGATGATCTTGCTGAGCTGGGTCGACTGGTCGAACTTCCTGAAGCCAACATCATCAAGCTTCCAAACATTAGCGCCTCAACGCCTCAGATGAAGGAATGTATCGCTGAGCTACAGTCGCAGGGCTACAACCTTCCTGACTACCCGGATGATCCCGGAACTGACGCTGAGAAGGATGCGCTTGCGCGGTACGGCAAAGCGATGGGTAGTGCAGTGAACCCTGTGCTTCGACAGGGCAACTCAGATCGACGCGCGCCTAAGGCCGTGAAGGATTTTGCAAAGTCGAATCCGGGTCGAATGAAGGACTGGCCTGCTGATTCGAAATCTCATGTTGCGACGATGACGGACAACGACTTCTTCCATAACGAGAAGTCGGTCACAATCGGGGAAGCGACCACCGCGAAGATCGAGCACGTTGCTAAGAACGGAAAAGTGACGACCCTGATGGCTGAGCTGCCATTGTTGGCAGGTGAAGTGCTGGATGCGACGTTTATGAGTCGCAAGGCGCTCGTTGAATTCTTCGATGCGCAGGTCAAGGACGCAAAAGAGAAGGACATTCTGTACTCGCTGCACCTGAAGGCGACCATGATGAAGGTTTCCGATCCGATTCTGTTTGGTCACGCAGTGCGTACTTATTTCTCGAACCTGTTCACGAATCACGAACCTGAAATCAACGAACTCGGGGCTAACCCAAACAACGGTTTTGGCGATGTTGTGGGCAAGCTGTCGAGTTTGATTCGTGATCCCGAAAGCACGATTGTTTCGGACATCGAAAAAGATTTCGCAAACGGTCCTGGAATTGCCATGGTCAACTCGGCGAAAGGGATCACGAACCTGCACGTGCCAAGCGACGTGATCATCGACGCTTCAATGCCTCCGATGATTCGAGATGGCGGTCAGATGTGGAACGCCAACGACGAGCTTCAGGATGTAAAGGCCGTTATCCCTGATTCCACTTACGCCGGTATTTTCGCTGCGACTGTGGAAGATTGTCAGACGAACGGCAAGCTCGATCCTGCCACCATGGGTAGCGTTCCAAACGTTGGTCTCATGGCTCAAAAAGCTCAGGAGTACGGATCGCACGACAAGACTTTCGAGGCTGAATCGGCTGGAACGATCCGAATCGTCGATGGTTCTGGAGCAACTCTGCTCGAACATGACGTTGAAGTAGGGGACATCTGGCGCGCTTGCCAGACTAAGGACGAGCCGATCAAGGATTGGGTCAAACTCGCAGTTCGACGTGCTCGTGCAACAGGCTCACCTGCGATTTTCTGGCTGGACAGCTCGCGTGGTCACGACGCCGAAGTTATCAAGAAGGTCAATGCATACCTGCCTGGTGAAGACACCGACGGTCTCGACCTGCGAATTCTTGCACCGGTCGAAGCTATTAAGGTTTCTCTTGAACGAATCCGTAAGGGTGAAGACACAATTTCGGTTACCGGAAACGTGCTTCGTGACTACCTAACCGATCTGTTCCCAATTCTCGAAATTGGCACCAGCGCTCGAATGCTTTCTGTCGTTCCATTGTTGAACGGTGGTGGACTGTTTGAGACTGGTGCGGGTGGATCGGCTCCGAAGCACGTTGAGCAATTCGAAGAAGAAGGACACCTGCGTTGGGACTCACTCGGTGAGTACATGGCTCTAGCTGCCTCGCTGCAGCACTTGAGCGAACAGTTCGACAATCCGGGAGCTGGAATTCTTGGAGACGCTCTCGATGCGGCTACGGGCAAATACCTCGAAAGCGGTCGAATCCCGTCACGCAAGGTGCACGAGATGGACAACAGGGGAAGCACGTTCTACCTGACCTATTACTGGGCAGAGGCACTTGCTGCGCAGTCGACCGATCCAGAATTGGCAAAGCGATTTGCGCCTGTCGCAGCCGCGATGGCGGAGAACGAAGACAAGATCATCGGCGAAATAAACGATTCGCAGGGCAATGCGCAGAAGCTGGGTGGTTACTACCGAGGCGACGCAGAATTGCTAGCAACGGCAATGAACCCTAGTGCGACGCTCAACGCCATCATCGACGCGGTTTAGCGACTAGATAGTTAGCTGAAAATTCAAAGACTCATTCCGTCTTCGGAGTGAGTCTTTTCTTTTAAGTTCTACATCGCAAATAAGAGTGCTTGTAAGCGAAAGCGCTATTTCACCTTACCTCGGCCTTCGTTACGCCAAACCCGCGTGACCTGATCGTTCCGCATCCACACGATCTCGTCGTGTAGGTTGGTGACCCCTTCTTGATAGGTTGGGATTACGGTGAGCTTGTCGCCAACAGCGTATTGATTACTCGATCCGCTAGTGTCGATATGCCCGTGTTCAACGGACATGCCCGAGAATTTTAGTTTGGGATCTTCAACGATGTAGCCGTAAGGCATCGAGGGAAAAAGCCTGAACGTTTTCATCCCACCATCGACAATTAGTCGATCATTGGTCGGAACACTGACGACCGTTACGACAACTCGTAAAGGGCATCGTTCAGGTGAAAGATCCCTGCCGTCACCCGCACCCTGAATCCGACTGAGTCCTTCATAGACGTATGACCCGCTGCGATGTTCGGTAAAGCCGAGTTCCTTCGATTCCCATTCTTCGCCAGTTCCGCCACCACTAATAATTTCTAGCGATAGACCGGCATTGGTGTACCGATCAACAACTTCGTCAATTATTGGCTTCGATGCGATCTGGCTTGGATAGGTCATGAGTCCACGAAGTTCGAGTCCGGGCAGCGATTGAACCTGTTTGCCTAGTTCTTCAGCAGCAGCAGGTGTTTGGACACCGGTTCGGTTGCCTCCGGTGTCGATCTCTACCAGCACACCAACAGTCACATCGTCATGTGCTGCCTGTTTCGAAATTCCCTCGGCTACCGCTAGCGAATCCACAGTCACCGTCATGCGTGCCTGACGGGCGAGAGAACACAGCCTTTGAACTTTCTGACGACCAACTATGTTGTAGGTCATCAAAATATCGTTGAGTCCGTTCCGCACCATATTTTCAGCGTCGCCCAGCTTCTGGCACACGATTCCCTTTGATCCTGCTGCAACTTGCATCTTGGCGATCTCAGGATTCTTGTGGCTCTTTGTGTGACCTCTGAGCGTGATGCCAAGATTCTTGCAGTGATCAGCCATGTCCTTGATGTTCTTTTCTAGAACATCGAGATCGATAACGACAGAAGGCGTATCAAGTTCGTATATGTGCAAGGCAGATTCTTTCTGACGAAGGGGGCTTTGGAGAATTTGAGAAGCACGGGCAGGATAGCGCAGTTGTAGCCAGTTAACTAAAAAAGGGCTGAGCAAAATGCCCAACCCCTTTTTGAAAAAATTCTATTTCTAGAAAATTTACTTCTTGGTCTCTGCGAAGGCTGCACCGATTTCTTCGAGTGCTGCCTTGAATGCAACAGCGGCGTCCATGTCGACGTGCTGCTTGACCTGTGATCCAAGCTTGCAAGCCTCCCAAACCTTGGTGTGAAGGTCAGGGTGTGCAGCGAGGTGCTCTGGCTTGAAGTAGTCTGTCCAGATGATCAGAATGTCGTTCTTGGCCTTTGTTGCGTGCTCTTCTTTAACCGCAACGTATCGGTTGAAAGAGTTGTGATCTTCAACGCTAGACGGTACGCCCATGCCTTCGATCAACTCTGTCATTCGGATTACAGTTTGTGCTGCCTGGATGGCGTCACGGGGGTCGTAAATGCCGCAAGGGATGTCACAATGAGCATCGGCTGTTCCGACAGGGAGTACCCGGTCGGCAATTCGTGAAATTGTTCGGAACATGAGTTTTCCTTCTTGTGAAAAATACACTGTTAAGTACGCAGTTCTGGCGGATAATTGCGGGCTGCCACTAGACGTGCCATACCTTCCGCTATCGATTAGCCTGACCAATCTAACACGTAGAAACGTGATTCTCAGTTGAATTTCATTATTAACGCACTAATTGAACTGTTGTCGGTCCAATTGATCAAAGTTCGTGGACGCAGCATGGAGCCTGCGATTCGTGAGAATTCGTGGGTGATTTCGTTTCGCGCCGGCTTCCGCAGGCGCGGACCTCGGCGTTTTGATGTGGTTCGACTGGAAGACCCTCGTACGAGCGGGCATTGGATTCTCAAACGAATAGTTGGATTGCCTGATGAAGAGGTGGCTCTGCGAAACGGTGAATTGTTCGTGAACGGAGAATCTGTCGCTGATCCGTTCGCTTATTGTCCCGATCCTGAACGAGACAATTTTGAGTGGTGGCCGCGAAACGATGAATACATTGTGCTTGGCGATAATCGTTCAGCCTCGACCGATAGTCGCAAGTTCGGACCAGTGAAACGTTCTGCGTTGCGAGGTCGAATCAATTCCTAATTAGCGTCGATAATGGTTTTTGCTTTAGTCGTTAGATTTTCGATGACTGGCAATTGGAAATTGGAATTCGGATTCCTTGATGAGTCGACTTCGTTAGCTATCACCGTGATAACTGTTTTCGATTTTGGCCAGTACATGAATTGAGCTGAAAACGGATAAAGAAATCCGAACTGCCCAACAACCTGTTCGTCGTCATCCTGCCAAATAAAAACACCGGCTCCCGATTCGATACGTATTGGTCCAGACGATTGCGCAGCGTGGGCTGCCGGGCGAAGAAGTTCAGATAGAAGATCCTCGTATTCTTGGGATTCAAAAATCCCTCGGACTAATTTGATCAAATCGCCGGTGGTCGAAACTACCGCCCCCGAAGCCCATTCCGCAGTGATTACTGAAGTAGCCGGAGTCTGAGGTACGTGCCCATCGATAACGGTTGGCGCATCTGAACTTAATCCGGCGTATTCGTAACCCAGCGGAATTCCAGAGGGGATTTTTTCTATACCCGCCAGATAGGTGTCGCTCATATCCAATGGGTTTAGGAATCGATCGCGTAACTCGAATTCTAAAGTCGACTCCGTAACCAGTTCGATAATTCTGCCCAAGATGATGAAATTGGTTTTCGAATACCCGTACTGCGAGTTGGGTTCGAAGAACGACCCCTCAGAGGCTGCGATTGCTATTACTTCGTCAGGGCTTTTCGAAGAGTTCGGGCTTTGTTCGTACAGGACATCAAGGAATTCCTCGGTGTAGAAGATGGGCACGCCGCTTGTGTGTTCGAGAAGATTGCGGACAGTGATTTGCGACGAGTTTTCTATCGCAGGGAACCATGTGTCTATCGTCTGCTGAACTTCCAGGCTGCCCTCATTAGCTAGCTGAACAACTATTGCGGCGACTAACAGGTGAGTAATGTCGCCAATGAACATGGGTTGATCGGAACCGAGTGGGGTGTCTGGAAAACGCTCTGGATCGATCGATAGCTTCGAGCTTCCGCTTACAAGATCTATGTCGCCGACAGGGGGAGAAAATACAGAAAGCGAAGCCCCCGTAATCCGTTCATTTTCTCGCCATTCGTCCAGTACAGTCTGAAGGTCTTTCTGGATTTCAGCGACCTTCTCTGGATCTGCTCGTTTTTCCGCGTCCGAACTCCCGTCAGAGCAGCCGAATACGGATGCAAGAATTAAAAAGAAAACCGGCATCAATAACTTGGTCATTGCTGCCGGCCTGCTGTATTTTTCTAATTGATGATTCATTCTGCGTGAACCATACAGGCTCATCGCAGATCGATCATCTAGGTGGGGTCGAGACTACTCCGAGCCCAGCGAGAGCGTGCCGAACTTATCCCTATCGGCCTTCTCACCGAAGATCATCACGTACGCAATCGCAGCAGCGATTCCACCAACGATTGGTCCTGCCCAGTAGATCCAGTGATCCGTCCAGTAGCCGCCAGCCAGTGCTGGTCCGAAGCTACGTGCAGGGTTCATCGAAGCGCCAGTAAGTGGTACGGCGATCAGGTGATCTACGAATACGACAAGCGCAATCGCAAGAGGTGCCCACATGGCATTTCCTCGTTTGTCGATGGCTGTTGCGAAGATCGTAAAAACCAGGAAGAACGAAACGATAACCTCAATCACAAGGGCGTCGCCCACTGCAATGCTAGGACCATGTACGCCGAGGTTAGCGATTGGCCATGCAAACTGCTCGATGAGGATCGCTGCGATGGTTGCACCGATTAGCTGCCCCACGATGTAGCTCACACCACGAATGATTCCGATATTGCCTGAGATGATCGCGGCGATAGTCACAGCCGGGTTTATGTGAGCACCGGTGACACGGCCGAATACGATGATTCCGACGAAGATACCTACACCGTGACCGAGAGATATAACGATCAGTCCCGCAGTATCAAATGGCTCGGCCAGTGATAGTCCCGCACCAATCGCTGCACCAATCGCACCTATTCCCATGAATACGAATGTAAATGTTGCAATTAGTTCTGCCATCAAACCCCGAAGGTTGTTGCCTGACAATAGTTCGCTCATTTGTTGTCCCTTTGTATCTATGTATGCCCTGCGGCACTCAAGAATTGAACCGACTGTTTCAGCCCGTTAGGAATCGTCGGATTAGTGATTTATACGCGCAATAGTTCGTTTTTAGACATTTAAGTCTAATTCGAATCTAGTAAACAGTGCGAATGATCTATCCCAAAACAGGATTTACCCTTTGGCGATAATCTCCGCTGCTTCGATCGCACTGTAGGTGATGATCAGATCAGCACCTGCCCGTTTGATCGAAGTTAGTACTTCCATCATGGCACGTTCCCTGTCGAGCCAGCCTGCTTGGCCCGCAGCGGCAATCATCGAGTATTCACCACTTACGTTGTACGCTGCGAGCGGTGTGTCGAAGCGCATGGAGGCTTCTTTTATTACATCCAAGTAGGCAAGAGCAGGTTTGACCATGATGATGTCGGCGCCCTCATCGAGATCGGCTTCAACCTCGCGCATCGCCTCTCGTCCCTGATTTGGAGCCATCTGGTAGGCGCGTCTGTCGCCGAACTGCGGAGCCGAATCGGCTGCGATTCTGAATGGCCCGTAGAACGCAGAAGCATATTTTGCCGAGTAGCCCATAACTGGCGTGTCGGAGAATCCTGCTTCGTTGAGTCCGGCTCGAATTGCGGCAACTTGGCCGTCCATCATTGCTGAAGGAGCGACCATGTCCGCTCCAGCATCAGCATGTGAAACGGCGGTTTGTGCCAGAAGCGGAAGGGTGGCATCGTTATCGACATCGTTGCCGTTGATGATGCCGCAATGACCGTGATCCGTGTATTCGCAAAGACATACGTCGGTGATTACATAGGTTTCAGGCGAAGCTTTCTTGATCGCCTGTACAGCTCGCTGAACTGCTTCGTCGGGCGAACTTGCGCCCGAGCCTGTGGCGTCCTTCTCATCGGGAATTCCGAACAGAAGAACCGACTTCACTCCGGCTTCCATAGCTCGCTGAGCTTCTTCGACAGCAATATCTAGGGATATCTGATCGATACCTGGCATTGGCTCGATTGGGGTGCGAACACCTGAGCCGTTCACGACGAACATCGGGTAGATGAACTCTGATGCTGCAAGCCGATTTTCGTTCAACATGTCGCGTAGCGTCGCGTTGCGGCGCAGTCGGCGAAGGTGAGGGTATTGGTCGCTGGTCATGTACCTGTTATCCCTGTTCGGTTGATTCGGATACGTGAGCTTTGATAGCTGTGACGATTCCGGCGATGGATTGTTCTTCTGCCTGAATGTCGATATTCACGTTAAGTTCTTTGGCAGTGTCGGCGGTGATCGGCCCGATTATTACTGTTTTGCTACTGTTGATGAGATCGGGACTGCCACTGAGTAGTTCGACCAAGTTTCGTACGGTCGATGAACTGGTGAACGTTGTGAAATCAATGCCTTCTTCATAGGCTGCCCTGGCAAGCTCTCCAGTGTCGTTTGGAGATTCGGTTGAGTAGGCGACTACTTCGTCGACGTTTGAACCAAGTTCTCGGAGACCATTGGCGAGAGTCTCTCGTCCAATTTCTGAGCGAGGGAAAAGCACGTTCTCTGGCGTGATGCCATCATTCTTGAGAAGTTCAACCATCGCACTGGCGAGGTACTGGTCGGGAATGGCATCGGCATTGATACCGATTTCAGCAAGAGCACGAGCCGTCGAAGGTCCATTCACTCCAAATTTGAGATGGGCAAAAGCTCGTGAATCGATGCCAATCGCTTTCATGCGTTCAGTAATTCCACGTACGGCGTTCGAGCTGGTGAACATCATCCAGTCGTATTTTGAAATATTCCTGAGAGCTTCGTCGAGGGGTGACGGATCGCGCACCGGAACGATTTCGATGGTTGGGTATTCGAGAACCTCTGCACCTAAATCTTCGAGCTGTTTCACAAGCTTGCTTGCCTGTGACCGTGCTCGTGTGACCAAAACTCGTTTGCCAAATAGTGGGCGGGTGTCGAACCACGCCATAGCGTCACGGAGTCCGGCAACTTCGCCGATTACAAGAGCGACTGGTGCACCGATTCCTGCCTCGACTCCACGGGCAACAATTTCTCCTATCGGACCAGTGACGACTTTCTGCTTCGAGGTGGTTCCCCACTGCACAAGTGCGGCAGGTCGTTCGTTCGAAACTCCACGGCTAGTGAGGGCTGCAACGATATCGTTCATGCCCTTCCACCCCATTACAAATACGAGGGTGCCCGAAAGGCCAGCGAGGGCGTCCCAGTTGATTGTTGAGTCGGGTTTGTTTGGATCTTCGCTACCGGTAACGATCGTAAGGGAAGTTGACATTCCACGCTGGGTGACGGGAATACCGGCGTATGCGGGAGCTGCGATAGTCGATGAAATACCGGGTACGACTTCCCACGGGACGCCTGCCGCAGCCAGATCGAGTGCTTCTTCACCACCACGTCCGAATATGAACGGGTCGCCGCCTTTGAGTCGGCAGACTGTCTTGCCACTCAACCCAAGATCGACGAGCAGTTCGTTGATTTCGGACTGCGTCATACGGTGGTCGTCTCGGCCTTTGCCTGCGTCGTATAGCTCGGCATCGGGGCGTGCTTCTTCGAGCAGTTTCGGGGATGCCAGACGGTCGTAGACCACGGCATCTGCCGAGCGGAGGTATTCGAGTCCCTTGACCGTGATTAGACCGGGGTCTCCGGGGCCTGCACCGACCAAATAGACCTTACCTAAGTTGTTTGCCGTGTCTGGCATCGGTTACTCCGAGTCTCCGGCGACCAGTTCTCGGGCGCCGCGTTCGACAAACAGTTTCCCGAACTGGCGACCCAGTTCGACGGAGTCGGCTGCGTTATCGACGAAGCTCTCCCGAATGATTTTTGTGCCATCGGGCGTTGAGGCGAATGCTGAGAATTCGAGCCGCTCACCTCGGATTTTTGCGTGTGCAGAAACCGATGCCGAGCAACCGCCACCGATCACTTCTAGAAACGCACGTTCGGCAGTTACTTCCATCAGCGTACCCGGGTGATTCAGTTTTGCTGCAGCGGCAATTGTTCGCTCGTCGCCTGCACGAGTTTCGAGGGCGAGTGCACCTTGTCCGACTGCCGAAACAAAGTTAGAGCAAGACAGATGTTGAGTCACACGATCGCTTAAGCCGAGGCGATTGAGTCCCGCTGTCGCAAGAATCACTGCATCGGGTCCGTCTGGCTCGTCGAGCTTGGCAAGCCGAGTTGGAACGTTTCCACGGAGCGACTCCACTACGAGGTCAGGTCGAATGTTTTTGACCAGCGCTTGGCGCCGAGCACTTCCGGTTGCTACCCGTGAGCCTGCCGCAAGTTCTTCTAAAGTTTCCCCGTTTCGGCTGATGAAAGCGTCTCGGGGATCTTCTCGATAAGGAACTGCGGCAAGTGCGAATTCGGTTGGTAGTGCCGATGGCATGTCTTTGAGGCTGTGCACAGCGAGATCGACCCGATTGTCGAGCAGCGCCGATTCCAATTCACGAACAAACACACCGACACCGAGAGCCGCCAAGTTCTGACGCTGATCTTTGTCACCCGTTGTTTTGATTACAACGATTTCGAATTCAGTTTCAGGGTTGGCTTCTTTGAGTGCGTCGACTACGTGACCGGTCTGCGTGAGTGCTAGATCGCTTCCGCGAGTTCCGATTTTAATCAACATCTCTTGCCCGTCTTATGTGCATCGCTAATGCGTAGGTAGAGGTGTTTCAATTCGTTGACATGAGCCAAACGGCGCGCAAGATTTGCATGCAACGCTCTTAATGCCTTCGATTAATTCGGATTTTGCTTTTTCGCTGTCAGACTTTTCTGCTTTGTCGAGCCATTCCGGAGTCATGAACCACTGCCATTTTTCTGGGCAGCACACAATATTTTGACTTCTAACTGTTTTTCTTGCTTCGGTGAGTATTGGACCCACATTGGCCCAGCGCATGCACTGGCACGAGTCGGATGTGATTTCTTCTCGTAGGCGCCGTGCCAACGCTGGACTGGACCCGGCTGTCGACACTGCGAGCGTGACATCATTGCGATGGATCAATGCGGGAGCGATCCAAGTGCAAAGTGGAGTCACGTCCATAACATTGAGCAGAATGTTTCGCTCGGTGGCTTCTTTTGAAATTGCTTCGTTAGTATCCATCGACGAAGTGTCGGCAACTATAACGATCCACGCACCAGCTAAGTCGCCAGGTTGGTATTTACGGTCGATCCATTCGATCTCGCTGGCGTCGGCCTTGCTGCGGAGTCCCGGTGAAATTTCGTTGTCGGGACTGAACAGTTTTACGTTCGCGCCACATTCCAGCAGGTAATTAACTTTGCGTTCGCCTTCGTGGGCGTCGCCGCCGAAAACAATTCCTAGGCGGTCTTTAACGTCGAGGTACATTCCGTAATAACGCGGCACAGTGGTCTCCAGTTCTGTGTTGGGTGGGTTTCGAGTGGTATTAGCGGTGAGCTCAGCCGATTGGCTGTAGTTCGTCGACTACGAATTCGTCTTCGACGAAGTAACGTACTCGAGTCTTTTTGTATTCACGAAGGCTGTAAACCAGCGCTCGTTCATCCATGCCAGTCGATTCGGCTATCTCATTTCCGAATCGTTCACATTCTTCTTCCGATGTTCCGTGGACCATCGTGAAGTGTGAATATGGCCAGTCTTCATATGTTGGGCGCTGGTAGCAATGCGTAACCGCTGGATGCTGCGCCATTATTGTTCCGATTTCTTCAGAGCGTTCTTCTGGAACTTTCCAAACGATCATTGCGTTTGATGAGAAGCCGGCACGTCGGTGGTGCAGCACTGCGCTGTATCGGCGCATCAACTTCTGCTCTACAAGTTCGTCGGCTCGGGCAAACATCTCGTCGACCGTCATGCCCAGCTTTTCAGCCATCGAATCGAACGGTCGTGAAACAGGTGCGAGATCTTCTTGCATCACTTTCACGTAATCGATGATGTCCTGAGTGACATCAGGCGAAGTTGTGCTCGTTGTCCCTTGATCATCGGGTCGGTAGCCTTCGGTGGCGTTAGATTTACCCTTCACCATGTCGAAGTTCACACCGATTTTGAAAAATTTAATCGTTGGCAAAAGCCGAGTTGAAGTGGCTCCGGTAAGCACACCGAGTTTTTCGACTTCACCTTCAAGAGAACGGTCGGGCGGAACTGCAATAGTGAACCAGAGATTGAAATGCCCGTCTCGCTCGTAGTTGTGACTGATTCCCGGGTGCCTATTTAGGAAGCGGGCTGCCTTATCGAGCTTGTCGTCTGGGAACTGCATTGCAACAAGCATCGACTGATACTTGAGCTTTCGGGTGTCAAAAATCGCACCGATCTGTCGGACTACATTCTTCTTCCTAAGACCGTCGATTCGATCGATTACGTCTTGCTCGGTGGTTCCAACAGTATCGGCTATCGCCTTGTACGGTTCAGCAACCAGTGGAAAGGCTGCTTGAATCGTGTTCATGATCTCGCGATCTATCGGGTCAAACTCATCGAATGGCATTATTTCTCGCTGTTCTATTTGCCGGTGCAATCCTCGTCGTAATTTGGTGGTCGCCGAAGAAAGCAATAGTGGTTGCTCTGGTAATGAATTGTATCTCAGTGTCAGATGAATCTGTACCTGCCTGAATCACTGAACTATGTGAGGAAATCAGCCCCGCGTCATGGGTGTGGTCTTCCATTCAAAAAATACAAATGAATTGCTTTTGTGCAAAAGTATGCATAAAAGTCCCGCAGCCTAACTCGGAACCATGTCTGTGAAATCGAATCCTATTTGACCTATCCCCGGGACGATGCATCCGAAGTACACGATGTGTTCACCTGGCGGTAACGGTTTGCCGTCGACGTTGATTTCGATCTCCTTGTTCATTTTCAAACCGAAAGTATTTTGATCGGTTACTTGGTCGAAAGTAATCGTGTCGCCGCTTTCCCCATCTATGAACCAAGTTTTAGCCATAGGTATTTCAGTTGCTTCGTCGAGCTTTAGCGGTACTAAGCCCGTTGCGTAACCAGAACCAAGCGAATTGCGGAGGGTGAAGCTCCAGCCGCCGGTTGTGTTGTGAAGGCTGCTTTTCACATAAAGGCGCCTGAGAATAAATGCTGGTACGAGCGGCATTGTCACTCTCCTTAAGTACTTAGTCGGCTCTGGCTAAGTTAGTTTCAGGCCGGTGCGTGTGAGATACATCTCTCGTTCAGCTTCAACGGCGTGATCTGGAACCGGAATGATCGTGCCTGACATCTTCGCGTTGACATAGATCTTGGCGACACGTTCGACCAATTCAGCTACTCGCAGTGATTCCTTTAAGGTGTCGGCGACAGCGAACATACCGTGATTGCGAATGATGGCGGCTCGCTTGTCGCCAAGGGCTTTTAGTGAATTCTCGGCCAGCTCTGGAGTTCCCGGGAACCCGTATTCAGAAACTTCGATAGTGCCACCTATGTACACGACCATTTCATCGATTATTGGTGGGATAGCTTCTGCTTTCACAGCTTGAACGCTGGCGTAGACAGAGTGAGTGTGAATGATGGCTTCTACATCACGCCGTTGATCGTAAACCGCCTTGTGAAGAAGAGCTTCCGATGTGGGCGATTCGGCAGTGTTGCCTACAGGATTCATGTCGTCATCTACAAGCACTATTTGCTCAGCGGTAAGAGTGTCGTAGGAAACCCCAGCAGGCGTGACAAGGAATAGTTTCTTCTGCGTTCCCGATGCTGGAAGCCTAACCGAAGCGTTTCCGCTCGACCCTGAGACCATGCCAAGTTGATCAAGCTTTCGCATCGTATCTACCAACTCTTGTCGTTGATCCTGCCAATTCATATCGAGTGATGGTTCCTTACAGTTCAAGCTGGCTGAGCATTCGCTCTTTGTGTCGCCATTCTGAATATAGATTGTCGTATATGGCGGCGTGTGTTGGGTTCGGCTCGTACTTGCTTAGCTCTGTCGCCCTGATAGCTGCGTACTCGGCAAGTGATGGGCCTTTGCCAACACTTGCCGCTACCTGCGAAATGGTGCCGAGCGAGTTCGTCTCTCCTGATTCGGCTATTCCTATTTCGCAGTCTAGAACGTTGACGAGGATTTCTCGGAACGATTCAGATTTGAGCATTCCGCCACCCGCGGAAATACTCAAAGCGGGACCACGGAAGCTGTTCAGTCGTTCGATGTTGTAGCGGATAGCGAACGCAAAACTATCGAGGGCTGAACGCGCTATATCGAATCGGTCTGGCGGGTCGTGAGAAGCAGGAATTGGAAAGAGGAACCCTCCCGTTCGTTCTATGTCGTTAGCGGAGTGAATTAATGAAGGACCTAGATAGGTTGTGACGTCGTTCGAGCCCGGCTCGATCTTGCCGAGAGGTTCGTCAATTGCCTTCATCACTTCGACATTATCGAGTGAGCCGTAGAGTAGTGACAGCAGCCACTGGTATGTGCTGCCCGTTTCGCCAGCGTTGCCATCAAGTACCCATCGATTTTCAATAACGTGTCGGCCCGTCCAGAGTGCCCGTGTGTCATCGAAAACGGGACGTTCAGTCACTCGCTGGCAAGTGGTGCTCCACCCCGACATGATTCCTACAGAGTTCGGTAGTTGCGCACCGAATCCGATGAGCCCTGATTGAGCGTCGGGACCGCACGCCACAACAGGCGTGTTTGTGGGAATTCCGAGGGGATCGGAGAATATCTTTTTGAGTTTGCCAACCGCCGTGCCTGGGGGGCATGTCTGCGGTAGTTGAACGTCGGGCAGATTGAAGGCTGGAGCGAGGGCGTTTGCTGGATCGCCTGTTGCGACCATAGCTAATCCCGATTCGACGGCGAGGGTCTCTTCCATGAGCAATTCGCCGGTTAGTTCGAGAATTAACCAATCGGCAATGCTGCAAATCGTTCGTGTTCGCTCGTATATTTCTGGCTTATTTGCGGCGAACCATTTCAACCGTGCCCAGCCGGTTTTTATTCCCGGACCGTGCCCGGTCAATTCCCATATATCGACCAGTGCATTCGCGTCGATTTCTACACCCTCAGCGGTCGCCCGCAGGTCACGGCTTGGACCCGCATAGATCGGCGCTCCTTCAAGATTTAGGAGTACCAAACCTTGTCTTTGGGAAGTAACACCGATACCCGAAATATCATCTGGTGAAACATCGGCAGCACCAATTGCAGATTGGATCGTGGTGATCACAAGTTTCAGCGTTTCAGCAGGATCAAACTCAAGCCCGGTGCGCGGGCCTTCAGTTGGGGTGAAATATTTGATCGGGGCTTTAATCGACGAAAGTTGCGCACCTGTCGCTCTGCCCACAGCCACGGTTATGTGACTGGTGCCGAAGTCGATTGCGATGTAGTGATCGGGCCGTGTGTCGGAGGTCACTTGGCTACGCCTGAGCCTGATTTACAAGCTGCTAAAGGGTTGGCTGGTCGCCGGTACGTATGTCTTCGACGATGTATTCAGCCGCAAGGTTACCGCTTCGAACAGCCGATTCCATAGTTGATGGCCAACCGGTATCGGTCCAATCGCCCGCGAGGTAGAAGCCGGGGAGTGGAGTTCGCTGCGAAAGCCGGCGTTTTTGAGAGCCCGGCTCGACCCGGAATGTTGCTTCCAGCATTTTCACGATTGTGAATTTTGTGATTTTTGCTTTGCCGGCAGCAGGAAACGCTTTTTCCATCTCTAAAGTGAAAATGTCTCGAAGTTCTTGTTTCGAGCGGTCTTGCCATTCCCATGCACCACTAAGCGAGATCACTACGTGTTGGCCAGCTTCGTTGCGAGATTTTAAGTCGGTGTCGTTGAATACCCACTGGAGCAGAGAGTCGAGAGTTGCAACGAATTTTTCTGTGAGCACCGGTCTGTCGTACCAGATGTGAACGGCAACAATAGGGGCGGTTCGTACCGATTCGGCTGGTGTGAAGAAGTCGTCTTGCCCGTCGCTGCCACCGGGAATAAGCGAATTCATGGCAGCCGCTGGGACTGCGGAAACGACTGCCTCGCCTTCGATCAACTCATCACCCGTCGTACGCACGCCGGTGATTTGGCCTCTCTCAATGTGCAACGATTCAACGTCTATTCCCGTACGAATTTCGCCGCCGTTAGATTCGATGAAATTTTTGGCGTTTTCGCCGACGAGCGTCGATAAGCCTGCAAGCGGAATTCCCATGGCAGGATTTTGAGCTGCGCCTAGAAGCGCTACTTTGAACAGTTCGATTCCGGTGTGGGCGCTGACTCCCGTGATGTCGTCGTTCAGCGAAGGCAAAATGATGAGATTCCAAAAATTGCGGATTGTCTCGTCACTTTGGGCGTGGTCGCGAAGCCAATCGTCAAACGTGAGCAGATCGTGCGCCGAGTTCTTGTTGAGCCTTGTGAGCTTGATGCTGAGCAAGCCCCACAGAATTCTTAACTTCCCTGTCAGGCCGACATGCTTGTATCCGAGGAGGGCTGATAAATTCGCAAGTACGCCCGGAAGCTTTCGAGCTTTTAGCCAGCTGGTTTTGCCGTTCTTTAGGACAGGAAAACCGATGCGTTCTTCGAGTTGGATTTGGTTCGAAGCTCCAATGTCGGTGATGTACTGCTGGAACTGGTCACAGGCGCCCACAAACACATGTTGACCGTTATCGATTTCTTCTCCCGAGTCCTTGTCGATAAACGAAAACGCTCTACCACCGAGAAACGGTCTTTTCTCAAGGACAATCGGCCTGATGCCGTTCTGGATAAGCCGTACCGCGGTGGCGAGTCCGGCGATACCGCCGCCAATGATGACTACGGTTCGTGTAGGCATGGGCTAAACGAACCTGAGTCCACGGCTACGAAGCCAGATAACAGAAAGCAACTTGAATTTCTGGAATTTTGAAAGGCTGGCGCGGTGGTTGAGGGTATCGAAATTGTTCTTCTCGATACGGTCGAGAAGCATTTCGTAGACCTGGGTCATAGTCTCAGGGCATTGGCGCGACTGCTTGTCGAGGAGTGGAAATAATCGCACTCCCGATTCGAGATATTTTCGTGCCCTTGCGACCTGGAACTTCATAAATCGCAGATATTCTGGCGTGACGTTTTTGTTACGAAGGTCGTCAACAGTTACACCGTATTCAGCGAGCTCTTCTGAGGGTAGGTAGACCCTACCAATCGATAGGTCTTCGGTGATATCTCGGAGGATATTGGTTAGCTGAAGTGCTATTCCAAGATCAACGGCGTATTCAACTGCTCGTTCGTCCTCGTAGCCAAATACTTCGATCAGCGCGAGTCCCGTGGCGCTGGCTACTCGTTTGCAATACTCGACTAACTGATCCCACGTCTCGTAAGTGGTGCCATCAAGATCCATCCGGCAGCCTTCAACAACGTCTATTAGGTGCTGTTGATCGATTGGGTATTTGTGGAGTGTGTCGCCGAGTGCCCTCCACAGATCGGGAGTCGCTTCAGTGATTTCTAGTGAGTCGCCGTTTGTTGAAAAATTTCCATCGTATGCCGCGGAGAGATGGGCTTGAAGAGAGTCGAGAGCTTCACCAGTTTTATCGCCATATTCACCATCATCAACGATGTCGTCGGCGAGTCGACAGAACGAGTATCCGGCGTAGACGGCATTTCGTTTGTCGGGTGGAAGAGTGATAAAGGCGTAGTAGAAATTCGACGAAGCAGCTTTGGTCGATGCTGCTACAGCTTCGTAGGCATCGGCGATTTGCTGTTGTGTTGAGGCTTCGTCTTGCATTTAGTTCTGAAGTGACTGCTGCGTTGGGTTTCGAACTCCCGCGGCTGGTCAGTAAGTATGCCTTGCTGCGGATTTGAAGGCACTGTTCGGGACGATGGGGATTCGACGAATTCCGAGTGATGACAATTTGGAACGTAGCCAAGTTGACCCGAATATTTTCGCTTTTCCAAGTTTTGATATTCGAGGACGGGCGTTCAACACTGTGAAATTGCTGCGTTCGATCTCTCGAAGAATTTCGAGCCCACCACGTAGGAACAGCGCGAAGTCAGATCTCAGTGATTTATCTAGATGATCGGCCAACGCGTAACCCTCGACGAACAATTCGCGCGCTCGCTCCACTTCGAACCGCATTAGTTGTTCGAAGTTGTCGTCATGCCTGCGCTGTGTGATTTGTTCCTCGGTTACACCGAATCGATCAAGATCTTCTTGCGGAATGTAGATTCGGCCGATCTCTATGTCGACCCCCACATCCTGCCAAAAATTAGCAAGCTGAAGTCCGGTGCACGTCTTGTCTGCAAGATCGTGAAGCTTCTGATCCCTGACACCGCTTAAGAAGAGCACCAGTCGACCGACAGGGTTCGCTGAATACGTGCAGTATTCGAGCACGTCTTGGTAGGTTTCGTGGCGGGTTATCGACTGGTCGCGCCTGTTGGCTTCGATAAGCCGTTTGAACGGTTCGACTGGGATGTCGAATTCGCGAATCGTTTCGGCGAGTGCGACAAAGTAGGGGTGGGTAGGGATGCTTTGACTCGAGTTAGATGGGTAGCAACTTTCGAGTTGTTGCTCCCATAAATCGAGGAGGGCTAGGCGGTTGCCCACCGCTTCATCACCAAGATCGTCAACACCTCGTGAAAAAGCATAGATCGAGTAGAAATGTTTTCGGAGATGCTTCGGAAGTAGGCGTGAGCCAACGGAAAAGTTTTCGTAGTGGGTCTTCGCCAGTTGCTCGCAGGCAGCAAATGTTGCGGCAACATAGTCGGGCGAGTCGGAACCGACTTCCATGTTTGGGACCGGAAGCTCAACAGCCGATGTAGCTGACTGAGTCATTGGCGAAGTTTCGACGAACGTTTCGACATCGCCAGAAAAAGCGAATGTCGGCTAAAGACCTAGAGGCCCATCACCTGTACGGCAACCTGGCGTGGCTTTGGCTCATCAAGCTCGACGAGGAACACTCGCTGGAACTCTCCGAGAAGCGGGTTGCCATCGATCACAGGAACAATTTCAGATGTGCCGAGAATCATGTGCTGACAGTGAGCGTGACCGTTCGGGCATTCGTTAGGCCGCATGCTTACTGTGCGGAGTTCGAAGTCGTTGTGACCGTAGTAGGCATCTTTAGGAGCGCTGCGTTCGAGGAAGTGCTCCATGTCTTGCAATAGCAAAGGCTCGTTCTCGTTGATCATTACTGAGAACGTAGTGTGAGTGCTGTAAATCGAAACTTGACCGTTCTTTACGCCTGACTCTGAAACGAGTTGGCGAACTGTGTCGGTGAAGTCGATTAGCTCAGGAGCGTCGGTCGATTCGACTTCGACGATCTTGCTAAATACCTTGTATTCGGTGCCAGTAGATAGACCACCGGGCGAGGTGCCATTCAACACGCTAATCCGACCGGCTTCTACAGCCGACATCGCACGTGTCTTATCCGAATGCAAACTTATTTCCCCCTTAGGGCAAGAACATAGTGAGGAATGCCCGCGAGCAGCCCCACCGAGATTACGCGTTCCAAAGCCGTCGAATTCCACTCAATTGCGTGAATTCTCGAAGGCTGAAGTTACGGCTACAAACATACTACTTCAACAAATGCTAATCGGCATCTGACGATTCCATGGGAAATTGTGTCGTTTTTCACCGCATCATGCTGCATTTCTCAGCAATTAACCAGCCGAATAAGTATAGCGATTCTCCGCGGTTGCCCAGCGAAATAACAGGCGGTTTTTGGTGTTAGAACGCTAATTTTTACCGGAATCTGTGTGCGTTGAGCCGAAAATATTGACCGGTTCTATTCCGTTTCAGTCGTTTCTGCCGCCGTGGTTATCGCCGAATAGGCTTCCATGAATCCTGACATAAACGTGGTAAGCGATGCCCCTGCTCGCGTCGAAGCTTTACCAAGTCTCATCAGTGAGGGAAGGTCTTGCGGGTTGTTAGTTACGTACTTGATGTAGGCGGCGTATCCGCGTTCATTTGGTCCCGATCCGACTCGGTCGATTATTGCGGGTGCATCAAAATCTCTGTCATCAAGAACGCTGGCTACGACGCCCCACGGAATGCCGGCTTTTGACGCTACATCGGCAATTGCGTGAGCCTCGGTGTCGGCAGCGGTTGCATTGATCGCTTCACCGAGCCAGCGTTTGGTGCCAGGGGTAGTGGCAACTTTAGATACTGTGACGATCGTGCCGTGGTGAAAATCTAGCCCCGAAACTTCTACAGCGGTTCGAGCAGCCAGCAGCATGGTGCGATCGGGGCCAAACGAATTCGTGTCATCGACAATTGACCATTCAAAAGGTGTGCCCGGCAGATCCATTACTCGTGCGGCAATGACAATGTCACCAGATCGGGCGTGGTCTTTCGTCGCCCCGCAGAATCCGAAAGAAATAATTGCGTCAGGTGAGAATTCATCGATTGCCCATTTTGTGGCACGGGCCGCACGTTCAGTGCCCGATCCCCCAAGCACTACTACTGGCAGATTATCGGATTCAGGTCGGAATGCAATGAAATCTTCAGGCGCATCGATGGGTGAGTAGTCACCTGACCTGATTATTCCTATGGCTGCACGTTGCAGCGAACCGATTGCGACGATCATTGGTTACCAGTTTCGATTGCGTGCTTCGAAAATGTTGGGGAATTTTGATTCGAAACAGCCAACACTCGGGTGTCCAGAATTTTCCGGGTCAAGATTCCCGGACGAGTAAGAATTCGCCGAGTTCGGTGAATTCTTCAGATGTGCTGCCTGCAAGTTCCAACGACTCTATCATCCGTTTGCAGTCGAGCCAGCGATCTTCGGCCATCGATTGGCAGTAATCCTGTGTGCCCAGGTTCTCCATCTCTTCGAGAACGACGTGAACATCTTCTGCTTCTAGGTCGCCTTCTGTGCGGAAAATCTGTTTTAACCGCTCAGATGTGGCTCCTGTTGAGTTGCTGAGTGCATGCACTGCTGGCAATGCCTTTTTCTTGCGTTTGATATCGGCACCAACGGGCTTTCCCGTTTCCTCACCACCCCAAACTCCCAAAACGTCGTCACGGATTTGGAAGATTCGCCCCAGGTCGTATCCGATTGCCTTTAGCGCCGTGGCCTTTTCGCGGTCTGGTCCTGATCGTGGTCCGACGAGACTCCCAAGATAGATTGATGCTTCAATCAACGCCCCTGTTTTACGTTCGATCATGTCGAGGTATTGCTCGACGTTGACCGATTCCTCTGTTTCAAACGAAATGTCGAGATACTGACCTTCCATCATCTTCAGGGAGTGATTGGTCAGCTCGGCTTCGGCTTCGAGTGCTACCGTTTCTTCAACTCCGGCCGCGCGCAGCTTCCACGCCGCCGTATCCGCGATCTTGAACATAGCGTTGCCGGACACGATTGCTGCAGGCTCACCCCATACAGCCCAAACGGTGGGGCGATGATGGCGAACTCGATCCATATCTTCGAGATCGTCGTGAATAAGCGAGAAGTTGTGTACGTACTCGAGCGCAACGGCTATCGGGGTTGCGCGCTCAAGATCTCCGCCAACCGCATCAGCTGCGAGCAGCGCGAGGGTCGGGCGCATCCGCTTACCGCCGGTGGAGTTCGAATCCGAACCATCGATTTCCTGCCATCCCATGTAGTAGCGGTGGATGTCGTAGATCTCAGGTGTGAGTCCGGTCAGTTCAGCCCTTAGTGCTTCGTCAATTCGGCTTTGGTATCGCGTGAAAAATGATGGCAGTGCCGGACCTGTTTTGGCGCCAGTCGAAGAATCAGCGGAATTAGAAGAGGTTGAAGTCAAGAATTCTCGGGTGAAGACAGTAAGTAATCGAGATATTCAGGGTATCGCTTCGTCGGCCATAAGTGGAGCAAAAACCGGCGCTGTTATTTGTTTGCGAGTAGGCGGGAACCTGAGTTAACGAAAAAGGAGCCACCGGTAGTTTGCCGATGGCTCCTTTTTCAAGAGTTGGGTGATTACTCAGTATTCAGATCTGCCTAAACAGCTGAGATTTCGAGTTTTCGTGCTTTCTTTGACTCAAGCTTCGGGAGCTTGATAGTCAGCACGCCGTTCAAAAGGTCGATTCTGCGTTCTCATAGTCGACAGTCTCCGGAAGTCGCAACGCTCGGTAGTACGAGCCAGTGCGTCGTTCCCGTAGAAGGTAGCCATGTGATTTGCTGCTATCGGTCGAAGCAGTCGACTCGGCTTTTATTGTCAAGACGTTGTCATCGACAGAAACGTCGATTTGATCCTTCGATGTGCCGGGGACTGAAGCCGTTACGAGCAGATTGTCGCCTTCCTGAACCACGTCGAGCGGAATGCTCCATGCCTCGGGCTCCGAGCTTCTTGCGACCGACGATCGGGTGCCCAAGAAACGGTTGAAGAGGTCATCGAAATCTCGGACTGATCCGAATGGTTGCCATTTTTCTATAGCCATTGTTTTGATTCCTTAGAAGTTTGTATTTATTGCATTCCAGCAGGTTAGAGGCGAGTCGGCGCGCTGCTGGTAGTTGTATGCGTTGTTGCTGAAACTTGCATGGGCCAATTATAGAAATCTAATAAGCGGATTATCAAAACATATGTCCGGCAGGCAGTAAGATGTGCTATTATTCAACCAGTTTAAACTGAAAATCACGTTTGGAGCTGTCTAGAAGGTCCCAAACCAAAATCTATAAAGCGACTTATGGCCCAGAACTACTACGAACTTCTCGGAGTGAATAAATCCGCTTCCGACAAAGAAATCAAAACGGCTTACCGACGGATGGCTCGAAAGCTTCATCCCGATGTAAATCCGGACGACGAACGCGCTCAGGAGCAGTTCAAGAAAGTTAACGAGGCGTATGAGGTCGTTGGCGACCCTGACCGTCGTAAGGATTACGACCAGTTCGGCGATAACTGGAAACACGCCGACCAGATGAGGAATATGGGTGGCGGTCGTGGTCCGGGTGGTCCTGGAATGGGCGGCTTTAATCTGAACGATCTGTTCGGCGGTGGTGGTGGTCATTCTGGTGGCGGATTCGCCGATATGTTCGGTGGAATGGGAGCCCGAGCTCGCCAGCAGCAGCAGCCGCAAACGACGAAGCACAAAGGCACTATCGATGTGTCGCTAGACGAAGTGTTCACCGGGGCAACTCGCCGAATATCTATTGGAACCAGTCGGGGCGGGAAGCGGAATCTCGAAGTCGAAGTGCCGAGAGGCGTGCCCGACGGACGAAAAATTCGTTTGCGCCCCGATAGTGAAAGCGAAGTAACTCTCACCGTTAACGTGCGATCAGATAAGCGGTTTAGTCGTGAGGGTGCGAATCTTCGAGCCGACATATCGGTTCCACTACTCGACGCTATTCTTGGCGGTGAGGCAGAGGTGCCGACCATGACAGGTCGAATAGCACTGAATATTCCCGCTGGAACCCAGAACGGTCGATCTTTCAAGATCAAAGGTCGAGGGTTGCCAAAAATGAACTCAGACGAGACAGGTGATCTTTACGCAACTGTAAAAGTTCGACTTCCCGACACTCTTTCAAAGGAAGAGCAAGTGCTGTACTCCCAGCTACGAGATATACGTGAGGGGAAATCGGCGGTTGGCGATTTGAGAGATTTCGCTACGAATAACGAGGAGGGCAGCGAATGACCATGGGGCACAACGATCCGGTATTTGCTATCGGAATCGTTGCTCAGATGTGTGGTGTTCATCAGCAAACCCTCCGGAACTATGAACGTTGGGAGCTCGTGATTCCGCAGCGGTCTAGCGGGGGCACGCGGCTCTACTCGAATCGTGATGTCGAACTAATTAAGCAGATATTGCGGTGGAAAGAAGAGTTCGGATTGAACCTTGCTGGCATCGAAGTAATGTCAAAACTTTTAAACCGAATCGATCGATTGGAATCACACGTTCAAAACTTGACGGTCGAAATAGTCAAGTTACGAGAAGGTCAGGCGAAGCTGCCGGGCTAACAATTTTGTCTCTTCAGTTCGATCCCACTCAGTGGGACGGCAAGCCGGTAATCAGGTATGAGGCAGGGGAAGAATTTAGAAAATGGTATTGAAACAGGACGATTTCACAGAACAGGCCCAACAGGCGCTTAGTGCCTCGCAGCAACTTGTGGTGCAGATGCGTCACAGCCAGTGGGATGCCGAGCATCTTCTTGCAGGCTTGTTGCAGATCGACAATTCGCTCTCAGCAAAAATTCTGGAAGCATTAGGCGTTGATGCCGGCGATCTGCTTCAAGAGCTGATTGCCAAACTTGAGGAATCGCCAAAAATCGGCGGTGCCTCGGGCCAGCCTCAGATCTACCCAACACCTCGCGTGCAAAAAGCGATCGAGGTTGCAAAAGAAGAGGCTGACCGACTCAAGGATGAACTCATTGGTGCCGACCACCTGTTGGTGGCTCTAGCCAAAGAATCGGCTGGCGACATTGCCGATATTTTCACAGCAAGAAATATCACCGAAGAGCGGGTGTATCAGGCGCTTCTCGAAGTTCGAGGATCGGCACGAGTTACCGACCCGCGAGCCGAGAGCAAGTACCAAGCCCTTTCGAAATACAGTGTCGATTTAACCGACCTTGCACGCGATGGCCAGCTCGACCCCGTGGTCGGGCGTGATCTTGAAATTCGCCGGGTTATGCAGACGCTCACCCGACGCACAAAGAATAATCCTGTGCTTATCGGCGATGCCGGTGTTGGTAAAACGGCGGTTGCGGAAGGGCTAGCCCAGCGAATTGTTGCCGGTGACGTTCCCGAAAGTCTCCAGGGCAGACGCGTAATCGCCCTCGAGATGGGATCGTTGGTTGCTGGTGCTAAGTTCAGGGGCGAGTTCGAAGAACGTCTGAAAGCTGTGATGGACGAAATTCGTCAGGCTTCAGGTGAAATCGTTCTTTTTATCGATGAGATCCACACCGTAGTCGGTGCTGGTGCAGGCGATGGCGCCCTCGATGCATCGAACATGATGAAACCCGCTCTCGCCCGAGGAGAGCTACAGACTATTGGAGCAACAACTCCCAACGAATATCGTCGTTACATCGAGGCCGACCCTGCGCTAGAACGTCGGTTCTCGCCCGTGTGGGTTGAAGAGCCCGACACTGAGACCGCCATTGAAATGCTCGAAACGTTGCGCCCTCGTTACGAACAGCACCACGGATTCACTATCGAACAATCGGCGTTAGAAGCTGCCGTACAGCTTTCCGCTCGTTACATATCTGATCGACTATTGCCCGACAAGGCTGTCGATTTGATCGATGAAGCCGCGGCCAAGAATCGTATCGAAAACGAACTGCTTCCTTCGAATCTGAAAGACATGCAGGGCGCTTTGCAGAAACTCGATGAAGAGGAAGAATCGGCTTCGGCTCGTGGCGACTACGAGAAAGCTGCGAATGCCAAGGCTGAAAAGCTCAGGATGCTTGAAGATTTCGAAGACGCCAAGCGTGACTGGGACAAAACACACGAAGTTAGCGAAGTTGTTACCGATGAAGATATCGCCGCATTGATAGCTGAACGAACCGGCATTCCCGTCACTCGGCTGGTTGAAGGAGAAGGTAACCGACTACTGAAGCTTGAAGAACGACTACACACCCGTGTGATTGGTCAGGATCAAGCTGTGGAAGTGCTGGCCGACGCGGTTCGCCGTGCACGTGCAGGTTTGAAGGATCCGAAGCGTCCGATTGGTAGCTTCATATTCTTAGGGCCTACGGGCGTTGGTAAAACCGAGCTAGCACGTGCGCTTGCTGAATTTATGTTCGACGATGAAGACAACATGGTTCGAGTCGACATGTCGGAATTCCAAGAGCGTCACACAGTATCGAAGCTGATTGGTGCACCTCCCGGATACGTTGGGTACGACGAAGCCGGACATCTGACCGAAGCAGTTCGTCGACGTCCATTCTCAGTAGTTCTTTTCGATGAAATCGAGAAGGCGCATCCTGACGTGTTCAACACGTTGTTGCAGGTACTCGACGATGGTCGACTAACAGACAGTCACGGCCGTACAGTCGACTTCCGCAACACGATCATCATCATGACCAGCAATCTTGGCTCCGATGACATTGCTCAACAAGCGTTCGGTTTCCAGAAGCAAAGTCGAGAAGAGTCTGAGAGTGCCCGAGTTCGAACTAACGTTGAAGACGCGCTCAAACAGCAATTCAAACCTGAATTCCTGAATCGTCTTGATGAATTCATCGTGTTCGATTCGCTCACTCAGCAGGACATCGAACTAATCGTCGATAAGTTCATGAGTGAAGTAGCAGAACGTGTTGCCGATCTGAAGGTAAGCCTTTCGCTTACTGAGAGTGCTCGGGAGTGGCTTGCAAAAACGGGATTTGATCGCATGTACGGAGCACGTCCGCTCAAGAGAGCGATCCAGCGACATGTTGAGAGTCCCTTGTCGAAACGATTACTAGCTGGCGAATTTCCAGAAGGCTCGGCGATTGTCATCGACGAGAGTGATGGTGATGTGACGTTTACGAGCAACGGCAAAGCGTCCGCCAACCCAGTCGAAAGTTCGGATGCTGAGGGTATAGATTCCGCTTCCGAGAAAGAATCCGACAAGGAAACAGTGACGAGTTAGCCACCGGCTGTTCGACAATAAGACGAAGAAATAGACCTCTTGCCTACCTTATGTGAGGGAAGCAGGAGGTCTATTCGCGATCGGTAACGTAAGATGCACATGTGTCAGACAAACACTCCTCGGCTACAACATTGGCCGAATCTTCTGAAACAGATGACTCACAGAGCAAATTCGCTGAATTCATAGCGAAGCATCACCGCACGTATCAGACCATAATATGGACTGTTGTAATTGTTTCTGTGGTGGGTGGGACTGTTGCATGGGTAGCCGATTGGTTTTCCGTGCAAGACGCCGGTTACTGGGGAGCCTTCCTCGTAAACCTCGTTGGGTCGGCAGCGGTTGTAGTTCCAGTACCAGGACTCGCTGCCGTTTGTGCTGGAGCCACCGACGGTCTGGGTCTTAATTTCGTTTTGCTAGGCCTTGCTGGGGCAACAGGTTCAACCATCGGTGAAGTGACAGGCTATTTGGCCGGATACGGAAGTCAGAGCGTCGTTCAAAAATCGCGCTACTATCCTCGAATTCACGATCTAGTAGTGCGGCGCGGTGGCTTCGCATTGTTTATTCTCGCATTGGTGCCGAATCCGTTATTCGATATTGGCGGTATTGCGGCTGGTTCACTCGGCTACCCAATATCCAGATTTTTCCTCTGGGTCGGGCTGGGCAAACTGATCAAATTCTTGGTTGTTGCTTACGCCTGTCGTCAGTCGATTTCGTGGCTGGTGGATCTCGTCTAGCTCATTTGACTCGATGAGTTGGTTGAGTGCATCGAGTACTGAGTAATGCTGAATGTCTGATCCGACAAATTCCGAAATATCGGGTGCATCTGATTCTTCGCTGGCTAATTCCGCTGGTGAAGCGACGATTTCCGTTGTCGAACACACAGGGATTCAACTCTGGCTGTCGAATAACCGTGACCTAGTATTCCGGCTCACGATACTTTCATTTGTAATTGCGTTTGTTGTTTTCGGCACCGTGCTCTGGTTGACGGATTCGTTGAACCTCGAGAGCGTTGGCTACGGCGGGTTGTGGATAGTCAGCTTCATCGCCGCTGGTTCGATAATTCTTCCGATACCTGGCCCTGCGGCGGTCTGTATCGCCGCCGCTCCTGATCTTGGACTAAACCCTCTGTTAATAGGTCTAGTTTCTGCAACAGCTGAAGCGTTGGGCGAAATGACTGGCTATCTCGCGGGGCTATCAGGTCGGGGATTGCTTCAGCGGAACAGGTTTTATCCAAAGGTGCACTCGATGGTTATGCGCCGAGGCGGAATAATATTGTTCTTTGGGGCGATAGTTCCGAACCCATTTTTCGATGTGATTGGAATTGCGGCTGGCAGCATTGGCTACCCAATCAAGAAATTTATAGGGATTGTATTTGTCGCTAAAGCGATTAAATCGACATCCGTAGCGTATGCCTGCTTCTGGGGCATCGATTTGATTCAGGGATATTTTGGATGACCGAGGCTAGTAAACGTGCCAAGCTCGGAGTTGTGATCGTCGCAGCAGGTCGAAGCTCTCGTATGGAGGGTGTCGACAAGCAGGTGACGTTGCTTGGCGGTGAAGCCGTAATCTCACACTCAATGCGAGAGTTCGAGCAATTCGAAGATGTCGGTTCGATCGTCCTCGTGATGTCTGCCGACAATCTTGACGCTGGCAAAGCTGCTGTTGAGGCGGCTGGATTTTCGAAAGTTGTGGGCGTGGTTGCTGGCGGCGAGCGACGACAGGATTCGGTCAAGATCGGACTCGACCTACTCGCTTCACAGGTTGAAGGCTCGCCTGAATTCGTTGCAGTTCACGATGGCGCTCGACCATTTATTGATGCCGAGATGATTGGTCGTGGCTTGGTTACCGCTCAGAAGATAGGCGCAGGTATTGCAGCTGTTCCTGTCAAAGACACAATTAAGACTGCACCCCATCGAGTCGTAACTGCCACACCTGATAGGTCGGGAATGTGGGCTGTCCAGACTCCCCAGATATTTCGATACGACGTGTTGAAAACCGCACACGAGATGACCTCTGAAGATGTGACTGATGATGCTTCGATGGTCGAATCGGTTGGTGGCATGGTTGCGATATTTACTGGCTCGAACGACAACATCAAGATCACCACGCCTGAAGATCTCGAGTTAGCTAGCCTCATTTTTGATCGTCGTAAGCAAGGCGACTTGAAGTCGGGAGCCGGCAGTGTGGCGACCGAAGGATCTCGATTCGGGATTGGATTCGATGGTCATGGGTTAGTGGACGGTGGTCCGCTTCGACTCGGCGGCGTAGATATCGAGTTCGATAAGCGACTCGATGGCCACTCCGATGGCGATGTACTTTTCCACGCAGTCGCAAGTTCGATTCTTGGCGCTGCTGGTTTAGGCGATCTAGGTGGCCGGTTTCCATCCTCCGACGAACGTTATGCCGGTTTCGATTCAGCACAATTCATAGCCGAGTCTGCACGGTTAGCGCACGAAGCTGGATGGCTCGTGTCGCATGTCGATGCTACGATCATTGCGCAAAGACCGCGACTCGCGTCCGAGGCTCCCAAAATGGCGTCTCGATTAGGCATGATTAACGGTCTTGAACATTCCAGTATCAACGTAAAAGTAACGTCGACTGATCACGTCGGCGCGATAGGCGCGGGTGAAGGTATTGCGGCGCAGGCCGTTGCCACTCTCACTCCCGTAACAAAGTAGCTTCTCGAAACGCATGATTCAGCTCTATAACTCGCTCACCCGCACTAAAGAAGAATTCAAGCCGCTTGGCGATGAAGTGAAAATGTACGTTTGCGGCGTGACCGTTTACGACGATTCTCACCTCGGTCATGCACTGAGCAGCATCGTGTTCGATGTTCTCGACAGGTACCTCGAGTTCAGCGGTTACAAGGTGAAGAAGGTTCAAAACTTCACCGACGTTGACGACAAGATCATCAACCGTGCGAATGCCGACGAAACCCCCTGGCAGGTAATAACCGAGAAGTACATCGAATCGTTCTTTCAGTCGGCAGATGGACTCAATGTTCGTCGTGCGACGGTGCACCCACGTGCGACTGAAGACATGCCTGAGATCATCGAACTGATCGAGAGGTTGATCGATAAAAAGGCTGCTTACGAGCTGAACGGTTCGGTTTACTACCGAGTTCGTAGCAAGTCCGATTACGGAAAGCTCAGTGGCCAGAATATTGACGAGATGCTCGAAGGCACTCGCAATGAAGAAGGCGGCAAAGAAGACCCTGCTGACTTCGCCCTATGGAAAGCTGTAAAACCGGACGAGCCAAACTGGGATAGTCCGTGGGGACCTGGACGACCCGGCTGGCACATCGAATGCTCGGCGATGGCTTTCAAGCACTTGGGTGAGCAAATAGATATTCACGGTGGTGGGTTAGATCTGATCTTCCCGCACCACGAAAATGAAATTGCACAAAGCGAGTCAGCTTCTGGCAAAGCTCCGTTCTCTGGCGTGTGGATGCACAACGGGTTGCTGCGAACGACCGGCGCAACGATGAGCAAATCGTTAGGTAACGCCTTCAATGTGAATGCCGCACTTGAGGTATTTTCTTCTGACGCTATTCGTCTTTGGATATTGCAGAGCCACTACCGCACGAACCCGCTTCTGGACAAGAAGTTAATCGGTGATGCCGAACGGTCTATGCGACGAATCAGGCAGGCTGTGGAAGCCGAGCCTGTGAAGTCAGATAAATCACTCGACCCCGAGCCGTTCAAGCGACGCTTTACCGAGGCTATGGATGACGATCTCAACACTCCTCAGGCGCTGGCTGCGATCTTTGATCTTTGCCGAAAGATGAACCGGACTCGCTCCGATGGAAACGACGTTTCTGCCGCAGCTGCACTCGTTCGAGAACTGACAGGTGTGCTGGGTATGACTCTTGAGGCACCACCTCAGAAATCCGAGGGCTTGAGCGATTCGGAAGTCGAGGCACTTATTCAGCAACGCAAGGACGCACGTGCTGAAAAGCGCTGGGCTGATGCAGACGCCGTTAGAGATCAGCTCGACGCTGCTGGAATTTTGATTTCTGACACCGGCGGCGAAACCGCTTGGACGCGTAGTTAGTTAGTTACGTCGGTGAAGGTCTAAGTGGCTGGACGACTGATTCTGAATCAAGTTCAGTATGACAGTAAATCCTAGACTCCTAGACCATCGGGTTTAGCGTGACTGTTCCCGCAGTTCCATCGAGCGACACAAGCTGGCCGTCAGCGATTTTCGCGGTGGCATCTTTCGTCTGAATCACGCACGGAATCCCATACTCACGGCAGATCAACGACGCGTGCTGGAAGTTGTCGCCACCGTCGAGAATTAGCCCACCCAGCAGAGGGAATACCGGCACCCAGTCAGGTCCAGTATTTTCGGTAACAAGAATCTCACCCTTGCGAACATCAGGGGGAGTCGACGTTCGCGTTATAACTACTCGCGCCACGCCCGTAAACGATCCCGCTGAGGAAGGCTCTCCGTGAATCGTTTGCCCATCTTCGCTGATACCACGTAGAGGCTCATCTTTGTCATCTTTCTTGTCATCCGGAAGCGCCGCCCCGATGAATTCAGGAGGGGACAACTTCGAGTTCTCAGCGTACTGCTCTTTCGCGTCGATGATTTGCGAGCGAAGTTCCGAGTAATTGTCTTTGCTAGCCGCGTCCTCAAGCTGAGCCAGTTCCAAGTAGAAAATGTCGTCAGGCGTGTCGATCCATCCACCATCACTCAAAGAAACCCCGGCGCGATTGATCGCTTCGCGGTACTCACCAAATGTGCACTGCTCGATGAGGTAGTTGTGGTTTTCCATCATTTTGATGTGGTGAGTTCCGCGGAACAGTTCGAAGTCGAACTTTTTACGAAGCTTTGTGTTCCTGCCGATTTTGCGTCGAACCGCCTTGATGGCTGCTACTCGTCTCGCTTTGAGATCGGCGTGAGATCGACCTTGAGAATCGAGATCCTGACGAACGAAGGAACCGATCGAGTCAAGAGGAATTTCCGGTCTCATGTTCCATGACGGGTCGGTGGGTTTCCAAGCTGTGCCGTAGCCGATCCCGTTTCGTCGTCCCCATATTTTCATGAAGGTGCGGAAACGTGATCGGAACTTTGCGACTGCGGGACGACTGCCGTTCCCGCGAGCGAATATAGCGTCGTAGTTTCGGGATTCGAATACTTCGGTTAGCCAACTGTCGGACTTCACCAGTTTCGACATGCTGATCATGCGGGCGGATAGGCGCGCCGTCATGTGGTCGATTCCTAATATGAGATCCGACGATTCAACTTCAGGCTGACCCGTGATTTCGGCAAATAGTTTTGAAAGATCATCTTTAGTTTTGAACCCGGCCCAAGACCGCCAGTGAAGATCGCACTGGTGATCCGCAGCGAGCTGCATGCCTCGTTTTAGATAGGCAATGTGAGCTGCTGTCGACGCTTTGTCAGCCGGGCGAACAGCTTCTATTTCGGCGAGGTTTTTGCGGAGCTCGGGTTCAACCACGTCGTAGAAGTACGTTGAGCCTTTTTCCAGGTGTCGCCTTCCCATCAGATGATGTTTGAGGCTCAGCGAATTAACTTCTTCTTTGTCGCGTGGAGTTTCGGCTGTGTAGACATACCCGTGGACCCATTTTTTTAAATCCCATCGACCCATGTACTGGCCGGTGACATCAACCGAACGCTTTTCTGCGATACCTGCCATTCTGACGTACGCAGTCACCAGCGGGAGCGTAGGTGTTGTCGCCCCTCGTCTCCAGTGAAGCTTTTCGTTCTCATGTTCTTCCCACTCAACTGGAAATTCTGTCGAAGGCTTTTCGCCGGTGGTCACCGGCCGCGATTGCAATATGTGAACAGTGTCGCCAACTACAGCAAATTCGATGTCTCGATCATCACCCGAAGCTTGTTTGATCTTTGCTGCCGCCTTTGCAGTGGCGACTAGTTGTGAATCTGATAAGGCAGGGGCACTTCGCTTATCAGCAGGAACAGGAACTTTGTCAGTCGATCCTGCGGTGCCTCGAACGAGCATGACCTCTTTATCAAGAACGTTTCTGTTGGTGATATCGAGTGTTTCGGAATCGAGAGTGAAAGAATCGGCCTGAGCTTCACCGGACACGACTCCTTCACCAAGACCCAGAGCCGCATTAATCAATATCTGGTCGGTGCCATCACGCGGGTCACGCGTGAACAGAACTCCGCCAGCTTCGGCATTTACTAACTCCATCACCAAGACTGCCATCGAGCCTGATTCGTGTGGAATACCTTGACGTTGTCGATAAGAGATTGCTCGACCTGTGTAGTAGGAACCCCACACGTCACGTACCCGATTCATAACTGATTCAGCATCGGTTGAGTCGAGGAATGTGTCGTACATGCCAGCAAACGACGCTCCCGCTAGATCTTCGGCAGTGGCTGAAGATCTGACTGCGAGCCCGGTTGGAGTGTGCGAAACACGTGCGTTGATGGCTTCGGTCAACCCGCCGGGAGTTGATGTAGCACTGAGAAGTTCCGCTATGGCATCGGCTGCTTCGAATGCTGACGAGACTATCTCGATATCGACTGATTCAAGAATTTTTGAAATGTCGGCTGCTACAGGCGCAGTGAACTCTGTGAATAGTGCGGCTGGCACAACGAAGCCTGCAGGGACGGTGGCTCCCTGTTTGATCAGGTCGGCAACGGAGGCTGCCTTGCTACCGACTATCGACGAATCGAGTGATTGAGGAGTGTCGAGTTCGACAATATAAGGAGACGAATTTGTTTTGGGCATGGCGCTAGATGGTACACGCACCCACCCGCCAGTTGTGCACAAATAAAAAAGACAAAAAAAACAGGCGCTCAAATGGCGCCTGTGAAATTCGTAACCCGTTCAGCTAGATGCTAACTGAAGCGAACGTTGGCGATAGCAACGCCAACGAAAACAAATGCAAGAGCAATTGTTAGGCGGAACAATAGCTGTTCAACACCACGTCGTGATCGGAACGTGCTTGAAGCTTCACCGAAGAGGGATGATCCAGAACCACGTGCCTGGAGGAGGAGCACGACAATCAGGGTGATTGCGGTGACCATCAGTATGAGACTAAATACGGTTTCCATTTATCTTCTTCGGGAATTTTGTGTTGGCCGAAGCCCACAAATTTGTTCAACAGCTATCTATGTTAGGGCTATCTCGACGGTATCGCCACTTGTTGACTAACGAGAAGCTAGCTTTTCTTTGATCATCTCGGTCGCCTGAACGGGATCGGCCTGGCCGCGAGTTGCTTTCATCACTTGACCCATCAGTGACTTCAGAGCCACTTCCTTGCCGCCGAGATAATCGTTCACAGCCTTTTCGTTGTTTGCGATTACTTCGTCAACGATAGGTCCGAGCGAATCGCTTCCAGAAACGACCCCTAGACCGAGATCTTCAATAATCGTCTCGGGGGCAGTTCCCTTGCTGTACATGATCTCGAAAACCTGCTTCGCTGAGTTGTTGTTCAACTCACGCTTGCGGAATTTTTCTACGAGAGTTGCCAGTGCCTTAGGCGTCACCTTCGTGTCGGCCATGTTTACAACACCATCTTCGTTCATCAGGCGAGCCATCTCACCGTTGAGCCAGTTGGCAGTTGCTTTTGCGAACGCCTGCTTCGCCTCAGATGATTCAGCTTTGACACCTTCACAAACTTCTTCAAAGTAGTCGGCTGTTGATCGAAGCAACGTGAGTAGGTCAGCATCGTATTCGCTGAGACCCCACTCTTCTTGAAATCGAGTCTTGCGAGCAATCGGAAGCTCAGGCATCTTCGCTTCGGTGCTCTCGATCCAGTCTTCGCTGATGATCAGCGGCGGAATGTCTGGCTCGGGGAAGTATCGGTAGTCGTTTGCTTCCTCTTTGCTTCGCTGGGAGTTTGTGACTCCCTTTCCGTCGTCCCAACCACGTGTTTCCTGAACGATTCTCTCGCCACTTTCGTAAGCAGCAATCTGGCGTTCAATTTCGTACTCAACAGCACGAACAACCGCACGAACACGGTTCATGTTCTTCACTTCAACCTTGGTTGTGAGCTCGGTGCTGCCTTTTGGTCGAACGCTGATATTGGCGTCGCAGCGGAAAGAGCCTTCCTCCATGTTGGCAGTACCGACCCCGAGGTAACGGATGATGTGCTGCAGGCTGTTGATGTATGACTCGACCTGCTCAGAGGTGTGCATGTCAGGCTCGGTTACAACCTCCATAAGCGGAGTGCCGGCGCGGTTGATATCGATCAGGGAGTGAACTGTGCCGCCCTGTGGACCTTCGACGTGGACGAGGCGGGCAACGTCTTCTTCCATGTGAACCCGGTTAATGCGCACTCGAACAGATTCTTCAATCGGAAGATCAACGTAACCGTCGTAGCAAATCGGCTCGTCCATCTGAGTGATCTGGTACCCCTTCATGAGGTCTGGGTACGTGTAGTTCTTGCGGTCGAACTTGGTGATTCTGGCGATGTTGCAGTTGATCGCCATGCCGATCATCATGGCGTATTCGACGGCGGTCTGGTTGACCACAGGGAGAGTGCCGGGTAGTGCCATGCTGACGGCGTCGACGATGGTGTTTGGCTCGGCAGCCTGATACTCGGCGCTGGAAGTTCCGAACATTTTGCTACGCGTCTTTAGCTGGACGTGTGTTTCGAGACCAATTACTGCTTCGTACTCCACGAGTTTATTTCTCTTTCCTGAGGGACCTGACCGAAGACTAATAAGTAGGGCTGCATGTTAGAGCCGTAATTGTTAGCCGATTAAAGTTCATGATCGAATTACGAAGAGCTTAGTTTAAGGGTGAGTGAGGGCTGTTTGGTAGAAATTCTGGGTTCACTCACAAAAACACGCTTTTTCGCAGGTAAATGGAGAGCGCTTCGCACGTGCATCAATGTTGCTTTGTAGTTACGAAATTCGTTGACGCTAAGGAAGGTCGGTTTTAAACTAATTGCGTACCGAATGAGTCAGGAATAGAAACCCCGGGTATTTGAGCATTTTTGAACTCAAAATCCGAGGTCCCCTAACCACAAAACACTGAATTCAAGCTGACTCAGAATTGGACGGAGAATCTTATTGACTAACCAGAACACGATTTCACGCGAATCTGACCTTTCAGGCGGAGAGTACAAGTGGGGATTCGTAACTGATGTTGAAACCGATCTTGCGCCGAAAGGGTTGAGCGAAGACATCGTTCGGCTGATTTCCGCCAAGAAAGAAGAGCCGGAATGGCTGCTTGAATGGCGGCTAAAGGCGTATCGACACTGGGTCGAACTTGAGGCAGCCGACGCAGAGCCGAAGTGGGCAATGATCGACTACCCCGGTATCGACTTTCAGGATATTTATTACTACGCCGCTCCTAAAGGCACAAGCGAAGCTCCAAAAAGCCTCGATGATGTCGACCCCGAGATGCTCGAAACGTTCGAGAAGCTTGGTATTCCGCTTCAGGAACGTGCCGCTCTAGCTGGTGTTGCAGTCGACGCAGTGTTCGACTCGGTATCAGTTGCAACAACTATGGAAAAGCAGCTTGGCGAACTTGGAATCATCTTCTGTTCGTTTAGCGAAGCGGTGAAGAACCATCCCGATCTAGTCAAAAAATATCTTGGCTCGGTTGTTCCCTACACCGACAACTTCTTTGCAACTCTCAACGCTGCTGTGTTCAGTGATGGTTCGTTCGCTTACATTCCGCCCGGTGTGAAGTGTCCGATTGAGCTGATGACCTACTTCCGTATCAACACGGAAGGATCTGGCCAGTTTGAACGCACTTTGATCGTTGCCGACAAAGGTGCATACGTCTCGTATCTCGAAGGTTGCACGGCTCCATTCCGCAAAACCAGTCAGCTCCACGCAGCTACTGTGGAACTAGTTGCTCTTGATGACGCCGAAATTAAGTACTCGACCATCCAGAACTGGTTCCCCGGAACCAAAGATGGCGAGGGCGGTGTTTACAACTTCGTTACCAAACGAGGTCGAGCCGATACCAACGCCAAGATTTCGTGGACCCAGGTTGAAACCGGTTCAGCGATCACATGGAAGTATCCGAGCGTCATTCTTAAGGGCGACAACTCGGTCGGAGAATTTTTCTCAGTTGCTCTCGCAAACAATCATCAGCAGGCCGATACCGGCACCAAGATGATTCACATCGGCAAGAACACTAAGTCGACCATCGTGTCGAAGGGTATTTCAGCCGGCAAAGGCAACAACACGTATCGGGGTCAGGTGCAGATCATGCCCGGCGCCGAGAACGCTGTGAACCACACTCAGTGTGATTCGCTGCTGGTCGGTGATCAGTGCGGTGCTCACACAGTTCCGTACATCGAAGTTCGGAATCCCACCGCTCGACTTGAGCACGAAGCTTCGACTTCGAAGGTAAGTGACGACCAACTGTTCTACTTGATGGCTCGTGGGCTTTCCGAAGAAGAAGCACACCACATGATTATCACCGGCTGGAGCCGCGACGTGATCAAGGAACTGCCGTTCGAGTTCGCACTCGAAGCTGGTCAGCTGCTCAAGGTTTCGCTCGAAGGTGCTGTTGGATAGTCAGCAGCTCAGATTCCTAATTTTTCCTAACTAACTTACGACTCCTGTTTCAAACTACTAGAAGTAAAAATACAAAAATGCTTGAGATCAACAACCTGCATGCGTCCGTAGTGGACATCGACGACTCAGAAATCCTCAAAGGGATCGATCTGAAAGTGAACAAAGGCGAAGTGCACGCCATCATGGGGCCTAATGGCTCAGGTAAGAGCACGCTCGCAAACGTTCTGATGGGGCGACCTGATTACGAAGTCACAGATGGCGATGTAACGTTCAACGGTGATTCGATTATCGAACTTGCACCCGACCAACGTGCGCATCTCGGTATGTTCCTTGCGTTCCAGTACCCCGCCGAGATTCCTGGTGTGCGACCGTGGCAGTTTTTGAAGGCTGCTCTCGATTCGAAAGCGGAAGCGCGTGGTGAAGAGAAGATGTCGGTACGCAACTTCTCAAAACTGTTCGATGAGAAGGTTGAAGCGGTTGGCATAAACCCAACGCTTGTAAAACGTTCATTGAACGAAGGTTTCTCGGGTGGTGAGAAGAAGCGTAATGAAATGCTTCAACTTGAGGTGCTTCAACCCGCTCTTGCCATTCTCGATGAAACAGACTCAGGTCTTGACGTCGACGCACTCCGCATCGTCGCTGAAGGCGTGAACTCGATGCGTTCTCCAGAACGTTCGTTCATCGTGGTGACTCACTACCAGCGATTGCTTAACTACATCGAGCCTGATGTCGTTCACATTCTGGTCAAAGGCAAGATCGTCAAGACCGGTGGTCCTGAGCTTGCCCTTGAAGTTGAGAAAGACGGATACAAGACCTACCTCGACGCAGCAGCAGCCGGAGCAAACGCCTAACAATGACGCTTGCATCAACACCCGCAGCCGTCGAGAAATTCGCAGCTGCCTATGAATCGCATGCCTCCGACAGCGCGTCTTCGCCTGAATGGCTGAAGTCGCTGCGTCAGCAGGCATGGTCGACTTTCTCAGAACTCGGCCTTCCAACTAAACGACGTGGAAACGAACTTTGGAAGTACACAAATCTTCAGCCGTTAGCTGCAGCTGATTTTGAATTTGGAATAACCGGTACAGCCTCTCTTGATCAGATCAAAGCGACCGCACCATGGGACGACGCGTGGAACACAGTCGTTGTTGTCGACGGTAATTTCCATGCTGAGCTTTCAAACTTACATGGCACGGCAGGTCTGACCGCCGGTTCATTGGTTGAAGCAATCGCCAACGGGACTGGAAACGTTGAACAGCAGCTCGGTAGTTTGGCAGGGCAGGAAGATTACGCATTCACCGCTTTGAGCACGGCGTTTATCGACGATGGTGCTTACGTTGCTATTGCCGATGGCACCGAACTTGAACATCCCGTCCAAGTTGTTTTTGTTACATCTGAAAACAACGCAAGCCGAGCAAGCTACCCGCGATTGCTAGTTGATGCCGGCGCTAATTCATCTGTCGTTCTCATTGAAACGCACGTGAACCTCGCTGAGTCTGCACAGTTCTCGGCTCCAGTAGTCGAAATATTCGCTGACGATGGCGCATCAATTCGCCACTATCGAGTACAGATGGAAAACGAATCGTCGTTTCATCTCGGTACAACCCGAATAGCTCAGCAGGGTGACACGGATTTCACCTCGACTAGTTTTGCCGTGGGAGCTTCGATAGCTCGGAACGATATTCACACATTGCTTGATGCCCCTGGTGCTTCCTGCACGCTGCACGGTCTGTACATGACCCATGGTGCTCAGCAGCAAGACCAGGAAATTAGCACGACTCATGCCAAACCCGGGTGCTCGTCTGATCAGTTCTACAAGGGCATCCTCTCTGGCAAATCACACGCTGTATTCAGCGGAAAAGTGATCGTTAAGCGAGACGCTCAGAAGTCTGAGGCTGGTCAGAAGGACCTCAACCTTCTGCTTTCACGTGGCGCTGAAATCGATGCTAAGCCATCGCTTGAGATTTATGCTGACGACGTAGTCGCAGCGCACGGAGCTACGGCTGGGCACGTCGATCGTGACACGCTGTTCTATCTTCAGTCACGTGGCGTCGACGAAGAAGCCGCCAAGGCAATACTCATTCGTGGATTTGCTGAGGAGATGCTCAATGAATTCGAACCCGAAGCGCTGAACGAGTTCGTTGAAAAAGTGACAGATGAGCGAATCCCGGTTCTGCTCGCAGAATCCGACACGATTGGAACAGCATGAGCAACTCTGAATCAGGTTCTGGTGTTGGTTCTAGGGCGTTTGACGTTGATTCGATCCGTGCTGATTTTCCGATTCTGAATCGGAAGATAAACGGTCAACAACTGGTTTATCTCGACAATGCTGCTACTACTCAGAAGCCGGCTCAAGTAATCAAATCACTCACCGACTACTACGAGCAGACGAACGCCAACGTTCATCGCGGTGTGCACACACTTTCGATTGAAGCGACAGACGGCTACGAACTCGCTCGAACCAAAGTTGCAAAGTTCATAAATGCGCCTCGCCGTGAGGAAGTTATTTGGACTCGAAACACAAGTGAATCGCTGAACCTCGTCGCTGCAACTTGGGCCGAGGCCAATTTAAGCGAAGGCGACAACATCGTTATTACGATGATGGAGCATCACTCGAATATCGTTCCGTGGCAGCAACTGGCGTTCAAAAAAGGCGCTGAAGTACGTTATCTGCAGCACGACGACGAAGGCGTGATCGATATCGATGGAGCGGGAGGTGTTATCGACTCCCGAACCAAAATCGTTGCTGCTACTCACATGTCGAACGTTCTAGGAACGATCAATCCAATTGCAAAACTTGCCGAGTTGGCGCACGACGTTGGCGCCCTGATACTTGTCGATGCTGCGCAGAGCGTTCCGCATATGCCGGTTGACGTTCAGGCACTAGATGCTGACTTCCTGTGTTTTTCAGCCCACAAAATGCTCGGACCAACCGGTATCGGAGTACTTTGGGGTCGATATGACCTGCTGGAAGCAATGCCGCCTTACATGTTTGGTGGCGACATGATTCTTGAGGTGACCTACGAAGACGCCAACTGGAATGATTTGCCATACAAATTCGAAGCTGGCACACCGAACATCGCCGATGCGTTTGCAACGGGTGCGGCAGTCGATTACCTAAGTGCACTGGGCATGGAAAATGTCTGGAAGCACGAGCAGGAATTAACTGCCTATGCGATGGAGCAAGTTCTTTCTCTGGACAATGTGAAAGTATTGGGACCTCAGGATCCCGCTTTACGAGGTGGGGTTATTTCGTTCATCCACGATACTATCCACCCTCATGATCTGGGCACAGCGCTCGATCAGCAAGGGATTGCGATTCGAACGGGGCACCACTGTGCGATGCCGCTGGTGCGTAGCTACGGCGTAGTGGCAGCAGCCAGAGCTAGCTTCTATATTTACAACACGAAGTCCGAAGTTGATGCGTTCGTCAACGGGATTAGTGAAACCGAAGGGTATTTCAGCCGATGACAGGTGGCATGAGCGGCCTTGGCGAAATGGACGAGCTGTACGAGGCGATCATTCTCGATCACTACCGCAGCCCTCGAAACACGGCTCCCGTTGAAGGCGCTGATGTTGATCTTGAAGTGAACAATCCGTTCTGCGGTGACGAATTTCATATTCAACTGAAGGTTGAAGACGACGCGGTTTCCGAGGTTGGAATCACGGGTCGAGGCTGTGCGATTAGCCAGGCTTCAGCTTCGTTGCTTGCAGAATTGGTCAAAGGCAAGTCGACTGATCAGGTTCACGACGCTGTCGATTCGATTCGCCGATTGCTAAAAGGCGAGGAAATAACCGACGAAGAAGCGGATGTTCTCGGTGACATCGAAGCGCTGGGCGGAGTTAGAAAATTCCCTGTCCGTGTTAAGTGCGCACTGCTCAGCTGGGTAGGTCTCGACGATGCCCTTACAGAGCATCTCTCGAAGTAGTTTTGAGTTGGTTTAACAACTCGATAGCCTGTCATCCTGAATTCATTTTCAGGATCAATATCACATAGCGCGTGACACGATCAGCGGGCAATTTATCGTTCTCATCCCGGATGCCGGACCCGTCGGTCGAGAATTCGATTGGTTGGAAAAGCCTACTACCGAGCGGTAACCCATACCTGCGTTAGGAAATCGGTATCGCCGCGCGGTGTGATCGGCTCAAAATCGTGCACGTAATCCCAGAACATCCAGTGTGTCGTTCTGGTTGATGCGATAAATCTGTGTGATCCATCAAGCATCAGCTGTTGTAGCTCCAGCAGCAGGTCGCCCCGTTTCGCTACATCGTATTCTCGAGCTTGAGCCTCTATGAGTCGATCAATTTCGGGATTCGAGTACCCGGTTGTGTTCCACGGCCCAGCTGAGTGGTGCACGGCGAACAGGTAGGAAGTTGTGCTTGAAATTGGTGGAGGCGCGCCAACCATGATGTCGTAGTTGCCGGCGGTCCAAACCGCATCGCCGAACACACGAGTTGAAACTCTCTCGACTTCCGCTCGGATGCCGACTGAAGCTAGCCCTTCAGCCATTTCGTTCGCTTGATCAATGTACGCCTGACCAAATTCGCCAACTTTGATGATGACATTGTCGGTTGGCTTTAGTTCCGCTGTTGCGAGCAATTCATTAGCTCGGTCTATCCCACTCGACCCCTGACTGAACGCATGAGAAAACCTGTGTGATGGAAGCAACCAATCAAGCTTTAGACTTGGCATACCTACGCTAATCCCCGGATTGGGATTGCTGGTGTCGACAAGCCCATCCGTTCCGGGAACGACGAAGTGTTTTCCGACCGGCCATGTCAGCATCATAGCTTCTCGTACAACTGGATTATCCATCGGGCTGCGATTTGTGTTCAGTGCTATTTCAATACCGGCTGAGGGATTTTCGATCCCTACATACCTGATCTCGTCGAGACGTTCCATAGCAGCTTCAACCTGATCAAGTTCGACCTGCGCAACGTCGATGATTTTCGTCCGCATTCCAGCCGCACGAACCGAATTTGCTGGCATCACCTGCGTTTCGATACCGTCGAGATACGGTCGACCGTCACCGTAGTAGTCCTCGTTTACGAGAAGCCTTGTCGCATCTTGCAGAACTTCATTGACGATCCACGGTCCAGACCCGATCGTTGGACCTCGACGGAGGTCGCCGTTTGCCTCGACGACTTCTTTCGCCACGATCCTTGTGTGAGTATCGGCGAGTTTTTCCAGTACCTCGGAGTCGGGAGAGTCGAGTCTAATTACAACTTCGTGTTCACCAACAGCAGTGAACTCTGTGATGTTCGATAGAAGCGCGGCATTGGGGTAGCCGGGGGTGGCCTGTCGATTAAGACTGTAAACAACGTCCTGAGCAGTTAGTTTCCGACCGTGGATTGGTGCCTTGTTTTGCCAGAAAACGTCATCCCGAAGTTTGATTTTGAAAGTCAGAGGTGCTGACTGCTCCCACGATTCACATAGATCACAGACGACTATTGAGTTTCCACCGGTGGTTTCGAATTTGAACAGGCGGGAATACGCCTGACCTGCGCCCCAACTCAGAAGGGCTGTCGAAACGGTTAGGTGTGGGTCGTTGTGCGGCGCACCTTCTGGAATCGCAAACCGAAGAATGCCACCTCGTTCTAGATTTTCTGGAGTCGGAGCAGCGGTCGGCGATGGTATTGCTGTAGGAGTGGCGAACGGTGTTGCTGTAGGTCCCGGCGTTGCAGTCGGAACAGGAGCGGGAGTAGATGTCGCCGTAGCCACTACCGCGGTGGGGGCAGGCTCGTTACTTGAACACTGCACGATGAGAAACAGTGAGATTAGCACCAAACCTGTAATTAGCAGTTTGCTGGAGCCAGATCGAACGGCGACGACTGATCCCATTTGTAAACGAGACGCTGGAATTTGATTTGTTTTCTGGCCAAGTTGATTCATTGCTGGTTCAAGGATAGCTTCCGCCCAGAATAATCGTGTGATCGAACACGAACCAGATATTACTGAGTACAAACCGCAATCGACCACGCATATTCCCCGATGTTGAGATTATTCCGAGAATCTAATCTGAACGAGGATAGTGCGTTCGTTTGACCCTTCACAGCGAGTGGAGCTATGGCGAACTGGTGATTGGGTTCGGATTTAGTTAATGGTTCGTAATTTAGTAGAAGCTGAATTTCTTCCGAGGTTTGGGCTGGCAGTCGGCACATATCTGCTTTGGGCTGCGATATTCGTCTCGTTGGCTCAAACCGGAACTGCTGGTGCTCACGTGTTGACTGCTGTGCCGGTATTTCTATCGGCTGTATTGTTCGGAATTCGCGGTGCAATCGTCGGTTCGACTCTTAGTTTGGTTACCTACGCAGGTCTTGGAGTAGCGATGGGCACCGACACGTTCGATGTTCTTTTCCGGGGTGGAAACCTACTTAATGTTTCTGTATTGGTTTCGCTTGCACTGATCACGGGTTACGTCCGGCGAAACCCAGAACAACAAGCAGTTTCAACAGAACCTAAAATCGAATCCGACTTCAATAACGATTCTGAGATCGAAGGTTGGGTAGACCTACACCAGATTGAACAACGTCGGGAGCAGTTGTTAGCTATCGCTGCTGAGTTCAACTCGTCAGCGCATAAAAGCTCGAAGGTAATCGACGTTAGTCGAAGTGTCGTTTCTCACGTTAGTCGTGCACTGAATCCAGATTTTATGGCTGTCGCTGTAGCCGATCAGGAAAATCGATCGATAACTATCGAGCAAACTCTTGGATTGAGATTGTTGGGATTCTCGGCCGGTGATGGTCGTTCGGTCTCCGAAGCTTTGTCCGATCCTGTAACCGATCTCGATCTTGTCGTTATGAATGCAGATGATTTGACAGCAATATCTGAACGTTCATATTTCGCTTCCACAGCTGCAGAGTCTGGCATTCGGAGTGCATTGGTATCTACGCTGCGAGACGACGAGGATCTTGTCGCTCAAATTTGGATTTGTGCGAGAACACCTGCTGAATACTCAGAACTTGAAGTCGAGTTTATTTCTCACATATCCGATCACATGAAATCGGCGATAGTGAATGCGAGAAACTCTGAATCATTGAAGCAACTTCAGCAGTATCTCGTTGGGCAGAACGAGATGCTCGCTCAGATGCAGGACGGAGTTGACGTCACCGAAGGTGAACTTCGAGTAAGTCATGAACAATTGACCGAATTGAACGATTCGAAGACTCAGTTCATGTCAGAAGTCGCTCACGAAATAAAATCACCACTTGCGGTGATGATCGGTTACGCCGATTTACTGCGATTCGATGCCGTAAATCTTGGACCCGAACAGCGAGAGTACGCAGCATCAATTGAACAATCGGCCCGGCAACTAGCAGTGTTAATCGACGATCTGAGTGACCTCACGAATATCGAATCAGGACATTTCACGACTGCAAAAGAACCTCACAACGTGGTGAAGGTTATCGATTCGGTGACTGAAGGATTGAAAGTTTCAGACCCGAATATCGAACGTCGACTTTTGGTTTCCGATGCACTGTTTGAGTTTGAAGTCGAAGGCGATCCGGCAAGACTCAGTCAGGTTTTCACCAATCTCATTACCAACGCACTGAAATATTCCGATGATGATCAACCGGTCGAGATATCCACGATAAGAACTGATAGCGAATCAATACGTATTTCGGTTACTGATCGAGGATTGGGTATCTCCGACGAAGATATCGACAGACTTTTCACGCCATATTTCCGCTCGATGAATCCAGAGGCAAAACAACGTCCCGGAACGGGGTTGGGTCTGTTCCTCTCAAAATCGATTGTTGAACAGCACGGTGGCAGCCTGACCGTATCGAGCGAGATCGGGGTTGGCTCGACATTCATGGTCGAGCTTCCCCCATATTCAAGCCAATCGTTGGCTGATGTTGCATAGCGCGAGTAAAGTGCCGATGACTGTGAGACTTTAATGCGAATCCTTGTTGTAGACGATGTAGCCGACATTCAAGTTCTGCTTGTAGCTGTACTTCAGCGCGCCGGCTTTGAAGTTATCGAGGCTGCTGATGGCACCACTGTTGAATCGTGGGTCAGAGATTCTCGACCCGATCTGATCATTCTCGACTTGATGATGCCGGGGATGGACGGATGGGACACGCTTGAGCTTCTGAAATCAAACCCTGAATCGATCGACATTCCGGTGATCATTTCGTCGGCTCTAAGCGAAGACGAAGATTTCGACAAGGCACGTGAAATGGGCGCAGTCGATTACGTGCCTAAGCCGTGGTCGGCAGACGATCTTATTGCACGCGTGAACAAAGCCGTTGAGGCAAGCCAGCAAGCAGCTTAGAGTTTTCTCCTGTCTCGATGACGACTTAAACCCCACCGCAGGTTATTTGGCGGAGCCAGTGTTCATCCGTGAGCGCGAATCTATTCGCCGTACTCTCGACCACCAAGACGGTTCTTCATGATGAAGTCCCAGTCGTATGTCACACCTAAGCCAGGGCCGTTCGGAACTGGTACGTAACCTTCAGAATCGATTGCGTCCATTGCATCTCGATAGCCATCTGCGTAGACCTCGTGCGGTCGCCCAATCTGCTCGGTTTTGGGATGTATCAACGCCATTTCGTAGTAGTTGGTATTGCGAACTGCTGCCATCATCTGGCGTTGAGCAGGACCCGGTGAGTGAATCTCGACGTCTAATCCAAAGCCCTCCGCAGCATGTGCGATCTTCATAGCGCCTGTGAAGCCGGCGTCGTAGTCGGGGTCGACTCGAACAACGTCGGTAGCCCCGCTCGCAATGAAATCGACGTGTTGCTCGACACCCCGTATGTGTTCGGTTTGGAGCAGGGGAGTCTTGATGATTTCACGGAGCTTTTTGTGTCCGTGCATTGAAACACCGGTGTCCTTGTACGGGTCTTCGAGCCAGAGGAAGTTCGCTTCGTCGCAAGCCTTCCCCAGTTTCACGGTTTCAAGCCAGGTGTCGATTTCACATGCCGGATCGAGCATCAGATCCATCTGGGGACCAACAGCAGCTCGCACGGCGTGCACTGTCTCGATTTCCTGATTGAGATCGTAGTCGCCCCAACCGTGAATCTTGAACGCCGGATATCCCATTTCTTTGCACTGAACGGCGAAATCAGCGTAAGCCTGTGGCGAATCGAGCCCACCGTTTCGGTCACCGTGCATCGTCGATGCGTAGCACTTGAGCTTGGTTCGCCAGCCACCGAGTAGTTCGTAAATAGGGGCATTGTAGAGCTTACCCGCGAGATCCCACAGGGCGATATCAATGGGGCCTAATCCCATCTTGTCGTATTTGCGCATGGCGCGTTTTACATCGTTGTATATGAGCTCGCGTTGGAGCGGGTCTTTGCCGATCAGATACTTCGCGAACATGTTGAATTCGGCAAAACTGGGCGAGTCGCCACCGACGTATTCACCCGTGACACCTTCGTTGGTGTGGACCTTCATGGCGTAGGCGTAGCCGGTCTGCATCCCATCTTTTTCGTAGACAAGATTGAATCCGTTGTAGTCCTTACCAACGTCGGCCATTGGGAAGGTGAATTCGTGAACTTCGATTTTGGTGATTCGCAGGTTCGACATATTTATTCTCTTATCTTGGTTCGTGAGTGGCTGAGATGAGTTATCTTTCCGGTTGCATTCCGTCACGAGCGACAGCGGGAAGACTACGGTGCGCATCAATCAACTGCAACTTTGCAAGGTGAGACATTGATAAGGGTTCTGCTTTCGGTGATGGCGCTCGCAGTAGTCGCTAGTGCAATGGCTTGCGCAAATGAAGATCCCTCGATTGACGAATCTGATGAACCGTCTCCAACCTACATATGGCCCACAAAGACACCGACTGTCACAGTGAAATCAATTTCTGAATCTACATTTTCCACCGGATATACCTACGGCAATATCTCCGGCAACAAATATTTTGCTGGAACGGCCCGTCTCCATGAAGTTGATCCACTTGAATCCACAGAGTCGAGTCTACGCGATCAAGAATGGCTGCTCGTTGCACCACATCCGCTCGGTGGTGTGGTTTGGTTTGTGGTTGGAGAAGCTGGCGACATAGTCGGTTTGCGTGTCGAATCAGAGGGCCAAATTACCGAACCGGGCAACATCTACGCCTCACGTCGAGATGAACTCGTCCCTCCAATGGTGATAGTCGGCTCGATATCTGAGGAAAACAAAAAAGATCTCGGTGCTGCTCGGATCTAAAATCTAACTACAAACGGACGGAACCACTTGGTCGAAGGTGTGCGATTCGAAGAGTTCGGCGACAACACGGTGATTAGTTACAAGGGACTCAGCACGACATACACGCTCTCAACAGCTCCTGATGCGGTGCCGGTGATCGGTAACGGGGCAAAGCTATATTCCTACTCGGAGCCGACTGATAAGTATCCACACGGTGCTCTCGGTGATCGAACCTAATGGGCGAGCCTCAGTGTGATTTCTCTCACCAGTGAAAATCGGGAAATGCGACAGCTCAGCCTGCCAAAGAACGAGGTGTTTGAAGGGTTATATCCGCTATTAGTCGACCTCGACAACGATGGCGAAGATGAAGTCGTAACAACCGTCAGCGAGCCAGATGGAGGAGCTCGTTTGGTGGTGTGGAGTCACACGGATGAAGGGATACAAATCATCGCCGAATCCGATCCTGTAGGGACTGGCTTTCGCTGGCTCCACCAGATCGCTGTGGCTCCGTTTGGTCCTAACGGCGAGATCGAAATCGCTGTAGTAGAGACACCGCACGTTGGTGGCATTGCAAAATTCTATCGATTGGTTGGAAACCGATTGGAGTTGGTCGCGTCCGAGGGCGGTGGGTATATGTCGCACGTGAACGGCTCGCGAAATTTGGATCAGGCGGTCGCTGGTGATTTTGATGGTGATGGTTCTGTAGAGCTCCTCGTGCCATCGAGGGATCAGGAAACGCTTATTGCGCTTCGTCGAGTCGGCGATAGCGTCGAAGAAGTTTGGAAACTCGAACTCGGTTCTCGCTTATCTTCAAATTTGTCCGTTCTCGAAACTGAGGACGACAAACTAATTCTCGGCGCAGCTACTGAAGATGGCGTATTACATATCTGGCAGTAGCCATGTTCGCTTTGCGAAGCGTTAGAATCTGGCTCCAGCAAAATCGTGGTGGCTAATCAACCGCACAGGAACAACATAATGACCAATCTCAAAATCATGGCTTCCCGGCACTCGGCTTTTTACAGTCCGATGATCTGCACAATCGCTGGAGGATTCCTCGAAAAGGAAGGTCTTTCAGGCGAGTACTTTGTTGTTCCAAACGGCGGTAGCAGCGGAATGGAAGTCGCCGAGGGGCGCATGGATGTTGCTCAGGCGGCGGTTTCGGCTAGCTGGGGACCACTCGATAATGGCTCGAAAGCACCCTTCGCACACTTCGCACAGATCAATCGATATGACGGATTTTTCCTTGCTGCTCGTGAAGCCGATTCCGATTTTTCTTGGAGCAAGTTGCTGACAGGCAAATTCTTGCACGTTCACGGTGGTCAGCCTGAAGCTATGCTTCGATACGGCGCTCACAAGATGGGAGTCGATCTTGCAGACGTCGATGACATCGATTCTCCCGGCGGCGATGAAATGATGTCGCAGTGGCGGAATGGCGAGGGTGACTACTTCCACGAACAGGGAGCGTTCCCTCAGCAGCTGGAGCATGACGGACAAGGTCACATCGTTGCCTCGGTTGGTGAAGCTGTCGGACCTGTTGCATTCTCGAGTTTGGTGGGTCGCTGGGACTGGCTCGAATCCGATGATGCCAAGCGTTTTGCGGCAGCCTACAAAGCTTCTCGTGAGTGGGTGAACACAGCTGACCCGGCTGAGGTAGCGAAGGCTGAGGCTAGCTTCTTCCCCGATATGGCCGAATCGGCGATTGCCTCGGCCGTAGACGCATACCAGAAGCTGGGCACATGGTCGGGTGGTATTGCTGTCGAACCGGCTCTGTACGAGGCTGCACTCGATGTCTTCCAGCACTCGAACATGGTTGGTGCACGACACTCTTACGACGACGTTGTGGTTCCTCCCCCAGGAATGTAGTCATTTCTGACCGGGAGAATTCGACCGGCAGATTTGGGGAAGGTTGCCTGTAAAGGCGTTCCCCTCAACCTAACCTTCTCCCTGAGGGAGAAGGGACTAGGGGTTAGACCGTGTAGTAGCAGTCCCGCCGGTGGTTCACTTACCGCTTCGCGACGATGAACATTCGTTTGAACGGGAATACCGTGGTGCCATCGGGCTGTTTCGGGTATCGACTAAATATCAGCTCGGCGTAGGCGGCTTCGAACTCGCTTCGTTCAGGCTCTTCCAGCGCGTTGAGCAGGGGCATCAGCCATGTGCCTTTGGTCCATTCTTTGACTGGATTATCGCCGGTAAGAATTTGTGAAAACTCCGTCTCCCAAACGTCGAGCGAGCTGCTCAAACTCGAGAGAATGTCAATGTAGAAGGGTGGAGGTTCAACCGGGGCTGGGCGAAGTAGCGGTTCGAGCTTACTGCGCCACGGTCCGCTGAGCGCAGCCTCAGATATCGATGTATGCGACAGTGCTCCAAAATTTCGTGGCATCTGAACAGCGAATACTCCACCGGGCGCCACCGAAGACATCAGCCGGGTAAATAAATCAGTGTGTCCTTCGATCCAATGCAGTGCAGCGTTCGTGAAAATTAGTTCAGCAGGTTCTTTCGGTTCCCACGAACCAATATCGCCGACTTCCCATTCGATGTTCGTTGCCCGTTCAGCGGCTTTTCGAAGCATCTCCTCAGAGTCGTCGATGCCGATAATTCGCGCCTCAGGCCAGCGATTTGCAAGCAGCTCTGTCACGTTCCCGGCACCTGCTCCCAGATCGTAGACGACCGAAGGTGAATCGAGATCGACACGATTCAGCAGGTCGACAGCCGGACGCAATCGATGGTCAGCAAATTTTAAATATTGGGATGGATCCCACGCCATTTCGTAAATTCTTTCTGTGCTGGCTAAGCTGGTGTTCGTGGCCAGTCGTTTTCACTAAACGTCATATCTAGAATGCCAAAAACTCTTTTCCATCGATCAATTTGACCCTCTTCAAAGAGCAAGGGTTTCCATCCGAGTTTCAGATAAATGCTGATCGCCGGAATTCGAAAATCGTCGGTTGATAGATATGAGTATCGAGGTGCAAGATCAGCTAACACCTGAGTCGCCGCAGCAATCGTAGCCTGACCCGCCCCTGTGCCACGGTGATCAGAGTGTGCGACCACCCACTGCAAGCTATGACCATCGGGATGCTGCGACTTTTCGTAGATCGCCGCAGTCGATGCCGCTACCACCGTTCCGGTCGGCATGTGTTCAACAACGAAGAACCCGTCAGGAAGCATGTGCTTCATCAGATCGCCGAATGGAGACGAATCGTCGAAGGCGGTTGCGAAGGTTTGATCGTATGAATGCCGATCTTCTAGCGAAACTTGCCTCAGCACGTAGCCGGGAGCCGGCTTGGCTATCGACGGGACAGCATCGCTCCCTCGGATCATTTCTAACTGTGGCTTGAGAGATTTGCCGTCAGGTCCGCGAAGTGCGTTCAAATCGCAGCGACCCCGAGTCGCTCGATCAGAGCATCGAGTTCACGGTAAATGCCAGCGTCGGGTTTCACAGCCGGAAGTCGTGGGTACGCTTCAGAGAACACTCCACGACGTTTGAGTATTTCTTTGGCAACCCAGTAAAGCTGGCCCTCAGCGAGGGTGTAGAGCTTTACCAGTGGTTGGTAATCATTCCATAGGCGTTCCGCTGCTATCTCGTCTCCAGCGTGGTACAAATCCCACGTTTTTCGAACGATGTCACACAGAGCTATTCCCTGCATCGTTCCTACAGCGCCACGTCGCAATTCTTCAAGGAAGAACACTCCGTTGGCACCACCGAACATCGAAATACTGTCACCGGCGAGTTCGGCGGTTTCTGAGAACCGATTTGGCGTAGGCAGGGTCTCGATCTTGGCGTAGCAGAGGTTCTCGTTTGCCTGTGCGAGATCGGCGAGCAGGGCAGGAGCCATTGCAGCACCAGCCATATCTTGCATGTAGATCGGTAGATCAGTGCTTTCAGCCACATCGATGAAATGCTGCCGAACTAACGAACCTGGAATTCCAGCAATCGCGGGTGGAGCGATCATCACGGCATCTGCTCCGAGTACCTTGGCTGTGCGTGTGTAGTGAATTGTCTGAACAGTCGACGGAGCACCGGTGTTCATCACCACTTTGATTCGACCGTTTGCCTGATCGACGACAGCACTGAGGACTTCGTCTCGTTCGTGATCGTCGAGCTTGTTCACTTCTGAACCGTATGCGATTCCTACGCCGTGAACGCCGCCTCGTATGGCGTATTCGACTTCGGCGCGAAGGTCTTCAAAGATGATCTCTCCTGCCTCGTTGAAAGGCATTTGCAGAATAGGAAATACTCCGCTGAAGCTGCGGTCTGGCATAGGTAACCCCCGTGAATTAGGCCGGCTCTTTTGGCGCCTGATCGTTTCTAAGCTGATCTGTGGTTAACACAATCAGCCTGATAGTCCGGTGACCTCGCTCAACATGCGACGATCACCGGACCCATAAGCTATCAGGGTTGGGTACTAAGTTGCACTTCGGTCGACGTAGATAGTCTTCGTCTGGGTGAAGAATTCGATAGCAGCCTTGCCTTGCTCACGGTCTCCCGACGAGCTTGCTTTCATGCCACCGAACGGAACCTGAGGTTCAAGACCAGCAGTTTCACCGTTGATCTTCACCACACCGGCTTCGATACGGTCGGCGAAGTCGAGAACCGAGTTCAAGTCCTTCGTGAAGATTCCTGCGCTCAGACCGTATTCAACAGAGTTCGCAATATCGAGAGCGTTCTCTGCATCGCCGGCTGGAAGGATGGAAAGCACAGGGCCAAAAATTTCTTCGCAAGCGACATAGGCGTCGGCAGCAACGTTGTTGATCACTGTTGGCTCGACGAACGTTCCTTTGTCGTAGTCAGCACCACTTGGCACGCCGCCACCCGCGAGAATCTGACCACCATCATCGACACCGCGTTTGATCATCGAGGCGATGTTGTCTTTGGATGCCTGGTCGATAACCGGAACGATGATCGATTCAGGATCGGCACCTGCACCAATTTTGAGAGCGTTGGTCTTTTCGACAACGAGGTTTGTGAACTCTTCCATCACGTTGCCAACAACGATGGCACGAGATGTTGCTGTGCACTTCTGACCAGAGAACTTCATCGCACCAGAAACCGTAATTTCGGCAGCCTGTTCAAGATCGGCATCGGGAAGAACGATAACCGGGTTTTTGCCACCCATTTCCAACTGGTAGCGCTTGCCGCGCTTTGCCGATTCGGCCGCAATGTTCATTCCGATTCGAGTTGAGCCTGTGAACGAAATCGCAGCCACTTTGTCGTTAGTGATGAGTTCGTTACCTACGGCTGAACCTGAACCAGTTACGAGGTTGAATACACCGGCTGGTAAGTCAACTGCTTCCCACATCTTGGCGATCAGAGTCGCAACGTGAGGAGTTGCCGATGCTGGCTTCAGAACGATCGTGTTTCCATAAACAAGGGCAGGGGCCATTTTCCAAATTGGAATGGCGAACGGGAAGTTCCACGGTGTGATGAGGCTCACAACGCCCAACGGCATTCGGTTGGTGTAGAGAAGAATTTCCGGGTTGACCGACGGAACTACTGATCCGACAGGGTTTGATCCTTCAACGCCGTAATACTGCAACAACGCGACGGCTCGACCGATTTCACCGCGGGCTTCAAGAATCGCCTTGCCGCATTCTCGGGTCAGTGCCTGAGCGAACTCTTCTGGGTTGGCTTCGAGATACGCAGCAGCTTTGAGCAGATATCCACCTCGTGCGAGAGATGAGGTTCGCCGCCAGCTTTCTTTGACGTCGTGGGCGGCCGTAATAGCAGCGGCGACATCTCCGGCGGTTGACGCCTGGAATTCACCAATTACGTCTGACAAATCAGCCGGGTTTGTACTTGTTGAAACCGAACCGGATGATGCATCCGACCAAGCTCCGTTCACATAGTTCTGGTACCGCTCTGCCATCACAAATCCTTTCGCGTATCGAGTAAACGAATTCTTTGCGACATACATTACGCTATGGCGGCAATGGTTTCGTAGCGAAGCTGTGAGAAATACGTTGAGTTGGAACGTCCTGGCTGAATAGGAATGCGAGTGACGCGCAAAGTGGTGTTCTGAAGAACACCACTTTGCAGTTCAAAGAGCGAGAGAAGATCTTTGAATTAGGAAATTATCGCTCGCTACAGGGCGAGTTGATAAACGAACGTTTCTAGCCAGCTAGTCGGTCGAGTTTTGGTTGTGCCTCTTGTTCGCGTTTTCGCTGAACAGAGGTGATTGCCCACTGAACTCTCAGTTCAACTTCACCGTGAGCCCACGGCTTGTTGATGTAGTCAAGTGCACCGAGGCGTCGTGCCGTTTCGAGATCGCTCGGGTGTCCTTTCGCTGTGACCATGATCACAGGAATACCTTTGGTTCGAGGATCCTGTTTGAGTTGAGCCAGCGCCTTGAATCCGTCGATGCGCGCCATGGCGACGTCGAGCAAAATAATGTCTGGTTCATACGACAGTGTGGCGGCCAATACTTCATCGCCATCTGTCGCTTCCGATACGGTGTACCCAGCTGCCTTGAGCGTTCGGCTCAGTAGCAGTCGGATGTCCGAACTGTCGTCTACTACTAGTATTTTGTTCATTTTGATTTCCTCTCGCAATTCGTGAGATCAGTTTCGAATTGATCGCACGTGAACACATATTTGGGTCGGCCCTTATGCCGACTGACCGATATCTTCCCAATCGGTATCTGGGTAAAGCCTTGAACGCTGGGCTAGCATTGAAAGTTCGGCTTCCTCGTCGGGATCAATCTCCGGTTTCGAAGTAATCCCTGGGATTTTGAAAGCGACAGTGGTCCCCTGATTTTCGATACTGTTCAACCAGAGTTTGCCGCCATGGAGTTCTGCGATTGATCGTGCGATGACAAGACCAAGCCCTGTACCACCCGCTTCTCTCGAAGCGCGGTTATCGGCACGGAAGAACGCTGTAAATAGCTGCTTTTGGTCTTCCTCAGATATGCCGATACCTTCGTCTTCGATGACAACGCTTAGATAGTCGCTTTCGATGGCAATATTGAGACGTATCTCATTGCCTTCTTCTGAGTATTTGTGAGCGTTGCTAACAAGGTTCGTGATTAGTTGCGCAATGCGATTCCTGTCTGCTTCGATCCATGTTTCAGAAACTGGGATCGAAGTGCTCAGCGACTGATTCTTGGTTTCAAGAACAGGTTCAAAACTCTTCTCAAGTTCCTCAACCAAATCGTTTATCAGGAACGTCGTCGGCTCAATCCGTAGTTTTCCTGCGTCCATCCTTGAAATATCGAGAACATCGTTGATGAGCAAGCCGAGTCGAGTTGCGTTCTTGCGCATGATGTCGAGTGCCTCGACGTGATCATCCTTGAATTGAGCAGCGTCATCGGTCAGTAGGTCGATGAACCCCGAAACGATAGTTAGCGGTGTTTTAAGTTCGTGTGAAACAGTTGACAAGAACCGTGTCTTCGCTGCGTTAGCTTCCTGCAACTCTTTGTTCTGGCTATCAAGCTGATCTCTAAGTGCACGTTCCATTTCGAACATCTGGGCGTTCTTGAGAGTTGGGGCGATCTGGCGGGCTATGCCCTCGAGGAAATCAACGTGAGTCGGAGTGTAGGCATTCGGCTGATAGCTGCGGAAAGTGAGGTACCCAATAGGATCGGTTAGATCGCCTAGGGCAACACGAATCCAAGAACGAAGGCCATCTTTGAATATGTTTGCATCTTTGACCTGTGTGATGTCGTCCTGATTGCGAACAATCACCCTTCTGGAGCGTAGTTCAATCTGCTCTTCTTCAGTGGGCTGAGTGATGCGGTCGCCTTCCTGACTACCTTCGACAGCCATTCCATTCACGTAGGCGACGTCTAGATACTCAGTTTCAGAGATGGTGATACTTGCGATGAAGCGATCGAACGGAATTATGTGTTCGAGTTCGTTTGCAACTACAGCGAAAATTTGTCGCATCTCGGTTTCGCTAGATGCGGCACGACCGATAACTGCAACCACTCGGCGTTCTTCCAGCGCTGCGGTCAGATCTGCTGTAAGGCGAGCGTTTTGAATCGCAGGAGATATCTGGTTGGCTACTCGCTGTAGTAGGTCGGCTTCTTCTTCACTGAGCACAGCGTCAGCGGGTGCACTTACGACGAGGATACCAAGAAGGTTCGATTCTTCACCCAGCGGCACTTGCATCCAGAGTCGGTCTTCAAACTCATTTTTACCGCTGCTTGAACTGAGTCCCAGTGGGTCTCTTCCTCGACCGGAAAGTACCCCAGAACCACCTTTTGACCTATCGAGTTCGATGGTGTCGCCAACGTTGATTCCAAGAAGATCTTCAGTTGACCAGCAAACGACATTTGCGGGTGATCCGTCTTTCTCGGTAAGAATCGCACCAAGGTGATCGAACTTCATCAAATTTGAAAGAGCACCGCTGACAACCAGCAGGATCGAGTCGAGATCGGTTTCGTGAGTCGCCGCACGACCAATTTCCGCCAGAGCGGTACGTTCCATCACGCGGTGCTGCGATTCCTGATAGTGAATTGCATTGCTGATACCCGGTGATATTTGAGCCACGACTTGTCGCATTACGTCGACATGATGAGGACCGTAGGCATCGCGATCTCGGCTGCGGATAGTGATGGTTCCGTCGATAGCCGAGATTGGAACCGTCATCTGAGAATGAAGCCCGTAGTCTCTTGGATTTATTAAGCCGTCAGGGTTGCCGACCACCGAAACTACGATTCCACCGATTTCGTCTTCAGGAGCTTTGATGCCCGCGACAAATTCAAGCTGCATTCGACCGTCACGACGAGCTGTGGTGATTGTCAGGCGGTCGTAGTCGATAAGTGTAGTTAGATCGTTGCTGAATCGGGCGAAAATGCGGTTGAGATCAAGATCCCAGTTTGCGCCAATACCGATTGCGGAAATCGTTCGGCGCTCGTCTTCAGCAACGTTCAGAACGTTCATCGCTCTGGTCGCGACGCGAGATTGTCCCCAGCCGAACCAAAGAGTTCCTGCGAGCACGCTTGCCATGACAGCAAACACTTCTACAAGCGGAAGCCACGAACCAGCTGACTGCCTGAAACCGCCGAGTCCGAGTTCGATAGCGAGAACGGTGACGATAACAGCCATCGCAGGTGCATAGGCGATCATCCGCAGACGATCCGCACCATCAGATTTCGTCACTGAACGCATCGTGCCCAGAAGACCGATCCGCTCTTCATTCAAATGTGTTGAACTTCGTAGGTTTTTCGCCACTTGACCCGTGATGACGGAACACGATGAATAAACCACCACGCGAAGCCGCGCCGCAAGGCTAATTCATCTGCGTCACAATACGAGTATTACTAACAATGCCGTCGTTCTCGTCCGCGCTCTTGCATAAACAGATACGTGCAACCCCTAATACAAGAGCGCGTTTGAACGAACATGGCGAACCGGTCAGCTAGTCCCGGTTGATCGATTTAGAAAACGGCGAGTTCTATGAGCGAGTACGTTCGATGAATGCCTCTGCAGACTGTTTCAGCCAAACCTGCCAGGGGACACCGACACACTTGACGCCCATAGCCAAGAATTTGTCGAGATTAGAGTCGTTAGTGAGAGTTCCGGCAACTCCGCCACCTTCGATCACGAGTTTGATAGCGCGTTCAAGTGCTTCTTGAACTTCAGGGTGTTCAGGATTGCCGGTATGACCCATCGAAGCTGCCATGTCTGAAGGAGCAACGTAGAAGATGTCGATGCCTTTGACCTTGGTCAATTCAGGGAGGTTGTCTATGGCTTCGTAGTCTTCGATCAGCGCGATGCATTGCACTTCTTCATCTGATCGTTTGAAGTAATCGTCGACTCCGTACGCCCTGCGCCCACCAGCTACACCGCGAATTCCGTTGGGTGGAAATTTGCAAGCGTTCGCTGCCATTTCAGCATCGTCGACGGTGATTACGTGCGGAATCATCACCGCACTTGCGCCCTGGTCGAGCGTTCGAAGAATTTGGGCTTCGTCGAGCTTGTTTACACGCACTACACTCGCCATGCCCCAGAGCTCACAAGCTCGGCTGATATCGGCAAGCTCGCTCCATGAAACGCCACCATGTTCGAAATCTACGAACGCAGCATCGAAGCCGATGTGACCGAGAAAATCACACATCTCTGAATTGTTCGGACCGTTGGCAATAATGCCGACTCCACCTTCATCGATGGTCTTCTTGAGTTGATTAATGCTGAATTCGCGTTCCCGTGCCAATTGGTGGCTCCTTATCATTTCGATTCACTGCCGCTTTTCATCGTTCGATCAAAAGAGTTTGAACGTCGATGGCATGGAGTGTCGATGAAACTTACACTTCTTTAAGTACGTTTTGTGCAATGGCGAGGGGCAACCTCGCCAATACCGGATTATTCAGGTTAGAAATGTCACGATTTTCTCGAGCGAAAAAAGTTCACGGTCAAACGGTTGAAGGTCGGCGCGCAGTGCTTGAGTCGCTGCGAGCTGGGCGTGACATAGAAAAGCTGGTAATGGTTGAGGATGTCGAGCTCGGACCTCAGCTCCAAGAGATTGTCATGCTTGCTTCAGAGGCGGGAATCGACGTCGAGGCTGTCTCGCGAAAAGAACTCGACGCTCAGTCGCGGACCAAGAAAAATCAAGGCGTAATCGCAGTCGTTCCTGACCCTCGATATCACGAGCCTGAAGACCTTCTACTCGGTGCGGAGACAGGCGACCAGCCGCCGATGCTGGTGATGCTCGATGGTATTCAAGACCCCCACAACCTGGGTGCAATCGCTCGAACTGCCGACGCTGTCGGTGCGCATGGAATGATTATCCCCGAGCGGCGCGCTGTTGGTATTACGGCAGGTGCAGTCCGTGCTTCAGCCGGTGCACTAGAACACGTAAAAGTGTCTAAGGTCACCAACTTGAACCGAACGATCGAACGACTGAAAGAGATCGGGATGACGGTTGTTGGGCTCGATGCTGAAGGCGATGTTGAGTACACCGACGCAGACTATACAGGCCCAGTAGTTATCGTTGTGGGATCGGAAGGAAACGGTCTCTCTCGCCTCGTACGCGAGAACTGCGATCAGATCGCTTCGATCCCAATGGCAGGTCAGCTCTCATCGCTTAACGCTTCGGTTAGCGCAGGACTTGTGCTCTACGAAGCGTTCCGGCAGCGTCGCGCTTAGATTGTAGAAACGTCGTCGAGAACGTTCACCAGCGGCTCGCCGTTTGCCAGTCGGTCGATATTTGCCGCCACAGTTTCTGCCCTCCGGTCACGAGTGCCGAACGTGGCTCCTGAGTGGTGCGGAGTCATGACGATATTGTCGAGCTCCCAGAACGGGTATTTTGACGGACGTGGTTGATCGGAATCTGATACTGGATACTCGTACCACGTGTCGATGGCTGCCCCGGCAATCGATTTGCTCGCAAGAGCGTCATACAGTGCCTTCTCATCGACAATATGACCGCGGGCTGGGTTGATCAAATAGGCGTCTTCTCGCATCAACCCGATTTCACGCTCACTAATCAATCCGCGAGTTGCGTCGATCAACGGAGTCGAAACCAGCACGAAATCCGAATCTCGCAGCACTTTTTCCATTGCTTCGGTGCCAGAGCCATATTCCACATCGTCGGCTTCCGCCTCGTCGCGGGTTTCGGGTCGACGGCCCGCGGCGATAACTTTCATGTCATAGGCATTTGCGAGTCGAGCCACTCTCTTGCCAATTGCTCCGTAGCCGATGATTCCGAACGTTCTGCCGTACAACTCGCGGTATGAGCCATAACGAGAAGGCCACGCCGACCAATCGCCGTTTCTGAATGATCGTTCGCTCTCAAATAAGTTGTGGTCAAGAGCGACTGCCACAGCCATCACCCATTCGGCAATAGGCGCTTCGTGGTGGTAGGCGTTGGCGATAACAACCCCAACAGGAACTGCCGATGGCTCGATGCGGTCATATCCGGCGGCAGCGATAAGAATCGCTTTGAGCGATGTAGCCGCTTCACCCATCTCGGCGTTGAAGTCGGTGCCGATGTAAACGTCTGCATCGGCGAGAACGGAAGGATCAGGTTTGTTGTCTACGTACGGAGCTTCGATCCAGTCGACTTCAGTCGAAACCGGCCACCACTCTCCTGCCGATACTCCCTCGGGAACAGGCGGAATTACTATGCGGAGTGGACGATCTGGACCGTTCGACATTTTCTCTCTCTTGAATGGCGTTTCACGCTGGTTTTCCCAAGCCGATATTGGGAGGCGACGAGAGCCTATCACGCTGAAACGATCATTAACGAACTTGCGGGCCTATAATTCCTCGCCTCCCGCCTACTGCGCCACGAAACCAGCAAGATCGAGACTAAGCACGCCACGTGTCAACCGAATCCAATTCACCTGCAACGCCGAACGATAACTATCACTGGAAGGTGTTTTGGACTGTAGGCATCGCGCTATTTGCGATGGTTCTCGATTTCTCGATTGTTTTTCTCGCCCTTTCGTCGATCGCTGATGAATTCGAAGTAACGCTTCGTGCCGTTACCTGGGTGGCAATTTCAACATCACTCGTGACCAGTTCGATCATGCTTCCGCTCGGCAGGGTTGCAGACATCACCGGCCGCAAGAAATTTCACATCGCCGGAATGGCTTTTTTCGTTGTTGGGGCGCTTTTGGCGTTTTCAGCGCAAAGTCTTGAGATGCTGATCGCCGCTAGAGTCGTGATGGCCATCGGTGCGTCGATGGGGCAAGCCGTTGTGTTCGCGATTATCGTCGGAACATTTCCGGATACTGAACGCGGAAAAGCACTCGGCATGATCACGACAATGGTGGCTATTGGAGCTGCCGCAGGTCCGATCATTGCCGGGCCGATTATTCAGGCGTTCGAGTGGCGCGCCGTATTCCTTGTAACGATGATTCCGACGATTGCCGGAATAGTCGCTGCCACGATTGTGCTCGATGACAAACGTATTGGTTCAGTCGTTGGGCAAATACGTGCCAAGTACGACTGGCTCGGGGCGATTTTCTCAGCCTCGGCTTTAACTCTTATCATCCTCACGATCTCGAACCCTTTCGCATTCGATTGGATTTCGTTCCAGATCATTGGCGGATTCGTACTTAGCATCTTCTTGTTTGCGTTATTGGTCTGGTGGGAATTGCGAGTCGACTCACCAATGCTGAATTTACGATTCTTCAAGAATTCGACGTTCGCGTGGTCGACATCAACACGATTTCTCGCCTTTCTCGGCGGCTCGGCGATGTTCTTCCTAATGCCGATATTTGTTCAGAGTTTCATGGGCTACGACCAACGTTCGGCTGGAATGATCATGTTTGTTGGCGCACTCGGAATGGGACTTTCTTCGCAGCTATCTGGACGATTCTCAGACAAGTACGGATTCAGAGTTTTCACGATCGCGGGTATTGGAATTTTGCTGGTGATGAACATTCTGATGTCGTTCTTCGTTAGCGACACACCGCTGTGGATTGTGATGCCCGTGTTGTTTGTGAATGGAGTATCAATGGGTATGTGGATGGCTCCGAATATGAGCGCTACGTTGTCGACAGTTGGTCGTGCTGATTACGGTTCAATGAGTGCGTTTTTGAATCTTGTCCGGAATGTTGGGAGTGTGATCGGTCAGGCTCTTGCCACAGCGATAATCGCCGGAGTTATGCTTAGCCGCGGTGCAGAGGTGCAGCTGAACGAGCTTGCTGGCACAACCGATATGGTCGTCACCGATGCCTTCTTGTCGGGGTGGCGATTAACGTTCTGGGTATTGGCTGGGTTTGTTGTCTTGGCGCTGTTTGCTGCGAACAAGACCCGCGTATATAAAACTGAAAATAACGACTGATATCAGGTGATATCGGCCTGATTTGACTAGCAGGTGTTCGAGGTTTGCCTTTTTGGTGAACGGGCACCTAGGAGATAACTAATGGGACAGCTTGACGGAAAAGTAGCAATCGTTACAGGTGGTGGTTCGGGAATCGGCAAGGGAATTGCCAAGGCGTTCGCCGATGAAGGCTGTTCGGTGGTTATCGCCGCTCGAAATGCAGAGCGACTCGATGCCGCCGCGGCTCAGCTCTCATCTGGTGGCGCTACTGTTATCTCGATTCCAACAGATGTAACCAGCGAAGAGCAAGTTGCCAGTCTCTTTGCCAAGACAATGGATCAGTTTGGCAAGCTAGACGTGCTGGTCAACAACTCTGGCGCATTCGACGGCGGTCCGGTCGAAGATCTCACCATGGAACAGTGGAACAAGGTGATCGACGTGAACGTGACAGGTCCGTTCTTGGGCTCTCGTGAGGCCTTCCGAATTATGAAAAAGCAGGGCGGTGGTCGAATCATCAATATCGGCAGCATCGCAGCTCAAAAACCTCGACACAGCTCTTCGCCTTACACAACCAGTAAACACGCTGTTTGGGGTCTAACCCAGTCGTTGGCTCTCGAGGGACGAGATCACGGAATCGCAGTTAGTGCTCTTCACCCCGGAAACGTGATGGTTGAGCGCCGTGGCGATGGTAAGTCGGCTACAGGTCGAGACGAAGGTCCAGAGCCGCTGATTTCTACCGAAGATATGGGACGCACAGCACTGCTGATGGCGACTCTGCCACCTGAATCGAACATGCTCGAAGCTATCGTTCTTCCGCTGGGACAGGCATATCTGGGCAGGGGATAAGCCTCACCGAGATCGTTCTTGACTCACACCATTCGTAACGTAATCGTAGCTTGGGTGTTGTTAGACTCGCCTGAAATTCACCACATTTCGATGGAATTCTGTTCGGAGAGCATTGATGCGAAAAACACTCGCAGTAATTCTGGCAGGGCTGTTTCTGATCCTGTTTTTCCTTGCTACGACTGTTAATCAGATCGTAGATACCGCTTCAGATCCCGGAGTAATTACCGGGATGCTGGACGATGCCGACGCTTATGACTACATGTACGACAACATTGTCGGAAACTTAGTTCACGACATTGTTGCGAAGGGCATAGAGGTCGATTCAGGGTTGGACGATACCGCTGCTCCGACAGTTCTAACTTTCGACGATCCCGATGAAGCTGCTTTAGCGATTACAGGGTTATTCGAAACGCTAGTTCCTCGTGAATACGTGAAAGAAAAACTTGAGGCAAGCCTGAACGGTGTCGTTCCCTATGCACAGGGCGAGACTGACGAATTTACTATCGACCTCGAAGTGCAGGAGCGGGTTAGGCAAGTTCCGACAGCAATTCGTAGTGTAGTTTCTGATTTGAACCTTGCTGAACGAATCATCGAAGACCTGTTGGTTCCACAGTTGGATCAGTTCTCTGAGCAAGTATCAACTCAGGCTTTGGGTATAGAACTCACCGACGCTGAGATTGAAGCAGCAGGACGTGAAATATTTGAGCCTAACTGGCTCGAAGGACAACTGTTTGCGGCTGTAGATGAAATCACGCCGTTCTTCGCTGGCGATGCTGATTCCTTCGAGGTTGTTCTTCAGTTCGATGATCGTGCCGTCGTTATCGGCAGAATCCTCAAGGATAAATTGGTTCGAGAAGACACTCTCTACAACCTAGTGTTCAACCAGGTTGTAGATCCGCTGATCGAACAAACAGTCGCTCAGTCAACTTCGGTTGGATTCGGAATATCACTCACCGAAGACGAAGTAGTAGATACGTTCGAAGTGATCGCTCCACGAGATTGGGTGCAAGATCAGGGTGAAGGCGTTATCGACGCACTTATCGACTATTTAGTGGGTAAATCTGACGTTCTCGAGTTCACCGTTGATCTGACCGAGCGAAAGGTCACAGCTACCGAAGAACTACAGGAACTGGCTATTACAAAGCTTGGCACAACGCTTGAGGCCATTCCAGCCTGTACATCGCCTGCCGATGCACTTGGTGCTTCGCAAGATATTGCCTCGCAACAGCTGCCACGTTGTGTTGCTGGAGGTCAGGCAACTATTGATCTGGCGTTGAATAGCTTCAGCAGCCTGATGAGCGCCCAAGTTGCGAACTTCGTTGATCAGCAGGTACCGAGTGAAGTTTCCTACTCGCAGTCCGATCTCGATGCGCAATTGGGTGGCCAACTCGACTCGATCGACGACCTGCGAGAGCGAATCATCGAGGGTGTTAGCTTCACGGATCAGGATTTGATAGACGCTATGTCTGACGGCAGCGCTCAATCACGAGCTGATGCTGAAGAAGCCCTCACCATTCTTGCTGATGGCGTGATGTTCACTGAAGCTAACATTATCGAAAACATCGACCCTGCAGCACTACAGCAGTACAACGATGCCCGTGGATACGCTGGCACTGCACTGTCGCTTAAATGGATTCTGTGGGTGTTGGTAATCGTCCCGTTGCTGGTTATCGCTTTGATCGCAAGCAGCAATTGGTCGGGACGACTGCGATGGGCAGGTGGGGTAGCGGCTGTCTGTGGACTGATCGTCTATGGCGGAATTGCCGTAGCGTGGTCGTTCAACGATTTAGCCCAAGACTATGTGCCCGACTATGGCACAAGTGTGAGCCCAGAGTTCCGGGCGGATTACCCTCGCCTAAGCGCAGAGCTTGAAAGTGACGAGCTAAATAACCGATTCCAACGTGCTGTCGATTCATGGCAGCAGTCGTGGCGCAACCAAACTGTGCCGTGGATCATCGCTGGAGCAGTTGCGTTTGCAGCCGGAACGGCAATGTCGATTATGGGCGGAAGCAAAGGCACTCCCATTGGCGGCGGAACGACTTACAAGGGGTCGGCACCAAGCGCTGACGCATCAGCCGTTCGGTCAGTTCCTAAAGAATGGGGCGACGATCCCGACGACGATGCTGCTGAAGAAGCTGCAACTGATGAAAAGCCTGAAACCCCAAACGACTCGAAAGAGCCTGATAGCGAAGCTAAAACTTAGCTAGTTGGCCGGCGAGATTGTTCGGGCGTTATATTCCGCTGTTTTCAATCGCAGCAACAATCGTGTGGGTAGCCTTAGCCACTAGCTCGAGATCTATGGTGTCGGCAGTGTCGCTCGAGCGATGGTAGTTCGGGTTCCTGAAATTCGCCGTATCGCTAATCATTACGGCTGGAATTCCAGCTTTCCAGAACGGCGCATGGTCGCTTCTTCGGAGATTTCGTACAAGCGGCATCCACCATGGAACTTCGAGTGGTAATACCGGCAGGTTGATATCTGTTTGCGACGCCGTCTGTTCTAGCGAACGAGATAATTCACTACTATCTCTTTTCGAAAGCACAAGCAATGAATTGGCTTTGAAGTTTTGCTGTTTTAGCGCGTTGTACGCCCGCCTAAACAGAAAGCGAAATGAACTCGGTAACTTTTGCTTGAGGGTTGTTGAGCTAAAGCCAATAGTTTCGAGAATGATTGCTGCCGAGGGGCGCAGCTCTGGGTCGAGTTCATCCACGAATGCAGTTGATCCATGTAAACCCTCAACTGGAGGCTGCATTTCTTCGGCATCGAACGCAACGAATATCACCCGACGATTGCTTTGAGATTTCGCAAGAATTCGAGCGCATTCGAGCGTTGCTGCCACGCCGCTGGCATTATCGTCTGCACCCGGTGAGCCAGGAACAGTGTCGTAGTGTGCACCGATCAGAATCGGCGGTTCCTCCGATTCCGAATTCAACGTGGCGATCACGTTCATACCCGTTCTTGGGGGTGCTTGTTGAGGGATTTCGAACTTCTGGAGACGAACCTCTAATCCAAAATTTTCGAATTCACTTGCTATCCAATCGGCAGCCTTCGAGTGGTGCTTGGGATTCTCCTTTGAGTTGCGCGGTGCGGCGCTAAGAACCTCAATAGATTTTCGTATATTCGATTCCGATACCAATGAAATTCCCCGCGACGACAGTTGTACGAGGCTGGTAGATATTCACCTCGAAGCTCACCAAGCGTATACTCCGCCCGCCAGCATATGAAATAAGCCGTCATTTCGGGAGTAGATTCCTCAGACGGCCGTTAATTTGGAGTTGTGATGTACATCCTGATGGTGCGACTGAAGGTCAAAGCAGACCGAGTAGATGATTTTATTGAGGCATCGATTGGCGATGCAAAAGGTTCGGTTCTGAACGAGCCTGGCTGCCGACGATTCGACATTGTCCAGGCCGCTGACGACCCTACATCGTTCGCGTTCACTGAGGTTTACAACGACGAAGCAGCGTTTGCCGCACACGGTGAAATGCCTCACTTCAAAGTCTGGCAGGAAGCTGTAGGCGATATGTTCGACGGCGAAGTCGGCGTTTCGTTCTGCAAGCCAGTATTCCCACGTGGCGATGCCAACTGGGATTCTTACCGAGCGCACATTGTTGATGACCCATATTTCGCATCAAGCCTGCACGTGATCCATGCTCCAAAATTCGTAAAAGAAGAGCATGTTGATGCCTTCATCGAATCTGTCTCTAAAGACGGAGTTGGTTCAACTCACGAAGAGCAGGGCTGCTTGCGATTCGACGTTTACCAGAACGTCAACGACCCAACCGAGCTCTACCTCTACGAGGTCTATGCAAACCCAGATGCCTTCGAGTACCACAAAGGCACTCCACACATTAAGCAGTGGGTTGAGGACGTGAAGGACATGTACGACACCAGCCGCGATGGCGGTGCTCGTGTTGGTCGAAACGTATGGCCGCCCGACAACTGGGCATGGAGCTCAGGCAAGCCAACCTGGTAATACGGGCTAGTTCATCCGAAATACTGAGTTAAATAAGAAGCGCCGGGTCATTTGACCCGGCGCTTCTCTTTGTTTCTTTAGAAACCGCTGTTGTTACGCAGCGATGTCGTACTGAGCGTCATCCTGCTCTTCAACAGAGTCAGTTACTTCAACGTCAGTAGCCTTTACGCCAGAAGTGGTGAAGACTGAAACTGAATCCTTCAGCGATACCGCAAGGTCTTTGAGCATTGTTGACGATGCAACAACTTCTTCAACCTGCGCACTGAGTTCTTCTGTGCTTGCCGAAGCTTCTTCAGCCGATGCCGAGCTTTCCTCGGTAGTAGCGGCAACACTGTCCATGGCAGTTCGAACCTTGTTCGAACTTTCACCCATTTCAGCAGCGCTTTCAGCGTTTCGGTTAGCAACGTCTTCAACCGATTCGACAGTCGAAACCATCTGGTCGCTAGATCGCTTCACGTCCTGAGCAGAGTTCGCCATCGCTTCGATTTGGTCTGAAACAGCACCAACCGATTCGATGATTGTCTCGAGAGCCTCACCAGCCTGTTTAGCCAGTTCAGATCCCTGCTCAACTTCTTCAGCACCAGCTTCGGTTGCCTTGATTGATTCTTCAACGCCCTTCTGAACGCCTTCGATCAATCCTGCGATTTCGCTGGTTGCACCAGTTACACGTTCAGCAAGCTGTCGAACTTCGTCAGCAACAACTGCGAATTCACGTCCCTGTTCTCCCGCTCGTGCTGCCTCAATGGCTGCGTTGAGCGCAAGTAGGTTCGTCTGTGCAGCAATGTCGTCAATAACTGCGACGATCTTGCCAATTTCAGCCGACTGTTCACCAAGTCCGGAGACCTGTTCGCTAACTGAGTTGACCGCACCGGAGATTCGCTCCATGCCATCGACTGTCTGTCGAACGATCGAGAGACCGTTGTCAGCAGCTTCATTAGCAGCTTGAGAACCTGTAGTGGCATCTGTTGCATTAGCAGACACTGTGTCGGTGGCAGAAGAAACGTCAGCAACAATAGTTTTAGCCTGGCCAACAGAAGCGGTCTGCTCAGCGGAACCAGCGTTGATCTTCTCGAGACCAGCGTTGAGTTCGTTGATGAGCTCGACAGAAGACTGAATTCCGGTTGCCTGTTCCTGTGCTCCGCTAGCAACCTGCTGTGAGGTTGATGCGATGCCTTGAGTGGCTTCACCAGCTTGTTCAGCAGCATCCGACATCTCTGTCGCTGCTTCGTTTACCGAGTCAGCAGTCTCACGTACACCATCGATAAGAACCGACATGTTGTCGACCATCGAGTTGTAGGAATCTGCAGAGTCGTTCAATCGACCAATGATGTCGTTGAATGCAACACCGATCTGACCAACTTCGTCGGATGATGAAACCTTCACAGGTTCTACCGATACGTTGTATTGGTTGGTGAGGTCACCAGCTGCGACTGACTTGAGTCGGTCGGTCATAGTTGGCAATGCTTCACTGCTAACTATGTTCGCAACTGCGGTAACTTCTCGAAGCTTTGCAACGATTGTTTTTCGGATGAATACTACGATCAGACCAAGTACGACAGCACCTATTGCTAGAAGGATGAGTTCAAGTTGCTTCAATGAAGCAACCACGCCCTGAGAATCCTCAGCTACAAGAGCTGTGGCTGCGTTTGCTTTGTCGAACAGAACCGATACTTCTTCACCAACTTGCAGAACCGCGTCTTTTGCTGAAGTATCGAAGGTACTGACCAAGTCGATCTGCGCTTTGTACTCAGCCCATGTATTGTTCGCGGCAGTAATTGCCTCGATGATTGCTGGGTTTGAAGTACCTGCCAGATTCCGACCTTCATCACCGAATTCAAGACCAGCCTGAATCGCTTCGAATGCGGATATCTGAGTTTCAATTTCTGCCCATATAGCTTTTCGGTCGGCTTCTGTCGTGGCAGTCAGGTAGTTGTTGGCAAGGTATGCAGTTCGGTAGGCGCGCATGCGCTGACCACCGGCGGCATCCATGTCGACGATAGATACCTGGTTCTTGTTCATCGAATTTACGACGGATGCGGAAGCTGCGAACAGCTCAGGTGCAACGTGGTCAAGATCATCGAGAGCTGAACCATCGTCAGTGCCACCAATTATTGCTGCTACATCTGTTTCTAGATGGTGGAACGATTCGTCGGCTACCGTCAACAGATCGAGAATCTCGCTGTTGGATGTTCCTGTCAGCCCGCGATCTGCGTCACCGCTTCGGAGACCTGCCTGTACAGCTGCGAAGTCGTTCATGGTGTTTTGAAGATCAAGAGCGATCTCAGTGCGCTCGTCTGGGAGGTCGACCCATGCGTTCGTCAAGAAGCCGATTTTGAATGCACGCATTCGTTGTGCACCAGCTTGGTCCATGTTCGTCGGACTGATCTGTGATGCGCTCATCAGACCAACTACGTCAGCAGCCTTGGAGAAGAGTGCAGGAACTGTCGAGTTGATTTCATCGACTGCTTCAATGGCTGTGGTGTCGGACGCAATAATGCTCTCCATCTCACTCTTGTAGTGAGACCAATCTTCGTTAACAATAGCGAGTTGTTCGAGAATTGCGTCGTTATCGGTTCCTGTCAAGTTGTACTTGTCAGAACCGTTTGCGAGTCCATCCTGTACCTCTTCGAACTGAGTCATTACACCAGTAAGTGCTGGTCGAATATCCTCACGCCCTACAGCATCCGCCTGGAAGTACTCGTTGGCAAGCGTTGCTGCTTTGTAAGCACGCATACGCTGTGCACCTGCCTGGTTAACCATCGGTGTGCTCGATTCAAGCGATCCGAAGGTTTGGAAGTTCAGTCCGATTGTTGCGGCGAGTATGCCGAACATGACAAGCAATACTGCGATCAGCTTTGCCTGAATCGAACCCGTAATAAAGTTCATACTCATGTTTAATTTAGCCCCTCTTATGAGTTTGTGTATGGCATTTTTGAATTTGATGTATTTAGGCACGACATCAAATTTCACGTGACCATCTAATCAATATGGGCGAAAGATAAACGCGACACATACGTTTTTAACGAGAACTAGTCCCTGTGAAAATGTTCCGGTCGTATGGGCGTTTCTTGTATGACGTTTCGCATATTTTTAACTAAAAGTGCAAAAAAGTGCATAAAGGTCTGAAAGGCATGAGGTCAGTCGAAATATTCGCTTGAACTAACGAGCACAAATTAGAAGGAATCGACTGTAATTTGTTAACAAAAAAGCGCCGAGTCTTACGACCCGGCGCTTTTCACGATTCGTAGTTGCTTAGCTAATTAAGCGGCTGCTGAGTCAGGCAACTGTTGTACTTCTGAAAGCTGTACTTGCTCGCTGTCGCTGATCACCTTCGCAATGTCGAGCAGAATGATCAACTTCTCTTCGCTCTTCACAATTCCTGTGAGGTACTCAGAGTCGTTAGTTGTAATCACCGTTGAAGGTGGCTCGATCGAGCTGGATGGGATGCGGCTGACTTCCGTCACTGCGTCCACAACCATTCCGATGTCCTGACCTCCGACGTCGACGACAACGATTCGGTGCTCGTCCGTGCGTTCGGTTCCTGGCATTGAGAAACGTGATCGAAGGTCGACCACTGGAATCACTTTACCGCGGAGGTTAATGACACCCTCGATAAACTCGGGGGCTCGTGGCACGCGGGTTATTTCCTGCATGCGGATGATTTCACGAACAGCGCTGATGTCTACGCCGTATGCCTCTTCGTTGAGGTCGAATACGACTAACTGGCGCTCTTCGCTTACACCGGTATTCTCAGACATGATTTCAAGTACTCCCTGTCTTCATATCTTGTAGTTGTAGCGATCGCCCCTGCGACCGCACGATTCTGTTAATCCCTTCAATATTCACGTATTGGGAAGCCGTAAACATCGGAGGAATGAACAATGGCACTGCGGTAACTACCTATTGCCGTATGTACCGATTACTTTGGCTCCACGGAAAAGGTCCGTTAAATGAAAGGGGCCAGAGAGAAAATTCCCTCTGGTCCATTCAAATTGCTTAGTGAAGACTAGGCTGCGATCTGCTTATCCGACGACCCGAACTCAAATATCTAGTCGGTAGAATCGTGCAGCAGTTCCGCCGAAGACGTCGGACTTTGCAGCGGGAGATAACGAGTCGAGAATTCCGCGGGCTGTGTCGGCTACCGTTTGGTATTCACCAGCTAACGTGCATACCGGCCAGTCGGTTCCAAACATCAGGCGATCCGTCCCGTACATCCCGAGTATGTGGTGGACGTACGGTCTCAGATCATCGGCGGTCCAGTTTTGGTGATCTGCCTCCGTAATCATTCCAGAGATTTTGCAGTGAATTCCGTTAATGCTGGCGACTTTTCGCATGTCGGAGAGCCAAGGTTCTACTAGGTGCTCTGCGATCAATGGCTTTGCGATGTGATCGACCACCGCTCTTAAATCGGGGACCTGATCCATCACTTGTGGAATGAAGGGGAGGTTTGGCGGCTTGGCAAGAAAATCGAAGGTTAAATCTCGGCGCACAAGTTCGTGTAAGCAGTTTATCGCACCGGAATTCACTATCCACCCGGGATCATTTTCGCCTTCCCAGATATGCCTAACGCCCTTGAAGTATTTGCTTCGCTGAAGTTCGTCGAGCGTGTAGCCAACTTCGGGATCGGTTAGGTCGACCCAGCCGACGATTCCGGCTATGAAATCGTTCTGTTCGGCAAGTTCTAGCAGCCAGCGCGCTTCGTCGGGCGACGAAACGGCTTGAACGACTACCGTGTAATCGACGCCAGCTTCCTTGATGAGCGGCGCGAGATCGGCAGGACCGTAGTCGGTCGCCAGGGGACTGCCATCAGGCATCCACGAGTAATCGAACTTATCGATCTCCCAAAAATGATGATGGCTATCAACTACAGGAAATGAATTCAAGCTGAAATCCCTCTGATGCTATTGGACTAGCGTTTGATGATGCCGATTTCAGGTTTGCCAACAACTGCTGTGTTGTGCTTGCCAGCGAAGTTCGCATCGCCATACCAAAGTTCGCCATCTTTGATCGACATGCCGTGAATGAACGCATCGCCTTCATCCATGGTTATTCGATCAAGCTCAGCTCCTGAATCCACGTCGTATTTGATGACAACGTTGTCGGTTGTGTGAGCACACCACAGACCATCGTCAACTCGGGCTAGTCCGTGAAGACGAGGTGTTGGCACTTCAAAGCTGTGGACAATCTTGTAATCGTCGGAAGGATCCATCAGGTAAATCGCCGTTGGCTGGAAAGCGGTGACCCATATTTTGCCGTCATCCCACTCGATCCCATGAATTCCCCCACCGTCTGGGGTACGAAAACGGTCGACTGGCTCACCAGTTTGAATATCTAGCTTGTAGATGTAACCGAGGCCGGTGTCTGTTGATCGAGACGGTCGCGAAACCGAATTTCCGTTCGATGCAGTCCAAAGAAAACCACCACCAACGGTAATGCCTGAACCATTGGCTGTTGGAGTGGAGATAGTTCGCTGAAGCTTGCCGGTTTCGTCGACCACGTAAACGTTATCGGTCTTCTGATCCATCACAAAAAGACCTTCATCAGTCCATTGCAGACCGTTCGGCATCTCGCATGGCGTTTCGATTTGTTTGACGGTTTTCATGATGGTTAACTAGGGTCCTTGTACAGGTTAAGTAGCCGTTGGCACTGTTTTTCTGCGGTGTTTTGTTTCCGCAAACGCAATAATGTTTCCGATGCGCCCGAGAGTCAAGCGAGATAAATAGATTACGACGCTGAACTGTTGTTGGCGTAACCCCCACTCGGTTTTGGATGGTTTACACGGTGGTAGGCCGAAAATTGGGGTTAGAATAGAAGTGTGAAGTCGAAACGGGCGATCGCAACTATTTGAATTATTTTCCCGCCTCCGCCCACCAAGACTCACCTGTGAAAAATAGCCGCCGACTGTGCGAGCCGAAATGCCGCGCGACTGGCGATGACTTATTAGGTGGTGGCTGAAATGCCTTCGAAGTCTTCTAAAGTGTCGACCCAACGCGAGTCAGATCGTGTGATGGTGTTTATCGACGGAAGCAACCTGTACCACGTGCTGTCGCAGCAGTGTGGCAGGCATGACCTCCAGTTCGACAAGTTCGCCCAGAAACTGGCAAACGGTCGAAAACTACAGCGGATTTATTACTACAACATCCGCCAGGAATCTGAATCAAACCCGAACGTTGGTGTTGAACAATCGAAGTTCCTAGACTCCCTTTACGACACTCCTTATGTAGAAGTTCGACTAGGGATTTGGAAACAACGTGGTGACATCATGGTCGAAAAGGGCGTTGACGTAATGTTGGCAACCGACGTCGTCACGAATGCCTACAACGACCATTACGACACTGCAATCGTCGTGAGTGGGGATGCTGACTTTTACCCGGCTTTGCAGGCTGCTAAGGACGTTGGTAAGCACATCGAAGTTGCAGCATTCGATATGAACCTTTCCGCTGAATCGGCTCGTGTTGCCGACGTTGTTCAGAAGCTCAATAAGACATTCTTCACCGGGCTATGGATGACACGGGCGCAGGCACGATCTCGATCTGCCGCTTCGTCACGACCTGAAGTATCCGACGAGGCTGCTTCACCTAACGGAGAAGACAAAGCCGCTACGAAGGCTGCGACTTCTCGTCGATCTAGCACTCGCAAGACTGCAACTTCCGCCGCTGGTACGAAGACTCGACGCATAGCGACGACACGAGCTCGCAAACCTGCTACTCGTAGGTCGGCTGCCGCTACCGCTTCCGAGAAGGAAGATGTCGCAGCAGAGTCGACCACAGAAACTAAAATGCGCCGTACTCCTACTCGACGACGAGTTGGCGGTTCATCATCTTCGAATGGCACGAGTAACGGCAGGTCAGCGCCGAAGCCTCCGGCACTTAGGAAGTCATCAGCAGCAGAATCTAAGACAGAGTCGAAGGCGGCTGAAAAGACTGCACCTAAACCTGAGCCAAAGAAAGAAACTGCAGATGCAGAGCCAGTTGGCAGCGCTACTCGTCGCCGCAACTGGAGAGGTCGCTTAGGTCTGAACAACAACGAAGAGGAATAGACACCTACTCGTTCCAGGAATGTTCTTGAAAAGGGATGACATCGATTTCGGTGTCATCCCTTTTTTCGTTTGGTGAAAAAATTCGAGTGAGTCATTTCGGTGGATGATTCAAACGAATATCGAAGGGGTGTACGTTGACCCCTTGAACTCTGAATGCTAGTTTCCGGAGTGAAATCAATTCAAATCGACAACTTGCGAGGAACACCGAATGCCATCACTCCAAAGCCTGCTAGATCAGGTCGAGGCGGCAACGAACGAGATCGTTGAGCTCGAACAGTCGCTGGTACGGATTCCATCAGTAAATACTGGCTTCATGCCAACTGGTGGAGAAACAGCGGTTGCCGAATTTATTCGTGATTGGCTAGCTGAAGACGGTTTGTCTTCAGAGATACTCGCCCGTGATCCAGATCGAGGAAACATCATTTCCGTTTACCCCGGTGATGACAACGACACACGTTTAATGATGATGTCGCACACTGACGTTGTTCCCGTGGAAGATGAATCGAAATGGAACTGGGATCCGTTCGCTGCTGAGATATCTGAAGGTCGCGTATACGGTCGCGGCGCTTCCGATTGCAAGGCGCTGCTCACATGCCAGCTAGTGGCGATGGCGATCATGAAGCGTTCGGGCGTGAGGCTCGATCATGGACTTCGATTAGTCAGTGGTGCGGACGAAGAACACGGCGGTCGTTGGGGTTTCGGATGGCTTGCCGATAATCATCCCGAATCGTTGAAGTCGCAGTTTGCTGTCAACGAAGGTGGTGGTACACCGGTCGAGATGGGCAACACGCTCACTTACCTTCTTGGTACGGGAGAAAAGGGTCGTATGGAACTGCATATCACCCTTCGAGGTGAGAGTGCCCATGCCTCAGTACCGTGGACAGGTGTGAACGCAAGCTACAAGCTGTCGAGGGCGCTGGGAGCCATCGAGGCATACCGCCCAGAACGAGATACTTCGCTAGAAATATTCGATCACGTCGGATCGTTCGGAATTGAAGAGAAACCGTCTCCGATGAACATCGATCGCATAGTGGCGGAGATGAATGAGACATCACCACGTCTCGGTTCGCTTCTCAAAGCGCTATCCCGAATGGTTCTTACCCCAACGATGATCTCAGGCGGCATTAAATCGAATAGCGTTCCTGAAGAGATCAAGTTGACGTGTGATATCAGAACATTGCCGTTTCAAGACGAAGCGTATGTAAGACGCGAGCTCGATCAGGCGTTCGAGGGAATTGAAGGACTTGAGTACGAAATCGACTATATGTCGGTGCCGAATTCATCTGAATTTGAAACAGAACTGACCGACTCGATTCGTAAAGCCCAGGCTGCTGCCGTTGGTCGGGACGATATCCAGTGGATTCCAGCAATTAGCAACGGCTTCACCGATTCTCGATTCACGAGGAATCTTGGAACAATTACATATGGATTCACCGGTTCACATCCTGATGACGATCCGATGCTTGCGCGAGCACATGGAACCGATGAATCAGTTGGTATTGCTTCGTTGATCAGTGGAACAAGAAGCATGTTGGCAATCGCCTACGATTTGTGTGGTGGAAGATGAGTGAACGAAAGCCTGTAACCAGCGCCGATTTGAGAAGTTCGGCATCCCTTTGCACCGAGTCATTGCGCAGGCTTGATCCCGATTTGTGGGACAAGCTCGCATATGGTCTCGAGTGGACGCGGTCCAAAACGGCAGCTCACATTGCCGACTCTCTAGATTTCTACTCAGGCGATCTGGCAATGCGGTCTCAAGAGCATCTGGAATCTGCAGGTTTGCACTATCAGGAAGGTACCGTCGAAGGGGCAGCTGGTCAGATTGATTTCAGTGCGGCTTCTTTAGCAAGAGTTGCCGAGGCTACACCTGCCAACGTCCGGGCGTTTCATCCAACTGGCATGGCCGATCCAGAGGCATTTTTAGCGATGGGTTGCGTTGAGATTCTGATGCATGGACACGATGCAGTGGTCGGGACTGAAGCCGAGTTCGATCCCGATAACGAACTTTGTGGTCGAGTATTGGCAAGACTCTTCCCGTGGGCGCCGCTCGATACTCCGGGCTGGATCACGCTTTTGTGGGCGACAGGACGCGGAAAATTGGCTGGGCAAGAGTTTCTGGGTGAGTCTTGGGTTTGGCACAATGATCTACTAAGCGAGTGGGAAGGCACACTCCCTCGCATGAGCACGTGACCACCCTGTAGCTGGTCAGCAATATTGACGAATACCGCAGATTTACGCGAAACGAAATAATGACACAAAATTCGACCCCGAACGTTCTCTTCATCATGGCCGATCAGATGAAGTCTTCCATCTTGCGAATGTATTCAGAGATTGGGATTGAAACACCGACTCTCGAACGTTTGGCCGATGAAGGAGTGAGATTCGAACACGCAATCACTCCGCACCCGCTATGTGTACCGGCGCGAACTTCTGTGATGACGGGTCGATATCCGCACTCGACCGGCTGCCGAAGAAACGAAACGCTTATGCCTGAGAACGAGCAGCATGCGTTCCGAATCTGGAAAGACAACGGCTTTACTACGGGACTGATCGGAAAAAACCACGCATTTGTCGAACAAAGCGATCTCGATCTATTCGACGTTCGGTGCGAGGTCTCACACGTGGGGCTTCCAAAGGACAACCGCTACAAAGGCGCTAACGTCGGAAATACTGGCATGGAATGGGTGGTACCTGAAGCCGATATCAATGCGGGGCACGAAGATCGTGCGGCTCTTCGCAAGAGCGGCCAAAGCCCTCGAATTGCTTACAAAATTTCTGATAATCCAGAAAAGAATTTTGGAACTTCAGTGATCGCTACCCAGACCGAAGCGTTTCTAGAGAAATACGCAGCGGGAGATTTTGCTGCGACTGATTCGGGAGAGCCAGATCCGTTTGCACTTTGGGTGTCGTTCCCTGACCCCCATGAACCATACGAAGTACCTCGCCGGTACGCCGATATGTTCCCGCCTGAAGACGTCGTAATGCCTCCTCAGCGAACCGATGAGTACACCGATGGCACGGCGCCGGAGCGAAATCGATTGCTGGCGAAGGTCCTACGGCAAACAGATGATTCAGAGGAGCATCGCCGCGGAATAGTTAGTGTCTATCAGGCGATGACTCGTTTTGTTGACGACGGTATTGGGCGAGTTCTCGACAAGTTGGAAGAGCTTGGACTTCGAGAAAACACGATCATTGTATTTACCGCAGATCACGGTGATTTTGGCGGTGAGCACGGCATGGCGGTCAAAGGCGGAGTGTTCTATGACGCTCTCGTGAGAGTGCCTCTCATCGTTTCATGGCCTGCCGGCGGCGTTCCTCAGGGCGTTTCGGACGACTCGATGACGAATACGATCGATATTTTGCCGACTCTACTTGAGCTGCAAGGTTTAGCTTCGTTCGACGGAATCGGAACAGGGTGGGCTCGTGGCGGCGAACATGAAGATACTGTTCTGTCGGAAGCTGAAACACGACGAATGCAGGGGCGACCGTTGCCAACTGTCACATCTGCCAATGCACGTCATGCTGCCTTTTCAGAATATGGCGCCGGTGGTCCGCTGGTAACAATGGACATACTCGACGATCTGCCAAAACCTCTGGGCTACGAAACACTGATCCACACGCTCTGGGCTCGTGAGGCCGAAGGTCGTCGCAAAATGGTGCGGACCAAAGAATGGAAGTACGTAACCGACCCGATGGCGCGTGGTGCAACTTTGGGTTCTGGCTCAGATGGCGGACCTGGTGACGTGGATGAGCTTTACGATTTGACCAAAGATCCGTGGGAGCTCAAAAACGTCGCCCATCTTCCCGAAAACGCTGGTGTGATTTCGGAAATGCGGTCGTTGTTGGCAGGTTGGATGATCGATACCGAAGATCCAAGTCCAATCGAGATGCCCGACAGTGTCGGCAGCACGGTTCTGTAGTCGTACTTGATCCCATGAGGGCTGGAGATGCGATAGGCTTCTCTTCCTAATAAGAGTTTGACGAAATATTCCGCGCGATCCGCGTTTTTAGAGGTTTGATTTAATGAAGTTAATGAGATTGGTGTCGCGAGCGCAGCTACTCACGATTTCAGCGTTACTTATTGCAATGACAGCCGTTGCCTGTGGTGCTGGTGGCGGTGGCGACGATGGTGTAACGATGGGCGGTACGGAAGATGCCCCAAAACGGATCAGGATAGTTGAGTCTGATCAGATCTTCACCGAAGACGATCTCAAAGGAATTGGCTGGAAAGGCCAGCGAGATTTCATCCTTGATTACCCTGAGGCAACGGTCGCAAAATGGGGCTACCTGAATACCAAGGAAGTCGGTATTTTGATCTACGCTTCGGCTGAAGATGCCAAGAATCATGGCGTTACTTCTGCTGAAGGCCAAACTTTCCGTCGCGAGTCGGATGGTCAGGCACCAGACAACGACAGTATCGACCGAATCTCATGCCGAGATAAGGCTGGTGCATCGGCGGTGAAAGCCGAAACAGGATTCGGCTCAAAGTCGTTCTCTGCTTCGTATCTCGATCCTGAAATTGCTGAGTCTGATGATGTTGAAGCGCAGACCCGAGTCTGCTCAAACCGGTTCCCAACTTACAACGACTACACAGTCGTGGGGAACATCGTCGCCATGTGCGAGAGCGACACTCGTAACTTGACGGACCCTTCTACAAACTGCGAAAAGATTGCAGGCTGGTTGATTCCCACTGAATAAACCCAGCTAGCTTTGTGGATTGAATTTATGAATCAGGTCACCATTTTGGTGGCCTGATTTGTTTTAAGAAGTTACCTAAATCCGTTGGTATTCGTTACTCTGCACCCAAACAAATTATGATCACTCAGGAATTTTTCAATTGCTCCGAATTAAGGGGAGCTGTCCATGGTTCGAGTGAAGAACGGTTTGAAGACGCAGTTGCTCGTTATGTCTGCGATGTTGATCGCTCTGGTTGCGGTCGCGTGTGGGTCTGCCGAGGATGAATCGCTCGTGGCGTCTGGTGGCGATGAAGCCACTCCGCAGCGAATTCGAATGATTGAATCGACCCAGATCTTCACTGAGGAAGATATCAAGGCAATTGGTTGGAAGGCGCAAAAAGACTTTCAACTGGATTATCCCGGTGCCACGACGTACAAATGGGGATACATGAACCAGACCGAAGTTGGTGTTCTGATCTACGCATCGGCCGATGACGCTAAAACGCTTGGTGTCGCTGCCGCAGAAGATCAAACCTATCGTCGACCCGGCGATAACCAGGCTCGTGACGGCGACTTTACCGACAGAATCTCTTGCCGACGTCCGGTTGGCTCATCAGCGGTGAAAGCGAATACAGGCTTCCCTTCCAAAGCGTTCTCAGCTTCGTACCTGAATCCTGAAATCGATGAACCGGAAGATATTCTGCCGGTTGGTCAGGCTTGCACTACTCGATTCCCTACTTACAACGATTACACGGTGGTTGGGAATGTAGTGTTCATGTGCGAAGGCGACGAAGGCAACTTGCTTGACCCTTCGACCAACTGCGCAAATGTTGGCGACTGGCTGATGCCTTCGTAAGTGGATACTGGATCTGACTCAGTGCTAAAAACGGAAGTAGATAAAGTCTGCTGAAGTGTCGGCTCTGAGGGCCAAAATAGCTATAAACGACGTGAGCGTGAGAACGGTGTAAACGGCTGTTCGGCTCACGTCGTTTCGCGTCCAGAGGTTCGTGATGTCCGGACGGTCGACCAACGCATGTACCCACAGTGGCAATGAGTAGAGCAGGGCGGTAACGCCCAGGGATAGTGCCAATTTAGTTTCGGTGCTGCCAGCAAAAATGTTCCTTCCGATATACGTCAGATCGCTTTCTCGGAATAGCAGCCAGCTTGCACCTATAGCGATGAATGTGATGATCGCAGACGCAGGATTTGGCAATCCCAATTTCAAGCTACGTGCACCACGCCAAATCAAAAGCAGTCCGGCGTGGAGTAATCCCCAGAGAACAAAGTTCCACGCCGCACCGTGCCAGAGTCCTCCAAGTGCAAAAGTGACTACGACATTTACTGCTGTTCGCCGTTTGCCATGACGATCTCCACCAAGCGGAATATAGACGTAGTCACGGAGCCACTCGGAAAGGGTGATGTGCCAGCGTCGCCAGAAGTCTATTGGCGACGAGGCTAACCACGGATGCCTGAAATTCACTGATAGATCGATACCCAGAATTCGAGCCGATCCTCGGGCTATATCGGTGTATCCAGAGAAATCAGCGAGAATTTGAATTCCAAAGGCAAACACGCCAACCCATAGCATCGCTCCACTAGTTTTGTTTACGGCAAAAATGTTGTCGACGAGCATGCCAACGTTGTCGGCAATAACAAGTTTTTTGAACAATCCCCACGCCAGTAGCGAAATACCTGACGATATTCGTTCAGGATTAAAAACTCTGCGTTGTTCGAATTGTGGAAATAGCTTCGATGCACGTTCAATAGGTCCCGCCACCAGCTGCGGAAAGAAGCTGATGAACAGGGCGGTGTCGACCAGGTTCGTACGGGCATGAGTTCGTTGTTTATACACGTCGATCAGGTAACCGATTGATTGGAACGTGTAGAACGATATGCCCACGGGGAGAATGATCTTCAGCGTTGAATCGAAGCTGGCGAGTCCGACAACATCCAATGCACCTGCAACGCCCGTCACGAAAAATCCTGCGTACTTGAAGATCGTCAGAGTGCCTAGTGATGCGATCAGTGCTGCTGCCAAATATCGCCGAGCGTTCTTTGTATCTTTTTCGATCTGATTGGTAGCGACATAAGTGACGAGCGTGTAGCCACCGATTAGCAGCGCCATTCGCAGATCGACGTACGAATAGAACACGTAGCTGGCTAAGATAAGCACGGCGTTTTGGTACCGTCGTGAAAGAAACCAATAGACGACAAAAACTGCGGACAGGAGGACGGCGTATTCAAGCGATTGGAACGTCATCGAGCGGTTCCCGAATGATCATTAGGGTCAATACTCCAATTCATCCACTCGGCGAAAAATTCGGTGTAGTGCTGACGAAAACGCTGCTTCATGTGGTAGCCATCGAAATACATAGCAGCGTCAATCGCACCTTCATCGATGTGCGAAATCATGTCGACGTACCGAATATTTTTTTCAGTGAGATAAGCGTCGATATCTTCGGAATAATTAGCCAGTGATTCAGGTTCATTTGGAGTGCCATCACTATTGGGACGTGCGGCGACTCTCACGAATGTAATTTCGGAACCGAGTTTGTTGGCAATTTCGATGAGTGGTGGCAGGAATGAACCCTCAATCATTGAGGCGAATGTGCCGTGATACTTCGGCTGCTGGATGATCGCTTCTTGATCGCGTCTGTTGGCAAATCCGAATACTTTTGCGGTCGATTCGGTTCTTTCGTCGTCGCTCAATCCGATGACTTGAGAGGCAATAGATGAGAGAAGGTCGTCCGAACCAGTAGCCCTCGAATTTGACAGCGGATATAGCTTTTCAAATGCGTTAGTCATCTTTTCAGCGAGCGAATCACCTTGGACGGGAATGTTGCTGTATCCGCTCGAATTCGAGTGAGTCAGAGAATCTCGTAAGCGCTGATCCTTCACCCCTGTGAAGTAGATAGGCCGTGTGATCAGGTCGTCGTGAAAGAACACGAATATTTGCTCGGGCGGTTCTTTGGCAGCGGCAACTACGTTTGCCATCTGCAGATACCAGATTCCTGGTGCAATACCGTCGATGCCGAGTGACGCGGTGCTACTGTTGGTCAGCCCCGCAAAGTAATCGGGATCAATGCGCGTGTTGAGTAGAGAGTTGCCTATGAAGACAACCTCGGCTTGCGATTCACTGAACGAATCGACGGCCGATTGATCAAACTCCACGGGGGTACGTTGACGGTCGAGAGCCATTGGCACGATCACAACGACAGCCAGCATCGCCATGAGCAGCAGCACTGATCGGCGCGTGGTCAGTTTGCTGGGCAGCTTTTCGGCGTCTGCTGTGGTTGGCTGTGTCATGAGTCGGAAGTGTATTACGTCGGCCAGTGCTAACTTTGTTTACGGGGATTAATTGGCGTCAGTATTGGCAGTAAATTCAAGCTTGCTGGTGCCAGTCAGGCTCGTCGATAGCTCGTCTCCGGGATTGATAAACGAGCAACTGTCGATGGACAGACAACCGCATCCGATGCAGTCGTCAAGATCTTCTTTGATTTTGGCGAGTTGAGCTATTCGATTCTCAAGACTTACAGCCCACGACTCTGAGAGTGCCTGCCAATCTTCCCGCGTCAGTGGCCTTCCGGTCGGTAGTTCAGCGAGTCGTCGCCCGATTTCCTCAAGCGAAATCCCGGCTCGTTGAGCCGCTTTTATAACTGCAATCGTACGGATGGTCGAACGTTGATATCGCCTTTGGTTCCCGGCCGTTCTCTGAGATTCGATTAGGCCGCTGCTCTCATAAAATCTGAGAGCCGATGTCGCCACGCCTGTTCGGCGAGATACTTCCCCGATTGTGAGAAGTAGCGAGATATCGATCATTATCGAAATTCCTGTTGACTTCAAGTTAACTTGAAGTTGCAGGCTACTCGTCAGATGCTTTTTAATCAAACTGAAAGCGATAATGAACGAATGACTCAACGTTCTGTTACTGAATATGGCTACCAAGACCTCGAAAAGCTGATGAGCTTGATGACAGGCGACGAAAAGCATTCGTTTAGCGCAACGTCAACGCTCGATGTGATATGGACGCTTTACGATTCAGTGCTGAAAATCGATCCCGCAAATCCACAAGCACCCGACCGCGACAGGTTCCTTCTTTCGAAGGGGCATGGACCGATGGCGTACTACGCTGTTCTCGCCGCGAAGGGCTTGATCGCTGTCGACGATCTGAAGCACTGGGGCGAGTTTGATTCCTCGTTCGGCTATCACCCCGATGGCGAGCTTATTCCTGCCGTGGAAATAGGAACCGGGTCTCTGGGACACGGTCTGGGTATCGGCGTTGGAATGCTGATGGGACTGCGACTGCGGAAACAGAACGAGCCCAGAGTGTTCTGCTTGATCGGTGATGCTGAGTTAGATGAAGGAAGCAATCACGAAGCCATAGCGATGGCAGCACGAATGAGGCTCGAAAACCTAACTGCGATTGTGATCGACAACAATTCGGCGTCGCTCGGTTGGCCGGGCGGAATCGCCACACGGTTTGAGAACGAAGGCTGGTCGAGTGCAACTATAGACGGTCGGAACCACGAAGATATTAAGACTGCTCTGACTCAGAGCCATCCCGGCGTGCCGCATGTGGTGGTAGCGAAAGTGGAGGAGAAGTAATGCCAGCAACAATGAGAGATGCCTTCCTCGAGTCGACTGGCAGGATGCTGCAAAAAAATCCGGATTCTGTGGTGGTTCTTGCCGACATCGGCGTTTCACAATTTCGAGAAGCTGGATTGTTCAAATACGGGGGACTTTCCGACGAATATTCTGACCGATTCATCAACTGTGGAATTCGTGAGCAGTTGATGATCGGAGTGGCAGCGGGTCTAGCAAAAGAGGGCTTTCGTCCTCTGGTCCACAGCTACGCACCGTTCCTGATTGAACGACCATACGAGCAGATCAAGATCGATTTTGCACATTTGGGATTAGGTGGTGTGTTCGTCAGTGTCGGGGCATCGTTTGATGCATCGAACAGTGGGCGAACTCATCAGGCTCCCGGCGATGTCGGTCTGCTCAAACTTATTCCTGATTTCGAAATCCATGTTCCCGGCCATGCCGACGAAGCCGCGGTGCTACTAGATGAGGCAGCCGCTGGTGATGGTCGGGTTTACGTTCGACTGAGCGAAGATATGAACTCGACGGCGCGACCTGTAGAACCTGGCAAATTTCATGTCGAACGTCAGGGTTCGTCAGGCGCGCCTGCTGTGATCGCTGTTGGTCCAATGCTCGACCGTGTGCTGGAAGCCACGGAAGCTCTCGACGTAACTGTCCTATACGCGACCACCGTGATGCCGTTCGATAGTTGGACACTGCGAGATACTGGCGCCTCGGAAGTAGTGCCGGTCGAACCGTACCTGCTGGGAACATCCGCAGCCGAGGTTTCAGGAGCGCTGCATGATCGACCGCACCGACTTATGTCGCTTGGTGTTCGAAATATGGAGCTTCGAAACTACGGAACGCTCGAAGATCACATCGAGGTACATGGATTGGATGCTGAGAGTCTTCGGGATAGTATTTCGGGATTTCTTGCTAAGTAGATAGCCTGATTCTTACTGGTTGCCTCAGCTGTTTGGGTTGAGGTAGCCACGGATGCTCTACACTCGCGCCCGTAAATTGCGATTGGTGAATCACTGAAAGGCGAGTGAAGTTGAAAGCGAATCCACTGAAGGCGGGCGTCGAGCGAGGCGAATTGCAGATCGGCACATGGGTCAACATGACCCGTAATCCGGCGTCGTTGACGATGTTCAAACAAGCAGGGCTCGACTTCATTCGTCTGGATATGGAGCACTCGTCACCGTCAATCGAAACAGTAGCCAATTTTGCTGCGATGGGCAGGGCGCTCGATATGCCGGTGATGGTTAGACCGCCTGAGGCAAATCGTGAGTGGATAACACGCCTTCTTGATATCGGAATCTACAACATCCACTGTCCGCAGGTCGACACCCCGGAGCATGCAGCGGAAATCGTTGCTGCTTCTCGTTACACTCCACGCGGTTCGCGTGGAATGGCCGGAGCTACGCCGGGCAATGATTTCGATCTTTCGATGCCCGTGATGGATCGACTGAAATTTGCTAACGATCAGGTGTTTATCACCGTGATGTTCGAGTCGGCTCAGGCATTCGAGCATATCGACGAGATCGCTTCGATGGACGGCATTGATGCGCTAACACTCGGTCCTCAAGATCTTGCGCAAGATTTGGGTGTGTTCGGTACTACCGAAATGAACAGCGTGCTGGACGAGAAGCGAACGCAGATAGTTGAAGCTTCCAACAAATATGGCAAGACTTGCGCCATGTTGGTCAGTTCAGCCGAGCAAGCTCGCCAATGGCGCGATGCTGGCGTACTTTTGGTGAATTACTCGACTGAGGTGAGCGTGCTGATGGAAGGTTACGCATCAGCGTTGTCGGAAATTAGGGGCTAATCCCGAGTGACGGAATACTTCAAGACTGGTGAGGTGGTTCTGCTCACTGGCGTCGATCTCATGGGTAATACCTGTTTCAAATCGCCGGTAAGAGTGGTCGAGGACTCAGTAGAGCAGACTGTTTTGTATACAGCCGAAGGAACTCCAATTCTGGGTCGTCCAAATCTGATTGATCGGGTGCTGAATCCTAAAATCGGAATCGACATGTCGCCTAAAAAATGGCGAGATACCGAGTTCGTTAGCATCACTTACCCAAACCAAATGTATTCAATCTGGGCGATGTGGAAAATGCCAGAGCGAAAGTTTCAGTGTTGGTATGTGAATATCGAGATTCCGCAAAAGAGGACTACAACCGGCTTCGAAGTAAGTGATCTAGAACTCGATGTAGTAGTGCGGCCGGATCTTACCTGGCACTGGAAGGACGAGGACGAGTTTGCACAGTTGACCGAGCTTGGATATTTTTCTGCAGAGCTAGCCGCGGAAATTAGGCAAGCCGGGCTTGATGCGATAGCTCTGCTGGAGTCTGGATTGGAGCCGTTCAACCAGTCTTGGTCTGAATGGCGACCCGATGAAAACTTGGGTGTCCCTGAACTTCCGTAAGCAGAAGAACTAGAGGGGATGATTCGGTATGAGTAAAGCGGGGCTTGGACAGATCGGGCAAGTTGCCCTTCATGTCAGCGATATCGAGCGATCAACAAATTTTTACGGCGATACGCTGGGAATGACCAAAATCTTTGATGCGCCGAACATCGCGTTTTTTGACAACGGCGGGATTCGTTTGATGCTGAGTGCTGGAGAAGGTGAACCTTCAGGTGAGAGCTCGGTGATCTACTACAAGGTCGCCGATATCGATGAGAGCTACTCAGATCTTTCTGAATCCGGAGTTGAGTTTCAGGACTCTCCGCACGTAATCCACGCTTCAGATGATTACGAATTGAAGATGGCTTTTTTCAAAGACCCTGATGGAAATCAACTGGCGATAATGAGCGAGACTGGCGAACTATCGTAGGTTTCAGACGAGAGACACTCGGGCCGGCGACACGATGATGAATCGTTGACCGCTGAACGAAAGATTTAGTCGTACGGTAATCTCTCGAGTCTCTGGGTCGATCGCCTCGATGACCCCATCGGCAGTCGTGCTGCCGCCAAATTCGACTTCTGCAATATGCAGGCCGATGAGATTGACCGTTACGTTCTGACCGGGTTGTAGATCGGGCACCGTATGCCACGGCTTTCTACTGATAATCCATGTGACGACAGCATAGCCTATGTGTTTAGCCCCCATAATTATCTTGCCGGTAAGCATACTCACTACATCACAGCATGCAGGATGGCATCGTGAAGACACTCGTGATGTAGAAGCTTAAAACTCGATCAACCTGGCTATTGATCGATACCAACAATGACCCATCGACCGTCCTCGTCCACAACGACGGTGAACTGCATTTCCTGACCAACTTCAAGTGGATCGGTTTCTGGGGAGAAGGAATCTAAACTCAGGAATACATCGTCGAGAATGACTCCAGTAGTTCCTCCACTGTCGATACCGGAATTGACCAGTTCTCTGATTTTGCCAATCAACTTGTACTCGACTGGCGGTGACTGAGTCGCGGTCGGCTCAGTGCCGTCTGAAGGTGATGAAACCACAACCACTTCATCGGCTGAGAATCCGTCGTCACCAAGAACGATTTCTACTTCCTGACCTGGCACCAAATCGTCATCGACGGTAACAGAAGTTTCCGGTGTGACCGCCGCTGCACCATCGGAGCCATCCGGATTGTCGACCACAATGATCTGCTGAGTTCCAGAGTTTCTGTCATCGACCAGAACGATGGTTCCCGTAATCGTCTCGTCATCAGGGCTGCTGGCATCACCACTGTTGTTGGGTGGAGCAGGCGTTGGAATTATTTTGATTATTTGGGCAATAGGGCTAGATGTTTTCGTTCGTGGGACGGCGTAAATTTCGACCCAAGCATCGGGTTGTGCATCGCCTATCTGTCCTTCTTCACCATCGAGAAGTTCAACTTTTACATCGGGTCCAATGGTGATGTACGAGCGTTTGCCGTTGCCTTTTTGGGCTATCACGATCTGATCCGAGTTTCTCGTGAGAACTTTTCCTGTGAACAACACCAGCGGAGGTGAAATGAGATTTTCTTCGAGTGTCGACGTGTAGCTCGATTGGAATTCTGCGAAAGCAGCCTCGATCTTCTCCTGCGCTTCAGCCTGAATTTCGTCAAGAGTTTCGTATAGGCGTGTCAGGTGGATAGATGCCGTTTCAGACATGCGTGCTTTGAGGAGCTTCTCTTGGGCAAGAGTGATTTCGTGACCAATCGCATCGTTTAGTCGAGCAATAGTTTGCTCGGCTGTGCGAACTGCAACCGCGTCGATGTCGCCGGTTTCTTCATCGGTTTCGACGATCGTGACAATCAGGCTGCCTTGCTCAGTATCATCGTCGGTCGGCTCGTTTGAAGATTCGATTTCGACTTCATCACCGTCGGTAGTTCGGACCGTGAGCGAGTCGCCATTCTTCTTTGTTACTACCCCGACCAAGTGCTTATGATTCGATTTCTTGTTTCGTTCTCGGAACGTCAGTTTGCCGGCAGTCAACGTGTCATCGGATTCGAAGTAATAACCGATAACCGAAGTTCCGGAAGTGACCTCGTCGAGTTTTAACGTCCCGCGTTTTTTATCGATCCTCGTGTCTTCAGTGATGATCAGAGTAAGAATGCCATCACGAGTCACCACTTCTAAGTTGCCATCTACTGGCGCGTCGACCACCGTTCCGAACACTGCAGTGCGACTTTCTCTAGCCTCAGCAGTCGAATCGTCGGTTCCCAAGATAGCGAGTGCGGTGATAGCAAGTACAACTACTGCCAGCGAGCGGGCGAAGATGTGCGACCAAGTGGTGAATCTAATCATTACTGCAGACTCACCACGGTGAATGCTTGTCGGGTTGTTCGACCCTGGAAGTCACTCGCCAGAACTTCGATGAAATTAGCGCCATCTTCCAGGGGGAAGTCCACTACGAAAGCACCGTATTCAGAAACGTCAGCTGGTTCACCGTTTACCGTCACGAATGCGTCGGGAGCTGTGTCGCCCCAGAATGCGATAGCAGGTTCTTCAATAACTGCTCGATCCTTGATGCCTGCGATCTCAAGAGGAAGATGTTCACCTGAGATTTCATCGAGAGTCAGCAGGGCAAGCGGTTTCGTCAGAAGATCGGGAACTACTGGAAGTGCCTTCGCTGCCATTTGGTTAGTTTCTGTTGATTCCTTGACTGGCTGTTCACCAAAGAATGGAATAGCCACTGCAGCGATCACAGCAGCTGCGACCGCCGCGCCCAGAGCAGTGCGGTGCCATCGCTTCATTGGCAGTGAGATTTTGATCTTCGGAAGAGGTGGAAGTTTTACAGAACGGGCTGACCGCTTGACCGCTTCTGATTCAGATTCACGGACGACTAGATTTACGCCGTTCGAAAGCTCGGGCGATTTAGCTTCCGGCGGATTGGACTCGGTGTTAACCAACTCCAATTGTCTTTCACTGTCGATGGCAAGCTGAGGTTCTGGAGATGTGACTGGTTTTTCAGGATCATCAGAAACCAATCCAGCAGGATCAAGGGTTATGTTGGCGTTCCGGGTTGGAACATTTCTAAGAATTGTGAGGAGTTCGCTGGCAGTAGCTGCGAATTTTGTAATCCTCAGTTCCTCCAACATGGCAGCAATTGTTGGATCGGGTATGTGACCAGCTGCAACGATTGTTCCATCGAAGGAAGATCGGAGTCGTTGAATAGATCCCGACATTCCGAATTGTGAGATGGGGTCGAAAAGAACAACATCGGGCCACGACGAACTGACCAGAGCGAATGCTGGCTCTGTCGAAGTGAGAACAGTGACCTTGTGGCCTGCATTTCGCAGAATGGTCTCGAACGACTCGTCCAGCGAAGATTCTGACCTAAGTGAGATCACTCGAAGGATGTGATTGTCGAGGTTCAACTTGAAACTCCATCAATGCCTGTCTAGTACTTCTATATTCCTATGCGCGCACACGAGCGGCATTGGTGGGGGTACTTAGATGAGGATGCGTGAATCTGGAGTCGATTCAGTTGAATCGTTCGGGATATAACGACACAGCATGTTCACGCTATGCCTGTGGGCACCGTTCGGACGACGAATGGGTGACGAGAACGTCTATACCGGCAAGGCTTCAAAAAGCGTATTCAGAACGTAGTTAACGACGTACATGAGCCCTGATGCGAATAAGAGTGCAACGAACACCAGTACCATCGTCCTCTTACGGATGAAGGTTTTCGGCTTTTCTTCTATGCCGAGTGCTTTTTCGATTCTGCCGAGCCTGCCTTCGATTGCTTCCAGTTGGACAACTATCGGATGCGGCTGTTCTGCACTGCTCATAACCCTTTAATTGATAGCCGCTCACGGCGGCAAATTCATGCGTGAGAACTACGCGTATTTGGTGAAACGGTATGATGGCGAATCGTGACGGTATCGATTTGAGTTGATTATTCAGATACGAGGGCTGGCTTGCTGTTCATATACGTCCACCGGAGAGCGTTGTTGTTCGGGATGGCGGTACTGTTTGCCTTGTATCTGTTCAACGAGAGTTCAGAGAGTGTGGATGGACCGCCACTAGTTCGGGACTCTGTGAGTCTGTGCCGAGATCTCGATAGATACACAAAAACGTGGCGAGAGAAGTCGATTGGCTTCAGGGAAAGCCGGGCTCTGGAGCTTCAAAAAAAGTCATTGGATGAAAGCAGTATTTTCCAGACTCCTGTCGCAGAGCTTGTACAGGCTGAAGCCGCTGGTGAATCAGGTGTATCTATTGGTATCCGAAGGGATCTCTCCCGAATTTGTGATCAAGTCGCAGGGCCTCCTCTACCACCCTATATGCAGTGTGGATTTTCGCCTGCGGTGGCGGCTAGATGAACGGAATGGAATGAATCGACAAATTTCCAACAAGTTCGATGAGATAACGATTGAATACGAGGTTGATGGGCCTTCTAGTGCTCCCCTCACCTTAGTTTTCGTTCACGGCTGGACGTGTAATCGCACCCATTGGCGCGCCCAAATGTTGGCGTTTACCGATCGTTATCGCGTTATTGCTATCGATCTTGCAGGGCACGGTGAATCGAGTCTTGGTCGTCCCGAGTACTCGATGCCAGCATTCGCTCGAGATGTCGAAGCCGTGCTAGATCGAGAAAACGTGCAACGAGCGGTCTTGATCGGTCATTCAATGGGCGGGATGGTCATTCTTCACGCCTGTCGGCTACTTGGAGATCGAGTCGTCGGGTTTGTTGGTGCCGACACGTTCAAATATCTGCGAGACGATCCGAGCACTGGTAAACAGTTTGAACAGTGGCAATTGTTTGTGAATGACTACGACTCGGCTATCGCCTCGGTCGTGTCAAACATGTTTGCCGAGACGACTCCTGACGAGTTGAGAAAAACGATCACAGAAGGCATGATCTCTGCGGCTACCGAAGTCGCCATCGGTGCAATGAAGGGCATGGCAGACGATATTCCTTTGTTCGATTTGGCAGCTGGGTTAGATGTTCCAAAGTACGCTTTCAACGCTACTGGCCGACCTATGGACGAAAGCGCTGTGAGGGACGCAGGTATTGAACTTCAGTACCTGCCCACAAACGGCCACTTCGTTATGAATGAAGATCCTGAAGGCTTTAATCGACTTCTTAACGAAGCGCTTGAGAAGATGCTCGATTAGCTTTCATGTATAACGTCCACGACATCAGTTTGCCTATCGCGGTCAGGAGATAAATGGACACACGTCAACTCGGAACGAACGGACCAGATGTATCGGTGATTTGTCTTGGAGCTTGGCCACTTGGTGGCGGGATGGGAGTTATTCCCGACAAGCAGGCCATTGCCACGATTCACGCCTCGATCGATGCAGGTGCAAATTTCATCGATACAGCTGAGGGCTATCGAACCAGTGAAGGTGTACTTGGTAAGGCCCTGAAAGGTCGTCGTGATCAGGTATTTCTAGCCACAAAACTGTCGGGTGATCAGTCGGTGGAACACATGGCCGAGGCTATAGAGAACAGCCTCAGATTGCTCGGCACCGACTGTATCGATCTATATCAATTACACCGACCTCAATTCGAAATTCCTATCGAAGACACAATGGCGAATCTTGAGAAACTTCGGGATGAAGGAAAAATTCGGTACATCGGCGTGTCGAACTTTTCTGGAGATCACCACAGGCAAACGGCGAAACATGGCACGATTCACAGTTCGCAACCGCGTTACAACATGCTGACTCGACAAGTCGAGGACGACGTACTGCCTGCCTGCGAAGAATTAGGCACTGGGGTGATACCTCATTCGGTGCTTGCAAAAGCAATGTTGAGCGGTAAATATCGACCCGGGCACGTGTTCCCGAGCGACGATGAACGGGTCAGCAAGCCGGAGTTCCATGAAAGCGTTTTCATTCCAGCGATGAAGATCGTCGAAAAGCTGCTTGCATGGGCAGGTGATCACGGTCGCGAAGGCCCCCAGTTGGCTATTGCATGGTGTTTGGCGAATCCAGTTGTGACGAGCTGTATTGTCGGTGCCAAGACACCTGAGCAAGCGGTTTACAACGCTGAGGCTGCGGAGTGGAAACTTTCCGAAAACGACATGGCTGAGCTAGCTGAAATACTCGGTGATTTCCGGCTCCCATACTCGGTAGCCGGGTAGTAGAAAACTATGACTGAAATCAGTGTTGCTACTTCTTCGCTCGATAATCAGGAATCGGTGCGGTATGCAGTTGAATTTGCGATAGAGAACGGCTTCAACGGAGTCGAATTTAATGCTCCCGAGATTTACCTGTCGAAGCAGACTCTTGTCGATCTAAAGTGGGCGTTCGAAATGTCGCAGGAACATAGCCTTCGATACACGCATCACTTCCCTCCATCTGCATTGCCTGGGTCGCACGTAGCTGCAACACGAGAGCGTGATCTCGAAGAATTTGGTCAAGAAGTATTTGTTTCGGGTGAGCTTGGTATCGAAGTGATTGTTCTCCATCCCGGGCGACTCCACGTGCCGGGTGTAGAGCAAGGTGAGGAATCGGACGACGACCGTGCACTTGCGATGGAATTTTTCACAGAGTGGGTGAGTGATGCAGCAATTGAGGCTGAAAACGCTGGAGTGATTATTGGTCTCGAAAATATGCACTACAACCCGGGCTGGGTTATTCGATCACATCAAGAACTCGCCGAGGCTGTGGATCGAATCGACAGCAACGCCGTGGGAATAACTTTCGATGTCGGTCATGCTTGGGGTTCTGGCGGAATTGATGCTGGGATCGAAACGTTTGGGGATCGTATTAAGCACGTTCAGGCTCATGATGCTCGCGGACCTGAAGGTGCGGGGAACGTTCGCGATCAGCACATGGAGATCGGTACAGGCGTGATTGACTGGAATTCGACAGGCGAGTTGGTGAAGCGTGGCGGTCATGTTGTCGCACTCGAAACTTCTGGTCGACTGGCTGATCGAGAAGAAGCCGTGATTCGAAGTCGTGATGTGCTTCAGAAGCTCTGGGCTTAGCGGAACGCCAACGTCACGAATATTCCTGCCATGCTAAGCAGTGCACCTGCGATAGCGTAGCGACCTAGCCTTTCTCGCAGCACGATCGTTGCGAAGACCACTGCCCACATCGGTGATGTGTTTACAAGAACGACGACGACACTTGGTGGTGCGTTGTCGAGCGCAATGACGAACGTTAGCGCGCTGAATGCGAACATGAATGCACCAAGCGTTAGTCGACGTCCGTTGCCTTTGAAAACTCTGGTGACCCTGTGAGCTGGAAAGAAAATCGCCACACTCACAAACAGAATCGCCGGCACCAGATTTCTTATCGTTGCTGCAGCCACAGGTGGGGTGTCTTCGAGACCAATGACGGTCGATAGAAAACCGCCAGCCCACAGGAAAGAGGTGGCAATACCAAGTCCGATTCCTACGAAGTCACCACGGTATTTTTTGGGTGATGCGTTGCGGATACCGGTCGCCGCTTGTTCATGTTCATCATCGCTGGAATCGTCTGCCGGTACAGCGGGTTTCAAATTCAGGAGAATGACACCACCGATGATCAGTGCTGCTCCACCAATCACTCCAACCTGGGGTGTGTCGTCTAAAAATAGCCAGCCAGCGAGAACGGAAATCGAAATGAATATCGATTGGGTGGTGGGGTAGACGGTGCTGACAGTGCCGCGGGAAAGAGCGAGCCAGAAAACCAGCGATCCCGCAGTGTTGATCAACGCTCCGCCAGCGAGAAACATTGCCGACCTAAACTCGACGTTTATCAGTGCATCGATTTCGCCTACGACAAAGCCGACGGTTAGCAGGAAGGCGAGTCCGATCCATACCTGCGCTGCAACGATGTGGGTTGGGCGAACGTTTTTGCCGACGCCCTTCGTGACGACCCCGGTGAGCGCCCAGACGATTGCGTTGGCGACTGCTGCTAGTTCGCCCATTTAGTTTTCACGTGTTCAGGCTTGGTTTTTTATGGCGGTGTTTAGCGCCGAAAATCTGGCGCGACCGTATTTTGCACCGCAACGAGAACGAATTGATAGACCCTTTTAGGCTGATTGTTGAGCGACGAATTCGGTAAAGCTGTCGAGAGTCATGTTGAAGCCCATCAGCATTCCACCCGACTCGTTCATATCCTTCTGCTCAGGAGTGTCGTGGAGGATGAACATCGTGAGTTTGGTCTCTTCGCCAGCATCCTCGAACAGTAGGGTGATCTCGACTCTGTTTGAATCGTCACCAGCCAATTGCTCGTTCCAAACAATCTTTTCGTTCGGGACTATCTGGGTGTAGCTGTTCACGACGATCTTGCCCATGCTCTTGCCATCGGGGATGAACATCTCGTACTGCCAAGATCCGCCAACAGAGAAATCACGTGCTACGGTCTTCGTCGTCATCATCGACGGACCCCACCACGAGTCGATCTTGTCGCCATCGGTCCAGGCTGCGTAAACCAGCTCACGAGGCGCATCGAATACTCGCTCGATGACCAGCGTTCGATCCGGGTGTTCGATAGTCGTCATGGTTTAGCCTCTTTTTTCTTGGTTGAACCGGCATCGTCGTATTTATCGGGTTGCAGATCGGTTAGGAACGCATCGAATCGATCGAGTCGATCCTCCCAGTGCTGTCGATAGTTTTCCAGCCACTCGGAAACGCCCTTCATCGGCTCTGCGTTCAGCTTGCGAGGTCGCCACTGCGCTGCCTTTCCTCGTATTACCAGTCCGGCTTTTTCTAGAACTTTTAGGTGCTTTGAAATGGCGGGCATTGTCATGTCGAACGGCTCGGCGATTTCCGACACCGAAGCAGCGCCACTCGACAGCCGAGCGAGAATTTCTCGCCGGGTCGGATCTGCGAGAGCTGCGAATGTTTTAGATAGCTGATCGGTCGGCATGCATGTAACTATATAGTTATATAACCGGATGGTAAAGTAGGGGTTGGTCGCGTTGAATCGGGCGTCTAGCTCGATGAGCTGGCGCAGGATCAGACGGCGTGCGGTTGTGAGTCGCACTGAGGCGAGCGGTTGCTGGCGGCGGCTTATGAAATTGGGTTGAGGTGTGGAACTCTCGAACCTGGGATAGAGCGGTCTGGGCCTGCTCGTTGGGAACGCGTGGGGCCGGTGGCTGCACACGCTGGGAGGGCGTCTGACTTTCTTTGTTTTCAGGCGCTGTTTGGGGAGATGCGCTGGTCTGCTACTCGGTCCGCTCTCACGTCCGAGACCCATCTCCGCGATGTTGATTTCCGAATATTTTTAGCTCGACTTTAGACCGTTGCTTATTCGGAAGTTGTATTGAGCCGGGTGTAGTTGCTCCGGCTTGGGAAGTTTTATTCGGTGTTTGATGGGCATTCTAGGGGCGTTTAGGTCCGGGCGTCATCGAATGACTTGGGACCGCGTCGCAATTCTCCTACCCTCTAACTCCCTATCCATCTGGAAGGGAGAACCCACAGCACCTGAGAAGTAAGCCGCTTGCATGTCCCGATGAAGATCGGGATGTCAGCGTTTGTGTTGCTCGCTTTGCCGTCTGACCCTGCGCGAGGTCATGGAGCTTTGCGTGTGTTGCCCGAGCGTGGTCGCACGGGCGTGTTGTGGCGTTCTGGTCGCTTGGGGGTTAGTGTCGGGTGAGGAGGAGGGGATGGTCAAGGGGTGGGTGGCGGACTTGATTCAGTCGATCATTCTTGAGGCGACCGTTTCTAACTCAGAAAGTTCAAGGCGGTCTAACCCCCATCCACGTGCATAGAGCGCTGTGTTTGATTTAGGAAGCTGGTCGTCGTTGAGGTCATTAACTCTGACTCGCGCTGGTAACGCAGCGCCTTCACCCACAAACAATGCCTCTTGTTGTGCAAGGCTAGGTAGCAAGTGAGTCATGCCGGAAAGACCGTCAGGAAGGAATGTTGAAACATGCCGCTGATCTGATGAATTACTCAGTCTTAGCACCAGCCATGTTCCAAATTGAGACAGTACAGTACTATCTACATCTGAAGGTCGTTGACTGACAAGCATCAGCCCGATTCCGTACTTTCTACCTTCACGGGCTATACGCCGTATCGATGTTTGAGCCGCTGCATATTCAGCCTCTCCTTGATTTGGCACATATCGGTGTGCCTCCTCGCAAACTAGAAGTACAGGATCCCGTTCACGTTCTGAGTCGGATTGATATAATTTGTATTGGAAAAGTAAGCGAGCGATCATCGCCGCAACTGGTCCCGCCACTTCGTTAGGTAGCCCAGAAATGTCGATGATTCGAATATCAGGTTTGGAGCCGTCCGTAGCATCAATTTTTCCAATTAGTTGGTAAATGATTTCGGCAAGATTTTTATGTCCTGAAACCAGCTCACTCATGAGAAATTGAAGTCTCTTGTCTCGGCGCAAGACATTGAGTTTGTCAACTATTGACGCAAACCGAGTGCTGAAATCACCAGCTGTCACAGATTCGAGTACCGAAGTTCCCTTTTTTTGTCTAGCTGCCTGGAGATAGACAATGTGGTTGTGAAACTCTTCAAGTGAGAAGGGGATTGGTTTATCTCTATCGAATCCAGCCAATTCCTCTCTTGTGACTCCTGATTTCGGGCGTGGCTCATCCGGTGGTAGATCATCTGTCGGAGCCGGAGTGCCATGGTTGCTTGGGGCTTGTTCTACTAAACCGGCGGTCACCATCCTGGCATGTGTCAGGGCCTTGTAGACAATATTGTTTTGAGAGGTCGCTTCTTGCTCGGTCTTGGCGATAACTAGCATTCTGAATTCGTCGGCAGACATGAGCCAATACGGAAGTTCTATCGGGGTTCCGACTGTACCGCTGGTGCCGATGGGATCGTATGCGCGATAAACAATGGAGTGTTTTTTGAAAGCATTGCGATACTCACCATGCGGATCCAGATTTACGATTCGAGGACTAAGTACCTTGCCATCTGAGGCGACATGGTTTAGCAGACCGTGCAACAGCGCAGCGACTGCGCCAGACTTGCCGGACCCAGTCGAGCCGAGAACTGCGCAGTGCATGCCGAACATGGCATCAATATTGGCTCGACACGGGGTTTTCGCACCGCCGACATATCCAGCGAACGAAACCAAAGGGTCATATTCTGTTAGATCGCGGCTGCCTTCGGCTGCCTGATAAATGCCTGTAGTTTCATCGCTCGTCAGCAGGTAGATATTTTGCCTCGGAAGGGGGTAGGTACTGACTCCTCGCGAAAAAAGCAATTTACTCTCTCGAGTATTCCAGAATCCTTCAGCAAATAAGTCAACTTCGATCAAGCGCTGGTCAGCGTCAGGTGCGACAGGTTTTGTATTGTCATCCGGTTCTTCGGAACGAAGACGTAGCAAACTGACGAATCCGAAAATAATGCGGCGCCCAAAGTGAATTTTGACAATGCTGCCAATTTGTCCGATCGGGTACACACGGCCTTGAAAATTTCGAGTCAGTTCAGTGACGTCACCAGATAGCTCAGCCCTAACTCTGTTGCCGGAGACCTCCACGATGTGACCAATTCGCAGTTCATCAATCTGATCAAATAGGCTCATCCGACATACCCCACTGCTCCATCAGTCAAAATACGCGTCAGTCCGTCGAACTTCCACCAATCGAGCATCGCAGCAGTATCAGAAGGGGTGTGTGGACCATCAGCTCCGACGTAAATCCCCTGTTCCGAGATAATGTAGAGGCGGTTTGACCAGCTTTCTGCCTGCCATTTGGCGAGAGCTTCGGGAATTTCTTTGGTGAAGACCAACAGCGTGGTATTACTTCCGGCTCGACCCATGCTCAAAGCTATCTCGTCATTAATGTGATTATCGTAAAATCCGTAGCCGCAAATTCCAAATACGCTTTCAGCTTCGCCTAATGAATTGCGAAGCAGCTCAAATTGAGCTGCGAACGGATCACGCTGCGTCGCCAAATACTTTGTTGATTGAGGGTATATAAGCACCCTGTCGAAGCCTTCCGGATACATATCTTTATCGCGAACGCGCACGAGCCTGTCATCGTCCCCTGCACGCCAATCGATTGAACCGTGCAATTTGACTACGTGAGCTTGATAATTTCTTTCCGGATACTTATCCCCATAAACGTGGCTTCGATATGCAACAGCGCCTCCGCTAAAGCCATCCCAATACGAAATTCGATTTAGGGCAAGCGCATCTTCTATCAAAGTATCGTAGTTAGTGGTGAATAAGTTGATAGGAGGCCGGCGATTCCCTACACCCGCCCGGTTTCTATCCATGAGCGCACTAATAAATTGCTGGTGACCGTCGACTGTGACAAGGGGATTGTTGTAATCCCCAATTTTCTCGGTTTCATTTGAATCCGCTGGAACGTAACCCCAGCGAATTGTTTCGGCGATCGACATGAGCAACCGGTCGTGGACTTTTTCCATATCGGACAGGCTAAATTGCTCGGCACCAATCACCGACGTATTGTCTTTCGAGCGAACTGCAATTGCGATGTGATCTGCCAGATGGCTCAACGTGTCCTCTATCGTGGTGTCATCAGGCAATGATGCGTTTAGGTGCGTGACCAACTTTTTGTCTAACACGTGAGCACCTGCCAGATCCAGAACACGTTTGGTCAGCGGAACCATGATCGGAATATTGGCATCAACACATATTCCTGATGCCAATAGCCACGATTGCTTTGGTGTGCTCAGCAACTTATCGAGTTCGGCAAGTATGTCTTGCGTATTTTCGTCTTGCATAGATTCCCCTGGGACTACCTAAATAGTTTGAATATTTCATCGACGATATTGTTGGGCATGCTAATTACAGGCTTTAACCATTCATTTACTAGAGCGCCCACAACAAGTGACGGAGCGATTGCGGTAATAATCGTTGACGCTTTGGCGGATTGATATTCGATGTTCGGTTATCGGGTAATAGAAGATGCCGGCTAGTGTCAAAACTGCAAGTGAAAAAATCGCAACAGTCCATGACGAATTGTTCCGTGCAATTTTCCATATCCCGCCACAGAGATTTCGTACCGATGCTCTGATGATAACTGGTGATAAAATGCTTGCAAATATGTCTATTCGGTGGTTATTTTACACACACAGATGTTTGGATGGACAGTTCGCGTTTTTCCCGTTCCAAAATAAAATCCGGTAAACGTCTTTGGTTGGTTTGAGCATTCGTTCGAAGCCGTCTTGGAGCGTTAGGCTCCGGGCGTCCGATGCGGACTTGGTCGCAGCTTCTTCGTTAGTCGCGCTCGTGACTTGTCACTCGGCTCCGCGTTCCGATCTGCCCATCCTCTAACTTCTTCTCGAAGAGGGGGAGGGCCCGTCCACCGAACGCCGCCGGAGATCCCTCTGGGTTGGTCGGGATGACGGGGGGTTGAGTTTGGTCGATTGATCCTGAACCCATTCGGCGTTGCTCAGGGCAGGCATGAATTCAGGATGACAGGTGCGCTTTGGGATGGGTGAGATTAGGTGATTGACCCCGATTTTCATCGGGGTGACATGCGGTTGGCACTTCGTGGCCCTTCGATGGAGCTCAGGATGCACCCTTCGACGGGGCTCAGGATGCACCCTTCGACATGTTCGACTGGCTCAGTGCAGGCGGGGCTCAGGATGATGGGTTGGTTATCCGTTGCCTACCAAAATCCGGTAGACGTCTTTCGTTGGTTTGAGCATTCGCTCGAAGCCGTCTTGGAGCGTTAGGCTCCGGGCGTCCGATGCGGACTTGGTCGCAGCTGCAGTCTACCCATCCTCTAACTCCTTCCCGAAGGAAGGAGGACCGATGAATCCACTAGCCGTTTCCGACTAAGATTCGATATACGTCTTTCTCCGGTCGCAACATCCGCTCAAAACCATCTTCGATGCCTTTGTCGAGGGGGACTAGGGCGGAGATTAGGGGCTTGACGTTTACGGCTCCGCTGGCGATTAGGTTTACGGCTTTTTGGTAGCCGCCGGTTGAGGTTGCGGACGAGGCTAGGATGGTTTTTTCGCCCTGGTGGAGACGTCCGAAGTTGATGTCGTCTTGCGACTGGTGAGAGAAGCCGACGATTACGGCACGTCCGCCACGTCGCACCCAATTTGCCGCATCAACACCCGTACTTGGCGCACCAGCTGTTTCGATAACTACATCGGGGCCGATGTAGTTATCGAAGTCCGTTTTGGCCCGGGCGTCGTCGGACGACTTGGGGCCCGCTGCAATCTCGTTTGTCGCGCTCGTCATCGAATGACTCGGCTCCGAGCTGCCATCTACCCTTCCCCCAGCCCCTTCCCGAAGGAAGGGGGATAGATCTCGACCATTGCGTATGGCATCGGCGATTTGAGGGAGGAGGCTGGCGATATCCTCGGTGGTCGGATTCAGCACCGCATCAGCACCAAGTTCGTGAGCGATTTTTAGCGACTGCTCACGAGGGTCGATTGCCACCACTTTCAGACCAGCGGCCTTCAGCACCTGAAGCGTGCAGAGTCCGACTACGCCGCACCCGACAACGGCGGCCGTTTCGCCGACGGTTACGTTCGCATTTTCCACGGCGTGAACCGCAACGGAAGTCGGCTCGGCGAGAGGGGCTTCCTCGTTGGGCATATTGTCGGGCAGGGGGATGACCAGTTCGGCGGGCCAGACACCGTACTCGGCGAGTCCGCCATCATCAGAGAACCCGAAGTTGCGTCCGTTCTCGCAAAGCTGCGAAGTGCCCTTTCGGCAAAAGAAACACTGTCCGCACGTGCGCACGTTTTCGACCGCTACACGAGTGCCGACTTCGATACCGGGTACGTTTACGCCTTCGCCGAGTTCTTCGACGACTCCGGCGGCTTCGTGTCCGAGCACTCTGGCTCCACGGTCGCCGAACATGCCGTGCTGCCACATTTCGATATCGGTTTGGCAGATGGATGAGTAGGTGAGCCTGAGCAGCACTTCGCCGGCTTTGGGCGTTGGTGTTGGGTATTCAGGGTCGAAGCGGAGGTCGTTTTTGCCGTGTAGGACGATTGCTTGCATGGGGGGATGATTATTTATGGGTGTGGTTGTTGGAATGTCGGCGGTCTATTGTGAGGGACGGACGAGGTGTTTGGTGATCTAGCGAGGGAATTTGCGAAAACCTGATTTGAAGCAGAGCGATGTTGTTGAATCGCTTGCAGCGATGTTTGGCAGCGGCTTTGATGTTGGCGGGATCACGAATTTGGAGCTGCTACCGAACGGGATGGTAGCCAGCGTTTACTCGTTTTATGTGATTCGAGATGGCGATGCCTCGGGCTATATAGCTCGGTTTTTGTCGGGAGACAGAGGCGAAGCTGCCCGTCGTACAAAGTTCGTCGTCGACATGATCGGGCAATCCGGATCGCCTTTTCCTGTTGCCAACGTGATCGGAATAGCCGACGTTCGAATGCGTGAGTACACACCGGTTGCTGAAGAGGGCGCCGGTGGTGGGTTAGTCGATATTTCGGTGATCGTGATGGAACGGCTTGAGGGCGATCCGCTTGAGCAGATTCAAGATAAGCCACATCTGGTTCCTGCCGTGGTCGCCTCGATGGCTGCCATTCGGCAAGTTGACGTTTCTTCGACTAGTGGTTGGGGAGCGATAGGAGCTGACGGGAACGGTAATTTCGATTCATGGCGAGATGCCTTGGCAAGTGTTTCTGCGGGGATCGACGAATTCGTGACTGGGGATGCTCGCAAGATTTATCGAGAGGAAGATTTCGACTATTTCTACGGTCGACTTGCGGAGTATTGGGAGGCAATGCCAGCTTCTGACCGTTCGCTGGTTCACGCCGATTGGGGCTGGGACAACGTGCTAATTCTTGATGGCGAAGTTAGTGCAGTTGTCGACTGGGATGGTGCTTTGTACGGCGATCCGTTGCTGGATCCCGCACGGCAGGATTTCTACTACCCGGAGATCGATTTCCGATCTCGGTTTGCCGAATTTTACGAGCAAATCGGATGGTCGCCGGAAAATTTTGACGAGCGCTGGTTGGCGTGTCAGTTGTGGGCGATATTGAACGATCTTAAGTGGTACAGCGTGGCGGGTTGGGACGAGCCGTACGCGTGGATCAAGGAGCGAACGCGCAACTTGCTAGGCGAAGGGCCGGCTGTGGGTCGGCATCCATAGATTGTTTTGTCGAGGAGGTAACGATTGCTGCAACCGAAGTTAAATATCGACGAAGTTACCTCTTTTCTTGAGGAGTGGGCTGGTGGTCCTGTGGGGGGTGTTTCGCAGTTTTCGAATGGTCAGGTTTCGAGCGTGTTTGGCTTCGAAGTGTTGGGCGATTTCAAGGATGTATTGCGGATTGCGGATACTGATGCTTCGAGCGGGAAGTACGTAGCTCGGTTTGTCGCACATGAGCATGGCGGGGCGGTGACCAAGGACAAGTTCATCGGACCTCGGGCTGCGGCGGTGGGATTGCCGACGCCCAGGCTGCTTACTTCTGGCGAAGTTTCGATGGCGGTCGGGAATCTTCCTGAAGAGGAGGAAGCGGAGCATTCAGCTGATTCGTATTTGCTGGCTTACGCCATTTGCGATTTGATGCCGGGAGAGCACATGGGCGAGCTTCGAGACGAAGATCGTAGGCATTTGATTCCCGCTGCGGTGGAGGCGATGGCCAAGATTTCGTTGATCGATATTTCGGATACCACCGGATATGGCTGGATGGACAGCAATGGCAACGGTCAGCGTGAGTCGTGGGTGGAGTACATCGTTGAGGAAGAGTTTTCACGCGAGCCAGGCAGTTTTTATGATCGACGCAGGGATTGGTTCGATGATCTTGGAGGTTTTCTAGAAGCCGATGTGTTCGAGCATTTCTCCGAGAAGATGATGTCGATTCTGGCTGGATTGCCAGAGGTTGAGCGATCGATGGTGCATATCGATTTCAGCTACGACAACACGCTGGTGATCGGCAACGAGGTTTCGGCGGTGTTGGATTGGGACAACTCGATCATAGGGGATCATCTTTACGATGGGGCTAGGACTGAGTTGTATGCCGCGGGTATGGATCTCAAGCCCCTGTTTATAGAGAATTTTGAGGAGACCGGCAGGGTTGTAGCTAACTTTGATGAACGGTGGTTGCTGTGCGAGCTGCACGTCGGTTTGCAGGCATTGAAGTGGTACGGGGTTTCAAAGAATGAAACGGTTTATCACTGGATGAAAGCCCGGCTGCTAAACGTGATGGGCGAAGGACCAGCGGTTGGTCGACATCCTGATCCGTCTTAGCTGGGGACGTGTAGCCAGATAGTGCGGGTACCGATGTGGCTGAAGCCCGCATTCCTAAACAGATGGTCTGAGTCCTCGCTTGGGTTTGTCACAGCTGGCAAATCTGGAGTGAGGCTGAGCACGTGGTTCACCAGGCTTTTGGCGAAACCCTTGCGCCGGTGCTCAGGGAGTGTGAACAGCGTGTAGACGCCGATAGATTCGTTGTTTGTGAAGGTCTGTACACCAGCGGCGATTTTGTTCGATTGGCGGATGAAATAGAAATCGTAGCGAGGGTCGGTTAGCAGCGGAGTTGAATAGACCGTATCGTCATCTGGTTGCCCGAATCCTGCCGCCGCCGCTCTGTCGAATTCTTGTAGTTGAGCCGGTGTGTTGACCGTTTCGATTCGAAACTGGGGTTGGCGTATCGGTAGAGATTCGACCGGCGCTGCTTGCCTGAAAGTCCACGGTGTATCGAAGAGAGTATGAAACCCTAGTGGCGTGAGGTCGAGCGAGGAAAATGAATCGACCATAGAGGTAACAGCACCGCTCGGGCGTCCTGCAATCATCTGGCGAATTTGACTCATCTGGGAGTCTTGATTATCGGTTTGACCGATCGTTATTCCGTTCGGGTAGGGGATGTTCAGCGTGTGCTGGTTGGTTGAGAACGCTGTGGTCTGTGAACCGGGTGATCCGAGCGAACTTGGTATCGCTTGGCAGTGATCGACGAAGTTGGCGATAGCTATGTCGATTGGCGATTTCATGTGGGAAGTGTCGGTCGCCCGATCTGAAATTGCAAGTAGTCAGTCTTAAGGGGGGCACCCGAGCACCGACGTTACTGAATACTGCTTACATGTCTGATAGCCGCTGAACCCAGTTTGATTACGTCTTCTGGCGGTGTTCTGAGATCGCCGTTCGGTGTCAGAAACGACTCTTCGTTTTCTAGGTCGGATAGCGATGCCCATAGCCAGCCGGCGTTTGTATCAGGGTGTTCGTTGTGAGCAACCAGATCGCTGGTTGATGTCGTTGGTTCTGTTAGTAGGCGAGTGAAGTAGATGTGGTCGATGTGCTGATGCTCGCCATGTTTCTTGTCGAACACGTTCTCGATCATGATGCTGTGAGGAGCGGTGACCTGTTCAAGATTGCCGATGATTACTTGAGATTGTGTCGGCACTATTTCGGCGTCGAAGCCGGTCTCTTCTTTGATCTCTCGTAGAGTCGTTTGCACCGGATCTTCGTTGTCGTCGATATGCCCGCCAGGTGGTAGCCATTCCTGCACTTTTTTATGCCAGTGCAGAAGAGTGGAATCGCCGTGCACGACGAATCCGGTTGCTGTGAAATGTCGAGTGAAGTTGGATCCGGGCAAGTCGGGTTTACTGCTGGGGTAGGCGATGTTGGCTGGCCTGTCGTCCTTCGAGAGCCTCAGGATGACATTACTAAGTTTACGGATGCAGTCGGATAGGCGGAATACTGAAACACAATTTCGAAACAGACTACCGATGCGCAGCGCGAGGTGATGGGAATTCGATCTGAAAGGTTCCAGACGCGAGTAGAGCCACCGGACCAGCATATCCGTTTTACGGGAGTTTGCTGATCGGGTGGCTCTACTCTAGAGGTGCCCTACTCGTAGGGCGCCCTACTCTAACGTAGGACACCTCGTTTGGTACTAGACATTAAAACAGACCACCTCCTTCTTTGAATCGATACTCCGGACAGTAGAGTTTTCCTGCCCACGGCCGCCTGCCCGATTGAGGGGTTTGGTCAAGACCGATCACCGGATTATACGGAAGTGAGAAGAAAAAGGTTTGAGGGAGCACCCCCACGAGCGTGATCAGTTTTAGTTAAGCGCTGTTGCCCAATAGTGATTCGTGAGTAACCGAGGTGAGTTTCCCAGAGGGTGTCACTTTTTGAGCTTAGAGTTCTGCGCGAGCGTTCCTAGTGCAACGCCAAGACTGATACCCAAAGCTATGCCTAATCCGACATTGTCGACCGCCGAACCGATGGCGATTCCCACCCCGGTACCGATTGCAATTCCTGCACCGAGGTAGTTTGTTGGCCGTTTTTTGCCTTTGTCCTGGTCAGGCATGTTGCGTTGGATCTTTTAGAACCAGTTCGCTTTGTCGACTTCGTTTCGGAGTGGCTCTCCAGCTGCGAAGTGTCGGAAGTTGTCCAGGACAATTTCGTATCGACGCTCTGTAAGGTTCGCTCCACCGACAGCCGCTGTGTGTGGAGTGAGAATAGTGTTCGGTGCGTCCCACAATGCGTGGTCAGCTGGAAGCGGTTCGATCTCGTACACATCGAGCGCTGCGCCGCCGATAACGCCGGAACGAAGTGCCTCGTTGAGGTCATCAAGCTTGGTAGTCATTCCTCGTCCGATGTTTATGAATTTTGCTGAATTCTTCATCAACGCGAATTTTGACGAGTCGAACAAACCTTCAGTTGAAGGAGTGTGCGGAATGGTGAGCACCACAAAATCTGCTTTTGGAAGTTGATCGTCGAGTTGGTCTGGAGTGAACATGTCATCGACCCACTCTGGCTTGTCTTCGCGTCGAGCATCGATTCCCAGCACGTTCATACCAACTGCCTTGCATAGACGAGCTGTTTCAGCTCCGATTCCGCCCACTCCAACGATCAAAACCGTTGATTCAGGCAAGAAAATGTCGTGGTAGGGCGCTTGAAGAACTTCGTATTTTCGTTCGTTTTGTTGGTCTCGATATACGTTGTAATGCTTTGTGAAGTTGAGGATGTAGCCGAGGATCTGGATCGAGATGTGATCGTTGTAGATTTCTCGCATGTTGGTGACCTTCGTAGGGTGGTCAACCAATTCGTCGAAATAGAAGCCAGCTGCCGGTGCGGCGGCTGGGGCCTGCAACCAGCGTAGGTTTGGTGCGGCAGCGAGCAGTTCGGGAGTCATTGTTCCGAACGCTGCGTCGGCATCGGGAAGTTCTTTCAGGGCATCAGCTTCAGTTGCTGGAGCGGAGATCTCCCACCCCGGTGCACTGTCGAGCAGGCGAGGAATCCAAGCCTCAAAAAGGTCTGATTGCGGCGGCAGAAATACGAACTTGTTTGCCATGAGCTGGTCTGAACTTTCTTATTTTCCAGTTTGGCTACCCGATGATTCCATTCATGGAACTGGCAGCGAGGCGGATTTTAGCACTGTGGAGACTACGGGCGACGCATAGGAAACTACGCAGGCGAATCTAAATCTTGGCGGTGTATGCTGTTGGTGGAATTGAAATTATGAAAATTGGCGACTTTGAAATAGAAATGCCCGATCCGCCGCTGCAAGATCCGCACTGTATTGCGATTCTGAAGCCGTGGATCAATGTCGGTAACGTTGGAAAGATCGTGCTGAGACGACTCGGCAAGATGTACGCGTCCGAAAGAATTGGACAGCTTGAACGACCAAGCAAGTTCTACGATTTCACACGATACCGACCCGAAATTCGGCTTCGTGGCGACGTTCGGTCAGTGCGGGTGCCGAATACCCGCGTGAGCTATGCACGCCGACCCGGATCGAATGATCTTGTCTTGCTTGAGCTGTTTGAGCCACACGCCTTCGCTGAGGACTTTAATGATTCGGTCATTGAACTCGTTAAGGCCCTGGGCATCACCCGATACATCCAAATCGGTGGCATGTACGACTCAGTTCCGCATTCGCGTGAACTGTCGGTCACAGGTTCAGCTCGCGGATGGGAGCCGCCAGCGGAGTTCGGAAATGTACGGCTCGGTGGCTCTAAATATCAAGGTCCAACCTCGATGACTTCTCAGATTTCCGAACGAATATTCGCCGATCTGAAACTTGAAACACTGTCTTTGATGGTTCATCTGCCTCTCTACTTGAAGCTAGACGATGATTACGCTGGCAGCGCCCGTATACTGAAAATACTCTCTGAACTGTATGGCTTTAGTTCTCGTTTGCCTGAAGTAGAGATGGGCGAGAAGCAGTATGAGCAGGTAAGCCCTGCGATGACGGATAATCCAGCTCTTAAGGAAATGGTTGAGCGCTTCGAACGTGAGACCGACACTGATACTTCGGGCGATCCCGGCTCGGGTGCTTCGAGTGGTTCGGCCGAAGGCATTTCTCTGTCGCCGGAGATCGAGCAGTTCCTAAGTGACATCGCTGAAGGTGATGGCTCGGATAATGGTGAATCCGGCGGAGATTCTGACTCTCCACGTGCGTAGTCGTTTCAACCCCGGCAGATTCGTTGAGATTCTGCCCCTTCGGCGGGCAACCGGAGTCGGTGGCGAAGGCTAACCAATCTGCAAACGGTCGATTCGTCGTACCAATTGCAACATGCTTTCTAGATTCGTTCGCCCAATTGCGATTTTTGTTTTCCTGCTGATCATCGTTTCAGGGTGTGGTCAGTCAACGCTCGAACGCCCGACAGCGACTCCAGCGCCAAGTACCCCTGAATCCAGCGCTACTGTCACTACTTCTCAGGAGATATCGGAAGAAGACGAAGCTGTCGACATTATGTGGCGTATCTTCGGTGGTGCGTACGGATCGATCGACAAGAACTCTATTAGGGCTGCAGCTCGGAACGGTCATCCCGGTTTGGTGCCTGTGCTTGTTGAAACCGCATCACGGACGTTCGAACCTGATATTGCTTCGGAAATATCCGAAGCACTGGAAACGATTACAGCTGATTCGGTTGGTGGCACTTTCGTGCTCACGGAGCCGTGGTTCCAGTGGATGAGCAGGCAGGATCCGCCGCAAGTCGTGCTACCGGGATTCGACGAGTGGAAAGGGCAGCTTCTTGGGACGATCGATCCTTCGTTTGAGGAATTTCTTTACGCTGACGTCGAAACTCGTATCCCCATATGGAGTGTCGAGTGGGGTGGGGTGGTTCGAGATGGAATCCCTCCGCTGGAGTTTCCGAAAGTACGGGATGGAAATGCGGTCGATTTCCTGAATCTGAATGAACCGGTGTTCGGCGTGACAGTGAATGGCGAATCACGGGCGTATCCGCATCGGATCATGGGGTGGCATGAGCTCGCGAACGACCGGCTCGGTGGTGAGTTAATAACGTTCGTATTCTGAACGCTTTGCAACTTGGGAGTCGTGTACGACTCCGAGCTGAACGGTCAGGAAGTTACCTTTGGGACTTCCGGTTTCCTCTATCAGAACAACAAGTTGATGTACGACCGCACGACCAACTCGTTGTGGCATTCGTTGACAGGTGAGCCAGTTGTAGGTGATTTGGCGAATTCGGGAGTAGTACTAGATCGGTACCCCGTAACCGTGACTACTTGGCAGGAATGGCTGGAGCAGCATCCCGATACGACGGTTGTGGATATCGACACTGGGTTTACTCGTCGATATTTCGATCCGAGTGAAGAAGGCTCGGCCTACTTCGAGTATCGAGCTTCTCCAACTGCAATGTTCCCGACGTTCGGTGTAGACACTCGCGTCCCTGAGAAGTCGAACGTCGTGGGCGTTTCTCATAGTGGCGAATCTAGGGCATACCCGGTGGACTCGATAGTTCTCGAACGCGTGATCAACGATTCAATTGGTGGGAGGAACATCGTCGTGGTTGGCCATCCAGAGACAGGAGTTTTGGGCGTGTTCGAACGGGGTGGAATCGAGTTTGCTAGCGGTTCAGATTCACGCGAAGTTGTCGAAGAGTCGGGCGTTTCTTGGTGGGTTGGTGATGACGGGTTGACGGCTGACGATGGTCGCTCATTGCCACGTATTCCAGCTAGAGAATTGTTCTGGTTTGCATGGGTTGCGTTCTTCCCCGGAACCGATGTGTATAGACCCTTCTGACCTTGTGGGGCTGAAGCAATTCGGCATGCGTGATAGTCTCGCCGTGTGGTGTGAGGATTGTTAGAGAAGGGGAGTATCAATGCCGCTTTACATGATTCAGGCGCGATTTACTTCGGAGGCTTGGGAGGCTCTCTACACCAGCGATGTCGATCGCCGTGAGGTGATTTCGAAGATGCTCAGCGAATCGGGTGGTCGGCTGATCGACTACTACTTCAGCTTCGGCGATTCAGACGTGATCGTCGTTACTGAAGCCCCCGACAACATTACAGCGGCATCGGCCGTGATAGCTGTTGCCAGATCGGGAGCAGTGACTGACGTTGTGACCACGGTATTGATGTCGTATGAGGATGGGATCGCCGCATTGAACAGCTCTGGGGCAATGGAGTATCAGCCTCCAGCGACTTAGATTGATTTTTCAGCGCTAAACCCGAACGATGATCTCCCAGGGGGGCGCAAAGTCGTGCGGTTGGCTGGTGCATCCGGATTTTTAAATAAAAAGCCCCGGCTGATCGCCGGGGCTTTTCGTGTTGTCGGAAACTGGAATTGGATTACGAACCCGAAGTGGAATCGTAGATCGTTCCGCTATTCACGGCTGCGCCATTTTTTCCTTTGCTCTTCGGTACTGACACTTCCACGCTCGAGGAGCAGCTGCCGCCGTTTCCGTCAGAAGCTGTGAACGCAAGTTCATAAACCCTGCCATCGCCTTTTCCTGAACGTTCGGCTCTGACTGAGCCCGTCGAAGTCCCTACGCCTGATCCGTCGGGACCAGTTGAGCCATCGCCCTTGGCGTTGACTACTTCGTCTTGCATGATCGAGTCGATAACTATCGATACCGGATCAGAATCGGAATCTGTCACGCCGATCACAGTTATGTCGTGCATAGCGTGGTTGGCTGGCCATAACGTCTGGATACTTGCCTCAGCGTTGGAGCAATCAGGAGCCTCGTTCGGATCGCCGTCACTGATCACGATTACTTCATCACCTATAACGTTGGCAACGTAGTACCTGTTGAGGGATGGTGTCGTAACAATGTCGCCAGCAAAGCGAAGCCCAAAATCGTCAAGAACCAGCTTCTGAGCTTGATACCAGCCTGTTCCAGTGTCTTTGACGAGTTTGATCACTGATAGTCCGCCGTTAGGTGACGATGAATTGCCCTGGTTTTGGGTTACAACAATGGTTTCGCCGTCAACTCCCTCAGCTCCATAGCTGATACCGGGAATACCAGTGTCTGAACGTGGTTGCCGTCCCGGTCTAGCACGAACGAATTCTGAGAAATCGAGCTATCGCCTACGAATAGCAGAACGCGATCATCGGCAACATTGGTCGAAACTTCGGTGTAGATCATCCCACCGCCGCCATCGCCGTAGGTGAACCCGCCTAGTGGCGATCCGTCCATGTTGACACCAAATGCTCGGTCGTTTGAGACGGTGTTCATCCGCTGACCATAAACACGAGTGCCATCGTGGCTTACTGTTCCCTGTTTGACCTGTTCATGTCGTACGACATCTTCAGTAATCGCCAATGTGGTTTGGTCGACCTGTATCCAGCCGTACTGGCCTGTGATCACAAAATGGTCTGTGTCATCACGAGGCACGTCGAGTCGGTGTCCGCCAACATCATTTGTGAAGCTGGCGATAGGGGCGAGGGTCGCAGTCGAGAGAACATCAATTTGAGTATCTGGGGTGCTTACCCATGACATCACGAACAATCGCGTGCCGTCGGAGCTGACCGCCAGATCCAAAATGAAAGCTTGCGGATGCGGCAGTACGAGTGTCTGTGTTGCTGCGACCGTGTCGGTGGCGGTGTCGATTTTAGATACCGTCTGACCCTTCCCGAAGAATACGGCTGAATCATCGGGCATGTTTGACGCACCGATGATAGTTCCAGGACCCGGAATTTGGATACGCCCCTGTTCGACCATTATCGAACTTACGCTGGCGTCGACTGAACCCGAACCAGGCGACACGACTGCTGACAGTAGTAGCAGTAATCCAATGAGGAATATGCGGTAGATACGTGTGTGCATTCGAGCGCCCTTTCCAGTAAATAGCGAAGTTTCTGGTGCTGCATAAAATTGCTATGCCAGCATGTATGGGAACTTAGTTATTTGTTAATGATTAATGGAAGAGGGCAATGATGTGAATAGGGTATTTAATTTGGGCGGCGAGGTGTTGGAATGGTGTAGACGAGGGGCATCGTCAGGACCATTAGGGTGCGTAGTCCTGTGGAATCGTTGTAGATCAGGCCAACAGCGAACCTACTGGAACTAGGCATCTGCATCGCTGGTCACGTGTAATAGCCGGCATCAGAAAATCTGTGCCTTAGATGTCCGGTCAACAGCGTGTTAGTTCTTCAGTGAGTAGGTCAATCTCTGCTACTTACGAGCGATGATCTCCCACGGCCCGCACAACCCGGCGTTGATGTTCACGACCATGTTTTTTAGCTTGGTTGGCGCTTCGTTGCCGATGATCAAGTGAATTCCCAACGGCGGTGGTGTTCCGCCTGGAGGTGGGATTATCGCTGCGAAGAATTCTTTAGCGAACTCGGTTCGATCAGCGACGCTGTCGATTGAATATCCGGCATTTCGAAGATGCTTCTGCATCTCGTCAGCTGTCGCCAAAAAGCTTGTTTCTGGAACAGTAGCCCACGGCACCGGGAACGTGATCTGTTCAAAGTTTGGACCTTGAAGCACGTCGTAAACAGCGAGAATGCCACCTGGTTTTAGCACTCGGCGGATTTCTTTGTAGAGGGCTGTCTTGTCTTCGATGTTCATGCCGACGTGCATCATGTAGGCGACCGAAAAGGAATCGTCCTCAAAAGGCATATCGAGTGCGCTACCTTCGATGACATTTACTTTGTCGCCAAGACCAACGAGATTACTAAGGCGGTCAGCGACTTCACAAAATTCGGGTGTGAGATCGATTCCCGTTACATCGGAACCGTAGGTCTGAGCGACGAATCGCGCCGTTCCGCCGATACCGGCCCCGACGTCGAGCACTTTGTCTTCTGGTGACAGGTTCAGTTGATCGAATAGGTGCACAGAAGCCGACCGACCACCTATGTGAAATTCGTCGACTGGCGCGAGATCGTCTATGGTCACCGCACTGTTGTCGGCAACAGTTTGCTTGAGCCCGGCTTCGATGCGGTCGCCGAGTGATCCTTGAGTGTAGTGATTGGCTACTTCATTAGACACGAATGACAAGCTCCTGATTGTTACAGTAACGATTCCGATATCTCAGATGCGGCATGCTAACAATCGATTCATGATATTTCGTTAAACAAAAAAGCCACTCGTTCTGAAATTAGGGCGAGTGGCTTTTTGATTACAGAATTTATTTGTTAGTGACGGTTACGCCTGTGAGCTTTTCTACGTAGCTGAGGATGCCGGAGTGGTCGTTGCCACCTTCGCCCCACTCAATCAGCGCCTTGAAGACCTGCTGTAAGTTGGCTGTGACTTGAAGCGACAGCCCCAGATCGTTAGCAGTCTTAGCAGCGTTGTTGATGTCCTTGTAGTGAAGCTCGATGCGGAAGCCAGGAGCGAAGTTTCGCTCGAACATCATTGGCGCCTTGGCGTTCATGACGTTTGATCCGGCGAGACCACCCTTGATTGCGTTGAAAACGGTTTCTGGGTTCACGCCGGCTTTGGTTGCGAGAGTTAGTGCCTCGGCAAGAGCGTGAATGTTCGCACCGACGATAATCTGGTTAGCGAGCTTAGTAGTGTTTCCTGCACCGCTGTCGCCGCAGAGAACTGCCGATTTACCCATGATCTCGAAGAGTGGCTGTGCACGCTCGAAGTTCTCGGCCGTACCGCCAACCATGATTGCGAGATCGCCAGAGATAGCCATTGGTTCGCCACCGGAAACAGGGGCGTCGATGAAGTTCACACCCTTCTCTGCACATGCGTCATGGATGCGCTGAGATACACCAGGCTCGATTGATGACATGTCGACGATCAGGTCGCCGGCTGAAGCGCCTTCGAGCAGACCATTTTCGCCGAGTACGACTGCTTCGGAGTCTGGGGAGTCGGGAACCATGAGAACGATGATGTCGGACTTCGAGGCGACATCGGCTGACGATGTACCTGCTGATGCGCCTTCAGCTACCACTGCATCAACCGCTGCGGATGATCGGTTGTAGACAGTAACGTCGTAGCCGCCCTTAGCCAGGTTGATGGCCATTGGCTTGCCCATAATTCCGAGTCCGACGAATCCGATTCGTTCTGCCATTTCTTAGTTTCCTCTAGTTGCTAGCGATTGAAGCTTGAGATCTTGGATAAATATTCAGATGGGCAAGTATAAAGCTGGAATTCACAGTTAGCGATGATGATTGCGTTTGCTTGTTCTTCTTAGGTGACTGTAAGTGCGCCAACCCGAAGTATCCGTGTACGAGCAAATATTTCAGGCAATAAAAAAGCCCTATCTGTTACAGAAAGGGCTTCGATTCAAACATCCCTTTACGTTCAATCCTGGGAAGAACGTAAAGGCAAGAGAAAAACTACTCGTCTTCTTCTTTCCAGAATCGTTCTTCGATGAAGTTGTAGTCGGTTGGCTCCATGCGTTCCCCGACGTCTTCAATCATCTGAGGGTGACCACATGCGTAAACGCAGGTTTCTTTAGGATCGACACCGAGCTTTTCGAGGTAGTCCTCTACAAGCAGGTTGATTCGGCCTTTGGCGCCAGTCCAGTTAGCGTTTCGCTCTTCGTTTGGTCGAGAGACGGAAGGGTAGAAGTGGATGAAATCGTGTTCGGCAGCGAGTTCTGTCAGCTCTTCGTCGTAGCCAAATTCATCGTCGTAGCTTGCGCCTTCAAGAACGTGGAACGTGTAGTCCTCACGAGCAATTCCATCTGCGGGTGCTGGCCATTCCGGATCGCTCAGGAACTTGCGAAGCATTGAGATGTAAGGAACCACTCCAGTTACTGTGCCCACGAAGATGTGGTGCTTGAACTGAGGCTGGAGGACGAAAATCCCCTTAGCTCGTGGTCGAAGTGTCATCTCTGCACCGACCTGCTGGTGATCCAGAAGCGGGGTGAGGTGACCACCGTGCTCGACAGGAACGATCTCAATGAAGAGTTCGATGTTTTCTTCATCAGGTGAGGAAGAGATGGAGTAAGGGCGTTCAATGCCTTCTACTCCGATAGTGCAGTACTGTCCTGGCTTGAATGTGTAGTCCTGCGCAGGTTTGATCCAGAACTTTACGAGATCGTCTGTAAGTTCTTCTCGCTTAACCAGTTCACAGCTTGTAAATCGCCCTTTTAGTCGCGGGGTCTCAGCGTCTGCCATCGTTTACTCCGTACATATATCGAAATTTGCGCCATTCAGAATACCGGATGAATCGACACATAGAGAGCCTCTCCAAGGGGTGATTTACATGTAGGTTTTATGACATCCGCAATTTGGTGCGTTAACACCAAGTGTGCTGATGGGCGCGGTGTTAGACTTTGCGTGCATTTTCAACGACGCGAAAACTAACGTGGTCTGAACGTGAAAAATATCGACGATGTAAGCCGTTTTTATGTCGTCTAGTGGGCTGTTTGGAGCAAGAAAATATGGCAGTACGGACACCGGGCGTTGCTTACAGCATTACGGTTCGATCGGAATATCCGAACGTCCCTGGAATGTTGGGCAAAATCACCTCAGCAATTGGTGAAGCCGGGGGTAGCGCACAGGGTGTCGACGTCGTGCAGACATCGCAAGGCGACATGGTTCGAGACTTCACAGTCAACACCTCGGGGCATGACCACGCTATAAAAGTAGTCGAGGCCATCAAGGCGGTTGAGAACGTCACGGTTCGTAGCGTTTCCGACCAAACATTCCTGCTCCACGTTGGTGGCAAGATCGAGATGAGTTCTCGAGTTCCGGTAACTACGCGTGACGATATGTCGAAGGCCTACACCCCGGGTGTCGGTCGAGTATGTATGGCGATTCACGATGACCCGGCTGCTGTTTGGGCTCTCACAGGAAAAGGACACACCGTTGCCGTTGTTTCTGATGGATCGGCTGTGCTAGGCCTGGGTGATATAGGGGCTGCAGCTTCACTTCCAGTTATGGAAGGTAAAGCACTTTTGTTCAAGGAGTTCGGTGGCGTCGACGCATGGCCGGTGGTTCTTGATACGAACGACACGGAAGAAATCATCAGCATCGTTAAGTCGATGGCTCCCGGTTTCGGTGGAATCAACCTCGAAGATATTTCGGCACCTCGTTGCTTCGAAATCGAAGAACGGCTTAAGGCTGAACTCGATATTCCTGTGTTCCACGATGATCAACACGGTACTGCCGTTGTAGTTTTGGCTGGACTGATCAACGCGCTGAAGATCGTCGACAAGAAACCTGCTGATCTAAAGGTGGTCGTTGCGGGAGTAGGCGCGAGTGGTACCGCATGTACGAAGATTCTTCAGTCATACGGTGTGAAGAGCATTATTGGTTATGACCGCAGTGGCGCACTGGACCGAACGCGTGATTACGGCGACAACGTGATGAAGCAGTGGTTCGCCGACAACACGAACCCCGACAATTTCAGTGGAACTCTCGAAGAGGGGCTTGTCGGGGCTGACATGTTCTTGGGGTTGGCAGGACCTAATCTGGTCAAGCCTGAGCAGATTGCGAAAATGTCTCCCGACGCTATCGTGTTCGCACTTTCGAATCCTGACCCTGAAATCTGGCCTGAAGAGGTTCCAGACAACGTTCGCGTTATGGCAACGGGTCGAACTGATTACCCGAACCAGGTGAACAACTCACTTTGCTTCCCGGGTCTGTTCCGTGGTGTGCTCGACGTACGAGCTTCTGAAATCAACGACGAAATGAAGATCGCTGCAGCGCAAGCAATTGCTGGCGTAATTCCTGATTCGCACATCTCAGAAGATTTCATCATTCCAAGCGTATTCGACAAAAACGTTGCCAAGCGAGTTGCTCGGGGTGTAGCGAGAACCGCTTCGGAAACAGGTGTTGCACGTCGACGACAGCGTCGAGGTGACGAGGTTTACGCAGCCTTCAAAACTCAGAGCTAAGCAGGCATCCCGTTGTTTCACCCCGCTAAAAAGCGATACGAAAGTCGCCGATTGAAAAGTTGCCATCTATGAAAGTGGCAATTATCGGTGGTGGTATCGCTGGGTGTGCGACCGCCTATTACCTGACCAAAGACGGTCACGATGTGACGCTGTTTGAGCGAGATTCTTTGGCTTCTCACGCCTCGGGGTTTGCTCAAGGCGGGCTAAAGCCGGTCATTCGTGGCGAAAGACAGATCGAGTATCAAAACCTTTCTGATTATTCGATTGGGCTTCACCAAAATCTTGCGAAAGAACTAACGGGCGATGGTCCGAACGGTGAATACACGAACCTCCTGAAAAAGCCTTCGATGGCCGTAACGAAGGACGAGGCAGAAGCTGCCGAGATGATTCGCATTTACGAATCGTATGCCGGAGATAAAAAGTTCGATGTTCGGTGGTTGGGGCTCGGCGAATTGAGTCACATCGACGCACGCATTTCGACCGACGTTATCGGTGGCTTGTACTTCGGTTTCGCCTTCGAGGTCGATCCGTACAAGTTGACTCTCTCCCTTTGGCAGGCAGCCGAAGAGCGTGGGGCTGAGTTGGTAAACCGTGAAGTGACTGATATCGCCGTTGACGGCGGTCGAGTGTCGGGAGTTATGGTCGACGGTGAACTGACTGAAGCTGATGCCGTTGTAGCCGCAGCCGGACCGTGGAGCGCAAAGATGCTCACAGATGTTGGCGTGTCGGTTCCTGTATCTCCATTAAAAGGACAGATCGTTCGGCTCAACGCCCCTGATCCACCATTAAAGATGTCGCTTTGGTGGGATACCGATTACGCCACAACAAAGTCGGATGGGCTGACGTGGATTGGCACGACGGAAGAGGAAGTCGATTTCGACGACCGAACGACTGATGCTGCACGTGATCGAATTATCGCATCGGCTGTTGGAATGCTGCCGTATTTGGAAGATGCCGAACTTGTTCAGCAGACGGCATGCTTGCGCCCAATGACTCCCGACAAGATGCCAATTATCGATGCCAACGCAGGCCCTGAAGGACTCGTTATCTCAACTGGCGGCGGTAGGCAGGGAATCGCTCTGGGACCGGGCATGGGAATTGCGACTGCTGCGTTGGCTACGGGGGCTGAATCGCCGATTGACGTGAGCGGGTTTTCGCTGAGTCGATTCTCGTAAATCGCGTGGGATTCGGTTTGTGCGGATCAGCATTTGATCGTTCTTTTTACCGCGGGAAATCTCGATACTCGTGGTTGGCTTTAGTTATTCGCTTTTCGTAGCTTCTGGTCGGAGTAGCTGAAATTACTTTTTCTGTTCGCAAAACCATACGGCGCGTCGTTGATCAAGCTTCACAGCTTGCTCAGGTGACGCTGGCGCCCGGCGCGGCCGAGTTAGATGAATCGCGCCAACTCGCCTTCGATTTGGAGCAGAAACCGATTGGGAAGCCGACTGCGGAAGCGGTCGATTTGTTGATTCAAGCGACGTTCGACAAGCACCAACCCGGACTTTCGCTGCCGCCGGTTCGGGTGTCGGGTCGGATGCGGCGAACCCTAGGTTCTTACATGCCTTCTCGCAAGCAGATCGCTATTTCTTCTCGCTTGCTTGCGATGGGTGATGAAAACGACATTCGTGAAGTAGTGCTGCATGAAGTTGCTCACGCCATTGTTCATGCGCGTTGGGGCGAAAAACCGAGTGCGCATGGTCGTGAATTTCGGGCTATCTGCGGTGAGATTGGTGCCAAGCCGCGTAGGTATGTGGATGTCACGACCGAGAAGTGGCAATCGCAGACCCGGTTCCTATCGAAGTGCGGTCACTGCAAAGTGTTGATCGCTCGCAAGAAACGAATGCGATCAGTTCGCTGTGTGTGCGGACTCAAGCTATATCCAAGATCGTGGCGAGCAGTAGCCCCTGCCGAAAACGGCGAACCCGGTGACTGGGTGATGCTTTAGAGTTTCGAGCAAATCCATCAATACCTGTTCACTTATGAGCCTCAAAACTTCAATAGCAGCAGTGATAGGAATCGGTGTTGTTGGACTAGCCATATTCCTCGCCATCGACGATTCCCGTCACGCTGCATACTCGGAATCGGTACTCAGCCCCGCATATTTGATGAGCGCAGGAGAGCCTGCGTTCCATCCCGATTGCGGTGAAGAGGTTTTCAACACGGCTGGAGGTGGTTTCGGGTACAACTACGATCTTGATCACCATATTAGACGTGCGTCAATCATTGTCGAAGGGACAGCGCGAATTAGCGGCCCCGCCAGATTCGGGTTCGACGAATTCGATCCGGTTTCCAGTCAACACTAAAAAATGACAGCTGCTAGTCAGATAAACACGCCATTCGAGATAGAAGTGTCGAACACTCATAAGGGGGAGATACGAACTCACTGGTCGGTATCTCTCACCGGTGGTGTGGTCGATTGCGTCAGCTATCAAACTAATGCTGACAGGTCGCCTCTTTACGACGGTGTCGTGGGGTTATTTTTCATAAGCGCCTCGCCTGAGTTTCCCGGCGATACGGTCCGGATGACCATTGCCGAGCATGGACCGGACTGGTTTGTTTTTACCGAAGAGGGGTTGGGCTCAATAGAGGATGCAGTGGAATTGGTTCGGTCGCTTGAGTAAACCGGCGGTTCGTTGGCGACTTCTCATGTCCCGAGCGGAGTCATCGGAGTCGAGGGATCTGTGGCGGTGTCGCGAGTGCTCGCTTGGTTGGCGGTAGTAGGTGGTGTGAGATAGATCCTGAAAATGAATTCAGGATGACATTTTGAGGTTGAGTACTCAAAGTAGAAATTGAGCCGTTTGGGTACCTGTATGCAGGTCGAAATGTTAACTGGTTCTCGTTGTCATTAATACGGGATGGTGGTAGCTTTGAGTGTTAAGAACTGAATATTTTGTGGGCCTTTAAATCCAGTCCAGTGAGGCTGGCAAGGGAATCCGCTTAGACACCTTCGATTCGGCAAAATGTCGCACGATGTCTCTTCGCACACATGTCACGCAAAGCGCGACTTCGATCCTTGTCAGCAGGCAAGGATTTTTTTTGGGAATTTTTAGTCCGAGTGTGCTTTCGCACTTGGGGCTATCTCCACGGTCCGACGTACTGGCCTGAGGCACCCTTCGACGGGGCTCAGGATGATGAGTGATCGGGAATCAAGCGGTTCAATTGTCTCGAATTGGACCAATTGGAATCAGGATTACAACAAACTCGGAGAGCATGTGACGAACGGGATCGAGCGAGTTCTGCTTACGCAGGACGATATTAGAAGGGCGATGACGAGGATTTCTCACGAAATTCTCGAACAGAATCGTGCTTCTTCTGATCTTGTTTTAGTGGGGCTCCAGACACGCGGTGTTCATGTCGCCAAGCGCCTCGCCGACAACATCGAACGCATCGAGGGATTTCGACCCGTTGTTGGCACGCTCGATCCTCGACTCTGGCGAGATGATCCAGAAGTCGCTTCCGGTCAACCGCTCCTCCCTTCAGATATTCCAAATGGTGTCGACGGAAAGCCTGTAGTGATCGTCGACGATGTTCTCTACACAGGTCGCACGATAAGGGCAGCCATGGAAGCGCTACTCGACTTTGGCAGAGCAAGTCGAATACAGCTGGCGGTTCTCGTAGATCGTGGTCACCGAGAGCTGCCGATCAGGCCCGATTTCATCGGTAAAAACATTCCAACTGCGCGTGGCGAACGTGTGCAGGTTCGAATCACGGAAATTGATGGCGACGATGCCGTCGTACTGGGACGTGAAGGCTAATGACAAATCCGACAACAACAACCGCCACAGAAGAATCTGTTTTGCTTGATTCAGACACTGCTGTTGAGACTGATTCCGTAGTCACTCCTCGCCACCACTTGCTCGATCTTGATGATCTCTCGGCGACCGAAATCACCGAGTTACTCGATAGCGCTGAAGGCATGCTCGAAATCACGAATCGTGACATTCGAAAGACCCCCGCTCTCCGTGGCAAAACCATCATCACGATGTTCTTCGAGAACTCCACGCGCACACGCGTGTCGTTTGAGCAAGCGGGAAAAATTCTCGGAGCCGATGTTATTAACGTCACGGCATCTGCTAGCAGCGTGTCGAAGGGCGAATCGCTGCTGAACACGGTAAAAACGCTTCAGGCGATGCAGATCGATGCTCTGGTGGTTCGACATCCGCATTCAGGTGCTCCGTACTTCATTTCAAATCACACTGATGCGGCGGTTGTGAACGCTGGCGACGGCACGCACGCTCATCCAACACAGTCGCTTCTCGATCTATTCACTGTTCGAAACCACGTCGGCGATATGGAAGGAAAGAAAATCGCCATCGTCGGTGATGTTCTCTACAGCCGGGTCGCTCGATCTGACATTTTAGCCTTCCAGAAGATGGGCGCCGAAGTAACTGTTTCGTGCCCAAACACGCTTATTCCAGACGAATGGCGACTTGGTTCGACCCTTGGTGAGGAAACCGGATTTGGTGGACTGAAACTGGCGAAGACTGTCGACGAGGCTGTTGATTCAGCCGATGTTGTGATGGCTCTGCGAATTCAGCAGGAACGTCAGGACGCCGGTCACCTGCCGAGTCTGCGTGAATATTCCGACCGCTGGGGCATCAACTCAAAGCGGATGGCATTGGCTAACGACGGTGCGTTGTTGATGCACCCGGGGCCAATGAACGAAGGCGTGGAAATTGCCAGCGATGTTGCTCATGGCGCGCAGAGCGTCGTTGAGGAGCAGGTTCGCAATGGTGTGGCAGTGCGAATGGCAGTTTTGTACACGCTGTGTGCACCCGGCAAATTTACTCGAATCGGCAACGGCGACGAAGACTAAACGAAAGCAAAGGAAACGCACTTGGCAGCCAGAAAACTGGCAATAACAGGCGGAAGAGTGATCGACCCGGCTCAGGGAATCGATCGAGTCGCTGACGTCCTGATTTCAAACGGCAAGATCGAAGAAGTAACCGAATCTTCGTCAGGTACTGCACCTGAGGGGTACGAGGTGTTGGATGCTTCCGGCAAGATCGTATCGCCAGGATTTGTCGATCTTCACACTCATCTGCGAGATCCCGGTCAAGAGTGGAAAGAGACCATCGTTACTGGCACACGCGCTGCTGCGCACGGTGGATTCACAACGATTAGTGCCATGCCTAACACTGATCCTGTGCAGGATTCTGCAGCTGTGGTCGACGATGTTATGCGACGGTCGGCAGCTGATGGCGTTGTTCGAGTGCTTCCAATTGGGGCAATTTCAATCGGCCAAAAAGGTAAGCAGCTTGCTCCGATGGGCGAACTTGCAGATTCCGGAGTGATCGGTTTTTCCGATGATGGAAATCCGGTTTCCGACGCCAATCTGATGCGTCAGGCTCTTTCATACTCTGCAGAACTTGGACTTCCAATCATCAACCACGCCGAAGACAAGAAAATCGGTGCCGGCGGAGTGATGAGCGCTGGCGCTGTGGCGACTCGATTAGGTCTGGCAGGCGTTCCTGCCGAGGCCGAAACAGTGATGGTTGCACGTGATCTTCATCTGGCTGACCTAACAAAGGCACGAGTTCATATCCCGCATATATCTACTGTGGGGTCACTGGTCGCTTTGCAATCTGCCAAAGAATGTGGAGTCGATGTCACTGCCGAAGTAACTCCGCACCACCTTACTCTCAACGACGAGTGGGTGTTTGGTCTGAAGGGTGAAGTGCCAGACACGATTGGCTCCGAAGCGTACGACACCAACACCAAGGTGAACCCTCCTTTGCGCAGCAGGGCGGATGTCGAAGCTGTGATTGACGCGCTTGGTGAAGGCTTGATCGACATTATCGCGACCGATCACGCACCGCACGCCGATACCGACAAGGTGTGCACATATAACGAGGCAGCCCACGGAATTAATGTTCTGGAAACGGCTTTCTCATCAGTGTTCCAACTGGTGGATCCTGGAAAGCTATCGATAGTTCGATTGATCGAATCGCTTACCGCAGGACCCGCAAAAATTTTGCGAAAAGATCTCGGTTCGTTGAAGAAGGGTTTCTCGGCGGACGTTGCGATTATCGATCCCGGCAGTAAGTGGGTTGTTGATCCCACCCTGTTCGAGTCGAAGAGTGTGAATAGTCCTCTGGCTGGCCTAGAGCTAGAGGGGCGAGTAGTGACAACGATTTATCAAGGAGAGACCGTGTTCGATCTGAGTCCCGTAGCTGAAGCTGGAGCCAAGCAATGACCGACGTCCGTGGCGATATGTATCTCGTGCTTGAAGATGGCTCGGTTTACCCCGGTAAGCGTTTGGGCGCCGAGGGTGAGACTACCGGTGAGGTTGTGTTCAACACCTCGATGACCGGTTATCAGGAGATGCTGACCGACCCTTCATACGGAGGCCAGATTCTTGTTCCGACCTACCCGATGATCGGTAACTACGGTACAAGCGAAGCCGATGTCGAATCGACTCGTATTCAGGTCAACGGATTCGTTGTTAGGGACGATTGCGAAGAACCTTCGCACCCGCTTTCTGAGGGCACTGTTCACGATTATTTGCTTGAGAACGGCATTCCGGGAATTTCCGGTGTCGACACACGGGCGATCACCCGCAAATTGCGATCTGCTGGTGTGATGATGGGAATTATTACTCCCAACGCTGATGTTGATATCGCTCTCGCTACATTGGCAAAGGCTCCTCGCTACGGCGAGTTCGATGTCGTTGGCGATGTCTCGACCGATGATATTTACGCCTGGAACGGTGATGCCGGTGAAGAGTCACGAGCGTTCTTCGACCTTCGAGGGCGAGCGCGTCAGGGTGGCATGGGTGTCAACGTAGAACGTGGAATCGGGATGCGTGATCTCGGCGACAACTACATGAAAGTAGTAGTCAACGATTACGGCGTGAAGCTGAACATTCTTCGATCACTTAGGGCACGAGGATGTGAAGTGATCGTAGTTCCAGACGATGCTTCAGCCGAAGATATTTTGAGTCACAACCCAGACGGTGTGATGCTTTCACCCGGTCCCGGCGACCCTGAGCTGCTCGACAGATCAGTGGCAACAGCGAAAGGTCTGTCAGGCAAAGTTCCAATGATGGGGATTTGCCTGGGGCATCAGGTAATCGCAAGAGCGTTTGGCGCCTCGACTTTCAAGCTTCACTTTGGTCACCGTGGCGGTAATCAGCCTGTGAAAGATCTCGAATCCGGTCGGGTTTACGTGACTGCACAAAATCATGGCTACGCTGTCGATCCCGCAGGTCTGCCTGACGGACTCGAAGTTAGCCACATCAACTTGAACGATCAAACGGTGGAAGGTTTGCGCCACCGTGACATGCCGATCATGACGATTCAGTACCACTCGGAAGCGTCACCAGGTCCGCATGACAGCGAATACCTGTTCGACCGATTTGTGGGTCTGATTCAGGCTGGGCAAGCTGAAAAAACGGACGCGACGGTTTAGAAATTTGATGAGGTGGGCGTTTCCTTTCCCCCTCACCCCAACCCTCTCCCTGATGGAGAGGGAGCTAGAGCAGATTTGTGCGTTTGGCGCACATAGGAGAATTGATTGACGAACGGCGTGTCACAAGAAACATCGACATCAGAAGACATTAAAAAGGTTCTGGTTATTGGTTCGGGTCCGATCATCATCGGACAGGCAGCGGAGTTTGATTACGCGGGCACTCAGGCTTGCCGATCACTTCGTGAAGAAGGTGTTGAGGTTGTGCTGGTCAACTCGAACCCAGCGACGATCATGACCGATGAGGACATGGCAGACCGTATCTACATCGAGCCACTGACAGTGTCGGTTCTCGAACGAATTCTCGACCGAGAACGTCCTGACGGCGTTATCGGAACTATGGGTGGTCAGACAGGTCTCAACCTCGTAGTCGATCTTGAAAAAGCTGGCATCCTCGAAAAGTACAACGTCAAAGCGCTTGGTACATCGGTCGCTTCTGTCGAGATGGCAGAGGACCGAGAACAGTTCCGAGACTTGCTCTCTCGAATCGGTGAACCGGTTCTCCCTTCGTACGCCGTAGAAACCGTAGAAGATGCTGTCGAAGCAGGTCGGAAGATCGGTTACCCAGCAGTGGTTCGTCCCGCTTACACACTCGGTGGAACCGGCGGCGGAATCGCTCAGAACGAAGATGAACTTCGCAAAATCGCTACCGGCGGAATCGCTGCCAGCAAGGTTGGTCAGGTACTTGTCGAGCAGTCGCTTCTTGGCTGGAAAGAAGTTGAGTATGAAGTGATGCGAGATGGTGACGGTAACGTGATCACCATCTGCAACATGGAAAACCTCGACCCGATGGGTGTTCACACTGGTGACTCTATCGTTGTGGCTCCGAGCCAGACACTTAACGACAAGGACTATCAGCGTCTACGTACTGCGTCACTCAATATTATTTCCGGACTCAACATCAAGGGCGGTTGCAACGTTCAGCTCGCCTACCGACCTTCTACCATGGTCGCTGAAACCGTTGGTGAAGGCGCAGAGTACGACGCCGAAGGTTCGATGTACTACGTGATCGAGGTGAACCCTCGTGTCAGTCGTTCGTCGGCTCTGGCATCTAAAGCCACTGGTTACCCGATTGCCCGTGTCGCAGCCAAGATTGCGCTCGGCAAAACACTCGACCAGATTTCAAATGCTGTAACTCAGAAGACCACGGCAGCATTCGAGCCGGCACTCGACTACTGTGTTGTGAAAATCCCACGATGGCCGTTCGACAAGTTCCCAATGGGTGATCGTTCACTCGGAACTCAGATGAAGGCCACTGGTGAGGTTATGGCGATTGACCGTACTTTCGAGGCGGCACTGCAAAAGGCAGTTCGCTCGCTCGAAAACGGTCGAGGCACATTGCTCTGGGAAGATCCTGAGTGGGGCAACGACGGTCCGCCAGATCTGCTTGCGGACGACGACCGCATTTGGAAACTTACTGCAGCAATTCGTGGTGGTAGAACTGCCGAATCAGTAACGCTAGAAACCGGTGTCGACCCGTGGTTCACTCGCGCATTACAGCGCATCGTGAACATGGAACGAACACTGCTTGCTGAAGAGCTCACACCAGATTTGATGTGGCGGGCCAAGCGGCTCGGCTTCTCCGATGCGCAGATAGGAACACTCGCCGATTATCTTCCCGAACAGGTTCGCACCATGCGAAAAGACTGGGGACTCAAACCTGTCTACAAAATGGTCGACACCTGCGCAGGTGAGTTTGAGGCGGTAACTCCGTACTTCTACTCCAGCTACGAGCAGGAAAACGAAGCCGTTGCTACTGAGAAAGAGACGGCAATCGTTTTGGGTAGTGGTCCGATCAGGATCGGGCAGGGTATCGAATTCGACTACTGCTCGGTTCATGCTGCTTGGGCACTACAGAAATCTGGCGTTGAGTCGGTGATGATCAACTCGAATCCTGAGACCGTATCGACCGATTTCGATACTTCAGATCGTCTTTACTTCGAACCACTCGACGAGGAAAGCGTTCGCGACATCATCGAGAACGAGGGAGCTGGAAAAGCTTCTGGTAATCCTTCATCGATGGTTCAGTTCGGTGGTCAGACTGCCATTAATCTCTCGCAGGCACTCGGTGTTGCCGACCTGCCTGTACTTGGGTCTACTCCCGACGTCATCGACCTTGCATCGGATCGTGGACGTTTCGAGGAAGTAACTTCACGACACGGACTTCCTCAACCTCCGGGTGGAATGGCGTCTGACGTTGAAAGCGCACTACAGGTCGCGGGAAACGTCGGCTATCCAGTTCTTGTACGACCAAGCTATGTACTTGGTGGACGAGCGATGGAAATCGTTCAGACCCCTGCAGAGCTTCTTCGCTACTTTGAGCAAGCGATGAAAGACTTCCCGGGGCAGACGATCTTGATTGATCACTATCTCACTGGACTGGAAGTCGAAGTCGATGCTGTTTGTGACGGTGAAGACGTGCTTATTCCCGGAATCATGCAGCACATCGAACGAGCTGGAGTTCACTCTGGTGACTCGATGGCGGTTTACCCGGCGCAGTCTCTGACCGAGGCAGAAGTCGAAACGATTGTCGACTACACCCGCCGAATCGGATTGGCGCTCGGCGTTGTCGGACTCATGAACATCCAGTTCGTGGTCGCTGGTGGTGGTACGTACCGAGGATTCAACGCCAGCGGAGCTGGAAGCAAATCTGGTGAACCTGAGATTTACATCATCGAAGTAAACCCTCGGTCTTCTCGAACGATTCCGTTCATTTCGAAAGTCACTCGAATCCCGATGGTTCGAATCGCAACCGACGTGATGCGAGGCAAGACAATTGCCGAGCAGGGCTATGAGGGTGGACTCGCTAAGAAGCAGGATTTGATTGCTGTGAAGGCTCCTGTGTTCTCGATGTCTAAACTCGATGGAGTGGACACGTTCCTGGGACCAGAGATGAAATCGACTGGTGAGGTCATGGGCATCGACACCACGTTCGAAGGCGCCGTCACAAAAGCGCTTCTAGGCTCAGGATTAAACGTCCCTGAGGGTGAAGCAGTGCTGCTGAGTATTGCTGACCCTGACAAAGCCGACGCACTGGGACTTGTTAGAACTCTGGATGCAGCAGGGCACCGCATTTACGCTACTGGCGGAACCGCTGAAATGATTCGAGCCATGGGCGTAGATGTGGTTGAAGTCGAAAAACGTTTGCAGGGTGGAAGCGGTCGTACTGTTGTCGACATCATTGAAGATGGGACAGTAAGCGCGGTCGTGAACACCGTAACGGGTGACAGGTCGACCATGCAGGACGGATTCCACATTCGCCGGTCGGCAGTAATGCAACGAATTCCGTGTTTCACATCTATCGACACAGCACGTTGCGCTGTCGAATCTGAAGGAACGATAGCCGAAGCCGCTGGCGGACAGAGCTATAACATCAAGACGCTGGCTGAATACCTGGACGGCGAGTAAGTCTCGTCATTTGGATTTGAGACCGGGTTGATGCTAGTTATTTGGAAACCATCTCGATACCGGTGGTTTCGCCAACTAGCTTCTTGATGAAGTCGTACATGTCGGGTCGATCCCACGCGTAGCCATCGTTGTCTACGTATGGCAGATCGACTCCGTGCTTGTGGCCGAGAACTTTTGCGTATGCGTGGGTGATTCTGAAGACTGAGTAGTAGTCGATCAGAGCGTCATCTAGCGTTTGAAGTGCGTGGCATTCTTTCATGTACTCAGCCTCGCCCCAGAGCAACATTTTGGTTAGCTCATCCTTCGGGATGCCGATATCTTCGGGTGGTCCGATGGAGAGAATGGTTCGCGATACCGCTATGTCGTACTCAGGGTGAGTGAACATCGAAGTCGCCCAGTCGATAAGCCCAGAAACTTTGCCTTCATGCATCAGGATGTTCAGAGGGTGAAGATCACCGTGAATTATCGCTGGATTTTCTGGTTGCACCGGGAAGTTTTCAGTCAACCATTGGCTCAGTTCGATGAGGTCGTGTAAGCCGGTAGCATCTGCGATAGCGGTGGTTGCTTGCAGCATTCGCGTGGGCTTCATGCTTTCAAGATCGACTCCCGATGCATCGAGATGAGCTCGGAGCTTTGTGGTGTCTAGTCGGTGCAATCCGGCCTGCAGTTTCGCCATGACTGAGGGGAACTTCTGAATATACGTCTGGTCAGTCATCAGAAGTTCGCCAAGATTTGTTCCTGGTAACCGTTCCATCAAAAGGAATGGACGACCAACGAGCAGCTCATTACTGGAATCGACTGGAACTGCGGGAACCGCGTGTCCGGCAGATGCCGCTGCGTTCTGAATAGCCGATTCGCGAACGACTCGTGGCGCTTCACCGGCATGCCGAAAATGACGAAGAACCAGATGCTTTGGCAGATTGGGCGGTGCGTTATCGACAGAGAAGGAATATGTGTCGGTGTCGAATCCACCCTGGAGCCGGGCGAACTCACCCGCAATGCCGACGTCTGAGCCGACTTTCGCGCGAAGAAATTGCGTGATACCTTCGGCGAGCTTATCGGAAGCCTCATGGCTCGTGGACAACCGGCTACCTCTATTTTGGGCTGTGGAACTAAGTCGACTAGCTGTCGACCGATGTAGAGGTTACATCAGGAAGCGTTACCGTGATTGAAGTACCTTTTCTGTACTTGCTATCGACAGTGATCGTACCGTCGTGAAGATCCACGAGTGACCGGACCACTGCGAGTCCTAATCCACGACCGTCTGGCTGAGCGAACTTCTGGCTATCTCCCCTGAAAAATGGACTGAACATCATCGCTTGATCAGCCTTGGAAATGCCTGAACCCTGATCTGCGACCGTGATTTGTAGTTGTTCATCTTTTACGGTCGCAATCAACTTGATGGTTGATCCATCTTTTGAAAATTTCGATGCAGTAGTCAGCAGGTTTGTGACGATTTGGATAACCCGTGACCTGTCGGCTGCCAACGAGAGAGAGTTTGTCTCAAGCGTCGTTTCAAGTAGTTGCTCTCTCGTTGCTAGTAGTACTCGTGAAGTATCGGAAACCTCATTGACCATGTCATCGATAGGGAACGATTTTTTGTCGAGAGCGACACGTCCGCTATCTGCTTGCGAAACGTCGAGCAGATCATCGATCAATGAACTGAGTTGTGTCGATGATTTTCGAATGAGTCCGAGATGAGTTCTTTGTCGATCCGTCAGGTTCTCAGATTTGCTGTTGAACAAAATATCTGCGAACGCTGATACCGTTGTAAGCGGTGTTCGAAGTTCGTGTGAAACCGTCGATAGAAATTCGCTTCTTGCCGCGGCAATTCGCTGAAGTTCGCGGTTCTCTGACTCGATGCGCAGAGAATTTTCGTGGGCTTCTTCTGCGATAAGGCGGTCGGAAATATCTCGCTTGATAGCGATCACGTGAGTTACATCGCCGTTTTGACCCAGAACCGGTGTGACAGTCGTTTCCTCTGGATATTCTGTGCCGTCTCTTTTCCGGCCGATACGAACTCCCGCCCACGATCTGCCACTTGCGAGAGCTTCATTAATCCTCTGGTCTTGACCCCAGTTCGTCGGGCTCGCTGATTTCAGGGTCGTAGTTTGCTGACCGATAATTTCAGAGGGATTCCAACCAGAGAGCCGCGTGAACGCCGAATTTACCCACTCGATTGTTCCTGACGGTCGGGTTATAAGCATGGCGTTATCGGCAGATTCAAGTGCGGCTGCCTGAAGGTGAAGTCGTTCGTCGGCTACGGACTTTGCCAACGCACCAACAATCTGGTCGGCAACACGTTGAGTCGTATCGACCTCGGTTTTGTTGAATGCAGCGAGAGAACTACTTCGGAGCTGTAACACGCCAATAATGGAATCGCTCGATATGAGTGGCGCAGTCAAAAACACCCGCGTTCCGGCCTCGAAGGCTTCGACTGACTTCGGAAAATCTTTCAGTTCGTCTATTGATGAAAACTGTTGACGAGCAATTTTCTTCGTCTTTAAGAATTCAGTAGCGATCAAGTTTTGAATGCTGAACTCAGGCTCGGAATCGACATATGGCGCATACATTCCGTTTGCGTAGAGTCTTCTGACAGTCTCGGCTTGTTCATTAATTAACCCGACTGAAAATCCCTCGAATCGAACTATCGATGCGGTCAGTTTCTCGATTGCAGGAAGAGTAGATGCAAAATCGCTCGTCGATGCCAAAACTCTTCCAAGTTCTGCGAGCACGTTTCGTATCGTCGCTTCTCGATCAAGTAGTTCGTATGCATCGGTGCTGACAATGTGACCGACTAATTGGGCTGCGATCTCTCCCGACAAGCGAAGATCACGTTCCGTGAACGCATTTTCGGTTTTGGACCGCAAATGGAGGGAACCGACAAGATCACCTCGCCAGAACATTGGTGCGACGAGCCAGCTATGTAAACCAGCGTTTTTGGCAAATCTCGAGAATTCGCGGATGTCCTGAGCTTCATCATCTTTCAGATGATCCATCACCGCTGGACCATCTAGATTTTCGATCCTGGTCGTGATGCCGTTGCGTATCTCCGAATATTCGTCACCTACAATGCCTTCGAAAGGGACACCACTTTCAAGGAACGGGAAGTATTGGTCGGCAGTTTCGGAATTACGTGATATTGAAAATCGATCAAACGGAATCAGTGATTGCACGAGCTTGGCGAACTTTTCAAAATCATTGACGATTGTCTGGCCCAGCGACAGGGCTCGACTAATATCAGCCAGCACTTTTCGTTCGCGTGCTTTTTCTGCCATATCTTCGTTGGCTAACGCACCTGCAATGGCTCCGCTTATCTGGCTAGAAATTTGAGTCGATATATCGATGTGATAGTTGTTGTACGCCTCAGATTCGAGAGAGCGAAAGTGCAAGTGACCAATATGTTCATCACGCCATATGAGCGGAACCAACAGCCAACTCTTTAGCCCAGCCGATTCTCCAAGTGCTTGACCTCGCAAAATCTCAGATGAGTTGGATAGCGTCTCTTGGTTGATGATGAGCGGTGTCGGGTCGGTTTCGAAAAGATCGATCATCTCCTTTGCAAAGGTCGACCATCGGTTCGGATTGGTGGGGCCGAATTGGACTCCTGCTTCAAACAGGTGATGCTCTCGACCCTTCACACTTTGAAAAGTTGTAACTGCGAACCGATCCCAGGGGACAAGTTCTGCAAACGATTCCGAAAGAAGCTCGAACGTGTCGCGTAGATTATTTGACCCTGTTGCGATGTGACTTATTCTGGCTAAAACATCGCGCTCTCTCGAAATCGTGATCGATTTCTGGAGAGCTATTTGATTGGCAATGGCACCTGCAACCTGATTGGCAATCTCGGTCGCTATATCCAAATGAGCGGAGTCGTAGTTATCGAGGCTCCTAGACCTAAACGTTATTGCTGCGATGTTGTCGCCCTGCCATCGTATCGGCGCAACCATGGTTGAATTCAGGCCAGCTGCAGCTGCTACGTTCTCCGACCAACGAACTATCTCGTGTTGCTCCCTCATTGCCGCGTCTACGTGGTATGCCGAATCTTCTTGCAACCAGCGGGGTTCTTCAGCATCAAGCGGTGGGTGTGCAGCACCGGCACCTAAGTTTGGGATTTCATCGCCGAAAACTAGAAGATTTGTCACGGCATTTTCGAACGGCTCTGGAACTGAAATCGTTACTCGGTCAGAACCAGAGATGGAGAGAATTAATCTGCCAAATTCATCGTCGATATGTTCGAGATGTTGAACCGAATTGACCAACCGCGAAATCGCCAGAAGATCGTTGGCGATTTCCAGCTCTGAGGGGATTGTTTGTGGCGTTGTACGTTTGTGGGAGAGCGACAAAATAGTGTTCGTTGAAGTGATTCATCTGACTAGAATCGTATTCATGCGCGTGTGAGTCTATATCTGCTTCATGATTGTGTATGGGTGCTTACACCCATACGCGCATATACGTATGGATTCGATGCTCAAAAGCTGTAAATAAAAAAAGCCTGACATAGTCAGGCTTTTTTCAGGTTCTATATCTCGATTATGCTTTGGCTGCGCTAACAGAAAGCCATACTCGCGGGATGGTCTTGAGATTCATCTCATCCCAAATCTGAGCCAGACCCTTTTGAAGCGCTTCACGCCCAACATCCAGGGGCACACCAGGCATTACGCCTTCAATCCAGTCAGAGAAGCCAGATATGTGGTGCCAGCCTTCGTGAGGTACTTCGACTCTATTTAGATCGTTTACCAGCACTTTGAACCCAGCGTTTTCGACTAGCGCAATGTAGTCGTCGGCTTTGAGTTGAACCCGTGATTCAACCTTCGCTGATTTATCGGCCGTCATCCCGTAATCTCGCTTGAGGATTCGCAGTGATCGCATCATCCACTTGCGGAAGAACAACAGACTGTCGTCTGGGTGTGAACCCTCGTAGAACGAAGTATTGAATGCGAAAATGCCGCCGGGAAGCAACTTGTCTTTGATCTGGTCTACGAGTTCCGTTTTGTTCGGAACGTAGTGAATAGAGTTGCAGTAAACAACCGCATCGACTTTGTCTTTTACTGCGCCGGTAAGGTTCTGAACCTCGGAGTGAACATAATTGACGGCTACGTCTTTTCGGTCGCCAATTTCTTCAGCGGCAGCCTTGAGTGCGGTGGTCGAGTGATCGACAGCGTAGATAACGGTGTCTTTCGCCGACTGGAGACGTTCCAAGATGAGCTTGGTGATTCCGCCAGTTCCACAGCCCAGATCAACAATTTTTCGCTGCTTTCCAACTTCAGCAAGGTCGAGCAAACGTTCGTTAACCTTGGTGTAGAAGGGAAGGTTGGAGAAGCTCGTGAAGTTGTATTCTTCGCTCGCTGTGACCAAATTCATGCCTCATGATTCACTGCGATTGCAGTGCTTGTTCAGATACGATCCTAATAACCGTCTTAAGGGATCAGTAACGGCACGCAGCCGTAACTTTTAAATTCTATCAGAGCTTACAGTTTTCAATAAGGAAAACCCTGTAATTGTTGAACCAACGATCAGTTCGTTTTGTACTAGTTCTCTTCAGTATGTCGCTGATCGCATCGTGCGCCGGTAGCGCTGACGATGAAGCGCCGCTGATTTTTGCCGCAGCGTCAGTTTCAAATGTCCTCACGGATTCTGCTGAAATATATGAGCGGGAAACGGGAAAACAAGTTGAGTTCAGCTTCGGCGGTTCTATTGCACTAGCGAATCAGATAGCGACTTTGGGTGCCCCGGCTGATGGTGTCTTTTTTGTTGGTGATGGTCCAAAGACTATCCTCAAAGAACTTTCGAACCCCGTTCCGTCAGGAAGTATCGGTCTTGTGAATTCGCTAGTGGTGATCGCAGCAGCAGATGCGAATCACGTAGGCACGTTGGAGGACTTGGCGGTTAGTGGCGAGCGAGTCGCAATCGCTGATCCTGAATTGGCGCCGGCTGGTCAGTTCGCTCGTTCTGCACTCGAATCAGCGGGTGTTTGGGACGAGTTCGCAGGTAATTTGATTTTTACATCAGACGTTCGTGCCGCTCTTGCTGCGGTCGAATCGGGTAATGCGACCTACGGCATCGTTTACCGTACTGATGCGTTCGGCTCTGATTCAGTTTCGATCCTGAGCGAGATATTCGATGGCTACCCACAGATAGTTTACGTTGGGCGATCACTGAAGAATTCCGGAAAATCAGATGAGGCAAGCAGCTATTTCGAATTTATAGCTAAGTCGGCAGAGGTGAAAAAACTCTTTGAGTCAGCCGGGTTCACGGTCGGTTTCTCAGACTAATGACTATCATTGATCACTAGCCCCTAATCGTTCGAACGCACCTTATGAACTCTGATATCTCCATAGTCGGTCTATCGCTGCAAATCGCGCTGGTTGCGACTGGAGTAACGCTGCCGCTTGGAATGCTGATCGCATGGCTACTGGTAAGAAAGCAGTTCCGCGGCAAATTTGCTCTTGATGTGATCGTGTCCTTACCGCTTGCGTTGCCGCCGGTGGTAGTTGGTTACGCGTTGTTGTGGGTTGTCGGGACAAACGGGTGGATAGGCCAGCTGAGTGAGTCGCTCTTTGGAACGACACTGGCTTTCACGTGGATAGCGGCTGCGCTTGCTGCAGCGATCGTGTCGCTGCCATTAGTTGTTCGATCATTCTCTGCAGCTCTCGCTGGGGTCGATCCTCGATTGGAAACTGCCGCCCGGGGTCTTGGTGCAGGTCCTGTTCGTACGTTTTTCACTATTACATTGCCGCTGGCGTACCGAGGCGTGATCGCCGGGGTGCTGCTCGGTTTTGTTCGCGCACTGTCCGAATTTGGCGCAACCATAGTTGTCGCCGGAAATATTCCTGGACGAACTCAAACCGTACCGTCGGCGATATTTACAAGGATTTCAGCCGGAGACACGGACGCCGCCTGGAGACTTGCGCTCGTCTCGGTAGTTCTGGGTGTGGCAGCTTTGGCGATCCACAACTGGCTACTGAAGAGATCGGCGAATGGCATCGAATCATCGAAGGGAAGTAAGAGATGATTTCCTTTGATGTGAAGCTCGATCGAAACGGGTTTTCTCTCGATGTCGCTGGGGAGTTCAGTGATGGGATTACAGCGATATTTGGACCTTCTGGTGCGGGTAAATCAAGCCTCCTAAGCTGCCTTGCTGGGTCTATTCGCCCAACGAGCGGATATGTTGATCTAGACGAACACACTCTGTATTCGAGTGAACAAAAAATTTGGGTACCGACAGAAAAGCGCCGTATCGGAACTGTGTACCAGGATGGCGCGTTGTTCCCTCATTTAAACGTGCGTCGAAACATCGAGTTTGGTTGGAAGCTTCTCGATCCAGCAGATCGGCGACTTGTCCCGCTTGATATCGCCGAGTTTCTCGGACTCGGTCATCTTCTTGATCGAAAACCGAACGAACTTTCTGGCGGTGAACGTCAGCGAGTAGCGATAGCTCGAGCGCTGGCTACATCGCCTCAACTGCTTCTTCTCGACGAACCGCTGGCATCGCTTGATGCTGCGCGGCGCGGCTCGATATTGAACTACCTTAAAAGAGTTCACGCCGAATTTGGTATCCCGATGGTCTATGTGTCTCACTCCATTTCAGAAGTAGTGTCCATCGCATCCAAAGCGATGCTTCTGCGTGATGGAAAAGTCGAAGGCTTTGATCGTCCTTCAGCGTTGCTGCTTAGAGCTGCCGCAGCCGGTGGTGACATAGACAGCTTTGAGAACATTCTCGATGGCGTGATTGGTGAATCGACCGACCAACTGACTACTGTGAAAATTGGTGAAGTCGAAATTTCAACTCGTCACCAAAATAAGAACCCTGGCGAGACTGTTGTCGTTTCACTGGGTGCAAATCAAATTATTTTGGCAGCCGACCGACCAACGAACATTTCTGCTCGCAATATTTTTGGCGGGCGCGTTTCTGAGGTTTGGTCGAAGCAAGGGAAAGTTTTTGCCGAAGTCGATGCAGGCGAAAAATTTATTGTGGAGCTCACCGAAAACGCACTAAATGAACTTGGTATATCCGTTGGAAGCGACGTATTTTTAGTATTCAAATCAAGTAGCGTTGAAGTATTCGACGCCTAGACCCACCTATCCTCTGAAACGTATTTACATGAAACGAACTGTATCGCTGGCGCTATTGGTCGGCTTATTTGCGATTGCGCTTGTAGCTTGCTCATCAGATCCTGAGCCGGAGCCGACTGCTACTCCGCGACCAACATCGACGCCGGCTGCCACAATGCCTCCGGCAGGAGCGAACGCTCCTCCAATCATCCCCGATGCTGCGGAAGTCGATAGGAAAGCGGCGATGCTTCTGGGAATCGACCTGCATCGTCAGCTGTGGGCTACACGACCAAGCAGCAATTACAAATACGGATTCCAATGGACTGAAGGTGAGTACGCCTACCAGCGAGCCAATGTTGAAGTTCGTGTAATCAAGAGCGAGGTCGATGACGTGCTATGGGCAGACAATGCTGTGAAAACTGACGGGACTGAACCAGTTGGTTTTGAAGTGCCTGCTGAGCCAGATCAAAGCATGTACTACTCGATCGAAGGACTGTTCAAGCTCATTCAAAAAGCTATCGAGGCAGACCCCGCACGTGTGTCACTCGGCTTTGATTCCGTGTTTGGGTTCCCGACTTCAGCAGTGATCGAATTCCCGCCTGATAGCGAACATGAGAACGTTGCATTCTTCGCTGCACAGCTGGTCCCAATAGCCGGACCTCCTGAGTGAGATAGATGGGGACGCGTGATGAGCTTGGTTTGCTCGAGCCGTGCTTAGCTCGTCTTGCTATCGCATCACTCAGCTTCGTGTCATCCTGAATTCATTTTCAGGATCTAACTGTTGATCGTCGCATCAGTCTTGACGCACCGAGTGAATCTACGTTTGACTGTCGTCCTTCGAGGACCTCAGGATGACACTTTCTTGGATTGGCCTTGTGCAACAGAGCTGAGCTATCGGTGCTCGGCTGGGTTAGAAAATCTAGCTGATGTTCTTCTGACCTGTAGGGCATAGGTCGAGCAGAACACATTCGGCACATAGTGGATTTCGCTTCATGCAAACCCGTGCCGCCTGCGCGTCGAGTTGAGCGTGAAATTCGCCCCACATCTCTACATCAGATTTCAGTCTGGATTCGAACAGGCGCTGATAGTCGGTGTACTTGTTGCCATCGACTTTCCAACCCAAACGATCCACAAGACGGCGTGTGTAGGCATCCATAACGAAGCTTGGTTTATTTGCTGCGTAGAGGATGATGTCGTCGGCAGTCTCTTCACCAATTCCGTAGATACTCAGCAGTTTTTCGCGTAGCTCTGGCAGTTCGATTGCAAACAGGTTGGCGTCGTTCCCGTCGAACTCTTCGACCAATGTTTGGGCATACGCCTTAAGCTTCTTCGTTTTGGTGTTTTAGTAGCCCGAAGAACGAATCGCTTCCACTATCGCAGCATCATCGGCATCGTAAACCGCTTGATAGCCCCAGATTCCAGCTTGATGCAGATTTGCCAAAGCCCTTTCTACGTTACTCCAGCTGGTGTTCTGGACCAGAATCGCTCCAGCCGCGATTTCGAACCCTGCATCTGCACCCGAGTCATATCTCACCGGCCACCAGTTTCGACGTCCCATATTTCCAAGAAGGCGTTGATAGATTTCGAGAAGGAGTTCGGTTGTCGGTTCAGTTGCTGACATTTTGTGAATTATTACGTGATTGCGCTTGAGATTGTGAGACAATTATGCGCAGCAAATAAGGGTTTCGGAATTCACCACTGGAGAGAAAAACTTGCAGACGATGTTCGAGAGGCTGGACGCCGCCGCCGCCAAGATGGAAAGCTTTGTTTGTGTTGGGCTAGACCCCACTCCAGAGCGTGTTCCGATTGACGACATTCTGGCATTCAACTGCGCCATCGTCGATGCGACCAAAGATGTCGTTTCCGCCTTCAAGCCCCAGTTCGCTTACTACGAGGCGATGGGAATCGAAGGATTCAAAATTCTCGAAAAGACAATTCAGCACATTCGCGACGTTGCGCCCGATCACGTAATCGTCGGCGACGGAAAACGCGGAGATATTTCGACAACTGCCACGGCTTACGCAACTGCCATGTTCGAAACATGGGATGTCGATATTGCGACCATTTATGCGTATCAGGGCAATGACTCTGTCGAGCCATTCCTTCAGTATCCGGGCAAGGGCGTTTACATCGTCTGTCGGACATCGAACCCGAGCTCTCGTGATATCCAAGACCTCGTAGTCGACGGGACTGATCAAAAAGATCAGGTGTTTGATCGAGTCGCCGATATGGCAGATCGATGGGCGGGAACCGAAAACGTTGGTCTGGTAGTTGGTGCGACTTACCCTGACGATCTTCGTGCACTCCGGTCGAAGCACCCTGTTCCGCATTTCCTGATCCCTGGAGTGGGTGCGCAGGGGGGAGTCGCTGAAGATACTGCTAGGGCTGGTGCGAATGAACGCGGTGGAGGGTTCATAGTGAACTCGTCACGTGGAATCATTTACGCTTCGAGCAATCCGGAAGATTTCGATATCGCCGCACACGAAGAAGCCGAGAAGCTCAAGAACCAGTTGAATGATGCGCTGAAGCCTGATGCTTCAGTAAATACGGAATCGGTGACTATCGAGTAGCTCGTCAGTCATGTTGGCGTTTCGAGTGGATTGGTCTGATGGCAGGAACTCCTTTTAAGGTTGGCGACCGTATAACCCTTAAGAAGAAGCACCCATGTGGTGGTTTTGATTGGGAGGTTTATCGGATCGGCGCCGATATCGGTCTGAAATGCCTTAAATGTGAACGGCGGATGATGCTTTCGAGACGAGACGCTGAGCGTAGGACTGTTGAGCGGGTTGAGGCTTCTGGAGACTAACTCAGCTGTCATCATGAACTTGACTCAGGGTCAGTGTCCGACATGGGCATGAGCAGCAAATTGGTATCGGTCGATTTTGCCTCAGCTGATTGATGTTGCAGGTTCGACCACTATTCTGAATCGAGTTCAGAATGACAGCACTAGAATGCAGCAGATGAGTGTCATTTCTACTGCTCGATAAATGCTCTCACGGTGTAACCTATCTGCACTAATAAACTGAACTGCCAAACGGACGCCAATCGCTTAGGGTTCAAGTGGCGCAAACAAGATGGAGGGTGACGAAATGATGGAGCTGGTTATCGACAGCATTCGCGTTAGTTTGCTCAACCACCAACGTGTCGTGATTCTGAAGCAGAAAGAAATCGACCGTTACCTTCCTATATGGATAGGTCCGCCTGAAGCCGACGCAATCGCCGTTCGGTTGCAGGAAGTTTCAGTTCCCCGTCCCTTAACGCACGATTTACTGCACAACTCTATTAAGGACCTCGGTGGGGTCATCGACCACATTGTTGTATCCAGCATGGAGAACGACACCTACTACGCGACAATTGTTGTGAATCAGGGTGACAAGACGGTCGAGATCGACGCTCGACCTTCTGACGCTCTGGCGCTCGCTGTTCGAGCGAAGGTTCAGATATTCGCTGCTCCTGAAGTAATGGAGAAGTGCGGAGTTCGCCTCGACAAGGACGGTGAGACGGCGTTTGTTGGTGAAGATGAAATGCCGGCACCGGCTCGAGAAGGTGGCGGTCCTGTGGGCGAGGAAGAAGCTGAAAAACTTTCAGCCTTCGCCGACTTCATCGAATCGCTTGATCTCGGGGATATGGATTCACCAAGCAGTGGCGAAGATCAACCCGGCGGCGGGAAACCCGGCGGAGATGAGCCTGTCGCGGGCGGCTGATATCTGTCGATTGTGCGATCCGTTCACCTGAAAATCGACCTCGTTTAAAGCGAGGTCTTTTTCTTTAAAACTCGCGGAAAGTCTTGTTTCAAGTTTGTTTCAGGGCGAGCCATCGGTTTGTGGATGGATCGACCGAAAAAAGATGAGCCTCGATCTGTTCCAGTTAAGTGGGAATTTCGTTTTGAATCTGGCGCGTTCGTGATAGCATGCACAATCGGTCATTTAGAGCAGGGGATTACCTGTGTCGGACGCACCAGAGTCGCCACATAAAGACAGCGAAAATGTGAGTTCGCCGAGTACTTCTTCGGATCAAGCAAAGAGTGGCTGGCCCGCAACAGTGAAGTTGCTGGGGAGAGTAGGCGGAATCGGCTGGTTTGTCGGCACCGCAATCGCCCTGGGAGCCTACGGCGGGTATTGGCTCGATCGACAATTTGATACGGCACCTGTCCTAACAATTCTTGGGCTGGCGCTGGGCGTGCTAACAGCATTTGTTGGCATGATCCGGCTTGTCAGCGCGATTAGAAGAGGGCGGTGAATGCCAAAGAGAACGAAAGAGATTTAGGTACAAGCCGCTTGGGAAAGCTCCTTTCTAGTCCCAAAATTCTTGTTATCGCCATAGCCGCAGTAGCGTTGCTTTTGGTCTCAGTAGCTGGAGGTGCATTAGGTGCATCGTTCGGTCTCGGATTCCTCGGCGGTCCCATTCCTTTTATTTCGATCCCGGCCGAACGGGTTGCCTTTATTGGTAGTTACCCTCTCCTTAACTCAACGATCATGTTCTGGTTCGGCGGGTTAATCCTCATCTTCATTGCTTGGCGAGCAGGTCGGAACGTGACAGACGTTCCATCTGGTTGGCAAAACTTTATGGAGATGATTTACGACTTCTTCAACAACACTGTTGATGGTGTTGCTGGCGGAACACCAAAAGCGGGTCGACGTTTTCTCGCTCTGGTGTCGACTATCTTCATGGTAGTTGTGATCATCAACTGGGTCGGAATTCTCCCTGGTGTTGGTTCGGTGGGTCGGATTGAGACCATCGAAGAGTGGGTTCATCACCACATCGAAGATCTCGAAGCAGCTGAGCATGAGAAGCACCCTGAGTACAACGACACTCAGGTGCATCAGCTAGCTCTTATCCACCTGCTTGAAGAGCACGGTGACGACACATTCGTCGCATTCGACGGCATGTTTGTTCCTTTGGGGCAGGGGGAACAGGCACGAGTGCCACTAAAGCACATCGTTACTTTCACTGACGATGAGCTTCACCACCTCGCAGATGAGGTGAAGCACGGTGAAGATATTTCACACGATCCTGTATTTGAACGAATCGAGCACGACATCCACGAAGGCGTTGTAAAAGAAGCATTTACTTACGACGCTGGCGGGTCGAGCGAGACGGACTACAACTTCACTGGTCAAACGGCTGGCCTGTTGGTCCCTTACCTCCGAGGTGCTTCTACCGATATCAACACCACTCTGGCGATCGCGATTGTTGCGATGTTCACAGTCCAGATCTGGGGCTTCCGTGCTCTGGGTGTTCGTGGTTACGGTGGTAAGTTCCTGGTCAACCCGATTTCACAGGGGCCGATCGCAACATTTGTTGGTGTGCTTGAGGGATTCGGTGAACTGACACGAACTATCAGTTTTACTTTCCGTCTATTCGGAAACATGTTTGCCGGTGAGATTTTGCTTATAGCGATGGCGTTCTTGCTGCCGCTAGTCGGAATCATCCCATTCATGGGTCTGGAATTGTTTGTGGGCGTTATCCAGGCGTACATCTTCGCAATGCTCACTCTTGTATTTGGCGTCATGGCAGTCGCGAGTCACGGTGATCACGACAGCCACGCGGAGGACCACTGAGAGCAGCGGTCTTCTTGAATAAGGCGTGGTGGGCGACATGAATCATTGTGATTGGCCACCGACGCATAGAACGAAGTTACTAGGAGAAATAAATTGGATGCAGATGCAATAAAGCCTCTGGCAGCAGCAATCGCCATCGGTGTGGGTGCACTTGGCCCAGCCCTCGCAATTGGACTGTTGGCTGGTAAGGCAATGGAAGCTTTGGGTCGAAACCCTGAGGCTACCGGTCCTGTTCAGCAGAACATGATTCTTGCCCTTGCGTTCGCAGAAGCTATCGCTATTTACGCGTTGGTTGTTGCGATCATCATCCTATTCGTCTAATCAAACGGAATCCGTGTGACTCGCCTGGGTGGGAGTTTTCTCTCACTCGGGAGTCGCTAGCGGGCCGGTAAGGAACGAATATGGAAGCGCTTGGAATAACACTTCAGCAGTTGCTAACTCAGTTGGTTAGCTTCCTGATCCTGTTTTTCCTGTTGTACAAGCTGGCGTACGGCCCGATTATGGGCATGCTCGACAGCCGTGCACAGAAAATCAAGGAAAGCTTGGAAGCAGCTGAGACAGCGCGTCTTGAAGCAGCATCATCGGCCGAAAAGGTTGAGGCAGAAATTGCCGAGGCCCGTGTAGAAGGCCAGAAGATTGTTGCTGAGGCACGTGATGCTGCTGCGAAGCTTCGTGATCAAGAGCAGGAACGTGCACGAGAAGAGGTCGAAACGATGCTCGAACGTGCAAGAGCTGAAATTGGTCGCGAGAAGGATTCAGCAGTTGAAGAAGTTCGCAAGGAATTTGCGAGCCTAGCTATTACAGCAGCTGAACGAATCGTTGAAGGGTCACTTGATCCAAAGTCTCACTCCAGCCTTATCGATAAGGTTCTGGAAGAAGGACTGAGCGAGAGGAAGAACTAGAGTCTCTGAATAAGGGACTCTGATTAGCAATGGCAGCAACCGGACGAAGATACGCACAGGCAGCTTTCGAGCTGGCTAAAGAAAAGAACAACCTCGACCGTTGGGAGAAAGACCTAGCGCAAGCGGCTGAAGTTCTTGGCGATTCAGATGTATTGGGATTTCTCGATGCACCGCAGGTGGCGGACAGTGTGAAACTGGACGGTATCAGCAAACTTATGTCGGATGTTGATGTGCTAGTTCGCAACACGGTAAACCTGATGACGGTTAACCGTGACATCACTAAGTTCGCGGACATGTACCGCTTGTTTAGTGAAATGGCTGATGAGCACCGAGGTATCGCAAGAGCCGAGGTAGTCACAGCTGTTCCATTGGACGACGCTCGACGCAGCAAAATTGCTGACGGTCTAGCAAAGCTAGTGGGACGAACAGAAGTGAAAATTAGCGAGAGCGTGGATCCGGAAATCATCGGAGGTGTCGTGGCGAAAGTCGGCGACCGTCTGATCGATGGAAGCACACGAACTCAGCTACGTGCGATGCGTGATTCGTTGGCCGAGCGGCCAGTCGATTAGCCAAACAACGGCCGATCGATCAGGCCAGTAGAGCAACAAGCCAATAGAGCAATACGGGTTTTACCCGGAGAGAGAGTCCGATGGCAGTACGAGGTCAGGACATAGCCTCAGTTATCAAGAGGCAAATTGAAGAATTCGGTGGCGACATCACTCAGGTAGATGTCGGAACCGTTGTAGAAGCCGCAGATGGTACGGCTCGAATACATGGTCTCTCAGGAGTCCGGTACTCAGAGCTTCTCCAATTCCCCGGCGATATTTTTGGACTTGCGCTGAACCTTGAAGAAGACAGCGTTGGTGCGGTGATTCTCGGTGACTACCTCGAAATTAAAGAGGGTGACGAGGTTCGCAGCACAGGCCGAATTATTGAAGTTCCGGTTGGTGACGCCATGAAGGGTCGAGTCGTTGACTCACTCGGTGTTCCAATCGACGGCAAGGGCGCAATCGCAACTACCGAGTCATACCCGGTCGAGAAAATCGCTCCTGGTGTTGGTGCTCGACAGTCGGTTGACCAGCCAGTTCAGTTTGGTTTGAAGATTGTTGATGCGATGGTTCCGGTTGGCCGAGGACAGCGAGAGCTTGTTATTGGTGACCGTGCAACCGGTAAGACTTCGGTCTGTATCGACGCACTCATCAACCAGAAGGACAGCGGAATTGTTGGTGTTTACGTGGCCATTGGTCAGCGTGCATCAAAGGTTGCGCAGGTTGTTACTCGATTGGAAGAGAACGGCGCTCTCGACAACACTGTTGTTGTTACCGCTAACGCTTCCGACCCAGCAGCTATGCAGTACCTCGCTCCTTACACAGGTTGCGCAATCGCTGAATATTTCATGGCTCAAGGTAAAGACGTACTCATCGTTTACGATGACCTTACGAAGCACGCTTGGGCTTACCGACAGATGTCACTCTTGCTTCGCCGACCTCCAGGTCGTGAGGCATACCCTGGTGACGTTTTCTATCTCCACTCTCGCTTGCTTGAACGGGCTGCGCGCCTGAACCAAGAAGCTGGTGGTGGTTCGATCACAGCATTGCCGATCATTGAGACGCAGGCTGGTGACGTTTCGGCTTACGTTCCTACAAACGTTATTTCGATTACCGACGGTCAGCTCTTCCTTGAGCCAGACTTGTTCAACTCTGGTGTTCGACCAGCTGTGAACTCGGGTATTTCGGTTACACGTGTTGGTTCTTCAGCTCAGTTGAAGGGTATGAAGTCGGTTTCAGGTTCATTGAAAGCTGAAATGGCTCAGTACGCTGCACTCGTTACATTTGCTCAGTTCGGTACCGACGACCTTGATGCCGTCACCCGACGCCAGCTCGAACGTGGTGCTCGATTCACAGAGCTGCTCAAGCAGGATGAGAACTCACCATTGTCGGTTGAAGCACAGACAGCTGTTCTGTACGTCGCTGACAAGGGTGCTCTCGAAGACGTTGCAGTTGCCGATGTTCGGGCATGGGAAGCACAGTGGCACGATTACGCTGCTGCGAACATCCCAGACGTGCTGAAGTCGATTGCCGACTCTGGTGAGTTGAGCGATGACGACAAGGCGAAACTCGACGAAGCAGTGGCTGCTTTCAAGCAGACCGTAAGCCTCTAAAGAAGACAAGAATTGCCGAGTACCAAGGATTTCCGAGACCGAATTAGGTCGGTCTCGAACACAGCGAAAGTCACAGGCGCAATGCAGATGATTGCAGCGTCGAAGATGAACCGTGCCCAGAATATGGTGCAGGCGGGTCGTCCGTACGCTGACCGCATCCGTGACGTGCTAGGTGATCTTGCAGCTCTTGCCGCTAAAGACGAAGACGCTCCAACGGTTGACCTACTAAAGGTTCGACCGGTGAAGAAGACTCTCGTACTTCTTGTTACACCTGATCGTGGTCTTGCCGGTGCACTTGTTGGAAACCTCCAACGTGCTGCTGGAAAGTTCATTCAGGAAACTGAAGGCGAAGTCTCAATCGTCGCTGTTGGGCGTAAGGGTGAGCGATTTGTAACCCGGGCGGGGCAAGATCTTGTTGCTAGCTTCTCGGTTCCGGATCGTCCGACATTGGATGACACTATCGCTGTTGGGCGAATGCTCGTTGACGAGTACAGCTCAGAACGAGTCGATCGTGTTGTTCTGATATATGCAAAGTTCATCAACACTGCGGTGCAGGAAGTAACTGCACGACAGCTTCTACCAGTTGAACCCGCCCAGCGCGATGACGACGACGTAGAAAAGTTGGAAGAGCTTGACTACATCTACGAGCCGAGCATCAATGATGTGCTCGAATCGCTCGTGCCGCGATACATCGAAACGCAGGTGTATCACGGAATTCTCGAAGCGTTTGCCAGTGAGCACTCTGCCCGCATGATTGCGATGCAGAACGCAACCGACAACGCTAACGAGATTGTCGAGGGTCTGACTCTCGACTTGAACAAAGCAAGGCAGGAATCAATTACTGCCGAGCTTCTTGACATCGTGGGTGGCGTGGCCGCCTTGGAAGGCTAATAGCAATAACGGCCGTCCATCGGGCGGAATACGCAAGACCAGGAGAGCCTCAGTAATGGCTAAGGGTAGTAAGGGCAAAGTAGTACAGGTAATCGGAACCGTCGTTGACGTTGAGTTCCAGGCTGACGAACTGCCAGTAATTTATTCAGCTGTCGAACTCGAAAACGAGGGCGAAAAGCTTGTGCTCGAAGTAGAGCAGCACGTTGGTAACAGTTGGGCACGATGTCTGGCACTCGGTGCAACCGAAGGTCTGGCTCGAGGCACGGAAGTTACCGACACGGGTTCACCAGTGATGGTTCCAGTGGGACAGAATTCACTGGGTCGACTCATGAACGTGCTTGGTGACCCCATCGATGGTGGCGAAGAATTTGCGGATGACGCCGAACGATGGGCAATTCACCGCAAAGCTCCGACATTTGACGAACAGTCAGGTACTACGGAAGTTCTTGAATCCGGAATCAAAGTTATCGACCTGATCACTCCGTTCGCTAAGGGTGGAAAGATTGGTCTGTACGGTGGTGCTGGTGTTGGTAAGACAGTTGTTATTACCGAGCTCATTCGAAACATCGCACAGGAGCACTCCGGTGTATCCGTGTTCGCCGGTGTGGGTGAGCGATCACGTGAAGGTAACGACCTCTGGCACGAAATGATCGACTACGGTGTTATGCAGTCGACAGCTCTCGTGTTCGGTCAGATGAACGAACCACCAGGAACTCGAGCACGAATCGCCCTTACGGGTCTGACAATGGCCGAGTACTTCCGTGACGAAGAAAAGCGAGACGTGCTGCTCTTCGTTGACAATATTTACCGATACATTCTTGCCGGAATGGAAGTGTCAGCGCTTCTTGGTCGAATGCCTTCTGCTGTGGGTTACCAGCCGACTCTGTCGACTGAAATTGGTGATCTTCAGGAACGTATTACTACGACTAAAGATGGTTCGATTACATCCTTCCAGGCTGTTTACGTACCTGCTGACGACTACACCGACCCTGGAATTGTTACGACGTTCGGTCACCTCGACGCTAACGTGTCGCTCGACCGTGCGCTTGCTGCACAGTTCCTCTTCCCGGCTGTTGACCCGCTGGCGTCTAACTCACGAATTCTTGAGCCTGCTGTTGTTGGTGAGGATCACTACGAAGTTGCTCAAGGTGTTCAGCGAGTTCTACAGCGCTACAAGGACCTGCAGGACGTGATCGCAATTCTCGGTATCGAAGAACTGTCTGAAGAAGACCAGGTGACTGTTGGACGTGCACACCGCATCCAGCGATTCCTAACTCAGCCGTTCTTCGTTGGTGAAGTGTTCACGGGTATTCCTGGACAGTACGTGCCAGTTGCTGAAACCGTTCGAGGATTCAAAGAAATCATCGATGGAAAGCACGACGATCTGCCAGTTCAGGCGTTCTACATGGTTGGTACGATCGACCAGGCTGTTGAGAAGGGCAAGAAGATGCAGGAGGAAGCTTCGGCTGCAAGCTAAACGCTTGAATCCAGAGTTTCTAAAGGACATCAATTAGTTATGGCCAAACTTCAGTTAGCAGTTGTAACCGCAGAGGGCGAAAGCTTTTCTGGTGAGGTAGACACGGTTGTTGCACCGGGTGGTCTCGGTGAATTTACCGTACTGCCTTCGCACGCTCGAATGATCTCAACGCTTGTACCTGGTGTACTTCGTTTCGATCAAGGGGGCGATTCAGTATCGCTCGCCATGACGGGCGGATTTTTGGAAGTTTCCGACAACCGAGTTACTGTTCTTGCAGACGCTGCTGAACAGGACGATGCGATTGATCTTGAACGTGCTGAAGCTGCTTTGGCTCGGGCGCAAGAACGAATCGCTTCGACAGAGTCGGAAGTCGATCTTGAACGTGCGATGGCTTCGATGCGACGTGCTCGTGTTCGAGTAAATCTCGGACGACGACGTCGAGATCGTGGCTTGAACTAGAGTTCAGATCGCAACAAATGAAATCAAAAGCCCCGGTGAAATTCGCCGGGGCTTTTTTTATTTACCACTGGCATTGTCTTACCCGAACGGAATTAGTTCTTGCCGTATGGCATTGAGTACCGCTTCGGTTCGATTGCCTGCCGACATTTTGCGCATTATGTTCGCAACGTGCCGAGCGACAGTGTTGTGGCTAATGCCAAGTTCGCTCGCCATCTGCTTGTTGGAATATCCGGCCGCTATTAGCCGGGCCACCTCTAGCTCACGCTCGCTGAGTGGGGCGTTTTGCACGGGTGGCGCAGTATGACGGAAAACGATTGCTGGTCGGTAGGCTGGACCAGCTGTTGGATATGTATAAGTTGCTTTCGATTTCGGACCTCGAGAACTATGGCTTAAAGAATTTTGGTTTTGAGCCGTAGAGCACACTCGTGAGAGTGGCATATTCGAGAGGGTTTACGAATTGATTCGTAGAGCGCGCTGCTACAGCTGGACGTGATGCACCGATTTTGGTGACGGTCCTGCCGGAGAACGAGATCTCTTGACGCGCTTCTTGTCGTTGCTAGTCGACGTGCCGTTGAGGTTTAGTTACCTGGTTGGCAGAAGGTGCGCTCGATATTAGATACGAGCGGATTTATATACCGGTAGGACGTTACTTGGTCGGTACGACCATAATTGCGGACTTTGGTAGTGCGGTGATGAACATCATCTTTTCGATCTAATCCTTTCTTAGAGAGGGTGGGAAATGCACCGGATTCGTAGGTCTTCCGGGCACAGCAACATAAACTAGCATAACCCCTAACCACTCTGACTAACAAATATTGGTTAGTTTGCTTGGTGTATCCACGAAGATGCTGGGGACAACGATTCTAAAGTCAGGTGATCTTCCTCCGGACGGAGGGAGCTAGAGAGGGATGAGCGCGACTAACGACTTTTAGTTCAGGTTGAAAGTTAGATCCTGAAAATGAATTCAGGATGACAGCTTCATGGTTAGTTTCCTAGGCAATATCACGTCTTCCCCCGGGGTAGGGGGAGTTAGAGGGGGAGACTGCGACGCTGGAGCCGAGTCGTTCGACGACGAGCGCGACTCACGCCTACTTTATGTAGTACGTCATGGATTGCAGCGAGAGCACCGGATCGATACCACGGACTGTCACACCCTCAGGAACCTGGGGTGACAGAGGAGCGTAGTTCAGGATTGATCGAATTCCAGCTTCGACCAGCGCATCAATAACTTCTTGAGCGTGATCGATAGGGACGGTCACAATTCCGATTTTGATGTCGTGATCTTTTACAGACTGCGTAAGCTTCGAAATCGATTCGACTTTTAAGCCAGAAATCGACTGCCCGACAATCTCTTCGTTGGCATCAAATGCAGCGAGAATGTTGAATCCTTCAGGCGCAAATCCCGGGTATGAAACCACGGCTCGACCGAGCCGACCCATTCCGACAACCGCTGCATTCCACGTGCGGTCCAGCCCAAGAATCGTTCGTAGTTTTCCTTCCAAGATAGAGATGTTGTAACCCCGACCCTGTTTGCCGAAACGGCCAAAGTACGAGAGATCCTTCCGAATCTGGGCAGGAGTCATCTGGAGGCGTGTGCCGAGCTGTTCGGAAGAAATGACCTCTTCACCGCTGCTCGAAAACTGGGTTAGTACTCTGACGTAGAGCGGGAGACGCTGAATTACGACCTCAGGGACGGCAGATTCGGGCAGAGAATTGTCTGAATTGTTGTTAAATGATGCCATCGAGAGCGCAGTTGGAAATCTATGGATTAATTACGACTGTGTGCTTTGTATCACAAAGTCTAGAAATTGGCACGTTCGCCCCGCATCAGCCTATGTATGCTGTTGGTATCGAAATCGGTGTAAATAGGACAGTTTTGATGAATATGCGCGAGATTGGACGGGTTGCCGGCATCTTGGGGGCGGCGCTGACGTTTTTCGTCGGTGCTATCAGCATCGTGCTTGGAGTCGAGAGTTCGAGTCCGGATCAAAGCGGAGGATCACTTATCGTCAGAGGGGCGATATTGATCGGACTCTCAGCTGTGGCAGGTTTTGGGGCTTCATTATTGACCCGCCGTCCTCAGCAAGCTGCAGTCTACCTAATAGGTGTTGCCATTCTGGGGAGTATCGTCGCTTTTCGTAGCTTCTGGATCGCCGCCGTGGTTTTACTTGTAGCGGCGTTCGTTTCGTATTCGAATCGGAAGTCGTAAATGGTGCGGCGTTGTTGGCAGGGATGACGGGTTTTCGCCTCGCCTGTCGTCCTTCGACGGGGCTCAGGATGACACAGCTGAAATTGTCGCCTTAGGCGAAAACATGTCCTCCCACGGATAGGGGGAGTTAGAGGGGGAGACTGCGCTGCTGAGCCGAGTCGTCAGACGACGAGCGCGACTTACGAAAAAATGAGCGCGACTAGTGCTTAAACAAAAAGACCCCGGTAGTGGGGACCGGGGTCTTACGAGTACGTTCGCTGTTGTTATGCAGCTTCGGTAGTAGCCGGTGTCTTTGTCTCAGACATAGCTCGACGAGCAGACTCTTGAGAGTCGACTGTGAAAGAACACTGCAAGCATGACAGGCTTTTGCTGTCCGGGAATATCACGAGCTCAATGTCTCCGTGACACTTCGGGCAAGCTTTCAAGTAAAGCACTTTACTTTCCTTCTTTGTTTCGTCCCCGCCAAAAACGGTCGGGGCGTTCAGTAAATAATGGTCCCGATTGCGGTTACGAATCCTGTAACAAAATTCTCTCCGTAAAACGAGCCGGCGCAGATACTACTACGAAAAATCTCTTCATACAAGAGATATGGGTCAGATTTCGTAAACATTTGGTTAACACGCCGTGAGTGAGCTGTGAGCCAATTACGAAATCGACATACAGAGTTTACACGACCCGTATCAACTATTACAATACTTGGCATGTTATTTAGATTGACTCGGTTTTGAGTTTCGATCTCAAATAACGCCATTTCGTCCGTACGGAAAATTTTTCGGACGGGGTTAAGGAATCACCGTGACGCAAAACTTCGGCAGCCCATCCCGGGAACCAGATGAGTCGATTAAGCAAGATCTTGCATGGTCGCGCTCCGACAATTTGAACCGAATGTTGGCCGAGCTGTTCGAAATCGCGTCATCCAGCGACGAAAACCGGCGCGTTCCAATGGCACGTGCTAAATCCACGGGCGAGCAGCACTCTCGTCGAGAGCGTTCGAGGCCTAGTCGAATATCGGGTGTTTACGTAATCAGCGTGGCCGCACGATTAGCCGATATGCATCCTCAGACGTTACGTAAGTACGACAAAGAAGGACTAGTAAGTCCGCAGCGCTCAGAAGGTAGTAGGCGACTCTATTCAGATTCCGACGTCGAAAGGTTGCGCGTAATTCGTCGCCTGGCAGATGAGTTGAGATTGAACTTGAATGGGGTTAGCTTAGTGCTCGATTTGGTGAGATCATTAACGGATATCGTTTCGCTACTTGAGAGCAGCCCTGAAGTATCAGATACACGGGCCGCGAGGGTAGCGGCAGACGAGCTTCGGCAGATACTCTCGTATGTTGGCGCTGTTTAATCGAAATACCGCGCCATTTATTCACTCATTTACTAATAGGTCACTATAAAACGTTGTCAGAAATAGAAGACAAAAACGCGCAGGATGAAACTGCGGATTCAGATCAGGTTGCGGATTCCGACGCCGTTGTAGATTCAACTGAGGAATCAGGGGAATCGAACGACGAACTCGCCGAAGCGCTTCGAGAGAAGGACCAATTCAAGCGGCTGGCACAGCGTGCTCAGGCCGATTTGGTCAACTACCGTCGACGAATCGAGGGTGAGCAGGAATCGTCACGCCTACGAAATCAGCAGCGTATAGTTTTGAAGTTCGCTGATGTGATCGACCAACTCGATGTTGCTCTCAACAGCGATGGTGTTGACAGCGCTGACTCTGGTTGGCTTGAGGGAATTACGGCTATTCAGAAGAATTTCGTAAGCGCTCTCACCTCCGAAGGATTCGAACGATTCGAGTGTGTGGGTGAGCAGTTCGATCCTCGGAAGCACGAGGCGCTATTGTCGAGTCCTACAGCCGAACATGAACCGAATACCGTAATCACCGAGCTTCGGCCCGGGTATATGCGAAACGACGAGGTTGTTCGACCTGCCCAAGTTCAAATTGCGGTCGAACCGCCTGAAACAGACTAAAACGAGTAGTTGACGACGAATTCTGTCGCGGAACTGCTCACAACTAAGTATCTATCTAGCAAGTAACAGCATCGAACACCGGGAACGCCTTCGAATGGCACGACCGGATACGAACAAGGAAAACTGAAAACGTAATGGCAAAGGTTATTGGAATCGATCTCGGCACCACGAACTCCGCAATGGCGGTGATGGAAGCTGGTGAACCAGAGATCGTCGAAAACGCAGAAGGTCGACGAACTACACCTTCAGTGGTCGCATTCAACTCGAAGACCGACGAGCGATTCGTTGGTGAACTGGCTCGTCGTCAGGCAATTACGAACCCTGAGAACACGGTTTACTCCGCAAAGCGATTCATCGGTCGACGGTTCGATGATGCTGCTGTTCAGGCAGACGTAAAGAACGTTTCGTTCAAGCTTGGTGAGCTGGATGGTGGAGACGCCGGAATTGTTCTCAATGGCAAGACCAGCCCGCCAGCTGAAGTTTCCGCAATGGTCCTTCGCAAGCTGAAGGAAGACGCCGAGGCAAAACTTGGTGAGTCAGTCGATCAGGCAGTTATTACTGTTCCTGCTTACTTCAACGACGGTCAGCGTGAGGCGACAAAAATCGCCGGTCAGATTGCTGGACTCGAAGTTCTCCGAATTATCAACGAACCAACAGCAGCATCGCTTGCATACGGACTAGATAAAGAGGGCGAACGAACAATCGCTGTTTACGACCTTGGTGGTGGAACGTTCGATGTAACGATTCTCCAGCTCGGTGAGGGCGTGTTCGAAGTGAAGAGCACCAACGGTGACACCCACCTTGGTGGTGACGACTTTGACTTGAGTCTCGTCGACTACCTTGCGGAAGAGTTCAAGAAAGAAAACTTGATCGACCTCCGTGACGATGTATCAGCTCACCAGCGACTTCGTGTTGAAGCTGAACGAGCCAAGATCGAACTCTCGTCAGTAGCTTCAACAGAGATCAACCTTCCGTTTATTTCAGCCGATGCATCAGGACCAAAACACCTTCAGTCGACTCTTACACGGGCCAAGCTCGAAGAGTTGACCGCAGCACTAGTTAGCCGAACATCAGGTCCTACCAAAGCAGCACTAAAAGACGCCGGCGTTGGATCAGGTGAAATCGACGAGGTTGTTCTCGTTGGTGGTATGACTCGAATGCCAGCTGTGATCGAAATGGTTACAAAGCTCTTCGGCAAAGAGCCGAACCGAACCATCAACCCGGATGAGGTTGTTGCTGTCGGTGCTGCGATTCAGGCTGGTGTGCTTCAGGGTGACGTCAAAGACGTTCTGCTTCTCGACGTAACTCCGCTTTCTGTTGGTATCGAAACCCTCGGTGGTGTTCGAACGGCATTGATCGAACGAAACACCACTATTCCAACATCGAAGACCGAAACGTTCACAACGGCTGCTGATAATCAGTCGAGCGTGGAGATTCACATCGTCCAGGGTGAACGTGAGATGGCCGGCGACAACACGTCCATTGGTCGATTCAATCTCGATGGAATCCTACCTGCTCCTCGTGGAGTGCCGCAGATCGCAGTTACGTTCGATATCGATGCCGACGGTATTTTGAAGGTTTCTGCCAAGGACAACGGTACGGGCAAAGAACAGCACATCACGATTACAGGTCGTTCAGGAATGGACGATGCTGAGGTTGAACGCCTCGTGAAGGAAGCCGAAGAGAACGCAGAGGCTGACAAGGCGAAGCGTGAGAGTGTCGAAACTCGCAACGCCGGTGAAAGCGCTGTGTTCCAGGCAGAGAAAATTCTCAAGGACGACGGTGACAAGATTCCTGATGACATCAAGAGCGATGTTGAAGCGAAGGTTGAAGCTGTCAAAGAATCGCTAGCTGATGAGGCTGCCGACACAACAGTAATCGCTGCTGCTACCGAAGAACTTCAGACTGCATTGCAGGCCGTGGGTCAGGCTGTTTACGAAGCCAACCAGGCTGCTGGCGGTGAAGAAGCAACCGTTGAAGGTGGCGATCAGGCTGCTGAAGACGACCCTGCCGACAGCGATGACGATGACGACACCGTCGAAGGCGAGTTCCGAGAGGTTTAGTCTCCGCAGGTTCGTTTGAGCAAACGCAAATTCTTAATGACCCCGTCAGCGATGACGGGGTCTTTTTTTGTGTATTCGTCGCGCTTGTTACCTTTGGCAATAGTCGCGCTAGTCATCGAACGACTCGGCTCCACGTCGCAGTCTCGTTTAGCTCCGGGCGTCACTGGCGTGACTTTGTCACAAGCTGCAATCTAATCATCCCCTAGCCCCTTCCCGAAGGAAGGAGAACGTTCAACCGCCACCAACTATCAACTTCGTCATCCTGAATTCATGCCTGCCCTGAGCAACGCCGAACGGGTTCAGGACCTATTGATCAGCGGTGCCATTGCACGGTCCAGCTGGAATCGTTCCACGTTCGTCGATCTCCATCAATCGAACGAGATTCTGAATCAAGTTCAGAATGACAGTGTCGAGGACTGGTATAACTTCGAAAATTGATACCCTCCTGCGACCATGACTCAAGCAGCATTTATCGGAATAGATATCGGGACTTCATCGATCAAGGCGGTAGCAGTGGCTCCAGATGGAGCACTGTTGGCTGTCGGCAACAGTCCTATGACCGTCGACGTGAAACAGCCCGGCTGGAGTGAGCAGCGTCCTGAGGACTGGTGGGCAGGGACATGCTCAGCGATCAAACAGGCACTCGCCAAAATTGATTCACCGGAAGTGCTAGGTGTCGGACTATCGGGCCAGATGCACTCATTGGTGCCACTCGATGATTCTCAGAACGTCGTCCGCCCAGCCATATTGTGGAACGATGTGCGCTCAAGTGCCGAAGCTGCTTACGTTCGAGAAATGGTTGGTAACGAATCGCTTCGTCGGCTCGCTGGGAATCCATCGCTGGAAGGCTTCACAGTCACCAAGCTGCTGTGGATGCGAAACAACGAACCCGAATTGTTTGGCCGTATCTCGCAGATGTTGCTGGCTAAGGACTACATCCGGTATCGACTGGCTGGAGAGCTCGGGAGCGAGCCTTCTGACGCTTCTGCCACGCTGTTGTTCGACATCGCAAATAGTCAGTGGTCGGAGGAGATGTGCGGATTGCTCGACATCAATTCAGGGCTGCTTCCTCCGATCATCGAATCAGCCGAGATAGCCGGTGGCATTACGAAATCAGCTGCGGCTGAAACCGGGTTAGCCGAAGGTGTTCCTGTTGTAGGCGGTGGAGCTGACAACGCATGTGCCGCTATCGGTGCAGGTGTAGTTTCTGCTGGGGATGCTCTGTTTTCCGTTGGCACCTCAGGAACCGTTGTAGCTCCTACCGACTCTCCCGTTACCGATCCCGGAATGCGGATTCACTCGATGCGCCACGCTACTTCCGGCACTTGGTATTTGATGGGGGTCGTGCTCTCAGCAGGAGCGGCTCTCAATTGGTGGCGGAAATCGTCAGGTGGCCCAAGTTTCGATGATCTTGTTGCCGAAGCCGCAAATACTGCACCCGGTTCAGGCGGGGTTACTTTCTTGCCTTATCTAACCGGTGAACGTACTCCGCACGCCGATGCTAACGCTCGAGGAGTGTTCTTCGGTATGCACGGCGGAACCGAGCGTGCTCATATGACGCGAGCGGTGATGGAGGGTGTTTCGTTCGCACTACGAGATTCGTTGGAGCTGATGACCGCGCTGGATGTTAATCCTGACGAAGCTGTTGCAGTCGGAGGCGGCGCGAGCAGCGCGGTGTGGCTTCAGATGTTGAGTGATGTTGCCAACTTGCCTCTGCGGACAGTTGGGCCGTCGGAAGGCGCACCTCTAGGTGCTGCGATGCTCGCTGCAGTTGGAGCCGGTGAGTTTGAGGGTGTAGGCGAAGCAGGTAAGGCATGGCTAACCGATCTGAGGCGTGTGGAGCCCGAAGCTGCGGTTCGGACTGCCTACGACGATGCTTACGGTCGCTATAGAGACCTGTACCCGGCGCTGCGTGAGATGTTCGCTGCAGGTGAGAGCTAACTTCGGGACACAGGCGTTTCCGCCGATCGTTTTGTCATTCTGCACTCGATTCAGAATCAGCAGTCGAAGCGGATTAGATGATCAACTCGAGATCGAGCGTTCTTGCCTGAATGGACGATACGACGGCTTTCGTAAATGATTCTGAATCTAGTTCAGAATGACACCGCCGACCATTAGAAGGCTGGATTGAAGTTTCAAGGTGTCGACGCTATCAATCTGCTTCCTCAAATCCCGAACTTTGGGAGCACTAACGCACGAATCTCTTTGAGTGTTCCGTTATTGAAACTTTGGATTTCGCTCAGGTAGCGATCTTCGCTCGGTTCCGGTGGGACATCTGCGAAATTCGTCAGGTGTTGAAGTGAATCAAAAGTCGATGGTATTTGATCAGGTAGGTCGTGATTCGCCATCGTTGCAAGAGCCATCGTCCACGATCTAGCAACCGCCGAGAGATCGTACCCGCCACCGCCAACCGCAACCCATTTGCCGATTTCCGCAGCAAGCGAACCCAGTTTCTGTACCGCCAGATTAAATCCCTGCGTAGTAAGCGCTAGATGTGTGAGCGGGTCTTGAAAATGCGTATCGATTCCTAGCTGAGTAAACAGGACGTCGGGCTTGAATGCTCGAACCAATGGCGGGATTACCTCGTCGAAAGCTTTGTGCCATTCGTCGTCTTGCGTATACGGCGCGAGGGGGATGTTCACTGAATAGCCAGTGCCATCGCCGGAACCGATTTCCTGCACGTAGCCCGTGCCAGGGAACAGCCACTGACCCGATTCGTGGATTGAAATGGTGAGCACTTGATCGGAATCGTAGTGGCCGATTTGAACGCCATCACCGTGGTGGCAATCGATGTCGATGTACGCGACTCGCAATCCTGCTTCGACCATCGCCTTCATGGCGATAACGGCATCGTTGAAAACTCCGAATCCGGCTGCACTGCGGGGCATTGCGTGGTGATGCACACCGCCTGCTGGGGCAAACGCAATATCAGCCTTGCCAGATGTGACTAGCTCGCTCGCTGTGAGGGTTGAACCTACGCACAGGGCAGTTGTTTCGTACATTCCTTCTCGTACTGGGTTGTCCGAACTGCCGAGTCCAAACTCACCCATACCAGGAGCAATAGCTCCGTTCGAAATAGCTTCGACTATCGACACGTAGTCAGGGTCGTGGCTTGTTTCTATTTCTGCCTTGGTCGCAACGCGAGGGGCAGGCGAATCAACGTTGGCGAGGTCGAATAATCCAGATGATTTCATCAACTCGTGCATGTGCTGCAAGCGAATAGGACGCAACGGATGTTCAGCTGAGAGCTGATATTGCGAAAGCTCGTCGGTGTAGACGAACGCTGTTATGGGATTTTGCCAATCTGATGTCACGGTGCGAGCTCGATTTAGGAAGACGAAACGCTAGGATTTGCGTTTTGGCATTCTACGTCGAGATGTGAAAAGCCAAACACCTACGATTACCGACAAACCGATGACTATTCCTGCAACCGCCCAATTGGGATTCTGTTCATCTTCGAAGACCGATGGATCGAACACTGGTGTGTTTTCTGGTGTGGCAGTTGGCAATGAGGATGGCGCTGTAGTAGCTGTTGACTGTGGTTGACTCGAAGTATTTCCACCGCTCGCTGCATTTGCCGCAGCTTCGTAGTCGACTAGAGGCACAGAAGTGATTTCTACTTCGGTATCGGTATGTTCAGATGGCTCGGCGGTTGCTGATGGGATAGGCAGCGCTTCAGCTCCGAACAAGGCGCGCCAGTTGTTTTCAACCTCGTAAAGAGGCTTGTCGTAGATCAATTCAAATGCATCTTCGACTGATCGACCTTTATTCAACTGCTCAAGAAAATCGGCCATTGTTGCGTGGCTGTATTCCTCAATCAAATAGCCAACAAAAGCTCCAGCTTGCGGATAGAAAATTGAAACATCGCGGCGTTGCCCCGGAATTGTCAGCATGTGTTTCAACGAAAGAAGTTCATCGGGGCTAACGGTGTCACGCAGTCGTTTGTTCGAGGGCTCGCTGGAGCCTGTTTCAAGGAATCTGGAAAGTCCTTCGTTTAGCCAGGAGGGAATACCGCCTAAGAACGAAGAGGAGACCGCCTCATGGGTGTAGAGATGCGCTAGCTCGTGCGTGAACGTTGTCGCATTCATCTGACCCTGCACAAATAGGCGATATTCGGGCTGGGCGAAACCGGCGAACAGGTACTGATCGGTGGCGGTTTTACTCACCGGTGGGAACGAAGGTGTTGCTTCTTGAATGTTAGGGAAAACGATCGCTTTGAAATTGGGAGGATCGGTTACGCCAAGGGTTGCTTCGAGGGTTGGGATGCGGTGGTCGATCTTTGCGATTAAATCATCAACGCTTGAACGATCTACCCCGTAATAAATGATCGTGTATCCATCGCCCTCAACACGCTTCCAATCACGCGTTGGGTCGAGGTACTCGATGGGTTCGGGCGAGATTACTGATGCCGTTTCACCGTTTGCATCGGTGATCTCGATTTCGATATCAAACTCGGCTCCTGGTGGATAGTAGGAACCCGGTCCCGTAAGGATTTCGAACGATACAGCCAGCTGGCTAATGTTTGAGTCGTTTGTTTTGAACTGTGGGTATGAGTACGACCAGATTGTCGAACCGCCGCGTGCTCGAAAAAGAGTACGCACGCCACTGATACTTTCTGCATCGATGCCTGTGTCGATAGTTGTGGCTATAGAGATTTTTTCGCCGTAGTCGATATCAACTCGTTGATCCGTTACCGAAAGCGCCAAGGCAGAGTCGGCTTTGGCCGTATGTATCGATGCGGTACCAACGGAAAACAGCGCGATAAGACCGATGATTAATATCGGCGCAGTCGCGACTATTCGGTTCGGGCTCAAATGAGATCGGATCACGAAGTAGAAAATTCCTTATCTACAAAGATATACGCTGTGAAATGTGATCCGGGCTTAGTGTGTTTACTTATTTTTGATCCTCATGGTCAATATCTGTTCTAGCCGCCATAACCCTTCACACTCGGTTAACCTTGTCGGCAACATTTCTACTTTGGGATCAAGAGCACGGATTTGAGGCTTACTCAGGAGCCATGCTCGCAAGTTCAGCGAAAGCGAAAAATGCGTTACTACCAGTACCTACAGAACGGCACCAAGCACGTCGGCGTTGAAGACGATGCAGGGCAGGTGACCGACCTCACCGCGCTCAACTCTCAGATCGGCTCGACGCTCGATCTATTCAAAGCCGCATCGATCACCGGATCAGATATCGATTCAGTTGCCCGTGGGATTCTTGCGGCAAACAAAGGCGCTGCGACTACTTCGGCTGCAGAGCTGCTCGATGGCGCAAAGCCGGGCTGCCACTGGGTGACCTTGCTACCGCCAGTCGACGCTCCCGAGGTTTGGGCGTTCGGTGTCACGTACATGGATTCGATGCGAGAACGACAGGCTGAGAGTGGTTCGCCAGACGTTTACGCAAAGGTGTATGACGCAGATCGACCTGAGTCGTTCTTCAAGGCGACGCTTGATCGTTTGCAGTCACCATTCGATGACGTGGGCATTCGCGCCGACTCAGGATGGGACGTTCCAGAACCTGAGCTGGCTTTCGTGACCTATGGCGGAAAGATTGTCGGCTACACCTGCGGCAATGACATGAGCAGCCGAACTATCGAAGGTGAAAACCCGCTGTATCTTCCACAGGCGAAGGTATACGACAAATCTGCTTCGCTTGGACCAGCTCTCGTTTCTAAGGAATCTATTGGCGACGCTCAGAAGCTTTCTGTCACTCTGACTATTGATCGAGACGGTAAAGAGGCTTTCAGGGGCGAGGCGAACACTGCCGACATGAAACGTGATTGCGAATATCTCGTTGGTTGGCTGACTCGACACAATTCGATTCCAGACGGCACCTCCGTGATGACAGGAACTGGCACGATTCCGCCACCTGAGTTCACTCTGCAGGCTGGCGACGTTGTGAACATCACCATCGACAAGATCGGAACTTTGACCAACACAGTAGTTGTTGTTTAGGAACCCCTTGTTCAAACGATTTGGCGCGCTGGCGATGCTGTCGCTAGCGGCCACGGCCGTTTTCATTGTTGGCTGCGGAGATGGCGGTATTGGCGCGTCTCCGAAACCAACGTTGGCTCCGACGAGTATTCAACCAACCTGGATTCGAATAACTGTCACTCCGCAGCCCACGGAAACTCCGACTCCAACTCCCTCACCGACCCCAACGATATCTCCTCAAGATATCGATTACGGGCCACCCGAATTTCCTTTGGAGCTTGATCCGGATCTGGTTGAAGAGCGACCCGAAGATGACGTCATTTTTAAGGGCTGGACTCGATTTCTGAACAACACAGCTGTAGTTCGAAGAGAGGGTGAGCCACCGCTTCACCTGTGCCTCAACGGTTTGATTATGACCGCGAATGGACCTCATCCCGATCTGCAAAACTGGCGCGTTCAGCGCTCGGCAGCGCTGTCGTTTCTAGATTGGGGGACCATCGCTGTGCGTGTCGATATTGTTGGTGGGCCGTGGGCAGGTCGTGAATGGACTCCGTTGACTCTGGTCAGGCGAGTCGACAAGGTATTTCTCACGAATAATCCGAACCCTGCCGAGGCAGATATAACTCGAAGCGATATCTGTTTACAGAGTTTGTAACTGAAGACGTGCTAATCACATACATCTCGGGATTTCACGCCATTTCATGGAAATGACTTCCACGAGCCATTTAGTAGTTGTCGCCAAGCCGCAAAAATGAAGCTGCTGGTTGGCTCATGGCAGCGTAAACTACAGCACCTTACGTTCCGGTGCGCGTGAATCGGACAATCAATTGGCGATAGAGAGTCAGACCAGAGTGTCAACAGCAGAAACATCATCAACCGTCGACGTTGCGTCCGTACAGAAACTTGCGGATGGGATCAGGGAATCGGTGCAACGAGTAATCGTTGGTAAATCTGAAACCATCGATATAGCCGTACTCGCGTTGCTTTGTCGTGGTCACGTTCTTCTCGAAGACGTACCGGGCACCGGAAAAACGACGTTGGCGAAGGCATTGGCTGCATCGCTTGATTGTCAGTTTGGGCGAATACAGTTCACCCCGGATCTGGTTCCCGGCGATGTTCTTGGAGTGAACTTCTACAACGCCTCTAAGGGCGAATTTGAATTCCGCGAAGGTCCGGTTTTTTCACAGATTCTTCTTGCCGATGAAATCAACCGGGCAACGCCTCGAACGCAGTCAGCCTTGCTCGAAGCGATGCAAGAACGCCAGGCTTCTATCGATGGAATAACCTCGGCACTTCCAGAGCCGTTCATGGTTATGGCAACTTTGAATCCTGTCGAAATGGAAGGTACGTTCCCGCTTCCTGAAGCACAGCTCGACCGATTCATGGTTCGCGCTTCGCTGGGTTATCCCGACCGAAGCGAAGAATCTTCAATGCTTGATCGATTCCGTGCAGGTCAGGATCCTGACGCTATCCAGCCATCAGCAACTGCCGAACAGCTAATATCGGCACGGAACGCAGTCGATAGCGTAACGGTGAACGACACAGTTCGAGACTATCTTCTCGACATCGTCGAAGGCACTCGTCGAAGCACAAGTTTGCGACTTGGTGCAAGCCCTAGAGCGTCGCTCGCTCTTCAGCATGCAGCGCAGGGCTGGGCGGCGATGAACGGTCGTTCATACGTGTTGCCAGATGATGTGAAATACCTTGCCGTGCCAGTATTGGCTCACCGGTTACTCGCTGAAACTACAACAGAGCTTCGAGGTCAGGCTACGGCGCAAATCGTTGGTGACATCGTTGAGGCGACACCAGTTCCAATCGAGCGGGAATAGATGGGCATGCATGGCATGTGGATGACGCGCGGGCTTGAGGCCCGATACCGTCGTCCTGCGCTACTGGCATCTCGGGCAACCTCGCTAAATCCTCTCGGCGAATTATTTGTAGTTTTGCTGATAATCGTGGTTATTGTCGGGGCTGTTGCACATGAACCCCTGATAGCTGCAGTGGGGGCACTTGCGTTTGTAATCGCCATTGCATCACGAATTTGGGCCGCGCTTTCGCTTGAAGAAATCACGATAGATCGTACGGCTTCGGTTGATCACGCATTTCAAGATGACGAGATTGAGATCACGTTCACGATCGAGAATCGCAAGCCGTTGCCTGTGCCATGGCTTGAGATAAACGAATACATACCACGTGGCCTTTTGATCGAAGGTCAACGGGCTATCGAACAGGCATATCTAGGCGGGGCCGAAATTCAGGCTTCGACCTCTCTTGGCGGATATGAACGAATCAAGATCAAGAGAAAGCTAACCGCGCTTTCTCGTGGCACCTACCGGCTCGGTAAAACTCGACTAAGAAGTGGCGATCTGTTTGGTTTGTACCCGTCCGACGCCATGCTCGATCACACCCCGTGGTCGATCTATGTCTACCCAACTATCAAAGCCCTTCCCGGTTTTACGCTGCCGGCACGTCGACCTATAGGTGATTCGATGTCGCGGGATCGTCTGTGGGACGACCCATCTCGACCAGCCGGTGTGCGGGAGTATCGCCCGGGTGATCCGATCAAGCGAATCGACTGGAAGACTACGGCTCGACGGGGCGACATGTTTGTAAGGCAGTTCGATCCGAGTGTCTCGGAGCACGCAGTGATATTCGCCGAGGCAATTACGACGAGCGTACCGTGGGAAGGCTATCGGTCCGACGTACTGGAAGGATCGATGACCGCCGCGGCTTCGTTGGCGAATCATGCCCTCAACCTCGGTTACAACGTCGGTCTGGTCACCAACGGGGTTAGCTCTGTAAGTGCGTCTCGCTCGGTAGTGCTGCCTGGCACCGGTCCGAGCCAATTAACGATGCTTCTTGAATCGCTGGCTATGGTTCACCCGATAGGCGTTCGTACTCTCGATGAGCTCGCACGCAGCCGGCGCGGTGCTATCCCTCCCGGTGCAACTCTTATCCATATCGGCGGGATTTATCACCCGACTACGATGGGGTACCTGCTTGGACTGAAACGACAGGGGCACCCGGTGATCTTGTTCCATACAGGTCGAGAAGATCCGCCAGACTATCCCGATTTCGAAGTGAGGGATGGTCGAGCAATGTTCCTCGACGAATCGCATGTTTCAGGCGTTAAAGACTTTCAGCGACCGCCTATTGCTGTCAGCGAATGGGACGATCTGCCGGTAGTGAATAGCGACTCAAACCAGGTGGGTGGCTAATGCGAAGCTACGCGATAGTTTCATACGCCGCACTGGTTGTTGTTGAAAGCATCTGGTGGTTCTCGTTGCTCGCCATGTTGGGCGGAATGGTGGGGCTGGGCGGCTCACCGCTTCCGTGGTTGGCGGTACTGATGCTGTTAGGCGTAGGTGTCGGAACATCGTGGATGTTCGGAGGTATGAAGCGTGATGCCACCACACTAGCCATTTATCAGGCGTTCGTAGCCTTAATCGTGGTCTACGTCGCTATGGGCGCTGCCACTCTCACGGATCCATGGACCTTCAAGCTGGCTTGGCCGGTCGACACGTTCGGCGGGACTTACGGTTCTGAGGGTGTCGCCGATGTAATTATCGGGGTTATTGCAGCGAGCTGGCTCTGGTACCGATCTCAAGGAATATTGGTATATGGCGGAATCGCACGAAGGCTCAGTCGTGCGTTCAAGATTGGTACTGCTTTCATAGCGGTTGGATTGCTGGTCGAAATCAGCGCAGTCCGATCTGACATAGGAATTTCACCTCTCCTGTTGCCGTTTTTTGGATCGGCGTTGGTCGGAATGGCGGCATCCAGGCTTCCGCAAACGAAAGACAAGGGGCAGGCTTCTTGGCCGCTGGTAATTGCGATTTCAGTTGGAGGGTTGCTGGGAATAGGCGCTATCGGCGGCATGCTGACGGGACGCTACGGCGACATCGGCGTACGTGGGCTAATAAACGTGTGGGGTGCGTTTATCGATGCGCTGCTGTGGGTTCTGAGATATCCGATTGAATGGATCATGACGGCACTCTGGAACTTGATTCTTTGGTTGAAAGAAAGGTTCCCAGCAGAAGAACAGGAAACCGAACAGGACGCTCCTGGCCAGCTTTCCGAAGAGATGACGAATCCGGCAGTGGAGCGAGCCGAGCAGGCATCTGAATTCGCAATAGAGGCACTTCGATGGCCGTTGTCGTTGTTGCTGATTCTCGTGCTGTTCTTTGTTCTGATATTTGCTTACAGGAAGTTCGCCACTCGAGTAGCGAAAGACGACGAAAACGATCGAGAATCTATTCGTGGCGAGGCCGATGCCACAGCCGACATGATGAAGCTGCTCACCAGTTTGGTGCCAAGCTGGATGAAGGGTGGCAAGAAGCGCTCATTGTGGAAATGGCCTGAGGGCGATAGCGGTATCGCTGAAGCATTTTTGCTGTATTTCGACACTCTCACCCACGCGATAAAACGCGGGATGATGTTCGATCCGAATTCCACGCCGAATGAACGAGTATCTGCGCTGACTGTGTTCCTGCCCGGAGCACCGATAGAAACAGTAACGAATCGGTTCAACGCTGCTTGCTATGGCGCTCAACCTGCCGACATAGATGAGATTAATCAGCTGAGAGCGGCTATTGAAGAAGCTGCGAAAAAACCTAAGCCCGGTGAAGACGAATAGGTAGAGTTCGCTGATTCGTCTAAACGGGTATTAACCTCTGTGGCTCACCGGTTCAGGAAGCGTGATAACTCGCAAGAGGTTTGTTGTTCCCGGCACGCCAATCGGAAGTCCCGCAACCGCAACGATCACATCGCCTTCTTTTGCGATTTTCGTTTCGAGCGCTAATTCCGAAGCTGCAGTGAACATCCCCTGAATATCACCATGCTCAGGGACCACCATGGGGATCACTCCCCAACGCAGTGCGAGCTTTGCTCCTGCGCCTATATCGGGCGTGAGAGCGAGTAGGGGAGTTACAGGGCGATAAGCTGCCACACGTCCGGCTGTGCTGCCTGAGGCGGTGAATGCGACGATTGCCTTGGCGTTCAAACTGGCTGCCGCCACTGCTGCACCGTCGGCAATTGCATCGTCGACGGCGAGTCCGCCCTTCGACGCAGCAGTGCGTCTACGACCTGCGAGTTTTGGATATTCGAGGTAGCGTTCCGCTCGTTTTGAAATTTTGGTCATCGCCTGAACAGCTCGGAACGGGTGCTTACCCACTGAGGTTTCAGCAGAAAGCATGATGGCGTCGGTGCCATCTCGCACGGCGTTGTATACGTCGGTTACTTCAGCACGGGTAGGTGATGGAGATTCGATCATCGATTCCATCATCTGGGTAGCGGTAATAACCGGTTTGCCGATTTCGTTAGCCATTCGGATTATCTGTTTCTGAACAGATGGCACTCTCTCGAATGGCAGTTCAACTCCGAGATCACCTCGTGCGACCATAACGGCGTCGGATTGCTCAAGAATACCGCTGAGGTTATCGACAGCCTGCTGAATTTCGATCTTCGCGACCAGTTGAGGTGTTACTCCGCCATCGGCGAGATGTTCGCGAACTCGCTTAACGTCATCACCGTCTCGAACGTACGAGAGTCCGACGTAGTCGATATCTGAAGAGATAACCCACGCGAGAGCCTCTTCGGTTTCTGGAGTGAAATAGTCGACGGTTGTCGTGTTGCCGGGAGCAGTAACAGCCTTATTTGGCTTCATCACGCCGCCCATTGTCACTCGACAGTGAATCTCTTCTTCGTCGATCTCTTCAACCCGTAGCTCGATTGATCCTTCGTCGATGAGGACGAGCGAGCCTTTCTTGATATCGGCGTGCAGTCCTAGTGGCCAAACATTGGCGCGTTCGTTAGTTCCTTCACAGACCTCACGTTGAAGAACGAAGTGTTGGCCGGTTGAAAGTGTGATTTCCGGCTGCGCCATTTCGCCTACTCGATACTTGGGGCCGGGTAGGTCGGCAAGAATTCCGACAGCAACGCCCATCTCTTCGGCGGCCTGCCGCAGAATCTTTACATACTCATTGTGGTGGTCGGAATTTCCGTGGCTGAGATTTAATCTACCTACCGACATTCCCGCACGAATTAATCGTTTTATTCGAGATAACGTCCCTGTTGCGGGACCAATTGTGCAAACAATGCGTGTGCGCGCCCGACTTTTTAAGAAGGGTGGGAGCGAATAGGAACTGTCGGTATCGGCCAAACGAATCTCCAAATGTTGGATAGGGAACTACTAGTTCATCATAAACTGACCTATCGAGGATACACATTTCCAATGACAGGTTGGCCTGTTTTTGGGGTGAGGATCACCTATGCGGATTTGACACCGAATCTCATAGGACTAGTATTCAGTAGAACCCCCGGCTCAATTTCGCCATTTTTCTGACCTCAGGAACGCTACGTGACAATCGCACAATCTCTTCTCTCACTTCAAGACACCGACCAAGCGCTAGCGCTGAAACGTCGTGAGTATCGGGAGATTGAGCAAGAGCTCAACTCCGAAGGCGGCCTCCCGGAGCTACGGGACAACTGCGAAAAAACTCGAGTTCGTGAACTCGAGGCTAAAGTCGAAACCGCTCGACTTGAATCTGACCTTGCGACTCTGAAAGCAGAGGTCGCAGAGCTTGAGTCCCGACTCTACGGCGGTGCGATCACCAATGTTCGGGAACTTACGGCGATTGAGACCGAACATTCCGCTGCTCGACGAAACCTCGCGCAGGTTGAGGAATCGATTGCGCCGGCTGAAGTTGCCGCAGAACACGCCCGCCAGCAGTTCGAAGATTTGACTAAAGAGCTGGCTGATCGAGAAAAGATGTGGGAGACCCGCCAGGTCGAACTTCGACAGGAGAAGTCGAAGCGAGGCACAGCATTCAACGAAATGCTGGAGTCACGCAATGCCGAGGCATCGCAGATTCCTGAAGAAGATCTGGCTCGATACACCCGACTGTTCCGATCAAACCGAGGTATCGCCGTTGTACGTGTCGACCGTGGCGTGTGCCAGGGTTGTGCGGTTCGACTGCCAGTTGGTGAGTTGACTCGACTCCGTGCGGCCGATGGCCCTATCCCCTGCAGCTGTGGCAGGGCGCTCCTGACAGAACAATAATTGCGGGCAGTCGGATTCCATAGCGAACCCGCCCAAAGTACGAACGCGTCCCTGAATCATGATGACGGAAGTCGGAGTGATGGGGACGTTTTTGATTCAGGCGACCGCCTTCACCCTCGGGCAGAAATCGAGCTTTATTGCCAGCGAAACTCTCATCAGCTGGACAACTGGTTCGAGCCCGGCGAGGACGAGCCGGCCAATGATTTTGACGCAAGGCACGATCGTTATCGCCAAATGATCGCTTCCTTCAAAGGAGCGAACGCCCGACTAGCACTTGTGATTGTTCCGGATGCTTCGCATTTGGCAGAAGATATCGAAACGCTAGTGGCACGACTGCTCGAACTCGATAAGCTCGGAACGGAAGTGCGTTGCACCGATCCAAATCGACCTGACGCTTTGCAAAGTGGCGAAGAGTTGCTTGGGCTCGGCGGACGATCACCCCAACGGCAAGCGCGAATTCGCGACGCGATCGTCGCCAAAGCTTCGCGGGGAGAAGTGCTGGGGCGAACTCCGTTTGGTTACGAAGCTGGCACAGATGGATTGCTGAAGCCGGCTGAAGCCGAAGCCGAGTTAGTCAAAGAGATATTCACAACTTACGCAGGACCCTGGCATGCCGAAGATTCGAAACCTCTTGGTGGTCCCGGATTGCGCGCAATTGCCCGTTCGCTGAACGATCGTGGTCTTCTCACTCGCAGCGGGCGTCCGTGGTCTGCATTGGCGATTTCCGGAATACTAAAAAACAGAACTTATTTGGGCACCTACACCCGGTATGGGGTTCGAATCGCGGGAAGTCACGAACCACTCGTCGAGCGAGAGATATTCAATCGTGCCGACGCGGTAACCAAATCAAGAAAACCAATCCGGCGCCGTGCCACAGAACCGCCATACCTACTTGGCGGGATAGCACGTTGCGATCTTTGTGGTCGAGGGCTTTCCGGTTTGACTCGTCGACGTGCGTGGAAGCGTGTCGACGGAACATCAGCCTCCAAGTCGTATCGTTACTACGAATGCCCTTCGCGGGATGCACGTAGCGAACGGGCAGTTGGTGTATCTCGACACTCATCGTGGCATGCAGATGAGCTCGAAAAAGCCGTTCTGGACCAGATACGGCAGTGGGGTGTTCGGACCAAAAAGAAGCTGCGACCAGTTGTTGGCGACACACAGGCGGAAGAAATCTCAGAAGCAGAGCGCGAGTTCACTCGAGCCGTTCGAGCTGTCGCATCGGCATACGGAACGCTCAAAGATCTCGCTGCTCCACTACAGCGACTCGAAAAGGCGCGAGCAGCAGACGGGTCTGAAGACGTCGCACAGATCGACGTCGAGAAGCTACTCACAGAAGTTCAGGGCGACGACATCGCTATGGCAAAGGCTGCGGCCACTGCTTTATTAGAGCGGGTAATTACCAGCGAAGAAAGCGTTGAACTCATTCCGCGTGTCTAACGTGTTCTCTTAAGAATCGAATCTCGATTTCCAGCATCATATTGTTCGAAAGTGTTGCTAACTAGTAGTTATCAACTTACTATTAGTAAGCAGTTTTGTTTTGACCTGATATCTGTTGTTTCTTGGCGCTGGAGAAAATCATGCCTGCCGTAACAGTCGACAATATTCTTACTCTTGATCGCGTGGCTCTACCCGCTGCGAGGGGAGTGGTGCGACCGGTTGTGACTATCACCACCGCTCCTTCTGGATTTGAAGGCGAAGGGTTTCCTGTTCGCCGAGGATTCGCCGGAATCCCGCAGCAATATCTCGACCCGTTCATCATGTTGGATCAGATGGGGGAGAACGAGTGGCGCGCCGGCGAGGCGAAAGGCACACCATGGCACCCGCATCGAGGCTTCGAGACTGTTACATACATGATCGAAGGTGAGTTCAAACACCGAGATTCTGAGGGCGGTGGCGGAGTTATCAGCGATGGCGACACGCAGTGGATGACAGCTGGCGCTGGGATTCTTCACATTGAGGTTCCCACTGAAGAGATCGTCATACATGGCGGGGTAGTTCACGGCACTCAGTTATGGGTGAACCTTCCTCGTGACAAGAAGTGGGCTAAACCTCGCTATCAGGACATTTCTCGAACGAATCTATCGCTCCTGAGCTCTGACGATGGTGGAGCGTTGATTCGAGTGATCGCTGGATCGCTCGATGGTCACGACGGACCTGGCATCACCTATTCACCAATCACGTACGTTCACGCTACTGTCAGTCCGGGTGCTCAGGTGGAACTGCCTTGGAATCCTGAGTACAACGCGCTTGCTTACGTGCTGGCTGGAAACGGAACTGTCGGACCAAATCGGAACGCTGTCCATCTTGGTCAGACCGCCGTGTTCGGTAAGGGGGATTCGCTGGTTTTCACTGCCGACGAAGAGCAAGACAGCAAATCTCCAGACCTAGAGATTTTGTTGCTCGGTGGCAAGCCGATTCGTGAGCCAGTGGCTTGGTACGGTCCGTTCGTTATGAACACGCAGGAAGAACTTCAGGAAGCTTTTGCGGATTATCACGCTGGAAAACTTGGCGTGATCCCACCTGATGTAATTCCACACACAAGTTAGCTCCGGGTGTCGCCAGCGTGATTTGGTCGTGCATCGCACTCTAACTCCCCCAATCCGGGGGAGGAGTTGATTTCGACACAGCTGTAGTTTCGAGGGTGTCATTTTGGACTTGATTCAGAATCACTTTCAAACCGCCACCCGACGTCCTTCTAGGTAAGGGCGTTGGTTGGCGGACAGCAAAAAACTATCCTCTTGGCTTTTGATTCTGAGTCTAGTTCAGAACGACGGTACTGGTTGTTGTTGGTGGGGAGACAGCAACTGAACACGCCTCGATCACCTCACGAAATAACTACGAATATTCCTGTTACTTCACCTCGATTTTCACGATGATGTAAACGTGTATCAGTGTGGGCTACATGCTCGGAGCTGAGCGTGAACAGGCAAGCAGCCGAGTGTGTCGAACTGCCGGGGAGTAACCGGTCGACAGGAGTTGTTTGCGATGACGGTACAGTTCATCTTCGATTTTCGAGACACAAGCACGGTTGGCCCCGATATTCTCGGCGGGAAAGGCTTCGGCCTTTCGAAGATGACCCAGATCGGAATTCCTGTTCCCCCCGGCTTTGTCGTTTCAACAGAAGCATGCAAGGTTTTCTACGAGCAAGGCGGCAGACTGTCCAACGAATTCTGGCAAGATTTCAACTCGCAACTGAACGAACTAGAAGTTCAGACCGATAAGAAGTTTGGCGGAACCTCCGATCCTCTGCTCGTATCCGTGCGTTCAGGCGCTCCAATTTCCATGCCGGGAATGATGGACACGATCCTCAACATTGGACTCAACGACCAAGCTGTGGAAGCACTGGCAAGCGCATCGGATGATCGACATTTTGCTTTCGATTCTTATCGGCGACTCGTGCAAATGTACGGAGAAGTCGTCGAAGGAATCGACAAACGAGCGTTCGACGACGTACTACAACTGGCTCTAAAAAATGAAAAAGCTGCAAGTCCTATTGCGCTAAGCGAATCGGGACTAGAGCAACTTGTAGGCGCTTTCAAGAAGGTTTTTGAAAAAGAAACCAGCAAGACGTTTCCGCAGGATCCTTTTGAACAGGTCCACCGTTGCGTAATGGCAGTATTTGAGTCCTGGCACGGGAAGCGCGCGCAAACCTATCGAGAAATGCAGAGTATCCCGAACACCCTCGGAACAGCAGTAAACGTCCAGGCGATGGTTTACGGCAATCTGGGTGAACGGTCGGGTACTGGTGTCTGCTTCACTCGAAATCCCTCAACCGGTGAAGCGAAACTTTACGGTGAATTTTTGCAGTCCGCACAGGGCGAAGATGTGGTCGCTGGGATCAGGACCCCTGAACCAGTCGAAAAGATGGGCGAAATATTCCCTGACGCATACCTCGATCTTTTGCACCACACGAGTGCTCTCGAGCGATACAACCGCGATATGCAGGATATTGAATTCACTATCCAGCAGAACGAACTGTTTATTCTTCAGACTCGCAACGGTAAGCGTACGGCGCAGGCCGCTGTGAAGATGGCAGTCGATATGACTGGTGAAGGATTGATCAGCGAAGACGAAGCGATCATGAGGGTCGACCCTTCTGATTTAACCCAACTGCTACTTCCACAACTTCATGACGATCACGGCATGGATATCGTTGCTACGGGACTCGGTGCATCGCCTGGTGCGGCTGTTGGTTTCATTACGCTCGATGCTGACATCGCTGAGCAACGGGCTCAAAAGGGTGAACACGTCATTCTTGTTCGCCCTGAAACTTCGCCAGATGACATTCACGGTTTCATCGCTGCTCAAGGAATTCTCACGGCAAAAGGCGGACTCACATCACACGCCGCCGTGGTCGCTCGCGGCATGGGCAAGCCGTGTATCACTGGATGCGAAGGATTAGACGTTGATCTGGAAGCAAGGCACATTTCCATATTTGGAGTGATCTACGACGAAGGCACGCTGATTACTATCGACGGTACGACAGGCTCAGTGATCATCGGCGAGCCTGATCTTGTCGCCGCTTCAAATGAAGGCGAATTGGATACTCTGCTGAAGTGGGCGGATTCAAAACGTCGGCTCAAGGTCATGGCTAACGCGGACACACCGGTTGACGCTCGCAACGCCAAACGATTCGGCGCCGAAGGCATCGGACTTTGCCGGACCGAGCACATGTTCTTCGGCGAAGATCGACTGCCCAAGATGCAGAGGATGATCCTCGCCAATAACGTCGAAAGCAGGGCTGAAGCACTAGAAGAGTTACTACCGATTCAAACTGAAGATTTCTACGGGATTTTCAAAGAGTTGGGCGAAAGTCCGGTGATCATTCGATTGCTTGATCCGCCATTGCACGAATTCCTCCCCGACAAATCAGAAGCAACATCGTCGGAAATAGCACGCCGCATCGATGAACTCAGCGAGACCAATCCGATGCTGGGTATGCGTGGTTGCAGACTTGGATTGGTCTATCCCGAAATTTACGAAATGCAGGTGCGAGCAATAGCTGATGCTTCGGTGAAAGTTCGCGACGAATCAGGAATCTGGCCTCGGGCACAGATCATGATGCCGATGGTTGGCTTCATATCCGAAATGGTTCAACTGCGAAAAAACGTTCAGGCAATTCTGGACGAACGGACGGTTTCAGACGTTCCGATTGGAATGATGATCGAGCTGCCTAGAACGTGTGTTGTCGCTGATGAAATGCGGGAGGCAGCCGACTTCTTCAGCTTCGGTACGAACGACCTTACGCAGACAACTCTCGGCTTCTCTCGTGACGACGCTGAAAACGCTTTCATGGGCAAGTACACCGACGAAGGAATTTTGGTGAGCAACCCGTTCGAGACCCTGGACGTTTCAGGTGTTGGCAAGCTGATCAATTTGGCCGTTGATTCGGTCGAATCAGGTGGTCACCATATGAGCTTTGGAGCCTGTGGCGAGCATGGTGGTGATCCTGCATCAATCGAATTCTTCCATGCGGCAGGGCTCGACTACGTGTCGTGTTCTCCGTTCAGGATTCCGATTGCAAGACTGGCGGCAGCACAGGCAGCGATTTCGGTTTAGGTGGGGATGTCAGTTTTCCTCTCGTGTAGAGTGTCACCCGGCGCAGACTATTACCGCGCACGAAACTCAAGGGAATCAAACCACCAATGCCTCTTCTTCTGAACGGATTTACCGATCACACAATCAACACTGGTGAGATCGAAATCGGTTATTCCGAAGGTCCTGACAACGGACCGACATTGCTGCTGCTACATGGCGTGACGAGTCGACGCGACGGCTCTCTACGTGTGATTGACGAGTTGGTGAACGATTACCGTGTGATCACTATGGATCAGCGCGGGCATGGGTTTTCAGGTCACGCTGCGGGCGCGTACGAGAGAGAAGACCACGCCAGAGATATTTGCTACGTGATGGAAAACGTGTGCAAAAAGCCGACCATCGTTTGGGGGCACTCGATGGGTGGCGGAAACACTGTGGCGATGGCGAACAATCCGCCTTCGAACTTGAAAGCTGTGGTTCTCGAAGATCCTGCGGTGTTCGGGCGAGTTCGACCTGTTCGTACCGATAGCACACCGACGATGAGCACATTCGAAATTCATCTTGGCTTTATCGAAGCTGGGATGTCTATTGAGGAGATGGCTCCGAAGTTGCAGGACGCCAGCCCCGGACAGCCCGAGTATTTTGCAAAGTGGAAAGCCGAGTGCCTGCTGCAGATGGACGCCGATATTCTGCGAGGCGTTGTTGGCGGAACGTATCGAGGCTTCGACGATCCGGCTGTGATGCTGACGAATATTCAGGTGCCAGTGATATTGCTACAGGCAGATCCGGATGCTGGTGGAATCCTGCCCGATGACTATCTCGCGGGAATTCTTCCTGAAAGCGATTCGTTCACTCGCCAGAAGATAGTTGGCGCGGGACACAACATAAATCGTGAACACCCCGAGAAAATGGTTCCAGTAGTTCTGCCGTGGCTGGCTGCGCACGCTTAGGGACCGTCGAGCGCCAGCTTTCCAGCGTGTTGTCATTCTGAACTAGATTCAGAATCAGCAGTCGAAGCGGATTCGGAAATCGACTCTGACTCGACCGCTCCTGCCTGAAAGGACGACATTTCACCCGTCATCCGTGATGATGAATCCTGTTGACCGTTGGTCGGCATCGGTCAGTGTCGTAGATTGGTCCCGCGTGTCTGTCGTCCTTCGAGAGCCTCAGGATGACACTGTTGGGGATACCGCCTTTGGAGCGAAACCTAGTACCCTTGAAAGCGTCGCGAGGAGGATGGACGGTCGCCGCTGCGCTGGGTTGAGGAACTTTTGCGCAGGGGAGGAAAGTCCGAGCACCTCATGAATCAGAGTGCCTGCTAACGGCAGGGCGGGGCGACCCGACAGAAAGTGCAACAGAGAATAAACCGCTTGCGTCCTCTTAGATTAAGGGCGTCAGTAAGGGTGAAACGGTGCGGTAAGAGCGCACCGCCCGGATGGCGACATGCGGGGCAAGGTAAACCTCACTCGGTGCAAGACCAAATAGGGAAGTGATGACCGGATTCGGGTAGCTTCCGGGTTGGTTGCTTGAGCCTGCGGGTAACTGTAGGCCTAGATGGATGACCGTCGCTGGTTTCGCTTTTGCGAAGCCGGTACAGGACTCGGCTTATAGTCCGCCTCGCGGCGAGACTACTTCACGTGAATAGCCCCCGGCAAAACCGGGGGCTATTGTTTTGAGAGCGTTAGACGGTGCGGAACGAATCTAAGCGGTGTGGCGTGGGCGATGGTTTTGGTTTGACGATTACCGACCCTGTCATGCTGAATTCATTTTCAGTATCTTGTGAGCGATTCAGCCACCGTTTTTCAACTGCTCAACGCTGACTGACCCCGTCGTTCAATCCGGTTACTGTTTGATTCTGAACCCATTCGGCGTGGCTCAGGGCGGGCATGAATTCAGAATGACAGTCTCGAGAGGCGATTGCGGAATGTGCGACCTTGGGTGGTGCGATTGTTTGAAGTCCTCTCCATTAGGGAGAGGATTTAGGTGAGGGGGAATGTCGACCGGAAGCTACAGCTACCGACTCTCCCTCACCCCAGCCCTCTCCCGCTGGGAGCGGGGAATTGCTGTGGGATCCCTAAATCGAAAACTCTACGTTTAGTGTGTCGGCCATTTTCTTGAAGTACTCGACGGTGTGGCGAGGTAGAGGAACTCCCTGTTCGATGCGCTTGGTTACGTACTTAGAGTCAGGGTAGCCGGGGTACATGACTTCGCCTTCGGCTTCGAGAGATGGTTCCTGCGCTCGGAACGCTCGGAGCATTTCGTCCATGTCGGACTTGAACTCATCGGCAGGTCGGAATCCATCGATTCGAGTCGCCTGGAAGTAGTGGCAGAAACGTCCGCCCTTCGGATTGTCCATCATCATTCCCGAAAGACGCTCACCCGGCAGAATTCCGCCGAGCACATCAGCCATGATGCCGATTCCAGTGCCCTTGTGGGCACCAGTGTCGTACTTACCACCCAGCGGCGGCTGACCAATCGCTTCGCTTCGCTTTGAAATGTCGGTTACAGGTTTGCCATCAGCGTTTTGCGCCCATCCTTCGGGAATATCGACCCCAAACGCCTGAGCGATCGAAACTTTGCCGTACGACGTCATGGAAGAAGCCATATCGATAACGAACGGTGGCTCCTCGCCGGCCGGAGCAGCGAACGCCATCGGGTTCGTGCCCATCCACGGGTATCGAGCGTTCATTGGAATGATCACACGACCACCGCCTGACGACATCGAAAAGCCAATCATGTCGTGCTTCAGAGCCAGTCGAGCGTAGTAACCCGCAGCCCCGTAGTGCGAAGAGTTCTTCACTGCTACAGAAGCCATGCCTGTTTTTTCAGCCTTTTCGATAGCAAGTTCCATCGCCTTAACGCTGGCAATCATCGCCATTCCCTGATCGGCATCGATAACAGCCGTTCCCGGCGTTTCGTAGGTTACTTTCACATCAGGCTGCGCCTTGATGTAGCCGTTCATGAGCCCAGTCAAATAGTGCAGATCGAGGTTGTAGCAAACGCCGTGAGTGTCGATTCCGTTCATGTCGGCATCGACCAGGACTTCAGCACAAAGCAGCGCCTCGTTAGGTCGCATTCCAGCGGCCGTGAACAGGTTCGAAATGAATTCCGTCAGCGGAGCCTGCTGAACGTAAGTGGGGTCTGGGACGTGCTTTAGCTTCTCGAGAACCATGGAATATTTACTCGTTATTGAATCAGGGTTGGTGGCTGGAAACTGATGATAACGAGAATAGTGCCAGAGTTACCTTTCATTTGCGGCTGTTCAGGTGATTTGTCGGCAATGACGGGTCTGTACCAAGCACCATTATCTACGCTGCTTGGATCACCGCATTTGGAAAGAAACTATGGCTACCGATTCGTTTGGTTTATTTATATCTGAGTTACAGTGCCCCAACAGTAAGTTGAAGGGATCCGTCGCTACTCTTTGGTTTTGGATCTGTCCCGGTATTCTTTGAGTTTTATTGGCAGCTCTTCGTTCTGTTCGGGATAGTCGGCTTCGAACTGGTCAACGGACGGGTGCAACGATTCAGTTCGAGGACTGCGTGTCCCTATTTCACGGTGTGCTTTACCAAGCAATTTGTATGGGTGCTTGTAGGAGTCGTTGATCTGTTTACTCACTAATGGATTGGCGTAGGTGTCGATGTAATTCTTATCGACTTTCAAATCGAGCTTGCAAGCAGCATCAAGCATCCACCTCAATGTTGTATTCGATAATCCTGGGGGGTGATTCCCACCTCCGATATCGGTGTGGCAACCACGTAACCACTGCTGGTCAATAACTTGGTTCTTTCGCCTGTCTTTCTCGGCTTCTTGTTCCGCCTCTGTTGGTTCAATGGGGGCTTTTTCAAAGAGCTTTGGATGGGCTTTTTCTAACTCTGGACATGAGTCATTTGCCTCGGCAGGCCATTCTCTTTCGACTTTCGGGTCGTTCCATATTTGGGGTCGGAACGGACGGCGTTTTTCGTCTATCGCTAACGCCTGGTATCCGTTGAGAATCAACGAGGATAGCCGATAGTCGTGGAATCCCCACTTCTTGAACCATTCTTTCTCTTCTCCAGTAATCCTGAGCCACAACTTTTGAGGTTGCCCCACCGATCCCACGGTGTCGTAAACCCCCATGAACTTGATAGTGACTTCGTTCGAATTTGTGGCTCTGAACTTGCGGGCAGTAATTGAGTCGGGACCACACTTCTTTGACGTGTACATTTCAAATCCGACTTCGAGCGCCCCTGCGCGATCTCTCCGTAGCAAGCCTATGTTGCGAATTAGTCCACCAAGACTGCGGACGGTATATGCGCCTCGACTGAACCCGAAGAGAAAAATTTCGTCACCTTTCTCGTAGTGTTCGACGAGTTGGAGGTATGCCTGCTCAATGTTTAGGGTCAGGCCGGCACCCGTCAGCCCGCCCCATGCAACATCTTTGGCACTACCTGTGCCTACCCCGCGGTCGTACCAGGCGTACTGATCCGGTTGGTCTTTCGTGGCGAGGTACGTCATTCGAATATTGCTGATCTGACGACGATTTTCGTCAGCGCCAGTGCCGTCGCAGCAGATTATGATTCGTTTCATGCCAGCCCTCTCTGTATATGTGGTGTGTGAATCAGAAAAGCGACGCTATTTTATAATGAGTAAAAGTAATATGTCTATGAGGTGCGTGCTGGTGTGCATGTTTGAGTTCTGTCAACCAACCCCTATTGTTCGGCGGTTTCTTATGTCAAAGTAGTGCGCGACGCTATCAGGGCGCAACAGTTGGCGTTCGCGGCGCTTTTCAGGAGATTCGATTCGATGGCAGATACGGCAGACATTGTTGTTGTTGGCGGCGGTGTTCACGGTGCTTCAACGGCGTGGCATCTGGCGAAACGTGGTGCAGGCAAGATCGTGCTGATCGAAAAAGACGGTATCGCCTCTGGTGCTTCCGGTTGGTCGAGTGCGATCGTTCGGATGCACTACACCCTGGAATCACTGGTGAAAGTCACGATGTACGGTCGTGAGATGTACGGAAACTGGTCGGATATTGTCGGTGTTGGCGAGAGCGGTTTTCGTAAAACCGGTTTCTTGGTGTTGTTCCCAGAAGCCGAACTTGAGCACGGTCATGAAGTTGTGAAGATGCAGCAGCGACTTGGTATCGATGCTCAGTACATATCCGTCGACGAAGTGGGCGAAATCGAACCACGGCTTGTTCGCGACGATGTCGCTGCCGGGGCGTGGGAGCCGGAGTCGGGTCATGCTGATGGATCGACCGTTGCGAATTCGTTTATCGCTGCGGCGCGTGAACTTGGTGTAGATGTACGAGTCGGTCCCGAGGTTCTTGGCGTAACTTCCGAGGGGAGTAAAGTCACAGGAGTCGAAACATCTGAGGGTGTGATTTCAGCCGACACTGTGATTGTTGAGGCTGGATTTAGAACCAGCGCATTACTGGTTCCGCACGGAATTGAATTGCCCATCACTCCGGTTCGTCACGCCATAGCGGTTGTTGAACGCACGCCTGACTTTGGCGATATTCATCCGGTGGTTTCTGATCGCGTCGCACGGGCGTACTACCGACCCGAACGCGGAACTCTTGCGTTGCTAGGCGAGCACGATCCGATGCGAGGACCTATCGACGAAGAAGTTGAAGCAACGAAGCCGCCGATCTTGGATGAGGAAGTTAGCTTGATGGAACGCTTTGCGCATCGCTTCCCGGGTCAGGAGATGGCTTCGAAAATGCAGGGCTACACAGGTGTGTACGACTGCTCGCCCGACTTCCAGCCGGCGTTTGGTCGTGTTCAAGCACTGGATGGGTTATTCGTCGGCGCTGGATTTAGTGGTCACGGATTCAAGCTGAGTCCAGGTATCGGCAAGATCATGAGCGATCTAGTTGTTGATGGATCAACTGACATGATCGACGTCCGCCCGTTCAGAATCGAACGCTTTGCCGAGGATGATCTATTGCTAGGCGGCGAAGGCTACGCGAATCGGTCGTTGGCTTAGCTTTCGACAGCGTTGGGCGCAGGTGTTGGCCGACGTGTCTCCTTCGAGAGCCTCAGGATGACATTTTCTGGATGGTGGCCTTGAGAAATCGCTAATTAAACAGTGGATTCGAACCGCCGAATGCGTCGATGGCTGTGCCGGTTATTGCTGAGCTAGCGTCGGATGCGAGGAACAGCGCCACATCGGCTATTTCTTTCGGTTCCATCAGCTGAGGGTTTTCGGATCGTCCAGCGGTGTTGAATACCTGACGAAACCCCTCGGTATCGGTGCCAGCAGGGCAGATTGCATTGACCATAATGCCGTGCTCATAAACTTCTGCAGCAAGCGTTTCAGTGAAGCTGATCAAACCGGCTTTCGTTACTCGATATGCACCTCGACCGTACCCACCTTTTCGTCCACCAATAGACGAAATGTTGATGATCTTTCCGCTCTTGCGTTCGATCATCCCCGGCAGAAGTTTTTGTGTAATTAAGAACGCACCAGTGAGGTTTACGTTCAGGATGTTGCGCCATAGCTGGGAATCGAGATCAGCAATGGGGATTCTTTCTTGAATGATTCCGGCGTTGTTGATCAGAATGTCGACTCCGCCGAACTCTTGCTTTGCAGCATCGATGAGAAGTTCGATTTCTGATTCAACACCGAGGTCAGCGGTCACTCCGAGAGCGTTGCTGCCGCGGGCACTGATTGTCGCTGTTACGTCGGTGATTTCGCCCTGATTTCTGCCTGTGGCGACTACGTTTGCGCCGGCTTCTCCGAACGCCAGTGCGATTGCCTTACCGATGCCTTTGCTTGCGCCGGTAACGAGTGCTGTTTTGCCTTTTAGTGATGTCATGCGGAAGATGGTACTCGTTTACTCGCGTTCGTGACGTTGCCACGTCGCTGACTCCTCGCAATGACTCAAATTGCGGTTCATACTGGTCTGCAGAATTTTTTATGCGGGCGTACAGAACGTCCTGAGCCAACACGGAGAATCGCATGGCAGAGAAGGTAGTAGTTACAGGTGGATCGGGCAGGGCCGGTGAGTACATCATCGCCGAGTTCGCAGCAGCTGGTTACGACGTTTATAACGTGGACTCAGTGCCACCCCGACCAGGATCGCCTTCCAACTCTGCACAGTGGTGGGATGTTGATGTAACTGACTTTGGTGAGGTGGTAAACGCACTGACTGGGGCCGATGCCGTAGTCCACATGGCTGCTATCCCTGCACCGAACAAAGACGCCGAGCACAAGCTGTTCCGCATCAACATGCTTGCCAACTGGAACGTGCTCGAAGCAGCCGAAATTCACGGTATTGAGCGAATCTGTATGGCTTCTTCGGTAAACGCCGTTGGTGCTGGCTGGGGTCAGAAGATTTACACGCCTGAGTACTACCCGGTCGACGAAGATCATCCAACTCGCGTTGAAGATGCTTACTCGCAGTCGAAATGGCTCGGTGAAGAGATGGCTGTGGCGTTTGTGCGACGTCGTGAGGGCAAGGTTCAGATCGCAAACATGCGATTCCATGCTCTGTGGGACCCTGGGACCGCCAAGCGTCATCTGGAGTCCAGCGGTGCTGCTGTTCAAGGTCGGCACAACGCAGGTGGTTTCTGGAGCTGGGTAGGTCGACACGACGCTGCTCGAGCCTGCCGTTTGACCATCGAGAAAGAGTTCGGCGGAGCAGAAGCGTTCTTCATCAACGCTACTGACACTACGCTCAATATTCCGACCATGGATGCGATCAAAGAGATTCACCCTGACGTGAAACTGAAGGAGCCGATCGAAGGCTTCATGAGTCCGTTGTCGGTCAAGAAGGCCGAACGACTGCTCGGTTGGGTTCCGGTCGAGTCGTGGCGAGATGGCACTGTTCGAGAACCAGAGCCAAATGACGTAGAGCCACAGCCATACAAGGCACAGTGGACTCGGTAGTTTTTTTCGCTACGTTTTTGTGAGGATTCAGGAATATCTGGCTGAATTGACGCGTTGGGGCTTCGGATGATTTCGAGTTGATCAACGCGTCGAAACTGCCAAATGTCATTCTGAACTTGATTCAGAATCAGTGGTCGACACAGGCTGATTCGTAGTTCGGGTTAGCACGATCTTGCCATCACTGATTGTGGTGCAGAATCATCTGCGATACTGAATCAAGTTCAGCATGACAGTGTCGGATGATTGTTCTTAAGCGCTCGCAAATCGTAGTTGCACTAGCTCGTTACGCCGCCATCGACCGGAATCGCCTGACCTGTCACATAACTCGCAGCGTCTGAGCACAAGAACGACACCACCTGACCAACCTCAGAAGGTTCACCGTATCGATTCATCGGTACCCAACTTTCCATCTTGGCGCGGGTTGCGGGATCACCACCTCGGTCAAGACCGTGCATCATCGTAGTGTCGATCACACCGGGGCAAACAGCGTTTACACGAATGCCCTTGCGAGCGTAGTCACGAGCGGCAGCTTTCGTTAGTCCGATCACACCGTGCTTGCTCGCTGTGTAAGCGGGTTGTCGTCCTGTTCCACCCTTCAGACCCATGTACGAAGAATCGTTGACGATTGCACCGCCCCCGTTATCGATCATGTAGCCGATTTCGTACTTCATGCTCAAAAACGCACCCTTGAGGTTCACGTTGATGATCTTGTCGAAATCGTCGTCATCAACCTCGTGAAGATGTCCGTTTGGTTCGAGAATACCGGCGTTGTTGAACGCTGCGTTTAGTCCGCCGTAAGTCGAGACCGTGTGTTGAACCGCTCGTTCAACTTGCTTACCGTCAGACACATCAGTGACGGCGTATGTTGCCGTGCCGCCGGCTGCTTCGATCATCGCAACAGTTTCCGCCAGATCAGCTTCGCGTCGTGCGGCAACAACTACCTTAGCTCCGTGAGCTGCCATGACAATCGCAGTGTCTCTACCGATACCTGAACTGGCTCCGGTGATCAGAGCGATTTTGTCTTCGAGAAGTGCGGGCATTCGGCAAAACCTTTAGTTGCTTTTTGTTACTTGGGCGGGTGGCTCGAAAGTAGTGCAACACGTAGCATACGTCGTCGGGCCAAATAGTTGCCCGTATTTGTGATTCCAATGACCATCGAACTACGTTCAGTAACCGACAGCAATTTCACCGAATGGCGCAAAGCCGTTCGGCACGGATTCGGGCAGCATGTGCACCCGGACGATATTGCGCGTCTCAGAAATGACAGAGCGGAGCTCGATCGATTGATCGCCGCTGTCGACACTTCGTCTGAGCGAATCGTGGGCACGGGTGGCGCTGACTCATACTCACTGACCCTTCCCGGTGGAGCAACTGTTCCGATGGCTGGAGTGGCATATATGACCACCTCAGTGACTCATCGCAGGCAGGGTGCGTTTTCGCGCATGATGTCGAAGATTCACGATGAAGCGCGTGAGCGTGGCGATATCGTTAGTGGGCTATGGGCATCTCAATCGCATCTGTACAGTCGATTCGACTACGGTCTAGCCGTTAACTCCTACGATTGGGAAATTGATCCCAGCTTCGGGGCGTTCTCGCATTCTCCAATTGATCCGGGTGAAGAGTCGGACGCACACGTTTACTTTGTCGATGCCGACGAAGCAGCCGCGATGCTGCCTGGTATTTACGCCCAGATGCACGAGCAAACCATTGGTTCGGTGAATCGCAACGAGGGTCGCTGGCGCTACGAGTTGTTCGATGAGGAACGCGTTCGTGGTGGTGGCAGTCCGCTATTCTTCGCTATCTGCGAAGAGGCTGGTGAACAGACCGGATATGTCGCTTACCGAATGCACCGAATCGGTGACTCCGACATGGGAACCCTCGAGGTTGTCGAGCAGGTTTCGATAACCGACACGGCCCACGCAACGATGTGGCGATTCCTGTTGAATTTCGATCTCGTCGGAAAGATCACAGCCGTAAACCGCCCTTCAGATGATCCGCTCTGGTGGATGCTCTCAGACCCACGGCGTTTGAGCCGCACGTCGCACGATGCCCTCTGGGTCCGTTTACTGGATATTCCAAAGGCGCTCGAAGCCAGAACCTACAACGCCGACGGTTGTGTGAAAATCGGTTTGATTTCGGAATCTCAACCTGAGATTGCGGGTACATATGTACTTGAAATTGACGATTCTCAGGGATCAGTGAAAAAGACTACCGACAAGCCCGACGTCGTGATGACTCCTGCCGATCTTTCAGCTATCTATCTTGGGGGCGTGACCCCAGAGCCATTGGTGGAGGCCGGACGAATCGATGCGATTACAACCGGGTCGGTCGCCAAGCTTCATGGCATGTTCTCGACCGACTCAGCACCGTGGTGTGCGCACTACTTCTAGGCTTCAAGGATTTCAGCGACCACACCATGACTATCGAATACCGACAATTCACCGAAGCTGAACGACGCAGGTTTTGGACTTCGTTAGACCGAGGGTTTGGTGGTCATTACGAGCCGAGTGAAGCGCAATACCGGCTTGATCGAGAAGGCTTCACGCCTGAAATGTCGATGGCAGCGTTCGATGGTGAGGAAGTCGTAGGTACTTCCGGTGCAATCGGCTTTGAAAGTGCCGTTCCTGGTGGGGCAATTATCAAAAACGCTGGTGTTACAGCTGTGACGGTTGCGACCACTCATCGCCGCCGTGGCATTCTCACCAACATGATGGAACGCCTACTGCGACAGGAACGTGAAAAAGGCCAACCGGTCGCTTCGTTGTGGGCATCGGAGAGCGCTATATACGGTCGGTTCGGCTACGGCATGTCGATCCAGCACGAAAACTTCAAAATAGATACTCGCAAGGCAGTCATCAAGAATTCGCCAGAGATCCCCGGCAAGACTCGTTACGTCAGCCCTGACGAAGCTAGAAAAGTATTTCCTGAAGCGTGGGAAGCTGCGGTGAATTCTCACTCCGGTATCCCTCGCAAAGATGAACTAAGTTGGGATCGATGGGCGCTGGGTCTCGGCGGCGGCGGTGACTGGGGCAAGCCGTGGCTTGTCGTGTACGAAGAAGATGGCCGGGCGCTTGGTTATGCACAGTATTTAGTTAAAGAACTTCACGTATTCGGTGAGCAGACTCATGGATTGCTCAATGCCGACATGGTCGTTCACAGCAATCCGGCATCGCACGCTGCGCTTTGGAATCACCTTCTGAACGTCGATTTGTACGACACGCTGAGCACATGGCGGTCGCCCGTAGACGATTCCTTGCCGTGGATGCTCGAAGATCAACGACAGCTGGAGCGTAAGCCCTACGACGGTGTTTGGTATCGAATGCTCGACGTCGCCGAGGCTCTTTCGGCTCGCACGTACATGGCAGAGGGCAGCTTGGTTTTCGAAGTGGAAGATTCGTACATACCTGAGTGGGGTGGTCGGTTTGAGTTGACCGGCGGCCCAGATGGTTCCACGTGTGTTCCCACTACTAAGGCTGCCGACATAACTCTGCCGACGGCATCGCTGTCGACGATTTATCTTGGCGGCGCGAAGCTGGCTGAACTCGAACGGGCGGGGCGTGTTGAGGAACACACCGATGGCTCGGTTGCACTCGCCGATTCAATGTTCGCTGCCGAGCGGGCGCCCTGGTGCCCGCTGATGTTTTAGAGCGTTAGGTCGCGCTCGTCGTCGAACGACTCGACTCCGCGTCGCAGTCTCGTTTAGCTCCGGGCGTCACTAGCGTGACTTGGTCGCTCGTCGCAGTCTTTTAGGCGTTAGGTCGCGCTCGTCGTCGAACGACTCAGCTCCGCGTCGCAGTCTCCCCCTCTAACTCCCCCTATCCGGGGGAGGACTTGATTTCGCCTAAGGCAACGATTTCAGCGTTGTCATCCTGAGCCCCGTCGAAGGACGTAAGGCGGGCTGAAATCATCCATGTGCAGCTGAACCCCACCCAGAACATCACAAACATTTCCGACATAAAATTTCCGAAAGAAGCGAATCGCATCTAGAATGCAGTTAGCGAGCCGCACGGCAATCGGGAGAGTCAATGGTTAACTTCACACCTGCACATCTTGGAAAATGGGAACCGCTGTTCACCGACCTAGTCGATGGCGAAGGTTCTGCACTCACCGAAGAGGGCACATGGATGCTCGGCGAAAAGCCGGGATTGGTGTGTGTATTTGAAGATGGCGAACCGCTTTACATCGAAGCAGCCGCGAACATTTCCAAAACTCTTCAGTGCTACATCAAGGGCGGATCTGAATGTGACTTCCGGACGATGGTCGGAATTGTCGAAATGGGCGCATCGCTCAAGAACGCAGCGCAGCGCGCCAAGTCAGGACCACTCGCACTTCGCATATCCAAGCGAGTCGAAAAATTTCGCTACCGAGTCGCTCCAGCTCCCGCCAAGACTATGATTCAGCTCGCCGATGCCTTCAATGTCGTAGCCGACACCCGCTACGCTGGCCCCAGCGCCCTTGCAAACCGAGCATTGGACGCACTGCCGGGATAGCTCAAGGTAGGCATTGCCGTAAATCGAACATTCGAGTTAAAGCGAAAGGGGCAGGAAAAATTCCTGCCCCTTTCTAGTTACCTGGGTTAGAGCTATCTGACTGTCAGGTGTGAATAACTCTCAGCCAACTAGTTTGCTCTGCGGTATGAATAATCGAGTCAGTGACTCTCGTACCTGTCGCAGAGAAATAAATGCCACTGGCACCACTTAGTCGTCGGCCATCACTGCGGTTTCTTCTCGCTGAGTCTCAGCAGATTCTCGATACATCCCACCATTTCGGTAGCGTGTCCGCGCTGCCGGGTGGTGTCGCAAGAACGGCGGAATAGCCATTGATGCAGGATCTTCGAGCGCCTGTCGAGCAACCGCTTCAGCTTCTTCCTCAACTTCACCAGCAACCGGGAATCCGGTAGCGATGATGGTGAGTTTTACTTCATTCTCCATCTTCGGGTCGGTAACCGTACCGAAGATGATGTTGGCGTCGGGGTGAACGGTCGAAGCGATCACCTCTGAAGCACGCTGGACTTCGTCTAGCGTCAAATCTGTGCCACCGGTGATGTTGAATATCACTCCTTTGGCTCCGGCAATTTCCACTTCGAGCAGCGGCGAATTGATCGCTTCTTCTGCAGCTTCGATTGCACGGTTTTCGCCTGAACCCTTACCGATTGCCATCCATGCTGGACCGGCGTTGTCCATAACTGCACGAACGTCGGCGAAGTCGAGGTTGATTTCGCCGGGTACGAGGATCAATTCTGCGATCGACTGAATGCCCTGTCGGAGAACATCGTCAGCCATCTTGAATGCACGATCCATCGTGAGCTGTTCATCGGAAATTGCGAGTAGCCGGTCGTTTGGAATGACGATGAGAGTATCGACTTCTTTTCGAAGCAACTCGATGCCTTCGAGCGCTTTCTTCTTACGAACCGCACCTTCAAATGCGAACGGCTTGGTCACAACTCCAACCGTAAGAGCGCCAATGTCTTTGGCAACTTCGGCTACAACAGGAGCACCACCAGTTCCCGTTCCGCCGCCCATACCTGCTGCAACGAATACGAGGTCAGCACCGTTGAGCACTTCCTTGATTTCGTCACGATCTTCTTCGTGGCACTGTCGACCCTTCGAAGGGTCTCCACCAACACCAAGACCTCGAGCAGTCGAGTCTCCAACACGTAGTCGAACGGGCACAGCAGCTCCGTCGAGAGCCTGTGAATCGGTGTTTACAGAAATATATTCAACTTCGGGTATTCGTTCTCGGTACATTCGGTTGACGGCGTTCTGTCCGCCACCACCAACACCAACAACTTTGATGTTTGCAGTACCAACAGAACCTTCTGGGATAGGAGTGTTGTGGTCAGGCATTTTGGTTCGATCTCCCCGGCTTTTAAGGCGGGCTTTGGCGGCTGTGAGGCCTTTTCGTAAGTTCGCAACTGCCATTAGTAATCAAGCAGATGTTCAAACCTTACCCAGAGGACTATCGACCATTCCTAGTAGATTTTGTGCGCGATTTGAGATGTTTCCCCATTTTGGGCAGGAATTGAAATTCAAATTGCGCCCACTATGTGTCGGGGCTACACTCATGAACCTTTCCCAACGGCTTCTTTAAAGAGGCGGGGCTTTACGAGTGCGCTGGATTATCAGTCGATCCGCTCGATCTCAGGAGATCTAACGAATGAACGGTTACGAGGCGATTGCGAAAATATTGAAGCAAGAGGGCGTCGAATGGATGGCTTGCTTCCCGGCAAACCCACTCATTGAAGCCGTTGCAAAAGAAGGCATAAAGCCGTTCGTGTTCCGTCAGGAACGTGGTGGGATCATGGCCGCCGACGGATTCTCTCGAATGATGGCTACGCAGGGCAAGTACGGAGTTTTTGCTTGCCAGGGTGGACCCGGAATTGAAAACGCATTCGGTGGAATAGCCCAGGCTGTTGCTGAAGGCGTTCCACTTTTGTTCTTGCCTGACGGTCCGGGGACAGCAGTAACTCCAATTGCTGGAAACTTCTCAGGTCCTGAGAACTTCAGGTTCATCACCAAATGGGCTCAGTCAGTTGTAAATGCTTCGAACATTCCTGCGCAAATGCGACAGGCAATTTCGATCATGAAGAACGGTCGACCTGGACCTGTTCTGCTTGAAATGCAACGCGACGTAATGGGCAACGAAGTTCCCAGCCTCGACGATTTCAAGTCGCCAAAGCGATACGTGGCTGCCCCTGACAAGTCTGACCTTCGAGCCGCTCTGAAGAGCCTGCTTTCTGCCAAGAAGCCGGTTATCTACGCAGGTCAGGGAGTTCTTTATGCCGGTGCATCGGCCAAGCTGACCGAGCTTGCCGAACTTACCCAAATTCCAGTTATTACTTCGATGCCGGGTAAATCAGCGATAGACGAGCGGCACCCGCTCGCGTTGGGAGCCGCCGGTAAGACTGCACCTAAGGGCGTGTGGGAATGGCTCAAGTCGAGTGATGTTCTCCTTGCGATTGGAGCCAGCCTCACTAAGACGAACTTCGGAATTGATATTCCAGCCGGTAAAACACTGATTCACTCAACGGTGAATTCAGAAGATATCGATAAGGAATACACCACCGATATCGGTCTTGTTGGCGATGCGATGAAAACTCTTTGTATGCTCGTTGACGAGGCCAAAGCTGAAACCGGAGAAGAAGGACGTAAGTCTGATCCTTCGACCCGGGAAGCCGTCGCCGAAGTTAAGAAGGAATGGATGAACGAGTGGTCGGAACTGCTCAATTCAGACATGAATCCGATCAACCCTTACCGACTCGTTAATGAAATCAACAAGGCGGTCGATCACGAGACCACCATTCTGACTCACGACGCTGGACACCCACGTGACCAGATCATGCCGTTCTACACGGCGACTGTTCCGCACAGCTACATCGGCTGGGGCAAGAGCACGCACCTCGGATACGGAATCCCACTGATGATCGGTGCGAAGATCGCAAATCCTGACAAGTTCTGTGTGAACTTCATGGGCGACGCTGCGTTCGGTATGTCGGGTCTTGATCTGGAGACTTCGACTCGAATCGGTGCTCCTATCACTACGGTTCTGTTGAACAACGGAACGATGGGTGGCTACAACCGAGCGTTGCCAACAGCGATGGAAGAGTACAACGCCGGAAACATGAACGGTGATTACGCTGGAATTTCCGAAGATCTTGGTGGAGTTGGTATCAAGATCACTGATCCAAGCGAGATCGGGGGAGCGCTCACAAAGGCTCGTCAGATCAACGAGGATGAAGGCAAACACGTGCTGCTGGACGTGAAGACCCAGCAGTGGTTAGAGTTCTCGGATTACAAAGACTAGGTTCGGTTTCTGAGTTAGAACTTTTGAAGGGGCGGTCGAAGGATCGCCCCTTTTCTTTAGGAGTAAGCGAGCAAGATGAAATATACGTACAACCCCGAAGATAACGATAAAGACGAAGATCAGAATTCAAACATTGGCGATGAGACAGGTGCCTCAGACCGAAGCGGTGAAAGCCAAATAACGAGTCTCGGTATAAACCAGAATATGGAAGCTGTGCTGGCTTATGTGTTGGGCTGGGTAACCGGAGTTGCTTTCTTACTAATTGAAAAAGAAAACAAATTCGTGCGGTTCCACGCTATGCAATCGATAGCAGTGTTCGTCCCCATCACCATCGCTTCGTTCATTCTCGGATTTATTCCAGTGATCGGTGCAGTGTTCTCAACATTGCTTAGTATTTTTGGTCTGTTCCTGTGGTTGTTTCTCATGTTTCAAGCGATCACCGGATCTCGTTATAAGGTCCCTTACGCTGGTGATTTCGCTGAGAAGCAACTGATGAACATGGGTACAAAATAACTTTTTGAATAGTTGCTGAAAAGTCGCCCCCTGAATCGTTCCTGTAATTCCTGCATCTGACTGTTTATGTCGGGCTGGACGGAGCCATACGTAATAAATAATCAACTACGTTTCAGGGGGCTACTAATGACCGCAGAACCACAACACTATGATGAAGTTCTTCCAAATCCTGGGTTTGAAATTACACCCGGCTCGACAGCCGTCGTAATTACCGACCCGCAGGTAGATTTCCTTTCGGAAGACGGTGTGACCTGGGGCATCGTTGGGCCAAGTGTCGAGAAGAACGGCACTGTTTCAAATTTGAAGAAGCTCATCGAAGCTGCTCAGGCTTCAGGTACACCAGTGTTCGTGTCTCCGCACTACTACTATCCAACCGACCACGGGTGGAAGTTTGAGGGTGCCGTTGAGACCATGATGCATGCGATTAACATGTTTGATCGCAAGGGGGCATTAACCGTTGATGGCTTCGATGGGTCAGGCGCTGATTGGGAAGATACTCCCAAGCCACTTATCGAAAAAGACGGTGTTGTAGTTTCAAGTCCGCACAAGGTCTACGGTCCCAAGACCAACGATCTTTCTTTGCAACTTCGCAAGCACGGTATCAGCAAGGTGATTCTTGGCGGTATGTCGGCGAATCTGTGTGTCGAAGCGCACATGCGTGATCTCATCGAAGATGGGTTTGAGGTGGCGATTGCTAAAGACGCCACCGCAGGTGCTGTTCTGCCTAAGGGCGATGCGTACGAAGCAGCTCTGCTGAACTTCCGCATGATCGCAAGCTCGGTTCAGACCACCGACGAGTGGGTAGACCAGCTCAAGAGCTAGCACTTAGCTTTTAGTTGAATAATTGAACGGGCACTTTTTCTTATTGAGGAAGTGCCCGTTTTTTTACTACTACTTCTCGAACGAAGCTAGAACCCGATCACAGGCTTCATCGACTGCTAAGCGGGCAGCATCGAAAATGCCGATCAGTTCGTTGAAGGCGTGTGCCATCCCGTCGTACTGCGTGTACCTGACATCGACGCCAGCGGCTTTTAGCGCGTTGGCGTAGTCGACTGCTTCATCGACCAGTGGGTCGAATTCTGCAGTGATTATCGTGGCATCCGGCAAGCCTTCTAGTGACTCGGCTCTTATCGGTGAAGCGTATGGGGTATCCCCGTTGGCTTCGCCGTCGGGTCCCAGATACTGCTTCCAAAAGAAACGCATGCTGTCCTGAGTTAGAGCGAACGAATCTCCGTGCGTTTCATATGAAGAGCGGTCGAAGTTGTAATCGATCACAGGGCAGAACAGCACTTGGTGTTTGATTGTTGGACCGCTTTTATCACGTGCCATCTGGGCAACTGCTGCCGTCAGATTTCCTCCAGCTGACGTTCCGGCAAGTGCGATATTTGAAGCATCGACCCCAAGCTCTTTAGCATACTCAACAGCCCACAGAAGACCGGCATAGCAATCATTGGGAGCACCAGGGAATCTCGTCTCAGGTGCCAACCTGTAGTCGACTGAGACGATTACCGCGTTCAGCTGATTGCACATTCGACGTGACGAAGGATCTTCATGATCGAGGTCACCAATGAGCCAACCGCCGCCGTGGAAGAGCATCAGTAGCGGATGAGGTCCTGCCGAGTCAGGACGATAGATTCGTATTGGTAAGTCGCCAGCAGGACCCGATATCGTGCGATCAGTAATTTCGCCAACAGGTTCGAGTTCTGCCGGAATGGCAGCCCGCCAGATTCGAGAATTCTCTCGAGCTTGGGCAGGCGTGACCTCGCTGTTAGGCGCAAGGTTCAACGCAACTCGCTTATCTCGGAATGCTATGACTTGAGGGTGAAGTGGCATGAAGATTTACTTTGATCGAATCGAACCGAAAACCTACTTCGCGAACGAAGCCAGTATCCGTGCTGATGCTTCATCGCAGGCTTTCACCGCATCGTCGATCAATCCAAACGACCCATTAAAGCCATGCGTCATGCCGGCGTATTCGGTGTATGCCACATCGTTGCCGGCGGCTTTTAGCGCAGCAGCGTAGTCAGCGGCTTCATCCAGCAACGGGTCGTACTGCGCTGCGATAACCGTGGCGTCGGCAAGACCTGAGAGATCTTCAGCTCTAATCACTGAAGCGTAAGGGTGGTAAGGATCGCCATCCGGACCGATGTACTGATCCCAGAACCAGATCATTCCATCACGGGTCAGTCCGTAGCCTTCAGCATTTTCTATAACGGATGGGCGCTCGAAGTCGTGATCGATCACAGGGCAGAACAAGACCTGATGTTTGATCGTGGGGCCACCACGATCTCGCGCCATCAACGCGACTGCCGCCGAAAGATTTCCACCTGCGGAAGTTCCTGCAACCGCTAGCTTAGAAGCATCGACACCCAGTTCCTCCGCATTTTCAACAGCCCAGACAGTCGCTGCATAGCAGTCTTCGGGAGCGCCAGGAAAACGAACTTCAGGAGCCATTCGGTAGTCGACCGAAACAAGCACGGCATCGACACGGTTCACAAGACCTCTCGACATTGAGTCTTCGGAATCAAGATCGCCAATAACCCAGCCACCACCGTGAAACAGCATGATCAGCGGGTGCGGACCTTCAGTCGTGGGTCGGTAAATCCGAATAGGAATTTCACCGGCCGGCCCCGGGATTGTTCGTTCAGTTATCTCACCCACCGGCTCCTGATCAGAAGGAATCGAAGCTTTTCCTGCGCGAGCGTTGGCGCGTGCCACATCGGGAGTAACGTCTCGGTCGTCGGGGAAGCCCAACGCTACTCGACGATCCATTAGGTCTTTAACTTGCGGGTGAAGTGGCATTGCGGTCTCCGTGTGACGACGTTTTCGAATTTGCTGGCAGAAATTTACCAGAGTGGCGATGGCACGGCTGCTGATCGACACATAAAGTTACGGTCATGTCTGAACCAAGTCGTACCTACTCATCCTTCGACGTGATTCTTAACGCTATCCGTAGCGCTGTTGACGAACGTTCGGGTTCGCCACTGCTGATCGGAGTTGATGGTGCTGCCGGTTCTGGTAAATCGACTCTGGCGAAAAATCTCGCTGACAATATCGACGATTCCGCGTTGATTCATCTCGACGATTTTCATGACTGGGACGACGATTCAAATTGGACGTTAAGCACGTTCGCTGAGCGAGCACTGGAGCCGCTCTTGGCCGGGCTTACATCTAAGCATCAGCGATACGACTGGCCAACCGACTCGCTTGGCGAATGGTTCGAAATTCCCGCTGTTGGAGTAGCGATCGTGGAAGGCGTGACGACGCTGCGACCTGACTTACGAAAGTTCTGGAATGTGTCCGTGTGGGTCGATTGTCCACGAGAACTCCGACTCAAGAGAGGTATCGAGCGAGACGGCGAGGACATGCGATCAAAGTGGGTCGATGACTGGATGCCGGGCGAAGATCGGTATTTTGAGAATGATCGCCCGTGGGATTCCGCTGGATATATCTTCGATGGCGCAGGAATGGCTGAAGTAACAGGGGCAATTTTCAAGCCACCTATTGCCTGATCGGCGCACAACCGATTATCCAGTTGTGCCGATTGCCCTTAGAATGATCCGGTTGAAATTCGCGAGCGGACGCCGTTCGCTCTAAACACGAGTCAAACCCGACGAGAAAAGCATGAAGACCACTGGATTCCGAACACTGGTGCTGGGCACGCCCTGGCGAAATCTGACCTACTGCATTATCGAAACCGATGAAGGAATCATGGGTATCGGTGAAGCTCGTGTTCTCGGCAAGACCCACACGGTCATCGAATACCTCAAGGATGCCGAGCGACACTTCATCGGACACGACCCGTTCGATATCGAGGCACTTTACCGTCGAATGACGCTGTTGGACTTCGGTAAGCCGGGCGAAGTGGTTTACACAGGTCTGGCGCTTGTTGAACTGGCGTTCTGGGACATCATCGGCAAGAAGACCGGGCAACCGGTTTACAAGCTTCTCGGTGGTCAGGTCAAAGAGAAGATCCCTGCCTACGCAAACGGTTGGTACACAGTTGAGCGCACACCTGAAGCATTTGCTGAAGCTGCTCGCAAGGTTGTGGACCGCGGCTATCGTGGCATGAAGTTCGATCCGTTCGGAAACGGCGATATGGAGCTTGAACGACCAGAGTTCTTCCGTTCGTTGGACTTGATCGAAGCAGTTGCCAACGTAGCCGGAACTCGTGCACAGATTATGATCGAAATGCACGGGCGATTCGCTCCAGTGCAAGCACGTGAAATTGCACGACATATCGAAAAGTACAACATCGGTTGGATCGAAGAGCCGGTACGTCCGGGCGACACGCCAGCACTTCAGTCAGTGCGACAACACACCTCACTGCCGATCGCTACCGGCGAAAGACTCTACGGTGCACCTGAATTCCGTGAAATTTGGGGATCACAAAACGTCGACGTATTGCAGACCGATATCACGCAGTCGGGTGGAATTCTCGAAACCAAGAAGATTGCCTCAACCGCTGAGAGCTACTCGATTATGGTTGCGCCGCACAACGTTGGTGGAATCGTGTCGACAATGGCTGCATTGCACCTCTGTCTCACTCTGCGGAACGCCAAGATTCTTGAGCACTTCAACGACTTCGCCGACCCGCACGTGAAGAAGGCTGGGTCGGGCTACCCTGAAGTAGTCGATGGCTACTTCCCTGTGCCTGATAAGCCGGGATGGGGCATCGAGCTTGATGAAGACTTCATCAAGGCTAACCCGCCTAATTACACCGAATCAGGAATCATTGCCGACCCGGGCTTGAACATGTTCGTGAACGCCAACTGGGCAAAACGCGGGCAGGACGACTAGTAGGCACCGATTTTCATTCCCGCTGTCTTTCTGAACTTGATTCAGAATCAGCGGGAATGACGTAGCTCTTCGATACCAGCCGTCGTTAGTGAGGGGCATTTAGCCTCGATTACGATGCGTTGATCGTGATACTGAATCAAGTTCAGCATGACAACGTCGAATGTCCTTGCCCCCAGCAACTCGCGCGCCTAAACTTCCGCCATCTTTCTATTTCGTAGATTTATATGAGGAAAAGCATGGCGAAGATACTGACTCAGGATCAGATCGATACTTACAACCGTGATGGCTATATTGCGGTTCGGGGGGTGTACACACCTGCCGAAGTTCGCGAGCTTCAGGAAGTAACTGAAGAATTCGTTCAGAAGTCAGCCGAAGTCTCTGAGCACACGGAAGTCTTCGATATCGACATCAAAGCTGGGCACTCCGCGGATAACCCAAAGCTTCGCCGAATCAAGAACCCTCACCTGCAGCACGACGCTTACAACCGCGCGATGAGGAACCCAAAACTTCTCGACATCATCGAACAGTTGATCGGTTCCGACATTCGACACCACCACACCAAGTTGAACAATAAGGCCCCTGGTGGTGGTGCGCAGGTTGAATGGCACACCGACTGGGGCTTCTACCCTGCGACCAACGACGACATACTCGAAATTGGAGTAGCTATCGATCCGATGACAGTCGAGAATGGCTGCCTAATGGTCATGCCTGGTTCCCACAAAGGACCAGCCTACGATCATCACGAAGACGGCGTGTTCGTTGGGGCTGTGCAGATGTCGGACGTCGATATGGAATCTGCGGGTCAAATCTTGCTAGAAGAGGGTGATATTTCAATTCACCACGTTCGAGCGCTCCATGGTTCCGAGCCGAACATGTCGGCGAACGCGCGTCGATTGCTGCTGATGGGCTACTCTGCCGCCGATGCATTCCCGATTGGCGGTTACGGTGATTGGGAGACCTGGCAGTCTTACATGCTTCGGGGGACTGGAACCAACGTTCCGCGCTTCAACGGTGCACCTGTGCGAATCGCCGAACCAAAACCAGCCGACAAGGGCTCGATTTTCGAAATTCAGGAAGAGCTGAGCAAGACTCACTTCGAGGAAGTAAAACCCACTTGATTGCGGGTTGAAGTACCGAGTGTTTTATACCAGTATTTGTGGTTTGAGCGTAAGGCGATTAGGTGGAGCGGATGCGAGTTTCAGCAGGTGATTTAGAGTTCGATTGGATAGGCGATTGGGCGCGATTGCCCGCTATGGAATCTGTTTCACGCGGCTGGGCTCATCACGGGATGGCTTTCTCGAATGAAGGTCAGATCGTCACGTTCCATCCCACCGAATCGCTAGTCGTGATTCTGACGCCCGAAGGCGAGCTGGTTCGATCATTTGAGATTCCTGTTATTGAAGCTCATGGACTTACTCTTTCGACTCTCGGCCCCGGGTTGCCTCAATCGATATGGATCGCCGATAACGGACGAAAGCGACACCCCGATCACGAATACGAGTACCTGCCTGACCCGTTGCAAGGGAAGGTCGTTCGAGTTTCAATGGCAGGTCAGGTCGAGATGGAACTGTTCGAACCTGCGGTACCTGGCTTACAGGGGGATCTCTTCTCTCCGACGAGCGTCATTGCTTTCGACGAACACCTCGGTGGAAATGGGGACATCTGGGTTGCTGATGGGTATGGAAAGAGTCTGGTACACCGCTTTAATTCGAACGGCGAATATTTACGTTCGATAGATGGAACTCGTGGTGCTGGTCGGTTCGATTGTCCGCATTCACTGTGGATCGACACTCGCTCTGGAACGCCTGAACTTCTAGTTGCCGATAGGGCCAATGGCCGGGTTCAGGTCTTCGATATGGAAGGCGATTACATCCGCACAATTGGATCTAGCTATTTTGATCGACCGACCGTGTTCGCAAACTATGACGAAAATTTGCTTGTTGGTGAATTGAACGCACGAATAACGGTGGTTGGTCCCAACGATGAGTTGGTCGGATATATCTGTGACAACACCCCGGTATCTGAGGAACCTGCTTGGCCGAACGAACCAGATGCAGCAGGAATTCCGCAGCGTACTTCACGGTTGGTCGAGGGGCTGTTCAACAGTCCACACGGCATTACTTCCGACGATGCCGGGAACATCTACGTCACTGAGTGGCTAATTGGTGGTCGCTACACCAAGCTGTCGCTTCAGGGATAGCCTTTCGAATCCTCTCCCGGCGGAGAGGATTTAGGCGAGGATGGAATTGACGAACCTAGGCGCTGATGAACGACTCTCCCTCATCCCAACCTTCTCCCGCTGGGAGAAGGAGTAGTCATGCCAACTGACAGGTCCGAACCGACACTTCCGAATCTGGTCTGTAACAACGCTTCTATCGAGGAAGTTAATTCAAGACTGAACGAAGCCGAAGTCGATATCGATGAAGTCGATTTCAAGGGCTGGTCAGGCTTGCATTGGGCGCTCGTCAGGGAAGTGCCGGAAGTGATCAAGCTAATGCTCGATTCAGGTGCGAACCCGAATCTTGCGACCGGCACTGGCAGACTACCGCTCAATATCGCAATGAGAAGTGGGCAGGGTGATGCGGTGCAGATGCTTCTTGCTGCGGGTGCCGATCCCGAAGGCGCCGATGTCGATGGCAAAACGCCTCGAATGGTCGGCATGGCCGGAAAATACCCGGAGCTTGTGAAACTGCTCAAGTAGCGAACAAGGGAGACCCTCTCCCGAGGGGGAGGACTTAGGTGAGAGTTGAATCGGTAATTGCAGCCTTTTTCGACCAACTCTCCCTCATCCCAACCTTCTCCCGCTGGGAGAAGGGGTGGCTACCAAACCCTGTTACCTACGCCCAGTCGCCGTAGACCGGGTATTGGCTGGCAATTATTTCTATGTAGGCAGGTTTGTTGTCACAGTTTGCAGCGAAAGCTCGTTCGAGGGCAGTCGAAACCTCACCTGGCTCGGTAACACGCTCCGTTTGCCACCCGATATGTTCGATGGCTGCCGTCATGTTGATGACGTCGGATCCTGAAACATCGAAGGTGTAAGGATCGTGTCCTTCACCCCAGAACCCCGGTCCGTAGCCCGAGAAGCCTCCGTTGTTGACGTGGACAATCGTGACGCCCATTTCCAATCGAGTCAGTACTTCCAGGTTGCCCAGCATGTAGCTGAGAGCAGCGTCACCGATTACTGCGACGCACTGTCGGTCGGGGTGAGCAAGCTTTGCGCCAACTACAGCAGGGAAGCTGTAGCCGAGCGACGACACGTTACCCCATCCAAGAAAACCTCGTGGAATTAGCGTTTCGTAAGCTGTGCTGAGCTGGTCTCGAGTGTTCCCCGATTCGTGGGTTACGAATGAATTGTTGCGGTCGAGTACCTTCATCAAATCGCCGTATATTCGATACGGATTGATCGGTGTTGCGTCCGATTCCATCACTTCGTGAAACTGCGCCATCGCACCGTCTTTGATTTCCTTTACCGAAGCAGTCACATCGGCTCGACTCAAACCTCCATTTAGCGATGCGGTAAGTGACCCGAGCGTGGATTTCGCGTCGCCAATTACAGCGTGGTGAGTTGGGTACATTCGGTTGATGTCGTATTCATCAATGTTGCACTGAATGATTTTCTTATTCGGAGCATCGGGAATGCCGTGACCAAATCTGCCAGGCGATATCGAAGCTCCCACAGCAAACACAAGATCGGCGTCATTCATGAACTTCAAAACATGATCGCCTCGGGTGCCGACTGAAAGCGGGTGGTTCTCAGGGAACGCTCCTTTTGCCTTCAACGTAGTAATAACTGGTAAATTCGCTTTTTCGGCAAATGCCTTGAGTTCTTCCGTGGCGTTGGAGTACAAAACGCCTTCGCCGACGAACAGAATCGGACTTTTTGCAGCGTTGAGTTCATCGACTGCAATCTGAATATCTTCGGGGTCTGGTAGTGACTTCCAACCTTTTGGAGAGCGGTACGGATCGACAGTTTCGTCATACGTGGCGGCAGCATTCGGGATTCCAAGAACTACAGGTCCCGGGCGACCTGATCGCAACATGGTGAACGCTCGACGAAGAAATTCGGGTGTGCGTTCAGGCTTGTCGATGTAGCCGTACCACTTCGAAACGCCTTGCAGGCTGGCGTCTTGATCGAATCGTGTGTTCTGGGTTGCACCAGCCGGAACAGCATCGACGATGCACAGCACCGGCGATCCATCTTCGTATGCCTGCGCTATTCCTGAGTAAGCAACCTGCTCACCAGCAGCGTTAATTCCGCCAGAGAACGTGCAGACTCCGATTTTGTTTCCGTTGTTCACTCGTGAATATGCATCGGCAACGCTCACTGCGTATCGGTCGTCGCGCATCATCAACAGTTTCAGTCCTTCACGTCCGAACGCATTGTTGACCTTGCTGACTGGAAAAGTGGACACCCACGGAACGCCTTCTTGCTTGAGGATTCGTGCGATTCCGGTTGCGACGTCGATAGTCATGCGATATCTCCGAGATTTACTAGTCTGGTGCGATTGGCGGATTTCTCGTACCGGCGGGAGTGTACGCCCAATTTAGCTTATGTCCAGTTGATGCCAATTTTCACGTGTGCCCATCCTCACGGGATGCTCAGGCATTTTTTACGTTAGCTCTGCGGGTGCGAGCTAAGGTTTTGGTGAACCCCCTACATAGTTTCGTTCCGTCGGGGGGATTTACGGCGGTGAGTTGGGCTGTCCCGCAGCAATCCCACACCGTGTGGTCGTTCGTATTTAGTGCTCTCGATGAGATCAGGCCACGACGCAGTCGGCGGAATCGTGGAGACTTTATGTCTGAGAAATACGATGTCGCAATCATCGGTGGTGGGGTCGTCGGAAGTGCAATTGCACGCGAACTAAGTAAGTACGATCTCAAGATCACGGTTCTCGAACGAGCTGCCGATGTTGCACGTGGAACAAGCGGCAAAAACAGCGGTGTCGTTCACACCGGAATCAACGTTCCGTTCGGATCGGTAAAGGCGAAGTTTAACGTTGCCAGTGCCAAGATGTTTGAACAGTATTGCGCCGATCTGGATGTTCCGTTCAAACGAGTCGGCAAGGTGATTGTCGCTCTAGGCGAGGCGGAAGTTCCCGATCTTGAGGGGCTCAAGGCCAAAGGCGAAGCCAACGGTGTGCCAGATCTTGAAATCATCGATCGTGCCACGCTCAAGAAGTTGGAGCCAAACATCGAAGGCGCTGGCGCTCTGAACGTGCCCACGGCTGCGATTGCTTGTCCGTATTCACTCACCATCGCACTTGCAGAGTCCGCAACGGCTAGCGGTGTAGAGATAAAACTGAATTCGCCAGTGACCGGAATCAAAGGCACTGAAGGCGCATTCGAAATCGAGACCCCAAACGAGACGATCAGTGCGGGATTGATCGTCAACTCGGCAGGCCTCAACTCCGACAAGATCGCCCGGATGGTTGGGGTTCATCGCTGGCGCGTATGGCCTTGCCGGGGTGAGTATGTGATCCTCGACAAGCGAGTCGGTGGTCTCATCAACAGCATGGTCTATCCAGTTCCACCTAAGGGTGGCGCTGGTCTCGGTATTCACATCACACCAACGACAGATGGCAACATCCTCCTCGGTCCATCTGCCGACTACACCAACGATGGTGACGATGTCCGGACCACAGCGAAGATTCGTCGGCAACTCCTCAAGGAAGCTGGTGAGTTCCTGCCGGGACTCACACCGCGAGACGTGATCACTGCCTATTCGGGCATGCGGCCAAAACTTGTTCCTGCCAAGGTCGGTGGATTCGGCGACTTCGTCGTTGAAGAAGTTGAAGAGGCGCCCGGCGTTATGCAGCTGGTCGGTATTGAATCACCGGGACTTACAGCTGCCCCCGCAATCGCAGAGCATGTTTCCGAGTGGGTTCGTGATCGAATTCCTGCGGGTGAAAATTCTAGCTTCCAGAAGACATGGTCTTCAGTGCATCGGACCCGTGAAGAAAGTATTTCTACTGTCGACAATCTAATCGCCGAAGACCCCGGCTACGGCGAAATTGTTTGTCGCTGCGAAATGGTGACTAAAACCGAAATTGTCGATTCCATCAACAACAAGCTCGGTGCTTCATCGCTCAACGCCATCAAGTATCGATCGCGAGCAACGATGGGGCGATGTCAGGGCGGATTCTGTGGTCCTCGAATTGTCGATCTGCTGCTTGAGAACGGTAAGTCTCCTGAATCGATAACGCTGAACGGTGGCGATTCATGGCTGTTCCTCGGCACTACAGAAGATCTCCGTGCCGAGAGTAAAGCGAAGAGAGCCAAGCAGAAAGTTGGGGCGAAGTAATGGTTACAACCACTAGCGCACCAGAAATCGCCGACGTCGCTGTTATCGGTGGTGGTCCAGCAGGACTGGCGGCCGCTGCCGAGGCAAAAGGCGCCGGTGCAAAACGAGTAATTCTGCTTGAGCGTGACGACCGAGTAGGCGGCATTTTGAATCAGCAGGTTCATGATGGCTTTGGCACCAAAGTGTTCAAAGAAGCTCTCACTGGTCCTGAATATGCTGCGATCTACGAAGATCGAGTAAACGAACGTGGTGTCGAAACCTGGCTCAATACAACAGTTACCGATCTGACTGACGACCGCCTTATTACGGTTCGAAACTCAGATGGTGTTCAGACCATCCAGGCTGGCGCAGTAATTATTTCGACAGGTTGTCGAGAGCGTACTCGCGGTGCAATTGGCACCGCCGGAACAAGGCCTGCAGGTGTTTATACCGCCGGGTCGGTTCAGAACTATATGAACGTTCGGAATCTGGCGGTTGGCCGGAGGGTTGTAATTTTAGGTTCCGGCGATATCGGGCTGATTATGGCCCGTCGCCTGACGCTCGAAGGAGCAGAAGTGGTCTGCGTGGCTGAGATTCTCCCCCAGCCGAGCGGTATCGCTGGAAACTTGGTTCGTTGTTTAGAAGATTTCGACATTCCGCTATATCTCAGCACGACAGTATCTGAGATTCACGGAAAAGAACGTGTTACTGGTGTCACGCTCGCCGAGGTCGGACCCAAGATGGGTGAAGTGAAGGGCACACGACGGTTCGTCGAGTGCGACACGCTTCTTCTTTCAGTCGGCCTGATTCCTGAGACTGAACTTGCCGTGGGCGTAGGTGTCGAGATGAGTCGGGCTACAAACGGCGCGGTCGTCGACGATTCATTCAGAACTTCGATCCCGGGAATTTTTTCCTGCGGAAACGTTCTTCAGGTTCACGACGTAGTTGATTTCGCCACTCTCGAATCTGAGAAAGCTGGCGTAGCTGCGGCGCAATGGGCAATGACCGGAAATCTTCCCGAACCGAAGATCACGATGCAGGCTGGAGAAGGTCTGCGCTACGTTCTTCCGGCAACTATCAGTGGCGACGACGCCGTTGATTTCACCATGCGTCCATGGAAGGAAGAGCACGACAAGTCAGTTGTGTTCAAGAGCGGCGGCGAGGTGCTGAGGCGCTTGAAAATGCCGCACATGGAGCCTGCCGGAATGATTCGAGTACGAGTTGCAAAAGGGCGTTTCAAGAACGTCGTCGATAACGAGATCACAGCGGAGATAGAAGATTGAATTCCACCATCGTATGTATCGTCTGCCCCGTGAGCTGCCCCGTCGATGTGGAGTGGACCAAGGAAGATGGCGTGACTGGGGTGAAAAATCACCTCTGCAAACTTGCCAACGACTACGTCGCTTCTGAGCTATTTGACCCTCGTCGAACTGTCACAACCTCGATGCCTGTAGATGGCGGAGACTGGCCGCTGGTGAGCGTTCGAACTAACCCTCCCATTCCAAAAGCAATGATGCTTGAGGCAATGGATGAAATTACCGGTGTTCGCGTGCAGGCTCCGATCAAGGTTGGTGATGTTTTGATCGCCGACGTACTTGGTACGGGCTGCGATGTGGTTGCTACCAGAAACGTTAAGTCCGCTTAGCTCTTGGCTGGCATACATAGAGGGAGGTTGATGTGACACTAAACAAAATAATGGTTCCGTTGGATGGTTCTCAGTTAGCCGAGATGGCACTGCCAATCGCTGTTTCACTCGCTGAAAAATCTGGAGCTGTGCTGTGTCTCGTCACAGTTGCGGGCGGAAAGCCCGGCGATTTGAGTTACGACGATTCAGAGTTATACCTCGAAGAGGTTTCTGGATCATTTCGGCAGAGCGGGTTAGATTCGTGTTTTCACGTCGGAACGGGAGCAGCGGCCGACACGATAGTTCAAGTCGTTGAAGAAGAGCAAGTCGATCTCATTGTGATGACCACACGAGGACGTTCTGGCATAGCGAGAGGAATTCTCGGCAGTGTGACGGATGCTGTTATTTCAGAAGTCTCAATTCCTGTTTATGTCGTGCGTTCTGATAACGCCAAGAACGCTGAAACTAACCTCGACACCGACTCAAGCATCATCGTGCCATTGGACGGTTCTGAACTTGCGGAAACAGCGTTGGATACCGCGATTTTGTTTGCACAGTCGGCACTTTCACCGATCTATCTTTTACGGGTTATCGACGAAAATGCCAGCGTGGAATCTAAAGACGTCGCCGGTACATACCTAGATCGTTTGTCTGAAAAATTGGCAAAACAAAAAGTATTGGCGATTCCTGAACTGATGTGTGGTCACGCGGGTGAGTCGATTATTCGCTCAATGAATCGTCGGCCGGGCAGTGTGGTTGTCATGACCACACGTGGGGCTGGCGGTCTGACTCGTTGGATGCGTGGTAGTGTCGCCGACTGGCTGATTCATAGAGCACCGGGGCCGATTATGATCGTTTCACCACGACAGCATGCGTTGCTCGGGTCCGTTATTCACTAGACTCAGGACATGAGTCCTGAAGCTAATACCGCTCGTTTTTCCGAAGATTTTCGATATCGGTATTTGCTGACGCGTGAGTTTGGTGGCTCTTCTACCTGCGTTTTTGTGATGCTGAACCCTTCGACTGCCGATGCGGATCATGATGATCCAACGATCAAACGTTGTCTGGGCTTCGCGCAGCGTGAGGGATTCGGTCGTCTCGAAATAGTAAATCTTTACGGGTTTATGGCGACTGAGCCTAAGGTGCTATTTGCTGCTGTCGATCCAGTGGGGTCTGATAGCGATATCGAGATCGTGCGGGCGTTAACTCGAGTCGATGTAGTGATCGTCGCTTGGGGCAATCATGGCGCGGTCGGTAAGGTTAGAACCGATGTGGTGTTGGATTTGATCACCGATTCTGGCAAGCCTGTGATGTGCTTCGGTCTGACGGCTAAAGGGCAGCCAAAGCATCCGCTGTATTTGCCGGCTGATGCTGAGCTAATGCCATTCGTTCGAGAAGTTCCTTTTAGCGACTAAGTGGTAGCTGCGAACTTGATCATCTGATGAGTGTTGTCGCAGAACGGCTTGTTTCTGGATGCTCCACATCGACACAGTGCAGCTCTATCGCCTTCGAGAACAGTTTCCCCCTTTGTGTTGACGATTTTGACTTCGCCTCTGATGCGAAGGGGGCCGTTGCGCCATGCTCTTACTACGGGCTCAGCAGGGTCTGGTTCGATCTCGACGGAGTCTTCTTGCTCTAGCTCGTACCGTAACGCGCCGCTTGGGCAGTTGCGCACCGTATCGACAACTTTTTGAAGGTCGGCATCTTGAAGGTTGATCCATGGACGTGCTCGCAGATCGAACGTTTCTGGCATGAGCTTGAGGCACTCGGCTACATGGATACAGACGGATGCGTCGAAGCTGACTTTTATCCCATCGCCGGTGTATTCACGTCGTCGTGAAACCGGTTTTGGACTAAGGAATTCTTCTTCGGATTGTCCACTCTCTGCACCAAAATGAGATGGCTCATGAGAGTTGTCACAAAACGGTTTTTTGTTCGACATTCCGCATCGGCAGAGTCGAACTCTAGCACGAGTTTGAACTTCGTTTCGGCGTGCGTCGATGAGCTGGATTTTGCCCTCGACAACAAGCGGGCCGTCTTTGGTTTCCGTGATTTTTACTTTTGCCATTTCAACTCCGCTCTGTCCGCCGCACGAATCATCGTGCACTGATGGTAACTAAGCCGGGTGCAAATGGTCATTCCGATATGGAATCAGCATCTTGCTCGTCTTGTGGACTGCAAGTCCGAAGCGAACCACCTCCAACCTAACCCCAATCCCTCGAATGGAAGTCTGGAACCGACTCTGGGATAGGAGTGATCGTTTCGACGACGATATTCATCGTTCCTTCGCGTCGTGAAACTGTGCCTGTGGCGAGTAGCAGCGATTCTTTGATCTCTAGTTTGAAGCGTTCGTACATCGCTGGCCAGATGATTAGAGGCGAATGCCCGAATTCGTCTTCGAGCGTAATGAAAACGGTTTTGCCGTTCGGTTTTTGGCGTCTGATCACAAGCCCTGCCACCGAAATCCTATCGCCATTAGCGTAGTTACGAACTTCCTCACTGCGTATGACGTTCGATGGCAAATGTGGTCGAATCTTCGCCATAAGATGCCCCTGCGGGTACACGCCTGTCGCCGAGTATTCGCCGATCATGCGATCCCAGCCCGATTCGCTTGGCAGGGCCACAACGTCCTGCTCGACAGGCATTTCAAATGCCAGCTGGCGTGAGCCGTCTTTCTTCTCTCCACGTGGTCGATATCGTAAGCCTGATTCCCAGCGTAGATGCCTTCGATCAGCGACTGTCGGCGGGATACGGTCGGGGTCGGCAATTTCGTCGAACTGGTCGAGCGCACCTGCTGCCGACAGGAGATCGAGAATTTCCTGCTGAACTCCGGTTCTCGACATGAAATTCGCCAAAGAACGAAACTCACCAGCCTCTGCTCGTTCTTCAATAATCGGTGCCGCCGTTGCAGTTCGAAGTTTCGCCACATGAGTGAGCCCCATGCGCAGCGCTCCGTTTTCGATAACCGCCTTTTCATTGCTTAGGTTTACGTTTGGACCGAGCACTTTCACGCCATGACGAACGGCATCCTCTTTCAGCGTTTCGAGGTTGTAAAAGCCCATTGGCTGGTTGTTGAACAAGCCAACGAAAAATTCCAAAGGCCAGTAATGCTTGAGCCACGACATCTGATACGCCGTCACGCCAAATGCGAATGCGTGCGCTTCTGGAAATTGGTACATGCCGTGGAATTTTCCGAAGACACGTTCGGCGGCATCGGGCGGGACGCCTTTCGCCAGCGCACCGGCAATGAATTTGTCTTTCCAATGAGCGATGTGTCGTTCGTTGTTACGGCGCGTAAACGCACGGCGCATCTGATCGCCTTCAACCGCACTCATGCCGCCGACGTGCATTGCTAATTCGCCAAGCTGGTCTTGATAAAGCGGCACACCGTAGGTTCGACCCAGAGCCGGTTCTTCCAGCGGATGATCGTACTTCCAGTCAGGATCTTTACCCATGTGGCGTCTGATGAGCAGTGTCACTCCATCGTTTACTCCAACGCCGGGGCGAACTGCTCCGACCTCCCACGCCATTTCGGTCAGGTTGCGTGGCCGTAAACGGGTGACTGTCTGCATCTGTGCCGCTGATTCGATCTGGAACACGCCAATGGTGTCGGCGTTGTGGATATCGGTGTAGACAGCATGATCTTCGAAATCGATTCGAGATATGTCGACTCTTTTTTCTGTTTGCTTCTTGATGAGTTCTAACGCCTCAGAAAGCTGCGAAAGTGCGCCAAGCGCAAGGAAATCTATCTTCACAAAGCCGGCGTCTTCGGAGGCGTTTTTGTCCCACTGGCAGATGTATCGACCATCGATGGCGCTGCGCTGAAGAGGAACGGTTTCTGAAAGAGGGCGTGCTGAAAGAATCATACCGCCCGGGTGCTGTGCGAGATATTTTGGGAAGTGGTTGAGCTGCTGGGCTAGCTCGATGAGCATCTGCCACACGGGGGCATCGACTCTATCTCTGAACTCGGGAAGTTCTGCCATTTCTTTCGCCAAAGCTGGAATGGAACTGTGCCCGTCGAGTCGTTTGTTCAGCCGCCCCAGATCATCTTCAGCTATGCCGAGTGCCTTACCCAGATCACGCACTGCACCCCGTATTCGATATGTGGAGATCATGCCTGTTAGTACGGCGCGTTCGTATCCCCACCGTTCATGAATTCTCAGAATTAGCTCAGCACGAATTTCACGTGGAAAGTCGAGATCGATATCAGGTGGCGACAGTTTTTCGCCATCGGTTGTTTCGGGTAGAAAGCGATCAAGCCGGAGTCCGAATTTCAGTGGGTCGATATGCGATAGGCCCGTCAGGTAGCCGATTAGCAGAGCAACCGACGATCCACGTCCGCGCCCCGGCGGATTCTCTTCGATTGGTAGTCCTGTTTCGACAAGCCCCAGATCTTCTTGCACTTCACGAGCGATTCGGATGATGTCGTAGTACTGCAGCAAGAATCCGACCAGTCCGTGCTTTTCTAAGAGGTCGAATTCTTTATCGAGCCGTGCGGTTACTTCAGGCGTAACGCTGCCGTATCGACGCACCGCCGCCTCTTCGCATATCTTCCTCAGGTAAGTCGATTCGGTGTGCCTGGGTGGTAAGAAATCGTAAGAAGGGAAGTCGTAAATAGCGTCAGAAGTGAGATCGAACTCGCATCTGTCGGCAATTTCGATGGTGTTCGATATCGCCTCTGGGTGCTTACTGAAAAGAACGCTCATTTCTTCGGGTGATTTCAAAAAGAATTGATCGTTGGGTCGACGTTCTCGGTGGCTGGCTTCGAGCGATTTGTTGTGCTTGATCGCAACCAGCGAATCGTTGAGTCGATGCCTGTCACGAACGTGATAGTGAGCGTTATTAGTAGCAACAACTCCCACGCCTAAATCTTTAGCGATCGCCGCCATATGCCCGTTACGTTGCACATCGCCCATAACGAGATTTTGTTGCAGTTCCAGAAAGAAATTTCGTTTACCGAAAACCTCGATGTATTTGCTGGCTGCGAGCTGTGCCGAATCGACATTTCCTGCTGATACAAGCTTGGAAATTTCTCCTCGTCTGCAACCTGATAAGCAAATGACTCCTTCGGCATGATCAGCTAGCAGGGCTGGGTCGAGATGCGGGTCGTTTCGCTCTTCGGCATCAACGTGCGCTCGTGTCGTGAGTAGCGATATGTTTCGATAGCCTGCGGCTGTTTCGGCGAGAAGGGTTATGTGGGGGCGTTCTGATGGCTCATGTTCCGTTCCAACAGGTTCGTTGAGCCCGCGAGTGAGGGTGAGTTCGATGCCGATGATCGGCTTGATGCCGAGTTCTTTAGCTGCTTGTGCGAACTCCATGACACCACTGACATTATCGTGATCAGTGATCGCGAGAGCGTGAAGCCCCAACTGCTTGGCTGTGAGTAGCAAATCCCAGGCTTCGGAAGCTCCCTCTTGAAAGGAATAATTGCTGTGAGCGTGCAGTTCTGCATAGCGTGCTGTTGGCACGGTGGGTTTTGGGATGGTCGAATTGACCGCATCGAGCCGGTGCTTGCGTTCTGCTCCACGGTTTTTTAGAAGCTCGGCATGCTCATCATTGAGAACTCCCGTGATGCCTCGTCCACCACTGATCCACCCGGCGTGTGCGGGATTGTCGCTTCGGTCTGCTGTCTGATCTGGCGAGGAAACTTTTTTCGACTTGGAATTTGCCTGACGTCGACGTGATTTTGTTTCGTAGCGCGGGTCGGTAGTCTCTACAGTTTCAGATGTTCGACCGGGTGATCCGATTACTTCTTTAGCCGGTAAGGCTTTTTCTATTTCTGTGAACTTGTCCATCGAGTTATTTCTGTTCGAACAGCGTTGGGTTGCTGTAGGGGGCACGCCTGCGCTCGCGTGCGCGTAGCGCGCGAACTGGACTGCACATGGTGCCTTAGTCGCTCGTTAGCTCCCAGCGTGTATGTCGTATTTGTGGAAGCCGGGCTGTAAGTTGTTTTACGGAAATACAGGATTTACTCAGTGCGAAATGCTGTATAGGAATATGATGGATATTAAGAATGGAATATCGTTATTAGCCGTGGTCTTTTGAGTGGTATGCTGGGTTGCTCTTTCGTAAAATGCAAAAAGGTAATCACGCGTGTTGTGTCTTGCTGTCGCTAGAGATTTCGCGTGACCAAAATCATTGCAATAGTTGAGGGCTCCGCAAATTTCATCTGTAAGAACTAAAAAGCACCTGGCACTAACTCGTAATCGGTATTCAGGTGCAGATTTGTCGACAGCGATCACGCCAGAATGTGGACCTGACGACGTTCTGATTGCTCCCAGATTCGTCGGTCTGTGCGGTACCGATGTTCAGGTGTGCCGGAGAGGGCAAGAAGCGGTTGCGAATATCCTGGGTCATGAAGGAGTTGGGATTGTTGTCGAGGTAGGTAGGGCGGTTACCAGTTGGAAACAGGGTGATGCCGTCGTCTTTAATCCTGTGAACCCTGTGGACCCCGACGAGGTGTTAGGACTCAGTTACGATGGGTTATTTCAAGAGCGAGTGCTGATTCAAAATGCTGAGTCGGTTTCATGGCTGATTCATCGAATATCACACCGGATGTTGAAACCTATAGGCACACTGATAGTGCCTGTTGCCACGGCTATCTATTCAGCACGGCTCGCGAGTACTGTGGCGGGCTCGTTGGGTATGCGCCGTGCAGTGGTAGTTGGTGATGGACCTATCGCACTGATCAACTCGATTGTCTTGCGTCTTTCGGTATATAGATCAGTGCAGATGATCCATGGCTCATCGAGTCGATATAGATGGGCTGTTGGCAACGGGTATTTCGAACCTTCCAACGTGATCCCTCGTACGGGTTTAGTAGCGGAGTCGGTGAAGCGAAATTTTGGTGGCATGGAGTCTGAAGCGGTGATCGTTTGTGTCCCGGCTGAAGCGACAGAACAATCGGCAAATGATGCTTTGGGTTATCTCAAACCAGGTGGTCTGATTAATTTCGTTTCTTCTTCATTTCCACCTGTGATCTCGTTGTCAGGAGGCGATGTGAATCTTTCAGAACTACAACGTCGGAACAGCAGCGGGTTACCGAGCGCAGGGGCGTTTGAAGAATTTGTCTCTTCAGCAGGAAAGCTGGTGAACATCTCTGGTCAACGTGGCGTTTCATCATCAGATTTGCATGCGGGTATCGAACTGCTGACGGGTAATTCACAACTGTTTAAGAGCTTGATCACCGATGTTGTAGCGATGGATAAAGCAGTTTCAGCCATTGGGAATAGTATCGATTGGGCATTGGGGCGCGGCGATGGCGTGCGCTCGATGAAAACTGTGATTGAGCTCAATAAAGATGTTTTTTAGTGATATTTAGCGTTTGATTTCTCAGCGTATTAGTTTTGTGGTGGTATAGATTTGTGGTGTTGTGTTGTGTGGGTATGGCTGTGATGGGGCAAATTCTTGTAACCCATCTCTTTAGCTTGGTGGTGGTATTTCGCTTAGCAAGTTAGTGGATGAAATTTGGAGATCGATTGGCCAATCAGAAAAGTGGTTCCGCAGCAGTAAACGAACCATTTAATCTCGTTAGTCACGGCACTTCTGGCCGGTTCATTGCTGTTGAGGGTATGAACGGTTGCGGTGCAAGCACGATAGTTCGCAAGGTGTGTCGCGAGCTTGAATCTGACGGTTACGACGTTCTTCGGGTTAAGCTTCCATCGGATCGGCTAAAGCGATCGTCGATGTTTCAGGTCTTTCACAGGCAAAACCGTCGTTCTGAGATGACCCGCTGGCATACGAAGTCGCATACATGGCCGACAAACTGCACACTAGCCACAATGTCATTCTGCCAGCATTAGAACAGGGCAAAATTGTTGTAGCCGACCGCTATCTTTTGTCTTCTATTGGGGCACTTCTTATCAGGGCTCCTGAGCTGGCAACGGTAGTTCAAGACGCTATTCATAATCGACCCTGGTTCAGGGATCTCGCTGAAACTCTAGTTAAGCCTGATCTTTCGATACACCTGTTCGCAAATGCAGAAGTTGCTGTAGATAGATTCCACAGGCTCGAAAATAACCGAGCTTTCGATATCGAATCCAACGCTTACCAGCAACTGCTAGACGAGGGGGCGGAAGTGGCTCATGCAAATGGAATGCACTTGTTCGACACAACTGTCGACAGTGTTGCTCGTACGTTCTCTAAGATCAAACCTCTTCTGGATGAAGCACTAACCTGGTAACTGTGGTTACTTGCGGTTACTAACCAGCCTGTCGGAACCACCTGTTAGCAATTAGGTCGAGATACACAGTTATCTGCTGTCCACTTCCGAGTCGTAGTACGTAGTAAAGTCTGGCGATCTCCTCTTCGGGTCCTCGCCACCACTCGTCGTTCACCTTCCAGATATTTTCAATTTCTGTGACCTTCATCCATTTCCCGTCGGAAAGCAGATTTTGCTGAGATTTACTCTGTTCCTTGTGAACGTTGCGGCGCGGGTTTTGCTTGCGTCTGTTGGCGGTTCGTCGAGCGCGAGGTGAATCGATAGCCGGTGGAGCTTGTATCGAAGTCGGATTGCCGTTTGAATCGGTTCGGACGTGAACGATTCGAGGGGCGTTCAAAGGTTTTATTCCACTATTGGTTCTAGCCAACTTTTACCGCCTCTTCTTCGCCACTCCCGCTGCTGCTTAGCTGGACCAGCGCATACCGGCGTTCCGGGATTCTTGACCACGGCTCTAGCTCTCGTACCTGGTAAATCGGTGGAGCCATTCGCAAGCGTGATCGAAGCTGGCTAATCGTTTCCTGTAGATCGGTATCTCGCTTCACTTCCTTCCACATCGATTCCTGCCGACCCGCCTCGCCAGTGATGCCTGAAAGCGTTATCCGCATGTCTTCCAGTGGTCCTGGAATCTCGGCCATATCGAGCTTCGATTTGATGGCAAATAACGCCTGATTCTTGTTCCCCGCAGGATCTTTGAACGACACACGCATCGTCCATGGTGCATGTTGGAAAACTTGCGACTGAATGTTCGCTTGACGGGCAAAACGTCGTGAAAGCTGCGAGCGTCCGTATGCGCGCCCGAGCAAGCTTTCTATGGCTGGGACGATAGTCGCCATGCTTACTGTGGGGTCGGGGAAGTCGAGGTGCTCTGAAACTCCAGGCACGCTTCGTTTCGGCATTAGCGGACGATCATCTATGCCGTTCGCCAGATCCCAGGCCGTTCCACCCGCCTGCCCAAATTGCGCCTCCATCGGACCTCGGGGGATGTCGGCAATGTGTCCCATAGTCGTTAGCCCAAAAGCATGAAGTCTCTTAATGAGAGGGTAGGGAACTGGCAATGAATCGACCGGGAACTGGTCGAGGAATCGTCCCGGTTCACCAGTTACTTTTCGACCGCTGTTAGCCCGGCTCAATAGCGATGCTGCGTACGCCAGCCACTTGTTATCGCCAACGCCAATGCGCAGATCAAAATCGTCGATAGCACCTGCGAGTAATCTGACGACGTGTGCATCGTCGCCATAGAGGTTCTCAAGCCCCCATATGCCTACATAGGCAAGACCCGGAGCTGCTGCTTCTATATCGGGTACGAGCTGTTCGAGGTTCTCGATAATTTCATCGAATACCAATGCATAGAGCGGTGTATCGGCTTCGATGATTAGCACGCCGCGGTGGCGCGAAGTTGCCTCTGTGAGCGGCATGCCAGGCATTACATCGGTTAGATCCGGCGATGCAGCAAGAACTACACGGCTTGAAAGCGAGTTTTTTGCTGCGGTTTTAGATGCTGTAGTGCCGCCGGTGCCAGTTGAAACGGTTAGCTCTTCGGAAAGGTCTAGTGCCTTGCCAGCAACTATCGCCGAGCGATCACTAAGCTCGGGCTTGCGCATTACTTCGACCTGCCACGGAAAGTTGGGTATCCGTAAGCATGCAAGTGATTTAGGCGCGTTTTTTGGTGCCGATGGCGCTTTTTGGGAAGGGGCGCGTGTTGCTCGCCGCGGGGTCACGACCGCAGTTTGCGCTTTGATTTTAGTTATGGCTCGTCTCATAGATGGCGCGTTACGTGAAGGAGGGTGAAGGCCGTAAACCGGACTTGAGAATCAATCAGCGACGACTAAATAAGCAGGAATCGACGCTGCGGGCGAGACGGGCTTGGGGTTGCCAAATTCCCGGCTATTTCGACAGTCGATCCAACTTTTGGACTGTTTGCTGATCTTGTTTTTAAGAAGCAAATATCGACTGGAAGACCAATAATAGAACATCTGTTCTAAAAAGCAATAGCCGGAATGTCATGCTGGTTTTTACAGAGTGATGGCAGGGCATGGTGATGATTTCGGCTTGTCTGTCGTCCTTCGACGGGGCTCAGGATGACAGGGGAGGTCGGCGCTGATTCGTTTGTGGAAGGCGGTCGGTAAATAGATCCTGAACCCATTCGGCGTTGCTCAGGGCAGGCATGAAATCAGGATGACAACGCTGAAATAGTTGCCTTAGGCGAAATCAAGTCCTCCCCCGGACAGGGGGAGTTAGAGGGGGAGACTGCAGCGGGGAGCCGAGTCGTTCGATGAGGAGCGCGACTAACGCCACAACTAACACCTCTAAAAGCAAAAGCCCGAGCTTTGCGCCCGGGCTATGCTTCGGAGGTTCTAGCCATTGGTCAGGTGGCTTCACGCATTCGTATGCACTCTTGCGTGCATTGAGCAAAATCGCAGCAACCGCAGAGGCTGCTACCGCACCTGCTATGAACTTTTTCATTGCCATGTAACAGTCCTCCATTCGGGTGCGTCCCATAAAAAGCGAAAGGACGACGGTTGTTTGTTTCCTGCGATCTAATTATTGGATGCGGAACATTACAAAACGGTTACAGTCAGCTTTGAGTTTGCTGAGAGTGCCTGTGGCACATTCTCTGAGAGGCCGAGTATTAACGACTATGAAGTGTCGATGAGGCTTCGGTGAAACAGTTCATGCAAAAAAACGCCCACTTCCTAAGAAGAGGGCGCTTTGAATTGCGTAGGAATGAAGCGGTTCGAGAGAACCTAGAAGCTTAGAGTCCCGGCTTCAAAACCATGTTCAGCACAACTAAGAACAGCAGCAGAAGATCGAGCCTTGAGATGAGGTTCAGTCGGCCAAGTGCAGATTTTACTTCGCCTGAATCAATTCTGTGTTCCCTGACAGCTGAGAGAGCCTTCTTTATGGAAGGAGAAATCAGCAGCGCACCGCCGAAGAACGTCAAAACGAAACCTGTCAGTCCAAGTTGAACAAACAGTGCGTCGTATCCCCAGCCTGCTTCAGTAACCAGCCATGCACCAGCGGCGATAACGATAAGCGAAAGCGGCATAAACACTCGGAAGCCGATCCACTCGCCGAGTTCTAGACTAGAACGGTAAGAGCCTGCTCCTGATTTCCTGACTTCTCAACTCGCCACGCAAAAATGTTTAGAGCGAAATTACCACCAACCCAGAACACAGCCCCAACAATGTGAATCGCAAGCAAAATCTCAGTCAAAGTCAATTTCCAGCCCCCTGTTGCAGAAATTTTTATAAGTTCGGTCTTCAAGTATCGAACCTCCGAGATCATAGTTGTTTCCTAGATGGATTAGCAATCGGCTAAACGAACGCAATTTGCAGATTCGATAACCAATAAGAAGTACGCCGTTCGCGTTACACATAAGCATTCACGATGTAGTCTGGACGCTTGTTATTTCGACAGCATTCACTGTCGATCAAATATCTGCGACCGCAGTAACGGACTCGGCGCACAACAAAGCGAAAACTAACTCAATGCGAAGCTCCCAACTATTCGGAAAAACCCTCAGGCAGGCACCAGGCGATGCGGAAACCATCAGCCACCAGTTGCTCACCCGTGCTGGATTCATCCAGCAGATAGCAGCCGGAATATTTAGCCTCCAACCGCTGGGTAATCGCTCAATAACGAAAATCCGAAACATCATCCGTGACGAGATGGATCGAGCTGGTGGGCAAGAGATCAACATGCCGGTTGTTCAGCCTCGCAGCCTGTGGGAAGAATCGGGCAGGGCAGAGACATTCGTACCGCCGCTCGCAAGCTTCGAAGATCGTCGTGAGCGCGATATGGTTATCGCTCCTACCCACGAGGAAACGGCTACAGCAATGGCACGTGCGGGCGTAACCAGCTACCGCGATTTGCCGTTCACTATTTACCAGATTCAGACGAAATTCCGTGACGAAACTCGACCTCGTGGAGGTCTACTAAGAGTTCGTGAATTTGAGATGAAAGATGCCTATTCATTCGATGCCGATGAAGAAGGTATGGACCGAAGTTTTCAGGCTATGGTCGCTGCGTACAAGCGAATTTTTAAGCGCTGTGGTCTGGAAGTTGTGATGGTCGAAGCTGACTCAGGCGGAATCGGCGGTAAAGACTCGAACGAATTCGTGTTGCTTACCGACAGCGGTGAAGACACGATTCTGATGTCGAACGAAAGCGACTACGCAGCCAACGTCGAAAAGGCGTCGTTCATCAAAAAAGAGTTCCCAATCGGCGAACTGGGCGAAGTAGAAGAATTTGACACACCGGGAATTAAGACCATTGATGAGCTGGCAAAAGCCGAAGGTGTATCGAAATCGAAAACCGCCAAGGCTGTTTTCTACAGTGTCGATGGCGAGATCGTAGTCGTAACAATTCGAGGCGACTACGAAGTCAACGAAACCAAGTTGCGAAACGTGCTTGGTGGCTCGGAACCACGACTAGCTACCCCTGAAGAAGTGAAGGCCGCAGGGTTGGTATCTGGATCGGCTTCAGCGGTTGGTCTTACAGGCATGAAGAGCGTTGTAGATGACTCGATCACCATGGGGTCAAACTATCTTGCAGGTGCCAATAAAGAAGGCTTCCACCTACGAAACGTCAACATCGATCGTGACTTCAAAGCTGACATTCTTGCCGATATTGCAGAAGCCAAGAAGGGCTACCTTTCGCCCGATGGGAAGGGCAAGCTAGTTGCAAAGCGCGGCATTGAAGTTGGGCACGTGTTCAAGCTCGGTAACGTTTACTCTTCGAAAATGGGTGCCGACTTCACTGATGAAGATGGCGAGCAGAACGAAATCTTGATGGGTTGCTACGGAATCGGTGTTGGGCGCATGTTGGCGGCAGCAGTGGAATCAAACCACGATGATTTCGGAATGGTTCTTCCTCAGGCGATAGCTCCGTACGACGTTTACCTCGCTGGACTCGGGCTAGACGATGCTGATATTGCTGGCAAAGCTGAACAGCTCTACAACGATCTGATGGATGCTGGCTATGACGTGCTGTTCGACGACCGTGACGCTCCTCCAGGTGTGAAGTTCAAAGATGCCGATTTGCTGGGCATTCCTGCTCGTGTCGTCATCAGTTCACGAAGCCGCCAAAACGGTGGTGCAGAGGTAAAAGCGCGTACCAGCAAAGATTCGGAAATCGTCGAAGAGAGCAACGTGGTCGAAGCAGTGAAAAAGCTGCTCGGGTAAGTAGGGTTAGTCGCGCGCGTCGCAATCTCTCTGGCGTTAGTCGCACTCGTCGTCGAACGACTCGGCTCCGCGTCGCAGTCTCCCCCTCTAACTCCCCCTATCCGGGGGAGGACTTGTTGTGTCTAACTCAAAACGGCCTAAATGGTCACTTCTAGGTATTCCTGAAAATCCGTACTGAACCCAACAGGTAATAAATCGCTAAACGTGGTAAAGTTAACTAGGTAGGGCTCAGATATTTCAAGAGCTTGACATTGAGAAGTGGGCGCCGCCCGCTTTTTTTGTGTCTTTCAATAGTGTGAACCGGAGAAATCCTTGAAGAGTGATCTGCTCATCGCAGTTACCCAACTTGCTGCAGAACGAAATCTGCCGCAGCCAATCGTAGTTAAAGCTATCGAGGCTGCGCTGGCGGCTGCATATAAGCGCGATCCCGCTGCTCAAGGGCAGGACGTGATCGTAGACATGGACCCGGACGATGGTGACGTAATCGTTCGTACGGTTCGACACGTTGTCGAAGAAGTCGAAGATCCACTCATGGAACTCACTGCCGACGACGCGCAGGAACTCCAACAGGGTGCTGTGGTCGGCGACATCATCGAAACCGGACAGCTCGAGTACAACCCCGGTCGAATCGCTGCTCAAACAGCCAAGCAGGTCGTTATGCAACGACTTCGTGAGGCAGAGCGCGACATCGTATTTGAAGAATTCATCGACAAAGAGGGTGAATTACTCACCGCAACAATTCAGCGAGTTGAGTCACGCTGGGTAACTGTCGATCTCGGTAAGGCCGAAGCAGTAATGCCGCCAGCCGAGCAATCTCCATTCGAGCGGTACCGCCCTGGCCAGCAACTGAAATTCTTCGTAGTTCAGGTTGGGCGAACAATTCGCGGACCTGAAATTGTTGTTTCCCGGACTCACCCCGATCTTCTGCGCCGATTATTTGAGGTTGAAGTACCTGAAATATTCAGTGGTGTGATTGAAATCAAGGCAATCGCACGAGAGCCTGGTGCGCGTTCGAAAGTCGCAGTCACTTCCAACCAGGAGGGTGTCGACGCTGTTGGTGCATGTGTTGGTCTGCGTGGAATTCGAATCCAGAACGTGGTCAACGAACTACTTGGCGAGAAGATCGACGTAATTGAGTGGGATGAAGACCCAGTCAAGTTCATTTCAAACTCTCTCAGCCCGGCTGTTGCAGATCGTGTCGACCTCAATGAGGAAGAAGAATCGGCAACAGTTCTGGTTCCAGACCGTCAACTTTCGCTGGCAATTGGTCGTGAGGGACAGAACGCACGGCTTGCTGCGAAGCTGACCAACTGGCGAATCGATATCCAAGGCACAAGCGTTGTAGTTGAAGAAGAACCTGAGGCTCCCGAAGTTGCAGAAGCTGCTGATGCGGTTGCTGCTCCAGAGGCCGCCGAAGGTGAAGTGGCAGCTGATGCCGCCGCCGCTACAACTACCGAGGCTCCGGCAGCCGAAGCAGAAGCTGCTCCAGCGGCTGAAGTCGCACAGGCTGCAACTGAGGAAGCTCCTGCTGCTGAAACTGCAGAAGCACCTTCTGCTGAAGTCGAAACGGTAGAAGCTCCAGCTGAACCTGAAGTCGACCCCGAAGAAGCTAAAGCCGCTGCCGATGCTGAACTGCTTGCACTCGAAGAAGAGCTTGCTGCTCTTGAACGTGAAGAGCAGGAACGCAAGGCTGGGGCTGAAGCCGAAACTCTTGATGTTTCATCTGACGATCTATGGCAGGTTGATGGCGGTTCAAGTTCCGGCGAGTCGAAAGACACCGGTGGAATTCGATTCGCTGAAGATATCGCTGGGTTCCGTGAAACTGACGCTGGTCGTCGTGGCGGTCGCCGCGGTGGTAGTAGCGCACGGAACCGACGTCGTCGTTAGTTAAGCGCAGGTAGCGGTGCGGTGAGTCATACAGAAAGGCGCATCCCAATTCGCACTTGCGTAATTTGCCGAAAAAAGCGGCAACGGAACGAACTCCTCAGGATAGTTAGAACACCTGAGGGGCTAGTTATGTTTGATAAGGCCGCTCGAATGAACGGTCGAGGAGCGTATGTGTGTGGTGATGCAGGCCACTTGGATATGAGTGATCCAAGCGCCGGTATCGATGCATTAGGTAGAGGTAGACTTAAGAGCGCACTAAGAGCGAATTTAGACGATACGACAGTGAAACAGCTCGGTGAGGCAATCGCTTCACACTTGACCGAGTTGTAGATCTAATAAGGGAACTAACTGGTACATGGCACAACGTCGAGGACAACGAGGTGGCCCAAGAGGCCGAGGAAACAGGCGCAATCGTTCAGATGGTCCGGGCGGACCTGGAGGACAGCGCGCCGTTGTCGAAGACAAGGCTCCACGCTCACCAGTAGCGCTTCCTGCTCAGGCAACTGTAGGCGAACTCGCCGAAATTCTTGAGATGACGAACGTCGACACCATCAAGGCGCTTATGCGGCTGGGTGTGATGGCAACCGTCAACGAAACTGTTGAATTCGAAGTTGCTGCCAAAGTTGCGGCGTCGTTCGAAATCGGCGTTCTTAAGCCAAAAGATCGTGAAGAAAGTGCCGCCGCTGTAAAGGTTGGCATGGACGAAGAAATGACTGACGACAACTCAGTCACACGTCCCCCTGTAATCACGGTTCTGGGTCACGTTGACCATGGAAAGACAACTCTCCTCGACGCAATTCGAGGCGCAAAAGTTGTCGATTCCGAAGCCGGTGGAATTACACAGAGCATCGGTGCTTATCAGGTCGACAAAAATGGTCAGCGACTGACATTTATCGATACACCGGGTCACGCAGCCTTCACTCAGATGCGAGCTAGCGGTGCGCAGGTAACCGACATTGCAGTTCTGGTTATCGCAGCCGATGACGGTGTGATGCCGCAGACTCTCGAAGCGATTGATCACGCAAAAGCTGCAAATGTTCCGATCATCGTAGCTATCAACAAGATGGACTCTCCCGGAGCCGATCTTGATCGTGCCAATGCTCAACTTGCAGAGCACGAGATCATCGTTGAGTCGTACGGTGGAGACACCGTGGCTGTTCCTGTTTCAGCTCTCAAGGGCGATGGAATTGACGATCTGCTTGAGTCGCTTCTTCTGGTTGCCGAAATTCAGGAACTCAAGGCCAACCCTGATCGTGCAGGAATCGGCGTAGTAATCGAATCTCACATGGACAAGACTCGAGGTGCCGTAGCATCCGTACTCGTCCGCTCAGGAACGGTTCGAACAGGCGACAACGTTGTAGCGGGAACGTTCCGTGGTCGTATCAAGTCGATGATGGACGGATTCGGAAATGTCGTAAAAGAAGCTGGCCCTTCCACTCCAATCGAAGTGCTTGGTTTAAACGGCATTCCGGCCGCTGGTGACCAGTTCGATGTTGTGAAGAACGACCGAGAAGGTCGTGATCTCGTAAACACCCGTGAGCGACTTGCTTCCAAGCGCAAGGACCAACGGGCAGCCACAACCATGGCGGAAGTCATGCGTCGTGTTCAGCAGTCAGGTGCCAAAGAGCTTCTGGTTGTTATCAAGACTGGCAGCCACGGTTCAATCGACGCTGTTCAGCGAGCTGTTGAGCAGGTATCTAACGACGAAGTTCAGGTTCGTGTGCTCAGTGCATCGTCTGGGGCTATCAACGAAGCTGACATTCTTCTTGCTTCAGCATCTGACGCAATGGTCATGGGATTCGAAACTTCGGTTGAAGCCGGAGCACGTCGACAGGCCGATGCTGAAGGTATCGCAATTCGAACATACGACATCATTTACAACCTCATCGATGAAGTTGAAGATGCGGCTCGTGGACTGCTCGAACCGGAACGCAAGGAAGTTGTTCTCGGTCACGCAAACGTTCTCGAAGTATTCCAGCACGGTAAACGTGAACAGATTGCCGGTGTGCGTGTTACCGATGGTCTCCTGAAACGATCAGGACGTATGCGAGTGATCCGAAAGGGAGACGTAGTCTTCGATGGTGCGATCACTTCTATGCGACACCTCAAAGACTCTGTTCGTGAACTTACGAACAACTTCGAGGGTGGTCTGATGATCGATGGTTTCCATGAATATCAGGAAGGCGATCTTCTTGAGGGCTACGAGGTTCAGGTAACCCGACGATAATCGTCGGCACCTGATTAGTCGTTTGGGTCGTCGACAATTTCGACGGTCGCACACGGTGGGAGATACGTAGGCAGTGGATCAGAGACGTGGCGGACGCGTTAATCACACTATCCAGCGCGAGCTTGGATCGCTCATTGAAGAATTGAGCGATCCTCGATTGTCGCCAATGACTTCTGTCACCAGTGTCGATGTAAATCGTGATCTATCGATGGCGAAGGTGCACGTGAGCGTTTTAGGCACTGAACAAGAACGGGAAGATACTCTCGAAGCGTTACGATCTGCCGCAACTCGTCTTCGCATGGAATTATCTCAGCGCATTGTCATTCGGAAAATGCCCAGACTCTCGTTCTACTCCGACGACACTATGCAGACCGGCGCTGATATGGATCAACTGATTGATCGAGTGATGAGCGAAGATAGCCGACGTTTCGCCGACAGAGACGGCAGTTGACCGTCCAGCCAGGGAATTCAGTTCGTAAAGGATTCAGTGCAGGCGGCTACCTGAATATCAATAAACCGCAGGGCTGGACCTCCACCGACGTTGTTCGCAAGCTCAAGGGCATTACTCGGTCGAAGAAAATCGGCCACGGCGGAACCCTTGATCCGCTAGCGACGGGTGTACTCCCGATCTGCGTTGGATACGCCACTCGTTTTGCCGACACCGTTTTGCTGGGTACCAAGTCGTATCGCATTACGATGGAGCTCGGTTCTTCGACCAATACTTACGATTCGACCGGTGATAAAACTGCCGAAGCTGAGTGGACCGATGTAACTAGCGAGCAAGTCGAAGAATCGCTGGAGCAGTTCAAGGGAAAGTTCAATCAAATCCCTCCGATGTTCTCGGCGCTTCACCACAACGGAAAGCGCCTGTACGAACTGGCTCGAAAAGGCATCGAAGTCGAACGACCAGCACGCCCGGTCGAAACGTTCAGCCTAAAGTTGATCGAATTCAACGCACCTGAAGTCGTTATCGATGTGGAATGTGGGCATGGCTTCTACGCCCGAACTCTTGCTCACGATATCGGCGAAGCACTCGGTTCGCATGCTCATCTAACGGGCCTAGTACGGACGCACGCCGGTGCGTTTAGGCTCGAAGATTCGGTGACCATCGAACAGGTTTCGGTCGCTGCTGAATCTGGTGACTGGCGCGACGTCGCAATGCCTACCGACACGACACTGCAGCACATGGGGCAAACAACTCTGACTGAAGCATTTGTCGAAATGGTCAAGCACGGTCGACAGTTGGCGGTGGGAGATATCGGTAAGCCCGGAGAATATAAATCCGGTGACCGAATTCGTGCGTACACACCAGATAACGAATTACTGGCGATTCTTATTTTTGAGCCAGAAAAACTTGGTTGGCGTCCAGAGAAAGTGTTTGCGGCTATTTAGATGTGAGTCTCGGTGATATTCCAAAATTATGGGGCATAACTAAACTTGTGCTTGCTATAGTCGAACGCAGAAATCCTGTGTTCCAATCAAACGGAACGCTTTCTACCAATACATAAATGAGCAATTCGCTCACGAGATTCCAAATTGCACGATAGTCCGCTGGCAGTAGTCGCCGAGCTAGTTCTTCTACTGTCTGTCATCCTTGTTGCCGCCAAAGTTGGCGGAGAAGTCTCCGAACGTTATCTGAAAATCCCGCCAGTTCTCGGTGAACTTGGCGCCGGAATACTTATTTCGCCCTTCCTGCTGGGAGGCATCCACTGGTTCGGTGGCGGAGCTTTGTTTGAAGTTGCCCACGACGGCAGCGGATTACCAGTAGAACCTCAGCTTTTCTTCGTCGCTCAGATGGCAGCAATAGTGTTGCTGTTTGAAGCTGGACTCGAAACCAACCGCGAACAGTTCATGCGGTATGTGAAGCCAGCTACTGCTGTTGCAGCCGGTGGAGTGATCCTGCCGTTCGTGATGGGGTTCGCAGCCACTGTGATGCTCGGCTTCGCCGATATGGATTCGATTCAGGGAATGATTCCCGCGATGTTCGTGGGCGCAATCATGACCGCTACCTCAGTCGGTATTACGGCTCGGGTTTTGGCTGATATCAGACGACTCGATTCGCCTGAGGGTGTGACAGTTCTTGCTGGTGCAGTTGTAGACGACGTGCTCGGAATCATCATCCTTGCCATCGTTGTGGGGATCGCAGAAGAAGGAACCGTTACTGCCGGATCGATCGGTGTCATCTTCCTGAAAGCTGTTGGATTCTGGCTCGGACTCATGATTATCGGTTCGATTGTTTCGAAGTACATCTCGAACGTCATTCTCTGGTTCAAGAGTGCGGGTGGAGCGTTGGTGTTGGCATTGGCGCTAGCGTTTATCGCTTCAGCCGTCGCCGAGATTTACTTCGGACTCGCCATGATCATCGGTGCTTACACGATGGGACTCGCTCTTTCGAGTACCGAACTGAAACACCATGTTGAAGAGTCGATGCGTTCGGTTAACAACTTCCTGGTACCGATCTTCTTCGTGGTGATCGGCATGCAGGTTGATTTCACAGCGTTCGGAGCAGGTGATACATCACTCGGCTCTGCGATTCTCTTCGCTGTTGTACTGACGATCTTCGCGGTAATCAGCAAGATCGTCGGATCTGGATTGCCAGCGATGTTTGTTGGATTCAACCGAATCGGTGCTACCCGAGTAGCACTGGGTATGCTTCCTCGTGGTGAGGTCGCGCTGATCGTTGCCGGTATTGGTCTAACATCGGGCGTGATCGGTCAAGACATCTTCGGAGTGGCAATCGTTATGACAGTCGTTACGACGGTGTTGGCACCAGTGTTCCTGATTCCAGCCTTCAAGGGCGGCAGCGGTCTGAAGAACGGGGCGGACAGCGAAGTCGAAGCAGACGAGTAGTCGATAGTCGGAACTTGCTCTGTAAGGAATTGTGGAATGTCGGAAAAAACTTTCCAGCAGGTAATCACCACTGAGGATGGTCTCAGAGAGATACTTGGGACACCTTCGAAGCGAGCTGCCGACAAAGTTATCGATCACATCGATGATCACTGCGCAGCGCTGATTGGAAGTTCGCCATTTCTGGTGATCGCCTCTGCCGATGCTGATGGAAACATGGACGTGTCACCAAAGGGTGATCCGGCCGGTTTCGTTCGAGTGCTCGACGAACACACCCTCGTTATTCCCGACCGTAAGGGTAATCGTCGAGGAGATACGTTCTCGAACATTCTTCAGAACCCTAAGGTCGGCCTGATTTTTCTCACGCCGGGTTATCAAGAGACGCTTCGGGTTAGCGGAACTGCTCGGATAGTGCGAGACCCGGAACTGTTGGAGTCGATGGCGCACAAGGGTAGCGTGCCGATGTTCGCTATCGTCATCGATGTAGAAAAAGCGCTGTTCCACTGCGCCAAGTGCATCATCAGATCAGGACTCTGGGAGCACGACGAAGTCGAAGGCGTGCCGAATTTCGGGGCAATCCTCAAAGATCACGCCGATCTGGACCAGTCAGCGGATGAAGTGCAACAAGCTATCGACGAATCGAAACTGGCGAATTTGTACTGAAAAAATCCTCTCCCTCAGGGAGAGGGAACCAACGACACAGCCCTAACAGTTCCTAGCTGTACGCCACCTGACAGAAGCCGTGGTTGCAGTACCCGTACGGATTCTTCGCCAGATACTGCTGGTGCTCTTCCTCGGCGTAGTAGAACTCTCCCGCCTCTGCGATTTCGGTAGTGATCTTGCCGAATCCGGTCGCAGTCAGCTTCATCTGATAATTCTCCAAGCTTGCCTGCGCCGCAGCCATCTGAGCCTCGGTCGTACCGTAAATAGCTGTTCGGTACTGGCTTCCGAGGTCGTTCCCTTGCCCCATGTACTGGGTCGGGTCGTGGTTCTCCCAGAAAACCTTGAACAGGGTCTCTAAATCGACCACATCGGGATCGAACACCACTAAAACCGCCTCAGTGTGACCTGTTCTCGAAGTGCACGTCTCCGAATACGTGGGGTGTGGTGTGGTCCCACCGCTATAACCGGCTGCGGTCGTGAATACTCCAGGTACTTCCCAAAAGAGCCGCTCAGCACCCCAGAAACAACCCATGCCGACGATGATCGTCTCCATCTGCTCAGGAAACGGCGCCACCATCGACGAACCGTTTACGAAATGCTTGCCGCTGATCTGGATAGGAGTATCTCGACCCGGCAATGCGTCTTCGGGCGCTATCACTCCGGCGGGTTCTGTTCGAAAGAAATTCATACTCTCAGCCCTTCGTATAGACGACTAACTCGATAATCCAAGTACGTTCCGTGCAGCAGTCGCGGTTTCGGTTACCTGTTCGATCGTACCCATTCCGAACATCACCGATTCCACTCCGACATCATTTAGAACATACTCGAACGCCTTCTCGCCGAGATATCGACCACCTGCCATTGGCTTTATGGCAATTACCGGCTTGTTGGTGTTTCGTACGGCATCTACGACTCGATCCTGAGTTGGGAACATGTACATGCCCGGTTGGTTGATCGGTACGATATAGCCGTCGAAGTCGATGCCTTGTTCTTCTATTAGCGGAATCGTAATACCGCCGTGGTGGACACTCGAAATGACAGTGTCGAATCGACCTCGTAAAAATTCGAGATATTCCTGAATTAGGTCGAATCGCCCCACAGCTGCCAGCAAGTCAATTTCGGCTCCGGGGTCTGCCACGAAAATCTTGCAACCGGCGAAGAAGCCTAAGTATTGCTCAAGAGTTGCGTAATCGATCTCGAAATTTTCGGCATCGGCCTGACTATAAGGTTCGACAGTTTTTGGCGTTACGAGATTGTCGAGTGTTCCACCCACTGTGTACTCAAGAATCTTGTCTTGCTTGATCTGCGCCATGTACGCATCTTCGCCCACGGCATCGAGGTCGTAACCAAACAGCGTTGAGTGCGCCCGTTCCGAGTACGAGACGATCTCGCCGTTCAAGGTGATCGGAATGAGGATGTAGGCAAGTAAATTGATATCAGTTTGCAGTCTGCGTTCGGTCTCCCATATCGCCTGAAGATGAAGTCGGTTCAACTCAGGATTCATGTGGTCGACTTGTGCTACAGAAAATCCGAAATTCTGCACCGCATGACCAATCACATCAGCAACTGGATTCACTTCGCCGAAAAGCTTCAGATTTTCAGCGTCACGTTTCTCATCCTGATACGAAACGCCATCGTAAGGGTGGATGCCCATCGTCAACCGGGGGAAGTCGATCTTTCCGAGCGGTACGGTGGGGATTGATTGGACTCTACTGTGAATAGACATATGGGGTGACCCGAAGGCTTGCGGTTAAAGATGGAATACTGCTGATTGTACCTATTGATGAATTTTTACCGGTCGACCCACAGTAAACGGCGGGGTAATATTTCCGATCATATTTCCGCTGGTGATCAGCCGGTAACAGTGAGGATAAAGCGATGACCAATTACATACCTAGTCGAGCCGATTGGGTGCGTGAGCAAGTTGAACTGTACGAAGGCAGCAACGGAACCGAAGGCACAACCCTCAAGGAATCAGGTCTGCCTGTGATCATCGTCACACATCGTGGCCGCAAGACAGGTGCCATTCGAAAAACACCTCTCATGCGTGCAGTCGATGGGTCGAGCTACATTCTGGTTGCGTCGCAGGGTGGGGCACCAACAAACCCAAGTTGGTACTACAACTTGGTCACCGATACGAACGTCGAAATCCGAGACAAAACCGAAGTCTTCTCGATGAAGGTTCGTGAAGTTTCAGACGCTGATGAGAAGAAGCGACTCTGGGACATCGCGGTTGAGGCATACCCTCCGTACGCCGATTACCAGAAAAAAACCACCCGCCAAATTCCAGTGTTCTTGGCAGAGATGGTTTAGGGGCGGTTCGATAAAAACGAACCGTTCAGTCGCGTAATCCGACGTTTGGATTAGCCGCTAATACTGCATTCAAGTTACCCTGCATGCTCACGGCATTCTAGGTGTCGAACTGCCTGGCGACAGGCTTCTTGTGCTCCTCGTCCTGAGCGAATTAGTACAGAGTCGGAGTTGTAGCTTCATACATGGCTACTCGAACTGAAACGGCAAACCGAAACGAACGCATTCACTTCGTATTACGTCGGTTGATCAATGACGTTCGGAAGAAACGTGGGCTTGAACGGATAACAATCGTCACGCCCACAAATCAGGCCTCGTTCTACATACGTCGTGCACTTGCAAAAGAGGGACTCTTCAACGTTGATTTCAAACGATTAGAAGACATTGCCGAATTGCTTGCAGGTCGTGATTTTCAACAAGCTCTCTTGCACGATCTTCAAGCTTCAGAATTTGTGTTCGAAGCAGCCCGTGATGAAACTCTTGGCAGCAAACTTGGCGGTGAAATCGTCTCACCTCAATTGCAGTCTGCACTTCACTCAACATTTCGAGAGCTCGAACTGCTCGATAAAGTACGGCTGAACCAGCTCGCAGCCCAGAGCGACGTGCAAATGGAACTGGTGAAGCGGTTCCGTAAATATATGGAAATGGCAGAGCCATATCGTCGTGGCGCTACTGTTGCCGATAAGGCTGCGAAGTACATTCGAAATGGCGAGCACGCTGACCGTCTCAACGCCCTCGGAACAGTACTTCTAGTGAAGGCTTCAACCGTGGCCGCAGTTCAGCGCCCGTTGTTCGATGCACTGGCCGAACGCCCTGATTCGATCACGATTTCGATCATCGAAACTCCTCCTGAGATTGAACTTGAATTTCATCCAGCGGGTGCGACTTCACGAATCACCCCAACGAGTGTTCCCGATGTCGCAGAGGAAGTGCGCGGTGTTGTCCGTGAGATAGTGACTCAAGCGCGCTCTGGCACAAAGTTTCCTCGAATGGCGGTGGTGTTTGAAGACGACAGCTATGCGAGCAGAATCGCTGAGGCGCTGGAGCTAGCAGGTATTCCTGTATCGGGACCGGATCGAACGGCATTGTCTGATGCGCCCGAAGGTCACTTTGTGACAGGTCTACTCAATATTTTTCACAACGACTTCAACCGGCTCGACGTGACAGCGTGGCTGTCCAGCGCACCTGTAAAAGATCCTGCATCTGCTCGACCTGTACCCGCAGCAAGGTGGGATGCTATTTCGAGAAAAGCAGGGGTTACATCTTCTGTTAAAGACAGCTGGGTGCCTCGCCTAAAGCGCTTCGCCAAAAGCGTGACGGATCACGCAAGACGATCAGAGCAGCGCGATGAGGGGCGTGCCAACGAGGTTGATGCGGCGAAATCGGACGCTGAGTACGCAGCTTGGCTCAGCGACTTCATCGTTGCGTTATCGAAACGGCGCCCGAGTTCCAAAGAAGATACCTGGGATGGTTTTGGCAAATGGCTTCGGTCACTGATCAAGGACTACCTCGATGTTGAAAAAGAGTCGGACCAACGTAAGCCCTCGACGAAATCGCAATCAGCGCGTTTGAACACGCTGGTTGATCGTCTTGAGTCGCTAAGCTCCGGCGATCAAATACCGATGTTTGAGCACTGCGGCGGAGTTCTTCGAGAGCAACTTGGTCGACGTTCCGCGGGTCTTCGGTCACTTGGAGCCGGAGTTTATGTCGGACCCGTTTGGACCGCTGCGGGCTGCCCGTTCGACACTGTGTTCTTCGTAGGAATGTCGGAAGGAAACTATCCGAGCTACGGTCATACCGATCCGCTGCTGCCCGACCCTATGAAAAGAGCGGTCGATCCGAGCGGGGATTATTTGAAGACTATTGAACGCCGGGTGGAAGAAAGCCATCTCGCATATGTTTCGGTTCTTGAGAGCGCCGATCAGGTGTTCATGTACTGGCCTAGCGGCATTCCGGGAGAGTCTAGAGAGTTCGGTCCTGCACGCTGGTTCCTATCGGCGGTACGTGAGATTTCAGGACAACGGCTGCTACCTGCCGGCGATCTTGCGAAGGGCGGTGTCGATGGGCTGACTATTCGACGAAGATCGGATTCACGACATCTCGCTACCGCAGAAGCCGCGGACGTGCACGAATACGACGTTATTGGTGCACGTAATTGGAAGGCGAACGAGAACGCCGCGGAGTCATTTCCGTTGTCTGTTGAAGAACCGCTAATCGGCGAGTCAGTGGAATTCGAGATTAAGCAGGAGAGTGAATATTGGACTGAGTACGACGGCAAGATCGAACTCACCGCCGACGCTGAATCTTCTTTAGGGTCAACTATTGGATCAGCGACAGCGTTCGAAACCTACGCAGCGTGTCCGTATAGGTATTTTCTCTCCCGTCGACTTCACATCGAGCCGACTGAATCGCCTGAACCCGAGATGGCGTTGGACGCCCTCACCTTTGGAACATTGATTCACGACGTGCTGGAACAATTTTCTATCTGGCGTCGGGATAACAACGCCGAAGAACTTTCTCGCACTGAGCTTGAAAAGAAACTTCGATCAGAAACCGAAATACATTTTGATGCGCTCAGAGAAGAAACTCCGGGTAGATCAGATGGCGCATGGAAAATCGAGTTGTCGCGAGCCTGGCTGATACTTCGCCAGTGGCTACGACGTGAACCGGATACAGCAGACTTGCCAGAGATGAAGCAGGTGCAAGCTGAATATTCGTTTGGAACTTCGGCACCCGAAAGTGGACCCGCAGTAGAAGTTCGAACTGCATCTGGCAAATCCGTGAAGTTCCGCGGTCAGGTTGACCGCGTTGATATCTCAAAAGATAACCAGCGAGTTATCGTCTACGACTACAAATCGGGCAGCAACACGGCATACGCCAAACTCGACAGTGATCCGGTGAAAAAGGGCACGAAACTCCAGTTGCCGTTGTATTCAAAGGCGGTGGCGCAAAAGTATCCCGAAGCCGATATTTTTGCCTCGTACTGGTTCGTTCGCGAGTCGTCATCCGAGCTGAAACCCTCCCCAGATGACTACAACAGCAAGCATGCTGAAACAGCTTTAACTGCGGCAGTCGAAACTATCGTTGAAGGTATCGAAAGTGGCGTATTCCCGGCTCGCCCAGGGGGATCTGCGAGCTGGGGCGAAAGCAACGAATCTTTCGAAAACTGTATGTTCTGTGAATACGCCCGAGTTTGCCCAAAGAGTAAAGCGAGGCTGTGGAACTCAAAGAAGAACTCCGATGACGCACTAACTGAATATTTGAACTTGGCAGAGGGACAAGAATGACAAATTCTCCCTACGCCAGCGAACCTGTACGCGATCGAATCGTTGGGCGAGCTGATGGCTCACTTGAGCAAACGATGTACGCCGGAGCAGGAGCTGGAACTGGCAAAACTCAAGCACTCGTCGAGCGCATCGCAAATCTGATCATGCTTGCCGATGTTCGACCCGAGAACATAGCGGCGGTAACGTTCACGAAAGCAGCCGCATCTGAGCTGCGGCAAAGAGTTCGTGAGGAACTGGAACGCAGGCAGGTAGCAGCCTCTGATTCCGGAAATTCAATCGATGAGATAGCCCTTGCGAGCGCACTTGAAGCTCTCGATTCGGCTTTCATAGGGACGATCCACAGTTTCGCTCAAAGCCTGCTTCGTGAGCGTCCGCTGTCGGTCGGCTTACCGCCGGTGTTCGAAGTGTATGACGGTGTCCAGGGCGACGAGCGATTCGACGAAGAATGGTCGGAGTGGCTTGATGAAGCTCTGTCCGACACGGAGTTCTCTGACGCAGTCGTAAATGCTCAACGGCTAGGACTAAAACATCCGCTCGGTGATCTTCGTGATTTAGCAGCTGAGCTTCATGCGAACTACGATCTAGTCGAACGAATAGGATCACTTCCAAAGCCAACGCAGACTGACAAGCCCTCACTTGTTCTTGAAGCCGTTCGATCAGATCTTCAGGCAGCCTATGAACTTCGCAGCTATTGCACAAACCCAGACGACAAACTGCTGGCACATTTGGGGTCTCTGGTCCCGCAAACTCTGAGATGGATTGATGAAGCTCTTGCCACCGATTCAGACGAGGAGTGCATTCTTGCGCTCACACAGATTGCAAAGCTCAAAGTCGGTGGTGGACGAAAAGGCGACTGGAGTGATCTCGACAGCGGCGAATCAAGTATCGAAGAAGTAAGGGCACTTCTCGGCGAGGCACAGGAACGACTTGAAGCAGGTCGGCAGTCGCTAGGGGAATCGACTGTGGTTCCGTTAGTAAATGCTGTTGCAGAAATGGTGCTTGGCTATGCCCGAAAGCGCCGTGCTGAAGGCTTACTCGAGTTTCAGGATCTTTTGGTGCTTTCTTGCGAGCTTCTCGATGAAGATGCTGAAGTCAGGCGTTACTTTCAAGAACGCTACACCCACGTATTGATCGATGAATTCCAAGATACTGATCCGCTTCAGCTAAAACTGGCGATGAGACTTGCCGACCGCAATTCGAGATCGAATGGAAAGGGTGCACCAACACCTGGAGCGCTGTTCATAGTTGGTGACGATAAGCAGTCGATCTACCGATTCCGTCGAGCTGATCTAACCCAACTGAAAGGATTAGTGACGTCTCTGGGTGCCGAGCGACTTTCATTGGTGAAAAACTTCCGCTCTAATCCCGGTGTGTTGAACTGGGTGAACGCGATATTTGATCCATGGATGAATAGTCCTGAAGGAACTGCGCAAGATCCGAATCAGGCTCCCTATGTTGCTCTTGAGCCGGGACGAGGCGAATATCTTTCCAGCGATAAACCGAGGGTTATGATCGCTGGCGGGCCTGCTGACGGAAATGTTGAGATGGCGCGGGAATCCGAATCCCAAGACATCGCAAAGCTTGCTCGCAGCATTGGAGCTGGCGAATGGCAATTGCCAGATGGTGCCGACGGCATGCGCCAGTCGAGCTACCGTGATCTATGTGTTCTGATGCCGCGTCGAACGGCACTCTCGTTCCTGGAAGATGCGTTTTTCGAACACAAGGTGCCATACGTACTTGAGGGGCAAGCACCGATCTTTGAATCACAAACGGTGCATGAACTCGCAAACAACTTAGTTGCAATCGACGACCCCACTGACCAAGTAGCGATTGTCGCTTCTATGAAGTCGTTGGCATGGGGCTGTTCTGACCAAGATTTATACGAATGGGCTCGTGAGGGAAGGAAGTTCGAGTACGCTCGAAAAACCTATCAGGTTGATGAGTTCGAACAAGGAAGCGGAGCAAGGCGAGTTGCGACCGCGTTGGCGGGGCTAGCTCGATATCACGAGATTCGCCAGCGGATATCAACGCCGTATCTCATCGAGCAATTTGTCCGCGAACGACGCCTACGTGAAGTTGCTGCCCTCGCCAACGCAAGCGGTGATCGAGAACGATTGATGGATCTGTTGATCGAAATGTCGAGATCACTTCAACGCGCTGGAAGTGGTTCGCTCAGAGACTTCGTTCGCTGGATATCGAGGCAAGCCGAAGCAAGCGTGCGGGTTGCCGAAGGCGCATTGGCAAACAGCGAAGTCAACGCCGTTAGAGTGATGACAGTTCACGCAGCCAAAGGTTTGGAATTTCCGATTGTTGCCTTAATGGGTCTGCAAGTCAGTGCTTCGAACCCGAAGGGGAACTCAATCGCCAAAGAAGAACACGGAGAGCCAATTCTTGCGGTTCGTTTAGGTGCAAAACAGCAAGGATTGGCAACCGCAGATTACGAGGCTCGCGCTACTGCCAGCAAAGAGGCAGATGCGGCAGAACTTGTTCGACTTGCTTACGTTGGTGCCACCCGGGCAAGAGAGCATCTAGTTGTTAGCGTGCATCGTTCCGGTCGAGATAAATCGACTCTCGCAGCCAAAATTGGCGAACTCACTGCTGGTAGCAATTTATCAACCGAATTTGCTGTTGATGATGTGACTGATGAACAGATCAGCAAGCGAAACGAAACATCGGCTGCTCTGATCGAAACGTACTCGATGGATCAACGTAGGCATTGGCAGAGCGAACTGCTGACAGCTATTGAAGATGCCAAATATCGAGGGTACGTCACGCCATCAGAGTTGGCTGATCACAGTATGTTCGAAGCGCCGAAACCCGAAGATAACGCGGAATCTACAGAGTTGAATGCTTCGCGCCGAGGTCGAGGCGGTACCGATGTGGGTTCCGCAGTGCACGGCGTGCTTCAAGACGTTGATTTCGATGACAAATCAAACATTCCCGATCTGATTCACCAGGCTGCCAAAGCGTATTCGATACCAGAGCTGGTGGACGACATCGCACATCTTGTGTCGAATGTGCTGGAAAGTCCGACTGTTTCGAGTGCTACCGGTTCGAATAGCTGGAGTGAAGCGTGGGTGGCGGCCGAAGTGGAAGACGGGATTGAAATTGAAGGCTCCGTCGACCTTATGGTCCAGCACGAAGACGAGTCGATCACAATCATCGACTACAAAACCGATCGTGTGACGGGGCCGCTGCTCGAAGAGCGAGCTCGTGGTTACGAAAACCAACTTGCTGGGTACGCCCTCGTGCTTGAAAAGCAGGGAATGAACGTGCGCGACGCAGTTCTAGTGTTCGCCGATGGTAGCGGAGACGGCGGTGCGAAAGAATATGTAGTCGCAGATTTGCCAGCAGCCAAGGCCGCAGCGCTGGCCAAAATCAAGAACGAAATTCTCCAGAAAACGTGAGCAGAGCGAACAACCACTGACCTCCGAAGTCGATCAACTCGCTATAAGATCGCATCTGAATATTTCTAATCCCAAATTCGGAGGCAAATAATGGGTCTGCTCGACGGTAAAAAGGCACTAATTACAGGGGCGCGCAAGGGCATCGGTCGCGGCATCGCACTCACTCTTGCCAACGAAGGTGCCGACGTCGGAGTCAACGATATCGTCGACGATGAAACTTCACAGCGTGCTGTCGAACTCATTGAAAAACGAGGCGTGAAGGGATCGTTTCACGCAGGTGACGTGAGCACTGTCGCCGGGATCAACGCTGTAATTGACTCGTTCCTTGAAGAGCACGGTCAGATCGATATCTTGGTGAACAACGCCATCTTCCCTGACCAATCACGACCATTGTTCGACACCGACGAAGCCTACTGGGATCGAATGATGGACCTTTCACTCAAGGGGTACTTCTTTGGTTCGCAGCGCGCCGCGAAAGAGATGATTTCTCAAGGCTCGGGCGGAAGCATCGTTTGTCTATCGAGTGTTCACTCGTACGTGGCGATCGAAGAGTGGACCGCCTACGGAACAGCCAAAGCTGGACTAAAGCGAATGGTCAAAGGCTTCGCCATCGACCTCAAAGGCCACAACATCAACGCCAACTGCATTGCTCCCGGCGCCATCTCGAACGTACTGCCGAGTGAAGACGACGACGATGTGATCGATGGCGCTCCACACGACCCTTCAAGGTTCACCGACCGACTTCCGGCCGCTAAAGGCGGGCTTCCAAGCGATATCGCAAATGCTGTGCTGTATCTTACGTCAGAACTGGGACAGTACGTCAATGGAGAGACCATCTTGGTCGACGGCGGAATGATCGCAACGAAGGTGATGGACAACTAGTTCCACCGTTTCCAACACCGCGGAGAGTATTCGGTCATGACCACACAACTTCTCGAAGGCAAAAAGGCACTGATTACCGGTTCCCGTCGGGGGATCGGTGCCGGTATAGCACAGCTCTTTGCGGAACATGGCGCAGACGTCGGCATCAACGACGTTGTTCGTGATGCTGAAGCAGATAAGACGATTGCGAAGGTCGAATCACTCGGTAGAAAAGCGTCGTGGCATCAGGCCGATGTTGGCAACACTGAAGATCGAGAACGCATGCTCAACGAGTTTGTCGAAGAGCATGGGCGTATCGATATTCTGGTGAACAACGCAGTCGCTTCACGCGACATGCACTTCACGAAAATCACTGAAGAATTCTGGGATCACCTCGTTGGCCATGCTCTCAAGGGCTACCTCTTCCTTGCGCAGGGTGCTGTCAACCGGATGATCGAACACGGTCACGGCGGAAGTGTCATCAACATCAGCAGTGTTCACAGCTATCGGGCTTGGCCGCACGATGGTGTCTACGGAATCGTGAAAGCTGGACTCAATCGCATGGTTCAGTCGATGGCACATGATCTTGCTGGTACTGGAATCACTGCGAATTGCGTTGCTCCTGGCTACATCGATAGTCGAGTGCTTCCTGAGAACCAGGAATCCTCACGAGGTGATGACGAATATTTGGGCTCAGCAAAAGGGTTCATCCCGAATCATCGTGGTGGACTGCCGAAAGATATCGCTGGCGCGTGTGTTTTTCTGGCTTCGGAACTCGGCGAATATGTAAACGGTCAGACCATCACAGTTGATGGCGGATTCCTTGCCGGTGGCGTGCCACAAGATTCAACACCGCTTGAACCCGGAATGCCCGGCGCCGCCGAGTAACCGGGCACCGGCTTAGCGATTCGTTCGAATATGCTAATGTCCGGGTCGAACGGTGATCAAAAAGTATTAGAACTCACGAACCGAGGCTGGTTATGGTCAAACGCCGAAATATGCTCTTCCAGTTTGTTATGTACTTCCTGACCTTTGGGCTGTATTCGCTCTACTGGTACTACTCGACTCTCGATGAAATGACGAAGCTGAAGGGCAAGCGAGTTGAAGCCTTGCTCTGGACGATACTGATGATTATCCCGATAGCTAACTTCTTCGCCATGTGGAAGCACTCTGCAGCAGCCGATCAGGCATTCGATAGAACGTATCCGGCGATTCTTTTGTGGGTATTGTGGATATTCGTCTCACCCGTCGTATGGATTCTGCTTCAAATCGAGCTCAATCGAGTCGCCGGCACTCCATTCCCTGTCGAAGCATCGGCGACAGAGCTGTAAATGCCGAAAGAACCGTTTTCAGCAAGAGACTGGGTTCCAGATCCTGGTGTTGAGCATCTTGTCTACGAAACACCGTGGCTCAATTTCTACTACGACGATATTGTTCATCCCACCGGCGAAACCGGCAAATATGCCTGGGTTAGGTCGCATTCTGGCGAAGGTGCTGTGATGGTAGTGCCGGTTACGCCATCAGAGAAATTTCTGCTGATCAAGTCGTATCGTCACCCCTCCAAGCAGTACTTGTGGGAATTCCCCGCGGGAGTGATGGAGCCCGGTGAAGAGCCAATTGAATCCGCGTGGCGCGAGCTTGTTGAAGAGACTGGCATAACTCCAAACAGTGTCGAGATGATGGGCTCGCAAATTCCCATCGCCGGGTTTACTGGCTTGCCGTTCCATTCGCTTATCGCCAAGATTCCAGAAATTTCTTTAGAAGACGTTGTTCTTCAAGGCGAAGAAGGAATTGTCGATGCGAAATTGCTCGGGCGACGTGAACTACTCGATTTCTTAAACAGCGAAAAAATCAGCGACGGTGTAACTCTTGCCAGCGTTGCTCGATATTTGATGCATCAAGAACTGAAAGTGAACGACACGACAGCATGAACGAAATTTACTCACACATCGAATCGCACGTTGATGAATCGATTCAGCAGCTATTTGAACTGGTTCGCCAACCGTCGATTTCCACTCAGAAAGTCGGCTTCGACAAAGCACCGGGCGTAATGAAAGAACTGCTCGAACGAAACGGATTCGACGCCGAAATCGTTCCAGTCCCGAACGACGGACTGCCGACCGTATACGGATATATGGCAGCCTCGGAAAATCCTGAAACCGCACCTACGCTGCTGTTCTACTGCCACTATGACGTACAGCCCGTAGACCCGCTCGATCTATGGGACACCGATCCGTTCGAACCCACTCAGGTTGGCGATCGCTTGTACGGTCGAGGAATGTCCGACGACAAAGGCAACATCGGTGCTCGACTTGCGGCGATTCGCGCGTTTATCGATGAGCGAGGCGGAGTCCCTTGTAACATCAAAATGTTCTGCGAGGGAGAAGAGGAGTCCGGATCGATTAACCTCCCCGATCTCATCGCAGAACGAGGCGACGATTTCAAAGCCGACGCCTGCATCTGGGAGGGCGGCGGTCGCAATCTCAACGACGATCCGTTTATGTATCTTGGACTCAAAGGCGTACTCGGCGTTGGCCTTAGCGTGCGCATGCTCTCAGGCGATGCACACTCATCCTATGCGGCAATATTGCCATCGGCAGCGTGGCGGCTGCTCCGTGCACTTCAGACGATCAAGGACGAAGACGAAAACATCCTCATCGATGGATTTTATGACGGCATCACGGAACCTAGCCCGGAAGCGATAGCTGCCGTCGAGGCTCTGCCAGATGATGCTCCTGAATGGCTCGATACGTTTGGTGTTTCCGGATTCGTTAAAGGGCTGGATGGCGAAGATCTACGAAAGCAACTGACGTTCCAGCCAACAGCCAATATCGCTGGGCTCGATTCGGGATATCAGGACGCTGGACTCAAAACCGTTCTTCCGGCCGAAGCCAAAGCCAAAATGGACTTTCGGCTTGTTCCTGAACAACGCCCGTACGACATCGTTGAAAAGCTGCGAAAACATCTCGATAAGCACGGCTTTGAAGATGTCGAAATCGAAGTGCTCGGTGCTGTGAATCCGTATCGCACCGATCTCAATTCTCCCTGGGTTCAGCTGGTTGCTGAAACTGCCGAGGAAATCTACGGTCGGAAGCCAGTAATGACTCCCAACATGGCAGGAACAGGGCCAATGTTCGATTTTGGCGACACGCTCGGAATGCCGATAGCAACGTCTGGGATCGACCACCCTTCGCACAAGATTCACGCACCAAACGAGAACATCACTGTTGAGGATTTTCTGCTTGGTGCGAAGCATGCTGCATTGATCATCGAGCGATTTGCCCGTGACTGGGGATAGATCGATCATCAGTAGGCACCCGATCTCAATCGTTGTCATCCTGAACTAGATTCAGGATCTCTGTCGACCCGACAAAATTTGACGATTCAGCCAATATGGCCGTTGTCTCTCGTGGTCGTCGTCGAGTCAATCGAACGAGATACTGAATCAAGTTCAGCATGACAGGATCGATGGTTGCATTGCACTGGGTGACGAATTCGTTCGCTTCTGCATGTACCATTGTCACGTTTTGTAGACACCCTCAGCCGGAGAAAGCTGCCGCACATGGCCGTAATTCAGCCCACGCCCGCTCACGTACTCGATAAGGAAACAATCGAACAGCTCAAAAAGGTGAACACCACGGCAGTAGTCGATGTGCTCGCCCGAAACGGCTACGAACCGCACTACGTCTACATGCCCAACGTTCGCACGATGAACCCGGGACAGCGACTCGTCGCACGAGCCATCACTGTTCGATTCGTACCTGCTCGTCCCGACGGAATGGCTGAAAAACCCGGCGGTGAAGAATCTCCAGAATTCGCTGCATTCGAACTTGCGGGACCCGGCGATGTGATCGTCATGGAGTCGATGCGCAACAAGCGAATGTCCATTGGTGGCGATATCAAGTTTTTGCGACTCAAGCAGCGTGGCGTCGACGGTCTGGTGTGCGACGGCGGTATCCGCGATATGCACACTGTCAAAGACTACGGGGTTGGAATGTGGGGACTCGACAAGACTTCCAACCTAGGTACACGGGTAGGTACGCCTTACTCGACCAACGACACTGTTGCAGTCGATGGAATTTTGGTTCGACCCGGCGATTACATCGTTGCCGATGACGACGGAGTGGTCGTTATTCCGCGAGTAGTAGCTCCCGAAATCGCACTCAAGGCTATCGAGTACGACGATCTTGAAGAGTGGATTCGAGTACGACTCGACAAAGAGCAGCTCACTCCCGGTCTGTACTATCCGCCTGACGACGAAGTGATTGCCATGTACCGCAAGGAACGCGCCGAGAAGAACGGCTAGTTCGCCTGCTGTCTACTCCTTCTCCTATCGGGAGAAGGTTGGGATGAGGGAGATTCGTTAGATGGGTAATAACTCTGACGATTTTTCCGCCCTCATCGTCCGTTAGAACGAATCGATTTCCTGAGCGGAGTGCATCCTGAGCTAATCGAAGGGTCCTCGGAGTGAAGGATCCGGGGCGGGGACGCGACCGCACGTTTATGTGCAGCTCAGGTGATCCCTCGGCGGCACTCGGAAAGTCTAACGTTGGCAGTCTAGAGTTCTACGCTGATCTCCATACCGTCGTAGGCGTATTGAATATCCAGACCTTCTGATTCTTTCAGCTTCGCCAATTCGGCGTTCACCGGCACGTGATCGATATCGTGGGTTGCATCAGTCAGAAGTGTGCGCTTCACGCCGAGTCGGCGCGCTTCATCGACAGCCTGTTCCAGCGTGAAGTGAGTGCCGTGAGTGCGGGCAGGGCGAAGCGCATCGAGCACCAGTAATTCTGATCCTGCAATCAGTTCAGTGGTCGAATCTGAAATCGCTGAAGCGTCGGAAATGTAGCTGACTTCACCAAACCGGAATCCGAAAATTTCCTGACCTCGACCGTGCTCGACGGGCAACGGAATCATCTCCAGCCCGTCAGCATCAAACGGCGAGTCATCGATAGTCTCGAAGGTGAGTTTCGCCACACCGCCGCCACCGGTTTGCTTGTTTCGGTCGACAAGATAGAAAAATAGAGATTCGACCGAATCTAGATCGGTTTCTCGCAAGTAAATTGGAAGCGATTCCTGATTATTGTTCGTCCAGTCTCGAAGATCGTCTAAACCACCTACAGCGTCGGCGTGAGCGTGAGTGATCACCAAAGCATCCATCGTCTGCACGTTGTACTTCGGGAACCAGTGCATCGCCGACTCGTAGAAGAACTTTCCAGCGTCGATAACAACGTTAGATATTCGACCATCGGAGAATTCGCGCTGAATCAGTAGTGACGTGTTGCGTCGCCGATTCGGCGAACCCGGCTTCATGGCGTCAGGACATACAGGGCAATCGCTTTCGGGGCTTGTCAGACACGACACCCGCGGAACCCCTTCAGAGGTTCCTGTCCCCAAAAAAACGATTCGCGATTTTGATCCAGAATCTGACCCAGAATTAAGCATCGAAGAAGGATACCGCCTACGTGGTGAATAATTGGTAGCAGAACCGATTCTTTCTGTACTTTGGAGTCCGGACCGCATCACCGATCCAGAGGAAACTCGAACTCCCACCAACCAAATCTCACGGTAAACTTTGTGCCGTTCAAGAAATTTTTACCTGCCGGAGTCGATCATCCGTTTGAATCTGGTACAAGAAACGAAGAAGAGAAAATGCCAAAAACCATTCGCGGCGAACTAAAGAAAAAGCTACAGGCAGGCGAAGTTGTAGTCGGCCCATTCACCATCGTTCCGTCGGCAACGATGATCGATGCGCTCGGCTACGCCGGAATGGACTTCTGCATTCTCGACACTGAGCACGGTCCGCTTTCAATGGAAACAGTTACCGACCTGGTAATTGCAGCGCAGGGTACAGGCGTTGCGCCAATCGTTCGAGTCGGTGGCAATGAAGAATGGCCGATTCTGCGAGCGCTCGATATCGGAGCTGACGGAGTTCAGGTCCCTCAGATCAATCAGAAATCTGACGCTGAAAAAGTCGTGCACGCCGCGAAGTACGCACCTATGGGCGAGCGTGGCGTTTCTGTATTCACCCGAGCCGGAAATTACTACAAGGACGATGCTGTAGACCACCCGGCGCGCCAGAACGAAGAGACCATGACGGTGGTTCACATCGAAGGTCAGAAGGGTCTGAACAATCTCGAAGAGATCATGACCGTCGATGGGATCGACGTTCTGTTCCTCGGCCCATACGACATCTCACAGTCGCTCGGTGTTCCAGGTGATGTTCGATCAAAGATCGTTGAAGATGCACTCAAAGAGGCAGCCGAGAAGGCTCGTGCTCAGGGCAGGGTGATCGGTTCTTACGCCAAAGACGTTGAGATGGGTAAATGGCTCATCGATCTCGGTGTGCAGTACCTGTCGATCAACGTCGATGCAACGATCTACATGCAGGCGTGCGAAGGCATCGCCCGGGCGCTCAAGTAAGCCGGTGCCAAAGCTGCTTGACCGCAGCTAATCGATCATTTCGATAAGTTCGCTCAAGGCGTCGACTGATTCGCCATCCCACTGGTTTGAATAGTCGGCGTCTGGAGCAGAACCGGGCTCGTTCCACGGTTCGATCTTCACTGCTCGCATGCCCAATTGACGAGCGACAACTAGTTCCTCTCCGTTGCCGTCGGCTACGTACATGCACTCGCTCGGATTGACCCCAAGTCCGCGTGCAGCGTTTTGATAGAGCGTTGCATTGGGTTTCTTCATACCGCTCATGCTTGAGTAAACCGGGAAGTCGATTAGATCGGCAAATGGCGAGTCTGCCCAGTTCGCTGGAACCCATGGTCCGCAATCCGACAATAATCCCGTCTTGATACCTCGAGATTTCAGTGCGGTAAGCATTTCAACTGACGATGTTCTGGGGGTCATCAGGAAGGGAAGAGCAAATTCACGATAGACCTGATTCGAGCGTTCGATAGAAGCCGGTTCGGGGGCTACGCCCAGCTGATCGCACACCCATTGAATATTTTCCGATTCGGTCGCAAACACACCAGTTAGTCGTTCGACATAACACTCGTACCATCGTTTGCGGAATTCGATTGGGTCAGCTCCGGCAGCTTCTCCCATTCGTTCGATGACCTCGTAATAGTGCAGTCGATCGTAGTTAGCGATCAGTGTTCCGAACAGATCGAATACGACCGCTCCAATGCTTAAAGCAGATCCTCGTTTGGCTTAACACCGAATCCTGGTTTGTCAGAAATATCAATGTGACCATCAATCACTTCAGGTTCGCCGATCCATAGATCGTCTTTCGCACCACCTCGAACCCCCGGCAGAATCTCGGCAAAATCTTCGCAGTCCGAAGCCGCAACAAGATGAAGTCCCCACGTCTCAGCCCCGCGATGCGGAACAACCTCGACACCGGCGACTTTCGCCATATCGACTATTCGTGACCCTGCGGTTATTCCGCCACACCAGGTGATGTCTGGCTGCCATATGTCGTAGGCACCGGCACGGGCGATATCGGCAAAGCCATGAGTCGAGAATTCATGCTCACCACCCGCCATGTTCACAGGTTGGATTTTTGGACGTAGTTCGCCCAGTTCCATGAGGTCATCGGGGGTGAGAATATCTTCGTACCAGTGAATGCCAACGTGTTTCAACGCTTCGTGCATTCGAAGGGTTATCACTGAATCCCATGACATGTAAACGTCGAACATAACCTCGGCTTTTGGGCCGAATACAGATCGAGCCTTTTCGGCTAAACGAACACCTTCGTCTATCGACTCTTCACCAGTCCAACGAAACGGAAATTTTTGAGCTGTGAAACCTAGATCGGCGTAATAGTCAGTGTCGGGACCAGTCGCATAGCAGCGCATGTGCTGTTTGGGAGAGTCACTAAGGAGGAGAGCTACTGGCTTGTTTTCAGCTTTACCGAGCGCGTCGTAGAGAGCAAGATCAACCCCACTAAGTGCCATGATCGCCACGCCTTTTCGACCGTATGGAATCGACTCGGCGTACAGGAAATCCCAAATATCACCGATATCTGAAACCGAGTCGAAAGACTTGCCAGTCAATATCTCAGCGAAGTGACCGTTGACCACCTCGACCGCAGCCTTACCGCCGCCGCCGTAACCCCAACCGACCTGGCCGGTGTCGGTTTCAATCTTGACTACGATCTGCCAGAGATGTGTGCGCCAGGAAGGAACAGTGTGTTTGTACTTTGGGTAAACAGCGTGGACGGATGTGATTTTCAATCGGGTGTGCCTTGTGACTCAGAGTCGAATAGATCTAGTCGTAGGCAGAGATAGTATCCCGCCCCTGACGTTCGGGACACCCGGTTCCCGTGACGGAAACCGTGACGAGCAAGCCGAATCTAGTAAGGCACTAAGCGATTTCGGCGCGTGCACCAAATTCGATTCGAGCAGGAACATCGGTAGTTGCCCCGCACTGCAGACAGTCGAGGTACTCGCCGAACTGGTCGGACTTTACGTGCACGTCACCCATGCACCGAACGCAAGATTTGAAAACGATCATATTGGTTCTCCTCATGTGATGAGGGTAGGACTGACGCACGAAATGCGCCGTGTCGAAAAACTGATCGCCCGTAAATTACGAGCAACAGGTGCCGGACACGGGCGATGACCCGGCACCAATTGCTCGATACACAATAGTTTTAGGCGTTCGTGCTTACGGTTACGTTACGAATTGCTGGGAGTTTGCTGAGAGTCTGGTGTGGAGAAGATGCGAGAAGCGATCTGCACCAACGCAAAACCTATAGCTCCGATAACGGCGATGATCGCAACGGCAGTCGGAGCACCGAGTGACTCAGCGGCTCCACCCATCGACAACGCACCGAACGGCATTAGACCGATCACCAAGAAACGAACGCTGACCACTCGACCACGAATGTAGTCGGGAGTCGAGATTTGAACCACCGTCATGTTCACAACCATGAAACCAGTTGTTGCGAAAGCTGTAACAGTCACAAGTGGAATCGAAAGTGCGTACCAGGGCGAAAGGGCGAATCCCGCTAGGGCAGCTGCACCAAGCAAACCGAATATCAGTTCTAGTTTCTGGTGACCAACGCTTTCGCCAATGGCAACAACACTGATTGAACCAACCAGGGCTCCAACACCCGCAGCGAGCATCAAAACTCCGAGTCCGCCAGCACCCACATGTAATACGTCTTCTGCGAAAACAGGCATGAGCGACTGGAACGGTCCAACGGTGAGAATCATCACCATCGCACCAAGCATCAGGAATCGCAGAGTTGAATTTTGGAAAGCGTAAGCAAGTCCTGCTTTGACATTTTCAACGATAGAACCTTGCGCATCGTTCGCGCTGGCGTGATGAACAGGCTTCAGTGATGAGTACAAAACAATTGCCGGAACCACAACGATAGCGCTAACTGCCAGAGCCCATGTAGCACCAACGATAGGAAGCATAACGCCACCGATCGCTGGCCCAATTATTTGAGCAGAGTTATACGTCGTTGCAGATAAACCGACCGCCGTTCGCATTTGTTCGCGGTGCACAAGACCTGAAATCAGTGCCTGGCGTGCCGATACTGCCATTGAAAATGCGATTCCGTTCACCACTGAAATTGCGATGATGTGCCACGGCGCCATAATGCCAGCAGCTGAAATTCCGAATAACGCAATGAAACTGGCAAGCAGCGTAACGTCTGAAGCCATTGTGATCATCTTGCGATCAACACGGTCGGCCAAAGCACCACCGACGAGCGAAAGAAACAGCATTGGCATCATCATTGCCGCCGTGACCATGGTCACCATGAACGGAGATTGCGTCAGTTCGTACATCATCCAACCGCGGATCAACATTTGCATGTTGAAGCCGGTGAAAGTTGCAAACCCTGCAGCCCAGTATCGACGGTACTGACTATTTCGAAGCACGCCTAATGGGTGGCCGCGTCGAAGGTGTCGAACAGGACGTGCGTTAGTGTTAGAACCGTCGGCGACTTGAGTCGTTCGTTGCCGGTGGAGCATTCGTAGGGTTGCCGTAGCTAGAACTCCGTCGCAGTCTCAAAAAGAGATCCGCGCTTTATCTAGAAAAAGTTTGAAATAAGTGAAAAATCAGCTGGTGAAACTGTTCTCTTATTAAACGCTCGCATTTGGCGACACGAATCACAATACATTTGGCACCAATAATCTGGGCGAAACGCGCAATATGTCGAAAGTTTAACTTTCAGTGAGTAGTCGTTCACTTACCCGCAAAGCTGTATTTATGGGGGGCAATTTTCAAAGTTCGTCAATAATTGGGCAAATTGGGTTATGTGAATCCGCGTTTACGGTTTTACAATAGTCAGGTTGCTTTGTTCCGATAACGGTTCACGCAGCAGAGTCGGGGTGTGGCGCAGCGGTAGCGCACTCGCTTTGGGAGACCGAAGTAGTCAATACCGCACAAAAGATTTTTTGGATTTTTCCGGAATTTTTGAAATTTCTTGGATAGACTTATTTTTCGTCGGGGTGTGGCGCAGCGGTAGCGCACTCGCTTTGGGAGCGAGGGGTCGCAGGTTCGATCCCTGCCACCCCGACCAGCATAGAATCCCAACAAAGACCCAGCCTAGCGCTGGGTCTTTGAATTTAATTTTTTAGCCGCATTGCCACAACAATCGTGATCACGATTATCACCGGATAAATCTCTCTCCCAGCTCGGTCATTTGGGGAACGATTGAACGCAATCGAGTTTTATGCAGTTCAAACTTTGCCTTTGAGGCAATTCCCTCGCTATTCAGCCTGAGCGGTAAGAAAGTTATTGCATCGGACGTAGACATGTTTGTCTCCATTCGATCGATTACTCGAAGCTCACTGAAGATCCGGGTATGAGTCGCCCGGTTTCCTCCATGAGCCTTGAATCTTTCAACTCGTTGGGAAGGAGACACATGTATCCGCTCGAACATTACGTCCGGCTACGTCTGACTAAAGGCGATCAGATCCGGCACTTAGGTGCTTCCTGAAATGCCTGCAAATAGCAAGAAACGTCGGAGGCGAGCAACGAAGATCAAATACGTTGTTTCGATATCCACCCCGATCCCTAGAGATCTCGAGAGAACGATCAGCGCTGCCCATGCGAGAGCGCTACTCGCCAAGCGTTCACGTACCCCTGTAGATGATGTGAAAGGAAAGCTGTCGGGTGGCGAGTAGTACAACCACTGATTGGCAGCGATCTGTCGGATTGGGTCGAACAAAAATCGCACATGTGAGAGACGCAACACGCACTGTCGACGCACGTAGGAAGCACACGAAATGAGATTGTTCAAGAAGAAACCAGAGTCGAATCGTAGGCTCGACACCGTAAATCAACAAACGAATACCCAATCGAACCTCCCAAGTTCACCGTTCAAGGTTGAAACAGATGATCGTGCGTATGTAATTGACGAGAACGAGCATCCGCGCTTTTTGGAACACGGAAATCGATATTGGGATGCCCTCCCATCGCTTGCAGATCAATTGAGGTGGTTCGGACAGGAACCATATAGCCCGGCGAAAACAGTCAATCGGGTGGAACTCAAAGATCGCACGCTACCCGCTATCCGTCGCGTATTGGTTTCGTTTCAGGTTGGAAGGCCGATAACCGAAATAGCTGCGAGGGTTCCATGCTCTCCTCGGACGGTGTACGAAGTACTCGACGATTTGTTCTACAGATGGGATGGCAATATGGATACCTGGATTAAGTTAGGGCTTGCAGTAATTTGGGACGGCCCGAAAATTAACTTCGATCCGAGTTTTGGAGCTGCTTTTGATAACTTCTGGGAAGACGCTGCACCTGTTTTCTGTCTAATGTGTCACCAGCCAATTGACCATGCCCAACTACGCAATCGCTATTACGACTGTACGTTGGTGCAGCCAGACAGTGAGAGATATCGAGCTGGGGTTGAGAACCACGCTAGGGCCCAAGGTCATCTGATATCACATTTCTATCTAGGCGGGCGCCCGGCTCCGAACGAACCAAATCCACTCCAAGACAACATCTTTCGGACGTTCGGTGGGTTCGCAGGAAAGCTGAATTCCACGAGATGGAAAGAACGCGTCCCTGCAGAGGCAGTGATCGAATCGCAAAGGTGGAGAAACCAACCTCCTCCTCCCATAATTCAAGGGAAGTCACCACCAAGAGAATCAGTAATTCAGTACTACAGAAATTTACTCTGAGCCGCTCAGGAAATTAGCTGAACCGTAAGTCGATTAGCCAGAGACCAGTTTGGCTTTCTAATCAAGGTTCTGACAGAACCGAACTATAGAGCGTGATTGCCTGACTACTGCGCATCAATGATCTTGAGCAACTGCGTGCTGATGCTGCTCGGGTCCTGAGTTAAATCGACCGTGGCAAAACGGATTTTGTGATTTTGGATCGTAACCCACTCATCAATTTCTTCATCTTCTTCATCTATTGAGGGGTGAAGCATCAAACCGCTGGCAACCTCGGCGAGTGGGTGTCCGTTACCGTTCTGAGAGTTGAGATAGGCATATATCTGGTAGATGTGGCCGCTCTTGAGGCTCTGTGATCTGAATCGTCCTGAGGTCACAACAGAAGTGAACTTTGTGTCGATAATTATCCGGCCTTGGTTGTTCGGCAGATCCAGAACAATGTCTGTAATCATTCCGGGAAGAATATCCTCTATGCCGGACGACGCATCCTCGATTTGCCAATAGAGTCGGGTGCCCCCTGAAACCTTCCAACTATCGGAGATCAGTTTAAGTTTGTAGAAACCGAGAACGGCTTTTTCAAACAGCGATCGAATCCAGTGCTCTTCTCGGTCAGGCGCAAACAATTTTGTTGGACCGGCTTCTTCGGTTGGGAGACGTAGGTCAAAAATAAGCTTGGCGAGTTCAACCATCTGCCGGTCAGCTCTGTCATTACGCCCGAACTGATTCAGCTGTAAATCATGTCTACTTGTAGTCCGACTGCTGACCCCCATGGATATGAGCCGATTTGCGAGAGAGTTGCAGCGTCGGGAGATCGCAGTACTTCGCACGATTCTAGCGGCCGATGTTAGCGCTGCGCACACCATCCGATTGCGAGGGGTATCGATTGTGAAGTCTTCGAATACGCATGCGATCTGACCCTTACTCATCAGTTGACGTCGAGCCGTTTGAAGGTGGTCGATACGTCCACGAACTCTTGACAGGGTCTCGTTTCTCTGCCGATAACCGAAAGTCAGATTCCGTCTTATCCGGTGTTCAACTGCGTCGGCCAGTAATTCAGCAACTAGATCAGGGATGTTTTCAGGATTCTCTTCAACCTCTACATTTTTATCTCCGAGGTGTTTGAAGCTATCGGAGGCGTAGAGCATCAGTAGCCATAAATTGCGTACCGGAATTCGCCCAACGTAGTTGATAGGTGGTGGTGTAATAGATAGGACGACTGACTCTTCTTGAAGTGACCTGCCCCCCTCAAACGTATCCAGTTGAAAAATCAGATACTGGTTGAATTGAAGGGAGGCAGAAATGCCAAGAAAAGGTCATAGTCCGGAGCAGGTCCTAAACAAGCTCCGGCAAGTCGAGGTTGCCGTTGCAGGTGGCAAGAGCGTAGGTCAGGCAGTACGAGAGATCGGTGTTACAGATCACACCTATTACAGGTGGCGACGTGAGTACGGTGGACTCGATCTCGACCAGGCAAAGAAGCTCAAGAAGCTTGAGAAAGAAAACGCAAGACTGAAGCGAACGGTTGCCGATCTTGCTCTGGATAAACAGATCCTGAAAGAAGCGGCAGAGGGAAACTTCTGAGCCCTTCACGTCGCGGTAAGTGCGTGAAACACGTCCAGCGAATACTTCCTGGAGTATCTGAGCGAAGAGCCTGTATGGTGCTCAACCAGCCCAGACCAACACAACGTCGAGCTTTGAAGTTGAGAGATGACGAAGAATCGCTGACTGCCGAAATCGTCAAGCTTGCAGTGCGGTTCGGCAGGTACGGCTATCGCCGGATCACAGCATTGCTAAGGGATCGTGGCTGGCATGTGAACCACAAGCGTGTCGAACGCATATGGCGACGTGAAGGGCTGAAGGTTCCGAAGAAGCAACCGAAAAGAGGACGGCTCTGGCTGAACGATGGTTCAATCATCAAGCTGAAACCGGAACGTAAAGGACATGTGTGGGCTTACGACTTCGTGGCCTGTAGAACCGAGGACGGTCGTGCGGTCAGAATGCTCACTGTGATCGACGAGTACACGCGGGAGTGCATGGCCATCAAGGTGGCGAGGCGTATCAGGTCAAACGATGTGATCCATGCGCTGACAGAACTATTTGTTCTTAATGGTGCACCGGAGCACATTCGTTCAGATAACGGGCCGGAGTTCACTTCAAAGACAATTCGAGACTGGCTGGAGCGAGTTGGAGTGAAGACACTATTTATCGAACCGGGTAGTCCATGGGAGAACGGCTACAACGAGAGCTTCAACGGAAAGTTCAGAGATGAGTTGCTAAACCGTGAGTTCTTCTATTCGTTGAAGGAGGTACAGATACTGACGGAACGGTGGAGAAGGGAGTACAACACGATCCGACCACACAGCTCACTTGGATACCGGGCACCAGCACCTGAGGTGATCATGCCCAGGCTTAAGCTGGCTGCGAATTCGAGATAATAAGTGGTAACGCTATCGGGGGCAGGTCACCCGTACAGCGTCCATAGCTGTACTTTCCCGGTTGATCATTATGTAATCGTTGCTTTTGTCACTTTTAATCAGTGAAATTACGTTCTTCCTGTTCCGAGAAAAAGTCACTGGTGTTGAATTGAAGGAGATTCCCCTGTCGACTCAGTGATTCACAATTACCGCATAGCGTGAAAGCACTCTCTTTGTATTCCTCACACGACAAACATTCGTCCAGTTCATTATTTTTAGACTGGATTGTGTGATCAATACAAAGTGCGCTTCCAATCGAAACCTCTTCTACACAGCTCCAAAATTCACAACGACTCATAACCGTCTCCGATCAAATCAGTAATCAAGCTGGTCACCACACCACCTGTTGGTGCGTAAGATCCTGTCTCTTTTCAAAGATTCTCAGTTGTGGCAACGATTCCAGGTTCAGCTGGGCAATGTTCCTAACTGTTTTTCGGGTGCCCCAATGAATGGTCCATCACCAAGCTATTTGAAGTCCGGCACCATATGATCATTACTCCAACAAGCATGTGTCAGCCTCTGGGACTCCGTTGAGCAAAATGTGCGATGCCTATTTGGTTATGCCGGATCGAAGAGCAAACCCTGTGAGTTCTGCACGATTTGACAATCCAAGCTTTCGAAAAATGTTCCTAATGTGGATCTTGACCGTGCCTTCCACCAACTCCAACTGACTTGCGATATCGCCGTTAGTTAGGCCCTGTGCGACCAGTATTGAAATTTGAGTCTCACGGTCTGTTAGCGCGAAGTTTTCGTCCGCAGAGATTGTCCTTGCTGATGCAATATCGGCCAGTGTCGAAATGGTTGGACCAACCGCCACGACTTGCCCTGCTCCGAGCAACCGCAATGAAGCTACCAATTCTTCGTTGCTCACTCTGAGTGAGATGTAACCATTCGCCGCAGCATTTACCGCGTCGTTTACGCTGAAGCCCGGATCATCAATCGAAATGATCGCGACGGTAGCTTCTTTACTCCAGGCTGCCACGGTCGATGTAAGACGCTTTAGTTGCAAACCCGGGATCTGATGGTCAGCGAGTACGACATCGGGTTCAAACGTGTTCAGCGTCGGAGTTAACGCACGATAGCCATTCCACGCACTTTCAAGACACTCGATTCCAGCGGACTCAAGGACTGAGTGCAGACCTCGAGAAACGACAGGGATGCTGTGTATGACCAAAATTTTCATATCAACTAGTACTCATATAGATATATATCAATAGTGGTGTGAATGTGAGCGGTCTATTTACTTATTATCCGCAACTTACCAATATATATCAAGCAATAGTGATAATACTTAAGTTATATGCATCTGTTACGGTTAATACTTGTTCACTCGTTATCCGTGTTCCCAAAATACACCCGGCTGAACTCGCACTTGCAAGCCTGGTTCAAGGTTCGATTGAACGAAGCAAATCCGCTAATGAACGCTGCGAAGCCAGGACAATATGTCGTATGGAAAAGTTGTTACTTTTTACTCCCGGACCCGTTAATGTGGCTGCCAATGTACGCGCCGCCGTGGGCCTTGAAGACATTTGTCATCGAGAACTCGAGTTCGAAGATTTGCTTCGCAGCATCGAAGGTCGGCTTCTTCAACTGTTCGAGATCCGAAACGAACAGGACTATCAGGCTGTAGTAATTACAGGCTCCGGGACCGCAGCCAATGAAGCAATGCTGTCATCTGTCGTTGGAGACCAAAACATCCTCATATTGTCCAACGGAGAGTTTGGGGACCGACTTCATGCAATTTCTCAGGTTCACAATCAGAACACAGGATTTATCCAGTTCCCTTGGGGGGAACCGATAAATCTAGAGGTGGTTGCCGAATATTTGCAAAATCACCAAATCGATTTCATTGCGCTAGCGCATCATGAGACCAGTTCGGGAATGTTGAATCCGTTGGGAACCATCGGTGCTCTTGCTAGGGTGAATGGCTCGGCCTTGCTTGTCGATTGCGTCAGTAGTGCAGGCGCGGAATCTATTGATATGGAACGGGACAATATTGCATTTTGTTCAAGTTCAAGCTCGAAAGCGATTGGCTCCTATCCCGGTTTGTCGTTTGTAATCGGTGAGGTCCTTGAGTATGAGAAGCTCAAATCGATACCTGCCAGATCTGCCTACCTAAATCTTTACAAATTCTTTGAGTTTGCGATTGGTAGGTCTCAGACACCGAACACACCGGCCATACCACTCTTCTTCGCGTTGGATCAGGCATTAGCCAATATCTTGAACGAAGGTGTCCGGCACCGCCGGGCCAAGATACTTCGAACGGCGAAGATCCTGCGGCACGAAATGAAAGAATTAGGTCTGACGTTCTTTCTGAACACGGAGGATATGAGTTCGGTCCTGACGACGGTGTTTGTGCCTCCATACGTAGATATTGCTGTGTTCCGTCAACGATTACGAGAGGAATCAATAATTATTTATGCAGGGAAGGGACCGTTAAAAGATCGAGTATTCCAGATCGGAAACATCGGGGAATTCTCCGATACTGACGTTTTTCAGTTTATAGCTGTTCTGAGAGAGACCTTGAACAAATTCCGGATTCCAGAAGATGCCGGGATAACAATTCTTTCGCAGCACGTCCCAGATCCTCCGATGTTGCCAACTGTGCCACCTCTTTCAGTCGTGGTTAACGGTGAGGTGATATTTAGTAAGACCGCATTAGTTGATTCCCTGGGAAGTGACCATTCGCGAACAATACCGGGAGATTCGGCGCCCGTCGCTGGTGAGATCACATCGAGTATTTGATGGGCAACATTTCTCACTTGTATCAACGGTCAATTGGCAATTAATCGTATGAATGAAAAAATGTCCTTACTCTGGGCTACAAAAACACAGGATGACGAATGGTGGTCCTCATTTGTGACTGCCCCTCTAGCGATTCTTGTCAACTACACCGTAGTTGACTTCAGATGGCTAACGCCGAATTTGATCACCCTCTTATCTTTCGTGACCGCCGTCGTTTCTGCAGTATTCATCGTCATTGGCGGAACAACGGGCTTTGTGGTCGCCGCAATACTGATCCAGTCAAGCCATGTTTTCGATTGTATGGATGGGCAGATGGCCCGTTACCGGAAATCGACCAGTGCCTCAGGCAGCTATTTCGATCGCGCTACGGATCAACTACAAATTGCGCTCTGGTTTGGTGCTGTCGGCTATGCGGCCTACGATCAATCTGCGGAAGTATTACCTGTATTTCTTGCATTGATTGGAATGGCCTTGTATTCCGTCCGTGGTTACGTGAAATACGTCGCCATGCACGTTGAGATGTCTCGGGACTACAACTACCTAGCGCGTTTGGCTTCTGAGGTTGCTGCCCCCGAAAAGGTCGAAGAAGTCGGTTGCCAGTTCAACATTAGATCGGTGGCAGTTTGGTTCATTCGGGAACAACGCAAGGTTATCTATTTTGACGAGGGAGTCTTAATTTTTATGCTCTCATTGGCACTGGTATTGGACACCCTTATTCCTATGCTTTGGGTATTTGCAGTAGGTCAACTGTTTCACGGCATATTCCGTACATGGCAGCACGGACGAAATATTGAACTCAACTCTCAAGTACACATCAAGAAATGACCTGTATCAAAGCAGTCATTCTGTCAGCTGGAGTTGGATCCAGAATTCGCCCTCTTACCGATGATCGTCCGAAAACGCTACTGACGATCGGGGGTATTCCGATCTTAGAACGGATGCTCACGAATATCAGGGCGTCTGGCATTGATGAAATCGTCATAGTCGTTGGCTATCTACACGAGCAGATCCAAACCTTTGTGCGTAATAAGTTCCCAGAGTTGGACATTCGATTCGTCATCAACAATCGTTATCGCGAAACTAATACGGGCTATTCATTGATGATCGCTGAGGAGTTAATATCAGGATTTCCGTTCGTGAAATTCGACGGAGATGTCGTATTCGAATTGGAAGTTCTCCAACGATTGTTGGACAGTGACAAAGCAAACTGTCTCAGTATCGACCGAAACATTGCACTCGATTCAGAAGAAGTCAAAGTAATACTTACTGGCGACTCACGGATCCTTAGAGTGAGCAAAACCATCGCACCTGCGTCTGCGATCGGAGAATCGATCGGTATTGAAAAAATCGATGCCGAAACCGGAAACCTCCTTTTCGCAGAACTCAGGACAATGATGCGCAGCGATAACAATCTCCGGCAATACTACGAGGGAGCTTACGAACGCCTAATTGCCAACGACATAGATTTCCATGCCGTGGACATCACAGCACTGAACTGGACTGAGATCGATACGCGACAAGACTACGACACTGCCGAAAGGATATTTGGAAACAGCGATAAATGACTCTGGCTGGGCACCAAACGGATAAAAGACATGTCTTCGGATCGGCATTTGTTGTGAAATTGGAGAGATCTGTGGCTCAAAAACGGCAAGTTACCAAACCGAATGATGTTTCGGCTGCGCTCGGAGACGAATCCTATACCCACGTGCTAAGACGCATAGAAGGAGCTGAGGATGAAGCTAACGTAGAAACAGCAGTTAGTACCACGGTTGTCACACGCTCCGAAATGGATATGTGGGAGGCTGGCAGGACTTCAGAATCTACCATCAATCTCAATAATTTGGCTGTCCGGGAAGTTCAGGAAACTGAATTCACGGAAGACTCTGTTCGGACGTATCTTCGTGAAATAGGCCGAGTGCCACTTCTGACCGCTGCTGACGAGGTAGTCCTCGCACGCGCAGTTGAGCTTGCCAAACGGTTAGAAGTTATCGAAAAGGAGATTCAAGGATCGAGTGGCATTGATGACCTAAATCCAGTCACTTTTGCTACGGGCATCATTACGAAGTTGGCGGGCATCGCTGAGACGGCGACTGCGGTTGCTAAGTACCTCGCTCTTCCGACTCCTATCACCCTCGACGACGTACTCACAAACCCCGATTTACATGCTGTTATCGACAGCAAGCGTGAAGAAGAACTGATCAATTACCTCTCAGATGCTCTAGGTGTTGAACCAGACGAAGCACACAAGATGGTCGTGGAATTATCGGTACTCTCCCGTCTTCTCCCTTTGGATATTGTCGATGCACTAGGAATAAACCCCCGACTTGACGATCTGGACATCGATTGCGCCACCCCAGCATTTAGCACCGCCCTCGGGCCACTTGTTGCGGTCATAAACGCACATGCGTCACGAGTGCATGAAGAAGGTGACAAAGCTCGGATTCACCTTGGCGAGGCCAACCTCAGACTTGTGGTCAGCATTGCCAAGAAGCACCTTAATCGCGGTCTTCCGATGTTGGACCTAGTACAGGAAGGCAATATCGGACTGATGCGTGCCATTGAAAAGTTTGACTTTCGTAAAGGATTCAAGTTCAGCACTTATGCAACCTGGTGGATTCGTCAGGGACTCACGAGGGCGCTAGCAGATCAGTCTAGGACGATTCGGGTTCCTGTTCATGTGGTGGAGACACTGAACAAAATCATGCGTATGCGTCGCCAGCTTGGTCAGGAACTGAACCGGGAGCCAAGTGTTGAAGAAATAGCTGCCAAAGTCGAACTGCCGGTTGATCGGATCGCAGAAATCCTCAATGTCTCATTGACTCCAATTTCTCTATCGTCGCCGATTGGCGACGATGGAGTGAGCGAATTCGGAGACCTGATAGAAGACACGTCTACTACGTTCAACAGCGACATAGTGACACGGGACTCAATGCGTGAAAATGTTGATAAAGCTCTCGGAAAACTTAAATCTCGCGAGCGCAGAATTATTGAACTTAGATTTGGACTCTTCGACGGACGGACACGAACGCTTGAAGAGATTGGCAGCTCAATGAACCTCACTCGAGAACGAATTCGTCAAATCGAACGAAAAGCATTAACAAAGTTAAGGAGCGACGCTTTTACAGCTGGACTCCATGAATTCCTGATTTAACGACAGTCCCATGGCAATGCAGTACCAGACACCGAATTGGTGTTCCGGGTGTTGTCAAAATTAGCGATTCTATTTGCAAGGACTGGACGATCTCGGAAAAAGATTACAAGTTTTAGTAGTACTGACTAATTAGGTTCAAAGTGCTGTTTAGGAATACGAATTGGCTCTTTATCTGATTTTCTGATTTACGAAATGCCACCACTAACGCTGTTTGGGGGTTATCCTTTTACAGGTACCCATCTAGAACACTATGTAACTTCCTCAAGGCGATGTTCCGTGGCTGATTTTGAGGTGTGGTGCAGAATTGGATTGTGGGACGATAACCGTACTTTACGGCAGTTGGATACGTTCGAATTCGAGCATTCAATGGGATTCCCACGAACGAGAACATATGTATGGGTAAGAAGTTATTTATTGGCAGCCTGGCTTGGGAGACAGATTCATCTGGGCTTCAGGCAGCTTTTGGACGATTCGGTGAAGTCGAAGAGGCTATAGTAATTAGTGATCGTGAGTCCGGACGATCACGCGGTTTCGGATTCGTGACGTTCAAAGATGAGAGTCCTGTACAGCAGGCAATATCAGAAATGAACGGCAGTGAACTTGATGGACGACCGATTGTAGTAAACGAAGCCAAAGAGCAGGCTCCACGGAGCAACCGTGGCGGAAATGACGGTGCCGATCGTAGAGATCGCTGGTAACTCAGCCGAAGTAGAATTCAAAGGCTACGCCGGGAAGTAATAAGGGGTGTGACCTTCAGGTCACACCCCTTATTTTATTAAGTACGATTCCAATGTTTGTTGCCCACAATGATCTAATACACCTGTTTTTGGAGCTGATTGTTGCTCTCCCAGATTAACCATCCGGGGAACGCTTGACGCTGGTAAACATTTATCAAACTCAAAATTTGCCTTTGAGTCAATTTGCTTGCGTTTCTCGGAGGAACTCCTCCACGATTAAGTAGCGTAGATCAGAAGGCCATCTGATCGTCGCAAGAGCTACCGGGTGCTCGGGATCTGATTCGCAAAACCTGGTAAGCGTTTCTCTCCTGAACACCCGGAGCTTATTTCGGTAGCAGCAGATGATAGAAACAGCAATCGACGCCATTGCTTCGTTTCGTCATATAGCAACGAGAGCAACGCGTTGGAGACAGGTCAGACTCAACGGCGAAAGCGGAACGTCACCTATTCCGTTTCAGTGGTTGGTCCCATTCCAGAAGACATCGAGCAAAAGATAGCCGAGATTCATGCCAAAGCTATCTTGCTTGAACGCGTTCAGAAATCTCTGAACAAAACAGGCAGTGAACGCCGTGATTCTAATTAGGGTCATTGCGCTGCTGCTGTGGTATCTCACGCCGTCCTTGGAAAAGATCGGCGCAGTCGATGACGACTCTATTCGAGAACGTCACCTGGTCGAATCGTTGGGGAGCGGTCGTCGAAGAGCCAGGATCGGGGACGGACCGAGGTTGAGAGAAGACGATCACCCCGCTGATTACGGGTCGAGATCGATCGGGCATCCCTCTGTTTCCGCCCCGGTCCAGGCCACGATACCGACTCGGATTTTTTCACGATTTATTTTTTTGCCGGATTGCGTATTCAACTCCGAAAGCATCTGCGTGGGAAGTGTTAATCGCGCGCCCGCTCACGTGCGGTCTCGCGTGCGGTATACGCGTGTAACGCGCGTGCGTAACGGGCGCGAGAGGCAAGAATGAGGTACTTGAATGTCAGGTAATCGAAAACAGAGAAAGAGAAAACGGAAAAAAGTAGAGCGACCGAACGACAGCCAACGTCTTGCAAAAGGAACGTGGTTTATCGATCAAGATTTGATCGCTCTTTGCAGGCGCCTGGGGATCCGAGTCAGAAAGTCGTTGTTCGGTCCTGGAGGATACCGGTGCGTCCGATGTGGGTTCGGGACCGTGAAACGTGGCACCGCTGGTCGTCATGCAATGAGAGCTCACCATAAAGGGCATCTGAATGAGGACAAAGCTGGCAGGCGATTGAAACGAGCTGTCATCATCACGATCGGACTCGTTGTTACTGCACTGCTCTGGCGGACTGTAGACGAGTATCTCGGAACGGCTGTGTCGAGTTGGGTGAGAGAGCTGGAGCCAACGACATTGATAGGAGCCGTTTTCGCCGGTGTCTCAATTTTGACTTTGTTGTGGGTGTATGTGTCTGCAACCGTGCTTTATTACAGAATCAACCAGCTCAACAGGATACTCTTCGTTGACCGCCACTTTCGTTTTAGCCGCGCTCGCTGTAATCGCAGAATATTGGATAGCTGAGATTCGAGCGAATCCTCTCTGGTACCTATTCGCTCTACTACTTCTGTTGATGGTTGCCGCCGTATCAAGAGCGTTGGGGCGGAGGGATCTGCGATATCGGCGTAGACGATTACCTCCAGCTAACTACATCCTAGTGCTCAAGGCCCTGACAGAAGTAGGAGACGATGCCGCAGAAGATATTCGGCATAAGATCAGTACATTGATCCGAAAGAATCGTCTGAAGGTAAACAGGCTCAATCATCGCGAGAAATTGGCAATCGCCACTCTTGGAATAAGAATCTCAGACCTAAAGACTCGAAAGACAGGATCTCGAGGCTAGATATCAAAACATATTGAAGTTACGACACTGAGATCTGACAGAACCTATCTTGTAGGCAGCACCAGCAGTCTATGTCTACTGTTGATCTTAACTTGGTACAAGAGTCCCAGCGAAAACCTGCCAAGCTAGCAGTGATTTGGCCGTCAGGCTGAGGAAAATATACGCATTTTCTCCAAATATGTAGTTGCGCCATCTCCACGTTCGTTTGTACTGCAAGACCATGTTCAATGCGAAGCTATTGAAGAATAGAAATAAAGAGAAGAATATTCCGTAGACGAAAGCTGGGGGCTGCGCGGAGCTGCCTGGAGACCATAGGTAGATAGCAATCACTATCCAAGGGATTGAACCGGTTAGCACCCCGAACCAGTATGACAACCAAGACGGTCTTCCCGGCTGCTCGTACTTTTCCATGACAAGTCCGAATAGGATCATCGAGGCATTGACGCCGAACAAAGCAACCAACGCAGAAACTTCTGTGATCCCTGGCAGCATCGCAATTATTACGACCATTAACGATGAACTGAACGAGTATTCGATCCATCGGGCGTAGTTGCGCCTTGTCTCAAGTTGCCCGACATACCACGTGAAGATCCTTGGCATGATGAGAATCAAATGGGCTGCTGCAGACATCAGTAGGAACGCCGCAACTCCCCACCCGATTCGGAAATCAAACAACGTTGTTAAAGTCCCTGGATCTGTACCGGGTGGTCCTTCAAGGAACATTGCAGTTACCGGGATTGAAAAGTCATTGGTCAGTGACAGTACGGTGACCGCCTGCAGCAGATGGAGTAGAGCAGCCGCTGCGTTGTAGACCCTAAGTCGGTTGGACGTGCCTCGCGTAATAGCGTCAGTTGTGTTCATTTGAAAAGTTCTTTACGTGAAATATTAGAAGTTGCAAGAGTAAGACTGGCGACGGTTGGTGTTGGCTAACGCTGATGGCGAGGTTGGAATCCTGATTGGATGTACAACTCCCCGAAACCTAGGATGTTTGACTAATCCAGGCTTTGGATCGATATTTTTTGTCGTTACGATGTCACCATGATTAGTAAAATTTTATGATTGAGGAGCAGACTGTCAGAAAATGGAGCTACGGAGTCTATTTCCCTATCCCCGGTCGATCTCTGTGGCCATTCTGTCCAACATTTTCCTGAACACCAAAGCATGGAGAGGATAGAGGGCGAACCAATAAATGTATCCACCCCAGCCTTTAGGATTGAAAGCTACCGTGTGTTCCAGAATGAACTCCTTCGAGGGAGTCTCATAAACATGCACATCGAAGACGGCATCTCCTGGAAGACGCATATCCGCAGATAACGTCAAACGGTTGTCTGAGATTCTTTCTACTCTCCAAAAATCGAGGGTTTCACCAACTTTCAAGTGTTTAGATCGTCCCTTTCTTGTTCCTACTCCTCCTACTACTCGATCGATCCAACCTCGCAGTGTCCACAACCAAGATTGCCAAAACCATCCGGAATCGCCGCCGACTCGGCTTGCGATTTTAAACGCGGTAATAGGTTCCTTTCTAATACGGCGTGTGCGTTTTTCCACGAACCTCGTACCTACCTGAGCTTTGTAGTCCTTTGCTTTGCCTTCCTGGTCCAAAAAGCTAAATGCATATTCTTCGTCTCGGATGGCCGCTTCTGTCGCTGCCCTGGTACCTAATGGCTTGATATCGAATAGTTTCGAAGCAGTTTCCGAAGCTACGACTGACCTGTGGACAGCGCTCTCGACTATCCTGCGTCCTATCTTGTAGTGCGCGGGCGTCACCAGTCTTAGCCAATGACTGGACAATCTCGGAGTTATCACTGGAACAGGAATCATGAATCGTTTCAGGCCTCTGACATCTGAGTAAGTTTTCATCAAATCTTGATACCTGACTACTTCACTCCCACCGATCTCTATCACTCGGCTGACAGGCTCAAGTTCGAGTGCTCTGACTAGAAAATCTTTCAAATCCCTAGCTGCGATGGGCTGCAATTCCCCTCTGACCCACTTCGGAGTGACCATCACAGGGAGTCTTTCAACAAGAGCTCGAACCGCCTCAAACGGCATACTTCCAGCGCCGATAATCACCGACGCCCTGAACTCGATTGTGGGCACACCAGAACTTCTAAGAATTTCACCAGTCTTGTGACGGCTCGACATGTGTTTCGAAGATTCTTCGTTTTCGGATTGTGATAAAGCCCCAAGAAAAATTATTCGCTTGATTTGGGCCTTAGCCGCAGCTTCTCCAAAATTCCTAGCACTCTGGGCTTCAAGCTCTTCAAAATCATCTGAATCGGCCATCGAATGTACCAGGTAGTAAGCGTCGTCTACGCCTTCCATCGCTTTGATAAGTGATTCCAAGTTCGATGTGTCGCCATAGACAGCAGATGCGTTGCCCACAAGATTTTCATCTAGCGATTCTGGATGCCGGGTCATACATTTGATGTGCCGGTATTTTCGCTATAAATCAGGTAGTAGCAGGCCGCCTACGTAGCCAGTTGCGCCGGTCAACAATATGATCTTGTTTTTCAACGTTGATTCGTTTTTTACCATTTGGTTCATCAGCTCTTTTATATCGAAATGAAGTGATTTATCGCTAGATGCGAATCTAAGAGGATTTTGCATCTGCGTAGACGGAAAGTACTCGCTTCCTCGCCCAGCTGTGGTCGATGATCGGGGAGGGGTAGTTTTTAGGAGGGCGGGGAAGTTCCCAAGGTGAGTGGATGACTGTTGAAGGTAGTTTCTTTATTTCGGGAATCCACCGTCGAACATAATTACCTTTTGGGTCGAATTTCCTGCCCTGTAAAACTGGATTGAACACCCTGAAAAACGGGGACGCGTCGAAGCCGGTGCCCGCAACCCATTGCCAGTTACCTGAGTTGAGTGCCGAATCGTAATCAACTAGTTTGTCGTGAAACCAGTTTGCACCTATTCGCCAGTCAACCAATAAATCCTTTACTAGGAATGAGGCTACGATCATTCTAAGTCGATTGTGAATCCAGCCATCCTCGGAAAGTTGTCGCATTGCCGCATCTACTATGGGGTATCCAGTCTCTCCATCATTCCATGCGTCAATATCTACCTTTTGATTGATCCAGTCGATAGATTCGAGATTGGGATTCAGGCTCTGGTTTTCTGAGTCTGGAAAATGATCCAGCGAATGCTTAAAAAACTCCCTCCAGATCAATTGATTACGCCAGCTATTAACAGAACCCAAATATCTATTATCGTCAGATGAATATCGCAGATAATCAGCAACTTCGAACAGTTCATTTGGGCCAATAAGACCGAGCGAAATAAATTCGGACATCCCTGAGGTCGTGTTCTGGTCGACTCGATCACTTAGTTCGCTGTAACGATTTATTCCACCTTTAAGTCCTGTGAACTTTCTGAGAGTACGAACTGCGTTTGCTCTTGTGGAACTTCGTGCCAAAGAGTTTTTACCGGAATGCAAATCACATGAGCTCATAATTTCAGGCTTGATTCCGAGCGACTGATAGTCAGTCCTAAATATCTTTTTCTGGTAGACCTGTTCCCATTTGCGCCTGAAAGCCGAGTAGACCTTGAATGGCTCACCATTTTCTTTTGAGACTCCGGACGGGTCTATAGTTACCTGACCACTGAAAAGTCTTAACTGTGTGTGTCTGGCGACCTGTGATTCAACGAATTTGCTGTGCCTCGAGTAACCCGCATTTGCGAACACAGGTATCGTGCTTTCCCCGTCGATAATCTTTGCTAATTCTTGTGCTGTATCCCCCTGTTTTATTAACAATCTGGATCCTATTTCTCTCAACCGTGAATCCAAGTCATTAAGTCCGCCGTTGAGGAAGTTGGATCTTGATTTTGATTTCGGCATCTCTGATTTCAAATCGAAGACAAATACCGGAATCACCACCTCAGACTCAATTGTCGCTTCCGAGAGAGCTGGATTATCTTCCAATCTTAAATCGGATCTAACCCACCAGATTGATATTGGGTATCGGCTCATTTCCTTGGTTTGTTTGAACGTTCGAGTTGAACATAAGAAACTGCGGCACCGATCATAAGGACCAGCACGACAAAAAACATAGTCGAGATGATTGTTGCGGTACTCACTCCGAATTCCTTTCGAGGCTATTACCCAGGCTTAGGATCGAAGGCACCCATAGTCCGACAAATATGGCTTCGAGTTGTGAATCTTCACCGAAGAACCAGAGTCCTACGGACAGCAAAAATGACATGAAGGCTGCGATGAAATACAGCCATGTGAATGTTTTGAATTTGGGCATTATTTACACCTGATTGACTAGAATGAAATCATTAACGATTAGTTATTACGGCTCGTCGGTTTCTGACTTATCAGGGGGGCGGCGACCGCAATCGATTGTTGTTATTTTGCTTTCCAAAGACTCCTTTGAAGATTCGACTTATAGATCGAATATGCCGTTGATCGCTAGCGTTACTCGTTCCGAACAATGATCCGAACCTATGCATAACGAAGATTTTTCAGGAGAGTATTTTTTCTACCTGTTGGTTTCGAAATCGAAATATTCTCAAAAGGTCTCTACCCACGAACATAGAGTGAGCAATTTTTCCTAACGGGACTTTGTATTCGACCTGATCAGTGATCAACGTTCCACCTGAAGGGTTTCGCGAAAGCTCGTGTAAGTGATACCAATCGCGAAATGGTCCTGAAATCTGTCGGTCCACGAATCGAAGTGGTGGTTCCCAGATAGCTATTTCGGATCGCCAAGATACGGGTATTCGGTGAATACGCAAACGATACTGAATCTGTGCCCCTGTAAACATTTTTATAGGGGGCTTTGAGACCACATTGAAACGTAGCCACGGTGGTGTGATCAGATTTAGGTTCTCTGCGCTAGCAAAGAATTCAAAGCTTTCATCTAACGATGAACTAACTAGAGTTTCTGACTTCAATAAATAAGCACCATCGTCTTTTCTAACTATCTGTATGTCTTTTTGACGCTTTGATATGGCATAACCCTCGCTTCTATTGATTTTTATCTCGCTCGGTCACTGTTTATCGATTTGAATCTGCGTTAGGAATTCAGAACGAAGCAAGCTGTTGGATTTGAGCGATCCAGTCATACAGCTTGTGGTCATTAAGGAATTTTGCTTACGCACCCCCCGGATCGTGGAGCACATGTGAGAGCCAGTCAGCGTTACGCCAACTCCAAGCGGCTCGACGAGTGTTGAGATGGTCTCCGCGATCTGTTTAGTCATTCGTTCCTGGATTTGAAGACGCCTGGCGTACATGTCTACGATCCTCGGAATCTTCGACAGGCCAACTACTTGTTTGTCTGGGATGTAGGCAACATTGGCCATCCCGGTGAACGGGAGCATGTGATGTTCACACAGACTCTGGAACTCTATGTTCGTGACCACCACCATTTGCTCGTGCTCGACTTCGAATAACGCACCGTTAAGCAATTCGGTCGGATCAACGTTGTACCCACTAAGCAGCTCGCCGTACATACGCGCCACTCTATTTGGGGTACCTACAAGTCCTTCTCTACTTGCGTCCTCGCCAACCGCTTCCAATACACCAGTAATAGCGTGCTCGATCGACTCAACTCTAGTTTTACTCTGTAGCAACTGTTTTCTCCTGGTACGATGCGCAGACCTCCGCTAGGTTCCCTAAACTAAGCTTTAGGAATCGACAGGGGGTCTGCGCCATCAGCGCAATCTGACTCGCTCATGCGAGTAGAGTTAAGGCAGAATCACTGCGTCGATCACGTGAATAACACCGTTTGAACCGATGATGTCCGTGATGATTACGTTTGCACCATCGATCATCACCGAGCCGTCGTTCACTGCAAAGGTAACATCTTCACCCTGGAGTGTCGTAGCGGAAGTTAGGCCAACTACCTGCTCTGCGAGTACTGATCCTGCAACAACGTGATAGGTCAGTACATCTGTAAGTGCAGGAATGTCCTCAAGGAGACCGGCCACTACACCATCAGGAAGAGCGGCGAATGCGTCATCTGTCGGAGCGAAGACCGTGAACGGACCGTCTCCTGCGAGAGTATCTACAAGTCCTGCAGCCTGAAGAGCTGTTACCAACGTGCCGAACCGTCCATCTTCAACAGCAATGTCAACGATCGTCTTAGATACCACCATAGAATCCATGGCATCTTCTGGCGTTGCCAACGAAGCTGCGATTGCGGAGGGCAGGATCACAGCGTCGATCACGTGGATCACACCATTTGATCCGATGATGTCCGTGATGATGACGTTTGCACCGTCAATCATGACTGATCCATCGTTTACAGCAACTGTCACATCTTCGCCCTGAAGTGTTGTAGCTGAAGTTAGTCCAACTACCTGCTCAGCGAGAACTGATCCTGAAACAACGTGGTAGGTCAGAACGTCTGTAAGTGCAGGAACGTCCTCAAGGAGTCCAGCAACTACACCATCAGGTAGAGCAGCGAATGCATCATCCGTAGGGGCGAAGACCGTGAAAGGACCTTCTCCCGCAAGAGTATCGACTAGACCTGCTGCTTGAAGAGCAGTTACCAACGTACCGAAGCGTCCATCTTCAACAGCAATGTCAACGATAGTTGATGCAACCACATCGTTTGATGCGGGAGCTTGTGTTGGCTCAGGTTGTGGAGTCGGTGCGACAGTAGGCGGGTTTTCCTCATCTGAGTAACAAGCGACCAGAACCATTGTGATGGCTCCGATCAATAAGAGAGCTACGTACTTTTTCATGATTATTTTCGGTTTTGAGATTATTTTCTAGTTGCCAATAGCTAAGCAGAAAGCTTTGCGAGAGTGGCATCGTGTTGATCGATTGAGTGACTCATGTAAACGGTGTAAGCACAGTTCACACATTTCTTTTCAGGACCATCCAGTCCTTGATGTTCATATAACGAACCGTTCATACATTTGGGGCAAGATTTGAAATGAAGCATTAGTGGCCTTCCATCCAACTAAGGCCGAGGAGACAGGAGGAATATCTTCCCGGCCATGTCGGATTCTTTAAGCGATTTCTGGGATCGCAGCAGCGGCTAGCCCGCCTGCGATCAATACGAGTACATAGACGATTCTTGATGCAGCGTTTACCTCGCCAAATTTTGATCCGGTCACTGCTGCGACCAAGTCGAACTTGAATAAGCCGACTAGTCCCCAGCTAAGAGCGCCGACAACTGCTAAGACGATTCCTGCGATGTATAGATTTTCCATTTTCTTCTCCGCTAGTTTCATAGACTGTTTGTGGTTGAAGCCTCTTGGTCTCTTCGTGTAAAAACCACATATACATGAAATTGATGTTTATATCCTACACATGGAATTGTGTTGTGTAAAGTCCACAAATATGTAAAACTGTAGGTATGAGTCATAAATATTCCGTAAAACCAAAAAGAAACGAACTAACCAAAACACGAGCTGACTTGCTTCAAGCATTAATAGAAGGGGATCAACTAACTGCTTCACGATTAGTCGATGCTGCGATCGGTGAACGTTGGGAGCCTTCGAGCGTGTACGTCCACGTTATTGGGTATTGCCTGGCGGAAATAGGTGTCATGTGGCATGCCGGCAACCTTTCAATCGCCACAGAACACCGAGCAACTCAAATGGCCCTCCGACTTCTAGGGAATGCTCAACGCGTTTACGTCAACGGAAAGAGAGTTGGGCGGCGAGCAGTCATAACTTCTGTAGAAGGTGACACTCACCTAATTGGGGGGTTAACCTTCGCTGATCTACTTAGGTTTGAAGGCTGGGACGTTGACTTTCTCGGAGCAGACACGCCAACTGATGCGCTTGTTGAATTAGTGCAAACACAATCCCCTGACCTCGTCGGGCTCTCAGTAACAATTGAGGAATTTCTTCCAAATGCCTCTGCGAGTGTAGAGGCTCTAAAGCAACTCCCTGACGCCCCGGTGGTGGTTGTCGGGGGAGCAATTGCCGCAGCGAATCCGATCTTGGAAGCTGACTTCTGTAGCGAAGACGCTGTCAAAGCAGTGAACTGGGTCCAGACTCACTTTGGCCTGAACGAGTCATCCGTGACGATTGACGTGTTGCTCGCTGATCTTGGCAACCGAATTCAAATGTTGCGCAAGGATCGGGGGTTGAGCCAGCAAGCTCTCGCCGCTGAAGCCAATCTTGATCGGAGTTACGTGAGTGCCGTGGAGAATGGCAAGCAGAACGTAAGTTTTGCGACACTCAAAGGAATTTCTGATGCTCTCGATGTCGGGATAGCGGAACTGATATCCCGCGAATGGCCGTTTGAATATAGCAGCTGATTCGTACGAATCCGTACTACGTTCTGGGGGGTGGGAGACAGCGGTGCAGCTCACGTTACGTTGTCTGAATCTCCATCGTTACCGGATTCAACCAGATAATTTCGCAACTCATCAAACGCCCCGCAGAATCTGCTGGCTGACTCAAACTTCTTGAATCCCAACATCGGGTAGTAACGCTGTCGATGAGCTACGGAATTATCTGAGAGGCCAGTCCACGGGTAGTGAGCGTGTTCCAGCTGACGTTCGAAAGAAGATCTTCACCAGCAAGCGGTCGACTCTTATGACCTAGCTGTCAGCTTAAATACAGGGAAGAATCCTGTATTTAGCTCGGCCGGGTTTCATGGTGAGCGTTGAGTTCTGACAGAACCCTACTGGAAACATGTGATCAGAGCGAACCAACAATAACGTGCTGAACTGGATACTACTTCAGGTGACCTGCGATGGCCGATCGTATTGCGCCGTCTGAAGCGGCGCGTACTGACGAACACACCATGGTGCTGTTGGGTGTAACCGCACACCGACGTGAGACTTTAGATTCTTCTGTTATTCGTGCGATAAAACCACAATAGTCCCGTACCAGGATTCTGATCGTCGAAACGGAAGACCCCAAATTGTTGCAAGAGATTTCGCTCCGGCTCCGAAGCATGCGCAACCGCGACTATATGTGGATCGTGCTAACTATTTACACGCTCGGCTTGACGACATTTTTTTCGTATCAGGCGATCGGGTCTCAACTCCATGACACGCGCTTAGCCGAATTTGAACGTGAGATCGATCACGTGACTACTGCGATAAATCGGCAACTGTTCATACACCAAGATTTAGTCGATGATGCTTCTTCGTTTCTTAGCTTAGTTGATTCCAGCACCCAAGCCAGCTTCGACAACCACGTCACGAATAACGTTGAGAGAGTTGGTGGGTTCGATTCCGTTGGACTTAGAGCAATGGAATGGGCACCAAGGATAGATACATCAGACGTTCAAAACTTTACTAACCAAATGCGACTTCAGGATGGAATGGACGATTTTGGCGTTTGGGATCATATGAATTCCGACATTCCTCTTATTGAGTCCAAGGTGAGCTACCCGGTTTCTTTGGCTACCCCCTTGGACAATAACCGAACAGCACTTGGACTGAATTTGTATTCCGAGCAAACGCGACGTTCCGGCATTGAAAGTGCAATTGTTATCTCAGAAGTCCTTTCAACCGAGATTATTAACCTCGTTCAAAGTGACTCGGATACTCCTGCATATTTACTGCTCAAAAATACAACCACTAAGGCTGGCCAGAGTGGGGTGGTACTCGGAGTATTCGAAATCAACTCGGTTATCGAATCTGCGTTGTCTGAAGTCTCAGGCTTAAGGTTGGCGTTCCATCTTTCTGACAACGAAAGTCATTCCTTCCTGTACGGAAATGGAGACTATGAATCGAGTTCAGGAACATTATTGACGGACCGAATTGTTGAAGTGTTTGGTCATGAATGGCATGTAAGTTTCTCCGGACATCCGGCGAAGTACGCTTCGGATCAGGCACAACTCGCCTCGCTCGTTGCGGGAGTGTTTGTGACAGTTCTCTCCGCCTCACTCGTGTTCGTTTTGGTTTCAAATCGACGTGAAAAAGAACTCGCGATCAGGCAGAAAACTTCAGACCTAGTCAGCACGCTCAACGATCTGGAAGTTCAAAGGTCGCTTACCGAGCATGTACTCGAGTCGACAAACGAAGGCTCACTGCTTGTCGATTCAGATCGAAACGTGGTTTGGGCGAATCCCGCACTTGGGAAGATGTTCGACATTGATCATCGTGGATGGAGTGGCAAACCTTCAAAGCTTCTCGCAGAGACGGCAAAACCAAGGATTACGAATGCGGAGGAGTTTTCGGAGGAAATCGAAAAAGCCTACGAAAGTGAGTCATATTACGAACTCGACAAAGAAGTCGAGGTCGGCACCAGTGGCGGGATGATACTTTCCAGGTCCACGGTGCCGGTCAAAGATTCGAACGGTATATATCTCGGTAGACTTTGGACATACAGGGACAGGACGGCTGCAGTACAAGCGGAGCGTGCGCGTACAAATTTTCTCTCAATTGCCAGTCACGAGCTACGCACTCCATTGACTTCAATGCGAGGATCGCTCGCGTTGCTGACTGACGGATTCGTCGATCCAGTATCAGAAAAGGGATCAGATCTTATTGAAGTCGCAGCAAGGAATACGAATCGACTCATCGGATTGGTGAACGACCTCCTCGATTATGAGCGCATTGAGTCGGGAAGAATGCCGATGGCATTTGACTGGGTAGACATGTCCATTGTCTTCAAAGACGCTCGGGAACAAGTTCAAGATCTCGCTGACTTCAAACAAATCTCGATTCAATTGTTTGGTTCGGCACGAGTCTATTGCGATCGCATCCGCATAACTCAGGTTCTAGTGAATCTGCTCAGCAATTCTGTGAAATTTACTCCTGATGACGGGGCCATTTCCGTCGCGGTTCAACACATCTCCGGCTGCACCGAAATATCAGTAACCGACGAGGGTTTAGGTATTAAATCTGCCCACTTAGATGAAGTATTCAGTCCATTTTTCCAAATCGATTCGACGAGTACTCGGACGGTAGGTGGAACTGGGTTGGGTTTGGCAATTTCCAGAGCAATAGTTGAAGCTCACGAAGGCAGAATATGGGTCGACGAAACCTACACGAATGGATCTAAATTCACGATTTCGATTCCCGATAGCGACAAAACAAGAGTGGAAGACGAGAGTCCCCTATATTTTTTTGAAGGAAATGGAATAGCAGCTTGATTCCGTCGAAGAAAATATTGATTGTTGAAGACGAGCCAGACGTTGCGATGATGCTGGAGATATCTCTTAGCCACATGGCCGGATTTCGTGTTCTCACCGTAACCGACCCCTTGATTGCAGTTGATTCCGCGATTGAGTTCGCTCCGGATCTCATTCTTTTGGATTGGATGATGCCCCAAAAAGACGGTAAGTCGGTCCTCGCTGAATTAAAGAATCGGTCCGAGTTGACAGCTACACCGGTGATTTTTTTGACCGCAAGCACGAACCGAACTGAACTAGAAGAACTCGCCAGACTCTCTTCTGGTGTAGTTAACAAACCCTTCGATTTACCCAGCATGATTGCGGAATTAGAAGTTCTGTTATCGCTTAGTGAAATTGTGGACCAACCAACCACCTAACCTCTGGATGGAGTTGCGTGATGAAAGTGCTGATTATTGAAGACGACGCTGATGCAGCCGGTGTTGCATCAACTTGTTTGAAAGTTCGATGGAGCGACGCTGACATCGACCTCGCTGAGACGAATTACGAATCACGGCTCCTGCTCGAAAAAAACGAGTACGACATAGTATTGGTTGATCTAAACCTACCCGACGGTCAAAGCACTGAGTTGTTGAACCCAGCAGGGATGATTGGCAACCCTGCCGTATTGGTTATCACTGCGTCGGACGACGAAATATCTCTGTTCAAGTCTCTGGAAGCCGGTGCCGACGACTACATTTCAAAGCCATATTCCCCGATCGAGCTCCAGGCACGGGTGAACGCAGCAATCCGGAAACGGGGCCAGTTCACTACTGAGAGAACAGCGCAAGTTGACGCTGACGTGTTGGACTTTGGTGCGGGCATAAAGCTCGACCGGCAAATGAAGTCATTACGCATCAACAACAAGCAAATTTCACTCACCCCAATGGAATACAACTTGCTTGACAAGCTAGCGAACCATATCGGGAGAGTAGTCTCAATGGACGAACTAGGACTAGAGGTGTGGGATTCGACTGTCCCTGAAATCGGAGCGATCAAGGCAGTCATCAAACGCCTGAGAGTAAAGCTAGAACGAAACTCTGGAAGTTCACATTTGATTAGAACTCACCGAGGATTCGGATACAGCATTAACGTCCAAGACGATCTCACATCGGCCGCTTAGGATATTTGTCACCTAACTGTCACTGTTCTGATCCCTGCTCGTCCGCCACAAATAACTAGCAGGACACTTTCGAGTACTAACTTGGAGCTATCAGTTTTGATCAAATCAGATCACTATTCGTTCCCCAAGAGAGGAATTCGAAACAATGTTCACTAATTTTTCAACGCTACTGAACCTTAAGGTCATGATGACCGCCGCCATGATGGGCGCAGCGGTGCTTTCAATGACAGCAGGTGTCACCGGAGCCGTTTTCACCAGCTCATCAAGTGTGGGTTCAAATAATTTCACAACAGGTTCGGTTGACATTTCAGCATTACCAGCTTCGTCTGTATTCAGTGTTGGAGCGATGGCTCCCGGTGATGTCGTTACGGCTTCGATCGACGTAACTAATTCAGGGACACTTCAGCAACGATATTCGGTCACAAGTACTTCGACTGAAGACACACTGGCAGCACAACTCGATTTAGCTGTAAAGACTGGCGTTTCGAGTTGTGACAACTCTGGATTTGGTGTGGACGGCACATTCCTCTATGGACCCGCCGACTCAGGATCCACAACGACAACGAACGTGGTTGGTGATCCAACTCAAGGAGGAGACGCAGGTGACCGAACCCTCGCAGCGACCGCATCGGAAGTGCTATGTTTCCAAATTAGCCTGCCGGCCTCGACTTCGGCTGCCTTTCAAGGAACATCGACAGCATTGACCTTCGATTTTCAAGCTGAGCAGACCGCCAACAACTAATCCATCCAATGAGCTCCGTCTTCGAATGGAGGCGGAGCAGCTAACAGCTCAGGGTAATTGAAATGAAAAACAAGAATCTGAAAAAGTTGATCGACGCGGCCACAATACTCATTTCTGTTGGCTCTGTTGCGGTAGTTCTTCTGTTGATATCGGCCACGATATTCGGGTTCAAACCTCTGGTGGTTTCGGGGGGGTCAATGGCTCCTACCTTTGATGCCGGAGATGTGCTACTGACGCGTCCCGTTGACGCTGAGTCAATTGAGAAAAATGACGTAATCACCTACCTGAACAGAACCAGGAGTGGGCTGACCACCCACCGGGTTGATGGGGTTATTTCCCGCCCGGAAGGAAACTTCTTCCGAACTATCGGTGACGCCAATACAACACCGGACAACGACCTGGTTCATGAGTCATTCGTTCAGGCCAAAGTATTAGGTCACATTCCATTCGGTAAGTTAGTGGTTTTCACTTACCAGTCGTGGTGGGTGTCATCAGCCCTGATATTCATACCGATACTGATCATCCTTTACCGGGATTTCGCGGACCTTACCAACAAACGCAGATTTCGCACCGTCCGAGAATCGGTGATTGCAAGCAAAAGCTCATAAGATGAGATTTCGAATATTTGCGACTTCCTTACTGCTGATTTATTGGCTTTTATCGATGTCATCAGACGAAACCGCAGCAGTATTCACTGACGTGCACAGTTCTCCGAATTCTGTGGTCGCCACCGCACCATGTTTTGCTGGTGGAGGGGTATACGTTTGGTCTCAAGATTTTAATTCAGTTCCAAACGGCAACAAGTTCAAGGTATCCGCAACGTTTACAGTCAAGCACGATTCCGATTCAGACTGTGTCGCGGAGGTGTCTGATTCCCCGGCCGACCTAGTTAACATTGATTGGACAATGCACTTGGAGTCGAATGGTTCAGTTTCCGCCAATGACAGCGGCATCACTGACGCATCGGGAGTGTTCACTACAAGGCAATTCGTGAGGGATGCCGACGTTTACGTTTCGTCAAGTTCGCTCACTCACGGATCGCTTACGTGGTTGTCAGCTCTGGATCTCGACAATCCTTTGATCGTCACGGTGCCATAGCTGGAGGGTTCTGTCAGAACTCAGTGGCGGGGCAGAATAGCATCATTCCTCATTTGCTGAGGAGATCTGTTCATAGCCTGTCCACATTGCCAATCTACGTCCGTATCCAATAGGAAATTTCGAACCTCACTTGGCTATCGAACTTTCTGTTGCTTAGACTGCGGTCGGCGTTTCAATGATCTCCAATTCCCGAACGATATCGTGCAGATGGCAGTGCTTTGGCCTCTGAGATACAAGCTCGGATTACGGGATGTTGCGGAACTACTCTTACAACGTTGTTTCGAGGTCGGTTACGAAACCATACGCGTCTGGGAGTTTCGATTTGCTCCGTTGATTAGGGAGAACTTGCGCGCTAAACGGCGTGGAATTGCCGGTCAATCCTGGTATTTGGACGAGACTTATATAAAGGTATGCGGTCGTTGGCGATATCTCTACAGAGCCATAGATCGAGAAGGAAACCTGCTCGATTCGATGCTTAGTGAGCACAGAGACAAGCACGCCGCTCGACGTTTCTTGCGCCGTCTGATCGATAGTGAAGGGCAGAAGCCACTACGGATGACAACTGATAAACACCCTGCCTATACGAAAGCTATTCGTTGGATCGTCGGACGTAAAGTCTTGCATCGACACAATCAGTATTCGAACAATCGAATGGAGCAGAATCATCGAGGAATCAAGCAGCGGTATTACCCGATGCTTGGGTTCAAACAGTTCGAGTCTGCCAGTCGTTTTTGCACCGCATTCGACTAGCTGCGAAACTATCTGAGGGTTCGGGCAGTGGGTAATGAGCATGTTCCAGCGGACGTTCGACGGAAAATCTTCACCAAAAGATGGTCGACTCTAATGACCGAGCTGTCGTCTTAAATAGAGGTGCGAATCCTGGATTTAGGTCGACTTGTTTTCGAGATGTGCGCTGAGTTCTGACAGAACTCTCAAGCGCTGTTTGATTATGGCGTCCCCGTGAGCAGCTTAGAGTCGTTTCCTAAGTCTGATTATCGAGATCGCCAGGATCTGTATTCGTAGATTTTTTATTCCCGGAATTCAGATTGTTAATGGCAGCAAGGAACCAGCCGTAACCTCCTTGATGTACCGATAGCTCAACAACGTGTCCGCCGATCATCGTCAGAGCCAGTTTGATTTCGCGTTCGTCTTCGTCATTAGTGCTGTCCGAAGGTTGAGTGGTTGCACTGAACGCCTGTAACTGCGAGAGGTCTACTGCGTCTTCGTTCTCTGATCTGTTGTAATTGACTCCGAACCAAGGCAGGTCGAGCGACTGAGCACCCGATCGATTTTTGTTGTTCTGCAAATCATGCTTAAACAATGTTGATTACTCACGATCCTTGGTTCCGATTTGATTTCGCTCAAGCTTGCTTAACCGCCTTTCAAGGCGAAAAGCTGTGAATCCGAAGAACACCACGATTAGTAAAAGAATAAATTCGTTGGGAGACATTTATAGCCTTCTGTTTGTTAGGCACGCGCTATTTCGCAAATTAATTGACCAGAACTGTTGCAGTTAGACCATCCTTTTTGAGCCCAAACAGAGTCAATGGGATGCGGTCGCCTGTGTTCCTGACCAGAACTGTTTCTGCCTTACGTTTGTCGAAAAGCGCCGAGATCATTTTTCCCCGCACAACACCTGCTCCAAAATTGAATCGTCCAAACTTGCGATTAGTGTTCAAACCTCTAATCCGAAATTCGACATCCCCTAGTAACCGTCCGCGATATTCGATCTGGCCGGTCTCGTAGTAGCTCATCTGGGGGTGTTCTCAGACGCCATCAACACTCCATGGATATAGACACTGATCACGACGCGCAGTCACTTTCAGATAGAGCTATCAGGATTGTGGCGGTACTTCTTCATTGGTCGGTCCAAGTACAAGTAACCACCCTTTTCGATGCGCCCGGTGTATCGAATCGAGCTTTTGTCAGAATCGAGATCTGAAAAGCTCGTAATTTCAGGGGGGAAATCAGAAGGATTAAACACTCGAATATGAGTGACTTTTCGTCCTGCGAATTTTCCAGATTTCCGAATCATCGACAGTTTGGCGACGTTTTCATCTGCGGTTCTGTATCTATCGACGATGGCGTGCCGTACTTGCTCGGAAAGCGGCGCAGGACCGCGACCTCTGAGCCAAAATTGCCAGTTCATAGGGCATCCAATCCGTTGGCGGGCAATGCTTATCAGCAGCCCTAGATGGAGCTAACAAGTCCTTGCGCCAAGCGCGACGTGTGCTCGGATGCAAATCGAACGGACGGTGCGGAACGCAACTCTTACGAGTTTGCTGTGGGATTTTAATTCTACTCTTATTTAACCTCGTGCGCTGAAATTCCTGCACCATAGATTGCACACCTCGATCTGAATCGCTCAGCAGTGCCAGATGGGATTTATCTCAAATTCATGACCGTATCCAGGATCGTAGGGGCTCGACGTTGAACTGTAAGGGTTGAGCCATATTCGGGTTTGATTTCAATCGAAAACTTTGTGTTCCGCTCAATAGTGACGTTCTCTGACGACATACCTGTTGATCCATTTGCGTCGAATCCTGACCAGTAAGCAACTCCGTAATTGGCAGTCGCTCTAGAGGGTTGAGCAGCGATGTCTCGTCTAAGTAACCAAACTGAAATCTCCATGGATTCACCTGAATCAAGGGACTCATCAGAGTTGTTTTCTCCGACCCATTTACCAGTCCACGGTACGTCGGGTAGATGCTGGTTCTGATCCATGTATGAAATCACCGTTTTATAACCTGCGTAAGCGTCAAAATCCGGATCGATTCCTGAACTGTCGACGGTGTATGGGGGAGTCATGTCAACTGGTGCCCCATTAGGGGAAGCCGTTACTACAAATGACACCTTGAAAACAGTATCCGAATCGACCGTCGTACCGAGCCTTCCCTTAGACGCTATGACCGATCCTCGGAGGATGATCGAGCCAGAAACTTGGTCAAGAGCAGACAGAATCGATTCTTTGGTTTGACCCGAGGCGAATACACCTGTCGAGAGCATTGTGAACGAAAACACTGACGCAACAACGACGAACGCGATCAGGATGATTGCGGTTTCGAGTCCGGTTATCCCGCTTTGGTTGTTTGGTCTGGTCCGATGGTTTGCATTTTCGATTTGAGACTCTCTTCGTCGAGCAAATGTACTCGACCAGAGTTGCTAAATCTTTGCAAATGTAGTTCGGGTCGCTTGGATCGCGATAGTCGCAGTTGCGAGCTATACGAGTAAAGATGTCACGAGATTAGATTCCCGAATCCGTCAAAGACGACAGGAATCAAAGTGGAGGCACCCAACATTTTTGACCGGAGTAGGTCACAACCGGTTCTGTCAGAACCGGCCAAATGTAATGACGAGGCTGAAAGTTTCTCGAAGTATTTGGTTCAGCTTTCGGAAAGTCACGTATTTACCTGTTGGATTATTCCGCTCAGATGGCTCTAAGTAACAGTGTTCAACCGAATTGCTGATAACGTTGCTCAATGCAAATCGATATACGACCGTTGTTGAAGTGGGCGGTCATATTGATCGGCTTCCTTTTTTTGATCCGAATCATATTCTTCCTCACCTGGTAACACCGACCTGCGTTCACCACCGCCTCTTCTTGTGCCGGGGCTATTTCGACTTCACGAAGCTTGCCCAGGATCTGTTCCGGACGGTGTTTCTTTCTCGGCATTTCTCCCTCCTTTAAAACCAGAGTTTCTAACATTTACCCCGGTCTACTTTTGTTGGGGGTCTGGTCAATTCCATATGCCCGTTACCGCAGAATCTAAGACGAGGCTATTATTGATGGCAGATCGTGCGGTGTGAGGAAGAAGGCGAAGTGTTGTGGTTAGACTCAATGACTTTTAGTGCGGATGCAGACAATGGCTTCGGAGCTGCGTCTGGGGTTACGCTCCAGACATTGGAGATGTCATTTGAAGGCGGCGTAAGCACTGACGCCATCTATTCGATGGTCAAAAATGCTCTTAGAACAGAATTAGAATTCGACCGAATTTCCATAGTAATCCGCCGTTCTGACAACCTGCTAGAACGGGTCTATGTCGATGGGCTTGGTGTCACCGGAGTCGATCGAGGTTCACCTGTAATTTCGCCCGGTTCACCGCTACCTAGAAGCGCAGATGGCTCATTGCTAATAAATGCACCTAGTGAACACATCCTCCCCGGTGGAACCATGGCGAAACTAGGTTTGAATTCTTGGGCAGAAGTTGCGATTGATGGTAGTGATCAACCTCTCGGGTATTTAGCAATAAGAAGTAAGAGAAAAAACGCCTACGGTGAACCCGAACTAGCAGTCCTGAAACGTGCATCCCGTTTGTTGGCACCTGCATTATTGCTGGCACCGTTAGCTGAGAACTATAAACAGCAATCACTTATACATGGTGCCGTCTCCAGGATATCGACCCAAGCGGAATCCATGGATTCGACTGAAAATGTTTATGGACTGGTTTGCGAAGAATTGAATCAAATCGCATGCCATGATCGCTTCGTAATTTCACGTTACAACCAATCCGAGCGAAATCTGATTGTTGAGTTCGTGCGAGGTATTGAACTACCCGGAGAATCAGTCGGAGATCGGATAACCTCAGCAAATGAATCTCGATCCTGGGATTGGTATTTGGAACACTATAGGGAAGATGAAAACACACTGCGAGATGAGCTACTCGAAAAACTTGATCTAACCTCGTGGATTCAAGCACCTATTGGCATTGACTCAGTTCAAGCAGATGGATTCCTGTCGATTCGGAGATCTGAGCGGGAGCCATTTTCTTTGACAGAAATTGGGATGCTCGGTCAGTTCGCCAGACTCGTGACACCGATCATCCAAAGGGTGCAAGTGAGGGAACATGCAGTCCTCTTAGGCAGAGAAAAAGCTTACTCCCGGCAACTGGATGCTCAAAATAATGAGTTAGCTCGGCTCGCCGAATCACGATGCGAGTTTCTATCCACGGTCTCCCACGAATTGAGAACACCACTCACAACGATCACATCCTTCGGGGATATTCTGTCTCATGATCGTGAGTCAACATTGAGTGAACGGCAAAAACAGCAAATCGAAGCTATTCGACGAGCGACCCGGGATCTAACTAGCATCGTTGATGATCTCTTAGATGTCTCCCAGTCTGATGGTGGCCATATGGCTTTGACCAAAGAACCGTTGGATATCCGGTCTCTCTTGGAAGAAGTTGTCGAGGATGCTTCACTTGGACTCCAAGAAAAGGGGCAGTCTTTGGTGCTTCAAAACTTGGACCAATCAGTTCAGGTCTCTGCTGACAGGGTTCGTTTAGTTCAGGTTATCGGCAACCTTATTTCCAATGCGGGCAAGTACTCAGATCAAAACGCCAGCATCGATGTGGATGTTTCTCGTGACACCAACCATGTCACATTGAGCTTTACCGATAGAGGTATAGGTATCTCAGACAAAGATGTCGCTAGAATCACTGAGCCTTTCTTCCGATCAGCGGATCCAAGAATCAGGCGACAACGAGGTTCTGGTCTAGGACTCTCAGTGGTCCGAGCGATCATCGAATCTCACGGCGGGGAATTGACCTTCGAAAGTCAGCTCAACATCGGTACCACCGCAACCTTAACTCTCCCTGCAATTCACTAGACCAGGTTGAAGTTTCATCGAGCCGATTCGTCCACGTGTCTGCTTAGGCAGGTGAAGGGGAGTAGCTGTGAGCAGTACAGGCACGGAACAAACTTGAGCTTGGTTTCGTCTTACCGATGAGGCTGGAATTAGTTGTCACCAGTGGAGGAGAGCCATGTCTCGACTATTCGTACTACTCCCCATACTCACACTCGTTCTCACAGCTTGCTGGGTCGCCAGTGAATCAGGTGAGGCGGCCACCCCAGTCATAACTCTGGGTGGAGCGACCGAGACACCAAACCTGCCTGGGCATGCTGGCGCTCCGCTTTACGCTGACACGCTGATCGACTCCGATATAGATGCCGATATTGTCGTTGTTGGGTACGTGGTTGTTGACTCAAAGAGTGCTCGACTATGTGGTGCGCTGGCGGAATCTCTCCCGCCTCAGTGTGGACCGACACGGATTATCGGGATTGATGATCTCGATTTGGAGTTCAAAGAGGCACAGGGGGTTCGCTGGACTGAACACCATGTCACGTTGTGGGGGCATTATGTAGATGGAATGTTGACCATCATCGACGGTGATCCTCCAAGCGACGTAGTCATTCCTTCCGAAACAAGTGTCAGCGGAACTTTGTGGATTCGGAGTGGTGACGATGTCCGATTGTGCGAGGTGATGGCGGCTTCGATTCCGCCGCTTTGTTCTGCGCCTTACCTCACTGTGATTGGGCTCCCTGATGACGAACGAGAGTATTTACAGGAGTATGACGACATCCAATGGTCTGCAGGTCCTAGAAACTTGCGTGGCCATATCATTGATGATGTTCTGATCATGGATCAGTAACGGCCCATGAAAGGGATTACAAACTAACCGCCGCTTACTCCAACTCTGCCTCGACACTGAGCGTGACGTTGCCGGTCATCATTTGCGAAATAGGGCACCCGTCTTTTGCAGCCTCAGCTGCCGCTTGGAAGCCGCCGGCGTCGAGACCGGGGACTGTCCCCACGACTTTCAGTTCACTTGACGTGACTTTCCATCCACCGTCCACTTGATCGAAGATGACGGTCGCATCTACCTCCAGCTTTGTTGGAGGTGTGCCGTCGCCGCCGAGACCCGCGGAGAGCGCCATAGAAAAGCAACTAGCATGCGCCGCTGCCACAAGCTCCTCAGGGCTAGTCGAACCTCCTGGTGCCTCTGTCCTCGCCTTCCATGATACGGACAATTCGTTGAACGTCTTGGAAGTCGTTGCACTGACCACACCGCTGCCCGCCATGAGATCTCCGGTCCAAACAGCGTGGGCTGATCGTGTTGCTGCCATCATTTCTCCTTTGTTTTTTCCGTGAACTTCGTCGGATTTCTAGTGATTCTGCTTAATGGCATTGTTTTCGGTGAACCCAATTTCGGATTGTTCCGAGAGAGATTCCTGCAATATTCAAATGCGCTTTGTATTTCACTTCTGAAACTTCTCTGGCGTCAGTAGCTCCATGAATTCAATTCGTTGACTTTCGATCAAACTACGGACTTCAGCACCGAGTTCCAGCGCTTCTGTCGGCAACTCGTGATCTGCTCGAGTTGGCGTTTGTAAAGCCTGATCTGTCCACTCCAGACAGACTACATCCTGATCACCTGGCAACGTATACCCGTTGTAGGAGACACGAAACTCACTACGTTGACCTGAGTCATGGTAAGCCTGAGCTTGTTGGTGCACTAAAGTGGCAACCCGTCTAGCTTCACCTGGCTTGGTCTTGTACCACCGTCTCACAACGTACATAGCTTCCATCCTTTCATTTGGTCGCTGGTTCTAAACGGCCTTGCAGAGTACATCATTTTCCTGCCAAAAACTGACTGCGAAAATCGAGAAATGAAGCTCGACATAATTCCGTCTATACGCATAGCTCTGCCAGAACTCTGTTCGAGTAGCAATCAATCTGGCTTGTTTTATTGATTTTCGGGCGAATCACCAGCGAAACTCACGCCTGATAGATCGGCCATATCTCGCTTCCACGTCGTGAGATCGCTGAGTTTGAAATCCTTAAGGTCGGTGTGACCACAGGCTCGCGCTAGTAGTTTCATTAGTTCGATGGACGAATCAAAGAACTGGGCGAGTTGGCGAGCAGACGATTCGACGATGATTCGTGATCGCAGGTGTTCCTTTTGCGTGGCGATTCCCACGGGACAGTTATTGGTGTCGCATGCTCGCATTCCAAGACAGCCTATTGCTTGGATCGCTGAATTAGAAATAGCGACTCCATCGGCTCCTAAAGCGAGCGCCTTTGCGAAATCGGCGGGTGTACGGAGACCACCTGTGATGATGAGAGTCACGTCCTGTCGCTTGCGATCGTCAAGATGCCTTCTTGCTCTGCCGAGTGCTGGAATTGTTGGTACAGAAATGTTGTCGCGGAAGATTAAGGGAGCAGCACCAGTTCCTCCGCCTCTGCCATCGAGAATCACGTAATCACAACCGATTTCTAGGGCAGCATCAATATCGTCTTCAATGTGCTGCGCTGAAAGTTTGAATCCGATCGGGATTCCCCCGGTATAGTCACGTACCTCATCAGCGAATTGTTTGAAATCGTCAACGGAATCCCAATCGGGGAATCGGGCTGGTGAAACCGCGGGCTCTCCTTCCTTTAGCCCTCTGACCTCGGCGATTTTTCCTTTCACTTTCGCACCAGGCAAGTGACCGCCGGTGCCAGTTTTCGCTCCCTGGCCGCCCTTGAAGTGAAAAGCCTGTACACCGTCTAGTTTGTCCCACGAAAATCCAAACCTGGCTGATGCAAGTTCGTAGAAATATCTGTTGTTTTCAGCTTGCTCTTCAGGGAGCATCCCTCCCTCTCCCGAACAGATTCCTGTCCCTGCCTTTTCGGCTCCGCGAGCGAGAGCAATCTTGGCCTCTTCAGACAACGCGCCGAAGCTCATGTCAGACACGATAAGTGGGATCTTTAGCCTCAACGGTTTACGTGCGTTTGGACCAACGACTAATTCAGTCTCAACAGGTGTCCCGTCGAGTTGAGGAACTTGCGCCAGCTGTGCCGTTACAAACTGGATGTCGTCCCAGGATGGAAGCTGCCCGCGGGGCACACCCATCGCTGACACAGGACCATGTTCACCACCCGACAAACCGTTCTTTGCCAGCGACTGGATGAGGCCGTTGTGGGGTTCGTCTTCGGTTCCGTGTGTGTCGGCATACTGACCCAAATACGACGAGCGGTCGTACGGCTGCGGATTGGCCTGCTCCCAGGTACTTATTTCGTCCGCGTCGACCAATACATTTTCGTCTTCGATCCAAGCCGAAAATTTCGGAAGCTGTTCTTCATTGTTGTATTCACTAATACCGGTGTCGACGCGATAGTCCCAGTTGTGCACGCCACAGATCAGATTGCGTCCGTCCACGTAGCCGTCAGAAAGAAGCGCCCCACGGTGTAAGCATCTTCCGTAGAACACCGAAACATCCGAATCGATGCGTATGATCACGAGGTCGACGTTTTCGACTAGTGCTCCAGCAGGTATGCGGTCCCCAAGTTCGTCCCAGCGAGCAACAATGTGCTTCCTCAAAACTACCTCCATGTTTCTCAGTCATTGTCTCCATTAGGATCGGATTCTAATCGGGTCCTCGGGCTTAATTCCCATTCGGATCTATTCGATAATCGAATTAGACCTAATCACACCGAGGCCCGAGTTTTTCTAGCTTCATCTTGTACCGTCGCTCATGCTGCCGCCCGGCTTTGTGACGCGTGACTTTCGTGTCGAGTACGTTGCAGGTAACCGCATGAACTTCGAGTAGGTGCGAATGAGCCACGAAACGTTACCTCGGAACACGTATCGCTCAGGGGCAGCGACTTGATCAATCGACTTCTTGTACTTGTGAGCCGTGCCCTTGGTGAGGTGGAACTTCAGTTCCGCCGTATCCTCGAATACCTCGTGGATCAACAAGGCATCCTCACCCACCACCTGGTAAACCTCGAACCTGATCAGCCCCTTCTCCATGTCGAAGGCGTCCGTACCAACCATCTGCCACCAGTGCTTCAGCTCGCCCAGTTGTGACCCAGCTCCCGGGATGCAAGTCCACTTTGCCGTCACATCGATAGCCGCACGTAGGTTCGGCTGCGTAGAGTCGTTCTTTACGTATCCAAAAACATGTTCACCAGCGGCAACCGGAACTGATTTCTCAGCAAGGGTTTTGATAGTTTCCGAAGTCAATGACACACCTCGGAGCAGGTGCAAGTCGGCGTTGGCATGCGACAGAAGCGACTCGAAATGCTCAGATCCTTTGTCGCCATAAAAGTCGATCAGCCCTTTCTGGTTTGCGAACACGGTGTGAACCACCAGCGAATCACCACCGATTGTATCGTTCAATTCAAACGTCAGGACTCTAGGATCTGACTCCGCAATTGCTAAAAGTGAAGTAAGGGCCGAGTGCATCCCTTCCGAATCGTTGGACCTGCCGAAGAAGCGGCTACTCGTTTTTGGCGTCCACTTCCCGGTAAGACTGATTTCATCACCGATCAGAGTTGGTGCCGAAAGGTGGGATGGAAGTGGTATCGGGGTAAATGTCATAACTAATCTCCTGCTTTCGAGGTGCTATCGGGCAGGTACTACGCGCACTACCCACCGAACTCCTGGAGTTACAGGTTCCTCATCGAGCAAAGCCTGCAATACGTGTGCTGAACTCTGCACCCAGTTGCATTTGGTCTGTGGCTTGCTTCAATTCAGTTGGAACTTCTCCGAAGAAGAAGAACGGGCCGGGTGTCGCAATCGCGAGAAGATCAGGGAAGTGAGCTGCTGCTGTTTCTGTGAAGTGAAATCCCAGCGCGCCGGCGTCGGCAAACTCGTCACGCACATATAGAGCGCTGTCCTTTTCGGAAACGAGCACTTCGACCTCGGTCGCTCCTGGCTCATTCGCCTCCATTGCCATCGACACGTTCTCATAGATTGCTGACAGTTCGTCGAGCTTTCCAGGATTCGCCGTCCATTTGTAAACGACGGTGATGTTTTCGTTAGTCATTGTCTGAGTTCCTGATGGATGTTTTTTGAAACTGGCATAAGTAACCGATTGATTACTTGTGCAAAAGGTAACTGATCGTTTACTCTGTGTCAAGGAGCTTCAATAACGCATGGCAGGCATCAAGAAATACGACCGTATCGAGCTGCTCGATAAAGCAATCGAATTGTTCCGAATGCGGGGGTACAACGGCACAAGCACCGCCGATTTGGTTGAAGAACTTGGCGTAAATCGGAAAAGCATGTACTCAGAGTTCGGCTCTAAGCAGGAATTGTTCGAGACCGCTCTGAAAAGATACGGCGAGCATCACCTTTCGAATGTCATCGCACCTATCGAATCCCCGAACGCGAACGCAGATTCAATCAGGGCTGCGTTCACCGGGTACGCTGAAGCCAGCGGAGGGTGGGCAAAAGGTCGTGGTTGCCTGTTATGCAATACAGCGGTAGAACGAGGATCGCTTGATCCGGCGATCGGTCAGTACGTCGACGCTTATTTTGAACGTCTTAACCACGGCTTTCGCCGAGCGCTGGAAAACGCCAGGCTCGTGGGAGATATGGACCAAGAAGCAAATCTCGACGAACTCGCTGCCTTCTTCACAACCTCGCTGGTAGGAGTGGCAGCGTCCATCCGAGGGGAAGCCAAGCCTGAGCAAGTGCGCGCAGGATGCAACGTTGCAATTCGAGTGTTGGAGTCGTATCGGCCCGAGTTGACCGTCTGAAACATGCGACAACCCTAGTCAGCTCAGCAACAGACTGAGGACTGGACTCTAATTTAGGAGCTGATAGAAATTTCTTCGGCATCTGATTAGGCTTAAATGACTCGATCAAACGTCGCCGACCTAGTTGCTGAGGTCTCAGGTAAGACGTGCTGATTCCCACTCAGCGAGGGCGCGAACAGGCCTCAACTTGCGAATGAGAACCGGTGCTTTGTGTTCTTGGTGGAGACGGGGGAGAGTTGGATTGCACCACGAACACGCATGAGTGGCAGTCCGAATTCCCCAGATAGTCAGCTCGAGTAGTCGATAATTCAACCCTGTTTCAACGAGTGATCGCGACTCAAGTGTGAAACACCCTGAAAGCGAAGAGCACCAGATGATTCGAGGACGACCTTTAGCAGTCAATATTTAGACTTGTTGCGACTAATGCATTTTTGATACCCAAGTAATCAGTGGAATTCTTCTGGTGCTGTTTTGCGTGGCCACCAGCTCCATTCGCCAAGAATTGCTGCCAAGCTCGGCACGAGAAGTGCTCGGACGACGAAAGTGTCAATCAGTACTCCAAGCATCACCGCGAATCCAAGTTGGAAAATGTCTCGGAGCGGTAAAGTTGTAAGTACAGCGAAGGTTCCGGCAAGAATGATTCCTGCGGAAGTGACTACCCCGCCTGTTCGACCCACGGCAGTCGCTATGCCATCACGAAAGCCTTCCTTCTGTACGGCTTCTCGTATTCGCGACATCACGAAAATGTTGTAGTCGGCGCCGAGTGCAACAAGGAATATGAACATCCAAACCCCGTTTGAGTACGCAACTCCTGAGTGATTGAAAATCTCTTGAAATGCGAATACTGAAAGCCCGAATGTAGCTCCGAAACTAACGATCACGCTGAAGACCAGGTACAAAGGAGCTACGATCGACTTGAGAAGCAAGATCAGCACCAGGAAGATCGCCAGTAGCGAAACGGGGGCGAGCCAGCGGATATCGGCATCAATAGACGCTTTTGTGTCGGCCTGAACGGCTGACTCGCCACCAATCAAAACTCTTGTTCCAGGAGATGTGGAAAGATCTGAGTTTGTTGCGACGGCTCGCAATTCCTCTACCAGTCTCAGAGACTTTGAAGAGTAAGGATCTCCGTCGAGGACAACCTCAAGTCGAGCAGTCGATTCGTCGGTTGAAATAAATCTTCCCGCGCCTTGAGCTTGGGCCGCAGATTCACTGACTGGAATTCCGATCGGACGGGTCGGTCCAACAACTCGTAGTACGCCGGGCGTATTTGCGAGCGACTTCGATAATTCCTCAAGGGAGCTTAGAGATTCTACGATCGGTCGATTTTGCGACTGGACGAACACTTCTGTCGGAGCCAACTGTCCCTCAGGGAACGACTCTGCCAAAAGTTCATATCCTCTTTTTGAATCGACGTCATCAGGGAATCCATCGATAAAGTTGAAGCTGGGAACGATGGTCCAAGATGGCAATGTTGCTAGTACGATTCCAGCCATTGTTATACCGAACATCAGGCGAGGCTTCCGCGACACCGAGCGTCCTACTTTGTGCCAAACGCCATTAGTGTTCGCAGAACTCTTTTGGATAAGCGGGCGAGGCCAGAAGATCCATTTTCCAAATAGCGCGAAAACCGCTGGCATAACGAATAATCCTGAGAGCAAGACGATGAAAATTGCCATCGCAAGCATTGGACCGAGAGACCTGAACGACCCAAATGAAGCGAATGTGAGGGCGAACATCGCAACAATCGTCGTCCCAGCTGATCCGGCAATCGAAGGTCCAACTCTCGACATCGTTGTTCTCATGGCGTCCCATTTATTCGAGTTGTGCACTAGCTCTTCTCGATATCTGGAAACTATAAAAAGGGCGTAATTAGTTCCGGCACCAAAAACAAGAACAGACATGATTGCAGTGACTTGCCCATTTAGAGGGAGATCGAATTGCTGTGAAAGCAGAGCGGCAACTGATTGCGACAAGGTTAGGGCAGTTCCAATGACAACCAGTGGGACGATTGCAAGGATCGGAGATCTGTAAATGATTAGGAGGAGGACGAGAACTAGGACCACTGTCACCAAAGTTACTCTCAGATCGATAGATCCGAATACCTTGACCGCGTCGTTGATGATGCCCGCTGGACCAGTCACCGCAGAATCTATTTCTACGATCGCACCGAGTTCGCGCGCTGTTTCTGACAGCCAATCAACCGCTTCTCCAAAAGCGGGATCAGATGGGACGCCGCCGATCGTAACAATGACCATTGCTGTCCTACCGTCAGTCGAAATCAGTGTGGACGCTGCGGCGGGATACTCGGTCGGTGACAGTACCGAGAGGAAGGATTGAGGAACCTCTGGGGACCGCAACAAATCGGTAAATTCGCTGATCGTCGCGTCTAGATCATTAGATCCCGCCTTCGAATTGAACACGACTAGCGCTGGGACACCATCCACTGCTGGGAATTTCTCAGTGCGGAGCTTCAACGCCTCGACAGATTCAGCACCAGCGGGCAAAAATTCATCTTGTTCGTTCGTTGTTACCTCGGCGAGGCCTGGTGCAACCGAAGAAATCGCACCGATCAAGAGAATCCAGCCAAGAATTCCGAGGAATGCACCTCGCCGTGTCGAAGAACTGAATAGAAGTTGTGTCATGTTATTTTCGAGTCTTTATCGATTCAAGCTGATGCAATAAGCTCGGCAACTGCAGTATTCGACCGTTCATCGGACAGACCGTTGCTGTCGGTATAAATTGTGAAAGCGCAGTTAACGCACTTTTTTTCGTATCCATCTAGTCCGGATCTCTCATGCATGGTGCCTATAAGGCATTTCGGGCATGATTTGAAGTGAAGCATTTCTATTTTCCTGTCGATTAAACAGCCGGAGAGATGGAGGAATCTCTCCGGCTTGTTGAATTTAGTCCGCAATACTTGGAATTGATGCAGCCGCTAGCACTCCAGCAACAAGCACCAGGATGTAAACGATCCGAGAAATTGCGTTCACCTCCCCGAACTTCGATCCTGTGACGGCAGCTACGAGGTCAAATCGGAAGAGGCCAACAAGCCCCCAGTTTGCAGCGCCGACTACTGGAGAATGATTCCAACTATGTATAGAGTTTCCATTTTTGTTCTCAGAGTGAGACGTTCATCTCTTTGGGCTCAACCAAGCGGTTTCTGAAAATAATACACAAAAAAATGAAGTTGTTGAGTATATACTATACAATGAATAGTGTTGTGTAAAGTCAACAAATATGAAAAGATGTGGATATGAGTCAAGATTATTCCGTTACACCGAGAAAAACCGAGTTGGCAAAACACAGAGAAGGTTTACTTCAGACATTGATCTAAGGAGATCAATTCGCCGCCACCCGATTAGTTGGTCAAGCGATATCAGAGCGCTGGGAGCCTTTGACCTGCCCCCCCTCAAACGTATCCAGTTGAAAAATCAGATACTGGTTGAATTGAAGGGAGGCAGAAATGCCAAGAAAAGGTCATAGTCCGGAGCAGGTCCTAAACAAGCTCCGGCAAGTCGAGGTTGCCGTTGCAGGTGGCAAGAGCGTAGGTCAGGCAGTACGAGAGATCGGTGTTACAGATCACACCTATTACAGGTGGCGACGTGAGTACGGTGGACTCGATCTCGACCAGGCAAAGAAGCTCAAGAAGCTTGAGAAAGAAAACGCAAGACTGAAGCGAACGGTTGCCGATCTTGCTCTGGATAAACAGATCCTGAAAGAAGCGGCAGAGGGAAACTTCTGAGCCCTTCACGTCGCGGTAAGTGCGTGAAACACGTCCAGCGAATACTTCCTGGAGTATCTGAGCGAAGAGCCTGTATGGTGCTCAACCAGCCCAGACCAACACAACGTCGAGCTTTGAAGTTGAGAGATGACGAAGAATCGCTGACTGCCGAAATCGTCAAGCTTGCAGTGCGGTTCGGCAGGTACGGCTATCGCCGGATCACAGCATTGCTAAGGGATCGTGGCTGGCATGTGAACCACAAGCGTGTCGAACGCATATGGCGACGTGAAGGGCTGAAGGTTCCGAAGAAGCAACCGAAAAGAGGACGGCTCTGGCTGAACGATGGTTCAATCATCAAGCTGAAACCGGAACGTAAAGGACATGTGTGGGCTTACGACTTCGTGGCCTGTAGAACCGAGGACGGTCGTGCGGTCAGAATGCTCACTGTGATCGACGAGTACACGCGGGAGTGCATGGCCATCAAGGTGGCGAGGCGTATCAGGTCAAACGATGTGATCCATGCGCTGACAGAACTATTTGTTCTTAATGGTGCACCGGAGCACATTCGTTCAGATAACGGGCCGGAGTTCACTTCAAAGACAATTCGAGACTGGCTGGAGCGAGTTGGAGTGAAGACACTATTTATCGAACCGGGTAGTCCATGGGAGAACGGCTACAACGAGAGCTTCAACGGAAAGTTCAGAGATGAGTTGCTAAACCGTGAGATCTTCTATTCGTTGAAGGAGGTACAGATACTGACGGAACGGTGGAGAAGGGAGTACAACACGATCCGACCACACAGCTCACTTGGATACCGGGCACCAGCACCTGAGGTGATCATGCCCAGGCTTAAGCTGGCTGCGAATTCGAGATAATAAGTGGTAACGCTATCGGGGGCAGGTCAGGCTTATCCAAATCGGTGTTGATGGGTACATAACAAAGGATTCGCCGCCTGAAATGGTGGTTGGGGCCATTCAAGCCGCGTACAAAGGCGGCGCAACCTATTCGCCCGGGATTAACCGCGTTTTGGCCAATTATCCGACCTACACTGATCGTAACTTGGTCGGATCCGACTTAACTGAGCGGGAGCTTGACGTGATTCAGCTTCTAGCAACTGGTAGTGAGAACAAAGAAATCTCTACTGATCTCGCCATATCGAACAGCTCTGTTCAACTTCATATGACGAGTATATTTGGGAAGCTGAATGTCAAAAATCGAACGGAAGCGGTAATCGTCGCTGTTCGTAACGGTATCGTCGTCATCGATGACTGATGCAAACCGTAGTCGCCGGTTCCGACAAGTACTGATCCGATTATGACAGCTTGTCCACCGCTGACTGGGACCGTGCGAGAGAACTGAGAGAATCGCTGAAAGCCTCGATTATGAGAGTTCCTCTAGGCGTGATAGGTGAGGATCGAACACTTCTATCGAAAATCTTGAACCCATAGATTTTCTCGACACGCTGGACCTGACGACTTAATCCCGGCTGTGAAACGCCCATTGCCTTTGCGGCCTCGGTAAAACTACCAAGCCTGGCGACCGCTAAGGTCGACTTCATCTCTTTTACCGTCACATTCGGAACAGTTATCTGATCGTCATCATCAGGGTTATATTGCATAAAGGTAGCTAGAGCCTCGATTAACTGCTCGGTCGTACGCGCTGCATCACTGGCCAGTTTTGCCGCTTCGACCGCAGACTCAATCGCCCCGCCGCCAATTCGCTGTTCTAATTCGGTCATTGAATATATGGACTCCGGATTCAATCAGGATTCAAGATTCGAGCGTACTTCGCAGAAGTATTACCGATCATGATGCAGCGGGGGGTTCAGCCGAACTCGCTGCATATGTTTGGCGGACAATGCAAAGTAAGAAACTCAATTATAGATAACTCTAATAATTATAGGTAAATCACTAGTTTTCGACAAACGTTGAGCAGGTCACTCCGATCAGATCCGCAAACTGGGCGAATCGCGACCTTTGTGTTTAACGTCCGTTGTAGGGATGAGATGTCGAACGATAGTTAACGCTGATCTGTTCGATTTTTCGTCATGACTGGCTGAAGTCGCTGGTTGCAATCACCACCTGCACTTGACGCTTGGTCGGATCCGGCACGGTGATTTCAGTGAAACTCATACTCTGGGATTCCCAAGTACGCTCGATTTCCCGAGAGCTGCTGATACTACGAACCCGCTGGTGCCCAGTACCAATTCACTCGGCCACCGCTGGAGACGCGTTCTAGCCCCTCGGAGCTGAACCAACTTGCTTCGCGTTCTGATTTCACCACTACACAGCGTTTTGCAACACGACGTGCCATCTCCACCCACGCGGCGTCGAGACTCGATGGATTTGCGAACTTGCGTAGCACTTCGAAACTGCCATCTGATCTTTTGGGATTTGCGAACATCGGGTCGAGAATCACGACATCGAAGCTGGATTCTTCAGCGCTCTCGAGAAAGCGTCGAGAGTCATCGAATACCGGTTGAACAGTCGAACTCTCGTCGCCGGCTTCGTAGTGCAAAAGCCCCTCTTTGAAAAGCATATAAAGCGGCCAACTCGATTCCACTCCCGTTATGCTCCCTGTCGACCCCACAGCTCGCGCCGCTACGAGCGAATCATGACCAAGTCCGAGTGTGGCGTCTAACACGTTGTCCCCCGGCTGTAGATTAGCTGCTCGCATCAGAGTTTCTGGTTCGCCTCGCGAGATCGATTGAAGTCGAAGGGCGGCTGTGCCCAGGCTGAATCGTAGACTCGACTCACCTGTGGAGAGACTCATACCGTCCAAGTCGAAGATAAACACTGCATCGACATCTCCCACAGCATCGACCAGCGACACGCCAGCTCGGTCTACGTATGGCAAGTTCCACTCCGCTGCTTTGTCCCGGGCAAGAGCGAGTACATCGGAACCAGCGCGCCGACTGGTGGTGACGACGTACTTTGGGTCGTTTTCCATCTCAGCGTTGCACCTGTGCAGTTATTCCACTCGACCTTCACCGCTCAATGCGAACGATTCTGCGAGAAGCTCGTACGAACGTTGCCGCTCCGCATAGTCGGGCGTGATTGTTAGAACGATCACATCGTCGGTTTCATATTGTTCGGCGAGATTTTCGATCATTGCCTTCACCGTATACGGGTCACCCTCCACAGATTTGGCACGCTGCTGCTCAATGAATTCTGCATCAGCCCCTGTGAAGTCCATCTCTGTGATTTGATCGACCGATGGCACGCCCTTCATTTCCTGGCCCTTGTTGCGCATCAACCGCATCACGTGTCGGCACAAAGCTAGATCGTGAGCACGTTCTTCTGTATCAGCAGTGATCGCCGAAATGCCGATATTCACGCGTGGTTTGTCGAACCATTCAGATGGCTCAAAATTGTCGCGGTACCACTTCACATATTCTGGCCCGCTGTCTTGGGAAATGAAGTGGGCGAACGAGAGCGGAAGTCCTAATCTTGCCGCTATTCCAGCACTTCCCATCGATGAACTCAGCAACCACGGTGCCGCCCATTTTGGCGCCGCTGGCATGGCCCGTAGCTTGCCGAATGGATGGTCGTTTGGGAACGTGCCGCTGAGGTATCGCATGAGATCGAAAACTTGCTGCGGATACTTCTCGATTGGGTACGAATTTGGACCCGGCTGTAGAGCGAAACTGGCAACCTGATCTGATCCCGGTGCTCGACCAATTCCCATATCCACACGTCCCGGGGCCAGTGCTTCAAGCATTCGGAACACCTCCGCAACCTTGAAAGAGCTGTAGTGGGAGAGCATTACGCCGCCAGAGCCGATCCTAATATTCTTCGTTCTTCCACTCATCGCTGCCAGCAAAATTTCCGGGCTAGCGTCGGCTAATGTCCCGGAACTGTGGTGCTCGGCTAGCCAATAGCGTGTGTAGCCCCATCTGTCGGCAGCTTCTGCCAATTCGAGCGTTGCTTCAATAGCTTCGTGAGGCGTTTTACCAACACCGATAGGCGATTGGTCGAGAATCGAGAGTTTCAATTATTAAATCCGTGAAATGAGGAATGAGGATGGCTGCAGATTGGGGGGCACTGTTTGCTAGCCGTGGAGTGCCTTCATGAATTCGTTACCGCCAGAAGTTATCCATCCGTTTACAGCTGTGTAGAAAAACTTAACACCTTGATCACGGAACTTGGCGACGTTGTCGTTCGAGACAGTGGTTCCTGCAGTTTTACCAGCGGCGATGATCTTAGCTATCGATTCATCAATGACTTGTTGGACGTCGGGATGTTCGTCATCGCCAATGTGCCCCATGGACTGAGCTAGATCGCTTGGGGCCACGTGGTAAACGTCGATGTGATCTACAGCAAGGATTTCGTCGAGATTGTTGACTGATTTGATGTCCTCGATCAGAACAACCGACATCGTCTGATCGTTAGCTTTGCTGAGGTAATCGTCGACGCCGAATGATTGGCGGGGTTTGAACATACCGCGTCGACCGATTGGGGCGTATTTGGTAGCTTCGACAACCGTTCGTGCTTCTTCTACGGTATCGACGTGCGGCACGACGATTCCCATCGCTCCCATATCTAGCGTTCGATAAATAGTGCTGTAGTCGGCACTCCCAACTCGAACGAGGGATGTCATTCCCCAAAGATCGGCAGCGCGAGACAGATTTCCTACGTCTTCGAAGCTGACCGGACCGTGTTCTGCTTCGAACCAAATAGCATCGATCCCCATGTCTCCCACGAAGTCGACGAAATGCGGATTATCGATTCCTGCCAGACAAGTGACGATCTCGCCTTTGGCCAGTTTTTCTTTCGCTCTATTCGGTCTTAACTCTGCCATGTGGCTCGACTCCAAATTAGTTACTCGGGAAAATCAGACGATAGCACGCCGATATCCACATAGCGCGCTTGCGGCGATGTTTCCACAGGCTTTCAAAGTCGAACCTTCCGCATCGAGTAGGCCGTTCGTGAGTACGACAAACACAACACCTGAGGCGGGATCGGCCCATGTGAGCGTCCCTGTCGCACCGCCGTGACCGAACGCTCTGGCAGGCACCGCCGATCCATACCAACCAGCACCGCCAGCGCGTTGTAATCGCCAGCCGAGCCCCCACGACTCTTGAAGCCGACTTGCAGTCGATAATTTTGGTTCAGCATTCGTGTTGTCTGTAAGTAGACTCCGGACAGTGCCGACCCCGAATACCTGTTTGCCAGAAGTGGATTTTCCACCGTCGAGCATCATTTGAAGAAAGCGGGCGATGTCCGCTGTAGTGGTGTGGGCACCTCCCCACGGAGCACCAAAATCCTTCCAGTAGTCGCTGTTGTGGTTCCAGTGATTGGTGACCTCCGCATCGGCGACTTTTGCATCTACGCGTCGACCTTCGAAGTCACTCCGCCAACCGAGATGACTCGATTCCATTCCTGCTGGTTTGAACACCGATTCTGACAACTGCTGTCGAATAGGCTTGCCCGTGATCCTCTCGGATATTTCCGAAAGCATCAATATGCCAGCACTTTGATATCTCACCTGCGTTCCCGGTTCAAACAGTAGACGGGCATTGCAAGCTGCTGCGACGAACTCGCTCATTGGCGCGTTATGTTTCCTTAAACCAACATCGCCGGGAACCATATCGGGAAGCCCGCTGGTGTGAGTCAGGCAGTGCCGCAGGGTTACTTTGTTCTTGCCATGAACCCCGAATTCCGGAACGTACTCAGCAACATAGTCGTCAGCATCGACAAGTCCCTGCTCGATCAGTTTGGTGAAGCAGCTTGTGACCATTGGCTTGGTGATAGACGCCACCAAGAAGATTGATTCGGTATCGATTGCTGGCGAAGATTTATCGAATTGGTAAGTCCCGCCTGCCCAGTTGAGCAAGACCTCTCCCCGTCGTTCAACCCTGACCGCGGCTGCACTCATGGCTCCCGCGTCGATTCGATCCTGTAGTCGACGAGTAATCAATTCTTTGAAGTCGGTCATTGTTCTCCGTTTATGTCTCAGGCTGGGGCACCGTTGCTGTGCCGAGAATACTAATTGAATTCGCTTGAGGTAGCCCAATGGAAATCATTCAAAGGTAAGCTTGCTGCCATGACCTCGAATCTACTAATTCTTCTTCCACCGTCCGAAGGCAAAGCATCGGGAGGGGAAGGGCCGCCGCTCAATCTCGAATCGCTCTCGTTCGACGAGTTCAGCAAATCTCGAACGCTAATGATCAAAGCACTCGGGCAGCTAAGTGGGAAACCGCGAGTCGCTCAGAAAATTTTGGGCGTAAAAGGTGCGGCTCTCGACAAGGCTAGAGCGGACAACGCAGATGTGTTAAACAGCCCAACGATAACGGCTATCGAGCGTTACACAGGAGTGATGTACGACTCGATCGACTATCAGTCGCTCGACGCCGATTCCCAGCGCGTATTCGGCGAGAACACCATCATCATGTCAGGTCTGTTTGGAATGGTGCGGCCGTTCGACTTGATACCAACTTACAAGTTAAAGATGGGGGCAAAGATTCGCTTGAACAAATCTTGCTCGACGATCTGGAAGCCACTGATTTCTAAGGCACTGAAATCCACCGCAGATAACGGCGTTATATGGGATCTGCTTCCGAACGAACACAGTGCTGCCTGGGACCCATCGAAAATTTCATGCGACGTTCGCTTCACCGTTAAATTCCTTGAAGCAGGTCGTGACGGCAAACTGAAAACTGTCAGCCACTGGTCTAAAGCATTAAAGGGAGCGTTAGTTCGGCACCTCGTGGCGAATCCGAAACTGGCGGGCAGTGCGGACACAGCATTGGGATTGCTCGAAAATTTTTCGCACCCCGAAGGTTATAAATATCGCCCAGAGATGACAGCCGAAGTGAACGGTGCGACTGAGATAGTTTTTCTGAAAACAGTGTGACAGGAATCTTTCATGATTTGAGGAGCTCTAGTGATCGCTAACTGAGTAGCTCTAAGGCAGATGACTCCAAAACCGCCGATGTGATTCTCGGCAGAATTTCTAGCGCCAAATCGTGAGCTGGCGGATAGTCTCTGGTGGTCAAGGCGATAGGCGCGGCCATCCGGACCAACAGGCCGTGCCGAAATTCGTTCCAAAGTATCTCCATACTCAAATTAGCGACGCCAAGCTCGCACATCTTGTCTAGGTAGGCTACGAGGATCGCTTGAAACTTGTCGTGATCTTCGACCCTCAGGCAATATGCCAGCACCACTGCTAACTCGACACCAATGCTTCCACGTGTCAGCAAAGACCAGTCGAAAAAAATCGGTGGTTTAGAGGTGTCAGTCGGTAGGAACAAATTCTTAGCGGCGACATCGTAATTGCACAGGGTTCTGTTTGCTGAAAATCCAGCCTGCAACCTCGGCCCCCATTGACCGGCTGTGTCGTACATTCGGAAAATATCAGGATGAAGTCGGTCTCCATACTGACTAATAAATCGTTTGCCGCTGAAGTGGCCAGATGCGAATAATTTTGCGCCTCCGCTCATCACCTCTTCAAACGTTCTCACCTGCGACAATGCTGCGAGCTCAGGAGAATTCCACCACTTCGCGTGCATACCTGCCAGGGCAAGGACGATGCGTTCGACTTCAGGTACATCGAGGTACGTCTGAATAGAGCCGATACTGCCACCACAATCGAGGTGCTCTAGCACGATGATCATCTTGCGTGAATCGTTGTCGTACAGCGAAACATATGATTCGGGCGACTCGACCCCAGCGATGTCGGCTAATTCGCTGTAGAACAACACTTCGTTCATTCCGCCCTGATCGGCGCTCTTCGCTCCTCCCTTGTCCCGAAATTTCACTATCAAACTTGTTTTCAATCCTGAGGCTAGGATTCCGTCGATTCTCCATACCGCGTTGCTCATTCCATCGATTGCTCCGTGCGGAACGGAAATTTCTATCGATTCGAACAACGGGTTATTCCACTTGTCTGAATCTTCGAGCAGAGCATTGAGAACTTCGACACTGAGATCACCGATCGAAGCGGGTACTAGCTCTGAAATGTCCGCCATAGAAAACCTCCGATATCGCTAATCTTTTGACGCAAGCCTAGTCCCGACGGCTCTATTGCTTTCAAGCCCCTCGTTGCCTATAGTCTGGGTAGAGAAGGAGAGTAGACAACTGTTAGCTCTTTTGACGATGTAAGAACAAAATCTCTCAAAATACCCGGTTCGCCGGGTCGTTTTGTTTTTGGTTGCATCTAACCAACGTCTGGTAAGCGTGGCAGATACTCGCAATAGGGCGTAGAGTCGAGTTATTCGACCCATCGCACCGACAATTTGAAGCAGAGAAACAAGAATGAACCTGATCTCACGGGATGACCTGAAAGCCAAACTCGACAATGGTGACGACTTTAAACTTGTCTGTGCACTGAGCGAGTGGGCGTACCAGGCCAAGCACATTCCCGGTTCACTCCATATCGACAATCCAAAAGAAGGATTGAAGCTGCTCGAAAAAAGTGACGAAATCGTCGTTTACTGCTCAGATCCAAATTGCCCTTCGAGCAAGTTCGCCTATCACATGCTCACGAGCGGTGGTTATGAAAACGTTCGACGCTACGAGGGCGGAATTCTCGATTGGGAAGAGGCTGGATTTCCGATAGAAGGCGCGTGGTCTGACGCTAACGCTGAGGCCGAAGCAACGAAGTAGCTGTCTGCGTAAGTTAAGTATCGATAGACAAAAACAGCCCGATTCGTTTATGAATCGGGCTGTTTTTTGTTTCCATTCAGATCAATCTTGAGATCGACGTAGTTTCTGCGAGGCCGGAATTCAAATCCGAGCGCGAATCGATAAAGCCGACCAACGTTCCAGAGTGATAATCGAGCCGCGTGAACTTAAGATGCTCGTTGAACCTGTAGATCGTTTCGAGCAGCGAACAGGCTCAGGTCAATCGATGTGTGCAAAGGCTTGAACACGCCTTCTGGAAGCGGGCAGGGAACAATGTTCGAGCCGCCCTCGATCAGCGTATTGAATATTCCTGCCATTGTTAGGGCTGAATCTTCGGCATGCGTCTTTGTGAGCGCAGATACTGCTGCATCGAAGAACGTCTGACCGTCCTTGAAGTAGTACACACCAGCGTTTGCCAGTTCAGAGATTACTCGGTGCTCCGACATCTCAACGACTCGGTTTTTGTAAACCATCGACGTTGGGTACTTAGGAGTGCGATCACCAGGGAATGTCAGAACTGCTGCATCGGCTCCGACGTCCATTCCTGCAATGTAGAACCTATCAAGATCGACATCGATGTACTGTTCACAAGCTGCGATGACCAATGGCTCGCTCATGTCTATCGATTCCCGAGCCATGCAAACAGCGGCTGCCATCGTTCGTGGTGCACTCCAGCTGTACACGACCTGCGAATCGGAAGAAATTCCCAACGAGCGACGACGGTGCATCGTCATCACTTCAGGGTCGACCACGTAGATGAACTGGTGATCGAACGACGGGCGAATATTTTCGACAACGTGTTGAACTAGAGGTCGCCCTGAAACCGGAATGAAAGGACGTGGTTCAGCGTGACCTGTGTCCTCTGTTTCCTTCGCCGGTAATGTGAGCGGTACCACTACGTTGATCATGTTTGCCCCAGTAATTCTTACTAACTAATTGATGTCGATTGCTAGATACCGAGATTCAGATCTAGCCCGTTCAGAACATCGTCGGTTTCGGCTACAGCTTCCTGCACAGCAGCTTCTTCTGCAGCCTGATCGGCATCATGTCCATCTTGTGCATCGTGTTCAGGATGCGACCCCTTCTTGGACCTTTTGCCGAACCAACCCTCTTTTTCACAATGTCCGCAGCGTGATCGAACCTGTGCCTCACCTAAGTGACCACAGCTTCCGCAAGCGAACTTTTCGTACAAACCAAACACCGGAGAATTTTTGGCGCGTTCTTCCAGTTTGTTTAGTCGGTCAAATAATGCAAGTACCCGCGGATCTGGTTCGATCTTCGGCTCAGGCTTCTTCTTGATTCGATCGATCTCTTCTTCGAGTTCTGCGATTCGATCAAGCGCCATCTCCAGAGTATCGACTCGCTTCGATATCCTCGAAACCGATGCCTGAATAGGTGCTGATTCTGTTTCAGCAGCTTCACCGGCAATTTCGGTTGCTTCTTCGCGTGTAATCCCACCCTTACCAGGCTGTGCGACCACAGGTGGTGGGACGAGCGGTGGGGGTGGCGGTAATGGCTGATATACAGGTGCAGGTGGTATTGGTGAATTACCCTGCGGAACTGGAGCAGCGGCAGGAGCGGGAGCAGCTGCAGGCGGTGCTGCGGCAGCTGGTGGAGGTGATACCTCGATACCAAGCGCGGCGGCGCCACCATCGTCTGTAATCTCAGGATTCAGCGGCGGTGCTTCAACAACATTTACGGTTGGTTCCGCCGCAGGAGACGCTTCTTCGGCGGGCGCGGCTGGAGCATCAGTCGGAGCTGAGTTCAAAAGAGCATCAATTGCGTCTTGTGAGAGGACTGCGCCGTTGTCCAAGTGAATCCATTCCGTATTGCCAGACGGTCTGATCGTCGAGATCGGCCCGTGTCTATTGGTCTGCTCAGTACAGTCTCAATGCTGGGCACGGATCGTTACAGTGGGTTACCCCCAAGAGCGGTGTGTGTGGATTCCGCTACTGCGATAGGACAGCGTTACCTACTTGGCGCCACACGGCTCGTTATTTCTGGGACACCTGAACTAGAGATATCTTGCAGAGATCAGGGCAATCTAACTCGGATTTCCATTCGAAATCGAAGCTGCGGACGCTATGCCGCACGCTTCAATCGATCAACTTCAGTTTCGAGCTGAGCCACACGAGCAATCATCTGCTCCATGTAGCCGATTCGTTGATAGATGCGAGATATCGAATCGTGAACCGGTGTGGCTTCAGCTTCAGCTGCCTGACCAGCGATAGTTATCACCTGCTCAAGCGTGATCTCCGAGTTGCCGGTAGCGGCTGGCTGCGCGACTGGTGGTTTTGCGGTCGCATCGATTGCAGGGCTCTCCACATCAGGTGTGGTTGTCTCAGGTAAGGGCGCGGGGGGAGATCCAGCGCCGCTTCCTGCCAGAAGAGCGTCGATTGCATCTTGTGAAAGTATTGAATCTGATGTCATGCAGTCACCACACGAAGGAACGCTTACAAATGCTGAATAATCAGCTCGTCAGCACCCTTCCACCTAATTAACCGTACTCAACGGCATCCTCAACAACGCGATGCCTGTGCTTTTCGTCCGTCAGGCTAATCTCAAACATCTCTTTGATCTTGAAGCCATCCTTGTCGGAAACCATCCGAAGTGTCGGGCGCCCGATCTGTCCGATTCCAGCATCCACAACGTATCCAGTTTCGCCAGTGTTCAGGCGCACGAGAATTCCTGTTGGGTAAGCCGGTACCGAGCGAACGAATGCCTCAACCACCTTTGAATCAAATAAATCCCCACCGAACGCCATGATGTATTCCATTGCGTCCTGACGAGACCACGGTTCGTGGCCAGGTCGGGCAGAGATAAGACTGTAGTACGATTCGGCAACACCAACTATTCGAGCGCCCATGCTAATGTCATCGCCTTTGAGCCCCTGTGGGAACCCAGAGCCATCGAGTCGCTCGTGGTGTTGGAGCACGGTTGCTGAAGTAATGGCAGATATAAACGGCATATCTTTCAGCAGTACGTAGCTGAGTACGGGATGTTTCTGCTGTTCGTGTTCTGCTGACCCAGCAGCAATCTTCGCTGTGCCAATATCCATCAGCAGTGCACCGACACAAATCTGGCCAGTCGTATCCATGTCCAAACCAACTCGGGCAGCGAGCATTGCTGCCAAACTCGCGGTACGGGCAGGCATCAGGTAGTCGTATTCGGTAACTGGTGAGATTGGTGCAGAGTTAACTTCACCCAACACACGAGGAAACAGCGGCTTCGCCATTTCGTAGCCTGGCTGTACCGCCTGTTCAATGACAGCCGGTTCAAGACTGTTCGAAAATCCTGCCTCTTCGTAGACTGTTCTCAGCGCTAGCGCGGCTTTTGCTTCAAGCTCAGGTGGAACCAGCGGTTCAACCGGGACGTCATCCAACAGAGGATCGGCGATAAAAATTTCGCGTACCCCGTACAGTGGAAGCTTCCCGATGTGTTCTGCTGTGAGTTCTGTGCCTTCGGAGTACACAGCGTTACCAAACGCATCGACGATCGGTAACGCTAGTTCCATTCCTGCTTGAGCGTGCGACGCAGCCAGTCTGATCATTGGACTTCTTTTGCTGACTAGGCTGCTCGAGATATTTGAGCGGCAGGTGTTGATTTGCGGTAGAACGCTGCAGCATCTCGCTCGAATCCGAAATCTCTTGGATTCAGAATCGTCTCGGTGCCACCAATAAACAAAATTCCGTCAGGTTTGAGAGCAGCACTGAACTTTTGGTTCAACCCATGCTTTGCCTCGTCGGAAAAGTAGATAACAACGTTTCGGCACATGATCAGATCGAAATCTCTATCGAATCTGTCGGTAAGAAGATTCTGCTCTTTGAACTTAACTTTGGAGCGAATTTCTGGGGTCACATAGTGACCATCAGATTTCTGCTCCATGAATCGAGCTCGCAGAGAAGGTGAAATGTTTTTCGCCTCTGCATCTGGGTACGGACCGCCCGCCGTTGCCTGCGCAATAATCTTTTTGTCGAGGTCTGAGCCGAAGATTTGAGCCTTTGTTCCGGGCGCAATGTCTTCGATCATCATCGCTACAGAGTAGGCCTCTGCACCTCTCGACGAACCTGCGCTCCAGATTTTTGGACGAGGGTTCTTCCTGAGGATTTCTGGCAACACTGTTGAACGCAACATTTCGAAGTGACGAGTGTCTCGGAAGAACTCTGTCACGTTGATAGTCATGAAGTTCATGACTTTCTCTCGAACGTCCGCATCACTTTCGATCAACGAACAGAACTCATTCACATCTTTCGCACCAACACGACTAATGAATCCCGCCAGGCGTCGCATCATTTGATTTGGCTTGTAGAAATCGAGATCTAGATCGAGATGCTTCTTTACTGTAACCGTTACTTTTTTGTACTCGGCGTCGTTCAACTAACTGCTCCAATGGGTTGCTTCGCTCGTTCGTCCATGTATTTGGTGAGAATCCCTGAAACCTTGTCGAGCGGGACAATCCTGTCCGCCAATCCAGCCTCAGCGACCGCACGTGGCATGCCGTAGACAGCACAAGTTGATTCATGCTCTACAACGCTGGATCCGCCAGCTGCCTTGATGGCTTTCACACCATCTCGTCCGTCCACACCCATTCCGGTTAGAACAGCAGTAATAGTGTTCCTCCCGTAAAGTTTCGCTGCCGATTGCATCGTAAGATCTGCAGCAGGTCGAACCCCATGGATTGTTGGTCCTTCGTCGAGGCGGATTATTCCTCGTGAATCGACCTTCATGTGGTATCCACCAGGAGCCATTAGTCCGACTCCCGCTTCAAGCTTGTCGCCATCTTCCGCCTCTCGGATTTCCAAAGCCGAGCTTCGGTTAAGGCGTTCAGCCAACGATTTTGTGAAGCCAGGTGGCATGTGCTGAACAAACAAGTAGCCTGTCGAACGATCAGCAGGCAGTTGAGGAACTACCACTGAAAGTGCTTTTGGCCCGCCTGTAGAACTAGCAATTACAGCGAGGCAATCCATATTCAACGATCGTCGATACGAGCGCGGTTGGCTTGCAGCTGCGTTTAGCTGATTCTCCATGGCTGCACGCATAACAGCTTCATCAGTCGAAGCCATCTTCGACAGCGTAACTGTTGCAGCTTGCTTGACGATATCCGCCAAACGATCGAGAGCAGCTTTGCCCTCGGGCGTACTTGTATCTGGTTTAAGGAAGAAATCAACCGCGCCCAACTCAAGAGCTCGAATTGTGGTTTCGCTATCACCGTCGGTCAGACCACTTACCATCACTACTGGTGTTGGAGCTGTAGCCATGATCTCGCTGAGAGCTTGCAAACCATCCATTCGAGGCATTTGCACGTCGAGCGTTACGACATCTGGTTCGTATTCAATTAATTTTCTTAATGCTGAAACGCCATCTGGGGCTGTTTCAACATCACCGATCGCTGGATCATTTAGCAGTCGTCTACGCACTCTAGTGCGCGCGAATGCTGAATCATCAACGACAAGTACTTTTAAACCGTTCGCCACTTTTTCACCCATATTGCGTACCGGTTATTTCAGTCCAAATGAAACCGAAATTAGGCAACCAATTTGCCAACTGCTGCAAGAACTCTGTCTGCGTCGAAAGGCTTCACAACGAAGTCCTTCGCACCAGCCTGGAGCGCTTCCATAACGATTGACTGTTGTCCCATTGCTGTGACCATTGCGACTCGGGCGTCACCGTCATGTGCTCGAATTTCTTTGAGCGCACTTAGTCCGTCCATGTCAGGGATGGTGATGTCAAGAAGAACAGCGTCAGGCGAATTTGCCTTGTACTGATCAACAGCTTCCCGACCTGTTCCAGCTTCGACCACTTCGTGGCCGTTTTCGGTTAGTAGCTTGCTGCATCGCATTCTCATGAAAGCAGCGTCGTCAACGACGAGGATTTTTGCCACGTCATCCCCTCCTAGAGGTTAGTTTTGTCTGTACCTGCAGTAACGACCGTTACTCGGCCAGATTCCACATCGAGGCGGACAGTCCGCCCGTTGTTTCCGCCGAGATCTTCGGCGATTGCCTTCAAGCCCAACTTTTTGAGTTCGGCCTTCACAGCGTCAATATTTCTGTCACCAATTCGCATCAAGGCCATACCTGGACCTCCGACTGGTGTCATGTGAGCACCACCAACGAGCTTGATCTCAAGCAACCTTGGTACAGCGCCCTTTTTCTTCAGGTTCTCAACAAGCTCGGGAATCGCTACATCAGCGAACTTGGCCGTTCTTTCTCTGCCCGGAGTGCATTCCGGAAGAACAACGTGAGCCATCGCACCTTGCTTATTTGCCTTGTCCCAAGCCGAAACTGCGACACACGATCCCAATCCCAAGCACGTCAGCTCTTCACCTGGTTTGTCGGCATACTTGAGTTCACCAAGCCCGACAACCATTGAATCGAGAGTAATTCCAGCCACTACTTCACCCCCCAGGAGTCGATCACGTATCCCTGGATTTCTGGGCTAGGCATTACGGCGAAAACACCGTCGACCTTGGCCTCAGCAGTTCCATAGTTGGCTTCGATCATGGTCACCTCGTCGGTTTCCATCATCAGAGATGCGATTGCGTAGTCGAGAATCGCACCTGTCATATCCATTCGAACACTTGGCGGGGTTGGCTTGAGCTCATAGCCGGTTTTGTCGCCGATCGTGTTCAAGAAGTAGCCGCCCATCACGTTACCCATCTCACCCAGTGCCGAAATTTCCATTTCACCGAGACCTGTTGTAGTTCCGATTTCGGAACCCATCAGAATGTCGACTACCTGGTAGGCAGTGGTTGGAGAGTGAATAAGCGCTATGTGAAATGACGGGATCTGTTCGATTCCGAGCATGATTCCAACCGCTACTTTGTCGGCACCACCCAGAGAGTTCGGAATCTCGGTGACATCGATTTTGTACGGCTTTACAAGAGTCGATTGAATATCTTGCCCCGACATATCTGTCAGTGCTCGAATCGAATTCTTTGCAGCATCGGTAATTAACTCATCCCATGCTGCAAGTTGTGTATCGGTAAATTTCGTTGGTTGCTGAAGCATTGTTCTTTGGCGCCTTTTAGGCAGCGTCCTCCGCTTGTTCCGATGTTCTAGCTGCTTTTTGTTCGCGAAGCTCTTGGATTTCTTTGATCTCTCTCTCAAGTTCAGCAATCTCACTGAGCTCACTTTCGAGCATTGGCTTTTCGTCAGCGATTGATGATTTTCTGGATCGCATTCCAACACCACTTAGGAGAGTTGGAATATCCATGATCAACACCACTCGACCATCACCCAGAATCGATGCGCCTGAGACGCCGCGTGCGCCGCCGACGTATTCACCAAGCGATTTCACTACGATTTCCTGTGGTTCGTTCAGTTCGTCTACTGCAAATCCTGCGAGTCGATCTCCAACTCGTGCTACCACGACATGAAGTTCGTCTTCCATGTTTCGCTTACCGTCAGTCAAACCAGTTGCTTCTGAAAGCGAGATCAACGGGATAACGTCTTCTCGTAATCGGAACACTTCACGTCCACTGATAGTCGAAATCTCGGAAGGACTAAGTTTCACTGCTTCGAGTACATATGCGAGCGGTACTGCACAGAGAGTGCCGTCCGTCTCAACCAATATCGATTGAACCGTTGCAAGCGTTAGTGGCAGGCGAGCTGTGAAGATCGAGCCTTCACCAGGCGTGCTTTCCACTTCAACGAAACCGTTGATGGCCTCGATGTTGGATTTCACGATGTCCATGCCCACGCCACGACCCGATACTTCTGTCGCCTGTTCCTTAGTTGAAGCACCAGCCATCCAAATGAGGTCGACTGCTTCGGAATCGGTTAGGCGAGAAGCTGTTTCTTCCGTGATAAGACCTTTCTTCACAAAGGAAGCTTTGATCTTTTCCGGATGAATTCCAGCACCGTCGTCCTGAACCGTCAGAACGATGTGATTCTGTTCGTGGAACGCAGAAAGCTTGATGATTCCTTCAGCGGGCTTACCTGCTGCGACTCGGTCTTCTTTCGATTCGAGACCGTGATCGAGAGCGTTCCTGAGCATGTGCACCAGAGGATCGCTAATCTTTTCGATAACAGTTCTGTCGATTTCAGTGTCGCCACCCTCGATCTGTAGATCGATGGGCTTGTCGAGCGACTTCGATAGATCTCGCATCATTCGTGGGAACGATGAGAACACCGTGCCAACTGGAAGCATGCGGACTTTCATGAAGTCTTCTTGCAAATCATTTACGACTTTCACCACGTGTGAAGAAGTCTTGCCGAGCGATTCAATAAGATCGTCGGCTTTGTACTTGGCTGCCAGTGATCGCCCAATCTGCTGTAGTCGAGTACGGTCGATAACTAGTTCACCGATCAAATTCATGAGGTTGTCGAGCCGATCGACATCGATCCTGATCGTCTGAGCAACGGCCTTCTTAGGAGAATCTGATGCTCCACCTGCAGCGGATGCTGCCTGGGCTGGTGCTGCAGCTGCTGCAGGAGCCGCTGCCTGGGTGGCTTTGGCTGAGTCAGCATCGAACGGAACGACCGAGACTTCGCCGATGTCTTGAACACCAATAGCGATTTGAGTTAGATCATCGATAGATTTATCTGAGCCGACAATGGCGGTGAAAGATTTCCCGTTAGCCTCGGCCTGGATGTCGTCGAGCGTTGGGTTGGCGACGATCAGTCGTGCGCCGTCCGAGAGTTCAGTGGTCAATTGGAACAGACGAATTGAAGCAAACATTTCGTCACCGGTGACCGATGCGTTCAACTGGTAGACGGTTTCGCCTGCGTCTAGAGCCTGGGAAATGCTGGCAAGGTTTTCATCGGTAATCGCAATTGATGCTGAACTGCCTGCATCAGAGGAGTCACTTGCTTCTATACCCATGCAGGCTTCGAGTTCGGCGACGAGTGATGCGAAGTCGACTTCTACACCCTGCTCATCGATGAGTTCATCTGTGAGAACCCGGAGAACGTCGAGCGAATGGAGCAGAGCGTCGACGACCTCGGAAGTTACTGATACTTCGTGGTTGCGGAGTTTATCGAGCAGACTCTCCATCGCGTGGGCGACTTCGGTCATAGCCGTGTAGCCCAGCATTGCTGAAGAACCTTTAAGAGTGTGAGCCGCACGGAAAATTCCGGCGAGTCCATCTTCGGTTGTCTCTTTTTCGAGACGTATTACTTCGTCGTCGAGAAGCTGAAGCTGCTCTTCTGCCTCTTCGAGAAATACTTTTAGATCCTCAGAAGTTATGTCATCCGCAAGTTGCATTATTCAACGCTTTCAATTCGCTCTGCTGCCTGTAACGAGTGATTGACGAATCACGTACGTAATAGCCAAGTAAGAGCGTGTGCCCCGTGATACACCGGCCGGAATCTAGTAGACAATTGCCCCTCGTCTAGCCAGACCCGTCTGCATCACTGTTCAAGTAAACGTCTACCCAAGCTTCTAAACATCAGTGATTGAGCGCGAGCACCTTGCGGAATTCTGCAAGTAAGGCTCCCTATTGCGAGTTGGGCAAACCCCTGCAACTGCCTGACAAATGAGTGAAAAAGAACCAGAAATAAATACGCAAACGTTAGAAATTAGGCGCGCGAAATCGCCGGCAAGAAACAATTCCTGTCGGCGACTAATTAACGATGCCAGTGCGGCTTAGAGGGCTCCGTCGATGATCATATCGATTACGGCCGGTTTGCCAGAATCGATAGCAGAATTCACCGCTGAATCGATATCGGCGGGGTCTTCAACCCTGATTCCTTGCATGCCGTATGCCTGAGCCTGAGCAGCAAAATCGATAGGGTTTGGGAAGTCCATGGCGAAGTAGGAATCGGGCTGATCCAACGCATTGAGGCGGTGGTAATGATTCATGTTTACTTTGAGCACTCGGTATGAAGCGTTGTTGCATATAACGAATACTGCTGGGATGTCGGAATTTACCGCTGTCCACAGTGCTTGAACGGTCATGATGGCACTTCCATCGCCAATCACACCAACAGCTGGCTGATCAGGGCTACCGAGCTTCACGCCCATAACGGCACCCATTCCCCACCCAATCGCCTGACCACGGCAGCCGTAGTACGTGCCCTGAGTCGAAGGCGATAGTGCGTCAAACAGCAAACCGCCGGTGCTTACCGAATCGTTGAATACAGCAGAGTTATCGGGAAGAGCTTTTGCGAGATGGTCGGCCATCATCGCTGGCGACATAGGACGACCTTTGGCTGAAATGCCAGCGAGTTGTCTGAACGCCTCAATACGAGCAGCGCTCTCAGCAGCCGCTTCCTCCTTACGACCGGTTGCGGCCTCTGCCTGTGCCCCGTTTAGGCTACTTTGAAGTGCCTCTGCCAATTGACCAAGCGCTTTACCCGGCGATGCCAAAATTCCTAGGTCGGTTGGTTCTGACTTACCAATTTCACCCGAATTTATATCGATGTGAATGAGCTTCGAATTGTCGGCAACGAACTGTCCCGGCTGGTAGAAGAAATCTTCAAACACTGGGCAACCTACAGCCACCACAACATCAGCCGCTTTCACGGCAGCCACAGCTTCAGCCGTTCGCATGTTTAAATTGCCCTGCCACAGTGGGTGATCGGCAGGGAAGTTCACGCTGGTCGATCCATGTCCGTAGGCACGCATTCCGCCCGCCTCAGCAACAGCCACGGCCGCTGCGGTTCCGTTTGTGTCGGCAACACGATCGCCAACGATAAGAATCGGTCGATCCGCACCGGCGACCAAACCACAAATTTGATCAATGAGCTGTGGGTCGGCTGAAGGTGAAATATCAACTTGCGCTGACGGAATCAAATCTACGTCGGCTACATCGTCGAAAGCATTCGCCGACATAGCGACGAATGCAGGACCTGTCGGCGCTGTTCGTGCTTCTTGGAAGGCTCGTCGTATTACTGAGGGAACCTGCTCGGCGTGTGTGATCTCTGTGCTCCACTTGGAATATGGACGTGCCATATCAGCAAGATCAGATCTACCGGGTGCGAGTTTACGGATGTCTTTGTTTCCGGCGGTCATGACCATTGGAGTACCACCGTAGAGCTGGTCGATCATTAAAGAGAGACCGTTCGACATCCCGTTATCGATGTGAAGGCTTACCAGCGGAACTTTGCCGGTTGAGCGTGCGTAACCCTCGGCGAGCCCAACAGCCACTCCTTCCTGCAGTACCAGCACGTATTCGATAGACGGGTATTGATCCATCACCGCCATCATCGGAGCTTCGCTCGTGCCAGGGTTACCGAACATGTATTCGACGCCCTCTGCTTCAAACATTTTTAGGAGTGCGTGCTTACCAGCGATGCGTGCCAATTCGATAGTTCCTTTAGTAGCTAGTGCTATTGGTTGATTCGTACTTGGCTTGGGTCAATTGCCCGAAGCTGCTTCTATCAAAATATTTCTAAACTGTTCAGCGACCTGTTCCACTTCGCCGTCCTGAAGGTTCAGCGGGTCGATCCACATTCTGTCCGGCTCGGGTCGGTAATCGACAGCCGTATAAATGCGGGGCGAACCTGATTTCATTCGATCAGCGATTTCTGAGTACCCAGGACCTTTCCAAGTTTCGCCGAACGTTACCACCGCATGCGGTATGTAGTGGTCGTAGTTGTGCATCACTTCTGCAGAAAGTCCGGGGATTTCGGTGATCTGATCAACGACGAAATTCATCTGATCTCGATACTTTTTTGTTTCCGCCTCTTCGTCAACAGCGGTGAACGCTTCAAGTGCCGCGAGCAGTCCGGCAATCTCTTCTTTAGAGACTTTTTGAGCGCGGGTCACTCCGGGGTTTGGGGCGTTGTTCAAACGGGCGTATTCGATCCATTCAGGCTTGCCGATGAGGAATCCTGTGCTTTGTGGCCCTCGGACAGCCTTGCCTCCGGAGAAACTGACAAGATCAGCACCTTGCTGAGTAAATTTGGTGAGATTTTCACGAGGTGGGAGCATCGATGCACAGTCAGCTAGCACTGGCAAACCATGGCTATGAGCGAGATCTGCCAGCTCAGGCAATGGAACGCCAAGTTCGCTCTTAAAGGGAGACTCAAGGTGAATTAAGCCCGCGGTGTTTGGACCAATCGCCTCCCCGATCTCTTCTATGGCGCAATCGGTAGGACGCCCAACCTCAACGAATCTAGAACCGGGGGCGAGATATAGATGGTCGTAAACGAATCTGTGACCCCGCTGGATGATCAACTCGTTTGGCATACCATCGGTTATCGGGAGTTGCGAAATACGTTCCGGATTGTCTTTTGCCATCGCCGCCGCTGCCTGAACAACAAGTCCTCCAGATGCTCCTGACGTGATCGTGGCAGCTTCGTTCCCTGTGATCTCAGCAATTCGCTCGCCGGCGGCAAGGAGCAGTTCGTCCATATCGACGAAAACTTCGCTCATAGCTTCCATCGCTTCGATAGCCTCTGGGCGAGGACGGGAACCTGAATGTTTGGTGTTTGGTCCACCAGCGTTAATAAGCGGCTCAACTCCAAGAGAATCGATGATCGAGCGACCTGTGAGATCGCCAGTGATTCCCATCAGTGAGTTCTTACCCATTGGATCTGTCTTCGGCTGCCGGACTTGGCTCTGCACTGGCGGCTGGAGAACTCGACATTTCGGCTGGTTTTTCTTCCATTTCAGGCCAGTTAGGGATCAACTGCCGGCGGGTGTTTTCCAGAAGTACGATCGAGAGTGAACCCATGAGACTGAATGCAGCCGACAATATGATTGCCCACGTGTAAGTACCTGTGATGTCGAACACCATTCCCGGAATAACGCCACCGAGTGCCATGCCCAGCCCCGCACCCAACAACTGCCAGCCGTATGTCGTGCCCATTGGCGTGTGTCCAAAGTACTTGCGAATCAGCACTGGGAATGCCGTGCCTTCGCCACCGTAGGGAATTGCCCAAACAACGGCGAAAATGTAGAAGTCGAGAGTCGAATCAGCGGTGAGCAAAAGGAACACACCGACGCCTTGTCCGAAGAATGACATGAACATCACCGCTTTGGGACTCATTCGTTCCGAAAGTACTGGCGCTAAGAATCGGGTCGAAACACTAATAATCGATATGGTCGTCAACACACCGGCAGCCGTTAGCGGTCCGAGTCCTTTTGATATTCCCAGCGGAATGATTCCAACCAGAATTACAGCGTGACCCACACAGCCCAAGAAGTGGATGTTGATCAAATTCCAGAAAGCGTTCGTCTTGTAAACAAAGCCCTGAAATTCTTTCTGGGTGGTTACAAAAACATTTCCGCTCGTAATTAGTGGATTGTCGTTCGGCTTGGTTCCGTAGGCTATTTTTCCGGCATCTTCAGGGGTGTTTCTGAAAAACAGCATGATGAGAAGCAGCGTTGCTGTGCCGACTACACCGACAACCATGAACGCCTGACTCCATCCGACAGTCGCGAACAGTACAGCGAGAGCTTGAACGACTAGGGCGGGGCCGAGGCTCCACGAGACCATCATGATCCCTGTGCCTAGACCTAGATGCCGCCTAAACCAAGCGGCAACAGCTGGGACGACCGGGACCAGGAGTAGTGCCTGTGAAATTCCAAATACGATTCCGTAGGCAACGTACAGTTCCCAGATTTCTTTGGTCTGGGAAGTCCACATCATCCCGATGAAGAACAGCACTGTGCCGACCATCATCGTTTTTCGGGCACCGAATCGGTTACCGAGCCAGCCGGCCATGGGCGAGGCAAGGGCAGTGACGATGGACATCAAGGCGTACGCCAAACCGATGGAACCGGGAGTCCATCCGAATGCTTCGACGAGAGGGTCGATAAGTACACCGAACGCCATGCGGATGGCTGCACCTACCATTTGAACAACACCGGCGATGGCGACGATTACCCAGGCGTAGTGGGCAATCGTGTGCTCTTCGAGACCAAATTTTTTATCGAACCAGAGTGCTACGTTTTGCATGGGGCAGTTAGTTAGTGAAGCGGACAGGCAAACACGAGCCCATCTTCCCACCATTCACCCTCAACCTGAGATTCTGAAATCCCAGCGGCCTGAGCTCTGTTTTCGATTCGGTCGACCGAAGCCCACGCACCGAAGTAAATCAGCACCGCAATGGTTCCAATTACGGAAGACATGAGGAGGCCAAAGCCGAGAATTGGTCGACGTTTTATTTCAAAACCGTCTAACTCTGGCGAGTTGGGCTCAAGTGCCTGAATGGGTGCGTTCGCTTTCATCGGAAGATCATACGCCGCCCCGAGGGTGTTTAGGCGAATGAATCTTCGAAGACCACAACTACGAAAGTGTGGCTATTTTGTGTGCCGTTATCCATTCTTCGTCGAGTTCAACCCCAAGACCAGGGTCCATCGGAACGTTGAGATTGCCGTTTTCGTTGATCTCGAACTGCTTGGTCACACCCCACTGGTGAACCTCTTTTGGTAGCCAGTATTCGAAGTAAGTGCAGTTCATTGATGAGGCGATGACGTGAAGGTTTGCAGCATTTAGTGCTGAGTTGCCGGCAAGCCCCACCTCACACACCTTGTGGAATCCTTCCACCATCGACATCTGCTTCTTGAGACCAGTAATTCCTAACTTCCGAACCGTTCCTCGAATTAGCCGGGTCGCGTTCATCTGCAAAAACTGAGCCGCCTCATGAAGAAGAAATCCCCGCGTATCGCTCATGTTGAGCGGGGTTTCGAGCCGGTTAGTCAGTTCCTTGATCGATTCGATATCGTTGGCAGGAATTGGATCTTCATACCAGAAGTAATCGTTGGCATCGAGAGCGTGACCAACGTAGAGAGCTTCACGGAAGTCATAGCCGTGGTTTCGATCAAGCATCAGCGTCATTTCGTCACCGACCGCTTCTCGTACTTTCGCCGCAACGATGGCTGCCTGCTTGTAGTGAAGTGGGCCGGGGTGAATTTTGTAGGCGCGGAACCCTTCAGCCTTCAGTTGTAGACCTTCTTCGACAAACCCTTCGACCGTGCCGTGCCGAGGAGGGTAGGTTGCGTACAACGGAACCTCAGTTCGGGCTGTTCCCAGCAGCTTGTGTATCGGCTGACCAGCGGCTTTTCCCTCGATGTCCCAAAGCGCCACATCAAGCGGAGCCCAATCGGGTTCGATTGCTGCACCGTGACCGGCTATCACCGACAGTTGGTTCCAAAGCCATTCCCGGTCGGAAGAATCACGTCCGATCATGGCTGGTTTAAGCGTCTTGATGATCGTGTTCATACGCTGTGTCGAATCGCCTGCCTGATCGCCAACAAATGCATGACCTTCGATCCCGCCGTCGGTCATCACTCTAAGCACGCCCTGAGTGGTCGTGCCGCCCAGATCAGCTCGTTCATCCTGAACCCTCACAGGGGCTGTGGCTCGTTCAATTACGTCGATCGATATATCGGTGATTTTCATTGTTTTTGTGATTCGTTCTTGTGTGCGAGTCGACTGCGTCTGAAATCGCTAATACTGGCGGCTCAAAATTCTGCATTGCGGATACTACATGCACTCTCCCGACGATGTAGCAATAGGGCTTTTCTCCTAGTCGACTTGGAACTTACACGGTTACGCAAAAAGCTATGCTTCCGGGACAATTGGATTACTTAACTCACCTCCGTAACTCTTAATTGAAGTTACGCCAGTTGCGGCCAATGCCGCGGAGGCGCTTGCACCTAATATGCAACATTGGACAGACGATCGACGAATCCACTCGCTGATGACCCACCTCGGGAAAACCGGTAAATCCGGCAAACCAACTCGTAGCGCTTTTGCTGCTGAGAAGGTGAGCGAGATCATGATCAAGATCGAACCACGTGTTGCAGAGCTGCGTTCGGTGAATAAAGAACTCGAAGGTCTGCACGCACATCTTGCGAAGCTCAAAGATTTGATCGACAACAAGGCTCGACATGCTGAAGGCATCAAGATCGAGTTCGAGGGTGCGAAAGAAGACCTTCTGAGCCAGAACCCGAATGCTGACGTCGATGCATTCAACAAAGACCTTCGTCAGGCGCTAAACGATCTTGAGAGCGACTTCAAAAACGCAATGTCTGAGATCGACGGCGTGAAGCAGAAGATTCGTGTAAAACGAACAACGATGCGAGGTCTCGAAGATCGTATGAAGATGTACGAGACTCAGGCTTTCAAGTACATCGATCAGTTGATGAAAGATGCAGAGGCCCGAGCAGCTCGCAAATCGGCGTAACGCCAAGTTTGTTCGAGCAAAATCGTTCGCAACCTGCTTCCTGAATAAGTAATCTAACGGCACCTAGTTTCTAGGTGCCGTTTTCATTTGCTTACTTGTTGGGAGAATCTGTTGTCGAACAGTGCCGAGTTATCTGCCCTTAAATCGAAAATATCTGAGCTTGCTTTAGCGTCGATGGCGCAAGATCGCATTCCCGGATTGTCGATAGGTGTCGTTCGAGGCGATTCGCTCGCTGGGCACTATTCGTTCGGCACGCAAACTCTTGGTGAAGATAAGCCGACAACCCCGCAAACTATCTCGCGCATAGCCTCGATCACGAAGACTTTCACCGGCACCGCCATCTTGCAGCTGCGCGATCTTGGTCAGTTGGAACTCGACGACCCGCTGTTGGTTCACATGCCCGATTTCACGATTGCTCATGCACTGCGTGGAACGTTGGAAGGTGTGACTTTACGCCGCTTGATGACTCACTATTCGGGGCTTCGAACAGAGCATCCTCTTACCGATTGGAATGCTCCATCGTTCCCAACAAGCGAAGAACTTCTCGATGGGTTAGCTGAAATCGACGTTGTTATTCCGCAAGACAGCCAGTGGAAGTATTCAAACCTTGCCGTTGGGCTGCTGGGGCAGGTCATTGAACAGATCAGTGGTGTTCCATATGAACAGTACATTTACGAGGAAATAACTGGACCTCTGGGACTTACGAATACTCGTTTTGAGCTTGATGACTCGCAGGCTGAACTCAAGTCGACCGGATACAGCCACCCGTTGCCGGGTGAAGATGAACTTCGACTCGCCCCATATGCCTCGCTTCGAGGAATTTCAGCTGCAGGGCAACTGCACTCAAATGTTGAAGATCTCGCTAAATGGATGTCGTTCCAATTCACATCTGGTCGTGAGACACACTCAAGCAAAGTTCTATCTTCAGAGTCTCTTGCAGAGATGCACCGACCTGTTTACATGTCGAGCGATTGGTCGAACGGGCAGGCGTTGTCGTGGCGAATGAACCGCCGAGATGACCTTGTTATGCACAATCACGGTGGCGGTATTCAGGGCTACGCATCGAATTTCGTATTCAGCGTCGAAGCACAAACCGGTGTGATCGTTCTCGCCAACATCTGGCCAGCTCCGACACCTTACGTTCTGGCAGAAGATATCGCCGAACTGGTTATACGTGAATTGGGTCCTGTGCCTGAGCCAAACGAAACCAATCTGGTGACGGTAGCCGAACAAGATGCCTCGGCATATCTGGGGCGTTACCGGGCAGAACCGGGTGCGTATGTAGATGTGATTTTCGGTGATAACGGCTTCGGGCTAGGCGCACCTCGAAAGGGCGACTACACGCTTCACGGTCCGGCTGGGTTGGCTAGCGATCCCGCGGTAACCGATTCCAATGCGTTCCGCACCGTTGGAGGTCGTGGGGCAGGGGAACTTGCCGAATTTTCAATGAATGAACAGGGGAAAGCAGAGTGGTTCCGACTTGGCGGGTTCCTCTACAAACGAGTCGACTAACAATAGCGACGGAGTACTTATCAACATGACTGGAGTTTTTGAGATTGCCGACGGTTTCATCGATACCGTTGCTAAGCATCATCCGCTGTCCGCTACTCACATGGGGGTGAAAGGCTTCGATCACCTGATGGCCGATTACTCGCCCGAAGCTTCTGAAGCGTTTCATTCAGATGTTCTTTCTGCGATGAAAGAGATGCAGGCGGCAGTTCCGGCGAACGACCGAGAGCGAATGTGCAAAGACACGTTCATCGACGAGATTTCGCTCTCAGTCGAGCAGTTTGAATCACGCGAGCATCTTCGCGATATGAATGTCCTCTTCTCGCCGGTACAAAGCGTCCGATCTATCTTCGATCTAATGCCACAAGACTCCGTCGAGGCATGGGAAAACATCGCTTCCCGAATGGAGAAGATCGGTGATTCTCTTGCTGGTTACCGCCGAACACTAGACATCGGTCGTTCCGAAGGTCTTGTCACCTCCGAACGGCAGGTCAACGGAACGGCTGAGCAGTGTGAAGTGTGGGCTGGTAACGGTGATAACTCGCCATTTTTCGATTCGTTGGTGAACGCTCTAGCGGCTTCAGACATTAATGATGAATCGTTAGCGGCGCGTGTCGAAGATGCCGCAGCATCCGCGACTGAAGCCTACGACGAGATGGGCGACTACCTGCGAAATACCTACCTGCCCGATGCCAGCCCGATCGATGGGGTAGGGCGTGATCGATACGCACTATCGGCCGAAGGGTATTTGGGAGTTGATATCGATCCCGAAGAAACCTATGACTGGGGATGGGAGCAACTGGCGTGGGTGAGGTCGGAGATGACCAAGACTGCGGAACTGATCAAGCCCGGTGCTTCGATTGGTGAGGCTGTCGAACTTCTCGAAACTGATCCTGAAAAAATGATCAAAGGTGAAGATGAATTTCGACAGTGGATGCAAGATCTCCAGGACAAGACGATTGCCGAGATGGACGGAACACACTTCGATATTCTCGACCCCGTTCGGAAGATCGAAGCGCTGATTTCGCCTCCCGGCGGTGCGCTGGCGATGTACTACACCGGTCCTTCTGAAGATTTTTCTAGACCGGGGCGTACTTGGTACCCAACGGGCGGTAAAACCGAGTTTCCTATCTGGCGCGAAGTGTCTATTGCTTATCACGAGGGCGTCCCAGGCCACCATTTTCAAATTGCCACAAACGTTGCGATGACCGACGAGCTTTCACGGTTCCAGCGTTTGCTTGCCGGCACGTCAGGTCATGCGGAAGGATGGGCGCTCTACGCTGAGCGGCTGATGGGTGAGCTGGGGTACCTCGAGAATCCTGACTACTACATGGGCATGCTCGATGCTCAGGCACTGCGCAGTGTGCGTGTGATCGTCGATATCGGAATGCACCTCGGACTAAAAATCCCAAAGCATTCTGAATTTCACCCCGGTGAGGTGTGGAACGGCGACCTAGCGTTGGAGTTCATGCGAGAACGAGTTCACTTCCCGGCTGATTTCGTGGCTTCGGAAGTTGATCGGTATCTCGGAATTCCGGGACAGGCGATCAGCTACAAGGTCGGAGAACGTGTGTGGCTCGAAGCTCGTGAATCTGCGAAGCAATCAGCAGGAGCGGATTTCGATCTGAAAGAGTGGCACAACAAGGCTCTCAAGCTCGGTCCGATGGGACTCGCTCAGATGAAGCGAGAACTGACCTAGGAGCAAGATTTCAGCCGAATCTCTGGAACGGGTAGTAGCATCGAAGGCTAGTAACTTATCCGACAATAATCGCCGGTCGGCCACGTAAGAGAAAATATGCAACTTCTGATTACAGACGCAGCGAAAGAGCACCTTCAAGGTCGCGAACGACCTGTGGCGCTCGACTATTTGGCCGGACTTGGCTGAGGCGGTCACGCCTCGGTATCGGTCGATACCTACGCAAAGAAAGCCAACGAATCGGCTTATCAGTTGGTCAAAGAAAAGGGCGTCGAGATTCTCGTCTCGAAGAATCTAGCCACTAAAGCCGCCGCAATTCTTGTCGAACAGAAAAAGTTCCTGTTCTTCAAATGGATAACCGTTAGAGCACAGCTATACGGACACGACACCTGAAGTCACGGATAACACTTTCCATTTGGCCGTGAGCCAAACAAACCTCCAACTCGAACGACACAAAACAGCCCCGATTCCGATTAGATGGAATCGGGGCTGTTTCATGCAGTGGACTTAGGTCATTGATTGGACACCGAAGTTTCGGGTACTGGGAGCTTAGGTGCGGCTGGAGTCCACGCCTTAAGCACCTCTACGACTTCTTGGTAAAACACTTCCAATGTCGTCTGAATTGATTCAACAAATGAGCCTTGACCATTTCCCTTTTTCACGCCCATGTCGGTTGTCAGCGCGATAGTGAATCGGGTCGGGTCAACACGGTTGTCAGCAAGCAACCCTAAGCTGGGATCTTCTCGGAGTGCGGCTAGGGTGTTCGAAGTCGTTTCTCGCCGTCGGCCAAAACTGGCGTCGATCCTTACTGCATCAGGTGATTTCGAGAGTTGTCGTACAAGCCAGTTCACTCGTGTTCGCGGGCGTCCCTCTTTAGGTGAGTCCACTGAAATTGAAGCTTCAACAATTCTTGATTGCAAATTAGCGTCTATTTTTACGTCAGCAATAGCGTCTGGAATACGAAAAGAACCCGACAGCGTGGAGTTGTCTTCCAGGTGTGACTTAGCGTTATTTACTCTCATTGGAGGATCACCACGTTCAGATTTCGTCAGAGCTTGACGAACTTCAGCTCCTAAGTTTTTTCCGAGTTGAAGGCTAAGGAATCGCATTAATTCGATCCAGCGTTCAACGACCTCTTCGACTCCAGGATCGGTCTTTCTTAGAGTGCCATCTTTTACTGAGTTTCGGACTCCAACCCAATGCTGTCCCATGTCCTCGAATTCGTGAGCACCGGAGTTTTGATGTTCTAGATAACGAATCAGTTCTTATAGAATCCATGCCTGATCCGGATCGGAAATCCCCCGATGCTCATGTTGGATAACCGCTTCGGTGATCAAGGCTGTCCATGACATGTGATACATGTCGACACTTCGTAGTTTCTTTGACTGGGTGAACGCCTGCAGAAGGTGAGAACTGATTTGAGAAGGTTACGAGAGCGTCAAAACCGTTGGCTCGAGCAATATCCAGATAAGTTTCCAGCTGTTCGAATTCGAGCGAATTGCGACCGGTTTTAACTTCAACTAGACAAGTCCAAGTCCGAGATCTTGATTTGACCCGGATCAAACCATCAGGACGAACCATTCGACCGTCTGAAGTCTTGAAAGAGACTTCGACAAATGTTTCAGACTTTCCCGCGGGAGCTCCGAATTGCTTGAGCACCGACTTGGAAAATTCAGGAACTGCACTGAGAACTGCCAGCGTCGCTGATGTTGCACGAACCTCTTGTTCTCGGTGCCCCTTAAGCCCAGACGTAGGGATCAGGCTGGCTCGTTGCCAATTTGAAGATTCGGTTTCAGGCATATATTCCTCGCTGATCAAAGTTTCAGAGTTTGCACATTCATAACACTGGGGCATGTATATCACGAAACGTAATGTTGTGTTCGGTCAAAACAAAAACAGCCCCGATTCCATTCATGCGGAATCGGGGCTGTTGTGATTAACGGGCTTTTTGTTAAGGGACCGACCTATACGTCGATAGCCATTAGTTCTTCGGAGAAGATGACCTGTCCACTGAACGCCTCTCGAATATCGCCAATTCCCTTTTCGAGTGGACCGTGTGAAGCGATGTGGGCGCCCATGTGAACGAGGATCAGCTTCTTCACACCAGCCTCTTCAGCCATCCGGGCTGCGCCCGTTGTGCCGCACTGACCCGGCGATTCGCCGTCAGCGTCCATGCATTCCTGGTCGTCCCAGCACATCGAGATCAAAACGTCAGCGCCCTTTGCCAAGTCGATGATCGACTGGCACGGCTGCGTGTCCCCAGTGAACACTACCGACTTGCCTGATTTCGTCTCGATTCGGTAAGCGAGCGAGTCGAGATACGGCTGAACGTGTTCTGCGTTCGCCGAGGTAACTTCCCAGTTCTTGGCTGTATGAACTGTGCCGACGCCCACGTCTCGGGCTGCGATTTTTGGAGCACGTCTAGGCATTACTCCACCACGGTTCATGTAAACCTTCTGCGAGAGCGGGTGGTAGATACGCGCCTTCCAGTCGTGAGAGAAAATTCCGTTCTCACCAATCACACCCTCTGTGATTTTTTCTGTGAGGGTCGGGCCAAATACCTGAAGCTGGTTTTCCTTGCCAATCGACTGATCGAATCGGGTCAGGAGGAAGCACGGGTAGTCGATATCGTGATCGAAGTGGTGGTGGGTGAAGAAGATGTAGTCGATATCGAGCGGCCAGAGTCCGGACTGCACGAGTTTGTGCGTTGTTGCAGGACCACAGTCGAACATGATTTTTTCGCCCTCGATTTCGAGAACGTAGGCAGAGCCGAATCGAGTTGGTGTAGGGGTTGGGGTTCCCGCTCCTAAGATGTAGAGCCTTGCCATTCGATACTGCCTCCGAGTTCCAAACCGTGATGCTTAGGCGGTCTCGACTATCGAGACCTGTGCACCTGTACTGCGTATTAGTGGAAGCATATTCCTGCCCCAGCAAAGTCACTTCGCTGCTCTAAAGCGAGATTTATGGATTTATTGAATTGATCTTCCAAGAATCTTCATCTCAGCTCGTCGTTCGCCTCCCTCCGAACTAATCGGACTTCCCGGGTGCATCCGAGGGGTCACGTACGAAGGGGGCGATTCGCCTGTCTAGCAAGAGATCGAGCCGCACATCGAAGGACTATTCCCAGTCGTTCATGATCCCTCCTGGCGTCGGGAAGTCGAGAATTACAGCGGGCGAATAGTCCGCTCGATCTCCAAAAGTCTGAAAATTCCCAAAAATTACGAAAAATCGCAAAAACTCGTATAAATCGGCACTAGGAACCAATTAGCCGTTACCGGATAGGATGCCGCTCGTTCGGTCCACGCGTCATATGCGTGTGTGACTTCAAACACCACGGTGTCCGCCGTGATCATATGGAGGCGTTACGGTGCTTTATTTTAAATCTTGCTTACGTTGCAAAGACGGTACGGTCGAGCTTGGCTCCGACAGCTTCGGGTCATTCTTGAGCTGCATTACATGCGGCTACACGATCAATTCTCGCTCTATTAGGGCTAATGGCTCGATAGAACAACCAAATACGCTTGATGAAGACGTTGTGATGGCTCCACAGCTTGAGCCGGTCGCGACCATCTCTGAAATTGACGAGCCTGAACTCGACGACCTCGACATGCTCGAAGACGATGTCGACGAAATTGAAGCTCTTGCTGAAGAAGTAATCGAGCTAGAACGCGCTGCTATTTAGTAGCTGATTCGTCCATGGGAAATTCGGATTCGATGAACCCGAAATATTCGTTGTTGAGATTGCGTTAAATTCGTCTAACCCGAGATCCATTGCAAGCCTCATGGTCGATTTCTATGCCGTAAAAGTCAAAGACTCGACCGGTGCCATCGCATCCAGCGCAGGCGACCACGTTCCCTCTTCCGGAACCTCCGGGTGCTAATTCTCCACCGCAGTTTTGGCAGAAGTTAGCGCGCCTAGTAATTCGACTACAGTGAGGACAATCCATATGATTCACCATTTGATAAGTGGGTTGATCCGCTTTGAAAATTCCACAACAATCTTTCCGGATATCTATTCGCAATCGCTGTCGCGGAATATGCGGAATAATACACGGTTGTTCCCACTCATGAAACCGATCAGGTAATTTCGATTAAATTCGTCCGATTCGATCCAGCTTCAATTCATCAGCGGTCGAGTCGAACCATTCGACCACCTCACGATGCAGCGGAATGCCGTCTCGTTCACGAATTTCGGTCTCCTCATGCTCGGGCAGCCCCGCGTAGTACACACGGTCGTGACCCGGAGCCGGTGGCGTGTCGACCAGATACGTCAGGAACTCGTCCATCGAATCCTTGAACTCGGCGACATCACGGAAAGCATCGATACTGAAGGCAGCTACGAACTGCGCACCGTTGCCCGGTGGATTACTTACCCCGAACAGTCCTGCCGAGAGAATCCCTGAGAATACCTGCCCGATAACTGCCATGCCATAACCCTTGTGCGATCCAAGTTCACGAGTGGAACCCCACGGCAGTAAGTGGGTCGTATCCGGTACTTCTTGGGCCTCCATCAAAGGAGTTCCATCTTCATCGGCGAGAAGCCCCGGCAACAGATCAGCACCGGTTCTTCTAAGTAAATTGATTTTGTTGGCGGCAACTGACGAAGACGAAATATCTAGGACGAACGGCGGCATCTTGTTGGCAGGAACAGCCCATGCGTGAGGAACAGCTCCGACACGTGGTTCGGCTCCGAAGGTTGGGACCATCACCGCACCACCGCCAGTGATTGCATAGCCAATCATGTCGTGGGGCATCGCTCGCATTGCGTGATACGCCATCATCCCGGCATGCGTGCTGTTGTGGATCGTCACCGCTCCGATTCCGACTTTCTTAGCCTTCTTAATAGCGATATCCATCGCACGCGGACAGATCACCAAGCCGTGCGCTTTGTCGGCTTCAATAGTCGCAACTGCTTTGGTTTCGTGAGTGATCTTCCAATCAGGTGTCGGGTTGATTTTGCCATCGGCAAACGCCTGTACGTAGGCTCGCAGCATGTTCGACACCCCATGGGTCTCGCAGCCACGAATATCGGCAGTTACCAACCCGTCGGCGGCTAACTCTGCATCTTCACGAGGCATACCCATGGCCTCGAAAATATCGGTTGTGGTCTTGAGTAGATCCTCATGGCGGACCGTTACTCGGTCTTCTTCTGGAACGTGAAAGTGTTCAAGCATTTTTCAAAAACTCCTTATCGTTCCAGTGGGCTAAGACCGAATTCGGCGGTGGCTTGATCGAACCATTCGACCACCTCATGATGAAGCGGGATTCCCCGTTCATTGCGGTCGATCGATTCTTCATGCTCAGGCAATCCCGCGTAGTAGACGCGGTCATGTCCCGGCGCAGGTGGAGTCTCTCGCAGATACTTCATGAAATCGTCCATCGACTCCTTGAATCGCTGAACGTCGGTGAACGCTTCGATCGAGTAAGCGGCTACGAAGTGCGACATGTGTCCGCCCTCGTAAGGACCAAATGCACCATCGGAAAGGATTCCACCGAAAACTTGAGCAACCGCACTCATTCCGTAGCCCTTATGCGAACCAAGCTCCCGTGTGGCTCCGTTGGGAAGCACGATTGTTTCTTCGGGAACCGGACGTTCGTCCATGATCGGAGTTCCATCGGCTTCTGCCATCATTCCGGGGATGGTCATCGAGTTCATTCGGCGCAGTAGCTGAACCTTGTTGGCTGCGACCGACGATGAAGAAATATCTAATACAAACGGTGGCTCTTTATCGCCGGGAACCGCCCAAGCGTGAGGGTTCGGAGCCAGGCGGGGTTCTGCTCCAAACGTAGGAGGCATGCTTTGTCCGCCCGCGGTAATCGCGTAGCCGATCATGTCGTGCGGGAGTGCCATCATTGCGTGATAGGCGATCATCCCGGCGTGCCGACCGTTGCCCATTGTGATCGCACCGATGCCGGTGTCACGTGCCTTTTCTATCGCCAATTCCATGACTTGCGGGATAACAGCTATGCCGAGACCACGGTCGCAATCGACGTTGGCTGTGGTCGGTGTTTCGCGGGTGATCGTCCATTTGGGAGTTGGATTGATGAACCCTTCCGCAACACCCTCGATGTAACGACGCATCATGTTCGAAACGCCGTGCGTGTCGACACCACGGGTGTCCGACAACAGCAATACGTCAGTCGACTGCCAGGCGTCCTGTTCAGAAAAGCCTATCTTCAGAAAGAGTTCGTTGACCGTCTTTCGAAGAGCATCGGGCATGATCCGAACTTCGTCTTCTTCAGCAACATGAAAATGTTCGAGCATTGTTGGCTTTAACTTTCCGGAGCACTGGCTTTGGTGTCAGCGTGAATCAGCGATTCAGTTCAGCCCTCGCCAAATGATCGCCCGCTTGCGGCACACACTACGCCTGATTCATCGACGCGTAAATCGTGATTTCTAGATGCCTTTAGGGGATTCTTATTCGAATGCTGATTGCTACCGGTGTTTGAAGGCCACTTATCTCCTGTACGATTCAGCCATATTTGGAAAAGGCGACGAACACCGGAGCGAACCTTGCAAGACGTGAAAATAGCGGCGATTCAGATGACGTCTGTAGTGGGCGATATTGAAGGCAATCTCGACTCGATAGATCGTCTACTTGGCGATGCGGTTACCAAAGGCGCTGATATCGCTTGTTTTCCTGAACTTTCGGTTTGCGGTTACAACACCAGCGAACGCTCGGGCGATCCAGCGAACGGAACACGCATCCCACCAACAGTAGAAATTCCTAGCGAAACCACTAATGCTCTCGAAGCCATCGGCAAACGACATGGCATCTGGTTTCTAGTCGGGCTGCTGGAACGTGATTCCAGTGGAATCGTTTACAACACCCAACTTGTGATTTCCGCGAACGGAATCGAAGGCAAGTACCGGAAGACTCACGTGCCTACAACTGAGATCGGCACGTGGCGACACGGCGATGATCTGCCAATTTTCAATCATACAAAGATCCGTTTTGGAATCGAAATTTGTTACGACACCCACTTCCCTGAAGTGTCCGCAGCACTCGCCGACAAAGGCGCTGAACTGATCTTTATGCCGCACGCCTCTGGCGGTCCAGAACCTGCTCCCGACAAACAGGCGCGCTGGGAACGATATGTTCCAGCAAGGGCGTACGACAATACTGTGTTTGCAGCCATATGCAATCAGGTCGGCGATAACAAGGCGGGGCACACTTTCGAAGGCGTGACCTTCGTGTGTGATCCTTTAGGCAAAATAATGGCGCAATCGAACGATGGAACGGTCGAAGATATCGTCATCGCTAAGCTTGAAGCATCAGTACCGGAAGACGCACGGCACGTTCCGGAAACTTTCTTCAGGCATTTCCGCCGACCCGAAATATATGAAGCCTGGGGTGGAAAATAGTGCCAGAGCAAGTTACCGCCCAAATTACCGCTCAACAGCTAGCGCAGAAATTTCACGGAACTCCGGGGCGGGGGTGTATCGTCGTGACCGGCTCAGGAATTCAGGCGATAAGTGATCTGTTCGCCGAGCCGGGAGCTTCACGAACTATTCTCGAAGCTCAAGTTCCATATTCCCGAAAAGCGCTTCATGAGTTCGTTGGTGAACCGACCGAGCAACATGTCTCCGCCAATGAGGCTCAACTGATGGCTCGTGCGGCTCTGAAACGGGCACAACAACTTGCTGAAGGAGATGACGGCGACCAGCCTTTGTTCGGTGTGGGATGTACGGCTGCTGTGGCAACAGATAGAGTGCGACGTGGTGAAGACCGAGCGCATATCGCATGGGCAACAAACACCGGCTCTGGTGGCGGGTCGATATGGTTTGACAAGCAATCTCGGTCACGTGCGGATGAGGATGCGATTGTCTCGGCGATAGTGCTGAATTCGATCGCAGAGGCTTTAGGAATCGAAGAGCGGCTGGAATTTGACGTTCTTGAAACGGAACGATTTGATGAAATCGATTGATCGACTTTATGCAGAAGAAATTGGTGCGGTTGTAATTTCGCCAGATGGGCAAGTGAGCGAATCGCTCCCGTCTCATCCGGTCGTTTTAGCCGGTTCGTTTAACCCTCTTCATGACGGACATCGAAGCATGCTCAATGCCGCTTCAAAAGTCGTGAGTGGTCCAACTTTCTACGAGATTTCTATTACGAACGTCGATAAGCCCATGCTTCCCCGCAAAGAGCTGGAAAAACGTAGTGCCCAAATCATGGCCGAGGGCAGTTCGCTGATCGTGACGAGTGCTCCGCGGTTTACAGAAAAATCGTCCTTGCTGCCAGGTGCAACATTTGTGATCGGGTTCGACACATATATCCGCCTGATGGACAAACGCTACTATCCCGATCATGTAGCTGGAACTCATTCGTCTGTAGAGAATTCGCTGGATTTAATTCACGAAAACGGCTGTCGATTTGTCGTGGCCGGAAGAGTCGATGATCAAAGTCAATTCCGTGGTCTCCACGACATTGAATTCGAAGTGCCGGCTCGTTTCCGAAGCATGTTCACAGAACTGACAGAAGAACAGTTTCGGTCGGATCTATCGTCGACGGCGATTCGTAACAACGGCAAATAACGCACCGTTCATTTACCAGGCATATAATCCGTACAAGCGCGCATCTAACGCCTGTTAGACAGGCGCGACGCGAAAAAAAGCTCACAGGGACAACGATATTTCATGACCAGCGGCGATTCGAAGAATTCACGACAAGCTAGTGCGAACGTTGAGCCGATGTTCATCGAACGCTGGTCTTCAAAAGCTTTCGCCGACAAGCCGTTGTCAGACGACGAAATCGCTTCTTTGTTTGAAGCTGCCCGCTGGGCACCGTCAGCAACCAATCGGCAGCCGTGGATATTTGTTTACGCTACAGATGGTCCAGGTCGTGAGCGATTTAACGCCTTGTTGAGCGAAGGCAACGCTCGGTACGCACCCAAAGCAGCAATGATGGTGCTGGTGTTCGCGAGGACAGTCGATGAAGAAGGCAACAAGATTCGAACGGCGCAGTTCGATACTGGCGCTGCCTGGATGTCGCTGGCATTGCAGGCGAATCGGATGGGACTGAACACCCGGGCGATGGGCGGCATTGATCTTGACGCTGCTTACGATGTTGCCGGTGTGTCGAGGGATAATTTCGAGACGATTTGTGCAATTGCCGTCGGCACTCGTGGCACCGACGACGATATTCACCCTCGCATGGTGAAGCAAAATCTCGCTAACGACCGAAAAGACGCCAGCGAGATAGCTTTCAAGGGAAAGTACTCGGGATAGATCGGTAGTCGTTTGATCTGCCGCCTATCACGCACATGTTCACGAATCGGATTTCCCGACGTTAGGAGGGATCATCGGTTACGGAACGATCTCTCCTGTGGCGCTGAATCATTCCCCCCAATGTGGTCCATCGGCTGCACTCGGAAGTCCGATGTAGCTGCTCGCCAGGAGTCGACGGCGCGTACTTCACGGAGCACGAAAAGCGATCAAGCCGACTGCCTACTAAGGCAGTCGTGTGTCCGGATTGGCTCTGATGTACTCAGCCTGTCGAGTGCCAAACTTTTCCTGAAGCTGGACCGTTAGACCGCCGTCGATGAACAGCGTGTGACCTGTGATGAACGAGGCATCATCGGAACACAGGAACGCTATTCCGTTCGCAATATCGTCAGGTACTCCGGTTCTTCGCAGTGGGTACTGATCGGCGAAGAACTTGTGTCCTGAAGGATTCTCTTCCCACATCTTCGCCAAGCCCTCGCCAACGATATGACCAGGCGCGATTGCGTTCACCCGAATGCCGTCTGGTCCGAAATCGTTTGCCATCTGGCGGGTCATGCCAACTACACCGGCCTTTGCTGCTTCGTATACGAGCATTCCCGGCTCCTGGAGAAAGCTGTGGACAGATGCGAGGTTAATGATGTTGCCGCTTCCGTTTGCACGCATGTGTGGAATTGCGTGCTTGGGACCGAGGTACAAAGCCTTCAACAGAACATCGATTCCATAATCCCAGTTGTCTTCTTCGACAGTTAAGGCTGTTCCGTGAATCTGAGACTCACCGGCCATCACCCCGAAAGCGTTCTGAACGAGGATGTCGAGTCGGCCGTACAGATCGACCGCCTCGTTCACCATTCGGGCGATGTCTTCGCTGATCGAAACGTCCACGTGACTGGCTGCCGCCGTGCCGCCTGCCTGCACGATACGTTCGACGTTCGCGGCGGCTGCCGCATCATCGATATCGGCGATAAATACCTTTGCGCCTTCGGATGCCAACTTGCGAGCGGTTGCCCCGCCAATGCCGAGTGCTCCGCCCGTAATTACCGCTACCTGACCTTCGAACCTGCTCATATCGCCTCTTTGATTCCTTGTTTGTCTGGGTCGTTGATGCTTTGAATGGGCGAAATGGTATCGGAAGTTGATAGCGGGGATGAACTGGGTGTGGACGTGAATCGAATCCGGTGTGAAACTTTCGGTATGTCGACAATTCCGATTCGCCGAGAAGAAATTACGCCAGAGTGGCTTGAGAGGATGCTTGCGAGCGCCGGAGCTTGCGTGATTTCGAGTCTTCGGTTTGAGCTGATGACCGGAAACAACCCGCTCCTCTCTCAACTGTTCAGAGTGCGGGTCGAATACTCGAAGAGAACCAGCGAACACCCTGACGTCGTGATCGTGAAAATTCCGCCGTACGACGAGACTGTGCGAATAAAAGAAGCTGGATATGGTCCCTACGTCGCCGAGCTAGGCAGCTACCGTCTGCTTGAATCGTATTACGGCGGTTCAATCGCTCGAATGTACGGGGCTGAAGAAGATCACAACGAGCGAACGACATGTTTTGTTTTCGAGGACTTAGGCGTGCTCCCCGCCGGGCAGAAATACGCCAAAGTTGATATCGGAATCGCTCGCTCAACTCTCGAATTTATGGCGACTTTTCATGCACGGTTCTGGCGCGACGAAGCGCTTGGAGAGAGTGAATGGGTCAAAGACGATGATTGGGCATTTTTGTTCAATCAAGACCCTGCTGACTCAGCGATTGGCTGGAGTGTTATCAAAGATGACGAGCGATTCGATAAGACCGGCGGTCTTGTGGTAGCTGGTGAATATCTTGGCGCCGGTCTTGTAAAACTTCGAGACGCTATGCGAAGTCGACCATTAACTTTGACGCACAACGATTTTCATCAAGGCAATATTTTGCTGAGAGAGACTTCTGACGGTACTCAACCCGTGATTATCGATTGGCAGATGCCGGCGTACTCTGGTGGTACCAACGATCTTGCTAAATTCATGATGACCGCCGTGCCGTTCGAAATCTTAGCCGAGCACGAATCCGAGCTTGTGGCACATTATGTTGATCGTTTGATTGCGGGTGGTGTGACCGGGTATTCGTTCGACGAATGTTGGCGTGACTACCGCCGGGCGCAGGTGGGAACGTTCGGAAACTATGCGATTAGCTGCTACGAGACTTCCCCCGACGGTGGCCTAATTGAATCGTCGGGTGATTCGACGCACGCCGTGATCAAGGCACTCACACTCGCCGACCCGGCAGAACTCAAAGAGTTCCTACCGTAGCTGTTGGGCGAGAGGCCGCAATGGTCAAAGACTCCGTTCGGCTTCCCGACGCAGGAGGGATCATCGCCAATGCCATTGATCTGCTTCAGGCGTAATCGACGTGACCAGGGATAACGTCGCGTTCAAGCTACGAGAGCCCTCGGATGCACTCGGGAAATCTGAAGTAGCGATTCAGCGAGCGAACCCGCCGATCCCTACTTCTTCGATGGTTGGCTGAACAGTGCGAAACTTGCTGAGTAGCCGTGAAGGAAGGTCTGATCGCCAATGGGTCCGATCTCACCGTTCGAGAAGAATCCCGCAATTGGAATATCAGCCACCATGTCGGTGAACATCGTCGTGTCGTGATCGGGCGACCCGTAGAGATACTGGCCACGTCCAAGACAGCTGAACAGTAGGGCAGAGGCTGGAATATCGCCTTCGTCGAGATTATCGATGTACTCTTCGAGCATCATCCGCAGATCTTCATCGGCGGCTTGAGCGTCTCGAACGAAGAACTGTACAACCTGTCCTTCTTGAACAAGCTCACCGACGGCGAGAGTGCCATCGTCTTCATCCGCTCCGAGTACATTCCTGATGAGGAACTCACCTTCGGTGCTATCTTGCGCCAGTCGATCCATGATGATTCCGATCTGAAGCGAACGACGAATCAGTCGCTTTTCACGGGTTTCAGCAGCATCAAATAAGTCTCGAAGAACTTCGAGTGGAGTCTGATCGCCAAGTTTTGAAATAACGTTAATTTCAGATTCGGTCACAACCAGTGGTTCGCCGATAGGTCGGCAACCCTGAGCGACAACGGTTTCAACAGCAAGATCGCCCGTGAAAGCTACTCCAACGGCACCAGAGCGCACTGATTTGTCGTTGATGAAAAGAGCGTTTGCACCTGGCTGACCACCGCCACTGGCGAGTCCGCCAATTTTCACGGCAGACGGATAAGCAAAGTCGAGTCCGGCTAGTAAATGATCGCTTCGGAGCGTGAACGGGTCTGGCAAAAGCATGATCGCAGGACAGTCGTCAGGGTTAATCCCGAGCAATTCGTGCCAAGCTTCGGGACCCGCGTCGGGGCTGGGCAGTTCGTCCTGGTTAAGGTGAAAAGGTGAGAGTTCGACTCCCGGTAGAACGGCAGCAGAAATAGCGATTCCCGGTCGACGTTCTACTTCTTGACCGCCACCGATTACACCGGCTGCGGAACAACCAATAACTACTTTGGCTCCAAGCGCTTCAGCAATTACTTCTGGCGCTGTGAAGTAAGAAGGTGTGTGGTGGGACGAAATGAATACCACTGCCAAATCTGGATGCTGACCATCTAGATTTGCAAGAATTTGCTCAGATGCCTGAGTGACCGCCTCGGTGAATGAAGGCGAATCTGATACGGCAGAACTCCACTGCAAGTTTTGCTTCTCCTATCCCATATAGAGCCCACTGGTCTTATGAGAAGTACCCTGTCACTCTGCGCCGATGCTGTTCATAAACACCGACGCAGAGATCAATTCTCTACAGGGTCGGCAGAACAGCAGCCGCAGCAGCGACAGTCTTGTCTATGTCTTCGTCTGTGTGTGCTGAAGAAAGGTGAATTCGACCATTTGAAGATAGTCGGATGCCTTGCTTCAACATCTCTTTGGCAAACCGTGCGTACTTGCTGTCATCGCAATTACGAGCGTGGTCTCGCCAGTTGGTTATTTCTTGTTTCGTGGTGAACGATATAGCGAATACCGATCCAACGCCTTGTACATGTAAGTCGGACTCTAGCGATTTTGCGACATCGCGAAGTCCTTCCATTAAGCGTAGACCTTTGCCATTGAGATCATCATAGAAAGCGTCACCTTGCTCCTCGATGTACTTCAAGGAAGCGTACGTAGCCGCTATCGACATTACGTTTGAGTTGAAGCTTCCACCGTGGTAAACCGTTCCGTCACCAATGAGGTCCATTACGTCACGTCGACCGAGGATCATTGCTATGGGAAAACCACCAGCCATCGATTTTGCGTAAGTCGCCAAATCCGGGGTAACGCCCAAGTATTCTTGTGCTCCACCGCGGGCTACGCGGAAGCCGGTGATGACTTCGTCGAACGCAAGAAGGCTGCCGTTTTCCTTACAGAGGCGTTGGAGCCCTTCAAGGAATTCAGCCCCAGGAACGATGCAGTTGGTGTTAGCGAGAATTGGCTCCATGATGACACCGGCAATTTCGTGCCCGTGCTTTTTGAAGATAATTTCGAGCTTTTCAAGATCATTCCACTGGCTAATAACCAATCCGTCGGCGGTAGCCTGATCCATGCCTTCTGATTCACCAACTGGCACGGGAGCGTCGTCGGGGCCGGCTTTGTCGAGCGGTGGATGGACGGACCAGTTAACTGAATCCATCCAGCCGTGGTAGTGGCCTTCAAACTTCAAAATTTTGGGTCGGCCTGTGAATCCTCGCATAGTGCGGAATAGCAACTGGTCGATCTCGGTTCCTGAAGACGCAAACCGAACCGTTGCGTCATCCATTCCCACCATATCTAGAACCATTTCAGCGACTTCGAGTTCTCGCTCGAACTGTGCCGAGAAAACGTAGCCCTTCTCCATATCTTCATTTACTTGCTTGTTAATGAAGTCGGGGGAGTGCCCGAACAGATTTGGGCCCATGCCCTGAATGTAGTCGATGTATTCATTGCCATCGACATCCCACATTTTGGAACCCTTGGCATGGGTGAAGAAGAGCGGTGTTTCGGCAGGTTCAGCCACTCTGATTTGGCTTGATACGCCACCCGCAACTAGTTCTTTCGCCTTCTTAAACAGGCGCGCAGAACGTTCGTGATTCATTGAAGTGTTACCTCTGAAAAATCCCTTACTCGAACCGAGTGTGGAAATTGTATCCCCGCGTTAGGTAACACGTGGGTGGCTCAGCGGTGAATTATCGAGTGAACGTCGTGTCGCTCGGTCCCGATATTGCCTGAGGCCACAGCGACTCATCGTCGAGCTCTTCTTCGCTGACAGTCCCGTTAGGCGAATCGTCGTCGAGCAGATCAAGACTTGATGCCGGAAGTTTGAGCACGAAAGTGCTGCCTTCCTGCACTCCGTCCGATTCAACGGTAAGTGTTCCGTCGTGCAACTCGGTTAGGTAACGAGCGATTGATAGTCCAAGCCCTGAACCTTGAACGGGGGATGTGTCGGCGAGCTTGCCACGGTAATAGGGAGAGAAGACAGCTTCAACTTCATCTTCGCTGATGCCAGGACCTTCGTCGATAACTCGAAGAACCTGGTCTTCATCCTCTCGTTTAATCTCAATTTTGATGAGACCACCCTTTGGTGAATATTTGTGAGCATTGCTGATCAAGTTGGCGATTACGCGTTCGACTCGCTGTTCGTCGATCATCAGAGGATTAAGGGATTCGTCGATGTCGTACTCCATGATTTGTGCACGAGCAGTGATCGATGGTTGCAGCAGGGCCAGAGCTTCTTCGACGATGCTGTCGAGTCGAACAGGTTGGCGGTGAAGCTCAAGGTGAGCGCTCTGCATGGCAGCGTAGTCGAGCGACTCCGACGTCAGGCGTTCGAGGCGCTGGATACCGTATTTCAGCGTGGTGATCAGACGGTCGCGCTGTTCGATAGAAGCGTTACCGTTCGACACATGGTCGAGCAATTCGGTCGAGAGTTTGATCGCCGTGATAGGGGATTTCAGCTCATGTGAAACCGTCTGTAGCAAAATCGACTTCAAGCCGTCGAGTCGTTCCAGCTCTTCACGACGTTTTGCTTCAATTGCGTAAGCGCGAGCGTTGTTGATCGCCATAGCCGACTGATCAGCTGCAGCGGAAACGAAATCGAGTTCTGCCGAGTTATAGTGACCGCCGACAAGTTTTGGTCCCATGTAAAGGAATCCGGTCAGTTCACCACCTGCTTTGAGTGGTACGACCATTTCCGCTTGCAAATCTCGAATGGTTGATCGTTCGAGTTCGCTGGCGGCTTGAAGGTATGGGTCAGTCGCTAGGTCCGAACGGAAGAATGGTCGGTCCTCAGAAGTGAGTCGACGAGCCAGTAGTCCGTCAAGTTCCAGTGTGATTCGACCCTTATGACCCCGAGTGTCGTAGTAAACCTCGAACGACTGCTCGGCTGCGTCAGGAAGAACTACACCAACCCAGTCAGTTCTCAGGATCTGTCGAACGTTATCTCCAAGTTTAGAAACAACTGATTCGAAGTCTGTAATGTCTCTGAGGTCAGAGTTCAGTTGGGCGAGAGCGTTGAGCATGTCGAACCGTTCTCTGAAGAACAGCCTGTCGACAGTCGTTTGCGCTTTCTGGAGAAGCGGCTGAATGAAAAGCCCGGTGATAAAGATTGTCGCAATGCCGGCAATAATCGCAGCGGCTGTACTCAGCTCAGGCACGGCGAGCCAGAGAACGCCCACGGCGATACCGTAGATTCCAAGAGTCATTGTGCTGATTGCCGTGTAAGCCAAGCCACGACGGGCAACCATGCGGAGTTCCATCAACCGGTATCGAGTCAACGCCCAAGTGGTGATCAACCCGAATCCGATGTTTCCTAAAACTCCCATCGGATAAATGTTGAGTCCAAGCGATGGGATGAAATCGCTTGTGGCGCCCAGCAGGGAAACGATCGCACCTAACCGCAGCAGTCGAAGCTGATTAGCTCGGCGTGAGTGCGCGTTTCGCAGGGCTTTTCGGATGTCCCAAATCGCCAAAGCCACTGGGGGGTAAGAGGCGAGGAGAACCAGGAGGAAGAATGGAGTAATTGCCGGGGCAAATCCGTAGAACTTTGTGACCATGCCATCGACGGTCATTCCGAGTAGCGACAGTACTGCCGCCCCAATGCCGAGGCCGTAGAAACTGAGCAATACCGATTTGTTTCGCTTCACACCCGCGAACGCGTAAACGAAGTGGTAGAAGAAGATGCTTGTGAACGGTATTGCAGCAAGCGCAATCTTCTCAATGGTCAACGCACGACCAGCGTCGGGGAACGCATCGCGCATCAGGAAGATCGTTATACCCCACGTTCCGAGTGCAATCAGGAACGCTGTGAATATCCGGTTTAGCCGGTCACTTGGCGCACTGAGCAGTACGACACTGACCAGCAAAATGCTGATCAAGAACTGCACCATGGGTAGGAATATGTAAATCTCGTTCATAAGCGTTCGAGTTTTCTACGAAATTATCGACTCGCGGTGCGACGCGATATTCACCAGGTCAGAGACATCATGTTCGGTCGAGTTCATTCGCGGTGGAACAAGGTCGTGGAGTTCGAGACCCTGTTTCAGGCGGTCGTCGTAGTAACGATCCCATGTTCCTGAAGGGAGTAGCGTGATTTCGAGCGGACGAATTCCGAGCATGTCTTCAAGATCACGGTAAAAATCATCTTCGTCACGAAGGGCAGAGTGAATCTTGTCTTCAGCAAGCGACTGTGAAATCTCTTCATTCGCCTCGGCGTAGAGATGAAGAATTGGTTTGCCATCTCGGCTTTCCGTTCGAGCGGTCCAAGATCCAATAGGCAATCCTGTGCCTTCTACCGCCTGCCACATCGTTTTCTCATCGATACGAGTGAATCCAGCAATGTCGAGCCTGTCATCTGATCGACCCAGGAACTCGAATTCGGGCAGGCTGGTCATATCAGACGATTTCGCGTTCTTGAGGAATCGAACCTGGTGTCCAAGTCGGTATCGAACGAACGGCATTCCGTAGAAACTCGAGATAACAACTTCGTACATTTCGCCGGGAACGATTTCGTTCAGTAGGTGAGTCTTGCCCTGATACGAAGAATCTTGTTCCATTTTCACCGCTTCGGAAGCAGGCAGGAATTCGACGAAGTTCATGTATGGGTTGAAAACCATGCCCTCAGAGTTACGTCCCTGAACACCCATTACTCCGCCTTCGGTGCACGCGTAGATCTCTCGAGGCGACATGCCCCAGTGACCTTCAACCCTGTCGCGGAAAATCGGAGTATCGACACCCCAGCCGATTATTCCTTTGGTATCCCAAACATCACCGGCACGAGCCTTGCGACCACTGATCGCTGCCTTCACAACTGCTGCTGCCAGTTTGATCTTGGCGCGCCAGCCTAGTTTTGCTTTGGCTTCTCGTGTCTTTTTCTTGCGCTTGTGACGTGAAAGCGAGTCGCTGAACTGTTCTCCGGCGCTAACAAGCACGGAGGTCATGGAGATAATCAGGTCGACCTTGCGTTCCATCGCTGCTTCGAAGTTCGTACGAATTTTCGTCTTGAACTCCATGTGTTCGGCAGCAGCAGGTTCGAGAACCCCTTTAAGACCGAACCGACGTTCCATCCCGAATGCCGCAAACCCGGAAAGGTAAGGGCGGGGCGGAACGTTGTACATGATCGAAGAGCCTGGACCGATTCTTACGTCTCCGGGTTCTCGTGCCGTCGATAGCAGGAACGCGCCCATGAGGTTGTCGAGCATGCGCGTGTACGCACGCCGTGTGTATGGGACGTATTTGTAGCGAGCCTGTGCACCCGTGGTGTGTGCCCACATGTATTCGAACGCTGGAAGATCTTGCCGTGCGCTGGGGTCGAGATACTTGGTGTAGTCGGCGTACGTTGTAAGCGGGATCGTCGCTCGGAAATCGTCTACCGAGCTGGGCTTGGTCATTCGAAGCAGTCGGGCGCCAAGCTTGCTTGAGCCGATTGTTCTAATCTGCTCCACGAGTAACTGCTCTTGAATTTCACAAAACTGGTCGACAGTTAAATTTCGGAAACCAGTGAAACGTTCCCAAGCAGTGTCCTGATCCCAATTGGCGATTGGGACCTGCATCTGTGAATTTAGTTCTGCTGCGGAGAGCATAGTTTTCTTGTGGCCCGTGCTGGTCTGCCCAATTGTGAGGGCAAATTTTGATTTCCGTAGAAACTTGGGGAGATGCTACGTCGTAGATTCCGGATTGCGCGCCCTGAATGGTATTGATCCGGTTGGTGTGAAGGTGGTGAAAAGGTGTGCGTTAGGTTTGATCGAGTTAGACCGCACCGTGGTCACGCCTAATTACTCGACTTCGCTGACGTAGCGATAACCAACACCCCGTTCGTTGACAATTCCTGTCTCGGATGTCGGGTCATCTTTTAGCTTTTCTCGAAGCGTTCTAATGTGTGTTTTGATGTAGCCGGTGGCGTCGGTATATTCCTCGCCCCAGCCCGCTCGAAGCAGCTCTTCATGCGTAACAACTCGGTTCGCATTTCGCAGCAAATATTCCAACAGGCTGAACTCTGTTGGTGTCAGGCGAGCCGTTTCACCGTCGACGCTCACCGAACGACGATCAAAGTCGACCGTCAGACGTGAGTCGGTGTAAGACGAGTCTGGAGCAGCCCCTTGTGTGCGCCTTAGTACAGCCTGCAATCGAGCAAGAAACTGGAGATGGCTGAAAGGCTTAGTTACATAGTCATCAGCACCGGCATTTAGACCTTTAACGATGTCGATTTCTCGATCTCGCGCTGTCAGCATGACGATGGGAATAGACGATTCCGCTCGTAATTTCTCGCAAACTTCGAGTCCGTCGATGTCGGGTAGGCCCAGATCTAGAATGACAACGTCGGGCGTGTGCGCACGCGCCAGATCGAGCCCGGTGAGCCCGTCGGCGGCCGTGTACACAGTGGATTTTGGCCAGTTCAATTCGATGGCAAGCGAAACCATGTCTTGAATGCCAGGATCGTCGTCGACTATCAGCGCGGATATGACTCTATCGGACTGATGCAAGGATCACCGTTCTCCAGTGGCGACCACCGGAGGACACTTCGAAATCGAGTAGACATTCGAGTGAAATCAAGCGGGCGAATGAGTGGGTGTGAGTCGGTTAGGTATTCCACCGAGTGTTCACAATGCCCAAAGAATAACAAAAAACATCCCTTCGGAGAGCGGTGCTTTACCAAGATCACACCCAAGCATCTTGTATTTGTCGATATGCTCTCTGCCAGAAAGATGAGCCATAGAGATCATCAAACCGATCCCTGATCATGTGACACACTGTCTGGAATAGATAAAGATGTGTGTCAGGTGTGCTGAAGGTGTGATTCGCACTTTAGGCAAAGCAGTTATGTGTTCTATCCGGCTGAACATATAGCTACTGGAGACATAGGTATGTTGGGTAAGAAAATGTTTTATAAGCGCAGTGTGATGATCGCTATCGCGGTTGTCGCCCTCATGACGCTTACTGCCGGTGTGGCCGCCGCAGCTTCTGCTAAAGCGAAGAAAATTGACGCGCTTGGTGGTGTCGGTGGTGTTGGACTTGATCTCGGCGGAACAGTCGATTCGAAGTTCAAAATCAAGAATGACGTCATCAAGAACGTAAAAATTACGACTAACGGTGAAGGCTTCGGCGGGTTAGTCGCAGCAATGACCGGTTGTGAGCCGCATGGCAAGCACAGCGCCACAGCATGTGGTTCTGCCGGAGATATCCTCAACGGGGCACTGATCGAGAGCGCTCACAAGTCGAAAGCGACGTTAGATGTGATTGCATTCGACGCCGGTACGCAAACGCTTGTTGGCACACTGAAAGGGTCGCTCAAGGCTGATCTGAAAATTACTGGTGCTAACGCTGAAGTGTTGGTAGGAAGTGCGAAAATGAACATCGCCAGCGGTGAACTACCGTCCTACTACAACTGTCTGATTGGCATCAACATTGCCACGGGTGCCCCAATTTGGGGTCTCATGCAATCATGTATCGACGCAGATGGTCCACAGGCGTTGGGACTGTTTGACACTGGGTCCGGAACTTACCCACTCGATCCTTCAGCTGGACCAGTTCTGGTGCCGACTGAACTGCACGTTGTGGACACAGGAAAGTTCGATGTGAAGAACGATGACAGCAAGCTTTCTGGCAAGATCAGCGTTACTGCAGATGTTGTCGGTGGAGTCGCTAGCGGACCGATCGTCATTACTAAGGGAAAAGGCTCGTTCGCAATCGACTAGTCGACGGTGCGAGATCATCAACCAAGCGATTTAGAATCGCATAATTGAATGAACAAAAAAGCCCTCGGGAATTCTCCGAGGGCTTTTTTATTGCTTGAACAATGTCCATCAAAACTATGTGGTCTCGGCTGATTATTCAGGCCCGTCATCACCTGCTGTATTCGGTGGCTTTGCCACGAATCGCCGGATCGATTGCCCCAATTCTTCAACCGAGTACACATCAGCATGTGGTGCCTCGTTCCATGATCGAGGCTGTTGCTCTGCATGCCTACCGGAAACGAAGCGTATTGCCGCCATTCCGAGCATTCGCGCTGGAACGATGTCGTTGTCGATTCGGTCGCCAACCATGATCGCTTCCTCTGGCTGCACTCCGAGACCATCGCACGAATGCAGCAGTAGGCGAGGGTCGGGCTTTCGCAAATTGATGGAGCCGGAAACCTCTTTGTACGTGAAGTACTGAGCTATTCCGAAACGCTCCATCTTCGCTACCGTATCGGCTGGCTGATTCGCAGCAAGCCCAAGTAGCAGTCCTTCATCTGAAAGTTCCGCTAGCAGCTCAGGCGTGCCTTCACGGAGTTCAAAGTCTCCCCGTGAAACGTTTCGCTGCGGAACCGTCTCCATAAGTTCGGCTTCGACCTTCATGATCAGATCCATATCGCCCTGAGCGATCTTCCACATGATCGAGTGATACGTCTTTGCAGCGAACGAATCTATGGCCCACTTGTTTACCGAAGCGTATTCAGCATCAGAAATGGCAATGCCGTTGGTTCTGAACGACAGCTTAATCTGCTCATCGATCTCCCGATCCATGATTGTCTCGGTGTCCAAAGGGCCGCCAACGTCGAATAGAACGGCTTTTATCTGATGCGCCATCGGTCGCTAAACCAAATACTTCTTAGCGACCTTCGCTACGTATGTGTAGCTAGGGTTCACAAACTGGGTAACTCGCGCTTCAAGGCACTGAGAAAGGAATATGTAGGCTTCGCCCCGCGACATGCCATATGAAGCCTCAAGCCATAGAATCATCTCGGAAAGAGCGATACGGAACGCATCTTCAGCTGGCTTCTCGCAAGCTGTGGTCATGATGTAATCGTCGTTCTCAATCCGTGGCCAGGTCATCTCTTCAGGCTTCTCGCTGAGGGAAACTTTCAACGTAACGGAGCCGCCGGTCTCGATACCTCCACCACCGCAGATTTCGCCATCGCCCTGTCGAGCGTGCATATCACCCACGTGGAGCAGGGCTCCTTCGTGATTGACCGGGATGCTGAGCTTCGCACCGTTGGTCACTTCTTGAATATCGAAGTTCCCACCCCATTCCCCAGCCCAGCCGTTGTGTCGGGCCTCTCGTTCAGGAGCGACTCCGATTACGCCCATCATTGGCTCAACTGGGAATCGAAGCTTGTCGTTCCAGATGATCTCGTCGTTCTCGATTCGGCAAATCCGGAACTGCTCGCCAATGTTTGATGGTCCGAGGTAACCGGGCATAGCTCCGGTCGATCCACGGTAACGAGTCCAGCCAACTGGATGAACTTTGATCTCACCGATCTCAACCGTAAGCAAGTCGCCTGGTTTTGCACCTTCAACGTAGATACTCCCTGACGAGGCATTCCCTCGATCGTTCGGCTGGCTGTCGGAACGATACTGGTTGTACAAATCTCGAATGTCGTCCGGCACGCGGTCGGCATCGGGACCACGATTCATTTGAGTTTCGACCTCGAACCATTCGCCGGGCTTCACTGTGAGAGTCACAGGATTTGCAGCCGAGTGTTCGTAGTAGAGAGTTTCTGTAGTGGCTTTTTGCATATTTTTCTTCACCGTGGCGTCGTGTCTGACAAGAGGGGTATGTCGCTGGACGGAAGTTTAGCTCTAGACCGTGGGCATGCAACCGCTTGCTCGCAGCAGAATCCCTGAACCTTAACGAAAAAGACCCGAGGAATAATCCTCGGGTCCTTCAAATTCGTACGTGAAGTACTTACTACGCAGCATTGCGTGCAGAAGTCGACTTAGAGGATCGCTTCTTTGCGGTGCTGGCTTTCGTGGCTTTCTTTCGAGGTGCCGGAGTGAACTCAACAGGAGCTTCTGCTTCCTGAGCAACCTCAGCTGTCAAACCTGCTGAGAATGCCCTAACACGAGCAGTTTCAGTGAGTAGACGCTGAGCTTCGAGTTCGTCTTCGGCAGATGCTCGAGCAACTTCAATATCGGTGAGAATCTTGCGGATGTCCTCAGCTGAATCAGATCGCATACGGGTTGCCAGTTCTTCGGCACCAACACGAGTCTGGTCCATCAGGGCATCGGCGGCACCACGTGCGCTACCTTCGAGCTTCTCTGCATATGCTCGGGCGTTTGCTCGAATTCGAGCAGCGTCATCGAGACGAAACTGAATTTCTTCTTCCATCGATGCCGCCCACTCAAGTGCGTCAGCTCGAATTCGCTCTGCTTTCGAGAGCGTTGCTTCTGACCGTGCCAGATTGTCATCAGCCTGAGCTCGTGCGTCTACACAGTAGTTCTTAGTAGATGTGATGGCTTCGGCTTCTGCCTGTGCTCGAACTGCCTGTGCCTGAGCGAGTCGCTTCTGTGACTTAACTCGCTCATTCGTACCGAGATCACGGAAAGCGAGTGCTTCCCGCCATGCCGCATCAACCGATGCGTCGTTCGATGTGAACTGATCTAGATTCGAAATGGGCGACGATGTGCGTGATCGCTTTGCCATTAATATGCCTCGCTTCGGACGTATGTGCCGGGTGTCAGGTGAGCACGTGATTGATAACACTTCTACGATGCACCGGAAGTATTCAGTCATGTGTTGGCTGGTGGACGAGAAATATTGTGTTCTAGGTGTGCTTGGTGTTGATACGAGTTGTTTTTGAATTGGAACCGGGGGGGAAATCGTTAAACGAATAAGGGCTCTCGACCGAAATCGAGAGCCCTAATGATTTAGCAAGTAGCTAACTTATGCAGCCTTGCGGATGGAAGTTACCTTGCCCTTGCGAGCAGTTGCTTTCTTAGCAGTAGCCTTTTTAGCAACGGGCTTTGCCTTACGGACAGTAGCTCGCTTCTTTGCAGGAGCAGGAGCTGCTGCAGGCTTGTTGCTTCGAGTCATCTCGTCGTCGGCGTTCTCAGCGGCAAGACCGTGTGAGAATGCTCGTACTCGAGCTGTCTCTGTAAGGATTCGCTGTGTTTCCAGTTCGTCCTCAGCTGATGCTCGTGCAACCTCAACGTCGGTGAGGATCTTTCGGATGTCTTCCGAAGTCTCACGTCGCATTCGGCTAGCCATCTCATCGGCACCGGCTCGGGTCTGGCTCATAAGAGCTTCGGCAGCAACTCGTGCGTTGTTCTGAATCTCTTCAGAGTGAGTCTCTGCGTCTTCTCGAATCTTTACTGCGTTAGCAAGTTCAGTGTCGATGTTGACCTGTACTCGTGCTGCATATGAATCAGCGTTGCTCTTTACGCGTTCTGCTTCGGTCAGAGTGTCTTCTGCTTCCTGAAGCTTCATGCGTGCCTGAGCCTGGAGCTCAGAGCAAAGCTGTTTGGTGGCTGTAATAGCCTCGTTCTCCGCGTATTCCTTGGCAGCTTCTGCCTCGGCGCGGCGTTTTCGGGCGGTTACTCGCTCGTCTCGAGAAAGTTCTCGAAGTAGCAGAGCCTGTCGCCAAGCTGCTTCAGCCGACGCGTTGTCGGTTGGCAGCGAACTCAAGCTCGCAAGCAATGAGTCTTTTTTAGATCGCTGGGCCATGATTCTCCTCATTCGTTTCTATAACCCTGGTGGCACCTGGTTGACGCCCCGGCCTGTCGGCGCCCCCCATTGAGAGCATTACCTGCACGGTTCGTTATTCACACCTGACGCTTAGTACCGTAGCCTTGCTCCTAAGTTCAACCCATGTTGCTAACAACGAGTGTCCCTGTGTGTATGCACACAAAAACACCCGACAGTCCGGCTCCACTCACGTTATGCCGAGTGGGAATTCATTTTTATTAGAGCGATTTGAGAACTATTTGGCGAATATGAATCGTAGTTTTGAGGATTTTGCTGGCACGCTTCCCGTGATTGGTGTGCAGATTTCTCACCTTGAAGTGACGACCTCAACAATGGACGTTGCTTGGAAGATGGCTCACGATGGCGCGCCGGATGGAACGGTTGTGATTGCCGATCATCAATCAGCAGGGCGGGGCAGGCATGACCGTTCGTGGGTCTCAAAGCAGGCTCAAGATATCTTGTGTTCAGTGATACTACGACCCCGCGTAGCTCTGGCTGGTGAACTTTTGATGCTTGCCGCTCTGGCTGCTACAGATGTGGCTTCAAGTCTTGGAATTGAAGCTGGCATTAAGTGGCCGAACGATGTTCAGGTGGGGGGTAAGAAGCTGGCTGGAGTCATTGCCGAATCGAAGACTGGCCCCGGTTCAGGTGGTGAGATCCAAGAGTCATCAGATCTCATTACTGCCGTGATAGGAATTGGCTTGAATGTGAATTTTGATCCTGCATCGGCAACAGAAACCGCACCCGATTCATCTAGTCTCGCAACTGAACTTGGCCAAGATGTTGACCGGCAGGATGTGTTCCAACGACTGATGCAATCGCTTAATACTCACTACTCCACCATTACAACTGGTGGAACCGTAATACCGATTTGGAGAGAGCGACTTACAACTCTTGGGCGGGAAGTGACGATAGCCAGCGGAAAGCCAAACGAGCCGGCGGAGTTGAGTGGGTTGGCACATGATGTCGACTCGATAGGTCGGTTGATAGTGCGCGATGAAAACGGCAGAGACTGGCCGGTATCAGCAGGTGAAGTGACCGTGCGGAGTATCAGGTAATAGCGTGTCTGAAAAATCTTCGCGAATCACCGTTCGACTCCAACCGAGAGCTTCGCGTGATGAGATTCTAGGCTGGAACGAGCAAGATGTTTTACGCGTGCGCGTTCAAGCGCCACCTGTGGATGGGGCTGCAAACGCAGCGTTGGTTCAGCTGCTCGCTAAAGCGATAGGTGTTCCGAAAAGTCGAGTAACGTTAGTTTCAGGCGCGACTGCTCGGAACAAGATCATCGAAGTTGATGGTTTGTCGGTCGACGAGCTTAAACTGCGATTCGAGCGCTAAGCGCGACGGAGTGCGTCAGAAACGGTAAACAGCACCAGAATCACGATCATCGGGCTTATGTCGATCATGCCAATTCGCGGAATGATTCGTGAAGCCGGAATCATGACCGGGTCGGTCACCTGATACAGCAACTGTACGATCGGGTGATGACGGGCGTCAGGAAACCAAGACGACAGAGCACGGGCAACAATCAAGTAGCCGAATATCTGCATCAGCCATCCGATGTAAGCGAGAAATCCGTCGCTCATTTCCCACCAGCTAGTTCTTCACCACGTTCGAACGCAGAGCGCACAGCTTTGGCGATAGTCGCCCTGAACGCACCGTTCTCGAGTTCAGCTAAGCCAGCAGCGGTCGTTCCGCCCGGCGAAGTAACCATGTTGCGAAGTTCAGCAGGGTGCTTTCCAGATTCACGCTGAAGAGCAGCGCTGCCCATAACCGTCTGTGAAGCAAGATGGCGCGCCACGTGCACAGGCAAGCCAAGTTCGACTCCAGCATCGGCAAGCGCTTCGATCATCACAAATACGTAGCCTGGACCGCTTCCGCTTAGAGCAGTTGCGATATCGATGTTCTTCTCGTCGCTGAACTTCAGTTCATCACCGATAGCTTTTAGCATGCTGCCAACGAAATCGATGGTCGCCTGATCGACTGAATCAGAAGCGTGCCATGCCGAAATGCCTTTGCGGATCTGGGCAGGGGTGTTCGGCATTACTCGGATCAATTTTGTGTGCCCGAGCTTTAGGCCGATCGAGTGCATCTTCACCCCAGCCATGATCGAAAGTACGGTCTGGTCGGAATTCAACACGCCCTTGAGTTCGGCAGCCACAGCATCGAGTTGTTGTGGTTTTACCGCAAGCACGATGATGTCGGCGCCGGTAACAGCTTCCTTATTGTTGTCGGTGACATCGACGCCAAGATCGTTCTTCAATGACTCACGTCGCATAGCGAACGGCTCGCCAACAATGATGCTGGCGTCTAGATCCGCATCTTTAACTCCGGCAATGATGGCCTGTGCCATCACGCCGCCACCAATAAACGCAATTCGCATTTTTTTCTCTTGCTTCTGGGTGAGTTCCTGGAAATGCGGAACTCTCTGATATGTTCCGATTATACGGAGGGTGCGCTGCCTAAAACCCGGCTAGCTTGTACTGAGTTTTAGTGTCTGGCAACAGGCAAACCTGGGTGCATAACTAAGCAGAAAGTCCCTTTTTCGATGCCAGAGACGCACCGAGCTTGAGCGCTTCGATCATGCTGACTTCGCTTGCGATTCCAGTTCCAGCGATATCGAATGCGGTTCCGTGGTCTACAGAAGTCCGTAGGAACGGCAATCCCAGGTTTACCGTCACCGATTCTTCGACTCCGTACACCTTAATGGGTATGTGACCCTGATCGTGATACATCACAACCACCACGTCATACTTTCCTGACGAAGCGCTGTTGAACACGGTGTCGGCAGGGTGCGGGCCGCTTGCATCGATGCCTTCTGCAATTGCTTGTTTTACGGCTGGGGCGATCTCGTCGGCTTCTTCGCTACCGATCAATCCGTTATCTGATGCATGCGGATTCAGGGCGGCTATAGCAATTCGCGGGTTATCGAATCCCCATTCGTTAAACATCTTTTCAGTAAGGCGAGTTGCGGTCATGATGTTCTCGGTTGTGACGTACTTCACCGCTTCACCCAGCGACTTGTGAGTCGATAAGTGCATGCAGCGCATTGGCCCGCTTACCAGCATTGTCGCAACGTAGCTTGAACCTGAAAGGCGCTTGAACACCTCCATGTGGCCAGTGTCTTTGCTGCCACCCATGTTCCACGATTCCTTATTCACGGGAGCCGTGACCATGCCCTCAACATCGCCAGCCATACACATCTTTGCTGCCTCTTCCACCCACAGGTGGCTTGCAGAGCCTGAACCGGCGTCATGTTTGCCCACCGGAAACTCAGTGCCTTCCCAGTCGGCTGGCGAAATTACTTCGATGATCCCTGGCTCACACTTGGCATCGGCTGCGGAATCAACGCCGACGACTTTGTCTGACGACTTGATGGCGGCGAGTGCGTTCTGCACCACGTTCACGGTGCCGACGAGCACAGGGCGCATGATGTCGTACATCGATCGGTCCTGAAGTGCCTTTGCGACAACTTCGGGGCCGATCCCAGAAGGGTCACCGATTGTTACTGCAAGAAGTGGTTTGTCTGTCATATGAGTCGAATGTGTTTCTGGCTGGTGCGTGGATTCAATCGAACAAGGTTACCGCAGCCAAAGCTCACATTCGATTTCCCGAGGGCCTCCGAGGGGTCTTGTTGACCTCCGCTAGTGTCATGCCAGAGATGATCGTTGCTGGATTGGCAAGATTCTAGAGGTCGACGTGGTCCCTCCTTCGTCGGGAAATCCGACATGCGCCACTACCAGCAGATGACTCTGGCGTCATGGCAACAAAAAAAGGGGCGACCAGATTTCTCCGGTCGCCCCTTTTCAAATTTCGACTAAGCGATTAGCACTTGCTGTATCCGCAGGAGAAGCACTTGAGGCAGCCCTCAACGTGTGCAACTGTCGATGAGCACTCAGGGCAGAGTTCACCCGTCATTGCTCCAGCCGGAACAGCAACCTTCTCTTCCTGCCCCATCATTGGTACCGCCTGTGCAGTAGGCATTCCCAATTCCTTAGGTGTAGGAGCGTTGAACATTCCAGCCTGACTCGACTCTGATTCGGTGAGCTCTTCCTGAGTTGGTAGGGCAGAAGCTTCTGCATTGATTCGGTCGAGTACGGAAGCGATAGCATCCGGGACTGATCGAATCATCTCTCCTTCGTCCCACGCAGGAACGTCGGTGATGCCTCGGAGCTGCTCAGAAACGTCAATCGGATCGATACCTGATCGAAGCGAGAGCGAAGCCATTCGGGAAACAGCTTCAGCCATCGCAGCATCGTTACCACCGGCCTTACCGTGAGTAGCGAATACTTCGAATGGACGTCCGTCGCTTGCCATGTTCACCGTAACGAAGAGGTTTCCTCGTCCGGTTCGAACTCGTCGAGTGATTCCGTTGAGCATTGCAGGTCGCTCTTTCGGAGCAATGTACTGAGGAATGCCGATGGTGTTCTCGTCGGCAGAAGCCTCAGCCTGAGCATTTTCGCTAGTTCCGGTTGTCAGAACTTCCTTGTCACGTGAACCAGCTCGGTAAACAGTGATTCCCTTGCAGTGGGTTTCCCATGCAAGCAGGTAAGCATCTTCAACATCTTCAACGGTTGCTTCGTTAGGGAAGTTGACCGTCTTTGAAATACCAGCGTCAGTGCTCTCCTGGAAAGCAGCCTGCATCAGTACGTGATCACGAGGCGATATGTCGGATGCAACGTGGAACAATCGCTTCACGTCATCTGGCACGTCGTCACGGTCCTGCAACGAACCACCGTCGGAAAGGTGTTCGAGTAGGTCTTCGCTGTAGAAACCGCGTTCCTTGGAGATTCGCTCAAAATTCTTGTCGACGTAGTAGAGAGTCTCGCCACCAAGAATGTTCTGCTTGCGGAATGCGAGCGCAAAGATTGGCTCGATACCGCTAGAAGCACCCGCAATCATCGAGATTGTTCCTGTCGGAGCAACCGTAAGTCGGCAGGCGTTTCGGTAAGGCTTGTCGCCCCGCTTAGCTGCTTCAGAATCGTGCCAAGCTGGGAACGCACCGCGCTCTTCAGCCATAGCCATCGATTCCTGATCTGCGTGATCACGAATGAATGCCATCAACTTGCGACCAAGTTCGACAGCTTCTTCGGTGTCGTAAGGAATGCCGAGTTCAACCAGCATGTCGGCGAAGCCCATCAAGCCAAGTCCAAGCTTACGAGTCGACTGTGTCATCTCTTCAATGGCTGGCACGGCGTACTTGTTAGCGTCGATAACGTTATCAAGCATTCGGGTGGCAGTTTTTACAGTCTCACCGAGTCGGTTCCAGTTGAGGTCGGTCATGCCGGCTTCGTCTGTCTCGAGGAATTTTGCAACGTCGATAGAACCGAGGTTGCAAGATTCGTTCGGCAGCAGTGGCTGCTCACCACAAGGGTTAGTAGCCGTAATTCGACCCAGGTGAATAACCGGGCTGTTCCGGTTTACTTCGTCCAAGAAAATCATTCCCGGCTCACCGTTTCGCCATGCTCCGTAAACAATCTTGCTGAACACTTCTCGAGCGTTGAGACGGTCTACTTCAACCATTCCGCTGTCTGGGTTGGAAGGCTCACGTAGTGCGCGTAGTGCGTACGTTGTGTCGTCTTTCACAGCCTGCATAAACTCGTCGGATGCACCAACAGAGATATTGAAGTTGTGGATTTCGCCTTCGACCTGCTTGCAGTCGATGAATTCGAGAATATCTGGGTGGTGAACATCCATCACCGCCATGTTGGCACCGTCTCGTTTGCCACCCTGAGTTACGAGAGTTGAAACCGATGAGAGGTGTCGTAGAACCTGAATCGGTCCGCACGCCTTGCCATGGGTAGTCGCAATGCTTGCACCAGTAGGGCGGAGCTCAGAAAGTGCGAAACCAGTTCCGCCACCGAACTTCTGAACCATTGCAGCATCGTGAGCCGCACCCATGATGCCCTCCATGCTGTCGGTAAGAGGAAGCACGAAACATGCTGAGAGAGTTCCTGCACCCGTGCCAGCGTTCATCATCGTTGGAGAGTTAGGGAGGTACTCGAGACTCGCCATCATCTGGAAGAAGCTTTCTTCAATGGCTGCTACTTCTTCTGGAGTCTTTTCGTACTTGAATTCTGGGGCAGCAAGAGCTTTTGCTACACGACGGAACATGCCTTCGGGATTTTCAACAAGATCCCCCGCACCATTCTTTTGCAAATAACGTTTTTCCAGAACCACACTGGCATTATCTGAAATCACCGCCGGTGTGAATTCTTCTGCAGATGTTGTGCTGTCGGTGCTCATGGGTGTGTCCTGTGTAGTTGTCATTTAGCTTCTTTTCGTGCGTTCGTGTGGTGTATTAGTTGTCGCCAGCCCTGGCAGTTCCGGTGTAACTGCCGCCGATCAATCCGGAGAGTGAAGTCAGAGCGGTTAGCCCTGCCTTGCCCTCCGGCGGCGGCCTCGTTGAGCCAGCCGGGGGACATCATCCTCTATCAGCCGTAATTGGCTTTTTGATCCAGCTTCTTCAACGTCTGGATCGGTCAACGCCTCTACTTCTTTAGTAAAGGAATCGACATCCTGGAAATCTCGGTACACCGATGCAAATCTTATGTATGCAACTCGGTCGAGAACCCGCAGTCGTTCAATGCACATTTCTCCGAGCACTCGCGCTTCGATTTCAGCTTTAGCGAGTTTGTGCAGCTCGTTTTCTATGTCGACAACCATCTTCGAAATGGCTCCGACCTCCAAGGGCCTTTTGGCACAGGCTGTTTGTAACGATCTCTCCAGCTTGTCCGTCGAAAATGCCTCACGGCGGCCATCCCGCTTGGCAATCATCAGTGGCATCGAGTGCACTTTTTCATATGTCGTGAATCGCAATTCACAACGAATGCACTCACGCCTGCGCCGCACGCCATCAGGTGCTTCACGCGAATCGATTACGCGTGATTCATTGTTTCCACAGAAGGGACAATGCATTTCCTGATTTGCACCTTGCAAACTTTGGTCCGTTAAAACCGCGAGGGACCTGTTCCGCTTGGTCACAAATTCTGCGATTTGGAACCCGATTGCGGAGCAGTGTGTAAAACAAAACGTTGAACACGCCACCTAGCGGCTGCGGACACAGCCAAACACCACATTTAGTGGTGTGCAACGGAGACTACCACTAGTCATAGAGGGGGTGTCAATCCTCCGTGTCACAGAGATCAGGTGCTTTCTTCTCGAAAATACAGGCTTTCAACTGCCGAAATGCTCATCATTTCATTTGTGAAAAATTGAGCAATCTTTTTAACGAATTTCGTCGCCTAAGTTGAGCCTCTAACGGGCTCCAGTTCAAGAAATCTATTTCCCTAAAAGCTGGGAATTGATTTCCTGTCACCTATCGACTTTCGACAATCAACGTAAGATTTAACGTCTGTTAGATAGCGCTGCTATCAATTTCCTGATTTGTCGATGGTTTCCGGCGACCGCGACCGACCATAAGTACCTGCAAGGCATTTTGCGATGAAAAACGCTTGGGCTGTAAGAATCGCCACTGACGAAGTTCTCGAAACCTCTGTTCAACTCGGTGTGAAAAACATCATTTTCTACGGAGGACCAGGTATCGACGTGCTGCCGGCAAGTGATCAGCCGCACGGAAAAGAACGAAACACCTACGAGGACTATGTCACTCTTCGAGAGCGCATCGAATCGTACGGGCTAAACGTCATTGGTTGCGAAAACGGCTTTATTTCAAACCCCAAGTTCTACGACATTGCTTTTGGCGGTCCCAAGCGTGACCAACTGATCGATGAGCTGGCAGCCGAGATTACCGACATGGGGCGAGCAGGAATCCCAATACTCGCTTACAACTGGATGCCAAACTCCGTATGGCGATCAGGCGGTATCCAGCTTCGTGGTAATACCGATGTCACTGCCTGGGATAGTAATGCCAGCGATCAGCGTTCGATTCTCGATATTTCACCGGAAACCGAAGAACTGCTCGCCAACTACGACACTTCCCGAGAAAACATGTGGGAGTGTCTTGAGTACTGGATCAAGGCGATAACGCCCATCGCCGAATCTGCAGGCATCAAACTGGGTATTCATCCCGACGACCCTCCTGTGCCCGAATTAGGCGGTGTTCCTCGGCTTCTCGGCAGCTTCGACGCATACAAGCGTCTTACCGAGATCGTCGATAGCCCTTACAACGGAATCGAGTTCTGTCAGGGGACTTTCTCGGAGATGGAAGATGCCAGAGACGGCGGTATCTACGAGATGATCAAGTACTTCGCTGCACGCGACAAGGTTCTATACGTTCACTTCCGCAACGTGTCAGGAACTGTTCCAAAGTTTAATGAAGAGTTCATCAACACTGGCTACGTCGATATGAAAAAGGCGATGGAGACGTATCACGCCGCTGGATACAAGGGGGCGTTTATGGACGATCACTGCCCCGAAATCGTTGGCGATTCTGAATTCCCTGGCAACTGGGGCGGCTACCGTTCACGAATATTCGCTCAGGGCTACATTCAAGCGATGCTAGAAGCTGTAACTGGCGAACGACCGGAGTAGGGCGGTTGGTTTGTCAAAGTTACAGCGTATCGCTCGAATCTGATCCGATCTGCGACGGTTCAGTTGGCCGTGTTGTTTGATAGCTTCGCATATCTGGCCTATCACAGCCACGGTAACGAATCTTGTGTTCATCGCCTTCGGTAATCGGTGTCGATTGATCAAACTCAAACACGCAATAGAGCGGTAATACGTTCGAACTACTTATATGCAGTAAAAACAGCAGTGCTGTTTCTTCAATGACATAACCGAGTCGGGTCTCGTCTTTCGCATGCATAGCGAGAGTAACTTTGCCGGATTGCGCCTCATTTATATACATGATTCCTAGTGGGCGGGGCTGACCAGGATTTAGTGTCACGTTATAACCGGAGCATCCTTCTCCTAGCCAGTGAGACTTGTATGGTGTTGGCAGGTGAATGAGATCTAAATGGCTTATTGTTCCTGAAGAAATTGCCGTGGTTTTATCTTGCCAAAGTTTCGGGACCACTTCTAAAACAGTCGCATTGCAATCGACGGCATCTGCATCTGAATTGTTCATGATCTCAAGCAGATACGCGTACGGTGTGTCCTGTCCGGGATTCACCGTTGTATTTCTCCGGCCCTGAATATCATGTTTCAAGGGAGTATCTAAGATTGAAAGTTCCGGTTTTTTATTGTCGAGAAGTTGTTCTGTACTCGATCTGCTTTCATCACGCTGAGCTACAAGACCAGTTCCGGTGGCACCGAGGTATGTAGCAAGAAGAACACCACCAACCGCGACCAGAAGTGCGTAGGTTTGAGTAATTGCTTTTTCAAAGTCCGAGTTTTCAGCTCCCATCAGTGTCGTAGCGTATATTGACGCGGCGGCGATGATGACGAGTTCAATCCCCCAAAACCAGATCGAACCAAGGATAGTTTTGAAGTCGTTCCATCCACGTTTCCACACGCTCTGGCGGCTTGGCAATCCTTTGATCGTGTGAGTAGACCGCATGCTTGCTCCGATTTTTCATGTTAATGTGATGACGGGTGTGCAATTGGGGCATATTGTAGCTTATGAATGCTCGCCAATGCTGCGTGCCAGGCTAGCTGCATGTCTGCACTATGGGCTCATATTCTTTGCGACGTATCCGGAATGCCCCATAAGAGATTCTAATCAGTCTCGCAAACGCAAAAGACCCCGAGAGAAGGCCGGTTCTCTCGGGGTCTTGATTTGACTCATACCTCAGATGCTTTTGAAGAACGTCTGGGCAGAGCTATTTATGAGTGGTTTTGTCTTTTTACGACTAGTCGCTTGCTGCCATCTCACGAGGCGAGCGGCGTCGAGCTGAACGGTGATGTCGAAGGAACGGTGGAAGATCCAACGCTTCTTCATCACCAAGTACATCACTAAGAGCTGCAGTAACTGCAGCTTCTTTTTCAGCCGAAGCTTCTGCACCCGGGAATCCCGTTGCGATGATCGTCATCTTGACTTCGTTTTCCATCTTGGGGTCGGTGACCATACCGAAGATGATGTTGCAGTCTGGATCGACCATGTTCGATACAACTTCTGAAGCCTGTTGAACTTCCTGAAGAGTGAGGTCGGTTCCGCCAGTTACGTTGAAGATCACACCTCGTGCACCTGCGATAGATACTTCCAACAGCGGACTGTCGATAGCAGCTTCAGCAGCCATGATTGCGCGGTCTTCACCGTTGCCTTGGCCGATAGCCATCCATGCAGGACCAGCGTTCGACATGATTGCCTTTACGTCGGCAAAGTCGAGGTTGATCTCACCAGGCATGAGAATCAGTTCAGCGATCGACTGCACACCCTGTCGAAGAACGTCGTCTGCCATTCGGAATGCCATGTCCATCGAGAGATTCTCGGTCGACATGATTAGGAGTCGGTCGTTTGGAATAACGATAAGAGTGTCGACTACTTCAGAAAGCGCCTTGATGCCTTCTTCAGCCTGTCGACGTCGTCGTGCGCCTTCGAAGTTGAACGGCTTGGTTACAACACCAACCGTTAGTGCACCGAGTTCTTGGGCAACTTCAGCAACAACTGGCGAACCACCTGTTCCTGTTCCGCCACCCATACCGGCCGCGATGAATACGAGGTCGGCACCTTCAATTGCTTGCTTGATTTCGTCGCGGTCTTCTTCGTGACACTCTCGACCCTTTGAAGGATCTCCACCAACGCCAAGACCTCGAGCAGTTCGGTCGCCGACTCGAATTCGAATCGGGACATCTGAGCGGGTGAGAGCCTGTGCATCGGTGTTTACTGTGATGTATTCAACTTCAGGGATTCGGTCTCGGTACATGCGTGAGACAGCGTTTGAGCCACCTCCGCCTACACCAACGACTTTGATTGTCGCTGATCCGATGTTTCCTTCAATTGGTGTTTGAGCCTGGTCGACCATTGTTTTGTTCTCCTGGGGATCGGTTTGCCGTGTGGCTTATCGACCGCGGATGTTGGGGTTAGGCACCGCTCGTTCGAGCGGTGTTGTGAGTTTTGTTAGCGCCCGAGAAGAGGGGCTGACGCACGCTTATTACGTGCCAGCAGTCTCCTTCTCACGTTTTGGCAACCAGCCACGGATCATCGAAAGTGCACCGGCAGATGCCTTGGTTGTTGCCCCTGAATCGTCAGATGTGCCAGAGGAGCTAGGAGCAGCGGTGTACTTTCTTTCGCCGACGTGGTTTTCGGCTGGCAGGTTTCGCATGCCCCAAAGAGCAATTCCGGCTGCGGCTGAGTAAGACGGGTCGTTGGTGCCTTCAGGCATGCCATCGAGTCCGCGTGGTGTTGCGAGTCGTACTTTTCGTTGGAAGATGTATTTAGCGATGTTCAAGAAGCCATCGAGTTTGGCTCCACCACCAGTGAATACGATTCGGTCAGTTGGAATATCGGCCAGGTGTGGCTCTTCCAGCTTGAGCTGAATCATGCGGAACAATTCGGAAGTTCGTTCCTTCAACACTTGGCCAATCTCTCGCTTGGAGATCGTCAACGGCTGTTCCATTGTTGTTGGGTGAAGAGTAATTTCCTCTTTCATCCCGGCAAGTTCTGGAGCAGCTGTGCCATGCTCGATTTTTAGCTGTTCAGCTGAATCGAAATCGATTGCAAATGCGATGCTCAGGTCATTCGAGAACTGGAATCCGCCAACCGGAATCACAGCGGTATGAACAACGGCGCCATCGTGGTAAACGGCGATATCTGATGTACCACCACCAACGTCGATAAGCACTGCGCCTTCTTCGCGTTCGTCAGCAGTAAGCACTGCATCTGCGCTGGCGAGTGGCTCAACAACCATTGAAGAAACTTGAACTCCGGCATCGGAAACTGCATTGTGGAGCTCGGTGATCTTAGAAATCGATCCGGTGATCACGTGACTTTCAACGTGGAGTTCACCTGTGTGCATACCCAGTGGGTTGCGAACACCGTGAAGACCATCGAGGGCGTAGCTTCGAGGAATCACATGCAGTAGACGTCGATCATCCGCTAGATCCATCGAGCCAGCGGCCTTTTTGGCAGCTGAAATGTCGAGATCGGTCACCGCACGCATGCCGTCGGAACGTGGGACATTCGCCCATCGGTTCTTCGATTCAACATGGCTGCCTGTAAGACCGGCGTAAACCCGGTCGATCTCTACGCCGGCGTCGGCAGCAGCTGCGGCAACTGATTCTTTGATGGCAGATGTGACTGCTGCGGAATCAGAGACCATTCCCTTGCTCATACCTGAACAAGGCACGATGCTGATGCCTGCAACCTCCACTCGGTGATCAGCGCGCTTTCGGGCGATGATCGTGCACACCTTAGTTGTGCCTATATCGATAGCTACTCTGAAGTCGTCTTGCATCATGATGTTCTCCTAATGGAAATGGTGGGAAGTTGGGATTAGCGGAGAGGGCGTTGCTCGGCCAGAGCCGTATCAGGTGGTTCAGCTGTCGTAGCCGATCCTCTTGATGTGCCTGTCGTCGCCGAGCGGATTCGTCGATTTGGGCGATGGTTATTAAGGAAAATGTTGCTCATATCCGTTCAGCCACCCTTAGCTTGGCGCTTCGTGCTCGCGGATTTGACGCGATCTCAGAATCTGTTGGAATAGAAGGTCGTCGAGTGATCATCTTCAAAGTTGCAAGGTGATCACATCGGCAAATCGGGGTTCCGGGAGGGCAGATGCAGTCAGATGCTTGCTTTCGGATGAAGTTCTTGACGATTCGGTCTTCCAGCGAGTGGTACGAAATAACTGCGAGTCGACCACCCTGACCAAGCAGCGATACCGCCTGTTCGAGGGCCGTCTCAAGCGCCGACAGTTCGTCGTTCACTGCGATACGGATTGCCTGGAACGTTCGCGTAGCCGGGTGAGTTCGCTTTCCGCGACGTGGATTGACCTTTTCGATCAAATCGGCGAGTTCTAGCGAGGTGAGAATCGGGCGGCTGCGAACGATAGCTCGGGCTATTCGCCGTGCTGCTCGATCTTCACCCAGATGAAAAATAATGTCGGCTAGTTCAGATTCTGCGTATCCGTTCACAATGTCGGCGGCAGTGATCTGCTGATCGAAGCTGAATCGCATATCGAGGGGGTCGGAACGTCGGAAGCTGAATCCGCGTGATTCGCGGTCAAGCTGCAACGACGAAACACCCAGATCAAATAGCACTCCGTGAACCGGGACGAATTCGTATTTCAGCGCCGTTGCTCGGATGTCGCGGAAGTTCGTGTTGATAGCCAGAAATGCATCGCCGTGCTCGGCGAGTCGGTCGGTGGCTACTGAAATGGCCTCAGCATCGGCATCGAGACCGAGCACTTGTCCGCCAGGGTCGGCGAATTTGAGCATCTCTTTCGAATGTCCACCCTCACCGAGAGTTCCATCGATGTAGCGACCACCAGGCTGGACGTTAAGTGCCTGCATGATTTCCGGCATCATTACCGGTTCGTGGTGAAGTTCTAGTCCCATGAGAATCACGCTTCTGACCCCGGTGTCTCCGGTTCGTATTGCCGGACAACGATCTGCGTCTGTTCGGGTTGAGGAGCTACTTGTGGTGCCGCTTCAGCAATGTCGCTCGCTTCGGTATCGAGCACTCGACGCTCTTCGGCCCAAGCAGCAGCTGACCAAATTTCGATAAACCTGCCTGTGCCGACGATGATTACGTCTTCGCCCAAACCGGCATACTCACGAAGCTGCATTGGTACGACAACTCGTCCGCTGCGATCGAGAGTTCCTGCAAATGCACCAGAGAACGTGAGTCGAGCCAGCTTTCGTGCACTGGCTGAAGTTGCGGGCTGCTGGGCGATATCGCTGGCTGCTCGTTCCCACTCTTCCGGGGTGTAGACAACAACACAGTTGTCGTAAGCCCGGCCGAGGACGATGCCATCGATGAACGCCATTTTGAATCGAGCAGGAATAGCGACCCTGCCTTGAGGATCGATTCTGTGCTCATATTCGCCGGCGAAAATCATGATTGACTAAAAACTCTGGGTAGTGAGCAAATGGAGATCAGACCGAATTCACCCCTATTTGCCCCTATACGCGACAAATTGTGCCATATTGCCACTTTCTTCGACAATACATTCCGCGCGCACTTTTGAGAGAAATTTGAAAGTACGTACGTACTCGTCGGCGTGCTAGCATCCGAAGGTTCGAGCTTGTACTTTCGTACCCCCAGTTAGAGCTTCAGTTCATTGGTACGTCGGTACTTTCAGGGTTTGCTACATGAATTGGGGCACGTGTTTAGGCGCACGCCACGACGGAGAAACCGAAATAGTTACCTATTCAGTACTTACGAGCAGCGACACTGGCGCAGTGGGGAAACGGGTTGATACGAGCGGAGACGCGATAGTCGAGATCATGGATGGCGCAGGTCACAAACTTGCCGAGCGAGTGATGCTTCGGGACGATTTCGATCAGCTGACTCACCAGATCACGGCGTGGTGCGATGCGGGGACTGTTGATGTGGTTTTAACCACCGGCGGGACAGGATTATCGTCTCGTGATGTGATGCCTGAAGTCACCCGAGGTCTTATCGATCTAGAGATTCCCGGCATGGCGGAAGCGATGCGAGCAGAGTCATTGAAGGTAACGAAAATGGCTATGATCTCCCGTGCCGTCGTAGGAGCACGAGGCTCTACATTGATCATCAACCTGCCCGGAAGCACCGGTGGGGTTCGGGACAATCTTGCCGTTGTACTCCCTGTGATCGAGCACGCATCGGAAGTGCTTCAGGATCGCCAGTCTGGCGATCACCCGATTTAGGATTTTTGGCTCTGCCTCACGTGCATGCGTGTGCGCGAGCGCTCGCGTGTCGTTAGTCTTGTAGCATCGATTCGGATTCTCCGTAGTATCGAATCGAATACCCGAGCGCTGCCTAGGGTTGTGGTGAGGTGACGCGCAGTCCCGTGCATCGCCAGTCACCATCCCACCACCGAAGATCCCTCCACGTTGGTCGGGATGTCGGTCTAGCCGGTCGGTTCTTGTAACAGAAAAAATGAAAATCTCGATAATCACACTTTTTCCTGAAATGTTCGATGGCCCACTCGGCACGAGCATTGTTGGGCGCGCAGTCGAAACGGGGCAAGTCGAGATCAAGACGGTTCAACTGAGAGACTTCGCACCCGACCAAGATGGCAGGCGTACCGTCGATGAACCTCCTTTTGGAGGAGGTGCCGGAATGGTGCTGCAAGCGGAGCCGTTAGTTGCAGCTGTCGATTCCGTGGCTGAAAAATCTGAATCAAAGCCGCATGTCGTACTTATGTCGGCTCAGGGTGCGCCGCTAACACATCGCCGAGCCCACGAGCTGTCTGAGATGGACTCGGTCACGCTCGTGTGCGGTCACTACGAAGGGGTCGACGAACGATTTATCGAACTTCGAGTCGACGAAGAAATTTCCATAGGTGATTTTGTGATGACGGGCGGTGAAATTCCAGCAATGGCAGTAACCGACGCTATCGTCCGGTTGATTCCCGGCGTGCTTGGTGATGACGACTCGTCGAAGCACGATTCGTTCGCTCCCGGTTCCGATTCATTGCTTGAGGGCCCGGTCTACACGCGTCCGGCGAAATTCATGGGGTTAGAAGTTCCCAAAGAACTGCTCACCGGCGATCACGCGAAAATCGAAGCATGGCGCCGAAAGCAGGCGTTAAGGCGGACCGAAGAGCGCCGACCCGACTTGCTCAATGATTGGCCGGAAACTGAATAATCGGCCATCGGCGAACAAGTGCGAGCACACAGCTGGTGAAAATCCCTGCTGATCGGTATTGCTGCTTAGCCGTTTTCGGTTGTAGAATTAATCTTCTGCAATCGGATGCATTGGCTGCTCCGAACCACATCGACGCCTCTGGGCGTCTTTTCGCGACGAAAGATTTTAGACATGGACGCCTCAGCGCTGATCGAGCGAAAGCCGCTAGATCACATCCAAGACTTCCAGCCCGGTGACACCGTTACCGTGAACCTTCGAATTGTTGAAGGTGACCGACAGCGTGTTCAGGCTTTCCAGGGCAACGTCATTTCTGGCAAGCACCGCATCGCCAAGAGCCCACTTCCTGGCGACACGTTCATTGTTCGCCGTGTGTCATACGGTGTGGGTGTTGAGCGAATCATTCCGTTCCACTCACCAAACGTTGAGTCGGTAAAGGTAACCCGTCAGGGTAAAGTTCGACGCTCACGTCTGTACTACCTCCGTGGTTTGACTGGCAAGAAGGCTCGAATCAAGGAACGCCGATAATCGAACTTCGACCGTACGGTCTAGAACGAATCTAACTAAGCCACACATTTATGTGTGGCTTTTTTTATGTTTGTTGCGCCGCTGGTAGTTTGACCACAAGGCGCGTGCGCACATAATTGGCAGTGCAGGATTTCGCACACCTAACCAGTGCCACCGAGTTCAAAGGAAATTGAACGTTGAAGGCGAGATCGTGCATGGAGCCACCACTTGCAGTTCGCCGAGGTTGCAGTCGATTTTCCCGACGAGCATTCCCGAACCTTCACATACTCAGTCCCCGATGAACTCGAAGCAGTTGTCGGCGATCTCGTTTGGGTTCCATTTGGGCCCCGCACAGTTCAAGGTGTGGTTTTCGAACTTACGAACACCGCTTCGACTGACGTGGATAAAGTGCGACCGATTACCGCCCGCACTGTTGGTGGTCCGTTCATCGCTGAGCACCTAACTCGAGTTGCCCGATGGGTTGCTGAGTACTACCGCACGACTCTATTCACCGCATGTTCGCTGTTGCTTCCCCCGGGCGCATCTTCTCGACTCCGAACCTGGCTCACTCCTGGGGCAATCAATCGCGATCTGACCAAACGTGAACAGCAGGCTGTTGGTTATGTGGTTGAAAACGAGAGAGCACCAAAATCACGAGTCGCTAAACGGCTTGGATTAGGCGGCACACCGATAGTCGATCGACTCGTTCGGCAGCACATATTGCACGCTGAATCGGAGTGGGAACGACCTCGGGTGGCTGCGGTTTATTCGACCCGAATTGAACTTGCAGTGACTGAGCATGTGGTCACTGAGCTGATCGGTGAATATGCCGATTCACGTCAACCTCGTCGTGCAGAACTTCTCGAATGGTTCAGTTCAGGGAAAGTTGCCCAGACCAAGTCAGCTCTGAACAAGATGTTTGGCGGGGCAGCGGTGAAATGGGCGTTCGACGAGCAGCTGCTGAAGATTAGAAAGATTCGCAGAGATCGTGATCCGCTCGCCGACTACTTCTTCCAGCAAGAGTTCGCACACTCACCCACTGATCTTCAGAAGTCGGCTATCGACCAGATTGTTGCGGAAATCCTCGCCGCCAAGCCATCGGAAAACCCAAGTGACCGACAGTTTCTGCTTCATGGAGTAACTGGTTCTGGCAAAACCGAGGTTTATCTTCAAGCAATTGAAGCCTGCATAGCGGCAGGCAAGCGAGCCATATTCCTCGTCCCCGAAATCGCCCTGACCCCGCAAACTCTCAAGCGAATCGCATCTCGTTTTCCGGGAAAGGTTGGGGTACTCCATTCAGGCCTGTCGATAGGCCAGCGATACGACCAATGGTGGCGAGTGAAAAACGGTGATTTTCCAATTGTTCTGGGTTCCCGCGGCGCAATATTTGCGCCGATAGAGAATCCCGGTTTGATCGTTATCGATGAAGAGCACGAATGGACCTACAAGCAGGGCGACAAAGCTCCTCGATATCACGCAAGGGCAGTGGCGGAGCGGATATCTGAAGAAACCGGAGCGACGTTGGTTCTCGGTAGTGCGACTCCTGAGGTAACGAGCTATCGTGCTGCCGTATCTAAGAATTACCGACTGCTTGAACTTCCCGATCGTGTAGGAAGTGAGCAAACTCCCGGCAACTTGATGAAACCGCAATCAATGGCAAAAGTCGATATCGTCGACATGCGAGAAGAGCGTGCCGATGGTCATTTCGAAATGCTCAGTAGGCGTCTAATCGATGCCATGCGGGATGCGCTCCAAGACGGTGGGAAAGTGATCCTCTTCCTCAATCGACGAGGCTCAGCATCGTTCGTACAGTGCATGGATTGCGGTGAAGTTAGAGGCTGCAAACGATGCGACACAGCCCTGACCTTTCATCGTGATTCAAAGGACTCTCGATCGCAGTCAGGCAAGCTGATGTGTCACTACTGCAACTACACCGCAGGCGCAGGCTCGAAGTGTCCTACATGCGGTGGGAAACAGATGCGACGCTCCGCCCCAGGTACGGAGATGGCGACCGAAACGGTCAAAGACTACTTTCCCGGAGTAGAGGTGTTTCGTTGGGACTCTGATGTCGCCAAGACTGCCACCGACCACCAACGAATCATGGACGAGTTTGTAAAGAGCGAAGCCAGTGTGCTCGTGGGAACACAGATGGTCGCCAAAGGACTCGACATCCCCAGCGTGACTTTGGTAGGAGTTATTTCGGCCGACACTGGTCTCGCTGTACCCGATTTCCGGGCGGGCGAGCGAGCATTTCAGGTGCTCGCTCAGGTCGTTGGCAGGAGCGGTCGGGGAGCGTGGGACGGTCGAGCCGTGATTCAGACATTCAATCCCGAGCACTACGCCATCGAGGCTGCTGCCGATCAGGACTACAAGTTGTTCTACGATACCGAGATTCGGCTCAGAGCTTCGCAGGCAAACCCGCCGTTCACGAAAATGATCAAGCTAATGCATGCGGCCGGAGACGCTGAGATGGCCAGTGCCGAGGCTGAACGATTGGCAAATGCACTGATCGAAGCACGAGAATCTCACGGCGAATCTGGAGTGGAAGTCGTTGGGCCTACGCCCGCATACCCACTAAAGATGCGGAATATGTACAGGTGGCAAATATTGCTCAAGGGAGCACATCCTGAGAGACTTCTTGAACTAGTACCGACCGGATCAGTGTGGTCGGTCGACATCGATCCCGCCTCACTGGGGTAATCATCCAGCTTGGCACCGCACAAACTACGACGATTGGCAGAGAAAAGAAATGCCGCTCAGGCGAATACGAGTTTTTCCTGATCCCATCCTTCGAAAGAAGTGCCGGGTAGTAAAACGCGTCGATGACAAAGTGAAAGAACTTGCATCCGACATGGTCGAAACCATGGACGCTGCCGGCGGAGTAGGCCTTGCCGCCAATCAGGTAGGGGCTCTTAAGCGAGTGGTTACTCTTCACTTGCCCGGTGATGAAGATGCCATCGTTCTGATCAATCCCGAAATTCGTGACACCGAAGGCGAACGTGAAGTACTAGAAGGCTGTCTCTCATTCCCCGGTTACGAAGGAATGGTCAAGCGTTCCATAACGGTGAAAGCCCGTTGGCTCGACGAAAACGGCTCGAAGATGAAAGTCACGACAGAAGATTTATTCGCTCAGGCGCTCGAACATGAAGTCGATCACCTAAACGGCATCCTTTATGTAGATCATCTTCTGGCGCACGAAAAGCTCGCTGCTGCCGGTACTCACATCGAAGAGGGTGAACCTCACATGCACGATGTCGAAGTCGAAGTTCACGCCGATCACAGTGATGATGACGCCGAGCCTGAAGAATCTGACATCGAAGTTGTTCACACCACGATCAAGTTCAGCGATCTTTACTCCGAGTCGTCAGTCGACCAGATGCAGTACGACTTACGACAAGCAGGATACTTAATCGATAGCCCGAAGCCGACTGACCACACGCACGACCACGTTGAGTCGGATGATCCCCATCTTGATGGTGGAGTGATCCTCGATTCCGATCACACCCACTGAAAATCGCTTCAGGTCTAATTCGCCCGAGATGGGACGAAGTTAGTCAGCGACCATCCCCCGATGGAATTCCATAGATTTCCCGAGGCATCCGAGGGATCGTGGGCGATTACGTAAGAATATGTCTTAGGAACGACCGTTAGCTTCGATAGCCAGATCATGCCTTTGTGTGTAATCCCTCGGATGCCTCGGGAAATAGATCATTTTCAGGTACCAAACGTCTGGGCAAATTCGACAGTATTTTTTCACCCAAACGAGACTTGAATTCCGAAGCGAATTTATACGTACCCGGTGCTATACTTTTTGCTTGCCTGAAACGGGTTGATATTTCATTTCATCAAGTTCGGGATAAATTCAGGTTTTGTTCGATACCGAGTTACAGAGTGAATCTGTTCGGTATCGGGAGTTCGTTCTAGCAATATCCTGGCGTCACCAGATCGGTGATTACACGCCAGATTTAGTCACGATAAATCACATAGACACGCCGCCTTGGCGGCGCGTTTCGCGTAAGAGTCTTAATCATTGAGTAGATTCAGAGGATTATTCCTCGTAGCAATACTGGTTGTCACTTCGGTTGTTGTATTGGCAATTTCCGAAGTTAGCGTCCTCGGTTTCAACCGTGGCAGTGATAGCGCCCTCGGCTTGACCTTAGGACTCGATCTGGAGGGTGGAACGCATCTTGTTTATAGCGTCATCCCAGAAGATGGTCGAGAGCCGACGCGTGAAGACATGGAAGGTGTTCGCAACATCATCGATAAACGTGTCAACGAATTCGGTGTAAGTGAAGCAAGTGTTCAGCTGCTCGGTGGTGGAGTCGATTCGATTCCGGATCGTGTACTTGTTCAGATTCCGGGACAGTCTGGTGCTTCAATTACGTTGAACTTCGGTGCTGACACCGTATCGGCTCAAACTCTTGAAGATTTCTTCCACAACGAGCTTGGTCGTTCTGATGCCGACGTGAACCAGAACGAAAACGGTTCACTCACCATTCAGCTTGATGAAATTCAAGGTGAAGTGCTCGACGCCGTTGGCAACGTTGTGACTCCAAACGAAGCCGACGCGTGGCGTGACGCAATCATTGCTCAGTACCCCGTAGCACTTCAGGTTGGATATGTTCTTCCACGAGTGGACCCTCCGGTAATCGGTGACGATACAGCTGTTGACCCCGTTCCTTCTGAGGACGTTGCAACGCTCCCTACTCTTGAAGAAGTAGAGGGTGCATTCGCATCTGTCGGTCGTTCTGACGCAGACGTCACCGCCGTATCTGGCGCTGAAGGTCTATTCTCTATATTGCTTTACGGTCTTGATATTGCATCGACCGACGAAGACGGCAACCCGATTCAGGGCGAAGATCAGAAGATCCTGACCGCACTTCGAGAACTGGGAGAAATCCAGTTCACATCCAGCCAGGGCACGCTCACTCAGTGGACTCTTGGTGGCGGCATTCAGGAAGCAAAAAGTCTGATCAGTAACGTTGCCAAGCTCGAGTTTCGATACCGAGAATGTGGCGACATCATTGGTCCCTCCGAAGATATTCCTTGGCCGCCAGATGGACTTACTCAAGACCAGTGGCTGGTAGAGCGATGTTCAAACCCTGCTTACTTCACTGAGACAGGAACCGAAATCGACCCTGCCGACCTCGACGATGCATTCCCAGAGGTTTCGCAGGGAGCTATCCCACGTCCTATCGTTACTCTCGTGTTCAACGACAACGGTGCAGATGCGTTCTTTGACGTTACCGACCGTGTTTCTCGACAGGGTGACCGACTTGCTATTTACCTAGATGGTGAAGAGCTCGTTGCTCCTGGTGTTTCGGCAAGTCAGGGTGGTATCTCTGGTGGTCGAGCCATTATCGAAGGCGGAAACTTCACGACTGAAGGTGTGCGAACAATCGCAATTCAGCTTCGATCTGGTGCGCTTCCTGTCGGTCTCGATCTTATTCAGGAACGAAACGTTGACGCTGTACTTGGTAAGGACTCTCTACAGAAGAGCCTTATTGCCGGTGCGGTCGGTCTAGTCCTGCTGCTCATCTTCATGATTGCCTACTACAAAGTCCCTGGACTTGTAGCAGCCATCGCTCTTGTCGGATACTCGTTGATGTTGCTCGCAATATTCAAGATGATTCCGGTAACACTGACGCTTTCGGGTGCTGCTGCTGTGATTCTCTCGCTCGGTTTCGCTGTTGATGCAAACATCCTCATTGCCGAACGAACGAAAGAAGAATTGCGATCCGGACGCTCACTCCTTGCCGCCATAACGGCAGGATTCGATCGTGCATGGCCATCGATCAGAGATGGAAACATGTCGACGATCATCGTAGCTATTGTTCTCTTCTGGTTCGGTGACCGATTCAGCACTAGCGTTATGCAGGGATTCGCCCTGACTCTCGCAATTGGTGTGCTATTGAGCATGTTCACCGCATTCTTCGCCAGCCGACTGCTGCTCCGTCTACTTGCTTCGTCAGGTCTGGGTAACAACCCGAACCTGTTCGTTCCAGTGAGAGATCAGAGCGAATCAGCGGATGGAGGTAACTCCTAATGGATATCGTCGCAAAGCGCCGGATTTTCCTGACGATTTCGGTGGTGCTTGTAGCACTATCAGCAATCGTGCTTGGAACTGAAGGCTTGAATCTTGGAATCGACTTCACTTCAGGTTCAACTGTTACGTACCAGTTCGGTGACACCGACCCTGGTACAGCAGATGTGACCGATGCGCTAACGGCTTCTGGCCACCCAGAATCTATTATTCAGGCACTGGGAGATAACCAGTACTTCATCCGTACCGACGACCTCGGGGTCTCAGGTTTGGACGATGTGAACGAGGAAATCCTGAAGCTGGATCCGGACGCTCACGTGCTGGACACTTCGACGGTTGGTTCTTCGGTTGCTGAAGATACGGTTAGCAATGCCATCACAGCTGTGATCGTTGCTGCGATCTTCGTGATGATCTACATCATGTACGCGTTCCGATCTGTACCAAATTCGTACAAGTACGCTTTCGCTGCGATCGTTGCTTTGATGCACGATGTTCTGATCGTTCTTGGAGCATTCGCTGTTCTCGGAATTGCTATCAACGCTGAGGTAAATGCGATCTTTATCGTGGGTATACTCACCGTGATCGGTTACTCGGTAAACGACACAATTGTGATCTTCGACCGAATCCGCGAGAACGTGACTCTGGCACCGGGACGTGATTTCCGAACTACGGTGAACATCTCGATCAACGAATCGTTCACTCGTTCGCTCGGTACGAGTATCACGACTATGACGGTGATTCTTGCAATGTTGCTCTTTGGTGGAGCTTCACTGCGAGACTTCCTGATTGTTCTTCTTTCTGGTGTGATTGTGGGAACCTACAGCTCGATCTTCATTGCAGCTCAGGTTCTGGTTCTCTGGGAACGCCGAGCGTTCCTTCCGTGGCGCAAGACTGCTGCCACCAACTCCTAACTACTAAGTTTAGAAGTCGCACCCTTCGAATTATTCGACTACCATGCGGCGGTCGGACATGCCCACAGGCATTCCAACTGATGCACGGTAGCTGGGCGCGCTGTTTTATCGAACAAAGGAACGGTTTCGAATGCTGATTGGTGCGCACGTATCCGCCGCTGGTGGATCGAATAAAGCGATTGCACGAGCTAAAGAGATTGGAGCCGAGTGCTTCCAGATTTTCGCTTCGTCACCCCGAATGTGGTCGGCAAAGCCAATTGCCGATGCTGTTGCCGAAAAGTACCAGGCTGAAATGAAACGTTCTGGCATGGGACCAACCGTATTGCACGGTAAGTACCTTGTTGCACTCGGCAGCTCTGATCCCGAACTACTCGCGAAGTCAGAAGTTGCTTTGCAGGCCGATATCGCCGCTGCCAATAAACTAGGTGCGCTTGGTGTGATTTTTCACCCGGCGAGTCATCGGGGTCAAGGTTTCGACGCCATCATCGATCAGTTCGCTGGCTCAGTTCGAAAGATTCTAGACAACGAGCCTGGTGATTCCTTGCTGATGCTCGAAACCAGTGCTGGCGCAGGAGACCACATCGGCTCTTCGTTTGCTGAACTCGGTACTTTAATCAGGGCCATTGGAAACGACCGTGTTGCCGTATGTCTCGACACTCAGCACGTCTGGGCTGCCGGATATAACATCGCAGCTGCCGACACACTCAACGCTGCTATGGACGAGTTCGACAAAGAGATCGGTATCGACCTGCTTCGCTCCGTCCACGCAAACGACTCCATGCGAGAACTTGGCTCATCGGTAGACCGTCATGAGAACATCGGAGACGGACTGATCGGAACCGCTGGTTTCCAGACTCTAATGGCACACGAAGCATTCAAGCGAGTTCCGTTCTATCTCGAAGTTCCCGGTACCGGCAAAAGTGGACCCGACAAGCCGAACATCGACCGGCTCAAAGCTATACGCACACAGGTTGGCGCCGGGTAGGTTATTCGTCATTGCAGGTGAGTCGAGACATCTTCGAAGATATTGTTCGTGATGCGATAGCGTCGCTACCTGAGCAGTTTCTTTCGAAGATGGAAAATGTCAGCATCATCGTTGCTGATAGGGCTACACCGCAGCAGATGGCCGAGAACGGTCTTACGCCACACGACGTTCTGTTCGGGCTATATGAAGGAATCCCGCTTCCTGAACGTGGAAGCTACATCCCACCTCTTCCCGACGTAATAACGATATTCCAGACTCCAATCGAACGCGCTTCCGAATCGATGGAAGATCTTGAACATCAGGTTGTGACGACCGTCAGGCACGAAGTCGCACACTACTTCGGATTCTCAGACCACGAACTAGACAAGATGGGACTCGGTTAATGCCAAGAATCGTAATAGCAGCTTTCGATGGACTGCAGCCGTCTCAAGTAACCGCCGAACTTATGCCAACGGTTACTGCACTTGCGAACGGTGGAGTTAGATTTCATCACAATCACGCTGTGTTCCCAACGGTGACTCGAGGCAATTCCGCGAGTGTTGTGACCGGGACAACACCGGGGAAGCATGGCCTAACCGCTAACAAATCGATATTCCCTGACTACTCCGAAACTGAAGTAGTAGATGCGCTGGTTCCCAAATTACCCGAGATAAATCGGCAGACCAATGGTGGATTGCTGTTTGTGCCCACGTTAGGCGAACTCATCAGCGAGAATGACTTGAAGTGGGTATCTATCGTTGGTGGCACCAGTGGGAATGCGTTCGTACAACACCCGAACGCTGCTGAACACGGCGATGTGGTGATTCATCCAGAATTTACGAATCCACCTGAACACCATTCAACAATTCTTGAACAGTTCGGAGAATGGCCAGCAAAAGAAGCTCCAGCAGCCGATCTCGTAAAGCGCACTGCGGATGTCGCAATCGATTACGCTATAGCCGAACTTAATCCCGACGTACTTATGGTCTGGTTTCCAGAACCCGACACTTCGCAGCACCACTTCGGAGTCGACACGTCTGAAGTTCGTGAGATGTATTCACTAGCCGATTTTCAGCTTGGCAAAATTCTGGATACGCTCAAAAATCAGGGAGATGATCCAGACATTTTCGTTGTCTCGGATCACGGCTATTCGACTATCGATGAAGTGATCGACGTCCACTCGGAACTGGCATCCGCCGGATTCTCACCGGGGCAAGGTGATCGTAGTGTTATCTGCGCCGAAAACGGTGGATCGATCCTCCTGTACACGCCTACCAAAAGCGAGGAACTGACGAACGATTTACTCGATTGGCTTTCTGATCAGGCATGGGTTGGAGCGATTGCGACCGATTTACCAAACTCGATTTTGATAGATGAAATATCAATGAGCGACATTGGTCTTGCAGGACCTCGTTCTCCCCACATCGCTGTAACTATGCGATCAACAAATACCGGCAAGGCTGCTCCACTCGCTCGCTCTGGAGCAACTGCTGGCGGAACTATAGGCGTCGGCTCCCACGGCGGCAGTAGTCCAGCCGAACTACACAATACGTTGATAGCCAGTGGGCCATCGTTCGACTCGGGGCTCACATCGAATATTCCAAGCGGCAATATCGATATCGCACCAACAGTGCTCACACTTCTCGGCATAACTCCACCGGACCATATGGATGGTCGAGTGCTTGAAGAGGCATTGAAAGACGGTGAAGCTTCACGAGAAAGTTCTCTCACGCCAACGATTAAGTCCGGCAAAATCACCAAGTCAGCTCACGGTGCTTCGAGCTATCTCTGTGAGTTTGGCGAGTAGCTCGTCTCTACACGGTTTCGGGTCAGCTACACCAATTTCGTACCATGAGGTGCGTTTTTGGTTGGGACGATATGAGAATCTAGTCGCACTAAATCAGCGATCGCTCCAAGTGGTGAGACGTGAGCAGCACTCAACTCGAAAACGGACAAACTGGGAAGAAGGCACCGCGTATTGAATTGCGCATGCTTTCGTTCGACCTAGACGACCGTACGAATATCGCTCGATTCCTCACCGATGCAGGCTTCTCGATTCGCAACGAATCCGCCGCAAATCTTGAACGATTCGAAAGCCGAGTGGCTGACGACGAGTGGGATCTAATCTTCGTCGATGCGCGATCCCCACTTGAGATCGTTTCAGAAGTAATTTCTCTGGTGCACCAATATGCTCCGCGTGTACCAGTTTTTGGCGTAATCGAGGCCAACCAAGAAAATCAGACTCATCTGATGGAACTTGGCATCGTCGATCTGTTCGAAAGTGACGATTTGATTCGGATGCCAAACAGCGTCACTCGTGAACTCGGAGCAAAAGCCGACCGTGAATTGGCGCAGGAAGCACAGCGGCTCCGTAGCGAGATCAAAATCGTTGGCGACGAAAGGGCTGTTCTAGCTGAGCTTGGACGACTGGTTTCATCGTCTTTGGATATTGGTTTGGTATACGAGCAAGTTATTGCCCAAGTCAAAAAATTGATTCCAGCCGAATCAGCAGCAATCGCAATTGCCGACGTCGAATCTGATTCAGTCACGTTCGAGCATGTAACTGGAAAAATTCTGCCTGGCTTCGAACAGGGAACCGTGATTCCCATGTCGAGTTTCACTGATGCCGATCAACTCGCGCGATTCGTTCTAGTGCTTGATACCGATCTTCTCAACGAGATGAGATCAGAATTCCCGGGAATCGGCGACCTGATCGATGCAGGGGTTCGTTCGGCGATGTCGACACCGTTGATTCACCGTGATGAAGTTGTTGGGCTGCTGGCGGTGACAAGCTCTGAGGAGAATGCGTACGGACCCGAGCACGTCGAAGCCGCCGAGAGAATCAGTGCGCAGATTTCCGGTGCACTCGCTAACTCTCGATTGCACTCGCGAATCACTCGTATCGCGCATATACGAGAAATTCTTGTCCAAATCGGACGTGACGCCAGCAGTGCGAGAGACACTAAGGCTCTTTATGCCTCTGTATTCAAACATCTTAGAGAACTGTTTCCGGTCGATCGTGGAGTCGTCGCCCTTATCAATGAGAGCAGCAACGCACTCAAGATCGATCACCTTGACGGGGTCAGTATCGATGGGCTCGAAGAAGGAACATCACTTCAACTCGACGATCTGTCGGACGTAATCCTTTCGCAATCCGAGTCGCATAATATCGACAATTTTGCCGATCAGAAGCCAACTGATCCTACCGGTGGAATACTCGCTGCTGCAGGATTGAGATCCAATTTGCGGACTCCGTTGCGTACACGCGATTCAGTAATTGGACTGATTTCGGTCAGCAGCTCGGACGATCACGCATACACGGCAGGGAATTTGGGTTTGCTAGAACGTGTGGCTGACCAGATATCTCCAGTTATCGAATCCTTAAACCTGCTCGAACGGGTTCAGAGCTTGGCGGCGACGGTTGAGCGAACGCTTGATTTAGTTGCGATCAGCGACCTTGAAGGTATTACTAGCTACATAAACCCTGCCGGACTTCAGTTGCTCAACATTGAAGATAATTCATCAGGTGTAAACGTAGATCTAACTGACTTCATCTCTCCTGAAGTAGCAGAAGTGATTCGCACGTCGGGTCTCGGGCAGGCAGAGATACTGGGTGGCTGGCAGACGGAAATATCGATTACACCGAAAGATGTTGATTACTCCATCCCTGTTGAAATCCAGCTGGTTCCAGTCCGTAGCGTCGATAATCAGATGATCGCAGTGAACGTGTTCATGCGTGATATTCGTGATCGTGAAGCTGTCCAGGTAGAGCGACGCGAATTTGTGTCAACTGTCTCACACGAACTGCGTACGCCGCTCACGAGCATGAAAATGTACACCGACATGCTTGGTGAAGGTGATGCTGGTGAGCTAAGCGATCAACAGCAACGCCTGGTGAACAACATGAAATCAACCGTGGATCGTCTTTCGAGGATGGTCGACGATCTGAATGTTGTATCGATGCTTGAAGCTGGTCGATTCAGTCTGCAAAGCGAAGCGTTCGACATGGACGATTTGATTGTTTCGGCAATCGAAATCGCCGAGCCCAATTTTGCTGAACGTGGGATTACTGTTCGAATTGAACAACCCTCAACACCAGCGATTGTCGATGCCGACAAAGAGCGAATTCTTCAGGTGCTAGTGAATCTTCTGATAAATGCAGCGAAATATGCCGATGCCGATTCTGTTGCCGTAGTTTCGTTATCCGTCGATGAACAAGAAGTGCGAGTTGAGGTCGCCGACCAGGGACCAGGCATTGAAGCGAACGAACTCAGCGCTGTCTTTGAAAGTTTCTACCGCAGTAAATCTGCACGGATATCGCGAGTCAGCGGTTCGGGACTGGGATTGTCCATCGCACGTGGTTTCATCGAAGCGCAGGGTGGACGAATCTGGGCGGAGAGCACGGTTGGCGAAGGCAGCAAATTCATCTTCACACTTCCGCTGGTGCTGAGCTAGCTAACTGGCTCGAAGTATGTCGGGCTCTAGCGCAAAAAACGTGCGTCGCCTGATCGGCGAGTCAAACCCTTCGAATCCATGTGCTCCAACACCGCCAGCGTGTACTTGCGGCTAGTACCGAATATCGCTCGCACGCTGGTTATCGAAATCTCTTGTCCGTCTCTACCCGATTCGATGATTTTCGACTCCATCTCGTCGTAAGCGTCTGCCGGATAGACGATATCGCCACTGATTCGTACGACATCGCCGCGTTCCGAAAGGAACTGCAATATCTCTATGTTGATTGGCTGTTCCGTCGATGGACTGAATCGATCCGCTGCGATCAATTTCAAGAAAGCAGAAGCCTCCGCCTCTTGATCAACTGAGAGCGCGGGCTGATGATTTGGGATGCCTACCGTGGCTTCGTTGGTAGCGATCACATCTTCGGATTTCAGTGAATCCGTAACGGCATTGAATGCCGCCGATTTTAGCTTGAGTTGCCCCCGGAAATCTTGAAGCGGCATTCCCTGACGAAGGGGGTAAGTCTTATGGAAACTCGAAAGAGTTGAACTGGCGGTGTTGACCAAATTCTGCCATCCACCAACCGACATCACGAAGCTTGAGTCTTCGCCCAAAAATCTCACCCGCCCCTGAGTTTCAAGCGTCGAAAGCGCATCCTTGATCTCTGAACTGTTCGTTCCTGTTGCACCTGACAATTGCGCGGCCGTTGCCGGCTCAATGCCGGTGAGTGCGTTGAATACGACGTCTTCACTCGAACCGCTGGCAATCGTTTCGAGCACGGAAATGGTCGCAGCATCATTTCGTTTTCTGCGTGGGGCGTTCGGCTCAAGAACATGGCCTCCGCCGAGGGTGTTCTCAGTGTCTCGAACTACGAACGAATCTCCACGGACTACAGGGATTTTTTCTTGAGTCCGTACTTGAACCCATCCAGAAAACCCCGGAATGATCTGATCACCCTCTAGAACCCGAATCGTTGCCGGAACTTCTCGAGTACCGGCAAACAGAGTAACTTTGTGGTTGTGTCGAACAGGACGTGGAGCGTCTGGTATCACACGAAACGTAGCGTCGAAGGCTGTCGCCGATTCTAGCCATCCAACGCTGGTGACGAGATCGCCGCGCTGAATATCTGAATGATCTATACCGCTCAGATTTACCGCCAGTCTCGTTCCCGGACCGACCTGATCGAGCGATTCTTCGTGAACCTGCAAACTCCTGATTCGGGCTCGTAGACCTGATGGAAGTATTTCAACTTCCTGCCCGGTCTTTAGCGAACCATCTGCCAGCGTTCCGGTAACGACCGCGCCGAAGCCTGTGATAGTGAACGATCGGTCGACGGGTAATCGAGGATTGCCTGTGCTTTGGTGAGAGGGCAACTCGGAAATCAACTTGTCCAAAGTCGAGCGTAACTCGTCGAGGCCGTCACCGTTCTCGGCTGAAACTGCAACGACTTCGGCGTTTTCAAGAGAGGTGCCTTCGAGGGCTTCTTGGACGTCCAACGTGACAAGGTCGAGCCAGTCTTGATCGACCAGGTCCTTCTTTGTCATGACCACTATTCCGGTTTCGATGCCAAGAAGATCGAGAATTGCCATGTGCTCTCGGGTTTGAGGCATCACACCTTCATCGGCTGCAACGATCAGCAGAGCTACGTCGACACCACCAGCACCCATCAGCATGTTTTTGATGAAACGCTCGTGTCCGGGCACGTCAACAATGCTTATCTCGGCACCAGACGGCAGTTCGAGCCAGGCAAAACCCAGCTCGATGGTCATGCCGCGATTCTTCTCTTCGCGCAAGCGGTCAGGATCGATTCCGGTCAAAGCCTGAATCAATGTCGATTTACCGTGGTCTACGTGACCTGCCGTACCTACAACAAACAATTTTTCTCTTGCTTCCCATTGTTGGCTTGCTTGATGGTTGTCGGGTAGTTGCGTGTACTACATCATGGCAACGCACCAGAAGTCATTCACAGGATTTTAGATGCGAACCACGCCGTCCGGTTGTCGAACTGGCTCATCAATTGTTCGCTATTCGTCAGGATCGCCAATGAACTCGGCAAATACTTCGTTGCCAAGCAATCGTCCACGTTCGCTGAGTAGCGTGGCATCGTCAGTTATCTCGATTAGTCCCAGCTTCGTGAGTCGGTCGACCTCACTCGGAAATACTGATTCAACACCCGCTCCGAATCGCTTCTTGAAGCGTTCGTGGCTCACCCCTTGATTCAACCGCATGCCCATCATCATGGTTTCAGCGACATCGATGGCTGGTGTGGTGATGTCGATTTGCTCGACGGGGCCAGCTGGCGACGACATCGCAGTGACCGGATTGTGATCAGTAGCCGAGTATTCGCTTTGTACGACGGTCACATATCTACGAGGCGATCTGAGATTGGCGAATCGTTGACCTGCGAGCCAGGAATGTGCTCCGGGACCGACTCCGAGATACGGTTCATTTAGCCAGTAAATGATGTTGTGCCTTGACTCCAAATTGGGCTTGGACCAGTTCGATATCTCGTATTGTGTGAATCCGTTCTCACCGAGTCGAACCTGAGCTTCTTCATACATATCGGCGGCAAGATCGTCATCTGGGATCGGGTATTTGCCGGCTTCGACATCAACAGCCAGCGGTGTGCCTTGCTCGATTTGCAGTGAGTAGAGCGAAATGTGCTCTGGCTCAAGCGCAATCGATTCATCGAGTGTGTCTGACCATTGCTCAGCAGACTGGTAGGGCAGACCGTAGATTAGGTCTATCGACTGATTTACGAACCCGGCGTCACGCAGAGTCTTGAATGCCTGTTTAGCTTCTTCTGCTGTATGCCTTCGGCCCAGCAAACCGAGCAGTTCATCGTCGAAACTCTGCACACCCATCGAGATTCGATTTACACCCGAAGCAAGCCAACTCGCTGCCTTATCGGCTGTTACATCACCCGGGTTGCACTCCATCGTTATCTCAGCCGATTCTTCGACCCCGAACGCACTACGAATGGTCTTTTGTATATCTTCGAGGTCTGATGTCGGCAGGTACGAAGGCGTACCGCCACCAAGAAAAATGGTGCGAACAGGAGGGTGCCCGAGGACGTTCCCCCAGCCATTGAGTTCATCTTGAAGCGATTTTACGTAGCCGGATATCTGATCTTCGATTCCGGCATACGTGTTGAAGTCGCAGTACGGGCACTTCGTCTGGCAAAAAGGCACGTGAAGATACAACCCGATGCCGTCGTTATACGTCGGCGGGTTGTGATCGATCTGTGCCAGATTTGGCATTGAGTCTCCGTGAGTTGGTTCCTTGTTTAGGAACCAGGCGTCCAGAGTCCTGATCCACCTTCGTTCGCATCAGCGGCCGGTGGGGCAGGTGGCTCGCCGGCGGCAGCTCGGGCCTGCTCTTCGGCCATCTGTTGTCGAATAGCTTCGTTTGCCTGCTGCACCCATCGTTCGAGCTCATCGAGCTCAGGAGGTGATACAACGAACTTTTCTACACCTTCAGGAAGTGCGATGTTCGGGTCGCCGCCAAGAAGCAATGCAGCTTCCGACTCTTGAATGCCTTCGGAAAGTCGGTTTGCAAGATGAGAAACGCGCTTGTCGGCAGCTTCGGTGTAGTGAGCCTGAATAGTGTCGGCAACGGTTCGGTTGATTAGACCGCTCTGAAGACAACGTCCCCAGTCGATCACCTGTCCAAACAGATCGGTGTCTTCGAACTCTTCGAATTGAGCACCTGCAGCAACCCGCGATCGAACCAAACGGTGTGCGCCCGGGTTCGACTGCTGAACCATCAGCATGGCGTCGTCACCTCGACCAATCACGCCTTCAGCGAAGACACGGTTCACTGTCCCGGCTTTTGCCTCTAGCTGTGAAACCTGTTCTTCAACGGCATTCCAGTAAGCGGTGTAGCGCTCTTCGAAACCGTCGGGTGCACCCGGTGAAGGCTGAACCAGAGTCACCATGTAAACCTTGCGGCTCGTCAAAATATCGCCAGCGGGTGCTTTGCCAACGTTGCCCAGTTCTTCAGACATGTTTTTCCTTTGTCGACTTATACAGTCGTGATCGTAAGAGAGAATTTACACCGAGAATAAGAAATTGACGATATCGCCATCTTGGACGACATACTCCCGACCTTCTTGTCGGAACAGCCCTCGATTTCGGGCTTCGGCCATCGTTCCGCATTCGATGAAATCGTCATATCCGACGGTTTCAGCACGGATGAATCCGCGTTCGATGTCGGAGTGAATGACTCCGGCGGCCTTTGGCGCGAGCGCACCGATGTTGATCGTCCACGCCCGGGTTTCGTCCTCACCAACCGTGAGGAACGAATTCAGTCCGAGCACTTGATATGAAAGCTTGATCATTCGAGAAAGCCCTGGCTCACCGGCATCGAGGCCAGCTCGCATTTCGGCTTCCTCTTCTTCCGACATACCCACGAGTTCTGCCTCAAGGGCTCCACATATCGCCGCACCGCCGGTTGATCGACCGCTCAGCAATTCGCCGATCTCTTCTTCGAGAGCGGCGGTATTCGCCACGTCGTCTTCGCCAATGTTTAGCGCTATGAGCAATGGCAGGCTGCTGAGCAAGAACGTGTCGGAAATAGCTTTGATTTCGGAAGCTTCGAGATCACGATCTCGAATCGCAATTCCGTTTTCTAGATCGCTTTGAAGGCGCTTTAGAGTTTCGATGTTCTTTTCTGCATCGTCTCGTTCAGCAACCTTCATGGTTTTCAGGCTGCCTGTGATGCGTTCGATGCGCCGTTCAAGAAGTGCGATATCGGCGAACATGATGTCGAAGGCGACCTTCTCGATATCACGCTTGTAATCGACCGAACCTTCGAGGTGGGGAACCGAGCCATCTTCGAACGCTCGTGCCACGTGCAGTATTGCGTCGACCTGTTGCAATTGCGCCATAGCCTCACCCTCGAACAGTTCGCCTGAGGCGCTGCCGGGGAGGTCGACGTAAGTCACTTCCGCGTATATGGTCTTTTTCGACTTGAACATCTTGGTGAGGACGTCGACTCGTTCGTCAGGCACGTGTGCCACACCTACGTTCGCTGAACGAGTTGCACCGAAGCCACCAATATCGGCTTTACCGCGGGTGAGTGAGTTAAATATCGTGGTCTTACCGCTGGCTGGCAGACCAAGGATGCCGATCTTCATAAGTGGTTATTACTGGCTCTTGTGAATGTGTCGAAAGTGAGTTGGGTGCTCTGTTCTCAAGCACCGACTGTTAATCGTAACTCTAGAGCCCAGAACTTGGTTAGTGCTCGGTTACTTATCTGAGTTGTTGTTGTCGCCTTCAAGATCGTCATCCTCGTCATCGACATATTTGAATTCAGCGTCGACGGTTTTTCCGTTTGAATCTTTGGGTCGTTGATTAGGACGTTGCCCGGGACGCTGGCCGAACTGGCTGGGGTCAAATTGGCTCGGATCAAACTGGTCGGGGTCGAATCCCTGCTGCTTTTGCAGATCACGAAGCTTCCTGCCAATTGTTTGGTCGGCAATAACGTGGTTCGGAGATGCAGCGATAAATACCAGGAAGAGAATCGTGGTTACGATCAAATCATCGAATTGGCCTAGCAACGGTATTCGATCGGCGATCACGTCGTAAGGCGACACAATGTATGCAATCGCGAGCAGAGGGATAATCTTCGTAAACGGCGGAACCCGTTTGTCGAGCATTAATCTCCACACCAATTTTAGGAACGGAATGACAAGTGAACGTATCGGCAACAGTCTGAACATGTTAGAAAGTGTATCTACCAATCGACTGGTTCACTAAACCAATATCAACGACTGCTGAACATTCCACATGATTCGAGTCCTACACGGCGAAGACGAATACTCAAGATCGGAAGCTCTCACCAAAATTCGAGAGTCGGCTGGTCCTGAAGAAGTTCGCGACCCCAACACCACCGTGTTTCAGGGGCAAGGCTTCAAGTTGTCCGATGTAATTGGTGCCGCCCAAGTGGTGCCTTTTATGGCCGACAGACGTGTAGTTATCGTTTACGGCGTTCTCGGCCGGATGCAGAAGCGTGACAAATCTCTCGGTAATGAATGGCGTGACCTCACAGACAAACTTGCCGAGGTGCCTGCATCGACCGAGCTTGTCTTCGTCGAGGAGGTAGGGCTTCGAGACAACGGTATCGCCATTAAGTCGGTTGGTCCAAGTGCTCGAATTCAGGAGTACCGCACAAAGCGTAGAGGCGAGCTCGAAACCTGGGTGCGGGATCGATTCGCTCACTATGGCGCTGATGCCAGCCGAGACGCTATCGCACGTATCGCATGGCTCGCAGGTTCGGATACTCGACTACTCGATCAGGAAGTGAAGAAGCTGGCACTTTACGCAGGTGATCGTGCGGTGACGCAGGACGATGTCGACCTCATGGTTCCTGATGCCAGAGAGACCAGTATTTTCGCAGCCGTCGACGCAGTGCTCGAACGGCGACCAGCGGTAGCAATGAAACTGCTGTACTCGTTGCTTTCGGGTGGTTCGAGCGTATCGACGGTCCTCTCGATGCTGGCACGACAGGTGAGGTTGCTGATTCTCACTATCGAACTGCAGCAACAGGGTGTTCATCCAGAAGAAATTGGCAAACGAATTAGCCTGACCAACCGCTACGCACTCGATAAAACGTTGCGGCAATCGAACAATTTCGGCACGGAGCATCTTGCAAACATTCACCGACGCCTGCTCGCTGCTGATCTCGCAATCAAACAGGGTGAGATGGACGAACGGCTGGCTGTTGAAATTCTTGTTGGTGAGCTATCGGCGGCTTGAACGGGAATCCCGAGGCGCATCTTTCGACGTATCTGTGTTCGAGATGCCAAAGCAACGAGCCGTCAAAACACGGATAATTATCTGAATGCTGATTCGTTCACCCAAATATCTTGTATCACTGGCCCTAATTGGTCTCGTCACGCTATTCGCTGTCGCCTGTACCGGCGGTGACGCCGATACCGCAAACACAGATGAACCGACTCCCGTACCGGCAGCAACAGAAGCTCCTGAGCCAACTTCTGAGCCCGAGCCAACATCGAGACCGCGACCCAAGGTGACAGTTACGCCGACTCCTGAACCTGAGGGAACGGCGGTATCTGAATCAGAGAGCGTTACGTTCTATCTCCAGGCATTCAACTCGATTGGACGTGGAGAGTATGTCGACGCCGAGCGTACGTTCACGACAGTAGTAGAACTCGAGCCGGGATTCGCTCGCGGGTGGGACGGCCGAGGTCAAGCTCTGATGCTGCAGGGCAAGTACGAAGAGGCGCTTCGCGACTTTGACAAGGCGATTGAGCTAAAACCAAATCTTTCCGTTGCATATGCAAACAGAAGCCTTACGCGGATCGCAATTAACGACATAGAGGGCGCGGAGCGGGACGCCCGACGAGCATTCGAACTCGACGAAAATTCCGTTGCTTCTCACTTGGTTCTAGGCCGTGTATACGCTCGAGAAGGGGATACGACGACCGCTCTTGAGTGGTTCGATCTTGCGATCACAACCGATCCTGAGGACCCTTCGACATGGTGGTGGCGCGGACGTTTTTATCGAGACGTTTTGGGCGCTGGCAATGCTGCACTCGACGATTTCAATCAGGCGATCGAATTGGCTCCTGCTCAAGCAGCACTGTACCTCGATCGAGCACAACTCTACATTCAAGCCAATGTGGAACCCGAACTCGCACGAGCTGATCTTGATGAGGCGATCTCGTTGTCACAGGATCCCAAGTTGCCGAGCATCATCGAACGAGCGGAAGAGCTTATCGTCGTTCTTGACGAGCGAGCAGCTGCGATCCAGTAGCCTTTCCGGATTTCGGATCACGGTTTCAGGTCGCTGATTGAATCACGAATTTCGGTCGTTGGTTTGAATACCGCCCAGGCGAACCAAAAATGATTGGCATGGATCACAGGTTCGAGCTGAGTACCCGCTAGTTCGCCGTCGATTGCAATTCCCGCCAGATTCCAAATCGAACCGGTTTCGACATCAGTAATTCCATCGCCATCAGTCTCAAATGTCAGAACTCGATCACCAACTGCCCGGGAGAAGACTGCGACAGAGCCTGAAGTCTGGTGGTCGTTCGAGAGATCATTGAATGCCGAGAACGTCCCGTTGTCGAAGAATGCCACGATGTCTTCGTCGTTCACTGAATCGTTCACAACAGGCGTTTCTTCGAGAAAATCGAACGGATAGGCGACCGGGGTTTCACCATCGATCGTCAGAACTCTTGAAGTTGCGATCAGTCTGCCGTCTACGGTTCCTCGAAACAGGAATGGATGGTGATCGACATCGTCGTACCCGGCATACGGGGGGCTGTCATACGGTCTAACAGCTGAACCCCGGTCATCGACAATTCTTTCGAGTAGTTGGCCATCTGGATATGCCTCAACGAACGTCTCCCACGCGATAATCGACGATGGGAGCTGCGTGAGTACGGTTTTGTCCGCCGCAAAATCTCCGGCGAGTGCTTCACCAGTTATTTGCTGCCAGTAACTCTCTGTTTGGCGATCCCACATCACGAGATCCGAGTTTCTCAGCATGCCCGACGTGCCGAACGTTAATTCTTCTCCGTCCACGATTCGTGAAAACGTGATTCCTGTATTGCAGAGTGGGCAGAACGTTACTGTTACGGGCTCGCCGCCTACAGTGTCGTTCACTATCTCGTGCCACATCAAAATTGCCAGAGGATAGGCGCGAGCGTCGCCGTCCACTATCAGAGCGACAACAGGCTCTCTCGCCTCCATGTAGTCAGGTGCGTCTTGAACAGAGACGAAGCTTGGTTGGTCGACTGGGGTGATCTGGTCTTTAGGTAGGACTATCGATAGCTCGGTGAGAGGAATTGTTCTTGCCTCGAAATTAGTCTTCCACCCCCATATTTTTTGGAGAGTTGCGACTCGAGATTTTTCAGCATCGTCGCTGAACAGATCAGAAAAATCTGTTTCAGGAGTTTCTTCCTCTTCCACTTCCTCGACTTCTATTACTGGCGTTGAAGTTGGGGCGTGTGTCGCAGTAGGTTCAGGAGCCGCGACTACCGTCGCAGTTTCATCAGGAGGATTGGTTGCAGTAGGTAATTCCGAATTTTTACCTGAGCCGCCACAGGCCACAACCACGGTTGCGATCATCCCAACCGCTAGCAGCCCGAGTAGTCGCTTCCAATTCGTTCCAGCGATTTTCGCACTGCTTTCAAACCTGATGAATCGATCCATCTTTTAGTACCCAATCCCACCGTGCAGACTCGATTTACGTTCGTGCATTGAGTATCTGATGCGCCGAATTCCAAGATGGCGCGGAATAATCTGCCTAATACAGCCGATTATCGAGAATTATTCAAGCGGGAGTGACTGTTTAGTCGAACGTCAGCATTCGTGTTGGGTTGTCGACCAAGATCAGTCGTACAACCTCTTCGCTCATGCCACGCGCTCGCATCCGGGGAACGACCCGGGTCAGGATGTGATCGAATCCGTGACCACCGTACGTCTTCAAACGGTGCTTCGAGCAGATGTCGTGGGCAAGGAGAATGTTTCCGCGTTTACCCTCGTTCACCATGTGCTCGACCATCTCGATTCGCTCGTGGTCGGCTGGCATGTGCGATTCAGGAGCCAGCGGGTAAAACGACGACTCGTGTCCGAATAGGTCGAAATTCAAATACGCACCAGTGGCGATTAATTCGTTCAGTACGCTTCGGTCGTAAACCGTTCGCTCGACGTGACCCATGACTGTGCGGCTCAGGTTGCCACCCCATTTGTCGACCGCTTCAAGAATTTCGAGCGGAGCACGTTCGCTGCGACCGGGGTGAATCAGCAGGGGGGCTCCCGTTTCACGCTGAGCAATTACCGCGGCTTCGAGAACTTTCTTTTCAGATTCATGCCACGGCGACGAACAGCCGATTTCTCCGATAATTCCTGATCGGATACCCGTGTCGCCGACTCCCTGATCGACATCGTGAATGATCTGACCCGCAATCTGCTCAACGGCGAGTTCTTCAAGCTCGGGTGCATGAGTCATATGAACGTAGTTCCCTGCGCCCATCACGACATTCAAACCGGTAGCTCTGGAAATTCTGAGAAGCGCACGCGGGTCACGGGCAAGACCGACGGATGTTACATCGACGATGGTGCTGCCGCCGGCGTTGAAGTACTGCTGTGCTTCCCACGTTGAAATATCTTCATCGAGAATCTGTAGATTGTCCCGGTTGCTGGTCCAGTTGTATCGAACCCAGCCGAGGTTATCCATCGATACCTCTTCATCCATAAGGAGACGTTCAGAAGCCTCTTTTGGCTCGGTGAAAACGACTCCGAAGTCGATCAGCAAGTGCTCGTGCGTGGTCGTTATGCCGACTTTTGCAGGCTCGATAGGACCCTGAACGGTTAGAACTTTTCTTGCTGCTCGGTGCTTAGGAACTGGATGGGAGGGAGAGGTCAACTAATTTTCTCGGATTGATTTTGTGGGAGTCGCGATCAGGCAACTGACGCCGGCCACGATAGAAATCGAAAATACGCAGAAATTCTAACGCACGAATCGAACTGAACGAACTCGATTACGCATCACGCCAAGTAACTTTTGGTTCCCAACCGAGAATACGCTTGGCCTTTTCGACCGATATGGCGGTGGCGTTACCGGGCATTGGAGAGCGAATTTCGGCTTCGGGGTAAACTTTTTTGATTAGCTCTTCAGTAGGTTCGTCGGCAGAAGTATCTTCGCCGTTGATGAAGAACGCCTCGTGTCCACCGAATTCAACTTCTATCGCCAGAACACAGGCTCGAGCGGCTTCAGCGAAATCGGTCCAGCCCCAGAAATGCTTGGCGTTGTTGCCGAACGCACCCTGTCGCTCGTCGGCAGCGTTTAGAGCGGCCTGTCGTTCTCGATCCATCAGGCCGTGGAATCTCATCGAAGCGATCTGTACTTCACCGGGGCGGCGACGGATGAACGCGTCAGCCAGCTCTTCGCTGATCCACTTGCCCACAGAATAAGCATCTTCTGCGAAAGTCGGGTGCTCCTCATCGATAGGGAAGTACGGTCGAGGCGTGATGCCCTTCGAGAAAACTGCTCCCACTGCGTTCACCGAAGACGCTAGAACGACCTTGCGAATCCCGTGTACTTCTGCCGCTTCGAGCACGTTCCAGTTCGACGTCATATTGACTCGGAAAACTTCGTGCTCTGGAGCGATGATTGGATTCGTAATCGCCGCCATGTGAATAACTGCATCACAGTTTTTCATTGCCGAAAGAACTTGTCCAAAATCGGTAACATCAACGAATTTGAATGTGTAGCCGAGTACCCGAACTTGTCGTGAATCGTTAGGCGAGTTCAGGTCAACACCAACCACGTCATAGCCGTTTTTTAGAAGATCTTTGACGATGAACTGACCGGCGCGTCCTGAGGCTCCGGTTACGAAAACGGTTGTCATTGTTTGGTTACGACTTTCTTAAAATTTTTCGTCCCTTCGTCCCGACCACAGCGAAGCGGTGTGGAGGGATATGTATCCACAACAGGAAGATGAAACGAACTAGCGAAAATTTATCCTGCCATTATCGTCTGAACAGACACTCAAATACACAGCACTCGCTGAGATTCTGCTAATGACAAGATTCTTGAAGGATCGATTGTGATCCCCTTGCTCCGCCGTGCTGCGATCGGGAGGACGGCAACCCAACGGGGGGGACTGAGTAGCAAAGTCGTGGTTACGACTGCTCGCCCATGCCTAGAACGTCGGGGTCATTTCAACGTCGAGGAAACCGATTGGGCCACGGTCGTCGGCATACCAGAGTCGATTGTCCTTGATCGTCATACCGTGCACTTGAATCGGATCGTTCACCCGGAAAGCGTCGTAGCAACGCCCGTCTTCGAGTCGGTGTCGGCTAACTACTCCGAACGCAGTATCGGCGATCCAAACGTGACCTTCTTCTTCAGCCCATGCAAGACCATGAACCCGGAAGCCAGGAGCCTTCATCCGGTGAATTTCCTGGAAGTTTGAAGTGTCGATTACGTGCACAAACTGTGATGGTGGCGAAGCAACGTAGAGCTTGCCGTCTTTCCATTCGAGACCGTGGTCTCCGGTTGGTTCAGATTTTCGACCTGCCGCTTCATCGAGGTGTTCACGAGTGGCGTTGATGCCTGCACCCGGAGATTGGTAGACCTCAACCGTCTTGCCGGTGTCCATATCCAGCTGGTAAATCTCGCAGCTGTAGGTCGATGCAACCCAGATGTAGCCGCCACCAATGGTGATGCCACTGGATTTTTCAGTGTCGGTAGGAAGATCGACAAGCACATCGCCAGTCGCCCAATCGACCTTGTACACATGATCGTCGCCCTGATCGATGATCCACAGACCATCATCGGCAGCCTGAAGTCCGTTCGGCTTAGGGCCGGGAGCGTTGAACTGGAAGATCGTATCGGCAACTTTGTGCGGCATGAGGTCTTATCTCTCGTTTGCTAGTGCTTAAGGCGTAGTCGTCTTGCGGCGGTAGTGTAGCGCGGTGGAGCGATGATTGGGGCTTCAGGCAGAAATTATTCCGGCTTGTGCGCTTTGATCGACTGCGCCAGCGGTAGGAAATCTTCCTTGCCGTCTGGCATCTTCCATAAACCCCGGCCAGCATCCGATTTCACCATCATCGGAAACGCCTGCCAGGGAAGAGCTTTGTGCTCGTGTACGAAGTCTAGAACCAAGCCAGCCTGCAACAGAGCATCGATAGTCTCACCGAGTCCGTGAGGAATGTTGAAAGCTTTCTTGTGCTCTAGCGTGCCTTCGCCAGCGTAGGTTGTGTCTTCCTCGTAACCCTGCGGACCTGCTGACTCGAAATAGGGCCAGTCCAAGACGATCTGATGACCGTGATCGTCCTGTGAAACAGACCACATCATGGGGTGACCTTCGAGAATGTAGAAGGTTCCTCCGGGTTTTAAGAGTTGAGCGACTATCTTTGCCCATCCGTTAATATCAGGCAGCCAGCAGATTGCGCCTACACCTGTGTAAACAACATCGAATTGTCGGTTATCGAGCGCTGCCGGCGCATCGAAAACTTCAGCGACTACGAACTCTCCCGGCGTTCCAGAATTCGTGACTAGCCTTCTACATGCTTCGATAGCCGGTTCGGAGAAGTCGAGACCCGTCACGTTGGCACCTAGCCGAGCCCAACTGATGGTGTCGTGACCGATATGGCATTGCAGATGGAGTAGCGATTTACCTCTCAAATCTCCTAGCTCATCGTTATCCAAATCAAACTGGACAACCTCACTGATGTGCTCTGGGTCATCAATGAATTTCTGAACCATGTACTCATCTGAATCCAGATGAATCGGAACGCGGTCGTCCCAGTTGTCTCGGTTCACCGCACGATATTCGTCTAGTGCCATAGGAAACTCCAGCCTGATTTTCTCAATCGACGGCGTGATCATATATGGCTGCCGTCGACCGAGCTGTGGCGATAATTAACCAAAAAGTGCTGACCCGTTAGAGTCAGCACTTTGGATTACGAATTTGAACGACGTTTACAGCTCGCTGTTCATTGTTGTGGTCTGTGGGTCGTTCAGGAACTTGTCGATCAAGTTCGTACCCGATCCAACGCCAGTTGGCGGGAACGCATATCCGTTTTCAATCTTAGGGAGCTGATCGACGATGTCCTTGTACCACGTGTTGTTGTACGCACGAACTGTTTCTTGAATAAGTGCATTCGGTGCGTTCAATGAAAGGTGAACGCTGAACATCAATGTCACAGGTCCCACGCAGTCGTGAGGAGCCACTGGCATGTGGTAGGCATGCGCCATCGAAGCGATTCGCTTGGCTTCGGAAATTCCACCAACCCACGAAATGTCGAGCATGCAGATAGTCATCGCCTGCTTCTCGAACATTTCTCGGAACGCCCATCGCGTTGCAACTGTTTCACTGGCGGTAGTTGCGACTTCGGTGGATCGACGGAACTCGGCGAGGGTGTCGATGTTGTCCATCGGTACTGGGTCTTCGAACCAGAATGGGTTGTGCGGCTCGACCGACTTGGCGATTCGCTTTGCCGAGGAAAGATTCCACAGGCTGTGCATCTCGACCATCACATCCATCTTGTTGCCGACTTTTTCTCGAATTTTGCGGAAGGGCTCAGTTCCTTCTTCGAGCTCGGTGTTGTGGATGAACTGACCGTTGGACTCGTTCGAGTATTTGTCGAATGGCCAAATTTTCATAGCGGTGAAACCTTCCGACATAAGGCTGTCGGCAAGTTCACCAGCGTCAGTCATAAAGGCGTGGTAGTCCTCGTATGGCTGCTCGGGCCTGTAATCGATCTGGCCCGGCTTCCACCCGCCGCTTACTTTCACTCCGTACGAGTAGCCAGCGCAGGTGTTGTAAACCCTGATTTTTTCTCGGGCTAATCCGCCAAGCACTTGGTAAAGAGGCTGGTCGTTGCGACGAGCGTACAAATCCCAAAGCGCCATATCGATTGCTGAAACCGACGATGCGTCAACGCTTCGGCCACGATTAACCTTCATCCGACGACCAAGTGTGTCCCAGTGCATATCTAGCTGGTCGGGGTCTTTGCCGAGCAGGTAGGGGGCAATATCGCCGTGAATATAAGCTTCGATGGCGTCGGGAGAGAACGAAGTTTCTCCGAGTCCGACGTAGCCGTCAGAGCTGTAGACCTTTGCCCACACGATCATCGGATATTCGGGATTGCGTAGTGTTTCGATTCGGTTGATAACCGCAGCGGTTGCCATCTTATTTCTCGTATTTATATAAGGCGAATTGTTGATTGGCAGGTCGATTTAACGTTTACTGCCGAGTGACGCGAGAAGGTTAACAAGCCCGATAGACGTTGTGTGAATACCTAGCGTGGTTTTTTCGAAAAGTTCAAACTTTAGGAACTCATGTCATTCATCCAGATAATCGTCCTTGCCGTGGTGCAGGGCATCACAGAATTCTTGCCGATCAGCAGCAGCGGACATCTGATCCTCGGGTCGTGGTTATTCAATTGGCCCGACCAGGGGTTATTTTTCGACGCGGCTGTGCACGTCGGCACACTTGCTGCAGTGCTAATTTATTTCCGGCGGGAGTGGATTCAGATGGCAACTGGTTTAGCTGCTAATCAACTGGTTGAAGTCGATGACGCTGGTGGGGCGATTCGGGCGAGAATGTTGGCGATATTGATCGTCGCCGGAACGATTCCGCTTGTTGTGTTTGGTCCGTTCATCAAAGATGCGCTAGAGAGCGAATTCCGAGATCCGACTGCCGTTGGCTGGCTATTGATGGGCACTGCGATAGCGCTTGTTGCCGGTGAATTGTTCGTTAGGAAAGTTCACAAAACGGGTTACGGAATCGGAGCGATGAAGACTCCACAGGGCTTCACGATTGGTCTTATCCAAACTCTGGCTGTGTTCCCGGGAGTCTCTCGTTCTGGAGTGACAATGATCGCCGGTATGGCTCTCGGTCTGTCCCGTGAGTCAGCTGCTCGTTTTTCGATGCTGCTCGCCACTCCCGCCATTGCGGGCGCCGGCGTGTTGGTTGCGATGGACGCGCTCGATTCGACCGAAAACGTTGATCTCGGAGCTGCTGTTCTGGGAGCGATAGTTTCGGGAATCACGGCATATTTTGTGATCGCTGGGTTGTTGAGGCTACTGCGCACTGGGTCTCTCTTGCCGTTTATCATTTACTGCGCAGTTACGGGTGGGGCTGTGGTGATCGCTCGAGCAGCCGGGGCGTAGCTGGCACTTCGCCCCCCTGTCATTGCGAGAAAGCCAAAGGCAGCCGTGGCAATCAATGTAGCTGAGCAACGCTGTTGGTCTAATCCGGCTGCGATGGTCGCTAGGTAACGCACGACCTGCTGGATCGTCCGAATGAACCCCAGCCAACCGATTGCCACCTCGTCGAACTCCTCGCAATGACAGGGGGACGAATTCGCCTGGCCACCTTGGCATTGCGAGGAATCTTGCCTTAGTCGCTGGGCGTACGAGCTTCCCAGGTGTCGTCGCAGTTCTCGCATTCTTCCTGCCACACATGAACTGCGGGCGGCATAGCAACGGCGAAGCGAAGACTCATCTCATCGCCCTCGGTGACGATGTGGTGAACTGTTCCGCGGGGAATCCAAACGATATCGCCTTTCTGAGCATGAATTATCTTCCCGCCGGTTAGCTCCCACCGCAGCTTGCCCTTCATGACGAACCACCACTCATCGAAGTTGCTGTGCCAGTGAGCGTGATTACCCTGACCCGGCGCTGATGCGATCAGCGTGCCACGGTTTCGTTCGTCCTCGACCAGAAGCTTCGACCACGGCGGTGGTCCCATCTGCTCAACAATCTTGTCGATCTCGATGTGCATCATGCCCGGTCCGAAAGTGGCATCCACACGAGGTGGAATTGGTCCTTCAACCACATCGCTTATAGCCGCCACTACGCCTTCGTAGTCGGTTCCCATTTCATTGACTCCCGTAACTTATGGCAGAAGCCGGCATCCCGACTTCTTGCTGATTTTTCGTGATGCCGATAACGTAGCACGATCAAGACTCCAGATCAGTATCGGGTTCGATGTAAAGAACAACGAGAGGAACGAGATGCCAAAGATAATTGGTGAAATTCGAGACGCCGCAACAGGCGAAGTCGTTCAGGCTCGAGTTCAGGTACTTGCCCCGAACGGCGAAAACGTCGCTCCCGCCGATGCGATGTGGAAAGTTGGCACAGGCGAGCCGTTTTTCTACAGCAACGGTCAGTTCGCCCTCGACACCACGCGTGGATATCACCGCGTACTGGTTGAGCGCGGAACTGAGTTCACGCCGTGGGAAGGAATCGTCGAGGTCGACGGATCGACCGATTCCTCAGTAGATATCAAACTCGAACGTTGGTCTGATCTGCCAGAACGCGGATGGCACCCCGGCAACACTCACATTCACTACGACGAAAAGGAAACCGATCCTGATCGCCGACTGGGCTACGATTCGCGAGTTGAAGACCTTCGGATGACAGCGGTGTCGATTCTCAAGCGCTGGGATCTCGACTACGCTACCAACAAATACCCACCGGGAGTGCTCACCGAGTACACCGACACGCATCATCACGTACAAAGCGGTGAGGAGACTCGCCACAACCACGACCCTTCCGATCCATTCAAGATCGGATACGGGCACGTGATGCTTTTGAACATTCGTAATCAGGTCGAACCGATCTCACGTGGACTAATCGTCGATCAGTTCGATCCTGACTATCCGCCGCTGAGCTACGCCTGCGACTTAGCGAATGATCAAGACGGATTGGTTATCTGGTGCCACAACGGTCAGGGAATGGAAGCGCCTGTGGCAGCAGCACTCGGCAAGGTTCACGCCATGAACCTGTTCGATCCGTTCTGGACCGATATCGAGTATCTCTACTGGTATCACATGCTGAATACCGGAATCAAAATGCCTGTGTCGACCGGTTCCGACTGGTTCGTTAGCTCGGCAAACCGTGTTTACTCGCAGACCAACGGTGGGTTTGCCTACGATTCCTGGCTAGACGGAATTCGTACCGGCAAGACTTTCATCACGAACGGTCCCGCTTTGTATCTTTCAGTCGCAGGTCAAGAACCCGGCGACACCCTGGAAGTCGAAAAGGGCACCACGATTCCAATTCATGCCAATTGGAGCTCGCACTATCCGGTGCAAAAGGTCGAAATCGTACAAAACGGAAAAGTTATCGCACGCCGAGATTTTGGCGAAGGCGTAACGGTTGGTCATATCGAAATGGAGTTGATCGCCGAAACCGACGGCTGGATCGGAGCCAGACTCGGCTCCGGTTCACGAGATTCGTTCAATCAGCCCATCTGGGCGCACACCAGCCCTGTGTACCTCACCGGAACTGGCGAACGCTCGGAAGCGAGTGTTGAGTCGGCGAAGTTCTACACCGATCAAATCGGCGAAGGTATCAACTGGGTAAAAACCAAAGGTCGCTTCTACAACGACTCACAACGAAAAGAAGTGGTCGACCTGTTCAAGCAAGGGCAAGACTGGTATCGCAATCTGACTTGATTGCATCGAACGTACAACCGATTGTCGATCCCAGCGGGTAAACTCGCTCGGGTTCGTTTCGTTCGAACCATCCAGAACCGCACAAGAAGTCCCGAGTTACTTTAGAACAATGTCAGTCGAATCTCTGCTAGATCACTACTACGAGCGCGCCACGATCCCTATCAGGAATACTAAATTCGGTCGGGAACAGAAAGGCTCTCTGGATATTAGACACGTGGTTGAAGACGATGAATTTCGACAACTCAATCACAAGATCGTCTTGAAGGACGGAGTGGCTTCAAGCGTATGGCGCGAGCAGGAATGGGGCTTGGGCGAAAACTCTCTCGACGTGACGCATTTTGAAGATGGTATCGTCAAGCAATTGAGTCTTCGCCACACCGGCGACGCCGTGACGGGCATGAAGGTTAGCCTGACTCGTGGCGATTGGTTGATGCCTGATCCTGATCTTCGCTTGCCGTACATCTTTGGCCGAGCTGATATGGAAACCTGGTACAAAGCAGCCGAAACTACGATGGGATTGAGCCGGGTTCGGCTTGCATGGGATTACGAAACGAAGCACACATTCCCCGTTCGAGATCATGGCATTAGCAAGGACAAGGGCGAGCATCTCTACAAAGGTGTTGAATACCGGATTGAACTCGATGATGCCATTCGCCTGTCGATAGATGGCAAGTCATCTCGCAAGGTGAATTGGCGTATGGAAATTTCGGCTGACGACGTGCGCTCACTTTTCGAATACGCTAGCGACGAATCATGGATCGACGGTTGGGATCACGTCGCCAACATCATCGAAAACGGCAAGTAAGTTCTATTAATTAGACGTTTTGAAGTCCTCTCCCTCAGGGAGAGGATTTAGGTGAGGGGGAACGCCAATTGGCGGCGTAGTCGACCGACTCTCCCTCATCCCAACCTTCTCCCGCTGGGAGAAGGGGTGGTTCGCTACCCGTGTTCGAACTCAGCGTTGATATCCAGCGGATAAAGCGAATCACGGACTCGCTTGTAGTCGAATGTCGACATATCTGCTGAAGTCGCACCCGGCGTGTTCACCGTGACCATCTCGTGCGCAATAGGCTGATAAGCAGGTCGTGGCGATACAACACCCTTTGCAACGACAATATCGAAATCATCAGGTCGATAGCCCAATGAGTAGAACTGCTCACGACTCATGTTGCCAACTCGAGTCGATACAAGTGCAACTGTTGGACCTTCCTCCGATTCAATGACCGCTGTTGTGCCACCGTCGAAGAAGCGCCAGCCGGCGTGTACGGTTCCGGTGTCCTCAAATCGTCCGTCGGAAATGCGAGTGATACGACCTGTGAGTTCGACTGGCGTTCCGTGGAGCGAGTCGGTCTTGCCTCCGACCTCAACTGTTACCGTCGATCCGATGCCTGCCCTCAAGCAGGTATCAACGGCTTCGGTATCTCGCACCGTTTGTAGCCACGAATTCGCACCTTGCTTCACAGCTTCTGCAAGTAGGAATGTGCTGTCGCCTGAACTACCTGCGCCGATATTGTCCCCAACATCCAGCAGCACTATCGGACCTGAATCATCGGGCTTGGCGGCTGCTTGTTTTAGCGCATATTCAACGGCTTCTGATGGCGTAGGTCCGACCGGTTCATAAAGCTCTTTGCGGTTCGCCCAGGCCCGGTCTGCTATCCAACGTGCCGCCTTCTTTGCTTCCTTGATCGAATCCTCGTGAAGCACGTAGCAGGCGAGTCCGTTTTCATAGACGTCCGACCATGGGTAGCCCTCTCCAATCGACCCGCCTACGATGCCTGGTTGGGCAAGCACGGTTTCAAGATCGTCGATAACGGCCTTCATTGGCATGTCACGTGTGTCGTGCTGGAAGATGCCAACCACCATCGGAGGCTGTTCGAGCCACTTGGCAGGTCGCCAGTTTTCGCGAGCCATCCGAACGACCAGGTCGCAGGCATCGTGCGCTCGGGGAACGGCGTCGGTGTGAGGATTGGTTTTGTAGATTACGAGAGCATCGGTTTCGTCGGCCATCTGCTGCGATACGTTTGCGTGCAGATCAAGCGTCATCGCTACTGGCACGTCGGTGCCGACTATCTCGCGTACCCTACGGGCGAGCTCGCCATCCATGTCTGGATATTCTTCCGAGACGGCAGCACCCATTTGGTTCAGCAACACGCCATCGAACGGACCCTGATCACGAAGCATTTCGAGCGCTTCGCCGCCGAGAGTGTCGAAGACCTCTTTGCTAATCGTTCCAGCCGGATCAGTTGCCGCGAAGATCAACGGCACCAGTTCAAAATCTAATCGTTTCGAGGCTTGAATAAAGCCCGCCATCGAAGTCGATGACCGCTCGTGCATGTCGTAATACTGCTGGCCACGTTGAACGGCATACGTCTGCATTCCTGAAACTTTGAAGCTATCCATCGTCGTTGGATTGCTGGCGAACGTATTGGTCTCGTGGTGAATGCCGAGCGTTGCTATACGAAGTTTTTTAGGCATGGGTTGAGATCAATTTCCCGAGTGCAGCCGAGGGATGATAGTCCACAGTTTGGACCAGGTACGTGGGATTAGATCGCTCTAATCCCGCGCAAATAATTTCAAAGCCGTTGTCCGTGATCCCTCCTCCGTCGGGAGTTCAGTACGTTCCGAGACGAAGGAAGGAACCTGACAAGCGGCTTACTCGCCGTGACCTGTTACGGCCCCTGCCGAACCGGGGTGACGTGTCTTCGATTCCAGCTTGGATGTCACTTCTGGGTTTTGACCGGCACTTGGCCATTCGCCACGAAGCACCGCCGCAACCTGCTGCGAAGCGCGCTGTCGCGACAACCATGCGGAACGGGTCGACTGACCAGCTGAGTGAGGAGCCGTTATCACGTTCTTCATCTGAAGCAGAGGGTTGTTGGGATCTACCGGCTCTTGCTCGAACACATCTAGACCTGCACCGCGCATCTTGCCCTGTTGCAGAGCTTCGATCAACGCCGGCTCATCGTTTACCGAACCACGGCAAACGTTGATGTAGTAGGCCGATTTCTTCATCACGTCGAACTGTTCTTTGCCGATCATGTGGAAGGTTTCAGCGTTTAGCGGAACGACAACTACGATGTAGTCAGATCGCTTGAACAAATCGTTGAGCTCGAAGACCTGCTCCACACCGTATTCAGTGATGATCCAGGGTTCCACATATGGATCGTAGACCAACGTCTCCATGCGCCACCCTTGCCCGAGCTTACGGGCAACCTGGCGTCCGATGTTTCCGAATCCGACGATTCCAAGAGTCTGCTCGTCGATTGGTTCGGTCGGTCCTAATTCAGCCGAACTCCATCGACCTTCTCGCAGTTGGAGGGTCGACTGTACAGTGTGACGATTTAAAGCAAGCGTCATCGTTACGGCTTGGTTCGAAACTTCTTCGGCACACATGCCGGCGCCGTTGGTGACGATAATGCCCATGTCGGTCGCAGTATCTACATCTATGTGGTTGAAACCGTGTGAGTAGACCGCAAGCACTTTGGCTGAGTCGGCAGCACGGATAACCTGTTCCGATCCCCAGCCACCGCGCATCATGATTGCGTCGGCGCCTCGGACGGCTTCCATCGCCTCACCCTCAGACTGAGGCGCTTCTTGTACAAACTCCACATCGAGACCGGCCATCTCGGCACGTTCATGATGCAGCGGGTCGTCGGTATCACCACCGAGAACTACAACTCTTTGTTTAGCCATTTCCTAAATATCTCCAAAAATATAAATGGGAAGTATTCGAGCCGAATCACTCGATCTCGGCTCGACGAAAAAAATCAGTAACTACTTGCCTTGTTCAGCAAGCATTACCTCCCAGCTAACTGCCCAGTTTCGAGGCTCAACCGTGCTTCGAACGTCTGGGTTGATAAGCGACATTGGCCAGTAGCCCAGAGCAACTCGCATTGCTTCTTCACCCAGCTGTGTGTTCGCTCGGTTCCACGCAACTTCACTGTACGAGGCGTAGTGGTTGGTTACAGACACGTTGTCCATCTTGAGCAGCGGGTTGTTTGGGTCGACCGGCTCCTGTTCGAACACGTCGAGACCTGCACCGGCGATTTCCTTGTTCTGCAATGCTGCGATCAACGCTTTTTCGTCGACCACAGGGCCACGAGAACAGTTGATGAGATATGCAGTTGGTTTCATGAGCCTGAAGAATTCTTCGCCAACCATGTGGTGGGTTGCGGGTGTCAGGTATGTATGAGGCGAAACGTAGTCAGATCGCTCGGCGATTTCCTGAGGAGTTCCAACCATCTCAACGCCGTACTCTTTCGCATCCCACGAAGAAACAAACGGGTCGTAGCCGATAACTTTCATTCCGAAAGCCTGCGCCTTTCGAGCAACGGTTCGCCCGATGTCACCGAGTCCGATAATTCCGAAAGTCTGACCAGCAATGTGACCCATAGGAGCCAGGTGCTCACGAGTCCACGTGCCGCCCTTTACGAGCTTGTCGTGGAGTACGAATTTCCGTGAGCAAACGAGGAAGTGCATCATCGTTTGGTTACTAACTTCTTCGGTACCGAACGAAGCCGTGTTGGCGAGAATCACGCCGCTTTCGACTGCCGAGTTGAGATCCATTCCGTCGTAGCCATGACCGAATGAGACAAGACCCTTGCAGCGACCGTTGTTGCCCATGTGAACAAACAGGCTAGGATCAATTCCGTGCCCTTGACTCATTGCTACATCGGCGTCTTTTAGAGCCTCGATTAGCTCACCGTCGCTGTCGCCGTCGTAAACAACGAACTCGGCACCCATCTCTTTGGCTGCCTTGCTCTGCTGCTCAAGATCGGCGGTGTAAACACCGGGTCGACTCTTTGGACCAAGGTATAGAACTCGAATATCTTTAGCGTCTGCGGTCATGATTCTCTTTGTGTTTTAGCTAAGGGTTGTTACAGCCAGTAAATAGTTATTCAGGTTTGACGATACTGTCGGGAGTACCGCCTTCCCAAACCTTCATCATATTGTCGAAGGCGAATCGTACTCTTCTTGGATAACTTTCGTAACTCTTACCTGCGATATGCGGGGCAACTACAACGTTATCTCGCTTGAGTAGCGGGTTGTTTGGGTCAACTGGTTCTTGCTCGAATACGTCTAGACCGGCGCCCCAAATCTCGCCGTCTTCCAGAGCTTGTTCGAGGGCTAGTTCGTCGACAACCGGACCTCGGCATGTGTTTATAAGTACTGCCGATTTCTTCATCAGGAGAAGTTCGCGTTCGCTGATGAGCGCATGTGTGCTGTTATCTAGCGGGGTGTGTAGGGTGACGATGTCTGATCGTTCAAGCAGTTCATCGAGCTCGACTCTGGTTGCACCGAATCCTTCGGCTCGCTCGCTACGAACTTTGTCGGTGTAGAGAGTTGTTGTGTCGAAGCCACGGAGCATGCCAGCTACGTTGCTGCCAATCTTTCCTGCCCCAACGATTCCGACCGTGGCACCGAAAAGTTCATGCGAGTCACGACCATCGACTTCAGGTCGCATCCAGTCGCCAGCCTTCGTGTCCATGTTGGCTACACCGAGGTGGCGAATGGTCGAAAGCATTAGCGTTAGGGCGAATTCGGCGACCGGGATTGCGTTCGCTCCACCGTTGTTAGAAACGGGAATACCCATTTCGCCAGAAAGCCCGAGATTCACCCCGTCGAACCCTGCTGAACAAAGCTGAACCAATTTGGTTTTCTTTGCGAGCCGCAGTGTTTCGTCCGACACGCCGTGACCGAACACAAGAATGAAATCAGCAATTTCAGCCGCTTCGGCAACTTCTTCGGGCGACGATTCGGCAGTACGTACATGAAGGTTCCAGTTGTCTGGCTTCATCTCGTTCGCCATATCCAGTAAGGGCAAGGCGGGTCCGGAAAATACGAGCACTTCAGGCATGTCTATTCGATCTCTCTTCGGTTAGTTCGCCGCGGACTGCAAAACGAACCCGGGCATTGTAGAACTTGCTGGTACAACGTGTGTGATTTATTACGAGTCAAACTGTACCCACTCGCCTTCCATGGATTTCCCGAGTGCATCCGAGCGATCACATTCGATGGGGTTGATCGTGATTCAAGTGTTCAATTGGTCAGATATGGCTGAATCAATGTTCGATCCGCTGGCTATGATCCCTCCTTCGTCGGGAAATCGATTTTTCGCGTTGGATCATTTCATTCCTGCACGACCTCTAGCGGTTCTCAGCACGTATGCTTTTGTCTCTCGAATACTTTGATTATCACCAACGCAAGTACTATTCATAAATGACAACTAGTCCTACCCAAATAGAATCTTCCGCTCTGGGAGTTCTCGCCGAACTCGGCAAGCTTCCTGCTACTTCGTACTGGGAGGACGGACCTGCTAGATATCTGGCGGTTCGAGCCAGGGATGCCGGACTCGATGTGTCGCTTGATGAGTGGGGTAACGTACTCGCCACCAAAGCAGGAACCGACCCCAATGCACCCGGAATTGCGTTCGTCGCACACACCGATCATCCCGGATACGAAGTGATCGAGCAAGATGGGGCCAAGCTCACACTCAAAACGATGGGTGGCGTCGGAATCGCTGCAGGTCGTGCAGGTACGCCTGTCCTCGTGATGGGGCGACACGGTGTACGGATCAAAGCGACTATTACTGGTGCCGACGATCCCGACGGAGATTTCGCAAAGTCACGTGAAGCCGCTGGATGGCTCGGTACGGATACGGTCTACGCCGAACTCGAAGACGACGCCGATCTTGGCGATCTACCGAAAGCCGTGGTTCCCGATCTTCTCGATTTCGAGCTTGGCGATGATGACCTAATTCGCATGCGAGCCGCTGACGATCTAGCTGGGTGCGCAGCCATTCTCGCCGCGCTCGAATCGATCGTCGAACAGCCTACTAAAGGCAGCGTCTACGGGTTGTTCACTCGAGCCGAGGAAGTCGGACTCGTTGGGGCACGCATCGCCGCCGAACAAGAGTTGCTGCCAAAGAACACCATCATCGTTTCTGTCGAGACGAGTTCAGTGCTTCCCGGTGCTGAGATTGGCGATGGTGTAGTAATCCGAACTGGCGACCGTGCTGCAACGTTCGACTACGAAGCCGAGGCATATCTTGGTGAAGCGGTTCAACGAATAAAATCTGCCGATCCGAGCTTCATAATCCAGCGCCAACTCATGAGTGCAGGAGGCTGCGAAGCTTCCGCTTTCAAGGCGTTCGGATACAAGGTGACTGGAACTGCCTTCCCGCTTGGTGCATGGCACAATCGAGGCGAAACGGGAGTCGAGCCAGAATTCATTTCTAAGGACGATTTCGTTGGCGGTGCAATTCTGCTCGCCGAGGCTGGAAAGCTCGCTGGAATGAGTCCTGCCGGTGTTCTGGGGAGACTCTCCGACACTCCATCCGAAGAAGCGGATCGTCTGAAGAGCGATCGTCTTCGACCCGAATACGTGAAGAGATGGGCGTATTCTGGTTTCGAATAAATTTTCGACACCGAATCTAAATCAACCCGCAAGTCAACAAACGAGTTACAGAGAACAAACATGGAAGTAGATGGCAGCTACCTATTGGCCCGCACTCTAAAGGAAGAAGGCGTTGAGCACCTCTTCTATCTCATGGGTGGACCTAACTACGAGATCATCAACAATTCTGAAGATCTCGGGATTCAGGCGATCGACTTCCGTCACGAGCAGGCCGCTTCGATGGCTGCTCATGGATACGCACGTGTCACCGGAAAACCGGGCGTTACGACCGCTGCATCGGGACCCGGAACGCTGAACTTGCTAACAGGTCAGTACACGGCTTGGGCTGACGGGGCACCGATGATCACTCTCGGTGGAGCAGGTCCTATCGAAGATTTTGGCCGAGACGGCTTTCAGGAAGTCGATCAAGTCGGCATCTTCGAACCAATTTCAAAAGCTGTGATGCGACCTACCGATCCTGCTCGATACCCCGAGCACATTTCGACTGCCTTCCGATTGGCAACGACCGGTCGACCTGGTCCGGTGTATGTCGACTGCAACGAAGACGTCCTCTACGGCAAGGTCGAGGAATCCGAAGCTGTTTCGCCGACCCGATCTGCCAGCAAACCACGACCCGCTGGCGACCCAGATTTGATTAAACAAGCGGTTAAGATGCTCAGCGAAGCCAGTAGTCCGATGGTCTTCGCTGGTGGTGGAGTTTGGTGGTCGCAGGCTTACGACGAACTACGTGTGCTGGTTGAACGAATGGGTATTCCGTTCTACACCTCGCCGATGTCGCGTGGTTTGATTCCTGATGACCACGAAATGTCGTTCCCTGCAGCGCGCTCAGGTGCGTTCCGAGGCGCTGATGTTGTACTGGTTGTGGGAACTCGGATGAACTGGATGATGACTTTCGGGAAGCGCATTGCTGCTGAATCGAAGCTTATCCAGATCGATATTCATGGCGCAGAACTTGGGCACAACCGCTCGGTCGATATTGGAATCGAAGGTGATGCTAAAACCGTCCTTCAGCAGATGATCGACGAAGCTGAACGATCTGGCTTCGAATCAAAGGCTAAATCTAAGTGGATCGAAACTCTTCGGGAAGCCGATCTTTCACGCCGTGAGCGTGTGGCTCCATTGGAGAATTCTGATCAGCAGCCGATTCACCCGTTACGTCTATGCAAAGAGCTTCGAGACGTCATGGATCGTGATTCAATTCTCGCTGTTGACGGAAACGAAATTCTCCACTTCGGTCGACAGTCTATGCCGACCTATGTACCCGGACATCGGTTGAATTCGGGGCCTTCCGGCTGCATGGGCGTTGGGCTCCCTTATGCACTGGGTGCGAAAATCGCTAAGCCTGAAAAGCAAGTCGTTGCGCTTCACGGCGACGGATCGCTAGGAATGAATATTCAAGATTTCGACACAGCTGTTCGTCACAACCTACCGATAGTGGTAGTTGTATCGAACAACGAGGGTTGGACAGCTCGTGTCGAAGGAATTCGAAAGCCAGGTCGAGAACTCGGTTTCACCCGATTCGACAAAGTCGCCGAAGCTCTCGGTGGGCACGGCGAGCTTGTTGAAGATCCTAAGGACTTACAGCTTGCCCTCGAGCGAGCGTTCGACGCCGGGGTGCCAGCGATAGTCAACGTTCGTACCGATCCAACGGCTCGTGCTCTTTCACGCTTCGTCGGGTCGAAAATGGAATAGTTTTCGAATCAATAAGTAAAAGCCATAAGTCGGAACGACAACGAAACGAGAGGATGCTGCAGATGCCGTACTACCTGATGCTTTCAAAATTGACCGAACGCGGACGAGATCGAGTAAAGCACGATCCTGATCGGATAACGCAGGTTAATTTAGAAATCGAAGATCAGGGCTGCAGCGTGGTTTCGCAGTACGCCCTTCTTGGTCGCTACGACTTCGCAACGTTGATCGAAGCACCCGACAACGCTCACATGAGCCGGCTCGCTATCGATCTAGGTGCTCGTGGAACCATCGAAACCGAAACACTCCCCGCTGAACCAACCGAGCTGTTCATCGACGCTATGAAGGCCGAATAACTCCTGTTAGTCGCCACCATTCAGCGTGCATAGCCCTTAGAATCCCGCTACCCAATCAGGCAGGGTGAAAGAACTTAGGGCAGGGACTATGACTTCAGCGAACTCAGGCAATTCGGCTAATTCCGACAGAGAACTCGGTTTCACGCCTACCCACAGGCTGCGGGAAATGATCGGGTCGAAAGAGATTTCGCCGGTCGAGCTAACCGAATCTCACTTGAGGCGCGCCGACGAGCTGGATCCTAAGCTCGGCATCTTTATTACCCGAATTTCCGACATGGCGATGGACGCTGCACGGGAAGCGGAAGCGGCTGTGATGCGTGGCGATGGGTTAGGTCCACTCCACGGTATCCCTGTGCCTTACAAGGACACCGAGCCGATGAAGGGTGTTCGCTGGACGCATGGCTCGCTGACCTACAAAGACAATATCGCCGAAGTCGATTCAATCCCATTGTCACGCGTTAAAGCTGCTGGCGGAATTATCACCGGCAAGACCAACACTCCCGAAAATGGATTCGCTGGAACGACTGAAAATCGACTCGGTCCTCCCGCCCGAAACCCGTGGAATCCAGACAAGACCCCCGGTGGATCATCAGGCGGCGCTTCGGCAGCGGTCGCATCGGGACTAACCAGCTTCGCACCCGGCGGCGATGGCGGTGGATCGATTCGTATTCCGGCCGCGTTTGCCGGTGTGTACGGTATCAAAGCGACACAGGGCAGGGTAGCGCGTGCGGCGAGCCCAACTCGGAATGCCGGACACAACATCATGAACAACGCTACGTCAGGTCCTCTGACTCGGACGGTTCGTGATGCCGCCGAAACTCTGGCGATTTTCTCCGGATACGACCCACGAGGCGAATACGATACGATCGCCGACGATGTTCCTGATTACGTTGGCGCGTTATCCAGAGGCGTGAAAGGACTTAAGATCGGTTGGACTCCCGATATGGGAGGAAATCCAGTCGACCCCGAAGTTGCACTCGTCGCCGAAAACGCGGCGAAGGCGTTCGAAGAGCTTGGAGCCAACGTCGAAACCGTTGATTTCAAACCGGCCGATCATGAAGAGGTCTTTTGGACGTTCTTCGATTACTTCACGATCAAAGGACTCGATGCGGCACGAGAAGATTTCGATAATCATCGTGAAGATATGACCGACTACTTCGGCGAATACATGGATCGCGCCGACACGTTATCGGCCGAGCGCATGTGGAATATTTTCAGCAACATAGGCGCTTACAGAAAGTACGCGAACGACTATTTCGGCAAGTACGATCTACTGCTTTCACCATCGCTTGCGGTGCCAGCTTTCGACATCGGCGACGCTCCAAGCGTGATTGGCGGCAAGGAAGTTCCGCACAGGCTTTGGGGCTTCACGCCGTTCACCTACCTGTTCAACCTCACAGGAAATCCAGGGGCTTCCGCTCCAGCCGGATTCTCTTCGGATGGACTTCCTATCGGACTCCAAATCATCGGTGACATGAAGGACGAAGAGACGATCTTCGCTGCATCAGCTGCATTTGAAGAGGCCCAACCTTGGGCTGACAAACGCCCGCCTGTTAGCTAGATCGAGTTGTTCAGACTGGTTCGGAGCTACGAATTCTTGATCAGTCGCTAGCCGAAACTATCTCGATATCCCCGCTCTTTGATCGAGCTTGAATAGTTAGCTCGGAAGGCACGCTGCCGTCGTTAGCAGTTTCCAGAGCATTGCTGACCCGGCCTGATACTGACTCGAGATTGACCGCTAGTGCAGTTGCTGTTTTGACCCCAACCGATATTTCGCCCGAGGCGCTCTGGGCAATGATCGTTCCTGTGTGGGCTGAACCTATTTTGAGTGCGCCAGAAGCGTTCTTGGATTTGAGATCGGTCTCTATCGAAGCTATTTCCATGTCTCCACTGGAGGATCTCAATGTGGAAGGTCCAACCACAGTGTTCGCTGTCACATTCCCTGAAGCAGTTCGTGCGTTGAATTTGGCAGACACCGATTCGATTCGAAGTGCTCCACTAGCAGAACGGAGTCGAACATCTCCGCTAGCTTCTTCAACTTCTACATCACCTGATGCTGATGTGATCGACACTGCACGAAATCGTCCGATGCACTTGACCGGAGCGGACGCAACTCCAATTTTCAAACTGCTCTCAGTCGGCACGTGCACCCGCATTTGTAGCTGCACGGTTTCTCGCATGTAGCCAGTACCTTTTGGAGATTCGATTCGCAGTTCATCGCCATGAAGTTCGACAATCGTATTCTCCGACGCCTCGCGATCCTGACGGCTTGAACCAACTGGCGACACTTCAACCGAGATTGAATCGCTATCTTCAGCGATGATGTCGACCGATCCGGTCGGCAGAGATAAGTTGACGAGCACCGGTGTGCTTCGACTGAATTCGTGCATAGCTGCTTTCTAAATCGCTACGGCTGTGGCTAAATACGAAGCCATATGGGCTAACTGTACTTTTTGATGACGTCCCAGATTTCGGGCTTCATCGAGTTGTAGATGAAGTAACAGTAGTGCGTCGCACCCTGCGTTTGCATCTCTGCTAATAATCGATCCAATTCCGACGCCGTAAGCCAGTTCGACCCAAAGTGCTCGAGCCCCACCCACGGCATGTATCGATCAGCCCCACCGCTATTTTCGATCATCTTGATTGTCTGATCACGAATCGAAGTACTGAACCATTCGTCTGTGGCTTCACCGTTGTACGCACTCACGGGGTAGTCATTCGGCATCGGGTAGTCGAACATCGATCCAAACAACGTCGAAGCCAATTCCGGGTCAAGACCGTCATTCCAATCGACCAGCGTGTCGACCCAGTTCACGATCGTTCCTCTGAAGCCGGCGACCCCACCTGACCACCAGTACTGCTTCGGCTGCTGAAAATCGATGTATTGCTGCTTGCGCGTTGTGTTGTGCCCGGTGAGTGGCTCTAAAAATGGCAGGCGTGATGAGTTCCCTACCTGAAGGTTTGGAAGATGCTTTTTCACGCCCTTGTAAGAACTGCTAACGCTCCACTCAACTGCAGCCTGTTTGAACGAATACCAATCGTTGAATTTCGGGTGAACGCTCCACCAATCGTGGTTCGCCAACGCACCCGGGGCTTTCTCCATGAACTTTCGAGCGTAGTCGGGATTAAACCCGTGCAAAAACTCCTTGAAGTGTTCCCTGCCATCAAGAATTTTCTGAAAATCCATGCCGTTGTTCGATGCGAAGGCTCGGTTCTCGGGAGTGTCGATTGGTTCGACCCATAAATCATCACGATGTCCCGGTTGAATCTCCCATTTGAAATCTGGCCCATCGAGCAGCAGACCTGTGACCTGCGGAAAATTTTTCGCTGTGTCGCGCGCTCTCGCTACTGTCATCGCTGGCATGTCGGGGTCGGTGAAGCTTGGCGCTCGCTTTGTTAGATCAAGCTTTCCCGAGCCAAACCCGCCATGCAGGAAATAACCCTTGTCGTCGACTGCGTAGATCGTGAAGCCTTTTGAGCGTCCCATTTCGAGTGCGGCGGCAAGTTTTTCAGATTGACCTGCGAGGTGATCAGGCATCGTCGGTGGCTGCCATGAGAGCCCTTCGTAGAACTCTGGAGTGGGGTTGAACGCAGCAGTCGGGACCCTGGTGACTCGTTCGCCACCCATGGCCTTTAGACCCCGTGGGTGACCGTCTTCGGGCTGTGGGTAGACATTGCCTTCGTCCTCGGCAGCTTGATCGTCGAGCAGGCATAACCACTGAAGGGCGATTTCGTTCACGCCAGCGGCGGCTAGCTCGTCCCAGAACGACTCCTCAAACATGATGTCGTTCGGTGGCCTCAGGCACATAACTGGCTTGAGGGGCTGTTTCTCTGAGTTGGTCGATGGCATTCAGATGCACTCCGTGAGTTCGTATTTACACGTCGAGAATGTACACCCGATCATCTGTGAATTCGACTGCTGGAACGATTAGATTTCCCGACGAAGGAGGGATCTTAGTCTTAGGGACTGGTGGCCTTGCGAAGGATGGTCGCTTCAGAGGAAGCCGGTCCCAACTAACGTGATCCCTCCTTCGTCGGGAAATCGGGTGCCCGTGGGAGAGAGTGCGCTCTCTAGGATTAACGGTCCGTTCTACGAAAGCGACGGAATCACTGTGAACTGCTCTTCGTAAAGCTGGCGATACAGCGACGAGCGTTCGAGAAGCTCCTCGTTCGTGCCTCTATCAGCAATTTTTCCGCCGTCCATTACCAATATCTGTTCCGCTGCGATAACGGTGGAAAGACGGTGAGCGATAGCAATAGTCGTACGACCTTCCCGTAAGCGAGTAAGTGCCTGCTGAATGAGCCGCTCCGAAAGCGTGTCGAGTGAACTCGTAGCTTCGTCGAGAAGCAGAATTCGTGGATTGGCGAGTATCACTCGTGCAATAGCTAGGCGCTGACGCTCACCACCAGACAGTCGATATCCGCGTTCGCCGACGACCGTGTCAAATCTTTCGGGTAATCCGTCGATCAAGTCGAAAATCTGAGCTGCTTTGGTCGCTTCAACCATCTCTTCTTCCGTTGCGTCGGACTTCCCGAAAAGCAGGTTGTCTTTGATGCTCGCATGGAACATGAACGAATCTTGCGACACCACGCCGATAAGCTTCGAAAGATCTGCCTGAGCCATGTCTTTCACGTTGATGCCATCGATAGAAATCGCCCCGGAATCGGCATCGTATAAACGTGCGAGAAGATAACCGACCGAGGTTTTTCCGGCTCCACTCGGGCCAACGAGAGCTGTTAGTCCACCGCTCTGAACAGAGAAACTAATGTCGGAAAGTTTGAAGAGCGAGTCTGTCTTTCTCTCACACTTCGCACGTTTCTTTGCACTACGAGGTAGCTCTAATTCCGAATAGCCAAACCCGACGTTTTGATATTCGATATCGCCCCGGAATTTTGCAGGCACTACCTCGACAGGTGTTTCCGGGTCTTTGATTTTTGGATCAATATCGAGATATTCGAAAATCCTGTCGAACAAAGCGATTGAACTCGAAATCTGAACACCACGCGTAAACAAACCGGCCATTGGGAATAACAATCGAGCCTGAATCGCGGTGAACGCCACGATGTCACCAAGCGACACCGAATCTCGCTCGCCGATGATGAACGATCCTCCAAGCAGCCAGATGATCGCCGGAGCCATGGTGAAAAAGGTCTGCATCACGATCGAGAATCGTTGGCCCGTCATGGTTTGGCGCAAACTCAAGATCGTCAGTTCCGAACTGTTTTTCTTGAACGAACTCAACTGGTCGGCCTCACGACCGAATGTCTTTGAGAGCATTACTCCAGAGACAGAGAGTGTTTCGCCGGTTCTGGAAGTTAAGTCGGAAAGAGATTTCTGAGTTTCACGAGTGAGTTCGCGCCGTTTCTTTCCAACCTTGAACATTGCGAAAGCAAAGATTGGCAATGTGACCAGCGCGACTATCGATAGCTCCCATGAAAGCACCAGCATCGCCACGATCGAAGAAATAACGATTACTGAGTTCGAAACCAACACACCCAGAGTGTCCGTGAGCAGCATCTGAGTGCTCGCAACGTCACTGGAAATACGGGTTTGAAGATCGCCTGTACGGGTCGATGTGAAGAACGACAGTGGCAGCTTCTGCAAATGAGCGTAAACGGCTAATCGCAAATCTTCCATCACCGTCAACCCGGTGCGCATGTTCAGGTAATTCGTTGCGTATGAAATCACACCACTAACCGCCGCAACACCAATCATCCAGCCTGTGAGCCAGTAGAGAAGTGTGCGGTCGGAGTTTGGAATAGCGTCGTCGATGATCTGACGAATCAGCAGGGGAGTCGCCACAAGCAGTGATGCCGAAACAAGAATTAGAACCGCGACGGCGATCAGCGCTTTTCGATAAGGCTTATAAAGCTTGGCAACACGAACAAGCGTTTCGCGGGACATCGGACGCTTAGGCGCATCGTCGAGCGGTCGTCCCAGCCGGGCATGGCGCACACCGTGTCCACGTACCAAATGACACTCCCGTTTGGCTTTCGAAAGTTCTGAATTACCGAGCTAAAACGGTTCTCGTTGCTCTGCAATCCTGCGCTTAAGATCAAGCAATTTCGGCAACAAAAAAGCGATCAGCAAATGTGCCGACCGCGTTATTTTGCTACATATGGTAGCCCCAAGGGGATTTGAACCCCTGTTTCAGCCTTGAGAGGGCCGTGTCCTGGGCCACTAGACGATGGGGCCCTGTTGGCTGCCGATCCAGGGATCGAACCTGGGTTACCAGATTCAGAGTCTGGTGTCTTACCGCTAGACGAATCGGCATCTGCGAACAGCTATTAATACTAGCAAGTCGAATCGAATTCGCCTAATAAATGAATCACTAAAAGTCCGTAATTAACGCAATCTTTGATCAGATTCTTCGTAAATGCGGATTTCTGTGAATGAACGACAACTCAACATTCGCAACAAATTAAGAGCTAGACTGTCGCCTTCATGTAATAGAGACAACGCCTCGGAGGTTTTTTAAATGGCGACTATCGCAACGGCTGCCGAAAGAGCGAAAGCATCGGGCAAAGGGCTGGAATGGGCAGGCGTATTCCCTGCGAACCCGACTCCGGTTCACGCCGACGGACGAATCAACGAAGAGGCGCTGCGGGCCATTTTCGAAGACAACCTTTCGCATGGGGTGGGTGGCTTCTGGGTCGCTGGTTCGACTGGCGAAGGTCCCGTGATGAGCGAACAGCAGCGTGAGACTACTGCGAGAGTCGCTGGCGAAACGATCAAGTGCAGAGGTCTTTCGATCATGCACGTTGGTGCAGTTAGCACTGAGAGTGCTGCGAAGGGCGCAAAGGCTGCTGCGGAATCTGGCAACGATGCCATCTGCTGTGTTCCACCATTCTTCTTCCGTGGTGGTGATCAGATGACTATCGACCACTACAAGCGAGTCGCCGACGCTGCTGATGGACTTCCATTCTTTGTTTACAACTTGCCACAGTTGACTCAGGTCGAGTTCACACCAGAACTAATGGAAAAGGTTGTTGAGGCCGTACCGACCGTTATCGGTTTGAAGCACTCGGCTCCTACATTTGGGAACATCCGAGCGTTCGCCGACATGGGCCTCAAGTGTTTCTCAGGTAACGGAGCGATTCCGTTGCCTGCTTTGACGATGGGCGCAGTTGGGACGGTCGACGCTCCACTAGCTCTGGCTCCGTGGCACTATGCCGAGCTACACGACGCTTGGGAACGTGGTGATCTTGAAAATGCACAGCGATTGCAAGACGGTGCAAAAGAAATCGTTGATGTCGTGCGAATGTTCGGTGCTCCGGCTGCGGTGACGAAGATGATCCTTTCGGAACGACTCGGAATGGACATGGGCCGACCGATTCCGCCGGTTGCTGATCTAACCGATGAACAGCGACCAATCGTTATGGAAGCAGCCAAGAAGGCTGGCCTTCTTTCGACCCCTTAAACAGAACGAAGTAAGCATTCAAACCGCCTCGGGCTATGTTCGCTCCGAGGCGGTTTTTCGTTAACTCGAACGCCGGATCAGCTCAGTGAGGTTTTAGACGGAACCGCGCGAGATCGATTCACTTCCAAAACGATCACGAATCGTGTCTATAGCTTCACTGGTATCTGAATCTGCCATAGGATTCTGATCGAGCAGTGAAAGCTGGGCTGCTTGCTCGCCTAAGCCCGATACACCAACACCGATCAATCGAATAGCATCACCACGTTGCCTCATTGCTGTAACCAACAAGGCGTGGGCGGTGTCGTAGATCAACTGGTCGCCATCACCAGGCGCTTGGAATGTTCTCTGGCGAGTGATCGTTGTGAAATCGCCGTAGCGTAGTTTGATACTGGCTCCGCGGGCGCGCTGGCCAGATTTACGAAGCCGAGTCCCAACTCTTTCACAAAGTTTCTTGAGAGATTTTTCTAGTTCGGAGCGACTCGACACGTCCGTCTCAAACGTCGTTTCAGCGCTGATCGATTTTGCCTTAACACGTTCTCTAAGAGGGGCGTTGTCGATTCCACGTGCCCTCCGTTGAACGTGTGCTGCGTTGTTAGGTCCTAAAGCTCTTCTCAGCGGTCCAATCGGGGCAGTGGCAAGTTCGCCTAGCGTCGAAATCTGGAGCTTCGCAAGTGCCTCACCCGCTTTCGGGCCAATCCCCGGAAGATTGCGCACAGGTTGCGGGGCGAAGAACGCTTCTGCCTCTTGCTGTCTAACTTGGAACACGCCATCTGGCTTTGCGTGTTCCGACGATACTTTGGCGACCAGCTTGCTCGGGCCAATGCCGATGGATGCCGGAAGTCCCAAAGCATCTCGCACTGCTTTCCGAATAGTGTCTGCGGCGTCGATAGGTTCGCCGTACAACCGTTCTGTTCCAGTCATGTCCAGATATGCCTCGTCGACACTTACCGGCACGACGTTTGGCGAGTATTCACGAAGGATGTTCATGAACTTTTTCGATACGTTGCGGTACAACTCGTGATTCCCACGCATGAAAATTGCGGTAGGGCAGAGCCGACGAGCAACTGCTGTTGCCATCGCGGAATGCACACCAAATTTACGTGCTTCGTACGAGGCTGTAGCTACCACGCCACGAGGACCAGTTCCGCCGATAACGACCGCTTTGCCGCGTAGGTTGGGATCGTTTTGCCGCTCGACTTCCACGTAGAACGCGTCGAGGTCGATGTGGAATATCACTCGTTCTTTATCGAAGTTTATGGAGTCGTCGGGCATGTGTGCAGGTTAGCACCGGGCGTGGGGAATCTAGAAGCCGACGATGACTGGGTTTCTACCGAGCCGTACCCTCAGTTTTTTTTGAACAAAATCCCGACCAACGTGGAGGGATCTTCGGCGGGGTGGGGCGATGGAAGCTATCGAGCATAGCGCGACCTGAACCCCAGATTCCTCGACTCCGAAGACTCCGCTCGGGACGCGAACGAAGGACTACGACAGTTCGTGAATCTGTCGAAGTGTGTTCGCCATCTCGACGGCCGCATCGGCATAACCACTTGAATGATCGATCCGTACAACCGCATCTTCGGTGTTGTCGGTCGTAAGCACACCGAAGATGACCGGTTTGCCAGAATCCATTCCTGCCTGAGCAACACCTTCTGTGGCTGCCCGGGCAACAAACTCGTAGTGATCGGTATCACCTCGAATGACGACTCCGATGCAAATTACAGCGTCTATGTCACCGCGGTCGGCAAGTCGGCGCGCCACGACGCCTAGTTCAAAGGCACCCGGAATGCGTACTACGACCAGATCATCATCAGCGACTCCGAGTTCGCCGAGGCGATTGACGGCGATGTCGGTCATCTGGTCGGTCAGGTAGCCATTGAAACGCGCCGAAACTACGGCTATTCCTAGGCCCTTGCCATCGAGGTTTTGATCGATATTACGAGGTGACATTATTTCGCTGCCCCGTCATCGTCTAAGCCACCAAGTGACGCACTCGGTGGGGTCTCGAGATCGTGGCCCATTTTGTCGACTTTGGTCTGCATATAGAAGCGATTCTCGTCGTTGATCGGTGCTTCTAGTGGAAGCTGTTCAACCATCTCCAAACCGAATCCTTCGAGACCAATCACCTTCTTGGGATTGTTCGTGAGGAGTTTGAAGCGTCGTACTCCAAGATCGTTCAATATTTGAGCACCAACACCGTAACGTCGAAGATCCATAGGAAACCCGAGTCGAAGATTCGCTTCGACCGTGTCGAGCCCCTGATCCTGAAGTTCGTATGCCTTGAGCTTGTTTAGCAGACCGATGCCGCGACCTTCCTGTCGCATGTACACAAGCACCCCTCGACCTTCTGCCGCGATTTGCTTGAGTGCCATGTTGACCTGATCGCCGCAGTCACATCTAGTGCTGCCAAAAACGTGGCCTGTCAGACATTCAGATTCAACTCGAACCAGTACTGGCTCTGAATCGTCGATCTCACCCATGTACACGGCTATGTGCTCGGAAGGGTCGACGAAGCTGTTGTACGCCACTGCTTTGAACACGCCGTGCTCGGTTGGAAGTCGTGCCTCAGCGCCTCGCTCCACGAGTTTCTCGTGGCTCATTCGGTATGCGATTACGTCGGCGATAGCCACGATTGGCAGGTCGTGTTTTTCTGCCATTTCCTCAAGCTGAGGGCGGCGGGCCATGGTGCCGTCTTCATTCAATATTTCGCAAATCACCGCTGAAGGATGTTTGCCTGCCAGAGCTACAAGGTCGACCGACCCCTCAGTGTGGCCAGCTCGAACTAGAACTCCACCTTCTTCGTATCGAAGCGGGAACACGTGCCCAGGTTGAACAAAATTCGCGGCTGTCGATTCTTCACTGGAAAGCAGCTGAATCGTGTGCGCACGGTCGGCAGACGAAATGCCGGTGGTAATACCGAACTTCGCATCGACGGTCACCGTGAACGCCGTGCCGTGTTCGGCTGTGTTTTTTGAAACCTGCATGGGCAGGCCGAGACGGTCGAGGTCTTGCCCCTTCATGGGGGTGCAGATGAGTCCTCTGGCCTGGTTGGCCATCAGAGTGATTAGGTCTGGCGTGACGTCTTGAGCCGCCATAACCATATCGCCTTCGTTTTCGCGATCTTCGTCATCGACGAGAATCACGATTCCACCCTTTTTGATCTGCGCTATTGCACGCTCGACCGATTCGATTGCTCGGGCATCGACAGAATCGGGTATGTGAGGGTTGATCGTCATGTTGTTCGTCATGCTTTTTGGGGACTACTTCTTAAGATTGTTCAAGTAGGGCTCTATGAGGTTCGCTACGTACTTAGCAGTAACGTCGGCTTCAAGGTTTACTTTCGAGCCTTCAGGTCGTTCGTTCAGCGTTGTGTGATCGAACGTGTAAGGAATGATTGCGATGCTGAAACTATCGTCGTTTCGGTCGACTACGGTGAGACTGGTTCCATCGACGGTGATGAATCCCTTCTCAACAACGTTCTCAATTATATTCTCTGGCGCTTCGATGACGATGATTCTGGAGTTGCCATCTTCGATCACTGATCGAACACTACCTACACCATCGACGTGGCCCTGCACCATGTGACCACCGACTCGGTCGCCGTATCGCAGCGATCGTTCAAGATTCACCTTGCTGCCCGGTGTCAGGTCGCCGAAGTTAGTTCGGGTACGAGTTTCAGGAACAGTTTCTACTGTAAATGTTGAATCGCTCTGTGCTAGCGATGTGACGGTGAGGCATGCACCTGCAACCATGATGGATTCCGAAATTTTTAAATCGTCGAGCACCTGATTGGCGCGGACGACAAGCGTTTCACCGTCGTATGACTCGACAGTTCCAACTTCTTCGATGATTCCTGAAAACATGTTCTAATTTTGCCTGAATGGTCGCGTCAACGAGATAGGAAATTGAACTCGTTAGTCGACCTTTAAAACGTAGCCTTCAACCAGAATATCGCCGTCGATGACTGTGTGGGTGAGGTTTTCGAGAGTTAGAGCTTCGCCTATGTCACTAATTCCTGTACCTGCAAGCGGTCCTGGAGCTTCGGTGCCACCGATAAATTTTGGTGCGATGAAAGCCGAAACTTTGTCGATAAGATTCGCTTCGATGAACGCTCCTGCCAGGCCCGCTCCAGCTTCGATCATTGCGGTATGGAGCCCTCGGGTTCCCAGTTCATCAATCACTTCAGCGAGATTAATTTTGCCGTCGATCAATCCTGCCTTTTGAATGCTTGTCGAATCGGTCGGTGCAGTTACGTCAATTCCTTCACCGACGACCCACAACACTTCGCCTGGCTCCTGCAACAGCCGGGCGTCGGCTGGTATCCGACCGTGGGTGTCGACGACAACCCTGAGCAGTGGTCGACCTGTTGGGTTGCCGTCAGAATCCCTCGCAGTAAGTCGGGGTTTATCAGTGAGAACCGTGCCGATGCCTGTGATCAGCGCGTCGGTCTGTCGTCTCATTTCGTGGACTCTAGAACGTGAACTCGAATTGGTTATCCATTGAGAATCGCCGGTGCGGGTCGCAATTTTGCCATCGAGACTAGTCGCCAACTTCAATGTAACCAGTGGACGACGCGTATTTAGATGATGCGTAAAACCTTCAATGAGAAGTTCTGCACGTCGTATTTGTTGATTCGTCGCTGATCGAACTACCTCGATGCCGGCAGCTTTTAGCTGTCTAAACCCGTTACCTGAAACACTCGGATTCGGATCTTCGATTGGCGAAACTACCGTTGTGATCCCTGCAGCAATAATTGCCTCGGTGCACGGTGGCGCAACGCCCTGAAACGCATGGGGCTCAAGAGAGCAGTAGAGAGTCGCCCCACGAGTTTTGTCACCAGCCGCGGCCAGGGCAATAGGTTCGGCATGTCTACCGGGTCGTGGCTCTGTAATTCCTTCGCCAATAATCACGCCTTCGGATACGACAACGGCACCAACAGACGGGCGCGGTGCTACGCCACCTAATCCCTGTTCGGCGAGTTCGAACGTCCTATCTAGATGAGCGGCGTGTTGGCTGCTAATAACGAAACCTCAGCGAGTATTTACGAACGCTTGATGTGGCTATCGAAATCGAGGTGTGCACGGCTGGCGGTCGGAGATTCTTGACCTTGATACCTGCTGCTCAGTTCCTTGGAACCATACGGTCGATCTACTTCGGTTGTCATTTGCTGGAACGAGATCTGGCCGATGCGCATTCCGAAGTAGAGGGTGATAGGAAGACGAGACACGTTTGCTAATTCAAGAGTCAGGTTCCCCGACCAACCCGGATCGATAAATCCTGCGGTTGAGTGGATCATCAGACCCAATCGGCCCAGCGAACTTTTGCCTTCGATGCGCGCCACCAGATCGTTCGACAGGCTGAGTTTTTCAAGCGTGCTTCCAAGCACGAACTCGCCTGGATGAAGCATGAACGGTTCGTCGTCTTTGATGATCACTTCATCGGTTAGATTCGGAACTTCCTTGCGCAGATCGATGTAAGGCAGCGTGGAATTTCTAAAGACGAGAATCTTGTTCGCGAGATGGAAATCGACACTTGCCGGCTGAACGTCTCGGTCGGAGTATGGCTCGATACCGATTCTGCCGGATTCGATTGCTTCTCTTATTGATCGGTCGCTCAGGACCATGCGAAATTCCTCTGCGCTTGTAAACCGTACAACTGCCAGCCATAGGCTGACCAAAATAAGTGACCACGAGATTGTAAGCGTTCGGCTCGCGCCGCGGGCATCAGCAACATCGACTTAACGTAAAAAGGGTCGGATTCTTCGAAAAGAATCCGACCCTTTTGCCATTTGTTCAATTTACGAACCGGCTTAGCCGCCGATTGCGAATACTGCTTGAACCGTAACGGATAAGTTCACGTCGCCCGATGAGATCGGGGAAGACTTGAACGCACCGTCCATCGCCATCTCAGCCCGTGGGGCTGCAGCAACCATCGGAACAGAGCTACCGATTTCGGTGAGGTAGACCAATGGGCCAAGTGTTACGCCCGTAGCTCGAGCGTAGACATCAGCTTTTGCAAGAGCTTCAGCTGCTGCCATCTGGCGAATCTGCTCTCCGTATACAGAAGAGTCGTCGACCGTGAACTGAATCGAGTTGATCCTGATCAAGTCGCCACCAGCCGTGGCCGCAGTGTCGACAACCGGGCTAAGGTTTTCGATATCTCGAACTGTTACCTGAACCGTGTTGCTGACGGTGTAGCCAGTGATCCGAGGCTCGCTGTGTCGACCCAGCGAATCTGAAACTTCAACCCAAACGGTCTGAGGGTAGATGTTGAAGTTCGTCGTCACGATATCGTCTTCAGAAACTCCATTTTCCTTGATAGCGTCCAGCACGCTTTCCATAGCTTCAGCAGCGTTTTGTCGTGCCTCTGAAACAGTAGTTTCGCGTGACTCAACCCCGATAGAAACCTGTGCCACATCAGCAGGAATTTCGATAGTTCCCTGACCAGTAACCCAGATACCAGAGTTAGTTGCGCCTACTTGAGGATTGTAGGAAGAGCTGAAGCCGTATTCGGCAGGAGCACCGATTGCGATTGGGGCATCAAAACTTGATGCGGCAACTGCTTTACCGCTTCCTGTGTTCAATCCTCCACTGACCGAACCATCAACAGATGGCGCACCTATTGCGGGTGAATCGGCATTTGCACTAGCTTCATCATTTGTGGATGAATCAGCGCACGCTACTGCTGCCAGTGAAAACACAGCTAGCGCAGCCACTAGCAGCCATGCTGTGGGCCTTCGAAACGTCTTAATATCCATGGCTATTTCCTTCGATCTTCGTACTAACGGCAGAGAGGTCATGCTTCGACCTCCTCGCCTTGATGGACTGTATTTTGCGACTTTTCCTGATTGAATTGTCGCTGTCATAAGTAAAGACGAAGGTAGCCCCGAATTTGTTCCATCGAGTTGCTAAGTAATGTGAACACGCCTATTACGAAACCAATTTGCTAAGAATCTTTGTACTAAACCCGTCGTGGTCGAGCACTGGATTCACCGAGATAGTGTTCCAAAGATGAAGATTTGTTACACGGATTAGCTCAGCGACCACATGAGCGTCGTCGGCTTTTACGACGTACCACTGTCGGTGCCCAACCGGGAAAGCCCAGCCTCCAACTAGTTCGGCGCCAAGATCTTTCGCCGATTCACCGATTTTCATCAACAAGCTAGCGTTAGATTCTGTGTTGCCGTAGCCAGACGCTATGCACGTTTCAGGCTCGTGGTTCAGTTCGACCATGTAGAGCGCTTGAGCGTTAGCCTTCGACTCATCTCCGCGTTCGTTACCTTTTAGGGTCATTAATTGTTCTCCGTTTCTAGAGCGATGCCTTTAGATGATGTTTTTTCGTTGAACTCGGTTTGTTCGTCAGGTGTTGAAGATTCAGCGCCTTCCACCTGGTTCGATTTGAAAAGAGATGCGAGAGCAGCGGTAACTAATATCGAAACCACTATTCCCAGTGAGAGCTGGGCGGGCATGTGGTAAACGTCGCTGGCAACCATCTTTGCTCCAACGAAGACCAACACAAGCGCCAATCCATATTTCAGATACACAAACTTGTGGATGACGCCAGCCAGAGCGAAGTACAACGACCGAAGTCCAAGAATGGCCAAAGCATTAGCTGTGAATACGATGAAAGGTTCATCCGTTATTGCGAAGATCGCCGGGATCGAATCAATTGCAAACGCTAAATCGGTAGCTTCAACCGCAATTAACACCGTCAGAAGCGGAGTTGCCAGCAACTTGCCGTTGTGGCGAGTGAAAAACTTCTGCCCATCGTATTCGGTTGAAGTAGGCACGAATCGTTTGAAGATTCTGACCATTGGGTTCTTGGTCGGATCAGCTTTTGATTCATCGTGAATCGCAATGCGAACACCGCTGAAGATCAAGAATCCGCCAAATATGAAGATGATCCAGTGGAAGTTGGTGAGGAGTGCTGCACCAGCTGCAATCAATACTCCACGCATGATCAGTGCGCTAAGAACTCCCCAGAAAAGCACTCTGTACTGGTACTTCGCGGGGACCTTGAAGAAACTGAAAATCAGAACGAAAACGAACACATTGTCGATCGATAGCGACCATTCGATCATGTACCCGGTGAGGAATTCAGTACCAGCCTGCGAACCGTGCCAGGTGTACACAATGGCCGCGAACACCATCGATATGCTGAACCAAATACCACTCCAAATAAGAGCTTCTTTTGGAGCGATAACTTTTGCTTTGCGGTGAAATACACCGAGATCTAGCGCCAGCATTCCTATGAGGAACGCACCGAAGCCGATCCAGAACCAAATTGGGATATCCATTACACGAATCCTCGTGTGTCGAAGATCGGGCGAACCCGATCACGCTTCGACACTGTATTAGTTGAAATTGAGGGTGTGTGCTGCTGAAGCGATTGAGTAAGAGGTGCGCTTGCGGCAGCTAGGACGGTCTGTTTCCAGGCTGCGAAGAGGTCATTCGCGGTGAATATCTGACGATGATGAATCCGGTTATCGTGTCGAGACTGAGAAATTCCGGTGAAATGTCGGTCATCAACGCCTGTCGACCGCGCGCTATCAGCGATGTTCCTTGAGGATATTTCTGATTGTTACGAGGTGACATCGTCTTCTTTGTTCGAGAGCATTTCTAGCAAGTCGTTGACAGACCGGTGTTCTTCCAATGGGTGGCGAAGTTGAACATCAGCGGTGACCGAATAGTGATTCTCACGACCGTTTTTCGTGACCTCGATGAATCCTGCATCGGTCAATTCCCTGATGATTCTCATCACAGCCCGCTCAGTGACACCCACAAGAGAACTGATTTCACGAACTCGAATATCTGGGTTTTGCCATATCGAATACAACACGTGCGAGTGGTTCGTTAGGAATGTCCAGGTCGTAGAATTCTCAGCCAATAGTCTCGCCAATAGGTGTGACATGAATCATGTAATTCAATACATGAATAATAATACCTGAAATTTAGTTCATGTGTTAACTATTGTTAATCGAATTCGCTAATGATTGCTAAAACTTCGAGGAAGTTATTCGCCGCGTGCTCGGCGGAGACCTGCCCAGGCGCCGATTGCTGCCAGAGCGAGGGCTGCGAGCGCAACTTGAAGCTGCCACAGCGGAAGCGATATTCCGTCTTTCGTTGTGGAACTCTGAGGAGCATCGGACTGACTATAGGCAAGTTCGTTCTCAGTGCTGAGTTCTGCCGAGCCATCACCGGAAATTCCGGCATCATCGCTGTCAGACCCTGATCGCTCAGAAGATTTTGCGAGTGCAATTTCTTCTTCTACTCCGGCTGCTGAATCGTCCTGAGCAGCCATCTCAGTCGTCGCACCTGATTCATCGGCGGTTCCGGCAAGGGGGGCTTCTGCCGCGAGACTCGGAGGTTCAGCGTCGGACAAAGTACCGTAGCCGGAGCTTGCCGATTCTGGGTCATCTGCTGCTTCGCCAGCTTCTGCAACAGGAGCTTCCGCACTGTCGGCAGCCACAGGTTCAGGTGCTGCGCCACCGGCTGCCGTCATTGGCGCCGAGGTTGCGGCGGGAGATGATGCAGAATCCGTATCAGTGATTACAGTGTCACCTTTTTCGGTAACGACAACCGTTACTTCAAGACCAGGATTTCCAGGTTCTCCTGGAGCACCCGCTGCGCCTGGGTTGCCGGGGTTTCCTGTTGAGCCTACTGAAGCACCGCCATCCGATGATTCAGCCATCGCACCAGTAGAGAATGCTTCGTCACGGCGTGCTTCGGACTGCTCGACGACACCTGAAATATCGCCAATTGTTAGCAATGCAACGCTGAGAGCAGCGATACCGGCAATGATGGCCGGTGCTAGAGCGAGCTTCCTTTGGGGTGCAAATAATTCGGCGAACCTTCGGAGTCCGGATTCCGAACCCTCGGCAGCTGCCACCATTTCAGGAGTAATAGCGAATGAACGAGGCGCTTCTACATTTCCGACTCGACTCAGCACAGATCGCAATGCCTGCTGGGTCGACAAGTCATTCTCAAGTGAAGGGTTTTCGCGCATCATCTCTTCGAGGATTTTGAGTTCGTCGTTGGACGCGTTGCCATCAACGTAGGCATTCACTGCGTCGTCACGGATGTCACTCTGATCTTTACGGCCGATCAGCCGATTTAGAACCCTGAAAATCACTCGAAAATATTTCTCCTTGTCTTATAGACGCATTGAGGCGGGTAAAAGTTCCTGATCTTGTTGAACACAGTCGCGCATTCGTGCTCTGGCTCGGTTTAAACGTGACTTAACTGTGCCTATAGAAACGCCAATAGAATCCGCTGCCTCGTCGTACTGATAGCCCTCGACATCGATCATCACCATTGCGAATCGATGGTCGTCGGATAGACCGCCAAGACAATGCTCGATCAGGCGAGCAAGCTCGGCGTTCAGCGCATCTGCAAGAGGGTCTTGAGTATCGTCTTTGACCGTTTCAGAGAAATAGACGATGTCTTCATCGATCGATGTTTCACCACGCCTTGCAATCTTTCTCAGGTAGTCGAGAGATGCGTTCTTAGCGATACGGAACAGCCACGCCCTGAAGATCCCGCCTCGGTAGCTCGATATCTTGCGAAAGGCTGAAATAAAGGCGTCTTGCGTGATGTCTTCGGCTGCTGCACGGTTTCGCACTGTGCGAAGGACAACCGCGAACACCGCGTCCTGGTATTCAACTACAAGACGGTTAAAAGCGTCGTAGTCGCCATCGCGGGTGAGTTGGATTAATCGCTGCTCGTCGAAATTAGTCAATTTGGATCGGTGCGTTCCTGCTGTGCCATCGTACTCGCACCCCACATAATCGGCACACACAGATCGAAACGTTACTTGGCGATTACGTGGAACTGGGGGCGGGCTTGCTATATTCGTTATAGAGCGAATTCCCGTTCTGGTTCCTCCCACATGCCCCTTGCCATCCATGGCAATGCGATCGACGGGAATAAGAGACAAATATGCGATCTATGCTTCGAGATACTGCCGAGACGATCATCACCGCTGTGGTGATTTTTCTTGTGCTGCAAGGAACGACTCAAAGTTTCCTAATCGAAGGATCGTCGATGGAACCAACGCTGACTCAAGATGAACGTCTGCTGGTTAATCGATTCGTTTATACGCAGTCGCCGATCAGCTTGTTCGGAGCCGAGGATTACTTGTTCGGCGGACCAAAGCGCGGTGACATCGTTGTGTTTCACCCGCCAACAGGCTCAGATACCGATTTCGTCAAACGCATCGTTGGAGTTCCAGGAGATTGGGTCGATCTCGACGGAAATGCCGTCTACGTGAACGGCGAGAGGACTGATTGGGTCGATGTTACGACCGCCCGAAGGCACGAAGATTATCCGGTGCAGGTGCCACCGGGAGAGTTCTTTGTTCTAGGAGACAATCGGCGAGTATCGGTCGATTCTAGAAACTGGGGATTTGTTTCTGCTGATTCTTTGGTTGGGCGAGCATGGGCAGTCTACTGGCCAGTTGTAGATTTCCAGCTATTTAGCTAGTCGCACTACTTGCTCATGAAATCGGCGATGCGCTCGCCGATCATCATTGCTGGCGAATTTGTGTTAGCTCTGGGGCAGTCCGGCAGTATCGAAAGATCGGCAATTCGCAAGCCTTCGATTCCATGAACTCGCCCGTACTGATCGGTCACCGCCATAGGGTCATCAGCCGATCCCATTCTCGCCGTGCAAGATATGTGGTGCATCGTCTGCGCTCGACTGAGCAGCCATCGGTTCAGGGTCTCATCTGATTCCAGATCGGCAGAAAGTGGGTCTTTCACTTCCTTCAAAATACCTTGATAGGCCGAGTGCTTTCCGAGTTCGATCTGCATTCGTACACCGGCTCGCATGCGTTCCAAATCGTAAGGGTGATCGAGCAGGTGGTAATCAAGATCGGGCTGTACGTGCGAATCACTTGAAATCAAGCGTAATTCGCCCGCGGCTTTTGCTAGATACAGACCTGCACTCATCATGAATTCGCGTAGAGGCGAGTTCCATCGCATCACCGCGATCATGTCGTTGCGTAGTTCTGAATCCTTCGATGTGTATCGCAGTGCCGTTTTCTGCGGACCTGTCTCGACATCTGGCATTGGAAAATCGTCTTCTGCATGCCATCTAACTGCGACCGAAGGGTGGTCTCGTAGGTTTTGACCAACGCCCCGCATATCGGCGATCACTTCTATTCCCACAGCTTCGAGCTGCTCTCTGCGACCGAGACCTGAGAGCATCAACAGATGCGGAGAACCAATAGGCCCCGCGCTCAAAACTACTTCGTTGGCGAACGCCTGTTTTAGCTCGCCGTTCTTTTCGAACTCGATACCGACCGCTTTTTTGTTTTCGATCAGTACGCGGGTGGTGTGACTGTCCGCACTAATCGTGAAGTTCGAGCGATCCCGAGCCATGGTCAAATAACCGAGAGCGGTGCTCCAGCGAATACCGTCGGGGTTGTTCAGCGGTAAAGGCCCAACACCGCTTGAAGCGGGGTGATTGTGGTCGTGAGTTCTGGCGTAGCCAGCGTCGGTGACCGCTTCGATAAACGCCGCCTGGTCGTCGACTAACTCGTCGGGCTGATAACGGCGAATCACGATTGGTCCATCGTTACCGTGATATTGATCGGTGATATCGAGATCGTTTTCGAGCTTGATCATGAATGGGAGCGATTTTTCGTACGACCATTCATCGTTGCCATCGGCCACCCACATATCGAAATCTTCGGGGATGGCGCGCAGGTACACCTGGCCGTTGATCGCGCTGGTTCCACCGGTAATCTTTCCGCGAGGAACGGGCATTTCGGTGTTCAGTGGTGTTGCTTTGCCGGTGAAGGCCCAGTTGTGAACCCCGGAAGGATCGACCGCCATGTCTGTACCCGTGGCATGACCCTGGCGAATCTCATCAGGAAGTTCATCGAAATTGGCGTAGTCGGGGCCTGCTTCCACGAGCAGAACGGTACGAGATGAGTCTTCCGACAATCTTGTTGCCAGCGCTGCACCAGCTGATCCAGCACCGACAACAATCACATCGTATTTCGAGTTCGCCATGCGAGAAATTTTCCTTCGAGGTGAGTCGCCTAGAGCGCCGGATTCGTTGGAGGTGTAGTCGACCAATCGTCACGCGACATGCCGTTCTTGTCCCACACGACCTGACCGCTCTTGACCGTCATTTCGCACACGATTCGCTTGTCTGTTTTGAAAACTCGGTTTCCGGTTCCGTTGTCGACCAAACCGAACTCACCCTCAGTGACATTCAACACGGCGATATCGGCAGGCTGTGTTTGTCCCAGATTTCCGAGTTCGGGGTGACCGATAGCCACAGCAGGGTCCCAAGTGGATCGCTTTACGATATCGGGTAGGTCCATGCCTAGAGCCAGCAGTTTGGTCATGGTTTCCGGCATGGTTGCCTGATTCACCAAGATGCTGGCACGGTGCATGTCGGTCGATACCGTGTCAGGGATGAATCCCTGATCGATAGCGGCTTTGGCTATACGGAAAGAGAAGCTACCAGCGCCATGACCAACGTCGAACTGAACTCCGCGTTCACGAGCTTCGAAAAAGTGGGGTTTTACCTTATCGTTGACGTCAGTCATCGGCTTCGAGAGCGCGTAGCAGTGAGTCACCATATCGCCGGGACGAAGGTGCTCAAGCATCATTTCTGCCATGGTGCGAGTGTGGATCGGCGATTGGTCGACCATCAGGTACACGCCGGTGTCTTCAGCAGCTTGAATACCTCGATCGAGCGGCTCCCAGCCCGGGCCCATGTAGTGCGCAACTTTCACGCCGACGATTAGATCGGGGCGTTGAGCGATTTTCATAGCGGTGAGCTCTGCATCCATGCCATCGAGATCCTGTTCGGGTTCTCCGACCATTCCTTCACCCGCAATGTTTAGGAGGGCGAACACGTTGGTTGTTGCTGGAGCGATTACTTGCTCATTGAAATCATCGAACGTTAGGTGACCAGCACCCCCGGCGTCGACTGCCGTAGTTGTGCCCCCAGGCAGGCAGTGAGCATCGGGGAAGATGGCTCCGAAGTAACCGTAGAAGTGGGCGTGGAGATCGACGAGACCCGGCGTGACGACCATTCCAGAAACATCGGCAACGGTTCGAGCCAGAGCAGGGGATATGTCCTTATCGACGAGAGCAATGTGACCGCCTGAAGTCGCCACATCGAACTGGCCATCGATGTTGTTGGCGGGGTCGATAACTCGTCCGCCCTTAAGCAGTAAATCGTACTTGCGCGTAGTTGCGTCTGTTGTTGTCATTTTGATCTCCGCAAGCACGCCCAGATGTGCGGGGCGTGAACATATTCGCTCGTGATGGGCGACATATTAGCCTGAGCGAAGAGGGTTTGTGTCGGACTTCACGACTTTACTGGAGAGATGTTGGGACAATAGGGCAGCTGATGTTCTGAAATCTTGAGTGATAAGGGCTACTTAGCAATCGCACCAATCCGATTTCCCGAGTGCATCCGAGGGACCACGTGAACCGTCACAGTTGGAGTCCGAGGCGAAAATAGTTGATCGATACCAGACGTTGTGTCATTCGCAAATTGCAACGAGAACTGCTTGAATTGCGGTGATGATCGATATCACCTGCGATCATAATCACCCCAAACTGTTCAACTGATTAGCTAACTGGTGCATTTCGGTACTCCCGAATCGGTCAAACGTGTCGTAACCTAAATAGTCGAGTTTGAGAGGGCCTTTAGCTCAGCGGTAGAGCATCGGACTTTTAATCCGCAGGTCGTGGGTTCGATCCCCACAGGGCCCACCAAACTCGATTTCATCTAGGGAACCTCCGCGAAAATAAGTCTCGAATTCGTCGATTAGACGCCGCAAGAGACAGCGGAAGGCGCTTCACGGCTAACGATTGCAGGGGCTTCGTGGACTAGACTCTCATTAGTGATTGAGTCGACCATAAATAACGCAAAGTCTGTCCGACGAGTCAGTTTGCTGTCGAGAATCGGGTCTCCAGCATGATGACTCCAGACCGGAAGGCCCTGACTTTCACCATCTTCAAGGCCCTCAGCGCGTACAACGGTCCACTTTGTATCACTGGCGAAAATCCTCTTACACGCTTCGATCTGGTCCTTGAGGTCGAATGCTCTGAACAATCGGCCAAACCAACTTGCAGCAGCCACGGTCGCTTTGAATTTCCGACTGTAGACATCTAAACCATCCTTCGTGATGTGGTTGCCGGCCGAAAAAATTAAACGGGCGTCTTGCCGTGAGAAATCTAGCACAGCCTGAGCTGTACCCGAAGAGTGTCTCTGCATACCCCATGGGACAAGAACTGTAAGTACGGCATCACAATCTGCGACGGCTTTTTCGATGACCATCCGGTCGTTGGTGTCGCCAGGAACAACAGTTATCGAATACCGGAATCGGTCAAGTTTGGAGGCACTTTTTTCTCTACAAACTGCTACGACTTTGTAGCCACGGTCCAACGAATGTTGGACCATGTGTTGGCCCAGCTTCCCGGAAGCCCCAACGATGCATACTTTGGTCATGTGTTGTTCATTTTTCGGCGTCTCGCGCTCGCGTCCTCAGGAGGGTTTTGGCCAGTATATGGAGACATATTTTCGCTCGGTTGCCACAGATTTTTCCGGTGCATTCGTTCGTCGACCCGTATGAACCTTACATCGTGATGACGACTTTCCCCTTTACGTGGCCTGCCATGAAGTAGCAGAACGCTTGGGGAGTTTCGACCAGCGGGTACGTTCGGTCGATGACCGGTTTTACTTTGCCTGCCTCAAAAAGAGCACAAATTAAATCCATACCGTCGTTCGGGTTTCCGCCAGAAGTACCGATCTTCTGGTTACCAAACAGTGTAATCAATGGTCCGACAAACCCCGCCTGAAAAAAGCGAAGCACTGAGCCGCCGATAGCGCCATAGGCTCCGCCGGGGTTAAGTGAACGCTTGTAGCGAAAAACCGAACGGTGAGCTGCCACATCGATAATCAGGTCGTACCGTTCACCATTATTGGTGAAATCTTCTTTCGTGTAGTCGATTACGTGATCTGTGCCAATCGAATGCAGCATGTCGATCTTCTCTGTGCCGTCGACACCAGTAACTTCGGCACCAAAATGCTTCCCAAGCTGCACGACAAATGTTCCAACACCGCCGCCTGCACCGTTCATCAATATTTTCTGGCCGGGTTGGATTTCGCCGTTCTGACGAAGAGCACCAAGTGCCAACGAAGCGACCTGAGGAATGGCCGAAGCCTCCTCGAACGTCATTCCAGACGGCTTCAGTGTCATGTTCTTTTCTCGAGCGCAAACGTATTCGGCGAAACCGCCAAAGCCGAGAGAGATAAAACGAGTGCTGACCTCACCAAACACTTCGTCACCGGGCCTCAGCTTTGTGACATCGCTGCCAACTGCTTCGACCGTGCCGGCAACATCGGTTCCCAGAATTTTATTTTTGGGTTTTCGCAAACCTTGAAAGATTCGAGATAGAAACGGCCAACCCTTGAGTAGATCCACGTCGTAGGAATTCAGAGAAGTAGCATGAATCTTGATAAGGACTTCATCGTCCCTAGGGATCGGCATCTCGACCTCTTCAAGCGAGAGAACATCCGGCGAACCGTATTTGCGATAAACGATGGCTTTCACAAAAAAATCCTAAAGCTCTTATGAAAATAGTGAGCACGACCATACAACGAAAGTGTAAGTGCAATCACTGAACGGCGCTTCAATTCAGCCTGTACACCGTTCGAAACCGGTCCCACGCTGCCTTTTAATCCGCGAGTCGTGGGCCGTAAATCCAGGCCCCACAGGGCCCACCAAACTCGAATCCCCGGGATCTCGCCCTACTGAATGCGACGTTTATCGTCGTTTAGTACCACCGGTAGCGATTTTGTACATCTCTTTTGTTCGCCTGTTGAGTACGGCTTCTAAATCGGGATATGGCGTTCCGTGAGTGTCCAAAAAACCAGAGTGCTGACGCAACCGCTTGCTAGGAATCAGGTTCGGAGTGTCAATTAGTCCGCAGTAATGCCACCCGATGAACTCCGGACGAGCAAACGCATTGATGAACAATTCATCAGTCCACTCGGCTCTCTGAGCTAGATCGTCGGCAACCGGCCCATATGGTCGTGGCATGTTTTCCGTGATCATCGTGTAAGACGTGTCACCGTTGATAAATGGCTTGTCGGTCACTTTTGTCCAGCGATCGAACCCTCTTCCTTGCACTTCGTATCGGCCGTACATCTGGATGAAAATTACGTCGGTGTATTTACTGGTGATCGGTAAAAGAGTGTCTAGAGAATCGGTGTTGGCGTTCAATTTGTCGCCTATGAATAGATGGTTTGGATCGTGTCGAAGAATTGATTCTCTTGCGGTTTGGTAGTACTCGGAGACAACCTTTTTGAGAAATTCGACGTTGTCTCGATTTTCATTTCCATTTGAGAGATCGGTGTCTGGTCTCCAACTCTCTGCATCAAGTAGATCCTCAAATGACTCAAAGCTAGTGTCGTAGGTGTCGTTGAATTCTGTTATCTGCGACTGGTAGATCACACGCATGGTTTCGGTGTACGCCTGTTTTCCGGGGGCTGTTCGAGGTAGGTTTCTCAGCCGGCGCGGCCAACCGATTCGAGACTTCCGGGGCGCGCCGCCAATTGTGTCAGTGCGTTCACGGCAGTCTTCCTCAGTTAGCAATGGGCAGTCAGTCATTGCGTAGGCGAAGAGGAATGGATCATCTTGCAGTGGTGCTGCTATTTTTTTTGCCATCTGGTCACAGTGAGTCCGAAAACTGTCGGAAAACACGTCGACGAAATCCTCGTCGACAACATCGTCTCGATAGTGAGGGATGTCAACATACTCAATTGGTTGTACGTAAGGCAGCGTGGGTTGCTGGTGATTAGCGATCGATAGGTCCGAATGAACGCCAACAGTGTTGATTCCATACCGCCGACACGTTTCGACAAACCACTCCTTTAGCGCAGGCACGAACTCGGAACCATAAATGTCTGCCACGCCGAGTCTGGACTTCCAAGTCGCCTGATTAAAGTTCTGTCGCCACAGATCAGGGTGCAGATGGTTGATGCCAAAACTAAGGAACGCGTTGCCTTCCGGAGTTACTAGCCACCACCGCTCATCTTTCTCAACACGAAAATACCCGGTCGCCTGGAAACGCTTTCCCTTCCATCCACCGAACCGGTCAAGTTCGTAACTCACCATATTTGCTCGACTCCAGGTTGTGCACTTTTCGTCAATCAGTGGTGTGACCGACCAGTAAAAACATGCGATACACCGGCACTTATTTTGCACATTGCCCGATAAGTCCACCGAGCTGAACGGGTCTTAGTTGCAAGCGTGTTCGGGCGTCGGTCCCTTGATCGATTTCGGTACTTCCGTCTGAGTGCATGATTTTTTGGATTGTCGATCCAAATTCGGGTATTTCTGAACTTTCACACTGCTTTTTATTCCGCAGGTCGTGGGTCATAGATTTAGATCCCACAGGGCCCGCCAAACTCGATTTCAGTTCATCTTGAGCGCTGAGCTCTTGATGAATCGCCCAAGCAGGCTAAGGCAGCTTGACGATCCACGCTGAGATCTCAGGGTCAGCGATACCCGCCTCGGATACCACCATCAATCGTCTGTGACTGAGTGGGATGATTCTTCTTCCATCTTGCTGGTCAACTGGGAATGGGAACCACGTCCATTCGGTGGCCCCAGGTTTGTGCACGCCAAGTTTGTGTTCGAATAATGGGTTACTTTCGTGTACAAAACTCCCAAGAACCGTGCCATCGTCGCCGATGTTCCATGCGTCGGACATCACCCATCCGTCGTCAATGAGTGAAGCCGGTTCCCAGTTTGTCCACGAATCGGTATCAGGGTTATAGACCTCGTAAGTTGTGGCTGGTCGGGTCGTGAATCCGTCCTGAACGCGCCCTCCGTATTTGAGGACGGTACCGTCGGTCAATCTCAGTAGATTCGCACCGATTATAGATTCGCTTGGCTCGGCAATCTTGGTAAGCGTGTCGGCTTCGAGATCGTAAATCCATGGATCGGAGTATTCCGGGTCGTGAACTAAATACCTGTTTTGACCAAGGCTGACATCAGCTAGAAAACGCGGGTCGGACTGGAGCTCGACCCCGTCATATAAAAATGGGACTTGCTCGTTGTTTAGAGAGGGGACTACCTTTGTCCATGTTCCGTCTTCAGGTGAGTAGGTCTCATCGAACTCGCCCTTTGGTCCGTGACCGACGTAAATTTCTCCGTCAGCATCGGAAATTAGCCAGAACGTAGACTCTTGAGAGTGAAGTGAAGGCCCCTGTCCGAGCACCCCGCTGACGTGATCAACGAACCACATCTCGCCGCCTTTGAACGCAGCCAACCCTTTTTCCGGTATGTAACGCAGGCGCCAGAGTGCCTCTAACTCTTCATGGCCGAATTCTCCCCACGCGTTGGATCCTGAGTCGTATTTCCCGATCCTGCCGCCTTGTAGGAACACGACGGAGCCATCGTCAAGAGCGTGGATGTCTTGAGCACGTCGAAGACTCATAGAAGGTGGTTCTATCTCGTTCCATACGAGTGTTTCTGCACACTTCCAACTGTCTGCAACGATTACTTCCCTGTCGCTTCCGCCTTGCGGCCAAACAGTCTTGCCGCCCTTTCTTGAGAACACTCGAGCAAATGCCGCATTCATGACCGTTTGCCATTCTGAAGAACTGACCGCCGGTGAATGTTTGAAGTCCCATTCGAAGGCCCACCATGCGTGGTCGCCGTACTCGGATGTTGGGAACCACGTCGTGCCGTCTGAGCAGTAATGAGTTCCTGCGGTGTCGCCGACGAGTCGAACTTCAGAATCCATCAAGTAATCACCCGACGCTGCGAAGATTTCTTCATCTGAAGGGCGTTCTGTGACTAGATCAGGATCTATATGCGCGGGAAAGGGGCGTTCAACGATTGGCACGGGCGTTGGCGTAGGTATCGGCGTTGCGGTAGCTGTCGGAACAGCCGTGGCTGTAGGGACCGCAGTAGACGTCGCTTCAGGGCGAGGCGTGGCTGTGAGCACCTCGAACAGTCCCGGTGTTGGGAACGCGAGCTCTTGTTCATCGTCATCGCTAGTACAAGCGATTGCCGCTATCAAAAGTAGTGCGAGGAACCAGTACTTCATTGATGCCAGCCTCTTCTGTCGGGTCAGGTGATCCGACAGAAGATATCACCAGTTGTCACTCTGCGGTTTCTACTCCCACGGAGAGACCACAGGCGCGATCTCGCACGCTATCCCATCGTTTTCTTGATCGACTCAACGATGCTGTATTTGGTTGGGTAGACCAGCTTTTCGAGCGATGGCGAGAACGGGATGTGTACTTGCTTGGAAGCAGCTTTCTGCATCGGTGCTTGAAGATCCCAGAAAGCTTCCTCACCGACTATCGACATGATCTCGCTCGCTGCGCTGCAAACTTTCGCTGCGGGGTCGGCAACAACTAGTCGACCAGTCTTGCCTACTGAATTGAGAATTGCGTCTTTGTCGAGAGGAACGAGTGTACGAGGGTCCAAAACCTCTACTGAAACGCCTTCTGCTGCCATTTCGTCGGCGGCGGCGACGGCGTGCGGTACTGAACCTGCGATGGCGACGACCGTTACATCGGTACCTTCGCGCAAAATGTTTGCAACACCGAATGGAACTGTGAAATCAGGGTCATCAGGAACTTCACCCCGGGTAGGCAGTAACGTGCCATCTTCGAACATGATCACAGGGTCGTTGTCTCGAATAGCGGTCTTCATCAGACCTTTCGCGTCGGCTGCAGTTCCGGGAGTAACGACTTTTAGACCACCGATGTTCATGAACACCGGATATGAACGATCTGAGTGGTGAGCTGCGGAGCCTCCACCGTAGTACATAACTGCACGGTAGACCACCGGCAGAGTTGCCTGTCCACCGAACATGTAGCGCATCTTGGCAGCCTGAGAAACCAGCTGGTCCATACCAACCCACATGAAGCTAGTCAGAGTTTCGACAACTGGTCGCATTCCCACTGCTGCAGCACCAACAGCCGCTCCAAAGAAGCCGTTTTCCGACAATGGTGTGTTGAGGATTCGGTCATCACCAAATTCGTCGTGAAGCCCAGCCGCCGCACCGTAAACGCTGGCGCGTACGTCCTCACCCATTAGAAATACCTTCGGGTCGATTCGCATTTCTTCTGCGATTCCCATTCCGAGGGCTTGCATGAACATTCGTTCTGTCATCAGTAGTTATCCGTTATTTTTTCTATGGTTATTGAAATATGAGTGCCCGACTTGAAAGAAGGCGGGCAGGGGAGAGTGCTGCTAGACGACCGGCATTTCGCTGGCAAACATGTCTTTGTATAGCTCCGACTCGTCTGGGAATGGGCTGTTCCGAGCGAAATCGGCAGCTTCTTCCACCTCGGCATGAGCGGCGGCACTTATGGCATCGCATTCGGCCTGAGTAGCGGTTCCGCTGTCGACGATGCTCTTCGTGAGCAGGTCGAGCGGGTCACGCATGCGCCATTCGTCGATTTCGCTATCTTCGCGGTATTCCGACTTACGGATTTTCTCGAGTCCGAGGGAGTGATCCTCGAAACGGTATGTGAGAGCCTCGATGAGGGTTGGACCTTCACCGTTTCGTGCACGCTCGACGGCCTGAGCTGTCGCCTCGTACATGGCGATGGCGTCTTGCCCATCGACCAGTACTCCCGGCATGTTGTACGCCTGAGCTCGGTCGGAGATGTGCTCGACAGCTACGGTGTCTTTGTACGAAGTTGTTACTGCGTACTGATTGTTCTCACAGATAAATAGAACTGGAAGATTCCAGACCGAAGCGAGGTTCATTGCCTCGTGGCATGCACCCTGATTAGAGGCTCCGTCACCGAAGAACACGGCCGATACGAAATTCTTGCCTTCTAGTTTGGAAGCGAGGCCCGCACCGGTTGCTACAGGTACCGATGAACCCACGATTCCTGACTCTCCAAGAATCCCAACAGAGAAGTCGGCAAGGTGCATCGATCCACCCTTACCTTTGCAATAGCCGTCGATTCGACCAAAAATCTCAGCCATTGCCTTTTTAAGATTCGCACCTTTGGCGATCGGGTGGCCGTGCGAACGGTGGTTTCCAGCGATGTAATCGTTATCGTCCATGGCTGCACAGGCTCCGACGGCAACAGCCTCTTCTCCGATGTAGAGGTGGACTCCACCAACTTCACCTGCGCTGTACATTTCGGTCAGTTTTAGTTCGAAATGACGTATGCGCCACATTCGCTCGAGCATGAGCATTAGCACGTCTTTAGAGATATTCGATGTCATACGGAAATTAGCCGTTTCGCCTGTATTTATAGATTCGCTTGCCTGAATCGCCTAGCGTGTAGGAAATTAGCGGTTGGAGTATATGGCAGCGCCAAAGCGAATGCGGCGTCTGTACTACCCAGACATCGTCTTTAGCAATCAAGTTTTAGATCACTACTGTTACTAAGCTTGGCAGTTGGTAGTGGCGTACCACTCGCCGTCGATTTTAGTGAAGCCGTATGACAATCGTTCCAAAAACAAATCGTCGAATTCGTACATCATTGCCTCTGTGAGAGCAGTTCCATCGTCAAACAACCTGATCGTCACTTCACGCTGAGTCATGCCAGAAACATCGAGAAATTCGTCCCAAATACTTCTGAACACAAATTCAGTCTGCTCGATAGACAATCGACGTGAAGTCGGCGCGCAAGCTTCGACATACGCTACGTAATCTCTCGTCCGAATCGCCTGAACGATCTCTTCGTATGCCTCGATTATCGCTGCCTCATCAGAGCCCGGCTCAGGCTCGATGGCTGGGTGTACGGCTTTTGCAGAAGCTACGCGTTTTTCTTCGGAATTTACGTTTGTTTCTGCTTCTGCCGATTCAAGCTTCTGTTCATCGCCTTCAACGGGATCGTCGGAAGCGTACGCATCGACTATTGACTTTGATGGCGCCGGAATAGCAGTAGCTGGTTCTTCAGCGTCACCTCCGCAGGCGGCAACGGCGATCATCAAGATGGCGATGAATGATGCCATCATCCCGAGAGTGGTTTTTCGCTTGAGCATTGTTGTTCCAGCTGTCTTTCTATCCATGCACCGTTGAGCATCGCTTGTTTCAGCGAACATCCACGGCTGGGTGAGTCTACGTTACTGAGTTACGGAAATTAATTTTGGTGTCGGCTAATAACGAGGGCATCACTGGATACTGTGATCTTCCGCATCTGGCAGTGGTCTAATTCGTATGGCTTTCCCTGGCATTCGGCTGTAAGTTCTCATCGTGCGAATCAGTTGATATGGGAACCGAAAGCGGAGCGAACTTCTTTATGGGCAAACTCGATGGAAAAGTGGCTATCGTAACTGGCGCTGCTCGCGGGCACAGTGAAGCGGTTGCTATTCGCTTCGCTGCAGAAGGCGCTGCCGTCTCGATCTGCGACATCGTTCCTGTTGAAGAGATGGAAGCGGGAATTGCCAAGAAGATCAAAAATGCCGGTGGGCGAGTTATCTGTTCGCAAACAGACGTATCTAACGAAGAAGAGGTCAACGCTCTCGTCGAGAAAACTCTAGCTGAGTTCGGCACTATCGACATACTGGCGAATGTCGTCGGTATCGCTGGACCCACCAAAGATGTGTGGGACATGTCGCTGACTGAGTGGAAGCTAACTCTCGATGTGAATCTCGATTCAATATTTTTGTGTTCGAAGGCAGTTCTGCCAACAATGGTTAAGAATCGTTACGGCAAGATCATTAATTTCAGTTCAGCAACGGGCAAACAGCCACTTACACACCGTGCCCCATACGCCACTTCGAAAATGGGCGTGATCGGTTTTACCCGTACGCTTGCCGCCGACGTGGGGCAGCACAACATCAACGTGAACGCTATCTGCCCCGGTGAGCATGAAGCTCGGAGTATGGAGTTAGCGCAGGGGCGAGCCGAGTATCTTGGTGAAACTTTCGATAAAGAAGAATTCCTGACGAATTACGCTCTGCGTCGGCAAGGGGACAAAGCCATTCTTGCCGGCAGATGGCGTGCTGAGGAAGGCTTCACCGATCAGAGCTCAGGTTCGGAAGATGCTGCGTCCATTGCACTTTTCTTGGCATCGGACGAATCATCCAGCATGACGGGTCAGGACATCAATTCCAGCGGCGGAGTGATGTGGTAGTTCTGGATTGAAAACTTCTTCATCGTCAGAACGAAACTGGCCAATGTCACGTGGCTGGGCAATCATCTGGGCTTCGTTTTTCACGACTGCGTTCGCGTCTGGCGCGTCGCAGTACGGGTTTGGAATGTTCGTCGAGTCACTAGAGCAGGAGTTTGGGTGGACTCGCACCCAGATCAACCTATCGTTATCCATTGGCCTAATCTCTGGACTTCTGTCGCCGATTATTGGATGGGGCGTAGATAAGTACGGTTCGAGAACGATCATGACAGTATCGCTGCTGATCGTCGCGGCATCGTTCATTTTGCGTGCTGGTATGACCGAGCTATGGCAGTGGTACGCACTAAGCGCTCTGCTGGCGATTGGGTTCCCGGGAACGTTATTGCCAGTAGGAAAGTTGGTTGGTGTTTGGTTCCCCGCGACACGAGGTCGCATGATGGGAACTGCCATCACGGGTAATAACGTGTTCGGACTAATAGGTGTGCCGCTGATGAGTCTGGTTATTCAGACTGAAGGTTGGCGGCTTGCATACGCGATTATCGGTGTCGGGGTGCTGGCGGTCGCAGTGGCAGTTTGGTTCATCGTTCGAAGTGCGCCACTGTCTGCACAGGCATCATCTGAAAATTCTGGCGACGACAAAATCGAAGCGTTTACTGCCAATGATTACTCGTTACAAGAAGCCTTGAAATCACGCAAATTCTGGCTGCTGCTGACCGGAGTTACCTGCGCAGGCTTTAGCTATCCATCGTTCATGACCCAGTTGATTCCACACATGCAATCGGTTGGTTGGAGTTCGTCGAAATCGACACTCGTACTGACAGTTCTGGCGGGTACAGCTCTGGCAAGCAAGGTTAGTTGGGGACTGCTTAGTGAACGACTGACGGCCCGAATATCGTTCGTGATAGCGATCTTAATTATGGCTTCTGGCGTGGTTCTGGTCACACTCGCCGGATCGTCCATATTCGTTTGGCCAGCCATCGTGTATTTCGGTGCAGGGTTTGGTGGAATTGGCCCGCTCATGTCACTAGTGGTTATGGAAACGTTCGGACTACGAAACTTTGGATCGATTCAGGGAGTTGTGGCGATGGTGCTCGCTACAGTGCCGGTTCTCATTGGTCCGATTTTGGCGGGCAGCCTTTTCGATCTGACAGGAAGTTACGCGACTTCGTTCTGGATCGTATCCGGCATATTCGCAGCCGGCGGAGTGCTCGTACTGTCGGTTAGATCAAACTCAAATTCAGCCGAGACCGCTGAATAGCTAATTCGTACCAGACGAAACCTACTGAAACGTACTTTTATCTCCAATTCTGAGAGTATTGAGTGTCGAGTAATCCTGCGATGAAATTCGAACCGTTATTCCAACTGCATGTGCGAGGAACCGTCCCAGAATGATCAACGCCAACCTGAGCCGAATCCATGAGACCGATGTCCTCGTGATCGGAGGTGGTGCCGCTGCCGCCAGATCGGCAGTCGCTGCGAGTGCCTCGGGTGCTTCCGTGACTATGGTGCTGAAAAAACAGCTTGGAAAATCGGGTGCAACGAACTACCCGGGTATGAACAAACATCGGGTCGGGTCAGCGTGGCAGGCAGCGGATGGCTGCGGTGGTGCCGACGATAGCCCGGAAGTTCACTACGACGACATCATGCGCGCTGCTGCGGGAATGGCCGACGCCCGAATGGCAAAAATCCTTTCTGAGGAATCGCCCGAGCGGCTGCTGGAGCTCGAAGGCTGGGGATTTGAATTGATTGATGATCCCGAAGGTAAGCGTCCTCATTATTCGGGTTACTCTTGCTTCGCTTCGCAACCTCGCGCTCACGGAATGGTTTCGAACTCAACCGGCGGTCATACCGGAACAATGGTCGAATCGCTGGCTGCACAAGCCAACAGACACGGCACTCAGGTTCACGAAGGCGTTACTGTGATCGACCTGATTGTCGAAAGCGGCGAATGCACTGGCGCCGTCGCCATGAACGACGATGGCGAGATTCTTATTTACCGCGCTGCTGCAGTGATTATGGCGACCGGTGGAGCAGCCCAGATGTTCCCGCTTAGCCATGCACCCGGTGATATCACTGGCGATGGATACGCCATCGCTTAACGGGCTGGTGCCGAGCTCGTGAATATCGAGTTCATGCAGTACATGGTTCGAGAGGTGAAAGGCACCCCTCCAATGGGTGGTGGACCGTGGTGGACGCTAAACCCTGTATTGCGGAATCGCAACGGTGAAGAGTTCTTGCAAAAATACCTTCCTGCTGGGATCACAGTGGAAGAGGTTTACGAGCAGCGAACACACCACTATCCGTACAGCACCCGCGATATTTCAAAATGGCTCGACATTGCGATTCAGTGCGAAATACGTTCTGGAAACGGCAATGAGCGAAACGCCATATACGTCGATTTCAGCGGCGTTGACATCACAACCGCCAAACCTGCGCGCCCTCAGCATCATCCGCCAGTCGAAGGTATAGAACTAGGCGATGAAATCATCGATATCGCTCATTCTGCGCACGCTATTAACGGTGGTATTCGAGTCGACGAATTTGGCGAATCGACCGTGCCGGGTCTATTTGCTGTAGGCGAGACAATCGCAGGCCCGCACGGTGCTGATCGGCTGGGCGGAGGCATGCTGGCAGCGTGCAACGTCTTCGGTAAACGAGCCGGCGAAAAAGCCGCTGAACGTGCGCGCTCAGAGGGTAGTAGAGAGTTCAACGAAAGCGCTCTGGAACCAGTGATGAATCGAATAAACCAATTTGGCAACGGGTCGGGAGAGGGTTCGTGGTTTGACGTTCGTAAATCGCTCAAAGCAACCGCCGGTAACTCGCTTATCGCTGTTCGTAGTGCGAATCTACTCGAACAAATGCGGGACAACTGCTCAACGCTAAGATATGAGCAGCTTCTCGATGTCGCCATCGATAATCGACAAGACCTGCTGCGAGTTTTGGAAACCGACAATCTGGTGTTCACTGCCGATCTTATGGCGCTGACTGCATTGCACCGCACTGAGAGTCGAGGTAGTCACTATCGTGAAGATCATCCAGAGCGTTCTGATGAGAATTGGGACAAGAGCATCTTCTGGAAATTGGGCGCCGATGGCGAACCGCAACCGACGGCCGGAAAGTATCGACAGGATCCTGAGGGTTCGATTCAGGTAGCACCTGTTTAGCTGAGGATTTCTCAAGACGCTACTGCTGGTTAGACGTCTTTTGAACGCGCATAATCATTGTGATAGTTCGGCTTTCTGAACTTCAGATGTTGAACTACGCCCGAGTTCAAATCGGCCCACATAACCGTCACAGCTAAACCCTTTGCACACCTATTTCTCAGCGAGTTAACAGGAAACGTTCAGTGATCGTTGAGAAAGCACCCCTAAGTTAGTTTGAGATCGCAGAAAGACCGGAGAGGTCGGGGAAGCTAGCGGTCTGCACGGTGCGCTTCGAGCAGCATCGAACATAGGTGGAAGTCAAATGACTGCAGTGCGATCCCGTAACGGATCTTTCAAAATTCTCGCAACAATGGCAATGGTGCTCGTAATGGCGCTTGTGTCTGCTTGTGATGTTCTGGCGACAGAGGGCGCTCGAGACGCCATCGCCAACGGCCGTGAAATTCGTGAGTTTGAGGATGCAAATCTTCGACCGCTCGAACAAGAAATGAACGATCTATGGGTCACCGAAATTGAACCACGGGAACGCCAGCTCGAAGATCTGCGTCATGAAATGCAGCTTCTTCAAGAAGATCTGATCCAGCCATTGTGGGACGCACAGAACGACCCATGGGCGCCGGGTGGAGCCGGTTCGATTTTGCAGGAGGAGTTCGAAGAGAAGAACCGCCAAATCGACCTCCTGTATCGTCAGATCGAACTCGAACAGCGTGAGCTTGACCAAAACTGGCAGACACTCTGGAATTCAGGCAGTGTCGACCCCGCCTTCCAGGAACTCGAAGACCTCCGATACGAGAAGCAGCGTGAACTCGATCGACTGTACCGTTCTGGAAATCGCCCAATCGACGATATTTGGGACCAGATCAACGAGTTGAACAACTCGCAGGGATTCGCCAACACCGATTCTCAGATCGAAGCGGAACAGATCAATATCGAACTGCGTCGACTGTGGGATCTTCAGAACGAAATTCAGAACGGTTCGAATGACGAGGTTACCGCACTGTACGATCGTGCGAACAATGCGCAGAACGAACTGAACGATCTGCACAACTTCGGTTGGAACCCGATCAACGATATTTATGCAGAAATCGAGCGACTACAGGCTGAACAGAGTTCAACTGGCTTCGACGCAGCCGGAGTACCCATCTCCACTGTCTCTATCAATGCCCAGATTGCGGATCTTCAAAACACCGTAAGTTCATACATTGCGAGCCGCGACAGCGAAATTGCAGTCCTGCAGGCAAAACTTGCTGCGTTGGGTAGTGATTCAACTGACGGCACAACCGCTTCTGTGACAACCGATACAGCAGCTCGCATCGCTGATCTTCAAGTTTTGATCGCCGGTCTCCAGGATGACGCTGACGCACTGGTCGATTCAATGAACGTAGAAGTTGATTCACTTTCTGCTCAGATCGATGATAAGAAAAATTCTTACAACCAATTGATCGCAACAGCGGAATCTGACTTCGCAACGCTTTCAGCTAGCCTGCTTGCGCAGGCTGACGATGTGAAAGACGAAATTGACGCACTTGAAGCCATTGGTGGCGACGATGTAGTCGATCAGATCGCCCAGTTGCAGTCTCAGTACGATGCTCTGATCGCAAGTGAAGAAAGTGAAGAACACGACCTCCATACTCGCGTCGCTGATTATGAGACCGAACGCGATGAAGGTGTGGACGAGTTGAAGGCTGCTAAAGACGTTATTGAAGCTGCGTTGCTCAACAACCCAACGGCTGAATTCGACGCTCAGATTGCGATCTACAAAGACGAGCTGGCTGGTTTGCAAGCAGGCTCCACTGGAACGCAGAGTGCCGCCGATATTCAGGCAAGCATCGATGCGGTAAACGCCCACTGGAACGATTTGATCGAGGAAATCAATAACAAGATTGCGGTTCTCCAAAACCAGCTTGTTGTTGGCTCTTCAACCAGTGACACTGATGCTCGAATCAACAGTTTGCGCCTTCAGGCTCAAGAGTTGGAAAACGAGCTACTTGCCAAAATTCAGAATATGGAACTACTGGTTGCCGAACTGTACCGACAGGCAGATAGCTTCAACTCGAACGACTCTGCACAGGCACAGGAAATCCAGCGACAGATCGACGATCTGAACAGCAAGCTAGAGGCGATCTGGGCACAGGATTCTTCAAACAATCTTCAGATCATGATTCAGGTGCAGAACTTGCAGAAACAGGCTTTCGCACTCGAAGAAGAACGAGAAGATGAGCAGTACCGATTAGAAGAGGAACTATGGGATCTAGACGATCAGATAAGTCGATTCCACAAGGATCAGAATTCTGGCACTAGTTCCAAAGAAGCTGAGTATCAAGCAATCGCCGACGATCTTCAGCAACGACGGTTCCTCCTTGATGAACAACGCTGGACTCTGAACGATGAGCAACAGCTTGCTTGGGATGCCTTTGAAGTTTCACAGGCTGAAGCTCAGGAAGAGATCAAGAGGATCGAGGACGAACAGTTCGGTGCTCTGCGAGAGCAGATGCGGGCAATCGAAGAAGAACTTCAAGTGTTCTACAACATGCAGCGCGATCTTGAATTGCAGATTCGAGAAGCACAGCAGCTTGTTGAAGAAAAGAAGCGAGAGCTTGAAGACAAAGTATTCGACGCACTTGAGAGTGCTGCGGGTACAGTCGACCAGGCTGGTGACACTATTCTGACGGCAACAGAAGAGGCTGACAATCCGACTGAAACTGTCGAACCTACAACCACAACCACTGCTGGCACCGAGCCCGCAACGGCTGCCGATGGAACAGCAAACTAACCAAAACAAATAGCTCCTCCGATTCGAAAGATGCTGCGGAAACGTCCGTGGTATCTTTCGTGTCGGAGGATGTTTCGTTATCAGACTAGGCGAGTCACGCAAGCTGATCGAAGCGTAGGAATTGCGACGACTCGACTGAAGGAATTGGCGAAGTTCCCTCATTGCTCGAATTCAATCGGGTGATAGTCTCGGACTAATCATTAGGTGGGGGTGCGCTCGATAATCTTGAGCAATTACGAATTTGCGCCACCAACTGACGAGAAGATGGATGTAGGCGGACGGATATGGTGAGTCAGGCAAAGAACGATCCAGGGGGAAGCAAAATCCTGGTGGTAGATGACGAAGAATCGCTTGCCGATATGTTGGCAACGGCGCTACGCTTCGCTGGCTATGAGGTGGGGAGTGAACCTACCGGGCTCGACGCTCTTCAATCGATCAAAGATGCTCCACCGGACCTGGTGATCCTCGACGTAAATCTTCCCGATATCGATGGCTTCGAAGTCTGCCGAAGAATCCGAAACGATGGATTCCGCGCTCCTGTGATTTTTCTGACGGCGCGAGATAGCACCGACGACCTGCGGACTGGATTTGGCGGCGGTGGGGACGATTACCTCACCAAGCCTTTTAGTCTTGAAGAACTGACGCTGCGTATTGAGGCGATTCTGAGACGAACTCACAACGAGGAAGATGAAAACCACCTCATTTGTGGGAACCTCAAGCTAGATGAAGACCTGCACCAAGTATTCGTTGAAGAGAGAGAAATCGAACTCTCTCCAACCGAGTTCAAACTGCTGCGGTACCTGATGTTGAATCAGGGACACGTGTTGTCGAAAACTCAGATTCTTGATTACGTATGGGAATACGATTTCGAAGGTAACGACGCGGTAGTTGAAACCTACGTTAGCTATCTGCGTAAAAAATTGGGAAGCGAAGCCGCAGATCTAATCCGAACCGTACGTGGTACTGGTTACGTGCTGCGCAAAGCAGATTCCTAAAGATGAAACTCCAGACACGCCTCGTCGCTGCGTTTAGCCTCCTGCTTTTGGTGGTTGTTGCAGTTGTGGGAGCCGTGGTTGTTGGTTCCACACGCAGCGTGCTCGTCGGATCAATCGATGAAGATTTGGCGGTTATACAGGCCGGAATTCGCGACAAATTCCTGAATTCAACTGACCTCCTTGAACAAGTAACACTCGAAGTCGACCCCGACCGACCAGCAGTCAAATCTCCGCAAGCTTTAGTCATTGTTGACGTGCAGAACCGTAACATCTCTGGTCAACCATCAGGATTCACTGATAACCCCGATCCGTTGCCAAACATAGAAACGTTTGCCGCGCTGGTTGCGGCTGGTGAAATTTCCACCATATCAGCCGAAGATGGTTCGCTGAACTATCGGGCTTTCGCGTGGGCTACCGATACCGACGAGATTGGTGTGTGGGCAGTTCCTTTAGGGGAAGTTGACGCTGCGGTCGATGATCTTATTAAGACATTTGCGATAACAGCCATACTTGTCGCAGCTCTCGGTGCGCTCGGGACGTGGTGGGCTGTTCGACGTGAACTTAAGCCCGTTGACCAAATGGTCGAAACCGCATCTGCAATCGCCGGTGGGGATCTCTCAAAGCGAGTCGATGTTGTCCATTCATCGGTGGAGCTTGGACGCTTGGGAACCGCTCTCAACGACATGCTTGTGCAGATAGAAGACGCCATCACCGAAGAGCAACACGCAAAGGCTAGGCTGACAGATTTTGTTGCTGACGCATCGCACGAGTTACGCACTCCCATCGCCGCGGTGCTCGGATACAGCGAGTTGTACCGGCAGGGGGCTTTGGTAGAGAGCAAAGATATCGACAATGCCATGCGGCGAATTGGCACTGAGACGTCTCGTATGGAACGACTTGTTTCCGATCTACTGCTACTGGCCCGGCTAGACCGTGTATACGCGATGGAACCGGCATCAGTGAACCTTACAGACGTCGTGGGCGATGCTGCTACCAATAGCGAAGCAATCGACCCTGATCACCCGATTACGATCAACAGCGATGGGACAGTGAGGGTGATGGGCGACGAACAAAGACTAACTCAGGTCATTGCCAATCTCCTTTCGAACGCCCGAGAGCACACGCCTAACGGTACCGCCGTTACGATTTCGCTACGTGAAGAAGAAGGTCGAGCAATAGTAGACATCGTCGATGATGGTCCCGGATTGCCCGAAGACGGTTCGGAAAGACTATTCGAACGCTTTTATCGGGTGGATAGCTCACGCTCGCGAGAGACGGGTGGTGCTGGATTAGGATTGGCGATTGTCGCCGCCATCGTCGCAGCTCACGATGGGACTATCGAAGCTGGGAATCTCGAAGGGCACGGAGCACGTGTGACCGTCAGCCTGCCAACGGTGCCAGTCAATCAACTTGATTGATAACCGCGGTTAAATTATTCATGGAATCGGTATCGCCGCTCGCTGATGTGTGAATGCAAGCTTCGCTAACATCGCCATCATGGCAAATTTCAATTTCATCCAAATGGCCGATCCACAAGTGGGAATGTTTGATCGCTTCTCAGGGATGGATCCTGAAGCAGCAGAGTTCCTTCGTAAAAACGGGTTGAACGTAAAAGACGCCCCGAAGAGCGAAGGGCTAAAGCAGGATCGAGCGAATCTGACCACGGCTATAGATCAGTTCGAAGAGATAAAACCGGAATTTGTAGTCGTATGCGGCGATATGGTCGACACTGCTGGCGATGAAAACGAGATCGCCCTTATTCGTGAGACTCTCGGAGCTTACGGTGAAGATACGCCCGTTCATTGGGTACCTGGAAATCACGACATCGGAGTGAACAATCTCATTCCCGATAGCGAATCCACGGCAAAGTATCGTGCTGAGTTCGGTGCTGATTACTATTCGTTTGATCACGCTGAATCGAAATTCATCATCTTGAATTCCGTTCTTCTCGATCGACCTCAGAATTTGCTGGATGAGCACAAAACTCAGATGGATTTCTTGGGTGACACACTTCGGTCTCGAGATTCGAAAGAATCCGAGCATGTGATTGCGTTCATGCACCACCCGCTGTTCTTGAACAACGCCGAAGAGCCTGACGTTGATTTCGATTGGGCTCCAAGTCCGCCGAACCAGCCTGATGGTTACTGGACAATTCCGCTCGAACGGCGAGCACCGGTCGTAAAGTTGCTTCGAGAAGCGAAGGTTCAAACTGTCTTCGCTGGCCACTGGCACCGCAACCACGAGGCGAGTGATGACGGGCTCGACGTTGTAGTGACAAGCGCACTCGGATACCCGTTGGGCAATGATCCGTCGGGCTACCGTATGGTGAGCATAGCCGACGGCAAACTAAGCCACGAATACCGAGGACTGTAGACTTCAGATCTGTTCGGACTATGTCTCGATGCCTGAAACCATCTGAGAGGTCACCAATTGGGCTGGTTGAGAAATTTACCTATTCCGGAATACCAACTCGGGTTCCTGCTGGCAGGGCTTGGGCTGCATCTATGGGGCGAGTCACGAGCAGTTTTTGATGTCGGAATTATCGGTGTCGCACTGGGAGTCGTTCTGATCGGTATAGGGATTGTGGTATCGATTATGTCGGCGTTGTCATTTGGCGATGAAACGATGGCTAGTCCGGACACTTTGCGCACCAGTGGCCCATATAGATTTACTCGTAATCCGATGTACCTGAGCTGGCTTTTAGCGACGTTGGGATTGGGTTTGTTCTTGGGGTCGTGGTGGCTTATAGCTGCATCGGGAGCCGCAGGTGCAGTCACTCAATTGCTAGTGATCTCAGCTGAAGAACAATTCCTCACTCACAAATTTGGTTCCAGATATGAAAATTATCGCAACCAAACGCCTCGCTGGATTTGGCCACTGTAGACGTCACCGATGGCCCCAGTAGTTATGCTTCATCCTCTCGGGAATTGTGTTGCTGTTTCTGACCAACTGTTTGCAGGAGATAAAAATGCGATTCGCGATTATGGGTGCTGGTGATATCGGAAGCCGCTACGGGGCGCGATTGATCGCAGCGGGACACGATGTGACTTTCATCGCCCGAGGTGGTCGTTTGGCAGAACTTCGCAGTGAAGGTTTGAATGTGCCCGCTGGTTCGTTTGGTCCAGCATTCACTTTCGAAGACGCGCAAGCAATCGAGAATCCGAGTGATATCGAACCGGTCGACAGCATTGTTTTCGCTGTAAAGAACTATCACTTGGAAGACGCAGCCAAGCTGATCAAGCCAATCGTGGGCAACGAAACAACAATCATTCCACTGCAAAACGGCGTCGCTGCGCCAGGTCGCATTGGCGACATTGTTGGCAGAAAACACGTCCTCGGATTTGCTACTTATAGTCCCAACGCCATCGGTGAACTCGATAGTCCAATTTCCGACCGTGTTCAGCGCCTCGCAGACGCGTTCAACGAAGCCGGGCTGAAGGTTGAAGCAGTCGACAACATTTGGGAGCCTCTCTGGCGAAAGATGTGTGCCTACGCATCGTTTAGTCCGTTCATAGTTGCCCGGCTAGGCCCTGGAGACGCTATGGCGAACCCCGAATTGGCAGAATTACATCGAAATGCATGCCGTGAGGTCGCTGCGGTCGGGCAGGCAGAAGGTTTCGACATCGTTGCGGGAAAATTAGTCGAATTCGCTAGCTTCGCACCGGATTCGAAGCAGTCGATGACGCGCGATCTTGAAGCTGGGCGGCGACTTGAATTGGAAGACTTGATCGGTGCCGTTGTCCACAAAGCAGAAGAACACGGAATTGCTGCGCCGGTCATCAAAACTTGCTACCAACTCCTAAAGCCTCATGAGCATGGTTCTTGAACTTCTAGAAAAACTCACACCCGTTCAAGATTTTCGGGAGTAGAATTCCGCCGCATGATCGGGATCGCACCGGTCGTTGTCAGGGTCCTGCCCAAAATTAAGCTTCAAGGAATAGTTGAACGATGCTAAAGCACTTCTTGGTGCCAGAAAAAGATCAAGTCTTAGTTTCCGAAGAAAAAGCACGTGCGGGAACTCAGGCGGTGTTTGAGAAGATGGGAATACCCGCTGACGAGGCGGCATCTTGTGCCGATGTGCTACTAACTAGCGATCTGCGCGGCTGCGAGAGTCACGGCATTTCAAACATGCTTCGGGCGTACATCGCCAGCTACGGAGACGGTTCGTACAACGCGCATCCTGATGTAAAGACCGTTCGTGAATCTTCTGTAACTGCTACTTGGGACGGTGATCGTGGTTTGGGGCTTCATCTCGGGCCACGTGCTATGAATCTCGCAATCGAGAAAGCTAAAGAACATGGCATGGGCGCAGTGGCTGTGAAGAACACTCGCCACTTCGGAATGCTCGCTTACTACGTGATGCAGGCCATTGAGCAAGACATGATCGGCATGGCAATGGTTTCTGCTGGTGGAGGTGCTCAGGTGCCAACAAACGGCGCTGAACCAGCTTTCGGTACACAACCCATCGCTTGGGGCGCACCTGCCGACAAAATGCCACCATTCGTGTTTGACGTTGCAACAACTCAAGTAGCCGCAAACAAATTGGCACTCACTCGACGAATCGGCTCGAAGATCGAACCGGGCTGGATCGCCAATCTCGATGGTTCGCCGATCATGGAAGCAGTCGATGTTCCTGAGTTCGGCTCGTTCCGTATGCTGCCGTTTGGTGGTACCCGTGAGAACGGTGGGCACAAAGGCTACGGTTTCGCCGCCATCGCCGACATCATGTCGGGAATTCTCTCTGGAAACGGTCCCGGGTTTATCGCCGAAAAAGACTATTCTTTCTTCGTGATGGCATTCAACGTCGAGGCGTTTATCGACACTAACGAGTTCAAGACCGATATGGATAAGCTTCTAACGAAGCTTGCGAACACTACTCCGGCTCCGGGTCATGATCGCGTCTACTACGCGGGTCTTCCCGAACACGAGGAAACAGAGATTCGAAGGCGAGATGGTATTCCGTATCACAAGGAAGTTGTGGACTGGTTCAACTCGATGAGCTCTGAGCTTGATCTCGGAATGTCGATGCCGTAGGCAATAATTCGATAACGAAAAAGCCCGCCGTGAAGGCGGGCTTTTTTTTGTGTCCTAAACTGACAGGTCTAATCCGCCAGCGACTGGACGTACGCTAGTAGGTCGGTTAGGTCTTGATCAGACCAGCCACGTGTAGACACCGGAGGCATTCCGCTCACACCGGGCTGACCGTAGAGTGCCTTGTGCAGGAATTCCCACGGGTTAGCAACGGCGATATCGGCGAGATACTGCGGAGCTTCTGCTATCTTGAAGTTGATGTTCTTGCCATCGGCTCCGTGACAGCTGGCACAGGTACGAGAGTATCGAGTCTGACCGTTCGCCATTACAGGAGTCTGGCGAGGGAGCTTAGTGTCGTAATCGATGAACTCAGAGTAGTTGACTAAACCAAGATCGAGGAACGCAGCTAGCGCATCAAGATTCTTTCTCGAAATGTCGAATCGGAAATCGTGGTTTGAGTTGAACCCACCACGAAGGACCTGAACAAGGTCGTCTTTCGACATCATCTTGCCGGCGCGCATTACACCGGTGAATCCTGTGAAGTGTGAACCTGTGGCGTACGCCCCGGTATCACCCTTGTAGTCCCAGCCGTGACATTCCTTACATCGGAACGTTGTAGCCTCTGTTCGGGTGTTCGTGGTCTGGGTTGACCATAGAGGGTGATCGCCCGGAAGTGCTTCGATTCCACTTTCGACCATCCAGTTGTCGTACAACCGTCCACCAAGAGCGATCTTGTCGGCATCTGAACCGGCGGTTGCGTGGTTTTCCACCGCGAGATCAACCATCGATTGCAGGTCGGCAAGAACTACGGATTCACCTTGCGGACCTGCCTGACCTTGCGGTCCCTCTGGACCAGCCGGACCTGCTGATCCTGCACCACCAATTGGTCCGATAATCCCGTCACCCGTCAAACCTGTTGCACCGGGAGGTCCTGGAGGTCCTACCGGACCTGCGTGACCGTCTTCACCCGCAGCACCCTGACAGGCGAGCGGAACGACGAACAGAATGCCGAGCACGATCATCAAGATCGGACGTAGCGTTTTTGCAAAATGCGCTTGCAATGTTCTCTCCAGTAATCCGTTGTTTATCTAGCGTTAGTTGTTTATTCGGTTGAGCAAGAAGAAGACGATTTCATCCAGCTCTTCCTCACTTAGTGAGTCAATGTCGTACGGATCCATCGCTTCGCTGAACTTAGAGTTCGCTGGGCGTTGAGGATCTCGAACGAAATCTCGTATTTCTTCAGCGGTCATATCTTCGATAGCCGGGCCATCTGAAGAACCTTCGGCGAGTTCACCGTGGCAAATATCACAACCCACATCGAAGAACAGTCGCTGTGCGTTTTCGAGCTGTGCAGTATCGACAGGCGCCGGAGTTGCAGTTGGTTCAGGTGTAGGTGAAGGCGTTGGTGTTGGTGCACCCGGTGCCAGCGTTGCAACCGGAACCGGCGTTGCAGCTGGTGCCGCAACCGGAGCCGCTGTAGCTGTTGGCATAGGGAACGGCGTAGCTGTTAGGCGAACAATTGGTTCAGGTGTCGGTGTTGCTTCCGCGAAACCCGCAAGGTAAGCGGCGATCGCATCCATATCGGCACCAACGAGATGTGAATCAGCGTATGCCGGCATCGTCTTAGGACCTTTTTCGAGCATGTTTGCGAGACGACGCGGTGTAGTGCCGGTTACCGATGGGACTGAGTCTGAACCCTTTCCATCGAGACCGTGACAGCTTGCACAGCCGTATCCAACAAACTCGGCATAACCTTCGCTCGAAGCACGTGCAATATCAGAAGGCTCCCACCCAAGAGGGGCTGCTGAAAGCGTGTCGACGTACGTTAGCTCGGTGCGTGTGTAGCCGTGTAATTCTTCCTGCATGCTCAAGTGAGTTTCGCTACCGTAGTCGTCAGTCGCCCATGGACGAATTGTCATCTGAACGACCAGTAGAAGAACCGTTGTGAACAGTATGACCACTCCGATGAACGGACCTATCACACCAGCATTCTTCGGAAGGTTCAAAAGGTTAAGCATCTGCGCTTCCCCCTTTGGCTTCAGTGTTGCTGGTATGCGGTTCGTTCCTGGTCTTGAGGTTGGCCCATCCAACCAGAGCAAGGCTAAATATGAAGATCAGCCAAACCGTTGTGATTAGACCGCTGGTCAACCACATGTTTGCTCCTGGAATTCGGTAAGGCGGCAGCTCGCGATAGAGCTGTTCACCGGGTAGAACTTCCAAGATTTGGGTGTCACTGGCTTCAGCGAATACGTCATTTCCTGCAAACGACGCAACGATGTGGTTCTCACCGTCGGATCGAGGCTGCCACGTGAGCAGAGCCAATCCGGTTTCATTCGTAACAGCAGTGCCAATCTCAACCGAATCAGTAACGTTCATAAACTCCACGTCGTAGTGGAATTCAATCTCAGCGTCGTAGATCGGGTTGCCGAGCGGGTCGGTTAGGTAAGCAGAAACAGCTATCGTTTCTCCCGGCAGAGCGCTTGGCTCGAATCCGAGATTCACGCTTGGAACGGGCTGCTGAGCTGATGCGATCGACGACCAGCCCATTACTCCTGCAAGTGCGATGACTATCGCCAGTGCACCTAGGAGCTGTTGGCTTCGGCTGAGTAGGGCGGTGAAGGAGTGAATCATGCGACTGCTCCCTCTGGACCATCCGTACTTGCCGCGCGTCTCGCATCATGCTGAACCGCTTCGATTTCTCCGGTTTCTATCATCTCTTGCACGGAGATTGCCGGAGCGAGCTTCATCATGATCATCAATATCAAGATGAACAATGAGCAGAGTCCCAGAACGATAGTCAGCTCAGTTAGCGTCGGCATGTAGCTAGGTGCGTGATACGGGTTCAACGGCAGGCGTAGTCCGCCAATCACGATGAAGTAGCGTTCCAGCATCATTCCGACGTTTGCCAGTACCGACGCGATCAGGACTCCCCAGATGGTTCGAGTCCAGGGCAGCAGCATCAGAGCCAGCGGAATCATTAGTCCGACCCATATGTATGTCCAGAAAATCGGCGCCATTGCACCGTCAGCAAGCTGGTACAGGTTGAAGGCTGAATCGCCTTTGAGCTTGAATCCAGCAGTCACAAGGTCACTGATCTGGAAAAAGATCATCACACCACCAGCACCGGCAAGCAGCTTGCCCATGTTGAGGAAATGGCGTTCAGTGAGGAATGCTTCCATGTGGTTCATGCGACGCATCACGTACATGAACACAACGATTAGACCGACTCCGGAGTAAACAGCTCCGACTACAAAGTAGATACCGAACATAGGACTGTCCCACGGCTCTCGGAGGGTCATTCCGAAAATCCAAGAGGTAACCGTGTGCATCATCACCGCGACAGGCACGATGACGACGGTCATCACTTTCAATGATGTGTCGAGAGCTTTCACCTGTTTAGGGTGACCTGTCCAACTAGCCGAGAACATGATCACGAACAGGCGACGAATCGGGTCGAGTTGGTGACCAACTCGGTCGCGCACCAGTGCCAAATCAGGAAGAACTGCGAGATACAAATAAACCATCGAGCCGGCGATGTAGGTGTTTAGTCCGTATACGTCCCAAACCAGAGGAGATTCCCACCTGCCGAATAGCAAGATGTTGATCGCACGCTCGGGGTGACCCATGTCGGCGAAAATAAACAGTGAAGCCGTGAAAAGTGCCGAAACCGTGATGTATTCAGCACCTCGACTAATAGGCGCACGCCATCCCATATCGGCGAGTCTCAGCGCTGCCGAGACGAATGTTCCACCCATGCTCGCTCCAATGAAGAACACGAACATGACGATGTACAAGCCCCAGGTGATGCGATCGCGCATTCCTGTTTCGTACAGGCCGTTCTGAAGCTGGTTGATGTACGCAACGATTCCGGCTACGACGAACGCCGACAGCACTATGAACGAGATGATGTAGCGTTTGCTGAAACGCTGCATCGCCTCGACGGTTGCACGCTCTAGAGATTCAGTGGAGTAAGTCATCAGGAGGAACGCTCCCAATTCTTGGCGCCATCTTTGATATCGAGATCAATGTTCCAGCGCACAGGCATGGTTCCGTGAGTTTTAGGATCTCTACCTGCCAATTCACCGTGACCATCGATGTAGTAAACGCGTGGCCTCGTTCGAAGCTCTTCCTTGTGCCTGAACGCAGAATGTTCAGCTAGGAATTCGCTAACTCGAACGACTTCATCGCCATTGCTGGCCAGATCTTCCTCAAGGTCGCCGTAGTAGATGGCGTTTTGAGGGCAAGATGACGCACAGAATGGCAGGCGTCCAGCACGAGCCATCTCTGGACAGAAGTCACATTTGTAAACAACACCCTTTTGGATCGGGAGTTGGTGCTCGACAGAATGCTCGACGAAATCAGCAGCATGAGACGTTGGAGGCTCGCCCCATGTGAACGATCGTCGCTCGTATGGGCATGCAGCCATACACATGCGGCAACCAATGCAGCGATTCTGGTCGATGAGGGTAATTCCCTCAGGTGTTGTCCATGTAGCTCCGACAGGGCAGACGTTTACACACGGTGCGTTCTGGCACTGCATGCAAGGAGTTGGCATGAACTTGGTGCCTTCAATCGGCGGAGTCGTCGATGAGTCGAGAGGAGCAATTTCTCCCACGTCTCGACTTAGCTCGTGCTCGTACACTTCGATCCACTGCATGGGTTTTGGAACGAAATGCCCCATATTGCAGGCTTCAGTACATTGCGGAGGGGTGCCTTGAGATTGGCAGCCATCACAACGACGAAGATCGATGATCATCATCCACTGGCGAAGTCGCTCTGATGATTCAGCATCGGTTGCTACTTGAAAATCAGCTGCATTCTCTGCAACTGGTTCTGCTCGAAGTGCCTTCGGTAGGTAGCCAACCGCCAGTCCAGCCGCTGTAGCTCCCCCGAGCATCTTGATCATCTTGCGGCGACTAATATCCCAATTTTTTGGTTTATCGTCGCTCACTTGATCGATGTCTGAGTGAGATTCCAATCTGCATTCCCCCGAGAATAAAAAGCCAGCCCGCACTACATTGCATTGAACGATATCTAACGGTTCACATACGCTTCTATCAACAGTGATGAAGATTTCATGTGCATACCGTTTATTGGTGAATATTTACCAGTTGGCACCTAGAGAAAATCTCGTGTGCCATGTGATGTTTCGAAGTCCATCACAACCGAACTGTCTCTCTCCTTCGATATCGATATTGCTGTTGTGCCTCTTCTATGCGAGGCACTCGTGCCGTGCGATGTTTTCTCGCACAGCACGAACCTAACTCAACTTAGTTTTAGCTACTCCGCCCACGGAACCGGATCAGTGACCTGCGCAACGTGGCACGAGGTACACATGTATCGCCGTGGATCCAGATCATTCGACACGTCCATCGTGTATTGATCGGTGTAGTGGCTGATAGGAATACCTGTTGCAACACTTCCGCCCGATGCGAATCCGCCTTCGTGACAGGTGATGCACTGGTTACTCTTCAGCGTTATTCGAATGTCGCCGATGTAGTGCGCAGCTACTGGTGGTGCATCTGCGAAGAGGCGTTCCAGTAGTTCACCATCACCTGGCGAAACTTCTATAAACCTGTTCGGCTCTACGTCGCCAGAAATGATCGACTTGAGAGTTACGAACGGATCAGGAGTCGCTGTTGGTGCCGGAGCTTGTGTTGCGACAGGAGCAACTGTTGGGTCTGGAGCCTTAGTGGGCTCTTCAACCGCAACAGGAGTTTCTGTCGGTGCAAGCGGAGTTTCACCACCCGTTTGAGGTTCAGTCGTAGCAGTCGGCGCTGGGGCTTGTGTAGCCGGAGCCGGTTTCTGCGTTGCAGTCGGATCCGGATCATCTGCCGATGTACAAGCCACCATTGCTAACGCTAGAAGCGAGAACCCAATTACGAGTGTTTTGGCTGTAGGCGTAACTGAGAAATTCTTCATGACAACTTCTCGATTTTTACTGCGCATTTTTTGAAGTCAGTTTGTTTCGATATCGGACAGTAAGCATCAAGCGTTACGTTGTTGATCATTACGTCTTCATCGAACCACGGAACGTAAACCATGCCTTGAGGTGGCTTTACACGACCTCCGATATCGACAGTGACTTCACAGCTGCCACGTCGTGACGTGACCCTGATTTTTTCACCATGTTCGACATCCATCTTGATGGCATCCCTCGGGTGAATATTTGCGGTGGCGTGTGGGTACGCTTTCCACAAACTTGGAACCCGTTTAGTCATCGTTCCGCTGTGCCAGTGCTCGAGCACACGACCGGTCATCAACCACATCGGGTATTCGATATCCGGAACCTCAGGCGGCGGCTCGTACGCTCTCAGCCAGATGATCGCCTTACCATCTGTCTTGGCATCGTTTCCGTAGAACCTGAAGCCTTCGCCTTCGGGCACATAGGGGTCGTACTCTTCGTTGTAACGCCATTTGGTTTCTTTACCATCGACAACCGGCCATCGAAGACCGCGTGTCTCGTGGTAAAGCTCAAATGGAGCCAGATCGTGAGCGTGACCCAGACCGAATTTTCGGTACTCTTCCCAAAGAGCCTTCTCCATGTAGAAGCCGGCTTCCACAGAAGCGTCGGAGTGCAACTGGCCATCTACCAGCGGGTATTCACTCGCTGAGTAGTCGAACAAGTTACCCATACCCAAACGCTTGGCAACTTCGATCACCTGCCACAGGTCGGACTTTGCCTGCCCCGGTGCTTTCGTGATCTGTTTCCAGAAGTGAGTACGACGTTCACTGTTACCGAATGCACCTTCCTTTTCCGACCACATGGCCGTTGGAAGAATGACGTCGGCTAGTTCTGTCGTTCTCGTCGGGTACACATCAGATGCCACAACGAAACAGTCTTCGCGTTTTACGGCGTCGACGTATCGGTTGAGGTTGGCGAAGTCCTGGAACGGGTTAGAAACCTGCGACCAGAAGAACTTCACTTCACCACGATCAATAGCTCTGACCATTTCGACTGCGTGATATGACGGTGCCGCCGGAATTGTTCCTTCCGGTACATTCCAAATCTCCTCAGCAAATTTCCTGTGTTCAGGATTTGCCACAACAAGATCGGCAGGCAGACGGTGAGTGAACGTGCCTACTTCACGAGCAGTACCGCAAGCACTTGGCTGCCCGGTCAGTGAGAACGGACTGTTACCAGGTGTTGCGATTTTGCCTGTGAGCAAGTGGAGGTTGTAGATGAGGTTGTTCATCCACGTTCCACGGGTGTGTTGGTTCACTCCCATCGTCCACAGCGACATCACTTTGACGTTTGGATCGGCGTAGATATCGACGAGTGCGTTGAGTTCTTCAGGGGTTACACCGCTGATTTCTTCAACAACTTCAGGTGTGTATTCAGATACGAACTCTGAATACTCTTCGAACGTAGCTGCCGAAGCTTCTTCAGCGAATTTGAACTTATCTTCGAGCCCATATCCGATGTCGAGCTTGCCTCTCTTGAACACAGCGTGCTTGGTCAAGAAGTCATGGTTTACGTTGCCACGCAGAATGATCTGGTTCGCAATTCCGTTTGCAATCGCCAGGTCGGACTGAGGTTTGAAAATAACCTCTTGATCAGCCATTTCACTGGTTCGATTGCTGGCTACTGTCATATTGACGATTTTCGTCGAAGTTTCGACTAATCGACGTTGGGTGATGCGAGCCCACAGCATGGGGTGCATCTCAGCCATGTTCGAACCCCAGAGCACAAACGCATTAGCGTGCTCGAAGTCGTCATAGCAGCCCATAGGCTCGTCCATGCCGAACGTGGTTGCGAATCCTGCAACAGCACTGGCCATACAGTGTCGAGCGTTCGGCTCGATGCTGTTCGACTGAATTCCACCCTTCCAGAGTTTGGCAGCGGCGTAGCCTTCCCAGATGGTCCACTGACCAGAACCGAACATCGCTACTGAGCTTGGTCCGTGTTCAGCTCTCGCCTCGGCCATTTTGCTGGCGACGAGATCGAGTGCTTCGCTCCACGATGCCTTGCGATATCGAGGTTCAGGGTCTGACTTCGAAGTTGCCAGAATGAGAGGGTCGGTCAGCCTGTCAGATCCGTTCTGAATCTTCAGCAGTCCGTATCCCTTTACACAGAGTAGACCTCTGTTTACCGGAGCTTCCGGGTCACCTTTGACGGATTCAATCTTGCCATCTTTGGTGCCGAGCAATGTTCCACATCCCGTGCCGCAGAAACGGCACGGAATCTTATTCCACTCGAGACCTTCGATCTCTTCAACACCCTCTTCGGCAACGTCACCTCGTGTGACGTTAGATAGCAACCCGGTGCTCGCAGTTGCTACAACTGCAGCCGACGAAAACTTAATGAAGTTCCGACGGGTAACTTGTTCCATAACACGTCCTATCAAATCACTTTTTGGAGTCCAGCCACTTAGCGCTTGTGAATCTTTTTACAATGCCCCCATGTGAGCACGGAAGGAGCGGTGATGAGGATCGTGTAATTATTCTGAGCAAGCTCGAGTTGGGCGATAACGTAAGTGTTTGCCAGTTTTCGTATCGCTAACCGTCGTAATGGAGAGTAGTAGTTGCAGTAACTCCCGTTGCGATGATTCTGTGGTGCGAGTAGCCGTCATGTGCAGACTCGTAAGCCGCACAAATCTGAATTTAGCTAGCTCAGAACTTGTATCAGCCGAGAATGTCGGTGATGGCACTCAGGACTTTGGCGTTTTCAGACTCAGTTCGAATGGCAACCCTGAGGTATTCACCGTCGAGCCCAATTTTGTCGCCACAACTTCGGGTGTATATGCCGTGGCGCAGTAGCAGCAAAGCAGCCGCAACTTCAGCTGATACCTGCTCAGGCATTTTCATCAGTTGAAAGTTGGCACTTGTATCGAATGCCTGGACAAAATCAAACTGTGATGTTGAAGCTGTGAACTTGCTGATGAAAGTTTTGTAGGTCGCTAGCTCTCGAAGATATCGACTCGAAAAATCCGAACGATCAAACAGCGAGAAGAAGTACTCTGCCATGCCACTCGTATTCCACAAGTAGCCATGATTGAGTAGCTGTGCGACCCGTTTAGGCGGCATGATTGCGTATCCCGCTCGAATTCCCGCTATACCGAAATCTTTCGACATGCTCTTCACTACCGTGACGTTATCGAACTGATCGGTAATCCCTGTGAGCGTCGGCAGTTCACCGGCAGGCTTAGATCTCTCCGCAAAATGGATGAAGCTCTCATCGACGATTATCGTCTCCAGCATGGATAACTTCGAAAGAATCCACTCAAGATCGGTGTCAGGTATCAGATGCCCGTCGGGGTTATTCGGCGAGATCAGCACAGCCGTGTCAGCTCCGCTGCGTAGGACCGAATTTACATATTCCTCTGGATCTACAGCAAAATTGTTGGAAGGGGCCAGCTGGAACTGGGTGACCCGGGTGTCAGGTCCTGCAAATTCGTAATAGGGCGAAAATGTAGGAGTGTTGATGTGAATATGCGAGGAGAAGTTGTGAATTACAGCCTGAATGGCTTCAGTCGCACCGTTCGCTATGAACAGGCTGTCGGCATTCGCTCCGATCGCACTCGAAAGTCGTTCTGCGATAGCCGAGTTTTGTGAGGGGTACGCCTCCAGCATTCGCTTGAACAACTCAGGGTCTGCGAGCACATCGGCGTTGAAGTACGACCAGAACAAATCGGTCGCTAGCGGGTTAGATAAGTAACAGGCGTCGATATCGACTTTGATTTCGGGTATCGCCTGTTGCATCGTTCCCAGGCTCGGCGAATGAGAGCCAGATCGAGAACTGAGTTGTTCGATTTTATTGAGGAAATCTTGTTCGACAGGTGAAATTTTGATCGGTGTTAGGCGAGTTAGCAATGAGTTCCTATCACTAGTATTAGGCGCCACATCGAGCAATAACCGCCGTTTTCGTAGGCCGATTATCGCCAGCACTATGTTTACCGTGCAGCGTCTAGAAGATTCAAGCTACGAGAGCGTTTGCTGCCAAAGTGCAGCAGGTTAGAGGTTCGGTAACCAATACCCGTTCGCTATCTCTGTATGATTGGCAACCTATCTTCAAACGTTGCCCATCAGCGGATGTGCTTCACGCTTTTCCGCATAGGAGGGAATCTATGGGCTTAAATGCAACCCTGTTCGAGCCGATGGATATGTCGGTTGCTGAAGTGCTTCTAAAGGAAGCAAAGCAGATTCTCAACGATCTCGGAATACCCTTCTTTTTGCGACATGGTACATGTTTAGGGGCTGTGCGAGATGGAGCCTTCATTCCATGGGATGATGATCTCGATATCGGATCGGTGATCGGACTTCATGGATTGACTGACGAAATAGTCGAGCAGGCTGCTGTCGAATTTCGTAAGCACGGCTACTCGGCTGATGTGATCGATAGCGAGCTCCACATAAGTGTTGACCTCAAAAAAGATGGCATCCAAATGGATTGGACGTGCTATCGAATAATCGATGGCAACATCTACCAGTGGCCTGTTCTGAAAATCCCCGCGAGCCTGCATGAAAACCTCAAGGAGATCGAATTCCTTGGAACGACGTTCATGGTGCCGAATCCTCCTGAAGAGTATTTTCGCCTGAAATACGGTGATGACTGGGAGACCCCGAAAGAAGCGGGAGAATTCGAACAGGAAGTTTTGGACTTGATGGAAGATCACAGTCAGTTGTCCGATTCAAACAACCCGCTGCGACTCGCGAATCAACGTGACGAAGCTCAACACACCGGCAGTATTAAGGTTGTTGGATTCGACGGTGAAACTGTCGCAGGGGCAGAGGTTACTCTGGCACCAACATCCGTTTTGACCGGTCTTGATAAGACGAACACAAATTCCGAAGGGTATGTGTACTTCAGACTGCCAGAGGAAGCCTGTTACGTAGTCGCTGTTGATCTCGATGGGCGCAAAGAAATTTTGTATCTAGAGGAACTTAAACCGAACGTTGAATACCTCTACGCACCCGACCCCGAACACCCGATTGGTAGGGCGAACGCTCTAATAGCCCAGTAAACAAACTGGGCGAACACTCGATTTAGTAATTCTTGATGAGGTAACTGAAATCAAACGCGTTTATGTCGATATGGTGGCCGATTTGTTTCACTACGGTCACGTAAATTTTCTTCGCCAGGCCAGTTCGCATGGTGAATTTCTTCTGGTCGGCATCCACGCTGACGAAACAGTAGAAAGCTATAAACGTCGCCCGATTCTCTCAATGGAAGAGCGAATCGCCTCAGTCGAGGGTTGTAAATACGTCGATGAAGTAGTGCCAAACGCCCCGCTTGAGATAACTCGAGAATGGATCGAAAAGCACAATATCGACTTGATAATGCACGGTGACGATGTCGATCCCGAAGTTCGTGACCGCTGGTACAAAGTGCCAATCGAAATGGGCATTTACCAATCGGTTGGTTATACCGAGGGGATTTCGACCACAGAACTCATATCGAGAATCAAATCGGCCGATCTCGGATGAAAGTAGTCGGTAGGTACGGCGAGGGTGTTCTCGAAGCAGTTCCAGAGGAAATTGCTCGTTTGGAACGCTTGGGATACGACGTACTTACTACTGGTGAGCTTAAGTACGAGGCAACAACACGCTGGACGTTAGCCGCCCACGCTAGCACTCGTGCCGAAATCGGTATGTCGGTGATGATCGCATTTCCTCGATCGCCTTTCGTCACAGCCCAAATGGCGTGGGAATTGCAACGAATGACCGGTGGGCGCGTCTCGATTGGACTCGGCTCGCAGGTCAAAGGGCACAACGAACGTCGATTCAGTACCGGTGAATGGGTTTCGCCTGCAGCTCGAATGGAAGAGTACGTACTGATGATGCGATCTGTTTGGCAAACGTTTCAAAAGGGAGAGCTCCATCCATTCGAAGGTGATCATTATCAATTCACTCTCTGCCCGCCGGCATTCAATGCTGGACCAATCGATGTTCCGTTCCCAAAGATATTTTTAGCTGCGGTGAACCCTGCGATGACTCGGGTTGCGGGACGTGTAGCTGATGGTCTACTACCGCATTCATTCACCACTGAGAAATACGTACGTGAAGTAACTCTGCCGAATCTCGAACGGGGGGCTCGGGCTGCTGGTAGACACGCTGGTGATATCGAAATAGCAGCCGGCGGAATGATGGCGTTGGCCGACACTGAAAGCGAGCTTGAACAGAAGCTTTTGGAACTCAGGCGGCGAGTTGCTTTTTATGGTTCCACCCGCACTTATCAAAGGGTCTTCGAGGTTCACGGACAAGAAGAACTTGGCAAGACGCTTCACGATATGTCGATAACCAACCGATGGGACGAAATGCCCGGCGCTGTTCCACTCGAGGTTGTTAGAGAGTTCGCTATATCTGGCACATACGATTCGTTGCCAGCCGAGATCGAACGCCGCCAAGGATTCGCAAATCGAGTGTCGATAGACATGGCTGAAGATCCTGCCAATGAAGAACGTCTGACGGATCTGATTCAGCGTGTTCAGCAAATTCCGACACGCGGGTAAATAGATAACCCATTTCGAGTTGGCTGTGGTGTACTAGCTTCCTGATCTACCAGCGGTCGTAGTGCACGACGTCTTCTAGCGGTCGCCGACTCACTGGTCCGAACTTGCCCATCGGGTATCCCACTGGAATGATGGCGAACGGTTCGACCAATTAAGGCAGTCCCAGCAATTCTTTTGCAGCAGGTCGGTTCGATAGCCCGAGCGTCGTAAGCGCTGCTCCTAGGCCGAGAGAACGAGCTGTAAGTAAAACATTTTGCACCGCAGGCCATATCGATCCACCCGCGCCCGCACCGGCACGCCAATTGTCGGCAGGTAGTGAATCAAACGTAAGGCACAGGATTAGTATCGCCGGGATTTCATCGAAGTGATCACGCTGCCACTTCACGGCTTTTACGATGCCCGCTCGTTCGGGTGCTGAGGATTCAACACCATCGATGTAGCCGTGCACTGCGATTCGATTTAACTCACCGAGTTTCTTCTTCTGTTCCGCATCTCGAACAATGATCCAACTGGCATTCTGCTTATTGCTGCCTGTCGGTCCCTGATTCGCAGCATCAACTAATTCCAGTAAAAGCTGTTCCGGAACGGGATCGCTTTTCAACCGGCGCATCGCACGGGTGTGGTGGATGACATACGAGAGATTTTGTTCGTCAATGGTCATTGAAATTCGTGTTTATGTCCCTGAAGAAAGAGGAATGGAATTTACGCCAGAATCGTACTAAAGCGATTTCGAGTAATGCGCCAGATATTACACCCACGCACGGGGCGGAGTTGGTAGGATTCATCCGCTTTCAGAGCCATCAAAATGCTCCGTTTGAACGTTTAGAGCAGTCACAGAGTAAAAACATGAAATTCGCCGATCTACTTATGCAAGACGCAGCCCGCCGTGGCATTAAACACGTTTTCGGCTTGCCAGGTTCGGGATTCCCGATGGATGCGATGGAAGCCGGGCGCAAGGCTGGAGTTGAGTTCGTTCATGTTGCTCACGAATCGTCGGCTGCCATAGCGGCTGCGTACTACGGTGCCGGATTAGGAACGGCAGGCTTGGCGATTGGTGTTAAAGGCGTCGGTGCTGGAAATACGCTCGGCGGAGTGGCCAACGCCTTCTTCGAACGCATGCCGGTCGTGTGTGCATTCGAAGCAGGAGCTACGAATTCAGACACCGATCTTGTTCAAGTAACTGATCACGCAGCTATGTTTGGCGGCATCACAAAATCGTTTAGCACTCTGGAGAGATCTACCGCTAATGACACACTGCGGGATGCCGTGGCATTAGCCACAGATGGGCGTCGAGGTCCGGTTGTGATCGACTATCCATCGAACTTCGATGATGGTGATGTTGGTGATCTGCAATCCGCTCCCGAAAACTACGTCGAGTCTTCGCCTGATGCGAACGCACTCGAAGAGGCGAAGAAACTGATCGGTTCAGCAAAACACCCAATGGTTGTCGCAGGAGCCGATGTAGCTACCACAGGTGCCACTGCCGAACTTCTGAAGTTCGTCGAAGCCATCGGTGGGGCAGTGCAGGTGAACATGGATGCGAGGGGAGTGTTCCCCGAGTCGCACCCACGATTCGCCGGGGTGATGACAGGAAACTACGTTCCGCACACCATCGAAGGCGAACTGCAGGAACTCTGCGATTTGGCAATTCTGGTCGGAGCCGATTCGTTGATGACTCACGCACCGTGGGATTTCAAAATGCCAGCAATCGAATTGGTGTCTCGACCCGAATACCGCACCACTGTTCCAAATCCCGAAGTCCGAGTGGATGGATCACTGCGAGAGTCGTTGAATGCACTAAGCAGCGCGGGGGGGACAGGTGTTTCAATTGAAGCAATCGACCTTGCCAAGCAGAACATCATCCAGAACTATTTCGAACGTCCTGCCGACGCCAAATTTGCGATTCAAGACATCGTCGCAAGTTGTCGTAAAATGCTGCCCGGCAACGGTGTTGTTATATCGGAAACTGGTGCGTTCGTTCGGATGCTCGAGCATCTCTGGGAGTTCGATACGTTCGGTAGCTTCTTGGGTACATCAGGCGGACGAACGATGGGACTGATGATTCCTGCTGCACTTGGGGCAAAGATGGCTAACCCTGATGTGCCGATGATCGGAATTGGTGCAGACGGCTCGACACTTATGCGACTTGGTGAATTCGAAGTATTCGCCCGAATGAACGTCGCGATGCCACTGGTTATCGTGAACGACAGGGCGTTGGGAACAATGAAATCTCGGCAGGTCTCACGTGGACTTCCACAGTTCGGACTCGACATCACACCCGTCGATTTCGCAGCAGTAGGGCGAGCCGTAGGTCTGAACGGTGTAGTCGCCAGAACACCCGAAGAATTCGAATCAGCTATCACCGAAGCAATGACCGCCGACAAGGCGACCGTCATTGACGCTCGAATCGATCAACAGCCCTACTGGGACAACTTTGCCCTAAGCATTGGGGCTATCCCCGAGGATTAGTGGTCGTCATCGAACTGCGATTCACCTAGCGCCGTCAGCGCCTCGGCGTCTCCCTTCACCTGTACACTCTGCCGAGTTGTTTCGAAGATGTAGTTACGGAGCTGGAAAATTGGCAGACAAACTTCGCGTTGGTGTAATCGGTAGCGGCGGTATGACACAGAACCACTCAAAGGGCTACCTGAACAGTGGACAGTACGAAATCGTCGCTTTGGCCGATCTGAGCCAGGAAGTGATGGACGAGTACGACGAAGCTTTCTCTGAGTACGACGATTACAAGGCTCAGCACTTCACCGATTTCCGAGAGATGCTTCAAGTCGCCAAACCCGATGTAGTTTCGATCGGCGTGTGGCACAGTGGTCACGCTCCTATGACCGTTGCAGCCGCCGCTGCGGGAGGCGTGAAGGCGATTCTCTGTGAGAAGCCAATGGCTGACAGCCTTGGAGCCGCCGCTGAAATGCTGATGGTCTGTGAACGAAACAACGTGAAACTGGTCATTGGTCACCAGCGTCGGTTCCTTCCCGCCTACACACTTGCCAAGCAGATGATCGAAGATGGCGAAATTGGCGATGTTCGGCTCATTACCAGTGTCGCTGGCGATGGGCTTCCTAACTATGCCTCGCACCAGACCGACATGTTCCGCTACTTGCTAGGCGATATTGAGTGCACATGGGTGATGGGCAACGTCGAGCGTGAAACCGATCACTGGGAGCGATCCACACAAATCGAAGACAAGGCGCTTGCGGTGTTCGGGTTCGAGAATGATGCACAGGCGATGATCGTTTCTGATTTGACTCCGGTTCGGTGGCAGGGCGCACGTATCTACGGATCTGAAGGCATGATTGAAATGACCACTGACGATCTATATCTGATGAACGCAAAATCGGGCGGCTGGGCGCATCACAAGCCCGATGGCGAATTCTTCAAATACGGTGCTGACCGCTTTGAATGGGTCGAGGGCGGAGCAGGGCAGGCACGTGAGCTAGCCGATTGGGCTTCGGGGCGTTCCGACTACCACCGAGGCAATGGCGAGAACGGCTACAAGGCATTAGAAATGGTGCACGCTGTTTACGAATCAGCCCGACTTCACACGCAGGTTCAAATGCCGATGAAGACGATGGCCAACCCACTTGATTTGATGATCGAAGATGGTCACCTGCCAGTTCGATATCCCGGCAAGCACGACATACGTGCCAATCGACTCCGCGGTGAAAATCTTGGCGCCGATACGGATAACAGCTAAGCGACTTTTGTCGCCGACTCAGGTCATCGATCGTCTCCAGCCCAGAATCGATTTCCCGAGCGGAGTCATCGGAGTCGAGGGATCTGGGGTTGGGACGCACCGTGCCTCGGCTTAGCGTAACGCTGCTGCCCGATATATCGAATTACTTCGTGTTGAACGTGATCCCTCGGCTGCACTCGGGAAGTCTAAATTGGGTGTGTGATCGCACGGCGCGCTGGTTTGGAGGTTCAAACCAGCACTAATCCGCCGACCTAGCTAGGCCACTGGATTAGTTCTACTCGTACGTTGTCTGGGGCTGCAACCCAGCAGAATCGTGTGCCATCGGGGAGCTCGTTCGGTCCGTCGACCAGTGGTGCTCCGACCGCAGCGAGTCGCTCCAGCTCGGCATCGATGTCATCTACATCGAATCCAAAGTGCTCAAGTCCAAGATTTGGTCCTGAATCACTTTCAGGAAGCGTTTGACCATCGAGTGGACCTGAGATGTTCACTGGAACACCGTTTGCTGACTGGCACTTGATGAATCGGTCACCGGTGTTTCGGGTGGAATCATCGACGATTTTGAACCCAAAATTATCGACCCACCAGTTGGCGGCCTTTTCCGGGTCGTTCGACTTCATGTGGATGTGATTCAGTTTGTACATGTTTTTCTCTAGAAGAAGGATTGAAAGTTTTAATCAGAGTCGAGAATGAGCAGATGGTACCGCTCTACGTGAGCATCGACAAATACGACTAAACATCTGCCAATGCAGCCTGCAGCGTGGCTCGAGCGTAGCCTACGGTGTAAGCGAATCCGGTGTAACCAGCTCCAAAACCGTCGTGAGCGAATTCTTTATCGTGATCCATAACGGGCGGGTGCTCTGGATAGACGATTCGTGGGTACTTCTGGCGTACGAGTTCTTTCATCACAGCGAGCATGTCGACTTCACCTTCATCCAAGAACACCTCGGTGTATTTTTCACTTGGAATTTCGGTGATTACGTTGCGCCAGTGAACATGGTTGATACGGTCGAGATCGCCAAAGTAGCGAGCCACTTCAACAGGGTCGCCGCCCATCTCACGAGTCACACCACAGTCGAAAGTGATGCCGTTTGCTGGACTGTCGACGATGCTTGCGAGCTTCTTCCAGCCGTCGATGCTGCCCATGATCTGCTCTGAACCTCGACTAATCGGTGCAGGGGGGTCGTTCGGGTGCAATGCCATCCGCACGCCCGCCTCTTCGGCTGCCGGAATGACGGCTTTCAAGAAGTACGTGATGTTGTCCCACATAGCGTCGGCGGTGTGAGCGCCTTCTTCGGGAAGTGGCGGTAGGTCTTTGATCGATTCATAGTCGAAGGCGTGGTACTCGGCTCCGCCTCGACCCTCTACGTATGAGTAACCCTCGATTATTCGGTGGGCGTACCAGTTGTATTCGACCACTGGTATTTCCAGTCGTCCTGCGCACTTCACTGACTCAATGACCTTCTCGATATCTTCGTCACGACCCGGACGACCGTATATAGCGTTCGGGAAGCCTGTGATCATCTTGATGCCCATTTTTATGCCGTGGGCAGCGAGCGCTTTTACTTCGGCACCAAGTTTTTCATCGGTCCATGGCAGTTGATTCTCCCTGCCAAAGTTCGAATTAGAACTTCCGGCACCTCCGCTCGAATGAACGTTGGTGATGCCAAGCTGTCGAACTCGTCTTAGTGTCGAGTCATCGAAGTTGCTGACTGAAATTCCGATCTTTGGGCCGTTTGGTGTGTCGGTCATGATTTTCTCCGAAAATTGGTTTGTGGAATCAGGAGTGAAGGGGCGCTGACAGTAGGAAAAACTAGCTCCAGAGCTTCTTAATAGCGTCTAGACAATCCTCGATCATCTGCTCCGCCGCACCAGCCTCGAACGGAGCCGTTGGACCCACTTCATATCCGCCTTCTGGGTAGGCGTATGCCATCGGAAGGTAGCCGTAGTAGCCGTTTGAGTAGCCCGAGAAAAGGGTCCAATCGGCAGGAGATCGTTCCTTCACAGCAGTTCCGATTTCAGCGAATGGCTCGACCGGTATTGCTACCAATGCGGTGTTTCCAATTCTGATTACTTGAATCGGAATTTCCTGTTTGTCTCCACCTCGACCAAACGTTTGTGTGTGTCGAAGCAGTAGGGTTTCGCGCTTGGCTGGGAACGCTGCCTGTTTGATTTCTTCGATGCTGCCGCCGTTGTTTCTGACGTTTTCGAGATTGGCGGTGATTCGGTCGAAGTTTGCCTGTACTTCAGATTCAGGCGGCATTTCTTTTACCGGAAGCGAAGCTGCAGTTTCAATCAAGCCAAGTGTGTCGTCCGACTCCCCGGCTTGCTTGAACGTGTACATTCCTAGATCGGCACCAGACGGCAGAATCTCTTCGAGCTTTTCTTCGCGTGGAACCGGGTCGATAGTTAGTCGTACGCGCGCTGCTTCGATTCCCAGCTGTTTGCCAAGCTTGTGGTAGACCGAAAGATCACCAGTGAAGCCATCGATAGGCCCCTGGTTTCCAGCCGCACCCTGCAAGAACAGGCATGTACCCCCAACAACGCTCTCGACGGTCTCTCGTACCGGTCCGGGATAGTCGGGGGTGATCAGCTTATTTTCCGGACCCATGATCGTTGGGTGACAGGCGTAGTTAACGAGGGTCGCAACAGGATTGCCCTCGAGATCATCAATGGCAGTTACAAGCACTTCGTGATCAACAAATCCATCAGGATTTCGTCCGGTGAATACTTGCCCGTCGTGACTCACAGGGCGACGGTTGATATTGATTTCACAGTGGCCCGTGCCTGAATCAGACCGCACAGGAACGATTTTTGAAATAGCTTCTGAAATTGCTTTTGCTGAAGCTGGACCCATCGATTGGAACCACGGCTCGACCATCTCGGCACCTTTGGCGATCCACGAAAGACCTTCGATGGGGCCCGAGTGAGTGTGGGTGTACGACACCCGCTGGTTCACTGCTGGAATCCCGGTTTCTTTAGTGACCCACTCGCGGATATTTTGGTCGTAATCATGAGCGAGCATGCAGGTATCGATATCGAGAATTGCAATACGCTCGGCGGGGTTTGTGTTACCGGCCGTTTCGAAAACCAGTGCGGTGATCGTCAGCGGCATGTCGATGCCTTCAGCACCTTCGTGCGATTGCGCTCCCCATCCGGCGTGGGCGATTCCTATCGGTGGGGTTATATCGACTCTAGCGGTACCGGCTGCGAGCATATTGTTCTCCGTAAATGGCGGGGGGATTTGGTCTGTTGTTGATCAGTAAATAAAAGACCCGAAACCGGGAACCGCAGTGAATTAGCGGCGCACTGGCTCGGGTCTTTCGTGAGTCAGGTCTGGTGGCGGGAGTCTACTAGTTCCACGCCGGCGGAGCGATGCTTTCGATGTTGGTTTTCACATCGATCACTGCTGGCTTGCCCGAATTCAGGGCTTGGTCCATCGCACCTTCGAAATCACCAGGGTTTTTCACAGTGATTCCGAATCCGCCCATCTGCTCAGCCATTGCGGCAAAGTCGGTGTCAGTCAGGTGCCAGAGTTCATCCGATCCCGGCAAGTCACCACCATAGTTTTTCACGTTCAAGCCACGCTCCTGATTCAGGGAGTGGTTGTTGTTCACAACAGTCACCGTGTTCAGGCCGTAGCGCATAGCTGTATCGAGTTCCATGAAGTGGTACCAGAGCGCTCCGTCACCAGCGAAGGTGATTACCGGGCGATCTGGTGCGGCTGCTTTGGCTCCGATTGCGGCAGGGAACGCCCAGCCGAGAGAACCTGCACAGCGAATGAACGACTGATCGGGGCTTTTGAAATCAATCATCGTGCCGGTCCATATTCCTGAATGACCAGTGTCGGCTACAAGAATCGAATCGCTTGGCAGGTGATCGGTAAGTTCCTTGGTCAGGCGTTCCGTTCGCATCGGCATATCGTCTGAATTCCAAAGATCATCGACGCCTGCTTTCCACTCGGCAACCAGTTCCTGAGTGCGAACAACCCACTTGGCGCGCCCTGCTTCGTCGCTCGCTGTACCAACTTCACCGCTGGCGTTTAGCATCTTTTGGAGTCCGGCTCGAATGTCAGACATCATGCCGACTTCGATTGGGAATGATCGACCAAGTTCCGAGGCGTCGATATCCATCTGTACGATTCGGGTGCCTTCTCGTGGAAGCTTCCAGTCGTTAGTGACCTGACCGCCTGTGTGGCTTCCGATGAAGAACACCATGTCGGCTTCGGCGACTGCCTTGTTGGCACAGGCACGTGAGTAAGAACCTGGAACACCGATTGCCAGCGGATGGTCTGAAGGGAATGTTTCCTTTGCGTTGAGCGAAGTAGCCACTGGAATATTCAGCCGCTCAGCGAGTTCAATCAACTGCTTGCCAGCGCCCGATGTTTTTACCCCGCCACCGGCAATGATTACTGGTCGAGCTGCACTTGCCAATGCACTGAGCGCTGCGTTTACTGAACCGGCATCTGGCTCAGGACGGAACGGAGGAAGACTTGAGAACTGGTCTTCGATGACCACTTCCATGTCGGCGCTTTTCTTGGTGATGTCACCACCAGCGATACCAGCTAGATCGAGGTGAGCAGGACCGGGAGTACCGGTCGTTGCCTCACGAATCGCCTGCCTGAGATACATCGGCAGCTGGTCGGTTTTATCGACCCGAGCGCTGTACTTGGTATTTGCCTGGAATGGGTGAGCGTGGTCGACTTCCTGATAGGCGTGGCGATCTTGCTGTTCCTGCGCCAATCGACCCGTAAGGGCGATAACAGGCGAGCTTGCGAGATAGGCGTCTTGGAGGCCCGCAGCAAGGTTTGTCGCTCCGACAGACTGCGCTCCGCAGAACGCAACGGAGTTTTTCACCCGGGCGTAGCCGTCTGCCATGTAAGCGGCAGGCTTTTCACTGTGAGCCATAACTCGGGTGATACCGAGTTCTTCCATTCGAACCATCGAATCGTCGACGATAACCGGCATAAAGAAGAAGTGGGTTACGCCGTATCCGTGCATCGTATCGGCAAGAAATTCGCCGCCAGTCATTTCGGTCATGTGATCTATCAGCCTTCAGTCGAATGTATTCGCTAGTTCTTTGGAAACTTCGGCGCACTTTACAACAGCGGATAGGTTGTTGGACTGACGAAAGCGTGAAAGATGCAGTGGCTTAGGAAGTTGTCTGCAAGGAGGAACGGGGTGCTCGACCCGGCTTCCCTGCCAGAATCGCGGCGAGTCCACATAGCGGTGGAAGAGCCATGTATGCGTATAGACCGATTGTGTAGGAACCGGTTTGATCAATCGACAGCGCAAGAGGAAGTGGACCTAGAGCAGCAGAAGCCATCATGCCGAAATTCGCAACACCTTTGATGCTGCCCAGGTTTTTACGTCCAAAATACGCTGGCCAAACTATCTGATTCAGGTTCATCAAGAAGCCTTGATTCAATCCCAGCACAACGCCGTATGCATACGCATGCCAAAGCTCGCCAGTGTTGAGCAGCACGATCATTGCCAGCACGAGTCCACCTTGTCCAACGGCGATTAGGTAACGAACTTGGAACCTGTTTGCCAGATAGCCAGCGATGAACTGCCCGGCGATTGCAGTCGGTGCCATGATTCCGAAGACGCCAGCTGCAGCACCAATGCTGAGACCTTTCGATGTCATGATCGATACCTGCTGAAATGCAACACCAGTTCCCACTAAAGATTGGGCTGAGCCGGCGAATATCAGTAGCCACAGAATTCGTGATCTTGTTGCTTGTTTGACCGTCCAAGAATGCTCGCGAGCTTCTGACTTCCTTTCTGGTTTGCCGGAGTCGTCAGAATCTTTCGCTTTATCACCATCAGGTAACAGCCCTATCGATTCAGGACTGGTTCGGATAAATACGATTGCTGGGATTATCAGGAGTGCCCACGCGGTTACAGCAATCACCACCCAAGCTGTTCTCCAGCCGAATGCGTCGATAAGCGTTGCGCCGTAGAAAGGGTAAATACCACTGGCAACTGCTCCGCCAAGTCCCATGATTGCAAGTGCCATAGGTCGTTTTCGAACAAACCAAACTGAAACCATCGTTGCTGGAATCAGGCTTAGTGCCCCTTGTCCCATCGTTCGCATAATGGCGAATCCGACGAATAGCTGCCACGTGGCACTGACCTGCGAGAGCCACATGGCACCGAGGCCGAGACAAACTACGGCGAAGACCATCATTCGACGGGGACCGAACCGGTCGAGACTGCGACCAACAAAGATGATCATGCCTGCAGCAGTCAACGATCCGAACAAGTAGAGCGTTGATACAGAAGTTGACGATAGATTCAGATCATTGATGAACGAATCTTGGAACACGGAGAATGTGAACGTCTGTCCCGGAGCAGAAGCAAAGCTGCCGAGAGCGGCGATAACTAAGATCACCCATCCGTAATAAAAGGGAGTTCTGGCAACGCGTGGGGGTGATGGAGAGGGAGTGTCGTTCTTTGTTGTCACGACCGAAAAGTGTAACCCTCTCCACTGCATCGTTAGGTGTTTTGCAGCAGCCGATTAGTCCCGTTCTGCAGATCAAACCCAGCGGAAAAATACCCCTTAATAGGGATTCATTTACTGCATGTGGAACTACAATTTCATGCGGTATCGCACCAGTTACTAACTGGGGAACACCCGACTCAACACCTTGAGCGCCACGGAATACTCGACATTTTGGCGCGAACGGTTCAGAGTTGTTTGCTGGATTTTTTATTCGATCGTACGCACGTATTACTGTTTTGAAAAAACAGTCGGGAGCAATGATGAGAATTTCTGTCGAAGGTATTGCTAGCTTTAGCGGTCGACGACCTTGGTGGGTCGTCGCCGGCTGGGTTCTAGCCCTAGTAGCCGCTGGTGCTTTAGCCAGTACGATGCTCGAAAGTGCATTGGAAGGTGGACAAGGACCGACGCAGGTTCTTGAATACCAAGAAGCACAAACGCTAATCAACGAGCGATTTGGTGAGATCGATGGTGCTGGTCAGCAGCAGGATGTTGACGAAACAGGACCACCTTCATCGTCTGAATTTGTACTGATCGTTTCCGAAGGTCCAAAACCAGGAGAAGCAGCATTCGATGAGTTCCTCGCAGAGTTTGGTGACGAAATCGATCACGCTCAGGAAGAACACGAAGTAGAAATACTGATCGGTTCTTTCAGCGACTACGAGGGACAGGTCTCTCAGGACGGAACGACGCTGCTGACTTCCGTGAACGTTCACGAAGGCTCCGCTTCTGAATTCGAGCCATTGCTCCATGTCGCCGAAGAATTTACACGTGACGGGTACGAGGTTTACTTCATCGGAAACGAAAGTATTCAACACGTATTCGGTGAGCTAGCCGAAAGCGACCTTGTTACCGGAGAGACGATCGGTATTGCGGTAGCCATCATCATTTTGGCGATGGTGTTCGGAGCCGTTGTAGCTGCGTTCATCCCGATCATCCTTGCCATTGCGGCGATTTTCACAGGAATCGGAATCACAGCTATCGTTGGTCAGGTTGTCGAACTAAACGAGTTCGTACCGAACATTTTGACGATGATGGGTCTGGCTGTCGGTATCGACTACGCACTGTTCATCCTTTCTCGATACAAGGAAGAACGAGAGCGTGGACGAGAGAAGCAGGATGCCATTGAAGCAGCTGGTGGCTCTGCAGGTCGAGCCGTTGTTTTCAGCGGACTGACCGTTGTGCTTGCGTTGCTTGGAATGCTCATCATTCCAGTTCGTGAGTTCCAGGCATTTGGGGCCGGTGCGATCATCGTTGTGTTCGTAGCTGTGATCGTTGGAATCACGCTGCTACCGGCTTTGATTGGAATACTGGGAGACAAGGTTTACGCCGTTCGAGCGCCGCTACCTCTCACTGGGGGGCTGTTCATCGTCGGAGCCGTTGCCTTGACGCTTACGGCGGGATTCGGACCTGACGTGATCATGGTTTCGGCCGGTGTGATGCTCATCTTGGTAGTTCTGACTGTGATTCGTAAGGTCACCAACAACAAGTGGTCGTTTGGTCTTGGTACGGAGTCAGTGACCGACCCTGATGCCGAGTCGGGTCTGTGGAACACTCTGACCGTCAGCGTCATGCGCCGACCGTACATGAGCTTGATCGCAGCTTCTGTGGTTTTGCTGTTCCTCGCCTATTTCTACCTCGACCTCGAAAAGGGTACGAGTGGAATCTCGGTACTTCCTGATGAAATCCCCGCCAAGAAAGGATTCCAGACTCTGGATGAGAAATTTGGATTTGGATCCGACGCTCCAGCTCTGGTCGCTATCGACGGTGACGTCGGCTCTGAGCCAATCGCCAGCGCGTTGACCAAGCTCGAAACTCTTATTGCTGATGATGCTGGTCTGCAGGCTGCGCAGGTTCGGATCGAACCAAGCGTCAACCTCGCAAGCTTCACATCGAACATCCCGGGTGACCCGCAGAACCAGACTGCACTGACGACTATCCGTCGTCTTCGAGGTGAACTGATTCCTGAGGCGTTCGCTGGCATTCCTGAAGGAAGTTACGAAGCTTTCGTTGGTGGAAGTTCTGCTGAAGTGGTCGACTCGGTGAAGGTCACCGACGAGTACTTGCCAATCGTGTTCGCTTCGGTGCTGAGTCTTAGCTTCATACTGCTGCTACTCGCATTCAGGTCGCTGACAATTTCGATTGCATCGATCCTGATGAACCTACTTTCAGTTGGTGCGGCTTACGGACTTGTGGTTCTCGTGTTCCAGAAAGGCTTCCTAATCGACGTGTTCGGATTCGAACAGGTTGATCAGATTGAATTCTGGTTACCGTTGTTCATGTTCAGCATTTTGTTTGGACTTTCGATGGACTACCACGTGTTCATGCTGAGCCGAATCAAAGAACGATACGACGAGACTGGTCTCGCTTCGGAATCGGTAGCGTTTGGTTTGCGCAAGACAGCCAGCATCATTACTGGTGCTGCATTGATCATGGTTGCGGTGTTTGGTGGATTCGCTCTTGGCGATATCGCCTTCTTCCAGTCGATGGGATTCGGCTTAGGTGCTGCGGTTCTGCTTGACGCAACAATCGTTCGGTCACTGCTTGTACCAAGTGTGATGCGAATACTGGGTCAAAGCGCCTGGTACTTGCCTTCTTGGCTTGAGTGGATTCCGAACATCTCGATCGAAGGACAGTCACCGGCTGCTGCTTCGTCCGAGAAGGCGGCGGAACCAGCTCCGGCTGACTAATCGCTGCTGTTCACAGTAATTACAACCGCCCGTGGTCACTCAGTTGGCTACGGGCGGTTTTAGTTAATCGTTGAGGAGAAGATGTTTTTTGAATCGGTACGGCATTCAGTGCTCAGTGGGGGGCTTCTAAATTTCCCGAGTGCCGCCGAGGGATCATGTGCAAAAGGGCAAATCACCGACACGGGGAGTGAACTGAAGCCGACTACTCCAGCTCGAAACCTGTTGTCCAAGATCCCTCGGCGGTACTCGGGAAATTAGATGTTGCAAGTTGTTGGTTACGCACTCATACCAGCGACGTTCGATCTATCCGAAATTATCGGCTACGTGCCCCGACACGTATTCAGCGTCTTCACCGACCCCAATGAACTGTGCTGATTTCGATCCGTACATCCACTGTAAGCCCATGAAGTACAGACCGGAGTATTCGGTCACGCCGCGCTGCTGAATCGGATAGTTGTATTCGCCGGTGATTGGCAGCTTGATCCAGTCGAAGTCGTATTTGAAGCCTGTGGACCAAATGATCGTCGTAATCCCGGCATCAGCGAGATTCAACGAACTTGGCGCATCGCCTTTTGGCCACTCTGAGATGCCCGGCGGATCGATCACATCGTCCGGTGGAACCTGGATTCCATTTTTCTCGACATAGGCATCGACATTCGCTTTCCACTTCACTGGATGATCATCGACAGCCTTAAGAATTTCAGCGAGATCAGTTCGAAGCGAAATCGTGTTTCCTTCGCCCCCCGTCACTGGACCAACAAGCGTCACTCCCTCTTTCGCCATCTGGCGCAGGTAGATGTTGTGCCCACCTCGTGCGCCGCTGGTGTGCGAAGACGAACCATAACGGGCGTCGTCAACCGACTCGACGTTCTCGATTGTCTTGTCGAAGCTGCCCATCGTGTAGTTCCACCACGACGAGTCCCGACCTCGATATCGGCGCGGACGTCGTCCTGCATTGCCGACCGACAGGAAAACTTTCTTGCCCGCATCATGAAGTTCTTCGGCAATTTGTGCGCCCGATTGACCTGAGCCGACCACAAGCACTGCGCCATCATCAAGTGACTGAGGATTCTTGTAAGCGGCTGAGTGCATTTGGACAAATGAATCGTCGATATCAGCCGAGTACTCTGGAACTTTTGGAATACCAAACGCCCCGGTTGCTACAACCACACATCGGGCTTCGATTACGTTGCCCTCATTGTCGCCACCAAGTGAAAGCTTGTAACTGCCATCTTGGTTCTGCTCGATCGAATCAACTTCAACTCCGGTTCTGACCGGTGCTCCAAAGTGTTTGGCGTAGTCCTTCAAGTAATCGATTGTTTCTATCTTGGAAAGATAGCCTTCTGGGTCAGTGCCTGTGTAGTGAAACCCGGGAAGACGAACCGCCCAGTTTGGGTTGACCAGATAGAAACCGTCCCACCGCTCCACATCCCAGGTGTTACCGACATCACCGCGCTCGAGAATGAGATGTTCTACCCCACGCTCCGTCAGGAAATAGCTTGTCGCCAAACCGGCTGATCCGGCTCCGATGATCACGATGTTGTGCGATTCTGTTGAGTTCGGTGACAAGTAAATGTGTTTCCTAGCGACGAATAGATTTGCAGAGCGACGAGGATATTAGCTGCTACTACGATCCAGTGTGGTCGTTGCGTGATCATTTCATGACACGGTTTGGAGAAAAATTCGGTGTCACGACTTGTGATCGAGCAGTTTCACTGTGAAACTTGATGCCCATCAACGGTCCTTCAACCCCTGCTAACAGAAGAGTCATCTCCAATGAAAATCACCAAAGTCACCCCGTGGCTGTTACTTGCAACCGCTGCATACAACTTCGGAAGGCAGGGCGAATACATCTTCGTCGAGGTACAAACTGACGAGGGAATCACTGGTTGGGGCGAGGTGACAACAACTCACCCTGTTGCAAACCGTGCGGTGTGCGCGGTACTGCAACAGCTCGATCCATTGGTTGTTGGTGAGAATCCGTTCCATATCGAGAAAATCTGGAACAAGATTTTCAGGCGCTTCACCTACATGGGGTCGCGCGGTGCCTCGACCAACGCTATCAGCGGAATCGATATTGCTCTCTGGGACATTCGCGGTAAGGCGATGAACCAGCCTATTTACGAACTACTTGGTGGTCCGATTAGAGAGAACATTGCTCTCTACACCCACCCAGACCCAAATATTGGTCCAGACGAAGCCAAGCGACAGGCAAAAGAGATTGCTGAGTCGGGGCACGAGGGTATGAAGTTCGACCCGTACCCGCACATGAAGGAGGAAGACAACGGCTATCTCAACGGCGGTATGACAACTCGGGGTGAGGCCGAGGCGAATGAGATCACAGCTGCAATCCGAGAGGGTGCAGGACCCGATATGGAGTTGATGATCGACGCCCACGGTCGATTCGATGTGCCCACGACCGTTCGACTCGCTCGCAGCGTAGCTCCGTCAAACATTCACTGGTGGGAAGAGCCTGTTCCAGTCGAGAGTCCACAGGCACTCAGGAACGTTCGAGACCAGATCGATATTCCGATTTCGGTTGGAGAGCGACTCCACACCCGTTGGGAATTTACAACGATTCTTGAAAACGATCTGGCTGATTTCCTTGAGCCTGACGTTACCTGGACAGGCGGAATATCCGAGCTGAAGAAAATTTCAACAATGGCAGAGGCGTACTACCTTCCAATCGCACCTCATGACGCCAGTGGACCGATCAACGTTCTCGCCGGTGCTCACGTGATGATGACTGTGCCGAACTTCTACAAACTCGAAACTGCTCGACACCGTCTGGTTGCTTACGACAACTTCATCCAGACTCCGCTCGATGTTCGAAAGGGACGATTGCATCTCCCCGACGCACCAGGACTTGGTATCGAGATGAACATGGACTTCATGCGAGCCAATTCCGACGAACAGTTCCGGGGCGAGTAACGGTCGCGGGTACCTGATCTTCGTGTAAAGTCCGGCTTGCAATTGCCACTCGCACTCCAGTCGTACAGGAATTACTCCGCATGAAGATCAGGTCAGTCAAAGCCATCGAGGTCGATGTAACCCCACGAGCAACGACCAAGCCACGTGTTCCAAAGTTGGCCACCGATGGCTTCGTTAGCCCAATGCAGCGCTACCCGGAAATAAAGCGTGCTGATTGGGGCAACGACTGGAAGCGAACGGCCTGTGTGGTTACAGCAGAGGACGGTACGTGGGGCTTTGGGTTGACGCTGCACAGTGGTGTAACCGTCCCGCTTATCAACGATCACATCGGACCCGTGATCGAGGGCGAGAATTGCATGGCTACCGAGCGCGTGTGGGATCTGATGCAGAAAGTAACAGCACCCTACGGCACGGCCGGTGTTTCGAGCTTCGCAATTAGTGCCGTCGACAACGCCCTTTGGGATTTGAAAGGCAAGCTGCTGAACAAGCCGGTGTACGAAATAATTGGCGGTCCACAGAAAGAGAAAATCTTCTGCTACGCCAGCAACACCGATATTTCTTACGGCACAGAAAACTCTATTGAGTGGTTCCTTGAACTCGGGTTTAAGGCGGTAAAACTGTTCCTCCGGGAAGGTCCTGATGCCGGACTTGCGGGTCTAAATCGCACTGAGGAACTCGTTGCGAAGACTCGTGAGCAGGTTGGACCAGATGTCGAAATCGCAGTTGATTGCTGGATGTCGATGAACACCGACTACATGGTGCGTCTTGCTGAGCAACTTCGACCATATCGAATCAAGTGGCTTGAGGATTACATGCTGCCGGAAGACATGGACAGCTACTTCAATCTTCGTCAGCGCATTCCGTTCCAAACTCTCGCCACAGGTGAACACTGGTACTCAGTGCATCCCTTCGCCCTCGCTGCGAGTCACGGTTTGGTCGACATATTCCAACCCGACCTCCAGTGGGTCGGTGGCATGACCGCCGGAATCAAGATCTGCCACTTGGCCGAAGCTCACGGACTCACGGTAATTCCGCACGCCAGTACGAACTATCCGTACGGTCAGCATCTTGCATATGCGATGTCATCGGTCATGTGGGCCGAGCGATCAGAAGGTGTGGCTCCTCCGGGCGTACCACTCGAAGAACTCGTCGTTCTTCCCGGCACTCCTGTGATCAAAGACGGATATTTGACACCTTCCAACGCTCCTGGCTTCGGCTTCGAGTTCGATCTCGACTGGATCGAACAGCGAGCGACTTAGTTCGAATATTCGTCAGGTTCTTAGGTATGGAGTTGCGCTTTGTACACGTGGCGGGAGTAGTATGACGCCCGTGCCAAACCGCTATTCAATTCATCTCTTAGGTCGCTCTGTGTGACCAACCAAGAGAATTCGTCTACAGCCCCAACCGCCCAACAAGTCGATCTAGACGCGTATAAGTGGAAAGCGTTTACCGCAATCGGTATCGCATTTTTCACAATGGTCGCAAGCATGGGCATGGTGTTCATCGCCCTCACGCAGATCGCCGCCACGTTCAACGTGACGTTGCGTGATGCCTCGTGGGTGGTAATCGCTCAGGGACTGACCATCAGCGCGTTCATGATGCCGATGGGTAGGATGGCCGACATCATCGGTCGGAAGAAAGTCCATTTAATTGGACTGGTTCTCTTCGCTAGTGGATCAGTTTTTACTGCATTTGCTCCAACGTTCGCATTGTTGATTGCTGCCCGTGTTTTCACAGCAATTGGCAATTCGATGGGGCAGTCGGTTGGAACGGCGATGGTTCTATCTGTATTCCCCGCACACGAACGTGGAAAGGCGATAGGAGCACAGACAACATCGGTTGCTGTAGGTGGTGCGATGGGACCGGTGATTGCAGGCCTGGTGCTTCAGTTCTTGCCGTGGCAGGCATTGTTCCTGATGTTGACGATTCCAATTGGAATTGCGTTCATCGCCGGGTATTTCATTCTTGATGAGAAGATCGTTAGTCTTCAGCGTCGCGGCGGCGGAAAGCAAGCTTTCGATTGGGTAGGGGCAATAGTTTCGGGTTTGATGATCACCGTGGTCGTCATCCTGATCAACAATCCGTTTGGTGTGGCGATAGTTTCACCGTTGATTCTGGGCGGAATCACGTCAGCAGTAATTCTGTTCGCATTCTTCGTTTGGTGGGAACTGAAATCTGATTCACCGATGCTCGAGCTTCGAATGTTCAAGAATTTGGTTTTTTCGATGGCAGTCACCACGAGATTCTTAGGCTTTTTAGGAACGACAGCGGTCAGATTCCTTATGCCGATCTACCTGATTAGCCTGCGTGACATTCAGGAAGCCGCAGCCGGTGCGATTATCTTCATCACTTCATTGGGTATGGCCGCTGCTGCCAGCACATCAGGACGAATGGGTGATCGACTTGGTGAACGGCCGTTCACGGTTGTTGGCTTCGCAATGCTGGTCGCCACAGCGATTGCGTTCATGGTCTTCACAGCCGAAACTCCGCTCTGGATAGTCATGTTCGTGCTCCTGATAAACGGATTGGCGATGGGACTCTGGGGAGTGCCGAATAACAGCACCATCCTTGGCAGTGTGCCAAAAGAGTCGTTTGGAGTCGTAGGGGCGCTGACGAACCTGACAAGGAATGTCGGTAACGTTGCGGGGCAGGCGATCGCCTCAGCCGTCGTTGTGGGAGTTATGGTCTCAGACGGCTTCGATATACCGCTCAACAAGATCACTGGAAACGCACCTGCGAGCGCTTCGTTCATGGACGGCTGGAAATACGCCTATGCACTGGTCACAGTGTTCTCGCTAATCGGGCTAGCGCTTGCAATTCTCACCAAGCCGAAGAGCCCGGAACAAGTCGACTAGTTTGTCTGGTTAGCTTGCGGGCTCGGCGATTTCGTGGAGCTTGTTTAGTTCCAGATCAGTGATGTTCGAGGTTCGACCGCTCGGCCATTCGATTCTGGCTTTCACTGATGATGCATTGCCGATTCCGAAGTGAATGTCCAGCGAACTCATTGATAAGAAGCTAGAAGAACCGAGAACTTCTTTGAGTTGGGTCGTTTCATTTCCGTTGGCATCAGTGTGAGTTACGAATATCTTGGCACCGATAGCATCAGCGTTTGAACCGGTGCTTGCTTCGCCATCTTCGATTCCCATTCGACCCGTCAGCCTGAACGAAACCCATCGGTTGTCGCCGCCGCTGTTCATCCAGACGAACAACGGACCACTCGCAACGGCGCGCTCGCCTTGGGCGTCGAAAGTCTCACCGTTGCTGTTGGTTCCGATCACATCGACGAATCCGTCGCCGTTGAGATCACCCACTGCAACACCTTTTCCGTTCTCGTGGTATTCGAGACCGAGTCGTTGTCTACGTGAGTTGAAATCGCCGTCGTCAGGATCAAGCGTTGAGTAGTCGACAGCTAGAGCATCGACGATATGCGCCTCGGCGGTTATGTCCGCAAATGAACCATTTCCATCGTTTTGGAGCAAGCGTCCTACACCGGGTGCGAAATCTCCTCCCGGCCCCTCACCACGTGCCGCAATTGATCCTAGCCAGTACAGATCTTCGTCGGCGTCGTTGTCCATGTCGAAGAACGCTGTGCCGAACCCAAATTCGTACGCTTCAAGTCCGTTAATCTCGGCGCCATTTTCAGGTTCGAAATCGTCACTGAGCGAAACTGGAGGAATCGAGGCAGAAGGAGTTACTGCTGTATCGCCAGTTACGAACACAAACGCGCCTGGGCGGTTCGGTTCCGACCCTTCGTTCACTCGGTTCTCGATTAGGGCGTGGAAGCAAGTTCCAGTCTCGGTCGAGTGGTAGTAGGCACAGTCTGCCGATGGAACGCCCGGCCACGGCCGCTCTAAGGGCTGGAATCCCATGTTGGTTACGAAGATGTCGAGATCGTTGTCTCCGTCGTAATCACCCAGAGCAAATCCCATCCACTGACCCATCTGGTCTATACCGAGTAGCTCTTCGACAGGCGTGAAGGTAATTCCAGCTGGATTCGAATCGTTTCGGTACACCTTCAATCGATCACCATCGTCGCCGACCCAAAGGTCGAGATCACCGTCTTGGTCGTGGTCGAACAGCAAGGTTGCCCAAGTCTGACCCGCTGGATCGCCAACAATGTTGTTGTAGGCGTCGGTCACGCTGATGTCGAAGCCTTCGATAGTCGTGTTGCCGGGGGCCGAATAGAGAATTGGGTTGCCGGCAGTGTCACGCATCCGAATCGGGGGTGAGACCAGCCCTGATTCGAGAGTTGCGTCGGTAAACGTTCCATCACCGTTGTTGTGGAAGAACGTGTTGAAGTGACCGTGATGCCGCGATGTGTCGAATCGAACGAAATCCTGGTCGGCGCGGTTTCCTACGTATAGGTCGAGCCAGCCATCGTTGTCTATGTCACCGCATGCGATGCTGGCTGCCGAGCGAGGGTTGGCTTGCTCGCCGAAAGCGGTCGCAGTGATATCGGTGAAGGTTCCGTCGCCGTTGTTGTGGAACAACCTGTCTTGCACGATTGCTGTAAGGGCTGGGTTTTGGGCGAGTGATCGGTAGTCGAGATCGTCACCAATGCGTCCCTGTGCACCAACATACAGATCTTGATATCCGTCGTTGTCTAGGTCGCACGCTGCCACAGCCGTCGAGTTGTGCGTCGCTGCGGCAACTCCCGCATCACCAGCGATTTCAGTGAACTCATTGTTGCCATCATTCCTGAACAACTTGTTTGGTCCACCGCGGGTGATTTGGAATAAGGCATTCGATTCGCCAGAAGTGACGTAGAAATCGAGATCGCCATCGCGGTCGAAGTCGAAAATTGCCACGCCGGGGTATCGGTTCTCTATCAGGGCATCGGTACCGATCAACGGCGCAATGTTTTGGAACGGTGCGAATTCATTGCTTGCTGGCGTGCCGTCGAAAACTGCCGGGTATTCCAAAATGTCGACAGGGTCTGCGCCTGAGGCGAGGAATAATTGTTCAACTGTTCGCGATTCTCCGGCCTTTGCGACCCGGTCGTGCAATCCGGCATCTTCCCAGAAGAAGTTTCCGCCAACCAGAACCATCAGACCACCGAAAGCACCAACAGCCCATGTTGCTGTTGCGAAGGTTGCCAATGCCTTGCGAGGCATAAGTTTGGCAAGTCCCCAGAATGTAACCGGCCCGCCGGCGGCGGCGGCGAACAATAGAGTCGCAGCAGGAGCGGTTCCCATTCCGAGCAGCAGCAGTAGGGCGACGAGTGGGATTTCGAAAAGAAGAGGAACGTTGATGAGCACGCCGAATGTAGCTGCAAGCAGCACGCCTCGAACGTCGTTGCCGAGATACGTAGCGACGACTTCAGGGCTCAGCCATTGAATTGCTAGACCGCTCGCGAATCCGGCAAGGATCATGATTGGTGAAAGTCGAATGGCGTAGCCGATACTTGCTTTCGCCCAGTGCCTGAACGCCGGTGCAAGAACTTCCCCCCAACATGCGAGATCAGCAGGATCTTGATAGGTGTCTGGAATTTCGACCGATTTCACCCGGTCACGGCGAACGCTTAAAACGACAATTGGTCCAATGATCAAAGCACCGATTATCGCCAGTATCAGTCGACTGAATCCGAGCACTGGACTGAACACGAAAAACACCATCGCAAGTGCAGGGATGTTCAGCGTTGTCGAACCTTGAACCATGGCGATTGCGCCTTCGATACTGGCACGTCTATGGAACGCCGACGACACAGGAACGATGCAAGCCGAACAAAGGTTCATTACACCGCCTGCGACCGTACCTTGAACCGTTCTTCTGAATACTCCGGCGGTTGGTAATCCTTTATTTATGGATTTAGAAAACAGGAACGCTTCCGCTAGTCCGGCAGTGACGAACGCAAAGGTCATACCAACGGTTACGAGTCGAAGGTATGTGATTGAAAATTGGATCCAGCGTGTGGTGAAACTCACGCCGGGATCACGCTCGATGCAGAATCCCTGGAAGCACTGGCTTGTGGGTGATTGAACAGCGTCGAGGTCTTCGCCGACAATGCCGATCTTAGGAAGCCGGTTGAACGCCAGAAACAAGCCCATGATGACGGCAAGGAGTAAGAGTCCGACTAGAAGTCTTTTGCGATCTGCGGTTGCAAACATTATTTGCGGAACCTATCGCGTAGCCGACTACCGAAATCTGATTCGCCCTCGGGCGCGGGTATGAACACCCAGAGTATGAGCAGAAAACCGAACACAACGGTCGGTAAAGTCGCTTCCAGCCACCAGTCAGGCATATTTTAGATTTACTCCCAAGGATGTTCCCAAAGTCGTTTTTTCGAGTACAAGATCAAGCAAATACGATCTGCGGGGAATCATGCTAAACAACAATAACCCGAAACCGTGATCGAACCGAGCGTCGATATCCGTGCTGGTTTGGTCAAAAGTTACGAAGTAACTCGTTTCAGTAGGTTCAGCTTAGGCTCACTCAAGTAGCCGTATCTGTTGACCCACATCCCCGTTTCACCAGTCTCCCAGCCAATTCTCCATCGACGCTCAACATCTTCTAACGGGCCGTAACCGTGAACGGATGGCAATATTGGCATGGATTTTGCCTGATTTGTTGCGACTTTTATTTTGCTGATCTGAGCATTGGACCCAGCACGGTGCGGAGTGTCGGGCTCGGGGTATGCGTAATCGCTGGCGTTATTCGATGGAATATCTTCGAGTTCTAGGGCTATCGAAACCGCTCTGGCGACCTTGTTTGAATCAACAGACGGGTTCATAGCGGTGATGGCCTCAGTCCAGTAAGTGACGATCAGTGGCCAATGCATCGTGAAGAACTTGATCATTACTGCGTCGGCGTATTTTGAGTATTCCGAAAAATTGACTCCGGTGAGCACCGATAGTGGGGGTGGGAAGGTGATTGGAATTAGTTCGACACCATCGCGAACGGAATCGGCCGACTCGCGGATCGTCTTGAGCAAATTTGTTGCGATGTTCGAACGTAGTTTCATCGCATCGGTTAGAGATTTCTGACTGTCTGAGCCATTAGCGGCTGCCAAGCCTGGAAAAGCGATTGGAATGTCGATCTTCGACTGAATCGAGTCGAGCTCATCGTTCGTGATCGAGGCAAATCGCCCAAGTGCCTCGCCTACCACAGCGTTTATCGATTCGAAGTCAAGATCGTATTCTTCTGCAGCCTTCTGGGCATGCTCACCGTAATCGACAAACGCGTCGTCGAATGTGTAGAAACTTTGCTCCATTCGATCGAGAAGCAGCCCATCGGCTTCTGGGTATTCGGCGACGATGTCAGCGGTCTCAGCGGCCATAAAATCGATCACAGCAGGGCTCGCCAGCGAGGCAAAGTTGACCATCCGGTTCGATGGAAGTTTTCCATATGGAAGTCTTGGAGTGTCGGCAAGCCGTTCAGCTGGATCGACTCCATCACGCAACGTTGGCAATCTTGATGGCGAGGTCTGAATATAGGTTTTGAGACCTCGTTTATTGGCTTCCGCTAGGAATTCGTGGATCACATCGCCATGTTTGCGAGTTAAGTCGTTTGGTGCCTGTGGAGCATATTTCATACCTTCATACAGTGTTGAGTCGTGACTGAAACTTGGCCCCGTATGTAGGTATAGAGCCTTACGACCCCAAAGAGGTCGGTCGATCTCACGAACTAATCCCTTGTTGCCGTTTTGCGGCGGTTCCCGTCGATCACCTTCACCGTCAACCGCAGGTTCAGCAACGTACGTCGAAGTTGATACAGACGTAGCGCCTATCGTCTGCAGATTGTCGAGAACAGCGTTGACTCCCTCGGCCTGAATGTGCGGCGGCCAAGCGTAGATTCCGAGGGTTTTTGAATGATTGAGCATGTTCGAGATTCTGCGAGGTTTTCTAACTTGTGGGGCGACCGGTTACAAAAATGTTGGGCGCAGGGTAACGCCATTCCATGCCGTTCGTCAGAATTTCGAATCTTCGCAAAAACGAATCAGCTCTCGTTCTAACGTCTACCTTGAGCGGACACCCTACTCAAGGTAGTTGCGGGAACAAAGTAGTGTTGGACATTATCCGGTTGAGATTCAAGAGTTGAGAATTTAGGAAGATGTCGCTGACCCATTTTCCAGACCCCGACATGCCCGATTACAGGGACATTCGTCTAAGGGACGATGCCAGAACTGTGCCGCCGTCGATTGTGCAGGCGTATCAATTGGATGGTGCGAATATTACGGCGCTTGAGACTGGTTCGTACAACGTTCATTTCAAGATCGAACACGAAGACCAAGCCTATGACGTTCGCAAAAGTAATCGTCCAAACAATGCAGGAAATCTTGAGTACGAAGCGGAAGTTCTGAACCATCTTGAAAAGAACGGCTTCGCTTTAGCTCCAAAAATTGTTCCCGAAGCTTCAGGTAAGCCAAATCTATGGATAGATGACACTGGCTGGACACTATTCCGATGGATGGGGGATGGTGCGCCTGCCGGAAAGCCTTTGGTCAATTCTGCTCGAATTCATAATGCCTCGATAGTTCTCGCTGATATTCACAGAGTTGGGCGTGCCTTTGTACCGAGTGGGTCTCGGCCCAATTGGCCGATATTTACTCTCCCTGACGTTGATCCCAGAATATGGCTTACCAGAGCAAAACATCTGGCTGGAGAGTTAGGCGTCGACGGGAGTGAGCTTGCAGAGTTCGCGAAGAAAAGCGCCAACGAACTGAACTCAGTCGATTTTACTCAGTTGCCAGAGTATTTGTGCCATGGCGATTATCGAATGCGCAATCTCCAATTCACCGGAGACGAAGTCCTGGAGTCTTCGATTTCGACGCTTCGATTCGGGCGAGAAGAGTTCTTGATCTGGGCGGCGCACTAACCCGTTTTTCTCCGCTGGGTGGCGACCCTCAGGCCGATGTGAAATCTGGGGCTGAGTTTCTGAGGACTTATCATCAGCATTTACCGCTATCGAACTACGAGCAGGAAGTTTTGCCGATATTCATTCGCTGGCGGCAGCTTCGAGATGTCGTAATTTATTTCGATTATTGGTGGCTCAAAGTGCGTGATGCAGTACGTGAATTATTTAATGGCGTAGCCGAACAAATCGTGAATGAAGCGCTGTCCGCATAAATTCCCGCGCCGTTTTCGTGATTGGTGAATCTAAGACTTCGATTGCAGTGGGGAGTCCGAACATTCCCTGCGAATTCGAATACAAGTTTTAGTGATTTCCGGTAAGCTTCCACTCCGGTTCTAGGGACAAATTCACCAAGTTGTTAAACATGCAGACGCGCATCTGGCTGAGCGACCTTCGCGACAGTCGAGTAATCAAGAGGGCTCTCAAAACGGCATTAGTCGTCGGGACGACTCTCGTCGCGATCACTCAGGGGACTTCGATAGTTGCCGGCGAGTGGACTTCGCGTATGGGGTGGCAAATCCCCCTGACTGTGATGGTGCCGTTCACGGTGTCGTTGCTTACCAGTGCCACGGTTGTCGGCTCTGCAAGGCGAGCGAACGCTGACGCACATAAACGACTACGCGATCAGTTAGAGGCGATTAACAAATTCCCGAACCTGAACCCTAACCCGGTTTTGAGAATATCGTTCGACGGCGACCTGCTCTACTCGAACGACGCGAGTAAGCCAATAACATCAGCGCTTGGGATTTCGAACGACTCTAAGCTGCCCGAAGAGCTGTCTGAGCGTCTTATGGAAGAAGCGAATCGTGATCTGGCGGGTTCGTTCGACATCACCGCTGGCGTTAAGACTTATTCGCTTTTGCCGGTGATGTACAAAGATCAGGGCTTCATCAATGTATACGGCACTGAAGTGACTGCGATGCGGGTGCTGAACAAGTTCCCTGATTTGAACCCCAATCCCGTGATGAAAATGGCCGGCGATGGAACGTTAGACTACGCCAACGATGCGGCTGATCTGGTCGTGAAAGCGATGGGCGCTAGCGTGGGGCAGAAGCTATCACCGGAGCTAATTAAATCCATCGAAGATGTGTGTAACGAAGTGACGGACGAGCCGTTGCTCGTGAGCGGTGCGGGTAGAACATTCTCGCTGCTTCCGGTCTACACGCCAGAGTTTGAGATCACCAATATCTACGGTTCGGACATCACCGCACGCATAGCGATGAACAAGTTCCCCGACCAGAATCCCAATCCGGTTCTTCGAATCAGTCACAGCGGCGTGCTTGAGTACGCCAACCCCGCCAGTGAACTAGTTTGTGAAGCAATCAATGCCCAATCTGGCGATGTCGTACCTGTCGACATGATGAGAGAGTTTACTCGGATCGCATCGAGCGGCAGTTCGGAGACTATCGAAGTCGAAGCCGGCGACAGGGTTTATTCTCTGTTGATCGTTGAAGTATTCGAGTTCAACTGCATCAACGTTTATGGAACTGATATCACCGCCATGAAGGTGCTCAACAAGTTCCCCGATTTGAACCCGAACCCTGTTATGCGAATGTCGCCAGAGGGCAAACTTGAATATTCCAACTCTGCTGGCGCTCCTGTAGTCCGAGCTATGGGAATGGAAGTTGGCGACCTATTCAGTAACGATCTGAAAGAGCAAATCGTCGTTTTGCGGTCTGGCTCATCAGATGAATCGCTTGAAGTAAGCGGGGAAGGGCGGACATATTCTCTGACGCCTGTTCACATACGTGAATTCGATATAACCAATATCTACGGTGACGACATCACGGCGCGCATCGCCATGAACAAGTTCCCCGACCAGAACCCGAACCCTGTTCTGCGAGTAACCAGCGATCAAATTGTCGAGTACGCCAACCCGGCGAGCGAGCTCGTTCTGAAGGCGATCGGGGCACGGGTAGGCGAGAAGCTTCCCGACGAGTTCTTCAGCAAAATCTCTGGGATTTCCGATTCTGGTTCATCTGAATCGATTGATGTTTCGGCTGATGGTCGAACCTTTTCATTGCTAGTCGTTGGCGTGTTCGAATTTGGCTTCATCAACCTGTACGGAACCGAAATTACAGCATCCCTCGAACTCGAAAAGGCACACAAAGACAATGAACTACTGCTGCTCAACATTCTTCCGGGTTCGATTGCTGATCGCCTGAAGAGCGGTGAAGGTCTGATCGCTGACCGGTTCGATGATATGAGCGTGCTGTTTGCCGACGTTGTTGGCTTCACCCAAATGTCGAAGAACATGACTCCTTCGGCATTGGTCGAGATGCTGAACACGGTGTTCTCGATGTTCGACAACATTGCCGACAAATATCAGCTCGAAAAAATCAAGACTATCGGTGATGCTTACATGATTGCCGGCGGTATCGGCGTCGACGGTCGTGGACACGCTGAGAATATGGCAGATATGGGGCTGGAGATGCTCGGTCTGCTGACTGACTATCGAGATCGAACGGGTATCGATATTCAGGTCAGGGTCGGCATACACATGGGACCTGCTGTTGCGGGTGTGGTTGGACTTAAAAAATTCATCTACGACGTGTGGGGAGACACCGTAAACACAGCAAGCAGACTCGAATCTCACGGTGTTCCGAATCGAATCCAGGTACTTGAAGCGACCCGGACTAAATTGGCGGAAACCCACGAGTTTGAAGAACGTGGAGTGGTAGATGTCAAAGGAATTGGTCCATTGACTACCTACTTCCTAAATGGTCGACTCGGCACTTCCGGCGACGATGCTGTTGCTGCTTCAGCCGATGAGCAATCGAGCTGACGAATTGGCGAATCTGATAGTCCTCGGCTCCGGTGGGCCGATTCCAAATGCTGACAGATTCGGCACGTCTCATGTCGTTACATCGGGTGGACGAAATTTTTTGTTCGACTGCGGACCAGCGACAACCTACAAGCTCGCGAAGCACGGACTTAGTTCGCTCGATTTCGATCACCTATTCATCAGCCACCACCACTTCGATCACGTCGCCGATCTTCCGGCGTTTCTGCTGACCCGCTGGGATCACAGCATTGGCGATGAAACACCGTTGAAAATATTCGGTCCTGAGAACACTGAGGTGATGATCGAGCGACTTGTCGGCGAGCAAGGTGCGTTTGCCTTCGATTGGAAGGCTCGGATTAATCATCCGCTTAGCCAGCAGATGCACCAACTTCGTGGTGGAGCATTGCCTCGACCCAAGCCCGAGTTTGATGTCTCTGATGTCAGCACCGGAGTGATTCTCGAAGGTGACGGGTTCAGAGTTACCTCACAGCGAATTGAACATGTCGAGCCGCAGCTGCAGGCAAACGCCTATCGACTCGATACCGACGATATCTCGATTGTTTTCACTGGCGATGCACGTCCGTGCGATCACATAATCGATCTTGCATCGGATGCCGATGTGCTGGTTTCTATGTGCGGTAACTTTCAATCTGAACTCGAACGCAAGGGGGTTCAAAGCGGCCAGATCGGATCGCTGAGTGCAGCCGAAATGGCGGCAGAAGCCGGTGTCGGTCAACTGGTCATGGTCCACATGGGACCAGACATTTCGAGCGCCAGCGGCAGGGTTCGTGCTCTCGAGGAAATGTCATCGATTTTTCAGGGCGAAATCATAGTTAGTGATGAGCTTTCCAGTTACGATCTCCGGCGGAGAGATGTTTCTGCGAATCAGAACATCGATAATTCGATGCATGCTCACATATGTCGAGATATGTAGCCCGTGAGTATTCGCTCGAACCACTGATCGCTACAGTATGAAAATAGACTCACTCGAAATATTCCACGTTGCGATGCCGCTGATTTACCCGTGGCGAACAGCTTACGGCGCTGATTACGACATTCATTCCGTGCTTGTGAAAGCAAGAAGCGGCGACCACATTGCTTGGTCGGAATCAACCCCGCTTCAAATGCCCGCGTACAGTCCCGAAGGTGCAGCGGGAGCATTCCTGAATGTTGCTGAATACTTCGCTCCTCGGATAGTCGGACGAGAGTTCGACACTGCCGAAGATGTATCGACGGCGCTATCTATCTTCAAAGGGAATCAGTTCGCCAAGGCTGCGCTTGAAATAGTTTGGTGGACGCTTGAGTCGAAGATACAGAATCGACCGCTGCACGAATTACTTGGTGGTACGGCGAGAGAAGTCCAGGCAGGTGCAGATTTCGGTATTCAAGATTCGTTCGACATGCTGCTTGGCAACATCCAAACAGCTGTGGATGCCGGTTTCCCACGAGTAAAACTAAAGGTCGCACGTGGTTGGGATGTCGAGATGCTCAGCGCTGTGCGTTCAGCCTTTCCAAATGAAAAGTTCCACATCGACTGCAATTCTGGTTACTCGCTCGATGATCTCGATATGTTCAAGAAGATGGACAAGTTCAATCTTGAATTCATCGAGCAACCGCTCGCCAATGACGACATCATCGACCACGCAGAGCTAGCCCGTTCTATCGACACACCCGTTTGCTTGGACGAATCGGTAACAGGTCCCAGAGTTGTAGAACAGGCGCTAAAAATCAACGCTTGCGAGTACGTAAACATCAAACCGGGTCGAGTCGGAGGCCTGACAAACGCCATCAGAATTCACGACATCTGCCAAGATGCTGGTGTGCCAGTGTGGGTTGGTGGAATGCTGGAAAGTGCAGTTGGATCAGCAGTTTGTGTCGAACTCGCAACGCTGCCGAACTTCCTCTACCCGGGCGATCTATTTCCGTCATCACGATTTTACGTTCGAGACATGGGACAGCCAGAGGTCGAATTAACTTCGACACAGACCATGCGTCCGTATACCGACGGACTACCTGAACCTGACGAAGAACTGCTGACGAAATTCACTCAACAGAAGAAATTGATCGAGCCGGGCGCTTAGCGATACTCGGGATTTGGATGTCCGAATCGAGCACCCGCATCCCATTCGGATCGCTGATTGCCGTGCGCTGGGACTCCTCCGGCATCTTTGATCATTCGGGCGAAGTGCATCAGATTCCACGCCATGAACGTGGTGTTTCGATTCGTGAAATCGTTCTCGGGTCCTCCCGAACCTTCATCGAGATATGAAGGCCCTGGCCCTGCCTCGCCGAGCCACGCAGCGTCGGCCTGAGGTGGGATTACATATCCCAAATGCTGGAGAGAGTAGAGAAGGTTCATCGCGCAGTGCTTTGCGCCGTCTTCGTTGCCTGTTATCAGACAACCACCGACTCGACCGTAGTAGGCGTATTGTCCCGCTTCGTTTAGATCTCCAGAAGACGAATACAGCCGCTCGACTAATTGTGTCGCAACCGAAGATTTCTCACCGAGCCAAATTGGCGTGCCTATCACCAGAATGTCGGCTGCTTCGACCTTCTTGTACAGCTGTGCCCAATCGTCTACATCCCATCCATGCTCAGTCATGTCTGGATAAACGCCATGGGCGATCTTGTAGTCGATAGGTCGTATTACCTCGACTGACACACCTTGTGCCTCCATGATCGCCTTCGAATTGTCGATCAAGCCTTCGGTGTGAGAAATCTCGGGAGAAGGTTTTAATGTGCAGTTGAAAAACAGGGCTGACAGATCCGAAAAATCAGTGCCGTACTCGTTACTGGCCATAATGAACACCTTTGCGATTCGATGAGATATCGACGGACGCTATTCCAATTGGGTGCGCCAGAATCAATTTCGATTCAACCGCGGTGGGACTGCAACAACCGGTTAGGGCAGACGGTGCTATTTCGAAACACTTTCGCAAAACACGACATGTATGTTCGTTATCGTTGTGAGTTAATGAACTCGTAATTTCGTGATCTATTGGGTTGGGGATCGAACATTGAACGCTGCTGAACTGTTTGTGCAATGTCTTGAAAATGAGGGCGTAACCCGAGTATTCGGCGTGCCAGGCGAAGAAAACGCCGCCCTGATGATGGCGCTAGATGCTTCCGCTTCTATCGAATTTATTCTCACCCGCCACGAGCAGGGGGCCGCTTTTATGGCCGAAGTGCACGGTCGACTTACTGGCGAGCCTGGCGTGTGTCTCGGAACTCTAGGACCCGGAGCAGCGAATCTCGTGACGGGTGTCGCTGATGCCAATATGGACAGAGCACCGTTAATCGCTATCACGGGTCAGGCCGGGACGGAGCGTTGGCACAAAGAAAGCCACCAGGCGATGGACGTTGTGGGGATGTTCAAGCCGATCACCAAGTGGGCTTCGACGATTCTCACGCCGCACAATGTCCCAGAGGTCGTTCATAAGGCGTTCAAGCTTGCGGTGGCTGAGAAACCCGGTGCATGCCATATCGAACTGCCTGAAGACGTGGCAGGCGCACCCGCAGACGATCTAGATCCAATCCAGAAATCCCGACCCACGCGTCCGGTTCCTGACCGCGACGTAATCTTCGATGCCTTGCAGGCCATTCGGTCGGCCAAGAGTCCAGTGATCCTTGCCGGAAACGGCGTGATTCGGCAGGGAGCATCGGCTGAGCTAACCAAATTCGCTGAAACTACTGGCATAGGCGTTATCAACACGTTCATGGCAAAAGGTACGATTAGCCAAGACTCCATGAACTCGCTGTACACGATAGGACTTGCCGCCAAAGATCTTGTGTTCAGGGCGATTCACGAATCTGACCTTGTGATCACGGTTGGCTACGATATGGTCGAGTACCCACCAAACATGTGGAATGCTGATCGTGACAAGAAAATCATTCATCTCGATTTCGTACCCGCAGAAGTCGATGAAAACCATCGGGTGGAAGTAGAAGTAGTCGGTGATTTGCCGCACGCTTTGCTGATGTTTAACGATGGCGTACACGACAACCCGATCAGAATCGATGAATCTCGCCAGCACGCCGTTCGTCATCAGATGATGGAAGATTTCGCGGCGCACGAGGATGATGACACCAAAGGGCCCATGCGTCCGCAAAAAGTGCTTGCTGACGTACGAAAGGCGCTGGGACCGAGTGATGTTTTACTTTCAGATGTGGGCGCTCACAAGATGTGGGTCGCACGTCAATATCAGTGCTACGAACCCAACACGTGTCTGATTCCGAATGGCTTCGCCTCGATGGGCTTTGCGTTGCCCGGACTGATCAGCGCTGCAATGGTCGACCCAAACCGAAAAGTTATGGCAGTGGCTGGGGACGGCGGTTTCCTGATGAATGTCCAGGAAATGGAAACAGCACGTCGTCTGAATTCCGACATCACTGTGATGGTTTGGGAAGTCGGTGGGTACGGTCTGATCGAGTGGAAGCAGGACAATACTTACGGCGCTCATACCGATTTGTCGTTCGGTAATCCGAAATGGGGCATGCTGGCTGAATCGTTCGGATGGAGCTTCGATTACGTCGATGAGTCGACGAAGATGCTGGCGTCTATCGAGAGTGCTTTGGACACCCCTGGACCATCTTTGATTGTCGTACCTATCGACTAACGTGAGAACGCTATCCTCACCAAACGTCTCGGTGAGATCACAATGGGCCTATAGGCAGGACTACTTGCACTCGATTTAGCGTCCCAACTCACTCCGTTTCCTCAAAACTTCGGTTAGGCTGTCGCCATTCTTGGCTGATTGCTTGAGGTCAGCCCTTTATATCGAACTGACGAGGATAAATACGAATGGCTGATTCGCGACCGAATGTGATCGTCTACCTAACCGATGATCAAGGCTATGGCGATCTATCGTGCATGGGCGCGACCGATTTCAAGACTCCAACTCTCGACCGTATGGCGAAGGACGGAGTGCGATTCACAGACTGGTACTCAAATAGCCCGGTTTGTTCACCCTCGCGAGCGGCACTTCTCTCTGGTCGATACCCCGGCAACGCTGGCGTTCGAGCAATCTTGCGGGGTCACCGCACGGCAACCGGTCTTCCTGCCAGCACTCCAACGCTGGCGACGATGCTTAAAAAAGAGGGTTATCAAACAGCTCTTACTGGCAAATGGCATCTTGGTTTAGCCGAGCAATCACGACCGGGAGCACATGGCTTCGACAAGACGTTCGGATTCATGGCTGGCTGTATCGATTTCTACTCACATATTTACTACTGGGGAGCCAACCGACCCGGTCCAAGTCTGAACCCAACTCACGATCTTTGGGAGGACAACGAGGAAATTTGGCGAAACGGCGAATACTTCACTGAACTAATCGCCAAGAAGGCTGTCGAGTACATCCGAGAGATGGCGAAGTCAGACAAGCCATTCTTCCTCTACGTTCCGTTCAACGCTCCTCACTATCCGATGCACGCTCCGCAGGAGTACATGGATCGCTTCGCCGATTTACCGTGGGACCGACAGGTGATGGCAGCAATGATCAGTGCAGTTGACGATGCCATTGCTGTGATCAAAAACGAATTAGAGCGATTAGGTCTGACCGAAAACACGTTGTCGGTTTTCACGTCAGACAACGGACCTTCTCGTGAATCACGCAACTGGCTCGATGGCGCTCAGGATCCCTACTACGGCGGGACGTCTGGCGGTCTCAAAGGTCACAAGTTCAGCCTGTTTGATGGCGGTGTAAAAGAACCAGCGATCATGCACTGGCCAGCGAAAATACCGGCAGGGCAGGTGAGCGATCAGCCGGTCGCCTCGATGGATATCGTTCCAACTGTGCTCGATGCCATTGGAGTAGATGCAAGCCAATATGAAATCGACGGCGAGAGCATGCTCTCTCATGTAGTGAGCGGTGACGATCTCGCTGAACGCCCCATCTTCTGGGAGATGGAGGGTCAGACTGCCGTACGTAAGGGCAAGTGGAAGCTTGTTTTGGATGGTCAACTGGTTGAGGACGACGAACCTATCGCTCCGGTTCATCTTTCCGATGTCGAAAGCGATCCTGCGGAATCGATCAACCTCGCTGACTCGGAACCAGAAATCACTGCCGAACTAAAAGCACTGGCCGAAAACTGGCGCGCCGGGATAGAAAAGCGCTGGGAAGACGACTATTCGTCAGAAGACTACGAATACGTCGCTCACGGCATGGTTTAGCAGCAATGCATGCGAACGAGTAACTTCGATAACTAACGGGTTGAGAGAGTAAAAAGATGGTCTACGACAAAGTGGGAATTAGCGATTCGATAAAAGGACAGGGACATTGGCCAGAATCGGACGAAACTCCAACGCTAACTCTGTTCCTGGATGATCTGTCCGACCGCTCACTCCGACGCGTCAAACAACTCGGTGTGAAGGGCGTTAGCATCGCCCATCTCGACACTGGTGGTCTCGAAACATGGACTGACGAGAACCTGAAACGTCATATTGATCGCGTGGCAGAAGGGGATCTCGAAATTCGAAACGTAATGTTCGACCCCGGCGAAAGAATCATCTTTGGAAAAGATGGTCGTGACGATGACATCGAGACGATTATTAACGCAATCCAAATCGCAGGTCGACAGGGATTGCCTGTGATGGAATACAACTTCTACGCCCACCGGATCGTTGAAGGCTACAAAGTGGTTCCCGGTCGGGGCGGATCTGGGTTGATGGATTTCAACAACGATCGCATCAAAGACCTTCCGCCTTTGCAGGGCAAGGAAGCGATATCTATCGATGATCTATGGGAGAACGTCACCTACTACCTCAAAGCCGTCATACCGGCGGCTGAAGCGGCAGATGTTCGACTTGCCTTGCACCCCAACGATCCACCAGCGCCTATAAGTCGTGGGAGCGGTCAGATCATGGGCTCTGTGGAAGGTTGGAAACGGCTTGCCGACATCGTGCCAAGTCCGTACAACGGAATCACGTTCGACTGCGGTGTGACTCGTGAGATGGGGCACGATCCCGTCGAAGTTTGTCGATATTTTGGTGAGCGTGATCAGATCAACCACGTTCACTTCCGTAACGTCGTCACGAGAACTCCTCGACTCGACTACACGGAGGTGTGGATCGACGAAGGGCAGGTTGATATGTTCGCCGTGATGAGCGAGCTGGTTCGCCAGAAGTACCCTCGATTGATCTACCCGGAGCACCCGCCACAGAACGATTCTGATACTGAATTTCCGTTCAACGGAATCTCTGCAACCACCTACACGGGATTCGCTTACACCGTGGGCTATGCACGGGCGATGATGCAGGCTTCACTAGCCACTCAAGCGGCAGGAAAGTAGAAACTACCAATGACCGCGCAAACGCCAATGAATCAACGAGTTGCTCGCCACGCTGAAACGATGGGGCGACACGGCGAGGGCGAACGCTGGGCGGAAGTATTGCTTGAAGATGGACGAAACCGCGCCGTGTGGATTTCAGGACCTCCTGGCACACCTCCAGACCCACATATTCATCCTGACTTCAACGAATTCTGGGTAGCGCTGGATGGTCGTACTCAGTGGCAGATTGGGCAATACGAGCCAGTGTTGTCTGAGTGGGGCGACATCATCATGGCTCCAGCCGGATTCGCTCACGATATTCAGCCAAAAGAGGGTGTACAGGCGATCCGATTTGGCATCACTCATCCTGATTCAAATCACGACATCAAGGGCATAGCACCGTGTCGGTTGATACCCGTGGATGAAGGTCAAACCAACCCGAATCTTATTCACACGAAGCTCAAGTCACTGGTGGAACGGAACGGTACTTCATCAAACTGGGTGGAAGTTGCTGTAAACGACAATCGGAATTACGCGACGTACACGCATGAACTGGCTGGTACGACTTCGGAGACAACCTCGCACCCAGACGAGAACCGCTGGTGGGTTGTTCTTCAGGGGCGAGTTGAATGGTCGATTAGTGGTGAAGGTGTATCCAGTGCTGGTCCGGGTGACGTCGTTTTCCTGGAAAAGGGCAAAAGCTACTCAATTTCGACCGTTGGCGATGAGCCGTCGATTCGCATCACCATCGCTGGTCCTGCCAGCTAGCAAACGTGTGGCGCTTGGGCTTTGTTTCGCTTGAGCGCCGAATACTGACCAACGGAAAGGTGTCATTCTGAACTCGATTCAGAATCATCGTCATTGCGCTGAATCAATCACTCTGGGCCGCTTTTGACAAGAGAACTCACCGCACTCGAAAACTATTCTGAATCGAGTTCAGAATGACAGTGAATGACAGTGTTAGGGGCTCAGACTGTTGCTGCGAAATAACTCCGATAACAAAAACGTGTCACGCGGCTTCTGTTTTGCGATCATCTGGCGATGTAATACTGATGATCCAAATTATCGTTCACCAATCCAAAGGCCACTGTCTTCCCGATGGAATCTATTTCTCTAGACGACAACCTCATACTCCGCACAGCCACTGCTGATGACCGTGAGGAAGTTGCCGAATTCAATTCGGTAGTTATGGCCGAGCCGCCTGAAATGACTCCGGAACCGGAAATCGGCGACTGGACTCGCGATCTGTTCGACGGCGTGAATCGTCGAGTTGGGCCGAGCGATTTCACAGTGGTTGAGGACACGAAAACCGGCAAGATCGTATCGACCATCGTCTACATATCCCAGGTGTGGAACATGGGCGGTGTCGATGTTCCGATGGGCATGCCTGAAATCGTGGGCACGCATCCCGACTATCGACGACGTGGTCTCATTCTTAAGCAGTTTGACGTGATGCACGAGTGGGGTAAAGAACGCGGTCATCTCTTCAACACTGTGATGGGCATCCCTTACTACTACAAGCAGTTTGGATACGAATATGCTCTGGATGCCTGGGGTGGTCGAGCGACTTCACGCACTGCTCTCGCTGGCGTCCTTGAGAAAAAAGACTCAAAACCTCCGTTCACTGCACGTGACGCAAAGCGTTCTGACGTGCCGTTTATCGCTAAGACCGAACTACATTCGCACCAACGCCTGTTCGTGACAGCGGTCCGTGATGCCAAGATTTTCGAAAGAGAAATGTTTGGTTGTCGTGAGGGAAGCATGGTGGCGTACAGAGTACGAATCCTCGAACGAGACGGCGAACCCGTTGGCTATTACATCTATGACGTCCCGACCAAACGAGACATGATCCGAGTCGACAGTCTTGAGATCACTGACAACGCAAATTGGCTTGATGCGACTAGCTCGATGCTGGTCGATTTGAAAGCGATGGCCGAAGAAATAGAGCCTGTCGGTGGTGGAAAATGCGAAAAGATCGAGTTTGAATTTGGATCAGAACATCCGGCGTTGAATATGTTCGATACGCAGTTTGGTGCTGCAAAGAGTTCGTACGCATGGGTAGTACGAGTTCCCGATGTTGCTGCGCTTGTTTCGCGTCTAACTCCGGTTATCGAGAAACGACTTGCTGAATCTGATTTACGAGGCTGGTCTGGCGATTTGAAAATTTCGTTCTATCGGTCAGGGCTTCAGATGAAGTTCGATGGCGGGAAGCTTGGTGCAGTCGAGAACACCGGCTCAATAGAACGCCATGATGCTCAGGCTCTCTATCCCGACCTCAGCTTCACAAAAGCGTTGTTTGGTCAGCATTCGTTCACTCAACTGAGAGACATGTACTCAGACTGTTTTACTCACAAACGCTCGCATCATGTGCTGCAGGACATCCTCTGGGGCGGACAGCAAGCATCGGGTGTTCTGCCAACGAACTAGCCTCATCGCCGTCGAACAGAGCTGCTGAGGTAACACGCAGCCTTCACAGCGAATCGTCCCGCTGTTGACCTTGTATGCCCAGAATTGAAGAATGAATTCTGAGGGCTGGTCGTCACAACGACTCTATCGTCCGTTCATACGGGCGTCACTGATCATCGCCATATTGCTCGGTTTTTCGACTGGCGCGGCGATTTTGCTCATGCCGTTGCTTGGCATGGATCGGAGTCTCACGTGGGTAACCCACTCGCAGTCGCATGGAATCGCACAGCTGTTTGGTTGGGCTGGATTATTCGTGATGGGATTCTCGTATCACGTCGTCCCCCGGTTTTTCTCCAGCTCAATCAGGTATCCCATGCCGAAGAAAATAAGCATGTGGTTAGTTGTTGCCGGGCTGCTGTTCCGATTCACAGGACAGAGCGTTTACAAAACCTCGTTTGGCGATCCGTTAGTTGCATCTGGCGGAATTCTCCTGTTCGCCGGTTTGCTGGTTTTCGCTTGGACTTTATTCGAAGTTTTCCGGAAGTCAGAGAGTAAATCTGGACCCGCCGAAATTTGGATGATTTCGGGAATATTTTGGTCGGTCGTTGCGGGTGGACTTCATCTGGCAATCACGCTTCGAATGGCGATCGACAGCGCTCCTCTGGGCTACGCACCGTGGAACGAGGCACTGATTTACACAGCCCTGTTCGGGTTCATATCTAGCATCATCTTCGGAGTTTCCGCACGGGCGATTCGAGGATTTTTACTACTGAAGCCGATGTACGAACGCCTGAATATTGCCGCATTAGTTTTTGTTCAGGTCGGTCTCGTGCTGTTGATAGCAGGGCGATTCGCCGATCTAGACCAAATCGTGGCGTCTCTCGGCTTCATAACGGCCTCGCTCGGTGCTTTGGTATACGTATTCGCACTACGGGTGCTCGAACCCGCCAGTGGACCTGTCAAGCGATTTGCGGTTGGCTATGCACGCTATGGCTTGCTTATCCGTACTGCTTACGGATGGTTAGTGCTCGCCTGCGTGATGCTGATTCTGACTGCACTGGATGACGCTGCGATCACCGACGTGATGCTTGTCGAAGTCTCACTGCCTGTGATGCACGTGTTCACGCTTGGATTCGTCACTACCCTAATCTTCGGCGCAGCTTCGAGGTTCATTCCGATATTCGAGGGAGCCGATATAAAACACCCGTGGCTCATGGATGCTGCTTTCATTGCTGTGACCGCCAGCGTTGTGCTGCGAGTCGGATTCGGGTTCACGATATCCGAGATGGGGGAACGTGCTCTGGGTGCTTCGGGAGCCATTGGCTTCGTGAGCATCGTCTTGTTCGCCGTTGTCGCATTTCAAACGATGACTGAATCGGCTCGTGCAGCATATGCTGCAAGGGCGGCAGAGTTTGGACGAATCAAGTTCAACACTGCTCAGCAAACAGCAAGCCGGCCGATGAAGCGACCAATCAACCTCGGTTGAGCTACTCTTCCATCAGACGATCAATGTCGTCTTGAAGCTGCTCCAGGTACTGCGGATATGAGTTCTGCTGATAGCTGAGAGCATCGTTACCGCCTTGGTCTGAATACCAAGAAAAGTGCCCCGGTTCCTCTTGATAGATCGCTGCTTCTGGATCGACTTCGATCATTCCAAAATAGTCAGCGACATACTTTGAGCCCGTCATCCGCCACGACGGTCCACCGCTAACGTTCACAACCCGTGTTGCGTCGGTGAGCTCGGCAGTCACGCCGGCGACGATTGCGTTCACAGCATCGTCTCTGTGCACAAATTCGATCTTCTGATCAGGCAGAAACGGCCATGCTGCGGGTGGTTCTTGAAATACGGGAATCGAAACTCCGGAAATCCTGAGTACGCAAGAATCTAATCCTGCATTTACAACGATCTGCTCGGATTCAGCTTTGGTCCTAGCGTAGTTGTCGTCTGGATCATATTTCTGAGACGTTGAAATCTCAGCATCGTTTGCCGGGGTGCCGTAAACACTCACCGAAGAACTGAACACAAGACGTGCGTGGGGGGCTTTCGCCTTGATCGCATCAACGATGATCTGCGTGCCATCGACGTTAACCTTTTGAGCAAGCTCGATTAACTGATCAGCAGTAGGAGGCAGAATCGCCGCCAGATGCACAACAGCATCAACACCATCGGCTGCGGCGTTCACGTCAGCAATGGAAGTTAGATCTCCCGGCAGCGCGGAAACTCCGTCAGGCAAACCTTCAAAATTCGCTGAAGCAAGATCGAATGCACGCACTCTATGTTCATCTGCAGCGAGCCGAGCACAGACCAATCGGCCCATGCTCCCGGCGCCACCGGTAACAAGAACTGTTGCCATTAGGTGAGCACAGTTCCCGGAGCGTCAGCCTTGTCTTCGATCTGAGACACGAGATCAGCCACAGCTGCGACGTTCGCATCCGATCCATCAGCGCTCAACTTGGTTGCAGCCTTCTTGGTTTTGTTAGCAAGTGGAACACCTGCGAGTGACGTGAAGAAGAATTTTTCACGCTGAGCTGTAAGTCGATCTGCGAGGTCGTTCTGGCTCGCATCTGTCAGCAGTGCGATAGCCTCATCGAGCATATCCTGCGCTCTTGCCATTTTTTGTTTGTTCTCCCCAGAAATTACTTTTTGTTTAGTGTTCGTGCGATGTTGAGTGGCTTCGCGTGCCTTCTTCGCCGGGGTGCCACTGGTTTTCAGGAGCACCGTGACCGTTTGGACCATGACTCGTACCGTCACCGTGGTAGGCGGCGTGTGAGTGGGTTCCAACCGTCGGACCATCGTGCGGTTTGACCGCTTCAATATCGACTTCAGGCAGTCGGTCGAAGCCGTGTCCGTCATGCCGGTCGAACGGGAACGGCTGGAATTTCTCGAACATGCGCTGGAATCGGACTTTGGTAGGTCGCTCGTCGTACGGGAACCTGAACTTGTCTCTGCCAACCGGCTCGACATGATGCAGCTCGTAGTCTCGAGTACCTAAACCGTTCACAACAGCAGTATTGATAGTCGTCTGCTCTGAGAGACCTTCGATAGCTGCACCTGCGAGATCAAATTTGCGCTCACCGGCTTCTTCGACACCCATTTCTTCACTGAGTGAACCCGGAGTTCCCGGAGACTCAGTGACGGCATCGACACATGCCTGGTCAATCGCCACAGGATCTTTGCTGGCGAATACGCCGAGGTTCGGAACGATTGGCATATCGGAGAAGCCTGCACAGTCACATTTTGGCGAAACATCGATTGCCAGGGTCACAAATCCGACCTTCGGAACTGTTTTGCAGACTGCAAGTGCAGCGTCGCCGATAGCGATATCAGTTGCATCGAACAGCATCTGGTTAGGCTGGAAAATACCTCGTGGATTCATTACGCCGAGACAGCCAAGACAAGTCATGCACTTGTCTCGATCCCAGGCGATTGTGTTGTCATCACGAATTTCGAAGAGTCCTATGGGGCAGGCTTCTTCAATCAGATTCCACTCAACATCAGCCTCTTTATCGACTACAAAATTCTCATCGAACTCGACAGCCGCGCCGACACCGTATTTTGGGTGACCGCCCATGTGGACGTTGAACTTGCCTCGCTTCGACTGCGCACCAATGCCGAGGTTTTTCAATGCTCCACCGATGACGCCCATGCCGTGACCCTTGAAGTGAGTCAGAGTGATCAGTACATCAGCAGCGGCAATTGCCTGAGCGACGTACGCCTCTTTCAGCAAATAACCTTCAGGAACATCAACGCGGTAGTCGCTGGTGCCCACAAAACCGTCAGCAACGATAAACGGGCAGCCGAGAACCGCTGACGAATATCCGTTTCGCTCAGCAGTCTGTAAAAGGTCAAGCTCAGTGGCTCGAGTTGAGAACGGGCTGTAAGTCAACGTCGTGGTGTCGCATACGAAAGGACGACCACCGAGTTCTTTCACCCGATCTGCAATGGCGCGGGCATAAACCGGGCGAAGATAAGCGCTTGAGTTCCACTCCCCACAGTGCAGCTTTATAGCGACTACATCGCCGGGGGAAACAAGCTCATCGAGTCCTGCTGCATCGAAAACCGTTGTCGTCTTCGCGATAAGGCTGGTGTCGGCCGAATCACTTCGGGCGTCCATGAAATAAACATCTGATGGCATGATTGACTTCTTCTGACTGGGTACCGGCTATTTGGCTAGCAAGTACGGCGAGTCGTTGTTATCGAAATTGCTTCCGCGGCGGAAATATACCGCAAAACGCGTGGTTTGCGCGCAATTTGGTCAAGAACTCTGTAACACTGTGGGTCGGCCTGCAACTAAGCTAGACTCACGACTCGCCTGAATAATTGTCAACTCGACTCTAGGAATACAGCACGCACAGCCACGCCAAGGAGCATGTAATGGGATACGAGGTAGAAAAACTCGCAGCGGAAAACGCCGTGGTCGGCGAAGGTCCGGTTTGGGATGTCGAATCCCAGTCGCTGTACTGGATCGATATTCAGGGTGGGAAATTCTGGAACTACGATCCCTCTACTGGTGAGAACAAGCTCCTACACCAGGGTTACAACGTCGCGGGTGCAACTCGTAACAAGCAGGGTGGATTAACGGTTGGTACGTGGGAAGGTGTGCAGCTGTGGCACTCCGACGACGACTTCACCTGGCTACACCGTGGTGAAGTTGAGGGTCGACCTATCAAGCTCAACGACGTAACAGTTGGTCCCGATGGTAGCTTCTATGGTGGTAGCGGACATCTCGATTCTTGCACGCTGTTCCGGTTCAAGCCAGACGGAACAGCCGAGATCATCGACGACGGGCTCGATCTGTGCAACGGAATGGGCTTTTCTCCAGATTTAAAAACTTTCTATTCGACCGATTCCCCAAAACACGAGATTTACAAGTGGGATCACAATCCTGCTACCGGAGCGATCACCAACAAGCGGGTGTTCACCACGATTCCCGATGACTGGGGCATCCCAGACGGTATGACTGTCGATGGCGAAGGCTATGTTTGGTCGGCGATCTGGTACGGCGGCGCGGTAGTTCGATTCGACCCTGACGGCAAGGAAGAGCGCAGAGTGGAAATTCCAGCAGCGCAAACATCGTCGGCGATGTTCGGCGGGAAAGACCTGAACGAGTTGTACGTAACAACGGCTGCGTTTGGCACGGGCGATCCAACTCCTACCGGATGGGAACCGCCAGAGTTCGACATGAACACGTATCGCGGCGGTGATCTTTACCGGGTGAAGCTCGATATACAGGGCAAAGCGGAGTTCATCACCGACTTCGCTGTCTAGAGTCAGTCACTAGCCTTTCTACTGGCCTCTTTGGTGAAATTTCACCATTCGTTGAACTACGTCGTTAGTTAGGCTGACTAGTCGCGGCTTGTTGAAAATAGCGTTTGCAATAGGTGACACGAATTGAATCCTGCTCGAACTCTTGAAATTGGTATTCCTGCTTCGAAATGGTTATTTCTATCTGCGGCTCTCGCTGCGATTTCTGTGCTTGTGGCATGTGAAAATGCTGATAGTGAGGATGGCAGCGAACAATCCTTTGCTTCCGATACCAAAAGTGCCGAACTACGCCCATTTACCAACGTAGCTCCCGACCTTCTAGATGAAGGTTCGGAGATCAAAAACCGCTACCCCGGTGTCGCAATTTTCGACTTCGACCGTGACGGTGATCTCGACTTTTATGTCACGTCTGCTGAATCAGGCGCGCCTATCGAAGAAGCCCGTGGGGAGGCTAATAAGCTGTTCCGCAACGACGACGGATCATATGTCGATGTTGCCGATCAAGCTGGTGTGGCAGCAGCTGCACACAATTCGAGTGCGGTAGCCGCCTGTGACTTCAACAATGACGGCTATCAAGACCTGTATATCGGAGCGATGGGACGAGTAGGAGACGAACTCGATTACATTTCTACTGAGGCTGGCTCAGAACTGGAGTTTATCTCGGCAGATCGCCTCTATATCAATAATCAAGATGGCACGTTCACGAACGCCACAGAAAGTTGGTTTGGGGATCAACTTAACGTTCGTTCAGCCGGCTCGATTGCCTGTGGAGACGTTGATAACGATGGGTGGCTAGATCTGTATGTCGGCAACCGTAGCGACGTCGATTTCACATCGTTCAACCACGCTAGCCATCCCGGTCACTACAACGTCATGTACCGCAATAATGGCGACTCGACGTTCACAGATATCACTGAATCAGCCAGACTCGTGGCCCCGCAGATCGTGATGCGTGACTCGTTTGGCGAGCCGATCATCTTCCCCGAAGGTGCAGCAGAAGGGGAGGGGTTCGAAGGTTTTGATCCTGATCACCTCGACGACAAAGGCAACCGAGGTGGAGACCCCGCTGGTGAGACTTGGGCGACGCTGTTCTTCGATCACGATGACGATGGTGACATCGATCTGTGGCTAGCTGATGATGGCGACCGGCTCAAGGTTTACCGCAACGATTCAAGCGGTTCGAATATTAGGTTCACGGACATTACTGCTCCGATGGGTATCGATCAGTCGGGTGCCTGGATGGGCTTTGCGCTCGGCGATATCGATGGTGATGCCGATCTTGATATGTTCATCACTAACATTGGCTTCCACCCGGTGACACGCGGACCCAACAACACTCCCGGTGGTGCTTGCTCTTACGCAGCCAACTTCCAGTGGGGTACTTGTTACCACTATCTGCTCCGCAACGACGGGACAGCACGCGTGCCGAGCGTAGGCACTATTGGTGTATTTCCAGATATAGCGTGGTCGACCAAAGTCGAGCCGAGTGCAGGATCACCACCCGAATCTCTCGATCCCGACAAGGTACATCCTTTCTGGCGCACGCCTACGGGTCTTGCTGCTTATGACTTTGGCTTTGGAACCGCGTTCTTCGACTATGAAAATGATGGGGATCAGGACCTCTACTGGCTTGGCGCTATTATCTCTCCCGGTGAAGGGCCTCGTGGCTTTCTATTCCCCGGCTACGGTCGCATGCTGCTCAACGCTGGTGATGCCACGTTTAGTGACGTGACTGTCGAATCACACTTGATCGATTCTTGAGATGTTGATTACACCTACACGTCGCCAAACCAAGTTGGGTTCAACCGACTTGAACAGCGCATCGGACCCGAATTCCATGAGAACGGAAAGGGTTTGGCGAAAGGTGATCTAAATGGTGACGGATTCGCTGACCTGATCGGAACAAACTCGTCAGGGCTGAAGTTCAATCCTGACGGTGAAAGCACACACCTCGTTGATGGACCTTTGATGGTTTGGATGAACGGTGGCGGTGAAAATAACTGGATTACGCTTCAACTCAAGGGCCGACAGGGAATCGATGGCACTGGCTCGAATGCCGATGGCATTGGCGCTCGGGTGTGGGTGACGACTTCCGGTGATGAAGGTGAAACACCTAAGCAGGTTCAAGACGTGCTTGGTAGTTCCACATTCCTTTCGATGAACGCGTTGGATCTGACATTTGGCGTTGGCGGTGCTGAAGAAATCGAAGAGATCGAAATTCTCTGGCCTAGCGGCAAACGGCAGATTCTCACCGAGATCGACACGAATCAGGTGCTCGAGATAGAAGAACCGGCAGACAGCTAGCGATTCAGCTGGAATGAGTCGCTAGACGGCAAAAGTTCGTATCAGTCTGTGCGTGCGGAGTTGCGTAAGATTTATCCACGCACTCAAATCGCGTCCGTACTCTTATGACTGGTAACCCGATTGCCGATTCGCCTGACTACTAAATCGTCCCCATTCGTACTTTTTGCGACATCGCTGCTTCTGGCGATAGTCGTTTCGTGTGCAGAGTCCGAGCCTGCGGATGAAGTTGTGATGCCAACTGCGGAACCAAAATCTGCAGCCGGAATTCTGCCCCCCACCGTCACACCAACTCCGCCTTCAAATGAATTCGCAATTATTGGACAACCAGAACAATTTCAACTCGAAGACCTTTCGCTGGTTGGCATCAACAGCTGGATAAATTCTGATCCGCTTGAAATCAGCCAATTGTCGGCCGACAACAAGCTCGTGCTTCTCGATTTCTGGACTTACACCTGTGTGAACTGCGTGCGAACGTTCCCATATCTTAAGGCATGGCATCAGGCGTACGCGGATTTAGGGTTGGTGATTATTGGCGTTCACTCTCCCGAGTTCGATTTCGAGAAAATTCCTGAAAACATCCAGGATGCTGTTGAACGGTACGGAATCGAATATCCGGTCGCTGTCGACAGCGACAAAGCTACATGGGGCAAGTACGGCAACCATTTCTGGCCTTCGAAATACTTGATCACCGTGGCACCTAGCGGCGAGAGCCATGTCGTACTGCGGCATTTCGGTGAGGGGGGGTATCGGGAGTTCGAATCCGTGATACTCGCTGAACTCAATCGCCTTGGCCAAGAGACTGATGATCTTAGGACCATCAACCCTGTCAGTCCCGAACGTTCAGAGAACGCCCACACGATCACCCGAGAGCTGTACGGGGGGTATTCGAAGAACTACCTCTCTGACGGCTTGTACGCCGGCCAGGACGACTATTACATCGCTGCGGACACGTTAGTCGGTTACGTAGATGACGGTACTCGTCGTCACGGGCAGTTCTTTCTAGACGGCGAATGGATCAATGGTGAAGATGCTGTCGTAAGCGGTGCTGTGCGTGCTGGAGAGGCTTCTCAGTTCGCATTCGAATTCTTCGCTACCTCTGTGAATTCTGTATTGGGCTCTGAGGCCGGCCCTGCCGAGCTTGTAGTGGAGCTGGATGGGAAACCGCTTTCGCGTAATCAAACAGGCGCGGATATCACGTGGAGAGAAGACGGTTTGAGCGTCGTTGAAGTAGACGAAGCTCGCCTTTACCAACTCGTCGAACTCCCAGAATTTGGCAAACACGAACTCGTGTTAAAAACAGACTCCGAAGGTCTGGCGATTTACACCGTGACCTTCGGAGTCAATGAGTTCGGTCCTTAGAACCTGCGACCTGAGAACGTCTTACGACATGTCGGCTGGAATAGCCTTGATGGTCTCTTTCTCAGTCTGGAAAGTGCTCGTGATGTCCGGGTTGGTCATCTCGCCCTTTTCCACGTGAAGCAAGCAAGTAGCAAGCTGATGTTCGTTCATCAGGTACTGAGCAGGCTTGGTCGTGTGGCACTGGTCCATAACGGCAGGGCAACGGTCTGCGAATCGGCAACCAGCAATCTGCGTGTCACCAGTGTCCCAGTTCTGCTGCGGCGGCTCAGAACCCCAACGGTTCTTGGGGTCGGGCTGCGGAATCGACTCGATCAACAGTTGTGTGTATGGGTGCTGTGGGCTTGGAATAACCGCATCAACGGTTCCCGCTTCCACAACAGTTCCACGGTACATAACCATGATGTTGTCGCTGATCTGGTAGGCAGTTGTGAGGTCGTGCGTGATGTACACAACTGAAATGCCAAGATCTCGGTTTAGTCGGCGAATCGAGTCGAGAATTGTTGCTCGAAGTGAAGCGTCAACCATGGAAACTGGCTCATCGGCGAGAATTACGCGAGGCTTCAGTAGAAGCGCACGAGCAACCATAATTCGCTGACGTTGACCACCACTCAACTGGTGAGGGAAGCGTCCGAGGGTTTCCTCTGGGAGCAGACCGACCATCTCGAGAGCATCTTCGATCATCGTCTTCTTTTCTCGAGCCGAAGACGCGAGTTTGAAGTTTTTAATCGGTGCGTCGAGAACGTGGTCGACTTTGTAGAACGGGTTGTAAGACTCAAACGGATCCTGGAAGATCGGCTGAATCTCACGACGGAAGTTTCGGCGCTCACGTCGCGTTAGCTTCGTGAAATCCTTACCTCTGTAAAGCATTCGTCCATCAGAAGGCACGTGGCTACCGAGAAGCAGTCGGGCAAGAGTTGTCTTACCACTACCACTTTCACCAGCCACCGTTGTGATGGAAGGTTCGTCTTCGTCGATGCTGAGTGAAACATCATCAACGGCAACGGTAACCTGTCCGTTTCCGAACATACCTTCACTGCCGAAGGTTTTGGTTACGTGATCGAGTTCGAGGAACGTGCTCACGATTGGCCCTCACCTTCGTACAGATGGCAAGCCGTTTCACGACGACCGCCGAGGTTAATAGTCTGAGGAATCGACTCTCCACACTTTTCGAATCGTGAAGGACATCGATCTGAGAACGCACAGCTATTCGGCAGGTCGATCAATCGCGGTGGAAGTCCGGGAATTCCAAGGAATTCTCGTTTCTCCTGCAACGACGGCAGACTTCGAATTAGAAGCTTGGTGTAAGGGTGCTTAGGGTCGCTAAACACTTCTTCTACCGGGCCAACTTCAACGAGCTTGCCTGCGTACATCACACCAATGGTGTCGGCGAACTGGGCAACAAGACCCATATCGTGACCCACAAGCATGATTGATGCATCCAAGCCTTCTTGCAGTCGACCAAGCGTCTGCATGATCTGGCGTTGAACAACAACGTCGAGGGCAGAGGTTGGCTCGTCGGCAATGATTAGGTTAGGGCGGAGGGAAATACCAATCGCCATAGCCACACGTTGCTTCATTCCACCTGAAAGCTCGTGCGGGTACAAGCGAGCTACACCGGGGCGTAGTCCAACTCGAATCAGAAGATCACGAACTGTCTCGTTTAGTTCATCTTTTGAAGGAGTTGGGGCGTCATCATCGAGGTGGTCGATAATTCCGTCGATGATCTGTCGTTCAATCCGCATCACCGGATTAAGCGAGTTCATCGCACCCTGCGGCACGAGCGCCAACTCCGAGAGTCGGGTCTTCCGCATTTCTTCATCTGAAAGATCTGTAACGTCTCGCCCATTCAGCATCACACTGCCATTTGCGATGTGACCCGGTGGGCGGGTAAGGCGCATCAGTCCCATGGCAAGAGTCGTCTTACCAGAGCCTGATTCACCAACTAGTGCGAACCGTTCACCCTGCTTGAGAGTGAACGAAACGTTTTCGCACGCTTTTACGGTTCCGGCATCGGTCTCGTAGTGGACCGAAAAATCCTTGACCACGAGGGCGTCAACGTCGGAAATCCGCGCATCCGTCCTATAAGTCTGTATTGCTTGTTCGGTGCTCAAACGCGTTTCCTCAATCGTGGGTTGGACCATTCATCCAGTCCTGATGAAATCAAGAATAGGCTGACGAATACGATCACGATTGCAGCCAGCGGCGGAAGCCACCACCACCACATACCGAGGGTGATCGAGGAGAACTGAATGTTCCAGTAAATCGTCATGCCCAGAGTCGGGTCACTAAGGTTTCCTAGTCCGATTGCTTCAAGACCGATCGAAGCGAGGATCGCTCCGGCGACTGAACCAACAAGGCTAGCGGTGATGTACGGAATAAGGTTTGGCAACATTTCCTTGAAGATGATGCCCATGCCGCTGGTGCCAGATAGACGTGATAGCTCGACGTATGCCTGCTCACGCATTACCAGTACCTGCGAACGGATCGTACGTGCGGGGAAAACCCAACTCGTAAGACCGATAGCAATTCCCAGTTCATCGGTTGATAGCTCTCGACCGATGTTGATTCGTACAAGAATCAGAATCAGCAAGGCTGGCATCGCCAGACCCACGTCAACAACCGATCGTATTGCACCGTCGACGACTCCACGGTAGTAAGCAGCGAGGAACGCTGCAACCGTACCGAGACCGATGGCAACTGCACCAGCGATTAGACCGATACGGAGCGTAAGCGGAGTGCCGAGAATGGCTACAGCCATCAAATCTCGACCCTGAGTGTCAGTTCCAAACGGGAAAGCCGCAGTTGTTCCATCACGAAGCTCGTGTGAAAGCGTGGGACCCAATCGAGTTGGAGCAGACAAAGGTCGGAATTGTTCTGTGTCGTAAAGGACGTGTCCAATTCCGACTAAGAACAGCATTCCGAACAGCAAAACTAATCCAACGATTAGTGATGGGTTTCGAAGTGCGTACTTCTTGATTGGAGTGACACGTTCTTCGTTGAACTGGCCCCAACCACCTCTTGCCAGATCTTGTTGAATTTGAGGAGCGATATTTTCAGTCATTACGAGTTCCTCACCCTGATCCGAGGATCAAGCAATGGGTAGAGAACATCGAGCAGGAATGTTGCCCCTGCGATACCGAGCACAATCACGATTACGATTCCACGAATAACGAAGAAGTCGGAAAGTCGAATGGCCTGGAACAGAATGTCTCCTACACCAGGGTACGAGAACACACGTTCAACCAGAACCTGACCAGTAATGATCGTACCGAGAACCAGTGCCAGACCTGTTACCTGCGGGAGGAGGGCGTTACGTACTGCGTATCGAATGAAAATTCGTGAACCCTTCAAGCCTTTGGCATCGGCCTGAATCATGTAGTCCTCACCCTGCGTGTTGATCATCATTCCACGCATTCCGATTGCCCAGAATCCGATGGAAGAGAAGATGATCGCGAACGCCGGCAGAATCGCATGCTTCACAACGTCAACAACGAATGAGAGTGTCAACTCTGGAACTGTCGCCGGGGAATACCCACCGAACAGTGGGAACCAACCCAGTTTGAACGCAAATATGAAAATCAGGATCATTCCTAGAAGGTACTGCGGAATGGCTGAAAGAGTCAGCAACGGCATAAACACATACTGAAGCCAACCGGGTCGGCGAGGCCAACCAAGGATGGCTCCCGCTAACGTCCCTAATATGAAGGCAAGTATCGTTACCGTTCCCATCAGACCGAGAGTCCACATAAGCGACTCAAAGACGATGTCATTCACAGTTCTTGGGAAGAAGGCGATAGATACTCCCAAGTTCAGTTTCGCTAGATCCTTAAGGAAGTTGGTGTACTGAACCCACAATGGTTGGTCAAGACCAAACCGTTTCTGGTAGCTCTTCGCCATCTCGTCGAGACCCGTCTGCATGGCTCCACCACGCTGGGCTTCGAGCAACAGCTTTTCCTTAACGGGGTCTTGGCCTGAGAGACGAGGGATGATGAAAATCACCGTACTCGCCAACCAGACTACAAATATGAAGAACAGGAAACGCTTCACAACGAAGTGCCCGAGAACGCCCATTATGATTTGGGATATCGAGGTGCCATTCGATGACGAAGAGTTTTCAACTGCCTGTGTTTGTTCTGTCACGGGCTAAAACTCAATTCAATAATCACTGCAATTAGATAGTGACCCTAACAATATTTGATCACTAACCAAATATTGGGATTTGTGGGCACCAAAGATAACAACTGTTTACGTCGATGGCTATGTTGTATTCGGGTCTGGCGACCGTGGCACCGAAATTCGTGATTTTTTTCACCTAGTTTTTTAATCGTAATTTCACTGTTGGGCCGTTGTGCCTCGAATAACAGCCTGTAGTGCGCGTCATTAAAGGTGTAAAGGGCGTGAATATCTGACTTTGAATCAAGTAAGTAATTGTTGACTACCAAGTTGGATTCGGATATAAATTCTTGCCACAGATTAATGCTGTCGTTTGATGGCACATCTAGTTTCGCGTCTGACATTTATTCGGAGGTCAGCATGACATTTACTGAGAGATGGAGAATTCTCTTCCTCGCCATGCTTTCAATTGCCCTAGTTGCGGCAATTGCTTGTGGTGGCGGAGATGATGAAGACTCCGACGATGGCGCCGGCTCTGAGCCAGCTCCAACGACTGCAACCGCTCCAGATCCAACAGAGGCTCCGGCCGATGATGAGCCTGGAAGCGTTGCAATTGCAGAGATCGACCGAGACGACACATTCATCGGCTACCTTGGTGGTGCTGAAGGACGTTTCGTTGACCACGAACTCTGGAACCCATACGCTATTGGTGCAAACCACCAATCTGGTCCAAACATCATCTTCGAGCCGCTTGCATTCTTTAGTGCATTCGACGACAAGACGATCCCTTGGCTCGCAGAGAGCTGGGACTGGAACGGCGACTTTACTGAGTTGACAATGAACCTGCGAACCGGAATTAACTGGTCCGACGGTGAAGAGTTCAACGCAGACGACGTTGTTTACACGTTGAACACTCTTAAGGACCTCAAAGAAGAAGTCCGATGGGGTAACGACATCGACAACGCTATGAACCGAGCGGAGAAAGTCGACAGCCACACCGTAAAGGTGATCCTGGACCGACCAGACCCACGATTCATGTTCCTCCTTACTTACAAGTTCGACATCGGTGTGTACATGGTGCCTGAGCACCACTACAACGGCCGAGACTGGACCACGTTCAAGGACTACGACCCAGCACAGGGCTTCCCACTTTCTACGGGACCATGGCAGGTTGTTTCTGGAACACCAGAGCAGAAGATCATCGACCGCCGCGACTCGTGGTGGGGTGAAGGCGTTTCCGACCTCGGTCAGTTCGCTAAGCTGCCTGGACCAAAGCGTGTCATCTACTTGCCTACTCCGGACCAGACGGTTCGGTCGCAGGCTTTGATCTCTGACACGGTTGACTACTCAGCAATGACCACACCTGCGGTTATCGTTGAGACAATGGGCAAGAACTCTGATCTTGTCACTCACACTGGTACTGACTCTCCTTACGGATATGTTGACTGGTGGCCGGTATCGATTGGTTTCAACGACTCCGGTAAGTTCGGTCCTTACGACAACAAAGACGTTCGATGGGCATTCAGCTACTTCCTTGACCGGCAGGAACTGAGTGATGTGGCCTACGACGGTGCAGCGGCATTGAACCCTCTCACCATGCCTGGCTACCCACCACTGAAGAAGTACTTTGATTCCGTAGCGGACCTTCTTGCAGAGATGGACACCACTGAGCACAACCCAGCCAAGGCTGAAGGTCTGCTCGAAGGTGCCGGATACTCGAAGGATGGCGATGGCAACTGGGTTGACGCTCAGGGCAACGGCATCAACTGTGAAATCATCGGATTCAGCCCATGGGTGGACCTTGGTCCAATCACAGCTGAGCAGCTCCGACGTGAGGGCATCAACGCCACTTACTCTCAGCCGCCCGATGCTTCTTCACGAATGGCTGAAGGAAACTTCGAATGTTTGATGTTCGGACACGGCGGATCGGTTCGTGACCCTTACTTCACAATGAAGCTCTACCAGTCAGCGTCAGTAAACATTCCAGGTGGTCACCAGGTTAATTTCTACCACTGGGAGAACGAACGTTTCGACGAACTTACTGACGAAGTCGCAAAGACTCACCCAGATGACATCGACACGATGCAGGAACTGTGGCACGAAGCCATGGAGATCTGGATCACAGAACTTCCGGACGTTCCAGTTCTTGAGTTCTACCACCGCATCATCATGAGTGAAAAGCGATGGACTAACTGGCCTCTTGGCGGACAGACCGATGGCTACGTGAACGAGGCCTCTTGGCACCTCACGTGGGGATTGGTATTGCACGCCCTCGAAGCTAAGTAGTAAAACTCTAGTAGTTCTTACTACTTGAGCTAACAGACGCAAACGAAGCGCCCCTGCCATTTGGTAGGGGCGCTTTCTATTTAACTCGCTTGCTGACGGCTGAATTTGACACATGACGGACTCGTTGACTGGGTAGTGCGGTATGCTTTCGCAAAAGTTCTATTCAGGTTCAGATAAGGATTTTGAAAGTGCCTTCTTCAGCTCAGAAACGAGCGACGTTCATTGGCATGCCGACATTGCTGCTTGCGGGAGTCGCTTTGTTGCTCGTCGTGGTGGCCGGCTGTGGCTCGTCAGAAGCTGCAGTGGAGGTCGATGCCGGTTCTACCGATGAAGAGGGCCTGCGGCTAACTACGCGACCTGAGGCGATGTATTCGATTGAGGATCTAACGGCGGTCGGATTTAAAAAGAACAAGCAGTTCGACCCTGAGGCCGTACCCGGTTCAATCGATATTTGGTACGGCTTTTTCAGTCAGCGAGATATCGAAGTAAGGTTCTACGAATCGCACGCAGATGCGCTTAAGTTTGGTGTTGAGCCAGCTGAGGTGATTATTGCCCGGACAGCAGGGCAGCGTGATCCACTCATACCGGTTGTGAACCTCTATCCCGCCTACGCAGTGGTGGGTAACACTGTGATGCTCTGTGAACGTCAATTATCGACCTGCGAGGTGCTGATTGCCGTTTTGCCCTAGGGTCTGATGAGCAATGCCTACAGTTTGAGGTGCAGCGAAAGCGCACTCTGCCGCAATTAGTATTTCGATGAGACTTAACTAAAAAGGACCGACGATAATTTCGTCGGTCCTTTTTGTTTAGTTCGAGAACTATCGTTAGGCTGCTGGCTCCGTCAGCTTCATAAAGCTTTCGCAGTTGGCGAATGCCTCAGATGATTCATCGCCCTCGCAGAAAAGAATCATGTTCCCGCGGATGATGTACTCAAGGTATCGAGCTGAGTATGAGCAGCTAGAGTGAGGAGTCTGAGCGGCTCGACTGCATTTTCGTCGATCCTTCCGACCTTCTTCCCATAGCACTCCATCGCCTGTAACCACCGCATCGGCGCCTGTAACCGAATCGGCGTACAAGGTTCCATGTTCGACAGCATCTGCATGTGATGCGTAGAAGCGAATCTCGTGATCGAGTTGGTTGTAGATAGCGTTCCAAGCTTCCAGCGCTTCCGGAAGCTCATCTACGTCGTAGTCTTTGACAACTTTCACGCCCAAGGCAGATCGAATGTCTTCGACTGTGTAAGTTCGACCATCATCAACTACCCGTTCTACAACGGTTTCCCCGCCACCGCTTGCTCCCGAATCGGAGCCACACGCCACTGCGAGCATTGCAACAAGAACGGCGAATAGAGTCGCAGCGACATGTTTTTTAGAGAACTGAGTTCCTGATGACACGGGTTATTGCACCACTGCCATTAGGTTTGCACATGCCTGGTGCGAAGTCTCAGTGTCTTTACCCTGGCACATCAGAATCATGTTTCCAACGACGATGTAGTCAAAGTATTTTGGGTTGTCGCATTTTCCTGAGTGGTGCCCACCGTTACCTGCGCATTGACGACGGTCGGTAATGCCTTCATCCCAGCGCTGAACGTCCTTGAGTAAAACTGCTTCTGCCCCAGTCGCTTCGTCGGCGTAATCAACACCTTGAGCCATCGCTGTTGCATGGTCAGGGTAGAAGCGTGCTTCGTATTCCTGACGGTTGTACGGGTCGGATCCATAGAAGCCGTAAACGGCTGCAACAGCGGCTTCAAGACCTTCGATATCGTATTCGTCGTCAGTCTTGAAGAACTCGGTGTTCATAATGTCGTCTGCTGTGTAGATGCGATCTGTGGCGTCGATCTTAGCGATTACGCCTTCAGTAGACGATCCATCGCCGTCGCCGGAGTCGCTGCCACACGCTACTGCTGCAATCGAAAGTGCAGCAATTGCTACTAGCAGTATCAGCAGCCGTGCTCTGCCACTGGTTGCCTGTGTCATTTCTTAGCTCCCTGTAATGGTTCGGAACCCACCAATTTTTTAGATGAAAATAAGTTGTTTGGTGAGTGCGCCAAATATACCTGTTTACAACTCATCAGTCATTCACCTGATTAACCAACTCGGTGAATGATTCTGCTCATCAAATCTGTGATGGTGTAATTATGCACCCTCACCCGTTATTTGTGCGACGAATGGTGCACATTGGTCTAGTGAATGTTCCGGAGTTCGTCCTTCACACAAAATTACGATATTTCCTAGTATTACGAAATCTCCGTATCGAGGGTTCTGACTGCCTCGTGATCCGCCCCCGACGATTATTCGACGGTCGCGTACTCCTTCATCCCACAACGCATCCTCTGCGTTGAGCGATGCTCCTTCGCCCGAGGCGTCTTCCGCAAAGGGGACGCCTTTCTCGAGGGCAACTTGGTGACTGGGGTAAATTCGTATCTCGTAGTTGAGTGAATCAAGATCTGGAGGTGACCAGAACCCTACATAGGCAGATTCGGCTCCGTCGAGCCCTTCAACGTCGTAGGTTTTACCCTTTTTCCATCCGGTAGACGTTATGTCTTCGAGAGTCAGAACTCTCTCGAAATCAGAAATTTTCACGAATGTCGCTGACGCTGACTCATCGGATGTTCCTCCTCCGCAACCAATTGCGAACGCAAGTGCGGCGGGAATCGCTATTAGAGAAATAAGCGTCGAGAACCGGTTTTTAGATTGGATTTTCTGGCGTGGATTGCTGCCGTCAGGATGTCCGTAAGAACTGAGCGAACTGAAGCCGAATATTTTCATTCTGAATCCTCACCCATGATCTGATTTACAAACGGCTCGCACTGTTCTAGTGCCTGTTCCGAATTACGACCCTGACAAAGAATGACGAGGTTACCAAGTATCACGAAGTCGCCGAATTTTGCGGTTTGAGTACCGCCGCCTTGTCCGACCATTAGACGACGATCTCTTACTCCGTCATCCCACATCGCCGTCGTGGCGTTCAGGGCAGCATCCTCTCCTGAAGACTCTTCTGCGAACGGCGTCCCATCATCGACAGCAGTTTGGTGATCGGAATATACACGTATTTCGAAATCAAGTGGTCCTACGATGGGATGTTTCCAGAATCCGACCTGAGCAGCCTCTGCGTTTTCGAGTCCCTCCACGTCATAGGTCTTGGTTTCTTTCCATCCTGTGGATTCAACATCAGCGATGGTCAGGAGTCGCTCGAAATCAGATATTCGCTGAAAACTGGCTTCGGTTTCTGAATTGGAACTTCCCGACCCACAGCCCATCATGAGCAGTGAACCGACCGTCGAAAGTGCCGCCAGACTAAGGATTCGAATCAGGAATCGCTTACTCACCTGGAACCAGCGCATTCGCCATGAGTCCGCATCGTTCTAGAGATACTTCAGGATCGGACCCCTGACACAGCATGATCACGTTTCCGAAGATAGCGTACGTTCCAAATTTGGGGCCAATACCACTTCGTGCGCCACCGCCAGCACCGCCACCAATGATCATACGTCGGTTCTTCACACCGTCTTTGTAAGTGGCGTCATCTTCGCTGAGAATCGCGTCTGCACCTGTGCCTTCTTCTGCCATCGCGGTTCCCTGATCAATGGCTGCCTGATGCGAATCGTAGAAGCGTAGTTCGTAGTCATAGGGATCGCCTCCACCGACTCTCAGAAAGCCGAAACTGACATCAATAGCGCCGGGCAGGCCTTCGGTCGAATAACTACTGGATTCTTTGTAGCCGGTGGCTTTCACATCGTCGATAGTGAAGACTGATCCCGGATCGCTGATCTGAGGGAAGATGACTTCTTCAGATTCACTTGAGCCACACGCCGCCAATGCCGTGACAAGCACTGTCGAAGCTAGGGCGATTATCAGTGAGAGTTGATAACTGTGTAGTGCCGGATACTTCGAGCGCAATGGCGAATCTCCTAATTTCCTCGTGGGGGGCTTGGCGTGACCGCCGGATGATACCGGTTTACCTGATCGGGTCAACGCAAGGTTTGGTCTTCCAGCGTAGCCAGGCCGTTATTCTCTGTAAGTTAGCCCCGGAATGCGAAACTCGTTGGGTTCTCCACGTTGGAACGCTTGGTAGTCGTGCCACAGACAACCGATGTCGCCCGACTTTGCCGCTGCCTCTCTGAACAAGAACCAGCCCATATGCTTGCCATCCTGACTCCAAGCGAGAGCCAGCCCGTCTCGGATGAGAGAATCTTCAATCGAAATTCCGTCCGCGGTGTAGAAGTAATAGTGATTGGAACCGATTCTCACGGGAACTTCGGGGCCGGGCTCGATACGGATCGAACGCCCGGCGAGATTCGATAGCCGCTCTTTAGCTTGCGTGGCGCAGTCGGCGGGTTCGTTCAGTACATACACGCCATACATTCTGATGTGCCCAATCGAAGTGCTGAGAGTATTGGCGTCGACCACCCCTGCAACATCAACCAATTCGCAATTCGGGCAAGAAAGTACGGCAGGGCGCGGCGCTGCGGTTGGAGCAACGGCGTCACTGCTGCATCCCGTTATGAGAACAAGAAGCAGGAATGCTAATAACCAAGCAGGTTTTGCTCGGCTGATTGCCGCAGTTGATTGCAACTCAAACGTCTTCATGGCGTTAGTATCTACGAACTCAATCCGTAATTCGGGTTGCTGGAGCTTATCTGGCTCATCAAATACAACTAGTGGAGTTGAACATTGAACCTGCTGATTACTTCGGCAGCGTCGGCAACGGCGCAGCTAATTGCTGGCGAACTTAGCGGTGCACATACGCTTAGATTGACCGATCTTCCCGAAAACGCCAGTGGCGATATCGTTGCACACGAGCTTGGCCATGAATCTGAAACCGACGAACTGCTCGCCGGAATTGATGCTGTAATCAATATCGGTTATCAAGGACAGTCGGGTTCACCAGCACACCTGATGGACTACAGCACTCGCCGTATGTATAACCTGCTTCAGGCGGCTTCTGATGCCGGCGTGAAACGGTACATCAACATCAGCACACTTCGACTCTACGAAGATCACGAAGAGAATCTCGTCGTTACTGAAAAATGGCGAACAGATCCCTCTGCTGAAGATGTTGACCTTCTGAACGCTCACATTGCCGAGTACGTGTGCAAAGAGTTCGCCCGTGATCGGCTCATTCAGGTTGTGAACCTGCGACTTGGTTGGCCGTTTGTTGGTGACAGCTCTGCTAAGCCTGAAGACACTGCTGTGATTTCTCACGGAATGATCGGGGCTGCCGTGCAGGAGGCACTGGTGAGCGAAGAGCTCATTCAGTGGCAGGATATACACGTTCAATCGCCAATAGAACATCAACGGTTCAACACCAATACCGCTGCGAGATTACTGCCGGGACTAGCTGGGAGGCTCTCATCATGAAAGTTTTGATTCTTGGTGGGAACGGAATGCTGGGGCCCTGGGCTGTGAAGGCGATGAAAGATCGCCACGACATTTTGCTGACCGACATCAACGATCCGTATCCAGAGTACAAAGGTGAATTTCAAAAGCTTTCAGCTGACGATATCGATGGTGTTGTGAAGGCTGCCGAAGGTATGGATGTGATCGTGAACCTTTCCGTATTACGTCCGCACAGGCAGCTAGCGTTCGATGTGAACACCATGGGCAACTACGCAATGATGCTTGCCGCCCGAGAGCATCGAATAAAACGGGTGATAACCACTGGTCCACACTTTCAAATGGTCGGGCAGCAGTATGAGGAGTGGGATCACGATCTCAATCCCGATATGCCACCAGCGCCGGGGACTCGTCTCTACGCTCACACCAAAGCTCTTGGGCAGGAAATCTGCCGGGTGTTCAGCAAGCGACACGGCATTCAGGTGCTCACCTTGCTCTACTACAACATGAAGCACACGTGGAATTTGGGTGGTCCAGAGGCGACTCCGGTTTACCACGACGACATGGTTCCGTATTCGACTGCATGGCAGGACTGCGGAACTGCAGTTCAAGCGGCTGTCGAAGTTCCCGAAGAGCGATTAGCGACCAAATGCGAGACTTTCTTCGTATTGCCTGATCTGCCACACGCAAAGTTCAACAACGAGAAAACTAAGCGTGTATTGGGTTGGCAACCTCGATATCACGTCGAAGCTTTGTGGAATAAGGATCACCGCACGCCACCAAGTGGTCTAACTGAAGCGTTTTAGCGGGATTCAAACTCCGCTCTGGTAACCCCTCGTCCCGACCGCAGCGATAGCGGAGCAGAGGGACCTTCGGTGGCGGCATGTGATATTCGTAGGGAGAGAATCGTAAAGGATGTCGACGGGCGTGTGCCTTGTTAGTGATCCCTCGGCTGCACTCGGGAGGGCTAGTGTGGGCTTAACAAAAAAACGCCCGGAGCAAATGCGCCGGGCGTTTTTCTATTCACAAACTAATCGAAAGGAAACCTAGAGGTCTTTCACTTCTGACGTGATCTTTTCTACGGAGTCTTTAGCGTCTCCGAAGAGCATCTGGGTCTTGTCGAGGAAGAACATTTCGTTCTGCACTCCGGCGAAACCAGATGACATTCCACGTTTCATCATGATGACCGACTGCGCCTGGTCAACGTTCAGAATTGGCATGCCGTAGATCGGACTCGAAGTGTCGGTTCGTGCAGACGGGTTCGTAACGTCGTTCGCACCAATCACGACAGCAACGTCAGTTCGTTGGAACTCTCCGTTGATTTCGTCGAGGTCTTTCAACTCGTCGTAAGGCACGTTTGCCTCGGCAAGCAGCACGTTCATGTGACCCGGCATTCGACCTGCCACAGGGTGGATAGCGTAGCGAACGCTGATTCCCTTTTCCTTGAGCAAGTCGGCAAGTTCACGAACCTGGTGCTGTGCTTGAGCAACGGCAAGACCATAGCCCGGGACGAAGATTACCGACTGAGCGTAGGCAAGCATCGTTGCTGCATCATCAGGCTGAATCGAGGTAACGGGTCGAGTTTCTTCTTCGCCGCTGCCTGCTGCCCCATCTTCAACACCGAATCCACCGAGCATCACGTTGGCGAGTGATCGGTTCATTGCTTTGGTCATGATCCTCGTGAGAATCAGTCCTGAAGCACCGACCAGCGAACCTGCGATGATCAGCATGTTGTTGCCGAGGACGAATCCTGTGGCAGCACCAGCGATACCGGAGTAAGAGTTCAGCAGTGCGATAACCACTGGCATGTCGGCACCACCAATCGGGATCACAACAAGGATTCCGAGTGCGAGTGCGATACCACCAGCTATAAAGAACGCGGTCATCGAAGGATCGACAACCAACCAAACGGTCGATGCGATCATTCCGATCAATAGCGCTACGTTAATCACGTTTCGAATTGGCAGCAACAACGGGCGTGTCGGTACCACGCCCTGAAGCTTTCCATAAGCGATGAAGCTACCCGTGAGGGTGACTCCACCAACGATTACCGAAGCCATGATCGTGATCGATACGTCTTCGGCGATATCTGCGCCGTTGTCGATGAGGCGAACTAGTTCACCGGCTGCGATAACTGCAGAAGCAGCGCCACCGAAACCATTGAAGATTGCAACCAGCTGCGGCATTTCGGTCATTGCGACCTTGCGTGCTGAGAACGCACCGATGGCGGCACCAACAATGGCTCCACCAATGATCCATTCCCACGACATGATGTCGTTACCAACAACAGTGGCGAGAACCGCAATCAACATCGCCATAGACGACATTCGGTTACCGTTTCGAGCTGTGGCTGGAGAACCAAGCTGTTTGAGTCCAACAATAAACAGAATTGCCGCGACGATGTACATCACGTTGGTTATGTTCATGTGGAAGAGTGCGTCGGTACTCATTATTTCTGACCCGACCTTCTAAACATCTTGAGCATTCTGTCGGTAACCATGAAGCCACCCACCACGTTGATCATGGCAAGTCCGACTGCTATCGCACCTAGAATCTGCCCAACCAGACCGTCGGCCTGACCAGCAACCAGCAAAGCACCCACGATCACGATGCCTGAGATCGCATTTGACCCCGACATCAGTGGTGTGTGCAGTGTTGGCGGTACTTTCGTAATTACCTCGTACCCGATGAAAATCGCGAGTACGAACACTGTTAGCGCAATAATTAGCGCTTCGGCGTCAAACATTTATTCACCTAACCCGTGTCGAGCTTCGCCTTCGTGAGCAACACACATGGTGTCGATCACTTCATCTTCAAAGTCGAGATTCAGCGTTCCTTCTTTCTTATCGATGATGAGATCGAAGAGCGCCATTACGTTTCGTGAGTAGAGCTGGCTTGCGTGAAACGGCATCGAACTTGGGACATTGATAGGTCCGTTGATCGAAACACCGTTCTTATCGATGATTTCGCCAGCTACCGTGCCCGCAACGTTTCCGCCCGATTCCGCAGCGAGGTCGATAACCACGCTGCCGGGTTTCATGACGTCGACCATGTCTTCAGTCATCAGTAATGGGGCAGGGCGTCCGGGGATCGCAGCTGTTGTAATAACTGCGTCAGCTTCAGCAATGTGTCCTTTTAGAAACTCTCGCTGTTTTGCCTGTTCGTCTTCAGTCTGCTCGCGGGCGTAACCGCCAGCACCTTCAGCGTCTTCTGCGGCAGGTGGCTGTATGAATTTCGCACCCAGACTTTCGACCTGCTCACCAGCGGCTGCTCGAACGTCAAACGCTTCAACCACGGCGCCTAATCGACCCGCAGTTGCGATTGCCTGAAGTCCGGCAACACCTGCACCTAGAACAAGGATTTTGGCTGGAGGAATAGTTCCTGCAGCGGTCATCATCATTGGTAGGTATTTGCCAAGCGAGTTGGCTGCCAAGAGCGCCGCCTTGTATCCGGCGATAGAAGCCTGAGACGACAAAACGTCCATGCGCTGTGCACGGGCGATTCGTGGAACCAGCTCCATTGCCAGTGCTGTTGCACCGGCTGAAGCTAGTCCCGAAACACCCGGACCGTTCGTACGAGCGTTCAGTGTGCTGACAACAATGCTGCCCGTTTTCAGGGCTCCGACTTCATCGTCGGTTGGTGGCTGAACATGGACAAAAATGTCGACGGAGCCAGCCATTTCGGTTGCGGAAGCGGTTTTTGCGCCAGCCTCTGCATATGCTGAATCGGGAAAGCCTGCGGCTGTCCCAGCTCCTTGTTCAATAAATATCTCGTGGCCAGCTTTTACGAGACGTTCAACCGTCTCGGGCACAAGCGCCACGCGATTCTCGTTGGGATCTGACTCCCGGGGGGCGCCGATCTTCATTCACTGCTCCAGTCGAACAAGCTTCGCACCTGTTCTGAATTAGTTTGGCGACAACTTGTTCATGATATCTCTGAAATTCGTTGAGACGATGTGAAAATACAATGAAACTGGTGTGCGAGCATTTACTGAGTGCTAGTTCAGGGTGTACTTTGTGCACGTTCGGTTATTTTTGACTCCAAAAAGACCAAACAGTATTTGTAGAAAAATATCCCAGCTTTATTGCGTTTTTAACTGCTTGGGAACATTGAGAAGCTTAGGAGCTAATCATGTATGTAATTCGACGCGTGTATGACGTGAAGCCCGGAATGGCTCGAAAAGTGGCAACCCTTCTCCAGCAGCAGGGTGATGCATATTCAGATGCGGGGCAACGTGGAAAAGTGACTGTCTACTTCAACGGTGGAACGGTACCCGGCGAAAACAATAGGGTTTACATGCAGTGGGAAGACGACACCATCGATTCTCCGTACCGTGAAGGCCTGACATTGGCTCCTGAAGCTATGGCAATTGGTGCAAAGACTCGAGAGCACGTAATCAGCAGCCGAATCGAATTCTTCGAGAAGATGATTCCTGCGAAGATGCAAGAAGACTAAATCAACTCTGTGTCAGTTTAGAAAAATAGTTTGAAAGATGCTCGGTAGCTTTGAAGATTAAAGAAATAACAGCCTTTCCAGTTCGAATACCTCACGGAGATGAATCGGAAGGCAAAGATCGTCCAGCCGTAATCGATTTCGGCGACTACTTTGTGGATGAGCAAGCATTCACCTCGATCTACTCGAAGCATCACGAAACCACGGTAATCAAGATAGAGACCGACACTGGGATTGTCGGTTGGGGCGAGGCGCAATCGCCAGTTTCACCTAGAACAACGCAGGTGATCATCGAAGATCTGGTTCGGCCGTTGATCATGGGGCGGGATCCCTTTGACATCGAAGCAATTTGGACTCGTAATTTCGGCGCCATGCGAGAACGAGGTCACCCAACAGGCTTCTACATCGATGCCATTGGCGGCACAGACATCGCACTGTGGGACATTGTGGGTAAGGCAACGGGCATGCCTGTTCACAAGCTCGCTGGCGGGCGTTACCGCGACAAGGTCAAGCTGTATGCGGGCATGGGTGGAACCGACCCGGAAAAAGTAGCCGATACCGCTGAAGAGCATGTTGGTTATGGCTACCAGGCGCTCAAGCTTCACCTATTGCTCGATGCTGAAGGTGTCGCGGAGATCGCCAGAGCCGTTCGAAAACGAGTTGGTCCGAAAATCATGCTGATGTGCGACGTACACATGCGGCAGTCAGTTACAAGTGCAACAAAACTAGGGCGTGAACTAGAAAAGCTCGATTTCACCTGGCTTGAATCACCGCTTGTTCCTGATGATATTCCGGGGGCTGTTGCGCTTGCCGAATCTCTCGATATGGCAGTTGCTATTGGCGAGTGGAGTCGAACCCGATACGAAATGCGTGAAGCGTTCGAACGCCGTGCTTACGACATCGTCATGCACGACATCGCTCGAACCGGCATCACTGAAGGTCACCGAATTGGCACAATCGCCGATACCTACAGCATCCCGGTTGCACCACACGTTGGCGGCGGCGGGATTCTTTCAGTGGCGTCGACAGTTGAGTATTCGGCTTCGTGTTCGAACTTCATGATCATGGAACACAGCCATCACGCTAATTCGTTCAAAAACGCTATTACGGCTGAGAACTACGAACCGAGCAATGGGTATTTCGAAGTGACCGACAAACCTGGCCTCGGAATAGAGATCGACCAATCGTTGGTTGAGAAATACGTCGTTTCTTAGTTGCTAATTAGTCGAACTACTGGCGGATGACGAAATGAGTGGGGTTTTGACCGACTACGAGTCACCGTACGTACTGGCAGTCGATATCGGAAGCTCGTCAGTGAAGGCGGGCTTGTTCGACGCGCTCGCCCGGAGCGTAGTTGGCATTGAGGCGACGATTGCCCATACCCAAATAGTCGCATCGGATGGGACGTCGGAAGAATCCGCAGACGATATCCGAATCGCGACCGAACAAGCCATTGATTCCGTGCTTGAGAAAGCCGGTGCACTGGCGGGCGAGGTAATTGGCGTTGGATTCGATTGCATGTCGAGCACGGTTCTTGGAGTCGATTCATCAGGCAATGCCATAACTCCCGTCTACACCTATGCTGACACTCGTTCGGGCGAAGACGTTGATCGGCTCAAAGAAGAGCTAAACGTTCCGATCATTTACGACCGAACTGGCGTGATGCAACACACCTCGTACCTGCCGGGACGAATCAGGTGGATGCGTAGAACGCAGCCTGAACTTGCTGAACGCGTGGATCGTTACGTCGATGTCTCGACCTACATATTCACGAAATGGTTTGGTCGTCGTGATGTCAAAGCTAGCTACTGCGTATCGTCGTGGAGCGGCTTGCTGAACCGGCACGAACTCGAATGGGATCACGGTCTGCTGGGCAGGCTTGGCATCGACCGAAGCAATCTCCCTGAACTAGCGCCCTGGAGCGATGCCGAATCTGGTCTTGCGCCTGAATTTGCCAAGCGGTGGCCAGCACTTGCCGAACTACCGTTCATGCTCGCTGTCGGAGATGGAGCTGCTGTGAACGTCGGCACAGGTTGTGTCGATGGCACAAAGGTGGCTCTGACGGTTGGCACAACCGGGGCGATGCGAGTTCTAAGCGAAGGGCCTGCGCCAGATGTACCGACCGGGCTTTGGGCGTATCGGCTAGGTAGCGAACGAACGCTACTTGGTGGTTCGTTCTCGGAAGGCGGCAACGTCGTTCAATGGGCGCTAGAAAATCTGAAGCTACCTGCGATCGAGGATCTGAATTCTGAACTACAGAAAACGGCACCTGCTGCACATGGAATTCACGTTCTTCCATTTATCGCTGGCGAAAGAGCAACCGGCTGGTCGACTGCTGCAACTGGTGTTCTCGAGGGTATAAAAATCTCGACAACGCCTATAGAAATTCTTCAGGCAATGCTCGAATCGGTTGCGTATCGATTCGCCATGGTCGCTGATCTGCTACTCCCCGGTGTGAAATCTGGCTATCAGATGATCGCAAGCGGTGGAGCGATACAGAACTCCCCCTGGTGGCTGCAGACGATGTCTGACGTTCTGGGAGTGCCTGTCGGCGTTTCAGCCGAGGAGCAAGACACCAGCCGAGGTACAGCTATTCTGGCGCTGAATGCGTTGGGCGTTTGGGATTCTCTTGATTCGCACAAGGCGCACATCGCCGAGACCTACGAACCTAACCATGATCGAGCCGATATTTACGCTACTGCCAGAGAACGCCAAAGCGAACTGTACTCACACCTGCTCGGGTAAAGCTTGGGTCTAAGTGAAATCGTTACTCGGCGCTTCGGCCCGGTTCGTCGGAATGACGTTCAACACGTTCTTCGATAATCACTGCCATTTGGTGCCGAACCTCTTGAATCAGTTCGTCGCTTGGCGCGATATCTTCATGAGCCATCTCTGCTTCGTGAACCCACTCCCAGAGATCTTCGAGCATCTCTCGGAGTTCGCGTGCCGTCATCATCTGGGTATTGATGAACGGATAGTGGGGCGGTGACGGGTATTCGCTGTTAGTCATTGTCAGTCTCGTCTAGTCGGAAGCTTTCTTTACAGCGTGACCGCCGAAGCCGTTGCGCATGGCTGCCAGCATCTTGCCACCAAGCGGGTCACCTTGCCTCGACCTGAATCGCATCTGAAGTGCGGCGGTGATTACTGGGGCTGGTACGGCAAGTTCTACCGATGCGTCCACCGTCCAGCGTCCCTCGCCTGAATCTTCTACATATGAGCTTAGTTCGTCGAGTCTGGGGTCTTTCTCCAGTTCGTCGACTGTGAGATCGAGCAGCCAAGATCGAATCACACTTCCGCGAGTCCAGTTTTCGGCGATAGCTCCCAGGTCGAGATTGAAATCTTCTTTCGCGGCGAGAAGCTCGAAGCCCTCGGCATATGCCTGCATCATGCCGTATTCGATGCCGTTGTGGATCATCTTTACGTAGTGCCCTGAACCACTTGGTCCGACGTATAGATTGCCATCAGAATCGTCTGGTGCGAGTGTTTTGAAGATAGGACGGTTTCGGTCGTAAGCTGATCGGTTCCCACCAACTGTCAGACAGTAGCCGTTTGCAAGTCCCCAAACACCGCCGCTCGTACCAGAGTCGAGGAAATCGACGCCGCTCAAAGCAGCATGTTCTGCTCGACGCTGAGATTCCTTGTAGTTCGAATTTCCACCGTCGATCAGCGTGTCGCCTTCGTCGAGCAGTTCTACAAGCTCGTTCACTGTGCTCTCGGTAATATCGCCGGCGGGAACCATAACCCACACGGTTCGAGGGGCCTCAAGTTGGCTGACGACATCAGCGGGTGAAGTCGCTGATGAAGCGCCCTTGTCGGCGAGAGAGGCGACCGCCGTTGAATCGGGATCAAAGGCGACTACTTCGTGTCCATCGTTCAGAAGTCGTTCCGTCATGTTGCCGCCCATGCGACCCAGACCAACCATCCCGAGTTTCATTCAAATGCTCCAGTTTCGTAGATCAGTAACGGCTATCGCTGCGTCTAATTTGCCCATGGATTCATGGGTCGGGCAGTTAGCTCTGATCTATCGATTCAATTCTTCGATTTACTGTTTCAGTGAGTTTAGCTGGATCGTGCACTACCCACATCGGATCGAGCCATGAACTTGCTTCAATTGCTTGATAAGAAAATGGAGTGCTCACGCAAATCCACGAAGCACCCGATGCCATCGCTGCTTTGGTTCCGATTGGTGAATCTTCAACGATCACAACTTGTTCAGGCTCGAGCCCGAGACGTTCCATAGCCAGCAGATAAATTTCAGGATCAGGCTTCGGATTTGTTACAGATTCACGGCCGACGATGTCATCGAGCAGCACTCGCACACCCAGAACCTCAAGCACGCGTTTTGCCTCATCGCTGAACGATGAAGTGGCAACCGAAACTGTTCGTCCATTGGCTTTTTGATTGCGCAATAGATCGATGTTGTGCTGGTACACCCTGCCGAGAAGCTGATTAGGTGCGCCATCTGTGACCCTGTACTCATCCATACGAATCTGGTGAAGATGTTTCCAGAGTTCGCCTTCCACTTCTTCGAGCGAATCGGCTATCCCAAACTCATCGATCATTTGTCGGCAGACCATCTCGTCGGTCGAACCAACAATTCGTTCGTACAGCTCGATGGCGCGTCGGTCGGGCGAGTTGGCTCCGGTGAGTCGACCCACTACGGTTGCATACGATTTTGCTTTGAGGCGTTCGGTTTCGACGAGGGTTCCATCGAGGTCAAAAATGAACGCGCGAACACGGCTGTTGGAAGCGGACGAATCGGGCATCGGAGAAGTTTATATAGCCTCAGTTGGGGTGTAAGACTTCTCGAAGATACCACCGATATCGTTCAAATGATTCGCAATAACTTCAACAGCTTCATCACGTTTGATGTTGCCTTCGTTGAACTGAACCAGGTGCCCAAAGTACGCTCTTGGGCCAATGAAGACCCCGGTTATACCAGGCGTTGTGGCGGCCATTTTGACAGTTGCTCGGTCATTTTCTATTGGTGATTTTTCTGCGTCTATCGGAGAAAGCTCACCAGCGATTGATAGAAAAACGCTTACCTCGCGGTCATCGAGTTGCGCCTGCGCAGCAATAGTCTCAACAAATGTCGGATCGTTTTCCGGCTCGAACGACCAGATTGCAGGATCTACACCGGCATCTTGAAGCTGTTGGATAGCCATCAGTATCAGCATCGACCTAGCATCGGAGAATCCGCCGTACATCTGAATCTGCGTTGCCGTAGGTACAGAATCGATTTCGATCATCAGAGGAGTGGACTCCTCCCGAGCTTTGTCAGAGACGACCTTCAGTCGTTTAAGAAGTTCTTTTCGTGCTTCAGTCGGTCCATCAGGATTGAGAGTGAGTTGAACCGCTGTGTAGTCGAGATTCAATCGACCGAGAGAACTCGTGCCATTTCCAGGCGAAGAGGCGGTCGCCATCGACATTGCTTTTGCACGGAGCAATACCGATTCGCCGATGTCACTGTCAGCCCACACGCCGATACTCGACTTAGCTAGGCCATTTTCTACGGCGGTGGTCATGCCATCGAAGACGATTCGTTTTAGCTTGGCAGCTTGCTCCCGATCAGCGGCGGTAGGCTCGCCTGACGATGCGAGTACGTCGGCACACAGATCAACTCGATCATCGAGTGCAACGATGTAGTGGAGATTTGAGTTGTATATCGAGCTAGCCATTTGAAGGTCTCCGCTTGTTTGGGGGGGCCGTTCTATTCGATTAGTTGTTGCGTAGCGGTCGAAAGTTCTGCAGCAGGGTCGACGCCCAGTTTTACTGGAAGAACCTTCTGACCACCTTCCGCCATCACCATGAAATCGCCACCGGCTTGAGCTTCAGTCAACTGACCAAATGTGTATGACTCGTCCGGTACGGCAAGATGATCGTATATCCCTGATACGAATCCCAACACAATTGCGTTCTGCGGGCCGCCTTTATAGAGCTGACCGGTTGAATGTAGGTATCGGGGACCGTAGCCGAACGTAGTCGCCATTCCTGTCTTCTGGGATATTGCCTTCCGGAGATCAGCGAAAGCTGCCGTTAGTTCTTCGGACTCTGGGAGGAATGCGGTGATTGCCACGTATTTCGGCGCTCTGTGAATTGTTGTTTCAGCGAGCGCTTCATTCAGATCGACAGAATCTATAGCTGTTCTGAGATCAGTGAGAAGCTCTCTCGATTTGACTTTGGCCGATTCGACATCTGGCTGGTCGAACGGATAAATATCCATGAGTGAGGAAGCGGCCGCTGTCGCGATTTGCCACCTGAAGAATTCCCCGGCGATTTCGTGTTTATCGGCACTTTGAGGTTCAATGACAAACACCGGATGATCGGATGATCTGAGCGCAAATATTGCGTGGCTCAGCCTGTCCGTGTCTTCGCCGGTCTTGAAGACGATGAACTGCCTATCTGAATCGAAATCATCGAGCTTGAGGACTGGTTCACCCGTGACCGGGATAAGTCCTTTTCCGTTTTTTCCCGTTGATTCGGCGAGGAGTTGATCTACCCACGCTCCGAACATTGAATATTCAGAACTCGTTATGAGAGTGACTTTGTCTCGGCCGTCCAATGCGTTGCTCGCCATGAAAGCACCAAGCGCCAGACCGGGATTTTCTTCTGAATCCACCGAGCAACGTTGTGCCATCCGCGCCGCTGATTCAGCAAACAATCGGACGTTTATACCGGTTGCCGCTGCTGGCATCATGCCGAACGCACACAGTGCAGAAAATCTTCCGCCGACATCTTCGGGTGTTGCGACCCATGTACCGAATTCGCCTGCTCGAGCTCGTTCGGAAAGTGGTGTGTCAGGATCGGTGAGTGCTACGAAATTTTTGCGATTCATCGACGAGGAGGGCGATGATTCCATCGCTGCCCTGAAGTGCGACTCAAGAGTGAGCGGTTCGATTGTCGTGCCCGACTTGCTGGAAACGAAGACCAAGGTCTTGCTGAGATCGAGATTTTCGGTGATTTTCGAAACAGTCGTCGGGTTGACCGTGTCGAGCGCGTGGAGCCGAATTCGCGACGATCCGTTCGCTATGGAGTCTTCGAAAAGATTGCTCAGCGCGAGCGGAGTCATGCTGCTGCCGCCCATGCCAAGTACTACGACATCGGTGAAGCCGTCTGCGACAAGCTGAGAATTCAGATCAGCGAACTGCTGCCCCAACATCGACAACCGCATAGGGAGATCAAGCCAGCCGAGAGTATTAGATGCGGGGTCACCACCGGGTGATGGCTCTGGCCAGAGAGACGCATCTCTCTGCCACAATCGAGTTGCGAATGAATCTGACACCAGACGTCGTAGTGCTTCAGCTACGGCATCGTTCTGGTCGATTCCCATCTGCTCCCCTTCGGTCCGATAGTTAGCTGAGTTTTTTCAACTTTTCTTCGATGCGACCAAGCAAGGATTCATATGAATCTGCGAATGCTGCGACACCAGCTTCAAGCAGATCATCCGTAATCGAATCGAGCGATACGCCCGCATCTGCCAGCGCCTTCATCTGGGCCTGTGCTTCGTCGAGACCGCTTGTTAGGTCCGAACCTGGGTTACCGTGATCGCTGTAAGCGGCGAGCGTTGCCTCAGGAATCGTATCGACAGTGTCGGGACCCATCAGACCATCGACATACATGGTGTCTGAGTAGTTAGGGTTCTTCACTCCGGTCGACGCCCAGAGCGGCCGTTGAACCTGCGCTCCGGTCGAGTGGAGCGGGAAGAAGTTGCCTCCGCCGCCCAGCTTGCGGTCAAAGAGTTCGCCAAATGCTGCGTAGGCGAGCTTGGCGTTAGCTATACCTATCTTGCCTTTCAGTTCGTGACCGTCAGGCAGCGCATTGTCGACCGATGTGTCGACTCGGCTTACGAAGAAGGAAGCCACCGAAGCGATTCCGGAGGTCATTCCGCGTCCGGCCTTCGCAAACTCACTCAAACCTTCGATATATGCGTTTGCTGCCGCTTTGTATGCGTCGAGTGAGAACAACAGTGTGACGTTTACATTGATGCCTTCTGAGATGAGCGTCTTAATCGCTGGAACACCGGCTGGAGTGCCAGGAACTTTGATCATCACGTTAGGGCGGTCGATCGATTCCCACAATCGACGAGCTTCAGTAACCGTGCCGTCAGTATCGTTTGCCAGTGTTGGTGAAACCTCGATGCTTACGTAACCGTCTTTGCGACCGGAGTTGTCGTAGACGGGGCGTAGGACGTCCGCAGCATCTCGAATGTCGTCAACAGCGAGTCGTTCGAAGATCGTCTGGCGATCTGCACCGTCTTTCGCATATTCCTTCAGCGCTTCGTCGTAAATATCGCTGTCGCCGATAGCTTTGTCGAAGATGGACGGGTTCGACGTGACACCGGTGATACCCGAGTCGATGAACTTTTGAAGCTCACCAGATCGAAGCATGTCTCGGCTTATCGAATCGAGCCAGATCGATTGACCGTTTTCGAGAGCCTTTTCAATGTTGTTCATTTATTTCCTGCAGGCACGCCGGAGAGTACGGCTACGAATTAATTTATTGAGGACTATCGGGCGCTAACTTTTTGAGATTTGATCGTTTTCGATAGCAGTTACTTTATCGAGGCGACGCTGGAATCGCGGTTCGTCGGCTTCGAGATTCGCAGCCATAAACGATTTCACCAGATCCTCGGCTAGTGCGATTCCCACGACACGAGCGCCCATACATAGAACGTTCATATCGTCGTGTCGGACTCCTTGGCCAGCGGAATATGTGTCGTGGCAAAGTCCAGCTCGCACGCCGGGGTACTTGTTGGCTGCTATTGCAGCACCAACTCCACTACCGCAAAGAACGATTCCGCGGTCGACTTCACCTGCCTGAACTGCGGCTGCCACGGGTGCTGCGAAATCCGGAAAATCGTCTTCCGCGTCGTACTGGTGCGCGCCTTTATCAAGCACTTCATGGCCGAGCGACTCGAGAACTTTGGTTAGATCTGCTTTCAGCTCGTATCCGCCGTGGTCGGCACCGATTGCCACTTTCATTTCATTCCAGCCTATTCAGGAGAATCAGGTTCGTTTGTTAGCTAATACAAGACATTCTCGGTCTATTCCGATGGGATTGCCACCAGATAGCCGAGAATATCTGCTTAGTTTCGGTGTCGGTTCGTTATCGAAGGGTTACCAGTAGCGAGCTGCTCCAGCGACTTTTACTCGCACCGAGTAGAGCGAGGTGTCGCCGCAGATGTAGATGCGCTTGCCGTCTTTGTCGCCGAATACAAGGTTCGCTGTCGCCTGTTCAGGGATTAGGATTTTTCCAAGAAGCGTTCCGTCAGCTGAATAGCACTGAACACCGTCACGAGCACTGGTCCAGATGTTGCCTTGCTCGTCGACTCGGAAGCCATCTGACGCACCGGGACGCACTTCCGCAAACAGTCGCCGATTCGAAAGAGTTTTTCCGTCTTCAGAAACATCGAACACCGTGATGTCACGAGGTTCACCAGTGTCGGCGAGGTAGAAGAGCTTCTCGTCAGGAGAAAATGCGAGACCGTTAGGGCGGTCGCCGATGTTATCGACCACTGAAAGTTTGTTCGATTCTGGGTCGAATCGGTACGTGAAGTTTCCATCGAGTTCTGATTCTCGCTGGTTGCCTTCACGATCAGAAAGAATTCCATAAGGTGGATCGGTAAACCAGATCGTGCCGTCTGACTTCACAACCAAATCGTTCGGCGAATTCAGTCGTTTTCCTTCGAGATTGTCTACCAGAGTTTTTACAGTGCCGTCGGCCTCGGTACGGGATATTCGATTGGCTGCATGCTCACACGAAACGAGTCGACCCTGTTGATCACGGAAGTGCCCATTGGTGTTGTTGCATGGCTCTCTGAACACGGTTGTGTCGTTCGTGTTAGCGTCGAATTTGAGAATCCGGTTGTTTGGGATGTCCGACCACAACACATAGTCGCCCTCTGGGAAGTAGACCGGACCTTCGGCCCACTCGCAGCCCGTGAAATGCTTCGAAATTTCTGCATTCGCATCGATCAATCCTAAGAAGCGATCATCGATAACTTCTATTCCCTCCAGAAGCTCTTCTGGCGGAGTTTGCGAACGGTGATTGGCGAACGTTTTGTTTTCAGCTGTCATGAGTCGTTTCGATTCGTCGATGTAATTGGTATTGCTAGTTTGAGGGTCGTGAAGCACCGGCTGTATTGAGTTCGATGCTCCAGATTGAACTTGTTGCTCCGATGAAGAGCGTCTGGTTGTCGGACATGCCGAACGACAGGTTGGCTGCAACCTCGGGAGTGTGGATTTTACCGAGCAATTCACCTTGTGGGTTGAATGCCTGAACGCCATCGCCGGCCGCTACCCAAATATTGCCGTTTACGTCGGCACGAAATCCGTCTGGGACGTGCGGCTCAACGTCAGCAAATAATCTTGGGTTTTCAAGCTTGTCGCCGTTCACATCGAATGCCATCAGATTGTGGGGGCGGAACTCGCCGTGTGTGCGACCTGTATCGCCGACGTATAGAACAGATTCGTCAGGTGAGAATGTGATGCCGTTCGGCTTGTCGAAATCTTCATTGACCATCGTTATATCGAGAGTCTCACCATTGACTCTGAATACTCTATTTCGATCTTGCTCAGGCATTTCGCCGTGACCAAGTTCCGGGTGAAGGAAGCCGTAGTCGGGATCTGTGAACCAGATCGAACCGTCTGATTTCACAGCAACGTCGTTGGGTGACGTCAGCTTTCCACCGTCGTACGAATCGGCGATGGTGGTGAGACTGCCGTCGAGTTCTTCTCTAACAACAGTTCTTCCCCGAGTGAGGCAGGAGATCACTCTGCCTTCGCGGTCGACAGTATTCCCGTTGGAACACCCCGATGGCTCTCGATAAATTCCAAACCCTTCTGATTCGCTCCAGCTAACGATGCGATTGTTCGGAATGTCGCTAACGATCACTTTGTTGAGTCGTGGGAACCAGCACACACCCTCGGCGAACGCCAAACCATCGGCAAGCTGCGTAAGAGTTGGATTTGAACCGAGTATCGATTGAAATTCGTCATCGAAGATTTCGAACTGATCGTTATTCAATTTGATTCTCCTGAGGATTGCGTAGAGATCGAGTGCATTAAGAATGTTGCGGAGCCTACCACTCGATAGCCATATTGACACTCGTTTTAGGTCAGCTAACAGCTAATATCAAAGCCTGATATTTCTGAGTCGCTGCAAAAGCGACGATACATGGCGGGGATTTGAATGGTTCTGGAAATGGCTGGCAAGACCGATCCCGGGTTGTTTAAGGCTGGGGTCGGCCGGGCGGTAATCACTCCACCTATCGGCTTCGTTATCGACGGGCCAGAACATGGTTCCCGAGTCTCTACGGGCATTCTCGACGATCTTCTCGTGCGGGCAATAGTTCTAGAATCTAAAGGCACTCGGGTTGTGCTGGTGAGCCTTGATGTTTGGGGAATATCTCCAGCACTCAGCACTGCTATCAAAACGTCGGCTGGTAAAGCGGCTGGCGTCGCCGCTACTTCGGTTTGGCTCACAGCGACTGGTAATGCCACGAGCCCTCCGCTTTGGCGAGACGATCCGCAATACGCTACATATGCTGCGTACCTTCCCGATCAGGTCGCAGGCGCGGTTACGGCTGCTGTCGGCTCGCTAGAACCAGCCTCGATGGGTTCGACAGGAACACTGCTGCCTGACGTATCTACGTTCGTAGAAGGCCCCGGTCGACCCGGAAATGCCGCACTATTCGTGATGGCTATCGACCGAGCCGATGGCAGCGGAATCGCAAGGTTGTTGAACTTTGCATGCCCTGCCTCGATCCTCGGGTCATCGACTCAATGGACCGCTGATTACCCTGGATACGCCTCGTGGGCGTTAGAGCAAAATGGTGGCGGGCTCACTCTGTTTTCACAGGCTCCATCACACGATATTCGCCCGTATGACTGGTGGGATGATAACGCCGAACCTTCACACCCCGAACGAGTGCCGCAAGATGTGCATGCGATGGGGCTTCTACTGGCAACCCAGGCAGCAAATGGTGCTGCCGATACGACTCAGCGTCGAAATGTTGAAGTGGAAATTCGAACTGATGAAGAGGCTGGCATTCAGGTGATGCAGATTGGCGACGCTTATTTCGTTTCGACCGATAAGCCGCAACCAAACAAGTTTGCCCGACGTTTCAGGCGCGATCTGCCACACTCGAACACATTCGTTGCTGCGAATCTTTCAGGCGGGATGTTCGATGACAAGGCGACGTTCGATGCACGGGCAATCAAGCGTGGTACGGCAATCTTGAAAGAGCTCGGCGCCAGTTAGTCGCTGGCTCTGTATTTGATTCGTTCCGTGTGCTAGCTTGCCGTATTGATTCGGGCATTTTTAATTCATAGGGCAACACGAGGGACAAAAACGTGGCAAAGATTTCTCTGATCGGTGCGGGCAGCGTCGTATTCGCACGTCGCCTACTTCAAGACATAGTTTGCGTTCCAGAACTTTCCGATTCGACCGTTTCGTTGATGGATACTGATCCCGAACGACTCGCTTTGATGAATAAGTTCGCCAACAAACTTGCCCGAGATACTGGGACCAATATCAAGGTCGAGGCCACTCCGGATCGTCGCGAAGCACTCGATGGTTCGGACTATGTGCTTACGACTATTCGCGTTGGCGACAGCTACGAACGTGATATCGAAATTCCGCTGAAGTACGGCGTTGATCAATCGGTTGGCGACACCGTCGGCCCGGGTGGAGTCTTCAAGGCTCTTCGAACGGCTCCAGTGTTGATGGATATCTGTGAAGACATAGAGGATGTTGCTCCGAACGCTACCCTGTTGAACTACACAAACCCAATGGCGATTGCTTGCTGGGCGATTGCTGAAGCAACTGACGTTCCTACGATTGGACTCTGCCACAGCGTTCAACACACAACAGCTGATCTCGCCGACTACATCGGCGTATCGAAAGACCGGGTTAAAGGCTGGGTTGCAGGAATCAATCACCTCGCATGGTTCTTGCGATTCGAGGTTGACGGACAAGACGCCTACCCACAGCTTTTCGAAGCCATGGAAAATCCCGAGATTTTCTCCCGAGATACCGTTCGCTTTGAAGTGATGAAACAGTTCGGTTATTTTGTAACTGAATCTACTCGTCACATGTCGGAGTACACACCGTACTTCCGAACGAACGAAGAAACGATTGAAGAGTTCAATCTGAATCAGATCCGACAGGATTTGCAGCGACGCACAACCCGTGTTGACGACCACTACACGCAGCTACTTGAGGATGCGAACACTGATCGACGGCTTACCGCTGAGCGTTCAGAAGAATATGCATGCCGAATTATCGAGGCGATGGAATCTGATCGCCCGACCGTGATCAACGGAAATGTTCCGAATGAAGGCCTGATCGACAATCTCATCGATCTAAGCAGCGTCGAAGTACCAATTCTTATCGACAAGCTAGGTTTTCACCCGATGGCTGTTGGCGAACTTCCAGGGCAACTCGCAGCACTGAGCCGTTCGAATCAGGGCGTGCATCAGCTGGCTACGCAGGCAATTCTCGATGGCGACAAAGAGGCTGCGTTCCACGCAATAGCGCTTGACCCACTCACTTCAGCGGTGCTTTCTCTGGGTGAGATTAGGGAGATGTTTGACGAGATGTGGACTGCCCACGGCACTGAACTGGCTGCTTACTCGTAATGTCGACTGGTTCAGGTAGCTCCGAAAAGATGCGAGCGGCAATAGCAGTCGAAAAAGGCGTAGTTCGGTGCGACGAGGTCGAGATACCGGTTCCAGCGGCTGGTGAGGTGCTAGTTCGCACCCGAGCAGCTTCGATATGTGGCAGTGATCTTCACATGGTAAATACCGGTTGGGCTATGCACGCATTCCCGGCAATGGCAGGGCATCCCGGTCACGAAGCTGTCGGTGAGGTCGTTGAATCTCGTTCGGATCGCTTCAGTGAAGGGGACATAGTCCTTACTACACCGCACATCTGGAACTCACGCTGCTTTGCCGACTACCAGGTTGTCGACGACGCTCATGTGTTGAAGCTCGACCCGTCTGTCGATCTCGATACAGTCACCCTCGCTCAACAGCTGGGTACGGCCGTTTACGCCGCTAAACGGTTGCCCACGTCCCTTGCGGGGCAAACTTGTCTCGTAGTCGGGCAGGGCAGCGCCGGACTGTTCTGGGATTTCACTCTTCGGAGACTTGGTGCTGAGAAAATCATCTCGGTTGAACCGTTGAAATGGCGGCGCGAGCTTGGTGTTTCCTATGGTGTTGACCAGGCAATTGACGTGACTGGCGATGCCGCGGTTGAAGCTGTTCGCGATCTTACGAATGGCGCTGGTGCTGATCTCGTGATCGAGGCGGTGGGGTCGACTCCAACGCTTTCGCAGGCATTCCATATAGTGAGAAACGAAGGTCGGGTCGTGCTGTTTGGTCTTCCTGAATCGGAAGAACCCGTTCCTTTCGATTATTCGCAAATGTTCAAGAGTCGAGCAGACGTATTCACTGTTCTTGGATCGCAGGATGAGCCCGGACTAACCAGCTACTCTGAGGCTGCAAAACTGATTAGTTCCGGCGAAATCGACGTGGAGCCGATAATCTCACACCGCGTGAACATTTCTGAAATCGACAAGGCGTTCAACATAGCCAACGAACGTATCGACTGTGCGGTCAAGATCGGAATTACGTTCGATTAGGTGAGAGGCACGTCGCTCTGCAGCCGCGTGATACCAAGTCTCACCAAATAGATTTCCCGACGGCAGGAGGGATCATTGTCGAATGCCCGGAACTACCGAAGCATTGCCTGATCTCAGCTAAGAAGTAAATCTAATGCCGATCACGTTGATCCCTCGGCAGCACTCGGGAAGTCTGTTGTAGGCGCTGCGGAGTCCTCTCGCTCTGGGAGAGAGGGCAACTCTTTGAGAGAGCCCTAGCCCGGCAAGTCAGACAACGGCTTGGATGTGTGGTGATCTTTGCGAACCATCACTTCGCGTGAGTAAAACTCGTCCGACCAGCCGATCAAATTTTTCACCGCTTCATCGAACAGCATCTTTCCTTTTTCAGGAGACGCGGTCATCGCATCTCCACAGATTCCGGAATCTGTGTACTCGCTGGTCCATGAAATAACGTTCACAGGACCCGCACCCCACAGGTCGACCCACTGGTACGGCGACTTGTGCTCGTGGAATTTGATGTCCTCATTCACTGCCTTATCCATCTGAATCAGGTCGGCATCCATGTGTAGAGCCATAGAAGTTTCAGCTTCACCGGAGTGAGCACAGCCACCTGGGAATTCAGACTCGCGCCAAGTCTTCATGAACTCGGGATCGGTCGCTGTGAGGTTCCACCACGAGGTAAGAGCGATATTCGCATCGGTTTCGATGTTCGCACGGCGGCATGCCAGATCGAGAGGAGGCATGTTCGAACCGTGACCGTTGATCACGATAATTCGGCTGAAGCCGTGGTAGGCGAGTGACTTCAAAATATCGACGATGTACCGGCTGAACGTCTCGTTGTGAATGGTGATCGAACCCGGAAAATCCATCACGTGAGTCGTGTATCCGTAAGAAACCGGAGGCATGAACAGTAGCCGATCCTGATGCTGTTCTGCAGCCACCCTCGCTACTTCCGTAGCAGTCCATCGGTCCATTTTCACCGGCAGGTGAGGTCCGTGTTGCTCCATCGTTCCGACGGGCAAAACCGGGATAAGACCGGCCTCGACCGCCTGATTCATTTCTGGCCAGGTTAGGTCTTCATATCGCCACTTGCCATTGATTGCCATTTAGATTCTCCGTGTGAAATTTGAACTGATTTAAATAATTGAGGGGCTGACGAACTAAAGCGCTCCGTAATCTTCGGAGCCTTTTCCGTGAGCGATTACTGCGTCTTCATCGAGTTCGATACCGAGGCCTGGACCGTCAGGAATCGGAAGCATGCCGTCTTCATCAAGAAGCATTGGCTCTGCGAGAATTCCGTTTACATATGGGGCAGGGTGCCAGTACTCGAGATAGCGACCGTTCGGCATTGAAGCTGAAAGCTGTAAATCGGCAGCTGCGCCAACAGCAGTGTTCCAGCCGTGCATTACGACCTGAACGTTATTGTCGTAAGCCCTTTGCCAGATTTTTCGCGACTCGCTTAGGCCGCCGCAGATAGTTTGATCGGGTTGCAGAATGTCGCACGCTTTTTCATCGATGAACGGGTCGAAATTCAGACGACCGCGAATTACTTCACCCGTAGCTATTCGTACTGGTGAAACTTCGGTGAGTCGTTTGTAACCATCAATATCGTCAGCGCGTAGCGGCTCTTCGAACCACGAAACGTTGTAGTCCTTGAGCATCTTTGCGGCTTCGATTGCCCATTTGAGATCGCCGTGCCAGAAGACGTCTGATCCACCCGGGTCGACCATCAGTTCACAATCGTCACCAATAGTCTCTCGGGCCACTTTGACAAGCTCTTCATCGTGCCGCAGATCGCGCTCACGACCGAACGTACCCCAGCCGAGTTTGAACGCACGGAAGTTCTTTTCGAGTCCTGATTCAAGGCTTTCGACCATTTCGTCGACTGGCCATGAGAACAGCATCGAAGCGTAAGGCTTTACTTTCTCGACATAGCGACCACCAAACAATCGAGAAATCGAAAGACCTGTGTGCTTACCTAAAATGTCCCAAAGAGCGTGGTTCACAGCCCCGATATAGCTCGTGACAGCTCCGCCTCTGCCGTACCAGAATGTCCACTGGTGCAAACGCTCTGTGACCGACTCTGGCTGTAAAGCGTCCTGCCCAATCAGGTGTGGCCAGAGCACCTTCATGGTCGCCTCGGCCATTTCCCAACGAACACCCGTGCATCCCCAACCCGAGATTCCGCCTTCAGTGTCGATCCTGATCAGCGTTTGGTCGTAGCCCCACCAGCTTGGGTGAATAGGCTTACCCACCTTCAACTCAGGTCGTTGGCTGGTTAGTGGAAAGACAGTTACGTTCGTGATTTTCATGTTTATTTAGTACTGCGGTTGAGCGTTAAGCGATTGAAATCTTTGTTATTTGGCAGATACTGCGCTGGTCTGAATTAAGTGTCAATGCATTGGACTGAATGGTCCGTTGCTGCACCGAATTGACATATACGCACTTGCTGTCAGAATTTGGCATCGCCAAGTTTAGTCCACATCGAGATAACTCAACATGAAAATTTCTAAGCTAACCGTCACGCCAGTTGCCACTCACGATCAGCCGCTACTCAACAGCACAGGCGTCCATGAGTCATTTCGAGAACGAACAATCGTTCAGATCGAAACGGACGATGGCTACACCGGTGCGGGGGAAACTCACGCGTACAAGGCACAGGAAATTGAAGCAAATCGTGATTGGATAGTCGGGCACGATCCGCAGCAGATGACTCAGGCTCGTTTGCTGTGGAAGGGCACGCCGCAGGGCTGGTCGGCTGTCGAAACGGCAATGCTCGATGCGGCTGCCAAGAAGGCAGAAATGCCGCTGTGCGACTACATTGGTGGTCGTGCTCGGGACAGCGTCGAATGGGCTGCGTATCTCTTCTACAAATTTGCCGACGAAAATGGGCAGGGTGAAATCGCCACTGGCGCTGCTCTAGACCCAGAGGGATTCGTAAAACAAGCCGAAGATTTTGTTGAGCGATACGGCTTCAAGGCATTGAAGATCAAAGGTGGATTCTTCGAACCTGACGTAGATATCGAGACGTTCCGTCTCTTGCGCAAGCGGTTCCCAAAGCAAGACGGTTACGAGATTCGAATCGACCCGAATGCGGTGTGGACCATCGATACTTCGATTCGGGTAGCGAAGGAACTTGAACAGTACGATCCGCAGTATCTCGAAGATCCCACCGATTCGATTGCAGATCACGCCGAGGTGAAGAAGCACACTGACATTCCAACCGCTTCAAACATGTGCGTTTCGGCGTTCTCCCACGTGAAGCCAAACGCTCAGCTAGAAGGTATTGATGTGATCTTGGGCGATCATCATCACTGGGGCGGAATTCTCGCCTACAAGGAAACAGGTGTGTTGTGCCGAGTGATGGGCTGGGGACTTTCTGGTCACTCAAACAACTCGCTTGGAATATCGCAGGCAGCGATGCTGCATTCGTGCGCTGCTACGCCCGAACTGAACTACCAGCCTGACACCCACTATCCATGGACCGATACAGATGGCGACATCATCAAGGGCGGCAAGCTGCAATTCAAAGATGGTGTGATGGAAGTGCCTGACAAACCTGGACTCGGAGTTGAGATAGACGAGGACGCTCTCGGCACACTGGCTGAGGCGTTGAAAATGGGACCTCCGAGCAACCGAAAAGAAATGATTCTTGATATCGATCCCACTGCTGTTCCCCGAGATGGATCGTGGACGGGCTATAACTTCCCCAATTACGCAAAGCCAAGATGGTAATCTTTGCTCTAGATTTGATCGTCTTAAGAAATTTCATATCGAAATAAGGGGCTAGCTATGGACGCGGAAATCGTAGTTTTAAGACTGCTGCACATTGTTCCGGGAGTTGTTTGGGTAGGAACTGCAATCTTCACGGCTTGGGTTATGTCACCGGCGATTGCAAAAGCTGGGCCACCTCACTCGGCCGTGGTGATGAAGATCATGGTCAAGCCGATGGTTATCTTGCTCCACTCATCTGCGGTTCTGACAATTGTCTTTGGCTTGATCATGGCTTTCAGAGTCCGACCGAACGGTCTGTTCGATGTTCTCTGGTCAACCCCTTGGGGAACGATGATCTGGCTCGGCGCTTTATTAGCTGTAGTCGGGTACGGAATCGGCACATTCGGTGGAATGAAAATGAAGAAGATGATGGCCATCGGCGAGAGCCTTCAAGGTCCACCATCACCTGAACAGGGTGCTGAAATGGCAGCTTTGCGAAGCAGTGCCGCAATGATGACTAAAGTTGCTTCGGTCATCGTCCTAGTTGCGGTTGTTTGCATGGCTCTTGCCCAACACGTTTAGCTCACCACTTAGCGAGTAACAGAAAGATCGAATTGGACTTCGGCTTAGTAATCACGCGAATCATCCACATCTTGGCAAGCTCGTTTTGGGTGGGTGCGGCGATCTATCTCGCAGTCTTGCTCGAACCTCGCGTGAGATCGACATCTGCCGATCTGGAACGCCAACTTCTGAATCGGACAAGCAAGCTCAATAGCCTTTGGATCACCGGTGCGGCAGTCGTGACGATGCTCACGGGGATGGCTCTGGTTTCGACTACTCCCGGTCGGAGTTTCTCGGATCTCGGATCGGGTGGTTGGGGCACGATGATTCTTATCGGAATTATCGCAACAGTCGCAGCGTTCCTTGTGTCGGGGGGCGCTGGGGCGTTTACGGCGAAGCTACGGCGCGGTTTGGAATCGGGTGAAGCTAGCGAAGAGCAGCTTGCGTCATACCGGCGAGGGCTTTCGATACTTGGCTACTTGAATGCCGCACTGGTGATCATCGCCGTCGCCACAATGGCTTCAGCGCGTTACGCCTAGATTCGTCGCCGCTTGGTTTTGTCTGGTGCAACGGAACTGTTGTTCAATATGAATCATCAGACTTCCCGAGTGCATCCGAGGGATCTCTCCCGAACACCTTGTTCTCCTGAGTAGTCACGTTCGATGTGAGCTGGCTGCTACACGTACAGACCGAGTTGACCGCCGCCAAGCAGGAACAAACTCGCTTGATTTTCTCCGGCGAGATTACCTAAACCTGAAGGCTCGAAGCTCGACATCAATCGAAAACCGTTTGGCGAGTGTTGTTTGGATGTATCTAGGGCTGCTCGTGATGCATCGAGAATCTGCCCCGATTGCCACATTTCTCGCTGGGTAGTCGGTTCCGCTGGTGATATGCCGGCGGCGAAGGGAGAATCTTCCACCTCGAACTCATCAACGTTGACGCTATCGACATCGCTTATGCGATAAATCCGTCGTGCCGATTGAATTTGACGTGAAATGCCAGAAACCACATGTATATGCCCATGTGGTTGACTTTGATGGGCTTGAAGACCGAAATTCGAGATTGCCCTGTAACCTTCGTCACCGCAATGCTTGTCGCCCATCTCCACGGTGAGTCGTGCTGCATCAGCGAGCACATCTGATTCCCAAAGTTCTGTCTGGCTCATGTGAGTAGCTGGAATGATCAAAAGCATCACCCTTGCCCACTTCAGGCGATTGTGAAAGCAGACGACTCTTGAATCACCAGTTGGGCGCGATTCCCAGCTTGCCTCTGCATCGCCAGAAACGATTTTGCAGAAGATGCAATCTTCGAATCCTGAATCAGGAAGCTCGTAACTCACTTGCGAGAAGACTTCCGCCCACCTGTTGAGCGTGGACGAGGTGCTGCACCACGATGTCGGAAATCAGGTGCCGACAAGTATCGTTCAGCAACAACATTGGCATCGCTTAGTCGAGAAACAATGGCGTCGGAGTAACGTGATGTGATTCGGCTTTCAGAATCGCCGATGGTTTCCAGTGCAGTTCTGCTTGTGAAGACCGTAGGCATCATTGAGTCATGCCGGTGAACGATCAATTGGTAGAGCTTCTCTTCGGCCCAGGCGGTAGAAGCCTCGGCACCCAGATCGTCGAGGACCAGAATTTCTACATCGCGAACCTGGCTAAACGTGTGATCGAACGATTTTCCGCCGGATGGTCCGTACGAACGCCTGAGATCGTCGAGTAGATCGGGGACGAACCGGAACAGTACATCTCGACCTTGAGCAATGCTTTCGCCAACTATCGCTGCCGCAAGGTGAGTCTTGCCGACGCCCGTAGGGCCTGCCAAATAGAGCCAGCCGGATGGATGCTCGGCAAATACTTTTGCGGCTGCGTGCGCTTCCGACAACGACCTTTGTTGGGCTGCGCTTGCACCGGCGGCACCTTTGGTCGTGAACGAATCGAACGTCATCGCCTCAGATAGTCGACTTTCAAGCCCTGAATCACGAATATCTGGTTTGCCGCTACCAGCTTTGATATTCACCACTGTCGAGAAATAGGGGTCACCCAGACGTGTGCGCAGTCGGTCGCCCAGTTCTTCAAATCGCATGCCGGTAGTGACAAGAGTCGGAAGCCGACGGTTGTATCGATGAGTAAATATCTGATCGATCTTCTCGTCGGCCCAAGCGGTTGATGATTGCGCACCCAGATCATCGAGAATCAGAGTGGGAGCTTCGATGGCTTGAAGAAATACATCGTCGTATTGAGCACCCACTGCAGGGTCAAACGCCGAGCGTAGATGGTCAAGCAGATCAGGAACTGATACATAGCGAACGGGTTGATCTGATTCGACGAGTGCGTTTCCAACCGCTGCTGCGAGGTGCGTCTTGCCTGTTCCTGATGGACCGCAAATAACAAGCCAACCCTGTTGGTCGGTCACGAATCTCTGTGCAGCGTGGTACGCCTCGCGGAAGCTAGACGGCTCCGAGAAGGTATCGCGGGTTCCGAGTTCGACAGTGTCGAATGTGAGGCGTTCGAGAGGGCCTAGATCGGAGTACTGACGCATTCGGTCGGTAGGTTTGACACCCCAAACTCGTTCCTGACACTGGCATGGAATGACCTTCCGGGCGGAAGCCGGAGCATTTTCGTTCGGTGCGACAACGAACCATCGCGTGTCGTTACAGACATCGCAGTGGGGCTCTTCGCTGCTAGTTAGCTCCTCTAGCTCGCTGTCGCTTAAGGTATTCCTCGTAGAACTGGTCTGACCGATCCTCTTGAAGATCTCGTTCAGCGGTTCCATCCGGTCCATCGTCAAGCTCCTCAGGTCTGCCTTCCGTCGCCCAGCGGCGAAGGATTGCGGCTATATAGTTCCAACTGCGTGCGTTCGCTTCCGATGCTTTGCGTATCGCCAGAACAACCTCATCTTCGGGATGTTCTTCTAACGCAGCATGGATGTTTTCAGCTACTACCGCAGTTACTGGGGCAATATTCCGTTCGTAGAACGTTATCGCATCCTGTTTTGGATGAGCAGATTCGGCGTCAGCCCAAGTTTCGGCATGTTTACGATCTGCTGATTTAAGAGATTTGCTAGCGACTTCGATGCCTTGCCGAACAAGCGCCCGACGAACTGGTTCAGTGTTCAGACATATTTTTCGTTGTCCGTTTCCGTCATCGATTAGTAGCAATATTCCACGATCTACGGCTGAATCAATTGCCGAATTGACCGCGTTCTCAAGCTCATCGCCGGCGGCATTTAGCATTGCTGCGACCGTTCGGTCGGAGTACAGCTCATCGAAAGCTATCGATGCGGGGACTTTGCGCTGACGGTGCAGCCCGTGAATCGTTCGAAGCACCACTTTTAGCTCATCGAGGGAATCGATTTCTTCCAGAAGCGAGGCTAGGAGTGGATTTGGAACTGGTGTGAACTGAACCCCGCGTGGGAATCCGTCCTTCACCGAACCGCTCCGGGTCTAGGTGCGAACTGTTGTGCTGGCTGTGTCTGGAACGACAGCTCTTCGAACACTCCAATCGAATCACGAACTCGCATTTCGACTTCGTCAGTAGGACCGTTCCTGTGCTTTGCGATTATCAGCGATGCGCGATCACGCGGGTACGGCTCAGTTGGGTTCGCCTTCGTCCATTCGTCTTCGGTGGTGAACTTATCTTCTCTGTGAATGAACATCACGACGTCGGCATCCTGTTCAATCGAACCTGATTCACGAAGGTCAGAAAGCATTGGACGGTGAGACGTGCGGTGCTCAACAGCACGACTTAGCTGTGAGATGGCGAGAACTGGAATGTGCAAATCACGCGCCATTCCCTTCATCTGTCGAGAAATTTCCGACACCTCTTGAGCACGGTTACCTTCACGACCACCAGCTGATCCGCCGTTGATGAGCTGCATATAGTCGACGATCAAGAAATCAAGACCGTGTGTCATCTGCAGTCGTCGTGCTTTTCCACGCATTTCGGCGACAGTTTGGAACGGGGTATCGTCGACATATATCGATAGGTCAGACAGCAAACCAATCGAGTTCACTCGTTTGGTTTCTTCGTCGGGGCTTAGCAATCCGGTTCGAAGTCGCTGCATGTTCACTGTCGATTGAGCAGCGAGCATTCTCAGAGCAATCTGCTCTCGACCCATTTCCAGCGAGAAGATGCCGACAGCCTTTCCAGCTAGTGCTGCTGCCAGCGTGAAGTTCAAACCCATCATCGACTTACCGACCGATGGTCGAGCTGCCAGCACGACCATGTCGGATCGCTGAAGACCACCAACCATGATTTCGTTCAGCCGGGTATAACCGGTGGTGATCGGAGTGGTCGGTTTACCGTCTTCGTCCTCATCCAGCCCGCCTGAACTTTCCAGATATGTGTTGAGCGTGTCCGAGAGTGGGACGAAGTCTCGGTTCTGCGATCCTTGCCTGATTCCGAACAGTGCGTCTTCAGCCGCGGAAAGCGCGATATCGACGTCAGGATCGTTGTTGTAACCGATGTCGGCAATGTCGCCAGCTGCAGCGATAAGTCGGCGCATCGTTGCGGTGCGATGAACAAGATTTGCGTAATGCTCAATATGTACAGAAGTAGGTGTTACTTCGACGAGGTGCGAAAGATACGCAGCGCCACCGACAGCCTCGAGTTGGTCTTTGTTCTCAAGCTCGTGAGTGACCGTGACCTGGTTGATAGCTTCGTCACGCTGGGTGAGCTCGTAGCAGGCTTCGAATACTTGGCGATTAATTTCACGGTAGAAATCATCGGCTGCGAGGAAGCCGGTGACCTGCGTGAGGCTCATGCCATCGATCAATATTGATCCGAGAACTGATTCTTCGGCGCTTAGGTCATGTGGTGGGAGTCGATCAGCTTGCATTTAGAGGGGGCGCCTGGAGATGTTCGTTGGTCGTTGAAGTGTCTGGGAAATATACATTTACGCCGGGTATATGGAACCCGGAACGCTCTCAAAACGTGACTAAAAGTGGGTCAAGTTATCAACAACCGTCCACAGGTTATCCACATCCCAGTTCAACCTCACAACTTGGAAGTCGCAATGTCGGTTAAATGACAAGGACCCGGGGAAGATATCTCCGGGTCCTTGATCAATCTCTATGAGACGGCTTGCTTACTCTTCAGACTTTTCTTCTGAATCGTCGCTTGCCTCTTCGGTCGACTCTTCACTTGCGTCGTCAGAATCTTCCGATTCACCTTCGCTAGGAGTTTCGTCAATCTTGGCTTCAGCGGCTGCCAGAACGTCCTCGAATGATGGGTCAAGAACATTGGTGTCCTCTTCCGTCATCTGAGCCTGAGCTTCTTCCATCTGCTTGTTCAGTTCGATGGATGCTTCGTCAGCTACAACCTCAACAACAACTGTTGCGGATACACCTTCAACGAATCGAGCCGGAATCTTGAAATCACCAACTGTGCGAATCGGCGCTGGAATCTGAATTCCACGACGGTCGATCTCCCGCTCAGTCATTTCACTAAGCTTCGCAGCGATCATCGTGTTTGTAACTGAACCGTAGAGTCGGCCAGTTGGGCCAGTTCGTACTTCGATTCGAACCTTCTGATCCTTAAGAGTGTCGGCCACTTCTTGCCATTCTTTGGCCTCGGCGAGTCGTCGGTCTTCAGCTTGCGCTCGGAGTGCAGATGCTCGTCGGAGTTCGTGCTCTGTAGCCTGAACTGCGAGTTTCTGTGGAAGCAGGAAATTGCGTGCGAAGCCGTTTTTGACTTCCTTGACGTCACCGGCTCGAGCGGTAGGACGTACATCCTGCAGGAATAGAACTTTCACTATGTCATCACCTTGGAATCCGACGGTAGGTTTTGCGCTGACAAACAGCGGATCGGCATGCCGACCCAGCCTCGTATTAGTTACGCGACTGCCGTCACACTCACTGTGCTAAATGTTGGTTATGCGAACAAATCAATTCGAGTCTGGACTCGTATGTCCGCGAGCCAACCTATTAAAAGTACAACAAGCGTTAGTTCACGGCTACCCAGTTCCGGCTGAGTTCCACACATGCAATTGAACTTGAGATGTGGATGAAATTGGCTAATTGAATCAAAGCTTTGCTTTATATTCCTCTCGGCAGTTTCTAAATAGAAAATCCCACCAGTAAGAATCAGTGTTGAGTAATGACCTCCGAAAAGATATTTCACGCAGGGTTAGGCGATCCCGAAGGGCCGGTTCTACTTCCTGACGGCAGTTGGGGCGTTGTGGAAATGACCCCGCAAACGGGTTGTGTGTCTGTGATCTCCACCGATGGATCGTCTAAGCGAGTGGTAGTGAAGACCGGGCGACCTAACGGCATGGTTCAGGATGCTGAAGGGACGCTCTGGGTCGCCGAATCGATGAACCCGCCATCGCTTCTAAAAGTTGGACTAGATGGTGCTTGCGAGATCGTACTCACTGAAGGCGAAGGACACGAATTTCTGTTCCCTAACGATCTTGCTTTCGGTCCCGATGGTGCGTTGTACATGACCGATTCAGGTGTTCATCGTGCACCGTTCGTAAAAGCGCGTGAAGAGGGACGCACCGATTATCCGATTGACGGAAAACTATTCCGTATAGATCTCGAAAGTAAGTCGGTGTCCATGCTCGACGACAGTCTGCAGTTCGCCAACGGTCTGGCTTTCGGAATCGATCATGCCCTTTACGTGACGGCAACCGTCACAGGTCTTGTGTATCGATACGAATGGAATTCTGATGGCACATTGGGACCCAGACAAGATTTTGCTGATCTGGTCGACCGCTCGCAGCCACCTGGATTCAAGGGGGGAGACGGGCTTGCTGTCGGCGAGAACGGATTTCTCTATTGCGCAGTGGTCGGGCAGGGCGATGTGACGGTTATCGACACTGATGGTGAATTAGTGGAGCGTATCCCGGTGGGCGGCGTGCAGCCAACAAACGTCGCCTTTGGACCCAGAGGTAGTGGCGATATTTATGTCACGGTCAAGGACGCTGGGACGTTAGAGCGGCATCACGTTGGTGTCGACGGTCTAATGCTGCTGCCTTCGAAGTAGCTACGCTTTTGGGTCGACCGGCTCGGCTTCGTCAAATTCAGGCGAATCATTACCTGGTCCAGCGATAAACCAGTTGACAGCCGATGCCGCAGCATCTGGATTGTCTTTGGCAGGAAAATTAGCGCAGTTTTCGGGCTCAATTAATATCGAATGCCGGAGCGCATCGTGCATGCAAACTGCGCTCTCGTGCGAGAGCACGTCGTTCTGTCGACCTCGTAATATCAGAGTCGCGATTTCATGCATGCTGTCTAGTTGACCATCGCTTAGCTCGCCATCACAAATAATCAGCGAGCTGATTGAACCTGCAGCGGTGGCAACTGTTTCGCTGGCAATCTCCGTCGCTTCTGGCCCTTGCGCAAGAAGAAGGACCGGCTCGCCAATCTCCCAAATGAGCATCAACAGCTCGAGTGGAGAAGTGACTCGTGCGAGCAGAGGTGAGTGCGAAGGACTCAGGTAGGAAACAAATTCATCCCAATCTCGGGGCGAAGTGTCGGGCGCGACGATTATCAATGGCAGCGCATCGTCATTCCCTGCCCAAGAATGAATTTCCACTTCGGTTGATGTCTGCAATGTCACTATGACTTCTTCGAAGTCGGCCATGTCTGGTTCGCTGCCAAATCGTTCTAGAGGATGATCGGAAATTTGATGAAAGGAATAGTATCTCGCCTGTTCCGGATCAATCTACCTAAAACCGATGAATACTCCGCTAATGGGTGCGAGTAACCGCTGTCGTATGTATATTGGCTCCGCAACCGATCAACGTTCAGTGATGTTTGTGTGTCAAACAAACGACCGAACGCATTTTCAAACACATGAAGGAAGCCGACGTGACAACCAAAGACTGGGGAGCGATTTACAAAGAGATGGGCGCGAAGCCAGTCGTGAACGCGACCGGAAGCGTCACACTGCTGGGTGGTTCGACCCCGGTTCCTGAAGTAAAAGCTGCAATGGACGCAGCCGATTCTGCTTACATTCCACTAATCGAGTTGGAACAGGTCGCCGGCGACCACATTGCAGAAATGCTTGGAGTTCCGGCTGCATACGTCACTTCTGGCGCTGGTTCGGCTCTCACTCTAGCTACCGCTGCCTTCATGGCCGGTACAGACGACGACAAAGTTCAACAGCTTCCCGACACCACAGGAATGCCAAACGAGATTCTGATCCAGAAGCGACAGCGTTACTGGTACGACCGGTGTTTGGAATTGGCAGGTGCGAAGCTTGTCGAGATTGGTGACGAGAACGGCACGAGCGAAGAAGACCTTCGTAACGCTATCAATGAGAAGACCGCTGCGGTTCACTATGTCGTTTACGAACAGAAGCCGACCGACCCCAATGTTCTAACTCTTGAGCAAGTCATCGAGATCACTCACGCTGCTGGCAAGCCTGTATCGGTTGATGCTGCAGGACAGGTCTACCCGCTCGAGAATTTCGGCAAGTACATCAAGATGGGCGCCGATTTCCAGTGCATCGCTGCCAAGTACATGGGAGCTCCGCACTCAACGGGATTCGCACTAGGTACGAAGGAAGTAATCGACGCCATCAGCCGACATTCTTTCGTTGGTTATGAAGGAAGGCGAATTCGTGGAATCGGTCGTCCGCAGAAGATCGACCGTCAAGAAATTATGGGTGTGGTTGCTGCTGTAAAGCGATGGCTAACACTGAACCACGAAGACCGATTGTCCTTCGCTGAATCTCAGTCGCAGGCGATTCTAAAGCCGCTTCAAGGCATCCCCGGTGTTCGAGCAGAGCTCAACACCAACATCATGGGACACCAGCCATTTGGAGCCATCGTGGCGCTCGATCCAGATATCGTTGGATTTACTAACGATGATTTGGTCGAAAAACTCCGGGACGGTGAACCTTCGATCTGGGCCAGAGTCTCTCTCGATGCCCCTCAGATCGAACTGCATGTCTTTGGAATGGGAGAAGGCGAACCCGAATTAGTCGGGAACGCAATCGCTGCCCTCGTGAAGGGATAACCACAAATAAAGCATTCTGAATCTGATTCAGGATGAAGATTTGCGCATCGCCCAGCCTGTAAAAAGGCTGGGCGTATTTGTAGAGCTGAAGTGACAATCAATGTCGCGAGCTTCAGACTGTATGCAATAAGAGTTTTAGGAGAAATGTATTGACGGTTGAGACTGTTGGAGTGATGAGTCCCGGTGACATGGGCAGCGGCGTCGGTGGCGCACTGAAAAAGAGCGGCTTGCGAGTCATCACTGCTTTGGATGGCCGAAGTGATGCTTCAAAGCAGCGCGCTTCTGACGAGGGGTTTGAAGACGTAGGATCCCTTGACGATCTCGTCCGGCAGAGCGATCTGATTCTTTCGATCCTCGTACCATCTGAAGCACTGTCTTTCGCCCAAGATGTTGCGGAAGCTATCGTGAGAACAGACTCACAAGTAGCTGTCGCTGATTGCAACGCTGTCTCACCAGCTACAGGCAAGCAGATCGGCGATGTAATCACTGCGGCGGGCGGCAAATTTATCGATGCTGGGATTATTGGTGGCACTCCAAGAAGAGGAGCTACACCGAGGTTTTACGCATCTGGCGAATACGCTCCGATCTTGGGCGAGCTAGATGGCAAGGGAATCGAAGTGCCGGTGATGTCGGGACCGATTGGTCAGGCTTCGGGATTGAAGATGGTTTACGCATCGCTCACCAAAGGCACCGCTGCTTTGTATGCCTCGACTCTTATGACAGCCAAATCACTTGGTCTATATGAAGAATTAATCGAGGAAATGGAGCTTAGCCAGACAGGAACGCTCGCTGCAATGGAGCGAGTCAAAACAGTTTCTGCACAGGCGTTCCGATGGATCGGTGAGATGGAAGAGATTGCTGCAACGTTCGCAGATGCAGGAACGAGCCCCGCTACCCACACAGGCGCGGCTGAAACGTTCCAGCAGATTGCAGATTCCTCGATAGGACACGAACGAGTCGATTCGGTGGACACGTCACGGTCGCTCGAAGATTCAATTGCGGCTATGCTCAAATCGGCTGATTAGGAGAGTTCTTTGACGCCTCGAAAACTTGCTCTTAGCGTATTTTTCGCGTCGGTTGCGATAAACGCCATTCTAGGAATAATCGCGCTTCTTGTTGGCGATTTTGGAGAGGTACAGGGCAAGGTCCTGATGACTTCGCTTAGCGTTTCTGCCGCAAGTGTTATGTCGCTTGCGATGTTCCCGGCGCGTGAGCGAGGACTGCTCGGGATTGTTCCTGACGCTGGAATTGCGTTGTCTATTGCCGGCTTTGGGCTGCTAGTAATTCTGGTTTGGACAGAGTTCCAGGAAGATTCACTGGCCCGCATCGTTGGGTCTGTATTAACGTTTGCCGTCGCAGCCGGCTACGCATCGTTGATAGCGCTGGCAACTGTTCGCCCTAAGTACGAGTTTGTAGTTCGAGCGGCTTACGGTCTGGCTGCCGTTCTCTCGATACTGATAGTCAGCGCTATCTGGGGCGAACCTTCCGACCGTATCTGGATGCGGGTGATGGGAGTAATTTCGATACTGCTGGCAGCGGCTACAGTTTCGATTCCAGTATTGCACCGCCTCAGCCGATCAGAAGATGAGCAAACGGAAGCACTACTCGCATCGGAATACGAGCGAATCTACATGGACCAACTGCCGACGATTTGTCTCAATTGTGGTGCTTCGGGAATCTCTCTTGATGAAGAACAGACGTACGAATGCGACGTTTGTGAAGCTCGTTTCCGAGTCGAAATCCCGTAACTCTAGTGCGTGAACAAACCCGCAGCTAATTTAGTGTTACGACTTGTTAGCTTCGATCTGAGCTTTCAAGGCTTCTGAGATCGCACCGAATTCACCGCCAGCAAGTTCCGATTCGAGAGCGGCTGGCTTCTGAGAATTCGTGTAGTCGGCACTCATGGTCAATGCTCCGAGGAAGGGGATGCCCATTTCCTCAGCAAGAGCCTTACCGCCGCCTGTACCAAAGACTCCGCCCGAGAGGTTTTCGACTACGCCGTAGACCTTCAAGTTCATCTTCTTGATCATATTGATCGAACGCTTCGCATCGAGAACTGCCAGTTCGTGCGGCGTCGTTACGATTACAAATCCGTCCAGATTCAGAGTCTGCATCACCGTCAAAGGGGCGTCAGAAGTTCCAGGGGGAAGGTCGACGATCATGTAGTCGGGATTTCCCCATTCCGTCGAGTGGAGGAACTGGTTGATAGCGTTGTGGATCATAGGTCCGCGCCAAACAATCGCCTCGTCTTCGTTGTCTTGGAAGAACGCCATCGACATAACCTTCACGCCGAAACGTGATGGTGGAACAAGTTTTTCACCGTTCTGTACCGGGCCCTCTGAAATGCGAAGAACCCGAGTCACATTCGGGCAATCGATGTCGCAGTCGAAGAGCGACACTTCTTTTTCTTGCGCGGCGAGCGTGACAGCCAAGTTGGTTGCGACAGTCGTTTTGCCGACTCCGCCCTTGCCAGAGTAAACACCGATTCGGGTGCCGATGCCTTCGAGAGATTCAGAGACTCGTCGTCGTTCCTGAAAGTTCGCTCGTACTTGAGCGAGACGGGCTTCTTCTTGCGGTGTCAGTTTTCGGGGAGACGACATATTTTTAGGCTGCTGGAACTTTTGATAACGGCGTTTAGCCGTTAGTTACTAAGAAAAATTGAACGGGGTTAGTCGATACCGAGAAGGCGTTTGCCATCTTCGGTAATCATGTCGGGAGTCCATGGAGGATCGAACACTACGTCGACCTGAACATCTTCGACATCATCGATTTCAGCGATGCGCCATTCCGCTTGCTGTGCGATGTAAGGTCCCATGCCACAACCGGGAGCCGTGAGTGTCATTTCTACATGCACGTCGCCGTCAGCGACTTCTACTGTGTAAATGAGTCCAAGGTCGACAACGTTCACCGGAATTTCCGGGTCGTATACGTCTCGCAGCGCCTCAAGAACAGTTCCTGATTCTAGTACTTCAGCTTCGGCCATTGTCGTCTCCGTGAACCGCTATTCGTCATGTTGTTTGACGTTTTTTGCGGTCACCAATCAAGTTCAAAAAGAAGATTTCTTTAGTCTACCAGAGAGGTAAGGAATTGTTGCCAAAGATATTCGTGAGGAGATCAGGAATATTTAGTCAGCTCCGACTAGTTCTTCCGGCACGCCATCTTCGGCAGTCGGGGCTAGGTCGGCTGTTTTGCCGGGTTCAGGATCAATGGAGTCGGAATCGCCCTGATACACAAGGACCTTCCTTAGATCAACGACCTGATCACGCAGTAATGCAGCCTTTTCGAACTCTAGGTCTCGGGCCGCCTTCTTCATCTGCTTCTCGAGATCTTTCACGAGGCGGACAAGATCGTTCTTAGGGAGCGCCGCCGGAGTGACGTATGGCGTTTTGGTTTCTGCAACCTGCCTGACCTGCGTGGTGATATCTCGAACTTCTTTGAAGATAGAAGTAGGCGTGATCGAATTGGCATCGTTGTGCGCCTGCTGAATCTCTCGACGTCTTGCCGTTTCATCCATCGCGTATTTCATCGATTTGGTAATGCGGTCGGCGTACATCACAACCTTGCCTTCGACGTGGCGGGCCGCTCGACCGATAGTCTGAACCAGCGAAGTGCTCGAACGGAGATAACCCTCTTTATCGGCGTCGAGGATAGCGACGAGAGAAACTTCCGGTAGATCGAGACCCTCTCGAAGCAAGTTGATACCGACCACCACGTCGTAAACGCCCAGTCTCAAATCTCTCAGAATCTCGGTTCTTTCGAGGGTTTGAATATCGGAGTGAAGGTACTGAACCCGAATCCCGAGTTCGCGTAAATAGTCGGATAGTTCTTCCGCCATGCGCTTGGTGAGAGTTGTCACCAGAACTCGTTCATGCTTGGCGATGGTCGATTGAATCCGCTCCAGCAGGTTGTCGATCTGACCCTCTGTTGGTTCGAGAATTATTTCGGGGTCGATCAATCCGGTTGGTCGAATTACCTGCTCAACCCGACGTTCCTCGTGTTCTTCTTCGTAAGGACCGGGCGTCGCCGAGACGTAAACGATCTGATTTACGCGATCTTCGAACTCTTCAAATGCAAGCGGTCGGTTGTCGATAGCCGAAGGCAGCCTGAACCCATAATCAACCAAGCTGGTCTTGCGAGCGAAGTCGCCTTTGTACATGCCGTTGATCTGCGGCAGGGTGATGTGCGACTCATCAATGAAAATCAGGAAATCATCTGGGAAGTAATCCAGCAATGTCCACGGAGCCGATCCGGCAGGTCGCCGTCCGAGCGGTCGAGAGTAGTTCTCGATACCCGGGCAAGAACCAGTCTCTTTGAGCATCTCTAGATCGAAGTTGGTGCGCTGCTCTAACCGCTGAGCTTCGAGCAGTTTTCCGCTTGAACGAAGCGAATCAAGTCGCTCACCAAGTTCGTCCTCAATATCCTTGAGTGCTTCCTTGAGTTCTTCTTCCGGCGTTACGAAGTGCTTGCCCGGAAAAATATCGATGTGATCAAGTTCAGCGAGTACTTCTCCCGTGAGTGGATCGAGCTCGATAATGCGTTCTATTTCGTCACCAAAAAACTGCACCCGAACTGCTAGTTCTTCGTACGCAGGCATGATTTCTAACGTATCGCCGCGTAAACGGAATCGCCCTCGCACCATCTCCATGTCGTTCCGTTCGTAGTACATATCAATGAGCTTGCGAACCACTTTGCGAAGTCCGGGCTCTTCACCTTTACGCAGGCTTAGCACGACAGAACGATATTCTTCGGGTGAACCCAGACCGTATATGCACGAAACCGAAGCGACGATCAATGTGTCTCGGCGGGTGAGCAGAGCCCGTGTCGCTGCGTGACGAAGACGGTCAATCTCTTCGTTAACGTCGGATTCTTTCTCTATGTAGGTGTCCGACTGCGGGATATAGGCTTCTGGCTGGTAATAGTCGTAGTAGCTGACGAAATACTGCACCGAGTTGTTCGGGAAGAAATCTTGAAATTCAGCTGATAGCTGGGCAGCCAAAGTCTTGTTGTGGGCGATCACGAGGGTTGGGCGCTGAACTTCCTCGATGATCTTCGCCATCGTGAAGGTTTTTCCGGATCCTGTTACACCGAGCAAGGTCTGGTGCTTGAGGCTTTCATTCAGCCCGCCAGAAAGCGTGCGAATCGCCGCCGGCTGATCGCCAGTAGGCTCAAAGCCAGCTTCTATTTCAAATCGACCTTCGTTTCGTGCGTTAGACATAGATGAATTCTACCGCGTGAGAGGATTATCTAACCGTCGAATGTCAGCGTTCGTGGAACTTGATAAATCGCAGCTTGTCCGAGCGTACCTAGCTAAACGTCTTCCCAATCGCGAGGTATTTGTGGAATCGTCCATGAAGGATCAGGTCGCCAGGTGCCCCAGACTGAATTAAATGGCTTGCGATTTTCGGCAATGATTTGGAGCGCCTGTGCTGCTGTATCTCGTACTTCCTGTGCCTCGAACTCATCGAATATTCCTGCATCGATAGCTTCAGCAAACTCGTCTTCATCTTTGTATCGCCACCTCTTGCGATCAGGCTGAACTACAACGTCGAGGAACATGTCCCAAGTGTCAAAACCGAGCCTGGTCCGTTTGTACGGCGCGTCGATGTTGATATACCAACCACGAAGTGCGGTCATACCAGGCTCCCAGAACACCCAGAGCGACCACATCAATCGTGGGTTCTTCAGGCGCAAAGTACCGGCTGTGTGCCAGTTTCGCTGGGCCATAGACCATTCTTTAGCAGCCATGGTCTCGGCACTCAGATGCCCTTTTCCACCGTCATTCGGAGCAGTCGGATCGGTGACACCGTTCAAGATCGGCGTATCCAGTGGCAACCAAGTTCCTACCAGCTCAGGTGTGTCGAGGACGACTATTGACGGAAACACAGTTTGTACTCGCCCGCGGAATACGTTGCGCAGCGTGATGTGGTCTCCGGGTTCAAATCTGGTCGGTGGAATCATGACTTTCCAAATATTTTTGCTTGCCAGTTTTTGCGAGATAACCCATTGGCGCATTATGCCTGTTGTGACACTATTCGCACCTGCATAAAAAATAGCGGAGTTTAGAGATGGCGAACTTGAAAGTTGTAATCGGCACCGACCACGTAGGCACCCACTACGCTGATGAATTGATCGATTCATTTCCCGAGATCGATTTTGTGGTGGCTTACGATCCTGCAGGCCACATTGAGGCGATTCGAGACGCCGACGCTTTCTTTGGATGGCCGAATGGTGATGCTTTTGCAGCAGCTGAACAGCTCAAGTGGATTGCGTGTCCGGGGATGGGAATCGACAAGATCGTTGCCTACCAGAACATCGTCGATTCTGATGTCCCGATTACTAACGCACCAGGAACTCACGTTACTTCGATGGGTGATCACGTTATTGGCGCGATGGTCGGTCTGACTCACCGCTTCCAAGAAGCTTTTGAAGATCGCAAGAAGAAGACGTGGGATACGGAAAAGTACGCTTCACGGATTACCGAGATCACCGGCACTAACGTAGGCATATTTGGTCTAGGTGCGATCGGTCGAGCTGTGGCTGATCGGGTATCTGCTTTCGGCACTACAATTTACGCAATCGACCCTGCACCTTCCAACGTTCCAGCGAGCATTAAAGAATGCTGGGATCTGGACCAGCTAGACGATCTGGCGAAGGTTTCGGATTTCTTAGTTATCGCTGCTCCGGTTCTCGACACCACTCGCAATTCAATCGATGCTCGACGAATCGCCATGATGCCCAAAGGCAGCTACATCATCGTGATTTCTCGGGGCGAAATCGTTGATGAAGATGCACTCTGCGACGCTCTGGAATCCGGACATCTGGCAGGTGCTGCACTTGACGCAACCGCAATCGAACCACTCGAAGACGATTCTCGTTTGTGGACACTCGACAATGTGATCCTCACACCTCACTCTTCGGCTCTTACTCCTGAGCTGTATGAAATGCGTCGACAAGCGTTTACCGCGAACTTGAAGAGGTTCGCTGCTGGTGAAGAACTCAACAACATCTGCAACAAGACAGCAGGGTTCTAGAGACGGTCTTTTCGGCGAGGGTATTACTCCCTCGTCCCGACCGCAGCGCTGGCGGAGCGGAGGGATCTCAGTAGATAACGGGTGTTCCTTCAGAAATGGAGAGTAGAGGTCAAGCCCAAGGTTTCTCCACGACGCTGTCGCTCTGGTCGAGAAGAGGGGAATGACTGTTGGTTGTCTCTCAGCTAAGGACTGTACGAAGGTGGGTCAGTCTGAATGCCGAGCCAGCACAACGATTTCGTCGCTTTCTTCGTCGAGATCAGAGCCTTCATAATCACCCCACATCTCGATCACATCTAGCCCGACTCGTTGGCACATGCTGATCACCTGTTCAGGGTAGAGGTAGCGAACCACTACCTCGAGCTCCTGCCTTCTAAGTACTTCGCCTTTAGGATCGAGCTCTTCAGCGATCTGGGTACCGTGGTTGAGTTGTGAATCAAGGTCGAAATGATTCTTGGCTGTTAAGACGTAACGACCGCCGTCGGGCTTTTCGACCACTTCGAGTAAGAATTCTTCGTCGGGATCATCAGCCAACATTTCTGGATCGGGGTAGAACAGGTTGAACGCCATCGTTCCGTCTTCTTCGAGATGCTGAACCGCACGGCAGAGCGTGTCGATTTGATCTTCTTCGGTTGTCGCCAGCAATAATGTTCGTGCAGGGATAGTGACCACCGGGAACTTGCGTTTGAGGTCGAAATCCCGCATGTCAGCCTGAATCAGCTTCAAGCTTCCATCGAGCGGAGCGACATCGAGCGCACGTTGCTGGGCGACTTTGAGCATCGGTTCATAGAGATCGATTCCAACGATCTCCATGCCGTCTTTGGCGAGTGGAAGCGCGATACGCCCTGTGCCGACGCCAATCTCGAGGATTGGCCCACCAGAAGCCCGGCACAGCCCGTGATAAAAATCCAGGTCACCGGGATCGGCAGCCGCGTAGAAAATGTCGTACCACTCAGCCCACGCCACGTAGTCCATTGTCACAGTTCGATCAGTTCCTAAATTCGTCCAACAGTTTCCATGAACTGGCGACCGTAGCTGCTCATGAAGGTTGGGATGTGAGTGTAGTGATATTGAATGCCGGCTTCGGTGTTCTTGATTGCCTGCTCGGCAGCACTTGGCGTACCAGAGGCATGACCTGCGGCATGAATTCGGTCGAACGTTTCTTTGACGACTTTCTGAACATCAGGATGTCCGTTATCGCCGGGGTGACCCATCGACTGCGCCAGATCGGTCGGTCCGATGAAGAAAACATCAATTCCTGGAACTTCTAATATTTCATCGAGGTTTTCAACAGCAGCGATGTCTTCGATCTGAACACAAACGAGCATCTCTCGATTTGCGTCCTGTACATACTCAGAGGTCGGAGCACCCCAACCGAAATCTGCCATACGCCCACCACCGAGTCCGCGCATACCACCGGGGTAGTACAAGCACGCTTCAACCACTGCTCGTGCTTCGTCGGCAGTGTTCACGTGAGGAACCTGAACGCCCATCGCTCCGCGGTCTAGGTATTTGTTGATTACCGCTGGGTCATTTTTCTCAGGTCGAACAATCGGTGTGATTCCACGGATTTCTGCCGCCATGATCATTGGCCCAATGTTGTCGGGAGTAATCGAACCGTGTTCGGCATCGAGCATCACCCAGTCGAAATCGAGTTCGCCGATCATTTCGACAATTTCAGCCGAAGGGAATTGGACCGATACCCCATACGCCGGTTTTCCCGACTTAATAAGGTTCTTCATACGGTTTTGCTGAAGCTGAGCCATTGGATTGTCGAACTCCTGATTAGGGCAACTGTGTGTTGAGATTTCGCTGAAACGTCATGATGATCGTAAATAACGCCCTTCGCTAGCCCTGACATTGTCTCATCAGATGTTGACATGCCAACTGTGCTGGAAGAAACTTTTCACCTTGTTGTGAATTTCGTAACAACCGAGGTCGACTTTTCTTAGCGATCATCGGGAGTTGAATTCATTTCTGCTCTTAATACGACATAGTTGAATAGGCCGCTCCACAGTGACACAGCTCGCATCTCGACAGGCAAATCTGGGTACCGAAACCGCGTTCGAAACCCTCGCCAAGGCTAAGGAACTGGAACGACAGGGGAAATCGATCATTCACCTCGAAATTGGTGAACCTGATTTCGACACTCCTGAGCACATTCGCGACGCCGCAAAGAAGGCGCTCGACGATGGATTTACTCACTACGGCGCTTCGGCTGGTCAGCTCGAAACCCGAGAGGCAATCGCAAAGCACCAGACTGAGCGACAAGGCTACGACGTATCTCCCGACAACGTAATCGTTACTCCCGGTGGTAAGCCGGTAATGTTCTTCACGATCATGGCGTTGATTGAAGAGGGTGACGAGGTTATCTACCCGAACCCCGGCTTCCCGATCTACGAATCGATGATCGAGTACATGGGCGGCACGGCCGTTCCTATGCAGCTGAACGAAGAGACTGGCTACAACGCCGACATCGACAAGCTTCGTTCGCTGATCACGCCTCGTACAAAGTTGATGATCGTCAACTCGCCGAATAACCCGTGCGGAAGCGTGATTCCTGAAGCTGACCTAGAAGAAATCGCCAAGATGGCTGTTGAGAACGACATCACGGTGATGGCAGACGAAATCTACAAGGACATGTACTACGGCGACGACGTAGAGCATGTTTCTATTACTAAGTTCCCGGGTATGCGAGAACGCACGGTGATTCTCGACGGATTCTCCAAGAGCTACGCAATGACAGGCTGGCGCCTGGGCTACGGAGTGTTCCCTGACTTCCTGGTGGAGCCTGTGACTCGATTGATGACCAACAGTGTTTCTTGCACATCTGTACACACTCAGATGGCTGGCATCGCAGCGCTTGAGGGTTCTCAGGAATCAGTCAAAGACATGATGAAAGAGTTCACGATTCGGCGAGATTTGGTAGTTGAAGGTTTGAATTCACTGCCGGGTATTTCTTGCCCGACTCCGAAGGGTGCTTTCTACGCATTCCCGAACATCACAGGAACGGGTATGACCTCACAGGAGTTTGCTGAAAAGGCGTTGTATGAAGGCGGAGTTGCTCTGCTTTCAGGTACTGCTTTCGGTGTATACGGCGACGGATACGTTCGAGTCTCGTTCGCCAACTCCCGCGAGAACCTTACAGAGGCCATCGAGCGACTCCGCAAGATTCTCTAGTTCGTTCAACGTTCTCCCCATAGCGGCTATTTGTAACTCCGTCGGCGACGACGGAGTTATTTTTTTTTACGAAGTGTTTTTGCTTGATCTACGCACCGTTCCTACCCCCCGTCATCTCGACTGAAGCGATAACGACTGGCTTGATCAACGCTAGGATCCCTCCGGCAAGGTCGGGATGACGATGGTTCCGAGTGCGCTATTAATCCGACGACTAAAAACACAGCTCGTACTAGGCGTGATGCTGTCGCCAAAAGTTACTTAACTCGCTGAACGTCGACTTCGCACGTCTTCATTAGATCGCGTGTGTTCGCACGTGCGATTGCCCTAAGAACGTGCTGTGTGACTCGCTTGACCTGTTTTAACGGTGCTTCGACCACTGTTTCAGCGTATTCGTTGAGCAACCCCCACTGCTCAGGAGCCTCCGTTGTGCGAATCATTCGGTGCGGAGCCATGATGTAGTGATAATCGGCGCATCGTAGATAAGCCGGATCGTGAAATTTGGTCGACAATGTTTCTATTCGTTTCTTTGTCGAAGCAGTTTTACTGGCTATCTTCGCCGCATCAGATTCGGCAACTGCTAACGCTCGAGCCGATTCCGATTTAGCTGCGTGGACTTTCGCTTCCGCCAAAATATTGCGGGTCAGTGCCGCTGCCTCATCTAGCGAATTCGCCTTCTGGAGGAGTTTCTGCTTGGTGCGCTCGTTGTTATCGTCACGGCTCAGATCCGCCCGACTCGATTTCACTTCGATCAAGAACACGCGGTTCTCAGGACCAAGCCCGACTACATCGGCAATTCGCCCGAACGGACCTTCGAGCCGAACCTCATAACCGATCACTCGGCACTGAGCTACTTCCCACAACCACTTCCATGCTGCCCATTTTAGGGCGTAAGTCAGCTCGGTTTCGTTGCCATTTTTGAAATTGGTGAAGGCCGAGGATTCTGCGGGTAGATCGATGGTGGTGGGCATGGAAGTCTCTGATTCGTGTGAAACAGGATCATCGCTTAAGCACCTTCTGACTTCATAGTCAGATTGTCACGTTACGTTTCGGGACCAAACCCAATCCATCTTGAGTCCTGAAAGTAATCAACCTGGCGAAGAACTCAACACGAACTGAGTAGACAGCCGGTAAGAAAACTGCTTTCCGATTTCACGATTGCGTGAGTTGAGAGGTGCTTGAATATGAGAACTCCCCCCGCAGATCAGTCAGCAATATGCTCAAGGCACTTTTCACTTCGTGTAACGAAAACTTCGGAACCTGAGCCTGAATGCCATATCAGTCCACCAGTCCGTTCGAAATCCAACCAGTCCCAAATCTTTATGACCCCCCAATTACTAGACGGGATTGCCGGATTGCCCCGAAGATTCCATTTGTCACTTGACTCAGCTAACTCACCCGTTTCGTTGTTGGTAAAGAAGTGGGTGCCGTCTGCACAGAAATGCTGTGGCCCCCAATTGCTCACCGAAACCTCTGTATTTGACAGGAATTCAGTCCAACCCTGAATGATTTCCTCATCGCTTGGCTGCGCAGTGGCAATATCAGGGTCTAACCAGTCAGGGAATACAGGGTCTGCAAGCCGCTCTGAGGTCAACTGTGATTGAGTCTTGGCCACAGGTGCCGGAGTTGGCGTGTCGATTGGTACGGGAGTAACTGTCACCCGCTCGAATTCTGGCTCAGGCGTAGCTGATGGTTGACTTTGTAACGATGGCTCAGATTCTGTTGAACATGAAATGACCACGGCAAACAGCAACATGAGCCCTGCTGTCATGCGAATCAGTTTGATCACGTGTGCCAGCCCTCCATGTCATAGTGCGTCAGCGGGACTGTATCTCACGTGAGCAGCCTGAGTCTGCTTGATCACCAGATTGCCAGAACGACCACAACGATCACGATTCCTAGTGCAATCAGTTTTAGGTAGTTCTCAGACACCCAGCCGGGGCCAACATTGGCTCCACTCTGTCGATGTGTGCTGAGACCCGAACCGCTCTGGAGCCTGTCCTGCGAAGTACGATTCTGAAACCTGTCTTTTCCATCTCCAGCCACAACTTTGCCCCTTGAAGTCATTGCCTGTTTCAGTGGCAGTTTACATCGTGCTGGTCTTTGCGTATCGAATTCGCCAAATTGGATGACAATCGCCGTTCTTACCTGCAAACAGGTGAATTAGCACGCGTGTTCCGAAAAAGTGTTCTAAACAGCTAGAAATTATTAGAACAGGCGTGCTAATTTATGGTTCCGGTCGGGAATGAACACAGCGATTCATCCCCAAAACGCACAAGGCAGGAACCATGTTGAAGCTAACTGAAACCCACCCAACGACAACGAGTGTCGATGTACGAGTTATTGGCGTCGGCGGAGCAGGATGCTCATCGTTGATTCGTTTGCAGGAATTCGGCTCCGATAATCTCAGCATGCTCGGCATCGACACCGGGTCGGCAGCACAGAACCTTCCGGTCGATGTTGAGTCGATCACTATCGGAAATGGCTTCGGTAGCGGTGGGAATTCAGAAACAGCGGTCTACCAATTTTCCGAAGTGGAAATTGAAGTGGAGGACTTCGTCGAGGAAGCCGATGTTGTGATCATACTTGCGGGTCTTGGGCGAGGAACTGGTTCGGGCTTATCGCCAAGAATCGCAGAACTTGCACGAAACGCTGGGGCACTAACTATCGCCGCAGTGAATATGCCGTTCGAATTCGAAGGTCGTTTCCGCAATCAATCGGCTGTCGCTGCACACTCCGCACTCAAGAGTGCTGCCGACGCCGTGATAACGATGAACAACGATGATCTTTCAAAGCTTGACTCTGCTGGTTCTTCGCTCAACGGCGCGTTCCAACTCGCAGATCTGAACATTGCCAACGCTGTACGTTCAATTACTACCGAACTTGAATCATCGCCTGAACGTCGATCAGCTGTATTGCAGTCGCTTGCGCAGGCTGGTGACTCTGTTGTTCTATCGGGTGTTGCTGACGGACTGCATGCCGGCAGAACGGCAGTATCGGCAGCGTTCGATTCAACGAGCACCGAGTTTGGTCAGGTTGCGTCTGTGGTTATCAATGTCGAAGGCGGCATTGGACTTTCGCTTGGACAAGTTGCCGAGGCTGTAACAGAAATCCGAACCAGGCTTGGGCGACGCACCGAGATTCATGTGTCGAGTCAACGACTCATCGGCATGGGGCAGGAAATGAAAGTAACGATGTTGCTCGCCGGTGTGGAGTTTGTACCTACAGTTGAAGAATTGCCAACACGAGTGAAAGAGCGCCCGGCAGCTGCTCCTCAAGTTTCGATATTCGAGACGACTGCTCCAAAGCGGACTCGTGGTCCGGTTCTACTGCCAACCGGTTAGTCGTTAGCTGGTTGAGAATTTATTTGCTGGCAGGCCTGGTCGCATGACTGGCAGACGTGAACGTCGCACCAAACGCCTCGGTGCGGCGTTCGCTTTTAAAAAGCATTGCCGGGTTTATAGGATGCAGCGTACCGAGATGTTAGTCGGCGATTATGGTGCTTTGCGAGCCGTTAACGGCGGGGGCGGGTGGAATGAACATATATCCGCTTCCTCGAACAGTTTTGATCAGACCTTTCCCCGAAGCCGATTTATTCAGCTTCTTACGAAGGCGAAATATCGCAACATCGACAGCATTATCGGCGGGTCGGGAATCTTTCGACCAGCATCGATCCATAAGCTCTACGGCCGATACGGGCTTATCAGGCGACGATGCGAGAGTGTGCATCAGCATGAATTCTGTTGGCGAAAGCGAAATTAGACTACCGTCCATTTCCATGCGTTCCGATTCCGGGTTTAAAGCGAACCCGGCCATGCGTATGGGAGCAATAGTTTGCGTCGCCGAACTGGTAGCCGCCGTATTTTCAACTACTCGGAATGGCTGGGACTGGGAGTTTGATATTTCAGTGCCTGGAATCAACCCGTCAAGTGAGCTGAAACTGACCATCAACTCAAGTTGTTCGATCTCTTTCAGAGTTGGAAGGTTTTCAGATTTATTGAGAACGTAAACAACTCCGACCGTATCTAAACCTCGGCTAATTGGAGTGACGATTCCCTGGCGGAACCCTGCCTGTTCGGCCCATTCTGGAAGCGGCATCGCTCCGCTCTCTTCAGCAGATATAACGATTGCAGATCCCTGGCGCGCAGCTGTCGCTCCTGGGTCATTACCATCCACGGGTTCGAACGAATCTCGAATGTGGCTAAGCTGACCGTCGTAGCTCCAGTTTGATGGCGATAAAACGCCGTGTGCGTCTCGTAGGTTGAACACCACAGCTGCCGGATACTCAGTTGCCATTCGTGCCGCGGTTGCCAGACGAGCGTCCTGACTCATCACATTGTTGCCTCGAAGAACTCGAATCCCACCGAGAATTCGACTGGCACTGGCTTCGCTCTCCAACTGCTCTTTTGCCTCAGCTAGCTGTTGTTCAACGTCGACGTTTCGTGCTTTCAATCGAGCATGCCCAATTGCGGTTGCTATTACGAATGCCGCCGTGATCGGGATTAGGACTAGCAAAGAGCTTGTGATCACGCCTATACCGGCAGCGATAGCTATCACGAGTACTCCGGCAATGGAATACCGCTTCCAATTCGCCGAAAGGGCATCGGTCCACTGGCTAGTGGCTTCCGATGTGTCAGAATTTGAATCGAAAGTTGAAGAGTTGGAGAGAAATGAAGTCATGGAACTCACGCTACTAAAAATCGGAGTTGAGCTACCTGTTTACGGTTGAACGGAGTTTGATCGAAACTATGTGAGTAAATGTCGACTGTCGAAAGTAGGCAATGAAGACGTACACTAGATGTAACAAATACAGAAAAATTTTGAAAATTACTCCTACCATCAGAAGGGCACCAGAACACTGGGCACTCTAGGCCGACTGAAAAGTCTGATCGGTCGCGGCGACAAGAACACTGAAGAATCTTCAGCTGGATCGAAATCACGAACTAACAAACGTAAAACCGCTAACCGCACTCCAAATTCAACCGACTCCACTAGCTCGCAATCCGCAAGATCGTCGTCTGCCAATTCGGCTCCATCACGATCTCGCAAGCGAAAACCTCGTTCCAATCAGAACGCTGAACAGCGCGATGAATCGCGACGCTCTGACTCTCGCCAGGGCGAATCACGGCGTTCCGATTCACGACGCAACGATCGAAATGATCGTGACGACCGTCGATCTGAATCACGAACGCCTCGTTCACGACGTTCAGAATCTCGCCGATATGACCGTGATGAGCGGCAACCCGAATCTCAAAACCGAGATCGTGATAGAGATTTAGATCGGGATCGAGACCGACGCAATGATGGCGATAACCGCCGTCGATCTCATCGACAGCGACGAGAAGATCGAGATGATCGCAGTGACTCTCGAGCGATAGGTCCGCGTGCTGGGAACCGTCAACGTTCTCAACGGGCAGATTCCGACCGCGACAATCGACGCCAAAGTTCAAGACGTGATGATCGGGCTCCACGAGACGACTTCCGAGACCGTAGGGATGATCGACCCGGAAGGCGATCACCTGACGAGGCTCCAACCTCGCGTCGAGGCAATCGCTCTCGGAACGAAGATAGATATTCCAAGCACGAGTATCGAGAGACTCGAGAGCCTGTGGCGAAGAAAGAACGCACACCGGTTCGAGGGCGACCGACACGACGGAGTGATCGAGAGGAAGTACGAAAGCCAGCAGCGGAAGCTCTGACGCAAGTGCGCACCGACTTGCAGGGAACCACCGATTGGGGTGGACTCGAGCTCGAAAAGACCATCGTAAATTCCCTGTTCAACATGGGTTACGAGAAGCCTTCAGATATTCAAGAGGCGTCGATTCCGTGGCAGCTTGAAGGACGAGACGTTGTTGCTCAGGCGGTAACCGGATCAGGTAAGACCGCATCGTTCGGTATCCCTATGTGTAACCTTGTCGAAGCCGATTCGCGAGACGTTCAGGGACTTGTTCTCGTGCCAACGCGTGAACTTGCGCAGCAGGTTCAAAGGGAACTCTCTCTGATAGGTCGAGACCGTGGAATTAGTGTTGTAGCTGTCTACGGTGGAGAGCCGATTGCCAAGCAGATTCGTGCACTCGAACAAGGTGCGACAATTGTGGTTGGTACTCCAGGTCGTCTGAAAGACTTGATGAACCGACGTATTCTCGATCTTGGATACGTTCGGAACGCAGTGCTTGACGAAGCGGATGAGATGCTGGATATTGGCTTTGCCGATGACATGGAGTTCATTCTCAAACGAACCCCGAGCACTCGCCAAACGGCTCTGTTCTCAGCAACCATACCGGGATTCATTCGTGGACTAATTCGTCGATACCTCGACGACCCCCGCTGGATTCAGTTGGTGAACGACTCGAAGGGTCTTGAGACTGTCGATGAGGTTGACCAGATCTTCTATGACGTCGCTTCGCAGGATAAAGCCGACGGCATCATGGAGATTCTTGATGACATCGAAGAAGGCTCGCAAATTCTAATCTTCCGAAAGATGCAGGTCGGAGTTGATCGGCTGTCAAAGGGTCTTGCAGGCGAAGGATTTGCCATCAAGGGAATCCATGGTGGTATGTCGCAATCTGAACGAAACCGAGTGATGAACTCGTTCCGAGACGGCAGTCTGAAAATGCTTGTGGCAACGAACCTTGCCGCTCGGGGATTGGATATCCCTACCATCTCGCACGTCATCAACTACGACATGCCTGAGAACATCGAAGAGTACGTTCACCGAATTGGCCGGACTGCTCGAATGGGTAAACGTGGCACGGCTGTCAGTTTCATCGGTGAGTGGGACTTCGAACTGCACGAGCAGATCGTCGCCAAAATCGGTGAAGACAAAATGATCAGGCGCCAGTTCTCGTTCTATTAGGCTTGGGACGCGGCGGTTGACGCGCTCGTCATCGGATGACTCGGCTCCTCGTCGCAGTCTCCCCCTCTCGCTCCCCCTATCCGGGCGAGGACCTGCTTTGGGTTAAATCCCTACTTTTCCGCCACGGACGTTAGCTTCTGGACCTGTTATCAGTTCTGCAATCTCTTTGGCATAAGTGATCTCGGTGTCGTCTTCGGGCTGGTAGTCGAGATACTTCCTAGCAGTTTCAAGCGACCAGAATCGACGAGTATTGTCGCTGCAACCGTAAGCAACCACGAAAGGCACGCCGTGTTCGTTCTCGATGTTTGGAGCTTCTACCGCTTTTGTGAATAACTGTGTGATGTCGCGGGGACTGATCCTAGCTCCAAGATTCCGCTTGAACTCGGCTAATCCGCCAGCGGTTTCTTCAGACATCGAATTAGCCGATGTGTAATCAGAAGCAACGATAGGGCGAGTGAATCCGATTCGCAGCATCACGGTTTCAAGTTTTCGACCGAAAATGCCGCATGCGTAAGGATAGGCGAGGAGTTCGTAGGCAGCCTTTGCCCACCCATAGAAATTGTCTGAAATAGGGAAATCGGTTGGCCGAACCATGTCCATCTTGCGGTCATGGATTAACGAATGCTCATACCAATCAGCAGCATGGTTCGAACTGGCTATAGCGAGACGCCGAACTCCTGCGTCGTACGCTGAACGGTAGATATTGTTGGCCATCTGCACGTTTTCATGCTCGTTGTCGAATCTGTCGATCGGAGCTTTCTCTGACACTTCACCACGAGTTACGTGTGGTTTGAACGCGAGATGGATGACAGCATCTACCCCTTCAAAGAGGTGGGCATATTTCGAACGGTCTGTGTCGATGAAGTTGGCTATCTGGATACCTTCGATCTTGTTGCCGTCACGATCAGTATCCGAAACGTCGGCAAGAACCATGTCGAAACGGTCTCGCAACGTTGGAAGCATCAACGAGGCGATGTATCCGCTCGCACCCGTCATTAGAACTTTTCGCTTCGCCATTTCCGTTGCTCCCTCGATTAGTTAGTAAATCGTGCTATTCCCGATATCGGCGGAGTCTCTCGCCACGAATCGCCTATGTCAACGTCGTTGATCGAGTCGTGCGAGCCAAATGAACTGTAATATCTGCTTATGACTACAAAAACATGGCTAAAAGGCAACCTTCACACCCACACGACCAACAGCGACGGCGATGAATCTCCAGAGCACGTTGCCGAGTGGTATCACGAGCAAGGCTATGATTGGCTTTGCCTGTCAGATCATAATCATCTGACCATTCTCGAAGGTACTGACGCGGAGAAGGCAAAGTGGCCGCTGCTGGTCGCTGGAGAAGAAGTAACTTCACGAAACGCCGACGGTCCGGTTCATATAAACGGCTACGGCGTTGAGCATGTCGTAGAAGCTTCCGATTCGACCGATATCGTCACGGCCATGCGAGAGAACGTAGAGGCGATCATCGCTGCGGGTGGAATGGCATCAATTAATCATCCAAATTTCCGTTGGGCGTTCGATGACGGAGCCATGATGCAGGTCGAAGGCTACAAGTTTATGGAGGTCTTTAACGGACATCCTGAAACGCACAATGCAGGTGGTGGTGGAAAAGCCAGCACTGACGGTATTTGGGACAGACTGCTCACCAACGGTAGGCGTGTGTGGGGAATCGCTGTCGATGATTCACATCACTACACCGGCGAGTTCAATGCCAACCGATCGAATCCTGGCAGGGGTTGGGTGCAGGTCAAAGCAGCGAAGTTGGCTCAGCAGGATATTTATGAGGCGATGTCAGACGGCGATTTCTATGCCTCGACAGGGGTGACCATTGGCGACATGGTTTCGACCCAGCGTGAAATAAAAATCGATATCGACCCTGAGACCACGCCAAGTGATGGAATTCAGGCGAAGTACACAACTTTGTTCACTGGCTCAGGCGGTCGGCTGCTGCACGAATCGACCAGTAATTCACCTTCATATCGGCCAACCAGGCTCGATGATTATGTCCGGGCAACGATTTACTCGTCGCGCGGTACCCGTGCTTGGACCCAGCCAGTATTTATCGATAAGTAATTTTCAAAGTAAATCAGTGCGTACGAGAGCACATCCGTCATGTATCAGCTGTGGCACATGCGATAATTTTTTATTGAACGTTACTGGCGACGGTAGTTATGGGGGCAACGGTTGGCGACACGATATGAGGGCACTATCTACGCTCCTCAGTTCCCTGATGGGCTTGAGTGGTTCAATACGGAATCGCCGCTAACCCTCGGTGATCTCAACGGCCGATTAGTCATTCTTCACTTCTGGACCTACTGCTGAATTAACTGCATGCACGTACTTCCGCAGTTGCGGAAGCTGGAAGAAAAGTACGCCGACATACTTACTGTGGTTGGTGTGCACTCGGCGAAATTCACGTCGGAAAAATCGTCTGAGAATGTCCGTGAGGCTGTCCGCAGATACGGAATTGGTCACCCCGTTGTGAACGATGCCGATTTTGAGATTTGGCAATCGTACGCAGCGCGAGCCTGGCCAACGCTGATGTTTATCGATCCCTCAGGCAAGGTGATTGGACGCCATGAGGGGGAATTCCCAGTGGATGCGCTCGATGAAGTCATCGACGGGATGATCGAAGAACACGAACCCTCTGGTTTGTTCAAGCGCGGTAAACTCGATCTTCAACCGGAGTCACAATCCGACTCCGATCTGTCTTTTCCAGGGAAGATCTCCATAGATGCTGATCGCGATTTGTTGGTTATCTCAGATTCCAATAATCACCGATTGCTGATAACAGATCTTGAAGGAAAAGTCGAAGGCATCATCGGTAACGGTGAATCACCGCTGGCGACAGGCGATACCTCTGGCGTACTCAAAGCACTGGAATTTGATAATCCGCTTCTCGACAACCCGCAAGGAGTCGTGATCGATGGCGACACACTGTACGTCGCCGATGCCGGCACTCACACGATTGTCAAAGTTAGCATGGTCGCTGGAACCGCAGAGACCATAGCGGGAAACGGCGAGCAGTCACTGTACCGACATAAGGGCGGAGAGGCTCTCAGCGCTCCTCTGAACTCGCCTTACGATCTTTCGTTGAACGATGGCACTTTGTATATCGCAATGGCCGGATTCCACCAACTCTGGTCGATGAATATAGCCGAGGGGACTGTTGCACCGTTCGCAGGTGACGGCGGCGAGGACATAGTCGACGATCTCAAGGATGCGGCACGTTTGGCACAGCCGTATGGAATCGAGGTGTCGAACAACGCCGTGTTCTTCATCGATAGCGAAACCAGCTCGCTTCGCGTGTCTGCGATAGCCGAAGAGGGCAGGGTGGTAACACTTGTAGGAAAAGGGCTGTTCGATTTTGGCGATTACGACGGTGTTGGTAAAGAAGCCCTGTTTCAGCATCCGCAGGGGTTGGCAGTGAGCAAAGACACAATCTATGTTGCCGATTCATACAACAACAAAATCAAATCGGTCGCCATCGGATCGCTGCAGGTTAAAACAGTCGCTGGTTCTGGTAAATCTGGCGATATGAATGGATTTTCGACCATCGCTCAGTTCAACGAACCTGCTGGAATCGCCATTGCAGGTGATCGAATATACGTCGCCGATACGAACAATCATAAGATCAAAATTATCGAGCTCAATTCGGGCGAGGTTTACCCGCTTGAATTAACGGGTCTGTAAACCGGCATCGACCACGCATGTTGGTGCATCAAATCGCCGTAATCGACCACCATCGAATCAATTCGCTCACAGCGACATCTGAAACAGGAAAACATGCCCAACCGACTGGCGAACGAGACAAGCCCCTACCTGCTGCAGCACAAGGACAACCCGGTCGACTGGTATCCCTGGGGTGAGGAAGCTCTTTCTGCAGCGAGACTCCTCGACAAGCCAATATTGCTCTCAATCGGTTATTCGTCATGCCACTGGTGTCACGTAATGGCGCACGAGTCATTCGAGAACGAATCGATTGCAGCGGTGATGAACACCGGATTCGTCAACATCAAGGTCGACCGTGAAGAACTGCCCGACGTTGACTCGATCTATATGACTGCGGTTCAAGCGATGACTGGCTCAGGCGGCTGGCCTCTCACGGTGTTCATCACACCCGATGGACAGCCGTTCTATGGCGGGACCTACTTTCCACCTGAAGACCGACCGAATATGGCAGGATTCCCTCGGGTTTTGACCGCCGTTGCTGATGCTTATGCCACCAAGCGCAGTGAACTACTGGAAAACTCTCAGCAAGTGGTAAATGCCATACGTGAGCAGTCGACGCCGCAAAAGAATGATGGCACGGTCGACGAGTCACTAATTTTCGGCAGTTTTACTCATCTAGCCGGGAACGCTGATCAGGAAAATGGTGGGTCACAGGGTGCTCCGAAATTCCCTCAGCCGATGGTTTACGAACTGCTTCTTCGCTACTGGAAACGAACTGGCAGCTCGCAAGTCCTAGATATCGTAAATCTGACCCTTGAGAAGATGGCACACGGTGGAATCTACGATCAGATCGGTGGTGGATTCGCGCGTTACTCGGTCGACGACGCTTGGCTGGTTCCTCACTTCGAAAAAATGCTCTACGACAACGCTCAGTTAGTTTCGTTGTACCTTCACGCCTATCAGGCAACCAAGAAGCCTCTCTACCGACGAATCGTGGAAGAAACGCTTGAATATGTCACCCGTGAGATGACCCATGCCGCCGGTGGCTTCTACTCGGCGTCTGACGCTGATTCCGAAGGAGTGGAAGGCAAGTTCTTCGTCTGGACTCCCGCAGAAATAGATGAGGTACTCGAACCGTCCGATGCCGAACTTGCCAAGGCGTACTGGGGCGTATCTGAGGAAGGTAATTTCGAAGGTTCGAATATTCTTCACCTACCTATATCACAGGCGGAATTCCTATCTCGTTCGGGTCAAGAACCCCTAGAACTGCTTGCCGACATCGAACGAGTTCGAGAAATATTGCTTGAGGCTCGTTCTAAACGCATCGCACCCGGAATCGACGACAAAATCCTTGTGTCTTGGAACTCTCTGATGCTCAAGGCGTTCGCAGAGGCTGGAGCGGTATTCGAAAATCCCGAGTGGGTCGACATCGCACAAAAAAATGCTCGATTGCTTTTGGACCAGGTTCGTGACTCAGAGGGAAGACTGCTCCACACATGGAAGGCGACCAGTGCGACGGAGGGCGACGCAAGATTACTTGGCTACCTCGACGACCATGCTTATCTGATCGAAGCCTTGCTGGTCCTCTACGAAGCAACATTTGATTTCTCATATATTGACGAGGCACGGGCCTTAGCCGACCAGATGATCGAACGCTTCTGGGACAAAGATTGGGAAGTTTTCTACGACACTTCGCTGGAACATTCGAAGCTGCTTGTACGACCACGTGACGTGCTCGACAACGCTGTGCCTTCGGGTGGCGCAGTTGCAGCACTCGCTCTTCAACGTCTTGGCGTTATCACCGGGCAAACCGACTACGCCGCAAAAGCCGAGGCTTCCATGAAGGCACTGATTCCGCACATGGAACAAGCTCCGTCGGCCGTTACATCGTGGCTAACAGCCGTCGACTTCTTGCGATCGAATTCTCAGGAAGTCGTGCTGATTGGGGATGCCGCCGATCCTGTCATAGCCGATATGAAGCGCGAGCTAAGAAGCTCGTTCGCACCCAACACGGTACTTGCCGGTTCGAACGGAGATGCTAGCGAGGATGCTGCCTCGCCATTGCTGGCATCGAGAGAACAGGTGAACGGAAAAGCGACAGCCTTCGTCTGTGAAAACTACGCTTGTAAATTGCCAGTGACCAGCGTTGCAGAGATGGTCGAGTTACTCAGCTAGTCCTAGCGACTGTTTGGAGTTTCATCGGAATCGGCTGATTCTTGGTCTTGCTCTTCGGCTGCCTCGGCGGCTGCGCGGGAGTCAGCCCGGCGATCAAGACGCTCTCGAATAACTGCGAGTCCGACACCGGCCGCCGTTCCTGCAACGCCCATCATTGCAAGTAGAGGCCCTGCGGTACTTCTACACATCTAGTTCTCGCATCCGATCTGTCCCAATAAAAAAGCGGCAATCCAATCCAAAAATTGTACTGCCGCCTGATTTCTTACGAAACTAAATTATTCGTGTAGGTTGAACTGTAATTAGTCGTTGCCGGCGTACTTTTCGAGTACTTCATCCGAGAAATCACCGTTCGAGTAGACCTTCGATACGTCATCAAGCTCTTCAAGCTGATCTAGCAATCGAAGTGTCTGCATCGCACCCTTGTCGTCGAGAGGGACCAAAGTGGTAGGCACGAGTGCAACATCACCGCTTTCAACAGTGATGCCCTCAAGGGCTTCGACACTCGACTTCACTTCTGCGAAATCCTCGTACGGGGCAGTGACCTGAACTGTTGTACCGTCGACTTCAACATCTTCGGCACCGGCATCGACGATTTCGAGAGCAATATCTTCAGGGTCGCCTTCGTTTACTTCGACGGTAATGAGCCCCTTGTTCTCGAAGTTCCATGCGACAGCATTAGAGCCCGCAAGATTGCCACCCCCACGGGTGATCTTTGCTCGAACTTCGGCAGCAGTTCGGTTCTTGTTATCTGTAAGAGTTTGGACGATGATCCCGGCTCCGCCAGGACCGTACGCCTCGTAGCTAATCTCTTCGAGAACAACAGCATCGGCGCCGACACCTGATCCGCGAGCAACGGCACGATCGATGTTGTCTTTAGGCATGTTCTGCGACTTAGCGTTGTCGACCGCAAGTCGAAGGCGGAAATTCATCTCGGGATTGGGATCGCCGCTCTTAGCTGCGACCATAATTTCTCGAGCAAGCTTTGTGAACAACGCACCACGCTTAGCGTCGGCGGCGCCCTTCTTGTGCTTGATGGTGCTCCATTTAGAGTGACCTGACATTCAGATTTTTCCTATTGCCTGTGCGTTGTCGCTAACTGATCAGGACGACTTCAGAATCTATCGCCCAATCTGAGCAACCCAGTTTACCGAAAACTGCGTGCTTAGAGAATCCCGTCGGGTGGGTCAATCAGCATTGCATTGTTCTCTTTGTCTACGTTGACAATCACACCGTCGAGAACCGGCACGAGTATTTCGGCTGGCTTCTTTTTTCCCGATTCTGTTTTTGGTGTGATGATGAGCACATCGTTACTGCCTGTTTCGAGAATCTCTGTGAGAGTTCCCAGCTGTTGCCCATCAATGGTCGATACATCGTTTCCGATGATCTCGTAGTGGTAGTAGATGCCCGGCGGATTTTCGGGGAGATCTTCGGCACGCACCGAAAGCTCCAGATCTCGAAGATGATCGGCTTTTTCGATTGAATCAATCGAAGCAAAAGTGAGTTTTGTGGAATCGCCGGATCTGCCGATGTTGACGACTTCGTACTCCCGTCCGTTGGCGATAACAACGTCGCCGATATCGAATCGGTCTGGATTGCCAGAATAGACCTCTACAAGAACTGCGCCCTTGATGCCTGTAGGACGGCGGACGCGACCTACCACAACCAAATTTTCGTCCGAACTGGCGGAACGATTTGTTGAATCGGTCATGGTGTCGAGAGTTCCAGGAGGTCTAGGAAGCTAGACGAGTTAGTCGATTTCGAGGCTGACGCGAGTGTCGGCCTTCACAGCAGCAACCCTGAGGAGGGAGCGCATCGACTGAGCAACTCGGCCATCTCGACCGATCACTTTGCCCTTGTCCTGATCGTCGACGGACAGGTGTAGGAAGATGCGTTCGCCATCGTCCTCTTCCGTTACAGAAACTGCATCCGGGTTCGAGGCAAGCGCACGGGCGATGTATTCGATCATCTCCCGCATGGAGTCGATCGGCGACATGTCGTCACCGTCGACCATGACTTCGTCGTCATGTTCAGCCACTTGCAGCAGCTGCCTTAGGAAGGATTCCTGCAGTTTTGAGCAGGCTAGCGACTGAATCAGAAGGCTGTGCGCCATCCTTCAACCACTTGTTGACCTTCTCTTCATCGAGCTTGATCGCAGGTGGGTCTGGGAAGGGATCGTACGTGCCGATCTGTTCGATAAATGAACCATCGCGGGCTGCTCGCTGGTCAGCGACAACTACTCGGTAGAACGGGTGCTTCTTGCCACCAACGCGTTTAAGACGGATTCGAACCATTCGTGAAATCACTCCATGCCGTAAATAGGGATGCGGCGGGAAAAGGGAGAAGTCAGACTCACGCAAAGTGCGGGAGTTCAACACAATCGACCTAAAATTGTATTGCCCATTACGTTCAAGGTCAAAGGGCTAGGAACACCGATTACGCATTGAATGGCAATCTGGTGGTGAACATACTGGGGCGTATTCGGGTGTGCGAGACGTTTAAGAGTCAGCCGAAACTCGTGAAAATGTGCTTATGGCAGATGGCAAATCAGTTCCAGCTGTGAAATCGGGTGCAGGGATTGGTGCGCCTATTCCTGTAACAACAGGGAACACACCGGCCCAGATGTCTAGTTCGACATCTTCTTCATCGTCACCGGGAGCACCCTCTCGCGCTTTCACTGAAGCATCGGTAATAGAAATTTTGTAGACAGCGGTTTGGCGCAATTCCACTTCGTTGGGCTTTCGAGCTTCGGCCCATCGCCCGGGGAGGCAATTTTCTGTGATCACTTCCAGACCGAAATTGATTTCTTGTTTATCGATCACTCGTTCTGGTTTGCCGATTGCGACAACTGATCGATAGTTCATTGAGTGGTGAAATAACGAACGAGCGAGAACGAAGCCATCAACGTGAGTGACGGTGAGGCTCACTTCTGCATCGGATTTAGCCCGGCGAAACATTCCTGCCGCGGGCGAACCGTGAAAGTAAACAGAATCTTCGTGACGACCATAAAGAGTGGGTAGGACGACTGGTCCGTTGTCAGATTCGTAGCCAACGTGGCAGAGATAGCCATCGTCGAACGTCTTGTAGACCGTTTCGCGGTCGTACGCACCGCGTTCGGGGACTCGAACTACTTTCATTCTTGGGTTAGTCGGTGTTGTTTCGTCCGGCATTGGTTCTCCTGATTGGTTGAGACTCAAGATTATCGGCTTCAATAACTGCATGGACAAAATCATCACTCAAAACATCACAACTTCTAGTGACATGATGTGTACCCAGTTACATCTGTTCAGCAGTAACCTGAATCTCAATATTTGAGAAACCACTAGTTCCTGTATTTGTATTGAGCACCAACGATCAACAAATCGAAGTTCTGTTCTTCGCCGTTTTACACGAGCGAGCCGGAACACGCAGCGTGAAAATCTCTGCGACAGCAGGCATGACTGTCGACGATGCTGTAGTTGCCGCACGTTCGGCAGCCCCGAGCGATCCCAAGCCGGGTACAAGCGTGATGCTGGCGCTGAACGGTGAATACGTAAAAGGCGATCAATCCGTGAAAGCTGGCGACGAGATCGCTCTCATTCCTCCTGTAAGCGGTGGTTCAGGCGATATCAAGACTGATTCCGATTGGGTATTTGTTACTCCTGATTCGCTCGATGATGCGCCTCTGACTGAGTTCGTCAGGACTGGTGCCGACGGTGCTGCGGTGACTTTCTTGGGAAATACCAGAGATAACAATCAGGGCAGGGTGGTCGATTACCTTACTTACGAGGCGTATCAGCCAATGGCTGAGAACAAAATCGCCGAGATCATCGGTGAAATGCGCAGCAAGTGGGAGTTGGGAAAGATTGCCATCGCCCACCGTACGGGGCGTGTCGATATCGGCGAAACGAGCATGATCGTCGCTGTTGGATCGGCACATAGGCGACCCGCGTTCGAGTCGGCCCTCTATTTTGTAGATCGACTCAAAGAAATCGTGCCAATTTGGAAGAAAGAGATCTTCGAGGGTGGGGAAGTGTGGATCGGCGAGACACCGGGCGCCAATAACGAGATACCACCGCCAGCAAGTTCTGGCGACTAACCCTGAACGACATTCTTCTGTCGTCAATGTCGTTTTAGAACATGACGTTACAGATTTAGCGAGGCAACTTGACCAACGAATCACAAGTGAAGCGCGATTCAGTTCGTAATTCGAACGGCTCCGTAATTCAAGCCGAAAACATTCGTAAGCTCTACGGAGATTTCGCCGCGGTCGACGGGATTTCGTTCAATGTTGAGCCGGGCGAAACGTACGGTCTGCTGGGACCAAACGGTGCCGGTAAGACGACAACAATGCGAATGCTGAGTGGTCTATCGCCAGTCAACTCGGGCGATATCAACGTCGCTGGAATCGACGTGGTCAAGGACAACCGCGCGGTTCGAGAAGTGATGGGAGTTGTTACCCAGCATGATGGTCTTGATAACGGTCTAACCGTATTTCAAAATCTTTTCCTCCACGGATTTCTCGCAGGTCTTTCGAGAAAAGGTTCCAAAAACCGGGCACATGAGGTGCTTGAGTTCTTTGGCCTGAGAGATCGTTCAAAAGCCAATGTGTACGAGCTTTCAGGTGGAATGAAACGCCGATTGGCAATCGCCCGCTCAATGATGACCAGTCCAACTGTGATCGTCATGGACGAGCCGTCCACGGGTTTGGACCCACAAAGTCGAAACCGTGTCTGGGAAGAGCTGGCAGTGTTGAAGGATGCAGGCGTAACCGTGCTGCTCTCGACTCACTATATGGAAGAAGCAACCATTCTCTGTGATCGCCTATCGATCATGGACCACGGCAAGATTCTTGACGAAGGCACTCCCGATCAGATGATCGAACGTCACGCCCCCAAAGAAGTGGCGCAGCTTAGAGTCACCCCGGCATCTCTCAGAACCGTTAGAGAGTATTTGGACGAACGATCTATTACTTTCCGAGAAGTGGGAGCACTGGTGAGCGTCACTGGTGTGAATGGCGACAGGCCTGATTTATCAGGATTGGAATCGGTTGAAGGCGTAAGAACTTCTTACCGTGCTGGAAACCTTGAAGACGTATTTCTCTCGATCACAGGTCGAGAATTGAGAGACGAATAATGAACCGCGCAATCCCAACTCCTGGAATACGGCGCAGAAGCGTCACTGGTCTCTGGCTGCGTCACGCTGTTTCGTTCGTGCGTTACTGGAAGTTCGTGATTACATGGGTTCTGATCGAGCCAGTAATCATCTTGGTTGCAGTTGGATTCGGTGTCGGCAAATTGATCGGCTCCGTTGAAGACGGCGTGTCATACGCAGAGTTTGTAACGCCCGGACTAATTATTGGTAATGCAATGTTCCACGCGTTGTTTGAAACTTCGTGGAACGCTTACAACCGCATCGATAACGACGTGTATGAGACTGCGTTAACGACACCTATCACTGTCACCGAAATCACTATGGGCGACATCTTATGGGCGGTCACCAGATCAATTTTGACCGTTGTGGGTACGGCGATAGTCGCCGCCATGTTCGGTTGGCTAAACGGTTGGGAAGCTATCGGAATATTGATTCCAGCAGTGATGGTTGGAATTACGTTCGGTGCGCTTGGGTTCCTGTTCTCGGCAGTTGCGCCACACACAACGTTCCTGACGCTGGTATTCACGTTGGTGGCGTCGCCAATGTTCTTCTTCTCAGGATCGTTCTTCCCGATCTCGATTCTTCCGGATTGGGTCGAACCTATTGCATGGGTAATGCCGCTCACATCGGCTGTACACATCGCCCGTGGATTCGCATTGGCGAGCTTTGACATGTCACACGTGTGGGCAGCTGTTTACATGATCGTGTTTACAGCGATCATCTGGCCGATTGCGATCCTCTTGCTCAGACGTCGACTGATCAAATAGTCGGCACTTCGGGATGAGTGACGCTAAAACCCTCAAAGATCATGCGTAACTCCTTTGCTGATACGCAAACGTGAAGTTATATTTAGAAGGTTCGCACTGGCACATCTTCCGCGGAGGGTTCGCATAGTGGCCTAGTGCGCCCGCCTGCTAAGCGGGTTGGGGGTGTTGAGCCTCCTCGCGGGTTCGAATCCCGCACCCTCCGCCATTTTTTGCATTACGCTCCGGGCGCCGTCGAACGGCTTGATCGCCGCGCTAGCTCCGCGGGCACGCCAGAGCAAGTCCCCAGCGTCCTAGGCTTAGTGATTTATAGAAGTTCGACAACGCTTCAATTAGCCAGTGACGAACTGTCTATGTGCCGATCCGTAGACCCGGCTCACAGATCGATCGCAGCGTTTCTATTGCTGCCAGCACCGCCAAGAAACTCGTCTTTGGGTTGGTTTCGTGGGGCATATTCTCGAATCGGAACGAGAATTTACCGGCTTTGCTTACCGCGTTAATCTCATGGACATTGCCAGGAGAGTTTGGATCGGCAACAACACGTACTTTCGTTGCGTCAGGACCAATCCCTGCCATGCTCACCGTCGCCGCCACATTAACGTTAGCGGGGAATAGACCGACCGCTTCGGTAGCCGAGCCCTCATAAATTACTGTGGCTTGCGTAATTTCTTTGTCTTCCCAGTCAGCAAACCCCGGAGCGCCGGTGAGTGAGATCGGTTTCTTTGTCGAAACGATTGTCACTTCTTTTAGCAGTGCCTTCGAAGCTCTGAGGGCGTCGATTCCGCCAACCGCACCCGAAGGAATGTAGATTGAAGCACCTGATTTTTCTGCCATAGCAGAAACCGTTCGCATGAAGTCTGGCGAAATCATTGCTCCCGAGCTCATCACAAGCATCGATTTTCCGGCTGAAAGAACTGTTTCAGCGTGAGCAACAACTGCTGCCTGTGATGCACATTCAATCACTAAATCGAGATTCGGTTGGTTCACAAGATCAGAAACTGTTTCAGCCTCGACTGGCTTTGAATTTCCGTTGGATCCGAGTTCGTTGGCTAGAGCAGTTCGTCCTGGCTGATATTCGTCGAACAGGCCAATGATCTTGGCTGACCCTGCTTCGCCTCGCTGGACGGCTCGAGCCAGTTCCGATCCCATCGACCCACACCCAATTAGTCCTACATTTACTTGCTCAGGCACTACTTCTTGCACTCCACTCTCTCGTAAATCATTGAAAAAATCAGAATTCAAGCCGAATTCGCCGGTTGATGATAACTGCGCCAAAGTATTCCCGCGCCAAATATGGTGCGCGGTCGCGAGTAGAGATATCCTTAACAGTTAGGAACTGGATTAAATATTCTCACGAAGTAGAGTTCGGGCTGGCGGTTTTGCGCCGAGTTTCACCCGCAGCTCAGGTGACCAACCACAAATTGCCTAGTTATCACGTTTGGACCGTCGGTTGTCAGATGAACACATCTGACTCTGAACGTTTGTCCGCCGGTTTTACCAACATGGGGTTCGAATCGACCGACGATATGGCGAATGCCGACGTTGTCGTTATGAACACGTGTGTGGTTCGTCAATCGGCAGAAGATACCGCAACCGGCATACTCGGGCGACTCGGCAAGAGAATGAAAGGCAACACGAACCGCATGATTGCGGTGATGGGTTGCATGGTGGGGCCACAGCAAGCAGAGCTAAAACGCCGCTTCCCATATGTAGACGTTTGGGCACGACCTCAGGAATTCGAACCGATTCTCGAAACTGCAGGGATAAAACACGGGCTTGATCCAGAAGGATGCCTAGTCGAAGCTGTGTCCGAAAACCCCAACGTTGCTTCATTCATTCCGATTGTCCACGGCTGCGACAAGTTCTGTACGTTCTGCATCATCCCTTATCGCCGTGGTCGGGAAAATAGTCGACCAGCGTTCGATATCGTTCACGAAGCCGAAATGATGGTCGCTCGGGGCGTGAAAGACATCACGCTTTTGGGCCAGAACGTCGATTCGTATGGTCACGATATCCGCCCTCGACTGGATCTTGCTGATCTCATGGAGCAAGTCCACGAGATTCCCGGACTCGAACGAATCAGGTTTATGACCTCGCACCCAAACGACATGTCGGTACGGATTATCGAAGCTATCCGAGATTTGCCCAAAGTCTGCGAAATGATCAACCTACCATTCCAGGCTGGCGACGACACAGTTTTGGCGAACATGCGGCGCGGCTACACCCGTGGTCAGTTCCTAGACAAAATCGAACAGATTCAGCAGATGATCCCGAATGTCACCCTCACAACCGACCTCATCGTCGGATTCTCAGGCGAAACTGACGCTCAGTTCGAAAAGTCGATGGACGTATTGCGGGCGGTCGAATTCTCGAAAGTTCACACTTCGGAGTACTCGTATCGAGAAGGTACGTACGCCTCTCGCAAGATGACGGACGACATTCCGAGGGCTATCAAGAAGGCCAGGAAAGCCACGGTTGAGCAGCTTCAGAACGAAATTCAAACCAAAAACAATGCAACTCTCATAGGATCGAACTTCGATGTACTCGTTGAAGGTCGCAAGAGAGGTAGACTGCACGGTCGTAACAGAGGGGATAAACTTATCTACTTAAACATGGCAGTCGGAACTGAAGCGGTAGAACCGCAACCAGGTCAGACAGTTCAAGTTGAGATAACAGATAGTTCACCCTGGTCGCTCGAAGCAGAGCTAATTGAATCCAGAGTGCAAAAGGAAAAGGTACCGGTCGTATGACGACTGCGTTCACAAAGCAGACCACGATTCCTATTACGGAATTGGAACAGTCGGCTTTCTGTCAAACAGACGGCAATCTGCGAACCAAAACGCTCGAAGAGGAGTTCGCCGCTGGTGTGCGGTGGCAAAAAGTGCCGACCCGCTATCTGAAATTGACTCCTGAGGAGATCGCTGAAGGTATTGAATTTGCCCGAAACGAGATCGGCGAAAAGGCAGTTCTTCTTGGGCACCATTACCAGCGAGACGACGTGATTCAGTACGCCGATTTCACTGGTGACTCGTACAAATTGTCGAAAATGGCAGCTGAGACGAAGGATGCTAAGTGGATCATCTTCTGCGGTGTTCACTTCATGGCTGAAACTGCCGATATCCTCACCTCATCTGACCAAAACGTGCTGCTGCCCAACATGGCTGCTGGTTGCTCTATGGCGGACATGGCTACCGCGACAGATGTGAGCGACTGCTGGGACGATATCGAATCGGTTCTCGGTACGACCGATCAAGTAATCCCAATAACATATATGAACTCTGCTGCCGCCATTAAAGCCCACTGTGGCAAGAACGGCGGGCTAGTTTGCACTTCTTCAAACGCCGATAAAGCTTTTGATTGGGCTCTCGAGCGTGGCGAGAAGATTCTTTTCTTGCCCGACCAGCACCTCGGACGAAACACCGCAATTGCTAAAGGCATATCGGAAGACGATATGGCTGTATGGAATCCGTTCTTGCCTATGGGCGGACTTTCAGAAGAAGAAATCAAGCACGCCAAAGTAATTCTCTGGCAGGGGCACTGTTCCGTTCACACCCGCTTTACTGTCGATCAGATAGACGCTGCTCGAGAGAAGAATTCCGAAACGACGATTATCGTTCACCCTGAGTGCACGCAGGAAGTCGTGGCGGCTGCGGATATGTACGGATCGACCGAAATGATTCTCGACACTATTGCGAAGGCGCCTGCGGGAACCTCGTGGGGTGTTGGAACTGAGATCAGCATGGTTCGGAGACTTGCAGCCGAGAATCCTGACAAAGATATTTTCTGTCTTGATCCGGTTGTTTGCCCATGTGCCACGATGTACCGAATCCACCCCGCATACGTGTTGTGGGTTCTTGAAGGCATCATGGCAGGACTGGCTATCAACCGAATCGAAGTTGAACCCGAGACGCAGCGAAACGCTGCGGTGGCTCTGCAACGAATGCTGGAAATCGCTGGTTAGCGATCACTTTAGCCGATCTCCGAATCCCGAAAACTTCCTGAGAACATAAATGTTTTTAACTCCTCGTGAACTCGATATTTTTATTGACCGTGCGTTGGAGGAAGACTCAGTCGGGGCAGATGTCACCACATCGTCGCTTATTCCTCCTCATCTCGAGGCGCGAGCGTCACTAGTTCCCAAAGAACCTGGCATTCTTGCAGGGCTTGACGTTGCGGCAGCTTCGTTTCGCAGGGTTAACCCCAATCTGGTCTTCACGCAAAAGCTTCTTGATGGCGACCGAGTCGAAGGCGGCGAAGTAGTCGCCACAATCTCAGGCTCTATGGCGTCGATTCTCACTGCCGAACGAACCGCCTTGAATTTTCTTCAGCGAATGAGCGGAATCGCAACCCTCACCAATCGATACGTTCAAGCGGTCGACGGAACTACCTCATCTATCACTGACACCCGTAAGACGGTTCCAGGTCTGCGCCTACTCGACAAGTACGCTGTCGGCATCGGTGGTGGTCGAAACCATCGAATGAATCTAGCTGATGGAGTGTTGATCAAGGACAATCATCTCGCCGCACTTCAGGGTGAAGGAATTGATCTTGGGCAAGCGATCAAGCGAGCGCGTACACGCGCCCCGCACACCGTGAAGATCGAAGTCGAAGTTGAGTCGGTAGAAGCGGCTCTTGCGGCGGTTGCTGCGGGCGCTGACATTGTCATGCTCGATAATATGTCGCCCGACGAAATGCGAACTGCTGTCGATCAAATCGCTGCCGATTGCATCGTTGAAGCGTCAGGCAATATCACTCTCGACAACGTCGCTGATGTTGCTCAAACGGGCGTCGATATCATTTCGATAGGTGCGCTTACGCACTCAATTCGTGCGTTGGATATCTCTCTCGACTACGAGACGAAGCACGCCTAATTATTCAGGTACGAGCAGCTAGCCCCTGCGTGGCGTGTTTCGCTCTTCCGAATCAAGGATGATCGTCACAGGACCTGCGTTTTCGATCTCGACATTCATCGAAGCGCCAAACACGCCCGTCTGAACCCTTAATCCGCTGTTTAGACGGAATGCCTCAACAAGTTCGTTGAACATCGGCTCCGCTTGCTCTGGTCGTGCTGCATCGGTAAACCCGGGACGTCGACCCTTGCGAGTTGAGGCGTAGAGCGTGAACTGGCTAACTAGAAGCAGCCCACCTTCAATGTCGATCACCGATTGATCGAATCCTGAGTCGCCAGATTCCTCAGGAAATATCCTCATGTTCAGCGTCTTGTCGACGATGTACTTAACATCATCGGCGGTGTCGTCGTGGGTAATTCCGATTAACAAACAAAGTCCGCGGTCGATAGATCCGGTGATTTCGCCTGAAACACTAACTGAGGCTCGGTTGACCCGTTGAATTACGGCACGCATAGGCGTTCGAGGCTCTAGTGAGTGTGGCTGCCAGCGCCGTGGGAGTGACTTGCTCCGCCATGAGAGTGCGAGCTTCCGCCGCTGCTGTCTGAAGAAGACGAAGAATCAGATGATGACGAACTCGAAGACGAGTCTGAATCAGACGAACTGCTGCTGCTGCTCGATGAGCTGCCGTTGGACTTAGTGCCCGGGGCTGAGCCTGAACCGTAGTCAGTTGTGTAGAACCCCGAACCCTTGTAGATAACAGTTGGGGCCGAGATTTGACGCTTGGACGAGCTGCCGCAAGTTGGGCAGTCGGCTCCGGGTTCATCGCTGAACTTCTGAATAATCTCGAAAATGTGAGCGTTATCAACGCACTTGTAAACGTAAGTTGGCATCTTTATTAACGGTCGGGAACCACACGCAAACGCGAGTGTCTGGGGTTCATCCAAAACACTCGCGTGAATTTCTGTAACTGATCTATCTTCTGATTTTATACGAGTGAAGCAAGAATATACCGAGGAGTTAGCTCATCATCGACATCTTCGAACTCTTCTGGTGATATTCGACGATTAATTCCGGTGGTAACTACCGCCGAATCTATGCCGGCAGTATTTGCGCCAAGGATATCCGTCTCAAGTTGATCACCAATCATTACTGCATGATTGGTTCCTGCACGCTCCACTGCTGCAGCGAAGATCGGCATAAACGGCTTGCCTAACTTGGATGCTATTAGCGACTCGTGCGATCCGTGCAGTCGCTCTAGAGCCTGTTCAAGCAGGTTCACGAAAGCTGCGGCTCCGAAGCCGAAGTTGCCGGGACCGTTTGGGTATATGAAATCAGGATTTGGAAGAACCAAGCGGACAGGGTTGTTTTGCTGGAATCGGCGACTAAACAACTCCAACAGTTTTTCGAGAGTTGATTCCCAATCGTGCGGTCCGCTGTGGCCAACAACAACTACGTCTGGCTCTTCATCGTCTTCGAGTTCGACTAATCGCCCACCAGCTTCAGTCGTGTAGTCTCGGGCATCTTGTGTGCCGAGTACGAGAGTTGGCGCGCCGTGCAGACTGTTTTCCGAGAAGTAGCCAGTTATCTGAGATCCAGAGTTGATGATTCGGTCCTGTGGAATTTCGAACCCTTTAGCAGCGAATGTTTTTACACGAGACTCAAGAGATACCGATGCGTCGTTGGTTACAACGAAGTAGTTCACTCCGTTCGTGTTCATTCGGTTAACGAGATCAACCGCACCCGGCAGAGCGTCGACGCCGTCGATTAGCACGCCGAACGAATCAAAAAACAACGCGTCATACTGATCGATCAATGACGAGATGTCTGTGAGAGTTGGCGTTCGCGTTGGCAAAATTAGTCGGCGGTCGCTCGGCTGAAACCGTTCTTCCATGCATCATCTGCGTCGGCGAGTGGGAGAGTAATCGAGTCTCCGAAGCTGAGCGATTCTCCGCCAACAGTTCCGAGAGCGACCATCGGCACATTGCTTACCTGAGCAAGTTTTTCGATTTCACTTAGGTTTTCCGAAGTTGCGCTGACAATGATTCGAGACTGCGTTTCACCAAACATCGCAGCATCCCAGCGTTCGCCGGGGGCAGCTGTTATCGAGGCACCAATTCCGCCGATCACCGCACTTTCAGTAATGGCGACTGCCAGACCACCGTCTGAGACATCGTGCCCCGATTTGACTAAGCCCTTCTCGATAGCGTCTCTGCAAACCGCCTGTGTTCGAATCTCAAGGTCCATGTCGAGTTTAGGCTGACCTTCAACCTTGCCGTGAATGAGATCGAGATACTCGCTGCCTGCGAGACCATCGATGTCGTCCCATGCTGAGTCTGCGCCAAGCATGATGATCACATCGCCGTCGGATTTGAATCCGGCCGTCACGTGCTTCTCGACATCTTTGAGCAATCCAAGTGATCCGATGATTGGGGTAGGGAAGATGTCTGTGCCTTGAGATTGGTTGTACAGACTGGCGTTTCCGCTGACGATCGGGATGCCAAAGGCGTCGGCGGCTCGACCCATACCGGCAATCGACTCGGTGAGTTGGAACTGCACGTCGGGTGTTTCAGGGTTACCGAAGTTGAGACCGTCCGTGAGGGCCACTGGCAGGGCGCCGGTTACAGAGAGATTCCGGCATGCTTCAGCAACTGCGATTGCCGTGCCTATTTCTGGGTCGAGGTAGCAAATTCGTCCGTTACAGTCGGTCGATACAGCAATACCTCGCTTCGAACCTTTGAGTCGAAGCACCGCAGCGTCACCGCCAGGTTCGACTACTGTGTTGGTCTGCACGTGGTAGTCGTACTGTCGGTAAATCGGGAATCGCGAGGCGATGTTTGGCGATGCCAACATCTTTAGCAGAATTTCAGAAGGAGATTCTGAAGGAATGGGAGTTGCTGAAAGATCGGCGTTCTGTAAATCAGTTAGCCACTGTGGCTTTACGCCGGCGAACTTGTATTCGGGGGCATCTGTCAGGGTAATTACTGGCGTTGAGCTTACTTCTACGCCCTCATCGTAAATACGTACGTTTTCGCCGAGTTCAAATTCACCAATAACCGTGGCGTCGAGGTCCCACTTTTCAAACAGGTCGAATACAGGACCCTCCATGCCGTGAGTTACTGCCAGAAGCATTCGTTCCTGCGATTCGGAAAGCATGACTTCGTACGGAGTCATCCCTTCTTCGCGGCGAGGTACGTCGTCGATAGTCAGCTTTAGACCCATTCCAGATCGTTCAGCCATTTCGATTGCTGCCGAAGTAATACCGGCTGCTCCACAGTCCTGAAGACCAACAACACCGGGAAGATCGAGAGACTCAATGCACGCTTCGATCAGCACTTTTTCCAAGAACGGATTACCAACCTGCACAGCAGATCGCATCTCAGCCTGTTCCTCGAATGATCGAGAAGCTAGACCGGAGGCTCCATGGATACCGTCACGTCCTGTGTCAGCGCCAACGAGCATCAGCAGGTCACCCGGTTCTTTAGCTGAGGCGCTTGCCATCTTGCCGTTTTCGATGAGACCAACACACATTGCGTTCACAAGAGGGTTGCCCTTGTAGGTGTCAGAGAAAAATATTTCGCCCCCGACGTCGGGGATGCCAATGCAGTTGCCGTAGGACGAAATGCCACCAATCACGCCGTTGAGCAGGTAGCGAGTTCGTGCATCGTCGGGTTGACCGAATCGAAGTGAGTTCAATAGGGCGATAGGTCGGGCACCCATGGCGAAGATGTCTCGAATGATTCCGCCAACACCCGTGGCTGCACCCTCGAATGGTTCCACTGCCGAGGGGTGATTGTGAGATTCGATCTTGAAGCAGACAGCCAGACCATCACCAAGATCCACAACACCAGCGTTCTCCGCACCAGGTGCCACTAAAAGCCGGTCGGACGATGATGGCAATGTGCGAAGCAAGGCTTTGGTGTGCTTGTACCCGCAGTGCTCTGACCATAGTGCCCCGAACAAGCCAAGTTCGAGCGGTTCTGGCTCCCGTCCTAGTCGATCAATAATCGCTTCATATTCATCACGACTGAGAGCGATTTCGTCTAGTGTTTCCTGAGTTACTGGCATGAGTCTGAGTGTTTCCGTGTTCTAGAAAGCTGGTGAAATTGGATTCTTGGCTAAGCCAGTGTTGCGACGATGTTTTCGATCATCGATTTGAAAATAACGTTGCCGTCATCGCCACCGATCAGCTTTTCTGAAGCCTTCTCTGGGTGAGGCATCATTCCCATCACATTGCCACGTTCGTTGATGATTCCGGCGATGTTGTTGATCGAACCGTTGGGATTGATTTCAGGAGTTACGTTTCCGGCAGCATCGGCGTAGCGGAACACAACCTGCCCGTTGCCTTCGAGTTTTTCGATAGTTGCTTCGTCAGCTTGATAGTTGCCTTCACCGTGCGACATAGGGATGTGCAGCGTTTGTCCCTTTGTGGCGGTCGACGTGAACATAGTCGTATCGTTTTCGACCTTGAGATCAGTCCAAATGCAGCGGAACTCAAGGTGGTCGTTGCGCATGAGAACGCCGGGGAGAAGTCCTGATTCGCACAGGACTTGGAAGCCGTTGCAGATGCCGACTACAGGACCGCCCTTGTCGGCGAAATTGCGTACCGCTTCCATAACTGGCGAGAAACGGGCGATTGCTCCGCAGCGAAGGAAGTCGCCGTAAGAGAAACCACCGGGAAGCACGATAGCGTCGTACTGATCGAGGGCTTCGTCACCGTGCCAGATGTACTCAGCATCCTGCCCAAGTACGCCGTTTACAGCGTGATGAGTGTCTTTTTCGCTCCAAGTACCGGGGAAAACAACAATCCCGAACTTCAAAGTATTTCTCCCTCAGGGAACATGAGTCGAATTTTGGCTGCCGAAATGTGCTCGCTGCGCGAGTAGCGATTATATTGTCGCCTCTCCCGAGCACAAAATCACGAACCTGATAGGTCGTTTTGTTAACCCCATGTGAAATTTTTTGCCAGCAGAAATATTTTCAGACAAACAAAAACACCCCGATCAATTCGGGGTGCTATCGCAATCGAACCGGGATTCGGAAATCCCGGCGGGTGATTACATGTTCTTCAGTGTTGCCTTAACGCTCTTGCGGCGCTTTGCAGCAGCAGTCTTCTTGCGAGTGATTGAAGGCGGCTCGAAGTGCTGACGTCGGCGGGCCTCAGAAATGATCGATTCCTGCTGTACACGCTTGGTGAAGCGTCGGAGAAAGCCCTCGAAGCTTTCGCCTTCGTTGATTCGTAGTTCTACCAACGGTGTTCCTGATTCGTAATTTGAGCCGCCCCTCATGAAAAACGGGCGACCGGTCGAAAATCATCTGAAATGCAGATGCGCTACCTTCCAGTATAGGTAGTAGCCCAACGCAAGGTCAACGGAATTTTCTAATTCAAACTGCTAGTCGGCTGATGTTGCCGCGGCCGAACGAAGAATACCGATGGCATTATCGATACGCTCGACACAGCGTTCCTGTCCAATAGCAGCCATGGTGTCGAACAACGGCGGTGCGAACGATTTACCAGTTGTTGCGACTCGAATAGGCGAGAATAGTTGGCCCGGTTTCATCTCGATCTTTTCAGCAAGAGCACGATATTCAGCCTCCAGATGCTCTGGCTCAAACGGTGAAACGTCTTTGCAAAGCTCGAGAGCTGCAACTAGCGCACGCTCGGTCATCTCTGCATCCATCTTGCGACCTGGGAGGTCTTCTGCGGCAGGATTTACGTTGTCGGCAAAGAAGAAATCGAGTGTTTCGGTTCCCTCAGTTAGAAGCTTGAGACGCTCATGGACTAGCGGGATTACCTGCTTGAGGTAGTCGCGGTCGATAGGTCGTGCTACCGAATCGGGCAGTCCTCCTTCAGCTTCTGATCGCTCCATGAACGGCAAAAGCTGAGTGATGAGATCGTCTTCCGACATGTTGCGGATGTAGACACCGTTCATCCATTCAAGCTTCTCTGAGTCGAAGGTCGCTGGCGAATCGTTGATTCGATCAATGCTGAATCGCTTAACTATTTCTTCGCGAGCCATCACCTCGGTGTCGTCGCCGGGCGACCAACCAAGCAGGCACATGAAGTTGAACACGGCATCGGGCAAGAAGCCTAGATCGCGGTATTCAAGAGCGGATGTCGCACCATGGCGTTTACTGAGCTTGGCTTTGTCCTTGCCAAGGATCAGCGGAACGTGAACGTACTCAGGTGGCTCGATACCGAGTGCCTGATGAATTAGTAAATGACGCGGGGTGCTCGAAATCCACTCGTCGCCACGAATGACGTGAGTAATCCCCATTGCTTGGTCGTCAAGGATGTGGGCGAGGTGGTACGTCGGCATTTCATCCGACTTCAAGATAACGAAATCATCGAGTTCTTTGAGTTCGAACGTGATCTTTCCGCGGACGGCATCCACGAAAGATACCGATCCGTGGTCGGGAACTTTTAGTCGAACTGTAATAGGCAAACCGGCCTTGCGAGATTCTTCTATCTCTTCAGGGCTGCGGTGCCGACCTCGTCCGTCATATCGTGGCGGCTGCTTAGCTGCACGCTGTCGTTCTCGAAGCGCGTGAAGCTGCTCAGGAGTGGTGTCGTCAAAGTAGGCATGACCTGACTCGATGAGCCTGTGCGCCGCGTCTATATACGTCTGCTGACGTTCCGACTGCACGTACGGTCCATAGTTGCCACCCTTGCCGGGACCTTCGTCCAGTCCAAGTCCGAGCCACTCCAGCGATTCGAAGATCGCCTTTTCTGCGTCGGCATCGTAGCGGCTTCGATCGGTGTCTTCGATTCGAACAATGAACTGACCTTCGGTTTGCTGAGCCAAAACCCAACAGAACAGGGCTGTGCGAATGTTTCCGATATGTGGGATACCGGTCGGGCTGGGGGCGTAGCGAACTCGAACGGGAGAAGTTGGGTTAGTCATTCAAAAACTTTAGCAGTGATGTGCTGAGGAATAAACGATTGGAGGTATGAGTCGAGCGAAGCTGAAGGTTAATTGAGCGTTTCAAGCGCTCGCATTAAATCTTCGGGAAGTTCTGACTTTACCGATAGTTGCTTGCCTGTGATCGGATGAGCAAATTCCAGCTTCGACGAATGTAAAAACTGGCGGTTGAGGTTCGGCAGATTTTTTCGTCGACCGTATGTTTGATCGCCAATTATCGGATGGCCGATGGCATCCATATGAACACGAATCTGGTGCATCCGACCTGTTTCAAGCTGGATTTCAAGAAATGCGAAATCACCTAGCTCGTAGTCAACCCGATAGTGAGTGCGAGACGGCAACCCGTCTTCGCTGATTGCCTGGCGTTTACGGCTGTGCGGACTACGCCCAATTGGTGCATCGACAACGCCTTTAACAGATTTAGGAATGCCGTGAACTAATGCACTGTAAATCCGAGTGATCTCTCGTTTGAAAATCATTTCCTTGAGCTGGTCGTAAGCACGTTGACTCAGGGCGATGATCATAAGTCCGCTGGTGTCTTTATCCAGCCGGTGAACTATCCCCGGACGATCCGGTTCACCGATGCCGATAATTTGCGGCCAGCGATGAACCGCTGCGTTTGCCAACGTGTCGTCAGTGTGACCAGCAGCCGGATGAACAGTCATTCCAACGGGCTTGTTGATTACCGCAATATCGTCATCTTCGTAGGCGACGTCGAGCGGAATATTGCTGCTGATGATCGAAGGAGACTCAGCGTTTTCATTGTTCGAAACTTGAACGTTTTGACCTTCGCTGATCTTCATTGATACCCGTGTTGGCACTGCACCATTTACGGTGACTTCACCGGCTTTGATAGCTCGCTGAACGTTTGATCGAGATTCCGACCGCTCCCAATTTTCGGTGAGGAAAACGTCGAGTCGTTGACCGGCCTGATCGCTAGTGACTGTGAATTCAAGCAAAATTAAACTATCGTCGATTAGTGTGGGATTAATCTGTCGAATCGACCGAAGAAGACGTTGCCGCAGCGGACTCCGCTACATCGTTCGAATCAGCGATTGAAATGATCTCAGCGTCTTCATCTTCATCTTGTTTTGGTCCCTCATCGAGGAACCAGAAGTAGAAGATCATCAGCGCAATTCCGATGACAATGGAAGAGTCAGCGATGTTGAATATTGGCCACCAACCGACATCTAAAAAGTCGGTCACGTGTCCCAATCGAATACGGTCGATGATGTTCCCGATGGCACCACCGAACTGAAGTCCAAAGGCAATTCGAAGTACCCATGGTGGATCATCGATCGACCGGTAAATCCAAGTGAGCACGCCGACAGCGGCGAGTGAAACCCAAGTCAGAATATCGCCCTGACCCTGAAACAGGGAGAAGGCGGTGCCGGTGTTCCACGCGTGGGTAAAACGGAAGAAACCCTCGGCAGGCCATGATTCACCAACTGCGAGGTTCTCGATAGTCAACCATTTGGTCAATTGGTCGAGACCGAGGGCGGCAAGCATCACGATCCACGGCAATGGGTCCGAGAACTTGGAACGCTTTTCGGTATTTGTTGAATCGGGTAATTCTGAGGTCAATATCGTGGTTTCTCTAAAAAATCTCTAGGCTTCGAGTGCTATTTAGATCATGGTTCACCCAGAAAGTCCTATTCGAGTATACGTTCGGACCGTATGCGTGGAGTCTTTGTACAGATAGAATCTCCGGTCGATATCGATATCGAACCAGCTAAAAAATCGCGTTGGAGAACTTACGACATGATCCGAGTCGACCTGCGGAGTGACACAGTCACACACCCCAGTCCTGAAATGCGAAGGGCAATGTACGAGGCCGAACTCGGCGATGATGTTTACGGTGACGACCCGACTGTCAACGAACTTCAGGACAAGGCTGCTGAGCGACTTGGTAAAGAAGCAGGATTGTTCGTTTCGTCAGGAACACAGGGAAACCTTGTTTCTGTGCTGGCACAGGCACAACGCGGAGATGAAGTTCTAGTAGGCGACCAGTGTCACATCATGAACGCTGAAGCTGGCGGAACCATGGTGCTTGGCAGTGTCGTTCTCTATCCCATCAAAACTGATGATTTTGGATTCCTCGAACCTGAACTTATTCAGGCTGCAGTGAAGCCACGGGACTATCACAAGCCTCCAACTCGACTTCTGACTATCGAGAACACTCACAATGGCTCTAGTGGTAGAGCTTTGACCCCAGATCAGATGAAATTAATGGCTGATGCGGGGCACGAGAAAGGCTTGAACGTTCATCTCGATGGCGCTCGAATATTCAACGCCGCGGTTGCACTCGGTGTAGAGGCTTCCGCACTGACCGAGCATGTCGATACGGCAACGTTCTGCCTATCAAAGGGACTTTCTTGCCCGATTGGATCAGTGGTTGTCGGTTCAAAGGATTTCATCGAAGAAGCAGATCGCTGGCGCAAAATGCTGGGTTCTGGAATGCGACAGGTCGGAATCGTTGCGGCTGCTGGACTTGTGGCTCTAGATTCCATGGTTGATCGAATGCAGGAAGACCACGATCATGCACGCCACATCGCTTCTCGAATGGCTGAGATGAAAGGTATTTCAGTCGATCCTGAACATATCCAGACCAATATCATCAGATTCGGTGTTCCTGAAAACACAGGCAACGAAATCGCCGCTCGGCTGTTCGAAGAAGGCGTGTACATCAACGGTGGTGATTCTGATCTGCGGATCGTGACTCACTACGGCGTATCGGCTGCAGATTATGAATTCACTATCTCTGCACTCGACAAAGTGATGAAAGAAATCGCCTAGACACTGGTAACCACTGGCGGATCCTGACGAGTCGATTAGCGCCTTTTTGGAGTCAACGAATTGACCTATGCTCTCGAAATCGAGGGGCTGACCAAACGGTTTGGCGACAAAACGGTGGTCGATGACGTCTCGTTTTCTGTCCAGCAGGGCGAGGTATTTGGTTTCCTAGGACCCAACGGGTCAGGTAAAACAACAACCATTCGAACCTCGCTGGGTATTCTGCATCAGGATGCAGGTGAGATTCGGCTGCTCGATGGACTCACCGCGGCTGAGGCGATGCCGCGAGTTGGGTATCTCCCAGAGGAACGCGGGCTTCTCCGTAAAGAGAAGGTCTCGAACGTTCTCAGGTATTTGGGGCGATTGCGTGGGCTCGAAAAGGCTGAGGCATACGACCGAGGACTAGAGCTGCTTCACCGCGTCGGTCTGTATGAACACCGAGACAAAAAAGTCGAAGGTCTTTCACGGGGTATGACGCAGCTGGTTCAGTTCGTGGCATCACTCATTCATCACCCCGAACTAATCATTCTCGATGAGCCGTTCTCAGGCCTAGACCCACTAAACGTTCAACTGATGAAAGAGATGCTCGCCGCTGAACAACAGCGCGGTGCAACGATTATTTTCAGCACTCACGTGATGTCCGATGTCGAAGAGATGTGTGAACAAGTCGCACTGATAGCCGATAGTCGACTACTGCTTTTCGGCGAACTGGCTGAAATCCGCCGTTCTAGAGGTGCCAACGCCGTGGTCGTAGAGGCTCCTGAACACCCTGATTCACTCCCCACAGCGCAGAAGCATGCTGGCAAAGCTGGTCAGGTTGAATATCGCCTAAGCGATGAACTGTCGCCTGAAGCTATATTGTCGGCATATTCTTCAACCGGAATCGTACTTTCGAGGTTTGAGCAGGTGATGCCATCGTTGAACGACATCTTTATCGAGGAGGTGAGCAATGTTCGGCAAAACCGATGATGCTCGCATAATCTTCGAGGAGGAGTTCAGCCGGCAGCTTCGACGAACAAGCTGGCGGGTATTCACGTTCGGTGTGCCGATCATCATGCTGCTGATCACGTATGTGGCGCCACTGGTGATCGACAATTTCACTGACGACGATTCAACGCCAAAGATCGAATCGATCGGCTATGTCGATCATTCGGGGGTAACCGATTCACTCGCCGAAATACCCGGACTGCTTCGCATGAGCGGACTCGATGTTGGCACGCAGGCTCTGGCCGACGATGAGATCAGAGCATTCTTTGTCATTCCAGAAGACTATGTCGAGACAGGCAGTGTTGATTGGTATCGACGAGGATCCGGTCTCGCAGCAGAGGATAGCTCGGGCGACGCATTCTTCAACGTGCTTCGGATGGGTGTTGCCGATAGTGGGTTATCTGAGATCGAGGTTGCACGCATTCTCCAACCTGCGACGTACTCATTGTTCAAAGTCGATGAACTCGGTAGACCTGATTCATCTGGTTCGATTAACGACGAGATAGCTCAGGCAGCACCAGCGTTCGTTTTCGCACTGTTATTGCTGTTCTCAATTTTCGTTGGCTCTGGTTCGCTGCTTCAGAGTGTGACCGAGGAAAAAGAGAACCGAATGATCGAAATGCTGGTGACCTCGGCATCTTCGATGTCGATCATGCTTGGAAAAATCCTCGGTCTCGGTGCAGCAGGGTTGCTTCAGATTGCAATCTGGCTTGCAGCTGCAGCGTTTGCCGTCACGCAGATAAGTTCGCAATTCTCAGAACTGGCATCGCTAACCCTCGATCCGTTGTTGATGGTGCTGCTTGTTGCCTACTACTTCGCTGGATATTTTGTGTTCGCAGCTTTCATGGCATCAATCGGTGCAGCTTCGACGAGTGTGCGTGAGGCGAGCCAGATTTCCGCGATAGTCATGATTCCGGGCGTCGTACCGATATACCTTTCCGCCTTGATCATCCCAAACCCTGACGGTGGGCTGGCACGGGTTCTCACGTTCTTCCCGCTTACGTCCGCAACCGCATCGATGATGCGAGTTGCCGGGGGAACCGAAAAGACCTACGAGATATTTCTAGGACTATTAACCACTGCGCTCGCAGGCGTATTCCTGCTTTGGCTCAGTGCACGAGTGTTCCGGGCAGGGTTGCTTTTATACGGTCAGCGAATGGGAGTTCGAACCGTATGGAAGGCGCTTCGGCAAGCCGACTAGCCAGGACTAATCGTCAGTAGGCGTACCGTAGCGTTCGCCCCACCAGTGCATGAGCCGGTCTCGTATAGCTTGCTCGCTGCCGAGATCACCGGGCTCGTAGAACCGCTCGTTCTTAATTGCCTCGGGCAAATTATCGGTCTGTGAGAAGTGCCCCGGCTGGTCATGAGCATATTCGTAGCCCTTCCCGTAACCCAGTTCTTTCATAAGGCGGGTAGGGGCGTTTCGAAGATGTTGCGGAACTGGTTCATCCCTCGATCCACGCACGAGTTCTAGAGCCTTGTCGATTGCCTTGTAAGCCGAGTTCGATTTAGGCGCAGTGGCTAGATAAATCGTTGCTTCGGCCAACGGGATACGCCCTTCAGGCATTCCGACGAAGCTAACCGCCTGTTGAGCCGCCATAGCTACTGCTAGTCCGTTCGGGTTAGCGAGACCGATATCTTCGGCCGCTGAAATAACCAGCCGCCGAGCTATAAACACTGGGTCTTCCCCGGCATCGATCATTCGCGCTAAATAGTAGAGAGCTGCGTCTGGATCAGAGGCCCGAATTGTCTTGATGAACGCTGAAATCGTGTCGTAGTGCATGTCACCGAGGCGGTCATAACGAGACTGCCGCTGCACCGATTCTTCCATCGTTTGCACTTCGACTGAGATGTTTCCAGATTTATCCCGCTCGGTAGATTCCACCGCGAGTTCGAGGGCGTTGAGGGCTGATCTGGCATCGCCGTTGGCAACACGAAGCAGGAAGTGCATGGCGTCTTCCGAAAGCGACACTCCGTCACGGCCAAGCCCGTGATCTTGATCGGTTATCGCTCGCTCGACAATCTCGGAGATATCTTCGTCTTTGAGCGGTTCTAACGAATACACACGTGTTCGGGAGAGAAGTGGGGAAATAACTTCAAATGAAGGATTTTCTGTTGTGGCTCCAACCAGCGTCACCGTGCCATCTTCAACGTGCGGAAGCAGGGCATCCTGTTGAGATTTGGAGAATCTGTGGATCTCATCGATGAATAGAATCGTTCGTCGACCCGTCTGACCCAGACGTTCTCCTGCCAGTGCCATCACGGCACGAACGTCTTTTACACCTGAAGTGACGGCACTAAGCTGTTCGAAGTGAGAGTTGGTGTCACCAGCAATCAACCTCGCCAGTGTAGTTTTGCCACACCCCGGTGGCCCCCAGAGAATCATCGAAGGCAGTCGATCTTCATCAATCGCTCTTCGTAAGACCTTGCCGGGAGTCAGAATGTGTTTCTGCCCAACATATTCATCAAGATTTTGAGGCCGCATGCGAGTCGCCAAAGGTGCGATGCGATCCTGTATTTCTTGTTTTCTGTGGTCGAACAGAGTCATTTGATACTCAGGCGATTAGCTCGGTTAGTTCTGCCGTATGCACAGGTTACGTCACTAGAGCCACAAACGTGCGCAACTGTTGACGCTGATCAACCGCTACGCACGCCTCAATCTACTTGCGGGGCAACGCTTTAGGCACGATCGAATTGTTAGATCGTCGGTTGTAAGCCTTGTGCCCACCGTAGTCGAGTTCAGCGATTGTCACGCCATCGCCACCATCTCCGTATGATCCAGGGTAGTGGCGAGCCACAAGTTCGCTCTTGGTCAGAATGTCGCGTGCAAGTTGCTTGAGCACTCCCGACCCGTGCCCATGAATGACTTTGACGATGTGAAGCCGAGAGTTGTAGCAGTGCTGCAAATGGATTTTGATCTGCGTTTCGGCTTCATGCGCTCGCATTCCGTGCAAGTCAATCTCGATGTCGGGCGCGTGTATCCCGCTCACCGATGGTTGTTCCCAGTTTTGTCCTGATGCCGGTTTTGGCCGGCGACGACGTTTAGGGCTCATCGTGAATCTTGATCCATAGCGAATTTTATGGCTTCGATTACGGCGTGATCCTGATCATTCATCACTGTTCTTGGGTCGAGGAGAACCCGATCATTTTCGATTCGAGCCACAACTGCTATCGGGCTTTTTCGCAAGCACGCTGCGAAACTGTCGACGCTTCCTGCGGGCTGTATCGCCAGAACCGATGTTGGGATTGTTTGGCCTGGGAGTGATCCTCCACCGATGGCGGATCGAGCTCGTTCGACTTGTCCTGCGCCGGTTTCGACTCGCCACTTTTCCGCTCTGCTAGCGATAGCCGATTCACTCGTTGAAATGAATTTCCAAATTGGAATTTCTTCTTCGTGGGCGTCTTTCAAGTATGAAACGAGGGTAGCCGCAATTGCGGAAAGCGTCATTTTGTCGATTCGAACCGCTCTGGCGAGCGGGTGTTTAGAAACGAGATCAATCCAGGCTTTTTCGCCTGCGATTAGTCCGGCTTGGGGACCGCCGAGAAGCTTGTCGCCTGAAAACAAAGTTAGAGCCGCACCATCAGAAACCGAATCCTGAACCTGTGGCTCCTGATCTAGCCCATATTTCCGGGTGTCGACGAGGCAGCCCGATCCTAGATCGTTGATCACTGGTACGTTGTGTTTCTTGCCTACGGTGACCATATCGGCAAGTTCTGGAACGTGAGTGAACCCCTCGACCACGAAATTGCTCGGGTGTACCTTCAAGATTGCGGCAGTGCGAGGTGTAATCGCTGCTTCGTAGTCTTTCGCGTAAGTTCGGTTTGTCGTGCCAATTTCGACCAATGTGGCGCCAGATTGGCGCATGACATCGGGAACTCGGAACCCGCCACCAATTTCGACAGCTTCACCGCGAGAGACGATTACTTCGGTCTTCGCAGGATCCGCACTCACAACTGCGGCAAGAGTTAGCAACACGCCAGACGCATTGTTATTTACAGCGATTCCGGCTTCTGCACCGCTCGACTGTGCGAGAAGGTTGGAGATATGAGCATTCCGGGAACCACGCTTGCCGGAATCGAGATCAAACTCAAGATCCGAATAGATGGAAGCTGAATCCGATGCTGCTTTTGCAACTACGGAACTCAACGGTGCTCGTCCCAGATTGGTATGCAGTACTACACCGGTTGCATTGACCACCTGCTTTGGCCAAGCTCCCCAGGCTCGATCAGCTCTATCGACGATTTCTGAAATCATTGCGTCAACTGACGGCGATTCGTTGTCATCCTTAATTTTCGCCCGGGCTTTTCCCAGAACATCGCGTGCCAGCATCGTTACTGAGTCGTGGGAAAAATTGCGCACGAGATCTGCAACTTCATCCGACTGGAGAAGTGCGTCGACCGATGGAAGCGATCGGTATGCAGACTCTGGCGTATCTGGCAATAGAACTCTCCTGAACCGTACTGATACAGCCGTGCGATGGCTGGAAATTGTGTCGGCTAAGCCAAGTAATAACTTTTAGGCAGCAACAACTACAAAAGTTTACTACTGCCGAACTGAAATCTAGTTAGAAAAAATACAGCGATATGGAACGCGCGGGCGTAAGATTACTCGGTTCGCCACTTTCGTAACCGGCGCAAGAGGGAGCACGGGTGATAGTTATCGGCCTGACCGGCGGCATAGGAACCGGAAAAACCGAAGTTACACACGTCCTTCGAGAACTGGGCGCGGTGGTGTTCGAATCGGACAAACTAGCGCATTCGTCTTACGAGCCAGGAACTGAGGCTCACGGTCAGATCGTTAGTTGTTTCGGTGAAGAAGTATTGAGCGATAGCGGTTTCGTTGATCGCAACGCTCTAGGAAAGATCGTCTTCGCTGATTCTGCCCGACGTCGGGAACTTGAGGAAATAGTCTGGCCAGCGACGCGGAAGCTAGCACTGGCTCTCTTGAAAGAAGAGGAGAACCGCGGAACAGAATTTGTTGTTGTCGAAGTCCCAAAATTATTCGAATCAGGATGGGACAAGCTCGCTGATGCTGTTTGGACAGTTGAATCACCCCGAGGTGAAGTCAACAGCCGAGTTGAAGATAGATCGGGGCTGGACGAATCGGAAATAGATGCGAGAGTGGCTGCCCAGCTAACTCCAGAACAACGCATCGAGAAGGCCGATGTCACGATCATGAACGACGGAACACTTGAAGAACTACGGACTCAAATATCAAGAATCTGGGATTCAATCCCCAAGAACCAAAGTAAATGAAACCGGATGTAAATCCGAAATAGTTCACTGGCACACCGGTGAGGAAATGCCTTCAGGGCGCGAGTACTAATGGCAACAGAACAGAAATACGACGAGCGGAATATCGAAGACTACTACGTATCGGAAGAGCCGTTTTACGTACCGACGTCTGATGAAATCGAGATTTTTGAATCGGCTTATCGCCAGCGAGTACCGATTCTGCTTAAGGGGCCTACCGGAACAGGTAAAACCCGTTTCGTAGAGCACATGGCTTGGCGGTTGAGCGAGGGACTAACTCCTCGAAACCCCGGCGATGAAGCGCTAAACGGCTCTGGCGAGAAGCTTCCGCTTATTACCGTAGCTTGTCACGAAGACCTAACTGCGTCTGACCTCGTTGGTCGATACCTGCTCGATGCCGATGGCACACGCTGGATCGATGGACCACTGACCCGAGCCGTAAAAGCCGGTGGAATTTGCTACCTCGACGAAATCGTTGAAGCTCGAAAAGACACCACTGTCATCATTCACCCGCTTACCGACCACCGTCGTTCACTGACTATCGACAAGCTCGGATCGACTATCGATGCTGCCGATGGTTTCCTGCTGGTTGTTTCTTACAACCCTGGTTACCAGAACGCTTTGAAAGATTTGAAGCACTCAACTCGTCAGCGCTTCGTTGCTCTTGAGTTCGACTTCCCTGAAGAAGAACGTGAAGCGCAGATTATTGCCCACGAATCGGGTTGTGATTCCGACACCGCCGAACGATTGGCTCGACTCGGTCTCAAGATTCGTAACCTACGTGAGCACGGTCTTGAAGAAGGTGCTAGCACTCGAATGCTCATCTACGCAGGTCGCCTGATCAAAGAAGGCGTATCGCAGCGACGAGCGTGCCAGGTATCGGTAACTTGGGGTATCACAGACGATCCTCAGGTTCAGCGCAGCATCGACGAGGTTGTTACTTCGATCTTCGCGTAAACACCGTTGTGAATACCAAAACGCTTACGATCAACCGGCTCGAAACTACTCTGAGGTCTTACTCAGGTAAGCAGCATGAAGCAGAGGGTAGTAGTCCTCCCGCGGCCGTAAGCGTTTTGTTCAACATCACCAACGGTGAACCGTGTGTAGTGATGATCAAACGTGCGGAGACGCTCAGGCACCACAGTGGTCAATGGGCGTTTCCGGGCGGGATGATCGAAGAATCCGATGATTCTGCTATGCACGCCGCCCTACGTGAAACCAACGAAGAACTGGGTATAGCGTCAAGCGACATAGATATCTGGTGCCAGATGCCACCGGTAGATACCTCGACAGGCTTCGAGGTTTGGCCGTACGCAGGCCGTGTGGCCGATGGAATCGAACTCACACCCGAAGAGGCCGAAGTGGCCGAAGTCGTGAACGTGCCGGTTCGGGTGTTTATTGAAGAAGTATCGAAGCGGACTATTACGGTAGTTCGGCAAGGTACGACTCGAAAACTGACGGCATATGCGTATGAAGATCGCATCATCTGGGGAGCATCAGCCCGGATTATTGCGAACACGATAAATATTGTGATGAACGCAGCGTAATAAGTTGTGAAAGGGCTCATTGAGAGCCAAAAGGGAATAACCAGAGTTGACTAGTTCTGACGACCCAAAACAAAACGCAATCGAAGAAACTCGCAAGGAGCTCGAACAGTTCCCTGCGCCAGTACTCGAACGCTATGAAGTTGCGCTTGAAAAGTTGGCGGGGCGACTTGCCGATGAGACTTGCCAACAGTGGGCACTCGAAGGCCTGGAGATCGCTCGCAAGACCGTGCGGTCATGGGAAGCTGCGGCAGAATTTTTCGATGCCTCAGTAGCTGTTCAACGTCAACTTCCTTCTGGTCAGTTCCTGAAATGGGCGAAAACCGGCACGTCGCTTTGTGAAGACTCGCCTTCTCTGGCGGTTGCCTATTTCAAATCGTCACCGAAAGCGATGCTGAGACTGCGTCCTCGGTACATCGACGACTGGGCAAATGTTTGCCGTGCTCTCTACCGTGGCACATGGAAGTCGTCTGCTCTGGCTTGCCGCTTGTTCGAAGCCACACCAGATCTGCTGGAAACTCTTTCATTCGAAGAGTACTGCCACTTCGGTGAATTCCTCGAAATCCTGTCTCGTCGTTCGTACGATCAGGCGGGCGATGCGTTGAACGCTGGTATAGATCTATTCCCGAAAATAACTGGCGATGTAGATCGATTCATCAATCTCGCTCAAATCGTTGCCGAAAAATCGTGGCGCGAAACCGCTGTTCTGTTCGATTCGGCAACAGCTTCGCTCGTTGAACTGGGGTCCGCTCACCGTGCTCCGCTCATTTCGCTCGCTCGCCGTCTGGTAATTACTGGCGTGAGCGATGCTGCAGGCGTGCTAAAAGACGGTGCAAACACGGTCAATAAAGTTCCAGCCGATACTCGAGATCGATTATTGGAAATGACCGACAGCATCGCCGCTGTTTCGGCACCTGCTGCACCCGAATTTCTAAAAATAGTCCCAGATGTGCTTGAACGGGTAACGTTCGACCAGATGGGCCAATGGCAGTCAGAAGGCGTACGAACCGCTCGGGAGAGCGACGAAGCGGCAATTACTTACTTCAAGCTTGAATCGCCAGCTTCTCAAGAAATGCTTGATTCTCTGTCGTCTTCAATCGAACTATCTCGAGTTCGCGATGTGATCCAGATGTACTGCCTGGCTCTCACTGGCCACACAATTGAAGTGCAGGCAGCACAGCAATTGGCTGAGAAGAACATCGGTTGGTTCCAGGGTGAGTTGCCAACCACTGAAGGTACGACCATTTACATGCCATCGGTGATCAACCGATACACCACCAAAGATGAAAACTTTGGTTTCTTCAAGGTGATCTCAACCCACCAGATTGGTCACATCGAGTTCGGATCGTTTGCGTTCGATTTCAACGTTCCATCAGTTCTGTTCGATGATCTACGATCACGACTTCCAGGTGCCACCGAACTGAAAGCAGCAAAAGCCGCTGAAGAAGCAGCTAAAAAGGCAGCTGAAAAGCCTCAGGTAGTTATATTCGGCCACGAGACTCCAGAGTCGGCAGTATCTACTCCGGCGACTCCCGAGCCTGAACCTGCTGCAGCTCCGGAGTTCCTCACGGACATGAGTCGTTTCTTCGACCTGTTCCAGGAACGTCGACTTGCTTTGGACGTATTCACAGTTATCGAAAGCTCTCGTATCGACGGATATGTCGCCGAGCTTTACCCGGGCGTTATGACCATGTACAACATGGTGCGTGCTGCAGCTCTTGAATCACGTCCCGACGTTACCGATTTGCCGGCGCAGGAAGCGCTGGTCGAATTCATGATTAGGGTTAGCCTCGGCCAAGTCGACGAAATGTTGGTGCCTTCAGAGCACATCGAAGCCGCCCGTAAGCTCCGCCGCTTGATTCGTCAGATCACTAGCGTAGAAGCACTGGTCGAAGATGCTGCTGAAGCAACGATTCGTGCCTACTCGATATTGATCGATATCAAAAACGAAGAAGTCGATGACGACGATTTCGAACAGCTCGAACCTGAAGATGAGGAAGACGATTCAGATTCCGATGAGGATGAAGATGTAGTCGACCCTGAAGAGGTAATCCAGCAGTTCATGGGTATGTCTTCTCCTGAGGGTGAGGGCGAAGCCGACCAAATGGAAGACGGCGAAGGCGAACAAGAGTTCGAAGGCGAGGGCGAAGAGGACTACTCATCGCCTCAGGAAGTCGATTACCGCGGTGAGTTCAAGCCGGAGCTATCCCAACTGCTTTCCCAGATGCAAATGATGGAAAGCGGCGAGATGACAGAGGGCGGCGAGATGGAGCCGATCACTCAAGAGCAGCTCGAAGAAATGATGAAGAACGCTCCTGAAATGGAGATGGAACAGACCGAAGGCGAAGAGGGCGGTGATCAGCAGGTTTCCGAGATGATCGAAAATCTGATGAAAGAGCTGCAAAAACGCGATCCTGAGAACCAACAGTTCGAACCGGGACCCTCACAGCACGTCGATGAAGACGGTGGTCCGCTTACGGCCACGGAACCAGATACATTCACCTACCCCGAATGGGATTTCCGAGCGAATGAATACAAGCCAAACTGGTGCATGGTCCATGAAAAGATCATGACCGATGGCGAACCTAATTTCTTCCGCGAGACGCTCGCCGAGAATGCTGGTTTAGTGGCTCAGATCAAGCGTCAGTTTGAACTGGTCATTCCAGAGATGTACCGCAAGCAGAAGCGACTTGAAGACGGTGAAGAATATGATCTCGACTCCGTTTTGGAAGCTTTGATCGATCTGAAGATTGGTGTTTCTCCTGAAGAGAAGCTCTACTGGCGCAGAAATAAGAATGAACGCTCAGTAGCTGTGGCTTTCTTACTCGACCTTTCTGCTTCGACCGCTGAGGCGATCGACGAGGCCAAGAAGCCGTCCGACGACTGGGGAGCCCCCGACGACCCTGTGGAATACATGGTCTGGTTGCGCTCACGTCGCTCAGAGGGGCTTCGCCGCACCTACAAGCGCATCGTGGACGTTGAGAAGGAGGGAATCACTCTCCTGGTCAATTCGCTCGAAACGCTTGGTGATATGTATGGGATCTACGGTTTCTCAGGCTACGGTCGTGAAAACGTAGAGTTCTACACGATCAAAGACATAGATGAGAATTTCTCTGACATGGTTCCTCGACGTATCGATCGAATTGCTCCACTTCATGCCACACGCATGGGGCCTGCGATTCGTCACACGGCGGCTAAGCTCGCCGAGGCCGAAGCACGTTCTAAGTTCCTGTTCTTGATCTCTGATGGTCGTCCGCAGGATCGTGGTTACTCACGAGAAGGCGTCGAGAAAGAGTACGCGGTGCACGACACTCGCCAATCTCTGATCGAAGCTCGGAATTTGGGTATCACGCCGTTCTGTCTCACAGTCGACAAGGCTGGGCATGACTACATGAAGACTATGATGGAAGATTTCAGTTACGAAGTTTTGCCAGACATAAGTCTTCTGCCTAAACGATTGCCGCAGTTGTACCGCAACCTGACGACGTAAGCAGGGCTGAGCCCGTTCTCCCCCGGATAGGGGGAGTTAGAGGGGGAGACTGCGACGCTGAGCGGAGTCATACCATGTCGAGTGCGAGTAACGCCTGGCGACTAAGTCAGATCGTTAGGTTGCCTGTCGTCCTTCGAGAGCCTCAGGATGACATTATGAGTGTCGGCTGAGCCCGTTCTCCCCCGGATAGGGGGAGTTAGAGGGGAGACTGTGACGCGGAGCCGAGTCATCCGATGACGAGCGCGAGTTACGTCTGGCGACTAGCCATTGTCGGCTAGCTCATCGCCATAGAAGAGTTCGAGAACTCGCTCTGCCCAGTCGGCGTTGACCTTTATGACGTCTGAGGTTTCATTGGCTACGGCGTATCTAGCAGCTCCACCGTCAGTTTCGTCACCAATTGTCATTGTCAGACGAGTCACTTCTATAACGTTTGTTTCAAGGTTGCGGTTCTCTATTCGAACAGCGATGTATGGCGATTCAACGATGGTGCCGTAAGGCTCGAAGAGCGTGTCCTCAACGAGGTTCAGCTCAACTGCACCGATAATCTCCGGGTTACCAAAGTGTTCCAGCTCTGCCGTGAGTGCATCGCCGTCAGCTAGTTGTGAACCTGTGCAGGGATCGGTCAAAAGCGGAATATCGCAGATATACCAGTCGGAAGTTTCTCGATCCCAGCCGTAAGCCCTGATGACTTCGTTGTTGTCGAACAGAATAACTTCACGAGGCTGACCGTTAAGTGAGTAGTACCACTCTGGATATGGCGGCTCATCTACGAGTCGTTCAAGAACTTTTCCCCAAGATCCATCGACGAGAACCAACTGCGGGAATCCTTCGACTCGTGCGTAGTTGTTGATGCCATCTGGAGTCAGATCACCAAGTAGGAGAGTTACTACCGAACCGTCTCGCAGAGTGACTGCGAACGTTGCACTTGGGTCATCAAGACCGTAAAGCGTTACGTCGTCGATTTCTTGAGCAAGAACTCGCTGTGTGCGAGGTCCACCAAGCAGTTGAGTAATACCACCCCAGCGGAACAAGTCAGCTGGAACATCATCCAGGTCGTCAAAGAACCATCGGCTTACGTTTTCACGAAGTGACCAGCTGGTCTCGTTTTCACCAGTGTTGATTCGGATGTTCCGGAGATCTTCAGGAGCAAGGGTGTAGAAGAACGGTGGTTCTTCCTCTTCGATCACTGGTGGATCGTCCGTGATGAACCAAACCGCACCGATTGCGACGTAGGAGAGGACAGTTACGAGAACTAGTAGTAGACGCAGATTCATTGTTTAGCGCCTTCTCCACCAGGTCCAGAAGCCAAAGAGACTGATCAACGATGGCATCAGCAACCATCCTGACCATCGAACAAAGTCACGTTCGTTCTTTGTAAGGAATAATTGTCGGTTTGCGTCAGTCTTCTCTCGAATCGAGATTAGTTCAAAATCTTGAGCCAAGTAGTTGATCGCATTTACGAATAGATCAGAGTTGTTTGCAGATCCGAAGTAGTTGTTTGTTGCGAAGTCAGTGTCACCAACAACGATCATGTCGAGAGTGACGAGCTGTTCGCCGTCGGCATAAATACCGCCGGCCAGTTCACCAACTGCTTCGACGACCACTGCAACTGGAAGTGGCCCTGCAATTTCGCTATTTATATCGAACTCGAGCAAATCAGCGTCGGTTTCCGACCAACTGTTGAGAGTCGTAGAAGCGAGGATGCCTTGCTTCACCAGCGGTGTGGTCTCTTCGATTAGAGGAACAGAAAGCGGGTCAACCGCCCAAGCAAAGTGAGTCGTGCCGGGCATGTAGAGAACTTCAAATCCATCTGTCACAGGGTGCGGTGGAATCTGACCGTTGCTCTTCTTGATCTGAACAAATGTTGGGTTAGGAGCAACGAAGCTTGCGACGTCGGCAGCTTCACCATCTCCAATAGCTACACCGTAGCGTGAGAGGAACTGCTTGAAACTATCAGGAGTCGAAATTGGCTCGAACAGGAACAGTATGCTTCCGCCTAAACGAGCGTAGTTCAGCAATGCCTGCTGATCGATTGGTAGTAGTTCTTGAGTAGGATTCGCAAACACGATGGCAGCAGGAATTTCCTGTGGATCGCCGTTTGCCATTCGAGTACCGAGTTCCTGAAGTGTTTCGTTCAAAACAACATAGTTTTCGCGGTTCAGGGCTCGACCTGCAAGACCAATATTTGTGGTCGCGTTGACGTCGGTAACATCACGTTCGGAGTGACCCGTGACAAAGACGATCTTCTTTTGTGCGATCTGGTTGATCACTAGTAGACCAGTTACGACCTGTTGTTCGGTGAAGACGTTTGGACCCTCGTTTGGGTTTCCTCCAACGACAATCTCGGTTCGACGACTTTCAACACCTTCGATAGCAAGAGCAGGGAACTGGGTAACACCAAGCCCTGTGGCAACGTTCGGGTTGAGTTCTGGGTCGATAACCTCGTAAGTTAGCTCAAAATCGCCTGAGCGACGTCGGAACTCACTAAGCATGTCCTCGGTGTCTCGCCATGCAGCAGCGTCGGCTGCAGTGTCCTGAGCAAAGAACGCGGTGATCTTTACAGGCTCTTTAAGATTCTCAAGTGTGTTCACAACCTGTTCTTCAAGAAGGAACTGCTTGGTGGCCGTAGTATCGACACGCAACCAGCCTGCCGGGTTCGGTCGATCAACCGCCCAGTGGAGCGTGAAGTTGACGGCTACGGCGATGGCCAGGAAGACGACGAACACGATTGCCGTGTTCAGTCCGTAGCGACCTCGGCGACCGAATACTGCCTGTCTCACAGTAGCGAGCGAGATGATCGCGTCGATGATAAGAAGTCCGAAACCTACGCCAGCGACTATAAAGGCCGGGCCTTCAAGTCCACGCAGGAAAATCCAAATCAGTACACCGAAGACGACGGCACCCACACCCACGAGAGCGAGTGCTTGCCTGATCGATTTCGTGTTGTTCTTCAAACTCTGGAGAATCGAAGTCTTTTGACGAACGGAATCGGGGGAAGGCCGATTCTCAGGTATGTTCTGCTGGTCTGTTGACATCTCTCGGCCTAGCGCCATCGCCTTGCTTCAAGCACAAGAACTGTGAGAAGCAAGAACACTGCTGTTATTGATGAGTAGTAGGCAATATCTGTCAGAGAGATAATGCCGCGTGCGAAATCTGCGAAGTGACCGCCTTCGGCAACACCGAAGCTGTCGAGATCGAAGACTGAGAACGATGCTCCGAGCTGGAACGCATCCAGAACCTCGGAAACAACGCCTGTGAGACGCTCGCTTACAAAGTCGATGATCGTGAGTGCGGTGAGAATTCCTGATCCCACAACCAGACCAACGATTTGGTTACTGCTGAGAGATGAGGCAAAAAGCCCTACTGCCAGAGTTGCTGCCGCATACAGTGAAAGTCCCAGCAAGCCGCTAAGAAGCGGTCCAATGTCAGGGTCGCCGTATACAAACAGTACGATCACGAAGTACAGCGAAAGGACGATCATCACGAACGTCGTCACGAACGCTGCGATGAACTTCCCGAACACAATTTCAAATTCACGAAGTGGCGACGTTAGTAGAAGTTCTAAAGTGCCTAGTTTTTGCTCTTCAGCAAGTAGTCGCATCGTCAGTGCGGGCGACATGAAAATCATGAAGAAAATCGCACCTGCAAGGTAACCACGGATACTTGCTTCAGCGAATGCATCAGAAACTGATGCTACGAAGAAGAAGCCTGTGATTGCTAGAAACGCTGCCGAGACCACGTAGGCCATTGGCGAGGCGAAGTATGTGCGAATCTCTTTGATCGCTATGACGGATATGAAACGCAATTCCTACTCGCCTAAATTCTCTTCGGTTGTAAGTTCAAGGAAGATTTCTTCGAGAGTCATCGGCAATGGAGTCAGGTTAGTGAGCCCCCAGCCGTTCTCGATGATGGTCTTTGCAATTTGTTCGGCTGCCTGAACGTTAGGTCGGGCATCAACAATAAATGGTGAGAAGTCTTCTCGTTCTGCTCGCTGAACAATCGAAGCACGTTGGTCAGATCGAGCATCGACGACATCGCTGATGTCTCGCATGGCGTTGATGAACGCTGGAGACTCTGCTCCACGAACGCTGATCTCAATTCGCTCTGCGTGCTGAAGCTTCTCAGAAAGATCGTCTGGCTTGTCGTCAGCAACGATTCGACCGTCGTTGATCACCAAGACTCGCTTACATATGGCACTAACCTCTGGGAGGATGTGCGAACTGAGCAACATTGTGTGCTCTTCACCCAGGTTCGAGATTAATTCTCGAGTTTCGACAACCTGAATAGGGTCGATACCGATAGTTGGTTCGTCCATAACGAGCACATCAGGCTCGTGGAGAATTGCCTGGGCAATACCAGTTCGTTGTCGGTAACCCTTTGAGAGTCGGCCCACCAGCGTGTTTCGGTACTCACCAAGTCGAACCATCTCGATGACTTTTGGAAGTCGTTCCTTCACCCACGATTTGTTCATTCCACGGATTTCACCCATGTAGGTGAGGTAGTCGGTTACGGTCATGTCGAGGTAGAGAGGAACCGATTCTGGCAGGTATCCGATGTGGCGGCGCACGTCGAGCGAATGGGATACAACGTCGTAGCCGCCTACAGTCACATCACCATGGGTCGGGGGGGTGAACCCCGTGACAACTCGCATGGTTGTCGTCTTTCCCGCACCGTTCGGTCCCAAGAATCCGACGATTTCGCCCTTGAGCACTTCGAATGAGATGTCGATTACGGCCGGGTAGGGTCCGTAACTTTTCGACATGTGCTCAATCTTGATCAACTATTCACTCCGGTTTTCGGTTGGAAGGCGCCTATTTGCGCCACAACGGAACTATTCTGCCAAAATTAAATGCGCCGTGGGGGCACGGCACATAGATACGACGGTATTAAGTCCACGGATTTCAAATCTGGAATATCTTATCCAAGCACATCAACCACGGCTACACGTATTCGAAGGCTCAGTGCGCTAATCGAATATTCTTGAACTATGACATCCAGCGAAGATCGAATTAACTACCTCGACCATGCGGCAACCACGCCGATGCGATCTGAGGTGCTCGAAAAAATGTTGCCGTATTTCACTGAGAAATTCGGAAATCCCTCTAGCCTGTACTCAATAGCAGGGGAGGCTCGATACGGAGTAGACGAGGCACGCGAGCTGGTAGCACAGGTGCTGGGTTCACGTACAAGTGAAGTTGTGTTCACTGGTGGCGGGTCTGAATCGAACAACCTGACAATTAAGGGATTGGCAGCCCGCCGCACACCCGCGTCGGGTCACATTGTGACCACGGCCATAGAGCATCACGCTGTGATCCACCCTGTCGAGCAACTCGAAAAGTTGGGATATGACGCTACCTATGTTGGGGTAGACGCCTCTGGTCAGGTAGATCCCGACGAATTCGCCGCAGCCGTACGAGCCGACACATTTCTTGCTAGCGTGATGCTCGTGAATAACGAAGTTGGCACGATTCAGGACGTTGCAGAGATATCTCGTAAATCTAAGGCTGCATCCAAAAAGTTGGGCGGAAACATCCTTGTTCACACCGACGCCGTTCAGGGCGCAGGCAAAGTTTCGCTCAAAGTCGATGAACTTGGCGTCGATCTAATGAGCCTCTCCGGCCACAAGATCTACGGACCCAAAGGAACTGGAATTCTCTATGTTCGTCGTGGAGTCGAACTCGAGCCGCTTATCGCTGGCGGTGGACAAGAGCGGCAGCGCCGGTCTGGCACCGAAAACGTTGCAAGCATTGTTGGTATTGGCGAGGCTTTAGCGCTAGCTGAATCTGAAAGATTAGGATCACGAGATCGATTCGATTCCCTCTCCAATAAGCTGATTGAAGGGGTCGCAGAGAGGATTCCAGCATCATCGTTCAACGGAAGCCGGTCATCGCGAGTTCCTGAAATCGCCAATTTCTCGTTCCCCGGTGTGGAAGGGGAACCAGTTCTGCTAGGTCTCGATTTCAAAGGAATAGCGGCTTCCAGCGGCAGCGCATGCAGTTCCGCATCTCTTGAGCCGTCGCACGTGTTGCTTGCTATGGGAGTCAGCCCAGAACTGGCTGTCGGTAGCGTTCGTATATCTCTTGGACGAGAGACAACCGAAGCCGACATAGAAGAAGTTCTTGGAGCTTTGAAAAGTGTCCTCGACCAGCTAGCGACTTTCCCCTCGGCTTAGGGCTGATGCGAGCGATTTGGACGAATATTCAGTTCAAATTCAAAATTGCATTCGCCCTTACGCCGAGTCTTGGCAATAATTAGTCCCTTGAAATTGAAAATTGATGTGCGGTGAGCCATGCACATCATGTACTCTCGCTTGTCGGTTCGGGTTAGCCTCGAACAGTGGAGCAATGGATGACTGAAGAGAATCGAAACGAACAGGAAGAATCTCAGGTTACTGAAGATTCTGTAGACGCCGAAAAATCTGAATCAGAGGTCGAATCGACCGGTTCAGCGGTTTTTGCGTTCGGTGATGAAGCGAAGACCAATTTTCCTTCTCAGGTAGAAGCTGCCCTTAATTACGCAGCGTCAAACAAGTACGATTACGGTCCCCGTCTACGTAACGCCGAGTTGGAGTGGAACGTTCTTTCTGCCGAGCAGATGGCTAACGATATTGTTCGGGTCAATCTCCAATACACACCCACAACAGGCTTCCGGGGAGATCCAGGTACCGAGTACATGGATATCGACGCCGGTGGCGCAGTTCTCGCTCGTAGACAGCTGACCACCCCTAAGGAAAACAGGCCAGTAGTTCTTATGGGAATTACGGCATTCTCAGTCATTCTCGCGGTTGTCCTGATCAGCTTGATGACCGTGTTTAAAGAAGAGGCCGGCGACCCGCTTTACGTGGCAGGTCGAACGCTTTGGATTCGGGCAGAAGTACCTGAACAACAGCTATTTATTACGTATGCCGGCGCCGATTCCAACGGTGTTTTGTACAACTGGGCAATGAAGCCTGACGACGAAGCGAATAATGAACTCGTCTACGTTGAAGTCACTCTGATCAACCAGACTTCAGGAACTGTAAATCTAGTCGTCGATGAGGGTGCAGCAACGCTGCTCGATGGTGATAAAACGGCGTTCAGGCCGATCGATTCGATCACACGAGCATATTCTGCTGAGCCTGCACCTAAGTTCAACGTTCCGGGGTTCGTACCACTGTGGGGTTCTGTGAAGTTGAACGAAGGTCAGCAAGTCACAGGCATGCTGGTGTTTGAATTGCCCGCAGGAAGCTCGTTCAGTGAACTTCGCTGGCGCGCTTCCGATTCTGTAACGATTCGGTATCAGTAGGCTCTGATGCGACGATACTCTGCCTCGGATTCAGGCTAGAATCGGGGCACGATGTCAACCACTTCGAAATCATCTAAAAGCTCTACCGCCCGGGGCGAGTCTGTCGCGCCAGAAAGCGCTCCCGGCAAAACCGAAGTGAAAGCCAAGAAAAAGAAGCCAGCTGCCGGAAAAAAAATATCTCCGGGACGTCGGCAATTCCTCGAGTTCAAAGCTAAATACCCCGATTCTCTGCTGTTGATAAGAATGGGGGATTTCTACGAAGCGTTTGATGATGACGCTCACACTTTGTCGAAGGTTCTTGGCATTGCGCTAACTTCACGTGAATCAGGTGCCGGTGGCAAGGCCCCTCTCGCCGGAATCCCACACCACGCCCTTGATAATCATCTTGGAACGCTTGTCGCAGCCGGTCTCAAAATTGCCATAGCGGAGCAGACGAGCGACCCGGCGAAATCTCGTGGGTTAGTCGAACGAGCGGTCGTGCGGGTCGTGACTCCGGGTACGGTGATCGAACCTGCTTTGCTCGATCAATCTACGAATAACTATCTTGCAGCAGCCGTCAGCGACGGCGAGCGTGCTGGTCTTGCCTACGTCGATATTTCAACAAGTGCGTTCGTGACCGGGGAATTTCCCGTAGCTGATTTGAAAGACGAACTACTCAGGCTTTCACCTGCAGAGCTAATCGCTGATCAGGTTTCTCTCGATCTTCTTGATGTCGATTCTGGTCAATTTCAGTCGATGGCTGTGCGTCCGCTCGACGAAACACGGCTCGACACTGAGCTATCGGGCGCCCGTCTTATGGAACACTTCAAAGTGAAAACTCTGGAAGCGTTCGGATGCGAAAACATGCCACTTGCGATCGTGGCGGCATCTTCAGTGTTGGATTTCGTCGCCGACACACAGTTTGGGGCAATACCGCAACTCACATCACTTCGTACAGAATCAACGAATTCGTACATGAAGCTCGATCAAAAAGCTCTGCGAGACCTCGAAGTATTCACCTCGTCGATTGGCAAGGCGAACGCTCCAACATTGTTCAGGACGCTGAATTTTTCTAAAACGGCTATGGGAACACGATCCCTACGAGCATGGCTTACGCGACCGCTGCTCGATCCCGATGATGTACAACGTCGACAGGAGATCGTTGCGGCGTTCTGTGACGACCAGAGCATCCGTTCCCGAGTTCAGAGTCTGCTGGGGCAAGTATCAGATCTTGAACGTCTGACCAATCGGGTGCGAACCAACACTGCAACGCCAAGGGACCTAGCTTCGCTGCGCACTGGTTTGAGGGTAATTCCGGAGCTATTACTCGCACTTCCTGAAAAAGTTGTGCCCGGTGGAGCCGTAATCGGAAAACTTCACCCGTCGACCGAAGCAGTTGAGCTCCTGAACGCCGCAATACCGGATGAGCCTTCGATAACGGTGGGAGATGGTTCAGCAATTCGAGATGGATTCAACCACGAACTCGACGAAGTGAGATCAATCTCCGGCGACGTGCGTTCCAGTCTTGCTGCTCTCGAAGCCGATCATAGGGATTCCACCGGTATAAAGAGTCTGAAAATTGGCTACAACAGGGTGTTTGGCTACTACCTCGAAGTTAGCAAGACGAACGTGCATCTGGTTCCCGAAAGCTTCGAGCGTCGACAAACGCTCGTGAACGGTGAGCGATTCATCACTCCTCAGCTAAAAGAACTCGAATCCAAGATTCTGACTGCCCGTGATCGAATCAGCGAATTGGAACGAGATATATTCAGGCGAGTTTGTGCTGAAGTTGCCGTTCATGGCGAACGAATAATGGAAACTGCCAGTGCACTGGGCACGCTCGATGCGCTGGTATCAATGTCACAGGCTGCTGCAGAGCACGGTTGGGTGCGGCCACTGGTTGACGGCGACACTGCACTCGAAATCGAAGGCGGACGACATCCTGTTGTCGAATCTTCGCTTGGGCCTGGTCGATTCGTTCCGAACGATCTCGATTTATCTAACTCCGAACGTCAGGTGATGATCATCACGGGGCCAAACATGTCGGGTAAGTCGACTTACATCCGGCAGGCTGCGGTTCTGGTGTTGATGGCGCAGGTTGGAAGCTATATCCCGGCGAGCAAGGCTCGAATCGGTGTTGTGGACCGCATATTCACCCGCGCAGGCCTCTCTGACGATATTTCAGGTGGACAATCGACTTTCATGGTTGAGATGGTCGAGACAGCATCGATATTGAATCAGGCTACGAGTCGCTCACTTGCAGTTCTAGATGAGATCGGGCGGGGTACATCGACCTACGACGGGCTGGCAATCGCTCGATCAGTCGCTGAGCATATTCACAATTCGCCGAAACTTGGCTGTAAAACGTTGTTTGCCACCCACTATCACGAGATGACAGAACTAGCAGACCAATTGCCCCGTGCACACAATCTACGTGTCGCGGTAGCTGAAGAGGCTGGCGATGTGGTGTTCTTGCACCAGATAGTTCCCGGTGGTGCAGATCGCTCCTACGGAGTTCATGTCGCCCGGTTGGCTGGAATGCCAGGTGCTGTAGTGAGCAGGGCATGGGATTTGCTTGATGAGCTTGAGAGTGGCTCAAAGTCGAGTTCCAAGCCCGCTGGATACCAGTTGCAGATGCCGTTCGGCGATGAACAAGCAAGCAACGAGACTCTCGACGAGTTAAAAGACCTCGACATAGCGAATATGTCGCCAATCGAGGCAATTAACGCTTTGTTCAAACTTCAAGAACAGGCCAAGCGCACCGACGACTAACTTTAGGCTTGGGCAATCTTTGCCGGTGGTTGTGCGCATTTCTTAGCTGATCCGTTGTAGGATGCCCCGAACTCTTAGGGTGGTTCAGTTTGGAATCACTAAAAAATCGGAGGCTGGAATGGAACTGGGCTTCTTCACAATGCCCTTGCACCCGCCCGGTGCAAATCACGCCGATACGCTTGAAGCTGATCTGAAACAGCTGGTGTATCTCGATCAACTAGGCTATTCCGAGGCGTGGATTGGCGAACACTACACCGCTGAGTGGGAGAACATTCCGGCTCCCGATCTACTAATCGCGCAAGCATTGGGCGTGACTTCTCAGATTCGACTGGGAACGGGTGTCACGTGTATGCCCAACCACAATCCGTTCTATATTGCGCACAGGATCGCCCAGCTCGATCAGATGGCAAGAGGACGGCTCAACTGGGGCGTAGGTTCCGGCGGCTTTCCTGGCGATCTACATGTAAACGGGTTTGATCCTCGTTCTGGCGACAATCGAGAGATGACTCGTCAGGCAGTTGAGTTGGTTCTGCAGTTGTGGGAGGATCCGAAACCGGGCAATTACAAGAGTCAATGGTGGGATTTCAACATCCCAGAACCTGAGGACGATATTGCTCTCAGGATGCACTTGAAACCATTCCAAGACCCGCACCCACCAATCGGGGTTGCAGGGGTCTCTCCAAAGTCGGAAACATTGACTTTGGCAGGTGAACGAGGTTGGTTGCCAATGAGCATTAACTTCGTTCCTGAGCAGATGCTCGTTTCTCACTGGTCCGCAGTGGAGTCGGGAGCTGTAAGCGCAGGAAAAACACCAGATCGGTCGAACTGGCGAATAGCCAGGGAAGTTATGGTTGCCGATTCCAGCGCAGAAGCTCGTAAGCAGGCTTTGAGTGGCACTTTGGCACGTGACATGGAAGGTTACTTCCTGAAGCTACTGCCTCGTTCAAAGATGATGGGACTACTGAAGATTGATCCCAACATGCCCGATTCAGATGTGACCGTGGAGTACTTGGTCGACAATATTTTCATTGTTGGTTCACCAGAAGAGGTGAGTGAGAAGCTTTCAGCACTCAAAGAGAATGTTGGTGGATTCGGAACGCTGATGGCGATGGGGCACGAGTGGGAACCAGAAGGATTCTGGAAGGAATCTATGGGACTTCTCAAGCAAGAGGTATTGCCTAAAGTTACAGCGTAACCTGCCATTACCAGTGAAGACTATCAAGGCTAATTTAGTATAGTCGAGTATTTACTGGGTTCGTATTTCTGACTCTGTGCTCGGGTCTATATCTGGTCGTGTTGTAACCAGAAAGAGTTCCCTCACGGTGTGACTGGCACCCATGTTCGTAGGGTGAAAACGCTCCACACTCGCATTTGATATCTGCTTCAAAATTAGGGACATATGGAACCTAGTCTCTTAGCTCTACTCGGATTATTCGTTGGTGGCGTACTTAATGTCATCGTTGATCGCTCCCCTCCTCACGACTATGTGGATGGGGTCGTGGCTCAAGGCGCTCGTCCTCGTTCGATCCAATACTGGGAGTGGCTACCGTTCCTTTCGGCATACGGGGCAATAAAACGAACAAGGGTTCCGTTTCCAAACCATTGGTCTCGATACCCCCTGGTTGAACTCAGTACCGCAGCTTTATTCGGACTTAGTTGGTATCGGATCTCTGATCCAACATGGCTGTTCGTCGTGTGGCTGGTGTTGATCGCCGTGCTGATTGCACTTTCATTCATTGACTTCGAAACGACGTACCTGCCTGACATTCTCGTCCTTCCTGTGTTGGCAGTCGGACTACTTGTATCATTCTTCATCCCAGATCGAGAGTGGTGGCAAGGGCTTGCCGGCGCTGCAGCTGGCTACGCCGTCTTCTACCCATTTGCTTGGATTGGAGATCGGCTGAACAGACCTGTGATGGGATGGGGGGATGTGAAGCTGTCGGCTGCTCTAGGCGCGATTTTAGGTCTGGCACCACTGTTCCTAGGACTTTATCTAGGAGTGCTAATCGGCGGATTTGTTGCCCTAATTGTCTATGCCGCCCGCATCTTTGGGTTCAATCGCGTGCTGATACCCTACGGCCCGTACTTAGTCGCTGGAGGGATCGTCTCGATGTTGTATTTCAGAATGATTGCAGATTGGATCTCGAGTCAGCTTTAGCAGGGAAGTTGGTTGTCAATGGCGTTGAAGATCGATGTTTTACAAGTCGGTGTGCTTGCGACGAACTGCTACGTGCTCAGAACCGAAGAGCAAGACGAGAACGATTGCGTGGTGATCGATCCGGGAAGCCAGTCCGAGCTAATAATTTCGTTCTTGGACGGTGCTAATCTCACCCCAAGTTTGATTCTCGCAACCCATGCTCACGGCGATCATCTCGGAGCGGCCGCTCCACTCATTGAGAGATACGGCAGGCAGTTCATGATCGGGGAGAACGACGTCGTGCCAGCCAGCCAGCAACTCGACTGGCTAAAGAGCATGCTCGGTGACTTCCAAGAGCCTCCTGCTCCATCTAAGCCGCTAAAGCATGGTGAAATGATCACCGCTGCCGGTATTGACATCGAAGTGCTCTCCACACCGGGGCACACGCAGGGCAGCAGTTCCTTTTCAATCGACGGTCATGTGTTCACTGGCGACACTCTATTCAAAGAGACCATAGGTCGATTTGATCTGTCAGACGGAGATCAGCATCAGGAGATTGCCAGCATACGGAACATCTTGTTTGCCCTAGATGACGACACTGTGGTGCTGCCTGGTCACGGAGAGTCGACAACTATCAGTCACGAGAAAGAGCACAACCGCTACGTGAGATAGAACCAAGTCAAAATATTCTGAACGCAAAAACGCCCGAGTCAGTCATGACTCGGGCGTTTTCTATTAGCGATTCAAGCTTGCGAAAGCTTTTCTGCAATCTCTAATCGATTTATACGAAGAGAGGACCGAAGATTAGCGAAACGATAGCCATGAGCTTCAGGAGAATGTTGATCGCAGGACCAGAGGTGTCCTTGAACGGGTCACCAACTGTGTCACCAGTAACAGCAGCAGCGTGGGTGTCTGAACCCTTACCACCGAAGTTGCCGAGCTCAACAAACTTCTTAGCGTTGTCCCAAGCACCACCAGCGTTCGCCATGAAGATGGCGAGCAGGAATCCAGAGACGATCGAACCTGCGAGCATGCCACCAAGAGCGGCTGCGCCCATGAGTCCTCCGATCAAGATCGGAGCTACGATTGCGATTAGACCAGGAACGACCATCGCCTTGAGTGAACCCTGCGTGCTGATAGCAACTGCTCGAGCGGCATCAGGCTTCACGCCTTCTTTACCTTCTCGAAGACCAGGGATTTCTCGGAACTGACGTCGAACTTCTTCGATCATGTCGCCAGCAGCTGATCCAACAGCCTGCATTGTGAGACCTGAGAAGAGGAACGGCAGAAGGCCACCAATAATCGTGCCCATCAGAACCTTAGGGTTCAGTAGGTCAAGTTCGGTGATACCAGTAGCGAATGCGTATGCCACCAGAAGCGCCAGAGCCGTAAGCACTGCAGATCCAATAGCGAAACCCTTACCAGTAGCGGCAGTGGTGTTTCCAAGAGCGTCTAGAGCGTCTGTGCGCTCACGAACCTTAGGGTCGAGGTGAGCCTGCTCGGCGATACCACCAGCGTTGTCGGCAACAGGACCGTAAGCGTCAGTCGCAAGAGTGATACCCAGAGTGGATAGCATTCCTACGGCCGCTAGACCAATTCCGTAGAGGCCAGCAAGTTCGTTGGCAATAAAGATTCCAACTACGATTGCGATAGCAGGGATAACCGTGCTGTAGAGACCTACTGAGATTCCAGCGATGATCGTTGAAGGGTGACCAGTTTCAGACTGCTGAGCAATCCACTTCACTGGGTTGAACTCTTTACCGAAGATCTTGAGACCTTCGTATGAAGTGAACCATTCAGTTGATGTACCGATCACCTGACCAACAACGATACCGGTGACAACGACCCAGAATAGGTCGAAGCTGAGAGTGTCGTTCATGTTGATGTAGACGGCTGTACCGATCAGCGAAAGTATTCCTGCGCCGAAGATTCCGTAACGAAGAGTCCAGAGCAGTTTGCCCATATCAGCGTCGTCACCGGTTCGAACCAGGAACATACCGAGAATTGACGAAAGAATTCCAACACCAGCAATTACCAGTGGCAGGATTGCCTTCGAAGCGTCGACCTGGAAGGCTTCTGCGGTCACAACGCCCGAGGCGCTAACTGCGAAGAATGCCAGTGAGATCGTTGCGATGATCGAACCTACGTACGATTCAAAGAGGTCGGCACCCATACCGGCGACGTCACCAACGTTGTCACCAACGTTGTCAGCAATCACAGCAGGGTTGCGAGGGTCGTCTTCATCAAGACCGGCTTCGACCTTACCTACGAGGTCAGCTCCGACGTCAGCGGCTTTGGTGTAGATACCACCACCAACACGAGCGAACAGGGCGATTGAGGATGCTCCGAAACCGAATCCAGCGATTACGTTGGGGTTTTCGAAGAGCAACCACAGTGACGAAACACCGATGATTCCAATTCCGACAACTGTGAGTCCCATTACTGCACCGGTGCTGAACGCAACCTGTAGTGCCTTGTTGAGACCGGTTTGAGCAGCTGTTGCGGTTCGAGTGTTACCTCGTACTGCGATGCTCATACCAATGAAGCCCGCAAGAGCAGAGCCAATTGCACCTAGCAGGTACGCAATTGAAGTCCACGGACCCTGCGAGGTCATCGCACCGCCTTCACTAAGAGAGGCAATTTTGTCGTTATCGAGGATGTTGTAGTCGATGAACAGTGCCAGGATCACAAATATGATCGCGACGAACACGGCAAGGATTGAGTATTCCTTGCGCAGGAACGCAGCTGATCCTTCCTGAATAAGATCACCAATCGCTCGGACTTCATCATTGCCCTGAGACTGCTTGAGCACTCGCATGGCGAGAAGGGCAGCGGCCACAAGACCAACAGCACCTGCCGCAATTGCAAGCAAGATCGATTCCATTTAGATATCTCCGCAAAAAAACCTCCCGTTTGCAGCGATTCAAGTTGCGAAAGGAAGGTCTGTATTAAAAGTTGGTAAGTGCAAACGCCGGTTACTTTCACGTTTCGAAATCGTTCCGGCTTCACCCAACCTTAGGTTGACTAGAGAATGCTAGCGTCGGCGCATTTAGCAGTCAACGAAACTCAAGACAGATTACGACGAATGAAACTCGAGTGAATAACTATTGCCAGTGTCTCTCGAGTTTACTCGTTACTGTGTGTATTGCTGTGGTAGGCGTGATCGAGTTATCGTGCACGGAACGAAATAGCGTGTGAGCGGTACGGGGGAATAAGACGTTAACTGCCGGTGGGCGTCCTGGCAGTTAACAAGGGCAGCGACAGAATTTGTGTCAACGATCTTTGTCCGAATTTCGGCCGATGGCGAGACAAAATATATCCCTTATGTCAAAGCTAGTTTCAGGCAGGCGTCCCCTGAAAATATTGGATGTGAATACCGGTGTTAGAGACAGTGTCGCAGCCGCCGGCGTATGTAAATATATTTCGTTGCGAGTTGTCTCGACTGAACTGGAATCGTGGACGCATGGCTATTTAGTTTGTTGGGAGCAATCGCACTTCACTGCTTGAAAATGAGATCTTTTCACGCTGATCTGGCTCAGTGAGGTGGGTATTCATATAACCTGCCATTTGCGCCAACACGCGGTGCGCTTTCGCAAAAAAAAATCTCAGGAGAAATTGCTCGATGACGGTTAACTGGCCTTCCCAGGACGATCTACTCAAATGGCTGAAATCTGATCTCAATAACTGGGGTAGGTGGGGCAAGGACGATCAGAAAGGAACTTTGAACCATCTGTCGAGCGAGAAAACACTGCAGGCGTTGAGTTTGGTTGAAGAGGGTGTGACTGTCAGCTGTGCACGACCTATTGAGTTTGCTGCTTCTGTCGATGTCCCAAAGCCACCTCAGCATTTTATGGTGACCGCCGGAGATCGCTATCGCAAAGGCGAAGGAGTCGATCGGCAGGTTGCGATGGACTACTTTGGACTGATCTTCCACGGGCACACCGTTACTCACATCGATAGTCTCGCTCATTTCTTCTGGGATGGCGAAACATACAACGGACGATCTTCGAGTGTGGTTTCAGTTCAAGATGGCGCTACAGAATTCGACGTGATGGCCGCTACCGGGGGAATTGTCACGAAGGGTGTTCTAGTGGACGCCCCTTTGCTTCGAGGGGTTGACTACATCGAGCGTGGAGATGGTGTTGGGCGAGCTGACATCGAAGCAGCAGAGCGTGAACACGGGGTCAAAGTAGAGCAGGGCGATGTTCTGTTGCTCCGTACGGGCCAATTGGGACGGCGTGAAGTGACTGGACCTGTCGATGTGAACGTAGACGGCTCTTCGGGGCCTTCTCCCGACATATTGCCACTGTTGCACGAGAGGGGAGTAGCTGTGATGGGGTCTGACACAGGAAATGATGTTGGTCCGAACCCGTATGAGCGATTCTCTAATCCCGTTCATCAGGTTGGAATAGTCGGATTAGGCCTGTGGATACTCGACAATGCCTGGCTGGACGATCTTGCAGAGGCATGCAAGCAGCGAGGTAAGTGGGAATTCATGATCTCTATCTTGCCGTTGAAAATGCCCACCGTCACAGGTTCACCAGTCAACCCTATGGTGATATTTTAGAACCCATTGGCCAGGTTTCGACTACAATAGTCGAGTATACTCGACTATTGACTTGGTTGCGTCGATTCTTCGATGGCGTTTTCTATGTGAGTGACGTTCAGAACTCGTCCTGATTTATCCATCTCAACACTGATCAGATCGATTCGCCAGTCAGCGTTTTCAGCTCCAACTTTTTCCAAATATCTTTGACCGGTCGCTTGCAACCGTTCGGCTTTGCGAGTGGAGATTTGTTCAACACCAAATCCGAATTTTTTGTTTGTCCGAGTTTTAACCTCAATAAAAACGAAAATATCGTCAGATTTAGCGATTATGTCGACTTCGCCTTCTCTGGCCCTGAAATTTAATTCGGCGATATGTAAGGCAAGTTCGTTGGTAACGAATGACCTCGCGGCAGCTTCACCTGAGCGACCCGTGCCGGGAGGTAAATTTAGATTTCCACTTGAATTACTCAATTATTTTCTCTGGAGTCTCGGAAAAATCAAACGTAAATCAAATGGAGAAGCGATTGACGAACGTTAGTGGTCCAATACGTCTCTGACGGGCTTGAAGCTGCGTCTGTGGATCGGAGAAGCGCCCAATTCTTTGAGTGCTGACATGTGAATTGCAGTTCCGTACCCCTTGTGAGCTGCGAAGCCGTACCCGGGATACTCGGTGTCGAAAACGTCTGCCATCAGTTTGTCTCGAGTTACTTTTGCGATTATCGACGCTGCTGCAACGCTCTGACTCCGCGAGTCTGCACGGATGATTGCGGTCTGAGGAATTGATACCGAGCTAAGTTCGACTGCATCAATAATCAGATGCTCGGGTTGCGGATCAAGCGCCGCAATCGCTCGTGACATAGCCAGTTTCGTAGCTGGAACTATGCCCATAGAGTCGATCTCATCGGCTGTGCTCGCACCGACTCCATAGGTCACACACCAGGTGATCAGCCAATCAAATGATCGCTGTCGCTGCGCTGCCGACAACATTTTGCTGTCATTCACTAGTCCTGCATATTCGAAGGGGACACTGCCGGGAAGTACTGCCGCTGCGGCAACTACTGGACCTGCGAGCGTGCCACGTCCAACTTCATCAACACCCGCAACTGACAACTGATTTCCATTCGAAATCTCTGACTCGATCGAGAAATCAGGGAGCGTGCGAGTGGCTTTCGGCAAAAAGGTCTCCCAGAGGAATTACATGAGCTGGAGTGATTTTAGTAAACGGGAACTGAACCGATGGGTCATCGCAACCCAGCGATTTCACTATCAAAGCTGAAGCATACCGTTACTGTGGGAAAAGTCAGACCGTAATGGCAGAAGTTTCGGCGGTTCCGCTGGTCTCGCCAGAAGCAGTTGAAGACGCTTCTGGCAGCGACGTTTCGATTAGACCGCCACCGAGCACAACGTCATCTTTGTAGAAGACGACCGCTTGACCGGGAGTAATTGCTCGGACGGGCTGTGAAAACTCGATCTCGGCCCCGTTCGACAGTGCGCGCACAGTTGCTGGAGAGTTTTTGCCGTTGTACCGAATACGTGCCTCTGCCTCGAAAGGCTCAACAGGAGCAGTACCGGCAATCCAATTCACTCCCGATGCGTAGAGCCGGGTCTTCATAAGATTTTCGGCAGGACCAACAGTCACCTGTCCTGAATCTGCATTGATATCTGTCACGTACATGGGGCGAGGCGTGCTGTTTACGATAGGAATTCGCTTGCGCTGACCAATCGTGAACCCGTGAATACCTTCGTGTTCGCCAAGAATGTTGCCCTCGATGTCGACAATCTGACCTGGAGCCTTGCGCTTGAGCCGCGGCTCGATGAATCGGTTGTAATCACCGTCGGGGATGAAACAGATGTCCTGAGAATCGGGCTTGTCGGCGATAGACAGCCCTAGTTCTCGAGCAACCTCTCGGATTTGATCCTTTGAGTAGTCGCCGATAGGCAGAGACAGTTTTGAAAGCTGATCCTGAGTCAGTGTGTACAAAACGTACGACTGGTCTTTGAGAGGGTCTACGCCAGCGAGGAGGCTGTATTCACCTTCATGTTCATGAATTCGAGCGAAGTGACCTGTGGCGACTACGTCGGCATCCATCAGTTCGGCGCGTCGGATGAGGAATTCAAATTTGAGACGATCATTGCACGCGAGGCATGGGTGAGGAGTTCGTCCCCGTTCGTACTCGCTGACGAAATAGTCGACAACGTGTTTCTGAAACTCTTCTTCGAAATTCAGAAAGTAATGCTTTGCGCCGATTTTTCGGCACACGTCACGAGCGTCTTCGACGTCTTCAAGCGAACAGCACGACTTGTTGAGTCGAGCTACTTGCTCGTTAGGTGCGTTGAAAAGTCGCATGGTTACACCAACGACTTCGTACCCGTCTCGGGCGAGTAGGGCGGCAGCGACTGACGAATCTACACCACCGCTCATAGCCACTACGGCTCGCTTTTTCTTGTTTTGAACTTCCGCCATCACTTCAGATTACCAAAACATTAGAGATTAACTGCTAAACCTGCGTTAAACAGATTGTTCAAAAATAGTGAGTTGGAATCGCTGTTGTTACGTCTATAATTCTTAGTGATGGAAGATACGACTAAAACAAAAACAGTAGCTAACAACGAAGAGATCGCCAGAGCGGCAGTCGATGAGGCGTCCGAAAAACTCGGATCCGACATCGTTTTGCTCGAAACAGAGGGCATCAGCAGTTTTGCTGATTACTTTGTGATCATTAGCGGCGAAACCGACCGGCACCTTGAATCGATGGCGGAAGACATTAGTCGACGTTCTCGCAAGATGGGCGTTCACGTTACCCACCGAGAAGGCTCGGGCAAGGGCGGATGGCTATTGATCGACTTCACCGGAGTCGTTGTTCACCTGTTCACTCGAGACCAGCGAGAGCATTACGGGCTCGAAGATCTTTGGACTCGTGCGACCGAGATCGTAAGAGTTCAGTAGATTTCGACTACATCAGTCGAGTCGCTCGTACATTGTGATTAACGAAATCGCCCCGACCATATGGCCGGGGCGATTTCATATCAGCAATTAAGAAAAGTGCTTACTCTACGATCCAGGGCTGTGTAGCTCGGTCGTACGAAGTCAGTTCAGAATCGTTGAAGAACAGCGACACTTCTCGTGCTGCGTCATCTTCGTTCGCTGATCCGTGGATCAAGTTTCGCCCCATGTCGACACCAAAGTCACCTCGGATAGTTCCGGGAGCGGAGTCGGCAGGGTTGGTTGCACCCATGATCTTTCGGGTGGTTGAGATTGCGCTTGGGCCTTCAAGACAGATCGCAACGACAGGGGACGACGTGATGAATCCAACGAGTCCTGCATAGAACGGCTTGCCTTCGTGCTCACCATAGTGAGTAGCAGCAAGTTCGTCTGAGATCTGCATCAGCTTTATGCCGATGATCTGCAAGCCTGTGCGTTCGAGTCGTCCGATAATCTCACCGGCAAGTCCGCGTTGTACGCCATCAGGCTTTACCAGTACGAGTGTTCGCTCCATTGTCATTTCTTCTCCCTAGAGGAATTTTCAAAATTCGTGTGTATTCATTGTGCCGTGAAAAATCGCAAGTTGGGTTAGCAACTGCGCAGATTCCACTATTTAGCAGGATTTGGCTTGCTGATAGAAGGTGGTCGTGCATATATAGGTCGAAGCTCTTCATACAGTGTCGATTCACCCGCTTCGAACTGTCTTATGGCGATATCAAGAATCGAGTTTGCATCCCGTGTAGGTGCAGCACTCCCGCGGAACCGTGATTGGTCGATATGACCCGCCATCAGATCGCAAGCTTCCCCACATACCAGTGCGTCAGGTTCGAGCAGGTTTGTTAGTTCCTCGGGGGCAGCGATGCCAACGTTCGGTTCGTTCGTATTAGACGCTGCTGAGTGTCGAGTCCATGAAATTTCGTTTCGTCCAGCCGGAACTAACGAGTAGATCGGAACTTCTTCTGTAATTTCGGTAAGAAATGGTTCGACTTCAACTTTGTGGGTTGGAATACCGAGCACAGGCAATTTTCTACTGACAGCCAGTCCGAGCGCGGCGCTTATTCCCACTCGGACAGCGCTGAAACCGCCCGGTCCTGTAGCAACAGCGACGTGAGTAACGTCGGTCGCATTGAGTGCAAGCTCTGCAAGCGACTCGACGACGGCTGGCATCAACTCACGTCCGTGGTTCTGGTTCGATCGCCAGCTGCGTGTTGCACGTTTTTTTGCGGCGTCTGCCACACCGACACTGGCGAACCGGGTCGAAGTATCAATAGCTACTAGTATCAATTGGTTTTATTGCCTGAACTATCTGTATTTTCGCCTGCTGCGGAATAGCTCAATCCAACGGCAGCGTCGAGAGATTCGTAAATGGCGGCTGATCGGCTTAGCAAGCCCGCCGAGCGAGGTCCAGTCGGCGTGAACATGATCGAACGCTGGTCATCGTGATCGCCGTTTTCAAGTTTGAGAAACAGAACGTCTTCCGGTAATACGTTTCCGCCAACTTCGGGCCATTCGATAACCAGTGCGCCTGTTGGCAAACGCTCTTCCAGAGCTAGTTCTTCGACTTCGTCGATAGAACCTAGCCGGTAGAGATCGCAGTGACTGAGGTGTACCCGCCCCGGATATTCGTTCACAATCACGAACGTAGGGCTTCGAGCTGGAATGGGACTTTCTATTCCGTCTGCCATTCCGTGCACGAGTCTGGTTTTTCCGGCACCTAGATCGCCGGAAAGCAGAACAGTGTCACCTGCTCGCAGGGCTATGCCGATAGATTTTCCGATTCTGACGGTTTCTGATTCAGAATCGGATACAAGCAGCAGGGCAGGGCTTGGGCCAGACATGTGAACGTTACCCGCCATTCAGGTGATCCCAGCTTCTTCTGAGTGGCTCATATTTTTGGCCGTGCTCGTCGATTACTACTACTTTTCCGCCAGCCATATTGTCGTTTGTGACGCTGCCAATCACTGATACTTTTTCTCTCACGTGTCCAGGAAAGTTATCGAGTACATCCGGCGAAACAGTGAAAGCTAATTCGTAGTCTTCACCGCCGCTCATCGCCAGTTCTATTGCACTGGTTCCGACCATAAATATTAACTCGCCAGCGAGCGGGATTTTAGCCATTTCGATGGTAATTCCCACTTCACTTTTCTTTGCCAGTTTTTCGAGATCGCCAACGAGACCATCGCTGATATCCATCGCACACTTCACGCCGGCCGCAACTAGCTCGCCGCCAAGTTCTACTCTTGGAGTGGGACGGAAGTGCCGATCTACCAGTATTTGCCCACTAGGGTTTGTTTCACCGCTGAGCAACACTTCTAGCCCTCCGGCTGAACTGCCAAGAGGGCCCGTCACGCAGATAAGATCGCCCAGTTTTGCCTCACTTCGTTGAAGCCAGGCAGGATTGCCATCTGAATCGAGTGATGGGTGACCAGTGAGGGCAAGGTTCACGAACATTGTGGGCGAGGAAACCACATCGCCGCCGACTACTTGGCCACCGAACTTCTCGAACGCCTCATTCATGCCTGAATAAAACTCAGTGTAAGTACGTTCAGAAGCACCCGAAGGGACGCCGAGGGTTACAAGCGCATGATCTGGCACGCCGCCCATTGCAGCGATGTCACTGAGGTTTGAAACCGCGCATTTCCAGCCAATTTCGTACCAGCGTTCGTCAGCGGAGCGGAAGTGGACGCCATCAACGATTGCGTCGGTAGTCATCAACATTTGACCAGAAGGAGTTGCAACTACAGCAGCGTCATCACCGATACCGGTAAGAACCGACTCGGCATTCATCACCGAGGCTGAATCTCCTACATCCGAAAGGCGCGAAATCAGGCCGAATTCATCGGTTATCGCTGAATCGATATTGTCTGAATTTTGAGGCATCACTGTGATTATATTGGGAATACACGCTCATCTCTTCTAATTGCGGCGAAATGGACTCTGTATTGGGACCGAAAATAACCCAATTTCCAGCCCTGTTCCCGCCTATAATTTGCCCGACATTCTTTTAGGAAACCAATAACTATCGAGGAGAACCAAATGCCAGTAGTAAACGTCGCACTCTACGCGGGTCGCACCGATGAGCAAAAAGCAGATCTCGCCAAGGCGATCACAAAAGCGATATCCGAAACTGCCGGAGTGCCAGATTCCGCTACGACTGTCATCTTTCAAGATGTAGAGAAAGCCAGCTGGGCTGTTGGTGGCGTGATGGCATCTGAACTCTAGAACGTAGAAAATCGTCGCCAGAAATTAGTTACGCGGAAGATTGCTGTTTATCAGCGCAGGATCGTTTGCTAAATTTCTGTCGGCGTGAATTTACTGTGCCAGTTTCAGGGGGGCACAGCGCACCAGCCACATAATTCTGGTAGTACTAGATCGACCATCTTGCAGCCAAGTTGCACGAGTGCCAGTCAAGTAGATTTTCCTGAACACTTAATAGCTCGCAGCAAGATATGGAGATCGAAAATGTCTGATCCCGGCAATGTCGCCTGGATGCTGACCGCATCGGCGCTGGTTCTACTAATGACCCCGGGTCTGGCGTTCTTCTACGGTGGATTAGTCCGTGGTAAGAACGTGATATCAACGATGATGTACAGCTACGTCGCAATGGGCGTTGTGAGCGTGCTGTGGGTGCTCTGGGGATACAGCCTCGCATTTGGCGAAGGCGGCAACTTCATCGGTAATTTCGATTTCATCGGCTTCCGTAATGTCTCAGCGGAAGGTGTCGACGGCGGCATATCGCCGATGCTGTTCGCTATTTTCCAGATGATGTTTGCCATCATCACGCCTGCGCTAATCACTGGTGCATTTGCTGAACGATTCAAGTTCACCACCTACATCGTGTTCTTGTTTGTATGGGTGACCTTTGTGTACGTGCCGGTGACTCACTGGGTTTGGGCACCAGACGGATGGATCGCTGGCATTGGGGCTCTCGATTTTGCCGGTGGAATCGTGGTGCATGCTACGGCCGGAATTGCCGCGATCATAGCTGCAAAAATGGTCGGATCCCGAAGAGGCGTCGAACGTGGTGTTGAGCCACACAACGTGCCATATGTATTGTTGGGAACTGGATTGCTTTGGTTCGGTTGGTTCGGCTTCAATGCTGGGTCGGGTCTGCTTGCCGACAACGTGGCGGTAACAGCATTCCTCGTAACTAATACATCAGCAGCTATCGCAGGCTTGGTGTGGATGGTTCTTGAATTTCAATCGACCGGGCGAACAAGCGGTGTTGGTTTTGCCACTGGCGCAATCGCCGGTCTTGCATCAATTACCCCCGCTGCCGGATTCGTCGGGCCTATGGGGGCGTTCGCAATCGGAATAGTTGGCAGTATTGCTGCGTACTCCGCCGTGAAGCTAATGGCAAAGACCGGTGTTGATGACGCCCTTGAGGTATTTGCTGTTCACGGTGTTGGCGGAATTTGGGGATCGATCGCAACCGGAATATTCGCAATGCAGATGGCCGACGACAATGGCGTTATGCAGAATGTCGGACTCATTGACGGCGAGACTGCATTGCTCTGGGCAAATGTGAGAGCCGTTGTCGCTGTCGCAGCTTATTCCGGAGTATTGACCTTCGTAATATTGAAGATTCTCGACATCATTCCTGGTCTTGGACTCAGGGTCGACAACAACGAAGAGGATCTCGGTCTCGACATCACGCTGCACGGTGAGCGTGGATACGTTGCAGACGGAGCCGACTAGTCGAAAGTTTAGGTTTACCGCTTGTTGCTTGCCTGGCCAGAATATTGCTGGGATGGCAGCGAGCGGTAAACCGGTTATTATTTGGCTGAGAATTATTGGATCGAGTGAGGTGAACTAACGTGATAAAAATCGAAGCTATCGTTCGACCCGACCGGATCAACATCATCATCGATGCACTTGATGCTGTTGGATGCCGTGGATTCAACGTCCAGAACGTGAACGGACGTGGTCAGCAGCAGGGAGTCGAGGTGTTTACTGGGCGAGGTGCTACCACCGCGACCCGCACATCGCTGCCGAAGGCGTTGATCACCACAGTTGTTTCTGAAGCTGACAAAGAGAAAATCATCGACGCTATATTGGGTTCAGCCAAGAGTTCCGAAGAGGGTGCGATTGGTGACGGGAAGATTTTCGTGTCGCCAGTTTCGGAAGTTATCCGAGTGCGAACTGGCGAGCGTGACGAAGCAGCACTTTAGGCGTTCGTACCAGACTAACCTGACGGATATTAGATACGAGCCTGAGGTTCTCTACTGACGTGGGCTTCTCGAAACCCGCTCGCGGTGACGCTTGTTTCGGGTGTTCACCAGTGTTTTGTGGGTTCGGAATATCCGAAGCGAGTTCGACTCGCGGTTATACCGACACGATTTGCCGTTGACACTGTCGGGAGCCTCAGATTGAATTGTTAAGTGCGAACTGTGACGGGCTAGCTCAATTGGCAGAGCAAGTGACTCTTAATCACTAGGTTCGGGGTTCGAGTCCCCGGCCCGTCACCAATCTGAAAACAAACTTGGAAGCGTGCACCCAGTGTGGTGCACGTTTTCGGTTAATTGTCACTAACGTGACACAAGCGTCTCAAAAGTGATGGATGATAAGTCGCCCTGCCGGAGCTGAACCGACTCGCTAGCCGACCGACTAATCCTCAGGACTGTTTCGACTTTCCGACTTCATCCGATACCGGTACATATCTCGGTACTGCAACTTCATTCAATTCCGCCCCAGCGCTGAGCAAGATACTCGATCCAGTCACGATCTCGTTCGACCTCGCTTTGCGATAGATAGCTGACCCATGGTGGTGGACGCGTAGAACCTTGATCACAGGATTCGACCACCGTCCCACCTGATCCGAAAAACTCCCAAGACACACCGGATCTTCTTCGCCCTTCTACATAGGCAAGCGCACAGCCTAGCGATGCTTCCCAATTTGATCGTGGTTCATACATCCATGAGGCGTTGTCTACGACGCCCTGAGGGTGTTCAAGAAGCGCAAGCAATGCCTGTCGTGGGCGAACACTGAGGTCCAGTGGGCTTCGAGAGACAAAACTGTTGAATGACTCGCGTGTTAGTGCGCCGTTTTTATTTGCCGTGTCAATGATCCATATAGCTGTGTAAAGCCTGAACACGAGCTCTGTCTCATCGATCCATCCTGAGAAGGAGCGGGAAGCAGGCAGCGGAATCCAAGGTTCTCTCGCTCCCCAAGCTCGAAGGAAATCATTCTCCGTCGGCTGATAATTTACGATGACCGTGGGAGTGGGTAATGGTGACGGTGTTGCGCCGGGTTGAGTAATTGGAATCGGAGCGAACTCTCCCCACAGGCAACCTGCGTTGTTCGATCTAGCACTTTCTTCAAGCCCAATAAGCACATCCCTGTGCTGTCCATCTCGCGTCCACGCCGTAGCGAATCCACCAGCGATCAGCTGGACATCGATGCTGTTACCTGAACTGTCGAAGACATAAGCCAACCGTCGCCCATAGGCATCTTCAAGCCGTGGACCGTCCTGTAGTCGCACCTGATCGCCTACAAGTAGCTGAGTGAACTCGGTCGCCTCTGTGAAGCATTCGTCGCCTCTCTCAGGAGTATCAATACCGAAGAAACGTACCTTGCCGACGTTTGTGTCAAGGGTGTCGCCGTCTACTACGCCAGTTACTTCTACGAGTTGGCAGTCAGGACAGGAAATCACTGTCTGAGGTGGGCCAACCGAAGACGGTGAGGGTTGTGTGGTGACGGTCTCTGCTACAGACGTTGCCACTAGGTTGTCCAGATCAAGAGATGATTCTGTGCAAGCTGTAACACTCAGCGTTAACAGCATCACGACTATCACTAGGTTTGGCATTGCCGCTTAGCATAACCCAGCATTTGCACGTTGATGTAACGGGCGTTGCTTTATGGCTGTGCTATTTGGTGGGGGGTGTCCGGGTAGGTCTTACTGAATACTGTTGGTGATTGTTGGTGTCACCTCGAAAAATATCGCGAGGATTTTTTAAACTTCACCCTTTCCGCTTATCTAGTAGTTTCAGCTGTTCTCTGATCGAACGTGCGTGTTCTTTCAGCATGCTTGCGTACTGCAATGGGTCTGCCATATGTTGCGCCCACGATTCCAGCGAGAAGCGAGGGACAGAGACTTTCTTACCGGGACGTTTCGACCAAGGATTCATCAGGTGAATGTATCTGTTTGAGGCGTCGAAGCTGATGTGAGTGTCACAGTCGGTCGCCGACAGCCTGCCCGCTCCTTGCTACACAGGGATGTGGGGGTGGCGGTGCTGGGTTTTCGCGTATGAAAACTACACCGTTACCGATTCGATACAGAGCGTGAGTTAGTCAACATGAAAAAGGAACGGCGAAGTGCAGGATCGATCAAGTTAAGTTTGTTGAACTTATCCGATGCGTACTCTCTCCTGTGGATACTTCACCAATGACTCCCTTTCTCGACCAGCCATAAACAACGCAATGGTCAATGGCCCAAATCTGCCGACAAACATCGTCATGGAAACAACGGTCAGGGCTGCATCGTTGAGACTGGAAGTAATTCCGGCCGACCACCCCACCGTACCGAAAGCCGAGATGATCTCGAACACTGCCATCTTGTATTCAAGTTCTGGTTGAACGGTAAACAGGGCAATCACTAGTATCAGGACGGCTGCTGCACCGGCCGCCCCGACTGTGAACGCTCTCATCACGTTTATTCTCGGGATTTCTCGGCCAAAAATCTTGGCTCTTTGCCTTCCACCCAACATCGCATACGTTGCAACACCTATCACCATAAGGGTGTTCACTTTGATGCCTGCGGCCGTTGAAGCCGATACTCCACCGACAAACATCAGCCCAGTAGTTACACTCGTATTAGCTGAGTCAAGTTGTCCGTAATCAACAGTGGAGAATCCCGAAGTTCGATTCACAGAATGGAAAGTACTTTGCGTCAATTTACCTGCGAGTGTTTCATCTCCGATGGTTCTTGGATTGTTCCACTCTGAGATTAGGAATGCGAGAAATCCTATTAGCAGCATCAGTCCAATGCCGAGCAGTACGAGTTTGGTATCTAAGGTAAGTTTGCGCCAGCCCCGCACCCGAGTGACGTTAGCTAATACTGCGTAACTGGTCGAGCCTGCGAGTATTAGTACCCCAATAATCAGCAGGGTTGGGATGTCATTGGCAAATCCGGTAAGACTGCTACCCCCTGCTAACTCATCCGGGATGATGTCGAATCCGGCATTGTTGAAGGACGAAACGGACGTGAATATGCTCTGCCAGATGGCTTCACCAACCGAAAGACCTTCCCAAGCTGGCCCAACTAGATACCAACGGACGAAGAGAAATACAGCTCCGGCTAGTTGCACGAGTACCGCCATGAGAATGATGCCTTTGGCGAGAGTTGCAACTCGACCGAGGCGACTGTCGTCTAGTCCGGCCCCGATCACTAGACGGGCTTGCATGCTTGAACGGCGACCCATAAGGAACAGTAAAGCCGCTGCTCCTGTCATGAATCCCAAACCGCCGACAAAAATCAATCCAGCGATAACCGCCTGACCCAGCCCGGTGAATGCCTCACGTGTGTCGGAAACGACAAGACCTGTACCTGTCATAGCTGAAACCGATGTGAAAAAAGTTTCTATCGGTGACAGGAAGTGGTGAGTGGAGTTCATCGCTGGCATAGATAGCAGCAGAGCTCCAACTACAGCAACAGCAAAGAAACTGTAGACGAGCACCATTGGCGATGTAGCCCCTCTAATAGGAACTCTACGGTGTTCGATATGGGTCGCGATTGGAGACAACTCCGAGCTCGAAGGTCTTCTTATGACCTTGTCGCCGGGTTTCAGAACATAGTCTTTCTGAGACATAACACTCATCCGATTGCAAATCACTAGCGGTGTATTGCACCGGCCGATTGGACCGGCACATACGGATTTGAACTTTCACTCGGCCGTCGCGAAGGAACGCCCAACCATGGGGTGGAACGGTCGAAAAGGAGGGTTTGGAGTGTTAAGGAGCTCGGGTTCGTGAACGCCCTAGAGTGCTTCGTCGAGTTTTACGTGTGATTTCAAAGCCGGATTCAACCGTGCAGGGAACAACCAACTTCTCAGGCTTCGAGTGACGATGGAATTGCTCGTCGCTGTCCTCTGATGAATCATGCCGTTCTTCGCTCTCAACCGATTCCGCTTCGTTAGCGAGTAATCCGGTGTTCGGCTCCATGCTGTCGAATGCAAGTATCGGATTGTTATCGACGTGTACATATAACGAATGGGTAGCAATTACAGCCACCAAAAATGCAATTAGTACAGCTATCGATGTATGTCTCATCATGAGTAGCCCTGACAGGGAAAGGAAGGTGTCAACGCACAAATTGTCGCGCTTACCGGCGGTTAGCGTTGGTTTACATCGTGTTTTTGCCATGTCGGTTGGGATTCTGTGTGATTTGATCCGCCAACATAATTTGTTGAGATTGGAAATGCCGCTAATAGAACGTGATTGTCGAGTTTGTCGGGGATTCGGTAGTACGGGACAGCAATCATTGCCTGTCCATCTCCTGTGGGCTCTCACATCCACACGGCGCGCGTGCAGACGGCTGGCGGTGGCAAACTAGGTGCGGCTGGGTTGGAGCGATGTGGGTTGCTGGCGGGGTGTGCAGTGGAGTACCGGGTACTTCTAGTCGGGATGGCGTTGGCTGGTGGCGGGGGCGCATATATTTCGCGCAGGATTTTCAGAGTGCGAACGCGAAAACGCCCGGCCAGCGTCGAGGCGTCCACAAGTGATTCAAACAACACACTGTCAATCGATTCCGCAGGCTCGCTTCAATTGTTCCATGTGACCTCGGTCATGGGTGGATGCCCAAGTCCCCAACGCCAGTAGCGATTGACTGCCAACTTGCCTAGCCCAATCCTCCGTTGATAGCGAGTGCAAAATCTCCAGGCTGTGACGCCTGTTTGCAACGTATCGATCCAACACCACGCTGCTTTCCATCTCGTTGTAGCCCTTGCCTTCATGTAATTTCCACGGCGGCATCGGGCTAGGCCACTCCTTTGAACTATCACCAGCGAGTATAAACTCAATTCGGGTCACGAATAGTCCGTCTGTCTCAAGCATGTGAGCGAGTGTTTCTTTCGCACTCCACTCTGTTGGATCGGGTTTGTAACTCAGCATCTGTTCATCGACATCCGAGATGATTTCTACAACTTCTTCGGCTGATTCTTCGAGAATACGGATGATGTCTTCGGGTTTGAGATTTCCACTGACTGTCCCGTTGAAGAAAGGCCCAAACGATTTGAACTCAGGTGCGAGTGCACCGCACAAATCACAGACGTCAGGCTGCTCACCCTCCAGCACATTTCCGCAATTGGTGCATCCCCACATTGACTGGGCAACGTCTGATTCAGACACGTCATCATTGGATTCGAGACTCTTCAGTGATCGCTCAACTATTTCATTCATTCGGGATGTAGCTTCAACTGGCACTCCGTCGGAAGTATCGATCCTGTAGTTCGTGACGACGTACTGCGTCATCGGCTCGGATGATGGCTCATTAGCCGTCTGGGATCGTGCGTGATCGAGTGCGACCGCATTCTGTACGTGAGCTACGGCCCTGAGAACTTTGGCGATGTTGAAGTGACCGCTGGTGACGGCACGCTCAATCGCTGCGAGGGTGTTGAAATACTGAGAAGCGGACGACATCTTTAGCTCCTTGGGTAGCGGCTACAAGTTAGGTGTCACCAGATTTTCGACAGCTTCGATTGCCTCATCGACATCGATTGCCTGAGCATATCTCAATGTGGTCTGCGGGTCGGAGTGTCCTGGATACCTGTGTACCGACCGGAGAGGGAACTGCTGCCCTCAGCAACCGTGTGTTGTGTATGGTGACCTGTCCCCAATAAGTAGACCAGCGCAAACGCGGGCAACCTTGGTACGCGCGACCGAAAGGACACAGCAACCACTGAGGCAGCGGCCGTTGGCTAACTAGGTGCGGCTGGGTTGGAGCGATGTGGGTGGCTGTGGTGCTGATTGGGGGGGGGGTATTGCTTCTGGTTCTGATTATTGTGTGATGGTGTTGAGCGATATAAATCACACACAAGATTTTCAAAAAGTACGCAGTTCTCTGAATCTACAAATCTGGCGAAAGTTGGCTCTCGGCGAATGCCTTAATGTCGGCGAATGATGGTCGAGGTCGCCAGAAATCGAGCGGCGTTTGGTTGTCCCGAAATTCGAGTACAAATGCATCCATCCCTCTGTTATTTATCCAAGGCTCAACGATGTCCAAAGCGGATTGCCCCCCGAACACTCCGAATGTAGCACCATGATCGATGTAGGCAGCTAAGTAATCGAAGGTAGATGTGTAACTTTCATCTCCTCGGGAAATAGGGAAGAATAAGTGCGGAAAAACACGTGCATCTGATAATGATCTAGGGTTTTGTTCCAACATCTGATTGACCATTGCCTTTTGATATTGGCTTCCCGGTTCATCGACAATCCAGTCCTGCACCTCTTGACTCGAAGCCATATGAAGACCGACTGCGAACGAGATGACCATCCAGGGATCGACTTGTTCCCACTTATAACGTGGTGACCCAAAAAGTCCGTACGCCTTACGATAAGGCACTTGATCTAGGATCAACATGCCAGCGACCTCTTTGATGTTTCGCCATGATCGCGGATAAGGATTTGCCGCATCCGACTGTTCAAAGCTCACTTGGATACCGGGCACCAGCACCTGAGGTGATCATGCCCAGGCTTAAGCTGGCTGCGAATCCGAGATAATAAGTGGTAACGCTATCGGGGGCAGGTCAAGGACTACAGCATCTCGAACCATTATTCGATGCTCTCCGGTTGACCCGGAATACCATGCACACTAACGGGGTACACGCTCCGGTATCAGGAAATTCAGAAACAATCGTATACGCTGGGCGAACTATGGAATTCAAACATTCTGGGCAGCTTAATTGGCTTGGTGAAGAAACTGCTACATGGATGATTGAACAAACCGTTCAAGCGTTGTCAGAACTGATAAATAATCCAGTCGTCAGTTCCATAGACTATTGCCCACGTTCAGCGGCAAGCCGCTGATCTATGCCCTGCAAGTAAGCGGACTAGTTAGTCAAGGGGGGACAAATGAGTAGTTACGTAGGCGTGGATGGTTGCAAGGCTGGATGGTTCGCCATTGCCCTTACCGATAATGATGATGCGTGGAGTCATGGCGTTTACGACTCGGCAGAGTCTCTGGTGTCGCAGTACAGCAACGCAAGTCAGATTTACATCGACATCCCGATTGGTTTGCGGGACGGTGGCTCTGAGGGGCGAAGCTGCGACACCGCTGCTAGGAAGCTACTGGGATCACCGAGGGCGAGTTCAGTATTCACTCCACCTGCTCGACCATCGATTTCAGCCGATGATTACCAGACAGCGAGCAACACCAACTCCGAGCTTACTGGACGCAAACTGAGCAGGCAGGCTTGGGGCATCGTCCCAAAGATCAAAGAGGTCGATCAACTGATGCAGTCGGACTCGAATGCTCGTGAACTGCTCGTTGAAGTACACCCTGAGTTGCTGTTTTGGTCGCTAAACGACCAACGACCTATGCAGTACAACAAGAAGAAGCCTGCGGGTCAAACCGAACGACTCGATGTGCTTCGACGATGGCTACCAAAAACCACCGACGAGATTTATCAAGACGCTCTCGCCAGCTACCTCCGAAAGAATGTAGCTCGTGATGACATTCTCGATGCTCTGGTTGCTGCTGTCGCTGGTTGCCAGAGCAACGGCAATATGACCAACGTACCTGAACCACCAGAAATCGACCCTATAGGGTTACCAATGAGAATGGTGACCCCAAATTTGAAAGATCAGGCTTCTCATGGCAGAAACTAAAGATTGCAAACAATGTGGAAAGTACAACTCTGTACCTGCCAAGAATTGTGTTGAATGTGGTCAGCCATTCCCTGAACCTGGCGTAGCAATGTTAGCGTCGAATACTGGTGCGAAAATATCTAAATTTGTTGGGTTGTTCGTTGGCTTTATCGTCGTTGTCGCAACGATGATGCTCGGCAACTTGATTGGTAATGGGTTTTCCGCCGGTGCTTCTACAGTAGGCTTCTACACCGGGTTAATAATCTGGATAGTGATATTCAAATTACGAAATGAGTTTCCACTTATCAGACCGACCGTTACATGGCTTTTTCCCGCTAAAAATTGGCGCGAGTATTTGCCCGTTATCGTTGGTATCGCGCTAATTATCTTTATCTTCTAGCGACGAGGCATGCCTAACCACCCGCTTTCTTACTGGCTCTCCGACACCAATGCCACCGGCAGACTGTGGCGTTCGATACTGCTCTTCGGTAGTAACACAGCTGCTTACAAGTTCGCCCTCGGCGGGGCATTGCTAGAAGTCGCTTCCAAAGGCATAGAGAGCGTTAGAGTGCAGGATTTGGCAGTCCCGGTCGCCAAACGTATCTGCGACCACCTGAAAGTCGAAGACCGGCAAGCAACCAATCCTTCAAGTAGCTTTCTAGTGGCATGTAGGCAGTACAACGCCGAAGAGATCGATCAGGATGCATTGATTGGCTCGACCATCTCGCAAGGCTTCCGGTACGTGTTTGATGCATTCCATCAGGTTGCTGGTGACGATGTACCTCAAAGATTCTTCACAGTGGAAGGCTCTGGGGGCAGCAGGGTGATTCACCCGACCGAACAGCTACTAGGTATCAACACGTCGGCTGCTGCCGTTCTAGGGGGCGAAGTAGAAGCTCGGTGGCGACTTGTCGAGACTGCGTGGGCTATAGGGGTGTCAGCGCAGTTACTCGACGTGCAGATAGACGGGGCAACCGAGGACCTGATCGTCAGCCGTGATCTCGAAACCCGGAAGTCCGTCGGGAATGCTAAATGGGCGTTCAGTGGCTACCAAGACGGGAAGTGCTTCTACTGTGGCGTTGAACTCGACACTCCCGACTTAGTTACGTCACAGACTCACGTCGATCATGTCATTCCGTATTCGCTGTGCAAGCTAATGGACGCCGACGTAGATCACGTCTGGAACCTCGTGAATGCTTGCTCAGAGTGCAACCTGTCTACCCGTCTCAAATCTCTTGAATATTATCGAGTTTGTCACTGCGCCAATATCAGCCGTTAGTACGCTGTAGTGTGTGCCATTCTGTGTGCCAGAGATTACGCTGATGCGTAATCTCACCACCCGAGTTAGTTACGTCAGTAGACGTTATTTCACGTACGAACGAAGCTGTCAGATGCATCAGAATGCCGACAGCCGCCAAACTGGCACTGAGACTCTTAATCACTAGGTTCGGGGTTCGAGTCCCCGGCCCGTCACCATTTTCGAAAATTTAAAAGGCGTGCACCATTCAGGTGTGCGCTTTTTTGTTGGATTCATACTGGTGAGGCTTTCGATCACTCGTGAGATCGAATCTGAGATTTTCGATGACGTTCGTATTCCAGGTAGTCTTTGTACTCCTGATGCATCATGTACCAAGAGTACAGGCCTCCTACGACCGCACCTGCGATCATTCCAGACAATGAATCGCCGGTAGTAACTGCAGCTGCAACTCCTCCAATTAGAAACCCTACGAAACTACCCAGCGCTACACCTTGCCAGATGTCCGTTTTTGTAACAGTCGGAGGGGTTTTGTACGGCTTCAAATAAGTCTCCTAATTAGGTTGAAATGAACGGCGTGACAACAATAGGAATTTCCCGAACGCGAAATGTCCAGAGCATTGCCCGGTGGGAATGATTTGAGTGGAATTCTGATTGTCGCGCCCAGTATCAGGTAGGAGATCGCCACTAGGGTTGGTACCTAAATCTTCACTGGAACCCCGCCGTCGATGTGAACGATCTGGCCTGTGATGAATCGGGATTCGTCGGAGACCAAGAACAGCACTAGGTTTGCTACATCGATCGGATAGCCAGGGCCTTCGAGCATCTGCATTAGCTCGAACATGCCTTCAAAGGCGTGATGTCCGCCGTCATCGTCATTAATCGTGCCCCGTGTGGCTTGTGGAGTCATAATCTGACCCGGTCGCACACCGTTCACTCTGATCTTGTCGGCACCACCGATACCCGCCATATAGCGCGTCATGGCATCGACGCCTGCCTTAGCTGCCCAGTACGAAGAAGATGTCGAGCCAAACTTCTCGTGCATCTTGGGGCTGGTGCCTCGAACAGCTGCCACCGACGACATGTTTACCACGGCACCACTGCCTGCTTTTACGAGATGAGGCCATACGGCCTGACTCATGTAGAGCGTGCCGTTGAGATTGGTGTTTATCACACGGGTAAATTCAGAACTACTTTCGTTTGGAAAATGTTCGCCGGCACCTCCGCCAGCATTGTTGAACAAGATGTCGATTCCCCCATAGGTTTCAGCCGCCTGTTCGACAGCGGCATTCACCATCTCTTCATCGCCGACATCGCAGCTAATGAACGTCGCGTCTCCGCCCTCGGCACGGATGGCGGCTTGGACAGCTTTACCTTCATCGTCTCGTCGAGCCATGATTACGACCTTGGCACCCTCTTTCGCAAACAGATGAGCCGTACCTTCGCCAATACCGCTATTGCCGCCGGTGATTATGGCCACTTTGCCTTCGAGTCGATTGCCCATTGGTGATGTCCTCTTGATGTGCTTGAACGAGTCATTGATACGGGCGATATTCTAGGCTGATTCTGTTTGAAGCGTTCGAGGAAGGCTTGATTCGGGCTAGAATCGCACAGTTTTCAATTGCCAAGCCCAGACCCCAGATCCACAACTCAGGAAGAGTGAAGCATGTCCGTGTACGTAATTGCTGATATCGATATCAAAGACCGTGATGCCTACACCGAGTATCAACGGAAAGTCGAACCAATCGTCGAAAAGCACGGAGGTCGCTACCTGGTTCGAGGCGGCACGATCATTCCGGGGGAGGGCGACTGGGCACCTTCCCGAATTGTGATGATCGAATTTCCGACAGCCGAAGATGCAAGGGCCATGGCGACGTCCGACGAATACGCCCCAATCGGAGCCATACGCCATCGGGCGGCCGAATCACGCTCGTTCATAGTCGAAAGCATCGACGTTAGTAACGACAGTCCTGAGAACTAATAGCTCTCAATGTGACGTTGGTCGCAGAATATTTCCTGCGACCAACGTCAATACGAACGCTTCCGAAGGCTAGTCAGCTTCGTTTTCGACATTGTCGTAAATGTCTTTGATCTTCTTGTTGTCGTCAGCCTTGTGAGGTCGAATCGGAGGCAGCTTGCCCTTTCGCATGGCAGCGATGCCAATCGGTGCTAGATCGAGCAGCCGAGGTAAGTTCGTCCATCCAGCAGAATCGATTGCAAGGCGAGTTTCGTCCAAGCGACCATTTTTCTTCACCGAGTTGTACATCGACTCAGTGTGACGATAACCAGGCGTATTTGTGTTGCCTGCCTGAATTGCCGCTTCGCGTATCTCCATGATGCGGTCCATCGGCGCTACTTCCTTCGGGCAGACTTCCACGCACTTCATACAGCGTGTGCAGTCCCACATTCCACCATTGGTGTCATTGAGAATCTTCAGACGTTCGTTGGTCGCTGCGTCTCGAGGGTCTTCAGTGAATCTCCATGCCTTTGCCAACGCTGCCGGACCTGCGAATGTGGAATCGACTTCGAGAACTGTGCAATCAGAAACACAGCAACCGCACATGATGCAGTTTTGAGCTGTGAGTAGACTTGTCATCGATTCGTTGCTGGCTATGCGCTCGAACTCAGGTTCTGGACCTGATGGCTTCAGATATGGATCAACCGATTTGATCTTGTTCCAGAACGGTGTGAAATCAGCGACAAGGTCTTTGACAACTGGCAGGTTGCCAACTGGTTCGACGGTAATAGTCCCGCCGTCTTCAGAGACTTCTACAAGTCGAGTCTTGCAACCGAGGGCTGCTGAACCGTTTATCTTCATCGCACACGATCCACAGATGGATGATCGGCACGAGTAGCGCATTGCCACTGTACCGTCGATCTCTTCGTGAATCTTGATGATCGCATCGAGAACGGTGCTTACTTCGCTGATCTCAATCGTGTATTCCTGATACTTTGCGATAGGCGCGTCGGTTTCAGGATCGAAGCGTTGGAGGTTGATTGTGACTTCCATTAGTACACCCGCTCCACTGGCTCAAAGCGCGTTATATCGACGGGACTGGTGTCCATTCTTGGCGCACCTTCGGTTTGGTAAGCCAGTGTGTGTTTCAACCAGTTCTTGTCGTCTCTTTCAGTGAGGTCGGTTCGATTGTGAGCGCCTCGACTTTCGGTGCGCATCAGACCTCCAGCCACGATTGCTTCGGCGCAGTCGACCATATTTTCGAGCTGTAGTACCGACATCAGATCGATGTTGAAAATTCGACCCTTGTTGTCGGTCGATACGCTGGGTAGCTTGTTTTTTACCTCGGCAATTTTCGCTGCTGCCGATTCCATCCCGGCCTGATCTCGGAACACTGCCATGTTCTTGTCCATTTCAAGAGCAAGTTCCCTGCGAACAGCGGCGGCTCGGGGGCCTTTAGGACGATCTAGAATTTGCTGCAGTCGTGCGCTTTCAGAATCCTTCACTGACTCATCGCCGACTGATCGTTCTGCTTCTTCACGAATGAATTTCACTGCGCCTGCTGCGGCTCGTCTGCCAAACAAAACGGCTTCAAGCAGTGAGTTGGCTCCAAGCCTGTTTGCACCGTGGATGTTCACACAGGCCGCTTCACCGGCTGCGAATAGGCCTGGAATATCAGTCCTACCATTCACATCGGCTTTGATGCCGCCCATGTTGTAGTGCATTCCAGGGCGAATTTTTGCAGGCTTCTCTGCCAGATCGATGCTCATGAAATCGGTGGCGACTTCCTGAAGGTAACCGAGTCGTTCGTTGATGAAATCTCGTCCCAGGTGCCGCAGGTCTAGCAAGACACAACCGTCGACCCCTCGACCTTCGTTGATTTCTGTTTGTTCGGCACGTGAAACGACATCACGGGAAGCGAGTTCCATGTATTCGGGAGCGTATTTTTCCATGAACCGCTCGCCATTTGAGTTCAGAAGGTATCCACCTTCACCACGTGCGGCTTCTGACATCAGTACGCCGTTGGTTGGCAGGGTAGTTGGGTGGTATTGGATCATCTCCATGTCCATCAGCGGAGACCCTGCACGGTAGGCAAGTGCTTGTCCATCACCCGTACAGATTGCTGCCTGAGCCGTTGGTTCGTAAGCGCGTCCTGCTCCGCCCGAAGCCATGATCACTGCCTTCGCACGAATCGTGTGTAGTTCGCCCGTCTTGATATCCATAGCGACTACGCCACGACAAACGCCATCTTCCATGATTAGCGACGTTGCGAACCACTCCTCGTACGTTCTCGCCTCATGCTTGATGATTTGTTCGTACATCACATGCAGCAGAGCTTGACCTGTGATGGCTCCTACGAAGAACGTTCGGGCGACACGTTGACCTCCGAACCTTCGCACCGCCAGCTTGCCCTCTTCGTTTCGGCTGAAGATAACGCCCATGTGCTCGAGTTCGAGAATGGCATCACCAGCCTCACGACACATCACCTCTACTGCTGATTGGTCGGCGAGGTAATCGCTGCCTTTCACAGTTGCGAGTGCATGGTCTTCCCAGTCGTCACCCCTACTGGCGAGAGCGGCGTTGATGCCACCTTGTGCCGCGTTTGAGTGACTTCTTACGGGGTGGACCTTCGTCATGAATGCGACATCAAGTCCTTCTTGAATGCCTTCTATCGCTCCACGTAAGCCAGCCAGCCCCGCGCCGATGATCAATAGATCGTGTTCGTACATCTATGAAATGCCCTTGTACCGTTCAAATGCCGGGTACACGTAGTTACGTGGATACCTGAGAGGGTTTGGCGATCATCGATAGCGCGATAGGCAAACGACGAGTCAATACACTCCCGCACGACTACCGTATAAAGGGAATTGGCAAGTGCGCGTGACACGAGTGTGAGTCGTTAGAAGGGCAACGTGAGCTACGTGTGAAGAGAGCGACTCAAGTTGCGATGAAAAGCTGACCGGGCACAACGTGCTGATTCGCGGCACAAACGGACGGTGAGGTGAACGTGATCTAGGAAACTGGTTGATCGACTATGCCAGGAATCCAGAACCGGACAGTGGTGCCTGACCCTAACGCACTTTCCATCTCCACAGCGCCACCATGGAGCTCAACCAGAGTCTTCACCACGGAAAGTCCTAGCCCAGAGCCCTGTTGCATCTGTGTTTCGGGATTTTCTGCTCGGAAGAATGGGATAAAAACTCGATCAATATTTTGAGCATCGATACCGATTCCATTGTCTTCGACAACAATCTCTATTCGCCCTGATCGGACAGTGCTCGAGATGAGAATCTCTGAATTATCTTGTGAATATTTAGATGCGTTGGAAACTAGATTGTTGAGAATCTGGTTTATGCGTGCTCGGTCGGCATCGACCCAAACTGGTTCGCCGAGATTCCTGATACTCAATCTCTGATTTTTCAGCGCTGCAATGCTTTCGCCTACACCAGAAAATTCAGTAATGATCGCTTGGAAGTCGAATGGCTCTTTATCGAGCGACAATTGACCCGAATCGGCTCGTGATACATCGAGCAAATCATCGACCAATGCCGTGAGTGAAACGGTGGAACGTCGAATGGCATCGATGTGAGATATCTGTCGCTCGCTGAGATTTCCGGGGCGATTGTGAGAGAGAATATCTGAGAATGCTGATATGGCTGTGAGCGGTGTGCGTAGTTCGTGCGAAACGGTCGATAGGAACTGGCTTCTCGCGTCAGCTACTCGCTGAAGCTCGCGATTCTCTTCGTCGAGTAGCGTTGTTCGCTGGCGCTGTTCAAGAAGCGATTGCGATTGAGCAAACATACGAGCGTTCTGAATTGCTGGGGTGACTTGAATTGCTACCTGTCGCAACAATTTGATCGAGTTTTCATCGTAGAGATTGTGCGATCTACTTCGCACCGATAAGAAACCAATGGGACCGGTCGCTTGGACTCCGAATGGAGCTTGGATCCACGAGACCAAACCGAGATCTCGTAAGATTTTTTCGAATTCAGATTCTTTGCTCGTTGAATCTATATTTCTTGAATCCGAAGCGTAACCCGAAGAATCCCAGTTGATCGATTTATCGGCGTCAGTAATATCGTCACCTGGTCGTGCTCCGGGTATCTCTACACCTTCGGAGAATTCAGCGATCATCTGTTGCGAATCCTGATCAAACAACGATATTGCAATTCGGTCGTAAGGAACGAGCTTTCTCAGTTCTTCAGCGACCCTCTGATAGACGATCTGGAGATCCAAGTCTTCAGATACGACTCGACCGATTCTGGCTATCGATTCCTGAGTGGTTGCCTCCGTTTTTGCCTGCTCGATCAGTTCCGATTTTTCGAGTGCAGAAGCTGCCTGTGCAGCCACGCGACGGAGAAAGTTCTGATCGGCTAGCGTGAACATATTTTGCTCGTAGTGGTTGAGCGCTATCGCTCCGATGTATCCCGTAGTCGTAATCATCGGTGCCCGTACACGTGATTCCAGTCCCATGTCTTTGTGACTTAGTTTCACGGAACCGGCTGGAAGATATTCGCCACCATCTGAAGTCGCCGTGAGTTCAGTAGCCCAAGCATCGAATTTCTCCTGAGATTCGTGCATGTTCAGGATCGTGCCGATTTCGATTCCCGGAACATCGACTCCGTTTTGATAACTCTGTACTAGAGAGTTGATTTCCGGGTCGACTCTCACGATAGAAATTCGATCAAACTCGATAAAGTTGCCGATCGTCCGCTCAATACTCTCGTACATATCGGCTGAAGAGTCGGAGTTGGCAAGTTCATCCGACATTTGAGATAGAAAAACGAGTTCGCGCTCAGATTGGGCCAAATCTCTGTGCAAATTAGCCAGCGCAATTGGTCCAGATATTTGGTTCGAAATGTTTTGGGCGAGATTCAGGTGGTTTTCGGTGTATGCAGATTCTTCAGTTCTGCGTATGTGCAGAACGCCGATCGGTTCACCACTGAAGATCAACGGAGCTATCAGCCAAGATTTCATCGAAGCGAGCGGGTATTCGCCGATACCTTGCCAGTTCGATTCCTGAAGGGCGCGTAACTCGGACGAAAGGATTATCGGTTTTCCGGCGACCACTGCTGCTTCGGCACCTCTGCCTTTGAGTTGTCGAGGGGGCGCCGGAGACTGAGTGGGAAGATCGGATGCCCACCTGTACAACGTTGTGTAGGTGCCGCCTTGAACATCGACGCTCGAGAGTGAAATGGTTTCCGCAGGTATTAGGGTGCTGATCCGCTCGGCGGTGGCTTCAAATACCTCACCGAAATCTGGTGAAGATGTGATTAGTCGCCCTATTTCAGCCAAAATTTCGGCTTCGTTGATAACGTTCGTCAACCCGGTTCCCCAAACATACCCCTAGCAAGTCAGCCGAATAGTACGCGAATGTGCTTATCGTTGGTATTTTGAGCTATTTCAATCAGGCATTTAAGACTAACTGGACGCTACTTGATGTCAATCGATCCGTTTGATGTTCGCAGCTCTAATTGTGCTGAGCCTTCACCGTATTGACCGACAAGTCGGTTCTTCTCAGTTGTAGTAGCCAAAATAGGGCGTTCGCTATCGACGGTGCCGTTGACCGTGCGAGCGTCAAGTTCGAGATTCGGGTCGTTCGAGAACACGATATTCATCGAACCGTTCGAGGTGGAGAACTTGTTATTGCTGTTCTCATCAAAGCTGCCAGAAAAGTCGATCCTACCGTTCGATGTCTCAGCGTGAAACTGCCCGGCAACATCCAACAGTTTTATTGATCCATTGCTTGTCGAAGCGACATAGGTACCCGTAACGTTTGTGAGGGTGACTCTGCCGTTGCTCGTGTCCACTTCACCAGTTCCAGTAACGCCATTCACACTAAGCTGGCCGTTGCTTGTGCTGGCAATGACATTGGTTGAAGCGGGGACCACAAGGTGAATTTGTGCCTGTGGCGAACGACCGAACGAAATACCGCTACCCGTTCTCCTCGCAACTACTGTCACGGCATTTCCTGACTTGGTGGCGCTGTAAAAAATTCTGCTGGGCAATTTGAGTGTCGTATCGACCTCTATTGTTCCGTCCTCTCCCGTGATTATCTCGATCTCGCCATTAAAACTTGTTACGTCGATCGTTGGATTGCTGCCAACTTCAAACGAGTGTTTAGGATTTTCATCGGTCATTCCCGAATCTTCATGCTCTCCGGCAGTGATTGTCACGCACCCGATTGCCAGAATCGCTGGGAGGAAGAGCAAGAGTGCCAGATATCGTGTCGTTGGAATAAAGCGAGCCTGTTTGATTGATTCAGTTGTGCGCATTTCGGTGTGCCTTCTGGTTTGAGGTGTAACCAGCTGTCTGATTGATTTCTGAGTACAACTTTCCAACCAATCAGAAGATAAATCGTCTCCCCGAGGGGGTATTTCTATATGTACACCAAGTTTGAATCGTATTATCCGGCCCAATAGAAACTCATTTTTTGTGAAACGGCGTAACATGCGCCACAACCAATCGATAGCGAGCGAATCCACGAAAGCAATTCATTGAAAATCACAGCGATAAAACCGTACCCGGCATGGTCAGTTTGGCGAAACGTCTTCCTTGTAAAAATCGAAACCGATGAAGGCATTCACGGCTGGGGCGAAGGTGGGACATCTTGGCGCGAGCTTGGCGTGAAAGGTGTTACCGAGCACCTGAGTCAATGGCTGATCGGGAAAGACCCGATGCAGGTGGGGCGTCTGTGGCAAGAGATGTATCGTAGTGCCTATTTCGAGGGCGGTAGAGTCGTTACCGCTGCGATATCCGCAATCGACATTGCACTGCACGACATCATCGGTAGGAAACTTGGTGTTCCGGTTTACCAGCTACTCGGCGGTAAGCAGCGTGATTACGTTCAGTGTTTCGCTACTACCGGTGGCAAAACCGGCGAAGAAATGATCGAGAACGCTCAGGGGTTGGTTGCTGATGGCTGGGAGTGCATGAGACTGTCGGTTCAAGCTCCGGTTGAGGGCTATGATGCCGCCACTTTCGAGCCGAGAATGAATATTGCCGACAATGCGAAATGGCTAGTTAAAGCGCGTGAAACGCTGGGCGAAGAAGTCGTAATCGGAATTGACTATCATCACCGCTTGAGCGTCGCCGAGACCGCTTCGTTTTGCTAGAAAATGCCAGAAGGCACGCTAGATTTCCTTGAGGAGCCAATCCGAGATGAAAGCCCTGAAGCCTACGAGGCTCTTAGGGCGATGACTCCGATGCCGTTTGCTCTGGGTGAAGAGTTCTCTTCGAAATGGCAATTTGCGCCATATATTGAACGTGGACTGACGAACTACGCTCGGGTCGACCTCGGGATCGTGGGCGGATTCACTGAAGCTCAGAAGGTCGCTGGCTGGGCTGAAACGCACTACATCGATCTCATGCCTCACAACCCTCTAGGCCCCATCAACACCGCAGCTACGGCGCATCTAGCTATGGCTACGCCGAACTTCGCGTGGTTGGAGATGTTCCAGCGTCCTGAGGAGATAGAGCAACAGCACGACGAACTGTATCCCGGTCAGTTCAGAGCTGTTGGCGGAAACATGCAGGTGCCGGACAAACCCGGACTTGGTATAGATGTCGACGAAGATGCAATAGCAAACAGTCCGTTGCACCCCGACAACCACATCGCCACTCGACTCCACCGTCGAGATGGTTCAGTTACCAACTGGTAGTTTTCATCCGCAGTCAAAGACGTGCCCTTGTGTGGAAATCACTCTTGCAAGGGCGCGTTTTCGCGCTGCTGGGTTTAAGAGGTGAATCGCTAACTAACTTCAATGTTAGTTACGTGGGGAGCGTGGATTCCCAGTGACGCAGTGAGGAACTGGGTGACCATTTCGAGTGTGGGAACGCATTCCGGACACTCTTCATTGATCCCCGGGGTGTACTCAACCTTCAAAGTGTCGCCGTCGAGGCTCGGCACGCCTAAGGTGCCACCTTCCGACGCGACCATCGTCTGAATTTGTTCAAGAACGAAATCTACGCTTGTATCGGAAGTGCTCTGAACCATTCTTTAGGCTGCTTTCTAATTGCCGTTGCGTAGAGGTAATTCGATCAACTTGCTCTGCCGACGTCATTCTATACTCGCCCGCTATCAGCCGATTTATTCCAGTGAAGCAAGTGCATGGTCAATAGCTTCTGCATCAAACCCCGGCAATTGATGATCCCCGATCACGACAACAGGCGTCGAATCGAATCCCATCGCAAGTAATTCAGCGCGTCCTTCGAGGTCGGTCGAAACGTTCTTGACGATGTATTCGACATTGCGAAGTGAAAGGAACCCTTTCACCATCTCGCAGGAGCCTCAGAAATTTGATGAGTAGACGATTATCTGTGACATTCGTTCTTGAAGTTATTCGTGATGAAGACTACTGGTAGCTGATCGAGTGGCTGTACATCTTGCAATGACAGTATTGTCAGGGCAAACGGATTTGAAAAATTACTTCACACCATCTTGAGGGGCATAGCCAAGCACTTCTTTGGCATGTGAATTGTCGCGGAATAGCTTTCGATTGTCTGACGTTGCCCAAAAAATATCGAACTTGAGATCCGCCGGCGCTTCGATGCACTTGATCGTCAACTGTTGTAAATCTCGGTAGCTCGACCAATTGGCTTGAGCGCGTCCCGGACCAGCTTCATCGATGGGACCACAGCTGCTTATTCGTAAATTGATTACAGAAAGATCGCTAGTGGCGGCGTAGTACCTACCGATATCTTCGCCGAAAAGCTTGGTGACTCCGTACAGGCTGACCGGCTTTGGTTCTGAATATTCACCCACCATGTCCCACGACTTAGGTTCAGGGACGTCCTCGGTCGAAACCAGTGACTTGTACGGCTCTTCGAGTTCGTAGCCGTTTGATGTCGCTCCAGAACTCGCAAGGATTACCCGGGATACTCCGGCCTGTTTGGCGACTTCAAGGACGTTGTAGGCGCCGATGATGTTGTTTTGAAGCATCGAATCCCAGCCTGCATTCATGCCCGCTTCGCTGCTCATACCGCCATCGGCAGCAAGATTGAGCACAACGTCGACGCCTTCAAAAGCTGGTCGTAACGAATCGATGTCGGAAATATTCGCCTTGAACACTCGCTCATCTGGTAACCCGTCGACTCCGCTTCTTGAGAGTGCGCTGATCTCATAACGCTGTTCCAGAGCAGGGCGCAACGCTTTTCCTACTATTCCGTTCAGACCCGTGACTAGAAGCTTCAAATTGTCCGGCAAGTGCGATCTCCGATATGTGAATTAGTGCCAGATTGGCGCCGACGGTTAGATGAGGATAATCAGCCAGAGCCCGGCAGCGGTGACTAGCGATAACAGGACGGCCGCTGAACCGAGATCTTTGGCTTGTTTCGACAAGGGATGTAGTTCGGGGCCGATTCGATCAATTGCCGCTTCGATAGCCGAGTTAATAATTTCAACGATAAGCACTATGCAAAGCGACCCTATAAGTATCGCCAGTTCCACTGAACTATCGGTTAACAAGAATGCTGCGATACCACCGATTAGGAGTATTACGATTTCCTGCTGAATGGCACGTTCAGATTTGACGGCATGCGCTAATCCGCTGAGTGAATTGGAAAACGCCCGCACCAACTGCATTGGGTTGAGGAGATTGAGTATTCGGGTCATGGTGTAGTTGTATACATTTTGATCGATCAAAGATGAAGAGTGTTTGCTAAGAAGGTTCGACTAGTCCATTGGTCCAATCCAACCCGTTACTCCACCGTCGGCGAGTAGTTCGCTGCCTGTTACGTATTTAGCTTCATCAGATGCAAGAAATAGGATTGGCCCCGCTATATCTGAAGCATCGGCAACCCTTCCTAAAGGGACCCGCTTCCCGAGACGATCAGCCCATTCGTCGTCAAAGGCTCCTGCAGTAAACGGTGTCAGGGTCCAGCCCGGTAGAACAGTATTTACCCGGATATTGTCGGAGCCATATTGCACCGCAGCTGAACGAGCGAAGTGAGTCATCCCGGCTCTCGAAGTGGCGTAGGCGTTAGCTTGGTCTCTCACGACCTTTGCCATCATCGACGAGATCAGAACTATCGATCCGCCACCGCTGTTTCGCATTGGGTCGACAACTGCACGGGTTCCGAGGAACATCCCCATGTTGGTGACGTCCATTACCCGCCTCCAGGAATCGACTCCCGTTGTATCGAGCGTTACGCCTCGATCTGGGATTCCGGCTGCCATGATCATGATGTCTAGTCGGCCGTGAAGTTCGTTAGTCAGATCAACAGCTGATTTCCAGTCAGACTCTGAGGTGACATCCATGTGGACATAGTCGGCGGTTAGACCGGCGTCTTTCATTTTCTTTACCGAGCGGTTTCCAGCCTCATCATCGATATCACCGATGACTACTTTTCCGCCATCTCTTGCAATCTCAAGCGCCGATAACCCTGCGAAGCCGAGTAATCGACTCTCGTCGGCATTGGCACCGCCGACGACTAACGCAACTTTCCCGTCGAACCGATTGCTACTCATGACTCTTCGATTTCCTAGACTGGTGGATGGAGGTTGTGATGGTCTGTGGCTCGTTCGAAAGCATCTCCTACGCCAACCAACAGAGGCTCGGAGAGATGATGGCCGGAAAACTGGAGAGACACAGGTAGTCCGTCATCATTCAGCCCGCATGGTAGGGCGATTGTAGGTAAGCCTGAGAAATCGAACGGCACGGTGAATCGGCTATCCCACGGGTCGCGATCCGGCGAGATAGGACCGTACAGACCCTCCGGACTCACCGGGTATGCAACTTTTGCCGTCGAAGGTCCTGCAAGAACATCGATGTTTCGCATCGTCTTTCTTAGTCCGCCATTCATAGCCAACCTCAAGCTGTTTGCTTCGGCGTATTCGACTGCGGTGTGAGAATTTCCATTCTCGAGCCACTGTCGGAAAAATGGACCATATTCGCTTGCCCGAGACGGGTAAGTGTCGGCGTGAGCAGTTGCCGCCTCTGTCGAGCAAATGATTGGCCAGGCGGTCATAGCTTCACGCATTATTTCCGGCATTCTCACTTCTACTATCTCTGCTCCCAACGATTCCATCACCTTGACGCCCGCTTCGACGGCCGCTGCAAATGATGGTTCCATGCCAGAAGTAGAGTAATTTTCATCCCAACCGATTTTGAGTCCTTTGACGCCTTTCCCGATCTCAGACAGCATGTCTGGTACTTCGTGAGGAAGAGTTGTTGGGGCGTTAGGATCTGATCCAGCGATTGCCTGAAGCATTATTCCTGCATCTGCTGCCGAACGGGTTAGTGGGCCGACGTGGTCAAGTGATTCTGCAAGATCCATCACGCCATAACGCGATACACGGCCCCAAGTCGGTTTTAGTCCGACAGTTCCACAGACAGCGGCGGGGTGGCGAATCGAACCGCCTGTGTCGCTTCCGAGTGTCCCGAAAGCTAATCCCGCTGCGGTCGCTGAACCCGACCCACTTGATGACGCTCCAGCCCAGTGCGATTTTCGCCACGGGTTTTCAGGAACTTGAAGCTTGGGGTTATACCCCCCCATCGCCCCCTCGGTCATATTCAGTTTGCCCAGCGATACAGCCCCGGCTGCAGCCAGTTTTTTGACAACCGTCGCATCGTGATCCGGCAGGTTGTCGGCGAACACCGCGGATCCACCCATCGTCCGAATTCCGGCTGTGTTGCACAGATCTTTCACGGCGATCGGGATTCCGTGCAGCTTCCCTCGATATTTCCCTTTCGATATTTCATCTTCGGCACGTTCCGCTTGTGCCAACGCATGGTCAGCGGTGACGGTTGCGTATGACTTGAGATAACCATCGAGTTCTTGAACCCGCTTGAGCATTGATCGAGTGAGATCGACCGGTGACAGTTCTCCAGATTCAATTAGCGGAGCAAGTTCTGAGATGGTTTTGTAGTGCATGTTTTGGAAAGTGAAAGTTATCGCAAATATTTGAAATTGCAGTTGTAGTTAGCTTGGGCGAGTGTACAACGAGATGGTGCTACGACGGGTGTCGAGACCGAGTGTTGAGCCGTGGTTCCGAGGTCGCTCCAAAATCATCTGCACCGCTAATTGTGAGGCCTAGGAGTTATTACTGAACTAGTGTGACGACAACTCGCATGCGGATCTGTGTGTAAACGGGTTAAACAAGTAAAAAAGCAATCGTTATAGTTGTGGAAACGCGCGTGCACGTGCGAGCTTGTTGGGACATTGGGCGGCATGGTGTGGGCTGCATTTTTATCGATATGGCGGACGGCTGATTGGTTCGGTCAAAACATTCGAATAGCGAAAGCGGTGCCGGCGATGGGAGCGTTGTCGGCAACGAACTTTCGTCGTCAGATCTCCGAGCATTGGCAGAACTCGGCGGGGTTTTTAGCTCCGACCGAAATCTTGATGATTCGCTGGCGTGGCTCGATTCTCACGTAAAGCCACTGATTTCGCACGATAGGTTCGTGGTCGATTTGCTCATCGACGACCGTACTCGGATCAGATCCATATACGTGTCGGGCGCCGGAAAACCTCGATTAATGCCAGGTGAGTCAGATCTCGTTTCAGGAAGCTTGGCCGCTCATGTAGCGCTTACTGGAGAGACGTTCATAGAGAGTTCGATCGACGAATCGCTGGTCGAGAGATTTCCAAACACTGCGTTCACGGTTGAGAACGGCATACGATCATGGATATCGATTCCACTGATCTCCGAGGGATACTCATTCGGAAGCGCTACGTTTTTGTCGTATACCGATGGTGAGTTCACCGATAGACACGTCCAGCTTGCTGAAATCGTCTCAACGTATATTGCAAGCGCAGTAAATACTGCTCGACTGGTGGAGCAACTGAAGGCTGAATCGACAGCACTCCAGCGCGATCAAGTTCGGGACGCCGCAATTCGCGAAATCGGATTGACCATTGGTTCAACATTGAACATTGAACATTGAAGAGGCCTTCGAAGATTTCAGCGATCTGGTTCGGATGCTGATCCCTGCCGAATACATCAGTGTTGTTCGGATTCGAGATGATGACACCAGTATCAGAAGTCCGTTTATTGCTGGTGATATCGTGCGGCGCGATCCCGTCGATCTGGCCAGTTCAATTGGGGGGCGACTTGCGAGAGAGAAAAAGAGTTTTCTGGTCAATTTAGAAACTCAAGATGATGCTGACCAGCTTGTAGCTTCAATGCCAGCGACTGAATTCGATGTTAGCCACGGATTCAGGTCGATTTTGAGCGTTCCGCTGATGGTGGGGGAATCATGTGTCGGAGCAATTCATCTGCGCGATTCCGCGCTTGGGAAATTCACATCCGAACACATTGAAATCGCAGAGCAAATTGCGACCTACGTAGCCCCTGCAGTTGTTAATGCCGGTCTTCACTATGAAATTCAGCGTGAATCAGAGGTTCAAGAGCTTCTGGTGAAAATGTCGAGATTGATGAGTTCTACAGTCTCTCTCGACAAAATCGTTCCAGAGATCCGCGAACTGGTGAACTCGATCTTGCCTGCGGACCGATTGGTTATTTCAACTCTGGATGAATCGACGGGCACTGGAATTGATACCCACACCGATGGGGTCACTATTCCTGATCAGGCACCCACAGTCGGCGTAGATACTCGAACATCAGGGAATGTTCAATCCACTGCTGATCGTGTCGTATCGATAATGTCCACCGAAGATATTGATGCGGCAACTGAGGAGTCTGACAGGGGAGCGTATCTCACACGGCAGGCCGGTCTGAGATCGGCAATGTACGCACCGTTGGTGTCTGATGGGCAACTGATCGGTACGATCAACGTAAAGAGCACGTGGCCGCATGCATATGGCGAACCTGAACGAGCGGCCTTCGCTCAGATTGCCCAGCAGATTGTCGGATCTGTCGCAGCTTCTCAGTACGCTGCTGCGCTTCGCTCAGAAATTACCGTTCAGGAAGTTCTCGCTGAACTCTCTCGAACAATGGCATCAGCTTCATCTTTAGATGATGTTTTCGAGGATGTTTGCGAATTACTTGGAACGATAGTGCCAATCGACCGCCTTGTAGTGGCGCCGGCTCAAGAAGACCCCAACGAATTCCGAGACTCTCATGTGTATGGAGTACCTGTTCCAGGTTGGGACGATACGAGTGACGATCGTCCTCGTGGTAACGCACCTACGAAGGTGATAAAAGACCTTCGAATGGTTGTTACCCCGACGGAAGTTCTTGACCGACTAGAACTAGAAAAAGACGGCGGGATTTTCTACACGAAGGCAGCTGGTCTGCGATCAGCAATCTACGCTCCGTTGATCGTCGAAGGGAACTTGATTGGCACTTTGAACGCCAAGAGCAAAACCCCCAATGCCTACGGGGAAAGAGAGCAGAGCGTATTCGAACTGATCGCCCAACAATTAGCAAGTAGTTTAGGAACTTCAATTTTCGGTGACGCTCTAAAAGATGAAGTTCAGCGACAGGAAGCGCTGGCTGATCTTGGAAGAGTGATTACTTCAAGTCGAAACCTGAACAGTGCGTTCGACGAGATCGGACAGGTAATCTCGCGTATTGTTCCTTGCGACACGATTTTCATTTCAAGTATGGTGCCCGATTCGAATTTAGCGAGAATTCGTCTGAACTGGGGTGACTCAACTCCAAGGGCACAAGTCGGTTCCGACTACCCGCTCGATCGGACACAAATCGAATATGTGCTGGACTCAGGAAAACCGCTGTGTATCGGCGAACGCAATCTTGACGAACTTGCTCAAAAGATTCCAAGGCTTGTGGTCGATATCGAGCACGGACTAAGGTCACAAATCACGGTGCCCCTGATTTCGAATGGAATCGGCATAGGCATATTGGGTATCCGCAGCCGAACATCAGACGCCTACCAATCTCACCACGTCGCTCTTGTGAGTCTGATTGCTGGGCACATAGCTGGTGCCGTGGAAAAAGACGAGCTTACCTATCAGGCGCAGCAGAATTCGAAGGAAAACGAAGCCCTCGCCGAACTCGGACGAGTGATGGATGCGTCGAACGATCTTGACGACGTGTGGACCGATGCCGCAGGAATTCTCGGGCGAATGATCGAATCCGATCGAATTACTCTGGCCTACAAGAATGAAGCGGACAATGATCGTATTCAGATTCTCACACAGGGAGTTGAATTACCTGAATCTCTATTCGATGTCACACTGCCGATATACAGCGAGCTATTGGACAGCCCCGTGGCTCCATTCATACTGGAAGATTCGGAATATCAACAGTCGGAAATCGCTCGTGAAGTTGAACGAATGACCCGCTCGGCTGGTCTGAACTCGACGTTGTTCGCTCCTGTGGTTCGTCGAGACAAAGTAGTGGCACTGCTAACTTTTCGTTCAAAATCAATCGACGCATTCTCGCTTTCGGACGTTCGCATCGCTGGAATGATTACTAACCAGATTTCCGGGGCGGTCGTCAATTCTCAATCGTTCAGGGCCATCGAACAGGCTGCTGGAACGCGAGACGCACTCTCAGAGCTGGGCAGAATACTCTCCCATTCACTCGACCTTGAGGATCTGTTTGAACAACTTGGCACCCAGATTCAGAAACTCATCCAGGTCGATCGTCTCACTCTGGCATACCTGACTGACGAGGATCGAAGTCTCGAACTGCGGTATATCTTCGGAAAACAGCTCGACAATTTACCTACCGGTTGGAAGTTAGGTCTTCCTGAAGGTGCCGGAGAAATGTTCCGTGGGTTGCGTGAGCATCTGTTAGTCGATGAGGAAACTTGCCAAACTTATCCATGGTTGGAACCAGTAAGGCTAAGCACCATAGAAAATGGATTGCCTACCCTTCTGTTCTGTCCGGTTGTTTGGCAAGACGAAGTTATTGCACTCCTGACGTTCCGCTCATCGTATGAAGATGCCTACGATGATTCCGATCTTCAGAACGCTACGCTGATTGCGGATAGGATTTCAGGTTCGGTTGCGAGCTTAGAAACCTATCAGGCCACAAAACGCGAAAGTGAAGTCAGGCAAGCGCTTGCCGAAATCAGTGTGCTGGCATCGCAAGACCTTAATTTGGAAAGCGCCGGAAACCGAATAGCGGAAGGTATCCGCACACTATTGCCATTTGATCGATTTTCGATTGCCACATTCGTGCCCGAGACCCAACACCGGATACTGGAGTACTACGAAGGTATTGCTCTAGAAGATGACTTCTTCGGAAAAGATTTAGGCAAGTTGGATATCGCCGATGATTGGAGCTGCGAAGACTTCAGTGTGACCAATGCCCGTTGGAGCGACAGGGACGATGAGTTACACACTCTGGGATTGAACTCTATGCTGGCAATGCCTATAGGCGTGGAGCGGTCTGCACCTTCTGGACTCATCACGATATGGAGTAAATCGACGAACTCATACACCGTCGATGATCAAAAAATATTTCAACAAATCGCGGCTCACATCACGCCTGCAATTCAGAACGCGAAATTCTACGAACAGTCGACCCTGCTTGCTCGACACCGTGAACAATCACTGGAGCTAGATCAGGAAAACAAAGAGCTTCAGAGAATTGCCGATGCCAGAAGTGAGTTTTTGTCTACCGTTTCACACGAACTACGGACCCCGCTCACAGCAATCTCTGCGTTCGCCGATATATTGCGCAGGAATGGCTCTCAGAATCTGACTCAGAGACAGATGGATCAGCTCGACGTTGTTCGACGCTCGTCATCAAATCTCGCCGAACTGATCGACGATCTTCTTGACGTGTCCCGGTCTGATGGTGGTCGAATTCATGCCGTTTGATTTCAGTGAAATGTTTGGCGAATTCATTATCGGCGCCCGCACCATGACCGATGAAAAACGCCAGTCGTTCGTCATCGAAATGCCGGACGATCCGATCTGGCTTGATGCTGACAGATCACGCCTAGTGCAAATTTTGAATAACCTTGCTTCGAACGCTTCGAAGTATTCGGCCGAAGAGTCCACTATTACTCTCGAGATTACGACTGACGCCGATGAGTTGACGATTGAAATCCGTGACAACGGAATCGGAATTTCAGAGGACGACCTGAAACAGGTGTTCGAACCGTTCTTCCGGTCGAAAAGCATTGCTACGCGTCAGGAACTTGGCACCGGACTTGGTTTATCAGTAGTGAAATCACTCGTCGAATTGCATTCTGGGTCGATCGAAATTACTAGCGAACTCGATCGAGGCACTCAAGTCTTGTTGAAGATCCCGAGAATAATCCAGCCCCAATAGAACGACTATTCCGGAGTCGGAAGTTCTCTACGAGGACCAAGACGCGCTGCGATTACTGGTCCGCCACCATGGTTATGCCTCGTTATTGTCCCTAACTTGGGTCGAAGCGTGAAGCCCGGGTTCTCCCAGTCTTCTACTTCACAACGTTCTGCCCAATCGTTGTAGAACTTGATCATCGCGGTCGCCCTGTCACGCTCTCCGTCGATCAAATCATTCAACTCTGTTCGGTCATCCCTGATGTTGTACAACTCCCAGACAGCTTTGGATTCAGGATCTGCCGGATCGCCGATTTCGCTTACAAGCTTCCAGTCACCGATGCGCACGGCGCGATTGCCCTCGTGCTCCCAAGCGATGGGCTTGTCGCGCTCCCAATCGCTGCCACTTAGAACTTTGGCAAACGATTCGCCTTCCGCGGGCTTTATATCTTTTCCTTTGAACGTAGTGGGGTAGTGCGCTCCTGCTATATCGAGCAACGTAGCGTTGATATCGATGATGTGAGCCGGATTGTTGAAAATCGATCCTTTTTCAGAAACTCCATCAGGCCAACTGATGATGAAAGGTGTCGAAATGCCGCCTTCATGTGTGTAGTGCTTGAAGAGTCTGAACGGCGTGTTGTTCACGTTCGCCCATGCGATATCGACGCTGGCAAAAGTATCCGGCGGTCCGGGATCAATCGAAGGTGAATTTCCAGTGCGAACAACTCGACCATCGACAGTAGGGTAGTTGTAACGAGAAGGATCGGGCGCTGGTGAATCTTCAGCAAGGAACTCGGCGCAGCCGCCGTTGTCGGCCAAGAACACGACTACCGTGTTGTCGGCTTCGCCTGTTTCTTCAAGCTCCGCCATGAGCTGACCTATTCCGCGGTCGACCTGTTCAACCTGTGCCGAATAGACCGCCATCTGCAAATCTCGCCACTCTTTATCAGGAGCTTCATCCCACGGAAGCACGCCTGAATCGCGAGGAGATAATTTCCAGCTTGGATCAACAACGCCCAAGCCACGTTGTGTCTCGTGGCGATTCATTCGGGTTTCATCCCAGCCCTGAAGGTGCTTGCCCCGGTACTGTTCGATATCGTCGGGCCATGCGTGAAGCGGCCAGTGCGGCGCTGTAAACGCCATGTAGAGAAAGAAAGGTTCATCACGGTGGATCGCATCGTCGACAAACTGAGTGGCCTTATCGGCGATTGCGTCAGTGAAGTGGTAATCAGTTGTATCGATACTGATCCGAGTCAGATCGTCCATCAACATGTTCGGGTTGTAGTAACTACCCCCTCCGGAAAGAATTCCGTAAAAGCGATCGAATCCACGGCCTTTCGGTGAGGGGTAACCCAGCATGTCGGGATGCCAACCTTCAGGCAGATTCCCTTGCTCACCGCCAACGTGCCATTTGCCAGCCATTAGAGTCCGATAGCCAGCAGTCTTGAGAACCTCGGCGATTGTTACGCAGTTGTCGTTCAAATAGCCCTGATAGGCCGGCACGCCGAGATCGTTGATCATGTGACCAATTCCGGCCTGTTGTGGATTCAAACCGGTTAGCAGTGCAGCTCGTGAGGGACAGCAACGGGCCGAGTTGTACATCTGCGTAAATCGCACACCCCTGTCAGCGAGCTTGTCGAGATTCGGAGTTCGAATTTCCGAGCCGTAGCAGCCTAAATCTGACCACCCCAAATCGTCGGCCATAATCAGCACAATATTCGGCTTCGAGCTGGCAGAGGTGGAGTCTTCGACTGAACGCTGAGTCATTGGGTGAATATCCTCGGTTTCGAAATAATTTCGACTAGAGATTTGTGCAATGTCCGAAACTCTACTCTTGCCCGGAGCCGTTGAGTGGTGGTTCGATGCGGCGACTGTGCTAAGTTCGCTCGGGAAGGATCATCTCTTTCCTTCGCATATTTCGTACGGGAGAACTTCTGTTGGCTGATCGTTTCGATTGCATTGTTATTGGCGTGGGCGGAATGGGTAGCTCAGCTGTTCACAATCTGGCAAAACGGGGGCAGAGAGTTCTTGGACTAGAAAAATTTGATATACCGCATACGGAAGGATCTTCGCACGGGGTGAATCGGATTATCCGGCTGGCCTACTACGAAGACTCTTCATATGTTCCGTTGCTCAGGCGAGCCTATGAGATGTGGAACGAGATCGAATCGATAGCTGGCGAGCAACTTTTGTACAAAGTTGGGTCTATCGATACCGCACCATCAGGGCATGAAGTATTCGAAGGATCGCTTGAATCGTGCTTGGAACACGATATTCCGCACGAGGTCCTGAACCATCAGCAGATTAACGACCGATTCCCCGGCTACCAGATGCCGACAGGACAGATGGGGCTTTACCAAAAAGATGGTGGGTTCGTTCTTTCGGAACGGGCTATCGTCGCATATGTGAACGCTGCCATTGCGGCTGGAGCTGAAATCCATGCTCGGGAATCTGTCGTGAAATGGGAGACTGAAGGCGACGGCGTAAGAGTCTTTACTGACAGATCGGAATACACAGCTGATCGACTCGTGATCACAGCTGGCGCATGGGCTGCCGGAATGGTACCTTCGCTCGAAGAACTTGCTGTACCCGAGCGTCAGGTGTTGGCATGGCTTCAGCCTGAAGAGCCAGCTCTGTTCGCACCCGAAAACTTCCCTGTGTTCAATGCATTCTTCGAAGAGGGACGGTATTACGGATTTCCTGTTTTTGGAATTCCTGGGTTCAAGATTGGCCGGTATCACCATCTTGAAGAAGTCGTTTACCCCGATCACGTTGATCGGGGAGTCACGCAAGAAGACGAGGATATTTTGAGGGCGGCTGCGGCCAGATATTTTCCGAAGGCTAACGGCACTCTGATGACCTTGAAGACCTGCATGTTCACTAATACCCCGGATGAACATTTCGTAATCGACGTGCTTCCTGACACTCCTCAGGTGTCAGTAGCCGCGGGATTCTCGGGTCATGGGTTCAAATTCGCCAGTGTCGTGGGCGAATTGCTTGGGGACTTAGCAATAGACGGCAAGACAAATCACAATATCGATTTGCTGAGACTTAATCGGTTTTAAATACCGTTCGTAAGCACATCGAAAAATTTCTGACTTACTCCCACGGCACCTCTAAAAGTTCCTCACCCCAGATAACTGGACCGTCGTACACGCTTTTCACTTCGAAGAGCGCCTGCGACTTTCGTACAGGTTCTTCCATCTTTCCTTGCTGGTGAACCAGTGCCAGTCTTTTCACACCAGCGTCGACCGCTGTCTGAGCCGCTCCGAACGTGCCGGTTTCAGTTTCGTAGCTAGGTGACCCGGGAATCATGTCTTCATCTACCTTGATGCACTCCATCACGAGTAGATCAGCACCCGTCGCGAGATCGGTGAGCGACTTGCAGGGACTTGTGTCGCCTGAGAACACGATAGAGCCCTCATCGGAGTCGATACGGTAGGCGAGAGAGTCGAGATACGGCTGTACGTGATCGACAGGTGCTGCCGTAATCTCCCAGTTCTTACCTGTGGCGACAGTCCCTGGACCAATATCTCGTGCATGAATCTTCGGCGGCTTGCGAGGTGGAATGCCACCGCGCTCAACGTATGCGGCGACGCTCAAAGGGTGCTTGGTTCGAGCCACTATGTCGTGCCAATATGCACCGTTCGGTTCGCCAAGCAATCGGTCAGTTAGCTGCTCGGTGAGCTTGGGTCCGTAGACCTGCAGTTCGCTTTCTTTACCGATGGACATATCGAACCGAGTGAGGAGAAATGACGGGTAGTCGGCATCGTGGTCGGAGTGGTGATGTGTGAAAAACATCCTGTCGACCTGTGTCGATTGGAATCCGGCTTTATGGAGCTTGTAGTTCGCACCGTGCCCACAATCGAACATAAGCCACTCTTCACCAATACCTACGAGGAACGACGACCCCCAATGCGCCATGTCGGGAGCTGGCGTTCCAGTACACAGCATTATTACTCGGGGTGGCATGTGATCCTCCTGCGATCAAGTGTCCGATCTAATTCAAGAGGAAATCTAGCTGATTCCCAACCGGGTGGCTGTGCGTATCAGCCATTGTTGCTTTGCGAACGGGCGCAAGTGCCTAGTACTGCAGCTGTTTGTCGACCACGTTGATTAACGGGTGGCCTGAAACATAGCGTCGAAGGTTTTCAGCGAAGATATCGACGGTTCGTTCATCAAGGTGGGCTTTCTCTGAATTTCCAGCGATGTGAGGAGTGATGATCACGTTCGGTAGATCCCATAGCTCGTTGTCGGCGGGGAGAGGTTCCGCGACAGTTGTATCGAGTCCAGCACCAGCGATTCCACCAGAGTTCAGAGCGTTCACCAGGGCGTCGTGGTCAACCAAGCGACCACGTGACGTGACCACCAAGCGTGCTGACGATTTCATACGTGAAAGTTCAGCTTCTCCGATCATTCCAGCATTCTTCGCTGTATATGGAGCTGTAACGACCACATAATCGGACTGTTCGAGTAGATCGTTGAGCTTGCTGAGCCCCCAGACGTCTTCGACAATCGGGTCACCATCAACCGGCTGTTCGTCCACAGCAATTACGGTCATGCCGAGTGCTTTTGCTCTCCAGCCAATCTCTTTTCCAGACTTGCCCAGACCGATAATTCCGCAGGTCTTATTTCCTAGGTATTCGACCACTTCCAGGGCGCCGTCTTGATCCCACTTGCGATTCGATTTGTCCGCCCAAAATCTTGGCAGTTGACGGGCTAGAGCGAGCATCAACGTTACGCCGTGCTCACCAATCATGGGCGCACCTGCTCCTCGAGCATTGGTTACGAGCACGTCAGTATCTGCGATCTCGGGTACAGCGTTGAAAAGGCCTTCCATTCCTGCATCGAGAGTCTGAATCCATTTCAAATTCTTCGCGGCTTGGAACTGCTTATCTGTGAGATAGCCGAACACGGCTTCGGCATCGCTTATTTTGCTGAGAATGTCCTCATTCGAATACGCTTCGACCAATTCCAGATCAGGATGTTCCTCTCGAATGGCAGGGTAGTAAGGGGCGCCAAAGTCGGCCAGTAAAAGTGCTTTCATGTGTTGGAATCTGTGAATTCGGATTAGAGGTTTTTTAGAACATCGATAGCCGTATCGATCAGCGCTTCACCGGCTTCGGGAGCGTACGGGCTGGTTGTAGTTCCGTAGTAGCGTCGATACTTTTTCATATCGACGATTTCAGTCACTGGTATGTCCTTAATGTCTTCGTGCGGTTGCCTTGAAGAAATGTAGCCAATGTAGTCGTCGCAGTAGCTGGCGACCCATGGACGGCTGCCTGGGAAGCCCTCTTTGATCGCAGTTCCGATCTCATTGAACAGTTCGCCTGCGTGGGCGGAAATCAAAGTTTCACCGATTCGGAATCCCCGAACTGTCAAAACGGCCGCTGGCTGCGATTGATTAGTTGCGAGGCCGACTTCGTTATTGCCCCAACCGTAGAGTTCAGGGTGTCGTTCGGCCGAGTTAGCGGTTGTCGTGCCGGCATGCCAGGTTTCAGACGAGTAGGTGCCAAGAGATTCACGAAGGTTTTCCCGATTCTCAAGGGCTGCTTCTAACGACCAATTGACTTGATGTCGGGGCAAAGTAGCTGGAGCAGTAGAGACTCTGAGCGCTACGTCCTGACTACCTGAAATTCCGGTCGCCAGCGATAGGGCGGCCTCTGCAAGCGATTTTCCAAGAAGCCTCGTATCTTCGTGAGAATGAAGATGCTCGGAAGCCGTGTTGCCGAACCACCAATCAAAGGGGTGAATATCACCGGCCGCACCCTGAATGTAGAGGGCAATGGAAGAAGGTGATTGCTCTTCGATTTCAGCTGACATCTCTCCGGCGAAGTCGCCAGACCATTCAAGATATTGACCGCCATCAGCCACTCCGTGACAAGCGAAATTCACTAAGTGAGCGATCGTGACCCCGTTGTCGTTGACGACCGTTATCACGCCAAGTTCAGTGTCTACTGGCTTTTCTGGGTACTGTCGATTCACTGTCCAGTTTTCAAATGAGCCTAGAGCGGAGCCAACGCTGACAGGCGCTGCCTGATTGGCAGCATTGAAAACGCAACCCGCCACTTGATCAGCAAGCCAGGTCGTCCATGTCACCCACTCTGGTGGCAGCGACACTATCGTATCGGGTGATGTGTGGTTGTGAGTGAAATTCAGCAGGATATTGTCGACCGGTATTCCGGCGATCTGAAATATGCGCGCTTTGATTGCTTGAACAGTTTCGGAAGTGAGTCCGGCGATTTCGAGAGAGATAACGGCTATAGAAATGTCATCACGTTTGAATACAACAGAACGTGCGTGAATTTCTCGATGAATGCCCTTCGCAACACCCTGACGGAGTCCCCAGTTTCCCATCGGATATCCGACAGGAGGAGTGATTACGGTTCGAGCAGCACCTGCAGTGGTACGTGAGTTAGGTGAATTAGCCAATTTCGATTATTCCCAGTTCTTGTAGGTGCCAGGGCTGGTTTGGCGCGCCATTTGGATCTGTACACCATCAGGATCGTAGCTGTTTGAGATAGTTCGACCCGACTGTTGATTTTCAAATGGTTCGAACAAGAATTCGACTCCACCGAGGAATTCAATCTCTTTTTGAGCGTCTGTGGGATCGTCGACTAGAAATGAAAGATGGTCGATGCCGAGAGTTTGCCCGTCTTGCTGCTTGTGCAGTTCGATTCTGACTGGATTGTCGTCATCGCCGTTCCAGAGAAATACAGTCTCGCCGTTGTCGACCGTCCCTTCCGGATGCATACCAAACTTCCGGTAATAATCGATCGATTTTTCGAGATCGCTGACGATTATGTCGATGTGATCGACGCCGAGGAACTTCATTTCAGACTCCAGATTGCCATTAGCTGGCACTTGATTCGAATCGAGGTGAGAGTTTATTCCTGCTAATCAGTGTTCGCCAACGGTGCTATGCTGCCGCCACAAGTAATTACTCACGGCAATCAGTCCAGTCCGAGCTACTCTCAGTGGGAACCAGATCGTCGAAACAGTAACGTGGAGGAGACAACCAAATGCATCTGCTTGAAGTGAATAATCCGGTCGCAGTTCAGCGAGGGGTTCTCAACGCCATCAGCGCTAGTAACCGGCCTGAGTCGTTGGACAATAAAACCGTCGGCTTGATCTGGAGTGGCACTCACGGTGGCGATATAGCTCTCAAGCGAGCAGGTGAGATGCTCCAGGAACGTTTCGAAAACGTAAGCGTTAATTTTTATACGGGCGGTAATTACCCAACTCCACCAGCCATCGTCAAACAGGCGGGGGAGGAATGTGACGTCATAATCGGCGCCACTGCCGACTGAGGGACCTGTGCGTCGTGGATGGTCCACGACATGATTGTGGTCGAGAAGATGGGCAAACCCGGTGTTGCCATCGTTTCAGGCCGCTTCGAGAGCGATGCAGTTGCAAGCTCTCGTGCTTTTGGAATGCCTGACCTTCAGTGGGTGGTAGTTCCGCATATTTATCGAAATCTTGATCCCGAAACCTGCCGTACTCAGACTGAAGACGCTATCGACGATATTGTTGGCTCGCTGACTTCGTCAATCGAGGCGCGTGAGCAAGCTGAGGCTACTGATACTCGACGTTACGAGGGCGTAGATCGTCACGACTCAATTTTGAAGATGAACCAGGAGTTCATTAACGAAGATTTGGGTGACGGACTGTTTTTGCACCCAGCAACCGCTGAAGCTGTTGCTGAAATGCTGACGGGAACGAATCTGCCACCCGACCACGTTGTGTGCGACATGCCGCCGGGATTCGGAGTCGCAACAGTCGAGAAAATCGCCATCAACTCCGTGATGGCTGGGGCGAAGCCTGAACACCTTCCCGTAGTTATCGCTGCTGTAAAGGCACTTTCGAAACTAGGCGGGCAGGGCGGTAAATCGCTGCTGATGTCGACGAGTCCACAGGCGCCGTTGCTAATAGTTAATGGTCCTGTCACTAAAAATCTCGGACTCAATCCTGGCTCAGCGCTAGGTCCTGGTCGCGACAATCAGGTGAATACGTTGATAGGGCGCGCATTCGCTCTCTGTTTCCGAAATATCGGTCACTGGTACTTGAACAAGATGGACATGGACACCATTGGAACTTCTCGCAAGTTCATCCAATGTATCGCTGAAAACGAAGATGCCAGCCCATGGGATGGTTTTCACGTAGATCAGGGGTTCAAGGCAAGTGAGAGCACGGTGAGTGTGTTTGTGACCGATGGTGAACTCGATGTTCAAGACCAAGGTAACCACACCGCCGAGGGACTGCTGAAAAATCTCGCATACGGATCTACGTTTGGCACGATGAGCCTACAAAGTCCGCGTGGTGGTCAGGAACGATTGATACTGATGCCACCCGATGTCGCAAGGCCAGTCGGCTCCCAAGGGTTCACTAAGCAAGCTGCAAGAGAATTCATCCACAAGCATGCTCGTGGCAGTGTCGGCAAACTGATGCAATACATGCCTTTAGAGGGTGAAGCACGTGTTCATGACCATTGGAAATGGTTAGAGCACCTGACCGAGGAACAACTGCTAGAAATCACTGTGCCGATCATGAATGACGCAGATGATTGCTACATTCTTGTCGTGGGCGCCGATCGTGCGAAAACGGCTGTATTTCCTTCGGGACCGGCTCCGGTAACTGAGGGAATCGACCAGTACATGGCGTAGATCGTTTTTCGACAAACAAGCTCGATCAACTAAAAATAGACCCAGTTGCGGTAATTCGCATACTGGGTCTTTTTATTGACGCTGTTTGCATATGTACTACGCGAATCTCTCAATGCTAAACCGACGAATCCGCAACTCCTTTAATGAATTCACCGATTCGAAACATCGTGAATTTGTCCAGAATTAGATCACTCGTAGAGCGTGAGTATGAATGATTCAGTGTCTCGTGACATTGGATCGTCAGATCAGGGGGCACTCACGTTTCGAGCCTACTTAGTTTGAGTGAGTTCTGCGTGCGTCAGAATCGTATAGAACCAATTCCGTGGGAGCTTCCCCAGAGCAGATCTGGTGCGGCCGTAGTGCACGGCGCACCCGGTTCAAGTTGGTTGTCACCCGCACGCATACGCTCCAGTATGCAGGCCAAGCTAATCGTATTTGGCGCTGGCGCTTCGATACTGGCTTTGTCGATAGTCGCCGTCGTCGCGTTCTTCATCACCAAAGACGCTATATCCGATTCTGTGATCAATGGATTAAGCGCAGTTGCGACCACTCAACGCCAGCAGATCAATTCGATGTTTGCGAACTACGAAGAAGATCTCGACAGCGTTGCGAACGATACCCAGGTGCGCCAGTCTTTACGTCATATCATTGCAACCAACGATCACGTTGACCGATTTGTTTTGAACCAGACTCTCACTGATCGTGCGACTGTCGAAAAAACTGGTGAATCGTTCGACATCCAAGATACCTTCGGTCAAATCCTGGCGTCTTCTGAACCAGGGCATATTGGTAAATCTCCATATGATCCGACCGAAGAAGGTTTTGTAATTAAGACGGGGACCTCCGACGAGAATGGTTCCGAATCTGAAATACGTCTGTCCGCACCGATCACCTTCGATGGTCGGATAATCGGTTATGTAACGCTTCATCACGACTTCAGTGATCTAGATCAGATTGTTACTCGGTACATTGGTCGACGAGATACCGGTGAAACGCTTGTTGTCACTCGCAATTCCGATGGCGAACTTCACTTCGTTACTCCGCTTCGATTCAACGAAGGCGGCGACTTCTATCGACCGATAGACACCACCGATTCAAATCGACTCGAAGTTCGGTCAATGTCAACTGTCTCTATGATCGAGACTGATTTAGTCGACTATCGCGGCAAACGGGTATTCGGTGTGCATCACTACATTGAAGCAGCTGATATTGGGCTGGTAGTGAAAATCGACGAAGCTGAAGCGCTATCCCGATTGGATAGTCTCGGTCGAGGACTGGTTCTTACTATTCTCCTTGTTTCGATTGTTATCGGCCTATTCGCAATCTTTGTCGCCCGCCATCTGATTGAGCCTATAACCCAGTTGACTCAAGCTGCTGATCGATTCAGCCGTGGAGAGCTCGGTACTCGTATAGCTGTGGTGTCGACGGATGAAATTGGAACCCTCAGCCACACGTTCAACAACATGGCTGGCAGCATCCAATCGGCCAACACTGAACTGGAATCGCGAGTCGATGAGCGAACTTCAGATCTACGTCGATCTAACCAAGACTTAGAACAGTTCGCATATGTGGCATCTCACGACCTTCAAGAGCCGCTCAGAATGGTTTCAAGCTACACGCAGCTATTGTCGAGAAGGTACACCGGAAAGCTCGATCATGATGCCGATGAATTTATCGGTTTTGCTGTCGATGGTGCGAAGCGTATGCAGACTCTGATCAACGATCTGTTGACGTACTCCCGCGCTGGGCGTTCTGACGGTCAGTACAGCGAGTATGACGCACGAGACATTGTCGATGAAGCTGTGGGTAATCTGGAGTCTAGAATCGAATCTTCAGATGCCGAGTTGCGCATTGGAAATCTCCCGACGCTTGTCGCTGATCATCAGCAATTGGTGAGCATATTTCAGAACTTGATCAGCAATTCGATCAAATACCGTTCAGCAAGTCGAACACCGATCATCGAAGTGTCATCCGAGCGTGTGGGCAACGCGTGGCGGTTCGCCGTTAGGGACAACGGTATCGGTATCGATCCTGCTTTTACCGACCGTATTTTTACGATATTCCAGCGTCTGCATGGGCGTGAGGAATACCAGGGGACTGGCATCGGATTGGCCGTCGTCAAAAAACTAATCGAGCGAACCGGCGGATCGATCTGGGTTGAATCCGAACCTGATGAAGGATCGACATTCTTTTTCACTGTAATTGATCGTCAGTCTGACACTGACGTTGGCGAAACTAACGAAAGGACTAACTTCCGTGCCGCAAGTTGATATTTTGCTGGTTGAAGACTCTCCCGGCGACGTTCGGTTGACGTTGGAAGCACTGGCTGACGCCAAAATTTCTAACAACATTAGCGTTGCATCTGATGGCGTTGAAGCATTGGAGTACCTTCGCAAAGAAGGCGAACACTCCGAGGCTACCCGTCCCGATCTGATGCTTTTAGATTTGAACATGCCTCGTATGGACGGACGTGAATTGCTGAGCATCATCAAAGCTGATGAGGAACTGCGAACAATTCCCGTAGTCGTGCTCACAACATCACAGTCTGAAGCAGACATCCTAAAGAGCTACGATCTTCAGGCGAACTGCTACATCACTAAGCCGGTCGATCTCGACCAATTCATGGTTGTAGTGAACAGTATTCAAGAGTTCTGGCTTTCAATTGTGAAGCTTCCGTCGAGCCGAGCTGCCTAGTTCATGAATCGTCGGTCCACATCAATTCTCGTCGTAGAAGATAACGCTGGAGATGCTCGTCTGATCCAGGAGTACTTGCGCGAGTCTCAAACGTTGAACGCAGAGCTAGAAAACGTTATTACTATCGCTGAAGCGGTTGAGGCTCTGGGGCGTACTAAATTTGATGTGGTTCTTCTCGATCTGTCATTGTCAGATAGCTCAGGTCTCGGATCTGTTCGAGTACTAACTCGAGTGAGCAAATCGGTCCCTATCGTTGTGCTCAGCGGTAATGAAGATCATGAACTCGTGCTTCAGAGCGTGCAATAGGGTGCTCAGGACTATCTCCCAAAAGGCGATGCTTCCGCGAGCAACCTGAGTCGTGCTATCAGCAGCGCTATCGAACGACAATCACTGCTTGTAGAGCGCGACACCCTGGCTACGATTGGTCGAATCATTAGTTCCAATCTTGATATCGACGTCGTTTTCGGGAATTTCGCCGAACATGTGCAAACGTTGATCCCCGTCGAGCGGATGGTGCTCTCTTGGGGAGATGAAGAGGAACTATGCATCGTCAACCGCCATACGTGGGGCGGACTGAGTGCTCCCTGGGATAGCGAAGGCGAATACATCGTTCCTATTCAGTCGTTTACTGATTTTTCCGACGCTGAAGACGGCGCAATCGGGTGGGGCGCGCACTTATTCGGCGACTTGAGCGCTCGGGAGATTGAACGCCGAACAATCAAGGCCGGATATCACTCCGCTATGTTCGCTCCGCTAAGAGCGGGTGATGCGACCGGCGGCGTTATCAGCGTGGTCACCAGCGAGCCAGACGCGTATACAAAGAAACATCTGCGTGTTCTCGAAACTATCGCAAGCCAGATTTCCGGAGCTATTCACGCTTCCGAGTTGTACGACAAAGCGGTTCTGTGGACAGAGGAACGAGAACAGAGAATCGTTCTTGAAGCTCAGAAACAGGAGCTGGAACGCATTAGTCAGATAAAAAGCCAAATTATCACCACGGTATCGCACGAGTTAAAGACTCCCCTGACAAGCATGGCGGCGTTCATCGATATTCTTTCCCGAAACCGGGAGGGCAACCTGATTCAGCGGCAGCTCGACCAACTGGAAGTGCTGCGCCGCAACGGCAGCCACTTGCATTTGCTTATCAACGACCTGCTCGATCATTCGAAGGTGGAGTCTGGTACATACGAGCTCCTAGAAATGAATTTCGATGGATACTCAATGCTTCGGTCACTCGGTGAGAGTTTCGAGCCATTGGTGAAGCAAGCCAATCAATTTATAGAGGTTGACCTTCCCGACGGCGAAGTGACTATCACGGCAGATCAAAGTCGAATATCGCAAACGATTTCTAATATGCTCAGCAATGCCACGAAGTACGCTGGCGAGGGAGCAACGATCAGGCTCGAGTCACACGCTAGTGATTCAATGTTCTCGGTAACGGTTTCGGACGATGGAATTGGTATGGATTCCGAAGCGGTCGAGAATGCATTCGATCTCTACTTCCGGGGGGGGAAATCCAACAACTCGAGCTGTATCAGGCTTGGGACTGGGACTCAATATCGCCAAAACCATCATCAACATGCATCAGGGCGAGATCTTCTTGAGCAGTGAACCTGTTAAGAGAACTCGAATTGGCTTCGAGATTCCACGCGTCGTCCGAACGCTGAGTGACGCTGCTTAGTTCCGATTTCCCAGCAACCTTCAGTTGAACTTCTACTGGCCGTTCGTGTAATTCATCACGGGCGTATACTCGCCGCGTTCCTGCTTTTTTATCGGAAATGACGAATAACGATGTCTTTGTTCGATTGGCGGGCTAGCAACGCGGAGTCGTCACAACGAATTCATCATCGATTAAACCCTCGACACCACAAACAGAACGTGAACGTCGCAGCGTCCGAGCACGATTAACCGAGTCTGAACAGGCCGGAGCTGACGTTTTATGGCGTATCACGAAGCTCACTTTCGCCTATCGATGGCACTTTACTGTAGCAACTATTTTTGCTGCGACCACCGCGGTGGTATCTCTGTTCATCCCGCGATTACTCGGTGAAGGTGTGGATGATGCTCTGACATTGATCAAGGGCGGTACTGCGAGTAAAGGTGAGATCGAATCTCTGCTGCTGAACACAGCTCTTCTCGTGATTTTGGTATCGGCATTGCGAGGAACTACCGGCTTCGCCCAAATGTTCCTCGGCGAAACTCTTAGTCAAAGAGTTTCGAATCAATTGCGACTGTTGTATTTCGACAAGCTACAGGTCCTCAGTTTCAGCTTTCATGATCGTGTTCACACTGGGCAACTAATGTCCCGTGGACTGTCTGATATCGAAGGCGTGAGAATGTTCGTTCAATCTGGACTAGTTCAGATCGTTCGAGTAGTCGTGGTAGTCGTTGCCGCTGGCATATTCATGGCCCAGATCGACTGGCAGCTGGCCCTGTTGAGTTTGGGATTTGTGCCGTTCATGGTCTACCGCAGTGCAAAACTGCGGCTCCAATTGCGTACTACCTGGCGAAAAATCCAAGACGCTCTTGGTGAATTGACGACGACCATGCAAGAAAATCTTGCTGGTATTCGCGTCGTGAGGGCGTTTTCAGCCCAAAAATTTGAAGAGTCGAAGTTCGATGTAACCGCACGAGAAGTAGTCGACTTGCGAATGAGCGCAGCGCGGACACATGCCCGAGGCGGCGGCGTTATCTCTTTCGCATTCCTAGTTGCGTGGGCGGTTGTTCTCTGGGTAGGCGGCGAAAAGGTGATCAGTGGCGAGCTTACTGAAGGTGAACTCACACAGTTCTTCTTCTATTTAGCTCTACTACGCTTCCCCGTAAGAATGATCATCATGATCATCAATTCGACCGCACGAGCATCATCAGCTGGTGGTCGAATTTTCGAAGTGCTGGATATTCCTTCTGAAATTGCTGATAAACCCGACGCAAAACCGCTTCAAATTACCGAAGGTGTTCTCAAGTTTGACAATGTGTCATTTAGCTACGGGGACGCACCTGCGCTAAACGGAATCAGTTTCGAGGCTCGGAAAGATCACACGATTGGTATTGTCGGTGCTCCCGGTAGCGGAAAAAGTTCAATTACGAACTTGATCCCACGTTTCTATGACCCAACAGTTGGAACCGTTTCGATTGATGGAACCGATCTTAAGTCGGCGACTATCCTTTCCATCCGGGGCGCCATTGGGTTGGTTGAGCAGGATCCGTTCTTATTCGATGGATCGATTCGAGACAACATTCGGTACGGCGATATCAATGCCTCCGATGAAAAGGTCGTAGCTGCTGCCACTATCGCCCAGATCCACGATTTCATCGACGGACTTCCCGAAGGGTATGACACCGAACTCGGAGAGCGTGGCGTGGGACTTTCGGGCGGTCAGCGGCAGCGAGTGGCGATAGCACGAACTCTTCTTACAGATTCGCCGATACTTGTGCTGGATGATTCGACTTCATCGGTGGATGCCGGAACTGACGCACGCATTCGGCAGGCTCTCAGCGAACTGACTAAAGGCCAGACGACAATCATCATCGCTCATCGTCTTGGATCACTGCAGCACGCAGACGAAATATTGGTTCTCGATAATGGCAAGGTCGTCGAGCGCGGTTCCCATGACGACTTGCTGGCGTTGAACGGGCACTATAAACACCTCTGGGACCTCCAGAGAGGTCGTGGCGTGGAGGAGTCTGAGTAGATATGACTTCCAACCCCAAGAACGCCCCTGCTTCAAAGCAACCGAAACGACAGCGACCAGCTAACGCTGAAGAAGAACATTCGAGTCTGCATGAGTCGGATGAAGAAATGTTCGCTCAGCTCGATAGCACCGTGTTCAAGCGATTCTTCTACTACGCATCCCCTTACAAAAAGGCCGTGCTGGTCGCCACTCTTGCAGTGATCGGTTTTACGTTCGCAAACTTGTCGCTACCGCTCATGCTGAAGTTCGGCATCGATAATGCGATTCGTGAGGGCGATACGAACCTTCTCCACATCATTGCGATCTCTCTCGTCGGAATAGCAGGTGTTTACTGGTTCACCAACTTTTTACAGAGTGTCTTGATTACTCGAGTCGCACTCACCGTCTTGTACGACATCCGTGCCGACATGTTCTTGCAGTTACAGCGACTCGCGTTGTCGTTCTCGGATAAAACTCCGATTGGTGCGTTGATGTCTCGTATGTTCGGTGATGTTGGTGCTTTGCAGGAGATGCTCGAATCTTCGATAGAAATAATCGGCGATGTGCTCACATTATTTGGAATTATCGTGATTCTGCTTGTTCTCGATTTCCAGCTAGCGATTGTCACGCTCGCCATAGTTCCTGCTCTATTCCTGATCAGAGTAATCTGGCAACCGATAGCTCGACGTGCTTTTCTGCGGATGCGTCGAAATTCATCGGTTGTGGGCGTGTATCTCGACCAAAACGTAAGTGGTATCCGTGTCGTTCAAGCTCTGAATCGCCAAGAGGAAAATCACGGCATAATGACCGGGAAGGTTCGAACATTCTTCTGGTCGGCAGTTCGAGCATCTCGACTGGGAGGCGTTTTGATGCCGACAGTCGAACTGATGACCGGAGCGGCATTAGCGATAGTGCTGGTGGTCGGTGGTGGGCGAGTGCTTAGTGAGTCGATCGAAATCGGAACAATGGTCGCGTTCCTACTTTATGTCCAGCGATTCTTCGAACCTATTCGGACTCTCACGATGCACTACGCTTTGTTACAGCGTGCAGTCGCATCGGGACACCGCATTTTCGAGCTTCTCGATATTCCTTTGGAGATTGCTGACAAACCAGACGCGAAGCCTATTGGCGAAGTCGAGGGACGGGTCGAGTTCAAGAAAGTAACTTTCGGATACAACCCCGAGCGACCAATTCTTCGCAACATAAGTTTTGTTGCTGAGCCTGGGCAGACTATTGCTTTGGTTGGGCCGACAGGTTCCGGTAAAACTTCGATAACGGCTCTAGCTCACCGCTTCTACGATGTGCAAGACGGCTCTATCACGATCGATGGCCATGACATTAGGGATGTAACTCAAGAATCGATCGGTGGTGTCATGGGCATGGTGTTGCAAGAACCGTTCCTGTTTTCAAAAACGGTTCTCGACAATATTCGGTACAACACCGTGAATGCCACTCGTGAGGACGTCGTGGCGGCTTGCAAAATTATCGGTGCACACGATTTCGTCATGCAGCTTGAAAACGGGTACGACACAACTCTTGAGCAACGCGGTTCGAACTTGTCGGTCGGTCAGCGTCAACTGCTTAGCTTTGCGAGGGCGTTGGTCGCAGATCCGAAAATTCTCGTTCTAGACGAAGCTACGGCGAACATCGATAGCTACACAGAGCGGATTATTCAGGACGCTTTGAAAAAGCTACTTGAAGGTCGGACGGCTCTTGTTATCGCTCACCGTCTATCAACTATTCGCAATTCCGACCAGATTATCGTGGTTCGTGACGGTGAGATAGTGGAGATGGGCACGCACGACGATCTTGTCGCATCGACCGGTCTCTACTCGCAACTGTGGCAAACGAACTACACCTCGTTCGATGACATTGCCGATAACGCCGACGACATCACTGGAATTCCGGCAAGCAACACCTAACTCGAACTGCCAGTTACTAACGGCATTAGCAATCGGGATGGCATTTCCGAATTGTGGAAAACCGTTTGGTTGGCAACTTTGAGTTCGGCGTCGGACCAAAAATCTTTGCCAGTGTTGTGATTTCTATCGAAATTCGGAAAATCTGAACTAGAAACATCGAGCCGTAGCCGTTGACCCGGCTGAAGTTCGATACCAATTGGATTCAGATGAATTACATATTTGGTGGGAACATCGGGGTCGAGGAGCTTTTCCACATCGAAGCCATCTCGGTACCTCGCTCTCATAATCCCGTAAGTAAGGTTCACAGCTAGCCCGTTTGGTTCAACAACCACAAGCTTGGCTGTCCAGTCCGTATCTAAAGCATCTGATGCAGCCCAAAGTTCGAGATCTACGGGTCCGATGAATCTTGTTGGTTCGCTGAACGGTTCTGTTTGGTAAACAAGAACATCTCCTCGCCCATCAAGAGGTTTTTGATCGCGGGGCATTGCCTGAGCATCGATGTCCATAACGCTCATTACGGGATCGCTCGGATCGTAGGAATACTTGTCGGGATTCTCGCTCGTAGGCTGGTCGTGAGACAACGAACCGTCACCAAATGGAGTATTTGCCGAACCGTTGCTGTGTAAGTACAGCGGGGCAGTCTCGGCTCGCTTGATCGGCCATTCGTGTTCGAATGTCCACTCATTGGCTCCCAGTATGAATAGCTTCACACCAGGCTCGGTGCCGATCCCGTCATCGATGCCTTTGAACTGGTAGTCATACCAACGCAGGATCAGGTTCTCCCACGTTTCTTCGGCTTGCGGTCCGTAGTCGATGGGACCCAGATCTCGATTCAGGGTAGTCATCATGTGCGACCAAGGGCCAACGACTAGACGATGTTTGCCACGGAGGTGCTCAGGGCCGTTGGTTTCGAGTCCTGAATACTGTTTTACGGTGCCGATTACCCGATCCCACCAGCCGGTGAACATACCGGCTGGGATGTTCACTTTCGGGTGAACTGCGTCAAAGTTCCACATCTCGACGTTTTGTTCGCGGTAGTAGGGCTTTAACTGGGGAGTGAGATCTGAGAACGGTTCATCTGGCATGTTGTCGAAGGGCAAGTACCAAATCCACTTGCCTCGCTCGATTGCTCGCCACTGGTTCACAGCGTCGACTGGCGAATGAGGTCCATGCTTTGCGCCTGATCGCCTTCGCATGTCGGCGGCCATCATGTAGGTCCATTCGAGTCGACGGCCAGTTTCGAAAATTCCGAAGTTCATGTCGAGTGATTTCGTGCCCATACCGCTTGCATGAATTGCCTTGAGCGACGGTGGCTGGAGTTCTGCCATGCGCCACGATGTCCAGCCATCGTAAGAATGACCCCATGTTCCGACTTGGCCATCGGAATGTTTCAGGTTGGCAGCCCACTCGACTGTGTCGTACCCGTCTTCCGCATCGCCCGTTAGCGAGTTATCCATGAACTGCCATAGGAAATCACCTTCAGAATCGTAACGACCTCGCATGTCCTGACAGATGACTGTGTAACCCCGTTCAGCGAGGTTGCGTGCAGTTTTAATGTATCGAGGGTTTAGCTTCCAGTAAGGCGTTCGGAGAATCAGGGCAGGGTGTTTACCGCCGTCGTCAGGACGATAGATGTCGGCTTTGAGCACGGTTCCGTCTCGCATTTCGGCTGCGACGTTTTCCTCGGATACAACTGACGACAATTTGGGGCTCCTGCATGAGTCTTCTTGGTTGGCTCGCCAAACAGTATCAGTTGTGTACCTCGTTCAGGTTTATCGAAGAATCTGAATAAGACCGCGACCTAACGTTTCTCCCCCGTAGCGGGGGAGCTAGAGGGGGAGATTGCAGTGCTGTGCCCAAGTCGTTCGACGACGCCCGGCACACAAACTCACCGCGACAAACTTAAATAGCAAATGCCCTTCTCGCCGGGTGAGAAGGGCATTTGAATCTTCGGGCCACCCGCTCAGTGCCTACTGAGGGGGGAAAGCCTGATGCGCTGTACGGCTGGCCTGAAGATGGCCTGTGTCCGAGAGGTTTCCGGCCGGGGAATACTCTCGAATGCACTACATAAGGGCTTTTGTAACTTTCCTGATTTTTTTAGTTCAGGTTCATTACGTTCCGAAGGCCAGGCGGAATAGCACGCTGTACTGTCAGCGGCGCACCGAGCTGTGGAGTGAGTTCTAGGACGAACCTAGTGCTCTTGACTACAAGGCTGTCTGATGAAGTCAGACCTGAAGCAGAACCTCCGTTACCAGAGTTGCCATCTGTGTAAGCGATAGAACTGTTCGATCCGACAGCCGTACCAGTTACACGGTCCATTAGCCAAACTGTAATCTCAGCTTTTTCACCATCTTCGAGCAAGTCGTCACCGTTGTTTGTACCGATGAAGGTCTGTGACCATGCCACGTCGGACATACGCTGGTTCTCATCTGCATACGAAATGATCGTCGCAGTGCTTGCGCCACCAACAATATCCGGGTCTAGTCCAGAGTCGTCAGCTGAGTAAGGTGCAGTCAGGTCGACTGGCTCACCAGCTAGTGAGTTCGAGACGATAAAGACAATTTTGAAGACCGCTTGGGTACTTCCTTCGTGACCAGCGAAAGCGAATGCAGAACCCTGCTGAGCTAGTCGAGTGCGGGTCTCTTTAAGACCTGCGTGGATCGTCTGCTTGTTTGCTTCTGACGAGAAAACACCCGCCGAAAGAATCGTGAAAGCGAACACGGAAGCTACAACCACGAATGCGATAAGCACGATGGCTGTTTCAAGACCGGTAATACCCTTGTCCTTACGGGCTACCGACGTAGGTGCAAAGTTGCTCCTAAACATTTTCTATTCCCCTTTACCTGCGCATCCAGCTTTCCCGTGACGCCCCCACCAACTTGGTGGAATTCCCTCTAAGCGTCTGGTCTGCTGTAAGCGAGTGATCCGGCCGGGGATCGATTCGCTTGGCAGACCGGCTGTCTGTGCTGATAACCACTACGATGCCGTGCCCACACCAGCGAAACATCGCGGTTCGTACGGGCTTCAATCCGTGAATCTACCTAAAGATTCACACTCAAGCGGGGTGGGTTAGGGTGCCTATGGGCGACGAGAGCACGCTCGTACCCGCAGTTCAAATCGTTCTCAAGAGGAATCACAAAAAACTACCGCATCAAACCGTCAGCAAACTTTCGAAAGGATTTTCGGCAATGAACAAACGGACTTAACGAAAAACACCGCCTGAGCAAATGCACTCAGGCGGTGTTGTCTACTTACGAAAGTGAGTCTAGGTCACTTGCTAAGGCGCATATGTGACCAGACCGAACGTCCCTCTGGCTTATCGGCCGAAGAACGACTTGCGTGACTCGAAGTTCGACTTTACGTCGATCAACACAGTCTTACCTTCGTCGTTCAACTGGCGTGCCTTGAGAATCGCAGGTCCTAGTTCTTCAGGTTGCGAAACTTCTAGACCGACTCCGCCCATACCTTCAGTGATCTGAGCGTAGTTACCGTCCATAAAGGAAACGTCGTACTGCTCACGAGCTGTAGGGAAGCCACCTGGGTAGGTAGCCATTCCGCCGTTGTTCAGCAGAACCGTGGTGATAGGTAGGTTCATTCGAGCAGCTGCGGCGGTATCGGTTCCCGACATGCCCCACGCACCGTCTCCCATGTAGTTCAGGCAGAACTTGCTAGGGTCAGCCAGCTTTGCACCGATCATTAGAGGAATACCAAACCCGAGGTGAGTCGTCTTGCCCCAGCCGATGTAGCTGTTAGGCGTTGTAGCTGTGTAGAACGGAACCATACAGTCACGAGGGCCACCAGCATCGTGAGTTACAACGCTGTTCTCATGGTCGAGGTTCTTGTTGATCTCGTTGATGACTCGGTAAGGGTTAAGAGGAGCTTCGTTGGAGTTGAGGATTGGTGACCATTCGGCCATCCACTTCTCTTTAACAGTGGCGATGTGGGATGCAACACCTGTGTCACGTCCGCCTTCACCAATCTGAGCTTTCACTTCATCAATCATTGCCGCAAGAGTGAGTTTTGCATCACCGATCAAGCCGATATCAGAAGGAGTTCCCTTGTTGATGTCTTCAGGATTGATCGTGTTGTGGATGACGGATTTCTTGCCAGCAGGAACTTTTCGTGTGTAGTTGTTCTGCGAGAGGCTAGTGCCAATTCCAATAACTACATCACTTTCATTGATCCATTCGAATGCTGGTCCCGTGGTTGCACCACTACCAGCGCCGAGTGAAAGTGGAAGTCGCTCGTCATATGCCGATTTACCTTCCATAGTTGTAAACACTGGAATATCGGTTAGTGCGGCGAATTCTGCCAGTTCAGGCGATGCTTGAGCCATGAGTACACCAGCACCTGCCCAGATCATTGGGCGATCGGCCGCCAGAAGGGTCTTTACTGCATCTTGAATATCAGTCTTTGAAGGAACCGACCTACCGACAGAAGGGGATTGGTAATTCAGTGCATCTTCGGGAACTTCCATCGCACAAACGTCCAGAGTCATCTCGACGACAACAGGACCACCGTTACCGTTTCGAAGATCACTAAACGCCCTTCGCATCACATCTTTAATCTGTGAAGGAGTGTCGATCGTCTGAACCGACTTTGTTACGCCTGCCCAGTTATCTCTGGCTGAGAAATTAGGCCGCACGTGGCGCTGTTCAATTGGGTATCCACCTGGAAGAACAAGGATCGGGACATTGTCGCCGAAAGCCTGTGAAAGACCACCCATGGAGTTTTCGGCACCGGCAGCGTGCTGCATCGCAACAACACCAAACTTGTTGCCGTTGTTCATGCGACTGTAGCCATCGGCGGCCATGATGGCGCCTCGCTCGTGCCTGAACATCACAGGCCGAATGCCTTGCTTCGATGCTTCTTCAATAAGCGCATTGCTCGGGAAGCAAGTCATTTCGTTAACGCCCTCTTGCTTGAGGATCTGGGCGATGAACTCTGTTCCGTTCATTCAATAATCTCCGTATCTACCCCGAATTTATGCAGGACGTGTCCTAGCTGCTATCGGGCTTAACCCCGAGACATCGTTGTCAGGGGCGTGCAGATTCTAGACCTATAGACGTTGGACTACAAAACCCTATGTAGGGAATTTGCATGAACATCGGTTGCTGAAGGTGGGTGAAATTGCGGTTGAAATGCTTGAGTTGAACCGGAGTGGGCCAAGTGGCTCGAAATAGATGAGAAAGCGTACCTAGTCGGACATACGGAATTCACCAACCGGGTATACCGCGTTAGCGATGTTGGGTAAGTGTGACGTTACCTACAAACATGGATTCGTAAGAAGAGACCATTAAGGAAGACAAATCGACAGCAAACCTGAACGTACTGGAGAAACAAAGCCAATGCTCAACTACAAACCGATTTCCGTGGATCGAGCCCGAGTGCAGTATTTCCAAGCCGTGAATGATGTGAACCAGGCTGTCGGCGGTATCGAACGTGACAAAGCTCGTTCTGCTCAGCGCAGGGCTACGCAGGTACTACAAAATGCGCAGCGAATCGATCGCAACAAAAAGGAAGCGCAGGCACGCGCCAAGAAGCGCCGTCGCGTCGACTGGAACGTTGCTGTTTTCTAGACACATTTAGTCGAATCAAAAGGTCAGTTGCTTCAACTGACCTTTTTTTGTTGTCCGAAAATAACCTGCCTGAAGAGCTGTGGATATGTGTGAGACTCGCCAAACGGGCGTACTATGCTCCTCGTAACAAAACCGCTTGTTCTTTTATACGTGAATACTCCAAGGGAGCCTGACTATGGGTGCCACGACTGGCCCACTGTCTGAAGAGCTGTTAGCTCAGCTTAGGAAGATCGACACTCCAACCATCGCTAACGCGCTTGAGTTGATGGACATAATGCCTCGAACCGAAGGTTTCATGAGACCCGAAATCAAGTCTCAGTCTCCTGTGACCGAAACTTACATCGGTTACGCCGTTACTGGTGTTATTTCGGCACGGCAGAAATCGCCTCGTGCTCTTGAACGAAGCGACTACTACAAGGCAATTCTCGATATTCCTTCACCCCGCATGATCGTTTTCCACGATTTGGATTATCCGGCAACAGTCGGATCCTACTGGGGCGAGATTCAGGGCAACATTGCTCTGGGACTAGATTGTGTTGGAGTTGTGACCGATGGTGGCGTCCGCGATCTAAAGGAAGCTGAAGAGATGGGCTTCCCGTTCTGGGCAAAAGAAGTGCTCGTGTCACACGGTTACGTTCATGGTGTTGCATACAACGTGCCTGTTGACGTTGGCGGCGTTTACGTCGAGCCTGGTGATTTGATTGCTGCCGATCTTCATGGCGCAATCATGATTCCCATGGACGCTGCAGAACGGCTTCCAGCGGCTGCCGAGGCTCTCGCTAATCAGGAAGATGCAGTTATCAGCGTTGCTCAGTCTGGAAATGTGACTGTAGAGACATTGGCTGAAGCCTGGGCTGAATCGGCCCGACGTGGAGCAAAGTCGAGTTACTAACTGATACTTGGCTGCGTAATGTTCTTTGAAAGACCGGGTTCAGAACCCGGTCTTTCTCGTTAAATACTTCGAAATTGAGTAAAGACTTCAACTAAAAGTGTTAACAAAGATGACGATTCATTTGAGACACTTAACTCTCCGATCCCACCTAGCCTTGCTACTGAAAATCACACTTCCTCAATGATCGTTGTCGAAAATCTGACTAAGACTTTTGGCGGTCGAGATCTACTCTCGACCGTTTCTTTCACGGTGTCTTCTAACGAAAAAGTCGGAGTCGTTGGCGCGAATGGGGCAGGGAAGACCACCCTTCTAAAGATGATCGCTGGTGACGAACCTTCGAGCGCTGGGCAGGTCAATGTTTCTGAAGGCGAGATGGCGTTCCTTCACCAAGAATCCGACGTTGGGCTTGATCGCACGCTCGGTGAGGAGATGTGGACCGCTCTTCCTGAGGTAAATGCACTCAGGTATCGGATTGATGAAATTGACGAGGCTTTGATTCTTGAAGAAGGGGATCCTGAGGCGCTCGTCGCTGAATTGGATGCTGCTCATGATCGATTCAGAGTGCTTGGCGGAAATGGTGTTGATTCTGCGATAGCAAGAGTAACGACAGGACTCGGGTTCTCGACCGAAGACATCGGAAAGCCGTGCGGCGATTTTTCAGGTGGCTGGAGAATGAGAATTTCTCTGGCGAAAATCCTGATCCGTCGAGAGGCTCATTTGTTGCTCGATGAGCCGACGAACCATTTAGACATCGTTTCAAAGAACTGGCTTGCTCAAGAATTGGCTGGTTATCCAGGTGCTGTTCTGATGGTTACTCACGATCAGGATTTCTTGGAAAAAGTTGCCACCAGAATCCTCGACGTCGAGCACGGTCGGGTTCAGTCATACCCTGGTAGCTTTACGGAATACAAACGAGCAAAAGGCACGAGGCAAGCACAGCTCGATGTACAAGCCGACCGGCAAGAGCGAGAAATCGCACGGCAAGAAGAATTCATTGATCGATTCCGGTCGAAAGCTACTAAAGCTCGTCAGGTGCAGAGTCGTATCAAGGCTCTAGACCGAATGGACCGCGTTGAGCGAATGACGGGTTCTAAGTCGACTAAGTTTCAGATCAAGTCGTCTGGAAGGGTAGAGCGTGTGGTGCTTAATGCCCGAGAGATTTATCACGACTGGGAAGATTCACCAGCTCTGTTGGATGTTTCGCTCGAGGTTGAACGTGGGCAAAAAGTTGCTTTGATAGGCCACAACGGTGGTGGAAAAAGCACGCTTCTCAGAATCCTTGCTGGTGAGGTGACGCCAACGGAAGGTGTCGTGAACTGGTCCGAACGATCAAATCGTGGGTACTACGCTCAGCATCAAGATGAATCGCTGAATCTCGATTCGACCGTGCTTGAGTCGGTACGTGAATCAGCTCAGGACCAACCCGATGGCGCACTGCGCGGCATTCTAGGTCGTTTCCTATTTTCATCTGACGATGTCTACAAGTCGATCAAAATGTTGTCTGGTGGAGAGAAGAGTCGAGTAGCTCTCGCTAAATTCTTGGTTCAACCAAACAACGTACTTTTGCTAGATGAGCCAACAAACCACCTTGATGCAGCCACGCGTGAAGAGCTACTAGGCGCTCTGAGCGACTACGACGGCACGATTATCTGCGCTAGTCACGATCCTGCGATAGTCGATGAAATCGCATCGCACGTATACACCGTGGAACAGGGCGAAATATCACTAACTGAAGTGAACGTCTAGTAATCTCGAACGTTTACTTTGCGACTGATTCAACCGGGTTCACAGTTACTCGGTGCAGCGGTACATCACCAGTATTAATAAACTGATGTCGAATCCCACCGGGGACCAGAACTGCGTCCCCGGTTTTAATCGGATATTCCTTGCCACCGCAAACGAGAATGCCGGCACCTTCGGTTATGAACGCTTGATGCTCCCAATCGTGCACATGGTCTGGACTCGATTCGCCGGGACCGTGTTTCACGTAGAGCATTACGTACGACGAAACTCCGTCGCCGGGACCAAGGATGGGGTTAGAGCTGTCCTGCTCATTGCGAATTACGGGTTCCACTCGAATTACCTCGATGCTAATTTCGGATTGCTAGATTAGGTCGAGATACTACTGAACTCGCGAATAATTCGCGGCTCAAAGCTGCCTATTGCAGACTAGAATTCGGTGAATTCTGGGGACGTTTTGTTCTGAGAAAAGAAGTGAAACATCGAAGACACAATCACCGGCTCCGGCGATTCTGGGAGCATTGATGCTTCCGGTGTTTTTACTATTGAGCGGTTGTAAAGGCAGTAAGCGAGAGTCGCCGTTACTCGACCATTTATGTCAGTATCGGAATTGACGCCGAGTTTCAGAAAAATCATGCCCACGTGGTTGTTGACCGTACGTAGACTCAGACCGAGATGGTTGGCTATCTGTTTGTTCGAGTAGCCTTCAGCAACGTTTCCGAGGATTTCGCGTTCTCGGCTGGTCAGATTTGGTATTCGTTCAGAGGTTTGAATGAGTCGGTCTTTTTGTTCACTCGGCACCAAAGAATTTGATTCTTGAGTAATGTCCAATTGAAGATTTAGGACGCGTTTTAGCAGTTCCTCAGAATCAATTCGATCAGTTCGTTTCAAAGTTGCAAAATTGGCACTAGTCGAACTATTTAACGCCATCGCGTTTTCGTCATCGAAGCGAACACTGCGTATCGCCAGAATCTTTGAATCTGGGGCAGCTTTGACCACTAACTTGATCAACCGTGGTAGCTCATTTCGTACATCCCTGCTGGTTTCGGCAGCCAAAATGATTACGTCAGCCTTGGTTTCGATCAGGGAAAGATCAGATTCTTCGTTGTCAGACTCAACTCGGTCGAAAGAAAGCACTTTTGCGCCCCGAGATTTTAATAGCTGTTCGATTCCTAACTGTTCGAGTTCGTCGGGTACAACAACTTGAACCCGAATAGAGTTCCCGTTCGGTTTTAGATACTCACGACTGGTCGTGGGCGGGAGTTTTTTGGGGTTGTCGTCGAAAAGCGCTCGCATGGGAGCTAAATTACTTATCTGGTCGCTGTGAACGACACGCTGTATATCTTGATGAAACTAATTCTGCACTCAATAGTGGAAAAATTCGTTTGTGGTGGCTCTACGTCATCGCAAGTGTTGCTGCGTAATCCATTGTGATTACACCTGACGCCAAAACGGCTCGCGCTTGCGCATGTTTTCGAGAATTGACTCGTCCCACGGTTCCATCTCGTTGCCATCAGGTTGGGGTGTGTTTCCGCTCCAACCAATCCGCTTGTGAACACGTTCATCTTTGTAGTAGACGATGTAGCTAATGGTGAGTATTGAATCGAATAGTTCGGGCGAATTTGACTCAAACGCTCGTATGGCTGCATCTTGCTCTGTGCCATCTGAAGTGATGAAGTTTGGATTAATCGATGCAAACGACCCCATGGCGTTGGTAAAAATCTTGCTGAAGCGATCTTGTTGTCCTGAGAGACGGATTATTTCTTCGGCTAATCCCATTTGACCCGCTGATGGTAAATCGTCGATTGCAGGTATCAGGCGGTCGAGAAGTGCAGCGAGAACGTTTTGATCGATATTGGTGTTGGTCGTGTTGGCGCTCATTGAACTATCCCTTCAAGTCCTGTCGATTGGAAACGATGTAATCGGCAGTTCGTAGGGCAAGCGCCTGAATAGTTGGTGTTGGATTCACTGCTGCACCTGTTACGAACACGCTGCCGTCGACGATGAAGAGATTGTCGACATCGTGAGCTTGACCCCACTTGTCGACTACCGACTTTTTAGGATCGTCACCCATTCGAGCCGTACCCATTAGATGCCAGCCTGACTGTCTCATCATCGGGTCTACATGAATGTCAGATGCTCCTGCTGCTTCGAGAACCTTCTTAGCGTTTCCGATAGCGTGATCGAGTTGATCTCTTGAGTTTTTGCTTAGCGTGTAGTTGAGGCGCGGTGCGGGAATTCCGTGGGAATCGGTTAGTTCTGGGTCGAGATCAACCATGTTGTGTTCTTCAGGAAGATCTTCACCAATAACTGCCATTCCCATCACGCTGCCAAGACGTTTTTGCAGCTCCTCGTGATGTCCTTCACCCCACGGAACTGGATCCCTGAAACCACCTTTGGCAATCCATGCCGGACCTAAACTGCGTTGGAATTGGTACGTGTAACCGCGGACAAATCCCCGGCTTTTATCAGTTTCGTAGAACTCCTGGCTCAGACCTATGTTGCCCAACGGACCCTGCCAGGTTTCCATCTTCTCTGGGAAGACACCGGAAATCATCGCGAACGGGTGGAACATGAGATTCTTGCCGACAAGTCCGCTCGAGTTAGCGAGTCCTTCTGGATGAGCGTCCGACTTCGAGTTCAGCATGAGCCGAGGCGTGCCAATTCCGTTTGCCGCCATGATCACAGCACGAGCGCTTTGGTGGCGTTCATTCCCTTTGGCATCGATGTAATCGGCACCCGTTGCGCGACCATTTTCATCGACGGTGATTCGCCGAACACGCGCACCAGTTTCGATAGTCGCTCCGCTTCGAAGCGCACGTGGCCAGTAAGTGAGATCGGTGCTGGACTTAGCTCGCTGGTAGCACCCCATGTGATTATGTCCACAGTAGTTGCAGGCATCACGTCCTTCGCCGTAGCGCTGGGAGTTGATGTAGCTGTCGGATGGCCACCAATGCCAGCCAAGCTTTTCGAACCCGCTGATTAGCTTTCGACCGTCTTTGCCCAGAGGCAGCGGTGGCATCTGTCGAGGGCTTCGTGGCGGGTTGGCTGGATCTCCATTGATACCTGAACAGCCCATGACTTCATCGTTCAAATCATAAAATTCTTCAAGCTCGTCGTAGGTTAGCGGCCAGTCGTCGGCTACACCATCGAGAGTTTTGACTCGGAAGTCAGAAGGGTGAAATCGTGGTGTGTGAGCGGTCCATAGAATCGTGCTTCCACCCACCCCGTTGAACATAACCGGCGTGACTGGCGAGTCAGTGTCGTTGACAGGATAATCTTCTTCTCGCTGTCGTTTGTTGGGATCTGGAGCCCAGTTCGTAAGCATCTCGAATTCGTAGTCTTTGGACGCTGAAGCGTACTTCGAAGGATCTTGCCAGTAGCCCTGTTCAAGACATTTCACGTTGAATCCGGCTTCAGCGAGCCACGCCGTAGCGGCTCCACCTGATGCACCAGCACCTATCACCAGGATGTCGACTGTTTCTTCTGCTGTGGCGTTCTGAGTATTCATACAGACCTTCTGAATAAGCCTCACCAGATTTAATTATTTGGCGATTGGCTGACGACGAGATTCACTTCGGCGCAGTGTACGCGTTGATACCGCCGTGTAAAACGCCTCAAACATCGCCAAAACGTTGAACGAGAGTTGTATGATTTGCCGGCTTTGGGCTAACCAACAGGAGAATCAATTGAGCGGCAACATCAAAGTCACCGATGTGAAAATCGTCAACCTTCGAAAGATCAAGCATGTTGGAAACATAGAACCTGCATGGAGTCCGGGGCGTGAGATGTCGTTCGACATCGGCGGTGGTGCATTCACCGAAGTTCACACCGATGCTGGCATCACCGGTATCGGGCCCGCAATGCACCCGATGTTCATCGACGACGTAAAAGAGTATCTCGTTGGCAGAAGTGCGTTCGCCGTCGAAGATCATGCCGCAGCTTTGAATTACTACGTTCCCGCTTTGCACTATCAGGGAATAGCGGGTGTCGACATGGCGCTGTGGGACATCATCGGTAAAGCCGCTGGTCTTCCCCTCTACAAACTTTGGGGCGGCGAAAAAGAAAAGATCATCCCGTACGCAAGCATGGTTGCTCTTTCGACTCCCGAAGAACGGGCAGAGCAAGCACGTTCACTGCAAAGCGATGGCTTTCAGGCGATGAAACTGCGCCTGCACCACGAATCGATCAACGACGATATTCGAACGGTCGAAGAAGTCCGGTCGGCCGTGGGTGACGATTTCACGATCATGGTCGATGCCAACCAGGCGCAGAGTAGTGCTAACTGGCAACCGGGTGTTCAGTGGGACTTCAAACGTGCCTATGAAACAGCCGTAGAGCTTCAGGACCTCGGTGTGTTCTGGCTTGAAGAACCTCTCAAGCGACACAATTTCGAAGGATTAGCTGAATTGAATGCCAAGGTCGAAATGCGAATTGCTGGTGGTGAGAACAACCCTGGCATGCACGAATTCGTTCAGATGTGTGAGCAAGACGTTTACAGCTTGCTTCAGCCTGAAAGCATGGTTATGAATGGCATGACTAATTTGCGCAAGATCGGTGTTCTTGCTGAACTGTACGGCAAGGAACTCGTGCCACATCACGGTGGTGGAAACATCGGTGTTATTGCGCACCAGCACCTTGTTGCATCATGGCGACACGCTCCGTTTATGGAGCTGCTTCACGATCCTCCGATCGGTCATTACAAGAACAAGTTCTCGATCTTCGCGAACGCTCCTGAAGTGGATTCTGAAGGATTCATGCCACTTCCAACAGGACCTGGAATCGGGCTAGAAATCGACCCTGATCTGATCATCAAAGACTAAATCTCAGTACATCATCGAATTTCTGGAGACAAGTACATGTCTAACGACCAATTCGCCTTTATCGGCACTTACACACGACTCGGCAGCGAAGGTGTTTACACGCTTCGACTGAACGGTGAGACCGGCGAACTGACTCAGGTTTCTGTGGCAACAGGACTTGAGAACCCATCATTCGTGGCTCTCGATCCATCCGGCGACCATCTCTACGCCGTCTCGGAATCGAGCGGATTCAACGGTTCAGGCGGCATCACTGCATTCAACGTGAATCGTTCGACGGGTGAACTCACGCAGATCAACCAGCAGTCGACCGGTGGACCTGGTCCTTGCCACCTCATGATCGACGATTCTGATTCTGTCGCTATAGTCACGAACTATGCCGGTGGCAGTGTTTCGATTCACCCTCTTAGCGCTGATGGCTCCGTTGGTGAGTACACCGACTTCATTCAGCACGTTGGTTCGTCGGTGAACAAACAGCGCCAGCAAGAGGCTCACGCTCACTCGGTAAACATCGACAACGCAAACAATCGTGCTTATGTCTGCGATCTAGGAAAAGACCAGGTTCTGACTTACGACATCGATATCGCTAACGGCAAGCTCTCACTTGCTTCAACTGTCGATGAGGCAGCAGGAGAAGGTCCACGACACTTCACATTCCACCCGTCAGGCAAGTACGTGTACGTGAACAACGAACTTGGCAACACCATCACGGTTTACGACCTTGACGGCGATGGGACGTTGAGTCCTAAACAGACTGAATCGACGTTGCCTTCGGGTAGTGACGGAGTTAGCCACACTGCCGACATTCATGTTTCGCCAGATGGTGATTATGTTTACGTTTCGAACCGTGGTCACGACTCAATTGCGATCTTCTCGATTGATCAATCGACAGGTAACGTGACTGCCGTTGGTCATGAATCAACTCAGGGCAGTACACCTCGAAACTTTGCGATCACCCCAGATGGCAAGTTCCTGTTGGCTGAAAATCAGGACTCAGACTCGATCGTCTCGTTCAAACGAGAAGACGATGGAACGTTGACACCGACTGGATCGATTCTCAATGTTCCGGCTCCTGTCTGCATGCAGCTACTTGCTATCGACTAGATGTATTCGCCCAGCTGAAGGTAATTCACGTTTCAGGGGAGATTCGAAGTCGAGCACGATAGGCAAAAGAGAAAACATTGAAAATCACTGATGTAAAAGTGTTTCGAATGGCGACGCCAGTACACAAAACTGCTGGCACAAACTGGCTGTTTGTTCGAATCGACACCGATGCGGGTATCTCGGGCTGGGGTGAGGGATCGCTCCAGTACAAAGATGCCGCTCTCGAAGCTGAAATTCTCGACTTCGGAAAGTTCTTGGAAGGTAAAGATCCGAGGCGAATCGACTGGATATGGACTTCGCTCTACCGGCGCGTTACGTGGGCTGGTGGTCCGGTTTCTATGTCGGCAATCGCTGCTATCGACCTTGCGCTTTGGGACATCAAGGCTAAATCGTTAGACATTCCAGTTTGGGAACTTGCAGGCGGATTGCACCAAGAGAAAGTTCGGGTTTATGCGAACGGCTGGTTCGAAGATCTCACTGAACCTGTTCCGGGCGTGCCTGCTGAATCGGTGGCGAGACAGGCATCGCCGGAACTTCATGCCGAAGCAGCTTTGAAGCTCAAAGAAGAAGGGTGGACCGCGCTCAAGTTCTATCCGTTCGGCGGACCGCAAACAACCACGCCTGCCCAGATCAGTCACGGAGTGGAGTTGGTTCGTGCCGTACGAGATGCGGTTGGTCCAGATATGGAGATCGGAATCGATGTTCGCGCTCGGCTGAATCCGTGGAGTGCGAGTCGTGTAGCGAAGGAGCTAGAGCAGTTCAACATCGCGTGGATGGAAGAGCCGATCCTATACGACAACATCGACGCTATGGCTGAGTTCGCCCGATCAGTAAACGTTCCTGTTTCGACTGGTGAGCAACTGTACAACCGCTGGGAGTTCCGTCCACTCTTGGAAACGAACACCGTCCGGATGATCCAGCCGGATATTTGTCACTGTGGTGGACTCACCGAAATTCGCAAGATAGCCGATATGGCAGAGGCTTACTTTGTGCCGGTAGCTCCGCACAACTCGAACGGGCCGATTTCTACTCTTGCAAGCCTGCATCTCCAAATGAGCATCCCAAACTCGTTCATGCAAGAGATATTCGTGTCGTTCTTCGACCGATATCAGGACGTGCTGACCAACCCAATCGACATTACTGATGGTCACGCTACCGTGCCTGATGGCCCCGGCTGGGGAGCAGATATCGATATCGAACAGTTGACAAAGTACCCACCAACCGACTTTGTGCAGGTACAAGACGAGCCATATCTAGATTTCTAGACGTGGTGGGTATTCCGGATTCGGCAGGACCCGACGGTTGTCATTCTGAACTTGATTCAGAATAGTTGTCGCTGGCAATTTTTCTCGCTGTAAAGCGACTTTCGCTTGAAGCCAGCGATGGCGATTTAACGCAAATGGAAGTGATTCTGAATCAAGTTCAGAATGACAACGGAGCTAGCTCTACTCTGCTGCTCAGATCGAAGGTGATCTAGACGACAGTTCGCCGGCTACTCAACTATCGCCTGGCGTTCCGATTCGACTTCTTCGAACCACGTCTCAAGTTGAACGAGCATGTCGCTTGCAATCGCAGGATGGACTGCTGCTACGTTGTTCGTCTCACAGGGATCGATTGATAGGTCGTAAAGTTCTGGCGAAGGTGGTTCGGGAATGATCTTCTTCGGCTCGGGCCAGTTGAACTTTTCGGTGATGTTCTCAGGGTAGTACTTGTATTCGATATCTTTCTCGATGTAGTCGTCAGCCAGCTTTTGGTCTGCATCCGAAGCGTAAGAAATGTCGAGGGCAGGGCGAACCAGCTTCCAATCGCCATGTCTCATAGCAGCGTTCGTAACTCCAATTGGGGAGTCGCCGTTCCACTGCCAGAAGCGGCGAGGTTGCTCCTGTGGCGAATCACCCTTGAGAACTGCTCCGATGTCATGTCCGTCCACAGGCTTCTCGCCCACGTGGGATGAGCCAGATAGAGACAGCAAAGTCGGCAGCCAATCGGTGAAACAAATCTGATCGCTGATTTCTACGTTTTGAGGTAAACCGTTTGCCCAACGAGCGATCATAGGCACGCGAATTCCGCCTTCGTAGACAGAACCCTTCGAACCCGCGAAGCCGTTGTTGTAGCGCGTCCCATCTAGCGAAACGCCATCCGGAACTTGATCATAGCGATGCCCAAATGCAGGACCGTTGTCGCTGGTGAACATCAGCAGGGTGTCATCTTCAATTCCGGCACTCCGTAACGTCTCTCGAACTTTGGCAATGCCGCGGTCCATCACTTCGATCATCGCGTAGATGAGTGCAATTCCACGTTCGAAACCTGCATCAACGTACTTCTGCGTGACCTCTTCAGGGGCCTGTAACGGAGAGTGAGGGGCGTTCCAAGTGATCATCAGGAAGAAGGGCTCTGCCTGATGACGGTTGATGAAACTTGCGGCCTCGTCGGCAAGAACATCGGTTAGATATCGGCCATCTGATTTTTCCAGGACGCCGTTTCGGTCGAGATTCCACCTGTAGTAATCGGCCCAGCCGCCCCTGAATCCAGCGAACTCGTCGAATCCACGAGCGTTCGGATGGAAGCGTGGATCTAGCGCCCCGTTGTGCCATTTGCCAACCATTCCGGTGGCATATCCCGCAGCCTTGAACGAGTCGGCGATAGTCGCTTCGTCGAGTGCGATCCGATCATTCCCCAATACTTCCTGCGGGGTGACCGCTCCCGTTCGAATCGGATATCGACCTGTTAGCAAAGCGGCTCTGGAAGGTGAACACACCGCGGAGCCCGCGTAGTGTTGAGTAAGCCGAATTCCTTGAGATGCGAGTTCGTCGAGGGCAGGCGTGTGAACCCGACCTTCAGAATAAAGACCAAAATCTCCATAACCCATGTCGTCGGCGACCATCAGTACGATATTCGGTCTACTCAAAGGGGAACTCTCAATCTTTCTTTGCATATTAGTTTGTGCGCTTCTCATAAAGCGGCAAGTGGTCGGAGCAATGTAACAACATCCCTGCCGAATGAGCTCTCTGACGGCATCGTAAGCGAGCAAGAGTCGATATTGTGGAGGGCATTATCGATCGAGGGTGTATGTCAAAAGATGAGTTGGTGAAAAATGGCGATGGAAACGAAACGACTTGGTAAAATCGAACTCGAAGTAGGTCGGCTAGGTGTCGGTCTTTCTGAAGTTGGTTTCAACCTGGAAATGACCGACGTTGATCAAGCGAGAGATGTCATTAATCTGGCACTCGATAGCGGAGTCAACTTCCTCGATACCGCTGCATGCTATGGCATCAGCGAGGAACTTCTCGGCATGGTGGCATCGGAGCGACGAGATGAATTCGTACTCGCCACAAAGGCAGGGCACTACTTACCTCGGGGTGAAGGAGAGGATTGGACCTACGATCTGATCATCTCGTCGATAGATCGTTCGCTCGAACGAATGAAGACCGACTACGTCGATCTAGTTCAACTCCACTCATGCACAGTCGAGGTGCTAGAACGTGGCGATGTGATTCGTGCGCTTCAAGATGCCAAAGCTGCCGGTAAGACGCGGTTCGTCGGCTACAGCGGCGATAACGAAAATGCCAAATGGGCGGTCACCAGCGGTTTGTTCGACACGCTGCAAACGAGCTTCAATCTCGTTGACCAGTCAGCAAGAACCAATTTGTTTGCTGACGTCGAAACAAAAGACATGGGACTCATCATCAAACGTCCAATCGGAAATGCCGTGTGGGGCGCGGATGCCGATCCTGTTCCGTACAAGCACATACCAGAATACGCAGCCGAGTATTTCCGGCGAGCTGGGGTGATGTCAAAGGAAGGTCCGTTAGCTGACAATCCGAACGACCGAATTCGACTGGCTTTGGGGTTCACCTTTGCTCATCCTGAAGTCGACGTAACAATCGTTGGTACTCAGCGACCTCATCACATGCGATCTAACCTTGAGATGGTTGCGCAGCCTCTCGGTGTTTCTGAAGCGACCGTGCAAGATCTTCACGCCAGATGGGACAAACTGTCCGCAGGTTGGGAGCAACGGGGCTAGCTTAGGCACACTTTTGCTGCCTACAATGTATAGCTGTTCGCAGTAAGCGACCGACCTTAACGGGGGAGTGGCGAAATGGCAGACGCGCATGCCTTAGGAGCATGTGCCTTAACAGGCGTGTGGGTTCGACTCCCACCTTCCCCACCATTTCATTTTTAGGTCGTCGACACGCTACACTTGCGCCGCACTTGCGTTACCGTTGCTCACCGCAACGACACCAGCATTCACTAATCGATTAAGCCGAAGAAGAAACATGCCTAAAATTCTTGTAACTCGACGAACATTCCCTGAAGCAGCCGAAGTATTGCGAGCGAGCGGTGCAGAAGTTGTGATTTGGGAAGACGCAGATGCCCCTTCTCATGAAGACCTGATCGCCGCTGTTGCCGACATTGATGGGCTTTACGCTCACATAACCAATCAGGTGAATGCTGAAGTCATGGATGCTGCTCCAAACTTGAAAGTGATCGCTGAGTTTGGTGTGGGCTACGACAACATCGAAATAGCTGCTGCCAACGAACGTGGTATCGCAGTCTGCAACACGCCTGGAATTCTCTCTGAGAGCACCGCCGACGAAGCGTTTGCCCTGTTGGCTTCGATGGCTCGACGCACTAACGATCTACCGGCGATGGTCAAGCGTGGAGAGTGGGGAGATTTCGACCCGCTGGGCTACCTTGCAACAGATATTCACCACAAAACGTTGGGAATCGTTGGAATGGGTAGCATCGGATCCGAAATGGCTAAACGTGCCGCCGGATTCAACATGAACGTGCTCTACTACAATCGAAACAGGCGTGATGAAGAATTTGGAGCGACATACGTCGATTCACTCGAAAAAATTCTCGAACGCTCGGACTACGTGTCACTGCACAACCCGCTGACACCAGAAACCACCAACATGATGAGCACTGATCAGTTCAAGCTCATGAAGAAGTCGGCGATTCTTATCAATACGACTCGTGGTCCGGTTGTAGATCAGGACGCGCTATATGAGGCATTGGTTTCGGGAGATATTGCCGGAGCTGCTTTGGACGTTACCGTTCCTGAGCCGATTCCTGCAGATCACCCGCTTTTGACACTCGACAACTGTCTCATCATGCCGCACGTAGCTAGCGCCACGGGCGATACACGTATGAAGATGGCAATGATGAGCGTGGAGAACGTTCTCGCTGGTGTGGCGGGCGACTGGCCGCCGTACTGCGTGAACCAGACAGAGATTGCCGGCAACGCTCGTATCAAGAGTTAGTCTGCTACGAAGTTATAAAAAGAGCCGTAGAGTGATCGACGGCTCTTTTTGTTGACGGTAGTTGCGAGAATTTAGTCGAAGAATCCGGTGTCTTGCTCGCGTAGATATCGTTTAGCTTCCTCCTGTCGGAAAGTGATGCCGAGACCGGGAGCATCAGATACGGTGATGTGGCTGTCCGTCACCTGGAGTGCCTCACTGCCTTCGAATATGTCCCACCACCACTGTGGATTCACGTCAGGCAATTCGAAGGCTAGGAAGTTGTCTGGCATAGCAGCCGAAACCTGTGTGAGCGCCGCAACCCCAATGATTCCATCGGCTGTTCCGTGCGGAGCCATCTGTATGTTGTGGAGATCGGCGAATTCGCAAATCCACTTCAGCTCTGAGATACCGCCAACGTCCATTGGGTCGGGCCCAACAACGTCTACTGCATGCTGTTCGATGAGATCCTTGAAACCGTGTCGCAGATAAACCTGCTCACCCGTGTGAATCGGTGTCGATGTGTATGGAGTCACCTGTAGGAAGTACTCCGGATGCACATACGGTGTGTAATCGCCAGTGATCGTGTCTTCCAGCCACATCAAGTGGTACGGCTCAAGAGCCTGAGCCAGTCGAAGCGTGTCTGACGCTGTCATTCCCGGACCACAGTCGAGAGCAAGCCCGATTTCATCGCCAAGCACTTCTTTCATGGCGATGACCGATTCAACCGTTATGTTGAAGCCTTTCTCAGTCATTACACCCCGATTGCCGTACTTTTCATCGGGAACATAGTCGCCGTAATGGAAGTCAGGCATGTCGGTGAGCATCGGCGAACCGTGGAACGCCACTCCCTGCTTGATAATCGAGAAGTTCTGTGGGAGTTCTTTCATATATTTCGCCGAAGCTGCGAAATCTTCCGGTTGGTAGCCAGCGACCGGCTTTCGATAACCACCGTCGTATACCTGAACCTTGTCTCGAATCTTTCCACCCATCAGCTTATAAATAGGAGCGTTGAGTGCTTTACCTGCGATGTCCCATAGAGCGATTTCTATTGCGCTAACACCTGATCCCCAGGGTTTGAATCCGCCAGCACGCCTGATGCGCAGAAGCACGCGCTCGACGTCAGTTGGATCGAGACCTACGATCAAATTCTTGTAGTACTCGATCTGCGGACCGAAGAACGGTTGATTCCGTGAACGTTCAGCACCACCAATTCCGTCGATTCCTTCATCGGTAGTGATGCGTATCACCGGATTTTCTCCGATGACGGCGTACTTGATATCTGTGATCTTCATTATTGCTCCGCGAAGTATTGGGACATAGTGTTTTGACGCGCAGTGAGCCTACACGCTTACTAAGGCGTGTAGGCAATTTGCATACGAATTAATTCCTGGGTTTCCGCTAGGTGTCGAAGAAGTCTGAATCTTCTTCCCTGAGGTACTTCGTAGCCTCTTCAGGGATAAACGTGAGTCCAAGTCCAGGGGCATCGTTCACTTCGATGTGACTATCGGTCACGCCGAACTTGTCGGAACCATCGAGGATGTCGTTCCACCAGCTAGGTTCTGCTGTAGGCAATTCGAAAGCGATGTAATTCTCTGGCAGCACAGCGGCGAGCTGAACGTGAGCGGCAAGCCCAATCAGACCGTCGACCGTGCCGTGCGGTGCGAACAGGATGCCGTGAAGATCTGCGTATTCGGCGATGAACTTCATCTCCTGGAGTCCACCAACGTCGGCAGGGTCTGGACCCAAGACGTTTACAGCATTTCGCTCGATTAATTCCACAAAATTCTGTCGAAGGTAGATCTGCTCACCAGTGTGAATGTTTGTCGACGTGTAGGGAGTGACCTGCGTGTAGAGATCGGCGAGGACGTAAGGAGTGTAGTCGCCGGTAATCATGTCTTCGAGCCACATGACGTTCGTGCCTTCGACCTCTTTGGCGAGTTTTAGCGCATCCGGCACGGTGAATCCGGGACCACAGTCGAGGGCGAGTCCAACATCATCACCAAGCACATCGAGCATCGCTTCGATGCACTTGATCATGTGCTTGAAGCCTTTAGGTGTCATCAGTCCGCGATTGGGATGTCGTCCGCCTAAACCGGTCGACGGTGTGCCGTAGTAGAAGTTCGGAACTTCCGTCGCCATGTCGCCGTGGAACGCTATTCCCTGTTTGATGATGGAGAAGTTTTCAGGACTATCCTTCATCTTTTGCATCACTTCGGCGTAATGTTCAGGCTCTTTGCCGTTCATCTTGAAGCGAACATTGCCGTTGTAAACCTGAACTTTGTCTCGAATTTTTCCGCCGAGAAGCTTGTAGATCGGTAGATTGGCGGCTTTACCAGCGATGTCCCACAAGGCGAACTCAATGGCACTGACGGCTGCTCCCCATGGCTTAAACGAACCCATTCGGCGAATGCCTAGCATCACACGTTCGACGTCTGTAGGGTCTTTGCCTATAATCATGTCGCGGTAGAACTCGATCATTGGCTTCAGGTAGGGCTTGGCGAGTTCAGCTGCACCGATGCCATCGATACCTTCGTCGGTTGTGATGCGCACCACCGGGTGATTCCCGATGATGGCGACTTTCATTCCTGTGATTTTCATTTCAGCTCCGGGCGCTGCTTATTAGTTGTTCGTCTAGTAGGGCGGGTGAGATTCTAGTCGTCGAAGAAGTCAGAATCCTCTTCCCGAAGATATTTTTTCGCTTCTTCGGGGATGAACGACACTCCAAGACCTATCGTTTTCGGCACTTCGATATGGCTGTCTTTGACCGGGAATTGCTCACCGCCTTGCATGATTTCACTCCACCATTCAGGTCGCGCTTGTGGCAGTTCGAAGGCGATGAAATTGTCGGGTAGCACCGCTGCAAGGTGAGTCTGAGCAGCAAGACCAATCAGGCCGCCAAAAATACCGTGCGGCGCGAACTGTATACCGTGCAGGTCGGCGTATTCGGCGATGAACTTCATCTCGGCAAGGCCACCCACATCCATTGGATCTGGACCAAGAACGTTTACGGCGTTTCTTTCAATGAGTTCGACGAAATTTTGGCGAAGGTAAATCTGCTCACCCGTGTGGATCGGAGTAGATGTGAAGGGTGTGACCTGCGTGTAAAGGTCAGCCAAAACGAAGGGGTTGAAGTCACCAGTTATAGCGTCTTCTAACCACATGATGTTTGTGCCCTCAAGCTCTTTGGCGAGTTTGAGAGTGTCGGGAACCGTCATTCCTGGTCCGCAATCGAGAGCAATCCCAACATCATCGCCGAGTACATCGAGCATCGCCTCGATGCGCTCCAACATGTACTTGAAGCCTTTTGGCGTTATCAGACCTCGATTTGGATGACCCGGGTGGCGATCAACAAACACTGGGTCGCCATAGTAGAAATCTTCAAGTTCTTTTTCCATCTTGCCGTGGAACGAAACGGCTTGCTTGATGATCGAGAAGTTGTAGGGATGATCCTTCATCTTCTGCATATTCTCGGCGTAGTGCTCTGGTTCATTGCCGTCACGCGGAAAACGGATAACACCGTTGTAGACCTGAACTTTGTCTCGAACTTTTCCACCGAGCAATTTGTACACTGGGAGTCCTGCAGCCTTGCCGGCGATGTCCCATAGCGCCATCTCGATAGCGCTTACCCCAGTGCCCCACGGCTTGAAAGCGCCCATTCTCCGAATGCCGAGCATGACTCTTTCAACGTCGGTGGGGTCCTTGCCTACGATCATGTCCCTGTAGAACTCGATCATCGGCTTGAGGTACGGCTTGCTCGGCTGACCTGCACCGACGCCATCGATTCCCTCATCGGTAGTAATTCGAACGACAGGAGCGTTGCCAATGGCGGCGATTTTAAGATCGGTGATTTTCATATTGATGCGTTTTAGTTTTTAGTCGTCGAAGAATCCCGTATCTTCTTCACGAAGGTACTTTTTGGCTTCTTCTGGAATGAACGTTAGTCCAAGTCCCGGAGTGTCAGGAACGTCGATGTGGCTATCAGTGACGTTGAACTGCTCTTCGCCTTCCATAATGTCGAGCCACCACAGTGGGTCTGGCTGCGGAAGTTCGAAAGCTATGTAGTTGTCTGGAAGCACAGCCGCCATGTGAGTTTGAGCAGCAAGACCGATCAGACCGTCGAAAGTACCGTGAGGTGCAAACAGGATTCCGTGAAGGTCAGCGTATTCAGCGATGAACTTCATCTCGGCGATTCCACCAACGTCGGCTACGTCAGGGCCCAGCACGTTTACGGCGTTTCGCTCGATCAGCTCTACGAAGTTTTGGCGAAGGTAAATCTGCTCGCCTGTGTGAATCGGAGTCGACGTGTATGGCGTGATTTGAGTGTATTGATCCGCCAAAACGTACGGATGGTAATTTCCGATCACCATGTCCTCGAGCCACATGATGTTCGATCCCTCAAGCTCTTTAGCGAGCCTTAGGGCGTCAGGCACAGTCATTCCGGGACCGCAGTCGAGAGCAAGACCAACATCGTCTCCAAGTACGTCTTGCATCGCTTCGATACAGGCAAGCAGATACTTGAATCCTTTTGGGGTTATTGTGCCGCGGTTCGGGTAGCGGCGATTATCCACAGCCGTGGCATAGTGAAAATCATCTCTATTCCGATGCATGGCACCATGGAACGAGACTGCTTCTTTGATGATCGAGAAGTTGTACGGATGATCCTTCAACTTCTGCATGTTCTCGGCGAAGTGTTCAGGTTCATCACCGTCCATTGGGTAACGAACGTTTCCGTTATAGACCTGAACCTTGTCTAGAATCTTGCCTCCGAGCAGCTTGTAGGCAGGCAGGTTCGCAGCCTTACCGGCGATGTCCCATAGCGCCATCTCGATAGCACTGACCGCCGTACCCCAGGGCTTGAACGAACCCATGCGCCGAATGCCGAGCATTACGCGCTCGACGTTAGTTGGGTCTTTGCCGATGATCATGTCCCTGTAGAACTCGATCATCGGCTTGAGGTACGGCTTAAAAGTCTCGCCAGCGCCGATACCGTCGATTCCTTCATCCGTTGTTACGCGGACTACCGGTGCATCGCCAAGTACGGCAACTTTTAGGTCAGTGATTTTCATTAGTGACTTCTAGTCGTCAAAGAAACCGGCATCTTCTTCACGAAGGTACTTTTTGGCTTCCTCTGGAATGAACGTTAGTCCAAGTCCCGGCGTGTCAGGCACGTCTATGTGGCTATCAGTGACGTTGAACTGCTCTCCGCCTTCCATAATGTCGAGCCACCACAGCGGGTCTGGCTGCGGAAGTTCGAAAGCTATGTAGTTGTCTGGCAAAACTGCCGCCATGTGGGTTTGAGCTGCAAGACCGATCAAACCATCGAACGTACCGTGAGGTGCAATCAGGATTCCGTGAAGGTCAGCGTATTCAGCGATGAACTTCATCTCGGCGATTCCACCAACATCGGCGACATCAGGACCCAGCACGTTCACTGCGTTCCGTTCGATCAGCTCGACGAAGTTTTGTCGCAGGTAAATCTGCTCACCAGTGTGGATTGGAGTCGATGTGTAAGGCGTGACCTGGGTGTACAGATCGGCAAGAACGAACGGTGAGTAGTCACCCGTGATCATGTCTTCGAGCCACATGATGTTCGATCCCTCAAGCTCCTTAGCAAGTTTTAGGGCATCTGGAACGGTCATACCTGGGCCACAGTCCAGTGCTAACCCAACCTCATCACCACAAACATCGAGCATAGCTTCGATGCGTTCCATCAGATATTTGAACCCCTTAGCGGTGATAGTGCCGCGGTTCGGGTAGCGAGAGGTGGTAGTTGGAGTTCCGTAGTAGAAATCAGGAACATTTTGCATTCCACCGTGGAACGAAACTGCCTGCTTGATAATCGAGAAGTTGTACGGATGATCGATCATCTTTTGCATGTTCCGGGCGTAGGCATCTGGGCTACGGTCGTCGCCCTCCATTTCGTACCGTATGTTGCCGTTGTAGACCTGAACCTTGTCTCGAATTTTGCCTCCGAGCAGCTTGTAGGCAGGCAGGTTCGCAGCCTTACCGGCGATGTCCCAAAGTGCCATTTCGATAGCACTTACAGCCGCACCCCACGGCTTGAACGAACCCATTCGGCGAATTCCCAGCATCACACGTTCGACGTCCGTTGGGTCTTTGCCGATCACCATGTCACGGTAGAACTCGATCATCGGCTTGAGATACGGCTTCCAATATTCGGCCGCACCGACGCCATCGATTCCTTCATCGGTTGTGAGTCGAACAGTTGGCTGGTTGCCGATTACTGCGACTTTAAGATCGGTGATTTTCAAATTGTTACTCCGGGTAATAATCGCTAAGGGCGAAGCTGGCAGAAAAATACGCTCGAAATTCTAAGCCCGTCCCTTGGCGATGGCACTGAAAAACGCGTGAATCTCGTCGAAATGCCCAAATTGCGATAAACGTTGTGAGATATGCGGGAACCATTTTTGTTTCTTCGCGTCTGGTTTTAGTGAGGATCGCAATATTTGGCGAACCTCTATGCTGAAAATGGAAACGCATTCGCTAGATCGAACGGGTGTACTCACGGCATGGATGACGGGACGAAAAACATAATTCTGAGCAGAGCTGTAAGACTCTGCAAAGAAGGACATCGAGATGAATTCAAAGCCATCGTCGACGTATTCGACCGAAAACTCTTTGGAACAGCACTGCTGATCACAGGTGATCGCGGTCTTGCCGAAGATGCCACGCAAGAGACGTTCGTTCGCGCATGGAGTCGTATTGGGTCGTTGAGTGATAGCTCAAAGCTGCAAGCGTGGCTCATGCGCATTCTCTTCAACTATCTGAAGGGGCAGAAGCGACGAAAAAGCGTTCCGCAAGTTGAGATCGAAGCTGCTATGACGGTTCATGACAGATCAGGCAGCGCCGATCGACACACACTTGCGGGTGAGACTGTTGATGAGATGTACGTCGTGATCGCATCGATGCCAGAAGACCAACGCACGGTTCTGGTGTTGCGATATTACGAAGAGATGTCTCTCGACGAAATCGTTGAAGCGACGGGCTGGCGACTTGGGACTGTGAAGTCCCGAATACACCGAGCCTTACGCGATGCGAAACAGCGAATGGAAGAACTTGGTCCCGTCCGTTTGATCGGCGAGACACGACAGGAAGAGGTTGGCTGATGGACAAGTCAAAGAAGCCATTCATGGCAGACGAACAAGTCGAAAACCTAATACGTCGTTCTCTCACAGATCGAATGGGCAAAGAGCCTGAACGCTACGGGACATTCCTCGCTATCCAGGATCGGCTTACCGAAAAATCGAACTCGAGACTCATTCAATTGCTTCTCGATTCTCTTGGATTCCGATGGAGAGTGACCTCAATGTTTAGGAAAAGGATTGCGCAGGGTGCTGCGTTTGCGTCGATTGCTGCTGTTCTTGTCGCGTATGTGGCGTTTTTAGGTGCAGATACTGGAGACGATTCATCTACTGGAGCCGTAGCTGACGGGGGAAGTGAACCAACTGCCGAAAGCAAATCTGAAGTAACCGAAGATGAAACCACCAAAGACGATGTTGTGGAGTATCCAACAATCGGGGCGCCGCCAGAGAACATAGTTCTAGATGTGCTTGATCCTCGTCCTATGAGGAATGATCTGATCGACTCTTCGATTTTGTCTGATACCGAACTGGCGAGGGCGTGGACTGGATACATTGTGGCGTCACGTCTGATTTTTGATGACGGTGTGTCTGGTTTTCAAGACTGGCGATTCTGTGGGAACAAACGTGGTGTGGTTGTTGGTGACCATTCTGGCCGTAATCCCGGGCAGTACTTCAGTTGGGAACTCGACGTTGACTCCAGCGTGGCAAAGCTTGGAATTGACCTTGATATCGAAAATCGATCAGCCCTTCTGGTGAATAGTGAATCAGAAGATACTGAGTGGATCGAATTGATCGTGAACGACGGTGTCATGATGTTCGATCTTGGTCTAGCTGACCTGGTACAGGTCGGCGTTATGGATGCCTTGGAGGAAGCAGATCGTTGCCCTGAATACGCCCCTGGCCCACCGACTTCGGGTCACGACCTTGAACGTGATCAATCACCCGAACCGCTGGGGACCGCCGAGCCGCCGAAATAGGAAGCTCTTGTAGAGCTAAGAATCGACAGTCAAAAAGAAACTCCCGGGCAACTCCGAATGCTCGGGAGTTTCTTTTAAGGCAGACCGCTGAAATCGTGCTTTCCCGCAAGTTGAACGCTGGCAGAAAAATACGCTCGAAATTCTAAACCCGCCCCTTGGCGATGGCCCTGAAAAACGCGTGAATCTCGTCGAAATGCCCAAATTGTCGTAAATTGCCCCAGATATGCGGGAACCATTTCTGAAAACACGTGTCTTGAATTTGTGAGGACTGCAATCAGGTAGCAGTTCTTATAGCCGAATCGGTTATTAGCTCTGTAGGCCAAGAGAAAAATCTTGAACGATCAACGGGAACAACTGGTGTTAGGCAGATCCGTAAGGCTCTGTCAGGAAGGCAACCGCGATGAATTCAAAGCCATCGTCGATGCCTACTCCCAGCGTTTGTACCGAATTGCGTGGTTGATCACCCGCGATCACGGACTCTCTGAAGATGCCATCCAGGAGACGTTCATAAGGGGATGGCAGCAAATCCGTTCCCTCTTCGACCCTTCGAAGCTAACCGCATGGCTCACGAGGATCCTCATCAATTACCTGAAGAATCAACGGCGCCGCAACACGGTGCCAACAGCGAAGATCGAGGCTGCCGTGAACGTTGCTGACCCTGCACGGGCTGATCAACAGACACTGGCCGCCGAAACCGCATCGGAAATGTCACTGGTTATCGCCGGATTACCGACGGACCAGCGAACGGTACTAGTGCTCAGGTACTTCGAGGAACTCTCTCTTGAAGAGATAGTCGAGGCAACCGGCTGGCGACTTGGAACGGTCAAGTCACGTATTCATCGAGCCTTGCGGCATGCAAGGCGTGAGATGGAGCGACTTGGACCGTCCATCCCCAATCCGCAGGTGAAAATCGAAAAGGAGGCAAGTAATGGATAAATCACAAATGAACGATCAGCAGATCGAACATCTCATCCAGAGCTCACTCTTCAACGACGCAGCACAGATATCACCCGAGAACGGGACGTTCTTCGCAATTCAGGATCGACTTGGAGAACAGAAGGGACCCGGCATGCGACAGCATGTCTCGAATCCCCTCGAAAACCTCTCTGAGGCGATTTGGAGGATCATCCCCGTGTCTAAGCAAAGAATGGCGCAAGCGCTCGTGCTTGTAGCGATAGCAGTAGTAGTTGGAAGTTATGTAGCGTTCGCTGGGTCGGATGACGCAGTAGATTCTGGTTCAGCGGCCGAGGCGACTGCGACGACTGAGCCAGCTATTCCGGAAGCAACACCGATTGCGAAGTTAACGGTTCCGGATGAGCTGACCCCGTTCGAGGAATTGAGTGCGTTCGCCATGTGGGATACGTGGTTTGAGGACTCTATGAGAGTACGCGAAGGTTCCCGAGCTTCCGGCGGGTACCTCCCTCACAGTGCATCTGATGAATTGGTCGCCTCTACACTTCAAACACAACTAAGAAATATTGCGTTCGGACGACTCCGCATGTTGCTCCTGATCTACGCTCCGGGATTCGACCCTCTCGTCGATGGTTCACCATTTATCATTGATTTGGACTCTTTCCCGGGTGGGAACACCCCAGGATCATGGGCGCTAACCGCCGATGATCCCAATGTGATTGTCGTTGAAGAATTCGCTTTCTGTGACGATGGTCGAGGCGTCTATTTACAGCACTCTGAGAAACCAATAGAAGTCGGCGAGACGTTCGCTTGGGACATCTACACCACCGTTGACGATCCGCTAGGTGATTTCCACCTCGTGCTGACCGCCGAACCTGATTCACCAATCACGCATGACGGTCCCGACCCCAAACGACTTGATCTCAAATTGACCACGGAACTTGACGTTGTCACAGCCGATCTCGGAGTGAAACTCGTCGGCATGTTCGGACGGGATCCTGCCGTAGTCGAAATGTGCAAAAACTAGGTTGCTAAATAGAACCGAATAGTCGTCGACACAAAAACTCCCGGGCCACTCCGAATACCCGGGAGTTTTTCGTTTTAAGGACGTCGTTTGGGTTTCGTTGTGAGTGGTGTGGGAATAAGATTCGTCGCATTGAGACTAAAACAGCGGTTGAATCGCTGTTATACGACCTAATTTCGGAGATGAAATGAAAGTAGCGACGTGGCGCGGCGGCACTGAAATAACGATTGACGAAGTTCCTATGCCCAAAGCGGGACCGAGCGAACTGGTGATGAAGGTTCTTTCATCAGGGATCTGCGGAACCGATATTCACAAGACACAGGGATTGTTCCCTGCTACACCCCCAGACATTCTTGGCCACGAGTTCGTCGGACCAGTCGTTGAAGTAGGCGAGGGCGTCGACGAATCGCTAATTGGCAAAGTCATCGGCTGCACGCTGAATCCTGCCTGTGGCGAATGTCAGGGCTGTCTCACATGGTCGGCAATGCACTGCGAGCGCAACAAGCGCTACTCAGGCGGATTCGCCGAGTATGTTCTGGTAGATCACCGGCAGGCGCACATCGTTCCTGACGGACTCGATCACGAAACCGCTTCGATGGCTGAACCGCTTGCCTGCGTTATCTCAACCTTCAACATGATCGATGTTGAAGAGGGTTGCGATGCGCTGGTTGTGGGCGGAGGTCTGCTCGGGCTGCTTACAGTCGGTCTCCTCAAGCTACGTGGTGCTAAGAACATCATCCTTTCCGAGCCAAATGCCCAGAGACTAGCTATGGGAACTCAGTTCGGCGCAACGCATTTGAACGATCCTACTAAAGACGATCTCGCAGAACTCGTGAACGAAGTCACGGGTGGCTACGGCGTAAAGATCGGTGCAGAGGCAGTCGGAGTTCCGGCGCTAGTGGCCAACGTTTCGAAGATGGTTCGACCTCGTGGAAATCTGGTTCTGGTGGGAGTCTCGCCTCAGGGATCATCATTGCCGGTCGATCTGTACGATCTTCACTACAAAGAGATCACCATGAGCGGAGCATTCGGTGCGGGTGATGCGTTCGGTGAAGCGCTCGAAACATTGCCCAAGCTGAACCTTGAAGGTGTAGTTAGCGGGCGTTTCTCATTGGAAGACACCGCCAAAGCACTCGAAATATCGGCAAAGGGCGGCGGCGTGAAATACATGATCGCCCCGCACGACTAAATTTTGTAACTAACTCGCACAGTGCTGGCGTATTTCGTTATACGGCGGTACTCTGCGTTCGCTCGCAACAAACGGCTGGTTCATAACAAAGCACCTACGAACGGTGCTTTAGAGGAAAAACATGGCAAAACTCTCGGGTGGAGAAGCCCTCATAAAATCATTGGTTCGTGAGGGCGTCGAAGTAATCTTCGGCTTGCCGGGTGTGCAGATGTACGGCATCGTCGCAGCCTTGCGGGATGAGCCGAGTATCAAGTTCGTTGTTACTCGCAACGAAACATCGACTACGTACATGGCAGATGGATACGCTCGAACCACAGGCCGACCTGGCGTTGCGATGGTTGTACCAGGACCCGGAATTTACAACGCCGGTGGTGGACTTTCGACCGCGTTCTCACGCTCTTCGCCAGTTGTTCTGATCGCAGGTCAGATTCCTCGAGACGGTATTGGTAAAAACTTTGGTGGACTTCACGAAGTAAACGACCAAAAAGAGATTACAAACCCGGTAACCAAGTGGCAGAAGCAAGTTCTTCGTCCCCACGAGGTTCCCGAAAGTATTCACGAAGCGTTCAGGCAGGCACAGTCGGACCGGCCTTCACCAGTTCATTTCGAACTCCCACCGGAGACTATGGTTGAACGTGAAGAAGTCGAACTGCTCGAACCTGCCGTGATTGAACGAAAAGTGCCTGCCGATTCTGTAATCGAGCAAGCAGCAAAAGAAATAACGGCAGCTCGCAAGCCGGTTATCTATGCCGGTGGTGGAATCGCCCGTTCGGACGCAGAGGCAGAACTGGTCGCATTTGCAGAGGCTCACCAGATCGCCGTGCTGACTTCAGCTGGTGGTAAGGGCACGATGTCGGAACGGCACGCACTTGCACTTGGCGGATCGCTGGGACCAACAGGGCAGTTGAAGGATTACATCGAGGATGCCGATGTCGTGATCGGAATCGGAACACGGTTCTCGATGCGGAATCAGGCCGCTGATAAGGCTCGATTGGTTCACATCGATGCCGACCCTGAAATGATCGGTCACGTTCACCAGAATTCTCTGGGGGTTGTTGGTGATGTGAAAGCCACACTGCCAAAACTTCAGGCTGCTATTTCGGCTGCCGGCGGTGGAAGCTGGGATTCTCCGGCTCCCGAAGTCTCTCGAATTCAGGAAGCGCTTGCCAATAGCGAAGAAGAGCTAAATCAGCCGCAGGAAGATTACATTCGAGCACTTCAAGAGGGTGCTCCCGACGACGCTATCATGGTCTTCGGCATGACACAGCTTGGGTACTACTCGCGACCCCGCTGGATTACAGAGAACCCGAAGTCCTACATCGATTCTGGCTACTCCGGAAACCTTGGTTTCGCGTTCCCTACAGCGTTGGGTGCGAAGGTTGGAAATCCCGATAAGCCTGTGATTTGTGTCTCGGGCGACGGTGGATTTATGTATAACTCGTCGGAGATTTCGACGGCTGTGAAGTACGGAATCAATCTAGTTACCGTGATTTACAACGATGGTCATTACGGAAACGTGGCGCGAGACATGGACGACGATTTCGGTGGTACCTACGAAACTGATTTCGTGAACCCTGACTTCGTCAAACTCGCCGAGGCTTACGGTGCAGTTGGACTTCGTGCCAAAGATCCTTTCGATGTGAAGAACGTCATCCCGAAGGCTCTTGCAATGAACAAGCCTGTCTTCATCGATGTACCGGTTTCACGAGTACCTCGTCCTAAGCAATGGTCAGCACGAGCACCGTGGACAACTCCACAGGATGGGTTGCTGGATTAGTACGTCTTGCGATGTCTGATAAAAAACGGGGTGAGCAAAACTGCTCACCCCGTTTTTTATAGTCCGTCATCCTGAACTTGATTCAGTTGCTATTCGGTAGAGAGCCTAGCCGGCTCCACCCTCGTGCGGTCTGAGTGCTGCCTCGATGGCGAAGTTGGCTGGCGTGTCGATCCCCAGTTCCTTACCCATTTCCACTACTCGTGCGTTCAGTAGACCAATTTCTATCGGATTACCAGCGATCAAATCGTGACCCATAGATCCAATGATGAACGGCTCACGACCTTGCGTTGTTTTGAGCGTCGAATCTACTAACTCTTCAGAAATTCCTACGCCCTTTGCCCGCGCAACTGCAGCAACCTCAGAAAGCACCTGTCGATACATCTCAGTCGTCGTTTCCTGAGCGAAAATTTCACCAATTGGCTTACGGGTGAGAGCAGTCATTCCACTGAGTGCGCAGATGAAAGTGAATTTCATCCACAAAGCCATCTCGATGTTGTCGTTTGCCTCTGCCGCAAGTCCTGCTGTAAGACATCGTTCAACTAACGACGTAACGCGGTCTGAAGGTCCACCGTCCATCTCACCAATTACAAGTGAACCTGGTCCTCCGGCTTGATTCACAACTCCCGGCTCGGCGATAAGAGCCGAAACCGTGGCGGTGCAGCCGAGAACGTGCTCGGGTCCGAACGCTGCCGACAACTGTGGTTCGCTGTCGATACCGTTTTGCATCGAAATGATCAACGTGCCTTCGCCAACCATGTCACCTGATGCCATTGCCTTTATCGCAGCATCAGTACCCCAGCTCTTCACTGCGAAAATTACGAGATCGACTCGTTCAATCGACGCCATATCGTCAGTGGCAGTGCATTCAACTTGGAAATCGCCGAGCAATACGGAATTTAGTTGAAGACCGTTTTTGTTGATCGCTTCGAGATGTGGACCTCTAGCGATCATTGTTACGTCAGCGCCAGCTCGCGCAAGTGCACCGCCGTAGTACGCTCCGGTGCCACCAGCACCCACAACCGCCACTCTGTAAGTATCGTTGCTCAACAAATTCATTTTCAGCCCTGTTATTCATTCGAATCGGAATCAGGCGCCAATCTTAGGGCAGTCGCAGCCTCTAGTGAACAGCTTGCGTTTATTATTTGCGCACCATGCTTCAACTTCTCATTCACAACGCACGAATAATCGACGGTACCGGATCGCCCTGGTTCCGAGGATCGGTACTGGTCGATAACGACACTATCTCGATAAAACGAGGTGAAATCGACCTCAATCAATACGAGTCAGAGCGGGTAATCGATGCCGAAGACAAAGTAGTTTGTCCCGGCTTCGTCGATCTGCACTCTCACGCTGGTTTGACGATCCTTGGAGAACCGCACCACGATCCGAAGGTTCGGCAGGGCGTAACTACCGAATTGGTCGGCATTGATGGCATTTCTCACGCACCGTTCAAGACTAAAGAAGAGCTCGAACGCTACATATGGATGGATGCAGGGCTGAACTGGTACCCGCCTGAACCAGATTGGTTGACTACTCAGGAACTTCTGAACAAATACGATGGAACTGTAGCGGTGAACATTGCCTACATTCTTGGAAATTCACCCGTTCGTATTTGGGCAACAGGATGGAACGATCAGCCTGCCACCACTGCCGAAATAGCGAATATGAAAGCGGTGATTCGTGAGTCGATGGAGGAAGGTGCGTGGGGACTGTCGACAGGTCTCGACTATCCCCCGGGTGCCTATGCTTCGACCGAAGAGTTAATCGCACTTTCTGAACAGACTGCCGCGATGGGCGGGTTCTACCACACCCACACACGCGCTTCGTTGAAGTCACAAGGCACATACGCACCGTGGGAAGAAGCGGTTGAGATTGGTAGAAAATCGGGCATTCCGATTCACCTCACTCATTTCAGACAGCCGAAACAGGGTGAAGGCTCGCACAACGGGTATCTAGGTCTCGTCGAAGACGCACGGGCTGAAGGCGTAGACGTAACTTTCGACTGCTACACGTACCCGTACTCGGGAACTTCGGTAACTATTCAGCTACCGTTTTGGGCGAAAGATGGCGGTCCCGAACGGATCATGGCTGCGCTGGCCGATCCCGAGGATCGGAAGAAGATGAAGCGAGATATGAATTCTCGTTCCGATATTCAGGAAATCTGGCGGGAACGATGGCTTCACAACTTCCGCCAGCCCCAAAACGAAAAGTACGACGGTAAATCGATTTCACACATAGCTGAAATGCGGGAACAGGACCCTGCAGACGCATTGTTCGATCTGCTTCTAGAAGAACGGCTCGGAATTAGCGAAGTCGGCACCGGAACGAATGCTCACACACTGCCGGAGTTCGTTTCACATCCCTACGGAATGATTGCTTCCGACGCCATTCTGTTTGGTGAGTATCCGAATCCACGAACCTACGGCTGTTTCCCTGTGGTTCTGGCTGAGTTTGTACGTGCTGAAAAGCATCTCAAACTGCCAGAAGCGATCAGGAAGATGACTTCGTTCCCTGCACAGCGATTGGGGCTGACGGATAGAGGGGCATTACGTGACGGGTTTAGAGCCGACATCGTGATTTTTGATCCCGAGACAGTTCGAACAGACGCTACGAAAGACGATCCTAAGCATTATCCGGTCGGTATCGACTACGTCATCGTCAACGGTGAAGTTGTGATCGAGAATGGCACGAACACCGGTGCAACTCCAGGCAGGGCTTTGCGTCGCGGCCATTGAGGCTAGTTTCTGGCGTGCTCAACCGAGACTCACTAACTTGGGTGAAAGTCTGTAGCTCCAGCACAAGGAATTTCCGTAATTAGCGACTACTATTAGATATATGTCGCAAGATCACGTTAGAAATTTCTGCATCATCGCCCACATCGATCACGGTAAGTCGACCCTAGCCGACCGCCTGATCGAAATCACCGATGCTGTGTCAGAACGCAAGATGACCGCTCAGCACCTCGATACGATGGAGCTTGAGCAGGAACGCGGCATTACGATTAAGGCTCAGGCCGTTCGGCTGCAGTATCCCGCCGAAAATGGTGTCGATTATCAGCTAAATCTGATCGACACCCCGGGCCACGTTGATTTCTCTTATGAAGTCTCTCGTTCGCTTGCTGCGTGCGAAGGCGCTGTTCTGCTGGTAGACGCCACTCAGGGAATTCAGGCACAGACGATCGCAAACGTGTATCTGGCACTTGAGAACGATCTTGAAATCATTCCTGTAATCAACAAGCTCGATATGCCGGCGGCACAGCCAGAACGCGTGTTGACCGAACTAGAGCAGACGTTCGGCTTCGGTGCTGACGAAGTTCTTCAAATTTCGGCTAAGACCGGGGACGGCGTCAAGGAACTGCTTGAGCAGATTGTTACCCGAGTCGAGCCACCAGTCGGAAACGTCGATGACAAGTTCCGGGCATTGATTTTCGACTCAAAGTACGACCAGTTCAAAGGCGTGATTGCATATGTGCGTGCGATGCACGGATCATTGAAAAGCTCCGACCGAGTTCGCCTGATGGGAACTGAAATAGAAGCCGAAGTTCTCGAAACTGGTTTCTTCAGTCCGGTGCTTGAGAAAACTACCGGCTTAAAGACCGGTGAAGTTGGGTACGTGGCAACAGGTCTGAAAGACGTGAAAGCCGTTCGTGTGGGCGACACGATGACTGTCGCTAGTGACCCTGCTGCGGATGCTTTGCCGGGCTATGCCGCGCAAAGTCCTATGGTGTTTACAGGTATCTTCCCCACCGAGGGTGAGGATTACCCCGAGTTGCGTGATGCGCTCGAAAAGCTGCAGTTGAATGACGCAGCTCTTGTGTTCGAACCTGAGTCATCGGCGGCGCTTGGATTTGGATTCCGCTGCGGATTCCTTGGATTGCTCCACATGGACATCGTCCAAGAGCGGCTGGAACGTGAGTACGGTCTCGGCCTTATCGCTACGGCTCCAAGCGTTAGCTATGAGGTGCTGCTGAAGTCGGGAGAATCGATCACTATCGACAACCCGTCGAAGCTACCCGATCACAACAATTTGTCCGACATTCTCGAGCCGTGGGTGAATATCACCATTGTTTCGCCCGGGCGTTATATCGGAGCCATCATGGAATTGGTCACGGGTAAACGTGGCGAATACAAAAAGATGGAATATCTTGAGTCGGCTTCAAGCGAAGAAGGCGAAGCAAAGCGGGATGCTCGTGTACTACTTGAGTACGATATTCCGCTCTCCGAAATCCTCGTAGATTTCCACGACAAGTTGAAATCTGGCACCCAGGGCTACGCGTCGATGGACTACTCGATGATCGACAATCGCGTTGCCGATCTGGTCAAACTCGACGTGTTAGTGAACCACGAACCAGTTGACGCTCTTTCGATGATGACACACCGAGATGAAGCCGCTTCGTACGGTCGTTCGCTTACATCGAAGCTGAAAGACTTGATTCCTCGACAGATGTTTGCTGTACCGATTCAGGCTGCTATCGGCGGCAAAATCGTTGCTCGTACCGACGTAAAAGCCCTTCGAAAGAACGTTCTTGCCAAGTGTTACGGTGGTGACGTCACCCGTAAACGAAAACTGCTGGAACAGCAGAAAAAGGGTAAGAAGCGCCGAATGAAGATGGTTGGTTCGATCGAAGTGCCTCAAGAGGCATTCATGGCCGTGCTCTCGCTCGACTAGCAATTTTGTCTATCGACTAATCAGTTGGTCGCGCTCAGAATGACGGGCGCATGACCACTTCTGTCCCAACACCAGCTCGCAAATTCTCTCGGCCGCGTGGTCCACTAGCCGCGTTCGCATTCCCACAGTTCAGACGAGTATGGCTGGCGTCGGTGATATTTTCGCTGGGTAACTGGGGAGAGCGCCTAGCCACAGGCTGGGTCGTGTTGAATGAAACAGACTCAGTATTTTTAGCCGCCGCGTCCTTCGCTGTTCGGCAGGCTCCCCAGTTGATCTTTGCGCCTATTGGTGGCGCCGCATCTGATCGCTTCTCACGCGGCAAGATCATGCTCATTACGGGAATATACAAAGCAGTTGTGCTTTCGGCTTTGGCTGCGGTGGCAATGAATAATCTAGAGCCACTGTGGTTGGTATTCGTAATTCTCGCGTTCTCAGGGGTAGGGCACTCATTCGAGATTCCCTCTGTTCAGGGCATGGTTACAGGTTCTGTGCCACGAGAAGTCCGGATGAACGCCGTGGCGATCCAATCTACAGGTATGCGTGCTGTGGGTGCTCTAGGAGCTCTTGCTGCCGGATTTGCGATCAGTTGGCTGGGCGTACCGGCAACTTTCTTTGCATCCGGGATTGCATTCGTTATCGGCGGATTTTTAGCCCTTCTGGCGAATCGAGGTTTACGAGTCAAAGTAGTCGAGCAGACTTGCTCTGTCATTCGGGACGTATTTGACGGCCTGAAGCTAATGTCGACTCTTCCGATTGTCCGCATGATTCTGATCACCGCGGTGCTGGTTGAAATATTCGGTTTCGCTTACGGTGCGGTCATGCCTGCGGTGGCCAAGGAAGTTTTGAACGTCGACGAAAAAGGACTTGGCACTCTGACGATGATGGCAGGTTTCGGATCGATGTTCGGGACCTTATTTCTGATGATGCTCGGCAATTTTCAACGAAAAGGTCTTTTGCTGATCACAGTAGCGGTTGCTTACGGCTTGTTCTTGGCCACGTTCTCAGCATTCGGTTCGTACGCGGTTGCACTCGTATTAATCATGGGTGTTGGCGCGTCGGCTGCAGCTTTCGACGCTATGCAGTGGACTCTACTGCAGTTGAATGTTCCAGACGAGATGCGAGGAAGAGCCGTGGGTGCCTGGGTGTTTGCTATCGGCTTTGGCTGGATAGGTCATCTCGGATTAGGCGCCGTGGGGGAACTTATCGGTGTCGACTGGGCTCTTGCAGCCGCGGGAATAGTTGTGATCTCCACAGGGTTAGGAGCACTTATCGTTTCGCCATCGTTAAGACGGCTCTAAAGAAACGTCGATCAGCCCTGAAGCGCGTCAGCCACGATTTCCGCGAGCTCAGGATCCTGCTTTGCGACGTGAATAGCGGCTTGCAGCATTCCTCCGGGATTACCCGTGTCGGCGTGGAACCCACTGATTTCCCTAGCGTGAATCGGACTGTTGCCCAACAGCGACGCGATTGCGTCAGTGATCTGAATTTCGCCACCTGCACCGGCGTGCTCTTCGGCAAGATAGTCGAAAACAGCATTGTCGAGGATGTATCGAGCAACAATCGCAAGTTTGCTTGGAGCGTCTTCGAGAGCAGGCTTTTCTACCAAGGCGTCTACTTCATGAACTCTGGAGCCGAGAGGTGTACCGCCAACGACACCCTTGGTGTGAATAATCTCGTCGGCTGCCTCACTCACTGCAAGAACTGATCCGCCATGTTCTCGATAAACCTGCATCAATTGTTCTGTAGCTGAAACGTCGTTGAGGATTACATCATCGGGAAAGATCGTTACGAACGACTCTCCATCACAGAAATCACGCGCTTGAAGAATCGCGTGCCCCGGCCCTTTTGGATCGTGCTGATACACAGTGGTCACATTCACGAGTGAAGCTATTTCCAACTGCTTTTCAAGCAGATCATCCCGGCCCCGTGTTCTAAGTTCACGTTCAAGCGTCGCCTGGTTCCCGAAGTAGTCAGCGACTGATTCCATTCCTGGTGACATCACGATTGCCACATCGGTCACGCCAGCTTCTGCCGCGTCTCGAACCGCGTATTCGATTACTGGAACGTTCAACACCGGCAGTAGCGGTTTTGGAACCGTCCGAGTCGCCGGGAGGAACCTGGTTCCCAGGCCTCCCACCGGAATAACTGCTTTGGTGATTGCTGGCTTTTCGCTACTTTGTGAAGACATGTCGAGATTCTAACGGGAATCGTCGCCGTATTCGTGCCGTAATTCAGCGACTATTCGATGACTCGGTAGTACGATTAACTTGATCGTGCTAGGTGGGGCGGTAGCGGTGCCCTGTACTCGCAATCCGCTATAGCGAGACTGAATGCCCTGTTGAGACTGTTCGCTTTTGACCTCTAGAGTCAGTATTTAGATGTTGATAGCTTGGTCCTGCGCGGCGAGGCCTCGTGAACCCCGTCAGGACCGGAAGGTAGCAGCGGTAAGCGAAACACCTCGGGTGCCGTGGGAACGCCAGGCTTGAGTCGGTATTGCCATCTATGTTTCAAGCAGCTGGCGATACAGGGATGCACGGTCATATTTTCTCTCTAGTCGTTATCAATCGGCTCCGTCGAGACTCATTCGATGGCATAGCACGCACTAGTTCCGGGTTGGATTAGCCCATGTCCCCACAGCGGCTGGGTCAGCACTTTCTAGAAGATAGATCGGTAATCGATGCGATTATCGAAGCTGCTGATTTGAATTCGGATGACACTGTAGTTGAGGTGGGCCCCGGTCGTGGCGCACTCACTGGCGATTTGGTTGAACGTGCAGGTCGAGTTCTACTTCTCGAATTCGACGAAGATCTCGCTGATCGACTTGCATTCAAATACGAATCGAATCCTAACGTTCGTGTCTTGAATGTTGACGCCCGTGACTTCGGATCTGACCTCGACCCGTGGTTGGTCGAGAACGACTACAAGGTTGTTGCGAACCTTCCCTACTACGCTGCAAACCCAATCACTCGTAATTTCCTCGAATCGACTCGTAAGCCTGAGTTGATGGTGATTATGGTTCAGCGCGAAGTGGCAAACGATATGTCGGCAAAACCCGGTGATATGAGCCTGCTTTCTCTCGCCGTTCAGATTTATTCGACCGCTGATCATGTCGTCAACGCACCACCAGAGTGTTTTAACCCGCCACCAAAAGTGCATTCCTCAGTCATCAAGCTTGTTCCGACTGAAGAAACTCGAATAACGTTCGAATCGGCAGACGATTTTTTCAAACTCGCACGAAGTGGCTTCAAAAGCCCTCGAAAGCAATTGCACAACTCGCTTTCTGACGGCTTATTCATACCTCTCGAAGACGCAAGAGCGTTGGTCGAACAGACTGGATTCGAGACCTCTCGTCGACCTTCCACGCTTTCTCTCGCCGATTGGCAAGTTTTGTACGAAGTGTGGGTGAGTGCAGGGCGACCTTTGCAGGTGCAAGGTTCTGTTCGTCGCAAACGCCAGAAGAATCGACAAGACAAAGCGAAATGACGAACACCGTTTCGATAACCGAAAAGGCTTATGCCAAAGTAAATCTCACTTTGGAGATTCTCGGCAAACGCCGCGACGGCTATCACAATCTTGCTTCTGTTATGCAGACTGTAGATCTGTTCGACACAGTGGTGATCACGGAATCAGATGATGTTCTAGTCACTTGCGATGACGATGAGATCACGCCAGAAATAAACCTCGCTACGAAAGCTGCTCAGGTACTGCAACAGAAAACGGGTGTTTCTCAGGGGGCGAGTATTTCGATCCAGAAGAACATACCTGTCTCGGCCGGAATGGGTGGAGGATCTACCGACGCTGCCGCCGCCCTTAGAGGTTTGAACAAACTTTGGAAGCTCGGGCTTTCGCTCGATGAACTAACCGAGTTGGCTGCCGATGTCGGCTCGGATGTTCCGTTTTTGATCAGGGGCGGGACCTCATTGGTTCAAGGTCGAGGTGAAGATGTAACCCCTATCGCACCTGCAAAGATCCCTAAATTCCTAATCCTCACGCCCGAGATTGATCTGACTAACCACACTGCCAAGACTGCTTCTGTGTTTTCACATGTAAATGAATCGATGTTCACTCGTGGTAATTTGACTCACAAGCTAGCAGCGCGAATCCGGGCTGGAGGCGGTTGTCCACCTGAGTTCTTTTTCAACCAGTTTGGAACGCTTGCCGAGCAACTATTCCCGGGATGGAGCGAGCAGCGAGACCATCTGATGTCGTTGGGTGCTCGAGATGTAATGCTGTGCGGGGCTGGTCCTTCAATGTTCACCGTGCCGCCCTCGAAAGAACTTGGAACAGCATGGCATCTGTTGCTGACGACAGTGCAACGCAAGCAGGCTTTCTTGGTCGACCCAATCCCCGCAGTGCTCTCTGAGGCAGGCTCTTAATTGGAAGAACCGCTGCGAACCGTGATCGCCGGAATGATCGGCGGTGCGCTAATGGGCATGGTTTTCGTAACTCATCTAGCGTTACTCCTCGTTTACAGCCCACCGCGAGCATTGCAAGAGCGAGCAGCAGAGTCTAATGTGTCCGGTCTCATCGCAATGGCTGCTCTTGTGACGTTCCTTGGATGGAACATGGTGGCGATCATAATGGCGTTTGCTGCTCAAGCGTTATTGTCGGGCGACGGCACCAAGCTTTCTATCGCTCCGAGTCCGATCTACCTCGTCGTGGTCCTGTTCGTGCTGATGTTCGTTTCGATACCGGCATTCATTTTCTTCAGAGACCGAAAACAGCACCTGCTTGGTGAAATCCTGGTATTCGCAGGAATCTTTGGATTCCTTATTCCGAACCTCGTAGTTGCTGTACAGCGGACAAACATCTAGCCGGAACAGCCTCCCCTTTGGGTGCTCAGAGGTCTAAACTTGCCGGAATTCTCTGCAGGCTAGACGACGCCACGGCAGTAGAAAATTTTCTCGGTAACAAAGGTCAAGATACGAAGATGTCCACACGATTCGACAATCGGTTCGAAGGCAAAGTAGCGCTACTTACAGGTTCCGCAGCAACCAACAAAGACGAGTTGATGGGCTTTGGTGGAGCGACTGTATGGCGCTTCCTCGAAGAGGGTGGCAAAGGCGTAGTCATCACTGATGTCCAAGACGAGGTGGGCGAAAAATCAGCTCAGCTGCTTCGTGATGCGGGGCACGATGCTATCTATATGCATCTTGACGTGACCGAAGAAGATGAATGGACTGCAGTAGTCGACGCCACGATGAAGCATTTCGGTCGACTCGACATTTTGGTCAACATCGCAGGAATTCTCGACCCTAAATCGATTCTTGATATCGAGCCTGCCGTATGGAAGAAAACGATGGAGATCAGTACCGTTGGAATCTTTTTGGGTACCCGTGCTGTTGCGGGTCCGATGGAGAAGTCGGGTGGGGGATCGATCATCAACCTGGCATCTATGGCGGCGAAACAGGGCTCTGGATCTTACGGGTCGGCATACTCGTTCTCACGCGGTGGAATGTTGAATTTCTCGATGTCAGCCGCTCTTCAGCTTTCCAGCTTAGGCATCCGGGTCAATACGATCATGCCGGGATGGGTTCACACTCCCTTCACTGATTACCTCTACAGCGACCCGGTCCAGAGCAAGTTCCGAACCGACCGGGTACCACTAGGACGCTGGGGCAAGCCCGAAGACATCGCCGGTGGAATTCTGTTCCTCGCATCCGACGATGCTTCGTACATGACTGGAGCTGAGCTTCTCATGGACGGAGGAGTCAGCGCCGGGTCGGTACGTCCTTCAAACCCAAAGGGTGATGACTAGACCGGGCACGAATATCAGCCAGTCACAATAGTTTCGATGCAACGTCAGATTTCCCGACGAAGGAGGGATCTCGTGAGATGGCGGGTAGCTGTCGAATAAGGAATACGCGTCCCCACCCAAGATCCCTCGGATGCACTCGGGAATTCTAATCGTTTCCGGTCGTAAATTAATTCAACTAGTCGTACCGGTTCCACACGCATGTCCGCACTAGTGCGTATGTGTCGTACCGTCAGCGTGAGTGTGAGGCATCTTTTTATTTACCGATCCGATAGCGTCGGTGAATACTTTGCGAATGGCTGAATGGCGCTCGGCATCTGCTCGAGTCGCCAAGTTGTCGAGCCACTCGACACCACCTTCCATTGTGGTGATGAGGTATTGACCTAAGCCTGCATCGAACGCGTCCGTCTGTCCCGCTTTCACGTAAACAGCAGATGTGTGGGCTGCGAAGTTCACTGGCCATACGTGCCACGCAACGTGCGTGCTAACGGCTCTGGCGGCAATCCAGCCACTTCCGGGCAAGTCGAGCGATTCGTCGATTGCCAAAAGCTTCGATCCTTCGTTGGAGATCGCTTGAGCTATCACTTTGCCGTTGAACACGATTTCTAACTTGTTGATCGGCATCGCACATGTTGCTGTCGCGGTAACGTGCACTGATCCTCCCGAAGCTGGAAGATTCAGTTCATCACCGGGGCGCAGACCTTCGACCGTGAAATCCATCAGCGGACCGCTCGTCGTGTATGTACGACCCGCCCGAACCGCATCGCTCCAAGATTCGTGAGAAAGCTCTCGGTCGCCGATGTACGCGTAAGTGCGAACTCCTCCCACTGGCATGCCTGCCGACATTTTGTCGGTGCCGCCGACGGCCGGAACTCGGTATCCACAGCTCATCAGTCGGTACCACTCATGAACAGCAAAGGTGTCCATGCTTGGCACGTGGAAATCTCGGATTTCGAGTCCATCAACTTTACCGAGTACGACTTCAGCGATTACCTCTGAATGAGGGAAAGGGAAGTGCGGAACAATTGCAAGTCCACCCTTTTCGTGAGCTTCGTCTGCCCATTCGCTCATAGCCCTGACTGTCGGATCACCGATGTAGCCCTCAGTTGGGCCACTTGTCGACATCGGGAAGATCGGCGAGCCTGTTGCTCCCATGAGGCTGATGTGGCCCATGAAATGTTGCCGGTTTTCGCTTCCAACCCAGACGATCGTTTCTTCAGATGAAGAACCCGAAACCTCGCCCGTGAGGTCACCGACGTTCGTATAAAGATCGCCCCACTGCGCGGCGAGTAGGTTGATCACATTAATATCTTCCGCAGCCGCCTCGAGATGTGCCGTTTCGGGCGTTAAGAAGTGAGTGTGGGTGTCGGCAGTGACCCATCCTGACTTGCGCAGGTTTGAGTTGCGGTCGAGGTTGATTTCGAGCTCACGCTGCCCCGGTTTGATGTTGATCTTCTGGCGGATCGGTTCGAATTCAAACCCCTTGGAAACTTCTACGTAAACATCGCCGACAGGCAGCTCTCCCTGGAACGTTCCGTCGATGTAGGCATACGGAGTATCGCCCAACAGCAAGTCAGCCCCGTAATCTTCGAACCAGTTGTCGTTTACTTCGTGCGTGTGACCATAAGGCGGGAAGTAGCGTCCGTCCGGCGAACGGAAATGAACTCGGGCCGCTGTAGGATTTCCGGTGCTTGAGTCGATGATCTTACCATGAACCCAAGTTCGTTCAGAAGTTAGGACGCGGGCACTGACACTGCCATCGGAACTCGTAGCTTCACCCGCTTCGAGTAGTGAACGTACGTCGATTTCTTGCCCATCGATCGAGAGTGTCGCGTCGCTGGAAGCTGTTAGATCGATAGACGCCACTGTTTTTGGGTCATCGACTGATTCACCCCAGCCACGTACGGGTTCGTTCACCCATGAGTCTCCGTCAAAACTTTGGATGTCTTGCTGACGGGCGACAACACCTAAATCGACAGCCACATCTATGGCATCAGCCGATTTTCCGTTTGAGTCTATTTGAATCGTTTCAAGAGGTTCGTGACGTAATGGGTTTTCCTGCCCGTCGAACATTGTGATGGCCCCGATTGCGAATGCCGTCGCACTTTTTCCTTCGATTCTTAGTGACGCAACTTTCTTTGATGAGTCGGGAAGTTTTAGGGCGTAGATCGTCCACGAACCTGGAGGATTAGATCGCCCTGACTTGTCGAGTTTTGCAGGCGTTCGACCGTCGGCTGGTACATCTCCAACCATCACACCTGTTTGCCATCGACCCCAGGCGTTATTTGGGTACGGTCCGCGTTTGGGGAGACTGCTAATTCCCTGGTGCTGGCGTGAGGTAAATCCGCTCTGCATTCGAGTTTGAACTTGGTTAATCTCAAAGCGTCGACGAATGGACTGTCGATGTTCAGTGCCATCTTCGTAAACCACCACATAGTCAGCGATGTGTTCACCCGGAGCGGTTACAACAGGATTCAAATAGTCAGAAGACTGCCCTGCGACCGAGGATGAAGCTTTTTCATCGCAAAAATGGGCGAACGTTAGGTGTGAACCAGATGAACCGATTTTTACGTTTGCCTGTTCATCATTTTGGATTACGAGCAGGTTATTGCCATCGTCGGCGAGACTGAACGGAACTCCCCAAAATGTCTGATTGCCAACGGGAAGCGAACTGACTGCCCCAGCCGTTTTACCTGTCCAGTGCTTAGAGTCGCCGGTCGCAGCGTTAAGGTTGGCTGATAGGGGAATGGATGAAAACTTCGGCATCAATATTGGTCCGGTAAATATGAAACTGTCTCGGTCGACGAATGATGCGCCTGTCCGTTAAAGCAAACAAGCCCCAGAATATTGTTCCGGGGCTTGTTCAATTTCGATTCTGTATCGAGAAGAGTTACTAGCTCGCAGCGTTTACCGCAGCCTGTACGTCTTCGATAGACGGTAGGTCAGAAGGAACGTCGGACAACCACTTCCATGAGATGTTTCCGTCGGTACCAACTACGAAAACTGATCGTCGTGCAGTTGTGTAACCGTCCATACCTGCGAAATCAGGCCAAACTACATCGTAATCAGCGATTGTGGTCTGCTTGTAGTCACTAAGAATCGCAAACGGAAGGTTGTTGGCGTCGCGGAACGCACCGTTGGCGAACCGACCATCAATTGAAATTCCGACTACTTCAGCGTCCACGGCCGTAAAATCGGCAAGAGCGTCACGGAAGCTACAGAGTTCCTCTGCACAGACTCCACTAAATGCCGCAGGGAAGAACGCAATGACGGTCTTCTTGCCTGCACGACTGCTGGAATTGAATTCGTTGCCATCAGTATCCAGCAGGTTGAATGCTGGGGCTGTGGTTCCTACTTCACCGGACATGTAAAACTCCTATAAATGCGAATTAACTAATAAATGACGTGGAAGATTATGCCATCTACAAGGCTAGATGGACATAGCGACCTTGATGACTCCGTCCTGACGGAGTCGGTACATTTCGAAAGTTTCCTGCGCATCTTCGAATCTTGCATCGTGCGTTTTCAATACGCCAGGATCGATCCAACCACGCTCTTTCAAAGCTACGATGTCTCGAATCTCTTGGATTGGTTCGTGAGTTGCTGCGATAACAGTGGCATTCATCTGGATGTTCTTACCCATCCACTTGCGATGATCGAAAGTGACGTTAGTCGGGTCGACAAGACTGAACGAAATAATCTGTCCCTGATCGCGAACTAGATCGATGGCTATTCCAAGACCGTCTGGGTTTCCGCTGGCATCGACCACGACATCAAACATTTCACCACCAGTGATCTCAGTTGATGCCTCTAAGGTGTTTTCATTGGATGCGTTGATCGTGTGGGTTGCACCCAGCTCGGCAGATTTACGACATCGATACTCTTCGAGATCGATTCCTACGATCTGTTGGGCTCCTTGTCGTTCTGCGATCATCGTGAACGTAAGACCGATTCCACCTTGTCCAATTACGGCAATTTTGCGCCCCATCGGGTTTCCCCAGTGGCGTGCCGAGTACAGGGCTGTGCCAGAGTGTTGGCACATGACCCATTCTGAAAGATCACCCCATTCCGGCAGTTTGATCAGTCGGTCGGCGGTCTGAACGACTTGCTCCTGCATCCCTGCGACATCGCGGGGAATGACGATCACTCGCTGCCCCTCAGCGTAGTCAGGGTCTCGACTGTCGACGACAACACCAGCACATTCGTGCATCGGTGCACCTGGTACGAATGGGTAGTCTTCTTCGGGCAGTTCAGCGTCGTACTCAAGATAAATATCGCTTCCGCAGATCGAAAGTGATTCAAGTTTGACCTGAACTTCACCCTCTTCCAGCGGTCCTGGCTCTGGAACATCCAAGAACTCAATTTTTCGACGGGCTACTACTCTGGCTGCTTTCAATTCAATCCTCTTGTCACTTAGACGCTGGTATCGAACGGCTCTTCGAGCTCGTCGGCGTTTTGCGGGCGAATTCTAACCTGACCCGGCGTATACTCGGCGACCGTCCCACCGTAATTTGTAACAAGTACTCACCGAGTCAAGGTAATTCCCAAACTTGAAAATCACACACATCGAAACAGTACGAGTCAGCGATCCCGCTGACGTTATTTGGGTTCGAGTTCACACCGACACTGGTCTGATAGGGCTTGGTGAGACATGGTACGCATCGAAAACTGTCGAATCTGCCGTTCATGATCACTTTGCTCCACTTGTTGTTGGGAGAGATCCATTTGCTATTGAGCGGCACTGGCTAAACATGTTCCGGCTCTCTGATCATGCTGGTTACGGTGGTGCCGAGCTACGAGCGATTTCAGCAATCGACATGGCATTGTGGGATATCAAAGGGCAGGCGGCGGGAGTGCCTGTATACGAACTTCTTGGCGGGGCAGTTCGAAAGAAGATTCGGGTGTACGCAACCGGAGCACCATTTGAAGGATGTGGGGATCTTGCGAAAGAGTTGATAGACGACGGCATTACAGCGATGAAAATGGGACCGACGATTACTGTCGCTACGCCGTCGGAAGGTCAGTATCTAGCTCCTAAAGAGCTTGATCACGTTCTAAAGCCCTTCCGCGATGTTCGAGACGCAGTAGGTGACGATATAAAAATAGCCAACGACGGTCACGGAAAGTGGTCACTCCCAGTTGCCATCCAAATCGCGAAAGAGATGGAACCGCTCGACATCATGTGGCAAGAAGACCTGATGCCATTGTTGAACCCTGAGGCGCTCAGACAGCTCCAGGATTCAACTAGCTCGCCTGTCTGTATCTCTGAACGACTCCTCACACGCTGGCAGTTGCGTGAGTTCATCGAAAACGGTGCAGCCCAAATCGTCATGCCCGATCTCATTTGGACTGGTGGCATCAGCGAAACCCATCGAATCGCTGTGATGGCATCGGCTCATCAAGTGCCGGTAGCTCCACACGACGCGACTGGACCTGTGAATATTTTTGCCTGCGCTCACATCTGCATGAATTCCCCGAACGCAATGATCATGGAACACGTTCGACCGTATTTGTACGGCTGGTACGGCGAGTTCGTCGATCCGCTACCACCAATCGAAAATGGTTGGCTCCATGCACCGCAAAACCCAGGCATTGGAACTCGACTGCGACCGGAAGTGTTCGAACGCCCTGATGTGATGATTCGAGTCAGCGACGAATCAGTGATGATCATGGGCATGAACGATGAAGGTTGGGACAGAGCCGACAATTTCTCAAATGAGATATGGGGAGAGATGGAAGAAATAATCGACTTCCGTTCGCAGGGTTCTCCTATCTCCGAACGACTTACGAGAGGTGAAGGCGATTCGCCAACTGGTGGGCCGGGCGGCGGAGTAGCAACATGGTTTAAGGACGACGAATCCAGCGATGATGGGGAAGGTGGTCAGCGATGATTATCTCTAAAATCGAAACGATTCGAGTCGGTCAGTTCCCTGATCTGATTTTCGTACAGATCCACACCGATACCGGAGTAATTGGGCTTGGTGAAACCTGGTATGGCGCTTCGACAGTAGAAGCCGCCATTCACGATCATTTTGGGCCATTGCTCATCGGTCGCGATCCTGCTGAGATCGAACGTCATTGGCAGACTATGTTCCGACTATCCGATCACGCCGGGTACGGCGGCGCAGAACTACGGGCGATATCTGCCATCGACGTGGCTTTATGGGACATCAAAGGCCAAGTTTTACAGATGCCGATCTTCGAGATCATCGGAGGAGGAACGAGGCATCGAATAAAGGTTTACAACACGCTGGGTGTTTATGGCGATGTGACCGATGGCTACGACGTGTGGACGAAACCGGTCGAAGTCGCCCAGCGGTTGCTTGATCAAGGCATCACTGGAATGAAGATGTCACCGACAGATTTTATTGCTCGTGAGTCTGATGGCCAGATTTTGTACAAAGACGATCTCGATTGGGCACTTCGCCCGCTCAGAGAAATCCGAGACAAGCTGGGTATGGAGATCGAGGTTGCCAATGATGCCCATGCTAAATGGAACCTGCCTACTGCACTACGAATCGTCCGTGAAATGGAACCACTGCGACCAATGTGGCACGAGGAGCTGATTTCACCGCTGAATGAAGACGCACACGTTCGCCTGCAGGATGCCACCACAACGCCAATTGCAGCGGCCGAGCGACTAATGACTCGCTACCAGCATCGACGGTTCATCGAATCTCCAGCAGCACGAATATCTATGCCAGACCTGACTTGGACTGGTGGGATTTCTGAAGTGAAGAAGATTGCGATCCTCGCCTCAGCCCACCAGATGCCAATTGCGCCTCATGACTGCGTAGGACCGGTAAACATGCTTGCGTGCGCCCATATTGCGATGGCGACACCGAACGTGATGATCATGGAGTACAACCGAGCAATGCATCTCGGTTGGTACCGAGACTTCATCGAACCCGATTTCGAAATAAAGGATGGATACCTGATGGCTCCAACTGAGCCAGGCTTGGGTACTCATCTCAAGAAGTCAGTTATGGAACGTTCCGACGTGAGAGTTCGAACTAGCAACGAACGCGGGGAAGCGTGGCTTATGTCGAATAAGCGATACACGTATCCGCCGCCTGAGCTCCAGCAAGAGTTCGTAGAGAGCACTGATCGTAGAAAATCTGGTGCTGGGGCCGTCTACTACGACTAACCTTTTTTGATGCCCTAACGAACCACGAACATTTACTTCCACCACATACACGTATTCCTAAAGAGAAAATAAACGAATGACTAACGATTCAAGCAAGAAACGAATCATCTTTATAGGAGCCGGAGCGGTCGGTTCATATCTAGGTGGTTGGCTGTCTTACTCAGGACACGATGTAACGCTGGTAGACCTGTGGGATGAACATGTCGAAACTATTCGGCGCGATGGACTTCAGGTGGAAGGTCCTCACGAAACATTCGTGGCTCATCCAACGGTGTATCACCTTCACGAAAACGAACTGCTTGCGCGTAAAGATCAGTTCGATATCGGGTTCGTAGCAGTGAAAGCTTATGACACTGCCTGGGCCGCAACGTTCATCGACAGATTCGTAAAGCCCGATGGTTACATTGTCTCGTCGCAAAACACCTGGACTGATCCAGCTATTGCAAAAGCTGTTGGTGCTGACCGGGCCGTTGGTCTCGTAATGTCGAGTATTTCAGTGGCAATGTGGGAAGCCGGAAAAGTAGAACGACCCGGCGACACACGTCGTCGTGATCACGGACATATCGTGTTTAGGGCAGGGAATCACGATGGAAGTGATACAGCGCGGTTACATGAGCTAGTCGAGATTCTCGACCCAATCGACGGTGGAAAGATAACCACAAATTTGTGGGGAGAACGCTGGGCGAAGTTGGGACAAAATTCAATGGGCAACCCGGTTGCTGCTTCGAGCGGCATGGGCATGGCAGATCTGAACAAACACGCCCGCGGTAGGGAGCTTCAGATTCGACTTGCGCAAGAGGTGGCAGCGGTTGGATTAGCGCTTGGTCACAATGTTGAGAACTTCGGCGGTAAGTCGGCTCAAGAATGGGCTGATGCTTCGAGGGGCGATGTATACGAGACTCTCGACGGTGAACTTGCCGAGAAATCATCAGGAGCTAACTGGCGACCTTCGATGGCTCAGGATGTTGTCAAAGGGCGACCAACCGAGATTTACCAGATGAATGGGTTTGTGTGCCAGCAAGGCGCCAGCGTGGGTATCGACACACCTGTAAACGCTGCGATGGCCGATGTGATTAGAGCGATAGATGCCAAAGAAATCGAATCCGGATTCGACAATGTTGAGCGCGTCCTAAAATCTGCCGGCTTCTAATCCCTACAGAATTCACCGCACAAAACGCATTGCACAGATAATCGAGAAAATCTGGCCGGAAACTCGTCGCTAGATGACGGGGTTCCGTTAGAGTCTGTGTCACGACCCTGATCACCCCTAAATCGTGCCTACTTGCTCGCTGAGAACGTACTTATTTGCCTGGAATTCACGAAGACACCCTCATAGCTCTGGACCTGGAAACGACAGGTGTGAACGCCAAAAACGATCACATCATTGAAGTCGGAGCTGTGAAATTTCAGGGTGGCGAGCAAGTCGACACTCTCAGTTTGTTGGTTAACCCGCAGCGAAAGCTTTCGAGTTTCATCGTGGGACTGACTGGAATCACTCAATCTGACGTCGATTCCGCCCCCGACTGGGATGAAGTCAAATCTGAGGTTGCAGAGTTCATTTCTGGCGTTCCGATAATCGGACACAATGTTGGCTTCGACGCTTCGTTCTTGCGTTCTCACGGCGTAAAGCCCGATGGACTGTACGACACGATGTCGATGGCAGAGATTGCGCTGCCTGCCGGTCCTGAATATAGCCTGGGACGGTTGTCGCAACGATTTGGATTTATTCACGACAATCCACATAGGGCGTTGTCAGATGCACTCGCCACTCGTGATCTGTTTCTACACCTACTTGGAATTATCGAGAAATTCGACCGCTCGGTAATCGAGCAAATCAAATTACTTGGTGAGAAGGCAGGAACCCCATTAGGTGCGCTCGCTAGACGGATTTTAGATGGTGATGATTCACCATTGCTGCCAACTAGTGACAGCCTTACCGGTATCGATCCCAAGGAGTTGTCGCAACGCCTGCGATCATCTTCGAAGATACCTTCTGTTGAACCGCACAAATACGACCAAGACGAGAAAGATTCTCAAAGAGTCGAAGAGGCTGTCGACCAGATATTTGGTGAAGCCGGATCACTTGAAAAATCGCTGAACGGTTTCGAATCACGCCCCGAACAGGTCGAAATGGCCAAAGCCGTGGCTAATGCTATCGAGAACGAGGAACATCTCATCGTCGAAGCTGGTACTGGTGTAGGTAAGTCACTCGCTTACTTGATTCCGTCAGTTTTGTTCGCAATTCGTTCGGGTAAGAAAGTGGTCGTTTCGACAAACACAATCAACTTGCAAGAGCAGTTGATTGGCAAGGACGTAGAAATTACATCTGGGGCGCTTGAAGAATTCGGCGAGAAGGCTGATCTCATGCGAGCGGCTCAACTGAAAGGGCGGGCCAACTACGTTTGTTTCAAACGTTGGCAGAATGCGGTTCTTTCAACTGACCCGAACGACGTCGAATCGAAACTACTATCGAAACTTCTAGTCTGGATGCGGGATACCGAGACCGGCGATCGTAGCGAACTAGCGCTAGGTCGTCTAACTCCACTCTTTGGCAGATTTTCCGCGCAAGGTGCGATCATGTGCCCGTCGAACGAAGGCCCTTGCTTCTTACGTAAAGCTCGAAACCAAGCAAATGCTTCGAACGTGGTCGTGATCAATCACGCGTTGTTGATGTCAGATATAGCGATGGGTGGTGGATTACTGCCTGATCACGATGTGTTGATCGTTGATGAAGCTCATCATCTCGAATCTGCCGCTACAACGCATCTTGGATTTTCAGTCAATCAATTTCAACTTGAAAATGAACTAAGACAGCTCACAGGCAATCGCGGTCATCTGGCTCGACTCGCCGCCACCATTTCAAAGGGCGTGGTGAATGCGCTGGATGCCTCGACAAACATCGCAGCTCAGGCCACTGAAGCCGTGGAAGCAGCTATTCAAAACGCCTCGGTGATGTTTGATCTCGCTGCCGAAATAGCTGCGTCTGCGGCACGCGGATCGCAACAGCAGTCGGAAATACGCCTCACCGAGGGAGTTCGAAAACAGCCAATATGGAGTGATCTGGAAATAGCCTGGGAGAACGCCAATGCCAGATTACTGGAAGTTTCAGAGCACATCGGTGAACTGTGTGAACAGGCATCAGCGACGAAAGATAGTTCCGCTGAAGGGTTGGTTCTTGATGCATACGCTGTAAAGGACTCTGTCGAAGCCGCAGTGACCTCGCTTCGTCAAGCAATTCCAGAGCCTGAAGATGACAGCGTTTACTGGCTGCGTGCTCAATCGGGCAATCGCGGCACCAACATCAACGGTGCTCCACTCGATGTATCGAAGAAGTTGAATCAAGCTCTGTTCGAGGGCGACAGGTCGGTCATTCTTACCGGCGCTACTATCGCCTATGAGAAGAGTTTCGAAAGATATCGAAATTCGATCGGGCTTGATTCCGGAAACGATTTGGTTCTGGGGTCGCCGTATGACTATAAGAAAAATACTCTGATTGCAGTCCCCGAAGACCTCCCTGCACCGGGTGATCCCGGGTTCGCCAATGCAACCGCCGACGTGTTGGTTGATATAGCAAGATCAAGCGCAGGTCGTGTGCTGGTGCTGTTCACGTCAATTTCGGCTCTAGACAACGCTCGTAAGGCGATTTCGAGTGTTCTGGGTCGAGAAGGCATTCGAGTGATTGCTCAAGGCGCCGACGGGTCACCAGCGAGAATAATGCGAATGCTCGCTGAAGATGGTCCAACTATTGCGTTGGGAACAAGTAGCCTCTGGGAAGGTGTTGACCTTCAGGGAGCCTCACTTGATGCACTTGTTATGGCTCGGTTGCCATTTCCTGTGCCGTCAGATCCCATCGTTGCCGCTCGCAGTGAGCAGTTCGAGGACGGATTTGGCGAGTACAGTATTCCTGAGGCTGTTCAGCGGTTCCGACAGGGTTTTGGTCGCCTTATTCGGTCGCGTACAGATCGCGGAGTATTCGTGATCCTCGACAACCGTATTGTGACCAAGAGCTATGGAGTGAAATTCCAGCGTTCCCTGCCTAGATGCACGGTACGCCGAGTAAGCACGGAACGTCTCTTCCAATTATTGGAAAGCTGGCGTGATGGGACTTTTGAGTGACAACGTCTGAGAACAGCACAACTACAGTGAGTTCAGTATTTCTACCCGTCGGTTATGTCGATACCGAAGCCACGCTGGATGGCGGTCAGGCGTTTCGTTGGTGGCCAGAAGAATCCGGTGGTTACCGTGGAGTTGTTGGCCGTCGAACCGTAAATGTCAGCGAAACTGAAGGTGGCGTAAGCGTTACGCCGCTCGATGGAAAAGGGACTGACGGTCTTCAACATTCGATGCTCGAATATCTGGGACACGATCAAGATCTCGAAGGTTTTCGTGTTCGATTCGCGGACGATCCGTGTCTGGGACCGGCATTACGAGGCTACTCAGGACTTCGAGTGTTACGACAAGACCCATGGGAAGCTCTGTTCAGTTTCATAACTTCCAGCACGTCCAATATTCCTCGTATCAAACTCAATGTTGGCGCCGCCGCTGAGAAACTTGGGTACTCGGTCGGCCCAGAAACGCGCGATGTGACATTCCCGGAGCCAGAAGTGGTTTCTGAAGCTGGTGAGCAGTTTCTCCGAGACTTAGGGTTCGGTTTTCGGGCAAAGTATCTTGTACCGGCCGCAGAAGCAATTGCTTCGGGCCAACTCAGTCTCACTGATCTTCGAGAGGCATCATATGCTGATGCACGAGAGGCGTTGACCGCTCTGCACGGTGTAGGCGAAAAAGTTGCCGACTGTGTTCTCGCATTTTCTCTCGATAAGCCCGAATCGTTTATTGTTGATCGTCATATCTTGAGAGCGCTGCACAAGTGGTACGACTTGCCCGAAAAGGCTTCGCTCACATACGCGGCTGACTGGGCACGTGATTTCTTCGGAGATCATTCCGCACTGGCGAATCAGTACATGTTCCACCGGGAACGCCTTGCTCGCAGGGCGTCAGAGTGGGGCGGTGCGCACGTCGAACGTGCTTTGCCAGAGGACGATTAGTTCGTTAGAAATCCTGGCAAACGACTTTTTGCCAGTTCCAATTCTTCTTCTCTCGACGTGACTTGACCGTCGAGTTTCGCACGCCTTACAAGTTCGAGTAACTTGCCCATAACTGGACCTTCAGGGATACCTTCCTGAATTAGATCGTTCCCTGTGATTTCTGGTTTCACGAACTGAAGTTTTTCGAGATATTGATTGATCCGGTCGCGGCGGGGCAGTGGAGGTCCAGCGATCAAGTAAGCACGCATCGAGGATTCTGGAATCGAATCGAGAATCTCAACTACTTCGCTCGGAAGCAGCGATGGTTGATCGAGAACTGCGACATGTTTGGCGAGATCGACATTGCCTATGATCGATTCACCCCAGTTCGAAGGCCCTTGAAACCTCTCTACGATCTGGGCTGCTTCGTCTTCATTCAATCCAAACATCATTACTGCAAGCAATTCAGATTTATCTGACGGAATAGAATCACTCTCGTTCATCTCTTCCAGGACTTGCATGGCTTTTGCCCCGATTCGCAAACCTGGGGATATCGCCGCGAGAAGCCCGATTTCTTCGGAGATACGAAGCATATCGACTAATTGAGTCTCAGCTAACATCAGCTCGAATTCGTTTCTCACACGTGCACCGCTGAGGTGATCGACGTTGCCTATCGATTTCGAGATGAGATCACTCGTACGAGACTCGATAGTGAACCCGAGCCGTACCGAGTACCGTACCGCTCGAAAAATACGAGTTGGATCGTCGACGAAACTGCCGTCATGCAGCACTTTGATTCGTTTCCGCATGATGTCGCCGAAGCCGTTGGCGGGGTCAACGAGGGTTCCCCAATCGCTGCTGGACAGCGAAACTGCCATTGCGTTGACACTGAAATCGCGGCGCTTGAGATCCTGGTCAAGTGTCCCAATGGCAACTTCCGGCAACGCAGCAGGCTCAGCGTAAGTTTCTGAACGGGCGGTCACGACATCGATGGCTGGTGTGCCAGCGGGTAGATCGCTGGTGTCGATTTTGAATGTCTGGAACTGTGATTCAGAGGGAGGCGCTGCCCCCAATCGAGAAGAAAGTTCTTTCGAAAATGATGCTGCATCACCGACCACAGATAAGTCGATATCTCCGGGTTGACGATCCAAAATTAGATCCCGAACCACACCACCAACCACGTAAACACCGTCGACGTTATCCAACTGATCTGAAATTTCCCGACACATGTTGAAAACGCGCTGATATTCGGTCGAAGATTTCGAAGTAAGTAGTTGGGATAGGTTCGGCATTTACGGTTAGATTCTCCAGAAAACCAAATACTAAGTGTTAAAACAGAATCTTTGCCCGAATGATTTGATGTGGGGTTGCTAGACTTTGACCGGACAGCAAGGGACTAGAGAAAGATTTTCTACTGCGATGCAAACTGAATCACCAGTAAAGTCCGTAAAGATAGATGTATTCATCGACTACACCTGACCGTGGGTACGGCAGGCTGGCATTTGGCTGGCCCAGGTGAAAGACGAGCTTGGGGATGATCTTGAAATCAACTGGCGGAGTTTTGCGCTAGAGCAAGTCAACTCCAAAGAAGGCGACGATTGGAAAGCTTGGGAGCAAGGTTCAGATTACGTCAGCAGGGGACTGTGGCCGTTGCGCGGAGGCATCGCAGCTCGGGCCCAAGGCACCGAAGCACACAACGATTACATGGAGAAAATCCTTCATGCGAAACATGTTGATCGCGAGGACGTAAGAACCCGAGAAGCTGTTCTTGAGATTGCTTCAAAAGCACAACTAGATATAGAAAAATTCACCGAAGTTCTTGATGATCCTGCTTCACTGGCACAGATCGGATCAGATCATGAAGAAGCACTAACTCACGGAGTCTTCGGAACCCCGACGTTCGTCTTCGAGGATGGCACATCGGCTTTTTTGAAAATGTTCACACCGCCAGAAGATGAGGCGATGAGTGCTTTCAGAGATTTCATGGGAATTGCCAGCAGTCGAAAGTACTTCGGAGAGCTAAAACGACCGCAGCCGCCATGGCCGCGCAACGCAAAAGATTAACAGCATTTGCCGACTACCCCACTGGACATAGATCAGATAGAAGCAGTTGAGCACGCTCTTGACGTCAAATTTGGCGACAGGGGCGTTCTTGTTCTGGCACTAACTCATCAGTCATTCGTGAACGAACACCCCGATTTACCTCCTGTTTCTAACGAACGGCTGGAGTTTCTTGGCGATTCGATTGTCGGGATGGTTGTTGCTGAACGTATGTACCTGGGAGCACCCGATCTACCAGAAGGCGATTTAACTGTTCGTCGATCACAGGTCGTGCGCCGAGAGACGCTCGCAACCGCAGCCCGAGCCATTGGTCTTGGACAGTGGTTGGTTATGGGTAAAGGTGAAGCTTCCGCTGGCGGAGACAACCGTTCATCTAACCTCGCCGACACATTTGAAGCTGTCGTTGGAGCTGTGTATATCGACCGAGGGTATGAAGACGCTTTCGCATTTGTGAATCGCTGGCTTGGCGAGCATGTCGACGAAGCACTTCGTACAGAAACTCGGAAAGACCCTAAATCGCTGCTTCAGGAATATTTGCAAGGGAATGGCAGCAAACCGCCTCGGTACCAGCTTGTTTCTGAATCTGGCGAACCAAGTGATCTTGTCTTTACGATGGAAGTCGTCATCGATCAAAAATCAATCGCTTCTGGATCGGGCTCACGGAAGGTAGATGCCGAACGTGAAGCCGCTAGAAAAGCGCTAGAAATACTTCAAACGAAATCCTAATCCCCAATGAGGGGATAGCCCAAATTTGGGAATAGAAAGAGGAACCGGCTCTGTTCGGCTTATTCAAGAAAAAAGAGAAAACTGCAGAAAGCTCTCAAAAAACTAGCTCAGCATGGCGAGGTCGATTGGGTGGGATCTTCAGTCGCTCCAACATCGACGATGATTTCTGGGATGAACTCGAAGAAGCACTCGTAATTTCAGACGTTGGTGTAAATACGACGATGTCGCTGATCGATGATCTTCGCGACATTGTCAAAGATGAGTCGCTGAAGGAGCCTGATCAGGTTCGAGTGCGAATGCGAGAGTTGATTGCTGAGATGCTCAGCGATTCTTCGGACTTTGACGCTATCCCTGAAAAAGAACCCGTCGTTTTGCTCGTAGTGGGAGTAAACGGAGCAGGTAAGACCACTTCAATCGCCAAGTTGGTCGATGTTGCAAAATCCGAAGGTAGAAACGTGATGCTCGCAGCTGCCGACACTTTCCGAGCAGGGGCAATAGAACAGATCAATATCTGGGGAGATCGACTCGGTGTTCCAGTTATATCTCAGCAGGCCGGAAGTGATCCCGGGGCAGTGGCATTCGATGCTCTAAATGCCGCGAGAGCGCGCAACGTGGATTTGTTGATCATCGACACTGCTGGTCGTCTGCACACGACTCACAACCTCATGGAAGAGTTGCGGAAGGTCCGTGGAATCGTCGAGAAGAATGGAACGGGATTCACCGAGCGAATACTGCTGGTAATCGACGGTACAACCGGTCAAAACGGTTTGATGCAGGCAAAATCCTTTACCGAAGCAGTCGATTGCAACGGAGTATTTCTTACGAAGCTGGACGGCACCGCAAAGGGTGGCGTCGCATTGGCAATTGCCGGTGAACTGGGATTGCCCATCTGGTTCATAGGAACCGGAGAAAAATCTGCGGATATGTCGGCATTTGATGCCGAAGCATTCGCCAGCGCATTGCTCCCCGAACCTGCCACTTAGAACGGATTACTGACTATCGGCTCTGCTGAACTCTAAATGCTGCAAGCAATCGCAACACTACTAACCGTCGAGCTAATAGGACTCGCCGCGTACCCTGTTGTTGCGCGTGCATTCCCTGTGTTGGCCGATCGTGGGTGGGCGATATCGAAGCCAGTCGGCATGCTGCTGATATCGACGGTAATTTGGCTTGCGTCCTACACTCAACTGATTCCAAATTCGCCGATCACGTGGTGGGTTGTTTTCGGTTTACTCGCATTCTCAAGCGTTCGGATATTGCGGTCTGATTATCAGTCGCTCAAGCAGACTTTAGTGCGTCGCTGGCGCATCATACTTACCATCGAGTTGATCTTCATTCTGTTCTTCGTGATGTTCCTTTCGATGCGTGCATTCGATCCTGCTGCTTCTGGAACCGAAAAGCCGATGGACCTAATGATGCTCACGGCTGTTGCTAGCGCCGAGCACGCTCCTCCACAAGATCTATGGCTCGCCGGAGAGCCAATCGCCTATTACTACTTTGGCTACTGGATATACGGCGGGGTCAATGCAATGGCTGGAACGATTCCGGCAGTAGCGTTCAATGTTGGAATTGCTCTAGTAGCAGGGCTCTCCGCTTCAATCGCAGCATCATTCGTTGTCACCCTGGGGCGGCGCGATGGGATTCAAACCAAAACGTCGCTGTTGGCTGGCGGGGCATCTGCAGTTCTGCTTCTGATCACATCGAATCTTTCGGGATTATGGACATTACTCGACATTACGAAAGCTGCACCGGCTGGACTGCTCAACTGGTACCGAGGGGCTGAGTACGACCGAGTTGATCGGATTGTTACTTGGCGTCCAGATGATTTTTGGTGGTGGTGGAAGAGTTCAAGAATCACTAATACGTTCAGCGATACTGGCGATGAACTTGATTTCACAATTCAAGAGTTTCCGTTTTTCAGCATCCTGCTAGGCGACTTTCACCCTCACCTAATGTCGATTCCGTTCGTGCTCACGGGCGTGACTGTGTTGGTCGCACTATTCATTGCCCGGCGTTCGATTTCCTTCGAGTCGCTACGAAAAAACGTCCTTGGTGGATTAATTGTCGCTGTGGTAGTTGGCGCCTCCGGGTTCATTAATTTCTGGGATGTTGGCTTACTGCTACTACTCTCTGCAGGTCTGGTCATCGCTGGTTGGATAACGACCCGGCAATCAGGGGTCAAATCATTGATAAGAGCAGGATTACCCCTCGCCATTCTGTGGGGGATTGGGATTCTAATCTTTTCACCGTTCTATTTTGGTACTGCTGAGAGTCAAGTTCAGTGGCCACCATTGGCTCCGGTCAAATACGGCACACGACCAATTCACCTGATCTCTATTTGGGTTCTTCTACTAGGACTTGCCGTTCCGACGATCGTATTTTTGACACACCGCTATGTAGGTGTGGTGGTCAGAATGGTTCGCGGCACTTCCACTCAGAGAGAATCCGATGTCCACCTCATGTGGCGACCTGCCTGGATCACAGCGATGATTCTTACAATCACTCCCTGGACTATCTGGGCGGTTACCCATCTGGCGTTCAATGAGAACGCCCAAATTGTCGACCTATTTATACGTATACCGACTACTGGCGTGCTGGGAGTAATTTCAACGCTTGGGATCGCTGTGGTGCTAACCCGTGCTCGTCGAGGTACTGATGATGGTGCACAGTTTGTGCTGATATTGGGAACGCTGGCTCTGTACCTGATTTTCGCTGCTGAACTGTTCTTTGTTCATGATCTATTCGGCAATCGAATGAACACAGTGTTCAAGTTCTACTACCAAGCATGGATCGTTCTTTCGGTGGTCGCCGGCTACGGAACAATCGTTTGGCAGAAACATCACCCGTCACTACGTGGACGCAATCTGTGGATGAGTAGAACCGCAATTGGTCTGCTTGCCGTAGTAGTTATCAGCTCGATTTATTTCCCGGTAGCTGCGGCTGTCTCGAAAACAACCGCATCTGGATTGGGACCCGAACTCAACAGTTTGAGCTTTTTAGAACGCCATGATCCCGACGAACTAAATGTGATTACAGATATCACCTCCATAGCAACGAAAGATGACGTTCTGGTTGAAGCAGTAGGTGGTAGTTATACGGATTTTGGCCGGATTTCTGAAGGGTCGGGAGTTCCTACTATCATCGGATGGGTCTTTCATGAAACACAGTGGCATGGAAGTGATGACCTGTTTGCTGACCGAGAGGACGACGTACGTGACATCTATACAACCGATGACAGCGACGAATTGCAGAGATTAATTGCCAAATATGACCTTACGATGGTGGTCGTAGGACCACGGGAAACGTCAACCTACGGCAACATCGAACTCGGAATGTTCGATACGCTTGGTGACCGAGTAATCGAACACGGCAAATACACCGTGTTCAGCATAGATAACTAACAGTTGACTTCAGATAACCCATATACCGATTCGCCAACGCGTTCGACGTCCACCGCAGGACGTTGGGTTGGTGGCCTGTGGGTGACTGGTGAATCTGTCAAGACAGAGTCAACTCGCACTGAAGCATCCGAAACTCACCAGGACCAATCTGGCTCGAACAACGGATTCTCAATTCCCTTTCGGATCGAGTATTCGATTTACGCAGGACTGGTTCTAATAGCTCTGGCGATGCGGCTCTACGATCTTGGTGGTCGGGCAGTGCATCATGACGAGAGCTTGCACGGATATTTCGCCTACCAACTGTTCAACGGTGGTGGCTACGACCACAACCCGTTGATGCACGGAATGTTCCTGTTTCACTCAATTGCCACATCGTTTTTCTTAGTTGGCGATAGTGACTATGCGCTGCGATTGCCCATGGCATTGTTCGGTGTTGGGCTAATTCTTGTTCCGTTGCTTCTCAAACCTCGCATCGGCCAAACAGGCGCGTTGGTCGCTGCTGCACTACTAGCGTTCTCACCTTCGATCCTCTACTACAGTCGATTTGCTCGAAACGACATATTTATGGCCGTTTTCACACTCGCACTAGTCGGTGTGATGTGGAGGTACATCGATGAGCGAAAGAATCGATGGCTGTATATCGCAGCTGCACTCGTCGCATTGGGGTTCGCAACAAAAGAAACTCAATACATCGTTATCGCACTTCTGGGAGCTTTTCTATTCACCCAAGTTTGGTGGGAAGTTCGTGATTGGATTTACGCCCGTCGAACTCTAGATGAATTCAGCCCTGAAGCGTCGTTCCTTGTTTTACTCGCGACCATGACTCTACCGTTGGTGGCCGCTGGTATTGCGATTTTTCAGAACATTTTCGGTGTGACCCTGGCTGCCGAAGACGGTACACCGGGAGTCGCCACAGGCACTCCTGTCGGTGCAGGGTGGAATATCGCAATAGCAGTTAGTGCTGCGTTCTTGGCAGCGGCATTGGCTATTGGCTGGTACTGGAACCGAAAAGTCTTCCTGTTGGCATTTGCTGTGTTTGCCGGCGTTTTTGTGATGATCTTTACAAACTATGGATCTAATCCCGCTGGAATCGGCAGTGGAGCTTGGCAATCACTGGGCTACTGGCTAGCTCAGCAAGATGTAGCTCGTGGAAATCAGCCCTGGTATTACTACTTCACAATCGGAGCGATTTACGAGTTCCTACCGTTCGGAGTAGTGCTTGTTGCAGGTTTCTATTACAGCTTCAAATCTGGACTAAGACCCTGGTTGCTTGTTCTTGCGGCTGGTATCGGTATGGCTGTGCTTGCAAATAGTTCAATGAGCTTTGAACGAGGGATTGTAAATAGCTCCGAACAAGATGTTTTGTCGTACGTGGGGCAACTCGCACTTGTTGTCGTTTTCGCATCATTCCTTGCTGTTCCCTTCACTTTGAAAATCACAAAGTTCCATCGATTTTTATTCTTTTGGACAATCGGAACATTTATCGCCTACACGGAGGCTGGCGAGAAGATGCCGTGGCTGCTGGTGAACGTGGTTCTGCCAGCGATTATTTTGGCCGCCTACACCATCAACGACGTCATAATGTCGATTGATTGGAAGAAGGCATGGCGAAACCAAGCGGGGCTGGCGATTGTCGGCGTACCGCTGTTTTTCATCATGCTCTGGAAGATCGTCATGCACGATCTCGGTGAAGGATCACGGCAGTTCGCTTCGGCATGGGCGATATTGGCGGTGTTGGGATTGTTGCTTCTAGGCCTTCAAGTTCTAGCTAGCAAAATTGGACGTTCTCAGGCCTTGGGAATTGTCGGGCTGATCACCGTCGTAATCATGTTTGGATTTACGTTCCGGGCAGGCTGGATTGCTTCGTTCGAGAACGGTGATGTTCCGAAAGAGATGCTCGTTTACACCCAGACTGCACCCGATATTCACAACCTTGTTGAAGAAATTGAGCGTGCATCAGAACTGACCGGTGATCGATACAAAATCAAAGTCGCTATCGATATTCGCGATGCCTATTCATGGCCCTGGCAGTGGTACCTCAGGCGGTACGAACAAGTGTCGTTTAGAGACCACACAAGCGATGAGATCGAAGTCGGTGAAGACCGCGTCATCGCCGTAATCAACGAGAACAACAACGCCAAAGCAATCACGAAGCTTCCAGATGGATTTTCTGATGGGCGTAAGCTGGTTCACCGCTGGTGGTTCCCGGAACGATATCGAGATCTAACTGTAGGCACCGTTATCGACACATTGAAAGATCGAAACCGATGGGAAGGGACGATAGACTATTTCCTCTATCGAGAGCTATCCAACCCGCTGGGTACGATCGATTCATATGTTTATTTCTCAGACGAAATACCGCTCTCGCCGGCTAAGTAGGGCGACGAAGCGAGTCACGATGCAAGGGCATCGATAATTCCACATGTTTTTTGGCAATAGAGCCTTTTGGCTTGGTGCGATTGGAAGTGCTGTATTTCTCGCAGTATTCGTCGTTCTATTTGTCGACTTCGAAACGATCGGCGACGTCCTCGCCGGTGCCAACTACGCCTACCTCGTCCCTTCGATTGTTTTTTACTTCATCGCCGTGTGGTTTCGATCAGCTCGATGGAAGTTCCTGCTTCGCCCGCTAATCGGCTCGCCGCAAAAGAGCATCTATTCAGTAGTTGTAGTTGGATACATGGCGAACAATCTGATTCCAGTGCGAATTGGAGAAGTCGTGAGGGCTTATTACCTGAGCCTCAGGGAGGCGTGTTCTGCCCCCGCTGCGTTTGGAACCGTGGCAGTCGAACGTGCTACTGATGTACTCGCATTGCTCTTCTTCTTCGCAGCCGCTGGAATTATGGGCACAGTCGGAGTAGAACGTGCTGTTGGAGATATCTCATCAGATATTCCCGGCGGTGCGACAGTATTAGCACTCGTGGCGTTGTTGCCGTTTGTAGGCGTGCTCGCCGTCGTGGTTACGATCTCAACAGTCAGCGCTAGTACCGTGTTGGGCCGGATTGATCGAATGATGTTCATGTTGGGCAAGGGCGTTAGGGCAAGATTGCTGGGGATAACTGAGCGTTTAATCGAAGGTTTGACAGTGGTGAGCTCTCCCGCTGATCTTGCCAAAGTGTTTGCATGGTCTTTACCCGTATGGGCGTCTGAGGCGGTGATGTACTACCTGATCGCCATCGGATTCGATCTTCGACCTGTATTCGATTCACAGGTCGAATTTATCGCAGCAGTATTAGTATTTACAGCTGCCGCAAACCTCGCCGGTGTGCTTCCTTCGACAGCGGGTAGCTGGGGACCATTCGACTTTTTCGGAGCTGCCGCGCTTGTAGCACTTGGCGTTGGGCAGGAAGTGGCAGCCGCTTACGCGTTGACAGTTCACGTAGCACTATGGGTGCCGCCAACGGTTGTCGGCGGGATACTACTTGTGATGGACGGTAATTCACTTTCAGGGCTGATGAAGGGCGCACAGGCAAACGACCAACCGATTGCAGGTGCAAGCGATGGCTCGACAGTGGTTACAGGAGATAGTTCGTCGGTATGAAAATCGGAATCATTGGAGCAGGAATCGCCGGGCTAGCAGCTGCTTATGATCTCTCTACCAAAGGCCACAAAGTGACCGTCTACGAAGCAGCGCCGTTTATCGGTGGGCAAGCTTCGACTATTCCGGTTGGTGGCGCTCCCCTAGAGCGTGGCTATCACCACTTGTTCACGAACGACAAAGCCATTCTCGACCTGATGGATGATCTTGGAATCGGCGAAGCGATGAAGTGGTATCCGTCAAGGGTCGGTACTTATACGTCGGGCAAGGTTTACAAGACGACCACTGCTCTAGACCTTCTTCGATTCGGCGCTATTCCATTTCTCGACCGAATCAAACTCGGATTGTTCGCCCTAAAAGTTGGTCGAATCAAGGACTGGCGCTGTTTAGAGGACGAGACCGCAGACTATTGGCTTCGAGAGCGACTTGGCGGCAAGGCTTATGAGAAGGTTTGGGCGCCGTTGCTCAAGGGCAAGTTTGGTCGATATTTCGATCAAATTGGCATGCCGTGGTTCTGGTCAAAAATCCAGACTCGATTTGCTTCTCGTCAAGGCATACGCGGTCGAGAAATGCTTGGCTACCCAGATGGTAGTTTCGACACTATCCTCGACAAACTCGAAGCAGATATTCGATCACGTGACGGCAAGATACACATCTCAACTCCGGTCGAAAAAGTCGAAGTCGTCGATGGAGTCGCCAAGGCACTTATTGCCAAATCGCCCGATGGCGAAGTGATCAGAGAAGAGGTCGACACCATACTGTCGACCGTGCCTTCATTCTCGTTCCCAGATCTGGTCGAATTGCCTGACGACTACAAAAAACGACTCACAGATGTTCACTATTTGGCAGCAGTTGTGGTTGTTCTTGAACTCGATCAACCGCTGACGAGCTTTTACTGGATGAATATCGCCGATCCAGACGTTCCTTTCCTCGGTCTGATCGAGCACACAAATATGCTTCCGAAAGAATGGTACGGCGGTCGAAACCTTCTCTACCTAACGAACTATCTCGACCGTAATGACGACGTTTACAAAATGTCAGAAGCCGAACTGCTGGATCTCTACTTGCCGCACCTCACCAAGTTCAATCCGAAATTTGATCGTTCATGGATCAAGAAGGTTCACTACAACGCCTTGAGTGCTGCTCAGCCGATAATTGGAACGAATTATTCGAAGGCAATTCCCGATCATCGAACTCCAGTGAAAAAGTTGTATTTGGCGAATACCACGCAGATTTACCCTGAAGATCGAGGAACCAACTATTCCATCAGGATGGGACGTGAGTTGGCTCAAATGATTATTAGCGACGAACAACAAAGTTGGTCGAACTGGAAGTAAACTTCCGCTCCGCACCATCAAACACTTACTAAGTATTGGAACAACTGAAATATGGGACATCTCGACGGACAAATCGCAATCATTACCGGTGCCGGTACAGGAATTGGTCGTGAGGCGGCATTGATGTTCGCTGACGAAGGCGCCAATCTCGTCATAACTGGTCGGCGAATCGAGCCCTTGAACGAAGTGGTCGCACTGATCGAGGCCAAAGGCGGTAAAGCCGTTGCGAAATCAGTCGACATGGAAGATGGCGATTCTGCCGCTGCGTTGGGCGAGTGGGCTCTGGCTGAGTACGGCCATGTGGATATTTTGGTCAACAACGCAGGACATAGCTCGCACGTTCGATCAATCCAATATGTGGGTGTTGAAGAATGGGAGAGCGTGTTCAAAGTGAACGTCGAAGGTGTTTACCGGCTGACGCAATCGTTGGTCGGCTCAATGGTCGAACGTGGCAACGGTACCGTAATTACGACTTCATCTATGGCGGCTCTGCAACCTGGGCTGCTCGGTGGATCTGCCTATTCAGCGGCCAAAGCGGCATCGTTCAATCTGATGCGAGGTATCAACGCTGAGTTGAACTCCAAAGGCATCCGAGCATGCACTGTATTGCCAGCAGAAGTCGACACTCCGATTCTGGACAACCGTCCTCATAACCCCGATGCTGACGCTCGGGCGACAATGATGATGCCGGAAGACGTCGCAGCGGCAATACTGCTCTGTGCCACATTGCCTGGTCGAACGGTCATCGAACAGATCGTCATGTCGCCGGTACAGCCAAGAGATCGTTCGATCGATATGGAAGTAGCCGCTAAAGCTGGTTCACCGAACGAGTAAGTGTGATTTATCCGTTGTTGGAAAAATATTCCAGCATTGGGTCGAAATAGAAATCTTGCCAACCCGACTGGTACCCCTCGGCTTGATCATCTGGAACATTCCAGTGATTGAGCGTGAGTAGGGTGCCAGTCGGTATTTCTTTAACGACAATTTCTACCGATGAATCGGGATCGGTGTCTTCAAACTGGTCGGTTCGCCAGGTCTGCAAGATTCGGCGACCATCTTCGAGTTCTAGATTGATCCCATTTATGTAACCGTCGTGGGCAGTGAAGATTCCGGCGATCTCGTTGGACGCCGTTTCGGGCGACTGAGTCATGCCCGAATGAGCCTCGCTGTCGAGCCATGCGTCGTACACCGTCTTTGGGGGAACGGGGAGTTCTGTCGTGACTGTAAAACGCTTCATGTCGCCAATCGCTGGTAAGTCTGTTCCCAGAGATTAACGTTTATTTTGCTGAGAAACCATATCTGGGTCTGCGCCAGTCCACGATTCTCGATACTGCACACGACGCTCACCTCGGTCGCCAACTACTTCAAAAACAGGTGACTCGTGCCCGCCCCAGTGGAAGTGATTTCCGGGTTCATCGGTGACTTCCACCGTCAGGTCTGAACGTTCAAACACGTCCTTCCGAAGGCGAGTTCCAAGCCCCGGACCTTCAGGTGCGAGCATGTAGCCATCGACCACTTTGATGTTTGTTTCCAGCACCTTTTCGTACCAACCTCCTTTTCCGTAAAAAGCACGGCAGGATTCCATGAGGAATACGTTTGGAGCGTTCATCGATATGTGAGCGCAAGCAAAGACGTTTACCGGCCCTGTCATATCGTGAGGTGCTACCGGTCGCTGCTCGGCTTCCGCCATCGTGCAAATCTTTTTGGTCTCAGTAATTCCGCCGGTCCAGATAAGATCTGGCATTACTACTTCAGCCGCACCCGCTTTGAGATATTCCCTGAATTGGTATTTGCTGATTAGTCGCTCGGAAACACATATCGGCGCATCGACTTCGTCTGCCAGTCGCAGGTGACTATCGACGTTGGTTGGCTGGATCAACTCTTCCTGCCACATCATGTCGAGGTGATCCATTGCCTTACCAATTTTGATTGCAGAGTTCAGATTCCAGCGGCCGTGACCATCGTTTGCCACTTCAAGCTGGTCACCCACGGCTGCGCGGATGTCCTCAACTGGCTTGAGGAGAAGTTTCAGGTCTTCGTTTGAGATATGAGTGCCGCGGTTTATGTCGGCGAATTGGTCGGTGAATGCCCATTTCATGGCGGTGATACCTTCGTCGACGAGGCTTTTCGCTAACGTGCCAGCATCGACAATCGCCATCTCCATGTCTTTGTTGTCGCCGTACTGACCAGTTGTGTTGTACGTGCGGACTTTGTTGCGACACGCGCCACCAAGCATGTTGTATATAGGCTGACCGGCAACTTGCCCAGCGATGTCCCACAATGCGATGTCGATGGCAGAAATTGCTCGTGCCTCCGCCCCTGCGTAGCCGTAGGCGTTTGCCATATCGAACATGTCACGCCAGTGTCGTTCTATTGCGAGTGGGTCTTTTCCTATGAGCATCGGAGCGAACATTTCGTGGATACATCCAGCGACTGCTCTAGGCCCGAAAAATGTTTCACCGAGCCCGACGTGACCTGAGTCAGTTTTTACTTGAACCCAGATAATCGCTGGGAACTCTTCCAGTCGAATCGTTTCAATCGATGCAATCTTCACGCTGGCACTCCGTTGGATGATGACTAATTCGCAGAATTCGCCGTATTCTAAGCCGCACAACAAATAATTGAGGGGAAACTTAGTTGTCGAAGAGCATTACAGAACGACTTTCCGATTGCTACACAGGCGCCGTTTATGACGTTATGCGAGAGATGGGGCACCCAAACTGCGCGTTGCCGAATGAAATTCGACCGCTCGACGACACTCAAACTTTGGCAGGACCCGTTTGGACCTGCAGCGGAAGAATAGACAACACAATTTCTGACGATGAATCGCTAATGAGTTGGACAGGGTTGCTCAGTAAAGCCCCTGGCGGTTCAGTTCTGGTTTGCCAACCTAACGATTCAACCATCGCTCATATGGGCGAGCTTTCCGCCGAGACCCTGAATCACCGTGGAGTGCTCGGATACGTGGTCGACGGTGGCAACCGCGATTCTGACTTCATAAGGAAGCTTGGTTGGCCGGTGTTCTTCCGCTACTTCACGCCCAAAGATGTAGTGGGTAAGTGGGCAGTTGAATCGATGGGTGAACCCATAACAATTGGCGAAGTAGAAATAACGACAGGGGACTGGATTCTTGCCGATATCGACGGAGTTGTTGTGATTCCCCAGTCGATGATTGAGAGTGTTCTCAACAAGACCGAGGAAATCATGTCGACTGAGAGCGAACTACGTACGATGATTCTGAACGGAATGGACCCGCAAGAAGCGTATAAAAAGTACCGCCTATTCTAAGTTTGGAATATTCACAACTTTTTCGTTGTCTGGCCAATTGGGCTCTGCTAGGATTGTGATTCGATTCTCTAAGTCGAATATTCCACTTTTTCGTTGAGGTTAAGTTGACTACTGCTGAGACAGAGCAGAGCTCGAAATTACGCGAACAGATCCGGCAAGTGCTCAATGCTCAGGCACAGCCTACGATCACCGTCCTTTCATCGCTTATAGCGGTGCAGGACTCTATTCATTACCTTCCAGACGAAGCCATTAAAGAAACGGCTACGTTCTGTGGTTCCACCATCAACGAAGTGTGGAGCGTTGCATCGTTCTACACGAACTTCCGGTTCACTGAACCTGGCGACAAGACACTCGACGTATGTTGGGGACCTTCGTGCCATCTCGTTGGAGCACAGCAAGTACTTGATTCGGTGCATGCCGCACTTGAGATCAAGGAAGAGGGCGAGAGCCCTGATGGCAAAGTAACCCTGAAGTACAACACCTGTCTTGGTGCATGTGCGCAGGGACCGGTAATTGCGATCAATCACCACCTAATTGGTAAACAGACTCCGGAGTCGGCTGCGAAGATCGCACGTGAACTTCGAGGCCAGAGCAGCTAGTCGATTCGATAATCGATCAGGAACACCAGAGGACCAGATACCAGATGTCAACGCCGTTCGAAGATCTTCAAGCACGCGCAGCTAAACGCTGGAGCGAGTTGACCGAAGGCGAAAGCGCTTGGATTCGCGTTGGCGGCGGTACTTCCGGACAAGCAGCCGGTGCTGACGCAGTATTCGAAGCATTCAAAAGCTCAGTCGAATCGACCGGTGTGAACGCTAACGTTTCGATGGTTAGCGCTATGGGGTTGATGTACCTCGAACCTCAGGTCGACATTCTTATGCCCAACGGCGCACGAGTTTATTACGGAAACGTGAACGCCGATGAAGCCAAAGAGATAGTCGAGCAGCACTTGAAAGAAGGGAAGCCTCTTACTGACCGTGCATATGCCTATTCAGGTGGCGATGGTTCGGGAGTCGGCAACCTGCCGGAACTGGACAGCATGCCGATGGTTGCTTTGCAGAAGCGAATCGCTACTCGCAACTTTGGTGATACCGACCCGCACGATCTTCTCCAGTACGTAGCAAACGGCGGCTACACAGCCTTGAACCGTGCGCTGACAGAGATGACTCCTGAAGAGATTGTCGATGAGGTTAAAGCCGCTGGACTACGTGGTCGCGGTGGAGCTGCATTCCCGGCCGGTGTGAAATGGAGTTTCTTAGCACCATCGAAAGCTCCAGTGAAATATGTTCTTTGTAACTGTGAAGAAGGCGACCCCGGAGCGTTCAACGACAAGGGGATTATCGAGAACGATCCTCACACACTTGTTGAAGGTCTGATCATCAACGGATACGCGACTCGATCGACCCATGGGTACGTGTTCATCCGCACAGGCCACGAACTTCCAATCGAATCGGCACGAAAAGCAATTGCCGCAGCGTATGAAGCTGGATTGCTTGGTAAAAATATTCTTGGAACTGACTTCTCGTTCGACATGGAAGTTTCCCTAACTGGTGACTCCTATGTCGCTGGAGAAGAAACCGCTCTTATGGAGGCAATCGAAGGCAAGCGGTCAACTCCTCGATTCAAGCCTCCGTTCCCAGCTGCGGCTGGTCTCTGGCAGAAGCCAACAAATATCAACAACGTAAAAACTCTGTCGTACGTTCCTGAAATCGTTCGTAATGGATCTGACTGGTTCAAGAGCATTGGCACTGAGACCACGTCCGGGACAGCAATCGTCTGTCTTTCGGGGCACATCACGTATCCAGGCATGTACGAAGTTCCGATGGGAATGACCATCCGTGAAGTACTTGAAAAGGTCGGCGGGGGAGTTTCGGTTGGAGAACGCATTAAAGTTCTTCAAGCAGGTGGCCCACTTAACGGTCTGCTTGGTGAAGATGCCTTCGACACTATGATCGATTTCGACGCTATGTCGGCTGCCGGCGCCTCAATTGGCTCTGGAGGAATCATCGTTGGTAACGAAACGGTGAACGTCGTCGATCTTCTCCGCTCACTTGTTGCTTTCAACCAATTCGAATCTTGCGGAAAGTGCTTCCCTTGTCGACTTGGTAACACTCATATGCTCGAAATTCTGGACCGTATGTGCCAGAACAAAGCCAAATCGGCCGATCTCGCTCTGCTTGAGCGTGTTGGCACAAGCATGAAGGCTGGTTCGCTTTGCGGACACGGTCAGCTTGGATTCAACCCGATCGCATCTGCTCTGAAGTACTTTGGAGATGAGATCAAATCATGTCTTGCCGGAGAGATTGCGCCCGGTGGCGTATTCGGCGATGGCACGATGATTCTTCCTACACGTACTCGTCCTTAGTTTCTTATTGGGGCTCCAAGAGAAGCCCAAACGTTCGGAGATTTCTGCATGGCGGATGGAACAACCTTCAAGATCGATGGCCGCGACGTAGTCGCAAAACCTGGCCAGACGATTCTGCAGGCGGCAATGGATCAGGATATTTACATTCCTTACCTTTGCTACTACCCGAAGATGAAGCCGCAAGGCTCCTGCCGGGCTTGCATGGTTGAAGTCGAAGCGAACGGTCGGAAGATGATGGTCGCTTCTTGCACCACTCCACCGATGCCAGAAGCTGAAGTCACCACGAACAGTGAAGAAGTCGAAGGCCTCCGACGTAACGTTGTTGAACTCCTGATGAGTGAGCACCCGCATGGATGTCTCACCTGTCACCGCATCGAGCTTTGTGGTCCACAGGACATTTGTCAGCGTCACGTAACGGTTACAGACCGTTGCACTATTTGCCCTAAGAACGAGCGATGTGAACTTAAGGACACTGTACGAGCGGTTGAACTCGACCTTCGCACACCTTTGAATTATCACCGGCGCGATCTGCCGATTCACTCGGATGATCCGTTCTACGACCGCGACTACAACCTCTGCATTGTCTGTTCACGCTGTGTTCGAGTATGTGACGAAGTCCGATTCGATACTGCTCTGACACTCACTTCACGATCAGGCGTCGCTCTGGTCGGAACTTCTCATGGCACATCGCTGCTTGAATCAGGATGTGAATTCTGTGGAGCGTGTGTAGATGTTTGCCCAACTGGTTCTCTCACCGAGCGGAACTACAAATGGGAGAAGGCTGTCAGTGAAGTAGCAACTGTTTGCACGAACTGTCCTGTCGGCTGCCAGATGATCGCTGAAGTGAACAAGTTCGGCAAAGTTGTTCGGTTCAAAGCCGATCTCGCTGGAGCCGCCAACAATGGACAAGCCTGCATGACAGGTAAGTTCGGATATGAGTACACGAACGATAGTTCACGCTTGAAGCGTCCTTATGTTCGTGAAGGCGGAATACTGCGTAAGGCCACTTGGGACGAAGCGCTTGAGAAGATCAAGTCTGGTCTTGGCGGCCGTTCATCTGAAGAACTGGCGGTTATTACTTCACCTCGAGGTTCGAATGAAGATCAGTACGTCGCTGCAAAATTTGCAAAATCAGTTCTGAAGACTGCAAATATCGACTCTGCTCTGAATGCCGACAACGCTCTGCTTTCTCGCTTAGAAGCTCGATTGGGCGCTGGTGCGGCAACGAACCCGATCTGGGACCTTGAGAACTCTAAGAGCCTTTTGGTTGTTGCTGGTAACCCAACCGAAGAACAGAACGTTCTTGCTGTTCCTGCCAAGAAGGCCGTTCGAGAGGGTGCCAAGCTAGTAGTGATCGACTCACGAGAAACTGAGTTGACTCGATACGCAACGGAATGGCTTCGACCTAAGCCGGGATCTGAAGCACTCCTGATAGCCGGTATTAGCCGGGTGATTCTCGACGAAGCTCTCGAAGACAAAGAATTTGTTGGTTCACGCCTCGATCAGGCTGAAGAACTGAAACAGTCGTTGTGGACATTTGATCTGGCGAAGGTTTCCCGAGACACCGGTATCGAAGACGCACAGATCCGTCGTGCAGCCAGAATATTTGCTGAAAGTGACGCAGGAGCAATTTTGCTCGGTGACGATGGTCTTACTGATAAAGCCGCTGAATTAGTTGTCGACGCATCGATCGATCTCGCTGCTATTACTGGCAACCTCGGTAAGGCATCGGGCGGAATCTTCCCGTTATACCGGGGTGCTAACACGCTGGGTGCCCGAGACATGGGGGCTACTCCGGGAGAGAACGGACGAGACATAGCGGAGATGATGTCTGGAATGACGTCTGGTGACGTCAAAGCAGCACTGGTAATGGCTGATGGAGTGTCTGGGTACTCTCCAACACTAAGCTCGCTACCTGCCGCTCTGGAGAATCTAGATTTCCTCGTAGTATCTGCAGCACTGGATTCCGAGATCACTCATCACGCAAACGTCGTGTTGCCGGCAGCTACGTACGCCGAGCAGAACTCATCGTTAACTAATGTGGAACGAAGAGTTCAGCTTCTTCGAATTACTGCAGAGCCTAAGCACGAAGAGAAAACAGGCTGGGAAACCGTCGCAGCGATAGCAAACGCTATGGGCGGCACTGGATTCGACTACGCAACTGCATCAGATGTGTTCACTGAGATCGCTCAGGAAGTATCTAACTACAGCGGATTGAACTACGAACGACTTCAGTCGGGCGGAATTCAGTGGCCGGTAGATTCTTCCATCCTTTTCTCGGACGAAGCATCTAAAGTTACAGTCGTCGCCCTCAACTACGATGAACTGGCGAACTCTGCCGAAAGCGGATCGCTGACATTTGCCCCAGGGCGAGTGCTTAGCCAACCCGAACGCGATGTAGTTGTTCGAAAGCCTGCAGATATGAACTATGTCGACCGTGAACAGTTCGTTCAGGTTCACCCTGATGACGCAAAATCGGCTGGATTGAACGAAGGTGACGTGATTCAGGTCAAGACCGACGATGGCCACATACTGGCACGCGGTAAGGCAGTGTTCGATTCACCGCAGGTTGGTCTAGTCGGGGCTACGACCCTGTTTGGCGAACTAGCGACAAAGATGCATGAACTAGACGTAGCAGATTGGACGCCTCAGATGCCAGGTTTGGGGTATTCAACAGTTACACTAGAATCAGCACCTGTTGAGCAAGAAGCAGGCGCCGCGGCCGACTAAAGCCGCTGATTAGTGTACATAATGCAGATTCGTTGCATCCTTTTGCAGCAATCTGAATCTAATCTCTCGAAGGCTGTTCCGAAAATAGCTTTCTCAATCGGTTATGATTGGCCGATTACAGTGAATAATTGCTAAAGGGGCGAATATAAATGGCAAAACCGCAGGATGTAAACGACGCCGAGTTCGGTGCCGAAGTTATCGACTCAGATATTCCAGTACTTGTCGATTTTTGGGCGGAATGGTGTGGTCCCTGCAAAATGATCGCCCCGGTAGTCGAAGAATTGGCCGGCGAATACGACGGTAAGGCTAAGTTTGTAAAGCTGAACGTCGACTTCAACCCTCAGACATCAGCTAAGTACGGTGTGCGCAGTATCCCGACTTTGTTGATCTTCAAGGGCGGAGCACCGGTTGGTCAGGTAGTTGGAGCTGTCCCGAAGAGCGTGCTACAGGCACGACTCGAAGACGCAATGACTGTCTAAGAATTCGTTAGAAACGAAAAAGACCCCGTCGGAATAAAGCTGACGGGGTCTTTTTTTGCTCGTAGTACGGGCGAATGCCCTGTAATCTTGCATCGCTCGTTCCCCAACGGGCATGAATCAGTGGGGGAGTGGATGGGTCCCGGTGGGCCTCACGGACTTCAACTCCGCTGGCGTGCGTCCTTCGGCGTGCGCGGAGGGTTCGACTCCCTTGCACTCCCGCCAAACTTCCCCCGTCTGTTTCCAGAACCCAATTTACATCGGCATCGTGAGCCAATCGTTTCGCATCTTACTGCGATGAAGCACGCAGAGTGCTTTCGTATCTACTCGCGAGTCTGATCAAGCTTTTCGAACGTATTGTTGAAGAGTGGAACTGGAAAATATGAGTTCTGTTGACCACGGTCCATCCCACTCGGATCTTCCCAACGAAGATTCGTTAATTACAGGGTCCCCGGTCAAGCAGTACGCACTCGCTAGCATATTGATCGTTCTCGGTGCTCTAGTGGCAGTGAACTTTGTTTCAAGCCGTGTCGAGCGAGAGAGCGTTATCTCGCGTCTTGAAGCCGAGGCTCTTGGTCCTGCAAAAGTCTCGACATCTCGAATCGTCGACGAGCTTGGACTGATATCAGATCCGACCGGCGGAATGCTGCGTGGCCTGCCTAGCGATCTGTCGGTGATCGACAGAATAGTTCTCGATGCCCTCGCTGGCCAGCAAGTTGCCCGTGTCGACATCCTGGATAGTGCCGGCGAAATTGTTTACTCGACCGACCCGTTCTATATCGGCGACGACTCTCTTTACGCCGAAGGGCCTAACGAGGCTAACGGTGAGTATGTTGGTGCTGCCGCTGTCAGCGGTCTGGATGGACACACAGCGCTGATTGAAGCAGTTATCACCCGTGTGCCAGTTTTCACCGCTGGACGCATTCCTAGTGAAGATACGCACGAAACAACGATAGTTATGTTTCGGGATGTTTCTGCTGCAATCGATGCTGCCACTTCTGCTGGCGCCCAGTTTAGGTTTTGGATGGTCATTGGAGTCATGACTGTCGTGTTCGCAAGTTTGATGGTTGTAGTTATGCGAGGACACAAGGCTCAAAACGATTCACGAACCAAATTACAACGGCTTCTTGTTCATGAACATTTGTTGGTTTCTGAACTCGACCAACGAAACGCTGATTTGAAGCTGGCTGACGAATCTCGTCTGCGGCTGCTTTCGGTGGTTACGCATGAACTTGGAAATCCGTTGACAAGTATTTCCGCTTTTGCCGGAATGCTCATGAAGAACAAAGAAGAAAACCTCTCTGATCGACAGTTGAGCATGGTGGCCGCGATTAGCCGCGGCGAGACTCAAATGCGAGCACTGGTAAAGGATTTACTTGATTTGTCACGTGTTGAAGCAGACGATCTTGAACTTGAGATAGAAAAAGTCGACGTGCGAGATGTTATCGGCAGTTCGCTGGAATCTATGAATCCAATATTCGATGCGAAATTCCAAACCGTTACTTACAACACTTCGCCTGAATTTATATCTCTTGAGGGCGATCGCATTAGATTGAACCAGGTGATGACGAATCTGTTAGCGAACGCCTCGAAATACTCGCCTGAGGGCTCGAATGTAGAAGTGAAGACCTATCTGAACGATTCAATCTTTGGAATTGAGATCAGCGATGACGGAATCGGTATTTCACCTGAAGATCAACTGCAACTGTTCACACCGTTTTTCCGGTCGGAAAACAGTGAAACCCGCCAGGTCTCAGGGAATGGATTGGGTCTCGTGATCTGTAAACAGATCGTTGAATTACATGGCGGAGAATTGACCGTCAATTCAACCAGAGGTAGCGGGACAACGGTAAGAGTTGAATTGCCTTTGTCGAAGCCCGTCAGCGATTCTGCCGACGCTGCCTAAGTAGGTTTGAACCTTACTCAGGCTCCTTAGTCGCGGTCGAACACACCGTGCCAGTCGTCCTGGAGCGGCCATGTCAGCTGCTCTTCGATGTCCTTGTGGTCAGCGTATGAGACTTTTGCGTCGTCGATTGTTTCCCCGACGACTTGAATGTCATCTACTCCGAGGTTCCGAAGCTCCATCGCGTATCGAAGGTATCCAACCTGATCAAGGCTGTAGCCCATTACCTGGAGACCAACGACATCGGCAGCTATGCCGTGATGTGACGCCACAACCACATTGGATGGCATTTCAAACCCGTCGATGGGTCCATTGCCTTGCATGCCGACAACACCGTCGATAACTGTGAGATCGGGTACAACGTGTTGAGCCATTTTTGCCAAAGTTAGGTTGATCGCCTTACTACCCTTGTGAATCTTTCGCTTCTCCTCAACACCAGAAAGTGTGCCCACGAGAATGTTTTTTAGACCGAGAGTCACAACGACATTGTTGTGGGTTTTCATTGGGCAAACGGAAACGACGTACGATTCAGAAAGTCGTTTGGACATGTACAACGTCTGCGGATTTAGGTGGTCATCGAACGCTGGAACTGGAATGCGATCATCTGTGTTCAAATCCATGAATTCAATGTTGAAATCATTGGCAAGATCGCGATATCCGTAGTTATCGAATCCGGAATCCGGAGTGCCAATTGCGGGACCAACCGCGATCACGAATTCAGTCACGCCTTTTCCTGCAAGGTATTCCAATGTCGCTCGAGTAGAGTCGACATGGGTTGCAGCAAGCTGGTTTGAAGTGGTGACGAAGTTCGGCTTGACCATCACTGGTCGGTCAGGGATGTCCACTTCAGAGTCGATTAGTTCTAACGAACGCGTAACGCCTGCGTCACGGCTGTCGCTACTTGCAATACTGACTTTGATCATAGATATCCCTCATTAGATTTGCAGTTGAACACCACTGCTGAACGTGATGATATCTGATTCAGAGCGACTGCTTTCTTGGGTTCAAGGGGGATTTGTAGTGCTAGAGTGCGCACCGATTCAATATTTCTTGCTTTAGGAGAAGGCGCGTGCAGTACAAGTCGCTCGGTAACACCGATATCAAAGTTTCGGAATTCGCTTTAGGTTGCTGGCCATTCGCAGGTGGAAGCGTTTGGGGACCTCAGGATGACGCCGTTTCGATAGCGACTGTCCATTCCGCTCTCGACAAAGGAATCACGTTCTTCGACACTGCCGAAGGCTACAACGACGATTCGCACTCTGAGGAAGTACTGGGAAGGGCACTGGTCGGTCGCCGAAATGAAGCGGTGATCGCCACCAAGATTAGCCCCCCGCACTTGGTGCCAGAATTGGTCGAACAAACATGCGACGCCAGTTTGCAGAAACTTCAGACCGACTATATTGACCTCTACCAAATTCACTGGCCTAACCACAGTGTCGCCGTAGAGGATTCAATGGCTGCGCTACTGAAACTAAAAGATTCCGGGAAAATCCGATCAATCGGAGTCTGTAACTTTGGTGTGGGCGATCTTTCCGCTGCACTTGAATCGGCAGAGATCGTTACCGACCAGCTTCCCTATAACCTTCTCTGGCGTCCAATCGAGGTGGAGATCGCTCCGAAGTGTCTCGACAACAATATCGGACTCATCTGCTACAGCCCGCTCGCTCAAGGACTTTTGACCGGTAGGTATGCCTCCGCCGATGATGTTCCAGACGGCCTATCGCGGTCACGTCTGTTCAGTGATGATCGACCATTGGCTAGCCACGGCGAAGACGGTTGTGAAGTCGAGGCATTCAACGCAATTGCCAAAGTCATCGAAATAGCGAATGAACTTGGCGAGCACCCTGCAAAGGTCGCACTTGCGTGGGTTCGGTCTCGTCCCGGCATCACTGCTCTCTTGGTAGGTGCTCGATCGCCTGAAGAACTCGACCTGAACATACCCGCATTTGAGTATGAATTGCCGGCTGGTGTCGCGGATCGACTCTCAGAAGCAACCGAGCCTGTAAAAGCAAAACTCGGTGCGAACGCCGACATGTGGAAGGGCGACAACCGAATGCGCTAAGGCGCTCGGTTCCTTCTTGAGAAAAGGCGGTTGGCCTAGCTGACCGCCACCTGTGGTGCTGCCTTGAGGTCGAAATTCTTTACTGCAAGATCAGCAATGTAGTTGCCGATCACCAGCGAAGATGTTGCTCCGGGCGATGGGGCGTTAAGAACGTGGATGGCACCGCGAGACTCTTCAATGCGGAAGTCGTCGACAAGGTTTCCTGCTCGATCAACTGCTTGAGCTCGAACACCAGAGCCCGTTCCTGCCAAGTCTTTACTTGTCAGTTCAGGTACTAGTTGCTGAAGACTATCGAGGAATACACTTTTTCGAAGAGATCGGTTGATCTCCCACACGCCTGTCTTCCATTCACGCACACCCATTTTCCAGAAGCCGGGGAACGTGATTGTTCGGAGGAAATCTCGCATCGAGAAATCTCGCTTGCGATAGCCTTCACGTTTAGTCGCCAACACAGCGTTTGGTCCTGCTTCAACCCAGCCCTTCATGGTCTGTGTGAGGTGAACCCCTAGAAACGGGAATGCGGGGTCGGGGACCGGGTAGATAAGTCCTTTTACGAGGAATTCACTCTCTTTGCGAAGTTTGTAGTACTCGCCACGGAAGGGAATGATTCGGAGTCCGGTTTCGACGCCCATAGTTTCAGCAACAAGATCGGAGTGCAGTCCCGCACAGTTGATCACATTTGTAATTTCGAAATCACCTGAGCTTGTGCTCAGAACAGTGGTTCCATTAACTTCTTTGGCACTGTTGAGTTCAGTATTGAAGTGGATATCGCCACCGGCAGCGCGTACTCGATCTGCGTAGACCTTCGTCACGTTTCGGTAGTCGACGATTCCAGTGCCTGGTGCGTAAAGCGCTTTTAGTGCGACAACATGCGGCTCGATTTCCGCCATTTCGTCGTTGTCGACCATCTTCAGGCCTTCAACCTGGTTAGCAGTACCGCGTTCTTCGAGAGCGTTGAGTCTTTCGACCCCTGCAGCGTCGCTTGCAACGATTAATTTGCCACACGTCCAAACGGGAATTTCGTTTTCTTCACAGAACTGCGTCATCGACGCTCGTCCTGCCACGCAAAAATCAGCCTTGAATGAACCTGGGCGATAGTAAATTCCCGAGTGGATTACTCCGGAGTTGTGACCGCTCTGTTGCGTACCCTCTTTTGCGTTCTTCTCGAGAACCGCCAGTTTGATTTGCGGAAATCGCTCTAGCAAATTCATCGCTGTCGAAAGACCGATGATCCCAGCCCCGATGACGATTACGTCGTATTTCGTTGAACGCACGTTTTTCTTTCTCTCGCTTTTACTGTAACTATTGAAAAAAATACCACAGCACCAGTCGATTGGTAACGCCCAATATCGACCTTTATTTGGAACGGGAATCTGATAATTTCTATTGATGCCAAATGACAAATCCGACATATCGATTCCGAAACACGCAACTCTATTCGCCTCATGCATGGTCGACCAACTCGCCCCAGCAGTTGGCGAAAGCACTGTAGAAGTGCTGGAACACCTTGGTGTGACGGTGCAATTTCTAGACGACCAAACTTGCTGTGGTCAGCCTGCGTTTAACAGCGGTTTCCGTTCGGAAGCCCTGCCTGTTGCAACACGATTTATCGAGTTGTTCGAGAGGGCTGAGGGACCAATCGTGGTTCCTTCGGGTTCTTGTGCAGCCATGGTTCGTAATTACTACGGCGATCTATTCCGTGGCGATTCGAACATGTCACAACGAGCAGCCCGAGTAGGCGAACGCTTATTCGAACTAACTGAATTCGTCACGAAGTTTTTCGGCACGTCAGCGATTTCGGGAGAGCTGAACGAATCGGCGACTTACCACAAATGTTGCCATCTTCTACGTGAAATCGGAATCGACGAGCAGCCCATAGAAATGCTGTCGAATCTATCGGGTCTGGACATGACTCCATTGGAACGAGCTGATGTTTGCTGTGGTTTTGGGGGAGCGTTCTCTGTGAAGATGCCTGACATTTCTTCAGCGATTCTCGGCGAGAAACTCGACTTTATTGAGGCGACCGGAGCCAATACTGTGATCGCAGGCGACACAGGTTGTGTCTATCAGATGCAGGGCGGGCTACGCCGTCGAGATTCTAACGTGAAGGTGATTCATATCGCCGAGGCACTTGCGAAGTCGATACGGAATGTTGATTCGACGGGAGTGTCGAATTGAAGCCGATAACCGCAAATTTCCGTTCTAAAGCGGCGCAAACGCTAAACAATGCTCAAATTCAACAATCGATTGAGCACGTGTATACAGGGTTCTTTAAGGGACGACTTAACGCAGCGGGTGATACGCCTGAGTGGGAAGAACTTCGGACCAAGGGCAAGGCGATCAAAGATCACACCATTGCTCACCTCGATTATTACCTGAACATGCTGGCTGACAATGTTGAGAAGAACGGCGGTATTGTTTTCTTTGCTGATGACGCCGAAGAGGCACGCCAGCACATCATTGATCTAGCTCACAAGCGTGAGATCAAGACAGTCATCAAGTCTAAATCGATGGTCTCGGAAGAGATGGGACTTGAGAAGGCGATGAATGCTGAAGGTTTCGAAACTGTCGAAACTGATCTTGGCGAATACATCATTCAGCTTGCAAACGAGACTCCGTATCACTTGATCGCCCCCGCTGTTCATAAATCTCGAACGGATGTGGCAAAGCTTCTTGATGACGATTTCAAAGAAGGCGACCCAGTTCCTGATGCCACCGAACTTACGATGATGGCCCGAAAGAAGCTTCGCGGAGTGTTCGAACGGGCAGATATGTCCGTTACCGGAGTTAACTTCGCTGTGGCTGAATCAGGATCGATTGCACTCGTTACTAACGAGGGGAACGGTCGAATGTCGACTACTGTTCCACGAGTTCACGTCGCAGTGATGGGCATGGAAAAAATCGTGCCGTCTATTCAAGATTTGAGCACCATGCTCCGAATTCTGATTCGTTCGGCGACAGGGCAGCGCATATCAACGTATGTCACGATGGTGAATGAAGCAAGGAAAACGGACGAGGAAGAAGGACCTGAAGAGTTTCATCTGGTGATCATGAACAACGGTCGCCAGAACCTGCTCGAAGACCCTCAAATGCGCGAATCGCTCAATTGCATTCGATGTGGAGCATGTTTGAACGCATGCCCTGTCTACCGCAAAGTCGGAGGTCACGCCTACGGCTGGGTTTACCCCGGACCTATCGGGTCAATCGTTTCTCCGGTTCTCACTGGTCTCAAAGACGCCAGTAACTTGCCCAGCGCATCATCACTATGTGGAGCGTGCCACGACGCATGTCCGGTGAAGATAAACATTCCACGCATGCTTCTGGAACTTCGGTGGCGAACTGCTGAAGGCTCTACTGACAAAAACGAACAAACATCCTCAGCCAAAGAACGAACTGTTTGGAAGATGTGGCGACTGGGAATGATGGGGCGCAAGCGGTTCGATATTGGAGCACGATTGGCCGGCTTGGCACTACGACCGCTATCTAGAAACGGTTGGCTGAAGAAAGCTCCTCCACCAATTTCAGGCTGGACATCAACGCGCGACTTCCCGTTGATCTCTTCAGGTTCGTTGAAATCAAAACTTTCCAAACGAATCGGGAGGTCGAAATAATGGCTGATCGAGCGCTATTCCTGTCGAAAGTAACCGCGGGTCTGGGTAGACAGAAGATTCTTTCTCCAACTGCCGACTCGGCTACCGCGGGATTCGAAGATGCCGCTGCTGCAAAATCTCATGCCGACGAAGCTATGGTTGATGCCAACACACGTTCGGTAGAGTTGGTGGATCAGATGGCAGCTATGGCAGACACCAACGGCTGGAAAGTACACCGAGCAAGTAATCCTGAAGACGCAGCCGATCTGATCGCAGGAATATGCGAAGAGAAGAAAGCGACTTCAGTTCTGCGATCGACTCATGATGTTCTCGACCAAGTTGGCGTCGATTCTGCGGTGACAAACACTGGAGCAACACTCGGCATCACCCAGCATGAAGGCGAAAATAGTTCTCAGCTCGTCGATGCTTCGAAGAGTGCTGCGTTTTCCGCAGATATCGGCATTACAGGAGTCGACTACGCAGTTGCCGAAACTGGAACCGTAGTGCTTCACCCGCGAGCCGGTCTTTCCCGATTAGTCTCCCTCGCTCCGCCAACGCACATCGCTGTGCTGCGTCCGGGCGAAGTCCTGGATTCTCTCGACGAATTATTCGCCATGGAACGAAACGACTTTATGACCGGAAATCTTGCTGGTTCGATGAACCTGATATCTGGTCCAAGCAAAACCGCCGATATCGAGGGAACCACTGTTACGGGCATTCATGGCCCGCTAGAAGTGCACCTGATTATTCTCGGCGAAGCCTAAACACAACGCTAAAGACTGATTGCTATCGCTCGGCATGCTTCTTCAGTTGCGATTGCAACCAATCGGCTAGTGTCGTCCATGGCTGCTTTCAACGACATGGGGCGATTCACGAGGCTAAATATGGCATCGATTCCATGTTCGTGAACTTCCCGGAAGCCACCGCCTAGAGAGCCAGCAATTCCGATCACCGGAGTACCATGCCGTTTCGCTCGGTTAGCAACGGCCACGGGAGACTTGTTGAAAACTGTAGATCGATCGAACTGACCCTCACCGACAATTACCAGTTCTGCGTCTTTCAGATGCTGTTCGATATTCACTGCTTCCAACACAATGTCGGCACCGAGTCGTAACCGGGCATCAAAGAAGCCCATTAGACCAGCACCAAGTCCACCTGAAGCACCAGCGCCCGGTATTTCTGCGACATCTGTGTGAAGATCTCTGGCAATTACATCTGCAAAGTTGCCTAAAGCAGCGTCGAGCTCCTGAATGTCTTCGTAGGTTGCCCCTTTTTGAGGACCGAATATTGCCGATGCACCACGCGGGCCGCAAAGTGGATTGTTCACATCACAGGCGACAACAACGTTGGCTTCTGCCATTCTGGGATCTAATCCCGACACATCGATATTTTCGAGAGAAGAGAGTGCGATGCCCCCGCGGTCAATATCATCACCATTCTTATCTGTGAGTTTGCCCCCCATGGCTTGGATCATTCCCGCACCGCCATCGTTAGTAGCGCTACCACCGACTCCAATGATGAAATCGGTGAAGCCGGCGTCGAGGGCTTCGGTAAATAACTGCCCAACGCCATATGTCGAAGCGTTGCGAACATCGCGCTCGTCCTGACCTAATCGTGCGAGACCAACTGCATTGGCCACTTCGATTACAGCAGTGCTGCCGTTTCCGAGTGCACCCCAGTTTGCCTCGATAGTTCGACCGATGGCATCTTCGACGTTTGCTGTTCGAACTTCACCGCCAGAGCTGTCAACCAAAGCCTGCAAAGTTCCATCGCCACCGTCGGCTACCGGAATGAGAACTGTTTCGGCTTCTGGCCAAACTCGCTTGACTCCAATAGACATCGCAGTTGCGATTTCCATACCGGTCAGGCTTTCTTTGAATCCTTGGGGAGCAATTACTACTTTCTTCATGAATGTGAGTATAGGCGAGATGTTGACCACAATTTGATTGATTAAAGACGCTATTTTGGTCGTCTCGAACCGAATCTCGAAAAAGGTGACTGCTACACTCGGCGCCGAAGCAAACAGCCGACCCCAGTAGATTGTGATGAAGATTACCGATGGCCGAACGCGCCAACTTAAAAAGCTCATTTAGCTCAACAGTCAACCAGCGATCTGACGAACTTGAGAGAATTGCCCGCGATATTTTGGATCATCCAGAAAGTGGCTATCGAGAGGTTCGAACTTCGAAGCTCGTTGCAGACTGGTTCCGAGATGCTGGTCTTGAAGTTCAAACAGGCATAGCGAAAACCGGAGTGATCGGCACTCTCGATACAGGCAAGCCCGGGCCACACATATCAGTCATGGGTGAGTTGGACTCACTGATCGTCCCGGGACATGCCCACGCCGACTCCGACACGGGGGCGGCTCACGCTTGTGGTCATCACGCCCAGATAGGATCGATGCTCACCGTTGCAGCTGGACTATCCGAGGCTTCCGTGAAGGACGGTCTAGTTGGCAAAATCAGCTTCATGGCTACCCCTGCTGAGGAATACATCGAACTCGAATATCGAGAATCGCTACATGAAAAAGGCGAAATTGAGTTTTTCGGGGGTAAGCAGGAATTCATAAAACTCGGATTCTTCAATGACGTCGATATCGCTATGCTCACTCACACTGGTGGTGAAACCGAGGGGACGTTCGGAATCGGTGGATCGAACAACGGGATGATAGGCAAGACTGTCCAGTACATCGGGAAAGCGGCTCACGCTGGCGGATCGCCACACCTTGGAGTGAATGCCCTGAGCGCCGCTCATCTAGGACTCGCAGCTATTCACGCTCAAAGAGAAACGTTCCGGGATGCCGACACCGTTCGAGTACACCCGATAATCACCAAGGGTGGCGCTGCCGTTAATTCTGTTCCCGCCGACGTAAGGATAGAAACCTACGTACGGGCTTCGAACGTACCGGCCATTCTCAACACCTCAGAGAAGGTTGATCGCGCTTTTCGGGCAGGTGCGTTTGCTACGGGGGCAGAAGTAAGGATCACTACCAACCCTGGTTACCTTCCCGCCAAATACGACGAAAAACTTACTGAAATCTATCGTCATAATGCTGCATCACTTATCGGTGATGACAATGTCATTCGACTGAACCACAGCTCGGGATGTACCGATATGGGCGATGTGAGCCAGATTGTTCCAACTATCCAGCCGACAGCAAACGCCACCAGCGGCAATGGTCACGGTATCGACTATCTCGTTAAAAACTATGATCTTGCTGTTATTAAAGCTGGAAAAGCGATGGGAATGACCGTTATCGACCTTCTTGCCGACAACGGTGAAAAAGGAAAGAAACTATCTGGGGCATTTAAAACACCCATGAGCATCAGCGAATATCTCAGTCGAATGCGCGGATTCCGTTCCGACGCAACGTATTCAGAGTAGAGCCATGAATTCTTCGACGTCGGCCGAGTTGGCAGAACTCAGGGCGCTTGCGCTTCGAACTATTGATGGTGCAACACGAGATCTGATTGCAGCAGCGAAGACTGCGTACTCCACACCTGAAACCGGGTTTAACGAACACAAGACTGCCGCTTTCGTTCAAGAACGACTGCAGTCATTAGGATTCGTAGTAGAAACTGGGATTGCGCGTACCGGGATGAAGGCTGTTCTGAGAGGAGCTAACCCGGGGCCAACTGTTGCTGTAATCGCCGAACTCGACGCTCTAAGAGTACCGACACACCCGGATGCAGATCCAGACACTGGAGCCACTCACGCATGTGGACATCACGCTCAAATCGGGTCGATGCTCGGAGTCGCCACAGCGTTGAGTCAACCTGAGTTCAAGGACGCCTTGTCTGGCAACATTGCTTTCATCATCACTCCAGCCGAAGAGTTCATAGAAATACAAGAACGTCTCACCTTGAAGGAATCAGGAGAACTGGAATTTCTATCAGGTAAGCAGGAAATGATTCGCCTTGGTACGTTCGACGATGTCGACATGGCGATGATGGTCCACACGTCGGCAGGTAATGGTGATGCAGGTTTGAGCATTGGCGGAACTTCCAATGCCCATGTTTCGCATCAGGTTCGTTATTTGGGCAGATCTGCCCATGCAGGTGGAGCACCTGACCAAGGTGTAAACGCACTTCAAGCTGCGATGTTCGCGAATTCAGCGATCAACGCACAACGAGAAACATTCAGGGAATCAGACGTTGTCCGTGTTCATGGGATCATCTCAAACGGCGGTTCATCGGTGAACGCAGTCCCTGGCGAGGTTCTTTACGAAGGAAGAGTCAGGGCAAAATCTGTTGAAGCGATAGAACCAATCGCCGAAAGGGTGATCAGATGTTACCGAGCGGGTGCACTCGCTATGGGGGGCTCGGTGGAAGTTCAATCGGTCGCTGGTTATCACGCCCTACGGCAAGACCTGACAATGCAGAGGCTGTTTGCAGCCAATGCCGAGCTGATACTTGGACGCGATTCGATTAGCGTCCTGCCCAGTGATCAAACTCACGGTGGATCGACCGACATGGGCGACCTGAGCACGATAATGCCAGTTATACACCCCTACGCTAATTCCGCGTCGGGAGTTGGGCACGGGCATGACTACCTTATTGAAGATTATGATCGAGCTGTGGTCGCACCTGCCAAAGTGATGGCGGCGACAGTTCTGGAATTGCTGAGTAATGATGCTCAGTTGGCCAGAGAGACGCTGGTCAAGCACAAACCCTCACTGACTGCCAAGAAGTACGTCGCAGTTCAGAGAGCACGATTTACAACAGAACTTTACGAGTCAAAGTAGCCAGAAGCGTAAGCCGTCTAAGCAGACGGCGGTCGTGACTCTAGACCGTCGAGCCGCGGAGTCGTTCTTTTGAAGGTTCCGTCAGCCAATTCTTGATAGAACGTGTGGCTTGGTGATACGTTTGGGGTAACGGTCAGCCAAACCTCTAATCGACCTTCACTCACGTTTGCTAGTTCGTGTTTTTCTTCTGCAGGAACGTAGAGAACCTCACCAGCAGTGAACCGTTCGGTGAATCCATCGACTTTAACGTCGCATTCGCCTTTCAGAAAGACGAACACTTCCGCCGCTGCGTCGTGAGAGTGATAGGTCGCCACCTTCCCGTGATCGAGGTAATACATCCCTCCACGAACAAGTCCTGAATCGGGGAAGCGATCGTATCGATCAGTTCGAAGAATGGTTACGCCACCGGTGATGATTTTTGGGTCGTGATCTTTGGTTGGGAGTAACGATGCCCCCGGACAACTGGCGAGTAAGTACGAAGCCGTTGAGTCCCCAGAAATTATCTCGAAGCTGATTCCTGCATTGATGTACGCCTGAGCCGACCCTGAGACGGTGTGGGTCCGGTCGCCAGTTTTGATCTCGAGTTCACCTTCGATGAATAGAAGTACCAGATCAGACTCACAAGAGACTATTCCCGTGGTTTCGCCGGCACCCAATCGCATCGATTCGAGACTGAACGTCTCGTCTTTCGCCAATACTCCAACTGTGTTTATCGACGAACGGTGCATGACTAGATACTCACGCGTCTCGGGGGAATTCTCATCGATTCTGACTCGATGATCTCGACAACGTTTTTGACTGTTTCGTCGAGTTGATCTTCCTCGTTGGTCACAGTGAAGTCGAACAAACTTGCCTGGCTAATCTCTTCGGTAGCCGCGGCGAGTCGTTTGGTCATTTCCTCTTCGGTATTGACCCCTCTACCCTCCAAATGCTTTCGAAGAACTTCAAGAGAGGGCGGAATAATAAATATCAGAAGTGCTTCAGGAATGATCTCGCTAAGTCGCTTAGCTCCCTGCACATCAACACGCATAATCACGTGCTTGCCGCTTGCAAGAGCATCGCGCACCTGTTTTTTGGGAACACCGTAGTAGTTGTCGTATACCTGAGCCCACTCAAGCAACTCATCGGCGGCGATCAAATTAACGAAATCATCAACAGAAACGAAATGGTGATTAATTCCATTTTTTTCACCCGGGCGTGGATCGCGCGTGGTAGCAGTGACGGTGAAATGGAATCCAAGTTGTCCTGATTCGATCATGCGATCGATCATGACGTCTTTTCCGACTCCAGAAGGACCGGATATTACAACCACGAGGGGGTTCTTGTTAGTGCGAGCTTCGCTAGCCAACCAAACCGCCAAAGTCTTCGATGATTTTCCAGAAGCTAGGGTACGAAATACCTGCAACGTCAGGATCCATCACTGTGATTGGTTCAGTTGATATCAGCCCGGCTACCCCTAGACTCATAGCAAGCCGATGGTCGTCGTAGCTTTGGAACTGTCCTCCGCCAATCGAGTTTCCACCTGCAAGGATCATTCCATCGGGTGTTCCTTCGGCTTCAACTCCTGCGCCTTTTAGCCATGAGATGCTAGCGGCGATTCGGTCAGATTCTTTGACACGCAGTTCCTCTGCGTCCCGAATAACGGTTTCGCCTTCTGCAATTGCTGCAGCCACTGCGATGACAGGTATTTCATCGATTAGGAGGGGAACGATGTCGCCGTCGAGTTCAATGCCCTTGAGCTCGCTAGTTTTGACGAGCATGTCAGCGACAGGTTCACCAGCGACATCGCGTTCGTCAATCAAAGTTAGATCAGCGTTCATCATCTGTAGAGCAGTAATGATTCCAGCGCGAGTTGGGTTAATCCCGACGTTCCGAATCAACAGTTCGGCATCAGGGTGACAGATCGCTGCAACCAGCCAGAACGCTGCCGATGAAATATCACCTGGAACCTCGACATCGACGGTTTCTAGTTCAGACGGCTTGAGCTCTAGATCAAGTCCGCTCTTCTGGAGATCGACACCCATAGCCGATAACATCCGCTCGGTGTGGTCGCGTGATTCAGCAGGCTGAGTGAGAGTCGTTGTTCCGTCGGCTCGAAGACCCGCCAAAAGAAGGCAGGACTTTAGCTGTGCCGAAGCGACAGGCATCTCGTAAGTTGTACCGGCGAGTTTTCCGCCGTGGAATACCAGCGGAGCGAGTGTGTCGTTCGCACGTCCTGAGATTTCAGCGCCCATCTGGGTAAGTGGTTTGACTACTCTGCCCATCGGTCGTGAACTAAGCGAATCGTCGCCGGTGAGAATCGTCATGATGTCTCTGCCAGCGAGTATTCCCGACATCAGGCGAGTCGTGGTCCCGCTGTTTCCAGCGTCGAGAATACCCGATGGCTCCTGTAGCCCGTTTAGACCGACGCCTTTCACGGTCAGACTGTCGCCCGCACCGTTCTCGCCTTCTTTACGTGAAATCTCAACACCGAGAGCACGCATTATCTCGACAGTCGAGGTGCAATCTGCACCTGGCGAAAAGTTGGTTACATGCGCTGTGCCGGTGTTCGACAGTGCGTTAAACATAATCGCTCGGTGTGAAACCGACTTGTCACCGGGAGCAATAATCTCTCCGCGAAGAGATCGCGGCCGTGCAATAGTTACTGGCATACGGGTCCTGTTAATTCATTTTTCGACGATCGTATTTCGTCGAGTCTTTTTTCGGGTCGCTTCCTCGGCCCATCACCTTTGCGATGCGGCTGCCGAAGAAAAGTCCCATCATGCTCTCGCTTGAGGATGGGATAGGTGCTCGTTCTTCAGAATCCGGTCGACGATCTGCGACTCCAGCTTCGAGACGGGCACGTTGTTCCCATGCCTGAACGAACGAATCTGCCAGTACCCCGTCGGATGCAAAACGAACTTCATCATCGAGAAGTCCAGCTCGTATAGCTTGGAAGCGCTCGATCAATTGGTCGATCCAGTGCGCCAACATATCGGCGTTCGTAGCCGCCGAGCTCTGCAAAGACGCCGGGTCTCCGGTTGATGGAGAAGTTATGTTGTCGAAATCTTGACCCACGAACCGGCTGATTTCAGCCCAAGAGGGTGAAGTGCTAACCGAGTTCATTACTGCAGCTGAAACAACGGCAGGTAGACCTGTTGTTGCGGCTGAAAATGAATCGTGCTCGTGAGGATCCATGAACACTGGCTTGGCACCAACATGTTCGATCATGTCGGTGACTGCTTGAATAGCTTTATTACCAGCAGTCGGCGGTGCTACAACTGCCCATTTTGCGTTGTGGAAAATATATCCGGACGACTCTTTTTGTTCCCGAATTGCAGCCCCGGTCAGTGGGTTGCCGCCAACGTATGTCACGCCTGCAGGGAGAAGTTCGTTCGCCCATTCCATGACAGCGCGCTTGGTGGGTGACGTGTCGGTAACCACGGTGTCTTGCTTGAGGTACCGGGCGACACCGTCGAAAACGTCGTAAATCGAACCAGCTGGAGTTGCTACGACCACGACATCGGCTTTTTCGACCGCTTTGTCGATGTTCCATTCGATATCGTCGACTGCACCCATTCTTTGAGCTAAAGACTGTGCGTCGTTATCAGCATCGTAACCGGTGACTTTCGCGTCCCCTTTCGAACGAATCGCCATCCCAAGTGATGTGCCAATTCTTCCGAGTCCGATGATTGTGTAATTGGTCATAGTTGATTCCTAAATGAAATTTGCCGTCTCAAGACAAGTACGTGCTAGCTCACTCAACGGCTTTCAGGTGGCTACTTGACCGCCATTTCGGCTGAAAAAGGTTCTACTCCCAGTCTTCGTCCTCATGGTCATGATCGTGGTCGTCATGATCTTCTTCTTGAGAAGTTGTCTCACCCGGTCGCGGAAGGGTGGCACCGGCTGCGTTTTTCTGCTTCTTAGGTTCCAGCTTGTCGATAGTTTCACGTAGCGACTTGAGATCAGATTTTGATGCTGAATCTGCGTCGTAAATAAGGGCTGATATTCCGATATCACGGAGCAGCTCGAGGTTCGTCGGATCTGGAACCTGGTTCACGGTGAGAAAGATGTGCTGGGAGTATCGAGCCAACTGTTCTTGGATGCCGAGTACAGCGCCGACGCTTAGTGGGAGCTTCAACTCAGAACCATCAAGAATCAGAAAATCGAACGGACCAGAGTTGATGGCTTTGGCACGGTCTTCAGACACATCGCTGCCAACTACGTAACCTTTGCCTGCGTCGTCGTCTCGAAGCGCAGCTCCTGGAGCGTCGTCGCCTTCAGCTACGATGAAATCGGCACCGGCTTCTATTGCTGCTTCAATCTCTTTGGCAGTACCTCCAGAGACGCTTGCACCCCAGATGTCGGCATCTGCCACAGCTTCCGATTGAGCTGATCCTTTTGTGCCGGTACCGACCAGATACAAATCTGCTTCGAAACCTTTGGCATCTTCGGCCTTAGCCACGGAAAGTCCCACCAGAATTACTGGAATTTTCGTACTGGCAGATACTGCGCCGAAACCAAAGCCCGATCGTTCAATCTGGCCGAGTTTAGTTAGTCGTTCTGAAATCTTGCTCAATCGTTAGTGTCCCCATCAGCAACGTCTTCTTCCGAACCACGTTGTTGGCGTAAAAAGTCTTCAAGTTCCTGCACAAGGGCAGCTGGCTCAGGGCTCTGTCGAAATTCTTCTTCAGAGTCATAACGTTCTTCGAGCCGTTTTACATAACCTTCAATTTCCTGTTGGTCAGCGAGTGCTCGAACGAGATTTTCGTCGAACTCTTCAGCTTCCTTAGCGAGTTTGCTGAGTTCAATAGGAGCAGTAATAAACTGCTGTAGTTCCGACAGAATCGCATGCGTAAGCGTTGGATTCTGCGCTACCTGTAGATAATGAGGTGAGTGACCCCAGATGCTCGCCGATGGAATCTTGTCTTGCTTTAATCGATCCATTAGCACCGATGTGAGTCCGGACGGACCTTCGTAGTTGGGTACAGCGTATTTGATGTGTTCAAATCCGACACCAAGATCGGCGTCAATCGACGAACCTGTTACTCGTGGTGAACGAGTGTGCGGAACGGAGTCAAGTAGCGCACCCACAGTCACCAGAAGTTTGGTGTCGCTCTCATTGGCGACTTTGTGGATGAGATCGGTGTAGGTTCGCCACTTCAAATTTGGCTCAACACCAATGAATATCAGAAGGTCTCGACCACCATCGTCGGCTTTCCAGTAGTAGAACTCGTTCTTCGGCCAAGTCAGTTTGCGGGAACCGTCGGATTCGTTCGAGATAACCGGTCGCTGTTCAGCAAAATCATAAAAATCTTCAGGATCGATAGTTGCGAACTGGGTCGCTGAAATCTGGCGTACAAGTTCCCGGAGTGATCGCGTTGCTGATTCGGCGGCGTCTGGCCAGCCTCCCCATGCAGCAAGGAATACCGTGTTGGATAGGATTGGGTGTTCGGTGTACTGAAGTGCCGACAATACTCTCGCCAATTATTCTCGCTACTCGTGTGTGAGCTTCGAGACGCTTGTTATTTGATGATGCGCCAGTGCCATGCTCGCTCGCGCGTGAACACATGCGCCTGTGCGTGCCCGTACGTGAACGAAGCAGCAAGTCTAGCACCCATTCAGCGCCTCATCTGCACAAGTATTGAACCAACGCCTGATCATAGGGCAGTGTTGATGTGTCGAAATGGGCAGGGGAGAAGTAACCTGGAACGGCCATTGGGGTGCCAACAGAATTTTGCCCATAGGCATATTCGGCGAGTCGTGGAAGAGATGTAACGTCTTCAGAGTTGTATCGAATCAACGTTTCCATAGCGTTGGGTTCGCCGTCCTGAGCCATATTCCAAAGGTGAACGGCGTCACGACCTGTGAGCATGGAAAGATCGTCACCGCGATCAAGTCCAATCGCTTTCTCAATCTTCTTTAGACCACCCTTCATGCCGACGGTTCGAAGAACGTGCATTAGGTCGACATGCGCAGCCTGTTCAAGCAACGGACCTAGCTCGCGTCTTAGCCACGGTACATCGAACGATATTCCGTTGAAGGTGACTACGATCTTGTACTGTTCGAGGTCCTGAGCCAGATCGTCGATGTTGTCGCCGCGGACATAGGCTTTGAATCCTGATGAATCGAGAATTCCACACATGGTGAGATAAGAGTCGCCGCCGAGGCCTGTAGTTTCGATGTCTAGAAAAGCCGTCTGGTCTGCGAAATCGGGAAGTATGCGCCATCGTTCGCCAGCACGATACTGCCGATCGAAATACGACGCATCTTGAACTTCTAAGGCTCGCTGTGATTCCTCAATGAACGATTTCTGGTCGTCAGTGAGTGAATTCGACGACAGGGCGTCGTCCCAATCGCGAACGCCTTCTGCCCATAGATCTTCCTCGTCGTCGACGTTGATTCCGGGCAGGTGTAGGAATGAATTACGGAGCAAGAGGTGGCTGGGAGTGGTTAGTTGCGTTGTTGTTGCCGCAAGACTAACCGGTTACCAGCCTGAACGTACTACGCTCCGTCAGGCGACTCGCCGGCAAATCGTTCGCCCATGGCGGTTATTAGCGTGTCGGTCACAAGCGACTGTGAACCGTCGTACACGACGATCATCTTGCCGTTGAGGAAGAATTGCGGGGTGTCGACCCAGTTGATGTACTTGAGTCCGATTCCATATCCGTCGGGCGATACAAGTGCGGCTTGCCCGGCGGCTTCTTCTTCCGTTGCAAATTCAAACGCAAGGATGTCTTGACCACTTGCGGTCATTTCTATGCCGGGAACGGTGAACAGACCTGCAAATAGGAAATTGTTCTCAACCTGTTCGCCAACTTTCATGCCTGCAGCTTCAAGCGCGGCTGAAAGTGACTCATAAGAATCGGCTGGTTCTATGTCGCCACCACCGCCAGCACAGGCGACCGACATGATCGAGAATGCAGAAAGAGCGATCACAGTGATAAAGAAACGACGCAACATCATCAACTCCGTAATTAAATACAAGACCGGTAATTAACTACAGAAAGTTTAGGTGTGCCGAAGGTGTGCTGAAGGTGGGGTAAACCCTCAAAAGGACTACCGGCGAGCGTACATACCTGAGAACGATCCCGTTCCGACAACCTTGCCTCGCAGTGCAGCGGAAACGTCGTTCGGCGAGACCCCGCCTTCGAGTTCTAGTTGCTCAGAGAGGGCGTAGATAAAGAAGACGTATTCGTGTTCTTGTCCTGTAGGTGGGCAGGGACCTCCATAACCGACGTTTCCGAAATCATTCTTTGCTTGCCGTCTTGAATCTTTAAGACTCTGAGTAGCTGGCTGATTTGCAGCAATGGAACGTGTTCCAGATGGAATGTTGAACACCGACCAGTGCCTGAATATTCCTGAAGATGCGTCGGGGTCGTCGACAACGATTGCGATTGATCGCGTCCCGGCTGGGACATCGGACCATCTGAGGGGTGGTGAAGTGTTTTCACCATCACATGTGAACTCAACCGGAATAGCAGATCCATCTTCGAATGCCACTGAAGATATTTCGATAGAAGCGATCAACGACGATTCGGGATCGAACTCAGGCACATCATCACTTCCACCACATGCTGCCAATAGAAAAAGGGCAAATGAAGCTGCAACGAGTAGAGTCAGCAGTCGAATGGATTTTCTTCGTGGATTCGATACGAGCTTCAACGGGCGTCCTTGCTTCAGTCACTGGCTTGGCGGAGTGAATAACTTTCGAGTCGAACCGTGCCATTGGAGACATGTTCGTATTAACGAGTACTAGCTGATGAAATTGTTTCATACGTACTACGAAACAGGCACCGATTTTCGTTCGATCATCACTGCCATCTCTCACCCAAATTCGATTCGCAGGTTGTACCGTTAGTACTGTCACCCAATGGGGACTCACTGGGTGACATAGGCTTCGCTGGCGATCCAACGCTGGCGGGGCCGCTTTTGTTTAACGGGATGTAGCGAACGGGCAGAATCGCTAGAGAGTCTGCCTGAACAGGCGAAGATCGTTTGCCCCGAGTATGCCTTCCACAACTTCTGGCGAATGACCGCGTTGCAGCAGTGATTCCGTTACCAGCGGCATTTTCGAGATATCGTCGAGGCCGATTGGGAAGTGTGACGCTCCGTCGTAGTCTGAGCCGATTCCCACATGACTTGACCCCGCTAGACTAATCGCATGATCGAAATGATCCATAAGTCGGCTGATCGGTGGTCCTTCACCGACGCCTTTCTTCGTTAGGAAATCGAACGGGTCTTTCATCTCTGCTGCGTCCGGTTTCTCGGAGTGCCGATATCCGGTTGCTGGATCACCACCGACAAACCCCGCTACAAAATTGATGTTGATCAGACCATCGGCCTGTCCTAGCGACGTAATCATGTCGTCGGTCATGTTCCGCGGGTGGTCTTGCAATGATCGACAGCACGAATGAGAAGCGAAAATGGGACGCTCTGCGGTTTCGAGAACATCCCAAAACGATTTATCCGACACGTGCGAGATATCGACGATCATTCCAAGTTGCTGCATTTCAGATACAACGCCGCGCCCGAAGTCTGTAAGACCGTTATGACGTTCATCGTTGTGACTGTCGATCCAGCCCGTTGCTGCTCCCCAGGCGAGAGTGATTGATCGAACCCCGAGACGATAGAACGTCCGCAGCACGCCTAGGTCTTCATCGATACAACGCCCGCCCTCTATCGAGATCAGAACAGCGATTTTGCCTTCGGACTTTGCTTGAACGACGTCTTCAGCGTTCAGAGCAAGAATCAGATCATCAGGATTCGCATCGATTGTTCGGTGGATAGCGTCTATTTCACGAATAGTCAGCCGCAAAGCGTCTAGATCGCTACCTTCATCGTTGATCCAGACAGCGAAGAATGCAGCGTCGACTCCACCTTCACGTAATCGTGGGATGTCCACATGTCCGGCTTCTAGACGGGTATTGAATTCAGGGTTTCGCCAGAGCAGATGAGTGGCAGTGTCGATATGTGCGTCGAATACAAACGCATTTTCATGAAGCTTCTTCGCCGCTTCTGACACATGTGGTTCTGGTTCCAAAGATTGACTCCGCTGATATTCCGATTCTCATGTTTGGCAGATTGCCAACTGTGCCGTGATATTAGCCGAAGATTTAGGCATGAAAGGGCGTCTTTCAGAATAAAAAAAGCCTCCAGCGGAACGGCTGAAGGCTTTTGTATTCATATGGAGCCAACGGTGAGGATTGAACTCACGACCTGCTCATTACGAATGAGCTGCTCTACCACTGAGCTACGTTGGCGCGTTCTGTACCGGGTCACTGGTTCGTGCGCCCAGTTCCAAAGCACGTTTAAAGATTACGACGCGACCGTAAGATGAGCAACGTGATTCAGATCAGTAATTAGGCTCGTGTTGTGTGAACCCTTTGCTCGGTTCTTGTGGTTCGTTGAATCTCTAATCCTCACCATCGCGGCTGTAGCCCATTTCGTCGACGACTCTATTTGATGGCTTTAAGCCCGATTTTGTAGCGAACTCGAGCCGATTTCCCTCGGGGTCGTATACGTAGAACGCTCGTTGACCGTCCGCTCGTTCGACGGGACCCTTGATGATCTCGTATCCTGCCGCGGTCATCGCTTCAAGCGCTTCGTCGAAATCGTCTACTTCGAATGCTGTGTGAATATTCGGGGTGTCGTCGGCGGGACGTTGAACAAGGTGAACCATCGTCCCGTCGGCGGCCTGCATCCAGATCAGCCCATCGCCTGTCTCTTGCGACGGAATGATCTCCAGACCCAACAGGTCTCGCCAGAAACCAAGAGCACGGCCACGATCACGCATCGGCATCGACTGGTGATGAATTGTATTAATTTTGATTTTTGCCATTTGGTGTGTATTTATGCCTAGATTGAGTATAGGAACAATGGTTAAGAGATAGCTTTGCGTGCAGAATCTAGAGCGTTATAACAGAACTCTGCTGCACCACGAGGGCTGTAATCACTCTCTCGTGACTGCTGGACACTCACCTCAGCAAACACCGGCAAATGTTCAAGTCCGTTCGAGCGCAGCGCAGTCATGAACGCGGGGATATCGATGCCGCCATCGCCTGGCAAACAGAACTGCACATCACCATCGATCTTCTCGCCGTCTTTTATGTGAACCATTGCCGAATGCTCTGCAGTTATGTTCACGCTGTGAACCATCTCGCTGCCTTCAACGACGAAATGCGATATATCGAGATCAAGCTTCAAACTAGGATGTTGTGTTTGCTCCATCATCCAAACGGCTTTCTCAGGTGTTTCGAAATCAGTCCCCGCGTGAGCTTCGATGGCGACGATGATGTCGTTTTCGGCAGCCATGTCCGCTAGCGACAGGAATGCATCTCGAATTTGCTCTCTTCCAGATGACCACGGTGGTGCCGAGTGCCCCGGCGTAGTCGTAATCAAAATCGGCGAATCGTCGTAGTGGAGTCGTTGAGCCATCTCGAATTTCTTCTTGGTTAGCTCAAGCATTGCCATTCGATCAGAATGCGGAGCACACACATCGATCAAGGCGAACATGATCGGCGACTCGAATCCTAGATCTTGTGAAAGCTTTGCCAATTCCGTCTGCTTGCTCGAAGAAAAATCGAGGGGTGACGAAGGCCAGCCATCTGCAGCGCATATTTCCAAAGCATCGTATCCGGTATCTTTGATCAGTTTGACAGCGTCGAACGGGTCGACCATGCGTAGTGCGTAAGTCGAATATCCAAGAGTAAATGCCACGGAAATAGTTCCTCGTTAGGTTTTAGATGTTGCCGGAAAACGCCAGCGATTCTAGCAACGGTGACCCTCAATAGAACGTTCAACACGCCTAAATCAAACGGAATATGAGGGCTGGCACACAATAGCAACGCGTTGTAGGCGTTGCGCAAATTACGCATTCAAGCTGGGGTCTTATCCCTCAATGATCTGGTGTGTATACCGAGCGACAGATTATTAGGGGCTGCGGATATTAGTAATACTGCCCTGGCGGTGGATGTTCGTTCGGTGCCCTTTGCGCTCTGGCCGGGAGTTGCGTTTGGGTTACCGTTCGAAATTCCACCGCCGGGGTTATTTATCCCGGTAGGGCTCGCGCGCAGGCGCACCGGTTCGCCTTTAGTCGTACACGACTCTCAGATTGAAGCGGTCAAATTGCCGATGTCATGCAGACCTACCAAGTTCAGGTTAGTCAGTTGGAAGGTCACGAACGTTGGATACAATCGCTCCCAGCGAAATCTCAAGCGGCAACGCAGTACTCGACTTCACAGTTGGAATGCCCGACGACACGATGACCAGAGCGCTTGCCGATGACGCAGCGACCATTGGAACAGAAGTTCAGCGAGTAGTTGTTACTTCGCCGCAGACTATCCAGCTATCGATACTGGGTTTGCTGGCTGAGGGGCACATTCTGCTCGAAGACGTTCCCGGTGTTGGTAAAACTCTGCTCGGTAAAACCCTTTCGAATTCGATCGATTCTGACTTCAAACGAATTCAGTTCACTCCCGATCTACTGCCAACCGATATCACTGGCACTACTGTGTTCGACATGAAGAGTTCGACCTTCAATTTCGTGCCGGGTCCAATCTTCTCGAACATTGTTCTTGCCGATGAAATCAACCGAACAGGACCACGCACGCAGGCGGCCCTTCTTGAAGCGATGGCTGAACACCAGGTGTCAATCGAAGGCGATGTGATGAAGTTGCCTTCTCCATTCATGGTGATTGCAACCCAAAACCTTTCTGAAAGTCACGGCACGTTCCCGTTGCCCGACAGCCAGAAAGATCGGTTCATGGTGTCTATGGGGATGGGATTGCCATCTCCTGAGCAGGAAGTTGAGATTCTTTCCCGTTCTCAGCACGGCATGCCCGAGGCGAGCCCTGTTATATCGTCTGAACGAATCGTAGAGATGCGCGAGATGGTCAAGCGGATCGAGGTTGACGACAAGATTAGGCAGTACATCGTGAAACTGGCTGGTCAAACTCGATCTAATTCAGCGGTTCGACACGGACTAAGCCCACGTGGTGGAGCCGCACTACAACGGGCTGCGCAAGCTTGGGCTGCCATGGACGGGCGTTCATACGTTGAACCTCAAGATGTTTCTGAAATCGCAGTATTTGTAATTGCTCACAGATTGATGATGCAACCCTCGGCAAGCATGACGGCGCAAGACGTCGTAAGAACCGCTATCGATGAGACGCAGGTGCCTTCGTAGGCATGCAGGTGATCTACACCCCTATTAAGGAAAACGCAGAAAGGTCATATTCCTCGTGATCACACGAAGAGGTATTGGATTTGTCCTAACTGCCGTCGCTGCGTTCTTTATTGCGAGCGCAACTCGAGTTGGTTGGGTTCACCTTGCCGACGCTGTGCTGTGGGGAGTTGTGATTCTTTCTGCCGTAACTCCCTGGATGTCTGTCTACGGCATACGAGTTAGTCGAGAGAAACGGTATGCGTAACGCGCCAATCTCGCAGGACCTGTTGAAGGTCAAACATTCGATGTTGATCTCGAACTAACCAATCGATGGTGGATTCCCAGATTTCTGCTTAACGTCCAATACTCCGTTGAGTCACAACGAGGCGCTGCAGATCAAAAGATGGTGTTAGTCGGTGTTGGTCCGCGATCACGCACTTCGGGCACGACTACGCCTTCTGTGTCGACCCGGGGAATGCACGATCTATCTGAGGTAACGGTCGAGTCGCTTGGGTTGTTTGGGTTGTTCCGACGCGAGCGTAAATTTACGACTACCGATTCCGTCTTGGTGTTTCCATCTTGGGAAGATATTTCTCAAGTGGGAATTCTTGAATCTTCTATGGGAGTGTCTGAAGGAGCTTCGAAATCACGCTCTGGTATCGAAGTCGCCGGGACTCGTCGATATGTGGCTGGTGATCCATATCGAAACATTCACTGGCGTAACTCAGCTCGGACTGGTCGACTTGCAGTGAAAGAGTTCGAATCGTGGTCAGAACGCTCGGTAGCTATTTTGGTTGATGCAGACGACTTGCCCGTTCAGGAAACCGGTGATCGACCGTCCGATTACGCCATGCGCATGGCAGCTACAGCTGCAGCACCATTGATCGATACGGGGGGAACCGTCCGAATCGCAACAACCGAGGGCGGAGAGATCCGCACTTCATGGCAAGACGTGATGGTCGATCTTGCAAAAATCACTGATCAGCCGGCAGGAACATCCGCTCGTTGGGCGGAGGAAGTCAGTGTCGGCGAGCGAGTTTTGGCGTTTGTACATTCCTCTAATACTGAAATGCTGGCGTCCCTTACGGCAATGGCTCGCGCTGGATCTGAAATAGCAGCCGTAGTGTTTGAAGGATTCATGCCAGGTGACGACGCAGGTTCTGCTGTCAATTCGTTGAACTCTGTCGGTGTTAACGCCGTTACTTGCCGAAAAGGCGAGTTCTCAAAGGCTGCCCGAGAACTCGAGCACGGTGTTGGTAGCGGCGGGTACACGTCGACAGCACCGGTTCCAGAATTCGACACGCTCGATGGTTCAGAGGAGTTGGCGGCATGACCACAACTCAGCGAACTACAGATTCAGTTGCTCTGCAGCGCTACGAATCAACACTTGGTAAGGCGTACAGAAAAGTATTTAACGATCGTCCAGAACTATCGGTTCGGGTACGCGTACTCACTGCGGCGGCAACGGTGTGGGCGGCTTTGACGCTGTACGTCATCGGCGTATCGACGATGATCCCGTTGCTCGCTATCCCCGTAACCCTGGTAGGGCATTGGGTCGCAGTCAAAGCTATCAAGAGGCGCATGCCGTGGATTTCGATGATGATCGCAGGGACGATCATTACGGCCGGCGTGACTATGCGTTTCGAGCTAGTGGAAGCGCTTCAGGGAAACCGTATTGCCGTTGCTAATTTCTTGCTAATTGCAGGCGCAGCTTCTGTTTTTGACGCTCGAACCAGGGCAGGGCTTTACACGCAGCTCGTGTTCAGTGGACTCGTAATGTTCTTCGCCGCAGAAAAGGCGTTCGGTAACGAATTTGTCGGACTCCTCGGCGGCTATATGGCAATTGTTGTCATGCTTCATGCAACCGCACAGTACGTCGACTTAACTGCTGGAGCATCGGTAAAAGGCATCAGCAATCGATTCGGTTCGGTTGTTTACTGGGCAGGAGCTGCAATAGCGGTTGTGATCGCGTCGTTCGCTTCGTTCATGATTCTGCCGTGGGACACATCTCAAACACCTCAAGCCGCACGAGCAGCATTTCTTCCGGTAAATGGGCAAGACTCGCCATTGCCGAATGTCGATCCTGAGACGGCTCAATCTATGCTCGAAGAACAGAACGGCGATCTGTTCAGTCAACCCCAGATAGATCCTGACTTTTTCTCCCAGGGTGGTTCGCTCGATGGCCCTGCCGTTCAGAACGACTTCATCGGTGATGCGACTGAAGCTACTGGCGAGATTTACGGAATGCCCCTGATTGGCGATATCGGTGGCGGAGACCGAATCGCATATGTGCGCAGCGCTGTGGCCAGTTACTGGCGAGGCAGGACGTACGACACGTTCGATCCTGAAGCGAATGATGAACTTGGTATGTGGTATTCAACCACTAAAGACGACCGTCAGTTCCAATCGCTTTACGGACAGTCGGCCGACGCAGCAGAGCATGACCGATATTTGCAGACATATTTCCTTCAGCAGGATTTAGGAAACAATCTGTTGACTGGGTATGAACCGTTGGCGATTTCAGTTCCCAGTGACAATAGGGGGGCGAATGAATCTGACTCCAGGTTCTACCTATCAGGTAGTTTCCAAGCAGCCCGAGACCGACCCGGACATTTTGCGTCGAGATCGTGGTGAATGGATTGGTCGTGAATACGGCACGATTCCTCAAGGATTCCCCGAACTACGGACACTGGCCAACGCCCTAACGAAAGATGCCGAGAACGATTTCGACAAAGCTTCGGCGATAACTTCGTATCTTCAGAATCTCGATTACGACGACCGCGCTGAATCACCTTTGCAGCCGTCAACTGATCTGCACCGATTTGTAATAGGAGAGCTGCCGGGATCGGCAATCGACTTTGCCTCAGCATTGCCCCTGATGGCACGTTCGGCTGGTTTGCAGTCGCGGGTCGCAACTGGATATTTGCCGGGTGAGTACAACTCGTACTCAGGTGCGATCAAGATCACGCCAGAAGACGCACATGCATGGTCGGAAATCTACTTCCGTGGTGCAGGCTGGATTCCTTTCGATGCATCTACACGCCCTGATCTGCCAACCCCGGCTGAATTGGAAGAAGCTCCGCCGTCAGGCCTGAGTTCACTGCTTGATCGACGACTTGGTGATGGTCTGGCAGCAGCTGCCGGCAAAACACCGGGAGCAGTGATGAAGGGCTTCGAGTTCGCAGTGAAAAACGGACTCAACTGGGGGCTGTTCGCTCTTGTTGCATTCGGATTCACTGCAGTCGTAGTTTGGTACTTATTCTTCTACCGCAAAAGCGAGTCGGCTAGACATGTAAAGTTCGATTACTTGACGGTCGATGGGAATGATCGAAAAGCAGTCATTGCGGCATTCGTATCTGCTGAAAAGCATCTAGCGAAGAACGGGTTCAGGCGCCGGATGGAAAACGAATCGTATCGCGAGTACGCGTTCGCAGCCCAACTTTTTGCTGGAGACGACGCAGAAGCTTTGAATTGGCTTGCAGACACGGCTTCTCGTGCGGCGTTCTCATCGGCATCGATAAGTGCCGACCAGACGATTTCAGCGCTGGACCATGCAAAAGATCTTCGTTCGAAGATTAGCTAAAGCTGGTTAGATTCCTGATCGTGCGCTACCAAGCACGTCTGGGTTGATCAAATTCTCTGGTTTCTCGCCGTTCAGTACACGTACAACTTCCTGAGCAGTTCGACGTTCAAGTTCGAGAGTCGATGCTTGTGAGAAGAATGCCGTGTGAGGCGTGATGATCACGTTCTCTTGCTGTAGCAAAGGGCTTGAAGGGTCTGGTGGAGTCGGTTCAACTACGTCGAGTCCTGCACCTGCCGTGTGCCCTGAAGCTAGAGAGTCAGCGAGCGCATCCTCATCGATGAGACCACCGCGTGCACAGTTCACGATTATCGAGCCGGGTTTCATCTTGGCCAATTCTGGCGCACTGATCATGTTTTGCGTAGCGGGAATTAACGGCACGTGGAGAGATACGAAATCTGAGTTGGCGAGTACGTCATCGAGAGAAACGGCTTTTGCACCATCGACTTCGGAGCCTTCTTCAATCATTGGATCGTAAGCAAGAATATTCATGCCGAATCCAACAGCTTTGGCTGCGAGTGACCGACCAATTCGTCCGTAGCCCACGATACCAAGAGTTGCTCCCCGAGTTCGGTGCATAGGCTGATCGAGAGCCACGTCGTTCCAGCCACCTTTGACTACCGTGTTGGTGTGCGGGACCAATCGACGATTCAAGGCAAGAATCATTCCCAACGCGTGGTCGGTAACTTCGTCCATGCAGTAATCAGGAACGTTAGTAACGACTATTCCGAGTTCGGTTGCCTTGGCGATATCGACATTGTCGACGCCGATTCCGTAGCGAGCTGCGATTTTGCAATTGGTCGCGGCTTCGAGAACTTTTCCCGTGACTTGCGCGAAACAGAACATGATCGCGTCGACATCTTTTGCAAGATCGGCGAGAGTCGCTTCAGAGGTGTCAGGAGCTATTACTAGCTCGATGCCCGCAGCTTCAAGAACTTCACGTTCAGGATCGGTCGAAGGCCATACGTAGTCGGTAATTAATACTTTGGTAGTCATGGCGGCGAATGATACCGCGCAAATTAGTAATCAGACGTTCCCAAATCGCCAGTATTTGTAGGAGTAAGACCGTGATGTTGGGCACATGCGGTTGAAACGTAGCACAGGGAAATACTGGGAAACCGGTCACTCAAACATGTATTAGTGAGCAACAAGCAGTTCAGCGTTGTTACTCGGCTGCCATCGGCTTGAACAAACAGCCTTCAACAAAAAAGTCGAAGAAGTCGGGGGCTGTTTCGAGTTCAACGTGCTCGATAGTCGAGGTCAACTTTTCGATTTCGTCGCGTTTGATCGTCGAAAGCAGCATGATCACGGCGCCTTCGAGCGACGCATTCCCGACTTTCTCAACCTTTTCTATTGGCATATTTGCGATGAAGCCAATATCGATAGCGTTTGTCTCATCAACGTAGTTGGCGAAACCACCAGCAAGATACAGCTTCTCGAATTGTTCGAGAGGTAGCCCGTACTCTCTGAGCACAATCGCCTGACCGCAGTAGTTGGCTGCCTTGGCTTGTGCGAGAGCGGAAATATCGGCTCGCGATAAGGTCAGTTCGTTGGTGGCGGCAAATTCATATTCGCTTGAGCCGTCGGCAAATTTGCCAAGTTCGTCCATCAAGTCTGTTCGACGTAACTCGGCTAGAAGATCGATAAGACCTGACCCACAGATTCCAATTGGGTCGGCTTCACCGATAACTTTCGAGTTGGCGGTGCCGTCGGAATCGATTGTCACTTTTTCGACAGCGCCGTCGTATCCAGGCATTCCGTAGGTGACCTCGCCACCTTCGAAAGCTGGACCCGCAGGGCAGGATGCAGCGAGCAATCGTTCACTGTTTCCGATGACGACTTCGGTGTTCGTGCCAACATCGACGAGAATGATCGGTTCTTTTTGATCTTCTATTCCGAGTGCGAGTAGATCAGCGGCAGTGTCAGCACCGAGGTGGGACGCAATTAGCGGTCCGCCGTATACGGTCGCCTTAGGGTGAATTCGAAGTTCAAGTTCTGCGGCGTTTTTTGTTAGTGCTGTAGTAGCCCGTTCTGACTCTCGGAACTCATCTTCTATAAGAGATTTATACGGTCGTGTTCCGATGCTTTGAACGTCGATTCCGAAGAATAGATCGCGCATCGTGGTATTGCCTACGGCGACGATTTCGAAGATCTGACGACGACGGATTTTTAGCGCTCGAACCATTTCACCAATTTCGAAATTGATCGATGAAACCATCACAGCTCGCAGCTCACCCGAATCACTGCCACCGTCGTAGCTGATTCGATTCATGATGTCGCTGCCACCGAAACGTTGTGGATTCTCGAACGATGCCGTGTATTCAATGTCGCCAGATTCAAGGTTCACAAGATTAAGAACAACCGTCGTCGTTCCCAAATCGGCTGCGATTCCGTAGATAGCACCGCGATATGTGTCTACAACGGTAGGACCTTCGGGGCCGTTATAGACCACTTCATCGTCGACTCGAACGTATGCAGGGTTGAGTTCTGTTTGCCGTTTCGTTCCGGTCGTGAGAATTCGAGGTTGGCGACGCAGAACCGCGAAATCGATATCGGCTTCAGGATCGGCAACGCACGCCTGACAAGCGAGTCGATAGTCACCACGGAGGAATTTTTCCTCATCGGTGGGTGCGGTGAGCGCCTCGGAACCTTTTCGGACTTCCACGATACATTCGTGGCACTCGCCAGTTCGTCCACAGGAAGTTGGCACACGAATCGAGAGAGAGTCGGCGAAATCAAATAACGAATCGTTTTGATTTGCTTCAAGTTTTTTGGAATTTAGATAAACTGGACTCAAAATCTGAAGGTCTCGGGCAACACACTGCAACTAGATACGAACTTTAAATCTGGACTTCCCCAGAAAAGAACGTCGTTAATGACTAGGGCAACTGTCGTGACTGGAATATCTTGCCCAGGTTAGGTGTCCCAAGCGTCTCTGTAGTCGATCTGGTCGCTGCCCGCGCAGGCGGGTAGGGCAGTGGGATCGCTAGTAAAGAACTGGTTGCGACAGCCAAACTTTGCTGTGCATCGGCTTGAAGCGTCTTTATACGGACATCGAGTCTGCATAACTTCGTCAGCGGTCTCAGCGATATCACGGTAGATATCAAAAAGACGATCCATGCTGACGCGTGCTTTTTCCGAATCTACTTCGCGATTTTCGTTACGGGCCTGTTCCTCAGCCATTGAACATCCCCCAGTCGCAGATTGGTTACCGCTTGGGCGCTAGCTGGATTTTAGTTCAGCTAGAAGTTTGACGAGATCTTTCGCCTTGTCGACCGCATCGACGGCATTGTCACCGTAGGCATCAGCACCCATTTCATCGGCGAAGTCCTGAGTGACAGGTGCTCCACCGACCATGATCCTGACTTCGTCACGCATTCCCATGTCTTCGAATGTTGCGATAGTTCGCCCCATGTTTGGCATCGTCGTGGTGAGTAGCGCTGACATACCGACAACTTCTGCTTCGTGTTCTTCAGCAGCGTCGATGAAATCTTCAGGTGAAGAGTCAACACCGATGTCATGAACGACGAATCCTGCGCCACGAAGCATCATGATGCAGAGGTTCTTACCGATGTCGTGAAGGTCACCCTTTACGGTGCCCATCACAACTGTTCCAGCAGGTTCTGCGCCCGATGCAGAAAGGATGGGTTCAATGTGAGTCATTCCGGCTTTCATCGCTCGAGCGGCTACGAGAACCTCAGGAACAAAGATTAGGTTGTCGCGGAACTTCACTCCCACGATTGCCATGCCGTTCAAAAGGCCATCATCCAGAACCTGGTTGGCAGTAAAACCTTCTGTCAAAGCTTCTTGAGTAAGGCGATCAACGTCAGCGTTATTGCCGACGATCAACTCGTAAGCCATCTCCTGCATGATCGGGGCGGTGCCATCGATTGCTTCAGATATGTGCTTCTGTTCACCAGGGTTGGTGACGAACTCGAATTCTCGGGCTAGCCCTTCGTGCGTAATCGGCATTAAAAGTCTCGGAATGTGTGGATTCGGGGTCTATGGAGTGGTTTACCAACGTTGTTGTGAAACCGGCTCCAATCATTCATTGTGTCATCGGATCGAAAGAAAATGAATTACAAATTTCTATACGGGTGATATTCGGGTCAGTTCTGGTTAGTTTTGACCACGCTCAGCAACCCAATCTTCGATAGCAGTCGGGATTTCCAGCAAGTTTTCCAACTTGGTTTTGAGAGGGATCGCACATTCAGGCGCAATTAGCTGAACACCAGCATCGAGGGCTGCGTTTACTTCGCTTCTGACTTCTTCGGGGCCTCTAGCGTAGAGCGTTGTCGGGTTGTTGATATTTCCCACAAGACGAATCTTGCCATCGACAGCTGCCATAGCTTCGACCGGATCGTTCTTGGAGTCGAAGTGAAATGCAGCCATACCGGTTTGAGCGATGTACGGCATTCTGTCGACTGTTGCTCCACATATGTGGAGCATCAGTGGAACATCTAGTTCTTCTTCGATTTCCTGATGCATTTCCATAAGGAAACGTCGGTAGTACTCACCACTAACGAGGTCACCAGTGGCGTGATCAGGAATAGTCAGTACATCGGCTCCAGCATCGATCTGTGCCTGTCCGTACAGAATTGTGATCGCTTTGAGAGCCTCTAGCGACTTCATAGTTTCGGCAGGGTCGTCGACAGTTCCCAGCAAGAAAGGCTCGACGCCAAACACGTGGTAGGCGAGCGTCCACGGTCCCATTGTCTTGCCGACAATCGCAACTTCATCGCCAAATTCTTGTTTCAGGATTCGGATCGAATCGGTGATTGCCCTTGTGTCTTTGTGCTCAAGGAAATCAGATGGGATCTTCACATCGGAAGAACTTTTCCAGATTGGATTCGACATCCGGACGGTTGGCCAGTTGTCTTTCTGCTCCCACTGCATGTCGCAACCAAGCGCGGATGATTCCTGAATGATTGAGAAATACGGTGCAATAGTGTCGAAACCGAGTTCCGTGTACGCCGTTGCCGCCAGGCGGGCGTTCATTTCAGCATCGCGGTTCGCCTCGGGAAACGGTGCATCGACCAGATCCATCAGTTCAACGGTAGCGACGTTGGTCGGTGTGCAAACGGGCGGTCGGTCCACTGGTTCACCAGCCAACGCAGCCATTGTCCGTTCACGGGATGTCATTTTTTCGATTACGGGTGCCATTTGATTGTCCTGAGGACCTTTTCTGAAAATCGACTAGCTCTGAGCGAATCCGAGGGTTTGAGTGTTCATCTGACCAGCCATTTCGTCGGCTTCAAGCTGTGCTTCAACAGCGCTGACGTTTCGGGCCAGAGGAAGAATGAGACGGGCGAAATTGTCGTACTGTTTGCCGTCGGGGAACGAGAATTTGTTCTTATCTACTCGGACACAACCCGAGTAACGAATAAATCCGCCTACAGTGGCCCTCACACGCATTACAGCCCGTTCAGCTTCGCCTTCTGTAGAAACGGTGTAGACGTATTGACCGTCTTCTTCGGCGCCTTCGACAACCAGCGTTAGCTTCGTTTTGGTGTCCGGAGCAGTGATTCGCCCGGAAGGAAGTTCCTGCGCCGGGTCTTTCTCGACTGCAGCAATGAACATAAATCGAAGAGCGCGATCAAGGTATAAGTCAGAAACCAGTCGAAGCTGATCGGTTGCTCCCTCGACAGCTTCGACATCGCCTAACTTCACGCAGCGGTCACGAATCTGTTCGATTCTTGCTTCCACACCATCGATTGTGCTGTAGGTCGAGATGGTCATTACGCCATCTTTGATGAATAGTCCTACGCTCACATCGTGAAAATGCGGGTCGATAGATACAAGCTCAATACAGTTACCAAGCCTTTTTATCTTCTCGGCGACTCGTGGTGGCTGTGCCAGCGATGGCATCGAATTACTCTCCAATAAACGTTTTGACTGATTTCGATTTAGATTCGTACAGATTGTATGAGTGCTCGGATGTGATCGGCAGTGGTTCCGCAGCATCCGCCGAGCACATTAATTGGCAGATCAGCTAGTTTTCCGTAATGTTCTGCCATGTACTCAGGCGTGTCGAGATAACAGGTCTCGCCTTTTTGAATTACCGGCATGCCGGCGTTCGACTGGATGACGAGATATTTGTCGGTAACTGCTCTCATTCGAGTAGCGATTTCCACCATTTTTTCAATGCCCAGTCCGCAGTTCGATCCTACGATATCGGCACCGGCCTCTTGTAAGCCTTCCACAGCCTGTTCGGGTGTTACACCCATCATCGTGAAATAACCGCGAGGACCTTGATCGAACACCATGGTCGACATAACTACCAAGTTGGTTGTTTCTTTAGCAGCTCGTACGGCGATTGCTGCTTCATCGATAGCCAGCTGAGTTTCGATCATCACTGCATCAGCGCCACCGGCTTCGAATGCCTTAGCCATCGCAGAGAAGTTGTCGTAAAGCTCGTCTTCGGTGACGTTGCCGAGCGGTTCGATGAATTCACCTGTCGGGCCAATCGAACCGGCGACGAACTTGCCTTCAGGAGCAACTGATCTGGCATGTTCGGCGGCGAGTTTGTTGAGCTCAGTAAGCCGTTCGCCGGCGCCGTAGCGTTCCAGCATGAACTTGTTTCCGCCGAAAGAGTTGGTCAAAACTATGTCTGAACCGGCGTCGAAGTATTGTTTCGACATTCCCTGAACCACTTCGGGATGAGTTGCGTTCATCAGTTCCGGGCTTGCTCCCGGTTCCAACCCGTTGTTCTGAAGATAGGTCCCAGTCGCTCCGTCAAAGATCAGAGTCTCGCCTGCCGCGAGCCGATCAAGGATTCCGGGTTTGCCGTCAGCAGCTACCAAATGATTTCTCCAGTTATTTCAGAAAACGTAAGTTTCGTTCGTTGATTTAGATTCAGTTCGACTGATTCAAGACTCAACCCAGTGATCGATAGCCCCCGGGGCCGGGTTTCTTGTGCCATCTTCGTTCATCTTAATGATGCGCTGAACGAAGTTGGTGGGCATTCTTTGTAATTTGAGTGCCAGTTCCTCTGCAGCATCGGCAGCTGAAGAAGGTAATTCGACGTAGGGACCGAACTCCCATGCATCGAGATATTCATCGGTACCTTCACTTCCATCTTTCATTGCTACCGCATCGGCAGCCTTTTGGAAGCGGTCTTCGAGTTGCCTCGACACTCTACCTTCATCATCCTCAGCTTGTACTTGTACAGGGATTTCTTTCCAATACATGACACGCACACGCGACATATTCACCCATCCATTGTGATTCGGTACCAGATTCACACAATCAAACCGGTGAATAATCGTAGCATCGAGGTGCGTTGGTGAATGTATTAGTAGAGCAGAATCTTTACTTCGCCTATATGCTCGGAGTATTTGGTGAAGAAGCGATGACTAGTTCGAGAGTAAAGACAGCGATTTGGAATCGACCGCATCCGAAAACAAAATAAAGATCGTTGTCCCAGACGATGACCCACCGGTATTCGCAGACTCGGCGGCTATGGCGCGACTCAACCGGATGCCAAATTTGGAAGTTCACTCGTTTACTGAACGTCCGAGCGGTCCAAACGAACTAATTGAACGAATCTCGGGTTGCCACACGTTAATAGTAGCCAGGACGACCACGAGACTAACGAACGCTATTCTTGAATCGGTAACGCCGGATTTGAAGCACATAGCGATTTGGGGCACAGCTGCAGATCACGTGGCACTCGAATCCGCACGTCGATTAGGTGTTGTGGTGACCAACACTCCTAATGCGGCTACTGTCGCCGTGGCAGAGCACGCTCTCGCGTTACTAATGTCTCTTGCACGAAAGATTCCTCAGCTTGATCTCAGAGTGAGAGAGGGCGAGTGGCCGGGTGGGCAACTTACCCAGCTAGCGGGGAAAACACTGGGAATCGTAGGAACTGGAGCTGTGGGTATTCGTTTGGCCCGAATTGCCGAAGGTATTGGTATGCGAGTTCTAACCAGTTCGTTAACAGAAGTAACTGACACTGCTGAGAACGACGATTCTTCAAATCGGACGGAAGTTAGTTTCCCCGATTTGCTGGCAAATTCCGATGCGATTTCGATCCATGCCAGATTGACACCACAGACTCGAGCGATGTTCGGACCCGCTGAATTTTCTCGAATGAAGCCCACTGCATTGTTCATCAATACTGCTCGTGGACAGCTCGTCAACAATCGTGCACTTGCAGAGGCCCTTGCAAACGAGACCATAGCAGGCGCAGCTCTCGACGTTTTCAGTAGCGAACCGCTCGACAGGAGTTCAACTTTGGCTCATTTGCCAAATGTGATCCTTACTCCCCATATAGCGTCGAATACAGCCGAAGCGTTGACCGTCTCGCTGAATATGGTTGTCGACAACGTTGTGGATTTTCTCCAGGACCGTGTGCGCCACAGGGTTAGCTAAACGGGCAGATCAGAACGTTTTTAATGAGCCATGTGGCTTGCCTGCACGTTGACACTTCGAAAACGATATCCATATAATTCCACAGCTTAGTTTTGGGGTGTTCAGCGAACACTTGTTGTTTTTAGTGCGCGGTTTGCGTGCATGCGAGCTAGCGGGCTGATGTCAACGATTGCCCCAAGACTGCGACATGACGTGGTGTCTGGATTTCAATCTGGATACCTGACAAAGACCCGATCGTGGGTCATTGCACGTCTGAGGAGGAAATTTTTGTTTAAGCTAGACAAGATGAAGCTCGTAATGGGGCTTCTGATTGGTGCAGCAATGACAGCCGTCATCGCCTGTGGTGGGGAAACCGTCACTGTCGTTGAGACTGTAGTTGTTAAGGGCGACACGGTTGTTGAAACCGTTGTTGTAACGGAAAAGGGTGACGACGTTATCGTTGTTGCTACTGCCACTCCAGTGCCAGCGGCGCCTGCCGACGAGCCTGAAGACCTGATCACTGCACCAGACACATCAACACCTGCAGATACCGCAGTGATTGCCGTAAACGGTAACTCTATGGGTGCAGAGAACGGTCTGAACGAAGCTCAGTCACCTGACGGTCTCAAGAACGTCGGTATTGCTGAGACTCTGTTCCGCCGAGCCGCTGACGACAGCACTTTGAACTGGCTCGCTACTGATTTCACAATTTCGTCGGACTTGTCCAGCGCTACTGTGAAGATTCAGCAGGGTGTTCCGTTCCAGGTTGTTGACGGCAACGACTTCGGTAACTTGACCGCACACGACGTTGCTTTCTCAATGAACAACGCAAACAGCGCTACAACTCCTGAGTCCATTCACGGACAGGCTGGTGACTTCGCCGGTCTCTGGGGCGAGTGGGTTGCTGTTGACGACGAAACCATTGAGTTTGACTTCGCCGCTTACGACTCGACTTGGAAAGACGACTTCGTCAACCAGTCAGGTCAGGCTTTCTCGGTTCTTTCTAAGAAAGCTTTCGACGACATGGGCAAGGACTGGGTCCGAGACCACATCGTTGCAACTGGACCATTCCAAGTTGAAGAGTGGCTTCGAGACGAGTCGTACACCATAGTTAACCGCGAAGGTACACACTGGCTCCCAGAACTCGAGCCTAAGACAGACCGAATCCAGCTGGTTCAGGTAACTGAAGCAACTACTCGATCTTCGCTTCTCCGAACTGGTCAGGTTGACATTGCTCACCTCGAGCCAAAAGACGCTGCCAAGTTCGACTTGACAGAGTTCACACAGGCATCTGCTGGTGCGGCTGTTCAGCTTGGTGTGTTCTTCTCCGGTAACCTCTGGGAAGACACTTACGCCAAGACTGGTGAGCCTCTCCCAACTAAGGCAACATTCGTTCACGACCTGCCTTGGATTGGTAAGCCAGATGGATCACACGGTGCAGACGACCTCGAGCAGGCTGTGGCAATTCGCCGAGCTCTCGCTGTTGCTATCGACCGTGACCTTGTAAACGACACTCTCCTTGCAGGACTCGGTTCACCGGTTCACGTTGAGTACTTCTCAGCTAGCCACCCGAACTGGGACTCCAAGTACGAGTACCCTTACGACCCTGACGAGGCTGTTGCCTTGATCACGGCGCAGGACAACGACTACCAGCACGGTTCAGCTCCTAAGGACGGACCTCTTGGCGAACACGCCTTTGAGATCTCGATCTACGCAGGTCCTGAACTCGGTGGTGGTGCATCTGTCACTGGTGAAGTTGCTGACGCTGTTGCTGGCTTCTGGGCCGACATCGGACTCACCACCTTCTCACTGAAGTTCTCCTACCAGACCTTCCGACCAACTGTTGTCGGTCGTTCAAACACTCACCCATGGATCACATCTTGTGACAAGGGTCGAGAGTCGAACCCATGGCACTTCCCTAAGGGACTTGTCCAGACAACTCTCACACGTGGTGGTTTCTCATGTGGTTTCGAGTCTCCAGTAATTCTGGACCTCTACACACGCATGGCTGAAGCTCCAGACTCCGCAGCTGCAACTCAGGCCGCAAACGAATACCTCGAGTACGTTTACAGCCAGAACCTGCAGCCAGGTGTTGTAGCCGTTCCAGACGCTTTCTACTTCAACAACAACAAAGTAGCTAGCTTCGACATGGACCGAGCTGCCGCTGCATCACTGAACTCAACCTGGAACCTCGAACTCAAGTAGTTCGACTCCTGATTGAGTCATCTGTGAAAGCAGTTGACGTGCAATTGGTGAAGGGGCTCATCGTTATGATGAGCCCCTTCGCATTTAAGTCAGAACAGCATGCCAATTAAATGGCGCATTTACGCCCTTCTTTCGAGAACGAAACAAGTCGTAAGATGCTCCATCTGTGGTAACCTCGCTGGGCTTTAGTCACTAGCAATTAATTATTAAGATTCAAGGGAATCAATGCGGCGCTTTATTATTCGTAGATTCATCTTCTCGTTAGTCAGTATTGTGGTTGCCACACTGGCTGTCTTCTTGCTCTCCCGAGCTGCTGGCGACCCTCTCTTGCTATACGCAACGTCAGGCTATGGTCTGACTCCTGAAAGCGAAGCGGCATTACGGAAACGACTGGCGTTAGACCGCGCAGTTCCTGTGCAGTACGCTCTTTGGCTCGGACGCACCCTGAAGGGTGACATGGGTGAAACTATCCGAGACCGTAAGCCGGTATCTCGTGTGGTCACTCAACGACTACCGTCGACTTTGCACCTCGGTGCGACCGCGTTCATCCTCTCTTTCGTAGTCGGAATTCCACTTGGAATACTCTCGGCAGTGAAACGAGGTTCCATTTGGGACTACGTAGGTAGATTCTTCGCCTTGCTAGGTCAGGCGGTGCCACAGTTCTGGCTTGGTCTTGTTCTGATCATGCTGTTTGCAGTGAAATGGCAGGTGTTCCCTGCGGGGCTAAAAGGCGACAGTATTTGGGATGTTAAACACCTGGTCCTGCCTACGATCACCCTGGCGTCTGGAGGGTTCGCTTTCTATATGCGAATTACTCGAACTGCCATGCTGGAGGTGCTCGATTCTGAGTATGTTCGTCTCGCCCGTGCGAAGGGTGTTGGAAACAACATGGTTATCTGGAAGCACGCGTTCAAGAACGCTCTAATCCAGCCACTTACGGGTATGACTCTTGGACTGACCTTCTTCCTGACAGGTTCGGTTCTTGTCGAAACGATTTTCGCCTGGCCTGGAATGGGGCAGATGGCGATTGATGCAGTGAACGCAAATGACTTCCCTGTTCTTCAGGGTGTGGTGTTCTTCTTCACGATTCTGTTCGTGGGAATGACCTTCATTACCGACTTGCTGTATGCCTACATTGACCCACGAATTCGATACGACTAATCAAACTCGAATTTCTCCAGACCAGTAAATAGTTAGCGCAGGAAAATGTCTCAGCAAGCTGATACACAATCAACAAATACAGCGACTCCCGCAATCGGTGCGGAACTTCGAACAGTCGTGAAGCGTTCATTCGGTTCACAGGCGTTCTATCTGTTCCGAAGGTGGCCGCTACTACCGTTGTTCATCATGACGGTGTTGCTTATCGCAGGAGTTTTCGCTCCGATCGTTTCGCCAGCAGACCCGATCGAACAGTCACTTAGCTTCCGCAACTACCCGCCAACTTGGGGGGCAGCTCGACCAGAGTTCAACGTAACGCCTGATTCGGCTGATTACGATTTGACGATCACTAAAGAGCGTTCGGCGTACAACCGGGCGAAGAAGAACTCGTTTCCACGTTCGAAGTACATTCTTGGTGCTGATAACTTGGGACGTGACGTGCTTTCCCGTGTTGTCCACGGTGCTAGGATCTCACTCAAGGTGACTGCGTATGCTCTGACCTCAGGAATCATCATTGGTTCTCTGATGGGTATTGCGGCAGGATACTTCGGAGGTTGGACTGACGAATTCCTAATGCGATTCGTCGACATCTTCTTGGCGTTGCCGTTCATTCTTATCGCATTGGTGATAGCCCAGCTATTCCTAACGTCAGGAGGTGCGGCCGAAGGGGTCGTGATCTTGCTGATCGCACTGGTGGCATGGACGCCATTCGTGCGACAGGTACGTGCGGACGTTTTGACCATTCGTGGTCAGGAGTACGTACAGGCAGCAAAGATCGCTGGTGCGTCACCACTACGAATCGTGCTCAAGCACATTCTGCCTGGTACGTTCAGCACGATTCTTGTTGTTGCTTCACTTCGTGTAGGACAGCTGATTCTTACTGAATCAACTCTGTCTTTCCTCGGTGCCGGAATCCCTGACCCGATTCCAGCTTGGGGTAAGAGTGTTGCTGACGGACGTCAGTTCGTTGAAGAAGCTTGGTGGATTTCGTTCTGGCCTGGATTCGCAATCTTCTTGGTTGTGATGGCCCTAAACTTCTTCGGTGACTGGCTGCGAGACCGACTCGACCCACGGTTGCGTCAGCTCGACTAGTTTCGAATCTACGAAAAATCAAAAAGGGCGTCGGGTAATCCGACGCTCTTTTTGATTTAAGCGTTTAGGAATAGATGATTATTTCCGCCAACTTCGGTTAGTAGGGGTTGAGTTGCGGATATAATCGCTGCGCTGATCGAGAGGACAGTTCTCTCGTATGTCTATTTTTTCCAGTGCCGTTCACAATCAACGGTCGCTTAGCGGGAGTTCGCAAATAATGTCAGTCGGGTTTGTTGGTCTTGGTTACATGGGGCAGGGGATGGTCGACAACCTTTTGGAGAAAGGCGCCGACCTGACCGTATTCACTCGCACTCAGTCAAAGATAGAAGCGATGATCGATCGCGGTGCCAAGGGCGCAACCTCAGTCGCTGACCTTACGCAGAAGGTCGACACGGTGTTGGTTTGCCTTCCCGACGTGAAAACATCGCGAGACCTGCTGCTTGGCGATGACGGTGTAATAGCCAACGCAAAAGCCGGTCAGGTGATTGTTGATCACGGTACTGTCGACATTGCGACTTCCCGCGATTGTGCGAAAGCAGCAGAAGCCAAAGGCGCTCACTTTCTTGATGCTCCAATATCTGGAGGACCAGGTGGAGCAGCAGCCGGCACGCTATCGATCATGGTCGGCGGCTCAGAAGAAGCTTTTGAGCTTGCTCAAGAGTACTTCGCCAAGATGGGCGCAACTATCAAGCTGATGGGGCCTACGGGCGCCGGAACGGCGATGAAGCTGATCAACCAGCTACTGGTAGGCGTTCACACCGTTGCAGCGGCTGAGGCGTTCGCTCTGGCGAATTCAGCCAATGTTGATGTTCAGGTTGCAGCTGACCTTCTAGGTGTTAGCTGGGGCGGCAGCACAATGGTCGAGCGAAACGCTCCTATCACCGCGGCTCGAGACTTCCCAGACTCTGCAGCGCCGCTTCGACTTATTTACAAGGACCTTGGGATCATCGGGCAACTTGCTGAAGGTGATGGGTTGTCACTCGAAATGGCTTCTAAAGCGCTTGAGATGTACCAAACCATGATGGATCAGGGCAAAAACGAACACGACATTTCTGGTGTTCTCGAACTCATAGAAGAACGATCCAAGTAATCAACCGAACTTCATATCTGAATTTAGTAACAAATGATAGGAAATCCAAAGAATGGCAACTCACAAAATAGCGATCGTCAAGGGCGATGGCATCGGAGTCGATGTAGTAAACGAAGGGATGAAGGTGCTCGACGCTCTCGCTCCCAAATACGGAATCACGTGGGACTACACCGAGTTCCCTTGGAGTTCCGACTACTACTTCAAAAACGGCAGGATGATGCCGGAAGATTCTTTGGAGACACTAGAAGATTTCAATGCTGTGTTCCTTGGAGCGGTTGGGCATCCCGACATTCAAGACAACATCACTCTCGACGGTCTACTCCTGCCAATCCGTCGTAAGTTTGACCAGTACATCTGTCTCCGACCATCAGTTTTGTACCCGGGTGTCGAATCGCCTCTCTCAGGCAAGAAGCCATACGACATCGACCTGACAGTTATTCGAGAGAACACTGAAGGTGAATACCTGAACATCGGCGGGTTCGCTTATCACCAGACCCCTGATGAAGTTGCAGTTCAGACGGCTATCTACACAAAGAAGGGTTGTGACCGCGCAATTCGGTACGCATTCGATCTGGCTCGAGAACGCGGCAAGAAGAACCACGTTACTTCGATTACGAAGTCGAACGCCCTTGGCTACATGACCATTTGGGACCGTACTTTCGAAGAGATTTCTGAGGAATATCCAGACATCGATTCCGATTCACTGTTGATCGATGCCGCTTGCATGGACCTCGTACGCCGACCCGAGATGTTTGACGTAATCGTTGCACCGAACCTGTTTGGTGACATCGTTACCGACATCGGAGCAATTATCACGGGAAGCATGGGGCTGGCTTCGAGCGCAAACATTAACCCCGACACATCAGTTCCTTCTATGTTCGAGCCTACTCACGGTTCCGCTCCTGACATCGCAGGGCAGGGCATTGCAAACCCGATGGCCCAGATTCTTACCGGTGCGATGATGTTGCGGCACCTCGGCGAAAACGAAGCTGCCGCGGATGTCGATGCTGCTGTTCTGCAGTTGTTGGAACAGGGAGAGATTCTTACGCCAGATCTGGGTGGATCGTCGACTACAGAAGGTGTTGGCGACGCGATAGCGGCACTGGTTTCGAAGTAACTCATCGAAACAGCTTTTAGTAATCCGTACGGCAGGTCATGACAATGGATCCGTTCAAAAAAGTTCAATTAGGTAACACTGGCATTTCAGTTCCGAGACTTGGTCTTGGGACTGCGCCTTTGAGCGGGTCTGTCATGGGTGACGGACTTTACGGCGGCACAGCGCATGATGTCGCCGTAACGGTAATGAATCGTGCTCAAGAGCTTGGAATCTCCTACGTTGACACAGCACCGCTTTATGGCGAAGGTCGGGCGGAAGCCCGAGTAGGTCATTCTTCGTATGCCTCGGCAGATCGCGATTCGTTTGTAATTTCTACGAAGATTGGTCGGGTGCTGAACCCCGTGCCTGGTGGTGTCACTCCCGATGATGACCCCGACGGTATTGGCCAGTTGACTGCTGTGAATAGTTGGACTCGTGATGATGTTCATCGTTCGATTGAAGAGAGTCTGAAACGGTTGAATCTTGATAGCGTCGAGATCATTTACGTTCACGATCCAGATGTTGAAGCATACGGTGAAGAACAGGCTCTTAACGAGGCCTTTCCCGCATTGATCGAACTACGAGAACAAGGTGTTATCAAGGCAATCGGCTGCGGAATGAACGAATGGCAGATGCCTCTAAAATTCATTCGGCGCTTCGATCTGGATCTTATTCTGCTCGCTGGTCGATACACTCTGCTCGACCATTCTGGCTTGGCGGAATTCCTTCCCGAGTGTGTGGAACGCGATGTGAAGATCACAATTGGCGGACCTTACAACTCAGGCATTCTCGCCAGAGATTTGTCGAAGCCTGTGACGTTCAACTACGAGCAGGCATCCGACGATCTTGTAGATCAAGCACGGAAACTCACACAGATCTGTAATGCGTACGGAGTCGATCTCAAAGCGGCGGCTTTGCAGTTCGTGCTTGCACACCCAGCTGTCGCTACAGCAGTGCCGGGGGCGCAATCAATCGCTGAACTTGAGCAGAACATAGCGATGGTTCAGCAAGAAATTCCTGCGGCTGTTTGGAACGACATGCGCGCTGCCGGGCTCATTCCCGACAACGCTCCGACACCTGATTGATCAGCCGGTGTGGAAACCGGCATTGTGTCCGGCAACTTCAACGTGAGTTTCGACCGGCGTCTTCCCGATTAGGAAGTCGAAGTCACATCCGTCTTGAGCCTGTGTGATGTGTTGCGAATACATCTTGCCGTAGCCACGTGCGAAGCCACCATCGGCTACAGGTTCAGGTAATTCTGCGCGACGTCGTGCGAGTTCAGCTTCATCTACGTTCAAATCAAGTGATTTGCCTTCGACATCCAACGTGATCATGTCTCCAGACTGAACAAGTGCCAACGGCCCACCAACATGCGATTCAGGTGACACGTGAAGAACGATGGTTCCGAAGGCAGTTCCGCTCATGCGGGCGTCAGAAATGCGAACCATATCTCGTACGCCTTGAGCCAACAGCTTCTTAGGCAACGGGAGGAATCCAGCTTCGGGCATTCCGGGGCCACCAACTGGACCCGCTCCCTTCATCACAAGGATGTCTTCCTTAGTCACGTCAAGATCGGGATCATCGATTCGATTTTTTAGATCAAGCGGATTTTCAAAGACAACCGCTCTCCCTGTGTGCTTCATTAGCTCAGGAGATGCCGCGATGTGCTTGATCACTGCGCCATCAGGTGCGAGCGAGCCTTTGAGAACGGTTAGTCCGCCCTCTTTGGCGAGCGGGGCTTCGGGTGAAAGAACAACATCATCGTTGTGGCACTCTGCATCGGCGATGTTATCGCCGAGCGTTTCGCCGGTCACGGTCAGGCAGTCGAGCTTCAACAGACCCGACATCTTCTTGAGAACAGCTTCAACACCACCTGCGTAGAAGAGATCCTCCATCAAGTATTTGCCGCCAGGCTTCAGATTGACGATCACTGGAGTAGATTCAGAAAGTTCATTGAATCGCTCCAATGGCAGTTTTATTCCTGCACGCCCGGCAATTGCAGTTAAGTGAATGATCGCGTTCGTAGACCCACCCGCAGCTAGCAGCATACGAATCGCATTGTCGAAGGCGTCTTGAGTGAGAATGTCGGAAGGACGGATACCTTTTCGAACAAGATCTACGGCTGCTCGTCCTGAGTTCTCAGCGAGAATCTTACGGCGTGAGTCAGCTCCAGGAACAGCGGCTCCACCCGGTAGAGACATTCCGAGGGTCTCGACGATTGCTCCCATCGTCGATGCTGTCCCCATCACCATGCAGTGGCCGGGTGATCGGTAGATGGCAGCTTCCATCGAATCGTAATCGGCCTGCGTAATCGTCCCGGCGCGTAGCTCCGACCAGTAACGTCGGCAGTCTGTGCATGAACCGAGTTCCTCACCCTTCCAGTTACCTTTCAACTGAGGACCACCGGTGAGAACGATCGCTGGAAGATCGGCCGAGGCAGCTCCCATAAGCATTGCTGGAGTTGTTTTGTCACAGCCAGAGAGTAGAACTACGCCGTCAATCGGGAGGCCGCGGATCATTTCCTCGGTGTCCATAGACATCAGGTTTCGACAAAACATCGAAGTTGGCGAAAGGAAAAATTCACCAAGAGAAATCGTTGGGAATTCGATTGGAAATCCACCCGCAGCAAGGATGCCTCGCTTCACGTGCTCAGCCAATCCACGAAGGTGAGCGTTGCAGTGAGTAGCTTCCGACCACGAATTGGCTATTCCGATTACCGGTCGTCCAGCGAACGATTCCTCTGACCATCCCTGATTCTTAAGACCTGCGCGGTGAAGGAATCCTTCAAGATCTTTCGTTCCAAACCACTCCGCCGACCGAAGTATTTTGCCGTTGGCCTGGTCTGTTCCCATCGATTCGTACCCTCACAATTGGCTAAAGATTTCTCAAGAGGCGGCGAGTCTAGCAAACAACCCGGTGTTATTTTGTTGTCATCAGTCTCCGTCGCTAGGAATTCAGGATTTACGAAGGGCAATCTAGACAACATGACATCAGCGAACAGTGCACGATTTCCTGAACTAACAGTTTCAGGTTCTCCTATCGATATGGGACATCAAATAGGCGAACATTTCCGCGGTCAGATAGTTGAACTATCAGAACTAGTACTCGAGCGATTCAACAAAGGCTCGCAAACCAAGATTTCGTGGAATCAGGCTGAAAATGTAGCTCGACGCAGCTTCGGCAGGGTCGATGAGTACTTTCCCGACCCTCTCGATGAATTACGTGGCACTGCTGAGGCATCTGGAGTGCCTGTAGAACGACTCATGGTGCTGAACGCACGGAATATGCTTGCTGATACGTCAGAGGGCTGTACGTCGATCATGGTTTCGGACGAGGCGGCAGAATCCGGAAAAGGGTTTGCGGGGCAGAACTGGGACAACGATCCTGCAATGGCGCCACTCTCAGCTGTGATCACCCGCAAAGGTCTTGGCAAAGCGTCGTTTACCTCATGGCTTCAGCCGGGGTTGGTCGCTTACATGGGGTTTAGTTCGTCGGGCATTGGGATTTGTATGAATGCTTTGAACGGACCTTCAAATTCATCAGGATTACCGTGGTATTTCTTTGTAAGAGCAATTCTTGAAGCGCAAACGACCGACGATGCTGTTGCCGCCGTGAAATCTGCTCCAAGAGCATTAACGGCGAACGCAGCGATGATCACGACCGAAGGTCCGTTGAATCTGGAGATTGCTCCAGGCTCAGTGGAATCGATTGAGGCTGACTCGGACGGAGTGCTAGTGCATACCAATCACTGCGTCCATCCGGAGATGACTGCGAACAACGAACAGTACTCTGAACGAATCTATGGTCAATCGTTTGAGCGTCGTGACCGCGGGCGAGGGCTGCTGTCTGCGCAACTATCCAACGGCAAAGTTTCAATCGACCACGCAAAAGCGTTACTTTCCGATCACGATGGTTTCCCAACATCGATCTGTAGACACCCCAACGATGACGTAAATACTGGGTGGCAGCGCAGCGTAATTTCGATCATCCTTGAACCAGGCGAAAATCGAATGCACGTTTCAAACGGTAATCCGTGCGAGAACACCTACGAAATTTATAACGCGGGCTAATGCTGCCTAAGCGCTTATTGGGAGATCAACTCAGTTGAGATTTAGTAAACCGGCACTAATGGGGGCTGGTCTTGGCTTCGCTATGGGTATCGCCTTCATGGCTATCTCCCTGCTGCAGTTCGATGACACGGAAACGAATGCCAAAGACGTCGCTTTGGTTAGCCTACTGTTCGGAATACCGTTTTCGATGCTGATTGGTCTGGGTATCGGCTGGGCGTGGGGCAAGTTCTTCGGAACCGACAGCCTCAACTAGCCAGAGAGCAACATTATCGGTCTAACGCTTCAGGCGTAACACCCGCAATACTTTGGCAACCAAGCCCTTTGGTCCCGCTTCTGAATTTCTTTTGAGACGGTTGGCAGTGCAATTCGCGCACGTGCAATAGGGCGGATGATTCTTTCCCCTGTATGCCTGTTCGTCCACTGCTCATCGCTTTCTGAAATCGCTCTAAGACACCTAACTGGTTCGATCTACAGTTTAGATGCAATCGAACGGATTGGGTTGCAACTTGAACCAGGCGCGCTAAATCCTCCGCTTGGATCGTATTGTTCACGGAGGATTGAAATTGTCGGCCTTGACGAGACTAGGCTGACTGAGCGAGGAGCGGTGGATCCTGATTAGGAACTACACTGGCTGCCTTTAACGCCCAGTTGACACACATCTCGACTTCACCGGGTTCCCACGGCTTAGTGACGTAATCACGAACACCGAGCTGAACGGCTTTTACCATGTTCTGGCGGTCGCCCTGAGCTGTAACCATGATCACTGGAAGATTTGAACTTTCAGGCTGATCCTTGAGTCGTCGCAATGTCTCGAGTCCATCCATTCCAGGCATGGCAATGTCGAGCAGGATGACATCAGGACGAGACGAAGCAACTACTTCGAGGGCTTGTAAACCATCAGCAGCCTGAAGGATTTTGTGTCCTTCTTCTTCGAGAATCTCTGCGAGCGCTTCTCGGATTTCTTCGTGATCATCAACGACAAGAATTGTCGGCATGGTTTATTCCTGTACTTTCGTAGTCCGAACTAACTTGTGGTCGGGACAAGGTCGCTCTAGCGGACATATCTTCAAACTAATACTCCGACAATATGGCGGGGTTAGGCGCGATATACGGTTTAGCCCTGGTGTGAATAGGGTTTGCGCAATACGGGTGACATTTCGATTTCGTGGTGAGGATCAAGCCTCATAACATGCCTGTTGAACATGAGAACCTGCTCGTGTTCATGAGAGTGTTTGAGGAATTCTTACGATGCTTGCGAAAACTCGTACTTGCGCATTGGTTGGGCTCGATGGTGTTGTAGTCGAAACAGAAGTAGATATAGCTCCTGGCTTGCCGGCGTTTCACATCGTGGGGCTTGCCGATACTGCCGTTCAAGAATCAAAAGAACGCGTTAGGGCGGCAATTCGAAATTCTGGGGTTGAATTCCCGATGCGCCGAATCGCTGTGAGTTTGGCGCCGGCAGATGTCCGTAAATCAGGACCTGCCTATGATCTGCCGATTGCAATTGGAATCTTAACCAGCACCGGACAAGTTCCAGAAATAGATACAAAATCCCTGTTACTTGGCGAACTTGCGCTCGACGGCTCCCTTCGTACTACGCAGGGAATTCTTCCGATGGTCGCGGTGGGAATGCAACAGGGATTCACTCGAGCTTTCGTTCCGACGATCAACGCCGCTGAGGCTGCATTGGTTCATGGCATAGAAGTTATACCGGTTGAAAACCTTGCAGAAATGATTGCGTTCTTGCGGTCGGAGAAAAAGATCTCACCCGTTGCCGAACCTGTTGATCTGAACGAGTACAGAATGACTTGCAGAGAAGGGCCCGACATATCTGACGTGCGTGGGCAGGAACACGCCAAGCGCGCCGTCGAAGTAGCTGCTGCTGGCGGACACAATCTGTTGATGGCAGGACCTCCAGGATCAGGAAAAACGCTGTTGGCACGCAGTCTGCCTTTGATCCTGCCATCGATGACTTCTGACGAAGCTTTGGACGTTACGACTATTTATTCTGTCGCAGGTCTTCTGCCTTCAGATAAGCCAATGATTAGCGAACGTCCGTTCAGGGCGCCGCACTACACAATTTCTAGCGCAGGATTGGTTGGCGGTGGGGCTAACCCACGACCGGGCGAAATAACTCTGGGTCACCGAGGAGTGTTGTTCCTCGATGAACTCCCTGAATTCGGACATGCATCCCTCGAAGTTCTCCGGCAGCCAATCGAAGACAAGGTCGTAACGATTAGTAGGGCGCAGGGGACAACCACATATCCAGCAAATTTCATGTTGGTCGGTGCGATGAACCCATGACCTTGTGGTTACAGCGGTGACACTGAGCAGCAGTGCACATGTTCGCCAAGTTCAGTTGGTCGTTACCAACGGCGAATATCGGGTCCCCTACTCGATCGATTCGATATTTTTGTCGATGTCCCTCGTGTCGAATACGAGAAACTGATCACTCCACCATCGTCTGAGAATTCCGACGTGGTAAAAGAGAGGATTTCGAGAGCGATTGCCATTCAGCGTCGTCGATTCGGTGAATCTGGTCTTGCGTCGAATTCCGATATGGGGCCGGTCGAAGTTTGGGACCACTGCAAGATCGAGGATTCTGCTCGTTCGTTGATGCAGATGGCTATGAAGCAGTTGAGTCTCTCGGCACGTGGACTTCATCGAGTATCGAAGGTGGCGAGAACTATTGCCGATCTTGCGGATTCACCAGACATTCTTACTCCGCACGTCGCTGAAGCGCTTCAGTACAGACCTAGACTGACGGCTTGAGTCGTCGTTTTCAATGGCGGGATAACGCTGGCTGGTGTATACCCTTTGGGTGCTTATAACTAACTCCGCCGATGTCGCCGATTTCTGCGCACGTGCCGCCCAATCAAAATTCGTAACTGTCGATACAGAATTCGTTCGAGAAAAGACCTACTGGCCAATTCTCTGCCTGATCCAAATCGCCACCCGTGATGAAGCTGTTGCTATCGACCCGCTGGCCGATGGAATTGATCTTGGTCCCGTTTACGACTTGATGAAGAACACCGATGTTTTGAAGGTGCTCCACTCTGCGAGTCAGGACATGCAGATCATGTTCACGGCAAGCGGAGCGATGGTCGAACCGGTATTCGACACCCAGATCGCTGCAATGGTCAGTGGCTACGGCGACCAGCCAGCGTACGCAACATTAGTGCAACGGATCGTCGGCGAAACAATAGACAAACGGTCTCAGATGACCGATTGGTCACGTCGCCCTCTTACTGATCGACAAGTCGATTACGCAATTGGTGACGTTACTTACCTGATCGACGTTTATGACAAGCTGAGTGAAGAGCTCGAGGAAGCTGATCGGGAGAGTTGGGCGCATGAAGAGATGCGACACCTTCGTGATCAAGGACTTTACGAATCTAACCCACGTGAATTGTGGCGAAAAGTACGTCTTCGCCGACCGACTCGCCGAGCTCTCGCTGTTCTTCGAGAAATTACCGCATGGCGTGAACTAAGCGCACAGCGGCGAAATATTCCCAAAGGCTGGGTATGTCGGGATGAAGCACTTGCTGAGATCGCCCTCAACACGCCAGAGACACCAGCGGCTCTAGAGCGCGTGCGGGGCGTAAACGAGCGATTCGCCCATGGACGCGATGGTAAGGCACTTCTCGAAGCCGTCCAAGTTGGCTTGGATGTGCCCGACGACGAGTGCCCTGATCCAGAGAAGGGGCGACCGCCTCTCAGGGGACACGAAACACTTGTTGCACTATTGCAGGCATTACTCAAACTGCGAAGTGACGAGAATGGCGTTGCAGCTCAGCTGATTGCGAATCGAAAAGAGCTTGATCGGATCGCCACTGAAGAAGAACCAGACGTGCGCACGCTATCCGGATGGCGCCGTGAAATTTACGGCAATGACGCGATCGCTCTCAAGCGAGGCGAGATCGCTCTGACCGCCGATGGTTTGAGCGTTCGAGTAGTAACCGCCTAGCGAAGCATGATGCCGAAAGTCGATTTATACTCGGCTCATCATTTCACAGGCTAGTCGTCAGAAAGTTTCTCTATGGTCAACGCTCTAAGAAGCGATGTGTTCATAACTGGTGCCGCTCGAACTCCTCTTGGGAAATTTCAGGGAGGGATTTCTAAAACACCGGCAACAGAACTAGGCTCCACGGCGATCAAAGCTGCTGTTGATCGCGCGGGGCTGGCTTCCGAAGATGTCGAGTACACAGTTATGGGCAACATGCTCTCGGCTGGACTCGGTCAAACACCCGCAAGACAGGCAGCGATTGGCGCAGAAATTCCCAATTCAGCCTCAGCGCTGACGATCAACAAAGCGTGTGCGTCGGGAATGCAGGCGGTTATTTTGGCTTCGCAGTCGATTCAACTCGGCGAGGCTTCTGCAGTCGTGGCCGGCGGTATGGAGAACATGAGCGCTGCACCTCACCTGTTGATCAACAGCAGAACTGGCCAGCGGTTGGGCGACACCAATCTTGTCGATTCGATGATTCACGATGGTCTTTGGTGTCCTTTTGAAAATCGACATATGGGTGGGTCGGCCGAGGCTATCAGCGAGAAATATGGCGTAACTCGTGAACAGCAAGATGAATTTTCTGAACGTAGTCACCGTTTCGCCGCTGCCGCTTCAAACGAAGGTGCATTTGTAGAAGAAATTGCACCTGTGGAAGTAAAAGGTCGTCGAGGTAGTGTGACTATATTTGATACCGATGAAGGGCCTCGATCTGACACCACGCTGGACGGTTTGGCGGCATTGCCGACGGTATTTCCTCCCGGCACTACGGTCACCCCCGGCAATGCATCGTCGATCAGTGATGGTGCTGCGGCTGTAGTTGTAACTAACGAGCGGACTGCTAGTAATTCATCGACCGGTCCAGTAGCTCGAATTACCGGTTATGCACACGCGGCAAACGAACCTGGAATGTTGTTCGATGCGCCTCGCATCGCTGTTACCAAACTGCTCGCTAAAACAGGGCAGACAATCAACGACTTCGACCAAATCGAGGTCAACGAAGCCTTCGCAGCACAGGTATTAGCGAACGGGCAAGCTTTGAATTGGGATTGGGATCGCGTGAATCTGCGTGGCGGAGCGATCGCACTCGGACATCCTATTGGTGCCAGCGGATCACGGATTCTCGTGACTTTGATGTACGGATTACAGGCGAACAAACGCAAAGAAGGGCTGGCTGTCATATGCCATGCGGGTGGTGGCGCAGTGGCAATGAGCCTGTCTCTTCAGTAAACCGTGAACTAGTTTCAAGATTAGGAAATCGAAATGGCATTTGATCCAGCTCAAATGGACGTGATTGACCGGCGGCGTGTTGAGGCGATGATTCTTGGGCCGATGCTTCGTGAATTTCAAGAGGAAATTGGTGTTGAGCAAACGAACAGGATCGCTCGTGCGGCAATCACCAAACTGGCCCGTGAGCAAGGTGCGCAGTTTGCCGATGGAATTGGGTCAAGTGGACTCGAAGACTATGCGTCTAACAAAGATGCGTGGCGTAGGAACGGAGCGCTGGAATTCGAAATTATCGAAAGCACACCAAATCGATATTCGTTCGATGTCACTCGCTGTAAATACGCAGAAATGTACAACGAACTAGGGTTCGGTGATCTCGGAGATATTTTTTCCTGCACTCTGGACTTTGAGTTCTGTTCAGGGTTCAACAAAGAGGTGAAACTCGTACGGCCCCAAACGATAATGCAAGGTGCGTCCCACTGCGATTTCAGATACACGCTCGACGAAGAAGTTTCAACGACCGAGTAAAAAGCTGAGTGTGCGATCTAACCACGCACGAAACGAATCACTGTGGTAGTTCGTACAGTTAATTATTGATTCAAATAGTGAAGGGTCGTCCAACTTGCCACAACTAACATGTCCGGTAGATCAAACTCAGTTAGTCGATTCAAAAACATCGGGTGAAGAGTCGTCTAAGTGCGAACAGTGCGATGGCGTGTGGCTTACGACAGAAGCACTTGAATCGCTTGAAGACAACGCCGCCAGTGATGACATGGTCAAAGGGCAGCGGCAGTACGGCAAGCACGAGGTAGACCATCTTTGCCCCCACTGCGGAGAGCAACTGGTGCGATTCCGCTACCGCGGCTACAACCTTGAAATCGAAGCATGCCCGCAAGACGCTGGATTCTGGCTAGACAAGAGTGAAGATCGAGAGATTCGAGACGTGATGAAAAAGCGCGGGTCGAATCTTGGTAGGTCTGCATCAGCTGAGAAAAGCTGGCACCAGGCTCGCCGCGGCGAGAAGGTCGGTATTTTCCAGCGTGTGAAGCAGATTTTCGGAATTAACTAAGGCTAGAATCGATAGATGTTTGATTCTGATCGCGGAAACGCCGACATAACTCTGTGCATTTTTCCTCACCTTCGTGAGTTCCTAGCTATCGACGCTCGAAAAGATAGAGCCGGCGGACCTGCTGTTCTCAGTCTCTCGATAGCCAACGTTTTAGGCGAAGAGTTTTATTCGAATGTCGAGAAAGATTTCTCAAAGCTTCTTCGTAGACACGACATTGGTTTCATGGAGTTAATGGGAATACCTCAACAAGTTGAAGCTGTGGTGCGAGCCAATTCGCTGAAACGCATCATCGCTGAATTGGGAATCAATGTTCCCGAAGGCACGAATGAACCGGGTGGATCGGTTGGAGTTCTATTCTTTACCGGCACATTGCTAAATTTCGAGAAGCCTCAACTCCAAGAAGCGACGCGTGAACTGTTCGGAAACAAACTTCCTCCGCAATCGATTGAACAGCTCAACGACCAGCTATTCGATCTGATGACTAAAGAACGCGAATCAATCCAGGAAACTACGAAACAGGATCTTGCAGGCTTGATTTCAGGCAAGAGCGGTCCGTACGTCACACTCTGGGAAAGTAGCGGGAAGTAACCCTCGCTCAGTTTAGGATCAGTCTCAACCTGTATCGTCTGTGGTCACCGACTGACCACTAACAGCGGCTTGATATTCAACTTGCCGCAGAATCTGATCCGATAAACCCCTTATGGGCGATTCTTTCCTCGATACATTCCTCGGACACCCCGCTGACGGCACTTTCATGGCATGGCTTGCTGACGGCGGGCTTTGGGCGGCGCTGATCGCTGTTGCTGCCGTTGTCGGCTGGTGGGTAGTTCGAATAATTCTTCGTAGAGGATTACGTCAGGCCGTTCAGGGGCTCGACCAGCACGAAGCAACAGCCGACGTCGGGATGGCAGTTCAAGCTGCTGATTCGTGGATATCAAACTTTTTAGTCGCCGCTGTGTTCGGGATCGCGGCGGTACTCGGGATTCTTCACGTTCTCGGGAACAACATTGATCCTGCCATCGACTATTTGAAAGACGCAGGTTCAGCCACCGGAAACTGGCTGGCCACCGACGGGCTACGGATCGTCCTCATTCTGTTCATGAGCTGGGTTGTGACTCGGGTAGCTCGCAGGGTGATTCCGAGGGTTATGTCGTCGATTATGCTGGGTCAGGCTTCGACGGCTGATCACGACGAGGTGCTCAAGCGATCAGAGACGCTATCCAGCGTATTTGTCGGAGCAGCTGTCGCTCTAATCTACGTTTCAGCTCTGTTCATGGTGCTCACCGAACTTTCAGTGCCGATTGGTCCGGTGCTTGGTGGATTTGGAATTGCGGGAATCGCCGTCGGTTTTGGCGCTCAGTATCTGGTTCGCGACTTGATCGCGGGAATATTCATCCTCGCTGAAAACCAGTACCGCACAGGCGACGTCGTTACGATTGCCGGAATCTCAGGGCTTGTCGAGTCGATCAACCTGAGGCGAACGGTTCTACGCGATCTCGACGGTCAAGTTCACGTAATTCCAAACGGCGAAATTACTGTTGCTTCGAATAAAACTAAGTACTGGTCGAGAGTGAATCTCGACATAGGCGTAGCCTACAAAGAGGACGTCGATCGAGTGATCGAGGTGCTGAACGAAATCGGTGAAGAGATTGCAGCCGATCCTTATTACGGCCTGATGCTGATAACTCCGCCCCAGGTTTTACGCCTGAATTCCCTTGATGATTCCGCGGTCACGTTCAAGATGTTGGGCGACTGTAAGCCGATGAAGCAGTGGGAGATCATGGGCGAGATGCGTAAACGCATCAAGACCCGATTGGACGCCGAAGGAATCGAGATTCCGTTCCCGCACCAGACTGTTTACTGGGGAGATGCACAGCCACCGTTCCGACCTGAGGTTGTTGCTGATGCGGTACGAGACACCCATGTCCCGCCGACAATGGCTCCAGCCGCCAAACCTGAAACTACGCCGACCGCAGAGCCAACTCCGGTCGAAGTGAAGCCTACCGTTGGTAGTCAGGATGATCTGGAAATGACGCCGGAACGACGGGAAGAGTTGCTCGCTGCGATAGCTATGGCGGCCGCTTCGAGAGTTGCCGACGCTACTAGCATGGATATTCAGGCTCGCACGTTGCTCGTCGATACCGCGGACAGCGAATAGGTTCGCTAACGATTACTGGCGATTGTCGCCAATCGTTCGAGAATTTCCAACACAGGCAGTCCGTTATCGGACGCGGTCAGAGCCTTTTCGACTGCGTCTCGGATGCTGCTCGATTTCGCAGAACGGATTGCGGAAGTCTCCGAAACAGCATCCGACATGGCGACGGTCATCGCTTCCGTATCGGAGAAACCGACCAGCGAAGCATTGTTGGCCAAGAAATCAGCGACAGCGCTAGATTCGCTGAGAATCATGTTTCCTTGTTTGGAGTTGATCAAAGCCCCGTCGAGGACTGAGCGACCGATTCCATCGACAAGTGGGACCGAGACCAGTGTGTCGTATGTTGCGAGCGCTGCTACCGCACGCGAGAAATTACCGTCTTCCCGGATTTGTACGGGATTGGTCCCATTCGATTTGTCGTTGATCCTACGGATTGATCGTCTGATTTCATCCATTAGTCGTTTGTAAGCCGATATGTGGGAAGGTCCAGGAGTGATAAACAACAAGAAACGTACTTGTTCGTTCAGTTCCGAGTTCCGTCTCAATAATTCGCCGAAAGCGTTGATCGACCGAACGATGTTTTTGTGGGGTTCAGCCCGGTCGACTGTAATGAAGGTGTGCTTGCCGTCCCATTCGTCCAACCTGCTAATCGCTCGCTGGGTTGTTTCCAAATTGGTGATCTTCTTGAATTTTGACGATCTCACCGCAGGTGCTGAAACAGCCAGTTGCACCGGATGGTTGCCAAACGACAATAGATTTGGGACCTCAACATCTACATGAACCCGGTCACCTAAAGCCGATACAGCACACGCTACAAATGCGTCTATATCGCGGCTAGAAGGGAAGGAAATGACATCCGAGGCGAGCAGGCTCATTAGCAACTCTTGCCGCCACCCAGTTGGGAGAACTTCGAAATCTGATGGCCATGGCCAGGGTGTTTCGAACGATTGGTGGATAGCAGCCGACGGGCGCTTACTCCGAACTATTCCCGGAACGAGCATCAGTTGGTAATCCCGGCAGAGAAGCGTGATTTCATCGTCACCGGCAAGGTCTACCACCGCCATCGCAAACGATTCGTTAACTGTTTTGTATCCCCGCTCCCAGGCGTCGTGTTCGTCTTTTGCGATGTTTGGAGTGAACGTCGGGCTCCATGATCGGTGCAGCATGAACCACAACAAGGGATTGCAGATTACGTTGTAGAACCTGTGATGAACTCTACGAGGCATCGATACAAATCGCGTCGTCCATGCATCAGGGAGAACATCGTTTTGCACCAGACCATCGGAATCGGAGAGCGAATCTGCCGCTGCACGATCTGCGGCGCTAATCGCTCCTGTCACCCAAGAAATATCGATATTCGATAGAGGTTCAAATTGCTCATATCCACGAGTCCAGTCCGGTCGTGGAATGAGTTCTCCAGCGTGAGCCTCAGTGAACGATAGGGGACCGCGGTTGGCAGCAATAATCAATTTGCGGGAATCTTCAAATTGCCGCGCGATGTCACCAAACATTGGTGCCGAGCCTTTGTCGGTTTGAGATTTATCACCGCTCGCATGAGCCATGGATTTTGCCCTGCCGTGATGCCAGTCACGTTCAATATTCGTAACTTGTCACGGTGGTCGTAACGATTCTGAGACAAATTCAAACACTCGAACTGCCTCCCGTCAAAGTTCAAATGACGCAAATCAACTTTGACACACAAATTGACCGCTAACTAAAATCAGTTCTTCGGTTTAATTCAAATCACCTATTTGCGTGCAGTTCGGAGAACAATGACCTCCAACCCCCCAAAAACAGCAGATGAACTACGAGAGGCGTTCCTATCGTATTTTGAAGGCCACGATCACCTTCGAATGCCTTCCGCATCGCTGATTCCTGCCGCAGACCCAACGCTCTTGCTCATCAACTCTGGCATGGCGCAATTCAAGCCGTACTTCTCTGGTGAGAAAGAACCTCCACACCCAAGAGTTACGACTTCTCAAAAGTGTTTCCGAACTACTGATATCGAAGAGGTTGGTGACGACACCCATCTCACGATGTTCGAAATGCTGGGCAATTTCAGCTTCGGCAACTATTTCAAAAAAGAGGCTTGTGCGTGGGCACTCGATCTTCTGACGAATAAGTTTGGTCTCGATCCTGAACGCTTGTACTACACCGTTTACACGACCGACGACGAAGCCGAAAACATCTGGAAAGAACTTGGAATTCCCGCAGACCGCATCTACCGATTTGGTCATGAGGACAACTGGTGGGGACCTGCCGGGGACGAAGGTGTTTGCGGACCAAGTTCAGAAATCAACTACTACCGCGGCTCGCTCGACGATGTTCCCGCAGTTGACGATCCGATTCGTAACGGTGAGTGGGGACCCAACTATCACGACGATTTCGTTGAGCTTTACAACCTTGTGTTCACCCAGTTCTATCGCGATCTCGATGGCAACGACACAGTATTGCCTGCAAAGAACATCGATACAGGAATGGGCTTCGAGCGAATGCTCGCTGTTCTACAAGGCGCCCCCAACGTATACGAAACAGATGCCTTCCGTCCGATTATTGCTCATGTTGAGCAGTTGTCTGGAAAAGAGTGGGGACAGGACACGGAAACTGATCGGGCAATACGAGTTGTAGCAGAACACTCACGCTCAGCCTCGTTCTTGATTGGTGACGGCGTAATACCCGGCAACTCTGGACGAGGTTACGTGCTTCGCCGGTTGATTCGCCGCGGTATGTTGTTTGGCCGTGAACTCGGCGTGGACACTACGATGCTTTCAGTCGTAGCCAAGACCGTTTCCGACCACATGGGCCACGCATACCCTGAACTCGTCGGTAACTACGAATTTATTAAGGACGTTCTCGAGCAGGAAGAGAATAGCTTCTCGCGAACGCTGGAGTTCGGAGCTCTGGTGCTTGCTGGGATGATCCACTACCGAAGTGAGAATCCTGACGCCGCCGAACGGATCAAAGATGGCAAATCTTTAAAAACTCCCGCTGGTGACGATGGAAAATCAGTTGGTACCCGACTTGCCATTGCTGAACTCGAACGGCTCGTTGAGGCAGGGAATTCGGACGACATTGACGAGTGGCGAAACATCGTCTCGGGTACTGAAGCTTTCGTTCTATATGACACCTACGGCTACCCTGTTGAAGTCACTGAAGAAGTTGCTGGCGAGGCTGAACTCTCTGTCGACCGCACAGGTTTCGAATTTGCGATGGAGACACAACGAGAGCGTGGACGCGCTGCGGGAGGGTTCGGCGGCAATGCAGATTCAACTCGTGTCTACGAAGAGCTTGGAGTTGAGGACACTCCATTTGTTGGATACGAAACTCTAGTTTCCGAAACCAGTATCGTAGCCATCGTCAAAGACGGCCAACCAGTCGACTCAGCTAGTGAAGGCGATGAAGTAGAACTGATTCTCGGTGAGACACCGTTCTACGCCGCTCGTGGTGGTCAGGTAGGCGACACGGGAAGTGTTGTTGGTGAAGGCGTGGAAATATCGATAACCGACACACTGGCTCCATATGGGCACGTAAACGTCCACTACGGAACCGTGACTTCGGGTTCTCTGACAAAAGGTGCGCAAGTAACCGCCACGGTCGACGGAGATCGCCGCGAGCGGATTCGTCGCAATCACACAGCTACGCACCTGATTCATGCTGCTCTTCGTGAAATCGTGGGGAGCCATGTACGTCAGGCCGGTTCTGTAGTTGATCCCGACAGGCTCAGATTCGACTTTACGAACATGCAGGCGCTCACTCGTGACCAGATAAAAGCTGTTCAGGATCGCGTCAACGAGAAGATTCGACTAAACCGCGACGTCGAAGTGCACTGGTCGACTTACGGTGAGGCAGTCGAAGAAGGTGCGTTGGCATTCTTCGGCGACACTTACGACAACGAGGTGCGCACGATCAAGATCGATGCCCCGTGGAGTTACGAGCTTTGCGGTGGAACTCACATGGATCACACAGGTGGAATTGGCACGTTCGTTATCACTTCGGAAACCGGCATTGGTTCGGGGATGCGACGACTTGAAGCGATTACCGGTGTTGCATCTGAGGAAGCTATTTTTGAACGATTCGGAGCGCTCGACGATATTGCGTCGAAGTTCCGAGTGCCGGTTTCTGACGCCAGTGATCGCGTCGATGCGTTAGCAAATGACCTGGCACAGGCTCGTAAACAGGTTGAACAGCTTGAAGAACAGCTTCTGCAGGCCAGCGTCGGTGGTGGCGGAGCGAACGGTTCCTCAAACAGCTTTGATATCGAAGTCGACGGCACTTCCATTCATGTTGAGGTAAGTGAGGTTCCTGCCTCGAATGTCGGCGCATTGCGAAAAACAGGTGACCACCTGAAGAACCAAATCGGCAAGGGCGTAGTTGTTCTTGGCAGTGTGATTGACGGCCGCCCGATGGTGGTTGTGATGGCAACAGACGACACCGTCAAAGCCGGAGTACATTCAGGAAACGTCGCCAGGGCAATCGCAAGTCGAATGGGTGGTGGCGGTGGCGGAAGCCCTGCGGTAGCTCAGGCTGGCGGTAAGAATGCCGATCAATTGCAAGACGCTCTCGGTGCTACAGAAGAGATCATTCGAGAATCTCTCAATGGCGGGGCAGGTAGTTAGATATCGCTGATCACGGACGTCTACTAGGGGTCGACTATGGTGAAGCTCGAATTGGGCTCGCTATTAGCGATCCGACGGGCCTGATTGCAACCCCGATTGAAGCCATAAAAGCCGCCGGTGCCGCAGATGCAGCGAACATCGCTCGAGTGGCAGTGGAACAAGAGGCTCGTGGAATCGTTGTTGGACTTCCGCTTTCTCTCGATGGTTCGCAAGGTCCCGCAGCCCGAAAGGTGAACGCCTTTTGCGACCGGTTACGAAAAGCGACCGATCTTTCAGTGATTACCTGGGATGAGCGGATGACGACGGTCGAAGCTCATTCATTGCTCAGAGAAGCAGGAAAATCGCCCTCAAAGGCACGTGGAGCAGCACGAGGCAAGATAGACTCAGCCTCAGCCGCAATCATTCTCGACTCGTATATGCAGTCGAACTAGTTCAGACATCAAGGCATACAGAAAATTATGAGCAGCAATATCGGCGTCATGGGGCATCCCATCGGTCACACGAAATCTCCAGTATTTCAGCAGGCTGGTTTGGATGAACTCGGGATCGAAGAGACATTCGAGGCATGGGATGTAGCTCCTGAAGATCTTGAAGAGAAGGTTGCGACATTCAGGGCCAGCGGTTTTCTTGCGGGTTGCGTGACTTTGCCTCACAAACAGGCAGTCATTCCAATGGTGGATGAACTAACTGAAGCCGCAGAAGCTGTCGGAGCGGTGAACTGGATATTCAATCGTGACGGCAAATTGGTTGGTCACAACACCGACGGCTCGGGATTCCTTCGGGCGTTGAAAGAAAAAGCAGGATTCGATCCCAAAGGTGCCGACGCAGTCGTGTTTGGTGCTGGCGGAGCCGCCCGTGCAATCGTTTACGCCCTAAAAGGCGCCGGTGTGAATCGGCTGACCATTGCGAACAGGACAGTCGAAAAAGCACAAGCACTCGCCTCAGATTTTTCTGAGGGTCGTTTCAAGCCAAACGCTATCGACATGAGCCGCGACTCTCTGTCTAACCACGTGCCGTATGCGACGTTGTTGGTAAATACCACTTCGTTGGGTATGGCTGGAGGTCCAGCCGAGCTAGCAACTCCCGTTACTGCCGAAATGATTTCAGCCGATGCAGTTGGATACGATGCCGTATACGCACCACCGATGACCAAGTTCCTACGTGAAGTCGAGGAAGCTGGGGGCGAACCTGCCGGCGGAATTACGATGCTGGTGTTCCAGGGCATTGAAGGCTTCGAGATGGCCACCGGACAAAAAGCGCCGGTCGACACAATGTTCGCTGCAATCGAGAAAGCTCTCAAAGAGGGATAGTCGGTTTACTTGCTGGCAACTGCCTATAATCGTAGGCATTATTTCCAGTTTTCCAAGTGCAGGTCGTTGGCGACCTAATTTAGCGAGAGACTGCAGACCGCAGTTTTTTGACAATAGATAACGAGAACCAATACGAATGACGACATTTCGATACCTCACGGCCGGTGAATCGCACGGCCCTGGACTCACAGTAATTGTCGAAGGTATTCCGGCAGGGCTGGAAATTACCGAGGATTACATCGAGAATCAGATGGCTCGCCGACAGAAGGGCTATGGCTCAGGCGGCCGAATGAAGATCGAAAAAGACCGTGCGGAAATACGCGCCGGCGTTCGACACGCTACCTCGTTAGGTTCGCCAATAGCGATGTGGATCGAAAATCGTGATTTCGCCAACTGGACCGACGCCATGTCGATTTCAGAGGTTGCGGAGGATGTCGATAAAAAGGTCTACACGAAAATCGTTCCGGGTCACGCAGATTTCCCTGGAGCGCTGAAATATGTTCAGCACGACCTTCGCAATGTTCTCGAACGAGCCTCTGCTCGTGAAACTGCTGCCCGTGTTGCTGCTGGATCGATTGCACGGCGCTTGCTGGAAGAGATTGGGATAACCATTCATTCACGTGCTGTGGCCACGGGAGATCAGGATGGAAGTGCAGTCGCTGCAGAGGATGTCGACTGGAACGTTGTGGAAGCTTCGGAAGTTAGAGCCTCCGACGATGATGCAGATGCCCGGTTCAAGGCAGCAATCGATAAATCTAAAAAGGAACGGACCACAATCGGCGGAGTGTTCGAGGTTGTTGCGTTTGGTGCGCCAGTAGGTCTGGGTAGTCACGTTCACTGGGATCGGAAACTCGATGCCCGTCTGGCTTACGCGATGATGAGCATCAACGCTGTGAAGGGTGTTGAGATCGGAACAGGTTTCGCCAATACCCGAAAACCAGGCCGAGATATTCAAGATGTGATCGAGCCTGACCCTTCGGATTCTCGTAAATTCAGGCAGATCACAAATCACGCCGGCGGTATTGAAGGCGGCATGTCCAACGGAAACCCGATTGTCGTAAATGTGGCGATCAAGCCAATCGCGACGATGACAAATCCTTTGCCCTCAGTCGATATCAACACTGGCGAATTGGTCGATGCGGCTTACAACCGCAGTGATATCTGCCAGGTTGCGCGGGCTTGCCCGGTTGGCGAGGCAATGATGGCGCTAGTTCTGGTTGAAGCGATGCTAGAGAAGTTCGGTGGCGATTCTCTAGACGAGATTAAGCGTAATCATGCCGGATACGTTGAGTCGCATCAGGCGTTCGGAAATCCCGAGTAGTTTCTCTTCTTCTGCCGAGAGTATTTAGCTTTGACCGAATCAACTGCTTCGAAACCAAATATCTACCTGATCGGTCTTTCTGGAACAGGAAAGACTCGTTCGGGTCGCCGCGTTGCAGAGCTTCTCGGATGGCCGTTCGTTGAAATGGACGGTGTAATCGAGGACCGCGCAGGAAAACCTATTCCGCGAATATTTGAAGAAAACGGCGAAGATTATTTTCGTGATCTCGAATCTCAGATTTTGGAAGAAGCCGCGGAACGTGGAGGCAGAATTGTTTCTACGGGTGGCGGTGTTCCAATTCGAGAAAATAATCGTTCGATAATGGAGGCTTCTGGACTAATCGTTCGTTTAGCAGCGAGTCCTGAGGTCATTCATCAGCGACTGGTTAGCTCGGCACCACAGCGCGGACGCACCCTACGCCCGTTACTGGGCGATGACGCCCCAATCGAGAAACTGCGGATAATGCTCGCTGAACGCGAGGATGCATATTCAGTTGCCAGCGTTACAGTCGACACGGAACACAAGTCTCACGACGAGGTCGCAGAGGCGATCTCGGGAGCGTGGCTAGCCAGTGGATTTGCAGAATCAAATGTCTAATCAAGATCAAAATCTGGCAGCGACAGTAAACACGACTCAAGGCAGTTACCGCGTTATCGTAGGACGCGATGTGATTGACGATCTTGGGACGGAACTTCAGAAGACGGGACTGAAGGGTAGGGCGTTTCTCGTTGTCGATGAGGTTATGTTCCCGAATCCCAGTCGACGTGCCCAAGAAGCGCTAGAACGTGGTGGATACGAGACACATGTTCTAGCATTAGAAATCGGCGAAGCGAACAAAAATCTCGAAACAGTGCAGATCGTTTACGACTGGCTAGCAGACCTGCTCGCAGACCGTTCCGACATAGTCGTTGCCATGGGCGGAGGTGTAACGGGTGATCTTGTTGGATTTGCTGCTGCAACGTGGCTCCGCGGTGTTGCCGTTGTGCACGTGCCGACTAGCCTCGCAGCGATGGTCGATTCATCGATTGGCGGCAAGACTGGCGTAAATATTCCAAAAGGCAAGAACCTACTCGGAGCTTTTCATCAGCCGAAGCTTGTGCTTCAAGATGTTGGGCATCTCAAATCTCTGCCTGCTCGTGAGATGTCGGCTGGATGGGCAGAAGCCGTAAAGCACGGCTTCATTTTGGATGCGCAACTTCTCGATACATTCGAGAGATTGGCACCCCAGATGAAAGCTCTCGCAGGCGAAGAGCCTGTTGCTGCCATTCGACGAAGTGTCGCTATCAAGGGCGAGATCGTATCTGCCGACGAATTTGAGACTGGTGACCATCGAGTGTTGCTGAACTACGGGCATACGATTGGGCACGCTATCGAAAAGGTTTCGGGTTACGGCACGTATCTACACGGCGAGGCTGTCGCTATTGGCATGATGGCAGCAGCGGGTATCGCAGAACGGCTCGGAATGATCGATGAAGAACTGGTTGATCGCCAACGCCGTGTTCTTGAGAACTACGACTTGCCCGTTCGAGCTTCTGGTCTAGATGTAGACGCACTGATCGAAGCCACGAAATCGGACAAAAAATCGCGTGGTGGAACGATTCGCTGGGTATTGCTGGAAGGTCCCGGCAAAGCGACCACCCGCCGTGACGTCCCTGAGGAAGTAGTTAGAGAAGCAGTTCTAGCGATTCTCGACTAGATCTCTACGATCAGATTTCCAGCTTGCCAGTCGGGCAGTTCAGCAACAATCTCGCCGTCGGGATTGAACAATGCTGACCAGCCAGGAAAATCCTCATCAGCCGTCGCACCTGCCCCAGTGCTCATAGCGATATAGATTCCAAGATTTTTCGCTCGTTGAGAGTGTTTCTCAATGGTCGATGATCGCCACCAGTCGAATCCCGCTAGCCAGGAGGCGTTGTCCGTTCGTCGTTCGCCGTACAGACCGGGTGCTGATGAGTGGAAGACGATAGATGCACCTGACTCGGATGCCGCTACAAACTCGTCTGAGACCTCGTAATCGGCGCAGACAGCCGTTCCGAACGTGGTTCCGCCTACTTTCCCTAGATAGGAGTCTGAGCCTGCTGTGAAGGCTTTCTCGTTATCGGCGAGATGGCGCTTTCGGTACACACCTGAAATCTTTCATGTAGAAGCATGAATCTGCGTGACGAAAAATATTTCAGCAGAGCTTCGTTCGGCGACACCGAAAAGTAGATCCACTGAGAGGGAATCGCCATATTTGACGAGTTCTTCAATGTGTGACGAGTCAAGTGGAAGGCAGTCGTCAGCGTGGATAGCAGGGTCCAAATAGCCTGTTAGTGACATCTTAGGGAATACTGCCAAATCGCAATCGGCGTCAGCCGCCTCTCGAATCGTCTTTTTGTGAGTTTAGAGATTTTTTTCGATTCCGGTCTTCTGGCAATTTATAGAGGCGAGTAATACTTTCATCAGACCTTAAAACATAACGCCCCGTCGGATATACCGAACGGGGCGCTACGTAACTACTTCTTGTAATTCAGCTAGATGCGGAACGAACTAGCTTAATCCACCGGCAACCGCAGGAACGATGCTCAGCTCGTCTCTGTCGCCTACAGCGCTGTTCAGGCCGTCGAGATATCTAACGTCTTCACCGTTCAAGTAGATGTTGACGAAGTGACGAAGACCACCTTCGTCGTCGATCAAACGTTCCTTCATACCTGGGTATGAAGATTCGAGCGCTTCGACGATAGCGCCAATGGTTGCTCCGTCGGCGTCGACGCTGGTCTCACCATTTGTCAGTTTCCTGAGAGGTGTTGGGATTTTTACTGTAACGGCCATCAGTTTTCCTGTTTTCTCGTGAGATTCAGAAACAGAATTCCTATCTCATTATTTGTCTACAAGTATGTTAGACGCTATTTACTCGAAATCGTTGCAAATAAGCGTTGTTGTTGTTTATCAGATCGAACTAAGAACTCAGCCTGCGAGAATGTCGCCGTCTAGATTCTGAACTTCTGATCCTTGTTCTCGCACCCATTCCAGCCCGCGTTCAATTTCGTCGACTGCACCTTCGAGTTCGAGTATGACCCAGCCATTCTCCGAATCGATATCGGCTCGCCTGATATTTGTCACAATCTCAAACTTATGTCCGAGTTCGTAAATAACAGGACTCTTAATTCTTTCAGTCTTGAAAACGAATTTCACTCTTCGGAATGGCATTAGCTAACTGCTGCTCCTGTCACGACTTCGTCGAACGACCGTATTGTCGGATCGATCGTTACAGTTTCGACTGAATCAGCGATTGCTTCAAGGGTTTTGAGTCCGGTACCCGTGATAAGTGCGACGGTTTCTTCGTCCGGACCGATCACGCCTTCACGAGCGAGTCGTCGGAGTGTCGAGATCACAACACCGCCGGCAGTCTCAGTGAAAATACCTTCGGTTTCAGCGAGAAGCTTCATGCCTTCTGAGATTTCAGACTCTGGAACGATCGTTCCGGAACCACCCGTTTTGTTGGCAATGCCTACGCTGTACATGCCGTCAGCTGGCGACCCAATAGCTAACGACTTCGCAATCGTGTCAGGGACAACTGGTTTTGGGTGTGCCTGACCTTCGACGAACGCCTTTGCAACAGGCGAGCAGCCAAACGGCTGGGCGATGTGCATTTTTGTGTCAGCGCTGTCGATGATTCCGAGCTGGGCAAATTCTTGAAGCCCTTTGTAAACCTTGGTGAACAGCGATCCTGATGCAACCGGAACGATTACGTGTTCCGGTGCTCGCCAACCAAGCTGCTCAGCGAGTTCGTATCCAATCGACTTGCTGCCCTCTGAGTAGTAGGGGCGCATGTTGATGTTCACGAAAGCCCAACGGCGGTCGTCGCCTAGTTCTGAACATAGTCGGTTCACGTCGTCGTAGTTACCGTTGACGAGAACGACAGATCCGAACACGGCAGCACCAAGTATCTTTCCTCGTTCGAGATCAGATGGAATAAACACCATTGTGTTCATTCCGGCTTTTGCGCCGTGAGCTGCAGTTGCACCAGCGAGGTTACCTGTTGATGCACATGCGATGGTGTCGAAATCGAATTCAACTGCTTTTGTTGATGCGACTGAAACCACACGATCCTTGAACGAATGCGTTGGGTTTGCGGCATCGTTTTTGATCCACAGGTTGTTGAGACCTAGCTCCTTACCGAGGTTTTCGGCTTTAAGGAGCGGTGTCATGCCAGCACCGATGCTGACGGCGTTGTCTCTGCTGGCTGGCAGAAGCTCGTCATATCGCCAGATGGTCAAAGGACCGTCTTGGATCGATTCTCGGCTGATGTTTTTGGCAATCGCGTCGTAGTCGTAATTGACTTCTAGCGGGCCAAAACAAAAGTCGCAAACATAAATCGGCTCTTGTGGGTAGTCGCGACCGCATTCTTTACAGCGGAGGGACTGGACGTTTGGCAATTTCTAAACTGGACCTCTCAACGGAAGGAGTTGCATACATCACTTCCGGCAGTCCGGCCGGGAGTGACAACAGCAGCTCCTGATCCGAAGCTCGTTGATTCACCGACAACCTGAAGGATTCTCATAATGGAATCTAAATCCGTTCAGGGAGTAGAACTAATTGTTAATAGTATGGGTGAGATTCCGCAGCGTCAATTTGTAGGTGATGGTCAATCTCAGTAATCGATATTTGTCGCGGACGAAACGTCATGTGCAATCTTTCATGCAAGCACACCACTAGTTTCCAGATCACGTCTGTCGATGAACTTTTTTAGTGTGCTGCTGGAGCCATCTTTATCCAGCCACCAAATCGACGTCGCATAGTTGTCGACAAAAGTTCTATCGTGAGTAGCCGTAACAACTGTTCCTGGGTATTGCCCAAGCGCTTCTTCGAAACGTTCGCGTGAAGGAATGTCCAGATGATTCAATGGCTCATCGAGAAGCAGCAGGTTAGGTTCTTTGACTACGATCCCGGCGAGAGTGAGTCGAGATCTTTCTCCGTAGCTCAGGTTTGTGATTGGTGTGAACACTCCATCTCCTTGAAAAAGGAAGAAGTGAAGGAAATTTCGTGCCTCAGTATCAGTGATATCTGTCACAGCCCTGATGAATTCAAGCGGAGTTTGCGAATCCCCGAAATTCTGAGTTTCTTGCGGCATGTAGCCAACTGTGACACCTGTACCGATACGGATAGACCCTGAATTGGGTTTGAGTTCTTCTGTGAACAACTTGAATAGAGTGCTTTTGCCAGCACCGTTCCCCCCCATGAGTGCGATGCGTTCCCCAAATCTCAGTTCGAGATCGAGCGCTGAGTAGATTGGCTCCGTGCTGTAGCCTACGACTGCTTGTTCGATCTTTATCAGCAGATCGCCGCTGCGGTTGGCAGAGTCGAGATCAAGCTTCATTTTCCATGCTTGGCTTGGCTTCTCAACGCGTGTTTCAGATGATTCGAATCGAGACAACTTAGATTCACGAGTTTTTGCTCTTCGAGCGATCACCTTGGACGTATTCTCTGGTGCCCAGTATTTGTACGAGTTGTCTGTCGGCTTACGTTTAGCAGCCATGTTGTTGGCTGCTTCTTTTTGCTTTGCAATGTCAGCTCGGATTCGCCTCGCTTCAGCTTCTTGAGATTTCCACTTCTCTAGCTGGCTGGCGCGCTGGGCGTCCTTCAACTCGACAAAGTCAGAATAGTTTCCTGCAAAATTTTGAACCGAACCATCGGGTTGAATTTCTAAGATTCGAGTCACGGTGTGATCGAGGAATAGGCGATCATGTGAAACGATCAGGCATGTTCCTTTGTAGGCGTTCACAAAGGTTTCCAGCCATTCAAGCGCAGGTAGGTCGAGATGGTTTGTAGGTTCATCGAGCAGCAACACGTCAGGATCGGCTGCAAGTATTCCAGCGAGCGCAATACGGGATTTTTGACCACCGCTTAGCGTCGATACAGGCAGGGAGAACGAAACGTCGGTGAGCTTAAGCGTCCGAAGCGATTCATCGAGACGATCCAGGATTTGTTGAACTCCCATGCGATCGAGTTCTTCCAGCGCAGAAGCGTATTGATCGAATAGGTCGTCGCCAGTATCAGGGTCGCTTAGAAGAGCTTCTAGCCTGCGGACTTTGCGGAGCGCCACTGCACCACCGGAAATAACAGAGCTCGCGGCGAATTCTACCGACATCGAATTGTCGGTAATGCCTTGTCGCAAATAGCATATTTTTGAATTTCGACTGTTGGATATAGAACCTGAATCAGGAAGCATTTCGCCTGAAAGCAAGTTCAATATCGTGGATTTCCCTGAACCGTTTGGTCCTACAAGCGCTATTTTCTCGCCAGTGTTTACGTGGAACGAAACGTTTTCAAGGATCGTTGTGGGACCGAATGATTTTGTGATCCCAGATATCTGCAGCATGACCTACACCATGACGAACGCGTCTCTGGAACGAGACACCGTTCGATCAATTCTCGATTGTGAGTGGAAGTAGGTTTACTTTCGCAGAGCGCCCTCGCGGTTTGCAGACCCGATTCAGGGAGGCAGTCGCAGCTCAATGTGCCCCAAACAGAGTCCGATACGTGCAGAATGCCTTCAGCATATCGGAACGAAATCAAGCTCGACCAAAATCAGGTGGATATTAATGATTATTGAATGGAACGCACACATGTTCAGTTCTGATACCGAAAAGTATCCATTCCACGAGAAAGCGGCATACCACCCTCAACAGGATATGCGTTTCAGCGACCCGCTTGCTGATTATCTGGCAAGAATGGAAGAGGAAGGTATCGACAGGGCGGTGCTGGTGCACCCCGAGCCTTATGGTGATGATCACAGGCTCGCGCTCGATTGCGTCGCGGCTCGTCCGGACCTGTTCAAGACAACTGCGTTGTTCTACCCAAAAGACGACGACGCACCAGCAAAGCTCCGGGCATTGGTCGCAGATCATGGCGACTCGCTTGTCGCGTTCCGATTTCACGCTCATGAAGGCAAACGTGAGTATCTAGATTCATTCCGAGATGCCAACGTGAGGGAACTTTGGAGAACTGCAGGTGAGTTAGGTCTAATAATCGAACTGCACATCGGCCCTGATTACTCAGCACAAGCGGCTGAGCTGGCACGAGAATTTCCTGAGTTCACAGTTCTAGTCGACCACATGGCTGAAGCCAAGTATGGATCAGGTCCTGAATTTTCCGACACGATTCGAATGAGCGAACTAGACAACGTTTACATGAAATTGTCGGGGCTGAACCACTACGCCACAGACGAGCCATTGTTCGAAAGTGTCATCCCGTTTAGTCGATGGGTAGCAGACTCGTTCGGGCCAGATCGAATGGTGTGGGGAAGCGGAACACCGGGGATAGTAGACGCACACATGGCTCACTGGTCAACAGAAGACAGAGCAAAGGTCAAAGGCGGGAACCTCAGACGGTTGCTGGGGTTCTAAGGAGCGAGCGCCACCGCCACGGCGCCCAGTCCAATTGCGGTCGCGCCGACTATTCGAGTTTTACCGACAGACTCTTTCAGCACGAATGCTGCTAGCAGCACCCCGAACACAATCGCCAATTCTCTGAATGGTCCCACGTAGCTGACTGGAGCGAGGGTGAACGCGGTAAGAACTAGCCCGTAGGAAGTGAACTGAAGTGCTCCACCGGCTATCGATATTTTCCATCTGCGTTTGAACTCGACTTTGAAATCGTTGACGCCATACGACCGACGTAATACCGGCAGGATTCCAAGCGAACCTCCGAGTTGGACGGTGAACATATAGAGAAGCGGCGCTACATACTCGACTCCACGCTTGTCCCAATTCGAGTAGCTGGCTATGAGCAACCCGGTGGCTATGGCGAAAGCCACTCCACGGTTGGCTAAAAGCGATCTCGGGTGTAGCCATATCTTCAGACCCGCGGGGGAAGATGCACCGACAATGATCACACCGGCAAAAATCGCAGCAATTCCTAACGCTGCGTATGCCGACACCGATTCATTCAGTATCAGAACGCCGAACACTGGGATTAAGACGAGTCCCAAACCACGAGCCACCGGGTATACAACCGACATATCGCCGTGCTTGTAGGCGCGGCCGAGAGTGAAGAAGTAACCAATGTGAAGAACAATGGTTCCAAACACGAATACCCACCCGATTGCCGAGGGTGGGTCGGTCACCAAGTAGTAGATGGCGAATGGAAGCGCGAACACTCCGCCGAGGAATGCCATGAACCAGTTTGCAAGTTCTGGAATAGGTGCTCGACGAACCAGTAAATTCCAAGAGGCGTGGCAGAGAGCAGCGATTAGGACAAGCGCGATTGCTGAGCCGGTCATGAGCTAATCGAATTGGACAGGGTTTTAGCGGCTTTTCTGCTCGTGGTCAGCTGCAAGTGCCCAGTCGACTCGTAGTTCAACGTCGCCATCGGCCCACGGCTTTGTGATGTATTCAACGGCACCTAGTGAACGTGCCATCGCCATATCTTCAGGCCGACCTTTAGCGGTAACCATGATTACAGGTATCGGGCTTGTTCGAGTATCTGCTTTCAAGGTGGCTAGCGCGTCGAAGCCGTTAACTCGAGGCATCATTACGTCTAGAAGAACGAGATTTGGTGATTCGGCAACGGCTAGGTCGAAGACCTGATCGCCATCTTCCGCTTCCACCACATCGTGCCCAGCGTCTTCGAGAATAGTGGCAAGTGCCAAGCGCACGTCGGGGCTGTCATCAACTAGAAGTATTCGAGCCAATTACTTACTTACCCCTACAAAATACGTACGCGTGAACGCGTTGCCGACGCTCAATAGCGACTTGTTCATCGTTATGCATCTGATTCTTCCACATATCAGCCGTGATTGCACCCGATTGGAACGCTAAGATGCAAAATAAACCCTGAATCAGAAAGACACCCTGTCGTTCAAACGTACTACAGGATTCGTTTCCCAAGAATGCAAACAGGAGCAATATGCACTACCAAAATGAACGAACAACAGGTTGCAGGATTTCAGATTCCTGGACCTATCGTGGTCTGAAGACTGTCGTACTGGAAAACGAAATCGTAAAAGTTTCGATTCTTGCCGACAAGGCTGCCGACGTATTCGAGCTTATTCACAAAAAGTCAGATACTGAGTTCATGTGGAGAACGCCATGGTCGGTGAGAAATCAGTCTCTTTCGACCCCGCCAACCGGAAACGGTGACAACATTTGGCACGATGCCTACATCGGAGGGTGGCAGACCATTGCTCCTACTGGTGGGCCGCCTCAGAAGTACGCCAACGCAGATTTAGGTCAGCATACCGAGGCTACCCTTATGCCGTGGGACGCGGTGATACTCGAAGATACCCCAGAGCGAGTCAGCGCGAAGTTCACAGTTCGAACTGTCAGAACTCCGTTCTGGATCGAAAAAGTCGTGACCATTGAGGCAAATAGCCCAGTTGTGACTGTTACCGACACCCTTACGAACCAGGCAGAGGAAGATGCCGAAGCTGAGTGGGGGCAACACGTTGCGCTGGGTGACCCGTTCTTGACTCCGAACTGCCGACTCGACATGGCGCCGGCTGATCATTTCGTTCCAGAAAGAGGTGGTGATCGCCTTCAAGACGGACACGTCGGCAAATGGCCGAATGCAGTTGCCCAGGACGGCAGCCCAGTAGATCTGAGCAAATTCCCGCCAAAATCTGATCGTCTTCAGGATTATTCAGTGTTCAAGAACCAAAAAGAAGGCTGGTATGCCGTGACAAACCCTGATAGGGGTGTGGGCTTCGGGCTTGCGTATCCGGTCGAAACGTTCAAATACCTCTGGTACTGGCAGGTGTTCGGTGGCGCTTCGGGATATCCGTGGTACGGACGAACCTACAACGTTGGGCTCGAGCCATTTACAAGCTTAAGTGCGGGCGTACCTGAACCTGACTCTAGCGAGCGAACAGCGATAGTGTTCAAGCCGGGTGAAACTCGCACTGCAACTGTGAAAGCTGTTGTGTACGAGAGCAATACCGGTGTGTCACGCATCTCTCCAGATGGTGAAGTGACAACGAGCTAACTGCTCCTGAAAAACAAAAAGGGGTCGGGATATTCTCATTCAGCAGCGAAAATCCCAACCCCTTATTTATTTCCGATTTTATAGCGGTTACGCTTCGGCAAGGACGCCTTCGTCGGTTTGGTGAGCACGGATCCAGTCCCAATCCAGTGGTACGCCGATACCAGGCCCGTCTGGAGCATAGACGTTGCCTTCACTGTCGATGCCATCGAGATCATCGTTGTAGCCGAGGTACACCGGAGCCTTAGTGGTCTTTACCTTCGGGTGAACCAATCCTAGTTCGAAGAAGTTCGTGTTCCTGATCGAGGACATGATGTGACGATGAACTGGTCCAGGACCGTGCAGTTCCATATCCAATCCGAAACCTTCAGAGGCGTGGGCGATTTTCATCGCACCCGTAACACCGCCATCTTCGTGCGCACCGGCACGGACGTAATCGGTGCCGTCGGCAACGATGAAATCGACGTGCTGTTCCAGTAGTCGTATGTGCTCTGTTTGCAAAAGCGGAGTTTTGACCATCTGACGCAACTTGCGGTGAGCGAATTGTGATACTCCACCATCTTGGTATGGGTCCTCCCACCAGAAGAATCCCGCTTCATCGCACGCCAACCCAAGCCTGAGTGCATCACCAAAGTTTTTGATTTCACATGCAGGGTCGATCAGCAGATCCATGCGATTCTCGAACTGTTTTCCAAGATTCAATACGTTGTCGACTTCACGCTTGATATTGCTACCCGCAAGCCCCCACCCGTGGACTTTGAACGACCGGTATCCCATCTCGTAGCACTGTTCCGCGAAATCGGCGAAATCTTCTTTCGTTTGCAGTCCTCCGTTTTCGTCGCCGTGCAGAGTGGATGCGTACGCAGGAAGTGGTTTTTTCTCACCACCAAGCAATCGATAAAGAGGTTCGTCGTATAGCTTGCCTGCAATGTCCCATAGACAGATGTCGATCACACCGACTCCGAGCATCGCACCGTGGCGTAGACCACGCTTCGTATCGTTATAAATTTTCTCTCGGCTGAGAGCGTCCTTGCCGATCAGGTATTGAGCGACGGTCTCTACATCGCCAAGAGCACGGCCTATTTCTGGATACTCACCAACAATCCCTTGATCAGTGTGAATCTGAAGAACAGTTCCTTTCTGTTTCAGCTTCGAACCGGCTTCGTAGACCATGTTGAAGGTGTTGTAGTCCTTGCCAACGTTTTCGAGTTCATGCTCGAAAGTTGTGACCGAAACTTTAGTGATCTTCGGACTGGCTTTCATTTTGATCTCCTGAAATTGCCTGTGATTGCTTGGTGCTCGAACTTGTAACTGATCGGTAAGCGGTCAGATCAATCTGCTAGATCAGCAAATATGCCTGACTTGAAATGATTTAGCGGCGGGATGTTAGCACTTATCGCGACCGCAAATCATCGTGAATAAGGCGATTGTGACCCAATGCGCACGTGTAGAATTCCGTCGAAAATCCCGGCATATAGAAAACGACTGTGAATCCAGATGCAAGCGATCGTCTATCACGACAACAAAGATCTACGTCTAGAAGATATTCCCGAGCCAGTAGCGGGCCCAGATGAAGTGAAGCTACGAATTACCGGAACTTCGATCTGCGCTACCGACATCGAAGAATGGCAGTACGGTCCGCTCTGGGTACAGCACGGTACTCCCAACGCTATGACGGGTAAGCAGACTCCGTTGGTCCTAGGCCATGAAACCGCAGGAACCGTTTACGAACTAGGCGAGGGTGTCGACAACGTAGCTGTTGGAGATCGGGTGGCAATCAACACTGTGCTTACTTGTGGCACTTGCTTTTGGTGCATGCGCGGTCAACAGGCCGTATGCCCAAATATGGCAGTAGCGGGATTCATGGCGGATGGCGGTTTAGCAGAGTTCATGGTGTGGCCAGCCGAGAAACTCGTGCCTATGCCCGATAGCATCTCTGATTCTGAAGGACCATTACTCGAACCTGCCACCGTTGCGGTTCACGGGGTTCGACGATCGGGAGTTCGACCGGGAGACAATGTTGCGATAGTAGGCTGCGGGACTGTTGGTCTTCTCACTGTCCAAGCGTTCAAGGCAGCCGGCGCAAGGGTGATTGCACTCGACGTACGAGAGCAGAGCCTCACGCTAGCGAAAGAACTTGGTGCGGACGAGGTTGTGAGTTCGCGTGACGAAGATGACGCCGGTGCCAAACTGCTCGAACTCACCGGCGGAATTGGTCCTGACATCGTTGTGGAGACAGCCGGCGCCAAAGAAACACCACGAATGGCGATGGAATGGACGCGCCGAGGCGGCACGACACTGCTGTTGGGGATTTACTCGACGACCCCTGAAATCAATTTCAACAACGTAGTGGGGCCAGAACTCACGGTGATCGGTTCGGTTGCAACTTCTCCTGGGGATCTAGAAGCAGCCGTGGAGTTGGTTGGATCAGGCAAGATCAACGTAAAGCCGCTCATTTCTGAGGTCGTGCCGTTGAGCAGAGCGATGGAAGACGGATTCGAACGGATGCTCGACCCGAACAAAGATATTTATCGAATTGTGATCAAGCCGGGATCCTAGAGGAAGTACTTCTATGCACTATCAGGACGAACGAACAACTGGGTGTCGGATATCCGATTCGTGGACGTATCGAGGGCTCAAGACCGTCGTGCTTGAAAACGAATTAGTACGAATCACGGTTCTGGCAGACAAGGGGGCTGATATATCCAGCTTCGTTCACAAGCCAACTGATACTGACTTCATGTGGAAGACACCGTGGGGAGTACGAGATCCCAAACTGACGGTTCCGCCAACAGGTGATCCTAGTTCAATATGGCTCGACTTCTACGAAGGCGGCTGGCAGACCGTAGTTCCGCATGGCGGCTACTCAGATCAGGTTTACGGTGCCGACTACGGAATTCACGGAGACGTGAGTCTCATTCCATGGGATGCTCAAATCGTGGAAGACACTCCTGAAAGGGTACGTGTGAGGTTCAGTGCCAAAAGTGTCCGAATGCCAATGGCCGTTTCCAAAACACTTTCACTTGTTTCGGGTTCGACGACTCTTAAAGTTGAGGAATCCGTAACGAACGAGGGCGAGGAAGATCTCGATATTGTGTGGCTCGAACATATCGCCATTGGGCCGCCTGTTTTGTCGGAAAAATCACGCCTCTTTGTGCCTGGATCAAAGCTTATGAGTCACCCAGAAAGCATTGATCCAAATTCCAAGCTTGAACCTGATTTCACTGGCGACTGGCCTAACATGAACGCCAAAGATGGATCGGTATTGGACTTCACATACATTCCACCGAAAGAAGATCGTTCTTTGGACATGGCGTACATGACGGAGATGTCGGAAGGCTGGTATGCACTCCTGAATGAAGAGACGAACATTGGATGGGCAGTGAGTTATCCAATCGAGACCTTCAAATACCTCTGGTACTGGCGTAACTTTGGCGGCGGGTATGGCTACCCGTGGTACGGAAGGTGCTATAACGCCGGTCTTGAGCCCTGCACAAGCTTTGGAAATGGCGGTATAAAGCAAGCTCAAGAAAATGGGACAGCCTTGAACATAGCCGCAGGCGATACAGTTTCAGTGACGATAACCGCAGGTCCGTTCATCGGAATGGGCACGGTGAACCGCGTCGATCCCGATGGAAACGTGTCGTTTGCATAGGCAAGCAGGCAAATAGATGAGCCAGTGAACTCTTTGCTGCTCACCTGAACAATATTTCAACTAAAACACAAGCTAACTAACGAGCTACTAAGGAAAATTGAACTATGCGAAAACGAATGTTTGGCGATTCAGGTCTTGAAACTTCCGTAATTGGTTACGGTGGGTGGCCGATGGGTCGAGGTATGTACGGCGATTTCGACGATGATCAGGCAATTGCAGCTGCTCGAACGTCATACGAGAACGGCGTGACCCTCTTTGACACCGCAGCTGTATACGGCTGGGGTTACGGTGAGACTCTCATGGGCAAGGCGCTTAAGGGCATTCGTGAGGATGTGGTTCTGGTCACAAAGGGTGCTCGTGAATGGGTTCGCGATAACCCAGACCGCCGCGCTGCAACAGTATCTGACTCTGATCCTAAGCGTTTGCTTGCGTCGATTGACGAAAGTTTGCAGCGTCTGCAGACCGACTACATCGATCTATTCCTTATTCACTGGCCTGATCACGGACGTGCGTTCTCAGAGCCGATGGAAGCTCTCGAACAGGCTAAGAAGGCCGGAAAGATTCGCCATACCGGGGTTTCCAACTTCAACGTCGACATGATGACCGAAAGTCGAGAGACCAGTCCGATCATCACGAACCAGATTGGTTACCACATCTTCGACCGACGACCAGAAGCCGAAGTGATGCCTTTCGTGAAAAACAACGGCATGGGAATCATGGCTTACGGATCGCTGGCTCACGGCCTTTTGACCGGTACCTGGACCGCAGACAAAACGTTTGGTGACGACGACTGGCGCAAGAACGGTGCCAATTTTGGTATCAGTTCTTGGGGACCAGACAACCTTGCAGCAAACGTTGCGGTTGTTGAGAAGTTGAAAGTTATCGCTGCCGATCACGGCAAGACGATTCCTCAACTTGCTATCGCATGGGTTCTGGCTAACGAAACCATCAGTGTTGCGCTGGCAGGATCAGTGACTCCAGCTGAAGCTACTGAAAATCTTGGTGGTGACTGGGAGATGCCAGCTGATCTCAGGAAAGAGATCGATGATCTGGTTCTTTCAGAAGGATCGGGCGTCGGAGAGTCCGGCATGGAAATCGCTACATAAAGCGAAATTTCCGTTCAAACGTCAAAACACAAGAGAAATACTGAGTAACACCGCATGATTATCGACACCCACTGCCACGCAGGAAATAACTGGTTCCTACCAATCGAGTCACTCGAATTTGAGATGAACCAGGCGGGTGTCGATGGTGCGGTGCTCATTCAGCACGGTGGAACTTACAACAACCACTACCTCTTCGAGGAAGCCGCCAAACGTGGCGATAGATTCAAGGTGGTTGTGCTGGTCGACCCCGAAGACCCTGACCCGTTGGGCACATTGGAAAAGTTGGCAGAGCAGGGCGCTGCTGGGGTGAGAATCGCACCTGACGAAACGTATTCAGCGCTGTCGGACTCCACCGAGATTTGGCGTAAAGCAGGAGAACTCGGTCTAGTTGTTAGTTCAATAGGCGATGACAAACGATTCTCAAGTGAGAGCTTTAAGAAGATCATCGACGATTGTCCAGACACACAGATCGTGATCGAACATCTTGCGGGAGTTGGAATCACCGACTTGCCGTACACCGACTACGAGTCGGCTCTCAAATGTGCATCACGACCAAACACCACAATCAAGGTTCCGGGATTAGGCGAAATAACTCCTCGACCACCTCGGTTGCTCCCAGAATTCCGGTTCGACAATGTTCCGCCCCTGTTCGAAATGGCATACGAAGCTTTTGGTGCTGATCGGATGATGTGGGGAAGCGACTATCCGCCAAGTGCGGGTCGTGAGGGTTACGGCAACACGCTCGAAGGTGTGAGGAATCACCCGGCATTCGCTAACGGCGACGATATCGACTGGGTGCTTGGCAAGACCGCAGCCCGCGTCTGGGGCTTCTAGTCGAGGTTTAGAACAAGCAAACTAAAGCTTATTCAGCCCACCATGATGCCCCGACTAGGCCGGGTCCGGTGTGAGCACCCATGAATGGGTGGAACTGAGTGACGAATAGTTCGGCGCAATCAAAATTTTGATTCGCCCAATCTCGGATACTCTCGGCATTTTCGTACGCATCGGCGTGAATCACGTTGATGTGAGCTTTCTTTCCCGACAAATCTCGCGCCATCTCCTTTCTAACTCGGGACAAGGCTTTTTTAGTTGATCGCGGGCGGGCAATGCCCCCGATCTTTCCAACTGAAAACTCCATAACCGGCTTGATATTGAGAACGGAAGTCGCCCAAAAGGCAATTTTGGGAACACGACCACTGCGATGAATGAATCGCAACGTGTCGAGCATGGCGATAAGCCGGACATTCTTGGCAACTTTGCTGGCTTTGGCTTCTACTTCTTCGAGCGATTTACCGGCGTTTGCGGCACGCGCAGCTGCTGAGACGATCAACGCTTGCGAACTTGCCGCTGTGCCAGAGTCGAATACTCTGATGTTTAGATCAGGGTTCTGATCAACTGCCATTTCGGCTCCCACAGTTGCGGCATCGTGAGCGGCGCTTAGTTTGGCTGAAACCGTGACACAGAGAACATTGTTAGAAACTTCAGATGCCTGCTGAATCTGGGCGAGATATTCAGCAGGCTTCGGCGCTGAAGTGGTAGGAACGCTTTCGGATGCTGCCAAATTCGAGTAGAACCCAGACAGTTCCATTTTGGCACCGTCGATCAGTGTTACGCCGTCGATGGTTATCTCCATCCGCGCAACGAAAATTCCGAGCTCATCTATCTGTTCGGCTGAAAACGCAACAGCTGAATCGGTAACGATTGCTACGTTAGATTTTTTATCACGCATGTGACTGGACCTTGAGAATGGCATGCACACAGACACTCAAGTGGCAATACATCCTCAAATTACACGGTTCATGGTTTCAGTATGAGTGCAGTTTAGGCAAACTCGATTAGAATTGATTGCTCGCACTCGAAAATTACCGGGCATTGTCGGTCATAATTATTTAACAAGATGAACTCCCAATTTGAGCCCGTACGTCGGCTCCCAAATATGCAGGACGTAGGTCCAAACGAACTTGCAGAGCGTGATGCTGCGATTTCGACATTACGCGGATCATTCGGTTTGCGTGGCTATGATCGGGCTGAAACGCCAATTCTTGAGCAGACCGAGTTGTACATCCGAAAATCAGGTGGGGCTCTATCGTCTCGCCTGTACGGTTTCTCCGAACCGGGTGGCTCTGAAGTGAGTTTGCGACCAGAATTCACTTCGGCGATCCTTCGACTTGCTGCTGACAACGGCGCTAGTTCAAGTCCCGTTCGAATCATGTACGACGGCCCAGTGTTTCGATATGCAGCACCGGAAGATGAAGACGGAGAAAAAACTCGACAGTTCACGCAACTCGGTGCTGAACTGATCGGAGCGCCTGCACCTTCTGCTGACGGCGAAGTGATAGCGATGGCTCTAGAGGGGCTGGAATCGCTTGGATTCGATCAGGCACGAGTGGTGATCGGTCACGTCGGTATTGTGTTGGCTGCACTCACGGAGTTTGATCTTTCTGAGCGAGCCAAACTGTTCTTGATCAACAGTATTGCCCAGTTGAAAAACGGCGAAATCGATGTGGTGACTGAAAAGGCATCGACCTTAGGCTTTGTTTCAGATGCTGTGGTCGACGACGCCCAAGCGGCGGCCGACCGTGAACGAATCGCAACGACTATCGAGCAGGTCATGACCGAAGGGATCGGAGTCACCCTCGGCAAGAACACAGGTGCAAGGTCTCCAGAAGACATCATTTCTCGGCTATCTAGAAAAATGTCTCAGGCCGACAACCCTGCCAATTTCAAGCGTGCCCTCGACATGCTCTCGGCTCTTTCAAAGGTGAATGGCCCGGCGAATAGGGCGATAGCTGATGGCACCGCCGTGCTTGCAAATGCCGGTATTTCGGGCGATTTGATCTCAAATCTCAGCGATGTGCTTACTTCGGCTGAACTCGAGGGCGTATCTGCTGACCGAATCAGCGTCGACTTCGGAATGGCCCGCGGTATTGCCTACTACACAGGAATGCTATTCGACCTTTACGCAGGTGGAAATACCGGCGAAACCCTCGGTGGGGGAGGTCGATACGACGGCTTAACTCGTGCACTGGGTTATGACAAAGATGTTCCCGCATTGGGCTTTGCCTACAATCTCGATGCGGTTGTTGCTGCAAGTAGCATTTCGACAGGCGAGGGCGATGATATTGTCGCAGTTTCTCCAGAGTCTGAAGGCTCAATTGTTTCGGCGATAAAGAAAGCACGAAAGCTTCGTAGTGAAGGCAAAAGGGCAGCGATAGATTTTCAACAATCTGAAAGTAGCCAGTCAGGGGAGAAGTCGTAATGAGTAATCTTCGTTTCGCCCTCCCGTCAACCGGTGCGTTATTCGATGGCACTTCAAAATTACTTTCCGATTGCGGATTATCCGTACGGCGCGCCAATTCACGTCGCTATACGGCTGACATTCCTTCACTTCCAGGTGTAGATGTTCTTTTCCAGCGTCAATCTGACATCACAATCGAGATTGACGGTGGAAGCGCTGACATCGGCGTTGTGGGGCTCGACAGATACTATGAGTCGAGATTAGAGCGCGGAGATACAGTTCTTCTCCACGAGGGACTCGGATTTGGCGGCTCCAAGCTCGTTATTGCGGTGCCAGATTCGTGGCTCGATGTGACGACGATGGCTGATCTGGCAGACGTCACATTGGAATTCCGTGCGAAAGGTCGCGATCTCCGGATCGCTTCGAAATACGAACGTCTGACCAAGCGATTTTTGAACGAAAACGGCGTCAATTACGTTTCGATCGTTCATGTATCGGGTGGACTCGAAGCGGCTCCAGTTATGGGTTACGCCGACATCATTGCGGATATTACTGCGACTGGCACGACTCTTCGTGAAAACGGTCTGCGAATTCTTGTAGATGGCGCAGTTATTGAGTCACAGTCGGTTATCGTCGGTAACGGTCGAGCACTTGCGAACGATCCTGAAAAGTTGGCGCACGCTCGTCAGATATTGGAAAAGATTGAGGCAAGTCTTCGAGCCCGTAAATATCAACGAGTTACTGGCGATATCCAGGGTGAATCTGAAGACGAAGTCGGTCGTCAGGTGATGCGACGTCGTGAGCTCGGGGGTTTGGATGGGCCGACAATCTCGGCAGTTCACACCGGCAAACAGAGCAATTGGTACACAGTACAAGTTCTAGTTCGAAAGACGGACTTGCCCGACGTAGTAAGCCACTTCCGCGGTCTCGGCGGTATTGGAATTGCTGCGAATGATGTGCAGTACGTTTATCGAGAACGCTGCGAGTCATACGACCGACTCGTTGAGAATTTGAAACCTTTCATGGATTCGGACGGGTAGTGGTGAAACGCGTAATAGGTGCTGCAGCCGGAATCGAGTACTTCAAGCGAGAACGGAACCTACCTGTCGAAGCAGTAATGTCCGACGGGCGAGGTCTGTTCCCTGACAAGGTATCACCAAACGAGTTCGCTGCCAGAGTTATCGACATCGTGCGCAACGAAGGCGATGCCGGGCTCGCTCGGATCAACACAGCTCTCGATGGGTCTTCACCGGATGTATTCGAGGTGCCACAATCTGAAATCGATTCAGCGCTAGCGAATCTCGATCCAGCCTCTATTGCCGCATTCGAACTTGCCGCCGAGCGGGTACGCAAATTTCAATCTCGGGGTCTGCCAAAAAGCTGGAGTGATGGGACGGGCAAGTTCGGTGAGAAAGTAACTCCGCTCAACTCGATTGCTGCGTACGTTCCCGGTGGAACTGCTCCATTGGCATCGACAGTGATCATGACTGTCGTTCCAGCGCAAGTTGCTGGCGTAAAAGAGATCATCGTCGCCACACCAGCTCCTGGAGATTCGATGCCACACCCCGCAGTGCTTGCAGCTGCGAAGATCGCTGGGGCATCTCGGGTATTCAAAATCGGTGGAGCACAAGCTGTAGCCGCTCTCGCATACGGTACCGAATCGATTCCAGCCGTAGATCTTGTTTGTGGTCCCGGCAGCGCATGGGTAACTGCAGCTAAAAAACTGGTATTTGGTGATGTCGGAATCGATGGACTTTACGGTCCTACAGAGACGCTGGTTATCGCTGATGAATCTGCCGATCCGCGTTTCACAGCCTCCGATCTAATTGCCCAGGCTGAGCACGACACAGTGGCGATGCCGATTCTTGTCGCATTGTCGGAAGAAATTGTCGACAAAACCCAGATCGAGATAGACAAACAGTTGGCAGAGCTGCCGAGGGGAAGTACAGCTGAGGCTGCGTTCTCTAACCGCGGTGTTGCTGTGATTGTGGATTCAACTTCAGAAGCAGTTGATGTTGCAAATGCTGCCGCCCCTGAGCACTTGTGTATTTTGACCGCTGATGCCGATGATTTGGTCGACAGCGTAACGAGTGCCGGTGGCTTGTTTGTCGGAGAATGGTCGGCGGAAGTTATGGCCGATTACGTCGCTGGTCCATCACACGTTATGCCAACTGCGGGAACAGCTCGATTTACCTCGGCTCTTTCCGTCCGTAATTTTGTACGTGTGACCCCGGTACTGACATTTGACGACGAGACATTTCTAAAACTTTCGAAAGATGCCGAGCTGCTAGCGAAGCTTGAAGGCCTACATGGCCACGCTGCGGCATCCGAATATCGTCGTCGTCACATGGTTGGCGAATAGCCGGCGAACACTGGCGATTACCTCGCAACTAGTTCAAACTTCCCAAACATGTCTAATCTAGAAAACCTAATGCGGCCGCACATGGCCAAAATCGCAACTTACCACGGTGTCGACCCATCAGCGGAATTGGCTCGCAAAACGGGAATCAAACCTGAAGATGTGATTCGCCTGAACGCTAATGAGAATCCTTATGGCGCTTTCGACAAGATCGCCGATGCGCTCACGGGTCTCGATTTGCACTTGTACCCGGATACCCAACAGAGAAAGCTAAGAGCGGCGCTTTCGGAGTACACGGGACAACCAGCAGAGCGAATCATTGCTGGCGCCGGAGGTGACGAGATCATTGATCTTCTAATGCGCTTGTTTGTAGGACCAGGGCAGAAAGTTCTAGATTGCGAGCCGACTTTCGGCATGTACGCTTTCTCGGCTCGTCAGGCAGACGCCAAAATCGTTTCAGTTGATCGAAATTCATCTTGGGACATCGATCTTCCTGCAATGCGAGAAGAGATCGATGAATCAGCTCGAATCGTCTTTCTAGCTTCGCCGAACAACCCAACGGGCAACATGCTAACCGAATCAGACGCTCGGGCTCTTCTCGATACGGGAATAGTAGTTTGCGTCGACGAAACTTATTACGAATTCTCTGGCAGCTCACTGAGTCATCTGCTCGACGAGTACGAAAATCTCGTCATTTTGCGTTCGTTCAGCAAGTGGGCTGGAATCGCTGGGCTTCGAGTCGGTTATGCAATCGCATCGGAGAATTTGATTCAGCACCTGCTCGATATCAAGCAGCCCTACAACATCAACATCGCTGGTGAAGCGGCTGTTCTGGCCGCTCTGGAGCACCGGAGCGAGTTGTTAGAGCGTGCGGGAAGTCTTGTAGAGCAACGAAAGCGACTAGAAGCAGCAATTGACGAGCTCGATGGAGTTTCGTATTACCCATCAAGGGGAAATTTCCTGTTGTGCAGCTTTGAACGGCGCACAGCAGAAGAAGCCTACGTTGGGCTCGCTCAGCACGGAATCTTCGTTAGGCGGTTCTCTCAGGAGGTTCTGGGCAACTCGTTGCGTATCAGCGCAGGTACGCCAGAACAGACAGACCGGGTAATCGCTGCACTCAGAACCGTTGTTTAGCAACGGTCTCGACAGTTAGCATTCTATTTAGCGCCTCACTTATCGGCGTAAATTTGTGAGATTAAAGGCACAGGCATGTCAGAAAAACAGGCTCGCGTTGCGACTATTGTCCGCGAGACCGGCGAAAGCAGAATAGCCGTTACCGTCAACCTCGATGGAACAGGCCAAGTGGAAGTCGATACCCCTGTCGGCTTTCTTAAGCACATGCTGAATCAGATCGCTCGACACGGTCTGATCGATCTCAAGGTAGAAGCCAATGGCGATCTTGAGACGGGATCTCACCACACTGTTGAAGACACAGCAATCGTTCTCGGTAGGGCAATCGATCAGGCACTTGGTGACCGCAAGGGAATCGTGCGCATGGCCGACCGGACTTGCCCACTAGACGAGGCGCTTACGCACGCTGTTCTCGACCTCTCGGGTCGTGGATATGCAGTCATCAACATGGCAAGCGACAACAACGTTGGTGAGTTCCCCGCCGATATGGCACGTCACTTCTTTGAGGCGATGGCTGTGGAGGGCAGGTTCTGCTTGCACATCCGTGTGCTGGCAGGGCAGAACGAGCACCACGTTATCGAATCGGCGTTTAAGGCATTTGCCCGTGCGCTGAGGGATGCTTCTCGTATCGACGAACGAAACCCTGACGGTGTGCCAAGCACCAAAGGCACGTTGACCGACTAGGGCGTTGCAGTCTCGTTACACCGGTAGCGAATCGCACACTGTCGATTTCCCGAGGACACTAGGGTTCTTTGTCGCCAGTCCATATTCATCCAAGTAGACAAGCGACGGTCACAGGTCGATTCGAATCTGAAAAGTTAGTTCGTTTGGCCACTGAGATCCCTCCTAGCGTCGGGAAATCCGTTGGTGTCCTGTGCCAGAGACGCAAACTATCGAAGTTGAATCTAGATTGATTCCAGTTCGTAGGTGAACGTCTCTATAACCGGGTTCGCCAGCAATTTCTCGCACATCGACTTCACATCGGCTTCCGCTGCCGACTGATCGGTGCTGTCGATTTTCACTTCGAAGTATTTTCCGGCTCGAACCGAATCTACCGAATCGAAATCCAATCGTCCCAGTGCGTGTGCAATCGTCAGGCCCTGTGGGTCGTTGACAGTTGGCTTGAGCGAAACGTGAACCTTTGCGAGAAACATTAGTTGCCTTTTGGCGTTGCTGACTTGAATTGCTGGGTCGAGACGACTTTAGAACTGGTTGCCTTGAACACTTTCAGGAGCTCGGTCCTTGTATTCGTCGATGAAGCGTCGGATCTGCTCTTCGTCAACTTCGTCGAGATACAGGTGGTGCCTCCAAGCTGTGATAGCGATCTTGCTTGGCATGCCTGCATAAGGCGACATGATGTACTGAACAGGGCTGCGCGGAATCAGATCGTCTAGAGCTTTTACGATTTCAGGACACGCCTCTTCACAGTCGTAGTGGAAGCCGATGCCGCCGTGCTCGAGATTGTGAACCAGAACTTCGTCCGGAAGAGCTTCTACATAGCGTCCCCAACGAGCCGGGGCAGAAACTGCCGCAGCAGTGTTCGCACCAAACCAGTGAGGACCCGATGTTGCAGGGACAACTGAGTAAGGACCACCGCGATCAGTGTTGTTCTCGATGTGTCCACGCCCGTCATCGGGATCGAGGGCGATGTGCCCACCGGTGTTCAGGCCGCCACCGGTTGAGCTGTTGTTGTTCTGGGGAACAACGAGGGCTGTAATAAACACAATTGCGAATAGAACACCTGCGAAGGTGAGGATCGAACGCTTACGACGCGCCCGTGCTCGACTGCGTTCGCGTCGTTCTTCTCTAATTTGCCCTTTGGTCATGCCTCGTCGGCTGTCAGGACGTGTTGTTGCTTTGCGCTTTGTATCTGCCATGCGATCCCATTTGTCACACACAAAGGTGTGTCAGTAATTTCAACAGCTATCTACAGTACCAGTGACTTGCCCGAGAGTCGCCGGTAAGACTCAAGATATCTCGCCTGAGTTTGACTAACGATCTCATCTGGCAGTGTCGGAGGTGGTGGTTCTTGATTCCAGTCGGTGCCTAGCAGCCATTCTCTTAGGTACTGTTTATCAAACGCTGGTGGGAAATTTCCCGTCGCCCAATCGTTGACATCCCAGTACCGACTTGAGTCGGGTGTAAGGACTTCATCGATGACGGTAAGTTCGCCATCCACGAGTCCGAACTCGAATTTTGTATCGACTAAGATCATCCCTCGCTCGCCTGCGTAGTCATGAGCAACCTGGAATATTTCCAGACTTTTCTGTTCGAGCAGACTGTGCATCTCGACACCGACCAAATCTTTAGCTTCCTGCGGAGTCATCGGCATATCGTGCCCCGACTCAGCTTTGGTGGAAGGGGTGAATACCGGCTCCGGGAATCGCTGAGCCGCCTGCATTCCTTCTGGTAACGGGTGACCGTTCATCGTCCCCGATTTTTCGTATTCAGCCCACGCTGAACCAGCAATGTAATTTCGAACTACGCATTCGATGTCGAGCCGTTCGGCTTTCTTAATCACCATGGATCTACGAGCAAGTTCAGGTGATAGATCTACTAATGCTCCGGTTCGTTCAACGTTCGCCATCGCTTCTTCATCGCTTGCTGTAGCGATCAAGTGATTGGGCATCACGTCGCCAATGATGTCGAACCAGAACGACGACATTTGCGTAAGGATGACACCTTTGCCAGGAATCGGCTCATTCATCACAACGTCAAACGCCGAAATCCGGTCGGATGCGACCATCAGCAGTCGATCATCACCGAGATCGTATGTATCTCGAACTTTTCCTCTGTAGAGCAGCCCTGGAAGGTTTGTTTCGAATACAGCTTCAGGCAATTACGTCCTCCGATATTCCTACTCGTTTGTAGATGTGATCAACATGGCCGAGATAGAAGTTGTAGTCGAACAGTTCATCGAGCGCTTCCGCTGAGACTTTCTCTGAAACGACGGGATCGGTTTTGATGAGTTCTCGGAAATCGAGTTCTTCGTCCCAAGAACGCATGGAGTTTCGCTGCACTGCGTCGTACGCTGCGTCACGGTCGACACCATGTTCTACGAGCAGCAGCATCACACGTGGCGAGAAGACTAATCCTCGAGTTGATTCGAGGTTTTGCATCATTCGATCTTCGTGAACGACCATATCTTTGATGATGCCCGTCATGAGACTCATGATGTAGTCGAGACCCAACGATGCGTCGGGAAGAATCATACGCTCTGCTGACGAGTGTGAAATGTCACGTTCGTGCCAGAGAGCTACGTTCTCGAGCGCAGTGATCGAATGTCCACGAATAAGGCGAGCAAGCCCACAAATACGCTCTGAGAGCTCAGGGTTGCGTTTGTGAGGCATCGACGAGGAGCCTTTAGTTACATATCCAGGTTTGCCGAATGGTTCTTCGACTTCTCGAACCTCGGTTCGTTGCAGTCCTCGAATTTCCGTGGCCATCTTGTCGAGAGTCGCGGCGATCAGCGAAAGCACTTGAACATACTCGGCGTGGCGGTCACGTTGAATCACCTGATTCGATACTTCGGCAGGAGAGAGGTTCAACTGCTTGCAGACCGATTCTTCGATCACCGGTGGAACTGAGGCAAACGTTCCGACAGGACCTGAGAGCATTCCAACAGCTACTCGTTTTCGAGCGCCTGCCAGGCGTTCCCTGTTTCGGTTCATTTCGGCGAACCATAAAGCGAGCTTCATCCCGAAGCTCATTGGTTCTGCGTGAATACCGTGCGAGCGACCGATACACGGAGTGTTCTTGTGTTCGATAGAACGAACGCGAAGTGCATTGAGAAGCTCGACCAATCCTTTGTCTAGAAGGTCACATGATTGAGTTAGCTGCATGCTCAACGCAGTGTCTTTGACGTCGTTCGAAGTGAGACCGTGGTGAACCCAACGCTTCTCGTCACCCAAACTTTCACCAACCGCCCGTGTGAACGAGACGATATCGTGCTTGGTTTCGTCGAACCAACGGTCGTATGCAGCACGATCAAACTTGGCGTTCTTGATCTTTGCCATGTCTTCTTCGGGTACGACACCTTCGTCGGTCCATGCCTGCGAAGCTGCAATTTCTACTTGAAGCCATAGTTCAAAGGCGTTGTTTTCCGACCAAATAGCGTTCATTTCGGGTCGGGAATATCGAGGGATCACTGTTCTATTGAGCTCCGTTGGATGACGTCTTACTTTCGACGTAGCTTAGTACCGGTTCGAAATCATCGCCGAATTCTTCAGCAGCGATTCCATTTTTGTTGCAATAAGAGAGAAGACGTCCACTTGCGAATACTTTGTCGGCAGCGTTTGTAGCTGCGCAGACGTCAGATCCAGTGCCATCGCCGACGAATACGACTTCACCGGTAGGTTTGAGATCGTTGATCACCCTGCACTTACAGGTGACCCAGTCGCCCTTGCACGATGTATTCCACGAAGGGTAATCGTATCGAAATGGTGGCAATTCCGTGGAGTCAGAGATCACTTTCCCGCTGTGGATATTTATTCGATTGAGATTAGCTTTCTCGAGAACTGGCTGAATGTAAAAATCGAGACCAGCTGACGCAACCGAGACTGTTCCGCCTGACTCCCAAACGCGTTCGCTGACTTCATGTGCGAGAGGGCGGATTCCCGCGCACTCGGCAGCTCGTTTGGACATTTCGGCGGGAGCTTCAACAGATAGGTCAAAGACTTCCTCTTGATATTCGCGTAGTGAGGTTTGCTCTGATCGATAGCGCTGGCTTGCCTCTTCTACTTTCGATTCATCGGTGTACCTGCGAAACATCAGACCACCCACAAACGAGGTGGCTAAAGAGCCGTCAAAGTCGAATACAACGTTGATTGCTGTCACGATCAGTCCTGAATCGCCCGTTCAGCGATGTCTCGTCGGAACTTCATGCCTTCAAAAGATATTTCGGCGATACCTGTGTATGCGGCGTCACGAGCGTCTTTTATCGTGTCGCCATTGCCTGTCACGCCGAGAACCCGACCCCCTGAGGTTACGAGTGCATCGTCCTTGATCGCAGTTCCAGCGTGAAATACCACGCCATGAGCTTCGGCAGAGTCGATTCCGCTAATCTCCACACCGGTATCGTACGAACCCGGGTAGCCTTCTGAGACTGCAACGACAAACGTATGCGGCTGGCTAGACCACTCGACAGTCGATTCGGAAAGTCGATTTTCAGCGACAGCAAGGCAGATTTCCAAAAAGTCGGAATCGAGCATTGGCATCAAAATCTGAGTTTCAGGATCACCAAGTCGACAGTTGAACTCGATGATCTTGGGTCCAGCTTCTGTAATCATCAGGCCTGCGTACAGAACGCCCGAGAAAGAGCTGTTTTCTGCGACCAGCGCCTTTGCGGCCGGTTCAAGTATCTCAGTGCGCACTCTGGCTGCCAGTTCTTGAGTCCAGAACTCGGGCGGGCCGTAAGAACCCATTCCACCAGTGTTGAGTCCGACATCGCCTTCGCCAACCCGCTTGTAGTCACAGGAGGCGATTTCGGCAGATACATGCTCGCCATCGACGAACGCAAAAACGCTGGCTTCTGGCCCGGTCATGCGTTCGGCAAGCAATATGCTTGATGAAGATTCACCGAACGCACCGTGATCGATCATTCCGGTAATTGCTGAGTCCAGTTCGTCGTAAGTTTCAGGAATAATTACTCCCTTACCAGCGGCGAGACCGTCGGCTTTTACAACCAAAGTACCTTCGGGCTTCGTGCGGCCATATTCCATTGCAGAACCTGAATCGCTGAAAGGTTCAGATTCGGCTGTTGGAATCCCGTATTTGGTCATCAGATTGTCGGACCAAATTTTTGACCCTTCAATTCGGGCGGCCGCGGCTGAAGGACTAAATGTCGTAACTCCAGCATCTCGTAGGAGATCTCCCAATCCATCTACGATTGGTTGGTCGGGAGCGACTACAGCCAGATCAATATTTTGATCAAGTGCGAATTTCACAAGATCGTCGTGATCGTCGACTCCGATATCCACATTCGTGCCAACTGCGGATGTCCCAGCATTGCCGGGGGCAATGAAAAGCTCAGTAAGTTTCTCGCTCTGGGCAAGTTTCCACGCCATAGCGTGTTCGCGACCGCCTGAACCAACCAATAGAACTTTCAACTAGACCTCACTCAGTACTCAAACAACGACCAAGCTTGCCGTTACGTACGGCAAGAAGAGCTATTCCCACTCGATGGTGCCTGGTGGTTTGCTGGTGATGTCGAGCACCACTCGGTTCACTTCATCTACTTCGTTGACGATTCTGTTCGAGATTCTCGCCAGAGTGTCGTAAGGAAGTCGAGCCCAGTCAGCGGTCATGGCGTCATCGCTAGTAACCGCTCGGATAGCCACAACGTACTGGTAGGTTCGCTTATCGCCCATCACACCGACGGTACGAGTGTTTGTGAGTACTGCGAACGACTGCCACAGTTTGTCGTAGAGACCATCATTTTTAATTTCGTCGATGACAATCCAGTCAACTTCACGAAGTATCTCTAGTTTCTCGTGCGTAACATCGCCCATGATGCGGATTGCGAGACCCGGACCCGGGAAGGGCTGTCGATTAACGCTCTGTGGTGTCAGACCGAGTTCTCTGCCAGCCTGCCTAACTTCGTCCTTGAACATGTATCGAAGTGGCTCGACCAACGCTAGATCCATGTGATCCGGTAGTCCGCCTACATTGTGGTGCGATTTGATCACGTGGGAAGCCGATGATGTCGTGCTGATGCTTTCGATTACATCGGGATACACAGTCCCTTGAGCAAGGTAGTCGACCTCGCCAATCTCGGTCGCTACCTCGTCGAAGATTTTGATGAATTCAGCGCCGATAGCTTTCCGTTTGATTTCAGGGTCTGATACGTCTTTCAAGACGCTCAAGAATCGTTCGGTTCCATCGATAAATATCAGGTTCACTCCGAGCTGGGCAGCAAAGACATTTTGAACTCTATCGGCTTCGCCTTTACGCATGAGACCGTTGTCTACAAATATGCAGGTCAGTCGATCACCGATTGCTCTGTGAATTAGGGCAGCAGCAACTGTCGAATCGACTCCGCCTGACAATGCACAAATCACTTTGCCATCGCCAACTTGTTCTCTGATTCGAGCAACTGAGTCGGATACGAAGTTTGCGGGAGTCCAATCACCGACAGCTTTACATACACCAAACACGAAATTCTTGAGAATTTCAGCACCTTGCGGTGTGTGGACTACTTCGGGATGGAACTGGATACCAAACATCGTTCCTTCCTCGTTACCCATTACGGCAAGCGGAGAGTTTTCGGTATATGCCATCGAACGGAATCCCGGTGGAAGAACCTCGATTCGATCACCGTGACTCATCCAAACTGGAACTTCATTCTCTAGACCATCGAATAAGATGTTGTCAGGACCGTCTTTGTGAACCACCGCATGCCCATACTCACGCTCGGTTCCTGGCTCAACTTTTCCACCGAGTTGATGTGCGATCAGCTGCATTCCGTAGCAGATTCCTAATACTGGAACTCCAGCATCAAAAACCCATGTCGGAGCAAGCGGTGAGTTTTCGTCATAAACACTGTTCGGACCGCCGGACAGAATTACACCGATTACGTCTTGGTCATCCAGAATTTCTCTGCCCGCATCGTGTGCGATGACCTCACAAAACGTATTCGATTCTCTTACTCGGCGGGCAATCAGGCGTGAGTACTGGGATCCGAAGTCGATGATGACGATAGTCTTCATACGTTCGTCAACTGGTGGGTTGTTACCCGAAACTCGATCAGCCTGTGCGATCTCTAGGTAAGTACCTACTTCAATATCGTCAGAAGTCGATACTCGGCGGGACGATTCATCATTTGGTGGGTTTTCGGTCATGGCTTTGTTCCCCGGTCGAAGTAACAGAACAGGCTAGCCAAATGCCATTTTGGACACCCCATGACGCAGTGGTGGCGCGCCGTGCGATCTCGTCCGTTAAGCCTGAGAGATAAATCTACCTCTCCCCGACGTTTGAGTCACCGTTAATTTTCGGGGATTTTCAGGCAGGCTCAGGCTGTTTGATCGAACCGTTGACCGCTAATATTGATTCATGCTGATTTCGACTGATAATTCCGGGCTCCTGCATGGGGCCAACGCTATCAATGGTGGGGAGCTAGTGGCGTTCCCAACCGATACATATTTTGCCCTCGGCGCTGACGGATTTAATTCGAAAGCTGTCGAGAGTGTGTTTGTCACCAAAGGACGAAATCCCGGCACACCTGTGCCATTGCTGGTTAGCGACTCAAATATGGCAACGAGTCTTGTGCGAGATTTTCCCGCCCCTTTGAAGCAACTCGCCGATCATTTCTGGCCGGGTGCACTCACAGTAGTTTTACCTGCCAATGATCGAGTGCCAGACGTGGTAACGGCTCGAACCGGGACGGTAGGAGTTCGAGTGCCTGACAACGATGTCGCTCGAAAGTTGATCGAACTCTCAGGCGTACCTATCACAGGTACTAGTTGCAACTTGACAGGTCGTGACCCAATCAAAGAAGCGGTAGTTGTCGACCAGGTGTTTGGTGATCAGGTACCTGTTGTGCTTGATGGTGCGTGCGGGGATAGTACGGCAGCTAGCACGGTTATCTCGTTTGAAGATAAGAGGGTAGTAGTGCTAAGAGAAGGTGCGATTAGTGCCGAATCTCTTCGGAATATCGTTGGCGATATTGTCGTGAGTTAAGTTCTCTCGGTTACTCTTGTTTCGTTCGATTATTTGTTCACTGTTTTCACGGCTCTAAAGAGAGCCATTTACCGGAGAATTTGATTGTCTTCTACGGGAATCCTCCCAGGACTCACATCCTCAGATGCGGATCAGTTCGAAGCCGCACTTAAAAAATTCGTCGATTCACGCGAACTCCCTCTCTACAAAATGATGGCGTACCACCTCGGCTGGGTCGACCAAAACGGTGAGCCTGAACCAGTTGTCATGCAAGATCGCTCACATGGCCATCTTGTTCTTTCGATCGCAAATGCCCTGGGTGCCGACATCGAAGCAGCAATGCCATACGCTGTTGCAGTTGAAATGCTCTACAACTTCCTGCTCGTTCACGAAGATGTTCAAAATGCAAATACTGAGCGGAACAATCGACCGACTATCTGGTGGTCATGGGGACCAGCCCAAGCGATCAACGCTGGTGATGGTATTCACGCCATGGCTCGCATTTCCATATTTGAGCAGCGAAACGCAAGTGGTCCAGCAAGTGATCCCCGAAACATCTCGTTGGCTCTAGAATCGCTCGACACAGCCACATTAGAGGTGTGTGAGGGTGAGTATCTCGACATCTCGTATCAGGAGCGCGCTGCTGTCAGCGTTGAAGAGATTGTTTCTGTGGCGCGCAAACATGGGGCGTTGTTTGGGTTGTCGGCGAAGCTGGGTGGAATTGCCGCCACAGCAAATGACGACGTGCTTGACGCTTTGTACAAGTTCGGAACGGCCGTCGGAGCAGCTCAGAACCTGAATATAGATCTCAAGGCGCTCTGGCCAGACGAAGGTGCCGAACGCAACGAAGTTCAACGCGGACGGCTTCAGTCGAAGAAGAAATCTATTGCCACTGCGCACGCCATAGAGAACGGAACTCCAACTACACGTCGCCGATTGGGCGAAATTTTCATGAAAAGAGTTCTAGATCCCTCCGACCTCGATGAGGTCACGGGAATTCTTGCTGAGACGGACAGCAAATCGTTTGCCGAGGGCAGGGTTAAAGAACTGATCGGCGAAGCTACCGAAGCCCTAAATTCGATGAAGATTCCTGCCCCTCAGAAAGAATCTCTAATCGAAAGCTCAAAGCTGATAGCCGGCTAGTGGCGCAACTCGCAGGCGATAGGGACCGTTACGGATGAATAAAAGTTCGATTAGAAACGTAGATGTCGCCAATAAAACGGTGCTTGTTCGGGTCGACTTCAATGTTCCAACCAGAGACGGCGTGATCTCTGACGACTCTCGTATACGCGCCGCATTACCGACAATCAATCTGCTCAGAGGTGGCGGGGCAAAGGTCGTCGTCGCATCTCATTTTGGTCGCCCGAAAGGGCAGGTGGTCGAAGATATGCGTCTCACCGTCGTTCGTGACCGTCTCGCGGAACTTCTTGGAACAGATGTAATAAACGCTGGTGGTCCTAATGGTTCCGAACCTTCTCAGGCGGTTTCGAGTCTTGAAGCGGGAGGGGTGGCTCTGCTCGAAAACCTCAGGTTTGAACCCGGTGAAGAAGCAAACGATGAAGAGTTTTCAAAACATCTTGCCTCTCTCGCTGACATTTACGTGAACGATGCCTTTGGCGCAGCTCATCGCGCTCATGCTTCGACCGCTGGAGTGGCAAGCCATCTTCCGGCATACGCTGGTCTCCTGATGGAACGCGAACTTGAGATGCTCGGTAATTCACTGGAAGGATCGACCGGGGCAACTGTCGCGATTGTCGGTGGGGCTAAAGTGGCCGACAAGATTCAAGTTCTTCTCCATCTGGCATCCAAAGTCGACACGATCCTAGTTGGCGGAGGAATGGTCGCTGCTTTCTATGCGGCGCATGGGAAGTCGGGCGGCGCTGCGAAGGTTACTGACGAAGACGCTAACGCTGCGAAGAGTTTGCTCAATTCGGGCGGTGCAAATGTTGTACTGCCAGCCGACGTTGTGACTGCACCTGAGTTCGATGAGAAATCCCCTGCGACTGTGTGTGACGATTCCAATGTTCCTGCCGACGGTCTGATACTGGATATTGGACCTCGCACAGCAAAGGAATATTCACGGATCATTGGCCTTGTCGATACAGTTATCTGGAACGGTCCAATGGGAGTGTTCGAATGGTCGGAATTTGCAAAAGGCTCTAAAGCAGTCGCTAACGCTGTGGCTGCGAATAAGAAGGCTACTTCGGTGATCGGTGGAGGATCGACTGCTGAAGTCGTCGGATCCTTGGGGCTAGTCGATCAGATCACTCACGTGTCAACCGGCGGTGGTGCTTCGCTCGAATTCCTAGAAGGCAAAATACTTCCGGGCGTTGCTGCACTCGACGACGAAATTTAATTAACAATCTACTAACGAAGTAAAAGACAGGAATAACGAATGGCAGCCCGAACCCCGGTAATCGCTGGCAACTGGAAAATGAACACCGATGTTGAATCGGGCACTGCTCTAGCCAAAGAAATCTCAGAATTGAGCGGCGATGTATCAGGCGTCGACAAAATCGTTTGCCCGCCATTCGTTTCCATCTCAAGCGTTACAAGTGCTATGAGTGGATCATCTATCCAAATTGGGGCACAAAACGTCAGTGCAAATTCAGACGGTGCATTCACAGGCGAGATTTCAACCTCGATGTTGCAGGGACTGGTCAGCCACGTAATCGTCGGTCATTCAGAGCGTAGGGCACTGAACGGTGAAACATCTGATCAAGTTGCTGCGAAGGCAATCACTGCAGCAGAAGCGGGGATCAGTCCAATTCTGTGTATCGGCGAAGATCTGTCGGTTCGACAAGCTGGGAACGCTTCGAGTTTTGTTGCGCATCAGCTCGAAGCAAGTCTCGATGGTTACGCCGATTGGGATTCGTTGATCGTTGCGTACGAACCGGTTTGGGCTATCGGAACGGGTGAGGCAGCAACCTCCGAGCAGGCGCAGGAAATGACTGCAGTTTGTCGGGAAGTTATACGAAAATTAGCACCGTCGGCTGCGGACTCCGTAAGGGTGCTTTACGGCGGCAGTGTCAACTCCGGCAACGTAGCCGAGCTGTTGGCACAGCCTGACATTGATGGCGCACTTGTTGGCGGAGCCAGCCTAAAAGCAGAAGAGTTTTCCAAGCTAATCGCTGCCGCAGGTTCCGACTAGCTCGATAGTTCCAGGTACATCAAGACGTGACTAAGTCATCCAAGCCGAAAGTGGTCGCAATTATCGGTGCAACTGCTACCGGTAAAACGGCTGTCGGGGTTGAACTAGCTCTGGAGATGGGTGGCGAGGTAGTAAACGGCGATTCCCGGCTGTTTTATCGGGGCATGGACGTTGCGACGGCAAAACCCTCTTTAAATGAAACAAAGGGCGTTCGTCACCACTTAATTGATTTCCTCGAACCGAGCGACAGATTCAGTCTCGCCGATTATCTAGAACGCGCTAAGGCAGCAATAGAAGACATCACGACCCGACGTAAGGTTCCTATTTTGGTTGGCGGGTCGGGTCAATACGTCTGGGCACTTCTTGAAGGTTGGGATGTCCCGAAGATAGAGCCTGATATTGCTTTGAGGAATGAACTCGAATCGGTACTGAGAGATGAAGGTGTCGAATCGTTATCAGCTCGACTGGAGAAGATGGCTCCAGATGTCGCAGCTGCGACTGACCTAAAGAACCAGCGCCGAGTCATCAGGGCTATCGAGAGGATCGAAAGTGGGCAAACCGACGGCGTTTCCAGTCGAAACAAAGCCGATGAGCCGCCATTCGATGCACGGATAATTGGTCTATCGGTGGAACGTGCGGTACTGCATGAACGGGTTGTGAGTCGGCTGAACTCCATGCTGGAAAGTGGCTGGGTTGCTGAAGTGGAGTCGTTGCTGGCAGCCGGTTATTCGTCAGATGATTACGCAATGAGTGGTATCGGATATCGCCAGATGATTGGGCATATGGCAGGTGAATATGACTTTGAAGAGGCGGTTCGTCTGACAGTCGTGGCTACAAATCGATTGATTCGCCACCAGAACAATTGGTTCAAGCACGACGATGCTCGAATCACGTGGTACGACATGGGTAATCAAGCCAAACAAAGCACAGAATCGATCATATCTGACACTTTGAAATGGCTAGAAAGTCGCGTATAAGCAACAGTGGCCCAGTATGTTTATAGCAATACTAAACGCCAAATCACGGTTGAGTAATCAGGTTCGCAGTTTGAATGATTCAAACATAGAATCATTTGTCGGTCTGAGTAGCAGACACTCAGGAATGAACGCAGAGATTCGGGAGAGAAAATGTCCGTAGAGTTCGCAAAATTGCACGGCGCTGGAAATGACTACATCGCTATAGATGGGCGCGGGATAGATCGCGACTGGGGTGCATTGTCCAAAGAGATGAGCCTGCTCGCATTTGGAGTCGGGTCCGACGGAATTGTTTTGGTTCAGGACTCTGAAGTTGCTCAGATTCGCATGCGGGTTTACAACCCCGACGGGTCAGAAGCCGAAATGAGCGGCAACGGGATCAGATTATTCGCTAAGTTCGTCATCGATCGAAAAATCGCATTGCCAGGCGACGACGGCCTAACTGTCGAAACCGGTGGTGGCGTTCGCACGGTTTGGCCGACAATGGAAGGCGACAAGATGATCGCTGCCAAGGTTGCCATGGGCGAGCCGACGTTCGTGCCAGCTGAAATTCCTGTGGATACAGCGCAAACCGGCGATCTCGACGTCATCAAGAAATACCCTATTCAAGCTGGTGACCGCGAACTACTCGTGACATGCCTGGCTGTTGGCAACCCTCACGCCGTAGTTGTAATGGAAGAATCTGTCGAAGATTTCCCGCTTGTTGAAGTCGGTCCTCACGTTGAAAGCCACAAATTATTTCCGAATCGGATCAACTTTGAGATTGTGAACGTGATAAATCGTTCAAAGATCCGAGCACGCATATTTGAGCGCGGGGCTGGTGAGACGATGTCATCTGGCACAGGGTCAACAGCTTCGGCATCTGCTGCGAGAGCTCACGGATTGGTAGACGATGTGGTCGACGTGGTAGTCGATGGCGGAGTGCTACGAATCTCATGGGATGAGACAGGAGAAGCCTTCCTTGAAGGTCCGGCGGTAGAAGTATTCACCGGAGTATGGCCCGATTAGTGACAGCTGACACAGGAGTGCTAACTCCTATGTTGTCGACGGTCTCTGAGTCACACGTCGAGCGTCGACTCGTTTACGATTGTTCACCTTTATAAAGCGTGAATTACGAATCAACTGAAATAAGTACGGAAACAAACGAATGAAATTTGCTGAACGCGTTGAAAATCTGCCTCCTTATCTTTTCGTGGGAATCTCTCGCGCTATCGCCGCGAAAAAGGCTCAGGGAATAGATGTAATTTCATTCGGAATTGGCGACCCTGACATGCAGACGCCCGACCCTGTGCTCAATGCGCTGGTAGCGGGTTCGAAGAAGCCTGCTAATCACAAATACCCCGAAAGCGAAGGACTGCCAGAGTTCCGAGCTAGGGTTGCCAAATTCTACGACGACAGATTCGGTGTGAAGCTCGATCCCGCAACAGAGGTCATCAACCTAATCGGTGCCAAAGAGGGGATCGCACACGCCGCACTGTGTTTCATTGATCCAGGCGACATATCGATCAGTCCCGACCCTGCATACCCCGTCTACGAAATTGGAACGATGTTTGCGGGCGGCACCACTCATTTTGTGACTCTCAAAGAAGAGAACGGCTATCTGATCGATTTTGCTGATATTCCTACTGATGTAGCCAAGAAAGCGAAAACTCTCTGGATCAACTACCCGAACAACCCTACGGGTGCGATTGCTCCGATGAGCTTCTTCGATGAGGCTGTGAAGTACTGCAAAGAGTTTGATATCGCCTTGTTGCACGATGCTGCGTACACAGAAGTGACCTACGACGGGTACGTCGCACCGAGTGTGTTGCAAGCCGAAGGCGCAATGGATATTGCGATGGAGTTTCACTCACTTTCCAAGACGGCCAATATGACCGGATGGCGAGTAGGTTTCGCCTCAGGAAACCCCGACATGGTGAACGCCTTGATGCGAGTGAAGTCGAATATCGACTCAGGACTTTCACAGGCTAATCAGGAGATGGGCATCGCTGCACTCGATCTTCCTGCCGAGTGGCTCGATAACAACAATGCGGTATATCAAAAGCGTCGTGACAAGGTAGTCTCAATACTGAACGAGATCGGTGTTCCAGCCGTTGCGCCTAAGGGTGCGTTGTACATCTGGACTCCGATCCCTGAGGGATACACATCAGCAGAATTTGCTCAAAAGCTGCTTGATGAAGTCGACGTCGTCGTGACCCCCGGAAATGGCTACGGCCCCGGGGGTGAGGGATACATCAGACTTTCACTCACGATCCCAGATGACCAGATCGATGAAGGTCTGCGCAGGTTGGCAAAACTACGCGTAGGCGGATAGTTAGTAACCAGTAGGAGCCAGAATCGCCCATATGGCAAAAAAACGTACGCACTCCACAGGTCCGTTCCGAGAACGCGCAATTCTTGTAGGAGTAAACGTTCGCAGTCAGGGCGACTACTGGGCTCTAGAAGATTCGCTTGCGGAGCTGTCTGAACTTGCTCGTGCTGCGGGAGCGAATCCTGTCGAGCGAGTCACTCAATCGATGCATAAGCCGTCGCCAACTTATGTTGGTAAAGGCAAGATCGAAGAACTTGCTCACACGGTGAAGCACACTGAAGTCGATACCGTGATCTTTGACGACGAGCTTTCGCCAAATCAGCAGAAAACTCTTGAAGACAAACTCGGCGTCAAAGTAATTGATCGTACCGCACTTATTCTCGACGTTTTCGCCCAGCGCGCTTGGTCTCGTGAAGGTCGGCTACAGATTGAACTTGCCCAGACCGAGTACTTGCTTCCAAGACTTGCGGGACAGTGGTCTCACCTTGAACGACTCGGTGGTGGAGTAGGAACCAGAGGACCTGGTGAAACTCAGATTGAGACCGACCGACGTTTGGTTCGTCGAAAGCTTTCACGGGTAAAGAAAGAGATTGCCCAAGTTCAATCGCAGCGAGATCAGCAGAGAATGCAACGAACTGGCGGTAATGCCAAGATCGTTTCATTGGTCGGCTATACAAACGCCGGTAAGTCAGCTTTGTTCAACAAAATCACGTCTTCCGGCGTGATTGAGCGGAATCAGCTTTTCTCAACGCTCGACACGACTACTCGAAAAATGTGGTTGCCGTCTGGCGTATCAGCAACGATCAGCGACACCGTGGGATTTGTTCATAAGCTTCCACCGATTCTCGTTGCAGCATTCAGAGCAACGCTCGAAGAAGCTCTCGAAGCAGATTTACTGCTTCAAGTAGTCGATGTATCAAGTCCATACGCCGCAGAGCAGGCGCAGGTTGTATCCGATCAACTAGCCGACATGGGAATAGGGGACACGCCAAAAATTCTGGTGCTGAACAAACTTGACCTTGTCGCTTCGAGCTCGGATGAGCCGCTTGCTCTTAGCATGCTTGAGCAGATCGATGTATCCCAGTTCACCCGAGTAGTCACTACGTCTGCGACAAAAGGTTGGGGGATGTCAGATCTCCGCGAAGCTATCGAAGCTGAGATAGCGGAACCGGGTGTAGACACTTCAGCCGACATGATCGGCCAAAACGTCTAAGCGCCTGACAGCCGGGTATTAGGGCAGTACTGAAGTACAACGAACACAACGTCGCACTATCCTTGTTATGTAAACTATCTAGTGCGTTTTAGTAGCGAATTATTGAGGATTGCATCTTTCCTCCTACTCTTTTGCGTGTGCAACCGTACATCGAAAACGGTATTGCTGGCGTATCCTCAACCAGATAGAAAATTCAAAAGGCGATCCAGAACCACCCTTCCGTTCGCTTTCCAGCTCCCGGCATTCGGCACATATTCAAATATGACTTCACTGATTACACGTACCAGTTCGTTCAAACTTGCTTTGATTCTTGTTCTCGCATTTGCAGCATTGCTCATCACGGCGGCCTGCAGCGGTTCCGACAGTGAAAGCCCTGCATCGCGCAACGAAGGACCAGTGATCCTCTCAGACGGCACGCTGGCCACTCCAACGCCTCAACCTATCGCCGACGAGCCTGCAGCGGTCCCTGACGGCCTCCAAATCGTCTGGGAGACCTATTCCATCCTCGTCCGTGAGTATGTTGTACGTGAAAACATCGACCCAAACGCTCTCGCTGAAGCCGCTGTGATTGGCATGCTTGATTCGCTCGACGACCGTTACACGTCATACATTCCGCCTTCGACGTTTAAAATCGACCAAGAAGGTTTCACTGGAAAATTCGGCGGAATTGGCGCACAGGTCGAAGCAGCTCCTGACCTGAATGGCGTGATCATTACAAAGCCACTCCCGAATTCGCCCGCCGAGAAATCTGGTATCAAAGCCGGTGACCGAATTCTTGCAGTGAACGGTGAAGACGCTCTCGGGTGGAGTGTCATCGAAGCCGTAAACAAGATTCGCGGTGAAAAAGGCACCGATGTAGTTCTCACCGTTGAGCATGTCGGAAGTCTTGACCCAGTTGACATAACAATTACTCGCGATGAGATTCCCGAGATCAGCGTCACCGCAAACATGGTGACCGACACTAACTACGGTCGTGTCAGGATCGATACTTTCACTGCCGAAACCGTGAACGAGCTTCGCAAGGAAGTAAAACAACTCATTGATGATGGCGCAGAAGGCATCATTCTCGATCTTCGTGGCAATCCGGGCGGTCTGCTCTCGGCAACTGTCGATGTGGCTTCTGAGTTCCTTACCGAAGGACTTGTCACCTACGAAGTTGACTCACGCGGTGAACGTGAAGACTGGAAGGTCAAAAAAGGTGGTAACTTCCCCGACATTCCATTGGTAACTCTAGTCGACAACTTCTCTGCCAGTGGATCTGAGGTGCTAACCGGTGCCCTTCAGGATCACGGCCGGACTGTTGCGATTGGAACCAACACTTTCGGAAAAGGAAGTGTGAACCTGCTTCGTGGTCTTTCCAATGGTGGTGGTGTTTACCTGACTATCGGTCGATGGTTCACGCCAAACGGTCGAATTATCGAAGAAGTTGGAATCGATCCCGACGTTGTTGTTGAAGCAGCAGAGAATGTCGCTGGCTCAAATCCACAGACCGGCGATTTCACCGATCCTCAGGTTGAAGCGGCTATTAAGCAGCTCGACTTCCAGGTATCACAGCTCACTGCAGCACCGTAGCCTTGTTGTGCGATCTCCTGCCCCAACCGGCGGGAGTAATCTCGATGTGCACCAGGTTTGATGATGATCGACATAGTTCAATCTTGTGACGGTTCATGGATGTCGAACCACGTGTGCATTCAATAGACTTAGATGATGGCTGATAACGACCAACAACGCGCGCTCGCTACAAATCGACGTGCTCGCTACGACTATTTCATCAGTGAAACAATCGAAGCGGGAATGGTGTTGCTTGGCTCGGAAATAAAATCGGCACGAGAAGGTCGGATGAGCATCGCCGAAGGCTACGTCTACATCAAAGACGGCGAAGCGTGGCTCGAAAACGCTCACATCCCTCAATACGCTCCTGCCGGCGAGCATGGGCAACACGACCCTACCCGCTCGCGCAAACTCCTAATGAAGAAGAAGCAACTTCAGTTTCTCGACGATCAAGCGCACCGTGACGGACAAACGATCGTCCCGCTAAAGGTCTACATCAAAAACCGGGTAGCAAAACTCCTTGTTGGAGTGGGTAAAGGTAAACGACAGGTCGACCGCCGAAACACGATCAAAGAGCGTGACGCCAAGCGCGAGATGGATCGCGCAATGCGGTCGCGGGTTTAGGTCCCGCGGGTCGTCAAATCGGACACCTCGACTTCAAGCCCCGTGAAAGCGTCAATCAGTGCCCTTTCGCCCAGAGGAGCTCGAAGCGAATACTCGGTACTCTCCGAACACAGAACGCCTGGACTTCCTTCAACACTGTAATCGGCAAGCATGACTCGAACTTCGCTTGCAGACTCCTCTCGTACTATGATCTGAGGGTTTCGATTGCACGTTTCAACATACAGGACCATCCTGTCGGAAGCTCGAACCTCGGCACGATTAATTCGAAGTTCACGCCTCACATCCACTTCTCGACCGTTATGACCATCTATCAGTTCTCGTTCCCCAAGGGGCTGATTGAGTTGAACTACCACGCCATCAGCGCAATCGTCCTGCCCCTCTCGGAACGGCCACGAGTTCGAAACCACTTTGATTCGTACATTCGAATCACCTTCCCGTATTGAGTGCAGTCTTGGGTCGGAATTGCACGACGCCACTGACACGACCAACACGTTTGCGGGTCGCTCGTGAGCGGAGAGAATTTTCACTCCAGAACCAACCGTGAAACCGCGCAACATAGACCAGTTGCCGCTGAACGCAAATGCACTTAACACAAGTACGAAAACAATTAATACGGTCAAAATTATGACCGACTGCGTGTATGGACGGCGTTTGAGGAACTGCATTGTTTGGAAGTGCTAACGCTCGGAAATTCAGTTACTTATAGTTCAGCCGCTGGCAGTGTCGCACGATCTTCGTAAAAATGACCACATGCTTGAACGCCATGAAGCGTTAGAATTGTTTACGTAACTTGGGGACGCGTGGTTTCGACAGGGAGATCACCGCTCGATTGCGGGTCGTGGCGCCGTGCACCACGTAAAAAGCGGCAAAAACGTAAACGGCGAACGTGAATACGCCCTCGCTGCCTAAAGGGTAGCGACTTTCCTCTCACCCCCAGCCTGGCGGGGTAAGAACGAAAGACAATTAGCCGGGCTACGTTGATTGGGTAGCTAGTGACAATCAACAAAGGCTCCACTAGCTGGTCGCCGCACTTGCTACGCCGATGGGGCGGGGGCGGCGACGAGATAAATACCGACGGCTACACTCGTAGAAGTCAAACCGGAAACCTTTCTGGACGGGGAGTTCGACTCTCCCCCGTCTCCACCAAGAACACAAAGCAGCAGGCCTCATTCGGTCGGATGAGGCCTGTTCGCGTCAAGCGCTGAGTGGGAATCAGCTGCCGTGAGAGGCAAAACTGGAAGTTCGCTCTAAATTCATTCACCGAATCTCGCTAAGTTGTTACTAATCGAATCAGCGGTTGTAACGCCGAGATTTGCTTAGAACATCGGTCAATTAACCCGCAGGCCGTGGGTTCGATCTCCCCAGTGACCACGAAGATTTTTTCAATGTTCAGGTACAAGTTGGTTCAGAGCGCACGTTTTGCAAGCAGTCGGTAGAGGGTTTGAGTCTCTCAAGCTCCACCAAACTGGTGACAAACTGAAGATCGGGAGGGGATTTTCCCCTCCCGATGTTCAGTAAACCCCCATAAAATCTGGTGAGGGTGTGGTACCTAGCGGAGGCGGCTGCCGTATCCGACTACGTTAGAGGGGGGGCAGGTTAAACACAATCATGACAAACGGAAAACGCTCGATAATTACTTTATGACAATCAAAAAAATTCAGTTTATGGACACATCATTTCGCGATGGTTTTCAATCGTGTTTTGGTGCGAGGGTCAAAACCCAAGACTTCTTGCCGGTATTAGAAGCTGCGGTCGATGCGGGGAATGAAAATTTTGAGATCGGTGGAGGCGCTCGATTTCAAAGTCTCTATTTTTATTGCCAAGAAGATGCGTTCGAGATGATGGATGCCGCAAGAGGTGTTGTTGGCCCTGACATTAATCTTCAAACACTGGCTCGGGGCGCCAACGTTGTTGGGTTAGAGTCGCAATCGAGAGACATCATTGACCTGCATGCAAAATTATTCAAAAAACATGGCATAACGACCATACGAAATTTTGACGCGCTGATGGACATAAGGAATCTGGCATATTCGGGTGAGCGCATTACTAATGCAGGTTTAAAGCATCAAATAGTTATTGCACTGATGGGATTGCCACCTGGGTTGAGCGAATCGTATTGCCACACTCCAGAATTTTATTCGGACAAGCTGAAGGAAATTCTGAAGGCTGAGATACCTTATGACAGCGTTGCCTATAAAGATGCTTCAGGCACGACCCCACCGGCGATAGTGTACGAAACCATAAAAAATGCGAGGGAATTGTTACCTGAAGGAACAGTAATTCAGTTTCATACTCACGACACTGCGGGAATGGGAGTCGCTGCGAATTATGCAGCAATTGAGGCAGGGGCTGACATTATCGACCTGGCAATGTCACCGGTCAGTGGAGGCACTTCGCAGGTAGATATTCTCACTATGTGGCACAGGTTGAGGAATACAGAATTCTCTCTAGATATTGAGCCGGAAAAAATTCTAGATGTAGAAAAATTGTTTGCAGATCAACTAGATAAGTACTACATGCCTCCAGAAGCAAATAGTGTCAATCCAGTAATACCGTTCTCTCCTATGCCTGGTGGAGCTTTGACAGCAAATACACAAATGATGCGGGACAATAATTCACTTGATTTGTTTCCAAAAGTGATTGAGAACATGCGAGAAGTTGTTGCAAAAGGCGGATTTGGGACATCTGTTACTCCTGTGTCTCAGTTTTACTTCCAACAGGCATTTGCCAACACAGTGCAAGAAAAATGGTCAACAATCACGGCGAATTACGGAAAGATGTTGCTCGGGTATTTTGGCAAGACGCCAGCTGAGCCCGATCAGGAGATTAAAAAAATTGCTTCTAGCCAACTAAATCTTGAGCCTACAAGTGAAGATGTGCATGACATTAATGACCGTGACTCACAGCTAGGAGTTGATTACAACAAAAAACTGTTGGAAGAAGAGGGTTTAGAAACTACAGAGGAAAATATTTTTATTTCTGCAACATGTGGATCACAGGGGATAGCATTTCTGAAGGGTGAAGGAAAATCTGGCATTAGGTACAAGGAAGATGTGAAACCCAGCTCCGATGATGCTAGCGCTGCCCCCTCTAGTTCTTACAAATTACGAGTAAATGGCGAGGTTTTTGATATCACTGTTTATTCGAAGTAAGTAGAACATGAGCAGAGTGCAACCAGACCCCGGACGATTGGTTCCGTCAAAACTCAGCGCACGTCCTGGAAACAGGGTGACCTAGATACACTGTCAGTCTTTGTATTTAAGCTGACAATTCGGTCATTCGAGTCGACCAGTTCTTTGTGAAAATCTTCGTTCGACAAACTGGGCGTTAGATGCAGTGATCGGTGTTCACGAACCATTTCGACTCTCCTCCGTCTCCACCAAGAACACAAAGCAGCAGGCCTCGCCAGAATTTAGTCGGCGGGGCCTGTTCGCGCTGGCGAAGATGCGAGATGCTCGCATAAATTTTTATTTCGACCGGCGCAAAATCCAATCTTGAGAGAGTCGTCTCGGCGATTCCCAGCCGAACTACACACGATTAATCTCTTCTCTACACCACGTGATTAGTTCTTTTTGTATGCTTTCGACTCGGTGAAGCAGTTGTTCTCTTGTAGAAAGAAGATAGAACGGACTTTGATAGACCTAGTGCTCCCCCCAACAGTAAATAGACTCCCCGATAACCCCATCATTCGGCCGAATATGGACGACCGGATGGGTGACAACGTGAATGGTCCGTCTTTGATTCGGGTGCCGGATTGGGTCGATCAGCCGCTTGGAAAGTACTACTTGTACTTTGGGCATCACGATGGCAGGTACATTCGACTCGCATTTGCTGACGATGTTGAAGGTCCGTGGCAGATCCATTCCCCCGGTTCACTTGATCTTGCAGATTCGCATTTCACTGGGCACATTGCTTCGCCCGACGTCCATGTCGATCACGAGAATCAAAGAATTCTGATGTACTTCCATGGATCAGATACCACTACGGGGCAAGGTGGTGCACAGTCGACCAGGCTCGCGATTTCTTCGGATGGAGTCGACTTCAAAGCGAACTCAGAACGACTTGGGAATCCTTACTGGCGTGTTTTCGACTGGGATGGTTTTCGGTATGCGATAGGCATGCCGGGTGTCTTTTATCGATCTTCCGACGGAGTTTCGGGATTTGAGGAAGGACCGACGCTGTTTGATTCCAACATGCGTCATACAGCGGTGCGAGTGGATGGTGATCGATTGTCGGTTTATTTCACGGTGGTCGGCGATTACCCTGAACGAATTCGTCTCTCGACGATAAATCTTTCAAACGACTGGCAGGATTGGGTCCCAACTGATCCTGTGGACGTGCTGTTGCCTGAACACGACTGGGAAGGAGCCGACTGTCCGCTTGAGCCTTCTAGTCGGGGTCTCGTTCAAGGTCCGGTGAACCAGTTGCGTGACCCAGCGCTGTTTGTCGATGGCTCGCGAACATACCTGCTGTATTCCGTGGCAGGTGAAAGCGGAATTGCTATTGCCGAGCTGTCGGACTAATCATTGACGTTAAAGCAAGCAGCGGTCGACGACGTATGTCATCGACCGCTACTGATATTGATTTTAGTCGTCTACTTGGTTCCGTAGATGACGTTGTGAACAGGGCTGATGATGAACGAATCCACGTCGTTGAAGCCCTGATCAATGAGAAGTTTCACGAAGGTTTCTGTCGAAACCAGTTGATCGTCGATTTGAGCTTCGAAGTACTGAATTCCGTTCATGATTTGCGCTGGAACTGCCCTTAGACCGTCATGGTCATCTGGGAACGGAAAGTCTGAAATAACAAAAATCCCGCCTGGTTTTAGTGCGTTGAGAACGTTCTTGGTCGCCAAATCGACGTCACGAGCTTCGTGCATCGAGATGTTGATGAAGACGAAATCGTACTTTTCTTTCTCACTGAGATCTTCAAGCGTCGATTCCAAGTACTCGACCCGATCCAACAAATTCGCGTCAGATACTCGCTCTTTAGCGAGTGATATCGAGTGGGCATCGCCATCCAAACCGGTAATCGAGACAGTCGGATACTGATTCGCTAGCTTTACTAAGCCGCGCCCTGCTCCACTTGCGAGTTCGAGAACCGAAGCGCCACCTTCAAGTTTTTCGACCAGACCCGGAACTTTGTCTAAACCGCCCGGAATGAGTCGATTGTAGAACGGTGCACCTGTTCCGCTAACACCTTGAATGAATTCAGGGCTAACTTCGTTCCACCAAGTTCGCTTGCCAGTGGGCAGGTTTGCGTTGAAGCTATCGAACATCTCTGGCTGCTTGAATACGTTGATGATTCCACCCACGTAACCCGGAAATTCAGGATTCAGCAGCAGTTTGTCCATGTGCGGTGCAAGAACATACTTTCCGTCTTCGCCCAACTCGATGAGAGAAGCTCCGTACGCAGCTTTTGCCCATACACCGGTGTAGAACGACTCTGTGCCAGCTGCGGCGGCAAGTTCGTCGACTGAGAGCCCATCAGAATGAGCGTTGAGAGCTTCGAGCAAACCGTTTGCTAGTCCCATCTCGATTGTTTTGAATCCGACGTATCCAGCGAACTGAGAAAGAATTTTCCCGGCCTGTTCTGGAACTTCGGGTGTTGAATTGTTTTGTGAATTCTGTCCGTGCTCGGAAGTCACTTCGATCCCCCAATTGCTGTTGCTGTAGGTCGTGCGAGATTCTTAGATGCACTAAATCAAATATGGGATGCACGCGGCTCGAATGCTGATCATTACTGGGGTGCTGAAAACCGGTGTGCCAGTCTTTGGCAATGTTGAGTATTCAGCGTTTACGCGACCCACCAATGACAATAGCCAATCACGTTGTGCGAGATTGTCGGGTGAGGCGTAGTATCTCGCCTTGAGCAACCGCACTTGGCTCAAGTTGTACTCCACCTGAAATCGAGGGTTCGATATCACCATTTCGCAGTCGCGTAGAAATTCTGATCTTCCTGAAGATACCCACGTGAAGGGCATTTATCGAGGCTGGTATGTGGTCGGCGTTTCGGCTCTGTCGATTGGCGCCATATTGGGCACCGTGCAGTTCGCGTTTGGATTCTTCATCGAACCACTTGAGGAAGAATTTGGGTGGTCTCGAACTCAGGTAAACGTTTCGCTGAGTATCGGGGTAGTTACCAGTTTTCTGTCACCCGTCGTCGGGAATCTGATGGATCGATTCGGTGCAAAATGGACGATGGCTGGGTCGATCCTTCTCGTTGCGTCAGCTTTCCTTCTGCGTTCGATCATGACCGAGTTGTGGCAGTTCTACCTTTTCAGCGGAATCATGTTCGCCGGCACGCCGGGTGCCACCATGATGCCTGCTGGAAGATTGGTACTCACCTGGTTTCCTAAAGCGCGCGGTCGAATGATGGGCATCGTCACATCTGGGAACAACATTGGGAGTGGGATAGCGGTTCCTATCGTGGCCGGTATGATCGGCTTTGTAGGTTGGCGTTGGACGTGGGGGTTGATGGGTATCGCATTAGTCGGATTGGCGATGCTCGTACTGTTGGTCATACGAGACCACGCAGACGACGTAATCAAAGAAAGGCGAAAGCGCTGGGCACCTTCTGACATATCTGAACAGGAAAAATCGCGTCTTACAGGCGGAATGTCGGTTTCGGCTGCGGTGCGAACTTCAACCTTCTGGTTTTTAGTGGTCGGGATGACCCTTCAACAGTTCGTACGCACCGGAGTCGTCAGCCAGATGGTTCCTCATCTGGAGCAAGTAGGTTTCACCAGAGGGATAGCCATGACAATGATGGTTGTTTTAGCCGTCTTTGCGGGTTCCAGTAAGCTCATCTTCGGTCGACTTAGTGAGTCGATAACTGCTCGAATTTCGTTCATGGTGATTATGGTCCTTCAGGGAATCGGGTTGTCGGTGCTCCTTTTCGCTGGTGGATCGTGGATTGCTTGGGGCGCTATCGTGGTTTTCGGTCTCGGTATGGGCGGTGTGGGAGCGCTAACACCGCTGGTGATTTTCGACATGTTCGGACTGAAGCAGTTCGGCAGCATCGTCGGACTTACCCGAATGGCAATATCTATTCCGATACTCCTGGGGCCGATAATGGCCGGGATCATTTTCGATTCGACCGGCAAGTACGACCTGATGTTCGCGATAACAATCGGGTTGTTGGTCGTTTCAATCGGAAGTTTCTTATTGGCGAAAACGCCTAGAATGCTCGCAAGTAAGGAGTCGGATTAGCTGGCTCTTAGCGATGCGTGTGCTGGTCGTGATCTTGAACGTGGGCAGAATGGTCATCGACACCATGCGCATGCGATTCATGGGCGTGATCGTGTTCCTCAATCGTTACAAGATGGTCAGATCGACCTCGAATTCGCCCGAAGAATGCTCCAGATTCAGCGATTATTAACAACGTTATAGCCGTCAAAACCACACTTCCACCAGGGGCTATATCGGCGTAATAGGCGATCGTCATGCCGGCTACTGCGACTACTACTCCAGTTAGCGACGCGGTGATTACGGTTCTGGTGAGCCCTTTAGTAATTCTCAGGCTTATCAATACAGGGATCACAATGAGAGCTCCTACAAGGAGCACTCCAACGACTCGCATGGAGACCGTGATGGTAGCTCCCGTCAGGACTGCGAGTCCTAAGTTCAGGAGATGCACACGAACGCCATTAATTCTGGCGAGATCTGGATCGAAGGTAATCTGTGCTAGTTCAGAGCTGAACATCAGCATGAACAATGTGATGATGACGGCGAGAACGGCCATCCACGATAGATCGGTTTGGGTAACCGTTAATACACTTCCAAACAAGTATGAAAATAACGTGCTGTTGAATCCATCAGCGATGCTAATTAGCACCACCGCTACTGCCAGCGCACCATACAAAAACACAGCAAGTGCGGCATCGCCCGGTAGAAGGCGACGCATTCGAAGTTCTTCGATCGACACGGCAGCACCTGTCGTTGCGATAAGTGCCACTGCAGGAGCAAATGTTTTAGTGAGCAAAGCTATTGCCACACCTGCAAGCGCCACGTGAGACAGTGTGTCGGCAATCAACGAAAGACGCCGCAGCACCAGATACACCCCGAATGCTGGAGCAGTTGCGCCTACTAACACCGAAGCAATAATCGCTCGGTTCATGAATTCGTACTGAAAAATCTCTGGCATGGGTTTATCTGTGTGTGTGCTCCGGGTCATGCATAAGAACATCGACAGGAAAGCCATACAGCCCTGAGAGTGCCTGAGCGTCGAGCTGGTGCACTGGTCCGTGAAAAACGATATCGCCATTTACGCAGGCACATGTGGTCGCTTCGCGCATCACTGCTCCGATGTCGTGGGAGACCATCACGATTGTTATGCCAAGATCACGATTTAGACGTCGAACCATGGAGTGAAACTGCTCTTCACCAGCAGCATCTACCCCTGCCACAGGTTCATCCATAACCAATAGATCAGGTTGACGCACAAGAGATCGCGCAATTAGCATCCGTTGCTGCTGTCCCACTGATAGATCCGAAACTCTTCGGTCGGCAAGATGCTGAATACCTGCCAGTTCCATAGCTTCGTCGACTCTAGACGAACTTTTTCGATTGAATATCGCAAGTGGATTGAATCCTGTGTACGAGCCGAAATTGACGATCTCACGTACAGATGCCGGAAAGCGCGACTCCGTCGCCTGCGTGCGTTGTGGAACGTATCCGACCCTGTGCCAATCGGTAAAACTGTCGGCAGGTTCGCCAAATAAAAGCACCTGTCCAGACGTAGGCTTGAGCAAGCCCAAAGCCAACTTCATTAACGTCGTCTTGCCTGAACCGTTCGGTCCTAAGATCGCGGCGAATTCGCCCGGAGTGATTGAAAAGTTAATGTCCCGAACAACTGGATCAGAGTTGTAACTGAACCAGGTTTCGTCGAACCGAATTGGAATCTCATCGGGCGCAAAATTTTTACCATAATGGCCAGCCACATTTTGAGATTCAGTATCAACTGAGTTCGAGAAATTCAAAGGAGCCCGATGCTCTTCGCTAGGCATGCGAGTCACCTTTTGCATTGTCGGCTAAACACTGATTGCACGTGATGAATATTTCCATCCTATGCCCCACAATATCGCCATCGATCTCTTTCTCTAAAGATCGCATCACCCGCTCGACAGTGCTGTGCCGAAACTCTCCTACAGCCCCACATCGTGAGCATATCGTGTGGTGGTGGTGTTCAACTCTTGCAACGCTGTACATGGGCGCACCATCGAGAATCGGCAGTTTGCAAAGCGCCCCAGCATCGACCAAATGCCTAATCGTGCGATACACCGTTGCCCTGCCCACTTCAGGTAACTCCCGGCACAACTGTTCGGCTGTGAAGGCATCGCCGGCTGCTTCGATACGCTGAGTGACCGCAGCCCTGGCAGATGTTTTACGAAGACCACGATCTTCAAGCGCATTTATGAGATTGATTTCGATTTTCTGCGCTGAGTCGGTTGTCATATGGCACGATTCCTTATTGATACTCAATATCAATTAAAAGCAATGCCTTGAGTATACAACTGTTCGATCAGCGCAGAGTAATTCGAAACCCTATCCGGGAACTTTTTGTCCCAGAATATTGGTTTCGTACGTTCCAGTCACATACCAAGTAACGGCGGCAGCCAATACGAGGATGACGGCGACTGCGAGAACGACTCTCGAACCAGGTTGTGGCCCTGTCCTCATAGCCAATCTGGGAGTTCCGAAATTGAACGGTGTTTCGACCGCAAATAGTCGTTCTCTCGGAGCGATCAGGTATGCGATCAGTCCACCAGCCAGAAGACCGCCCATGTGTGCAGCGTTGTCGATTCCAGAGGTGGTCAGTCCCAACACAACGTTAATGCCAATGATCAGCCCAATAGAGGTCAATTGTTGTCGCCCCTGTTGTCCGAGAGCTCTTCGATTGAGTAGCAGGTACACCCCAAGTGCACCAAACACCCCGAATACTGATCCACTGGCGCCAACACCAGGATTGGGGCCAGCAAGATAACTAGCGACGTTACCCATGATGCCCGCCAACAAGTAAACAACAAGAAAATTTCGAGTTCGAAAGATTCGTTCGACCATCGAGCCGAAAATCACCAATCCAAAAAGATTCGTCAATAAATGGAAGAATCCGACATGCAGGAACATCGGTAGGAATAAACGCCAATACTGCCCCTCAGCGATATATGGACCGTACTTGGCTCCCCAATCAAGCAAGTTCTTTGTGTCAGCTCCACCGGTTACTAGAACGCCTAGAAAAAAAAGGATGTTCAGTCCGGCGATTGCGCTAGTTACAGGTGAACCGCTGATACTTGCCGTAAATGACCGTCGTTGATTCGGATACTGCCTCAAGTTGGCGAATTCCTATGAAATATTGGTGTTAATTGGGATCGAATTGGCGATAACGACTCCGTGGCGAAGTCAGCTATCTTCAATTTATGTCTACTAAACGTATACTTTCGTCGAAGCGATTCATTGCGACAATCCACCGTTCGCAATACAAGCAGACTACAGTGTCGAGCAATTGAACGAACAGGCGAAAACACGAATACTAGTTATCGACGATGAAGAATCGATTCGATATGCCGTGGACGCCGGCTTAGATTTTCTAGGCGATTACGACGTGCATTTTGCTGAAGATGGTGCCAAGGGGATCGAGGGTTTGAAAACACTCTCGCCGGATCTGGTACTGGTAGATCTTGTGCTACCAACTGTTGGGGGCATGGGAATTCTCGAAGCAATTCGAAAAGATCCAGATATCAATCGCCCGGACCGAGTGGTGCTGATGACAGGCCATTCGAATCCGTTCGATGAAGAACACATGGACGACGTTGGTATAGACAAAATTCTTTCCAAACCGTTCAAATTGGAGCAGTTGAAAAGCGCACTATTCGACTAAAACATGTCGGATGGGTAACAGGACTGAACAGGTATTACCGCAAAACATGGTTGTAATTACCATACTTTAGTGTTGGGATTTGTCCATAATTGCGAATGACGTAGTTATAAATTGTCAGAGCACCCATTAACGAGAATAAATGACTTATGGGTTCAGGAGCAGAGTACTTGCTTATAGCGGAAGATGATGCGGCAACTCGCGATGCCGTAATTGCGATGCTTGAGGAATTAGGCATAACAGACGTCGTAACTGCTTTTAATGGCGAGCAAGCGCTGAAGGCACTCGACGAACGAAAGTTCGGGACTCTTCTGCTCGACCTAATGATGCCCAAAGTCGATGGTCACGAAGTCTTACGAGAACTCAGAAAAGGCAACCATCAACGACCGGATCGAGTAATCGTGATGAGCGCACACGCTCAACCAGCCGAACTGGACGGCCTGATGGCACTCGGGGCCGACGCCTTTATGCCAAAGCCGTTCACTCTGACTGACCTTGAGAACATCCTCAAGCCGTCCTGAGCCTGACGATTGGCGTCGAACCCGCTGTGAAAATCAGGGATCACGCTGACCTCAGTCCTAATTCGCCTGAATGATGTCCAATTCAGGAAGTTCGGCAAGCACACCACGTTCGACAGCCATGGAGAACAGTTTCTCCAAAGCGCTCCTGCCCTCTTGCCCCATATCGACGGTGTCTTCATTGACGTACATTCGCACGAACTTTTTGCCGTCCGCAGGGTCGATCCCACGACCGAACCCGAGAGCGTACTCAAGCGCATCGTCTTCATTTGCTCGAGCGTAGTTGATGCTTGCAAATGAAGCGTCAGCAATGACCTGTGCGAGTTCGTCACCAATGTGTCGGCTAACGAGATCTACTCCCAGTGGAATCGGGAGTCCTGTCGCCTCGTACCATTTTTCACCTAAGCTCATGATTCCGTGGAATCCGAGTTTTTCATAAAGAATCTGACCTTCGTGTAGAAGAATTCCGACGTCAGCCCGACCTTCTGTCACAGCTGGTCCAACGTCATCGAAATCTACGAAGAGTGGTGTGCAGTTTTTTGGTCCGAAGATTTGAAACAGTAGCCATGAAGTCGTAAATCGACCAGGCACAGCGACGGTTTTCCCTTCGAGATCGGCTTCAGTCATAGGGTCGACTGAAACGACCATCGGGCCGTAGTTCCGCCCGATCGACGAACCGCAAGACATGATGCGGTAGTGATTTGCAACGTCAGGGTATCGGGCTGCTGAAATAGCAGTCACCGGCAGTTTGCCAGTTTCAGCAAGGACGTTCAGCGATTCGATGTCTTCCATGTGATGAGCGACCGAGTAGCCCGGTATCTCAACAATCTTCTTTTCCATCGCATAAAACATGAACGCATCGTCGGCGTCGGGGCTGTGGCCAAAAATAATCTTGTTGTCGTTGATAGTCATAGTGATTCGAATTCTTTTGCGATTGCTATTTGATCGACGCTTGTTCAGCTCTTGAGTCTTCGACCAGTTCGTAATTTGTTAGCCGTTGAATTGGCGAGTACCCCGCCTCAGAAATCATTTCTCGTACTTCGTTCTCAGTCGTTCGGTTATAGAACCCAGCGGCGAGCATCACGTTCTCATCGAAGAGAGTCCCACCGAAGTCATCAGCACCAAACCTGAGAGCAATTTGGCCAGTTTTCTTCCCCTCCGAGAACCAAGATGCCTGAATATGCGGAACGTTATCCAGCATGATTCGTGAGATTGCGATGATCCGCAGGTACTGGTTTGGACCAGCCTCGTCGTCGACCAGCTTAGCCAGAGCTGTATTGTCCTTTTTGTAAGACCACGGAATAAATGCGGTGAACCCACCGTCGTTCCCGTTCTTCAGTGCAAGATCCTGGACGCCGCGAATATGTTCGAGCGACTCAATGACGTGATGATCTTTCTCGACGTGGCCGTACATCATAGTGGCGGTCGTCTTGAGTCCCACTTTGTGAGCCGCTTCGTGAACTTCGGTCCACTGATCCACTGTGTCCTTGGGTTTGAATCTGGACACAGTTGCCTTCACTTCGTTGGAGAGGATCTCTGAGCCTCCACCAGGCATGGAACGCTGTCCAGCGTCCCAGAGCGCCTGGAACACCTGTTCATAGTTCAGCTCCGACACTTCGCTCATTCGAACGATTTCAGGCGCCGACCAGTAGTGCGGCGTGACATCAGGGAAGCGCTTCTTGGTTTCGCTGACCATTTCGACGTAGTAGTCGAGCTGGAGTTCGGAGTTCAAGCCGCCCTGCATTAGAACGGTCCGAACGCCGTTTTTGCGGGCACGTTCGATCTTGTCCATGATCTGTTCGACCGTGTAGGTGTACGCCGATGGGTCGTTGGGATCAGTTCGGTAGAAGGCACAGAACGAACAGTAAGCGTCACACAGGTTTGTGTAATTCAAGTTCGTATCGATCACGTACGAAACAGCGTTATTAGGATTATGTTTTTGACGCCAGTATTCAGCAAGCGGAGCCAGGTCAAGCAGTTCCGCTTCTTGCATCAACCACAGGCCTTCTTCGCTTGTGATTCGTTCTCCCGAGAATACTTTTTCAGTAATTTGCTGAAGCATAGTTTCTAAAAAATTCGACTTTCGATTACGAAGTCGAAACCGCCCTTGTCTCTGATGAGTCATTAACGCTCAGCACAGCCGGTCGCCATTCTGGAAGCTTGCTGAGTCGTAGCTTAAATTCCTGCTGACCTACCCGTTCGTCAGGTCCAAAGAAATAAGAAAAATTTCTGACGTAAGTAGCGACATCGTTTTCCGACATCGATTCGTTAGCTCTGATCTTGCTGATTTCCTCAACAGATTCCATGCCAGTCTGTGTTGCCTGGATTAGAGATCGTTCAAAAGAATCGACAAGATTCTCTGGTGCGTCTGATCGAACAACCCACTCGGCAAATACGAACGGCAGTCCGGTGAGTTCGTGCCATGCAGTGCCGAGATCATAGGAGTATTCGTAGCTACCGTTTGCAAGCATTTGTAAAGCAGGATCGCCTATCACCAACGCAGATACGTGGTCGTCGGCCATTTCGACGAACTTGTGGTCAGCAACTGACCACAGATCCACAAATAAGACTCTTAGAAGCTGGATTGAAGTGGCAGTGTGGGACGTCACCGCGATATTTGCACCACTCAGATCTTCGACTGGTTTGTGTGAAAACAGAAATACGCTCATGGCTGGACCTGTGCAGGCCACGCCCATGTTTCCGAGCGATCTCACTTTGCCACCCAAACGATGAACTTCAGCGATAGGAAGAGGTCCAGCCTGAAGTTCTCCGCTCTCAACGGCAGCCGCCATTGCCCGCGGTGGCAATGCAACCAAATCGCAAGCGTTAGTCGCCAGTTTCCGGTAGAAAACTTCCGAGTTCAGATACGCCATATGCCCGACTTTGAGCAATTGAGAGTCGGACGGATTAGTAGTCATATACCTTGATCTCGTTGTAGAGAGCATCACGCTCCACGGGTATACGACGCGCATCTCGAATGGAAGAAGCCATCGACTCCCTTGCCTGACCTGCTGGGGACTCAGCCAGTGCGGCGTGAGCGATGCGTTCCTTACCAATCGTTCCATCAAGGTCGTTGGCACCAAAATTCAACCCGATGCTCGCAGTAGCAGCGCCAAGCATCACCCAGTAGCTTTTGATGTACTTGATGTTGTCGAGCATAAGTCTCGCAGCAGCGATCATTTTCAGATCGTCCATGGCAGGTGTGTGACGAGGACGCAGTTTTGTCATCCCCACCTGGTACTCGAGAGGAATGAACGCCAAGAAACCGCCTGTTTCATCCTGGATATTGCGGAGCCTAATCAGATGTTCGATTCGCTCTTCGTACGTTTCAATATGCCCGTAAAGAAGTGTGCAGTTGGTCGGAATGTCCATCCGGTGAGCCGTTTTGTGAATTTCGGCCCATCGATCGGCATTAGCTTTTCCGGGAAGCAGGATTTTGTGGACTCGTGATGAGAAAACCTCAGCACCACCCCCGGGCATCGACTGCAATCCGGCTTCCTTCAGGATCGCCAACGACTCTTCGGGCGAAACTTTCCAACGCCGCTGGAAATAGTCGATTTCCGAAGCAGTAAAGCCTTTTATCTGAACGTGTGGCGCTTTTTCATGGATGGCTTTGACCATTTCGACGTAGTACTCGAATGGCCATGTCGGGTGATGTCCACCAACAATGTGAATTTCGTGGATGTCTTCATCGACGTGATCGAGGATTTCCTCAATCGACATCTCGTATGCGTCTTTATCACCAGGCTTCTTTGCAAAATCGCAGAACTTACAGCTGAGAACACAAATGTTTGTCGGGTTCACGTGTCGATTGAGAACGAAATAGACTTTGTCGCCTGTGAGCCGTTTCTTGGCAAAATCGGCCATACGACCAACCCCAGCAAGATCGTCGGACTCAAGAAGGGTTACGCCTTCTGAAGTCGAAAGCCGCTCGCCTGCCTGCACTTTGTCCCATATTGGAAAAAGGCGTTTGTCAGAAATATTTAGATCAACCTGAAGGTTAGGATCTGCTACTTCCAGTATTGGGACCATTTTGAATCCACTTTCTTCACTACGTCAGGATCCATAACCAATGGTTTCTGGTATCCCTCTTTCCAAGTTGCATCGATACCTAGAACACCTGAGTAAACAGGTGCTAGGCCTCTAAATTCTGATCGAGAGAACATCACGTCTAGCACGGCGTCGAACCGAGTAAATATGCCCCAGAGAAGGTTTTCGTCATCGTCGATATCAACATCGGGCGAAACGGCGACAACAATTTTGACGCTACCCAAAAGAGGATTATCGACAAGTTTCTGGACAGCTTCTTTACCTGAACCCGCTGTTTGCACCACCAGCATCGTTTTACCCACGAGGCGGTGCTTCACGATTCCCGGTGCGAAAGAATTTATGTTTGCGGGCAGAGCAACCGCAGTGGGTGAACCTTCGCCGAGCGGTCCCCCGGTTGCATCGAGAATCATCTTCGAACCCTTGTGAAGTGCTTCACCAGTGAAATCGAGGGTATCGGCGGCAGTACGTGCGATCAGGTGGAAATCCTGTTCAGGGTCGAAGTTTCTTCGAATCGCCTGCATAACCTGACTGTAGTCACGAGGATTAACGTCAGGACCGACAAGCACAAGGTTTTTCGTCAGTGAGAGCTGTCCATCACCCAAAAGCCCGAGAGCAGTTTTGATTGGCTCACGCTGGTAGCGAGGATCAACAGAAACTACAAGCAAATTGTGGAAGCCAGCTTCGTAGTAGGCCCACATGTCTTTCACTTCACGTCTGATGAGACTTACGAGCGGCGTGAGCGCCAGCTGGGCCGCATCGCCGAGATAGCGATCTTCCTGAGGCGGACGACCAACTACAGTCGCCGGATATATAGCGTTCTTACGATGAGTCATCCGCGTTATCTCGAACACGGGATGATCGCCAGCAGCTGAGTAATGGCCAAAGTGGTCGCCAAACGGGCCTTCTAACCTTCTGACCCGCGGTCGAAGCACTCCTTCGAATACGAATTCGGCGTTAGCCGGCACTTTCATATCGATGGTCTTGGCTTTCGCAAGCGGAGTTCGCTGGCCACGTACGATTCCAGAAAATGCGACTTCGTCTAGACCTTCCGGAAGCGGCATGATCGCAGCAAGGATCAACGATGGATCGCCGCCAACAGCAACCGCCATTTCGAGCGGTTGTCCCAGCTTTTCAGCTTTCTGATAGTGGAAACCTCCGCCCTTCTGAATCTGCATGTGCATTCCGGTTGTTTGCTGGTCGTAGACCTGCATCCGGTACATTCCCATGTTTCCGGCGCCGGTCTGCGGATCGCGACTCATAACAAGCGGGAGCGTGAAGAATCGTCCACCGTCTTCAGGCCAACACTTCAGTATTGGAAGCTGATCAAGTCGAGGCTCTTCATCTACCTGCTGCACCATGGCGCGCCGGGTGTTTTTCGGACGGATCTTCAGGAGTCGCCATCCGGTTTTGCGATTTCGCCAGAATGAACCGAGATTAGGAGGGTTTACATCTTCCATGAATCGAACGATGTCTTCGCCTAGCGCTTCGGCAGGACGTCCGAGCGCAAGTTCAATCCGTCGCATCGACGCCATCGAGTTGATCACCAGCGGATACTTGGCCCCCTTCACGTTCTCGAAAAGCATCGCTGGAAGATTTTCTTTTACGGCACGAGTCGCGATTTCGGTGACCTCGAGTTCGGGGTCAACCTCTTCAGTAACTCGATGAAGTTCGCCTTCTCGTTCGAGAAGCTGAAGGAATGATTGAAGATCAGTAAACGCCACTTATTGAATTCCTTCTTCTGAATAGGTCGATGGTTCTGGGCCAAGCCAGGGTTTCATCACAGTTGATTCGATGCCCAGCGATGCCAATATTCTGCCTGCGACCATATCGATCAGTTCGCTGATCTCAGTTGGCTTGTGATAGAACCCGGGAGATGCGGGAAGCACGATTGCTCCCGCCTCGGTCACCGCTGTCATGTTGCGGAGGTGGATCAGGCTCACAGGCATTTCTCGCGGAACCAACACCAATCGGCGACGCTCTTTAATGCAGACATCAGCAGCCCGCTCAAGCAATCCGTTCGAGATTCCGTGAGCAATACGGCCTAACGTCCCGCCCGAGCACGGCACAACCGCCATTCCGTCGATCAGGAATGAACCCGATGCGATGGGTGAAGCGACGTCTTTGTGGTGATACAGCTCGAAAGTGCCGGAGTAATTGTTAACCTGCGCCCAGGCAAGGACTGCGGGTGTGTCGGCTTCTGTATTGCCGGTCAGTACGAGATCCTCTTCAACTTCTAGAACCTTCCGCCCAGCGTCGGTGATCACAGCTTTGACATCGTGCCCAGTAAGAAGCATTTGTTCGAGCACACGGCGGGCGTAAGGAGCCCCGCTAGCACCGGCTATTCCTAGTACATAAATGCCCATTAGACCACCTCACCAATTACTACGAATGTTCCGAATACAACTGCGATGACACCGTTCATTGTGAAAAACGCCATGTTCAATTTCGAAAGATCGTCAGATGAAACCAGTGACTGTTCGTATGCAAGCAGTATTACGGCCGCAAGGACTCCAAACGAATAGAACGCGCTTGCTTCGAGCACTACTCCTGCGATTGCCAGCAATATGACAGCCGAAGCATGTAACAGTCGGGAGATTATGAGCGATGCGGGAATTCCGAACCTCGCAGGAATCGAATGTAACCCCTGTTTTCGATCAACCTCATAATCGGCTGTAGCATAAAGAACATCGAATCCAGCGACCCACGCCATCGAACCTATACCGATGATCACAAATCCCAACGGCATAATTCCTGTAAGGGCGAGCGATACTGCCGGCGGAACGATGAGATAAACAGCTCCCATTCCGAAGTGTGCGAGCCACGTAAATCGTTTGAGATACGGGTAGCCGATCATTACAGCGAGTGGAATTGGAGCTAGCGCCCACGTGACGGGATCGAGTTGAGAGGTTGCTGCTACAAATATCAATCCAGCCACTGCCATGTAACCGATCATAGCCCTCCGGCTGATCGTTCCAGCGGGAATAGCTCGTGTGGCGGTACGTGGATTTCGTGCATCGATTTCAGCGTCGATCAGGCGATTCGCCGCCATTCCAAACGTTCGCATTCCAACCATTGCTACTAGCACCCATGTAAATGCCAACCAGTCAGGAGCACCGCTGGCCGAGATAAACGCGGCGAGAATAGCGAATGGCAGTGCGAACACAGAATGTTCGAACTTGATCGCTTCGAGGAACAGTGACAGTCGCTGCCAACCGGGTATGCGCGAATGAGTTGAAGTGTTGGTCACGAGATTTTCACCTCGTCGAGCTCAGCTCTCTCTGAGGGCATAACTGACTGCACTAAGAATTTCTTGAGATCCGGAGCTGCGTTTTTCGGAGTAGTCCCGCCAGAAAACAACCAATGCACAACGACTTCGTTCACGGCGCCAAGCCACACTCTCGAAGCTAAATCGGTATCTATCTGATCAATCTGGCGAGCCCTTGCCGCTTCGTCGAGATGCTTTTTGATAACGCCGGCGAATCTATCGAACATTTCTGCTCGTTTCGCTTCGAATGCGTTGCCCATGCTATAGCCCTGCGTGATTAAAAGTCTCGCTAGACGTTTCTGCACTGAAAGTGCTGATAACACCGCATCGAGCGCAGCTTCTGCCGCCTCGAGCGGAGATTCAGCTTTGCCTGCAGCTTTCTCGGCTCGTCGCACTAATTTGTTCGCTAAACGATCCATAACGGCGAAGAAAAGGTCTTCTTTGCTTGGGAAATGGAAGTAAAGCCCACCCTTAGACATCGACGTTCGTTTACCGATTTCATCGATCAATGCGTCGTGGTAGCCGTTGTCAGCGAAAACGGTTTCGGCAGCTTCGAGTATGCGTTCTCGAGTTTGAGTTCGCTGAAGAGTAGAGGATTCTGACACGGTATTTTGAGGAGAAAGCTTTCGATTCCACCGACCGACCAGTCGGTTTGTGCGAGTCCATTCTACTGCCGGTGTTTTAGTGCTGCAATCAACGGACATGAGAATGTTCGAATCCACTGGTTGTACCTGCACTGGGCGACAACTAATCTTCTTCGTAACAATATGACGAACGACCTAACAAATATTCCACCTGATTTCCGAGTGCTCACCTCCGGTGTCCGCGGTCCTGAGGGACCAGCGATCGATTCATCAGGCCAGTTGCATCTGGTAAGCGCTGATGGCGGTGTGATTTTGCGCGTCACTAACGACGGTGAGATCACAGAAGTGGCAAGCACTGATGGTCGGCCAAATGGGCTGGTATTCAATTCAGCGGGTGAAATGTTCGTTGCCGACGCCAATTTGAAAGCAATTCTGCGAATCGATAAAAAGGGTAACTCTGAAGTTTTCGTCGACGAATACGAAGGAACAGGACTCGGAGGTCCGAACGACCTGTGCTTTCTTCCAAACGGTGATTTGCTGTTCACTGATCCAATACGTCGCCCGCAGCCCGATCCTGCCATCAGCCCCGTCTATCGAGTCACTCCAGACGGCAAAGTGAGCGCATTTGCAAACGAACTCGCCTACCCGAACGGAATTGCCGTATCAGTAGACGGCACACAGGTTTATGTTTCTGAGAGTCGAGCTCAACGGCTCGTAGCGTTCACCATCGACAAAGCAGGCTTGCTACTCGACCAGCAACTGGTACGAAGATTCCGTGAACCGGGTAATCCTGATGGGATAGCTGTCGATGTCGAAGGCAACATTCTTCAATCTTTGCCTGGGATTAGAGCTGTCGCCTATGTGAGTTCCACTGGTGATTTACTCGATCTTTATCACGTACCTGACTGGGCTCCCGCCAATCTGGCGTTCGGCGGTGACGACATGAAGACTGTGTACGTGTGCGGTGCAGCACAAAACTCGATCTACGAGTTTCGACACTCCGTCGAAGGTGCACCGCTTTACTAGCGTCGCTTGAACTCTCGTTCAAGATCGTTCATGTTCAGTTGAATGATCGTCGGTCGACCGTGAGGGCAAGTATTCGGGCGTTCGACTTTTTCAAGTTGCCTGATCAAATCTTTACACTCGTCGGTCGATAGTATTTGCCCCGCGCGAACAGACGAGTGGCAAGCGATGGTTGCGAGCATTCTGTTTCGCCAAGTTTCGCCAGTACCACCTTCACTTAGTTCGTCTAGAACACGAACGAAAACTTGCCCTGCCCCGTCTCCGCTAGCTCTTGTAGCGAGCGATGCGGGTACGCTTCGGACTATCAGGCTGTTCGTACCGAACTCTTCAACACCCCAGCCGACCCGGTTCAGTTCGTCGAGGTGTTCTTGAACCGTAGACATCGACCCCGGACCTATATCAATTGTTGCTGGTTCGAGTAATGGTTGCGATTCGGATGCATTTTGATCGAATCGTTCTCTCACTCGTTCAAACATCACGCGTTCGTGTGCAGCGTGTTGATCGACCAGATAAACGCCATCTGGACCTTCGGCGAGGATATACGTCTCGTGGGCCTGACCAACCACTCTGAGCACTGGCAACGTCTCTTTCGGAGTGCTTGTTGCAGCAGCGCCTGTCAGGTCGGCATCTGTATCAGGAAGGATCGACTGCTCAACAACGGTCGACGGTTCGGGCCACTGGGTAAATCCAGATTTCTGTGACGGTGAGAGCGATGGCGAAGCATCGATGCTGCCAGCGGCAGTCGAGTCACTGGTTCTGCCAGGCGCTCTCAAAAGGCCTATAGACCCGGCTGCCCGCCCTGCCCCGAGTTCATGAACAGGGGCTGATGCAGAAAGCACGCCACGCACTGCTCGCTGAACGACTGAGTAGATTAGATCTTCTCGAAGGAATCTCACCTCAGCCTTTGCTGGATGAACATTCGCGTCAACATCTCCGAGAGGAGTGTTGATTCTCGCGACGGCAATCGGAAATCGTCGCTCTGGCAGGAAGCCGTGACACGCCTGCTCGATCGCATAGGACAATCGGCGTGACTGAATCCATCGCCCGTTCACAGATATTGTCATGTACGTGCGATTCGAACGGTTCAGTGAGGGTGAGCTAATCAGCCCGTCGACGTAGAACGCTGTCGAGTCATCGGGTTCAAGTTCGAGCATCTGATCCGCCACTTTCGCCCCGTAAACGCCCGAGACTGCATCTACGAGTTTTCCCGAACCGATTGTCCTTAGACGCTCGCGTCCATCAGCAGACAAGCTAAACGCTACGTGTGGATAAACGAGTGCAAGCGAAGCCAACATCGATTGGATTCGGGATAGTTCTCGACCTGCAGAGCCGAGGAATTTGAGTCTGGCAGGCACGTTTTTGAACAGTCCTACGACTTCAATTCGAGTTCCTTGCGGCGCACCGGCTGGTTCAACGGCATTCGATTTTCCGAAATCAACAAGGTATCTAGCACCGGCGTCCGACTCGATATGCTTCGAAATGGCTTCAACTCTTGCTACCGACGATATCGACGGTAAAGCCTCGCCTCGAAATCCGAGTGTTCCGATTGAAATGAGATCAGACGATTCATCAATTTTTGATGTGGCAAATCGCTCGAACGCAACGGATAGCTCATCGGCAGGTATGCCTTGCCCGTTATCGACCACAGTGATCGATTGAGCTCCGCCACCAACGATGTGAACGTCGATCCTCGTTGAGTTTGCGTCGAGCGAGTTTTCGACCAGTTCTTTCACCACCGACGCTGGACGTTCGATCACTTCACCCGCGGCAATGCGAGAAGCAAGGTCGTCACTTAATACCTGAATTGGCATGGTTGCGAATAACTCGGAGGTCGGTGCACTCGAAGCGCTTATTTGAACAAGAACCGAAGTTTACTTGCAGCCCAGATTCCTAGCCAGAACTCAGGAAGGAACATTCAACTGATCTGGTAAATACCGGGCTGTGCGTAACATTGCCTAAAGTCGGCGAACTTTGTCCGTAAATACCGTGTATCCAATGGCTGCCGCTAATAGTCCGCCGCCTGCCAATGCAAACGCCAGACGCACATCGAACGAGGCTGTGATGAATCCCAGTGGCAGCGCACCGAGTGGAATCAGACCAAAGTTCATCATGTAAACACCCATTACCCGCCCACGATGTTCATCGTCGGTTTGCTCCATGATGAGAGACGAATTCAGTGCCCTACGGCCAGAATCCCCCAAGCCTAGAAGCAGCATGATTCCCACAGCGACAGCGTATGAGGTTGTATCAGCTGCCAACAGAATCGCCACTCCTGAGAGCATGCTTGTGATGAGCAACACCCAACCACGATGATTGTTTTTTGACAGGCTCGCGATGAACAATGATCCGATCAAAGCCCCAACACCGATCATGCTGAGCAACAGCCCCAGCGCTTCAACTTCAAGTTTGAATACTTCTTCAATCTGAACCGGAAGCAGCGTGCGGAAAGGCATGGCAAGTAATGCTGTACTCAATGCGATGAGCAACAGAACCAGAACTGTACGGTTGTGCTTGGTGTAGACCAGCCCTTCTTTGATATCACTCCACATACGACGCTTGCCGAGTGCCACAGGTGCCATACCAGGAACCCAACTGGTCAGGATAAGTGCAACAACGGTCAACGCAGCCATAACGTAGTAGGTCGTCGCAGGACCAGCTAAACCGTAAATCAGTCCACCTATGCCGGGCGCTGCAACAGTCATCAGCGACATACCTGACGCGTTGAGTGCGACAGCATTGGTCAAATGATCTTCATCTACCAACTGTCCGATTATCGCCTATCGTGCTGGCATCAAAAACGCCCATATAGTGCCCTGAGCTACCGATGCTCCCGTGAGGTGATAGACGGTGACCGTGCCAGTCGAAATCGACACTCCAACGAACAGCGTGATAACCAGCATACCCAGCTGGCCGAGCTGAATAATTCGTTTGCGGGAAACTCGATCAGCAACAGCTCCGCCATACAGCGACAGTAAGAGAATTGGAGGGGCAAAACCAGCACCTACGACGACAACCGCAATTGGTGATTTAGTTAGTTCCCAAGTCAGGTAACCACGGGCCAACATTTGAATATTGACCGCCGCCATCAGCAGCAACATACCGAACCATAAATGCCTGAATCCCGACTGAACGAGCGATGAGAATGTTCTCGATAAAATCCGATTTCCACGCGTAGAGTTTCGTGAACTCTGGGCTCTTGCGGATGGTTCGGATTTATCTGCTGACAAGTCTTACGTTAATCTTTCGTTCTTCTCAATCACAAGCTGGCAAAGTACGACGGTTGCCACAGGTTCCCGGAGAAGACGGTTTACTCAACTCTTCTGAGTTTCGGCATCAGGAAGACCGATAAAGAAGCAAATGCAAGTAACGCCACGGCAGTTACGCCAACTGCTGGACGTGCACCAAATTCCTTGATTGCCCAACCGAGCGGAAGCATACCAAGTGGCATAAGTCCGAATGTCATCATGAGCACACTCATGACACGTGCCCGATACTCGTCTGTCGTGTTCTCCATCATGAGACTTTGACCAAGCGCCCATCGAGCTTGTTCGGCAAGCCCCATGCCTACCATTCCAAGAACACCAGCTGCGTATACAGGCACTCCAACCATAAAAGCCAATGAAGCACCTGCAACGAAGGCGCCCCCGAGAACTATCCAACCACGCTTGTGACCTTTTCTTAGGTTGGCAATGGAAATTGTTCCGACGAGACCACCAAGTCCCAGGGCTGTAAGCAATATTCCAACTTCTGAAGGTTCAGAGCCGTAGACGTCCTTCGCATATACCTGAACGAGCATTCTGAACGGCATCGAAAGAAGCGCAACAATCACGCTGTAAATGAGCAGGTTCAAGACGAGTTTGTTGTTTCCGATGTACCTGAACCCCTCCTTGATGTTCTCAATGACCGAAGTCTGATTAGTGTTCTCAGGTGGGAACATTTTCGGAACAAGTGATGTGAACACCACAGCGCTCAACATTACAGAGCAGACTAGGACGTAAACGTTTTCAGGTCCGATCACTTCGTAGAGAAGTCCGGCTAATGCTGGTGCAATAAGAGTCATCATGCTCATAGCCATGGCGTTAAGGGCGAAAGCATTGGGCAGTTGGTCTTTGCCTACTAGAGATGGAATTGCCGCCTGCCGTGCTGGCATCTGCAGTGCGAACATCGCCCCTTGCGCAACTGAAACGGCGAACAAGTGCCCCCACGCAAGCATCCCGCTAAATATCAATATGGCGACGATTCCGGCCAGAACACCGTTTGCGGCTTGAGACCCCTGAATCAGTAGTCGGCGTTCAACCCGGTCCCCTAACACACCGCCATATAACGAAACGATGAGCAAACTGGGAGCGAACCCCATGCCAACTATTCCCGTGATGAACGGGTCGTTAGTCATTTCGTAAACAAGAATTCCACGAGCAACCATCTGCATCTGGAATCCGCCCATCGAGAGCACCATGCCAAACCAGAGCATTCGAAAGTCTCGGTTGGTTATTACCGCTTCGAACGTGTGGAAAAACGAACGGCCTACCACTCCAAATCTAGGCGGGCGCGCTGGCGGTGGTGCACTGCCTGATGCGTTTGGAGTTTGTTCTGTTGAATCTTGGACGGCCAATTTGTTTCCAAATGAAAGGAACGCCCCCACTCTTGGGGCGCTATGCGACGAAGGGTACTCCTGAAAATGACCCCGGGGTTGCTCTGCCGGCTCAATACAAACCGTTCATTTGACGCCCATTTCCAGTACTCTTCTCGGCGGAAATATACGAGTAGAACTAAGGATTCGCTAAATGACGAACGTGGCATCGATGATTGAACCGACTTTGCAAGACGTTTACGACGCTCAATCGAGGATCGAAGGGCACATTCTTCGAACCCCGCTTCGGAACTATCCGGTTTTATCTGAACTGCTCGACGCCGATGTTTGGGTAAAGCACGAAAACTTCCAACTGCTTGGAGCGTTCAAGGTTCGAGGTGGCATAAATCTGGTTTCTCAGACTTCTCAGGAGGAGCGAGATCGAGGATTCGTAACCGCCTCTTCAGGAAATCATGGTCAGTCAATCGCATACGCCGCTCGAGCGTTCGGAGCGAAATGCACAGTGGTGTTGCCCGAGGGGGCGAATACTGCAAAAGCCGCTTCTATCGCAGCCTTAGGCGCCGACGTTGTGTTTCACGGGAATGTCTTCGAACGGTCGAAGGAACACGCTGAAATGATCGCTGAGCGAGACGGTATGCGATTTGTACACGCAGCCAACGAATCAGCCCTGATCGCCGGAGTGGGAACTTACTCGATTGAAATTCACGAAGATCTGAAAGATATCGACGTACTTATATCGCCAGTGGGCGCAGGTTCGGGTGCATCGGGATCATGCATCGTCACGGACTCCCTATCTCCTTCAACCCACGTCATCGGAGTTCAGGCTGCAAGTGCGCCTGCCGCTTACCACGCATGGAAGTCTGGAGAGATAGAGATCTTCCCGATGGCGACTATCGCAGAAGGATTGGCGACAGAATCGGCATACGAGCTACCAATTGGCATTCTGCGTAAAAGGCTCACAGAGTTCGCTCTTGTAGATGATGCCGCGATTAGCAGTGCGATCAAGCACTACGTCCATGCGACGCGGACTTTAGTTGAACACGCCGGTGCGGCGTCTCTGGCCGCAGCAATCAACATGAAAGAGTCGCTCAAGGGAAAACGGGTCGTGTTGGTAGCTAGCGGTGGAAACATCACCACTGATCAATTGAAGGCTGTGCTGAACTAGCTCAGCGGGTCGGAACTCAGAGTCTGGATCTCTTGTTCGATAGCGTGCACTCGCGTGTAATCCTCGCGATACATAGCGAAAGCTCGTTCAAGATATAACTGTGCTCGTTTCGCTGACTCAGGCTTGCCATCTGTCGCAGCTTCGATCAGCAAATCTATACGTCGATTTTCAGGAACATGCCTGCCGATAGATCGAATCTTGGCTTCGCTTTCGCGCGCACCAGCGGTATCACCACCGCTTGATTCGTATTGGAATCGTCCCATTAATGTCGTCAACTCGGTAAGTAAGTCGGGTTCCGACATCATGCCGTACATCACATCACTCACATCATCGGTTGGCGCACCTTCGCCCGTCACTGCACCAGTTTTCGAGTCACCTCCTGCAACCTGATTTGAGTCGGATGCAGCGGCAATGCTCGCGGTGGTTTCATCGTATTGCGAGGCATATTCAGCTGAAATTCCCGCTACAACTTCCATCAATGACGTTACATCGCTCAAATTGGCTGCTCCGCCAAACAACAGGTCATCACCTCGTTTTTCGGCAGTTTCTCTCAACCATTCTTCCGAGGGAACAGGTTCCGGCGCTGGCGGGAAGGCAAACGAAGACATATCTCCCGATCCAAGCTGCTCTACCTGACCGGCGAGAAACGGAGGCACATATTTGCTGATGTCGACCGTCACAGGGAGGATCACGACGTAAGAAGCGCCAACGCGATTAGGGTCGGATCCATCACGAAAATAGATCAGTGCATGCCCCTTGGGGCTAGTCGAGTCGCCTAAGTGGTATTCCAACGTCATCTGAGCGAATTGTTCCTTATACCCCGAGAATATTGTTCGAGTTTTGTATTGGGGGCGATTAACATCTTACTTCTGGTTATTCTGGTCGGTGTCACCCGCTAGGGTGATTCCCAAAGCAATGTTGCTACTAACTCTGGAGCGATAAGACGAGTATTTATAGTCTGGCGGCACGCCCACTTATCTTCAGGCTTCCACCCGAGGGCGCCCACAAAGTTGCGGAAACGGCGCTTGGCGTACCCGGAATATGGAATGTGCCGAAAGCCTTCAATGGTGCTCGAAACGAGATACTGAAGACCAATCTTGCCGGAATTAGTCTGCCCACTCCTGTGGGTATGGCAGCAGGGTTCGACAAGGACTGCAAGGTTCTTGGATCAATTTTGAACTTGGGTTTTGGATTCATGACCGGCGGCACAGTGACTCTCGCTTCTCGTCCTGGGAATCCCAAACCGCGCATGGTAAGACTGCCAGATCAAAAAGCGGTGATGAACTCGATGGGGTTCCCGGGTCAGGGTCTGGAGCCAGCCTTAAAGAGACTGAGCAAATCTCAAAAATACAAAAGCAGAGTCTTGGTCAGCATCGCTGGCACTATCGAAGATGAAATTTTCGAGTGCCTTCGACGTACACAACCGCTCATTTCTGGAATTGAACTGAACATCAGCAGTCCGAATACGGCGGGACTTAAGATATTTCACGAGCCAGCACGACTCCGCGGATTGATCGAAGGTCTTGTTTCAGAAAAACAGGTGCCGTTGTTCGTAAAGCTTCCGCCATGGCCCCGTGACGACGAGAACCGACGAGAGATTCTGAAATTGGCTGCTACGGCTGTAGATGCTGGGGTTGATGGACTTGTTGTGGCGAATACTCACCCAATCGAAAGCAGCCGTCTGCAGGTCGGACGCGGAGGGTTAAGTGGCGCTCCACTGTTCGAGCACACCGAACTCATGATCGCCGACATTCAAGCACAAGTTCAGGGCCAAGCGTCCATCATCGCCTGTGGCGGTGTTTCGACAGCCGAGCACGTGTGGCAGTTACTTGCGAAAGGTGCATCGGCAATACAGCTGTACACATCGTTCATATACGAAGGACCAGGATTGCCTGCTCGGATCAACAAACGGCTTGCAAAACTTATGAAGGCAGCTGGAATCACTAACGTAGCGGATATTTCAGGCGATCCACCGGTGATCAAATAAAGGCATCGTTAGCTGTGAGAAGCTAGCAGCGCCTCGGCTTCGGCTCTGGTGCCCATTGCCTCTTGCGCCCCGTCTCTGCCTACACAGAGAGCTCCTGATGCCATTCCAAGTCGAGCGGCGTCCAGCAAATCCATACCTGACGCTATTCCGACTCCAAGTCCGCCATTAAAAGCATCGCCAGCAGCGACTGTTGCAACAACATCGACATTGAAGGGATCGAGAAGCTCTGATATTCCGTTGGACTCGACCCACGCTCCCTGATCACCGAGCGTGACGATGACGGTTTCGATTCCTGTGTTTCGAATTGTGACTGCTGCTTTCCTTGCCGCATCTGCATCAACGACGTCGATGTTCGCCATTGCAGAGGCTTCACCCTGATTCGGTGTTAATACACTCACTGAGCTGTAGAAGCCGTTCGGCACGTCTCGCACGGGAGCAGGATCCAATACCACTGGGACTCCAGCTTTAGCAGCTGCATCAATGGATGCTTTAGTCACAGGAAGCGGTACCTCTTGTTGGCACAGAAGCACGCCAGCGCTGGCAAGCGCACTGATTACGTCATCGGACTGCTGCGAATCACAAAGTGCGTTCGCTCCGTACACAGGGTTCACGTGGTTTTCGCCATCAGGCAAGATGAAAATTACCGCGATTCCTGAAGCTATATTTTCGGTGCGTCGAAGCAGCGACGTATCGATACCCTCATTGCGCATGAATTGAGCCATCTCTTCGCCGAATCCATCGTCACCGATCCGCCCGACCATTTTCACTGAACCGTTGCTTTGCGCCAGTCTGGCGGCGGCAACCGCCTGATTGCCTCCTTTTCCGCCGGGAGTTGTGTAGAAACGAGTTCCTTCAGCGGTTTCACCGGGTCCTGCGAGTCGCGGAGTGTCGACTATCAGATCCATATTTAGGCCACCGAGAACAATTACATCTTTTACATCTTTCAAGATTGTTTACCTGTTGAGCTTGGCTAGTTTGGTGAGAGTCAATTTAGTTGATACCAGTTTGAGCCGGACCGAGTTTTCCGTCTTCCAGTAATTCTTCGAGAAGATGAGTGAGACCACGCTCTTCGGGTGTTGCGATTATTCGATCAGATATGGCGAGCACGTCGGGGTGTCCTCCGGCAATACCTACTCCGAGACCTGCCCATTTGATCATTGATTGATCGCCTTTGCCATCACCTACCGCTATCACCTGATCCTGAGAAATATTCAGTGAGTTGGCCAAGTGCTCGACAGCAAGATCTTTGCCGGCACCGATAGCCTCTACTTCACAGAACATGGGCAAAGAATGTGTGACTAGCGCTGAGCCATTCATCTGTTTGTGGAGTTGCAATACAAGCGGGCCGACAACATCGGGTTCGCCGACTCCGACAATCGCCGTGGGAAGCTGATCAGCCATATTCAACAATGAATCAGTATCGCGAATATCGACACCCATTCGTTGCCCATATCCATCGGTCCAGTCTGAGCGTTTCTCGACCCAGACATCGTCCCCCAAAAACATCATCACTTCAGGGACAGATGACTTCAATCCTTCGATAGCTCGTATAGCCAGATCTGCTTCGAGACGTTCATGGCGCAATGCGCTTTTTGTCACTTGGTCGAAAGTCATGGCACCCTGGAAACAGATTACAGGACCGGATGCACCCGATTCTCGTGCGATTTTTAGCGCTGGGGTTAGTGTGCGACCTGTAGAAACAGAGACAACAGCACCTGTTTCTTTAACCCGAGCTATCGCTTTGACCAGTTCTGGCTTAACTTCCCGATCATCGCCGATCATCGTCCCGTCGATGTCCAAGGCTATTAGAGAGTAAATTGAATCATCCTGCGTCAATAACGTGCTAAATCTCAAAGAAAAATATTCGTGAAAATCAAACTTAACCCACGGTTCGTGATACTGCTGATCTTCTTGATCATCTTTCTCTACGTAATGTCACTCGTTTTCACCAGCGACACTAGTCTTTGATAATCCTGACGTAACGGCCTGTCGCATGTAAGACGGCCATATCAGAAGCGACAAAATCGTCAAGCCAAGTCCTGCTATGGCAATGGCGGTCACTGCGTTGCTAGCACCCCACCAAACGGCAAGTCCACCAACCAGTAGTGCTCCGAGTGGACCGGTTCCAATCGACGCAGCAAGAACACCGAGAACCCTTCCGCGTATTTCTGTTGGAGTTGAGGTGATGACGATGATGCTCTGCATTGTTGCGAAGCCCGACATAGAGAACCCGCCTACAAGCAAGATTGGCAACGCCATCCAGAAATTTGGCGACAACGAGAAACCGAGAATTGCCATGAGAAACAGAACTGAGCCGATCGAGTAGATTTTTGTGTATCCGCCCGGGCGAGCTTTCAATGCGATAACCAGCGACCCAGTAGTTGCACCTAGTCCTTCTGTTGCCAGCAGAATTCCGATTAGCAAGGGGCCAACTTTCAGAGTCTCAGCACCAATGACAGGAACCATGTGCTGATACGGGAATCCAAAAATATTCATCACTATCGTAATCAGCAGAGTAACTACGATTATCTGATCAGCTTTTACGTGCTTCAAACCTTCAGAAAGATTCGCAAAGTAGCCCGCGCTCTCTCGCCGTACTGACGACCGCTCGACGTGAGGTAGCGAGAATGCCAGCACCGATCCGATGGCGAACAGTATCGCCCCAGTCATGTAAGCGGCTTCGACCCCCAACGTAGCCAAGAACGCTCCGGCCCCCAACGGCCCGATGACTCTTGAGAAATTACTACTCGCCATATCGATGCCGATAGCGGTCGATATTCCTTCGGAACCGACAGCATCACCGATCATTGCCCTTCGAACAGGAAAGTCAGTTGCCCACATCACGCCCGCCAGAGTCGCACCGACACATATGTGCCATAGCTCGATCTTGCCGCTGACAACCAGCACAAACATCACGACATAAACGGCCGACAAAGTTCCCAACGTCGAGCCCATCAATATCCGTCGATTCACACGGTCTGAAATCAGGCCGATAGTCGGCCCGAGCAATAGCATTGGAATCATGCGCAGGAATCCGACTACTGCAACCCAAAATGGGGAGCCTGTCAGTTCAAAAACGAAGATTCCAAGAGCTACGGTTTCCATCCACCGCATCGTCGTGGACGCAATTCCTATGCCCCAGAGACGTCGATATGAAGGGTTAGAGATTACCGATTTGAACCGCTGTCCAGATCTACTCTCCTGAGGATTACCCGTGGCGTTGGTCAACTAGCAGACGGACCTTCCACGGTTGGTAATCGATTCAAAGCTTGAGAATCGTCAGCTTCAGTTTGGCTCCCGAACGACGAATCCCAGATTCCAACGCCGGATTCTCGGGCTTGGCTTTCCATGGCGTCAAGATAAGCGTCATATCGGACGTTTGGTTGCTGAGTCTCTTGTTCGGCAAGTCCGTTCAAAATGAACGCAGCATTGATCATGACTTCTTCAAGAAATACGTATCGCATCAATCGGCCCTGATCATCGGCGTCCTGCGCATCGGCTTCAAGCAATACTTGTTTGCCATTTAGCCAACTCTGAGTGACCTCCTGACCGAAGCTGTAGAACGGATCACCGAATGCATGTGCGCCCACACCGATGAGCCTGACGGTTCTTTCGCCATAACCTGCATTGACCACTATCGTTCGACCATCGATTACTCGCAATACTTCGGCAGTTACGCGCTCTGGGATCTCTTGTTCAGGACTGCTCGATCCACCAAGAAGCGGCCCGAGTATTCCAAGCGACATCGAAGCAAGAATCACGATTGATACGACGGCGATAGTGACCTTCCAAATCAAACCGCCGATTCGCTGACCACCGCCGCCGGTGTTATAGCCCTCCCATGAACGATCTATATCGCTCTGCGAAGGCCCATAGACTTTGTTTACGAGATCATCCTGATTTTCATCTGAATGGTCGTCGTCAGGTGGTTGGGGAGGGATCTGCATCGTATTTGGAAACTAGTGGTCGTTGGGTGTGTCGAACAAGCCTAGCTGCCCATTTGCGTCAGTGGGTTGATCGGCTGCGACTTCTAAGATCAATCCAGCATCGTCGTTCTTATCGGAATTTACCCGTGTGGAGACAGGAATCGCCTGTAGCTGATCGTTCGATTCCGGCATCAGTATCGGCTGAAGGTTTTCGTCTTTGGACGTGTTCGGGTCTAGCCAGAGAGCGATCGATTCCTCGTCAAGAATCGCAGGCATTCGATCGTGAATCGACGACATGAAGTCGTTGGCTGCGGTTGTGACTATTGCGCAGGAGTCAACCGTTTCGCCGTGCTCATTTATCCATGTGTCGTAAATTGCGGCGAATCTGAGAATTTCCCCCTCCTTCGGAGTGATGTACATCGGTTGCTTCGAGCCGTCAGTCTTTTTCCACTCGAAAAATCCATTCGCAGGAACTACTGCCCTGCTTCTGGCGAACGGCCCGCGCCACATCCCAGATTCAGAAAGGCGGTCTTCTCGAGCATTGAACGTACTTCGAGGTAACTTATCGGGCTTTGCCCAGCTGGGAATTAGTCCCCAACGCATCGGCTTTGCAACAGGTCGACCATCCTCGTTTACTATCGTCACAATATCTTGGGTTGGTCGAATATTGAAGCGTGACCCTAGATCGGGCCGACTAGCGATCAATTCAGCGATTCCTGCGCGTTCGACCCCGCTGCCCATCAACTGGTAGCGAACTCCACCGACATACACATAAACAAAAGCGCCGCACATACGTTTAGTTTACGTTGTGCGGCGCCTGTTTATCCTTGCAGGAGTCAGATGCTAAGAACTGAACTGCTCGTCACGCCACGAGTAGATCGGCTCCCAACCGATTACTTCCTTGACGTTCTCAGTTGAAAGCGGAGCTTCGAACCCATCGAATTCCTTCTTTAACGGCACATCCGGGTAAACAGTTTTGATGGCTTCCATCGTCGGGATGTTCAGCATGGTGTCTTTGGCGTTCAAGAAAAAGCGGTGGTGACCGTTCCAGTTCTCATTCACTACAGATTGAACACACGCTCTGGCTGCGTCACGAATGTGCAGGTACGTCCAGAATCCCTGACATCGAGTCCACGGGTCTGTGATCGGGTTTGCCTGAAGATGTTTGAAGTAGGCATCGTCCCACATGCCGTTGAATCGCATGCTTGCGATTGCCATCCAAGGTGATCGACGTGAGAATGCCTCTCCGATCTCTTCACCGAGCCACTTTGCTATCGAATACGGATCTTCGGATCGTGTGTACACGTTATGGTCCATCGGGAAGTACTCGGGCGGCTTGACCTCGTTAGGTTCCCAGCGAGCTGCTGTGCCCATTGCACCAACGGCGTTATATGACGAGCCCAGGGCCACTCGCTTCACTTTGAGCTGCTCGGCTGCCCGGCATACGTTCCACATCGACATGGTGTTGGTCTTAACAACGTCTTCTTCGACGTAGTTGGCAGCTGAAGGCCTCGAGGCAAGCGAGATCACTGCGTCGCAACCATCCATTGCCGAAATCACTTGACCGTAGTCTGAGATCTCAACCCCAAAGAACGTCGGGATTTTCGGCCAGTTCGCTCGCATTTCTACTGCGGCATCTGCGCTCGCGAGTTGCCCGGTTGTTCCGCTGTGACCGAGATTACTAGTCATACGGAATTTATCGGCGTTGATTACCTCGTGACCGAGTTTGTACAGCTCGTCGATCACATAGTGACCAACAATTCCCGATCCACCAGTTACTAATACTTTCATCTAGGAAATTCCTGAATTTGCCCGTTGTTATAAAGGGCTTTGAACGCGAGTCGAGCCCGCCTGTGCGGACTCGACTCAATTTACAGTGTGTTACGCCATTATTTTCGGTATGGCGTGAGAAAAGTCCCCTGAAAAATCAGGTGACTAAACAGGCATCGTGCGCCCGGTCTTCTTTCGACCGTACGCTGCCCACTCTTCTGTTGCTCCCATCATCATGACACCAACAACATCGATCGAGTAATCGACGCGCTGTTCCATCGTCATGTTGTCGTCTGCCCAGCTTGCGTAGAAGCCAATGTTTTTTCGCTTCAGCGCTGCTGCGATCTTGTCTCGAGCATCGTTCATGTCCTGCGGGTACGGTGGGTCGTGAGCGTCTGGGTGTCCAAGCGACATTCCCATGTCTCCAGGCCCCCACTCTGCAAATCCGATGCCGGGAACTTCGACGATTTCGTCAACATTCTCAAGGCAGTAACGATCTTCGATCTTCAGACCAAGAAGAAGCTCACCTTCAGGGTTCAACGGCCACGGATCTGCTCGTCGAGCATACTCAGCGGTGTCGAGTCCCCAAATTTCGTTTGAAGGCTTCTGCCCACCAGATCCACGCAAACCTTCTCCGATTACGTCTTTCTCGAGTTCCTGGAACGGGTATCGAGTGGTCTGCACAAACGCCTTCACCGACTCGGCAGTGCGAGTGTGGGTGTGGAGAATTCCGTGAACACCAGCACTAAGCACGTGACGTGCCTGCCAGGCGTTGTAACGCACTTCTTCTGGCGTAATAGCGTTGGAAGGGAGTGTGCACAGAACCGTAGGTGTGAGGTGACCACTTGGTGTAGGCCCACCGTCACGAAGTCCACGCATGTAGTTGGTTAGACCTACCGTGTCGAACGGGTGGTGTTCGAAATCCATCATGAGCATGTCAGCCCAAGTCTGAGAATCCTTCACACCCGCTTCGTACGATAGCTCGGTTGGGTGAGTAGCGTAGAACGGCTGCCCCTGCTCAAGCAACTCAATACATTTGTTAATTCGTTTAGCCATATTAAAACTCCTGATTCAGTTGCCTGATTTAGTCGTTGGTTAGTCGCCATTCAATACCGAGTTCACCAGTAATGCCACGGAACCAGTCAATCACTTCAGGGTGATACGGGATTCCGTTCTCACGGCGTTCGATCTCTTCTTCGTGCTCTGGAAGACCTGCGTACACCACTCGCTCCTTGCCTGGAATCGGGGGTGTGTTTTTGATCTCGTTCATGTAGATGTCCATATCGCTCTTGAACTCTTCAAGATCGGTGAACGCCTCGATGTTGTAGGCAATGAAGTGGTGTGCAGCTCCACCGCGTCGGTTTGGTCCAGCGCCTGAAGCACCGATGAGTGAGCACATGATCTCGACCCAGATACCTAAGCTTGACCCTTTGTGAGCTCCGCCTTCACGAGTACCACCACTCGGAAGCATGAAGAACTCATCTGGTACAGGACTTTCTTCCATGATTGGAACACCGTCTGAACCGGTGATCCAACCCGGAGCGACATCGACACCGAGTCGCTTAGCCAGTGCAATTTTGTTTCCTGCAACCGAACTCATCGACGCATCGAAGATAAACGGTGCTTCACTGTTGGTGGGAACAGCAATAGCGATCGGGTTGAGTCCAAACATTGGCTTGGCGCCGTCCACAGGGAGAACTTGCATTCCACCGGTCGTCATCGCTACACCGATCATGCCATGTGGAATTGCCATAGCTGCGTGGTAGGCGGCGGCACCGAAGTGGCGACCGTTGTTCGCAGTAATAGTTCCGATTCCGTAAGTCTTGGCTCGTCCGATCGCCATTTCCATGGCAATAGGACCGATCACCAATCCGTGACCACCATCACCATCGAGTGTCGCCGCTGCTGGCATCTCACGAATGATTTTTGGCTTTGGGGTTGGGTTGATGCCGTTCTCACCGAACGATTCGACGTACCGGCGCAACATGTTCGACACACCGTGCGATTCGATACCGCGTATGTCTGCATACACAAGAACCTCAGCCGCTTTGTCGGCGTCGGCGTCAGGCATGCCCATCTTTAGGAAAATTTCTTTCACGGTGGCGTTCATGTCGTCGATGTCGACGTGAACCGCTTCATCGTGAGGTACGTGAAAACGTTCCAGCAATTCTTGCTGTCCCTTTCTGGATAAGTTCACCCTGCTGATAGCACCAACTCGCTGGGCTAAAGCTTTCGGATAAACACGGAAAACCGGCGGAGTATACGCCTGCTACAGGAGGCTTAGCGTCAAAGCCGAACCAAATGCAGAAGCAATATTGATGATTCGTCGGAATTTACACACTTCAACAGTTGCCGAATCTCACGGGCAAGCCTAAATTCAGACGGCAATTTACATTCACACTCCCAACACGGAGACTTTTTAGATGCCTCAGGGCTTAACCACTGTTTTCACCGAGCCGGGTAAACCGTTCGAGCTGGAAACCCTTCCCACACCCGAAATCGAAGCGGGTGGAATTTTGATCAAAAACACGGACGCCGTCGTGTGTGGATCGGACCTTCACGTATGGCGTGGCGATGGGGATGGCCCACCGCTTTCGAAGCGTCGAGTTCTTGGCCATGAGTTCACAGGAGTGGTTCATTCACTCGGAAAAGGGATTAACACCGACTCACTTCGCCGACCTCTCAAAGAGGGTGATCGAGTAGCATTCCCGTTCTTCTTCCCATGCAACCGCTGCTACCACTGCATCCGGGGTGAACACCACGCGTGCACGTTCCGCTCACGCCGCAATATGGTTGGACTCGACGACTACGCCTACTGTGATGGCGGAATGGCCGAGTACTTCTACATGCAGCCAGGACACTACGCCTACAAGGTTCCTGACGAGCTTCCAAGCCAGGCTGTTCCAGCAGTGAACTGTGCACTCGCACAGGTGCTATTTGGTCTGGAACGAGTTGGCGTTGCATTCGGTGATACTGTCGTTGTTCAAGGTGCCGGTGGACTCGGCATCTATGCCACTGCAGTTGCAGCCGAGCGCGGTGCAAGTCAGGTGATAGTCATCGACGGACAACAGAGCCGTCTCGACCGAGCTATGAACTGTGGTGCGACGGCCACAATCTCCATGAACGAGTACCCAACTCCAGAGTCACGCGTTGAACGAGTTCGAGAGCTAACAAATGGAATTGGTGCAGATGTCGTTGTCGAGGTTGTGGGTATTGCGGCTGCAACCTACGAAGGCTTGGACATGGTTCGAATCAACGGTTCGTACCTCGATATCGGAAACGTCGGTGGCGGAAGCCTTACGATTCCAGCTGGCAAGGTAATCGGTAACCAGACCAAGTGGGTCGGAACCGTTCACTACAACCCGTGGGTAATCGAAGCTGCACTTCAGTTCCTCGTGAAGACCAAAGACAAGTACCAGCTGATGGATGTCATTTCTGACACGTTCGCGCTGGACAAGGTCAACGAAGCTTTCGAGTTTGCAGAATGGCAAGGCAAGGACTCCGGGACGCAGGCACAACGAGTTGCTCTGCACATGGATTAATCCAAACTCTCCATTCAGACAAGAGTAAAACGAAAAACGGCGGGATTTCTCCCGCCGTTTTTTTATGTCAGTTCTCGACCGCAGCGAAGCGGAGTGGAGAGATCTTCGGTGGTGCGGCGGGGAGTAGAAAACCCGCTAGCTGGCCAACTACGCCTTATACGTCTCTCGTAACTCGGCGTAAATTTCAGCTGTTTGAATCGTACCCAGAGCGAGCGTGCTCGACACGTTCATCATCTGGTATCCCTCGCCGATCCAACGTCGACAGTCATCAACTTCGGCGAAAGTCGTGGCGAGATATTTGCCTGTGCCTTTTATTCGTTGAGCGACATCGGTCATTATGTTCTCGATTTTCGAGTTGTGAATATCGCCACCTATGCCCAGTGAAGCCGAAAGGTCGGTAGGACCTACCAAGAGGACTTCATATCCGGGAACAGCGAGAATTTCATCGAGATTTTCGTAAGCCTCGACGCTCTCCATCTGCAATAGCAGGAGGGTCTCGTCGTTAGCGTTGTCGATGATGTCTTGCTGAGTAAGTCCGAGATAGCCGGCGAAGAATGGTGCGATTCCACGCATTCCAACAGGTGGATACTTTGCCCAGTGAACCGCGTTCTTAGCGTCTTCTGGGGTGTCGATCTGCGGAACCATCACGCCCACAGCACCAACGTCATAAGCTTTTTTGATATCGCCGGGATTGTTGTAGGGAATTCGAATCACGGGCGCACTACCCGCCTGTCGCCCCTGAACCGCGATTGTTCCGACCGATTCAAAACCTGCTGGTGAATGTTCTTGGTCGATCCAAACCCAGTCGGCGCCGGTCTGGTAAATCGATTGAGCTACGAACGGCTCGCGGCTGAACATACTTGTACCGAGAACAGGATTCCCGGTTGCTAATTTCTGTCGAACATCACTTGGGTACATCGTTAGTTACACCTGTAAATATTTTCTAAGCAGTGGTGAGTAGCCGGCGCATCTTACGCTTTTGCCGAGGGACGCGTGTCGACGACCCTCGCCCTTCCTGACGAGGTTGCTGTTCAACGCCATATTGAAAACTGGATCTACAGATTTAGATCCACAGGACTTCCAGAATCGGCCGCCCTGTACAGCGCTTCTACAACTGCTGTATTGCGCAATCCGTCTTCAGCGGGAAATTCAGGCTTCTTCCCTGTCAGTACGCACTCTGAGAATTCGTCGAACTGGACCACAAATCTGTACGGAGCTGGGGTCGAAATAATCTCCGTGTTCTCACCGTTCCTGCCATCACCACGCTTGATAATGATCGGACCTGAATCGTCAAACATACCGGGGATTTCAATACGACCTTTGGAGCCGTCAATAGTGATGAAACACCGGAAAGGCTGTTCCATGTTGGTCGTGATGTTTCCGATTGCACCGTTTGCGAACTTCATCGAACCTGAGAACGTGGTGTCGATTCCCCAGTTTCCTGAATCATGCGACATTCCACGAACCTGAACGGGTTCAGCCGACATAACAAATCGAGTGGCGTAAACGGCGTAGCAACCTGCATCCCACAATGCTCCACCCGCGAGTTCCTGGGAGAAGCGCACGTTTCCATCTGGCTCTGCGATGTTGAAGCAAAGCGCAGAATCGATGGTCTGAGTATCCCCGATAGCACCTTCAGCGACCAACTTTCGAGCCATTCGCATGTGCGGATTCCATCGGTGTGTAAACGCTTCAACCAATACAACATTGTTGGCGTTCGCCGCGTCGATCATTCGTTGACATTCTTCCGCCGAAACTGCTAGTGGTTTCTCACACAGAATGTGCTTCCCCGCTTCTGCGGCTTTGATAGTCCATTCGGCGTGCATGCCATTTGGAAGCGAGTTGATAATCGCGTCTGTATCAGGGTCGGCTAGCTGCTCTTCGTAAGATCCAAACCAGCGCGGAATGTTGCGTTCTTTAGCGACCTCTTCAGCCCTGGCTGCTGTTCGTGATGAGACCGATGTGATCTCAGAATTCTTTGAGTCGTATGAAGCTGGCAGATGAGCGTTCAGTCCAATCTGCGCAGTGGAAAGCAGTCCATAGCGAACAACATCTTGCGGCATATTTTGTCTCCAGAGATCGTGAGCAAAGTAAGTTCGGCGACGAATGATACCGGCAGTTTCACTAAAGCAATGCAATCAGAACAAGCAGCAGGGTCGACTATTCACCAAATAGGTAAGACTTGCCAGGATCGATAGTGAAACGACCTCGCATTGCAGAACGTCCCAAGATCATTCGATATGCCATCAAGTGACGATTTGCTAGCGTCATCTCTGCTTCGAACTCTTCACCGCCCAAATTCATTTTCGTAACGATCACAGGTCGTAGCTCACGTTTCCCGTTCGAACTACGAATCCATCGGTGAGTCAGCACCTTCGCACTAACCCGAACGGCGTCTTTTCGGCTTCTGCGACGAGGATGAATCTCAAACGACACCCACTCTCCGTCGTCTCGTTGACTGAATCGAGGGCGAAAAGCGTGGATCGAAGAAGTCTGGGCTCCCGAGTCGACTTTGGCTTTGACTCCTACAACTTCGAAATCGGGAAACGACACGCGCTCACGCCAGCCGATTTTCTTAAGTTCTTTACGGCGTCTACGCTGGGTAACCATCAAAATGACGCCTGTTGCCTTGTATTCAGGAATTCAAGTTGATTCTCTATGTGATCAACCAGTAATCCGGCGACATCAACCCCAGTCGCAGTTTCGATTCCTTCAAACCCTGGCGAAGAATTCACCTCTAGAACTAGTGGCCCCCTGTCAGATCGAAGAATATCCACACCAGCTGATTCAAGACCGTGCGCCTTAGTCGCTTCGCAGGCATAGTCGATTTCAGTTTGAGTAAGCTCGACCTCGTGAACAGTTCCACCCTGATGCAAGTTCGCACGGAATTCCGCCCCATCCGACACTCGCTCCATCGCGGCAACAACCTTGCCACCAATCACCAAACAACGAATGTCTCGTCCGTTGGCCTCTTTTATGTACTCCTGAATGAGAATGTGAGCTTCGACTTGCCGGAATGCATCAATTACAGATCTCGCGGCAGATCTCGACTCAACGAGCACCACGCCCATACCTTGAGTGCCTTGCAATAGCTTCACAACGAGCGGTGGGCCTCCCACGGCTTCGATAACACCGTCAATGTCCTGTGTTTCTTCTGCAAAGCCTGTGTGAGGCATTTGGACTTCCGTCCGAGAAAGAATCTGCAACGACCGTAATTTGTCACGAGAACGGCTGATTGCCTGAGATTCGTTTGAGGGATAGACGCCCATCATTTCGAATTGACGAACAACTGAGGTTCCGTAGAACGTTCGTCGAGAGGCGATTCGGGGAATGACAGCATCGAAATCCAACGCCTCGCCACGAAACAGCACCTGCGGGTTTCTCGAGGTGATGTTCATGTAGCAACGCAAATAATCGACGACACGTACCTCGTGACCGCGCACCTGCGCGGCCTCAACGAGACGTCTAGTCGAATATAAACCTGGACCGCGAGAGAGAATTCCTAGCTTCATTAGTTCGTTACTTTTTGGCCTTTTACCCATTGGCTTTCATGCGTGATCGGTCGATATCGGTTAAGTATGGTTCAATCTTCTCAACAAACTGAGCCATTGTGTCTTCAATCGCCCCGCTGTTGTCGACATGAATCTTCTTGTCGAGGACTGACCATTCGACCAGTTCGGCAAATCGCTTCTTAACTCTGTCGATATCCGATTCGCAAATCACCATATTTTCGTGAGGATCGTCTCGCAATCGTTGTGCGATTACGTCGGTTTCGGCAGTGACGTGCACAAGAACGGTTTCATCGGTGAAATGGAGGATCGTTTTCTCCCACTGGTGCTGCACGGTTTCTCGATTTAACCGGTGATCGGGACCGCCGTATCCGAAAAACATCGGACCATACACGCCATCTTCAATTGCTCCACCGATCACCATTCCGTCGTCGTGACCTTCGAACGTGCCGACTTGGGCATGGTAATAGAGACTGTGTCGCTGGTGCATTTCTTTGAATTTTGGTGATGCAGCCAGAAGCCATTCTTGCTCTTCCGGTGTCGTATCGTCGGGATGTCCCGACGTGTGCGGAATCTTCCAATGATCGTGAATAAGAGAGAATCTAACTCCCATGTTCGTTTCGAGCCAGTCATCGATGGCGTGGGCGAGCGTCGTCGTCCCAACGTATTCACATCCGACCAGTATTACTCGCATTGTTGAAACTCCCTGATTTGCTGAAAACTGAGGTTTGGCGGGTGAATACTACTCTTGCTCGAGTTTCAAGCAACAAACCCTTGAGTTGAACCGAAATTCCATGGTCAAACAAAGGAGTCCAACAAGCTCCAGAATTTGTTTTTTGTCGGGGATAAGTATCGGCTGTGCTAAGTTCCGATCGAACACGGCTGCTGCGCGAATACCATGAACCATGGAACTTGCCGAATCAATAAGCTACGCTCGCTCCCAAAATCGAACTTCAAGGACCATCTCAGGGAGGCTGGCCAAATATGAACAGTTGTGACCTAGCAGTACTAAGCGGCTGGTATCTGTTCGAAGAGGGTATCCAAGATTTAGTCCCGCGCAGCAAAGGCGTGTACGTGTTTCGCACTTCGCGTTCGAGAGAGTTAACGACCGGCGAGTCTGACATTGTCTATATCGGTCGGGCGAATGGATCAGTTCACGATTTGCGGAAATCTATATATCTATATCTGCGCCGCGATCCTTCTCAAAAAACGAAGAAGAGAGTCGGTGATATGGCGATACTGGAGGGTTGGGAAGTCGGGTGGATTCCCACCGAAGATGCTGTCAACTTGGAAAAAGACTTATTGAGCAGGTTCAGACGTGAGCACGGTGTCCTGCCTCAACAGAATAAGAACATGCCATGAAATGAGAGCGCCAACTATGAAGCGGTAAATGCTCAATTTCCGTTTGACAAGCAAAAGCAATTAACCGTCTGTCGAACTTTGTCCGAAAGCTGGCTAAATATAAAAAGAGACCCCTCCATTGCTAGAGGGGTCTCTTTTATTCTCAATATGGCACGCCCGGAGGGACTCGAACCCCCGACCCTCTGGTTCGAAGCCAGATGCTCTAATCCACTGAGCTACGGGCGCAGGAAGTAACCGTGAATGACCAAGGTCTCTTGCTAGTTCAATCTTATCCGAGAGACTGCTGGTTTGTAACCGTCAGAATTCGTCATTATTGAACTGAAAATATGGGGTGAGCGGAGGGAATTGAACCCTCGTCTCCAGGGCCACAACCTAGCGTGATAACCTCTTCACTACGCCCACCACAGGCAATCAACGCTAGCATCGGTGATACAAGCGGTCAATTTGAAAACACTCGATTTTCAAGCGTCAATGCAATATCGACCGCTGAATTAATCGGCAGCATCCACCACCGAACAACTTAGCGTTTAGTTTTGCCTCATTCGTTCTAGACCAGCCGAAATTAACCGCCCAGATTCATCGCCAATTCAATCAATGATCGGGTCGGCACACCGGTTGCTCCGGCGGGCATCCAACCTCTTGTGCTGTCCAACATTGATGTAGCGGCTACATCAATGTGAACCCACGGTGTGTCACCAGCGAAGTCAGCTATGAAATGTGCTGCCGTTGTCGATCCACCTCCACGACCGCCGGTGTTCTTCAGGTCAGCAATCTTCGAAGCGTTCTGGCGCTTGGTCACAGAATCGAGAGGTAGACGCCACATCGATTCGCCGACCGTGGTGCTGGTGTCGAGCACGGAATTTACCAGTTCGTCGTCATTACCAAATACAGGGCTGACACCGTCGCCTAAAGCGATTCGAGCTGCTCCGGTGAGAGTCGCTACATCTACGATTCGCTCTGCACCTCTGGATTTGGCATAACCAATCGCATCGGCGAGCGTGAGTCGCCCTTCAGCATCGGTATTGTCGATCTCGATCGTCATTCCGTTCATAGCGGTAACAACGTCGCCAGGTCGCTGAGCTGAACCGCCAGGCATATTGTCGGTGGCAGCACAAACTACGTGCACGTTCAGCTTTGGTTTGAGTTGAGAAATGGCCTGAATCGCAGCTATTACCGATGCTCCACCGCCCATGTCGCCCTTCATCTTGCCCATGCCTGCCCCTGGCTTAATTGAAATACCACCGCTGTCGAACGTGATGCCTTTTCCGATGAGCCACAGATTGTTTTGAGGATCGCCGGCATCGCCTTCATAGCTCATGTGAATGAATTTGAGTGGGCGGGGTCCGCCTTGCGAAACACCTATGTACGCCCCCATTCCCAGCTTCGCTACGTCAGCTTCTTCAAGAACGGTGTAATCAAGATCGTTTTCTTTCGCCACTTTTTCTGCCGTCGCGGCCAAATCTGCCGGAGCAAGTTTGTTCGCAGGTTCATTAACGAGGTCCCGGGCGAGGATTTCAGCGTGTGAGTAGGCTACTCCGCGTTCGATCCCAGAACTGATGTCGGCAACCTTGGACGAATCAACCTCAACAATCGTCAGCTTCCCGACATCAGCCTTCCGTTTCTTGTCGGTAGTTCGGTACTTAAGGAACCTGTACGCACCAAGCAGAGCACCTTCGACTGTCGCCTGAGCGGCTGATGTCGTTTCGAGTCCGCCAATACCAGCACCATGAACGATTGTCGCTGCGTGCTTCACGCCCGAAGACCGAAGCTTGCGAATTACCGATGCTGAAACTCTGCGAATGCCGTCGGTGTCGAACGAATCACTTGAACCAAGACCAGCGACGAGAACTCGTGCCGGTTTGAAATTAGCGTAAGCAGAGTTTGGCGTGTGTATTAGCGTCAGTTCACTTGCAGAACCGGTAATTTCCCCATCAGATATCAGTTCTGAAATAACTCCGCCCAATGCAGAATCAACGGCACCAGTAGCTCCGTCGGGCTTGGTCACGCCCTCGAACAAGTTGACCACCAATACGTCTACATCAATTTCCGTGACATCACTCTGGGCGACTACGACTTCCAATAGATATTGCTCCTGAACTTTCGAATGGTTGTGCAACGAACGCACAACGGCTGTGCTCGCACTGCGCGGTGATTGTATTTGACGTGCACCAGCAGCGGTGAGTTCGCATCAATTCCGCGCGTATTTCCGCGTAAGTGCTCACACTCATTTGAACTCGTGTTTTGTGCCTAGTTTTGAACTTGTTCGAAACAATAATTAGGTAATCGGATAGAAATGAGTACGGATGTACCTTGTATGAACAACCATAAGACCCATACGGTTCCGTGTGTCGAACAGCTCGATGGCTTACACCGCTCTCGCAGCTGCAGGGATTTCAACAGTCCCAACTACATAGCCGTGGCCTGGGAAACCGGGCCAACGGCGCCAAAACGCAATGAGTGTCCGCTCTTGCATAGATTTGAAATAAGACCAGGTGTGGTCTTGGAGGCGTCAGAATGACTACAGAAAGCAACAGCGTTGCAGTAAGGCTCGTAAGTGACGGAACGTTCCTGTTGGACGGCGGTCCGATGTTTGGTCCGGTTCCGAAGATTCTCTGGGAGCAGAACGCTAAGCCCGATCGTAAGAACCGTGTGCGACTCGGTTTGAACTCTCTTCTGATCAAGACTCCAGACGCCAACATTCTTGTTGATGCAGGCATCGGCAACAAAGAGCCTGAAATCACTCGTGAGATTTACGGTCACTCATCTTCAAAGCTTCTTCGTAACCTTCGCCACCAGGGTGTGAGCGCACGAGATATCGATTTCGTGATTCTCACTCACCTGGCTTTCTCGCACAGTGGTGGCGCAACACGACTTGACCGAGAAGGAACGATTATTCCTACATTCCCTAAAGCAAAGTACTTAGTACAGCGCAGCGCATGGGAAGAGGCATTTTCACCAAACGAGCGGTCTGTTCCTGTCTACGGAACCGGTGTTGAACACCTAAAAACCCTCGATGACAAGGGAATGATCGTACTTCTTGATGGCGACACGGAAGTTGTCCCAGGCGTACACACAATCGTTACCAACGGTTACTCAGAAGGTCACCAGGTCGTTCTCGTGAACACTGGTAGTGAACGAATTATTTATCTCGCTAACCTGATTCCAACCCCGAACCACCTTCCCCTGCCCTACATCACAGCATTTGACCGGTACCCGGATCAGACGTTGGCGATGAAGAAGGAACTTCTCGACCGATGTGAGAACGAAGGATGGCTCATGGTATTTGCTCATGGTTACCACGAGACCGCTGGCTATCTCGAGCGCCGACACGGCAACATCGAACTGCGAGCTGTGGACTTCTAATCTACTCGCCCGTAGTTGTTAGAACGTCTTTCTGTAAAGAGCCGTCCCTTCGCCCAGGGACGGCTCTTTTGTTTAAGTCCCAGTTAAGACTAAGTAGGAGTCGAACCTCAGCTGGCAGAGGTACCGATTAGCTGCATTCTCTCAAGTCGGGTGAACTTGATTTCCTCGATCAGTCCGTCACCATCGCCGACCGGAGCTGCGGTGATTTCGCCCGGTTCGAGACGAACTCGTAAATAGTTATCTGTTAGCCCACTGGTCCCCCGTGCCCCTTCCCAAAGAACGGATCGAGTCTCGCCAACAAACGACATCCTGTGAGCTTTAGCTGCGGCATCGGCGATTTCTCTAAGCTCTTCGGCCCGCTGAGATCGGATTTGGACATCGACTTGATCGTCGAAATGAGCAGCACTGGTACCGGGACGAACCGAATACGGGAAAATGTGCGCATCGGCCAACTCAGCAGAGGTCAGAATCTCCACTGTTCTGTCATGATCAGCCTCTGATTCACCTGGAAAGCCCGAAATGACATCCGTGGTAACCGAACACCCTGGTACAGCCGCTTTCGCAGCAGCCACGGCCTCGAGATAGCCCGCACCTGTGTAACGGCGTCTCATCCGTTCAAGAATCCGGTCGCTGCCGCTCTGAAGCGGGATATGGAAGTGAGGACAGAGTCGATCAGCCCCGATTCCGTTCCACAATTCCAGTAGTTCGTCAGAAAATTCAGCCGGTTGAAGAGAAGAGACTCTTAGTCGACGAATATCGGTTTCCTCGAGGACAGTGCGAATCATGTCGATCAGTCCGGTGTTTTCTAGATCAAACCCGTAGGAGCCCAATTGAGTTCCGGTGAGTATTACTTCCGGACAGCCGGCACTCGAAAGTGCCTGAACCTGACTGACAATTTCAGCTTTGGGAATGCTTCTCTCACGACCTCGAACCTTCGGCACGATGCAGTAGGCGCAAACCTGATCGCACCCTTCTTGAATCTTCACAGCGCCTCGTGTGCGTCCAAGGAGTTGACCTACTTCGATCTCAGTTCCAGCGGGCTCCTGCCACTCAAGACCAGTACGAGAACTGACCATAGAGACAATCTCTGACTTGCGAGTGTTCGGAATCACAAGATCCGTCGCAGCGAGCTCTTCCAAGTCAGCCGTGCCACTTTCTGCATAACAACCTGCAGCCACCACAATTGCGTTCGGAAAGCTCTTGCGGGCTTTGCTCAGTGCTTGGCGGGCTTTTTTGTCGGCGACATGCGTGACTGTGCAGGAATTCAGCACGAACACGTCAGGCTCTTCGCCAGCCTCCGCAATAGCGTAACCAGTTCGAGTGAATTCGTTCGCCAACCGCTGGCTATCCGCCGTATTGAGTTTGCATCCGTGTGTTTCGATCCGAACTTTCATCGAATGAATCTATGCTCCGGGTATCAGACTTGAATGAAAAGAAATTCACATACAAACCAATATAAATCGTAACTAGCGAATACGGCACTTCCCGGAACTCGCCAAACACGTTTCCCAAAGTAGCAGTTCAGACATGGAACTACTTGGCGCCATTGTTATACTCGCTCAGTCGTATTTTTAGAAAATCAGCTCTTCAGACATATGAAGAGTGGAAACACCGTCTCGTGGTGAAGAATTCTTCCCTGCGAGCGCTCTGAGGTCACCTAATGACAGATCGCGTCGTTGTTACCGGAATCGGACTTGTCACTCCAGTTGGTTCTGACAGTAAAACCACATGGAATAGCCTTTTAGAAGGTAAATCTGGAATCGATTACATATCGCTGTTCGATGCAGAGGGTTTTGAAAGTCGTATAGCTGCTGAGGTTAACGACTTCGATGGAGAGGGAATTCTCGGACGTAAAGAGGCTCGCAGACTCGACAGATTTTCCCAATTTGCGTGCGTTGCAGCCTTAGAAGCTCTCGAAGACGCTGGTATCGATATGGCTACCGAAGATGCTGACCGTGTTGGTGTCCTGATCGGGAGCGGTGTCGGCGGCATCATGACCATTAGCGAACAGCACAAGGTCCTCCTTAATCGGGGTCCAAAGCGTGTAAGTCCGTTCCTCGTCCCCATGATGTTGGGAGACATGGCGTCTGGCCAAGTTTCGATGATGATCGGTGCGAAGGGACCAAACTTTTCGACTGTTTCCGCCTGTGCAACCGGCACCGACTCGATTGGTGAAGCGTTAGAGATGATCCGCCGTGGTCGTGCCGACGTTGTTATCGCTGGCGGAACTGAGGCTGCAGTATGTGAAATCGGTGTCGCAGGATTCAACGCTTGTATGGCTCTGTCTACTCGAAATGACGATCCACAAGCAGCATCACGACCGTTCGACACTGGTCGAGATGGATTCGTACTCGGTGAAGGCGCCGGGGTTATTGTGCTCGAGTCGCTGGAACATGCTGAAAAGCGTGGAGCTAACGTCCTCGCTGAAATGGCAGGCTACGGAGCATCGAGTGACGCACACCACGTGACTCAGCCTCATCCCGAAGGTGAAGGCGCAGCACGTGCGATGAAGTGGGCAATCGAAGACGCCGGGTTAGTTCCCGAAAATGTCGACTACGTAAACGCTCATGGCACTTCGACCCCGTTGAATGACAAGTTCGAAACTATCGCTCTAAAACGGATGTATGGCGATCACGCCTACAACTTGGCAATCAGTTCGACTAAATCGATGACAGGTCACCTGCTCGGCGCTGCTGGTGGAATCGAAGCCGCTTTCTCTGTTCTGACGGTCAAAGAAGGCATTATTCCTCCAACGATCAACGTCGACGACCCGGACCCTGAGTGCGATCTTAACTACGTGCCGAACAAAGCTGTGGAGCAGAAGGTCGACGTAGCTATGTCGAACTCGCTCGGATTTGGCGGGCACAACGCTAGTCTCGTATTCAAGAGCTTCCAGCAATAATCGCTACACGTAGGTCGGGGTACTAAATATGACGCTCGACCGAAAATGGCAGATTGCAGAACCGCCCCCGCCCGGTTTCCGTCTCGATCTTGGCTTTTTAGGGTCAGGCGTGCGAGGTACGTTACCTGCGCGCCTCCTCTGGAACCGTGGCGTTCGCACCGACGCAGATGTCGCAGGATACTTTTCCTCGGGACTTGACGATTTTCTCGATCCAAATGCGCTTCCAGACATGGAGAAAGCAGTAGAACGGATCCATCAAGCCATTGCGGGCGGAGAAACCGTCGGAGTTTTTGGAGACTTCGACGTTGATGGATTGACGGGTACGGCGATCATGCTGAGAGCAATCCGATCGCTCGGCGGCAAAGCCGTGCCTTACATCCCCAACCGAGAAACTGACGGCCATGGGTTGTCGAATCAGGCCATAGATTCCTTCTCAGGCGCCGGAGTGAGCCTGATCACTACGGTCGACACCGGCTCGACCGCTGTCGATGAGATTTCATACGCAAAGACCCTCGGCATCGATACCGTTGTCACAGATCACCACCTGATCGAAACTGATCGCCCCGCGGCAGTGGCGATTGTTAACCCGCATGTCGGCTCTGAGGGTTCAGAAAACTCAGTCGACTATTCCGGTGCTGGCGTGGCGTTCAAGCTGGCACAGGCTTTGTACAAAGTGGCTGGTGCCCCATTCCCAGAGGAGCTATTACCTCTGGCAGCGCTGGGTACTATCGCTGATATCGTTCCGCTGGTCTCAGAAAACCGAGCGCTCGTTCGAGAAGGTCTCAGGGTTCTCGGTCAAACTGATCTACCAGGATTACGTGCACTTTTAGATATTTCTCGTGCTCCCGGCGCTTCAGGACGCCCTACTGCTGAGCTAATTTCCTTCTATGTGGCCCCCCGACTGAATGCACCGGGTCGCATGGGCGACGCAGAGCCCAGCCTACAAATCCTCTCGACTGATGATGTATCTGAAGCGCGAGCACTTGCAGATCGGCTTGATGCCGACAACACGAAACGCCGATCTCTCAGTGAGAAAGCATGGGAGCATGCGACGACTCAGTTCGACGTGAACTCGGATGACCCGATAGTCGCAGTCAACTGCGATGGCTTCCCCATGGGGCTTCTTGGCCCGTTGGCAGGCCGATTGAATGAACTGACAGGCAAGCCTGCAATCGCTTACCAACATGTAAACGGCTTTGCCCGAGCTTCGTGCCGATCAAATACCGTACTCGATCTTCACGCAGCACTCTCGACTCACTCAGATAAATTTGAGCGATTCGGAGGTCACGCACGCGCTGCTGGATTCTCGATAAAAGACGAGATGCTGGCAGACCTGCTGGACGACCTAAGGAAACACGCTGCATGGGGTGCACTCGGGGCTCCAGCTGTGCCCACTCTCCACGCAGACGCCGAGGTAAGACTCGAAGACTTGACTGTATCGACGTGGAACTTCGTTTCTGCGATGGAGCCGTTCGGAGAGGCCAACAGAGAACCAGTGCTAATAACTTACGGTGCAGTGCCGCTCGACGTGCGTACGGTGGGTGTAGGTGGCAAACATTTGAAGATTAGCTTCGATGCTGATGGCCGACGAATCGACTCAATCGGTTTCGGCTTGGGTGACAGAGAGCTGGGAACTGGCGCCGTCGACATCGTTTTCCAGCTGAGATCCGAAGTATGGCGCGGCAAAACACGGCATCAACTCGGATTACGTGACATTCGCCCGGCTCAGGGCTAACGATTCAGAACAGCTGGCTCTCGAGCACTTAGCTCTTTGCCTGCTCTCGCTGTCGGTCACGCTTGCGCCTTCGAGCTCCGCGGTTATCAGCATTGGGATCGATTTCCAGCGGGTTATCTGCCCATCGCACTTTCATGATCATGTACGGAATCGTGAATGATAGAACCCCGATAGCGATCAAGTGAGCTTCCTGAAGTCCCCAGAATTTCACATCGTCGAGTCGCAGATACTGGATCGAGAATCGACCAACTGAGTACCAGGTGATGTAGACCATCCAGATCGCGCCAGCCGGTTGCAGTTTGCCCTTTAGCTTCGTTATTACGAAGAGACCGACCATGTTCCAGATGATTTCGTAAACGACTGTCGGGTGTACTGCCCTATTTGGATCCCCGAAGAACCGCTCTGCTCCTGCACGCCCCGGACTGCTTGGGTGAGTGAAATACCAGCCCCAGCCGGCGTCGAGAGCTCGTGACCAGTGCTCTCCGTTGATGATGTCGCCAATTCGACCTATCGTTTGACCAACGAACATCGCAGGAGCTGCGATATCCATATAGCGCCCCACTGGAGCCTTCGCAAACCAGGCGTAGAGTGATCCACCGATCCAACCGCCTAGAATTCCGCCCCAGAGGCCGATTCCGCCTGACCAGATAGCGAGAATACGACCAGGATCATCACCGTAAATCGCCCAGTTATCAAATACGTGAACTAATCGAGCACCGATAATTCCGCCAACGATCCCGAAAATCGCCGTGTTGTATACGAGATCCTGATCAAGATTTTCTCGAAGAGCCGCTTTACCAACCATCCATATTGCTGCGGCTACTCCGACAAAGCTCAGGAATCCGTGCCAGCTGAGCGAAAAGCTTCCGCCTGCGACGATGTTTGGATTGAATGGAATTTCGATAGCTGCGATGGGCATTTACTAGCGCTCAGCCTTTGAAGTTATTCGTGACGAGACATTGACTCGCACGATTTTTTAGATGATCAACGAGTGAATCAGATTCAATGTGTTCAAGTGAGTCTACGCAATCAACACGATTCTAGGTTTCGCCCCAGAGCGAATCAAACATTAGTTTTAGCCAGTTCAAGCCTGCAGCGCCTGGCTACAACGTTCGGATTCCCCAGTCCGCACGACGACATATGTCATAAATTTTCAAATATCGGTGCGCCTTCTGATCTGCGGCTAATCACGGTGCTTCAGTACGCTGGCAACCAGCGATCTTAGGACGAATCCACCGAAGAGACTTTCCCAGTGCTTGCTGAACTTGAATCGTTCATAAACTACCTATCCGTCGAGCGCGGTCATTCTGGTCACACGCTGTCTGCCTATCGAAATGACCTCTCGTCTCTTCACGTTTTTCTTGTTGAAAACGACAAATCAGGCTCTCACTGGAACAACGTCAGTGAGTCAGACATTCGCTCGTACCTACTCGATCTCGATGAACGTGGGTATGCACCTTCGACCAAATCTCGCAAGATAGCTGCAGTAAAATCGTTCTTCAAGTTCCTGCATCAGGAGCAGATCATCGATGAAAATCCCCTAACGGACGTTCGACAGCCCAAAGCTGGTCAATCGCTACCTAAAGCTCTAACCATTGAAGAAGTAGATCTTCTTCTCGACGCTGCGTCAGATACAGACACAGCGGAAGAGGCTCGTGATATTGCGATGGTTGAGCTGATGTACGCCGCCGGCCTGCGAGTATCTGAACTCGTTGGTCTCGATCTAAGAGACGTCGATCTCGATGCTGGAATCGTACGAACAATCGGCAAGGGTTCGAAGGAACGAGTCATTCCGATATACGAAAGCGCTGTCGAATCAATAGCTGAGTACATCACGTACTCTCGATCTGCGCATATTCGGGATACAAGTGAAGAAGCATTGTTCTTAAACCGCCGTGGAACACGATTAACGCGCCAAGCGTACTGGTTACGACTCAACAAACTTGCCATTAAGGTCGGTATTTCGTCTAAGATCACACCACACATGCTGCGGCATAGTTTCGCCACTCACCTATTGCACGGCGGTGCGAGTCTTCGGCACGTTCAGGAATTGCTCGGCCATTCGAGCATAGCGACGACGCAAATATATACTCACCTCTCGAACGATCATGTTCGTAGCGAGTATGCGAAGGCTCACCCCCGAGCCTGATCTGGTATTCGGAGGTCAAATTGACTGTTATCACGATTGAAGGACGACTCGGCGCTGGTGGTCCAGATCTAGGGCGGATGGTCGCCAGAGAGATGGACTTAGACTTTGTCGATCGACTTATGCTCGCCGACATCGCCAAGAAAGTCGGTGCGACCGTCAATGCTCTCGCCGATCAAGAAAGCCGCGTTCCTTCTCTTGCAAATAGGTTCGCACAGGCTATCCAGAGAATGCTCCATCGGTCAGCCGTAGCTGGCATGGGTGGTGATCCGTACTTTGGTCCTGGAATCGAACAACTTCTCGCTCGCCCCTACTCCGAGATGGAAGAAGCTCCACACACTAGCGCTGAAGAGGTCGACGAGCAGCATTTCATCGATACTGCAGCCGAAGTAATCAACGACCTCGCTGAAATCGGGAACGTTGTACTGCTGGGAAGAGGCGGCGCTGCGATCTTGCACGATAATCCGGCAGTGCTCCGCGTAGGAGTCGTTGCGAAGATGGAAGATCGAATCAAACGAGTTCAACAGCAGATGCGACTCGACAGCGCAGATGAGGCAGAATCGCTGATCGAACACACTGATTTAGCGCAACATCGCTATTTTGAGCGTGCATTTGAATCTAGCCCAATCGATCCGTTCTTGTATCATTTCATGTGGAACACTTCAGACGTCTCGCTGGAATACGCTACACAAGTGACAATCGACGCAGCGAAAGTCATGTCTGAAAAAGGTTTGAAATGGGCGGATTCGACGTTCGCACAATCTGAACCTACCTCTGAATAACATCGCTCTATAAGCAACCGGAACGAAATGCCAAAGAACACTCGCAAGAATCGCCGACCATCCAAACCTAACGTGTTTGTGCAGTCACAGCGCCCTGAAAACAACGATTCAGTGGGCAACACAGACTCTGCCTCTCCTGAGGGAAGTTCGGCTCCGCAGGCCCGTGCACGAGTACAGCGAACAACTCAGCGTGCCAGCGTACGGTCGGAGATCTACACTCGATCACTCTCGGCAGAACTCAAGAAAATGGGAACTCTCTCGGGTGTGCTTGTTGTTGCGCTTGTAGTTCTTACGTTCGCTCTCTAGCCCAACGTAAATCGAATCTCATTTCCCAGATTTTGAAGTGAAATTCGAACAATAAAATGGTTCTGTGAGATGGCCGTCCCGATTCATTGAGATTTGGACGGCCTACTTTTCAATTGCCTGCATCCACAAGAACATTCTCAACTAGGCTCGCAGCGGTCCCGCTCAAACCCGGGGTTTACATTCATCGCGATTCGAGTGGAAAAGTCCTATACGTCGGCAAATCCTCGTCGCTCAGGAATCGACTTCGTTCTTACTTTGGCTCCAAGAAGAACCTCGATGCAAAGACTACTGAACTTGTGTCGAGAATCGCCGATTTCGAGTTCATCGTCACTGAGTCGGAACAAGAGGCTCTCCTTCTTGAAAACTCCCTCATCAAGAAGCACAAGCCGCGATTCAACGTACGGCTCAAAGACGACAAGACGTACCCGTATATCAAAGTCGACTTAGCAGAAGATTTTCCACGGGTTTATGTGACTCGCAGAACCGCCAATGACGGGGCGCGCTACTTCGGCCCATTCGCATCCGCCGGAAGTGTGCGGAAGACGCTGGATCTACTGAAACGACTGTTCCCCTATCGTTCTTGCACGAAAGCAATTACAGGAACCGATGATCGTCCGTGTCTGGAGTTCCACATCAAGCGATGTGTGGCACCGTGCACCGGTTACGCTTCACAGGTTGACTATTCAAAGGTCATCGATCAGGTCTTAATGTTCCTCGAAGGGAACACGAAGGAAGTCGTTTCTGAACTCGAAGCAGCTATGCATCAAGCATCTGACGAACTCGAGTTCGAACGTGCCGGAGCCTTACGGGATCGATTAAAGGCTATCGAGAGGGTTTACGAAGGTCAGAAGGTCGTCGGTTTGGGTCGTGAAAACCTCGATGTGATCGGTGCCGCCTACGGCGGTGAAGAGGCTTGGGTTGAAATCTTCTTCGTACGGCAAGGAAATCTAGTCGGACGTGACCATTTCACTATGAGCGGGACTCGAGATGAATCAGGTGACGAGATCCTCGCACGATTCATAGAGCAGTTCTACACATCGGCGTCTCACGTACCAAGACGTGTACTTGTGCCAGAACAAATTAGTCGTGAACAGGTTATTCAAGAATGGCTTGAGACCCGGCGCGATGGGCCGGTCGAAATAGCAACTCCTCAGCGAGGGGCAAAACGTCGGTTGCTCCAAATGGTCAGCGACAATGCTGCTCAAGGGCTTGAACAGCTCAAGTTGAAGTGGATATCAGACTCAACTCGCATGGAATCAGCGATGTCGGAACTGCAGGAGCAACTCAACCTGCCCCACCTGCCCAGCCGAATTGAGTGCTATGACATATCTCACATCCAGGGCACAAACACGGTCGCTAGCATGTCGGTATTCAAAGAGGGAAAGCCGCTATCTTCTGACTATCGCCGTTTCAAGATCAAAAGCCACGACGGCAACGATGATTTCGCTTCGATGAAAGAAGTGCTCACTCGTCGATTCAGTCGCCTAAAGAATGCTAGAGAAGGTGGAGAAGAGAATGCCAGTTTTGCCGCCTCGCCAGATCTCGTATTGATCGATGGTGGAAAAGGCCAGCTCTCTTCCGCTGTAGAAGCAATGCTTCACCTCGGGCTCCAAGATATCCAACTAGCCTCCATCGCAAAGAGAGAAGAAGAGATTTTTCTCCCAGACGCCGCTGAGCCAGTGATAATGCCCAGAAATTCACAGGGATTATTCTTGTTGCAGCGCGCCCGAGATGAAGCGCACAGATTCGCTATTACTTTCCATCGAAATCTGAGAGGAAAATCATCTGTGAAATCTGCGCTTGATCTCGTTCCCGGCGTCGGACCAAAACGGCGTAAGATGCTGATTCGCACTTTCGGTTCGGTCAAAGGAATTCGCGAGGCATCTGAAGATCAGATCGCTGCAGCGCCTGGCATGACTGAAAAAGTAGCCCGCCAAATCAAAGAGCATCTCTAACCCCAAATGCAAGCAGTCTCGTTTCCTGGCTACCGCCGCGCCGAACTAATCGATATTCCTCGCCCTACCCTTCGTGATCCCGGTGACGCAATTGTTCTCGTAACCACCGCAGCCATTGGCCCTTGGGATGTTGAGCGATTTCTGAGCGTTGGTTCGGAAAGAATCGTTCCTGGTGGCGAATTTGCGGGGCTGGTCGTAGAAACCGGCGAAGACGTTGCTAAGGTCGAACTAGATGATCTAGTTACAAATACCGTTTGTCACATCAGCGCAAACGGACAATCAGCGTTGTTCGGATCAAACACACTTCCCGGCGGACATGCCGAGTATGTTCGGGTCCCCGACGCTGATAGGACGCTGACCAAAATCGCAGAATCAGGGGAAGAACGAGCAGTGCTGGCCGGTGGAACTGCCGGTATCGGCGTGAACACGGCGGCACAAGCACTCAGCCTCTCAGCTCCATCAGTCGCAGTGGTCGGATGTGACCCAATTGGGATGACCGCATTAATAGCGCTGAAAAACGCCAAATCAGTTGAAAATCTTGTAGCGGTGGAAGATCACGCAGCACGAAACACGCTTGCCTCACAGTTCGCCATGAGCACATTCAGATCATCCGACCAGCTACCACCCCAACAAGCTGATGTCGTTCTAGTTGGCTCCACAAGCGAATACTCCGGATTCGAACCGGTAGCTGCTCTGGTCAAGCCCGGTGGGTCAGTGATTTTCTCAGAATCGTATGGTCCTGCACGCGTAGCTGAAAGTGGGACACTTTTTCCTGAAGGCGTGACGATATCGACGGCAGCTTGGCCAACGGTTGAAGATGCCAAGAAAATCGTTACAGCGATGCAAATTAGGCGACTCGATCTAACACCGATTGTTAGCCATGTTATCCCCATGGACGAAGTTCAAGAAGCTTACGAGGCGGCTGCGATACCCGGACCAGGCGTGCAGAAGGTATTACTAAAGCCTTAAAACTATCGTCGTGCAGATTGCCCCGAGAAGTCCCGCGGAGGCTGAGGCGTTGCTTTGCCCTCTGCAGCATCGATAGCAGCGACTAGCTGTCGACGTGCCCAAAGCACCGTGAGAGCCGCATCGAGATTCGCCAGTGTCTCCGGTAACGAAAGCTTTCCATCTGGCAGTCCGAGTTCAATCCGATCACCTGCCGGTGTCGCATGCGCAGGATTCTGTGGCTCTGCAGCAGACCGCACACTTTCATTTGGGACACCAGAGCTGTGGATAGGCGCATTTCCGAGATAGTCGTTCTCGGATGATGGTATGGAAGTCGATGTGACAGTTGTTCCATCTGTAGGCTGCCCTATGGATTCAGAAAAGCCGTCTGCTCCATCCTTCGGTAGATATGGACGGGCCTCACTGAATACACGGTCGATCAAAGCGAGCCGACGAGCGACTTCAGAACGGTCGGCACCACTTAACTCTTCGAGAAGAACAGCAAATCTATCTTGTGCATAAGGTTCATCACCAAGTCGTTTGGACATTTCGACGAAGAGTGCGACGTTGCGTGACAGTTGAATGCGGGCATCCTCGCTCTCATTCGCAGAGAGCGGCGTAACGGCCCTCAAGCCGTCCCGAGTGACCCGAACCCTACTTCGACCTCCTGCAACGCCCCACATACGCAGAGCTCCGAGACGTGCAGAAAATGCGCCGCCACGCTCTGACATACCCAGAGATCTAGCTAAACCTTGGCGAGAGACTTCACCGGCAAATTCGCGAGCGATCTTTTTGCCTAATTCGATACTTTCTACTAATCCGATTTCAGGGAACTCGAAATCACCTAGTTTTGCCATCAAACGATTCCTTACTACAGATACAAAACCCGCCAGCAACAGCCGGAGAGCTCATGCCGTGGACACCAGAGCATTCCGGCTCACCCCCACTGACAGGAACGCTTCACCACCACACAACACATCAACACCAGTCCAGCGTTTCACCATTTTTCACGCCGCTTATTTTCGCAATACGCCCCATTATGCGCCGCATTACTGCCGGAGCGCAAGCGCAAGCCCGGCATTTCAAGTTGTTGATTCGCTTGGTTACCTGTTCTAGTGTTGGTTGTTCGAAGGTGCGGTGGCCATGTGGAGCATTAAGAATGGTCTCTATTACGATTTATCGGTCAACTCTCATGATGCGGCGTAACTAGATTCTGATCTTCAGCGTAAATGCTCGGTCCGTGCCCCCCCGGAGAGCTAACACACGCATTCTTCATGCATCAAGGAGCGCATTTGAGTCGTGCACACGGCTCTCCATCGACACGGCTGGTCATTAGTGATTAAGAGGTTTCGCAACAATCTCCGAAATTTTCTCCGCCTTTACCGTTATTTGTTTCGTTCTTGATTGACCATGTAGCAGTCTCCGTGCGGCTATTTTTGCCGGCCTGATGGACTCAGGAAAATTGCTGAACCATTTCATTACATTTGACCGCTCGCGGCGTGAATTTTCACATGTCATTATTTGCGCCTGACTAGCTGGTGCAGATGGAGCCTCAAAATCGTTGTACTTAGCGGCGCAACTGGCCGTTGCTGGACCGGCGCAATCTTTCATCCTGAACCAGAGTCTTTACCGTTGTGTTTTGCATGTAATCCGTCTGTAAGAATTCTCGATTTGAACTTGATTTCATCCTTTTTGAATTTTTCTGATTTTTCTACCGAAATTCACAAGCCGGCACATTTTCAGAGACGAAAAAAGGCACGAAATGAAAGATTTCATTTCGTGCCTAACACGCCTGATTTATCCCGCTCTAACAAGCAGATTCTGGGGGAAATTCACCCCAAGAATCTGCCCGAAAAGATCAGTCGTCCTGTGACGTCAAATCACCGAGATTTCCAAGCATTTTGGTTAGCTCTAGCGGCAGGACGAATTTGGTTGAGTCCGCTGCCCCAAGCTCCTTCAAAGCGTCGACGTATTGCAGAGTCATTGTGTTGGCATCAACACCTGAAGCCACCCCGTGAATGGCTTTTAATGCATCCGCATACCCCTGCGCTCGAAGGACAGCAGCCTGTTGGTCACCTTCAGCAGCGAGGATTTCTGCCTGGCGGGCACCCTCTGCCTTTAGGATAGCTGACTGCTTCTCACCTTCGGCGACTGTGACAGCCGCTTCTTTGGTACCGTCGGCCTCAAGAACAACCGCTCTTCGAACACGCTCCGCCGACATCTGACGGTTCATCGCTTCCTGAATGTCTCTTGGCGGGTCGATCTCACGAATTTCAACGTTTGTGACCTTGATTCCCCAACGTGCAGTCTCTGAATCGAGTCGAGCCCGAATGAGTTCGTTGATTCGATCACGTTGCGAAAGAACGTCATCGAGGTCGATATCACCAATAACCGCTCGAAGAGTTGTAGTGGCAAGGCCAACGACCGCAGATGTGTAGTCTTCGACTTCGAGAACCGCTTTTTCGGCGTCATCCAAGTTCACTCTCAAGTAAACAAGAAAATCGACATCGAGAGGAGCGTTGTCCTTTGTGATGTTGGTCTGTCGAGGAATGTCCAACACGGTTACACGTGTGTCAATCTTCTGGATCTGATGAATTATTGGAAGCGAAAATACGATTCCCGGTCCCATCATTCCCTCGAACGTCCCAAGTCTAAATCGGGCGATCCGTTCGTAATCTCGAACGAAATTGATAAAAGCCATCGAAGCCTCCTAGTCATGGGCGAATTGTTGCCCTAGTTTTACTTGTCGCTATTCAATACGTCGTTCTCACTTGAATCAGTTCGCACCGGCTTTACCTTGAGGTAATTGCCGTCAACCGAAACCACTTCAACATCCGTTCCCACCGCTACATTTTCAGCGGTTTCAAAATCGAGTTCGCCCATCCAGTGCTCACCATTCACGATCACCTCACCGGACGGTGTCATATCGGACGACACAACGCCTATCGTACCGACCAAACTCCCAGCTACGGTCGGGCTTTGGTAAAGCGAAATATACTTCGTTTTACGAAGCTCAGAAGCAAACCACAACACTAATCCACCAGTAGTCAGAGCGACTATCGCCAGCAGCCATCGACTGACAACTGGTGAGTCTCCTGGGATTTCGGGTGAGCCGAAAAATCCGACGAGGAATATCCCACCGAGAATCAAACTGATGGTCCCAGCAACGCCGAAGTACCCGATTCCTACTGCAGTAGATTCGAGATAGAAGAGAGCTGAAGAAAGAAGAATCAGCGCAACCCCTGCCCAAGAGAATGGCAGTTGCCCAACCCCTGCCCAACCGAGAATCAAGAACAAAACGCCCAATGTTCCCGGAATCCAGAGCCCAGGGTTCCATAGTTCGACTATCACCCCAAGGCCACCGAGCGAGATTAGTAAGAACGCAATGTCAGGGTTAGATATGAACCCGAGCAAACGCTCCAACAAACTCAAATCCATCGTAGTCGTGTTCACATCACTCAGATCGAAATTGTGAACTTCGCCATTTACGCCAGACACCCCGCTATTTAGTAAATCAATCAATTGCTGGTAATCGTCAACGACAAAGTCGGCGACGCCTAATTCAACAGCTTCGGTCGCCGAATATGCATCGGCGTTCAATACCGTGTCTTCGAGCGCCTGTGCATTACGACCGCGCCGCTCCGCGATGCTTCTGATGAACGCTGCAGCATCCTTGCTCGCTTTACGATTCATAGTGTCCGGAAGATCAGAACCATCCGAACTCACTACTGATGCCGCTCCGATGTTTGTAGTAGGAGCCATGGCCAGTATGTCGGCTGCGGCACCGACAAAAGTTCCTGCGCTTGCAGCCTGTGCGCCCTCAGGAGCGACGTACACGACAACAGGCACATCACTACCCAATATCGCTTCTACGATGTCTCTCGTGGCATCTAAAAGTCCTCCTGGTGTGTCGATCATCAACACAACCAGTTCAGCTTCGCGGCTCTCTGCGCTCTCGATACCTCTTTTGATAAATCGAGCTGACACGCCATCGATAGCACCATCGAGCCGGACGAGAACTACGTCCGAGGTGGAATCTGCGATCTCTGTCGATTGAGCCAAAGCGTGCGGCACTCGAGGGGAATTCAATATTCCCAACAAGCCGATCAGAACCAGAAGTACTGGGATCAGCACTCGACTAGCCCGTAAAACCATATGAGTAGAAACAGTGGGCACAGTTGAACTCCGTGCGGGCATCTTACCGAATGATCATGAAGAAAAGTTGACCAAACTGCCAAACGTGCCAAAATACTGCCGCGGACGCAGTGTGATGTCGATCTGACAGCCTCACAAGTTTCGATAAGCAATCACGGATTCCAGATGAAAATCACCGAAATCAATACGTTTCACGCAAATGATGGGCAACGTAACAGCATATTCCTCGAGATCGAAACCGACGAAGGTATTACGGGAGTTGGAGAGGCGTATTCGATCGGACCTGATCGTAGCGTGATCTCGATGATCGAAGAGATGGCGCCCTGGTTTGTCGGACAAGACCCCGGTCGCATTGAATGGCTCATCAGGCGAGCCAAGAACACCATGCGATTCCCGTTGGGTCAAGTTGCATGGTCGGCGATATCAGGAATAGATCTTGCGCTTTGGGATATCGCAGGAAAAGCAGCAGGACTTCCCGTTTACAGTTTGCTTGGCGGGAAAACTCGAGATCGAGTTCGTGTCTATCACGGCATTTACGGTGATTCCCCCAAAGAAGTTGGTGAACACGCTGTCCGACTCATGGACGAGGGGTATTCAGCCTTCAAGACCAGCCCTCTACCCTCAAACTGGCGCGAGATTCCGTGGCGACAGGCTCTCAGAGAGGCCGATGAGCGGATGGCTGCCATTAGAGATGCTATTGGAGAAAGTCCCGATCTGGCTGTTGATGTGCACGTTGCAATTCGAGAAACCGCCCTTTCTCTCGAACTCGCCCGAGTGATTACTCCTTATCGACTCATGTTCATCGAAGAACCAGCTCGCGCTGAATTCATAGATTCGAGCGCCGAACTGCGCCGAGAGTTCAGAGTTGCCCTCGCTACAGGCGAGAATCTATACGGACTCCACCGCTATACCGAACTTCTCAATGCAGATGCGGTCGACATCATCCAGCCTGACCTCCTTTGCTGTGGTGGTTTGCTTGAAGCGAAGAAGATTGCTGCTGTTGCAGAAGCACACTATGTAACCGTCGCACCTCATAACCCCCTCGGGCTGATTTCAACTGCCGCCGGAGTTCACCACGCCGCCTCGATAAACAACTTCGCCATTCTCGAGTGGCACGGCGACCACAAGAAGAAAAAGTCTGAATTTGTGAATGAATCGTGGGTTCCGGTGAACGGATACTTCGAACTTCCAACCCAATCAGGGCTTGGGATGACTTTGAACCATGAAGCAATTGCAGCCAACCCACCCGCTCACTGGGACAGAGGATTCAAGACCTACGAGGACGGCACACCCGGGTTCCTCTAGGCCAATCTCGCTCCTCCATATAAATCCCAATCGAGAACAAATATGAAAATCACAAAAATAGAAACCCTAATCGGAACTGATCCGGCTGCCGGCAATTTGGTCTACGTACGAACTCATACTGATGCAGGAATCCACGGTGTGGGCGAGGTCTACCACGTTGGTCCTGATATGGCATCGACCTACTGGGTGGAGTACTTCGCTGAGCAGTTGGTTGGACAAGATCCAACTGAGATCGAACGAAACTGGGCTCTTTGCTATCAGGGAGCTCGATTCCCTATTGGTTCTTCTGGTCTTGCCGCCTTATCTGCAATCGACGTGTCACTCTGGGACATCACTGGAAAAGCACTCGACAAGCCTGTTTACGAACTAATGGGCGGCAAAGTACGCGACAAAATTCGAGCCTACTGGGATATTCACGGCAATACTCCCGAAGAACTCGCTGAAGATGCCCGTAAGTTCGTTGATCAGGGCTACACAGCTCTAAAGGCGAGTCCGCTATCTCCAGATTGGCGAAATATGCGGTGGAACGATGCACTGAGCGATGCGAACGCTCGGTTCAAGGCGGTTCGCGAGGCAGTTGGAGAGGACATCGATGTCGGTTTCGACGCTCACGCGGCTATTTACGAGCCAATCAGAGTTCTTGAACTGACTGACGTTCTCATGGAGTTCAATCCATGGTTCATGGAAGAGCCAATTCGGATGGAAAACCGCTACGAGATGGGAAAGCTTCGAGACAAGATGACCTGTGCCCTAGCGACTGGCGAATGTCTTTACACAAAATTTGAGATGTGGGATCTCATTCGTGAAGGCGGTGTAGACATTATTCAGCCCGAGGTCTGCATCGTAGGTGGACTCACTGAAATGCGAAAAATTGCGTTCATTGCAGAAGCTCATGACCTTGTGGTGGCTCCACACAACCCTATGGGACCGTTAGCAAGTGTCGCCAATCTGCACTTTGATGCAGCGACATCCAATTTCTTGGTTCAAGAGTCACGAACGCTAAAGCCGTTTGAGATCGCTTCGGTGACGAATATCGTGCAACCCGTTGACGGCTACTACCCGATTCCTGAGGGTCCGGGCTTAGGGATCGACATTGTCGAAGAAGAGTTCACTAATAAGCCGTATGGCAAGCCCTGGCACCGCGGAGACCGAGTGAATCCTGACAATTCAATAGCGTACATTTAGACCTTCCGCCAGTTCACTGAAAGCTAAGGAAAACACCAAATGGCAGATTGGGCAGTCAAAGACGATGCTCTCATCGAGCGAATCGATGAATTGCTTGCTGCCGCTCCTGTTCGTCAGAAAAACATGTTCGGAACGTCGGCATGGTTCCTTGAATCGAACGACGTGATGTTTGCCGGCGCTTGGGGCGAATCGATCATGGTTCGAGTAGGTAGGGAGCGAACGTCAGAGCTGATCAAATCTGGAAACGCCGAACCGTTCGATCCCATGGGCGGCAAACCCATGCGGGAATACGTGCTGTTGAACGCAGATCGAATCGCCGAAGATGACGATTTGATCAGTTGGCTCGACGAGGCGAGTCAATTTACCGGGACTCTTCCACCAAAGCAGAAGAAGTCCCGTAACAAAAAGTAATTCGAATTTAGTTCGAACCGTCGGCACCCACCGTGTCAGCCCACGCGCCCATCGCCATCAGGCCACCATCGACGTTGAAGTACGATCCAGTCACGAACGAAGCTTTGTCGCTCGCTAAGAACAAAACCATGTTGGCAATATCTTCAGCCTGACCGATTCTTCCGAGCGGGTGTGCCTGCCCAGTCGAGATCAGTTCGTCTTCAAGATCGCCGCCAGTACCTTCGATGGCGTTGCGAACCATCGGAGTATCGATCGCTCCAGGATTCACACACACGATTCGAATGTTGTCGGGAGCGAAATCGAGTGACATCTGTCGCATGAGCGAAAGATCACCACCTTTCGAAGCTGCATAAGCAGATACACCTTGCATCGACTGCAACCCCTGGACACTGGCAGATGAGATGATCACTCCCCCGCCTGCTTTACGCATGTGCGGGATTGAGTACTTTGCCATCAGGAAGCGACTCTTCAAGTTCACAGCGATGATCTTGTCCCATGTTTCCTCGGGGAGCTCAACGGCATCAACGTACGAATCAGGCGGCTGAATACCCACGTTGTTGAAAAGAATATCTACGCCACCGTATGCGTCGGCCGCCGCATCCACAGTGGAACGGCAGCCTTCCGACGTGCCAGCGTCGCCGTGAACAAACTGGGCTGTACCGCCAGCCGATGTGATTCGAGAAACTGCTGCATCGCCTGCTTCGACGTTCCAATCGAGAATCGTGACGTTCGCGCCTTCTCTAGCAAATGCTTCCGAGGCAGCACCGCCAATACCGAGTGCACCGCCAGTCACAATTACCGATTTACCGTCGAATTCACCCATTTTCAAATCTCCGCGAGGTAGTTGGATCACAAATTACTGGACACGATCGAACGAACTATTCGATCATCGAGCCAATCTACCACCACATCTCCATCAAAATACTTCGATTGGGGATCGAAACTTAATGCTGCGCATCGAATAATCGTATTACGCCAACATTCAAACCAATTTTCATCCCCCCCCCGACTACCCCAGGAACAATATGAAACCCACTCAAACCAAGACTGCCGTGTACCTGTTGATGGTTATGGCTGGTGCGCTAATTTTTTCTGCATGTTCACCCGCACCAGAACCGGTCGAAGATGGCAATTTCATTCTCAGTGTCTACACAGGGGAGGACGTAGTAGGAGCTACATCGATCGGGTTTGACGAATTGATGGCAAAGGACGGGCGTCCAGTTCTACTGAACTTCTGGGCTAGCAACTGTCCTCCGTGCAGAGCAGAAATGCCTGCTCTAGAGGCAGCATGGCGCGAGTATGAAGGTCAGGTGCTATTTGTAGGCGTTGATATCGGCCCGTATGTTGGCCTCGGCTCGTTTAGTGGTGGACGAGATCTAGTCGAAGATTTTGGAATCACTTACGTTACCGGCAACACGATAAACCGAACCGTAGTAACCGATTGGCGAGTTACAAACATGCCGTCTACTTTCCTGTTGGCTCCCGATGGCAGAGTCCACGACATCGTGGTCGGAGCAATTTCGAGTTCGCGACTTTCGCAAAAAGTAAGCGAATTGATAGCTGCGAGTGCTAACTAGATTCAAGTTGCCCAACTCGATTAGCTGGGGCGGTGCTAAGATGCCGCAATTCATACCCCCGGCAATAGAAAAGCAACTTGAAATCGAACGAAACTGAATCCCAGTCTGAAACTTCTCCAGTTCCTCCCGAGGAGACCAAGCCCCACCACAGGCAGATGAAACCGTGGTCGTCTCTCCAATTCCGCGATTACACCCTGCTCTGGCTCTCAGGAATGGGCATGCTGGTCGCAATGCAGCTGCGATTGTTCACGAGCACGCAATGGCTTTACGAAGAGACCGGTTCCGAAGTTCAATTGGGAATATTGGGAGCAATCCAGTTCTTACACATGCCTGTGGTTGTGTACGGCGGTCTTCTAGCCGACATCATCAACCGAAAAAAATTGATGGTGTTCACGCAGGGAGTGTCGTTTATTTCGATGCTATTACTCACACTGGCTGCATGGAACGATGTCCTGTCGCCATGGATGATTTTCGTTGTAACTGGTGCTACAGGCATCGTTAACTCACTCGGAAATTCAGCTCGACCGGCGATGCTACCTCGGGTGATTCCACGATCACACACCACGAACGGTGTCACCTTCCAAACTGCATCATTCCAAATTGGCCAGATCGTCGCACCACTGTTGTTCGGTGTGCTGTTCACCCAATTCGGAGTTACGACAACGTTCTTAGTGGGAACAGTCTTTGCAGGAATAAGCATGATCGCTCCGGCGATGATCCGAGCGAGTGGCGCCCCTGATCCTGAAACGGTAGGTCAAAGCAAGGTCGCAGCTATTCGAGAAGGCGCAACATTCGTACGTAAGCATCCGATCCTGCCAGGCTTGTACCTGCTAGATATCGGAGTGACGGTAGTCAGCTTCTACCGGATGCTGTTCCCGTTGTTCGCAAGTGGTCTTTACGGTATGGGTGCTGAAGGAACTGCTCTGCTGGGTTCAGCAAACGCCTTCGGTGGTGTCGGTGGTTCGATGCTCGTGTTCTTCACAGAGAAGATTCGACACAAGGGTCGAATCGTTCTAGGAGCCACGATGGTCTACGCTGTCGGGTTGATTGCGTTCGGTCTAACGCCGATCTTCTGGATCGGACTTGTGATCGTCGCCTTACTTGGTGCTACCGACTCGGTTGGTATGACGATGCGGCAAGCAATTGTTCAGCTAACGACTCCCGACAGATTGATCGGACGCGCGTCGAGTGCGCACTCGTTTGCGGCGATGAGTGCGAACAATATCGGCCAGATGGAGGTGGCGTTCGTTTCAGCAGCAATTGGTGCTGGAGCCACGATGGTTCTCGGCGGTTTTGTCGGGATAGCGGTTGTAGGAATTATCTGGATCGCAGTTCCGGGGGTTCGACGTTACGAATACACAGACGTGCCATCGGGCGGAGCCGTCGACGAAGATGAATCAATTGAGACCAAAGACTTGAGGAACTTGAAATGAAGATCACTGGAGTCAAAACGTTCATCGTCGACGGCGTATTTCGACCGTGGACTTTCGTAAAAATCGAAACTGACTCCGGGATAGTTGGTTGGGGTGACTGCACAGAGTGGCAGGCAGCGTACTCAGTTGCAGCAACTGTGAATCAACTTGCCGACAACATGATCGGTAAAGACCCTATGGCGTCAGAGGCGGCGTGGTGGGACAACGCATCGTTCATGGTCCGTCAGCGTGGCGGGATCGCCTACAAAGCGATGTCAGGTATCGATTCGGCACTGTGGGACATCCGTGGCAAAGCCCTTGATGCTCCCGTATGGCAGCTACTCGGCGGCAAGATGCGTGACGAACTCGAGTTGTACTGGTCGCACTGCGGATCGGATAGAGGTCGGTATCACGAAGAACTGCAAGTTCCAAAGCTTTCGACTCTCGACGACATTAGAGAACTCAGTCAAGAAGTGCTTGATCAAGGTTTTAAGGGGATCAAAACCAACATTCTTGCAGTAGACGATTTACCCGCCTTGCCGAAGAAGAAAAATGGTGTTGGGAATAGCGGACAGATCAGCTATCAACAGATTCAGAACGCCGTTAGCGTAATAGGTACGTTTAGAGAAGCGCTCGGTCCTGAGATTGGAATAGCCATCGACACTGCGTTGAGTTTCCGTCTTGGTGGTGCGATCAAGCTGGCGCGAGCGCTCGAGCCGTTCGACATGATGTGGCTAGAAACTGAGACGTGGGATCCGGGTTCACTAAAAACCGTCCGTGAAGCCACCACGACCACTATTTGTCATGGTGAAAGCCTTATGGGTCCGGAAGAATATCGCCCGTTCTTCGAGTCACACGCTCAGGACGTGATAATGCCCGACTTCGCCTGGAACGGCGTCACTATGGGCAAGAAAATATGTGATCTGGCTCATCTTTATGACACCGCAATTGCACCGCACAACTGCCATTCTCCGATGAACACATTGGTTTCGGCCAATATCTGCGCTGTAATTCCAAATTTCATGAATCTTGAGTTCATTAATGACGACGCACCATGGCGAGATGACATCATGACCCATCCGTTCGAGATCAACAACGGCCATTTGAAAGTTCATAATCGTCCCGGTCTAGGTTCTGATCTGATCGAATCTGAACTTGAAAAACATCCATGGACCGGTGGCAATAACTGGTAGTCCACATACGAGTGGCAGCATGAAAATCCCTGTCTTTCAAATCGATGCTTTTACGGATCAGCCATTTTCCGGCAATCCAGCAGCGGTCTGCCCTCTCGACGAGTGGCTCAGAGACGATGAAATGCAAGCCATTGCGGCCGAAATGAACCTTTCTGAGACTGCATTTTTTAGGCCTAAAGAGAATGTCGATGGTGAATACGGCCTGAGATGGTTCACCCCAACAGTTGAAGTTGACCTATGCGGACACGCAACGCTGGCATCTGGTCACGTTGTCCTTTTGCACTTGAATCGAAATCTCAGTCAGGTCACTTTCCATACCCGAAGCGGAGAGCTCGGAGTCCAGTTCAAAGATGGTTTACTCGAATTGGATTTCCCTACAAATCCGCCGACTAAACTTGATGATCCCACTGAGATTCAAGCTGTCCGTGAAGCTCTAGGTTCTGCTCCACAAGAAATCCTCCATGCCAATACGACCATGGCAGTATTCGAGAGTGAATCAGAAGTTGCGGCGTTGCAACCGGATTTCTCCGCTGTCGCCAATCTAAACGAACCGTGGCTACTGGCAACTGCTCCAGCTGACGATGCTGAATATGATTTCGTGAGCCGTTTCTTTGTTCCAACTGCCGGGATCAATGAAGACCCCGCAACAGGCTCAACTCATACGATTCTGATGCCCTACTGGGCTGCCCAATTTGGAAAGGATGAACTCGTCGGACGTCAAATCTCGAAACGTGGAGGCACGATGTTCTGCCGGTTAGTTAGCAACCGGGTGAAGATTGCATGGCATATCGTTGAAGTCATGCAAGGCGAGCTTGCGCTCTAGTAGATCCTCCGCAAAATTCCGACATTCGCGCCAAACCCACTGGGGGCAGGCGATAATTGAGTTCATCTGAACCTATTCGCATCGTAGTGAGAGTAAATGTCGGCAGCTAAACAATCATTTTTGGAGTCACTCCGTGTCGGAACGAATCTGGCTGACGGAGGAATCGGATCGCTCATATTCCAACTAACAGGGCGACTAGCTTCACCTGAGTTTGGATACGAAACCCTGAATCTCCGAAATCCAGAATTGATCAAGGGGATTTATGCCTCGAGCCTTACCGCTGGAGCAACGATTCTTACTACGAACACGTTCGCCGCAAACGAGTCAGAACTGGCTGAAGCAGGAGTTTCTGAACAACTCGCTAGTATCAACGCCTCAGCAGTGGAGATAGCACGCGAAGCGATCGACGAATATATCTCCGAGTACTCACCTCCTGATACAAGTTTTTACGTCATTGGATCCATTGGGCCGGGTGCTTCGAGCGTCGAGGATTACAAATCTCAACTTGAAGTACTCATATCAAGCGGAATAGACGCGATTCTTCTTGAGACGTTCTCCGACATCGAGACACTTCTGACTCTGACTCAAACAATATCTTCGATGCCTGAAGCTCCTCCCGTCATCGCCCACGGAGCACTCGACCCCGGCGTTGGCGAACATCATTCGTGGCCCTTAGAACCATCTGAGTTCGTTGCACAGGCGTTCAGGGCGGGTGCCGCTGTCGCAGGTATCAACTGCGTCGCTCCCTGGGCTGCGGCAGCGTTTGTCGACGCTGCGAAGCAATCCCCTGCTGTCGCATCAGGAGAGATTCTTCTCTCTGCTATGCCCAATGCTGGAGGTTTTGAACGGATCGGCCACAGATTCCTTGCCAGAGCTAATCCTGAGTACATGGGAACACTTGCACGGCAACTTGGCGATTCAGGTGCTTCACTAGTTGGCGGTTGTTGTGAGGTGCATCCAGAGCACATCCGAGAAATGTCGGCTTACCTGAAGTCACGAACTTCATCAGCAGGCTCAGTTGGCAACGATAGATCGCACGATATGCAAGCCCGAAAGATGGATAAGACGGACGAACGCCGCACCAATGGAAATTTCTCCCGAAAAATTCTTGATGGCGATTTCACAATAAGCGTCGAAATGGTAGCGCCCACAGGTACAGACCTAAAGGCTCTCGACTTACGAGCCAAGATGGTTAGGGACCTAGTCGATGAAAATCTGGCTGACGCGGTCGACATCACCGACGGGTCACGCGGTTTGCCACTGGTCCCGCCCGGCGATTTAGTAGAACTGATCAGAGGACGATTGGACTGGCACACCTCTGACGAATTGGAGTTTATTGCCCATTTCGCAGGTCGCGATTTGAACACGTTGGCTGTCCAGTCTCGTCTCATGGGCTATCACCTGCGTGGGATACGTAATGTTCTGTTTATTACCGGCGACCCGCCCAAGATGTCGCCCACCTACCCACGCTCAACCGCAGTATTCGACATGAACTCGGTGCAAATGATTCGCTCGACGGCAAACCAACTAAATTCAGGCCGGGATTTTGGCGGATCATCTCTAGGAAAAGGATCGGAATCCGGTACCAAATTTACGATTGGTACGGGTTTTGAGCCGGAAGCGATCAACATGGCGCTTGAAACAGAACGCCTAGAAGCAAAAATCGACGCCGGTGCTGACTACGTTATGACCCAACCCGTATTCGATTCGGCAGCGATGTCTAGCATCGAGCCATTCAGGCAATCGATAGCAGTATTACCCGGAGTGATGGTTCTGAGATCGAAAGCCCATGCGGAGCGAATCGCACAGGTACCAGGCGTGAACCTTCCCACTTCTATCATCGAAAATTTTGAAAGGTACGAATCCAAAGAGGATCAGGCTAAGTTCGGAATTGAGTTGGCAGTAAATCAGGCTCACTCGTACCGATCTGAAGCTTGGGCAGGAATTTATCTGATGTCACCAGCATCTTTCGGGGCAGCCAAGCAGGTACTAAAAACCCTGGCCGAATGACGACCAGGGTTTTTTAGAAACTTATTTTTACCGGGCGATGCAGTGCTTAATCGCCATATGGCAAACACAACGAGTTCGCACAACTAAAGATGTTGATTTCCTCGTTGTCGAGGTTTTCGTACAGAACCAGCGGATTACCGTTTTCTCGGGTCAAAGCAACATTCTTGCGTCCGACGACACCATCGGTGATCAATACTTTTGTTAGTGATGAAGAACACGAAGCATTGAGACACTTCGTGAATCGCATGGCAGTTTTGAACTTATCTTCGAAGAAGATCACCGGATTGCCATCAGTGCCAAGCGTAATTGCAGGCCACTGCCCAGAAGAACCAGAATTGTCGACAGTCGTTTTGGTTGAAGAAGAACAGTCAAGAGTGTTGCAGTGAACGACCTTCATCGAATCCGAGGTTCGGTCAAAGTAAGCCATGACGGCTAACCCATCGGCACCGACTATCATCGATACATACTCGCCAGTATTGACCGCTGCATCAACAATCGTCTGCGTCGAAGAAGCACACTTCTCATCAGAACAATGGATTACGTGCAGTGATTTCGATGATTCAGCGCGGTAAGCGATGATCGGAAGTCCGTCGAATCCAATCGTGATTTCTGAATGAGTTCCATCTTCAATTGTGTCGACCGACCTGATCTCCGAAGTAGCACATGAGGCGTCTTCGCAAAAGGCATACTTCAGCTCGTCGTTCGTAGCATCGCGATAACTGATCACAGGGAAACCGTTCTCGCGAACAGCGATGGAGTTGTACTGACCAACATCCCCTGCCTCATCAACCGTTACGGTTGCGCCAGAAGAGCAAGCGATATCAGCGCATCTCATCACTTTGAGATTAAACTCGACCGTCGTATCAGCATTTGTTGAGTTGTCATACATGCTCACAACCGCACGCCCGTCCAGACCAATAGCGAGATCAAGGAACTCTCCAGCGTTGCCCGTTGAAGTGTGAGTGGTTGCAGTGAACGTTGAACAATCAACATCCGAGCAGTGAACCGTGTTCAGTTTTCGAGTGCTGCGATCGTAGTAGGCAATTAGCGCTAGCCCATCTACTCCCATCTCCATAGCCATATTCTGACCGGTAGCGATGTTCGAGAACAGAACAGTGTTCAAATTTGCGATCAAATTTGAGTCGGCTCCTGAACTACCAGACTCCGCACACGCCCATGCCCCAGATGTAAAACTTGCAGTTTGCCCATCTGTACAAGCCAATCCTGCCAGTGTGTCGGCATCTACGCCATCAGCGATTCCAGCGGGCACGTCAGTCAGATTTGGCCAACTGCTTGCGGCAGCTATCGCGGCATCAACAACTGATGTGCCGTAATACTCGGTGTCGTGATCGTGATCCGAACGTGAGACGCTTGTTTCGCTACCACTGCCGGAAAGATCGACAGAGAGTACGTCAGACACCAATGCCAGCCCGTCTCCGGCTTCAATACCGGCAGAGCTACCAGCGGGACCTGCTGGTCCGGTCTCCCCTTGCGGACCTTCAGGTCCAGTCTCGCCCGATTCACCTGCCAAGCCTTGCGGACCTCGTGGACCTTCGGCACCAGGATCACCTTGCGGACCAGTCAGACCTGTTGGACCCTGTGGTCCATCTGCACCGGTAGCGCCGTCGCAAGCTGCGAACATAGCGATGCTGACGATGGCTAGAACCGATACCGCTGCGTACCGAAGAACATTTTTTGAATGAACCGTTGAAAACGGATGTGGAATGAACATTTGTTACCTCTTATCCGGTAAGTGTGATCGCTCTGCCCTGCTCATCGCCTAGCAATGGCTATACGGAATTCAAAAGAAGTGGGAATTTTGAAAATAAAAAGGCCGCCGAAGAAATCTCCGGCGGCCTTCATCAATTCAGTTACGAATCTAAGAGTTAGCTCCACACTCGGTCGTGCGCATCGAGTTCGTCCCACTCTGACGAATCCTCGAACGCTCCGGCCGGGTACACACCCGCACGGGTTTCGCTCGCCTTAGCGAGGTTCTCCGCAACAGCCTCTTCGTTGACCTCAAGTCCAAGTCCAGGTGCATCAGTAACGGTGACGTATCCGTCCTTGATCACATCACCCTCTTGACCAACAAGGTCGACGATGTCGTTCCACCACGGGTTGTCGACAGAGTGCATCTCAAGAGCGATGAAGTTCTCCATCGCCATCGCAGAGTGCGCATTTGCCATTGCCACAACCGGTGAACCGGCCTGGTGAAGAGCAACACCAATACCAGCATCTCGGCAGTAGTCTGCGATTCGCTTGGTTTCGATGATTCCACCAGAAGTGGCAAGGTCTGGGTGAGCAACGGAAATCGCTCGGGCGTCTACAAGAGGCTTGAAGCCCTCCAAACAGTAGATGTCTTCACCGGTACAAACAGGGGTGTCGACTCCGGCTTTCAAAGCCTGCCATTGGTCAACGAACTGCCATGGAATCATGTCTTCGTACCAGGCAAGGGTGAACTGGTCGAGTGCCTTACCGATTCGGATTGCGTTCTCAACACCCATGTGACCGAAGTGGTCGGAAGCAAGCGGAATTTCGTAGCCGATTACATCACGAACGGCTCCAACGTACTCCTGCATCTTAGAAATACCGTAGTCAGTTACCTGAATGCCGGTGAACGGGTGCATCAACGTGTTTGATTCCTTGGAAATCTTCTTGTTGATTACTCCGCCTTCAACCTCTTCAGCGATCCAAGTTCCGATGTCCATTTTCAGGAATTCGAATCCTCGATCCATTCGGCCCTTGAGCATCTTGCCCATCTCTTCAGGGTCTTTCTTGAGAGGAGTGTCGGCATAAACCTTGACCTTGTCATCACGGTACTTACCGCCGGCGAACATGTAAGCGGGAACACCAAAAGCCTTACCTGCCACGTCACAGAGAGCCATCTCAACACCACAAACACCACCACCAAGACGACCATGACCACCAAATGGCTTGATCTTCTGGAATAGGCGGTCGATGTCACACGGGTTTTCGCCTAGGAGTCGGCTCTTGAGCATCAGTGCGTAACGTGCAGATGCTCCATCACGTACCTCACCCCATCCAACGAGTCCCTGGTTGGTCTCAAGCTTGATGATCGGCCATCGCCATCCGCCACCACCGACTACTGCGATTCGCATGTCGGTGATACGAAGGTCAGAAGGACTTGAAGAAGTCTTTACCTGATCAACTGCACTTGTGTTCTGATCTGCCAATTTAGTTATTTTCCTTGTATTTGAATCTAGCTGAGTGAAAAACCTGTTACCTGTTACTTCAAGCGATCAGCTTTCCATTCTTCAAAATCTTTGTCCATCGCTTCTGAGAATTCTCGGTCGACCTCGCCGGGGGTGTAAACACCTTCGCGAATACGTAGTTGACCAAACTCATCTTTCAAACGAATCGCCTCTGAGCGTTCCACGACTTCGAGAGCCAGGTGAGGCGGAATGAATATCACACCCGAGCTGGTTCCAAGAACGACATCTCCCGGTACACATGTAGCTTCACCAATACGAGTGATGCCGTTTATTTCAGGCATGCTCACATCGAGAATCGCACTCGGATCAACACCACGAACGAAAGCGTTGAAGTCGTCCATCTGGAGAATTCGCTGTGTGTCACGAATTCCGCCGTCGATCACCATTCCGGTGCTTGACCGCGACTTGATCGCCGTTGCGAGGTTATCGCCGGCAAATGTTCCGTTGTAGATCTTCCCGAACAAATCAACCACGATCAGGTCGCCCTGCTCAAGTTCGTCGATTACCCAAGAGTTCTGGAAGCCTACCCGGTTGTCCTCTTCACCCTGTTTATCGATTGAATCATGTACGTCCGGTCGACGTGGAACCCATCGGCATGTAACTGCTCTACCCACAATCACGCGATCAGGATGAAGGTTCATCCAGTTTCCAACGAACTGGAAAGCGTAGCCGCTGCGCTTGCAAGTGCCCCACGCTTCTTCGGTGGTCACCAACTTCATCCGTTCGAGAATGTCCTCCGACACTAATGGTCGACCATTTGCATCTCGATCACCGTCCCAGGCACTGGTGACAGCTCGGATCATATCGGGATTAGTTACATTCATAATTTCCTTAGATGAAATATCTGATTAAGCGAGTGATTTGACGACCGAAAATTCTACACCTAGATCTGTGGTGCAGGAGTCCCGTCAGCGTTCATAATCCCTGCTTCGATTAGCGCTTCCTTCATCGCTGCAGTCTGCGATTCATTGAGCGGAAGATTTGGTTTACGCGGGACAGTGCCCTCGTAGCCCATCAGGTTGAGGCCTGTTTTCTGTACTCCAACGCCCCACGACATACCAATAGAATCAACGTTGTTGATTCTCTCTTGCATCTCGCGAGCCTCGGCATAACGACCGTCAAGACAGGCCTGAATGATGTCTCGAGCGATATGCGGCCCCCAGTTCCCGAAGAGCAAGCAGGCCCCGACAGCACCGATCATTCCACCCGGCATCAGCAGAGTGCCGTTGCATGTCCAAAGCTTTACCTTTTCGTTGACGAACTGCGCGAGTCGACACTCATATCGGTAGTTGAGCGACATGATGTACGCGAAAACGTTATCGAATGCAGTGATATCTCGAAGTTCTTCCTTAGTCATATCGATCCCCATCGCCGTTTTTGGCTGATGAATGATGACTACAGGAACAGGGCTATCCCGGGTGACTTGTTCAAAATAATCCTGAATCGGTGCGCTGTTCACTCCTCGATTAGCCGGTGGAACACGTACACGAACCATATCGGCGCCAGCCTCGGCATAGAGATTCGCCAATCTGACCGCTTCTGTCGGAGAAAGAGCGTCGATTCCTCCGATCACAAACCGACGACCAGCATGCGCTTCAGTGACAGTCCTGATGGCAGAAACTTTTTCCGGTTCCCCCATGTGGAACTCTTCACCACCGTAGCTGCCAACGACGAAACCTGAGAGTGCGGTGCTTGAGAACTTGTCAACATTTCTCGCAAGAGCGTCGAGATCGAGCGATTCATCGGCTCGAAACGGCATGTTCGTTGGGGCGACGATAATCGGATCTGTAGTTGGGATTGCCATGTTTTTTCCTGAAGAGCTTCACTAACCGGGTTCGCGAATGTTGCGACCGAGAAAGAAAATAGTACCTCGCCATCCGCACGAAGCGGTCGAACATATTGAAAAGTTCACAAGTGATTCATCATTAGTGAACCCAATTTCTCCTGTAATGCGTTTATCGTTATCGATAGATAGACCACAAAGTCGAACTGGAATTCGCACCAGCACTCTGTGACTATGTTGCGCTGAGGAAATCATTCACGTTGAGTAAGTCATCATTAGGACTAGTGGGTTCGCTATTTTTGCTCGTTTTATCAGCACTTGGCTGCTCGAGCTCCTCCGAACCAGAAAAATCTGACCAACCTGATGCACTGGTCGTTTTTGCGGCCGCTTCAGATGTGGGTTTGGGCACAGCAAGAATCCCACTCAACATTCAGAAGATAGACGGAACCCGTTTCGACGACGAAGCAGACGATCTCGAAGTCAACTACACGGCACCCAATTCTGAGGTTGTCCATGTAGTTGAGGATCTCAAGTGGCGCGCATGGCCAGTGCGGAGCGGAACCTACACCGCAACTATGACGTTTGACGAGGTTGGCTTCTGGAATATTAAAGTCCGATCAAAATCGGATGATTCGATGCTTCCTGCAGGTTCGGGAATATTAGTCAAATCTGCGACTGAAGCTCCCGACATTGGCGATGCCGCCCCACTGTCGGTCACTAAAACGGCTCCATCAGACGGAAATCTACGATCAATCACCAGTGCGCCATCACCAGACGCCGATCTATACGCAATCAGTTTCGACGAAGCGGTGAATACAGGTAAACCAACCGTTATTTCGTTTTCGACGCCCGCCTACTGTCAATCAGGCACATGCGGACCGCAAACCGAAGTTCTGTCTCAGCTGGACGAAAAACACAAAGGTCTGGCCAATTTCATCCATGTCGAAATTTTCGATAATCCTGAAGAAATGCTCGCAGCCGGCGACCCTTCGCTAGGTATCGAATCTCCTGTTATTCACGAATGGGAATTCCACACTGAGCCTTGGACATTTGTCGTCGACGGTGAAGGAATTGTTGCAGGCCGCTTCGAAGCGTTCGTCACTTTCGATGAAATCGAAGAGTATCTGTTGCCGGTACTTCCCAGCTCTTAACTGATTCAGTCCGCCAGACCGATAATCAATAGCTCTCCGCTATCTGTTTTTTCGTACTCGACCGTTACAGATTCCTGAAGAGCCCGATGCTCTTCCAAGTGCGACGGCGTGAATCCCGAGAACGTTCCGGTTCCACTAAAAGTCCACAGTTTGCCGGAATCATCCCTGATTGTCAGACTTGAAATTGTCGTGACTGAAGCTGATTCAACGCTCACCACTTGCCCGCTCGCCATCTTCCCGCTGCCGAGAACAGATAATACTCCGAACGCGATAAACACTATGGCAGCGGCGAGAAGAACAAATGGAACAATTTTTTGTGACCGGATCATTCACTGATCGTAACAATAAATTTCCGTCGGACGGCTCTGGCGCACCGAATAAACCTCTATGAAATTGAACACTCAAGCGAACTCAAATCGTGCATGAGGATTTTCGTTTTTGGCTATAAATAGCGCTTTTTTAAGTTTCATTCGTTCTCAAAATGGCGCGACTGCTGCGCGGGCGCCAACCGAGTCATCCCTAAAACCTCGTTTAGCCCCCTGATCTTCCCGATTTCCTCACAGACTCCGTGAATCATTTCACGCTGGGCGGCACGACGATTGGTTCAAGCGGCGATTTTGGAGTGCCTGGCTGGTAGTCCCTCCAACACATATCACCGCACCAATATCCGAATAACTCAGGGGGAGTTAAATGAACGGATCTAATTTTGGTGGACCAGCACATAAGACCGGCAAACGCTCACTTTATGTCGCCATGTCCGTCATGGCCTTGATTCTGCTAATGGCAGTAGCGGGCTGTTCCAAAGAAGAAGAATCCCCAACCGCAACAGCGGTTCCGGCTTCTTCAGATGGCGGAAGCCAAGTTGCCAGCGGCGTTAGCGCCATTGCAGCTGAACGTGGACTTACCGAAGCTGATATCGAAGCAGCTGTAAAGACCTTCGTTCCATCTGGTACTCACGATGAGTACATCTTGTTCGCCTCTGGTGGACACTCAGGACAGATGTTGGTCATCGGTATGCCTTCGATGCGACTGTTGAAAGTTGTTGGTGTTTACACACCTGAACCTTGGCAGGGTTGGGCCGTTGGAGATGCCAGCGAGACGAGCCACATCCTTGATGGTGGAGACCTTCAAGACGGCACAGAACTTACCTGGGGTGACACTCATCACCCGGCTCTCTCAGAGACCGCTGGTGACTATGACGGCGAATGGGCTTTCATAAATGAGAAGGCCAACGGTCGTGTCGCAGTTATCGACCTTCGAGACTTTGAGACAAAGCAGATCATCAAGAACCCGCTTTCGATGTCTAACCACGGTGCAACCATGGTTACTCCAGACACTAAATGGGTAATTGAAGGTGGTCAGTTCCCTGCCCCGCTCGACGGCTCATACGCTTCAATCGACGAGTACGAAGAAAAATGGCGGGGCGTGCTCACAATGTGGAAGTTCGACCGATCAACCGGTCGGATCAACTATGACGAATCCTTCGCTGTAGAGACGCCTCCTTACTGGCAGGATCTGTGTGACGCAGGAAAGCTCGTAAGTGCCGGAATGATTTTCTGTGGTTCATTCAACTCAGAAATGGCAACCGGTGGTATCGAAGACGGTAACCCGCCTCTAGAGGCTGGTATTTCGCAGGCTGACATGGACTACCTGCACATCTTCGACATCGACAAGATGACTGCTGCTGTTGCAGCTGGCAAGACAGACATGATCAATGGATTCCCAGTGATCTCTCTCGAAACCGCCGCTGCTGAAGGCATCCTTCACTTTGCTCCAGAGCCTAAGAGCCCACATGGTGCCGACGTAACACCAGACGGTGAATTCGTTGTTGTTTCCGGAAAGCTCGACCCGCACGTAACTGTTTACTCGGTCCCAAAGATCAAGGAAGCAATTGCAGCTGGCGCAACCGAACGTGACCCATTCGGCGTTGGAATCCTCGATTTCGACACCGTTGTTGAAGTACAGGTTGAAGTTGGTCTTGGACCACTACACACCCAGTTCGACGACCAGGGTTACGCATACACATCCCTATTCCTTGACTCTGCAGTCGCCCGCTGGACCCTCGGTGGCAGCTTCAGTGACTTGCACAGCGAGCCTGACTGGGAACTGATTCACAAGACTCCAGTTCACTACAACATTGGTCACTTGGTGACTACTGAAGGTGACACTGTGAGCCCAGACGGTAAGTACCTGGTTGCTATGAACAAGTGGTCTATTGACCGCTTCAACGTAGTCGGCCCGCTGCTTCCACAGAACTTCCAGCTGTTGGACATCTCCGAGAGTGGCACAACCATGCCGGTGATCTACGACAGTCCGATTGGAATTGGTGAGCCGCACTATGCGCAGATCATCAAGGCCGACAAGCTCAACCCATGGGAAGTCTACCCAGAAGTTGGCTGGAACCCAGAGACACAGTCTCTTGACCCACGTGCTGTCGCACCGGGTGAAGAAGGCGTTACTCGGGATGGAAACAACGTCACCGTCAAGTCGACTCTGATCCGTTCTCACTTCACTCCTGAACGAGTGAACGTGAAGGTCGGTGACCGCGTTACCTGGCACATGACGAACTTAGAAACAGCATTCGACGCCACACACGGCTTCGCACTACCTGGCCAGAACATCAACTTGAGCTTAGAACCTGGTGAGCATCAGACAATCGAGTTCGAGGTGACAGACGAGGGTGTATTTACCTTCTACTGCACGGAGTTCTGTTCGGCACTCCACTTGGAGATGGCTGGTTTCTTCATGGTTGCTCCTAACTAGGCGCAACACAAAAACACTAAGGCACTAACGGGAAGACCTCCCTGCTAAGTGTCAAAACCTTCCGGGCAGAATTCCAGTTCTGTCCGGAGGGAACAATTTCTACAAATCGGTCGACGAGTATCTAAAAAGGGCTGAATCCAAGTGCAACGCTTTAGTCAGATCAAAGAGAAGGCCTTCGGTCCCCGAATTCCTCGCGAAATCGTGTTCCGAGATCGATTCAGGTTCATCCTGCCGACTGTCCTGATGCTTGCAGCGGCAATTGTCCTATTCGTCTCCACATTCTTCCCGTACTGGCATATGGACATGGATGCTCCACAGTACCCACGAGGTTTGGAGATGACCATCTTCGTCAACCGCGTAGAGGGTGATGTGCAGGAAGTCGACACACTCAACCACTACATCGGAATGCGTCCGTTGAGCGAAGCAGGCGAACTGGAACGCTCTATGTCAGTGATAGCAATCGGTGCGCTAGGGATGCTCATCATTGCCGCAATATTTATTCACAACCCGTGTGCCCTGCTGCTTACTTGGCCTGTGTTGCTGTATCCCGCAATATTCCTGTTCGATCTCTGGTATTGGATGCAAGATTTCGGCTTGAATCTCGACGATAGCGCACCTCTGTCGAACATTATCGAGCCGTTTGTCCCACCGTTGATCGGTGAAGGAAAAATAGCCCAGTTCACGACATATGCATCTTGGGAGAGCGGACTTTGGATGTCGATGGGAGCTTCGGTTCTCATTGCACTTGGAATTTTCTTCCACCGCAGGGCATACAAGCCTCTGCTAGACGAAGCCCGAGCCGAGAATAATCAGCACGGGCATTAGTAGGTGATCTAGTGCTGAACTCCAGGGCTGGAAAAATCACGTCGACTATCGCAACGTTAATAGTCCTAATGGCTGTTGGCTCGACGATCTCATCGATTAGAGCTCAATCCTCAGGATCAATCGAATCTGATCGAGGGAGCTATTCGACCTTTCAAGACGCGCTTGATGCTTCGCAGGATGGTGACGTACTAACTGTCACCTCAGGTACCCACACCGGTAATTTCGTAATCGATAAGTCGGTAACCGTTCAGGGCGTCGACTGGCCGACTTTCGATGGCGGTGGTGTTGGGAATGTATTCACCATCGAAGCACCTAATGTCGTTATAACTGGTCTCATAATACAGAACTCCGGCAACAAGCTGAATTCTGAAGATGCCGGAATCGAAGCCAACGCACCCGGCGTAGTGATTGACGGCAACCGCATTCAAAACACTCTTTTCGGAATCTATCTGAAGCAGGCTCCCAACGGTGATATTCGTAACAACGTAATCACAGGGATGGACCTTGAAGTTCAACGCAGAGGCGACGGAATTCGAGTTTGGTACTCGAGCGACACGGTTATCGAGAACAACGATGTTTCACTCGTACGTGACGTCGTGCTCTGGTACTCGGAGCGGCTGACAGTTCGTAACAACGATATTCACGATGGCCGCTACGGCCTTCATTTCATGTACGACGACGATGCTTTAGTCGAAAACAATCGACTGACTGGCAATTCAGTTGGTGCGTTCTTGATGTACTCACGCCGATTGCAAATGATCGGCAACGTCGTTGGTGACAATCGCGGCCCTTCCGGCTATGGCATCGGCTTGAAAGATCTTGATGATGCTTACGTCGAGGGCAACCTGTTTGCAGATAACCGCGTCGGAGCATACGTCGACAACTCTCCACGAGAGCGGGACAGCAAAGTCGAATTTATCGACAACGTGTTCGTGCTGAACGACTTCGGCGTAAGACTGATGCCGTCGGTGAAACGAAACCAGTACACCGGCAATAGCTTTGTCGATAACCAAGAACAAGTCCAAGTTGCGGGACGCGGGACTATCGAAGAAAACGATTGGGCAGTCGATGGGATCGGCAACTACTGGAGTGACTACGCCGGGTTCGACGCGGACAACGATGGGGTTGGTGACGTGATCTATAAATCGGAAAAGTTATTTGAAAATCTCACAGATAAACACCCGAAGCTACGCCTGCTCACGTTTAGTCCAGTCACGCAGGCCGTGGATTTCGCAGCGAAATCTTTCCCATTCGTCCGACCTGAACCCAAACTGACCGATCCCTCTCCGCTTGTACAACCGGGGACTGTTCCCGGTTTGCTCTTGGATAAAAAAGTATTTGCTTGGAAAACACTTCTCGCATCATTGGCATTTGTGGGACTCGCGGGTGTTGTAGCTCGAATCGGGTCAACCAAAGGCGAAAGAAATACAGAACAGAAAGAGGCTGTTGAACCCGTGGAACCAACCGATCCTGTCGGCGGAAACGTTATCGAAGTTATAGACCTCTCGAGATCATTCGGCGACGTGAGAGCGCTTCAAAATCTCACATTCAATCTTGCGAGTGGCGAAGGTCTAGCCCTTTGGGGGAACAACGGTGCCGGTAAGACAACGGCAATACGTTGCATACTCGGCCAAGTTTCATACGAAGGTTCTGTTTCGATCTGTGGAATCGATGTCGCTGCCAAAGGCAAACTCGCCCGTGCCAAAGTAGGTCTCGTACCGCAGGAAATTTCATTCCACGATGATCTGACCGTTCTCGACACCATGCGTTTGTACACGAAACTCCGTAAATCGAACCATGATGAAGGATCGGCCCTGCTCGAACGCCTCTCATTGGCACCGCACCTATCGAAGCAGGTCCGGCAGCTTTCAGGTGGACTCAGACAGAGACTCGCCCTTGCCATTGCCCTACTCGGCGATCCTCCGATCCTCCTCCTCGACGAACCGACCGCGAACCTAGATGCAGCCGCAAGGCAGGATTTTCTTGCCTTGCTCGAAGATCTGAAAGCCGAAGGCAAAGCGCTCGTCTTCGCCTCTCACAGGCCAGGAGAGGTGTTGAGACTGGCGGACCGGGTGTTACTCCTCGATCAAGGCAAGCTAGTCGCAGAATCGGAACCTGAAGACCTTATGACCCGCATAGGTGCGTTACCCAAAATGCGAATCGAAGTCGGGCTTCGCAATGTCGAATCAGCTATGACGGCTCTTTCAAACGACAAATTCGAAACGTCAGCAAACAGAACCGGGGTGTACGTAACAGTCGCTCCGGGCGAGAAGGCACTCCCAATCAAAACATTGGTGGATGCTGGAATTCCGGTAGTTGATTTTGATCTGGAAGGCACGGGGAAAGGCGATATCGATGATTGATCTACAGACAGTCGCAATTCTTTCTCAAAAGGAAGTTCGAGACGCTACTAAGAGTCGATGGCTACTGATGTTCGGTGTCGGATTTGCCGTGATCGCTTCGGCTCTATCGTGGATGGCGCTCTCTGGTCTTGGATCGTTCGGCGTCGCTGGCTTTGGGCGAACGACTGCCAGCATGGTGAACATGGTTCTGCTGATAGTCCCCCTAATGGGACTAACTCTCGGTGCCTTGGCGATAGCGTCTGAACGAGAACGAGGTGCTCTGGCGTACCTCATGTCCCAGCCTGTCACCGCTTTCGAAATCCTACTGAGTAAATACCTTGGCGTAGCGGCAGCACTAATCGCTGCCCTCTTGGTTGGCTTCGGAATCTCGGGAATCCTAGTAGTCCTGAGAGGGGGATCTTCGAATGCAGGAGATTTCCTAGCGTTGGTGGGCCTGACAGTTCTCCTCGCGCTTTCGTCGCTGAGTATTGGATTCCTACTTTCGGCAGGTCTACGCCGTGGAGCTACCGCAATTGGTCTTTCAGTCTTCCTCTGGTTGACTCTGGCGTTCTTCAGTGATCTTGGGTTGATGGGTACTGCAGTCACACTCGACATCGGCGTACGTGAGCTGCTATTCATGGCTCTTGCCAACCCACTGCAGGTTTACAAACTGGCAACGATACTTTCGATCAAAAACGATCTTGAAGTCCTCGGACCAGCCGGCGTATATGCGATGCGCACCTATGGCGACGCTTTGCTACCGATACTGATGGCTCTGTTTGTAGTTTGGGTGATTGCTCCACTCGGAGTTGGATTCTTGATCTTCAAACGGCGAGGAGCCTTCTAGTGAGCACTCCAAAACGAGTTGGAATACTCCTTCTCATGATCATAGGAGCGCTATCACTGATCGCTTGCCAGAGCGAAGTCGACATCGAGACAACTCCTGAAATCGCATACGGCGAGGTGATCTGCGAACAATGCGGCATGATCGTGTCGGAAGAGGCACAAGCGGCGGCATACCGACTACCTGACGGCAACTTGCGAATCTTCGATGATCTGGGAGATATGGTTCTGTATCACCGACTAAACGGTGAAGACGTTCACATCTTCTGGGTTCACGACTACCAAACTGGTGAATGGATGCACGCTCCAGACGCATTCTTCGTTGCAACTGAAGATCTTGTAACGCCAATGGGACACGGAATCGCGGCGTTCACGTATGAAGCCGGAGCTGAGCACCTTGCAAACGAGCACAGTGCTCCTATTTATCGTTGGGATGAACTGCTAGAGGCGCCTTTGGCAGATCTGCCCCGACACATTGATTGAGTTTGAGTGCGAACCAAATTGGATCTGCGGATCTACGGAGGAATCGATTTTATGAAAAAACATTTGGCGGCAGGAGCACTATTGTTGCTCGTTGCCGCGCTGGCTGCCTGCGGTGGAGGCGGTGATGAAGATTCGAGCTCAAGCGGCTCATCATCGGCAGCTCCAACAGCCACCACAGCACCAGCGCCGACAGCTAAACCTGCAGGCCCATCGAATGCGGAACTAGTCGGAATCGGCGAAAAAGCATTTGCGACGTGCGCAGGCTGCCACGGTGCAGATGGCACGGGTGTAACTGGACTTGGAAAGAATCTGGTTGGCAGTGATTTAATCGTCAACATCTCAGACTCTGATCTTGCGACACTTATAAAAGTCGGTCGCTCAAGTAGTGATCCTGCCAACACAACCGGTATCGATATGCCACCCAAAGGCGGGAATCCCGCTCTGGATGACGAAAAAATCGATGGGCTTGTCGCGTACATTCGTTCTATTCAGTAAGAACCTGTCCGCAGATCAATCAAAGCACAAAGAAGTCTCGCCCCTCACCGGCGGGACTTTTTTGTGCGCAACAGAATGAATATTGACCTGTAACGATTTAATTCGTTGCGGTCAGGTGGTATCGTCAACGACGAATCACTCGGGAAAGCCTCTAATAGATGGCAACAAGAAACGTTTCGAGTGTTTCTCGGTACAAGTGGCCATAGAACCACCTGAACAAATAAGTTGCAGAACCCCTTCGCACCAAAACCAGGCGACCGTATAGTTCGTCGACCGCGACAATCAGAAATGTCGCCGCTACATGCGCACGTCGAACGACGTGAGGTTTCGGTGCGCGGCCCGACGTCGCCGATGATGCTGGTCTACAGCTTCTTCGCTGTTGCCGCTGTTGGTGCCCTGCTGCTTTCGCTACCCATAGCGAACAGCCATCACGAGTTCATGTCACCTATTACGACGTTTTTCACGTCGGTTTCTGCGATGACTGGCACGGGATTGATCGTTGTCGATACTCGAGAGACTTGGACGGGCTTCGGGCAGGGAGTACTGGCAGCACTGATTTTCATTGGTGGGCTTGGATTCATGACAGGTGCTGCTTTCCTGCTGTTTATCACAGGTCGAAGATCAAGCCTGCAGGGTCGACTGGTTGTTGGAGCCGGTCTAGATGACAACCGGCTTGGCACAATCGCGGCTCTCGCCAGAAATATCATTTTGATGGCGATCGTCGTACAGATTATTGGGGCCATTTTTATATTCGTGCGTTGGTATTTAGTCGCGCCGATCTGGCAAGGTATGACACTCGCCGACGGACTCTGGCAAAGTGTTTTCACATCGATTTCCGCGTTTAACAATGCAGGATTCGAGATTCTGCCTGATGACCTGGTTGGTGGCGACGCACTCATAGGTCTCGGTCGAGATATTCCTACGTTGGTAATCATTGGCGTAATGATTTTGGCCGGCTCAACGAGCTACGCAACTCTGAATAACGTCATTGAGATTCGAGGATGGCACAAACGCGCACTCGGTTCCAAGAGAATGTTTGTTGGTATTGGTGTAGCGACAGTCTTGGGAATCGGAATTTTTGTCACGCTGATCGGTGTAAACCGCGATCTTCAGTCGCTCCGAATATTTGGGCTCATTGTTGTCACTCTCTCAGCAAGCTACGCCGCCTTCGCCTACGTGATTCGTATTCGACGATGGCGGCATCTCACGCTCGATACCAAACTAGTCTTGGTTGGCATCGGGGTAATGCTCCTCATCGGCTTTGTGTCCTTCATGAGCCTTGAATGGAACAACGCAGCGACCATTGGCAATGAATCGGTGCGCAGCAAAATTACCCAAGGAGCTTTCCACACAGTCAACCGAACCGCCGGTTTTTCAACCATCGACTATGGCAACCTGCATTCCGCTAATTTGAGCGTGACTGAGGGATTGATGTTCGTAGGTGGGGCTTCCGCATCTACCGCCGCAGGCATCAAGGTCAACACGTTCATGGTGATTGTGGTTGCGTCGTTCGCCATTTTCAGTGGTAGGCAGCGAACAACGGTGTTTGGTCGAGAAATCCCAAGAGTCAACGTTCAGCGTGCAATGGCGGTCGGAGCGTCGGCATCGGCTGGCGTACTCATCCTCATAGTTGCTTTATTCATCGTTCAACCCGGCCTAGACTTCCGCACAGGCGTTTTCGAGATTATTTCGGCGTTCGGTACCGTGGGCTGGTCTGCAGGGGCCACATCGCATTTGAACGAAGGTGCCCAGATCGTTCTCTCGATAACTATGTTTACTGGCAGATTCGGACCTCTGACTATCGCCCTCTTCATGGCAGGTCGTGAGAAGCAAGAACCTATACGGTACGCAAGCGAACGAATTCGAATCGGTTGATGCCAAAGAGCGACCATCCTGATCGTTCGATATCACGATTGTTTGCCATGCGAAGATCGCTTCTTTGGATCAGTCGGTTTACGAACCAACGATGTGCCTTGCAACTATCCAGATCATCCCTACAAAGTTAGATAACGGCAATCGTGGGGAGCAGTTTGAAAACACGTGTGGCGCGGCTCTAGCTCCGGGCAGCCAGAGGTTAACGAAAAAGAGGCGGATACATCCGCCTCTCAAACTAAGCTTTTCTGCTTTCTACCACTGCACGAACATAGGCATCACGACGTGCGTGTACCCTTCGTGCTTCTCAGACCGGAACACTCCGGGGCTCGACGGCGTAGTCGTTTCTAGATCGACGTCATCACCGTTCATCACGTTCAGCACGTCCATCAGGAACTTGCTGTTGAACGCAACTTTCGTCTCTTCGCCTTCAACAGCTGCATCGAGCTCGTTCTCATTTGAACCAACTTCTTCAGCTCGTGAAATGACCTTCACTGCCCCTGCTCCATCGTCTTCGCCAGGGCTAACGACAACACGAATGATTCCACTGCCGTCTCGTGCGAAGATCGAAGCTGCCCTGGTTGCCTGAACCATGCTCGAAAGATCGATAGTTGCTTTGGTGCCGTAACTAGTTGGAATGAGCTTCTCGTAGTCAGGGAACGTGCCTTGAACGAGAGCAGTCACGACTTCAGATGTATCGAGTCGGAATTTTGCTGAACGCCCGTTGGCATCAACAGAAAGTTCAACACTCGAAGATCCGTCACCGAGAAGTCGCTCAACTTCAGCGAGAGTCTTAGCAGGTACGATCACTCCAACTTCAGAGTCGATTGATGCGCCCAATTTGCCGGACTCTACTGCCAGGCGGAATCCATCTGCAGCTGCGAGAGTAAATTTGTCCTCTTCAAGTTCAACCTTCACTCCTGTCAGTACAGGGCGAGAATCATCGGTAGCAGCTGCGAACACGACTCGCTCTAGTGCTCCGCGGAACGTATCTGCAGGAATTGTGACTGATGCACCGCCGTCGACAGTTGGAATTGGCGGGAATTCTTCGGAAGCGATGCCGTTGATCGTGCCGTTGAACTTGTCGCAGGTGACTACAACGCCGACTGGTTCATTCTTGAACTCAATATTTACGGTTTGACCGGGAAGCGAATTCACGAAATCTGTCAACATTCGTGCAGGAACAGTGACTGTGCCCTCACCTTCGATCTGCGCACCGATCCAAGTACTGATAGAAATTTCAGTGTTCGTCGCAGTGAGCTTAAGTTGCCCGTTGTCTCCTTCAAGAAGCACATTCTGGGTCACAGGCAATGTCGCGCGTGCTGCGACAGCCCTGCTGACATTTGCCAGACCTCGGCTAAGATTTTCTCGAAGGCAAGTTACCTGCATACTGATCCTCTTGTTGCTCACTTCAACCTAAACGCAATTCCACAATATAGGGGGTCGCAGTATAGGTACGACCACAACGTTTGGTCAATTTGACGTGACGCTGTTTGCGTGAAATTTTAGCGATTCTCAAATTCACGGTTAGAATGCACGCTGCATATTTGTAGAGAAAATTTAGCTCAATCGAGTCTGGAAACTCATCCTCCACTATTCATGAATAATTCCCGAATGAATGAAGTGCTTAATCTGGTTGCCGATGGAAAGATGTCGGCCGAAGAGGCATCATCAGAACTGACCTTAATTACACCTGCACCCGATCTAGATTTTGCAACTCTGGATCACAGCCGATCCGAAAGAATTGGATTCCCTGAAGTTGTATACGGACTAAGCAAAACACCAAAAGATACTGCCGAGATAGCGGCACGTATTTACGACCATTCGGGTGTGGTTCTCGTCACAAAATCCTCTGAAGAAGCATTCGAACTGTTTAATAAACAGGTTCCCGAGGCGGTGTGGGAAGAGGGTCCTCGTGCAATTTGGGCGGATCGACGAGATAACCCAGATCTTATTCCCGGCGTGGCCGTAGTAGCTGCTGGAACTTCCGATCTTCCTGTTGCCCGCGAGGCTGTTCTCACTGCTACTTTGATGGGTTGCGAGGTAAACCTCATCACCGACGTAGGCGTAGCTGGGCTACATAGGCTATCCAGTCGAGCGGACGAACTCGGCGAGGCAAGAGTGGTAATTGTCGTCGCAGGAATGGAAGGCGCACTCCCCAGCGTGGTCGGAGGACTCGTCAAGGCCCCTGTTATCGCCCTACCCACCTCTGTCGGCTACGGAGTGAGCCTCGGCGGTGTTGCGGCCCTCTTGGCAATGATGAACTCGTGTGCGCCCGGCGTATCTGTCGTGAACATCGACAACGGGTTTGGGGCAGGATATCAAGCAGCGTCGATCGTCGGCGCCACATGGCGTTAGCCTAGATTCCTACAATCTCAATTAAATCGTGAGCGTTTAACAAAAAAACACCCCAGCAAATGCCGGGGTGTTTTGGTTTCAGTTTGTTGAACTGTGCGATTACTCGAGGGTCTTCAAGTAGGCAATCATGTTGTCTACATCTTCATCGCTGAAGTATGAGAACGAAGGCATCACGGCCGGGAACGAATCAACTACGAAGGCACCGGGGTATCGAATCGACTCTTCGATGTACTCGTCAGCGCTAAGCGAGGTTCGGCTTGCAGCTCGCTCGTAGATCCCTTGTAATCCAGGTCCTACAACCGTGTTGTCGCCAGTTGAGTGACAGCTGCTGCAACTAACAAATGCGTTTTTACCGGCATCGGCGTCGCCACCAGTTGCAGCGGGAGCCTCTTCTGCGGGTGCGGAATCACCAGAACTGTCTGGTCGGTCAATTTCAGCGGCAGCAGTCGGGTGAAATTCAACTGGCTCCTGTGTGGGGATTACTTCTTCTGTGCAAGCGACGATCACAAACATAGTTGCGACCAAAGCCACCATCAATAGATATACGCGTTTACCGGGCACTATCTCGTCCTTTGAATGAATTGGTATCTAACTAGCGAAATACCAAACGAAAAATCCGTACATCGATTTACGTTAGCAACAGCCGGAAACACGGTCAATCAAATTGGGACGGTGATTCAGGAGTGAAATGGGACGATTTTCGAAAGAATCTGGGATCAACCCGAGATTCGTCTGATCTCAATCTCTTCGCCAGGAGCAAGCGCCACGCGTCGGATTTCGATACCCAGTTTGAGCAACCAGTAGCTCAATGTCGCCTTGCTGACACCGATTTTTTTTGCTGCACCCGTCAACCCTACTTCGTTGACCATCTCGGGTAACGCACGTTCAAGAGGTCTTCTCAACTTTCGTTCAGCGAGAACCATCTTTTTCGTTTTCGAGCCTTGCATTCGAGTCCCCTGTCCAGGTGCGTTTGGTAACTAGGAAGAATGTAGTGATTCGCCTGCCAGATAGCAGTGTGCTTTGGATACAGATTGCGACGAATTTTCCGCAACTAACCCCGAACACCGCCGTTAAGACACCTAAGAAACGACACCAATCAAGACTATAAAAAACAGCACGAACAAGTCAAGAACATGTTCCGACTTTATTTTGTTTTATTTTTATATTTGTTCGAAACTAATTTTGTATTGTCACAATATCGTGACTAGATTTTGTTCTTGATTCGTATTGGAGATAATTTGGCGCATACGTTGCGCACCAGTTACATAATTTTTACGTAATTCACTGCGATTTTCGTGGCGCACATACCGGTGAGACGAAGAAGTGGTGGCGCAAATTGGTGAGCGAAATGCACCGGGCATGTTCATTGATTGAACAGCCCCACACGACAGCGTGTAAGACATGACATGAACTATTCCCCTACCTTCCAAACGGCTCCACGGAGAAGTGTTTGTTCGGTCGGTGATGAATAGAGGATCCGCCTGATTCTCCCTAAAGCCCTCTCCGTCGATCTGTCAGTTCAAACTGCTCAACCGTCATGTCCGGCGATATCGTGCCGATCGACGGTTGTTCTAAGTTGGAGCACTGCTAGAATTCAGATTCGATTTGCACTTTGATTGTTTGATTTGACTGCAAAGATGCACCGCCCTACTCGTTCGACCGTCCGACAGTTCCTGTCGCGAGACCAACCGGAGACGATTCAATAGAAGCCCTCACCGATCTAATTCACGTCATAGAGACATTCGTGCTCACCTTTTCGACCGACGTGTACGACTTCATGGGCTGGTTCGGCGTAATCGTCCTCATGTCGATCGAGAGCACGGCCATTCCTCTTCCGAGCGAGATCATCATGCCTTTAGCAGGCTGGCGACTCGTATTAGACGAAGGGCATGGCGTACCTCACGTATTTCTCGCTGGATTCTGGGGAGCTGTGGGAAGCCTCATCGGATCATTGGCCGAGTACTACGTCTCGCGTGCGGGCGGGCGTCCTTTCATAGAAAAATATGGGAAGTACATCCTCATCACCCACAAAGATCTCGAACGAGCCGACAGTTGGTTCCAAACGAGAGGTGAACTGACGGTATTTGTTGCCAGGATGATTCCAGGCGTTCGAGGTTTCATCTCAATTCCGGCCGGAATTGCTCGAATGAACGTGGCCCGATTCTCGCTATTCACCTTTTTAGGAGCGTTCCCCTGGACACTTGGGCTCGCTTGGGGTGGATACCTGCTCGGAGAGAACTACGATTCGATTCGAGAAGTATCTAAGCCGTTCGATATTCCTATCGTAGGAACTGCCCTTTTGATCGTTGCATGGTTCCTTTGGCACCGAATCAAAGACGTGCGTGCCGAGTCTCGTTCGTAATATCGTTCTGCCAAGTACGCATACTCTCTCCGGTATATTTGAACGTGAACCGAATTCACTCGCAGTGAAATCTTCTCTTGAGTCTGAACTGCCCACATGGTCACTGAAGTCAAAAACAAGCTGAACGTCGAAGTAAACGGAATCGAGATAGGTTGTGGAACCGAATCTCGAGTACTCGACGCTATTCGCGCTGCAGGCTTTGACGTCCCGACACTCTGCTACGACGAACGAATCGGACCGCAAGGTACTTGTCGTATGTGCTTGGTCGATGTCGAAGTCGACGGTCAGAAACAACAGGTAGCCGCCTGCACAGCATTTTCGTCTGAAGCCATGAAGGTCGAAACACATTCGGATTCGATCACTGAATACCGAAAGACCATCCTTGAACTGCTCTTATCGGAAACTGCCTCTCCGGCAAATTGTCCGAAATGCCTATCGTTCAAAAAATGTGAACTCCACACTGCCGCCGAAGAGTACGGAGCAAAATGGGATGCATTTCCATCTCTCGTGGTGCGTGAGAAAGCGGTCGATGATAATCCGTTCATACAACGTGACTACGACTACTGCATCTCGTGTTTCCGCTGCACAAACGTATGTAACGACTGGGAGCAAGCAGCTGCTATTACCGTCGAGGGTCGTGGGCAAGAGAACTCGATAGCTTCATATTTCAACAACAAGCTACTCGATTCTCCGTGTACTTTCTGCGGACAGTGCATAAACACTTGTCCTACTGGCGCACTTACCGACAAGAAAATTACAGGCAAGACCAAAGCCGACAATATTGAACGAACCAAAACCGTCTGCCCCTACTGTGGAGTCGGCTGCGGAATTCACCTCTTAACTGAAGACGGAAAGCTAAAAGGCACAGAGCCAGATTTTTCGGCTCCCAGTAGAGGTTCACTCTGTGTGAAAGGCCAATTTGCGTCGTGGGAGTTCGTAAAAAGCGAAGAACGCCTCAAATACCCACTGATCAAAGAAAACGGTGCATTCAGACGGGCATCATGGGACGAAGCGCTCGATCTGATCACAGAACGTTTCACCTCATTCCGTGATGAAGACGGACCTGATTCGTTGGTTTGCTGGTCATCCGCTCGTTCGGTCACCGAAGCGAACTACTTGATGCAAAAATTCGCTCGAATAGGTATCGGTACCAACAATATCGATAACTGTTCCCGCACCTGACACGCTCCAACGGTCGCCGGTATGGCGGTCATGGTTGGCAAGGGTGCCATGACTAACTCGATTGAAGAGTTAGCTGGCACTGATCTTTTACTCGTAGCCGGTTCGAACACGACCGAAGCTCACCCGGTTATTTCTCTAAGGATGAAACGCGCCGTTCGAAACGGTGCGAAGCTGATCGTTATCGACCCTCGCAAGACCGAACTCACGAAGTGGGCAACTCGTCATCTTCGGATCAAAATCGGAACGGATATCCCACTTTTCAATGCGCTAGCACACGTGATGATCAAAGAAGATCTGATCGATCGAGATTATGTCGATAATCGGACCGAAGGCTTCGATGAATTAGCGAAGCATATCGAGCTGTACACGCCAGATCTGGCAGCCGAGATTTGCGGCATTCCAGCAGAGGAAATTATCGCAACAGCTCGCGAGTATGCGGCTGCAAACGGAAAAGCAGCGATTTGCTACACACTCGGCATCACAGAACACTCGTGTGGATCACACAACGTTCAATCAGTGGCAAATCTGGGAATGCTCGGCGGGAATTTTGGTAAGCCAAATGCCGGCGTGAACCCTCTCAGAGGCCAAAATAACGTGCAAGGCGCATCCGATTCTGGCGCCCTGCCGACAGACCTTCCTGGCTATCAAAAAATCGAACGTCCGGGCGTCCGTGAAAAGTTCGAAAAAGCGTGGAATGCCGAGCTTCCAAAACGGCGCGGAATTACCAAAATAACAGCGATGGATCAAATGCTGCGTGGACGCGTAAAAGGCGTCTACATAATGGGCGAAAACACTGTCGTTTCAGATCCCAATACCAACCACGCTCAGGCAGCACTCGAAGCAACCGAGTTCATCGTGGTACAAGACATCTTCATGACCGATACAGCCAAGCTTGCAGACGTCGTTTTACCGGCGGCGACATTCGCTGAATCAGACGGTACATTCGCCAACTCTGAACGCCGTGTTCAGAGGGTTCGTCCTGCCATAAAACCGGTCGGCGAATCACGCACTGATGTCAACATTCTTTTGGACTTGATGGCACGTTTTAATATCGACCAAAATTTGCAGTCAGCAAGCGATGCTTGGGACGAAATGCGCCAGCTATCTCCACTCTTCGGTGGAATTTCCTACGAGCGACTCGACAACGAGGGTGGAATCCAATGGCCCTGCCCCACTGAAGACCATCCCGGCACTCAATATTTACACAAAGACGAAATGGATTCAGGACTTCCAGGTTATTTCGCACCGGTCGATCACATTCCACCTGCCGAACAAACAGATTCGGAATACCCGCTCGTTCTAACCACTGGTAGGCGCCGCTCGACCTATCACACCGGAACTCAAACGGGTCGTGCTTCAGGCTTTGAACTACTGGTTCCATCCGAACTCGCAGAGATCAATTCCTACGATGCCGAGCAGTTGGAACTCAAAGATGGTCAAACTGTGACAGTCAGTTCTCGGCGCGGCTCGGTCGAAGTTCCAATCAAAATCACCGACCGATCGCCGCACGGAACGATTTTTATGAGCTTTGCATTCCCTGAGCTAACCCAAACAAACCGGTTAACATCAGACGCCTACGATTTCATTACTGAAACGCCTGAGTTCAAAGCTTGTGCTGTTCGCATCGACAAGATTGAATCGAGTACAACCGCTACTTAGTTCGACTAGTCCTGCCGAGGACTCATCCGAGACGACCAAAAACTCGGATCGCCAGCAGTCGGAAAATCGACTGGCTGGAAAATGCCTCGCACCGGCGAGCCAGTTGCATACGAATCGATATTTTCCGCGATGAACTTGGCTATTTGCTGCGCAGCACCTATCTGGTTCGTCAATGGGTTCGTAGTCACGATCAGTTTGCCTAGATCAGCGAGAGATTGATCTGCTTCAGCAGTCACATCCCCCGGGCAGTCGGTTGCGTATCCAGCCAGTCCGCCATTTTCCAAAGCGGAGATAACAGCTGCCTCATCGACCACTGAAGTGTGCGATGTGTTTATCAAAACCGCGTCCGAGTTCATCAGATTGATTTCACGCTCGGCAATTAGGGGCGTAGCAGTAGGTCCTTGGTGAACATGAACAGAAATAACATCTGAACCCGACAATAAGAGGTCCAACGATTTTCGCCGCACTCCTAGTTCATCCAATATTCCTGATCGGGGCGTGCGCACGTCTGCAATTGCGGCCGAATTGCCTGTCGCAGTTACTTTCCTCACTACCTCACACCCCACTTCGCCAAGGCCCACAATGCCCCAAGTAGGTTTAACTTTGACATTGAGAGGCCCCGTAAACCCGATCACGCGGTTCGCAACCCGAGGTGCGATGCTCGGTGATATTCCCGCAATTACGGTGTCAGAAGACGCACTGTGGTTTAGTAGACCCGACGATGGACTGCATCCGAGAAACTGAATCAGACCCGATGTCGGAAGGGCGTCTGCAGCGAGTGAATCAGCCATCTCATTATCGATCAACAGGACGCTCGAACTATCGAACTCAATCTCAGAAATCTCTTCCAGTGAGATGCGACGAACGCTGACTGATTTATTCAGCAGCGATTCAGCAGCATTGCTAACAGGGTCTGAATTGTCGGCGAGTAAAAATACGGTTGTCATCTTGTGTCGAGATTGATCAGCGTGCAGTCTTCGAAGTCTTGGTCGAGAAATCAATCGTATAAGAAGCTTCGACAGAAATACGACCACCTGAGCATCTGATCAGCGACTATGATTCACAACTGTCAGCTTTCCGATCGGCTGACTCAACGCTCAAATCACTACAACGGATAAATGTATTGGTCGAAACCATCCAAAACCCTCGAACACTTCTATTCGTCCCCGGTAACCAGCCGAAGATGCTCAAGAAGGCAGCCACATTTGAAACGAAATGGCTGATACCTGATCTTGAAGATTCTGTTCCTGCAAGCGAAAAAATTGCCGCACGAAAAATAGTTGCGGAGCACATCCCTGCACTTGCTAAAGCAGGAAAATTGCTCGCCCCTCGAGTGAACTCAATGTCATCGGGTCTTGCCGAAGATGACATAAACGCCGTTACATCAAACGACATAGTCGGAATATCTATCGGAAAAATCGGCAACATCGAAGAGATGGAACGCCTTGAACAGATAATCTCAAGTGCTGAACAACGCGCCGGGGTGTCTCCTGGCCAGATAACGGTATTGCCGTGGCTAGAGACTGCCGAAGCAGTAATAAACGCGTATCAACTCTGTCGATCAAGCAAACGAATTAGATGGACGGCATTCGGGGCAGAAGATTTCTCGGCTGATATGGGGATCAGCAGAACAGTCGATGACACTGATACAACAGATACAACTGCAATTGAGCCTGGTTTAGCCTACCCACGATCTGTGGTGGCGATTGCAGCGAGAGCAGCCGGGGTCCACGCCCTCGATACCCCGTATACGAAGTTCACCGATCCAGAAGGATTACGCGCTGAAGCACTGCTAGCGAAGTCTATCGGCTACAAAGGCAAACTGGCGATACACCCTGCTCAAGTAGAAATAATTGAATCGGTCTTCATGCCAACCGATGCTGAGATCGATAGAGCTAAACGTGTGCTCGCTATCGCTGCCGAAGCAGAAGCCGAAGGTCGCGGATCAATATCTCTTGACGGCGAAATGATCGATATGCCTGTGATACTCCGAGCACAAAACGTACTAAACGACGCCGGAATCCCCGAATAAACAATCGACGACCACAAACACATAGTTAGGAAAAGCTGAATGCAAAACGGACGATTTTTTGAGGATTTTGAAGTAGGCCAGGTGATCAAACACTGGCCCGGTAGGACAATTTCAGAAACCGATAATTCATGGTTTTCGTTGCTCACCCAAAACCAGCATCCAGTTCACATCGACGCCAACTACGCAAAAAGTACACAGCACGGCCAGAATCTCGTAAATGGTCTGCTCGTCCTTTCAGTTGCTATTGGACAGACGGTTGCAGACATATCGCTTCGGGGGATTGCCAATCTCGACTACGAATCAGTCACTCATGAGGGACCTACTTTTCACGGTGACACGATCTACACGAAGTCGACGATCCTCGATGTTCGAGTGACATCGAAAGGCGATCGTGGGGTTGTTTATCTCGAAACAGAAGTAACTAACCAACGTGAAGAACGAGTCATGACCGTTCGACGGCACGTTCTCATCCCGAAGCGAAATCACGCCACGCTCGGAGAAGGCAAGATTTCTCACGAGGCAGAATCTTAAGTTGATCGACTCACGTTCAAGCACAGCCCCCAGACAAGGTCCACTGGCAGGAATTCGAATTCTTGCTGTGTCACAGTTCGGTGCAGGACCGTTCGCCACTCAGAATCTAGTAGATCTCGGTGCTGAGGTAATCAAAATCGAAGACCCGACGGTTGGTGGTGATGTGGCGCGGTATGTTCCGCCAGCTACGAACGATGCAGATTCTCTGTACTTCCAATCATTCAACCGAGGGAAAAAGTCGATCACCATCGATTTCCGAAGTTCTGAGGGAGTCGAGGTTTTTCACCACTTAGTCGAAAAATCTGATGCGGTCTTCAACAACCTCCGTGGTGATCTTCCCGAAAAGCTTGGTCTGACGTACGACACCCTGCAAAAATATAATCCCGCAATAGTGACATGCTCACTTTCCGGATTTGGACGGACAGGCCCCAGGGCGTCAGAACCGGGTTATGACCCCATAATGCAGGCTATGGCGGGCTACATGTCGCTCACAGGCGAGCCTGACGGACCTCCGGGAAAAGCTGGGGTATCGATTATTGACTTCGCTGGTGGTTACGCGGCAGCACTCGGCTTGGTTGCTGCATTGCTCGAAGCGAAAACTAACGGCTTGGGCAGGGATGTCGATGTGAGCCTGCTTGATACGGCTGTTTCAATGCTCACCTACTTCGGGTCTTGGAGTCTCAATACCGAGTGGCAGGCAGTTCGCACCGCTAATTCTTCACACCAAACAATCGTCCCAGCTCAAAACTTCCAAACTAGCGATGGTTGGATCAGCATTTTTTGCGCGAAAGAACATTTCTGGAAAAAATTCGCCGAGCTAATCGATTTACCGCACCTGATCACAGATGAGCGTTTCGCCTCGTTCGCTGCTCGATACGACAATCGGGAAATCCTGATTCCAATTCTTGCTGAGCGTCTTCTCCAAAAATCCAACGACGAGTGGCTTTTACGATTTAGAGGGATAGTACCTTCAGGTCCTGTAAATTCACTTTCGGAAGCATTCGAGGATGAACAGATCAAAGCGAGAGGTCTTATCGTAGATGTCGATCACCCGACATACGGACCTATCAAACAAGTTGCTTCTCCCATAGCGACCGAGGGATCCAATCAAGCGTTCTCGGCTGGCCCCACGCTTGGGCAGCACACAGAAGAACTGTTGAGGGATTTATTATCGATGGACGAAGTCGAGATCAAGCGACTTCGAGATAATGGCGCAGTTGGCTAGTTTTTGCGCAAAACTTGCTAGCGAAATCGTGCCTTTGAGCCCTTAGAATGATCACAGTGCCCCCGTAGCTCAACTGGATAGAGCAACAGGTTTCTACCCTGTAGGTTGCGGGTTCGAGTCCCTCCGGGGGTACCAATATCATCACTGAATGCGAGCTCATTCGAGCTCAAGTAAATACGGAAACAAAAAACGCCCTCGAATTTGAGGGCGTTTTTTTTACGAATAGTTTCTACGAAGCTCTTCGGCGACGAACTCGTACTCGGCGTGGTCGGCGTCGTACAACACGTGGCGCAACAGCCCGTGGCCCCGACTGAGTCTGGGTTTGTGGAGCTGTGAGTTCAACTCCAAACTCAACACCAGCTCGATCAGCTAGCGAACTCATAGTGTTCAGGCGTCGAACGATCATTCCTCGCTGATCTTTCACTGCCTGCTTCTTGGCCTCTAACGTGATCGTAAGTTGGGCAACACGATTTGATTCTTCTTCAAAATCTTTCGTGAACTCTGCAATACGATCTCGAGTCGCCTGCGCTTGCTTACGTAGACGAGCAGAACCGGCACCACTACCCGACATAGCAGCACGAACTGCAGCATCCTGGGCTTCGGTGACTAAATCAGTCTTGCGTTCTGACTGCTCGTGCAAGGCGATAGATTGGCCGTCAACCTCAGCTTGTAGTTCACTTACCTCATTTTCGATGCCGGCAAGTTCTTTGCGAAGATCGTCGACATCTTGAGCATATGCTTGAATTTTAATGGCGATCTTTGCACGGACGCTTGGTTCGCCGTTCTCATCTCGCTCTTCTATGAATTCAAGAACTTCTTGAAATCGTGGATCAATCATTTCTTCATCCTCAGCTACGACTACGCAGCGTTAAGCCCCAGGTTTGAAGATGGACTGTTGTACACATATCCAAATCCACGTCGTGTCACGATTAGTTTGTTCTGAGGATCGGTATCACCAATCTTCTTACGCAGCCGCGACATGTGCCATTTCACCAAGTTCTCAGTCTGATAGTCGGGTCCCCACACTCGTTCAAGCAGATCTGTCGGAGGGACGGGTGAACCAATGTTGTTCACAAGTTCTGTGATCAATCGATACTCGATCGGTGTTAGATCGACTGCGGAACCACTGACCGTAACCTCGCTGGTAACAAAGTTGATATCGAGGAAACCATCTTGAAATCGATCATTGATCGGAGTTGGTGCTGATGAAGTCGCTCGACGAAGGTTTGATTCGATTCTCGCTAGTAGCTCGGTGAAACTACCACCCTTCACGACAAAGTCGTCACCGCCTGCTCGCAGAGCCTCAACCTTCTGATCGATATCTTCGACACCGCTCAAAAATACGATTGGAACATCTGACATCGAACGAATCTGACGACACACATCTACCCCACTCATCATGGGCATGACGAGATCGAGAACCACAAGCTGAGGTTGGAACTCATAAAAAGTTCTGAGCGCGGATCGCCCGTCTGGCGCTCCAGCAGTTTGGAAGCCTGAGTCGTCGAGAGTCGTTTCGAGCGCCTCCAAAATATCTGGGGCGTCATCAACAACAAGAATTCTCTCACCGGCCATGTGGACTCTGTCCTTTCGAGCACATTCGAATCATCAGTATTTTTGCTCTGATTCAACGCTAGCCCAACCCCCATCACACCCACAACACGTGATCCCGCAATCCTCGATAAGGGATTTCCTCAAGGTCATTGGCGGCGACTACCTACTGGAAACAAACCTTTTGGTTCATTCGGGCAGTCCACACGTTTCTACACAAAGTCTTGACATCCCTGAAGTACAACTTAGGTCAGGGAATATTAATCCCTATTTGACCCAGCCGATCTGCACGGATCACAAGGACTAGTTTTGATGCTCAAACGATGGTTACCTGCAAGTCTGATAGCTTCTGCAATGGCACTGGCTCTGGCAGGAGGCGCCGTGCTCGCTTTCGGCGGCGGGTCTGGCTCTCACCAGGAAGACATTTTTGAACGTGCCGCTGCAATACTGGGGATCGAGTCAGCGGATCTACAGAGAGCGCACGATCAGGCGTTACGCGAAGCTCAAGATGAAAAACTAACGAAGATAGTCGATCAATTACTGGCACAGGAAATAATCGACCAATCCGAGGCCGATAGTTTCACGTCTTGGCTATCAGCTCGCCCGGAATCTGCTGATGATGCGCTGATCAGCAAATTGACCTCTACATTCTCCGGAGCAACCTTGATTGGCATCCCCAGATTAGAGATTCGGAAATCATCATTCCATCAAAATGGCCATCTGACCGACCGAATGGCGGAGATTCTTGGATTAGACCCAGAGGTGCTCGCTGATGCGCTTGAAACAGGCAAAACCGAACTCGCCGCTCTCGATAAATTAGCCGTGCTTCATGTCGTTATCGACGACATGCTTGAAGACGGGTCGATAGATAACGTTGAAGCCGACGAACTCCACGCATGGATCGACGACACACCTCAATGGCTACTCGATCTCGACATGCAATCTCGACTGTTCAGCGCAGGCAGCTTATTCGAGCGCCATTTTGGCAACGACATGCTGAAACCATTTCCGTTCGGAGATAGGGATCGCCTATTTGGAGAAAACGCCCCAAGGTTCCGATTTGAGTACAGAGGTCCCGATGGAACATTTAGTTTCGGACCTGACTCGGAGCGTTTCCCTTTCGAAGGTAAAGGACTTGAAGGATTGCTTGAGCGATTCGAGGGTGCCCCATTCGAGCACTTAGAGGAGTTGGAAAGTTTGGAAGACTTGTTCGAAGGATTTCGTAAACATCACTTTTTCGGCCCTCGCCTCGAGGAGCTAATTCCGCCAACCCCAGCCGTTAATCCAGACCCTTCAGCTACTTCAGCCTAGTTGATTGCCCACTAGCGAATATCATTCACAAACATGGTCTCTTCAGAACAAACTCAAGAACTCACTGCCCTCGTAGTCGAAGACGATAAATCGGTGTCCCAGCTAATTCGTCTGTACCTTGCACAAGCCGGTTACAAAGTATTGGCTGCCGAAGATGGTCTGCAGGGACTCAAACTGGCTTTGGACGAAGCACCGGATATCGTTTTGCTAGACCTAAACCTGCCTGGAATGGATGGAATTGAAGTTTGTCGGAACGTCCGTAAGGAATCTGAAGTTCCAATCATCATGGTTACAGCCAGAGTGGAGGAAGAAGATCGGCTCACAGGATTAGACCTGGGCGCCGATGACTACGTTTCAAAACCGTTTAGTCCCCGTGAATTGGTTGCACGTGTAAATGCCGTTTTACGCAGAACGTCGAAGGCGGTCGAAAAACGTGAGCAATACGGCAACGAGGTAATTGCTGGAGACGTTGTAATTGATCTCGAACGCAGATCAGCCACGGTATTGGGCAGTGAAATAGAGTTGACTCCCACTGAATTCAGATTGCTGGCGTACTTCATCGAAGGTCAGGGAAGAACGGTCTCGCGTGAGCAGATCATCGACAACGTATTTGGCTACGACTTCTCCGGCTACGATCGAACGGTTGATACTCACGTTTCCAATCTCAGAAAAAAACTTGAAGTCGCTAACCCTGACAAACAGCATCTGAAAACCATGTATGGCGTTGGGTACCGTTTCGATGCTTAAGTGGTTTTTTGGTCTTCAAGGAAGGCTGACACTCGGATTTGCACTTGTACTCGCGCTTTCAATCGCATCTGTAAGCGCCTACTCCGCTTACGCGACTCGTGTCGAAACAGAACGATTCGCCGCCGAAATTGAACTCGCCCGGGCCGAACGAGCCGAGCAATTGGTGAAAGACACATTCGAGGCGAATCAAGACTGGGATGAAGTCCAGTACGCAGTCCAGCAGGTTGGAAACCTTTTCGGCTGGCGTGTTGCAATTGAACTAGATTCAGGATTGATCGTCGCCGATTCACACAAGTTAGTCCGAGACTCTCAAGGTTCTTTTGAGACTACGACTGAAAGATTTACCAGACCAGCCCGATTCACCAAACGGCCCGTCATCGTGAACGGTGAGCTAATCGGATACATGCTGGTCGACGAACGCCCAAGTCGGCAAGAACGCCCCCTGTCGATGCAAGATTTCTCCGAAAACGTATTTCGGCAATTTCTTGGCGACCGATCTACCGGCGCTCCTCCCCCTCCACGACCAACACAGATCGCTTCGCCAACCACAGAAAACCTCGTCGCTGAGGTACTCGAGTATGTCGATCCGCCACTAAGCAACCTTCAATCATCGTTCCAACGTTCGCTGGTAGTCGCAGGAATTGCCGCCGGTTTCGCGGGGCTGTTGATTGTCATGCTGCTGACTCGGCAGGCGCTTGCACCAGTACGGAATTTGACCACCGCCGCCAGCAGTCTCGGTGCAGGTGATCTGAGTCAGCGAGTACCAGAAAGCGGCACAGATGAAATTGGAATCCTCGCGAATACGTTCAACACCATGGCAAGCGATCTCGAACTTGCTGTCGACCAACGCAGGCAACTGACGGCAGACGTTGCCCATGAGCTGCGCACTCCACTCACGAATATTCAAGGTTATTTAGAAGCGATCAAAGACGGGGTAGTAGATGCCGATGATGAAACCATCGACACTCTACATTCCCAGACTATCCATCTCGCAAACTTGATCGAAGACCTCCGAATTCTTGCTGTTGCCGACGCCGGTGCGCTCGCCTTGAACATGTCTCACGGTTCGCCCGTGCCGGTAATCGAAGACTCAGCGGCTCATTTCAAACAGCGAGCACGAGAACGCAATATCGAGCTGAACATATCGAGTAACGGTACGGAAACCGCAATCGATTTCGACGAAACACGACTACGACAAATCGTCTCCAACCTAGTTGAAAACGCGCTAACACACACGCCAAACAACGGACGTATCAGTGTTTCAACTGAAGGGCACACCGAGGGCTTGGATTTAGAAATTTCTGACTCGGGAATCGGCATATCCGAAGACGATATACCCAGGATTTTCGACCAGTTTTATCGAGCAGACCAAAGTCGAACCAGAGCAACTGGTGGTGCTGGTTTGGGGCTGACTATAGTCAAGCGACTCGTCGAAGCACACAACGGCGACATATCGGTCATAAGTGGACCAGCCACAGGAACGACTTTCAAGATCGTCCTTCCGATCAGTCGAATCTAGATATCCCGTTAACCAACCCCAGAACATATTCCTGAAATGAACACTCGCAAGGAGACACCGGTGGAACTAACTCCATCTGAAACACACAACTCGTCGCCCGACGTGACTCGCCTGATCTCGCAATCGGGATTCGTCACTACGACCGCAGTCAAATTTGGCGTTTTTATCGCCGTGGCAAGCACGATTGCTGTCGTAGCGTACTTTGGGGCTCAGCAGTTTCTCTTATCCGACGATGACGTAGCGGACGATCGGCGTGCGGTAGCCGTGCAACGAGGCACATTGCTCGACGACATCACGGCTTCCGGTTCAGTGTCGTTCCCTGAACTCGAAAGCCTACGGTTCGATATTTCTGGAACAGTGGGCGAAATACTAGTCGAAGAAGGAGAATCAGTCGGAGAAGGTCAGCCACTGATCCTTCTCGACGATGTCACGATCTCTAGTCTCGAATCAGCGGTAGCCAATGCAGAAATAACGTTGCAGGATGCCGGAGAGGATCTGGCTGAACTACTCGGTGGAGCTACCAGCCTCGAACGAGCTATCGCTGAATCGAATCTAGCAGACGCGCGAGTAGCATCGATGAATGCTGCTTCGGCACTCGCCGAATATACGTCGGAAGATGGCGCTGATAGTCCTGCAACTACCGATGCGAAAAGTGACCTCGCCGAAGCCAATGAAGCTCTCGCCGACGCAATTTCAGCGGCTGAAGATGACGCACAAGCTGAGAATGAACTGGTAGAGGCTGCACAAGAAGCCTACGACGATGCCGTTATCGACTATTCCGATCAAATCACCGGCTGGTTCGGCAGCGTTGTTTCAGAAATCGACCGAGCCACGGAATCGAGCGCATTACTCGAGTCTTGGGGCACTACAGTAGATGCCATTTTCGAAGAGTCGACGGCCACAGTAGACAGCCCACCCGACGATCCTTCTACGCCGTGGAATGAATCAGTTGTCTGGGTCTGGACGCATCTCACGCCTTACCCAATCCTCACTAACTGCGAATACACGTCCTACACAGCCCGATGCCCCAGCGCGGAAATTAGCGATTACTGGGACGCAAAGGTAACGGCCGAAGAGGCATTAATCGAAGCTCAAGACGATGCCGCCGCCGCTGCGAAAGCTCAGCAAGTGCTCATAGACGCAGCTCAGGACGCCGTAGAAACGGCGGCTGAAGACGTGGTGGACACGGTCAACGACGTCGAGATTAATGCGCTGGCAGCAACTCTTGCCGAGAAACTCGAGCTTGAGAAGGATTTCGAAGAGACCCTCGTAACTCTCAACGACCTTGACTCTCTGGAGATCAAACTCGCTACAGCGGCGGTGAACGAAGCTAACGCACTGCTGCAAAACGCTAAATCTGAACTTGCATCGGCGAATATGTCTGCGCCATTTACAGGGATTATTTCGTCTATTTCCGTCGAACCAGGAGATCCTGTTAGCCGAAGCACGCCGACGATAGACATACTCGACCCTAGCGTCGTCACTCTCGACGGTACGATCGACGAGATTGATGTCCTCTCACTGAAAATTGGTGACACAGTTGCAGTGACCCTCGATGCCCTACCCGACCAGATTTTGACCGGTGTCATCGATGAAATCGGCGACGGTGTTAATCAACAGGGAATTATCGAGTTCCCGCTGACCATCGCATTAACGCCTCCCGATGGGATCGAGCTAATAGAAGGTCTCAGTGCAACCGCAACAATCGTTCTGAACCGGATCAACAATGCCCTACTGATACCGCTACAGGCAGTGGGCGGCAGCTTCACACAAGCAACGGTCGATGTTGTGACTGAGAACGGTTTCACGACGACTAACGTAAAGCTTGGTGCCAGTGATGACTTTCTAGTCGTGGTTGAATCCGGTCTATCCGAGGGTCAAGAAGTTCTAATGACAGTGACTGAATCGGTCGATCCGTTCCAGCAATTGTTCGGTGGCGGTGGAGGAGGGATACGAATTCCCGGTGGAGCATTCACTGGTGAAGCTCGTCGCCCGGGTGGAGGAGGCAGATGACCTCGACATTTCCGGCAATTCAGCTCGAGAACGTCGTCCGTGAATTCCACGTTGGCACACACGTCGTTCGAGCGCTCGATAGCATAAGTCTGACAATCGAACACGGTGAGATGGTCGCCATCATCGGTCCGTCTGGATCGGGTAAGTCGACGCTTATGAACACGCTCGGCTGCCTCGATCAACCCACATCAGGCTCGTTCGTCCTCAATGGCCAAGACGTGTCAGGATTATCTGATAACCAGCTTGCTGAAACTCGATCCCGCCAACTTGGATTCGTATTCCAGAGCTACAACTTGCTCCCAAGAGAAACTGCGCTCAGTAACGTCGAACTCCCATTGAAATACTCAGGCGGATACAGCGGAAAAGACCGTCGATCAGCAGCGAAAACTGCTCTTGACCGAGTCGGACTGTCCGAACGTTACGATCATCGACCGATGCAAATGTCGGGTGGAGAACAACAACGAGTTGGAATAGCTCGGGCACTAGTAAAAAATCCCGAGCTTATCCTTGCCGATGAACCAACTGGAAATCTAGATACCAAATCGAGTGCAGAAGTAATCGAAATGCTCCGGTCACTCAACGAAGAAGATGGCAAAACAATCGTCGTAGTGACTCACGACACGGAGGTTGCTGAAGCCATGAATCGCATCATCGCCTTCCGGGATGGTCGCATCGTTGAGGATCGATCTGTTGACCAGCCAACTCCGACAAGTGCCAGCGTGGACTCCAGTAAGCAATGAACGCCGCACTACTCATATCGACGGCTCTCGCTTCAGTTAGCGCTAACAAGCTACGCGCTAGCCTAACGCTGCTCGGAATCGTCATCGGTGTCTCGTCAGTGATCGCAATGATGGCGGTCGGACGCGGAGCTCAGGTTTCGGTTACGTCACGAATTTCCGATCTCGGCACAGATCTCATCACGGTCAGTCCGGGTGCTGAGGCTCTCCGGTTTGCGTTCTTCGGTGGAGGAGGAAATTCGGATGTCCTGTCGCTGGCCGATGCGCTAGCCCTGAAAGATGACGTATTCGCCCCTGATGTACGTCTCGTTGCACCCGAAAATTCTTTCTCTGGATCTGCCATAGTTGGCTCCGAAAACACATTCGTGAACGGGGTAGGCGTGACCGCCGAATATTTAGAGGCTCGCAATTTGAGCATGGAATACGGTCGGAATATCTCCAATATCGATGTCGAGAACACCTCGCTAGTGGCAGTCCTGGGATCCGAAATCAGTGAAACGTTATTCGGCCAACAGAATCCCGTTGGTGCGACTATGAAAATCTCAGAACGAGAATTCACGATTGTCGGGGTGATGGAAAGTCAGGAAGGAACGATTTTCAATCCTGACAACTCAGTTCTTATTCCAATTACGACTGCCCACTATCGAATCAACAATGGAAAAGGTTTGTTCGACTCAATCGCAGTTTCGTCGATCAACGTGCTCGCTAGATCAGAAAACACTGTGGATGATGCACGACTCGATATCTCGACTGTCCTCCGACTACGCCATGAACTCGCAGCCGACGACGAAGATGATTTTCTGATCACAACACAGCAAGACACTATCGAAACTCTTGAAGGTACCCAGGGAACTTTTGTGATTCTGCTGGGATCGATTGCCGGAATCTCGCTCTTGGTCGGCGGAATCGGTGTGATGAACATCATGTTGGTATCGGTAACCGAGAGAACGCGTGAAATCGGCATAAGGCGTGCAGTCGGAGCGAAACGACGTGACATCCTGTTCCAGTTCGTTACCGAGGCAATTTTGATGACATTTGCAGGTGGGATTCTCGGTGTCGTCACAGGCTGGGCAATAGCCTACTTCGGCAACGGCGCTACGGTTGATGGAGACATCATCGAAACAGTAATCGAAACGCATATCGCCGTGATTGCACTTGGAGTATCAGTCGCAGTCGGATTATTCTTTGGAATCTATCCAGCTGTGCGTGCCGCATCTTTGAATCCAATCGAAGCACTTCGGCACGAGTAATTCGCATTAGGACCAGCAACCTTGAAAATCGCAGTGGCGTTGGCAGTCGCGGTTGGAATCATATTCGGTGTGGGCTTCGCTGTATTGCAGAATTCGCAGTCGTCGGGTGACTCAACTGATTCGAGCGCAAAGATTAACGACGCCGAGGGTGATCCACGAAAAGACCTCCCCATCGACGTTCTCAAAGCTCTGCCCGATGAAGAACTCGCTGAGATATTCCCAGAAAAAGCCGAAGCCATCTTGAATCCTGAAGCTTTCGACCAAATTAAGACTGGTGGATCTAAATCTGATGATCCCGAATATCTTCGTGCGGTATTACAGAAAATGGGCGTTAGCGCTCCAGATGGTGCGACTACAGCAGAGCTCCAAGAATTGGTAGCCAACGCCGAATCTAGTTATGCGGAATCAGGCAAATAACATTGAGTCAAAAATCGCCCATCGAACTAGTAGCGTTCGATCTTGGGAACGTACTAACCGACGTCGACGAAAAAACGGTATCAATCAAACTGTCAAAGTTATCTGGTCGAACACCGGATCAAGTTCACAACATCGTCTTTGGTAAGGCTCGAAAAGCTCTATTCGAAACAGCGACGATGAGCTTCGACGAACACGCCGAACGATCAATCGCAGCACTTGGTATCGACATCTCTGTAGAGGAGTTCACCGCTCTCTACGACAGTGTGCTGATCCCTTATGAAGAGATGTTCCCTCTTGTGGAGAAGATTGCCGAGAACTACAGAATCGCGCTCGTATCTAACACTAGCGAACCGCATTGGAATTTTGCCAAGCGATTTCTCCCGTTCTCCGAATTACTCAACCCGGTCATAGTCTCGTATGAAGTCGATTCGATGAAGCCGAACCCGGTTTTCTACCAGGCACTTCTAGATCAATCTCAGATAGCGCCCGAGAAAATTCTCTTCATCGACGATCTAGCGATCAACATCGAGGCAGCGCGTGCCGCTGGCATGATCGGTCATCAGTTTGTCTCTCAGCAGAATCTAGAACAGTCACTGATCGATCTCGGCATCATTTAGCGCCCACACACCGCTTGAACTGATTGCATCAATTCGTTCGTTGTGAGACAACTTTGGCGTACAAACACGTCCTAAGCGTTTTCATGGAGAGAACCATTGTCATCAGAGTCATCATCGCCACAGCCTAACGATTACACCCTAATCAAAGCGGCGCGAATCTTCGACGGCACTGGAACAGCTCCCGCTACTGGCCAAGCCCTACTGCTCAACGACGGCAAAATTGCGGCAATGGGACCTGTTGGCGAGATTTCCGCCCCAGACGGTTCAAATCTCACGGTGAAGGATTACGGCGATTCCACGATTCTCCCGGGCTTAGTCGACGGTCACACCCACATGATGGCGCCCGGCGACGGCACCCACGGCGACATCACAGGTGCCGAACAGGACGACATCCTGCTGATGCGTGCCCTCCAGAATGCAAGAACTTTCCTTCACGCCGGAGTAACAACCGCTCGGGAAAACGGAGCCAAAAACAAAGTTGGTTTCTCTCTCAAAGACGGAATCAACATGGGACTGTCAGAAGGTCCCGATATGGTGATCTCGGGACGACCTATCACCATCACTGGCGGACACTTCTGGTACTGCGGGTCAGAAGCAGATGGCGTCGAAGGCGTACGGGCGGAAGTCCGAAAATTGGTCAAAGAAGGTGCTGACTTCATCAAGATCATGGCGACGGGCGGTTCCACGTGGTCATCGAACCCACTCCTACCGTCGTACACCCTCGAAGAGATGACAGTCATAGTCGATGAGGCTCACCGGTTCGGAAAACTCACAGCAGCGCACTGTGCGTCGATGCAGGGCATCAAGAATGCACTTGATGCGGGTGTCGACATGATCATTCACTGCGTGTTCGAAGACGAAACCGGTATGTACAAGTTCAACGAGCCACTCGCCGAGCAACTTGCCGCTGCCAAAGCGTGGGTGAATCCAACCCTCCACGTTGTTCAAGCGGGAATCGATCTCACTGAACGTATTGGTTACGAACGTGGCTGGCTAACTAAAGAAGAACAGGCCAGCATTGATTCAACAAAACGATCACTCGAAACCAGAGTTGAATCGGTGAACAAATTGGTCAAGATGGGCGTGCGAATGATTGCTGGTAGCGACTCGCCGTGGGGAGCATATCCACCTGGTGAATTCGTAAAAGAAATGGTTGCCCTGACTCAGGCAGGGCTAACAAACACCGAAGCACTGGTAACCGGGCTTAGCCACGCGGCAGAGTCGATCGCAGTTGGCGATCAAGCAGGAACACTAGCGGTAAACCGACCGGGAGATGTTTTGGTAGTTGGCGGTGATCCTGTCGCCGACCTGAATGCCTTATGGGATGTAAAAGACGTCTTCAAGGCAGGAAATCGAGTAGCACGCCCCGTTTAGCTCGATACGTTCTACCAACTTGCACATTCCCTCGGTAAACTGCCCCTCGGCTTCGCCGACACACTCATAGCCAATCACTCAGGTTCAATCTCAAATGCCAACAATCGCCTTTCTTGCAAATCTATCCACAGCTGAACACAAACGACGCTGGGATCTTCTCAACGAACATGCTCCAGAAGGCGTAAACGTTGTCGTGGCCGATCCCACAAGTTCACCGGGCGAATTGATCGAAGCGCTGAAAGATGCCGATGCTGCGGTTCCGTGGCTGGCGACTGTTCCTCTGGAAGTCGCCGAGCATCTCCCGAAACTCAAGCTCGTACAGTTGCTCACTGCTGGCTACGACTCAGTAGATGTGGTCGGACTCAGCAAGCTCGGGATTGCAGTTGCGAACAATGGCGGCTCAAACGCCATTTCGGTATCAGAACACGCCATGACGCTGATGTTGAGCGTTTACCGCCGAATGATGGAATCGTGGGACAACACTCGAGACGGCAAGTGGCGAGATGGGGTCGACCAACTTCCGGTCCGAACTGAAATCAACGGCAAGACCGTTGGAATTATCGGATTCGGAAACATTGGCAGGCAAGTAGCACGTCGACTGTCAGGCTTCGACTGTGAAGTTCTTTATCACGACACAGTTGAGCTTATGCCCGGCCGAGATCAGGAACTTGGAGCACAGGCTGTCGAACTTGATCATCTCTTGCGAGTGAGCGACATCGTCACTGTTCACGTTCCGCTGAACAGCTCAACTCGCGGACTCATGGGTGCTCGCGAATTCGGGCTGATGAAAAAGACTGCGATCTTCGTCAACACATGCCGCGGACCCGTTCACAACGAGGCAGACCTGATAAAGGCTCTCCAAGATGGAGAAATTGCCGGCGCGGGTCTCGATGTTCTCGAAGAAGAACCGACCGATCCAAACAACCCACTGCTCCACATGCCAACTGCAATTGTCACACCGCATTGGGCTGGCGGAACCGGCGAAGGTAACGAACGCGCTGTGGTGTTCGCTCTTTCAAACTTGGAACGTGCTGTCGAAGGCCGAAAGATGCTTTCGGTCGTTGATCCAGCTTCGATCTTCTAGATTGCCCAAACGCACATTGCCTCTACTGGGCCGTGTATCCGCCATCGACCGGCAAGTTCACACCTGTGATGAATGACGCTTCGTCTGAAGCGAGGAACAGCGCAGCGTTGGCGATTTCTTTTGGATCACCAAGCCGGCCCATCGGGTGTAGCGACTTCAAACGTTCGTGCATATCGGCGTCTTCGACAAGAGTCGTTACGAGCGGAGTGTAAGTAAATCCGGGGCAAAGTGAATTAACGCGAATCCCCTGCTTGGCAAGTGCAATGCTCATATCTCGAGTCATCTGCACTACTCCGCCTTTGGTGTGCGGGTACGGGTTGAACCCATCACTGATGCCCTGTGCATAACCCACCAGCCCGATGATCGAAGCCAGATTCACGATCGAACCCGAGTTTTGCGTCTTCATGTGGTCGACCGCAAATCGAGACATCATCATCGATCCCTTGAGATTGATGCTCACTACCCAGTCCCAAGTTTGCTCGAAGTCCCAATCTTTAGGTGCGTATCGAGGAGTTACACCAGCGCTGTTCACCAGTACATCGATTCCGCCCAACTGACCAATGGTCTCGGCGATCATTCGCTCGCAGTCCTCACGCTTCGAAACATCTCCAGCGAGGGCGATTGCATCTCCGCCTGCATTCACAACAGATTTTGCTACTCGCTCAGCAACATCCAACTTCAGATCAGATATTGCGATTCTGGCTCCTTCTGAAGCAAACAAATGAGCCATGGCATCGCCAAGACCTGACCCACCACCTGTGATGTGCGCAATTTTGCCTTCGAGCCTACCTGCCATATGAAAACTCCTATGTGCCATTTATCAGGTCTCAATCTGCCGGGAGCCGGTAAAGAGCACAAAACACAGCTAATAATCGAAACTGGCGGCGATTCTAAATCTAGTTTGTAGTGCCGTGGAAGTCGTTCAGCCGTAATATTGAAGATATATGCCTTCAGGAACAAAAAAACGACGCAACCCACGACAGCGTGCTTCCGCTTCTCGCTACAAAGCCGAAAAGCAGTCGAAAGCCGATAAAAAAGAGAACAAAAAGAAGCCGCTTGAGAAGCCCGAGGGGGTCGTCAAATACCCGATGAACTACGCACGCCCGTTTTCACGGTTGTACGCCTTCACAATCGACCTGGGTCTGTTGATGATGATCATCTATGGTGTCGCCCCTCAGTCTGGTGGTCGGATTTTTAGTAATGAGTCTGTGGCACCGAATCTGATTTTCCTGCTCGGCTACTTCATCATTCCAACGATTCTCTGGGGCAGAACTCCAGGTAAGTGGGTCGCCGGAATTGTCGTTGTCGATTCGGAGGGATATACCCCCGGACCTGCTGCAATTCCACGAGAAATGATCGGTAAATTAGTTTCTTATCTTGCGGCAGGAATTGGCATCTTCTGGTTGATCTTCGATCCGCAACGACAAGGTTGGCACGACAAAATCGCCGGCACCTACGTCGTAGAGAATCCATACTCAGGCGGCCCTCAGTTCATGAAAGATTTCTTCAAGCTTGGAAAGAAGAATGATGACGAAGTCGATTCTAAGAACGCCGACAAAGAAGAAGCTGATTCAGATAGTGACGAGAACGACAAATCGAAGTAAATTCGTCGTCGGTTTTCAATAAACTCAATCCTGCCCTGCCCTGAACCCAGACAAGGAACCCCGAATGGCGATCTCTCGAAAAGTTCGAGAACAAATGAAGAACAGCTCGTGGATTCGCAAGATGTTTGAAGAAGGCATCGAACTACGAGGCATTCATGGTCCAGAGAACGTTTTCGACCTGTCACTCGGCAATCCTCTGTTAGAGCCGCCCGCGGAGTTCAAAGCCGAGATTACCCGACTAGTGCAAGAAGACACTCCAAACTCGCACCGATACATGCCAAACGCAGGTTTTCCGGAAGTAAGAGCGAGTGTTGCAGAGGTTCTTGCAGAAGAGTCGGGTACGCCGTTCACGGCAGCTGAAATCCTAATGACAGTCGGTGCAGCAGGTGCCATCAATACGATCCTTAGATCAATCCTAGACAAAGACGATGAAGTGGTTCTCATTGCACCGTTCTTTGCCGAGTACGTGTTCTACGTCGAACACCAGACTGGCGTTTCGAAGATCGCTTCTTGCGACGAGAATTGGCTTCCTGACATTGACTCGCTCGAAGCAACAATCGGACCTCGAACCCGAGCGGTCATCATCAATTCACCGAACAACCCGACGGGCGTTATCTATCCAGAATCCTCGATTGCTGCGATTTCAGCCGCAATACAACGGGCTGAAGAAAAATACGGCACCGAGATCTATCTGATCTCTGACGAGCCGTACCGCAAGCTCATCTACACCGATGCCCCCTACCCGTTCATCTTCGATCACCACCCTCGATCCATGGTGGCAACATCTCACTCGAAAGACCTCGGACTTGCTGGCGAACGCATTGGTTACATTGCTGTGAATCCGTCTGATCCGGGCAAGACCGATCTTCTGGATGCCCTCAACTTTTCGCTACGCACGCTCGGATTTGTAAACGCCCCTGCCCTGATGCAACGAGTAGTCGCAGGAATTCAGAGGGCTACGGTCGACATCGATATCTACCGCAAAAAGCGCGATCTGCTCTACGGAGCCCTCACTAAGATCGGTTACGACTGCATCGAACCTGACGGCGCCTTTTATGTCTTCCCCAAGACGCCCATTCCAGATGACACACAGTTCGTCGCTGAACTTCAAAAAGAACTCGTGCTCGTCGTGCCCGGAGTCGGATTCGGCACTCCCGGATTCTTCCGAGCGTCGTACTGTGTTCAAGATTGGGTAATTGAAGGCGCAATCACCGGGTTTGAGAAGGCATTCGCACAAGCCAACAGCTAGACCGTAGAAACCCTGAAGATCATTTCTTCAAAGGTTCTTTAAGTCCGCTACCAGTGATTGGCACGCAGACGTTCGAATCGTGTGCGATCACACCTGAATCGACCAGTTTCACAAGACCAGCAAATGCACCCGCTGACGTCATTTCAGCGAATATGCCCTCGGAAGCGGCTAGACGAGCCTGCCATTCGGTCAGGGATTCCTCTGAGACAGTTACTCCGCTGCCGCCTGTCGATTTTATTGCTTCCACCATCTCGGCAAGTCGAGGCGGTTTGGAAACGGCAATCCCTGAGGCGTTCGTAGGCTGCACATCGTCATGCGACCAGTCTTCGCCATTCAAAGCAGCCACCACGGGTCGTACCGCCTCAGCTTGTACACCGTGGAATTTTGGAATTCGTTCGATGATCCCCGCCTCACGCAATTCCTGAAAACCACGCACCATCCCGATCAATAGCGAGCCATTCCCAACAGGCAGAACGACGTGATCTATCCCATCATCTATAACTTCGGCAATCTCGTAGCTCGCAGCCTTCATCCCTTCAGAAAAATACGGACTCAGGTTGTGCGACATATACACAAGTCCGCGCTCCTTGACGAAATCTTCGGCTGCATCGGTAGCGGCCTGCCGCGGACCTTCTACCTTGTGCAAACTAGCGCCGAATATCTGGATTTGATCAAGTTTTCCACTGGCAGCACTGGCAGGAGCGAAAACGTGGGCCTTCAAACCCGCCGCAGCAGCGTAAGCAGACAACGATGCCCCGGCATTACCAGAAGAGTCTTCGATGAACTCAGTAACGCCCAGATCCCGCCCAATAGTCGTCAAAATCGCTGATCCACGATCTTTGAACGACCCTGTTGGAGCCATGAACTCAAGTTTCGCCCACAGCGAACCAAGCCCCAGTTCTTCTCCTGTTTTCTCAAGAAACACGAGCGGTGTGTCGCCTTCACCCAGCGAATTCGCTGTCGACGGATCATCCATCGGTAGTCGAGGCATCTCACCGTCTGGAGTATTGAGATACTCGACAGCGAACAATCCACCACATTCAGCACAGTACAGATCGTTTACCGATGGCTCCTGCTTCGATGAACAGTCGAGGCAGCGTAGTTTGTGGTTAGGGACGTTCAAGCGAGTTCTCCGTTTTTCTTTTCTTCAATAGAGTCCGTCGATGCAGGTATGTTTTCCGCAGGTTCGTCCTCGCCGACAGATGGTTTGAATCGAACGCCTGAACGAGCGTATCCACCGCCAACACCCACGGCATGCCCATCGGCGCGCCAGCAAGCGGCACCAGAGAGGACCCCTCCAGGCTCGAATCGCACCACGTTCATCCCTCCGCCGACCGTAGTCACCGGCGTCACTCTATGACCTTTCGCCGCCACTGCTGATCGAACAGATTCCGAGATGCCAATCTCAATCTCTGCATCTTGCCCTTGCGTCCAAACGCGAGGAGCTTCAACAGCTTCCTGCGCACTCATTCTGTGATCGATGATGTTCACTATCGCCTGTAATACCGAAGTAAAAATTCTTACTCCACCCGGCAATCCAACTGCAAACTCCGGTTGACCGTCTTTCATGACAATCATCGGCGACATGCTGCTCGTAACGCGCTTTCCAGGCTGAACAGACAACGCTTTTCCGGGATGTGGATCAAACATCTGCTGCGTGTTGTTCAGCAGCATTCCAGTCCCAGGCACTGTGACCTTCGAACCGAACAACTCGTTGATGGTCTGCGTTGCCGAAACAACATTTCCATCAGAATCGGCGACGGTGATATGGGTGGTGTGGTCAGGTTCATTTGAACCCGGATTGATCTCAGGCGACGCAGTTTCGAGGTCGATGCTGTCGATGAAATCTTCGACGTAATGCTTCGATATCAATCGATCGACAGGTACTTCGACAAAATCAGGATCGCCTGTGTATCGATTTCGATCAGCGAAAGCTTTCTTCATCACTTCAAGAAGTAAATGAATCGAGTCAGCTGTTCCAAATCCCATATCAGCTACATCGAACTCTTCAAGAATATTGAGCATTTCGGTTATGTGCACGCCTGCTGCTGAAGGCGGCGGCGGACCAAATAGTTCGTACCCTCGGTACTCGCCCTTGATCGGTTCGCGACGAACAGTTCTATACCCTGCGAGATCTTGAGTGGTCATGATCCCGCCGTTTCGGCTCAGGTAGTCACATACGATCTCACCGAGCGATCCGTTGTACAAGTGATCAGGACCGTTATCCGCAATCGCTCGTAGCGTTCGGGCGTAGTCGGAACGATCGACGTGATCACCCGGTTGGAGGGGCTTCCCTCCCGGCATGTATGTAGCGGCTGTTTCGGGGAATCTTCGAATTACAGTTTCCATCTGAACGATGGTTTCGTGCAGATACTCACTCGCCCTGAACCCTCGTGCAGCGAAACGAATCGCTGGTTCCATCACCTCACTCAGCGACATAGTGCCCCACTCATCGAGTGCCTCGCACCATGCCTTCAAATTCCCCGGCACACCAATCGATAGATACCCAATCGAACTAGCGTCACCTTCTGACTTCAAGTAGTCAGGTCCTGAATCTGCTACTGGCGTGTACATGTCTTCAGTACAGGCAGCAGGTGCAGTCGAATAGCCATCGATCACATGGTGTTCGCCATTGGCGAGCCGAACATTCATGTGCCCTGCGCCAAATATGCCGACCATCATCGGCTCAACGACAGTCAGGGCGAATAGAGAAGCAATCGCGGCATCAATGGCGTTACCGCCAGCAAGAAGCATCTCAGAACCGGCGGCAGAACCTAACGGATGATTCGTCACAACCACAGCTTTAGATCCTGATGCCGGTCGTTTTTCAGTCTGAAAAGTAGTGCCCGCCCGTGATCGCCAGTTCGACAATGTCATCCGTAAGTGCTCGCTTCTGATAAATGGTCAGCGTGACAATTAATAACGCCAGCTGTCTCAAAACAAAATAAGTTCAGCGGAATTCTATTCTCTGAATTTGCCGACAGGTGAACGAAAAATTGCTCGTGCCGCTTATTGTGGCTGGCAACAAACGGGAATAAGTTATTTGCCATCACATTTAGGGGGCAATGGCGCACGCTATCGCAACCTCAAATCGCCGAGGAGATTACGATGGCAGAAATGGGAACATCAGCGGTCTGGCATGATGCCGACAAGAGCTGGGAGATGCGTGAGTTACCCCTTCCCGAACTCGAAGCTGATGCTATTCAAATTCGGGTACGAGCAACCAGTGTCTGCGGATCTGATCTTCACATCTGGCGCGGCGACGGAATTCCAGAGGATGCCCCACCACGTGATCCGTTCGTATTCGGACACGAAATGATGGGTGAAGTTGCTGCCATGGGTAACAAGATCACCACCGACTCTCTTCGCCGACCTCTGAAAGAGGGCGACCGAGTCGCATATTCATACTTCTTCCCATGTGCTCGCTGCTACAACTGCCTCCGTGGCGAATTTGGAGCTTGTAAGTTCCGAATGGGTCGAAAGCCACTCGAAGAGTGGCCGGTATGTAACGGCGGATTCGCTCAGTACTACTACCTGCGCAGCCCAAACTATGTATTCAAGCTCCCCGATTCCATCAGCAACGCTGCAGCTGCTCCTATCAACTGTGCATTAGCGCAGGTTTACGAAGCGATGCACCTTGGTGGTGTTCGACTCGGCGACAACATCGTCGTTCAGGGAGCCGGTGGTCTTGGCGTAAATGCCACAGCGGTTGCACGTGAACTAGGCGCATCAAAAGTCATCGTGATTGACGGTCAGAAGCCTCGACTCGATCTCGCCATGCAGTGCGGAGCGACTCACACAATAGACATGAACGAGTACGACACACCAGAATCTCGAATCGACCGAGTGATGGAACTGACCAATGGCATCGGTGCCGACAAGGTGATCGAAGTTGTCGGATTCCCAGCCGTGGTCGAAGAAGGACTCAAGATGGTTCGAATGCGAGGCACATACCTCGAAGTTGGACACATCTCGCCTAATTCGTTCGCCTCAATCGATGTTTCGACGATGGTTTCTAATCAAGTGCGCTTCTACGGAATTCAGCACTACGACCCATGGATCATCCCGAACGCAATCGACTTCCTCGAACGAACTGCAGATAAGTACCCGCTTACTAGCGTGATTTCGCACGAGTTCCCGCTTGATCAGATCGACAAGGCGTTCCAAACAGCCGAATGGCTTGGGTCACAGACAGGTAGCGAAGTAACACGTGCAGTTGTTACGCCCTAGCCACCGCCGAACATCACTTCTCGCCACAGAAAAAGAATTGAGAGAAAACAAATAGCTTCGAAATCAAAACCCAACTTTCTGGTAATCATGTCCGACGAGCACGGCGCACAGTTTTCGTCGGCGTACGGTCATCCGATAATCGAAACACCGAACATGGCTCGCCTTGCAGATCAAGGAGTGACGTTCGATGCAAACTACTGCAACTCGCCGCTGTGTATCCCATCCCGGGCGTCGTTCATGACGGGTCAGTACGTTTCGAGCATCGAGGTTTGGGATAACACGAAGCCAATGGCGGTCGACAAACTCACGTGGCCTTACTTACTGCGCAATGAGGGCTACGACACTGCTCTCAATGGCAAAATGCATTTAGTTGGTCCAGATCCACTTCACGGGTTCGAAAAACAGCTATCGCGTGACCCGCACATCGAAGCCCCGCTCGATCACTACCGATGGTCCGACGGCATTCCAACTGCTCCAGAAGATTGGTACGGAGTACGTGAAGCCGATCCCGGCGTAAGTCCGATGATAGAAGCTGACGACGCTATGGAAAAAGCCGCGGTCGAATATCTATCCGACCCTGCGCGCCACGAAAAACCATTCGCCATGTGCGTTGGATTCATTGCGCCCCACTTCCCATTCATCGTTCCTGAACCGTACTTCTCGAAGTACTACCCAGATAACGTCGACATGCCGAATCTGCCCGATGGTCATCTCGATGATCTTCCACCTTCAGCCCAACGACTTCGCCAGATGTTTGGACTCGATGGCAAATGGACTGACGACGAGATAGCCCGAGCACGAGCCGCATATTTCGGACTCTGTGAATATCTCGATGACAAAATCGGCCACTTGATGGACGTTCTCGAAGAGCAAGGCCTCGCCGAGAACACTGTTATCGTCCACACCTCTGACCACGGCGACATGCTTGGCGAACACGGTCTGTGGCGAAAAATGTGCTTCTACGAGCAATCGGCAAATGTTCCATTGCAGATATCGTGGCCTGGCAAGTTCGAAGGTGGTCAGCGAGTCTCAGAAGCAGTTTCGAATGTAGACGCCGTAGCAACGATCCTAGATATCGCTGGTGTGGAACTCGAAAAGTGGGACCTCGATGGTCAATCTCTCGTTCCTGCACTTGAAGGCGACACGTCAACGCTAAACGACGTAGCTATCTCAGAACACTTTGCTCACGGCACTGATCGTGCGCTGGGTATGGTGAGGTCTGGCAATTGGAAGCTTTGCTACGGTCACGGTGATCCAGTTGAACTTGAGCTCTACAATCTCGAGTCTGACCCCGGTGAATTCACGAATCTCGCAGGGATTCCTGAACATGCCGAAATACAAGACCGGCTCCTGAAAATTCTTCTCGATCAGTGGGGCGACCCGGACGCTATGACTGAAAAGATCGTGCGAGATCAGGAAGATCGTGAAATCGTGCGAAACGTAACTGGTGTAGGAACGATTTTCTAGAGCTTGGTTACTCACTGAGCCCGTGCAACAATTATCAAATGTCTTCCAAAACTCTCGCTAGTTCTTCGTTAATTTCCGACCTTACGAACGTGGTCGGCGACCAGTACGTAGTCTGGAAGCCTGAAGACCTCTTGGTCTACGAATACGACGGCTCCATCGACAAAGCACCTCCACAAGCTGTGGTTCTGCCCTCCTCAGCTGAGGAAGTTTCGCAAATAGTCAAAATAGCGAACAGGCACGGTGCGTATATCGTTGCTCGCGGTGCTGGAACTAGCCTTTCAGGTGGCGCAGTCCCGCTTCGCAACTCTGTTGTGATCGCCTTAACTCGACTCACGAATCTCATCGAAGTCGATGCGGTGAACCGAGTTGCTATAGTCGAACCGGGCATGATCAATCTCCATCTGTCGCAGAAAGTCAGCCATCTCGGACTCTTCTACGCCCCTGACCCCGCAAGCCAGAAGACCTGCACCATCGGTGGAAACATCGGAGAAAACGCTGGTGGGCCACACTGTCTTGCACTTGGAGTCACAACCAATCACGTTCTCGGGCTTGAAGTAGTTCTAGCCGACGGATCACTGACATGGTTTGGTGGAACCCAACGTGAATCGTCCGGTTACGACCTACGAGGAGCGTTTGTGGGTTCGGAAGGCACACTCGGAATCGTCACTAAGATCGCTGTACGCCTGCTCCCGAAGCCAGAGACGATCCACAGCATGTTGGCAGCATTCACCACCATGGATGCCGCTTCCGACACCGTTTCGGAGATCATCGCAGCCGGAATGGTTCCGTCTGCCCTAGAAATGATGGATCGCAATACTATCGACGCTGTAGAGCCGTTCTATCACCCCGGCTACCCTGCGGAAGCTCAGGCAGTTCTCATCGTTGAAGTTGATGGGCTAAAAGAATCGGTAGAAGAACAAACTGAAACGGTTCTAGATATTTGCAATCGAAACGGCGCAATGGAAATTCGTGAAGCCGATGACGAAGAGACTCGCGACAAGCTCTGGCAAACACGAAAGGGCGCTATCGGCGCATACGGAACCATCGCTCCAACCTACTATCTCGTTGACGGCGTAGTTCCTCGAACGAAGCTCAGAGAAGTGCTGCAGCAGGTAGACCAAATCGCTGTTGAACTCGACGTAACAGTCGCAAACGTGTTCCACGCTGGCGACGGCAACATTCACCCTGCAATTTTGTTCAACGAACGGAATCCCGAGGAAGTGAAGCAAGCGATTCTTGCCGGTGCGAAAATCCTCGAGGCTTGTGTCGCTGCCGGCGGTGCGCTCTCGGGTGAGCACGGTATCGGAATCGAAAAACAGGCGTACATGCCACTAGTTTTCAATGAAGACGACCTCGAAGCCATGTCGCGACTCCGTACTGCTTTCATCGGTGAATCTCCTGAAGACGCCCCGATTGGTGTTCCGTCGCTTGGCGAACGATTTAACCCAGGCAAGGTATTCCCAGGGGGAGCCGTTCACGGCGAAGCCTATGGAATTACCGCTGAATCGTTCCGTCCAACCGGAACTCAAGACTGGCAATAAATCAGGTTCCAATAGTCAATCACAGACCTGCTTTTTCGCTAAACTATCAGCCTCTATAACAGGCCCTTACTCGGGGCATCGCACCAGAGTGCAATATTCACGTTCTCGTTAGTCGTGTAGATAGGATCAAAAGTGCCCTCAGCATCAGGCAAAGTCCGCATCGGAATCATTGGTGTAGGCGGTTTCGCCAACACTCACATGGAGCAGTTCTCTAAGCTCGACAACGTTGAAGTCGTGGCAGCTATGAGAAGAAACCCTGAAGCTCTCGCCGAATTCCAGAAGAACTGGAATATCCCTCACGGCTTCACAGATGTCGATGAAATGCTCAAGATGGACGATCTAGATGCGGTCGACATCATCACTCCTACCGGGTCTCACAAGGAACTCGCCCTGGCTGCCATCGCCGCCGGTAAGCACGTTCTCTGCGACAAGCCACTCGCACTCACAGCCGCTGACTGCAAAGAGATGCTCGATGCGGCAGAAGCTGCCGGTGTTATCCATTCGACCAACTTCAACCAGCGTGGAAACACGATGGTCGGCCGAATCAAGCGATACATCAACGATGATTTCGTTGGCCGGATCTATCACGCAAACATCTGGTGGGGTATGTCTCACCAGTACGACGCTCGCCCCGAGACTCTCAGCTGGCGATTCCGATCTGAAAACGGTGGAGGCTCGGTCTACGAACTCATCCACGCATTCGACATGCTTCGATTCATCAACGGTGAAGTAAAACGTGTTGTCGCATCGTTCGATACAACGAATCCTCACCGACCTACCGCCGACAACCCGGAAGGTATCGACGTCGACGTTCCAGACGTATCTGGTCTCCTCTGTGAATGGGAGAACGGCGGAATGGCGGTAGTTCACACGTCGTTCGCCTCCCGCGGAACTGACCCTGATGGAAAGACTTCACCAAGAGTAGAAATCTCGGGTGAAAAGGGACGCATCACCACCGATGGTCGATACGCAATGCAAGGCGTAACCGGACCCAATGGACCGGTTGGCCAGCTTGATCCCGGGGAGCAGTACCCACAGCCTTACCAACTTTTCGCCGACGCGATAATCGCCGGTGACCAGTCGATCATCGAAACCAGTTTCTACGATGGAATGAAAGCAGCCGAAATCGTTGACGCTGCATACCAATCTGTCGAAGAATCACGCTGGATTGATCTCGACAACAGCTAACCAGCACGCCAACTAGTAGCGCAGGGAGTCTCAAAATTCCTATCGAATATGTAAAGCTTGGTCGCACCGGGACAAAAGTCTCGAACATCTGCTTGGGCACCGATAATTACGGTAACCAATGGGGCTGCGACGAACCAACCGCTCACGAAATTCTCGGTACTGCGCTGGATGGCGGAATCAACTTCGTCGACACCTCTGATTCCTACAACGAGGGTCGCTCGGAATCAATGATCGGAAACTATCTCCACGACTCCGGTCGTCGGGACAGCGTGGTCCTCGCAACCAAGTACCGATCTGCAGTTGGCCCCGGCGTAAACGACGCTGGCGCATCGCGCTACCACATCGTTCGTGCAGTTGAAGAATCTCTTCGCCGACTTCGCACTGATCGTATCGATCTGCTGTACTGCCACTCGTGGGATGCAGACACTCCGGTGGAAGAGACCCTGCGTGCGGTCGACGATCTCATTCATCAGGGCAAAGTCGTCTATGCCGGCGCTTCAAACTTTCCAACTTGGGTGCTGGCAAAAGGACTTTGGACTTCCGACGTTCGAAACTTATACCGCTTTGAAGCGATACAGAGCGTGTTCAACATTCTGCAGCCCGGACTCGGACGAGAGATGGTTCCGTTCGCCGCCGATCACGATGTAGCGGTAATCCCCTACTCTCCGCTAGCCAGTGGAATGCTCACTGGTCAGCATGGATCAGCGGGTAAAGCGGTCGCGGGTTCGAAGTTTGACATGCGAGACGATTCGAAGGGTGGCGGGCTAAAAGCACGTTACTTCAACGACGCGACGTTTACCGCGGTCGAGAAATTCACTGCAATCGCCGAGAAGCATGGTCAGCCTGCAATTCGACTAGCGCTTCAGTGGGTATCTGAATTCCCCGGCGTCACTTCTCCAATCTTCGGAGCACGCAAAGTCGAACACATCACAGGTGTTCTCGAGGCATGGTCGGAATCGGCTCCGCCAGAGGTGATGGCTGAAGTACGTGCTGTCGCTGAAGAATTCGAAGCACAAGCCCCGATGGCTTATCCGCCGAATTCAGGCCAGGCGTTCGGCACTCTACCTAGCTCGTCTACAGCGAAATAAGGGACTGACCACATGGAATATGTACGACTAGGAAATACCGGACTTAAAGTCTCTGAATACTGCATCGGCTCCGATAATTTTGGCGGCCAAACGAACGCAGAAGATTCACTGCGAATAATGTCTGCTGCATTCGATGGCGGTGTGAACTTCATCGACACAGCCAACTCCTACTGTGATGGACTGTCCGAAGAAAATGTTGGCCGGTTCATCAAAACTCGACGTTCTGAAGTTGTTCTGGCGACTAAGGGTCGAAGTCAGGTGGGGCCTAATCCCAACGACGTAGGCGTGAACAAAAAGTACGTCATGAAAGCCATCAACAATTCGTTGAAGCGTCTTGGCACCGACTACGTTGATCTCTACCAGATTCACGCTCCCGATCTAACTACGCCAATCGAAGAAACTGTCGAGGCGTACAACGATGTAGTTCGAGCAGGTAAGGCTCGCTACATCGGTGTTTCGAACTTCTCGGGACCTCAGCTTGTCGAGGCTCTCTGGGCACAAGACAAAAACGGCTTTAGCAAGTTCAACTCGGTGCAACCTCGCTACAACCTGCTCTACCGGGAGGCCGAACGAGAGCTATTCCCGGTTTGTGAAGACCAAGGCGTTGGCGTGATGGTCTACTCGCCTCAGGCAGGCGGATTCCTCCTCGGAAAGCACCGCAATTTCGAAGCTGAAATGCCGACTGGCGGTCGCTACTCTGCCGACTTCCGAGCTGCGAATTTCTACAAGACAACGTATTGGAATGAGCCGACATTCAATGCCATGGAGCAGTTCATGACAGTAACCGAAAAGTACGGCGTTTCGCCAATGGCTCTCGCTCTGAAATGGGTTCGATCAAATCCTGTCGTTTCGGCATGTATCGTTGGCGCTCGAACTCTCGAACAACTTCAGCAAAACCTTGTTGCATGGGAAGAAGATGTTCCGAACGAAGCGATCAACGAGGCTACCGCTATCGGTGACTATCTCTGGGACACCGCACCGTGGAAGCCACAGATGCACAACAATCCGGCTCCAGCAACGGCGAAGGCATAGGTTCAGAAAACTAAGTTGAGCCATTCACTAGACGGTTTCACACCTTCGACAATCGAATACCCAGAAACTCTGGAACAGCTTTCATCGGCACTTGGCTCAGAGCATAAAGCTGGGAAATCGGTAATCCCACATGGGGGAGGAACCCGAATCGGAATCGGGAACATTCCGACCGCCTACGATACAGCCATTGATCTGTCGAAGTTCACAGGCGAAATCGAACACGAACCGGGCGACATGACAGTTGTCGCAAACGCCGGCGTCAAGATTGCCACGCTGAACGACCTGCTTGCGAAAGAAGGTCAACGACTCCCTTTCGAGATTCGAAACCCTTCTCAGGCGACTGTAGGCGGGTCAGTGGCGTCCAATGCGTCCGGGCATCGTCAGTCTTCTACTGGCGGAATACGTGACTGGGTAATCGGGATGCAGATCGTACTGGCCGACGGAACCGTAACCAAGAGCGGTGGTCGCGTTGTGAAAAACGTTCAGGGTTACGAGATGCACCGCCTGAACACCGGAGCATTCGGCACTCTCGGGATCGTCTCTCAAGCAGCCTTCAAGCTTCTCCCGCTACCACCCGAGCAACAAACCATCATCATGTGGTTCGGCAATCGGGAGTCGGCCCAAGATGTCGGAATGAGTTTGGTGAACGGGCTGTTCATGCCGGAAGCCACTTCGCTCATTGCAGGATCGCTGGCGAATAAGACCGTGACCGCATCAGGCGAATCAGCCCCCACCGGCGATACATGGGCACTCCTCGTCAGACTTGGCGGTGGCGTCCGTTCTATCGAACGACAGGTAAACGAAGTAGTAGGAGCAGGCGGGGCTAATTCGGCTACCGGATATGCAGTGCTTAGTGAATCAGCCGCCAGTGCGGCGTGGTCGGCTCTTGATGATGCGGAAACAAACGCAAAATTGTCAGTTAGAATGACATCGCTTCCTGTCGCCACAATGAGCACTGCTGAATCGATCCGATCTGCAGTATCAAGCTCAGCTCAAAGCGACGTTTCAACTATATGCGATCTCGGATTTGGCGCTCTCACGGTTCTTGTCGCTGATACAGAAGATTCTGACCAGGTCGATATCACTAACTCGATCACTTCCGAAATCGAAAAGCATCCAGCGTCATACGTGATTGAAAAATGCGGCCTGAGTGTGAAGCAATCGAGAGATGTTTTTAGTGACGTTGGAAGCTCTATCGACCTGATGAAACGTATCAAGAACCAATACGATCCGACCAACACTCTCAACCCCGGGCGGTTCGCCGGAAAGATATAAGCAACTCGATGTCGACCGATCAGCCAAGAGAATCAGTTGGTCCAGCCGGAACCTTCCCCGGTTTCTCGGGTCCGCACGCACCTCACAACTCCGATCTGTACAAATGTGTGCACTGCGGATTCTGCTTACAGGCGTGCCCGACCTATCTTGAAACGGGTCTAGAGTCAGAATCGCCACGAGGGCGCATCGCCCTGATGAAAGCTGTCAACGAAGGTCGACTCGATATGAGTCCATCGGTCGTTGGTCATTGGGATCTTTGCCTGCAGTGCCGTGCCTGCGAACTTGCCTGCCCATCCGGCGTTGAATACGGCAAGCTGATGGAAGCGACCCGCGCCCAAGTTGAACAGCACACCAAACGTTCGTTCACCGAGCGAACTGCTCGATCAATCGGATACAAGACGCTTCTACCCTCGCCGTTCAAATTGCGTATGGCAGGAAACGCTCTGAAGTTCTATAAGAAATCAGGCATGCGCACGATTGCTCGTGGCACCGGACTGCTCAAACTGATGCCAGGCGAGGCAGAACTCGCAGACGAATATCTACCAGATCTTTCTAAAAAATTCTTCGTAGCGAATGGTCAGGTTCATCCTGCACAGGGCGTTCGCAAAGCCAAAGTCGCAATGCTCGCAGGCTGCGTGATGGCACTCACTCATGCGGAGTCACTCGAAGCCACAGTGCGTGTTCTCACTCGAAACGGGATCGAAGTACACCTCACGGGCGGTCAGGGCTGCTGCGGTGCTCTCAACACCCACTCCGGTGAACCCGACTCTGCAATCGAAATGGCTAAGAAGAACATCGACTCGTTTTTATCAGCATCCCCTGATGCAATCGTTTCAGCCTCCGCTGGCTGTGGAGCGGCAATGAAGGACTACGGTGAGCTACTCGCCAATGAACCCGAATACGCTGAAAAAGCGAAACGGGTAGCCGAGCTAACCAAAGATGTTCACGAGCTGTTGGTCGAGTATGAGTTCGAGGCACCTACAAAACCTCTGAACGTGACCGTCACTTATCAAGACCCATGCCACCTGGCGAACGTTCAGCGAATAACAGACGCACCGCGAGCCATCTTGAACGCGATTCCCGGTCTGAAACTAGTGGATCTCGGTGAAGCCGCTCTGTGTTGCGGATCAGCCGGAACATACTCGCTCACGCAGCGAGAAATGTCGGCACAGCTGGGCAAGCGAAAGGCTATAAACGTCGTGGCCACGGGCGCAGAAATCGTTGCTACAGGAAATCCCGGCTGCGCAATGCAGTTGGATTTCGCACTGACGCAGGTAGCGGACGAAAGCGCCACGCAGCGAACGACGAAAGTTCGCTACGTAGTCGATCTTCTCGATCAAGCCTACGCGTTGGAATAGCTCACTAAATCTAAGATTCTAGTGAACAGGCGAATCGATCTCGAAGGAGATTAACAGGCTTCCCGAGTGCAACCGAGGGATCTCGTGCAGAGTCGCCCAACATCATTGCTAGCGACCAACCCCACCTAGTCCGACAACCTACGCCGTATAAAGCGGTGAAGGATTCTCAGCCAACTTCGCACTCGCCGCAGCCGTAGCCGCGCCCTTCGCAACTTCGAACCCGTGATCTGGAAGAACCTTCTCAAGAGCGTTCAACAAGGCAAATACGTTCGCAGGAACGCATGATTCGCCCATCAGACCGATTCGAATAACTTCGCCAGCGAATTTGCCTAATCCACGCCCAACCTCAATCGAGTATTCATCGAGAAGTTGAGTTCGCAATTTCACGTCATCAACACCCTTAGGCAACTTGATAACGGTCAACTGATCGAGGCGCTCTTCTTTTGAAATCGGCATATCCAGATTCAACGCTTCGAGTCCAGCACGCAGAGCATCGGCATTAGCCTCGTGACGCTTCCAGCGGGTCGCAAGCGTTTCGTTCAACACCATACCGACAGCTTCACGCAAACCGTAGATCATGCTGACCGGAGCAGTGTGGTGCGCTACGTGGTCGGGTCCCCAGTAATCAGCTATCAGTGAAAGATCGAGATACCAGGATGTTGGTGGAACTGGACGATTTCGAATGTAATCGAGTGCTCGTTCCGACAGAGCAACCGGTGAAATGCCCGGAGGTGCAGCGAGACACTTTTGCGAACCGGAATAAGCGAAATCGAGGTCCCACTCATCAAATTCAAGTTCACAACCTGCCAGGGATGTCACGACGTCGGTCATGAACAGAGCACCAGCCTCATGAGCCAATCGGGCGAACTCTGCAATTGGTTGAATTGTTCCAGCAGAGGTTTCCGCATGAATACCGACCACCAACTGGGTTTCGGGATGCTCCTTAAGGGCGTCCGCGAGAACCTGCGGATCCATCGACTTTCCCCACTCCGTTCGAAGCGCAATCACGTTGAATCCAAGGCGTTCAGCCATGATGATCTGACGTTCACAGAAGTAGCCGTACGAACAAATAATTACTGTATCGCCAGGAGCTGCAAGGCTAACAAGTCCAGCTTCCATACCTGCGGAACCCGCACCAGCTACAGCAAACGCACGTTGCTTGGTCTTAAACACTTCACCGAGCATTCCGCTCAGTTCATCGAGTAGTTCAAAAAAGGCAGGGTCGAGATATCCGATGATTGGTAGCGACATCGCACGAAGAACCCTAGGGTTCGCCGAGCTAGGCCCGGGTCCCAAAATCACTCTTCGCGGCACTGTAAGCGGCTCGTATCGCTGCCCGTTCTTCACTTCTTTGACCTATCTAATATTTCTAGAACCTGAGTAATCAAATGCGTAACTTGAACGAATTGTGGACTCGTTCTCGACTTTTTCCATTGGAAAAATCACGCAAGGGTTAAGGGTACAACTCACACGCGCAAAAACGCATTTAGAAATGTTTTTCATTTTTTCGTGTTTATAATCGCTCGCCATATCGATCTTTTTGAACTCAGACACGGGGGTTCAGAAAGATCGTTTCTAGAACGAAACAGGGCTGAAGAACGGAAATTTCACGATGGATCTCGGACTCAATGGAAAGATAGCGATCATCACTGGCGGCAGCGACGGCATCGGCAAAGCAGCCGCTTCGTCTCTCGCTAGTGAAGGTGCGAAAGTGGCTATTGTCGGTCGAACGCAATCGAAACTAGACGCTGCAGTCGCCGACATAAAAGCTGAATCTGGTGGAACCGTTATCGGCATCGCAGCCGATGTATCTGTTGAGTCCGACGTTCAAGCGATGGTCGCAAAAGTCGTCGACGAATTTGGTGGAGTCGACATTCTAGTGAACAACGCTGGAACATCTTCGGCAACAACACTTGAGAAAATGACTGATGAGGACCTTGAGGTCGACTTCGGAATAAAAATCTACGGAGCTATCTACTGCGCCCGAGCTGTTCTGCCCCACCTCAAGGCATCCGGAAGCGGAGCTATCGTCAACACCACCACTCCCGGTGGTAAGGCTGCCCGGCCAGGAACTCAGCCGACGTCATTGTCACGATCTGCCGGTATTTCACTTACGAAGTCATGGGCAGGCGAGCTTGCAGAGCACAATATTCGTGTGAATACGATCTGCGTAGGTGTACTGAAATCCGGACAGCACCGAACCCGCTGGGAAGGTCTCAACGCCAAAGACCCGAACTACTCGCTCGAAGATCACTGGGCTTCGTTCAGCGGCGGCGTACCCCTGGGTCGAATCGGTGAAGCAAAAGAGGCTGGCGATGTCATCTGCTTCCTGGCATCAGGTCGTGCAAGCTACGTCACTGGCACAGCAATCAATGTAGACGGCGGATCAGCTCCAGTCGTTTAGCTTGAAAACTAGCTGGCTGAGTTTGCTTGGCGTGTTTTACGCGCGCCGAGCACTCCGCCTGTGATCGCTCCTGCAACGCTCCCAACAAACACGCCCAGGATGATCACTACTCCAACGATCACTCCTTCCCAGCCGGTGGTGCCGTTGCTCACGGTCAGTAGAGCAATTCCAGCGAACACTAAACCGCCAATCAACGCGCCGGGCCATGCGCCCAACGCAGCCCACAGCAACCACCGTTTCTTGCTGAACATTGCGAGCGCTGCGATGCCGATTCCTGCCATCGAAAGCACCACAAAGATGATCACCAGTGATGTTTCAGCCTCTGTGAAAATTGGCCACAACGCTGCGACTAGAGCGATCATGCCCCCGAGTGCGACGAGTTTCAGGATTAAGGTCTTCATTTTGGGTAAGAATATTCCAGAACGTATTACGAGTGTCGATCTTCAGTTGACGTCATTGAACGACGCCGTTGATAAATAGACGCTCATCACCCAAGAAATGTTCCATTGATCTTCTAGTCGAAGATCCCGTTCAACCTACGAAAGATAATCCACAGCAGAGCGAACGAATACTTCTATGCCCAAAGGTAGACAATCTTCGTTCCAATCGAACTTGGCATTGTGATGCCCTTCAATCCCTCGTTCGGCGACGGTCGCATCATCATGAGCAGCTCCGAGCAAGAAGTAGACACCCGGAATTCGGTCGTTAAACTCGGCCATGTCGTCACCAACACTCACCGGCTCCCATTCCCGAGCGTTGCCTTCGCCGACAACCAAACTAGCCTGCTGAGTAACCCATGCGGCAACTTCAGGGTTGTTGATCACTGGGGGAGCGCCGTGAATGCGCTCGAATGAAGTCGAAGCTCGCATTGCGGAAGCAACGTTTGAAGAAATTCGCTCAAGTGCCTGCATAATCTGAATTCGAGTTTCAGGTGTGTAAGCACGAACCGTTCCCTCGACAGTCACGTTGTCGGCGATCACGTTCGGCGCTGAGCCACCGTGAATCTGTCCGAAAGTCAACACGCCCATGTCGTTCGGTGGCACTTCCCTGCTCACAACGGTCTGAGCGGTAGAAATAATTTCAGCAATCGCAGCAACAGGGTCGATGGTTGTGTGCGGCATGGCACCATGACCGCCCTTGCCATGCACAGTGAGTCTGAACTGATCAGCACTGGCAAACACTGTTGCCCGGTTCACTCCGATGGTTCCAGTAGGAATCTGATTCCAGAGGTGGGTACCTATTACTCGATCAGCTGGATATTTTTCGAACAGACCATCATCGATCATCGCCAACGCGCCCATCACGATCTCTTCGGCGGGTTGGAAGACGAAAATCAGCGTCCCGGCAAGTTGATCTTTCAGCCCAGCGAGAATTTCGGCGGCTACGAGTGCCATCGTAATGTGACCATCGTGACCACATGCATGCATTCGACCATTGGTCGAGGCAAAATCTAGCCCTGTCAGTTCGTCCACAGGCAGTCCATCGATGTCGGCTCGGATCATCAGCGTCGGCCCGGGATTTGCTCCTCGAAGAACACCCACAAGCCCGGTTTTTCCGATGCCGGTTTCGACTTCAAGTCCGGCAGCGGTAAGTCGATCAGCAATCGCCTGTGCTGTCTCGTTTTCCTCGAATCCAAGTTCAGGGATCACGTGAAATTTACGGCGAGTTTCGATTATCTCGGCACTTCGGGCTGCTACAAGATCGGAAATAGCGTCAGGGGTCATCGCTTGAATCAAACTCCGTTAAAAAAATGCTGCGCCTACCCAAATTTCAGGATAGGCGCAGCAACTTTACCGGTTGGTGGTGTAGTTTGCATCTCCTTCTCCGTGGGGAGAAGGCAGGGATGAGGGATGAATCGACCACATGTACAAATCGATCGATTCCACCCTCACCTAAGTCCTCTCCCCCAGGAGAGGATATTCTGAAGAGCTACGCTGAGTAAACGCCCTCACGAGCGGCACTGCAAGCGAGTCCACGAGTCTGGTAGGCAGCCTGTCCAGCCGCGACGTTCTCGGCTTTACCGAGCCATGCAGCCAACGGAGCGGCCTGAAGACCACGACCGTATGAGTAAGTAAGTTCCCACGGCAGGTCTTCGGTGTTAGCGATCTTGTTGATCTCGTTGAGATTCACAACTGCCTCTTCGTCACCCTGTCCGCCAGAGAGGAACGCGATGCCAGGGACGCTGGCAGGAACAGTCTCGAGGAAGCAGTCGACAGTCTGTCGTGCTACTTCAGCTGCCGAAGCTCGATTCGGGGCATCGGATGCAGAGATAACCATGTTCGGCTTGAGAACGATGCCTTCAAGATCAACGTTCTGTGCATCGAGTTCTTCAAATACAGCCTTCAGCGAACGAGTTGTTGCCGATCGGCAATCGTCGATGCTGTGCGATCCATCCATGAGAATTTCAGGCTCGACAATCGGAACCAATCCCTGCTCCTGACACAGTGCCGAGTACCGACCAAGTGCATGCATGTTGGTGTGGATTGCGTAGTCGGATGGTCGACCTTCACCGATGGTGATCAGTGCGCGCCATTTAGTGAACCGAGCACCAAGTTCGTAGTACTCGGCAAGTCGACCGCGAAGACCATCGAGCCCTTCGGTGATGAATTCACCCGGTGCCCCTGCTAGATCGTGGGTCGAGTTATCGACTTTGATTCCTGAAAGAACGTCGTTACTAGCAAGCAAGTCTACAAAGCTCTGACCTGAGTCGTCTGATTGCCGAATAGTCTCGTCGTACATGATCACGCCAGAGGTGTAGTCACCGATGTCGGGAGTCTGGAAAAGCAGTTGTCGCCACTGGCGGCGAGATTCTGAAGTTGATTCGACATTGATGCTGTCGAGTCGCTTGGTCATTGTTCCCGTGCTTTCGTCAGCAGCGAGAATGCCCTTCTTGCGGGCAACCATCTTTAGTGCAATTGAATTCAGTTCAGCAGAGGCCATGTACGGCGTTCCTTATATTTCATTTCGAAAAAGAGTCTTAATTGAATTTATCGCCGAAGCTGCAATTCAGCAACGAAATTCGGTTAACTCTCTGTAATCCACTCGTGAGGGCTTTGTGTTTCTGTACTTAACGAGAAAGACCGACTCGTTTGAGCCGGCCTTTCCTAATCGCAAATTTACGAAGAATCGACTACATGGCCCCGTGCTGCTTGAACAGCTGAGCTAACAGTGCGATTCCTTCAGTGTTCTTCTCGACTGATTCGAAAGCGAAGCAGAGTCGAGCATTGTTGTGACCAATCCTGCCCGATGCATCGGCTTCAAAATTCGTGCCAGCAACGTAACCAACGCCCTGCTCGAACACTTTGTCTCGAATACTAGCGATGTCAGATCCCTCTGGCATTGTCAGCCAAACGTAGCAACCGCCCTCTGGAACCGACCAAGTTGCTCCGGCAGGACCAAAGTGTTCCTCGAGCGCAGCAACCATCGCATTGCACTTAGCTTCGAGCATCGGGTTGAAATTGTCTCGATGTGCGTCGAGGTTGTTCTTCAAGTACCCCTCAATAGCCACAGCAGCAAACTGGTTAGGACCGCTTCCTAGCTTGAAACTCAAAGCTCGGCGCATGAGTTCTGGCGAAGCCGTGAAGTAACCGAGTCGAAGACCAGGTGCCAGCAACTTCGAATAGGAAGCCACGTAAACAACAATTCCTGAATCGTCGAGAGCCCGGAAAGCAGGCTGCACTTCGCCCTTGTATCGAAGATCGACGTAACAGTCGTCTTCCAAAATAGGCATGCCGTGCTTGTGAGCGATATCAAGAATCGCCTTACGCCGCTCAGCAGAAATTGTTGAACCCATTGGGTTCTGGTGCTCAGGAATGGTGTACAGATACTTTGGCTTTTCACCCGCAGCTGTCAAAGCAGTGATCTGCTCGTCTAGCGCATCAGGAATAATTCCGCCTTCGTCCATCGCTACACCGCGGATGTCAGCACCGAATCGACGGAGCTGAGCGGTAGTACCCATGTAGACAAATTCTTCAGCCAGCACTACATCACCGGGGTTGGTCAAAGCCTGGATCACAAGACCCAGAGCTTCACCAGAACCGTTAGTCAGAGCGATTTCTTCAGGACTAACAGTGAACCCTCTGTCAGTGCGTAGCTTTTCGGCAGTGTACTCACGCAGCTCAAGTGCACCAAGCTGGTGTGGGTAGTACGCCAATTCGGCAAGAACCTTAGTACTGTCTGAATCGACAGCTGTCTGAAGCGACTGAATCAATCCATCAAGTGGAAGAGTCTCTGGAGCCGGGTATGCCACCGCGAAGTCGTACTTTGCGTGCAATCCAGGGTTGAGAGGAGTATCGACTGATTTCTCTGAATAAAGAGCGTCGTAACTAAACGTATCCACCATGTTTGAAGATCCCAATCGCGGCCAAGCCGCATTCATGTCATATAAGTCAGGCGGGTGAAGCTTACTGCCGGTTTCGCCGAACCGCAAAGCCTTAAAGCACCGATTAGCTGATATACCTTGCGCCAATACCCAGATTCAGTCGATTTTAGTCGGCTCATACTTTTCAGGAGATTCATTCATGCGTGGAGTCGCATTTCACGGAAACAGCGTCGCAGAGGTCATCGATTTTCCAGATCTTGACCCCGGACCTGAGCAGGTATTGGTCAAACTGCGATCATCTGGGCTGTGTGGGTCGGACTTCAGTCGGTACCGCGCCAATTCGCCGAATGAACACAACGGACAGCTCATGCGCCCCGGCCACGAGCCGTGCGGCGAAATCGTAGCTCTCGGACCGAACGTAAAAGGCCTTCAAGTTGGCGACCGAATCATTCAACATCACTATGAAGGCTGCCGAGAGTGCGACTACTGCCTGACTGGCTGGCAACAGCTCTGCGAAGTTACCGACAAAAAGCTTTACTACGGCGGATCGATGCACGGCGGGCACGGCGATTACATGCTTGCGCATCAATCGACCTGCGTGACACTCCCAGACGACGTTGAATACGAAGTTGGGGCATATCTCGCCTGCGGTGCTAGCACTGCGTTTCAAGCATTGAAGAAGCTTGAAGTTTCGGGACTCGACACGCTTGCCGTATTCGGCTCGGGGCCTGTAGGACTTGCCGCAACCATGTTCGCTACAGAAATGGGCGCAAGGGTGATTGCTGTAGACATCGCAAAAAAGCGGCTAAAGATGGCTGCCGACTCGGGAGCATGGGCGACCGTCGACGCATCTAACAACGATGCTCCTGAGCAAATTCGTGAGTTAACACAAGGCCACGGCGCCGACGCCACGCTGGAAGCAGCAGGTTTAGCCGCAACCCGTGTGGCAGCTGTAGAGTCGACCCGAATATTCGGGCGCACCTGTCTCGTTGGTGAAGGTGGCGAGGTAACTTACCAACCAACTCCTCACATCATCCATCGGCACCTAACAATGCTTGGCTCATGGACATTTTCGACGTTCGGTCTGGCTGAAGCTGCTCGATTCACGGCCGAACGAAACGTCCCGCTTGGCTCAGTTATCACCTCTCGATCAACTATCGAGGAAGCCCCAAAGGCATATGAAGAGTTTTCGTCAGGTGCACCCGGCAAGTTTGTTATCAATTGGGAATAACCGCGTTTCCAAACTCAAATACGTCAATTCAACCTCTAACTCGAAAGCATTTCCCGCTTCCCCCCAGCCAACACGCCGACGAATTTCGTAATCAATTTCGACGTACCCCCTTTTAGAACGCATACCAAAAGGCGTAGAATAGTAGGTCGGTTGAATTGGTAAACATTTACGAATTCGTTTGGGGGTTCCTCGAGCGCGTTCGTGAGGCATCGCAATTAGCTCTAGTTACATCTAAAACTTGTGTGTATGCCACCATTCTCAATCCTCGGCATGCCCCTCAGATTAAATGGGGCATACCGCGCGAGAGGCACTAGTACGAAAAGACCTGAGATCGAATATCTGTCCGGATATGAGATAAGCCCAGGTACGGGCAAGTAAGCCACAAAGGAACAAACGTTGGTCCAAAAGCGACGAACATCCCGCGTCAACGACGTATCAGCAGCCCTTGAGGGTGAAGACGAGTACAAACCCGCCTTCACCCGAACAGAAGGTGTTGAAGACGAGGCGAACCAGGCGACGGAAAGCGGTGCTACAGCCGTAACCCGATCTGAACTGGATATGTGGGAAGCAGCCCGAGCATCTGATTCTTCAACAAGCATCACGAACGCTCTGCAGCAGGAAGTACAAGAATCCGAGCTCACTGAAGACACAGTAAGGATGTACCTTCGTGAGATTGGACGAGTTGCACTCCTGACGGCAGAAGACGAAGTCGTACTTGCTCGTGCGGTTGAACTTGCTCAACGTCTCGAGAAGATCGAGGCTGAATATAAATCCGAAGTCGAAGTTGGCGTGCCAGAGCTCGTCGACCCCTTCCAGATAATCACCAACGTACTGTCCGCCCTCGGAGCCGTCGGAGACACTGCATCCGCTATCGCCAAGAAAGTCGGTCTCGACTCTCCTGTCGGTTTGAATGCAGCCCTAACCGACCCCACACTTCGAGCACTCGCCGACGGTAAACGTGATGACGAGTTGATTTTCTACATCTCCGATATTCTCGGTGTTGAAGAAGACGAAGCTCACAAGCTGGTAGTAGAACTCTCAGTGCTTACACGCCTGCTTTCAGGCGATATGGGCAGCATGTTGGGTTCTGATCCGAAGCTAGACGAGCTTCCCGATCTCGTAGTCGACCCTGATTTCCAGGCTCAACTTCAGCCACTCATTCCGGTTCTGAGCGCACACCTGATGCGTGTACGTGAAGAAGGTGAAAAGGCACGACGGCACTTGGGCGAAGCAAACCTTCGACTCGTGGTCAGTGTTGCCAAGAAGCACCTGAACCGTGGACTCTCGATGCTCGACCTTATTCAAGAAGGCAACATCGGTCTCATGCGTGCGATCGAAAAATTCGACTTCCGAAAGGGATTCAAATTCTCGACTTACGCAACATGGTGGATCCGACAGGGAATCACCCGAGCTATTGCCGACCAGGCACGAACGATTCGTATCCCAGTTCACGTTGTTGAGACGTTGAACAAGATCATGAGAGCACGCCGTGAACTCGGACAGCAGTTGAACCGAGAGCCTACCGTTGAAGAACTAGCGGAACGCGTGGAACTCTCAATCGAGAGAGTTTCCGAAATTCTTCAGATGTCGCAAGAACCTGTTTCACTCGAAACTCCAATCGGTGAAGATGCCGAAAACGAGCTGGGTGATCTGATTCAGGACAGCACTGCACCAGCACCTGCCGATGTAGCAGCACAGTCGTCCATGCGTGAGCAGGTCGACCGTGTTCTCAGCCACCTGCAAGACCGTGAACGCCGAGTGCTCGAACTTCGGTTCGGACTATTCGATGGTCGCCCTCGAACTCTTGAAGAGATCGGTGGAGAGCTGAACCTCACTCGTGAGCGAATTCGACAGATCGAACGAAAAGCTCTGGGTCGACTTCGCGGCGATGCCCATGTGGCAGAGCTGCGCGAACTACTCGCTTAGTCGGTAATTCAAGCAATAACGAAAAGCCCCGGGTTGATATGCAACTCGGGGCTTTTTTTGTTTAAAGCCTGCTTAGCTCAAAGCCAGTCGTTGCTAGGAGTTTCGTAAGCTCCAAAGCCATCAACCCGTTTCAATCTCGCCTTCCCCAAAAAGAACTTTTGCATCCACACCGGAGCTCGTTCAAGCAACCGCATTGGCAACGGTCCTCTTGCAATCTCAGCGGAATACCAACGTGACGCCGAACGGCGAACAGCCAGATAACCTGCGACATCTATAACAACGGATTGCCCCGTCTCGACGCCAAGCGCCGTTGTCAGATTGAATCTGCCGTCCTCGCCCATCCTGCGGATGTCACGTCCCCCTACCCTCATCAAACGAGCGTTAAGCTGCACAACCCACCGAGGCCATTCAAGCAAATAAAGTCGAACGGCTGACTGCTCTAATTCGGAGTGGTTCCGAACAGCGATCTGCACAGCATTGCTCACAGCCGCATGGTCAGGGTGTCCGTAATCTCCATACGACGAGTGAGTAATCTCAACGTCGGGTTCAAATTCAGCGATCCGACCACTAACGCCAGCAACAAGATCTGCAAGTGGAGCATTCGACAATCTAGTCGAGATTCCAACTGACTCCCCTTTGACCTCATCCGGCCACATCGCCCCCTCTGAATACCGAAGGGTCTCCACCCGCTCAACACCGAGTGCCTTGCAAGCTGCGTGAAGCCGCTCCGTTCGATCTTCGTTGCCCGGGGCACCTGCACACTGTGCCCTTCACTCGCCAATTTCGAAATCAATGCCCCTGCCAGCAACGTTTCGTCATCTGCATGTGTGAACACTGCAAGAATCTGAGATTAATGTTCTCCGTTCAACTTAACGAATCTCGTTCAGATTCTATTTTCAGATCGTCAAGCCAAGAATCTGTCATACGACGTATCAGCCAGCGCGGGTAAGACAATCCAATCGGAATAAATGGACTTGTGAACAGTTTGCTATCGATCACGCGGCAACTCTTCCCACTCGATTCGATAGAAATGCTTCGAATTGCCGTGATCGAAAATTTAGTGGATCGCCATTCGATCAAGCCACCTGTTTCAATCCTACTCACAGTCACGTTGAACGGTATTTGGCGACCACCCATCCGCAGCTTGAATCCAAATTTAGTCCCAACCTCGCCAAGGTCATGTTCAGGGATACTCCAAACTTCGGTACATACTCTCGACCACCGAGGCCACCTAGCTAAGTTCGTCAAAACATCCCAAACACGCGGCGGCTGGGCGTGGATTTCAACGCTTGAAGACATCCTAAATTTGAAAAGTTTTTGAACCAAAATCGATCTGATTATCCGAAGTACGTGGCAAACTTGCACTGTCGATCAAATGGAACGAAGCTGTGCCTGCCAATAATCACGCATACGCAAAGAGCAATTTACGATGCCAGAGTCTAATGAATCACCAACCGATGTACTACGAGGCTCCGGTCTACGAGCAACCCCGGCGCGCCGAGCTGTGATCGAAATGCTCCGATCAACTCACAATCACATGACCGTCGCCGAAGTGATCGATGGATTGAAAAATTCGGGAGCGAATTTCGATCAATCGACTGTGTACAGGGTTCTGAGTGATCTTGGTGGCGTGGGACTAGTTGCCGAATCTCGCCTAAGCCCCGGCGACACCGTATTCGAATGGATCAGTCAATCTAATCATCATCACTTGCAGTGCACCAGTTGTGGGCGAACATTGCCGTTAGATGACGAACTGGTGCAAAACTTCATCTCAGAAGTTCACGAACGTCACGGGTTCCACGTAAACGCAACCCACCTCGTACTATCGGGAATTGAACACGACTGCCCAGAGGAATAGGCGTGCCATTCGACGACGCCTGCTGCCTACAGATCGACTAAATCAGGCTGAACTTAGTAACTCGCTGTCCGTGTCCGGGCTCGCCAATCTCGGCAATATAAATATTGCCTTTCGAATCGAACCAACCACCATGAGCAGCCTGACAAGCATCGGCATTACCGCGCCAGCGAGTGATCAATTCGCCGTCAAGAGTCCAAATCGAAACACCGTTTCCACCACCCTGCTCAACGACGTACACAACCTCATCATCGAAGAAAATATCGCCGGGACCGACCACATCGGTCCACTCTGTCAGATAGTTTCCATCGACATCAAAAATCTGGATTCGGTTGTTCTCACGATCACAAACGTAAACCTTATTGTTATTGTCGACACCAACTTTGTGAAGAATTGAGAACTGTCCAGGGCCTTTGCCGGCCTCACCCCAAGAGTGTTCAAGCTCTCCTTCAGAACTAAAACGGTGCACTCGACGGTTGGCGTATCCGTCAGTGACGAACAGCTTGCCATCAGTCGTCGTAGCGAGACCAGTCGGCATATTGAACGGGGCTCCCTGCTCGTTCGTCGAAGTGACGGTGATGTTTGCGTACCCGTGAGTACCCAGCTCCATAAGCACATCGCCATTTTCGTTGTGCTTTGTCACCTGATGTGTCTGGTGGTCGGCAAGCCAAATATGATCTTCCTTGTCGATGAACACACCGTGCGGTACTCGGAACTCACCTTCTAGTGGACCAAGATCGCCCCACGAGCCTATGAACTGACCCTCTGGAGTCCAGCATGTAACGGGATGCTTCGAACGGCTAAACAGCCACACACGATCCTGCGAGTCGACACCGACGTCTGCGCACTGGCCCAGTTCCCAAAACGCTGGCTTGTGGCGCAGCCAATCTCTATCAACTTCGTACTGAAATTTGCCTTCGCCAACTGTAGTCATATTCTCGCCACCATCGAATTATCCGAGTATTCAGCACACTGATATGTGCGCGGTCGCCACGCTAGACCTCCAAGCGTATGCTGTCAATGCAATTCGCTGCTCAGGCACCACTCAAGCTTTACCGACCTGCCCCCTTCCTTCGGGAAGTGTCGGGGTTGGGTAGACTGCTGTGAAAGCGACCAAGTCGTTCTACGACGCCCGGAGCATTACGATGAAAGACCGCAAAAGCGCAGTACTCGCTGCAATCGACGACAACTGGCGTCAGTTTAGAAATTCGCTTGATCGTCTTGTGAGCGAAGATCTCGCAAAACCCGGTGTGCTCCGTGAACAGTCTGTAACCGATATCGTTGGACACGTTACTTCTTGGGAGTGGGAACTAGTCACGTCCCTCGACCGTGGAACCGTTGAACCGGTTGGCGATATCAACCTATTCAACGAACAAGAAAAGCTCCGTAAAAAAGGAACAGAGCCGCGAAAAACGGTCGAGGATATGGATCAAGTTCACAGGTCGCTGCGTGATCAGCTTGCCAAAGCACCGAGTGCGTACTTCGAACCATTCGACCCGTTCCGCGACTTAATCGATTCATGCACTGTGCTCCACTATCAGGAACACGGCTCAGAAATCAGGATATGGGCAGCTAAAAACTCCGGCTCTATGCCCAGTTCCTAAGCATCACTCTCAGTAACGATATATCTCGGATGCCATTCGCCTCGCCATGAAGTGATCTTTGTTGGCGTGACCTTCACCAAGTACCGCAATCGATCAGCCGTTTTTGCTGCGTAGGTTGGTCCGTCGGGTCCCATGTACCTGATCGCCATCTCATCGGCGATTTCTTTGGTCCGACCTACCAGTGCGATTGGTCCTTCTACAACCTCTGCGATGCCTTCGACCGTTACCCGCGTGTGCTCGGGATTCACATCATCGGCGCACAGGATGCACACTCGTGGTTCTTTGCTCAGATTCTCGTACCAGCTGGAACGACTTCGAGGGATCACCCACATCGCTTCACCGTCCCACTGCTGCCACATAGCGGCAACGTGGGGTGAACCATCCGGTTTGACCGTCCCTATCCGAGCAATAATCGGCTGAGCAAGAAACTCATCTATTTCCGCTGGTGTTAGCTTGCCTGCTGGTTTAGCCAAGATAAATCCTTACGACTAGTGACTATCCGCTAACGCGCTTCCATTTGCGAAGGCTAGCAACTTCACGAACCGGGTCTTGCTGCGAGCCAAACGCCGTATAAGAAACCTCGGCAACATAAACAGAGCCTTCTGAATCGACGGCCATGGCATGCGGTGCGATGAATTGGTCGTGGCCTTCTCCGCCCAGTTCGTTACCAAAACGTGTTACTTCGTTCCCTTCTCGATCCATCACGACGACACGACGCCCAAGTCGTTTCACGCCTTCCTGTACCGGTGGTGGTCCAGCCTCAGCGACGTACAGGTTGGTGTCGGCACCTTTTCCGTTGGTAATCGCAATCGGTCGGTGGGAGTGAATCTGCTTCACAAACTCGCCGTCTGTGGTGAAAGTTTGCAATCGGAAATTCTCTCGATCAGCAACAGTGACCTTGTCAGATCCGTTCATTGCGATGTTGTGAGGAAGCGAAAATTGACCTTCTCTCGAACCTGGTGATCCCCATGACGAAATGTGTTTTCCTTCGGAATCAAACCTGTGAACTCGAGAGTTTCCGTATCCGTCTGAAATAAACAGATCGCCAGTATCGGGTTGAATCGCAACGTGGGTGGGTCGATTGAAAGGATCGCCCTCCTGCCACGCAGCCGCTTTACCCTTCTCTCCCATCCGGAACAGCAACTTGCCTTCCTTGGTGCGCTTTTCGACCATGTGAGCATCGTCGTCCGCGAGGAACAAGTTGTCGTCAGCATCGATAGTGATACCGTGCGGTCGCACAAATTCGCCTTCGCCCCACGTTTCGAGGAAATTACCTTCTTTGTCGAAGATGATGACCGGATGATTTCCGCGATTGAACACATAGACATTGTCGTTCGAATCGACGGCCACCGAAGTGGCTTCTTTGAACATCATCGGATGAGGAAGTTTTGCCCAGTATGGAACTGGCTCGTAGACGGTTTCAGATGTTGCAGCGTTGACCATGATTCATTCCTGTTCGTTCGTGCTAGTAGCTTTGGAGAATTTTCAAATATTTAGGCAGATGTGAAGCCAGCTATACCCGTCGCCATTTGCGAAGGCTAACTACCTCACCGAGTGGCTTTTCTTCCGTGCCTGAGTTTTCGGGGTTCGAGAAGTAGTTGGTCCATGCGACCTCTGCGGCGTAGACCGATCCCTGTGAATCCGTCGATACACCGTGCGGAGCGGTGAATTGGTCGACGCCTTCTCCTGGCAACGGCCCACCCAAATGCTGTAGGAATTCGCCTTCAGGTGACAGAACAGCGATCATCGCTCCAAGATTCGGCACACCCTGCTGAACAGGAGGTGGAATCATCTCTCCGACGTAAAGTGCAGCATCGTCGCCCTTGCCCTGTGTAACCGACATCGGGTGATGAATATGAATCTGCTCAACGAACTCGCCATCAGTTGTAAAAACCTGCAAACGGAAGTTCTCACGGTCGGCAACGATAACTTTGTCTGTTCCCATCATGCTCACATTGTGAGGAAGACTAAATTGTCCGGGATCAGTGCCCGGCTCGCCCCACGAAGTGATGTGCTTACCATCTGGATCGAACTTGTGAATACGAGAGTTGCCGTATCCGTCAGACACAAATAATTCGCCTGTCGTCTGATGGATAGCGATATCAGTCGGGCGATTAAACATCCCGCCGCTCTGCCATTCACAGGACTCACCTTTGGTTCCGAGCGTGAACAGCACTTCACCTTCGTTTGAACGCTTCTGAACGAAGTGCCCGTCGTCGTCAACCAGGTAAAGATTGTCGTCTGAATCGATCTCTATTCCGTGAGGTCGAACGAATTCTCCGTGCCCCATACCGCGCAGAAAATTGCCGTCGACATCGAATACTGCAATCGGTTCTGTCCCCCGGTTGAATACGTACACGTTGTCTTTGGAATCGACTGCAATCGACGTGGCGTCACCTCTGAAGGTCACGCCCATCGGAAGCTTCGCCCACCCTGCGACTGGTTCGAATTTCGTTTGTGAAGTAGCTGTCGCCATTTTTTCTCTGCCGTACCGATCTAGTTATCGAAATAAAAAACCAACCAACAATCAGTTAGCCACGAGACTCCGCAAGCCAGCTCTTGAGCTGAGCCGGCAACCACTGAACTAAGTTAATGCCTTTCTCAACATCGGAGGACATGAGTCTGCCACGTGCGTGAACTGCTGCGACCACGGTTTCCATCGCCTCTAGAACCTCAGGATGATCCGCATGCCCGGGGTGGCCTAACGATTGCGCCAGATCCTGCGGACCGAACGTGATCATATCGATTCCTTCGACATCAAGAATCTCTTCGATGGTCTCAACCGCGTTCTTCGTCTCAATCTGAATCGCAACCGTAACCTCACGATTGAACTCTGCCATGTATCCAGCTGGCGTGAGATCGTGCATTCCATAGTCGCGACCGCGTGACGTGCCGAATGAACGTTCACCCTCAGGTCCGAACCGAGAAGCCATAGCAATTCGCTGTGCCTGCTCGGCGTTATCGACGTGCGGACACAAAATCCCCATCAAGCCACGATCAAACGCACGAAGAATCGTGTCCGTCTCGGTATTTGGAATACGAGCCGTACAAGTCATGCCATGCATATCGGCAACCCGGCACATCATCTCCGCCGATTCCCAGTCGAACACACCATGTTCCATATCTAGGTGCAAGGCATCGAATCCTGCATAACCAGCCCACTCAGCTATCGTAGGTTCTGGGAATGTGAGCGTTAGGCTGTGTGAAATAGTGCCATTGTTGATTGCTGCACGAACATTACTGGGTCTCAAATTAATCTCCATCAGCGTCGAGAGACGCCAAGACAAAAGCCCACAGGCAACCAACAGGTGCTACCGTGACTCTCGCTAAAACGAACCAGCGCCCATTTCATATACGAACGCGGGCGGAGTATACAACCAGCTTGAACAATTACGAGATCGTTCCGTTCCTCAGTCGACATCAGTTGTCGCAAGAATCGAAGTTCCGACAGACTGCTCAGAGCATGCAACTTCGAATAAATACTCGGATCGCCAAGTAATGTCACTCCCCTTCATCGGTCATATCTACCGCGGCTACCCAATAGCGTTAGTAGTGTTTCTCTCGACCGGACTTTCGGTCGGAATGGCTCAATACGCGTTTGGAGAATTTGCCGGGCCTTTGAAGGAACAATTCGGGTGGTCGCAAACTGAACTGAACTACTCGCTTGTGTTCTCGTTTATTTCAGGATTACTCGCTCCATACATAGGCAACCTGAGTGATCGAATCGGCATTCGGCCAGTGATGTTCTTTTCACTGCTTCTCATTGCTACAGGATTTTTGCTCCGACCATTTATCACGGAACTCTGGCACTGGTACCTGTTCAGTTCGTTGGTATACGCAGGGTTCCCCGGTGCGACGATCATGCCCGCAGGCAAAATGGTTGGATTGTGGTTCCCTAAAACTCGTGGACGAGTCATGGGTGCTGTGGTCGCCGGGAACAACTTTGGTGGAGTAACCATGCCGCCTCTTGCGGCAGCAATCATCGCAGCTCTCTCTTGGGAGATGGCGTACGTTACGTTCGGAATGATCATGGCAGCCCTTGGTGTCGTCGCCCTGTTCGTCATCGTTGAGGATGAGAACAAGATTGAAACCGAGATGAATCAGACCGGTCGAGCCGATCAGGCACACGTTGCCCGTGCTGCTGCTCGCGCAGGCTTAACCGTCAAACAGGCACTCCGAAATCGTAATTTCTGGCTCGTAATGATCGGACTCGTCGCGGCAACATTCACTTATCAGGGTGTGCTTACTCAACTTCGGCAACACTTTGAAGAAAGCGGATTCGCACCTGCCGTCGCCACAACGGCAGTGAGCATCATTGCCGGGATGGGCATCTTCTCCAAGCTCGCATTCGGTAGAGCCAGCGAGAAGATCACTGCACGCGTTGCAACAATCATCTCCGTCTCACTTCAAGCCGCCGGAGTATTCATCATCGCTTCTGCTGATGCGACACCGCTGCTCTGGGTTGGAATCTTTGTGTTCGGAACTGGATTTGGTGGACTTGGAGCGCTAATTGTTCTTGTTGTTCAAGAAGCGTTCGGAATGAAAGAATTTGGCGGAATTATGGGCTTGATGCAGGTCGGGATGATCGCGTCGAGCGCTGGAGCACCATACATGGCGGGAAAGATTCACGACGCCACCGAGTCGTTTGACGTTTCATTCTTCGTTATCGTCGCCATCTTCCTGTTGGGAATAGTGGCACTAGCGCTTGCACGACCACTCGACGCCGAAGAGCTGGAAGCCCAAACGACGGAACCTGGCGGCTAGCCAGTTTTAGGCGACAAATTAACCGATAAATGCAATCGCAGTTACGAGTGCGGCGAAGAGTGCGATCGGCAGGAATGAAACGAGGGAGGTTGATCGCTTGGCGACTCGTACCTGCGTACCTATGTTCATCCGGGTGTGTCGTATTTTCATTTCAGTTGCCCCTACTGATCTGAATTCGTTTCGTTAATTTCAAGCATCCTTTCTACACGGCAACGTGTCGTGAGTGCACTCCCCTAATTACTGGACCATCGGGCATGATTTCCCTGTACTAGAGACACAAAAAAAGCCCCGGTCGCTTGACCGGGGCTTTCATCTTAATTTGTCGAATCTAACGAACCGCTAAGCCTCTAGTTCGTCCCAGATAGCCTTTGCGTAGTTGATCGACTTAGCGTCCTGCGCCCACTGGTCGCCAGCCCAAGCACCCTCGATAACCATGTAACCCGAGTAGTTCGCGGCGTGCATCGCAGAAATGGCGTATCGGTAGTCGATTTCACCATCAGGAAGCGGAACTCGTATGAACACCGAGCGGTTGTTTTCAGCGTGGTAAACAGTGTGTAAGTTCTTGCAGTGCCAGTACTTCGCAACCGGAGCTACAGCGTCTATCGCCTGATCAAAATCCTCTTCAGGCACGTCGTACGTCCAGAGAATGTTGCCGATATCTGGGTTGATACCAAAGTTTTCTCGATCGACCAGACCGTGCAACAGCAACGCAGATTTTGCGTTGTCGACTGGAGAGTTCTGATGAATCTCTACCGTAATGTTCACTCCAACGTCCGCTGCTTTGGCAGACGCATTTTGGAACACAGGTGCCAAGTCTTCGTAAACACTGAACATCGCGTCACGGGAAGCGTCTTGAGACACCGGATACCCACTAGCCGCACCCGGGTATGCCTCTGGGTGGCGTGTTGGTGCGCTCATCGCCCCGTTTACAACCTCAGCCCCACTCCAACCTGCGTACTGAATCGCCTCATCTAGACGCTCTCGATTGCGAGGACCGTTCATAGCGTCGTGCAACGTGCCACCGGCTCGAACACAACCGACATCCAAACCGAAGCTATTGAGTTTCGCAGTGAACTCTTTCACCTTCTGCTCAGACCCAAGCTGAGTCATAACTTCGAGACCAACTTCCAATGCATCGAAGCCGAGACTTTTGGTCTTATTCAAAAAATCGTCGGTGTAGTTGTCTGGCGAGAGACTCCAGCTATCGACCGACTGGGGATAGAGGGCAAATCGACGATGGGCGTAACAAAATCTCATGTTTACAAAATTCCTGAAATCCCCTGAAACAGCTCAAGGGAATGCACATGCGTATCGCCAGTATTTCCAACGATTTCAATGATCGGGCGGAGTCTACCACCGCCGGTTGACCGCAGTTAGCCCCAATCGCCCCAAGAGGTGTACTATCCGGGCGCTTTGATCCGCAGTCCGCTTGGCAATGCCGTATTTCTGTTGGCTCGATATCTCAGCAATAACCGATATTTGAGAAAGCTCAATCATGAAAATCACCGACCTGCGCGTATATCTAACCCGACCCGAAGGTAGCAATCGATCCTGGCTATTCGTCGAAATCGATACTGATGAAGGAATCACTGGTGTTGGTGAATCGACCAACTCTGGCGGAGGCGGTGCGCTTGTGGTCGGGCGAGCATACGAAATGCTCAAGAACGATCTCGAAGGTCAGGATTTTTCAGAAGGCCTCGTTGGACAAGACCCATCCGACATCGACGCGATATGGCACCGTATTTATCGCCGATTTGGCACGCTTGGCTCACGAGGATTCGGCACAACGCTTGCCAGCGGAATCGACATGGCGCTGTGGGACATCAAAGGCAAAGCTCTGGGGCGCCCCGTCTGGGATTTACTCGGCGGCAAGATGCGCGAATCCGTGCCCGTCTACTCCCACGTTTCCTATCTCGACAATATCGATGCATGCGTAGCCGATGCCAAACGGCAAGTCGCACTTGGTTACCAGGCGCTGAAGCTCGATCCGTTCCAGCCCGAAATGGGCAAGCACCATCGCCGATACATCGATGGCAAAATCTCGCCTGCCGGTGCCGAATACGCCGACGACCTTATGACTGCTCTGAGAGAAGCCATAGGTCCCAATATTGAACTCATGATCGATGCACACGGCAACTTCGACGTGTCGACAGCAACGGAACTTTGCAATCGCATGATGAAGCACAATCTCACATGGTTCGAAGAACCTCTACAGCCTGAAAGTATCGATGCTCATCGGCAGCTCAGGCAGAACACAGATATCAACCTGTGCATTGGTGAGCGCAAATACACCCGCTGGGATTTCGCGCCGTACCTACAAGAAGGATTGGTGAACTACATCATGCCCGACATCTGCTGGACCGGCGGTATTTCAGAAATGAAACGAATCGCCGTACTCGCAGAAACCTATTACGTGCCAATCAGTCCGCACGATGCATCAGGTGCGTTCAACGTCGTTACTGGTGCGCATGTTTTGATGAACGTTCCAAACATCTACCGACTAGAGATGTCGGAACACTCGCTGAAAAACTACAATTCTGTAATCACTGAGCCGTTGGATATTCGAGATGGACATCTTCACCTCCCCGACAAGCCAGGGCTCGGCTACGAACTAGATCACGACTTTATCGCCTCGCATCCCGACCCAGAATGGGCAAGACTCCACGCCTAAAAATAGGCGTTCCCTTCCATCAACCAGACAACTAAAACTAGAACATGCCAATTCCAACTCATTCCTCAATCGTTTCTTCTCGACTCAACAAGCTCGACAGCCAGATTCTTCAGGCTGTCGACGCCCTGACCGAAGATGAAGCCTCCAAATGGCCTGCCCCAACTGCCCCTTCCTGCAAGTGGCATCTCTGGCACATGGCTCGCTGGGCCGATTATGTGCAGGGGCTTCTGTCTTCAATTGTCGATGAGAAATCTCCCGAGCTATGGGAATTTGCCGGAGTCGCCGACGAGTGGGGATTCGACGGAGTTGATCTTGGAATGTGGGGAGCAGGCTCAGGACTTGGGAACGAGTCTGGTCAGTCGCTGCCTCTACCCAGCGTCGCTAAAGTCAGGTCGTATGCCACAGAGGCGTTCGATCTGCTTGAAAAACGAGTCGCAAAACTCGACAACGATACGTTCGACGCCCAATTCACTGATTGGCACGACAACGACACAAGCGTTGGCGATGCGATGGTCGGCTATCTGGCTCATGCCAACCGACATCTGGGGATGCTCGAAGCAATCTCAGGTGTACTCGGCAAAGATGGCAGCGTAACGGTCTAGCAGGCCTATTCGATTCAGACCCGATTAGCTTGCGTTCCCAACCAAAACTGGTGGCTGGAATCGGCATGTAGGGTCGGCGGCCGTCATATCGCCTGTCATCGCATAAGCTCTTGAACGCGAACCACCACAGATGACATTGAAGGGGCAAATTGCACATTTGCCCCGCAGTTGATTGCGATCACGAATCTTGGTGAACGTCTCAGAGTTGCGATATACATCGACCACCGAATCTTTGCGCACGTTGCCTGCGGAGAGCGGAATGAAACCGCTGGGGAATATTTCGCCTAAGTGAGAGATGAAGAAAATTCCTCGACCGTCGTTGGTCGCCGGGGCTGGCCAAGCCGCCTTGATCTCATCAGTGCTAAGAGACGTGAGCTCTTTACCCCCGGCTGTAAGGCGCTTCAGCGTCATCGCACGGCGGAACGGCTGTCCTAGAGTGGTTTTAGCTCGAAAATCCCAGTCGAGCAGATTAGACATAATCCAGCTATAGACCTCGTCGTGCTCATCAGCAGTCATCAATTCGAGATCAAGTCCCCGTCCGGTTGGAACGAGGAAAAACAGGTCCCATATCGCTGCACCGCTCTGTTTTACGACTTCAGCGATTTCTGGCAATTCCGACTTGGTAGATCGAGTGATCGTCGTGTTGACCTGAAACGACAACCCTACTTCGTTCGCAGCTTCAAACGCCGCCATCGTTCGATTGAAGGTGCCATCGAAGCCACGGAAAGAATCGTGAGTCTTTGCGTTCGCACCGTCTAGCGAGAAAGAAACTCTTCTTACACCAATATCGACCAGCTTTGCCAATCGATCTCGCGTGACCAAAGCTGTCGCTGAAGGCGACAGCGAAACAGTCAGCCCTTTCTTAATTCCGTATTCAGCAATTTCAAAAATATCTCGTCGCATGAACGGATCGCCGCCCGATAGAACGACAATCGGGGGCGTGTCGAATTCAGTGAACTCGTCCATCACACGCAGTGACTCTGCAGTGTCGAGTTCTAGCGGATGTCGTTTTGGCTGCGCTTTCGCCCTGCAGTGCTCGCATTTCAAGGCGCAGGCCCGAGTTACTTCCCAGAAGATAACGACCGGGTTGCGGTCGAGATCACTCGAAATAAGCGGCATTCCGTCAGGCTGAGATCCGGTGGAACCTGCATGCCCCGAGGGTCGTCCACCTGGGTGACCATGCCCTGCTGAACGAGACATTAGGCTTGAGCCCCGATTAGTTCCGGCTGACGTTCTTCTTCTATCAGGTAGCAAGCGGGGTCCTTACCGAATATCTCACCGGTCGCAGATTCAGCGCGAACTCTCAGGTTGCCATTGCACAAACCGAGCCATTTGCAGTTCTTGCAGTCATCGGGAAGAAGAGACTTTCGATTTCTTAGATCAGAAAGCAATTCAATCGAATCGTCTTCCCATATTTCAGAGAATTTTCGTTCCTTCACACTGCCAATCGTCTGGTTCCACCAGAACTGATCAGGGTGAACCTTGCCCAAATTGTCTATGTTGGCCATGCCCTTACCAGCGGTGTTCCCGCCGTTTCGAGCCTGAAGCGCTCTTACTCGATCTGATTCACCCGGCATGTTCTTGTCTACCCACATCTGCAAATAGGCAGCGTCCGTGTGATTATCGACTGTCAAGACTTCCAGTTTGTGGCCTTTCGCATACGACTCAATCGTGCGTTCGAATACGTAGTCGACCATCTTTCGGCGCGCCTCGTGTTCAAGATCGAACCGTAGAAGCTTCTCGCCACGACCAGCGTAGGCCAGGTGGTAAACACAAACTCTTGGAATTCCCTCACGTTCCGCCAGATCAAACAAATGAGGAAGATCCTGAATGTTTCGATTCGTAATAGTCACTCGCAAGCTAACTCTCATGCCAGCCTCAAGCGAATTTCGAATCCCATCAAGGGTCAGTTTCCACGAACCTTTCGAGCCTCGGAACTTGTCGTGAACAGCTTCCATGCCATCCATGCTGATACCAGCCCGACGCAATCCTGCGTCATACAAAGTCTTCACCATCGGCTTGGTCAGCAGTGTCCCGTTCGTTGAAATAAGCGGGTTCAATCCGCCAAGGGAATTTGCATATTCGATGAGTTCAGGGAGATCGGGACGAATCGTCGGCTCTCCGCCAGAGAACAGCACTACAGGAACCTTGTAGTCGGCCATATCCTCGAGAATGGTCTTAGCCTCAGCGGTGGTCAACTCACCGGGATACTGCTCATCCTGTGATGATGCGTAGCAGTGCGCACAGTGCAAATTACAAGTCCGAGTGATGTTCCAGACTACGATTGGCCTTTGGTGAACCGAATCCAACCTCATTCCATGCTGTTTGCTGTTCTCCCCGTAACGAAGATCATCACCAGGCGCGGGTTCATCGCACAGCAAACGGGTCACATTTAGCAATCTAGGTTCCCTTATGAGTGTCCAAAATACCGTCAGTTGGTGCCTATTACCCAGCCAGCCCGGGAGACACAGCGGTATTCTTACCCCGCTAACGCTAAGCAGTTTCCACGTGATGAACGACTTAAACGCATGAGAATCTCAAAAAGAAGAGAAAACATTTCCGGGGCAATAACCCGGTGACTCACGCGCCATCAAAATCAGCTGCCGCTTCAGAATCTTCTTGTGGTTCTGATAGTCCTTCGTCAGGAAATTCGCAGACTCGATACATAATCACAGTCGCGCTGGCAACGTACTTTTTCTGGATATCGCTTTATCTGTACGTCCCGGTTCTGCCGCTCCATGCGCAAGATCTCGGTGCAAATCTCGAAATGGTTGGCATCATCATTGCGTCGTACGCAATCGGCCAGCTCTTGCTGCGAATTCCAATTGGCGTCGGCTCCGACATCGTAGGCAGGAAGCCCTTTGCCGTTGGCGCACTGATTCTCAGCGCTTTAGGAGCCATGTGGTTGGCCTTATCGCCAGATGCATGGTCGCTGTTCGCAGCCCGGACCCTCACGGGTGTAGCGGCAGCAGGTTGGGTAGCGATCAGCGTCCTGTTTGCTTCCTACTACCCTGCGGGCAATACATCTCGTGCCATGGCGATCATCATGTCCGTGAATACGCTGTCGCTTGTTACAGCTACATTCATCGGCGGAATCGTCGCAGAGTACTTTGGAAACCTGAGCACATTCTACGGCGCAGCCGGAATCGGATTCGCCGGAGCTCTACTGCTTCTTTCAGCGCCAGAGCCAAAGATAGTCGCAGTAAAGAAATACTCGATTAGCACTCTGGTCGGAATTCTCAAAACTCCACTACTTCTCAGAGTTTCGGCCATAGCGATCACTTTGCAATTTGTGACCTTCGGAGTGAATTTCGGATTCCTGCCCATTCACGCTGAAAATCTGGGTGCATCAAAATCCGAGATCGGATACATCACCACCGCTGGACTCCTCGCAGCAGTTGGCGGAACCGCAGTATCGGCGTGGGTATCGAAGCGATGGGGACCTACCACCGCCGTTATGGTTGCTGGTCTCGCTACTCTCTTCTCACTTGTAGTGATGACCATCACCACCGATCTAATGACTCTTGGCGCGTTGCAGGCATTCAACGGCTTCGGCAGAGGCATGATGAACACGGTTCTCATCAGCATGGCTCTCGCTTCAGCTCCAGTGGCAATAAGAGCTACTGCAATGGGTTCGTACCAGGCCCTCTACGCAATTGGCATGCTTCTCGGTCCCGCAGCTTCCGGTCCCATCGCTGCCGCCTTCGGAATCGAAATGGTGTTCTGGGCTGCAGCAGCATCGACGGTTGTAGGCGGCGCAATTGCGCTGATAAAACCGCTGCCCAGATAACGATTCAATTCGCGGTTCAAACCGTCCTCCCGGGATTATCATTATTTTCGCTCGTTCGCACGGTCGCTGCCGAACATAATTTAAAAATTCGAACGAGATACCAGATAACAGGAGTGAACGATGGCCTCGCAGGAAATGCGGCTTGAACGCGATTCAATGGGTGAATTGGAAGTCCCAGTAAACGCCTACTACGGCGGAAACGCCCGACGTGCTGAACTCAACTTCCCTATCAGCAACCTTCGACTCGGTCGATCATTCATCAAAGCCATCGGTCAGATCAAGCAATCTGCTGCCGTGGTCAACCTCGATCTCGATGCTCTTGACGAAGAGATCGCAAACGCAATCATCGCTTCTGCACAACGAGTGATCGATGGCGACTTCGACGATCAGTTTGTTGTCGATATTTTCCAGACAGGATCTGGCACTTCGACCAACATGAACGCGAACGAAGTAATCTCAAACGTGGCAATTGAATCGCTCGGCGGGGAACTCGGTTCACGAACGCCAGTTCACCCTAACGATCATGTAAATAAGGGACAGTCCTCCAACGACGTATTCCCTTCCACAATCCACCTGGCAGCAGCCGGTGCGATCAAAGACAATCTGCTCCCTGCTCTGAAGGAACTCGAAGATTCACTGCGAGCCAAGTCGGAAGAATTCTGGGACGTTGTAAAGACCGGAAGAACACACCTTCAGGACGCAACACCAATCCGACTCGGACAAGAGTTCCTGGGATATGCCGGTCAACTCGAATTTGCTGGCAAGCGTGCTGAAAAGGCGTTAGCTGAACTTTCAGTTCTAGCACTCGGCGGAACAGCTGTTGGAACTGGAATCGGCATGCACCCCGAGTTCGCATCACGAGTGATCGACCGATTGCGTGAGCTAACGGGTCTCGATCTTTCAGAAACAACAAACCACTTCCAGGCACAGAGCACCCTCGACGCAGCGGTGTCAGCCTCCGGTGAACTCAAATCCATCGCAGTTGGGCTGCTGAAGATCGCCAATGACGTTCGATGGCTTGGTTCTGGCCCACGCGCCGGAATCGGCGAAATCGCCCTGCCGGAAGTCCAGCCAGGTTCATCGATCATGCCAGGCAAGGTCAACCCGGTCATCGCCGAATCCGTAGCTATGGTTTCGGCTCAGGTGATCGGCAACGACGCCACAATCGCTATTGCTGGCCAGTCTGGAAACTTCGAACTCAACGTGATGATGCCGGTGGCAGCTCACAACCTGCTCGAGTCAATCGACCTACTTGCCGCAGCATCTGAGAACTTCGCCCGACAGTGCATCAACGGACTCGTCGCAACCAAGAAGGGACCAGAGATGGTCATGCAGGGTCTGGCAATTTGCACAGCTCTTGCACCAATCATCGGTTATGACGAGGCAGCCCGACTTGCCCACGTTGCTTCCGAAAGCGGAGAAACAATCAAGGAAGTCGCACTTCGAGAAACCGATCTGTCCGACGCAGAATTGGACAAGGTTCTCGAGCCCCTCTCGATGACCGAGCCGAAGGCATAAAGCCTCAATTCGAGACTTATCGAATAGAAAATCACACGAGACCGGTGCATACTGTCGCCGGTCTCGTTGTATTTAACTCACACTCCCACTAGGAATATTTCGAATGAGCGCGGAAGCAAAAGTCAAAGAACTCGGAATCGACCTCTCACACCCTGCGGGGCCGGTTGCAAACTATGTACCGGCAGTGACTGTCGGCAAGCTCGTTTACCTTTCGGGCAAAGGCCCAAACCTCCCTGAAGGTGGACAAGTAACAGGCAAGGCAGGATCCGAACGATCAGTCGACGAAGCGTACGAAGCTGCACGACTCTGCGGCATTCAGCTCCTCGCTGCTCTTCGTGAGCACGTCGGTAGTCTCGATAACGTAAAGCGGGTGGTAAAGCTACTAGGTATGGTCAATTCAGCGCCTGACTTTGGCGACCAACCGAAGGTAATCAATGGCTGCTCCGATCTTCTCGTATCTATATTCGGTGAAGACGGAAAGCACGCTCGGTCTGCAGTTGGCATGGGCGCCTTACCAAACCAGATCACAGTTGAAATCGAAATGATCGTCGAACTCAAATAGTTCTTCTCCATTTTTTCTGTAAACCACTCGATCAGCATTCAGTAAGGGACGAATCTCACGATGCCCGGCACCATCAGCATCAAAACCATCAATCACGTTGGCATTCCAATTTGGGATCGCCGTGTGTCGCTGAAGTTCTACCGAGACATACTTGGGCTTCAAGTGATTCCTTCGATGGTTGATTCGCCCAACATCGTCTGGACCAAGACACTTGATGGGACGATGGTTCATCTCATAGAACCGGCAGACGGTGAAAATCTGGTCGATCCTCATCTCGCTTTCGAGGTAGAAGATTTCGATTCCGCCGTCGAAGCTCTCCGAGCCTCTGGATACCCTGAGATTAGCGACACTGGCGAGCGTCACGACGGACAGAAGTGTATCTTCATCAACGACAACGATGGAAACCGCCTCGAATTCGCCACTGCAAGTAACCTACGATCGTCATCGCGTGTCGCTGACGCTCTCGGCTACACGACCGAAACAGGCGAGAACGTGGTCGTCGAATCGCCTGCAAAGATCAAAATCCTGACGATCAATCACGTCGGACTCGGCATCAACGATCGCGCCGAGTGCATGCACATGTACCGTGACCTGCTGAACATAAACGTGATCCCTCACCAGATCGACGGAAACACTCTCACATGGACCGAAATGCCCGATGGCTCGATGGTCCACGTTATCGATCCTCCCCAATCGATTGGCCCACGGGGTGATGGCAGGCAGCACGTTGCCTTCGAAGTTGAAGATCTCGAAGCAACCGCTGAAGCGTTAATCGAAGCAGACGTGGAAATAGTTGAAGGAATCGGTACTCGTCACGACGGGCAACAATTCCTGTTCATCTACGACCCTGACGGAAACCGAATCGAAATTGCCACCCGAGGCGACCACTCAAACACGCCTCGAACTGCAGACGAAAACGGTTACACGAGCGAGAACGGCGTACTTCTTTAGCTAGACCGCCTGAACACTCTGTTCAACGTTAGACAAATACGTTTCGAGGAAGTCCCTTGCGGCGCTCTCGATCTTTGTATCGCTAAATTTATTCAGCAGCCCTGAAGTCTCGACCCGACCCGTCATAACAATATGAGTTGCACCAGATTTTTCTGGCGATTCACTCATCAGCATCTTCGCTTCGCCGTTCACACCTGCACCCATCGATTTTCCTGACAATCCAATTGTGAAAGACGCTTGTTCGACGACATTCGAGAGCCGCAATTTCGCCCTGACCGTCGGACGTAAGAACCCTAGCGAAACCTTCATCGACACCCGATAATCCCCGTCCTCTGTTGGCACAACCTTCGTGGTTTTGGGCAAGTGCGGTTCCATAGCGTCAGGATCGGTCAATACAGCCCACACCGTCGTTATCGGTGCCAGAACCACCCTGTCGTATACAAATTCCAAGCGATATGCCTTCCCGCCAAAAGCGAAGCACGATGCGATTCGACCAACGTAAGTATCGACGATATCCGCAGAACAGCGTCAATTCAATCCGGTTCGACCTCTCCTAGCCGCAAGCTCAGGCATAGGATTAGTGAATATGTCATCGTCAGAGGCGCCAAAAACGCCTGAATCGCCCGAATCTTCCGGTACGCCACCACCCTCTCAGGGTCGCAGCTCAGTCCGCTCAACCATACGCTCACTAGTATGGTCCGTTTACGCACCCTCATTCCTGCTGTCGGTCGGACAAGGCATCTTAATCCCGGTCCTGCCTGGATTCGCAAAAGAAGAAATGGCCGCAACTATCGGCCTTGTCGGACTCGTAATAGCGGCGCGCCACATAGGCACGATGATTTTCGATGTACCTGCTGGCATTCTGGTCGGCAGGCTCGGGCTTCGAAAAACGATGATTGCAGGTGTCATCCTGTTCGGAATAGCGGCAGTGTGGGCTGGACTTTCCCCCAACTTCACCTCGCTGATGGCCGCTAGAGTATTGGCAGGTGTCAGCTTCGCCCTCTGGAGTATCTCTCGACACTCCTACATCGCTACCGTCGTGCCTATCGACGTACGTGGAAGAGCGCTTTCGCTATTCGGTGGGATATCACGCATCGCCACCATTCTTGGTCCGCTGATGGGTGGAATTCTTGCGGAACACGTTGGTATCCGAGTTCCGTTCTTCGCTCAGGCAGCAGTCGCCATCCTGACACTGGTTATGGTTGTCGCAACAACCAGAAACATGATCGAACCGAACCGGTCAGGCAAGAGCCACAACGTCTTTGCGGAACTTGGCACCGTAGTCACTCGCCACAAGCGTGATTTCGCAACGGCGGGAGTCGCAGCAGTTGCGTTGCAATTCCTTCGTGCTGGTCGAGAATTCCTGATTCCCGTTTGGGGTGGAGAACTCGGCCTTGGTAAGGACCAGATCGGATACATCGCAACAGCCTCCTTCACCGTCGACTCGATGCTATTTCCAATCGTTGGTTACTCGATGGATCGATGGGGTCGAAAATCGACAGGTCTTCCAGCGTTTATCGTACTTGGCTTAGCAATTGCGCTAATTCCTTTAACGGGGACTTTTGGAGGCTTACTTGCAGTTGGGCTAATTGCCGGACTCGGGAACGGTTTGTCGAGTGGTTTCGTGCTCATTATGGGAACCGATCTCGCGCCCAAAGACAATCCCGGCGAGTTCTTGGGCGTTTGGCGACTTATATCCGATACAGGCGGAGCCACGGGACCTATCGCAATCGGCGGTATCGCTCAGGTTCTCACGCTCGGAGTCGCCTCGCTTGCCACTGCCGGCATCGGCGCATTCGGTGCCCTGATGCTGATCTTCGTAGTTCGGGAAACAATGACCCGATCACCAAGAGGACCGAGCAGGGTTAAGACAAAGTCCTAAACTTGCTAGCTCGTCGCAATTCCTGTGCGATTCACCGGTGTCATCCTGAGTTTCTCGAAGGACGATAAGCCCAGAACCAGCGTCAACGCTGTCAGCACCCCAAGAAGCCTAAAGACCTTCGGCAGCCAACAAAGCGTGCAAGTCGCGAAGGCACATGGCGTCATCCTCAGGCGCTCGGGCATCAACCCAGTCCTTCGACTCGCCGGTCATCCCCTCAACGGCACCGACGGCTACGATCTGTTTCACCCATTCGTACCCTTGTTCAACCGACGGCAGCAGGTTCTTACCGGTCTTGAGAGATAGCGCTGCGATAAGACCGTAGCCGCCCCAGTTCGAAACACTCGCAGTGATCAGTTCAGTAGTGGTTGTGACGCACGGGTCGTCAGGCAAATTTTCGATTCCGGGGATCACGTGACGCATATTGCCCATACCTATCTCGTTACCACCGTCACCGATACCCACTGAATAAGGATGCTCTTCAAACATGTGATCGATTTTGGCGTTGTGCTCAGAAAAATCCACGCCCTTCCAATTTCGGTACGTGCCGTCTCCGAGCAGCCCTGCCCGTTCGATAGAAACCATCGCTGAAGGAGCATGCTCGACAAGTAACCGATGTGAAAACATGCTTGATTCGTGATGAGTGGTTATCGGAAATTCGACTACTTCATCGTCGCCAGCAATCGCTTTCACCACTGTCGAACATTTCTCGTCAGTCACATAAGCAACCGTGTTGCCAAGCGCTTTCAACGCCTCACCGATAGCGATTGCACCTGGAGGTCCATCGGTCTCCGGCTCGCCAGCACGAAGAATGTAGAACCCTGTTGCGATCAATATTCTGCCTGGGTGATCAAGCAGCAATTGTGCTGAAGCCTCAAGCCAGCCATCTTTCATGTGCTGGCGCAACGCCTTCATCCCACGAATATCGTCCTGCAGAATGATGTCTTCGATTTTGGTGAACACTGATGAATCTGGCATGGGGTCTCTAGAAGAGCAAGGGTTAAAAATTAGTTTGAGAATCGACTGTTATAAAACAGCCAAATCTTCGTCTTTTAGATCGGTTACGAACATGTGACCCGGCGAATGCGTAATCATCAATTCGGGCTTAGAAGCCATAGCCACCGATTGCGGAGTCACACCGCACGCCCAGAACACAGGAACTTCGTCGTCGTTACCCTGCTCCCAAACTGCGCCAAAATCAGGCTTCGTAATATCAGAGATACCGATCTTCGATGGATCGCCGATATGGATCGGGGCTCCATGAGTGTCAGGGAACCTAGAGGTAGCTTGAACTGCTCGCACAACTTTGTCCTGAGGGATCCACCGATGTGACACAACCATCGGACCCGAAAAATCGCCCGATTTCGCCGTCTCTATATCGGTGATAAACATCGGAACATTGCGCTCAGTGCCGTAGTAAGGCAGATCAATTCCGTTCGCCATCAATGCGTGCTCGAACGAAAAACTACAGCCAAGCAAAAACGTAACGAGGTCGTCGCGCCAGTGCGATTCAAGGGTCCGAGGCTCATCCACCAACTCGCCGTTCTTATACACCCTGTACAACGGCACATCGGTACGAATATCAGAACCCGGAGCGGTAAGAGCGGCTTCAACTTCCCCAGCCTCAATCACCTCCACTACAGGACATGGCTTCGGGTTACGCTGACAGAACAGCAAGAACTCGAACGCAACATCTTTTGGAAGAATGGCCACGTTAGCTTGAACGTGGTGTGGAGCGACTCCTGAAGTTGGCTGGTTAAACGAGCCCTCTCGAATGAGTCGGCGAACTTCGGAACCGGTTTGTGGAATTGTTAACTCTGTAGACATACGAGCATCTTAGGTTTTCCAATATGACGGGTCAAACTCGAATCACGAGCAACCATCGCCCCATTCGTGCTCAATCAGGACTAATATCTGTGCGGATCAGCACCGGTCCCGGCATTTACCGAGTCCAAACTGCTGAACCTTCTACGCACTTGCGTATCACCCAATACAGAACAATCAGCTAATCCCTTAAAAAATGAAGATAACTAGAGTTGATCAGTTTGCACCGCGGAACCGCACGCGACTGATTCGAATATCAACCGACACCGGCATCGAAGGCTGGGCCGAAAGCACACTCGAAGGCAAACCACAGAGCGTGCCCGCAGCAATCGATGAATTTGCCGAATACCTTATGGGCAAAGACCCGCTACGCATCGAACATCACTGGCAGCAGATGTACCGATCATCGTTCTTCCGTGGCGGTGCTCACAACATGTCAGCCATCGCCGCTATCAACGCTGCGCTGTGGGACATCGCCGGAAAACATCACGGCGTACCCAGCTACATGCTCATGGGCGGAAACGTACGAGACAAGATTCGTGTCTACGCTCACTGGGGAATTCGTGACCTATCTGACGAAGGACTAGAAGCTTCCCGAGAACGTCTAACCATGCTCCAGAAGAAAGGCTATACCGCCTACAAAGCGGGTCCCGCTGGAACTTGGCGCGCTCACGAGCCCCCTTCACGTATCGATGAATTTGTAAAAGCCGCTTACACAATGCGAGAGTGGGTTGGGGACGACGTCGAACTATGCTTCGACTTCCACGGCAAGATGACTCCAGGACTCGCGGTTGAAGTCTGCAACGAAATCAAGGGCATGCGCCCAATGTTCGTTGAAGAGCCAGTGCCACAGGAAAATCCTGACGCCCTGAAGCGAATTCAGGAACAGGTTTCGTTCCCCCTGGCTTCGGGCGAACGACTTCTTTCACGTTGGGAGTTCCGAGAGGTTATCGAAAAGCAGGCAGTTTCACTGCTCCAGCCCGATGTCGCTCACTGTGGTGGACCTTCAGAGTTGAAACGAATCGCCAACTACGCCGAGGTTTACTACCAGCACATAATGCCGCACTGTGCGATTGGCCCGTTGGCGCTCGCAGCCTGCATGCTAGTCGACGCAGTAGTGCCAAACTTCCTAATTCAGGAACAGGTCGACGCCGGTCTAGGCGAAGGACTGCTCAAGAAGCCGTGGGAAGTCAAAGACGGTCACATCGATCTCTGGGATACTCCAGGACTCGGTGTTGAAGTCGACGAGGCAGAAGCAACCAAGGAATACGATGGTGAAGCCTACGGCTACCACAAGGAACTTGGTGGCGAGTACTACTACGAGAACGACGGTTCAGTCGCCGACTGGTAAGCCTTTCTCCAAATAACGCATCTCAAAGGGTGGAGACGGTCATTTTCGTGACTGTCTCCACCCTTTTTAGTAGCAGCAAAATCATGAAACGTCGTACTATGTTGCGATCATCGATTCGACTCTTGGAGATTCTCAAATGAAAATGCGCCCACTCGGAGCCACCGGACTCAATGTTGCCCCTATCGGCTTAGGTGCCGCTCAGCTCGGCTCGTCTGAGTACGATCACTCGAAGGAAATCGTGTTCAAAGCTCTAGACATGGGCGTGAACTACTTCGACACGGCTCGCGGCTACTGGGATTCCGAGATCAAGTTGGGCAAGGCTCTGAAGGGCGAACGCGAAAACGTAATCGTCTCTTCAAAGACCACTGGCAAGACCAAAGAAGAAGCTGCGAACCACATTGAAGAGTCTCTGCAACGACTGCAGACCGACTACATCGATAACTATCACCTGCACGCTTTGAGCGATCTCGATGACGTTGACGTGCGACTCGGCGGACCGCTCGAAGCACTCCTCGAAGCACGAGAAGCCGGCAAGATTCGCCACATCGGTGTTACTGGCCACACTTTTCCGTCAGTGCTTGTTGCAGCACTCAAACGATTCAAATTCGACACATTCCTAGTTCCCCTAAACATTGTGGAACGTGAACCGCTTGCAGAACTCATTCCGCTAGCCCTCGAAACGAAACTAGGCGTGACGATCATGAAGCCGGTCGCAACTGGTCTTCTTCCTGCCCCGCTTGCTTTGAGATGGTTGATGAATCAGCCAATCGCAGTCGCAGTTCCCGGAGCAACAACTGTTGCTGAGATGGAACAAAACGCCACGATTGGCGCACAGGACGACCACACGCTTTCTGAAGCCGAAGAGGCCGAAGTTACACAGTGGGCGCTCGATCTGGCGACCGACCGTTGCCGCATATGCATGGAATGCCTGCCCTGCCCTTCAGACATCGAAATTCCGGGAACTCTCGGTACCGATGTTATGTACAACCACTATCGCTCGATGGGACCCGCAAAGTTCGCCGAGTTCCCGTGGGAGATTTCTAGAGTTGAAGACGAATGGCAGAAGCGCGAATCGACTATCGCCAAGATCGACGATCACGCCGCCTGTGATTCGTGCATGCAGTGTGAGTCACGCTGCCCATACGGACTTCCTATCGTCTCGATGCTCCGCAGCATGTCGCCAAACATGAAGGACATGCTCGACATCTGGTCCAAAGAAAGCTCGAAGGTTTAGCAGCTTCGGTCCAAACGGCTCTCACCTACTTCTCGACCGAAGCAAAGCGAAGTGGAGAGAGTTCGCGGGTTGCTCTAGCCGAATAAGCCCGCGATCGTTAACCGCATCTGGCAAGCCGGGTGATTCCCACCGAGATCCCTCGATTCCGATGACTCCACTCGGGAAGTTTGGGGCTCGCACATCGTCCGACAGCTACTGCCAGTACGGAAACCTATGAAATCGCAGGTCTAGTCCCAGTCCACGGCCGGGCAACCTCGAACGCTCGACTTCCGCGATAAACGGTGGCGTCGTCATCGTAAGCGCCGATTATCTGCATCCCTACCGGCATTCCGCCTTCACCAAAGCCTACTGGCACTGAAGAAGCTGGATTGAACGAGGAATTGAACACCATGGTGAACGGAATCGCCCCGTAGTCGATGCCGGCCATCTGATCGTCATTCTTCTTTGAGCCGATCTCACTCGGCGGATCAAGATGAGGCCAAGCAACTGCAGCATTCGTCGGTGCCAGCACAAGGTCAAACTCTTCAAAAAGCTGATGCATTTTCAGCTGCAAATTCTGAACATCACGCAAAGCTGTCGAAACGTCTCCACCGGTGAGCGTCTTGCCATGATTAATCATGTCGAGGGTGTAAGACATCAGCCTTTCAGGATCTTCTTCAGCGAGATGGCCGTACATTGCAACTTGCCCAGCCGTCCAAAGAGTCCACCACGCATCACGCGGAATCGGGTCGAACTCTATCTCCAGCGGTTCGACTTTCGCACCCTGCTCGCTGAACGCTGACCAAGAAGCCTCCACAGCAGTCGCAATATCGTCGTTCACGTCAGAAATACCGAGAGTCATCGTCGTGCCAATCCGCATACCCTTCACGCCGGAATCAATCTCGGCCAGATAGTCAGGCACTTGCGCGTTCACCGAGCCGGGATCACGGGCATCGAAGCCGGCGAGAGCCTGATTCAGAATTGCAGAATCGCGAACGTCGTTCGACATCGGTCCGCTGGTCCCCGCCGAGTTGTAAGCAGGTTTCGCCTGCCCACCAAAGCGAGGTATTCGACCGTGTGTTGGCTTGTGTCCAAAAATTCCACAAAATGAAGCGGGAAGTCGAACCGACCCGCCACCATCGGAGCCTGTTCCTATTGAGCACATTCCCGAAGCGATTGCCGCTGCTGTTCCGCCGCTCGAACCTCCCGGCATGCGTGATGTATCCCAGGGGTTATTGCACGTTGGAGCAACGTTCGTGAATGTCTCTTCACGGTTACCAAATTCAGGGGTGTTCGTTTTGCCGAGAATAACTGCGCCCGTAGCTCGCAATCGTTCTACTGCTACCGAGTCGTAGTCTGGAAGCCAATCTTCGAAAAACGAACTGCCGAGGGTAGTTCGAAGCCCTTTTGTGACCTCGAGATCCTTCACAGCGATTGGGACCCCGTTCAGCGCTCCAGTTGAGCCATCAGCAGCCCGACGCTCATCTGCCTCTGCGGCGGCCTGCAAAGCACCTTCCTCATCGAGAGTAATGAACGCATTCAGCTTCGGCTCAAGTTCAGCGATTCGGCGCAATGAAGCCTCGGTCATCTCAACCGACGAAATCTCGCCATTAGCAATCATTCGGCGCTGCTCGTGCGCCGGTAAAAACATCAAATCTCGATCATTCATCAAAAACCTCTAGCGAACTATTCGGAATGCACTCCTGCGGACATTGCGACCTGTAAATCAACCAATTCCTTGTTCAACTGTCGTTTCATGAAATAACCAGCGAACCAACCAGTGAGTAGAAACATCACAGCGGTGAATTTAGAGTCTGATCTGGCGACCATTTCAAACTTAACGTCCGTGGATTGCCCATCGTTGGCAGAAGCAAGAATGTAGTCGGCGGTGATCGGATAGGGTCCTGAAACCGTATTCACAGCAAATCGTCGAGGCGACTCAGAAGCAGTAACCTCGAAGACAATCTCGTTGGTTTTCCGACCGTATGAATAGTCGACCCTGTACCGAGAACCAACCACACCGTCCGTACCACCGTTAATCCACTCTCCGCCAGACTCAATATCTTTCACCCAGTGATGCAACAACGCCGGGTCGGCCATGAACTTCCAAACCTCTTCGGCAGGTTTGTTGATAGTCCCCGAACCTGATGTACCGATAGTCGCCATACCAGTCCTCCTCACGTACTACCCGAACCGTCTACTTCACTTACAAACCGACTATTCCCCACCATTCTGAAACCGTGCCCACTGGCACCCTAATCAAACGCTGCTCCGCCGTTCACGTTGATCGCCTGTCCAGTGATCTCCGACGAATCGTCTGAAGCCAAGAAAGCAACCGTCTTGCCGATATCTTCAGGAGTCTGTTCCCGACCTAACGGCATGATCGCCTTGATCTGATCAATGAAAATCTCGTAGGGAGTCATCTCAGCGAAATCAGGATTTAAATCCTTGTGGTTCTGCGCAATCGCCTGCCACATAGGCGTCCACAGCCTACCCGGGCAAACTGCATTCACGTTGATGTTGTATCCACCGAGCTCCATAGCTAGAAGATGTGTGTACTGAATCGCAGCAGCCTTTGAGACCAAGTAAGGGTGCTGTGCGTTCCCTCGACCTTTATCGCCGATTCCCCGGGGTTTTCGACCGCCGTGAGATGCAATGATCACAATCTTGCCCTGCTCACGATCTTTCATGTGTTCTTTGACGGCATCGGTCGTATTGGTAAGACCCTGAACATTCACTGCGAAAGTCATGTCCCAGTCTTGCTTGGTGAAATCTTTGCGCTCGGCGAATCCGCGCCCGCCGATCACACCTGCGTTCGGAACACAAATGTCGATTCCACCGAGTTCAGAAATTGTTCGACCTGCGAAGTGATCAAGCGATTCAGGATCGGTCACGTCAACCGCTCCGCCGATCGCCTTACCGCCTGCGGCATTGATCGCATCGGCGGTTTCCTGTGCCGCAGCCCCATCGAGGTCACAAACGGCTACGGCTGCGCCCCGTTCGACCAGCACGTTGGCAATACCTGCGCCAATTCCTCGCCCGGCCCCCGTAATCAATGCCACCTTGTCTTGAAGCTGTCCTGCCATCGGGCTAGCCATGGATTCTATTCTCCTGCTTTACTCAGTGCATCGCACCTGTAGATGTTTTGGATGCGCAAATAATAGAACACCCAAAATTCACCCGCACTCAATTCAGACTGTCATTCTGAGTTTCCGACTGTAGAATTTAAGGAGCGTCCGCAGTCAGCGGGCGCATTTTTTATTGCCGACACGCCAGCCCGGCGTGGACTGCAGGAGCAACTCAATTGGCCAAGCGCACTCTTACCGGTACTACTCTCGACACAATAGTTTCACTCGCTAAACGACGTGGATTCGTCTTCCAGAGTTCCGAGATTTACGGCGGACTCTCCAGTGTTTGGGATTATGGGCCAGTTGGAGTTGAACTCAAACGCAACGTAAAAGACGCATGGTGGAAGTCGATGGTGCGAGAACGAGACGATGTTGTCGGTATCGACGCTTCGATTCTCATGCACCCAGACGTATGGGTTGCATCAGGTCACCTCGACAGCTTCACCGATCCTCTTGTCGAATGTCAGGAATGTCACCGTCGATTCCGTCAAGACCAGATCGAGGGCGACACCTGCCCCGATTGTGGCGGTGCTTTCGGCGAGCCACGGCAGTTCAACCTCATGTTCAAAACATTCATGGGACCAGTTGAAGACTCAAGCGCCACCGTTTATCTACGTCCCGAAACCGCTCAGGCAATGTTCGTGAATTTCGAGAACGTTCAAACAAGCTCTCGAAAGAAAATCCCTTTCGGTATTGCGCAGATTGGTAAATCATTCCGAAATGAAATCACTCCCGGAAACTTCACCTTCCGAACCCGAGAGTTCGAACAGATGGAGATGGAGTTCTTCTGTGAGCCTGGCACCGATGATGATTGGCACGACTACTGGATGAACTTTTCGATGGACTGGTTCAAGAAGTTCGGTATCCGTGGCGAAAAGCTCATGCTTCGAGTTCACGACGCCGACGAACTGCCTCACTATTCGAAGGCTTCAGCCGACGTTGAGTACGAGTTTCCGTGGGGTTGGGGTGAACTCGAAACGATTTCAAACCGAACTGATTTCGACCTGAAAGCGCACGCCGAAAAATCCGGCAAGGATCTTTCATACTTCGACGACCAGAAGAAAGAACGATACGTTCCTTTCGTGGTCGAACCTGCGATGGGCGCCGACCGCTCGGCCCTCGCATTCTTGCTCGACGCCTACGATGAGGAAGGTGAAGGCAAAGACATGCGAGTGGTTCTTCGCTTCCACCCCGATATTGCTCCGTTCCAGGTGGCAGTGCTCCCGCTCTCGAAGAAAGACACACTCAGCCCTACAGCGCGCCGCGTGTACGATCTTTTGTTGGCAAACTTCAACGCACAGTACGATGACACTCAGAGCATCGGCCGACGTTACCGCCGACAGGACGAAATCGGAACCCCGCTATGCGTAACAGTCGACTTCGACACGCTCGACGATGATTCGGTCACGATCCGCAATAGAGACACTATGGAACAGGTTCGAGTTCCAATTGATAACCTCGAAGCTGCAATTCGCGAGCAGCTCAACACAATGAGAGCCGACTGCCAGGGATAACCCAAAAAAACCAACGACGTGAGGTGTGCGTACAACTCTATGTGCATCTCACGTCAAGGCGTTTGCTCAGCTCTCGGTCGAGCGTAGCCTGATCGCATCGATGAGATCGCAAACAACATCAAACTCATAGTGCACGCTGAATCACCGTCGCTTTCGGAGCAATTGCCCAAATGGATCGAACTGACCGCCAGAAACTCATCTTCAGCCGAACTTGGTTGCTTGTACTTCTTGGGCTGATGGCGATTGCCGCAGTCGCTTGCGGTAGCGAAGATCCGCCGCAGGGATCAATTGCAGAAGTTGCTGCTGGCAGTTCAAACGGAGAAGTTGGAACGGCCCCGGCGATCACAGGCGAAACCTTCGAACACGGCGCATTTAATCTCGAAATGCACGAGGGAAAACCCGTTCTAGTCAACTTCTGGTTCCCTTCATGCCCGCCTTGCCGAGCTGAAATGCCTGACCTCCAGGCTTCGTACGAAACGTATGGGGATGATGTTGCGTTCATCGGCGTACAGCAGCTCGGACTCGACTCTGCAGCAAACGGTCAGGCTTTCGTTCGGGAGCTAGGACTCACTTACCCATCGATGCCTGATGTCGAGTCGAAAGTTCAGTTCGGCTACGAAGTTTTCTCGTTCCCAACGACTGTGTTCCTCGACAAGAACCACAACATTGCACGAACGTGGACCGGCATCATCGGCGAAGAACAACTCGCTGAACAACTCGATGCACTGCTCGCTGGCTGATCAAAAGCACAAAGCACTTTTTATATTTGAACAGCTGACTCCCTCCTCGGGCGGATTGCGACTTCCCGACGCTTAGGAGAGATTACGGACGACTGCTCAAGAACTACCAACGCACGGGATAAACCGCGCCGACATGGAAAATAGTTGCGTTTGAACGAGATACCTCTGATGCACTCGGGAATCCCATTTGAGTCCGTAAATGAGTTCGAAGCTGGGTCGCCATCGTTTATCACCAACGAGGGCAACTGACATAATCTCAACATGTTTGGAGATATAGCCGCAGGCGATTGGATCATGCTAATCGTGCGATGGGCCCACGCAATTGGTGCCGTCGCATGGATTGGGGGCAGCGCGTTTTTTGCACTTGTTCTTCGCCCAGTCGAGCGAGCTAACCCAGATCTTGTTCGACCGGTTCTAAGACCGCTTGGATCGGTTTACCGCGAACTTGTCGACATCTCAGTCATTGCGATCATCGTCTCAGGTCTCATCCTGATGTTCGATCGCCTAACAGGAAACGACGCAACTGCCGCATGGTTCATCGTGCTCGGCGTGAAACTGGCGCTAGCGATCTGGATGTTCTATCTGGTGTGGCACTTCCGTCAGTCCGACTTCGATCCAACGGAACAGCCGTCGGGATTGGCGGCAAAACTCTCGTGGCTTATCGGCTACAACGCGATGGTGTTCTTCGGAGTGATCGTATTTCTCCTCGCTTCGATACTACGAGTCCTCTTCGAAAACTCTATTTCGAGTTAGGCGTCATTTGCCAACACCAGATTTCCCGAGTGCTTCCGAGGGATCACCAGAGCAGCGATCAGCCCGCTCGTACTTCATGCTCTGATTTGAGCACGATAACCCGCTCGAGTGATCCCTCCTTCCGTCGGTAAATCCAATGTGGGCAGCTGGGAAGAACCCTAAGCGATGCCGCTGATACCTGATTTGTCTGAATCAGCAGTCAGGTTCGCGATCGACCTGCCCAGCACGGGGTGCACCAATTCAGCCGCTATCTCGTTCAACGGAACCAACACGAACGCACGCTCATGCAACCGAGGGTGTGGAACAGTTACTCCGCTCGCCTCGACTATCGAATCACCGTGCAGAAGTAGATCCAGGTCCAACGTACGTGACGCGTTCTTGCCTTCACGGGCACGCCCCAGTGAGTGTTCGATTGCGAGTAGTTCAGTGACTACTTCCAGTGGATCAAGCGTTGTATTCACGGCTGCAACCTGATTCAAATATCGAGGCTGATAACCCTCCACACCCCACGGTTTGGTCTCATATACAGAGCTAACAGCCGTAAGCCTGCCAATGTTTGATAGTCGTTCTATCGCCCCGTTGAGATTCACCGCTCGGTCGCCCAGATTGCTACCCAGCCCTATATACGCCGTTACCAATCCACTAGGCATTATCGGCACCACCCGACTCGTTTCTAACCAGCGCATCACTCATTTTCACTACGTTCATCATCTCTTTTACGTCGTGAACTCGAACGATGTCTGCACCGCGCTGTATAGCAAGAGCGACTGTCGCAGATGTACCGAAGCGCCGATCATCAACAGCTTCGCCTGTGACAGTTTCAATGAAAGATTTGCGTGAGCTTCCAACCAACAGTGGCAATCCAATAGCCTCGCGCAGCTGATCGAGACCACGCAGCAAATCCAAAGATTGTTCCGCCGTCTTAGCAAATCCAATGCCGGGATCGATAATCACTTTCGATCGACCAACTCTCGCGCCAATCAACTTATCTATTCCTGCACCAACATCGCTGATCACGTCTTGAAGCACATCTCCCTTATGCCCTCCTGATCTGATGTGACTCAAAATCACAGGAACCTGAGTACTCGACACCACTCCTGCCATTTCAGTGTCGCCTAACAGCGATACATCATTGGCGATCACTGCTCCTGCGTCGACGGCAGCCACAACGACGCTCGCCTTGCGTGTGTCGATAGAGATTGGCGCCGACAGTCGTCCGGCCAGCGCATCGATTACAGGAACCACTCGGCGAATTTCATCATCGGAGTCGACGGGCTTAGCGCCGGGGTAAAGACTAGCGGGACGGGTCGATTCCCCTCCCACATCAATAATGTCGGCTCCTTCATCTTCCATTCGAAGAGCTTGATCGACGGCGGTTCGAACGTCGCCAGTAGTCGGCAACACTCCGTCGCCTGAGAATGAATCAGGGGTAGCGTTCACAATGCCCATGACATACGTTCGTTCGCCCCAAACGAATTCAGAGTCGCCTACTTTTAGAGATGGAAAAGATTGTTGGGAGTTCAGCGACATAGACCTGACAACTGGATGTCGGGATTCACGCACGACGGTAATTGGTAATTCCGAAGAATTCGAGATTGCAATTTTAACACCAGACAGCCCCGCTTCAACGCCATTTGCGTAGTTGCTGCACAACTGGACGTAAGTTACGATTTATTGGCGCTTCGCGCCGGTTCAAATGGTCAATCACAAAATGACAGAATCTGCGCCCTAAGCTCAAAGCCGAAACCATAGTCTGCGAGGCACTACGATAGCCCCCGAAACTGCATCCGACGACCAAAACGTTCAGCCATCTAAGCTGGAAGCTCTCGAAGCTCGACGTAAGACCGCCCACCTGGGTGGCGGCGAAAAGCGAGTCGAATCTCAACACAAGCGCGGCAAGCTCACAGCCCGCGAACGTCTCGTCAGCTTTTTCGACGATGGCACATTTAGCGAACTCGATTCATTCGTTACACATCGATCAACTGATCTAGGTCTCGACAAGCAACGATTCGAAGGTGACGCGGTTGTCACCGGTCATGGACTGGTCGATGGCAGGCAGGTGTTCGCCTACGCACAGGACTTCACAGTTCTTGGCGGATCGCTCTCTCTCGTAGCCGCCCAGAAGATTTCTAAGGTGATGGACCACGCAATGCGCATGGGTGCACCGATTCTTGGAATTAACGACTCTGGTGGAGCCCGAATTCAGGAGGGAATCGACTCTCTCGCTGGCTACGGTGAAATTTTCAAGCGCAACACTCTCGCATCGGGAGTAGTGCCACAGATCACCATAATCGCTGGTCCTGCAGCTGGTGGAGCCGTCTATTCACCTGCCCTCACCGACTTCATCTACATGGTTGAAGGCATTGGCCAGATGTACATCACTGGTCCCGACGTTGTGAAGGCTGTCACCGGTGAAGAGGTGTCGCACGAAGATCTCGGTGGAGCCGCAGCACACGCTTCTCGAAGTGGAGTCGCACACTTCACAGCCGAATCCGAAGAAGCCTGCTTTGCGCACGTACGTCAGCTTCTTTCGTACATCCCATCTAACAACGCCGAATCTGCTCCAGCGGCAGAATCTAACGATGCACCTGATCGTTCTGACAACTCGCTACGAGACGTTGTTCCTGATGCCGCAAACCAGCCGTACGACGTCATGGACGTCATCACTAAAGTTGTCGACAACGGCGAATTTCTCCCGGTTCACCACAACTTCGCACCAAACGTAGTTGTAGGTTTGGCCCGACTTGACGGCAAGAGTATTGGTATTGTCGCCAACCAGGCCAATCAGATGGCTGGAATGCTCGATATTGATGCCTCTGACAAAGCAGCCCGATTCGTTCGGTTCTGCGATGCGTTCAATATTCCAATTGTCACCTTCGTCGACGTTCCCGGCTTCATGCCCGGAACCCACCAGGAATACGGTGGTTTGATTCGACACGGAGCCAAACTGCTCTACGCCTATGTAGAAGCAACCGTTCCAAAGATCACAGTCATCTTGCGAAAAGCCTACGGTGGTGCATACATCGTCATGGGCTCGAAAGAGATGCGCACAGACGTGAACCTCGCCTGGCCTAGCTCTGAGATCGCCGTGATGGGTCCTGAAGGTGCCATCAACGTAATCGGTCGACGAGAAATCGCCGCTGCTGAAGATACCGAAGCAAAACGCGCTGAAATGGTTGCCGACTACCGAGACCAATTCGCTAACCCGTACGTTGCCGCCAACCGTGGTTATCTCGACGACGTGATCGACCCTGCACAAACACGACCCGAACTCGTGAAAGCACTACGAATGCTTGAATCGAAGGTCGACAGTCTGCCTCCGAAAAAACACGGAAACATCCCGCTCTAACTACCCGTTCATGCCAGACAACGAACAAAGTAATCAGGAACGCAATTACGCGCCCAACACTGTTGGACGTGAAGAGTTCGTGGATTCAGTCGCACGTATGGCGGGCGAAGTGTGGGATTTCCACAACAGATTCGAAGTCGGATCAGGGCAATTTGAAGGACAGAGCGCAACTGAAATCGTAGCTAACCGGACGAGCATCCTCGACGAGGAGTTCAACGAGTTAGCACAGGCAGTATCTGAGAATGAAGGCGACGACGCAGTCGCCGATGAAACCGCCGACATCATCTTCGTGGCACTAGGTCATGCGGAAGCGATGGGCACCCCGGGAATCGAAGGAATGGATCGTGTGACCGATAAGGCAGCGGCCAAGACTAATGAAACCCATGCAATAAGACCCGACACGGGCAAAGTTCTACCGAGAAAAGGAAAACCTCACAAGTGGCAGTAACAACTCGATCGTTTCGAGGGTAATTTCGTTACAAATTCGCCTAGTGAAGTTTCCAGAAGCTTTACAAGCTGAGAAAGAAAGAATTATGAAGTTCAAAGTGACAGTGGTTGGTGCCGGATTTGTTGGTGCAACAACAGCACAGCGCGTTTTCGAGACGGGCTACGCTGACGTAGTTTTGGTCGACATCGTTGAAGGCAAGCCTCAAGGCATCGCTCTCGACATGCTCGAGTCAGGCCCGGTTATCGGCACCGACGCTCAGATCAACGGAGCAAACACTTACGAAGACACCGCCGACTCCGACGTTGTAGTCGTTACTGCCGGTCTTCCTCGCAAGCCTGGCATGAGCCGTGACGATCTCCTCCTCACCAACATGAAAATCGTTGGTTCAGTTACTGAAGAAGTCGCAAAATACTCACCAAACGCAATCTTGATCGTCGTTTCGAACCCACTCGACGCCATGGTTCAGCACGCTTACAAGGTCAGCGGCTTCCCGAAAGAGCGAGTTATCGGCATGGCAGGTATTCTCGACACCGCTCGATTCCGAACCTTCCTGTCACAGGAACTCGGTGCTTCGGTAACAAACGTCTCTGCATACGTTCTCGGTGGACACGGCGACACGATGGTTCCTCTCATCGGTTCAACAACCGTTGGTGGCGTGCCTGTAGCAAAGCTAATTGAAGCCAACCGACTCGAAGAGATCGTTCAGCGCACTCGTGACGGCGGAGCCGAAATTGTCGCCTTGCTGAAGACAGGATCTGCCTACTACGCACCTTCCGCCGCTGTGGCTCAGATGGTCGAAGCTGTGTTGCTCGACCGCAAGGAAATCCTTCCTTGTGCGGCCTTCCTCGAAGGCGAATACGGCATCAACGGTCTCTACGCCGGAGTTCCAGTAAAACTCGGTGCAAAGGGAATCGAAGAGATCATCGAAGTCGAACTAACCGACCCAGAAGCTGCAGCCCTTCAGGCATCAGCCGACTCGGTTCAGGAACTAGTCGACATCATGGCAAAAGCCTAGGTGCCAGTGGTCACGTTTTCTGTGAGTTCGATAGTTGCTGGTTGAATAGCCACATTCGTCCTTCAGAAAATTAGTAGAAGTAACCTAAGTGAGGCGACCAACTGTGGTCGCCTCATTTGCTCTAATGTCACCCTGAATTCATTTTCAGGGTCATACATCCAAACTCAACTTTCACTCACTAAAGAGAACATACATGACCGGCCGCCTCGCAGGAAAAACCGCAGTAGTCACAGCAGCAGCACAAGGGATAGGTGAAGCAACGGCACGCGCATTCGCAGCCGAGGGCGCACACGTTTGGGCAACTGACGTGAACGTCGAAAAACTACGCGAACTCAACTCGGTCGAAGGCATCAGCACATACCGGTGCGACGTCATGGATGAAGATTCAATCACTGCCCTGCTGAACGAGACGGGTGCTCCCGACATTCTGTTCAACTGTGCCGGTTACGTCGCAGTCGGAACGATTCTTGAATCCACAGAAAAAGATTGGGATTTTTCGTTCGATCTAAATGTGAAATCCCTATTCCGAATGCTTCGAGCATTCCTGCCTCCGATGATTGAAAACGGCGGCGGTTCGATCGTCAATATGGCGTCACTATCATCACACCTGCTCGGAGTCCCCGACCGCGCCGCTTACACAGCTACCAAAGCAGCAGTGATCGGTATCACAAAGTCCGTAGCCAAAGACTATCTCGCCGACAACATACGGGTGAATGCTATTGCCCCTGCAACTGTCGAAACACCTTCACTACAAGAACGAATCGATGCCACTGGCGATGCCGAAGCCGCACGCGCCGCATTTATTGCTCGCCAGCCAATGGGACGTGTCGGTACCCCGGAAGAAATCGCCCATCTAGCTGTGTACCTCGCCTCAGACGAATCTTCGTACACCACAGGCCAAATCCACGTCATCGACGGCGCAATGAGCCTGTAGGCAGCGGCTAGGGCCACCAAATGTTGTCATTCTGGACTCGATTCAGAATCACTCCCGACCGTCACGAACCGATCTATCTGCTCCGATTTAGGTCGCGCCTCGTTCGCACCTACATTCCAAAATGAGCATGTTCCTGAATCAAGTTCGAGATGACAATCTCTGCTGGATACGAATAACCTACTGGTAGAAGCAATCTTCGATCTTTGAGACGGAACACAAGCACACATGGCACGAGACGCAGAACTACTAGCAGCATTGAGTTGGCGGCCAAGCCCGCCAACTCCGGCGACGCTTGAATTCGCACTGCTTGCATGGGATTTCGAACTTGAAACTCCCGACTACGAGTACGAAGTTGAGCTACCCGAAGCCGCCTTCGCGCCGATGTACGTCGATTTTGTTTCGGCTGCCTACGCGGCAGTTCTCGACGTGGTGGGCGATCTTAGAATCCCCAGTAAGTACGGTCAGAAACCCGGGCTATTAAAAAGATTTACCGGGCTATTTCCCGGCACCAAACGAGGCACGGAAGGTCGCGAACTCTGGTCCCTCGCAGTTGCTTGGGAGTTTGATACTTGGCTTGAACGGATTCTGAGGATCAACGGCGGCGACATGGTCGCAGCCCGAAAACTAATTGAAGATCGATGCCCCGTACCCGACTACGTTGGTAAATCCCCCGACCTAAAGGCAGAATTACTCAATTACCCAGATGTCGTAAATGCACCTGATGCGCGCATGGTTCTGCGCTGGATGGGGGCACGAGGCTGGAACGATGACCGAATCAGAGAGATCGTCATCGAGAACAGCATCATGCTGAACGACTGGGACAACTCACCGTTTTACGGCAGCATCTAGTCCGACAACCTCCTACCGCGGGTACTCGATTTCCCGAGACCTAGAGGGACTTCGTTAGGAGCTAGATTTGGACCAATCAACCGCTATCGCACGATCATTCCCGACAAGATCGAATGGTGCCACCTAAGAGATCCCTCGGCTGCACTCGGGAAATCGAACCAAGGCCTAAGACACGATTGCTGTCGACCAAAACAAAACGACCCGAGGAAATATCCTCGGGTCGTTTCAATTTTCGTATTTACGAACAGAGAGCCGAACTAAACCTTCGCAGGTGCCGCCTCGGCCATTCGAACAATTTCCTTGGTCGAAACGATGTGCTTCTGGAGCCCCAGAACCTTCTCGCTCATACCCATCGCCAATCCGATCAGCTGTGGAACGTGGATAACCGGCAAGTCTGCCTTATCGCCACGAACCTGCTTACGGGCCTTAGGCTGGTAACCGTCGAGGTTCAGGTGACACAACGGACACGGAGTGACCATAGCGTCGGCACCGAGATCCTTGGCAGTACCAGTGTGGTTCGCAACCATCTTCATAGAGTTGGCCTGGTTGATGAACAGAATCGGGAATCCGCAGCAAGCGGTCTTACCAGCGAAGTCTGTAACCGTTCCACCGACTGACTCGATCAGATCTTCAATCGAGGTCTCTCGGGTTGGATTCGCCTTGAACTCAAGAGCCTCGGTAGGTCGAACCATGTAGCAACCGTAGAACGGAGCCATGTTCATCCCTGTGAGTTCACGAGTGAAAGTTTCTTTGAGCTTGTCGAGTCCGATGTCCTCAATCAACGCCCACAACAGGTGTTTGATCGAAGTCGTGCCCTTGTACTCAAGACCTTCAGCAGCGAGGTGCTTGTTGATCTCGGCAAGGTATTCAGGATCGCGCTTCACACGGTGATTAGCCTGCGACATCACACCCTGACAGGTTGAACACAGAACCATGATCGGCAGACCCATCTGCTCGGCCATTGCGAAAGTTCGAACGTTCAAGATGTCACCCATCTTGAGGTTCTTTTCCTGAAGTACACCGGCTCCGGTGCAGGCGGCTTTGGTTAGCTCGACATGTTCGATGCCGAGTCGTTCCATAACTGCCAATGCAGAGTCGTACAGTTCAGGTGCGCCGCCGCGTGCGACACAACCGGGGTAAAAGGCGTACTTCATTAGGCTTCATCCTCCACGCTCTTGTAGAGGTCTTTCACTTTTTTGTGGTCTTCAGATTTGTGCGGCATCAATGGCGGCAGTTTGCCCTTCCGCATTGCGGCGATCCCGATAGGTGCGAGATCGAGCAATCGTGGGATGTTGGTCCAACCTGCCGAATCGATAGCCAAACGTGTTTCGTCTAAGCGACCATTCTTTTTTACAGAGTTATAGAACGATTCGGTGTGACGATAGCCTGAGGTATTCGTGTTGCCTGCCTCGATAGCAGCCTCACGAAGCTCCATGATTCGGTCCATTGGAGCAACGCCCTTAGGACAGACTTCCACACACTTCATACAGCGTGTGCAGTCCCACATTCCACCATCTTCATCGTTCAAGTTCTTCAAACGCTCGTCACGCTTCGAATCACGAGGGTCTTCAGTGAAGCGCCATGCTTTTGCCAGCGCAGCTGGTCCGATGAAGTTAGCGTCGACTTCGAGAACTGTGCAATCAGAAACACAGCAACCGCACATGATGCAGTTCATCGAAGTAAGCAGATTCTCCATCGAATCGTTCGAAGCAGTGTACTCACCCTGCTCCGGAACGAAACTAGGCTGCAAGAACGGCTCAACTCGGTTGATTTGCGAGAAGAACGAGTCGAGCGAAATAACAAGGTCTTTTACAACGTGCTGGTTGCCCATCGGTTCGATAGTCAACTGCTCACCGTTAGGCGCAACATCGACCACACGGGTCTTGCACACGAGCTTGGCGCTGCCGTTGACCTTCATTCCACATGAGCCACAAATCGACGCCCGGCAAGCACATCGCAAGGCGAGCGTACCGTCATTCTGTTCACGTACTTCGATCAGTGAGTCGAGAACTGTTGAGTCGGGATGAACATCAACTTCGTACTCCTGCCACCAGGTCTTGCCACCGGCTTCAGCAGGATCAAATCGCTTGATCTTTAGCTTTACGTGCATCGTTGTTGGTGTCGTCTCTGGCATTTAGTAGACCCTCTTGACTGGTTCCCACTGCGTTATCGTCACGTCAGACGTTTCAACGCGGACACCGTTCTCGGCTTCTTCATCCTTGTACATAAGGGTGTGCTTCAGCCAGTTTTCGTCGTCTCGTTCGGTGATATCGGTTCGGAAGTGAGCGCCACGGCTCTCTTTACGAGTAAGTGCCCCAGCTACAACGGCTTCAGCACAGTCGATCATGAATTCGAGTTCTAGACCGAACATAAGATCGGTGTTGAAAACCTTGCCCTTGTTCTCGATCGAGAATCCACCCATTCGAGATTTGACGTTCTTGAGGTTTTCGAGAGCACCTTCCATAGAAGCTTGGTCCCGGAACACTCCTATTCCCTTGGTCATGCCACGAGCCATGTCGTTTCGAATCGTTGCGACACGTTCGCCCTTGGGTCGATCAAGCAAAGCCTGAATTCGAGCCTTCTCGTTAGCGAGATCCTCTTCAGCCTTCGAGTGAGCACCAACACTCTTGATGTACTCAACAGCGTGTGCGCCTGATCGTCGACCAAACACAACCGTGTCGAGCAGCGAGTTGGCTCCAAGTCGGTTTGCACCGTGAACACTAACGTTAGCACATTCACCAGCAGCGTATAGCCCGGGAACGTTCGTTGCGCCATTCACGTCGGTCTTGATACCGCCCATGATGTAGTGCATTCCGGGCTGAACTGGAACAGGTTGTTCAGCCATGTCGATACCGAGGAACTCCACAGAAACTTCTTGCAGGTATCCAAGCTTGGCTTCGATGTACTCGCGCCCCAAGTGTCGAAGGTCGAGAAGAACGTTACCGTCGATTCCTCTACCTTCATCGATCTCGGTCTGCTCAGCTCGTGAAACAACGTCACGAGAAGCAAGCTCCATGTAGTCAGGAGCGGTCTTTTCCATAAATCGTTCGCCGGCTGCGTTGAGGAGGTATCCACCCTCACCACGTGCAGCTTCCGACATCAGAATGCCTGTACGAGCAAGAGTCGTTGGGTGGTACTGGATCATCTCCATGTCCATCAACGGCACACCTGCCTGATAGGCGAGTGAAAGACCGTCACCGGTACAGATAAGAGCGTTTGTGGAAGGTTCGAATACTCGCCCTGCTCCACCAGCAGCCATGATGACTGCTTTTGCCTTGATCGTGTGCATTTCACCGGTCTTTAGGTCGATTGCGACCACACCTCGGCATACACCGTCTTCGATGATGAGCTTGGTTACAAACCACTCTTCATAAACATTGAGACCGAGCTTGAGCGACTGTTCAAACAGCACGTGCAAGATGGCTGATCCAGTAATCGCACCAACGAAGAACGTTCGAGCGACCTTCTGACCACCAAATGCTCTGGTTCCGAGCTTGCCGTCTTCACCTCGACTGAAAATCACACCCATTCGTTCGAGTTCGAGAACGGCTTCACCGGCCTCACTCGACATCACTTCGACAGCGTCTTGGTCAGCAAGAAAGTCGCTTCCCTTAATCGTGTCGTATGCGTGACCTTCCCAATCGTCACCACGGTCGGTAAGAGGGGCATTGATTCCACCCTGAGCAGCGTTTGAGTGACTGCGAACCGGGTGAACCTTCGATATCACCGCTACGTCGGCTCCAGCGCGCGTAACCTCAACAGCAGCCCTGAGTCCGGCGAGTCCTCCGCCGATAATCAGGACATCATGTTCATACATAGACTAGCCTCGCGCTCTGTAGTGGTTTGTAGGTGTATTCATTTCTCAGCCCCTGATGTGCTCTGTGTACACATGCTGCGCCGATAACAATGCAGCTATCGACATTTGGTCTTCAAGTTCGCCAGTGGAAATTAATCGGTGAAGATCTTCGAAATCGATCTCTTCGACAACAATGTCTTCTCCATCATCGGAAGGCAATGATGCCGGTTCGAGTTCAGTCGCAATATAAATGTGGGAGTATTCGCTCGAATATCCCGGTGCGACCCACGAACCACCAATTGGAATTAACTTGCCAGCCCTGTATCCAACCTCTTCTTGCAATTCCCGGTGAGCGGTAACTTCCGGATCCTCGCCTGCTTCTCTCGTTCCAGCCGATGCTTCCAATAGGAAGCGTTCAGCCGCTTGTCGATACTGCCTGATAAGTAGAACTTTGCCATCTTTTGTGATGGGGATCAGTACTACCGAACCAGGATGTTCGACTATCTCACGATCAAACTCGGGACCATCTTCGAATCGAGCAGTGTCAACCCGCAGGGAGATTCGATTTCCCTCGTATTTACGGTTAACAGCAACGGTGGTCGGGCGTTTGGGTCGCAAAACGTAGTTAGTTTACCGAATAATTAGGTTCTAAATGCGTCGACGAGGTGAACTTTTGACGGAACCTTTGCGCAGTTCTAGGCGGGTAGCCAGATCTCCCCAGAAGTCAGCGGCGGGTTTGCGCCTCAAGAACGATGCGTAATCGCCCGCCTGAGTGATAGTCACAGTTTGACCGGCACGAAGAGTGTGATCGATGAATCCATCGGCGTTGAGAGTTGCATCTTCGTAGGCTTCGACAGTCAATTCAACCGTCGAGGACGATTGCAAAATAGCTCCACCAAACTGGCTCATATGCGAAGCGATTGGCTTTACTAGAAAATCTTGAGATGTCGGATCCATCACAGGTCCACCCAGCGCGAGGCTGTACCCAGTAGATCCAGTGGCAGTTGAAACCACCACCCCATCGCCTCTGTAGGTAGCAAGATGCACTCCATCAACAACAGTGCTTACTTCGATAACCCTTAGATGAGCACCTCGGGCGACGGTGACATCGTTGAGCGCAAGAACTGAAACCGGCTCGTCTGCCCCATTGGCAACCACGGCTTTGAGCATGAACCGCTGCTCGATTCGAGCGTTGCCATCGAGATACCAGCCAACTTCATCGACGGCGTCTTTGTTCTCGATGTCACTCATGAAGCCGACTCGGCCCATGTTGATTCCGAGAATCGGGATGTCTTGAGACGCAGCTGCGTGCGCGCCTCGCAAAATGGTTCCGTCACCACCGATGGTGATGATGAGATCGGATTCAGCGAGTTTATCTTCCTGCTCATCGAGATCAGTCTGAGTAGCCAACCACCAATCGCGACCAGCTCCGTATGAACTGGTTAGCTTCTTAGCGAGCTCATCCGCTTCGGCCAATTCGCCGTTGTGAACAATTCCGATGTTGTGGTAGCTGGGCATATCCGCCAATTTCAGTTAGTAAACCCGAAAGTGATAACAGTCTACTGTCGCCCAGTACTCAAGCGTAAAGCCCAGAGCCTAAGACAGATTGACTAGAGCCCCGTAACGATCGCCGGAAGTATCGAGAGCGCCTGCTCAGCGAATTCGAGTAGCAAGAACGGAGCCAAACCAAACACTCCAGCCCCGATAGCCGCTACACCAGCAGCCACAAGCACTGGCTTGTCGGCACTGAACTTGGTTTCGTCTTCGGCATCTTCAAATACGATCGCTCGAATAACTCGGAGGTAGTAGTAGGCAGCGATAACGGTGTTCACAACACCAACAACCGCCAGCCATGTCAGATTAGCGTTGATCGCCGATCCGAACACAACAACCTTCGCCATGAATCCGACCGTAGGAGGCATTCCGAGTAGCGAAAGAAGACCAAATACCAGCACTCCAGCCAGAAGCGGTGAACGCTTCAACAGCCCGTTCAGACCTTCGATTGAATCATCGTTAGTTCGTGAAGTAATCGCAATCACCGCGAAGAACACAGCAAGGTTCGTGAATGCATAACCTGCGAGGTAGTACATCACGCCCTGAGGACCTGCCCCAGCAAACGTTGCACCAACCTGGTTTGCAGGAACCGAAGCCACACCGACCAAGATATAACCAGCCTGTGCAATGGTCGAGTATCCGAGTAGTCGTTTGATGTTCGATTGCGACAACGCCAAGGTGTTACCTAGCGTCATCGTTACCGCAGCGAGAATCGCAAATAGTCCCGACCAATCCTGCATCAACGCCGGATCGCCGAACGCCACGTACATGATTCGCATGATCACAGCGAACGCAGCGGCCTTTGATGCGACCGACAAGAATGCAACGACCGGAGTTGGTGCTCCCTGATAAACATCAGGAACCCACATCTGCCACGGAACCACAGCCATCTTGAAGCCGAAACCAGCGACGATCATTATCACTGCAAGCAACACTGCATATGAACCGAACGGAACGCCAGCGTCATTCGGAAGAACTGTCAGCCGTTCCATGATTACAGCGAGATTCGTACTTCCAGTGAAGCCATATATGTAGGCAAACCCGTAAAGCAGAATCGCACTGGAAATAGCCGAAAGTACAAAGAACTTCGTTCCAGATTCAACACCCTGCTTCGACCGATGAATAGCGGCTAGAGCCACGACTGGCAATGCAGTGAGTTCAAGAGCCACGTAGATCGTGATCAGTTCGGTCGCTGAGACAAGAACGATCATTCCCGTAACTGACAAGAGCACGAGCGAGACAAACTCGCCGCCGTAGTCCTTCATGCGCTCGCTAGCTATGTACTTGGCAGAGGCCAGAATTGTTCCAGCGGTGACCGTGAGCAATAGGAAGTCGAAGAATAGAGCGAATCGATCAGTCTCAACCGTTCCGAACAACGCCGACCCAAGATCAGCTACACCGGTTGCCTCCCGCGCTGTCGCAGGATCGCCGAACCAGCCAAACCACAGGTTCAACGTAAGAATCAGGGGAGCGGAAAGTCCGAGGAAAGCGACTGTCGAAACCTTTGCCATGCTCCTAGTAACCAGGTCAACAGAGACCGTTACCAGAGCCAGCAGAGCCATCGCTATCGCAGGGGACAGTACCCAGTAATCATGTGCAGTCATTACCTAAGCACCGCCTGAATACCCAAATCGAACATATCTGTAACCACTGATGGCCAGATGCCAACGATGAAAATAGGAGCCGCCAACGCTATCACTGGAATCATGTCGACCCAGTTCGCATCGGTCAGATTGTCGTAAACCTCGTCTGAAAGTCCTGGGGATGCAGGTCGTTCGCCGAAGAACACTCTCTGAACCATCCACAGCGTGTATCCAGCTGCCAAAACGACACCAAACGCTGCGACACCAGTAGCCCACGGCCAAACTGAGAATGTGCCTAAGAACACCATGATCTCAGCAACGAATCCAGACAGCGCAGGGAGTCCAAGTGAACCGAAACCAGCAATCAAGAAGAAGATTGCGATTAGTGGCATCTTCTTCCACAAACCGCCCAGATGAGGAATATGTCGTGTGTGGGTTCGGTCGTATGAAAGACCAACCATAAGGAACGCAAGACCCGTGATCGTACCGTGCGTGAACATCTGCAGTGCTGCACCGTTCAAGCCGCCTGCCGAAGTTTCAGCTGCAGAAGAGCCAACTGCGGCGACACCTAGCATCACGAATCCCATGTGGCTCACGGAACTGTAGGCAATCAGCCGTTTCATATCGGTTTGGCGAATGGTGATGATTCCACCGTAGACAACCGAAATCGCGGCCACGATCGACATCGCCCCAGCAACATCGTGGATCGTGAAGCCTTGAGTTTCCTGGAAGAAACCGAGGTTGATTCGCAGCAAACCGTAACCAGCCATCTTCAGCAGCACACCCGCCAACATCACAGAAACAGCCGTTGGGGCGTCTGTGTGGGCGTCCGGGAGCCAGCTGTGAACAGGCCACAGTGGAAGCTTCACAGCGAATGCGATGAAGAAGAATCCAAATATGAGAGCCGCCGGCGCAGCGAGATCAGCGCCAGCCATCAACTCAGGAATACCAGTGATTCCAAGTTCCGGAATCGAAACCATCGCCAGTGTGTTCACATCAGGAGTGACGTAGATCGCCAAAATGGCAACCAGCATGAACGCTCCACCAGCAAGAGTGAACAACACGAACTTCATCGCTGAGTAACGTGGTCGACCACTACCCCAAATTGCGATGAGCATGAACATCGGGATGAGTTCGAACTCGAAGAAGATAAAGAACAACAGCAGGTCGAGTGATACGAACACACCGAACACAGCAGTTTCGAGCAGTAGCAACCAGAGGAAGTATTCACGAACACGCTTCTTGATTCGCCATGAACCAAGTGCAGCCGCCATTCCAAGTATTCCTGTCAGCAGCACTAGGGGTGCGCTCAGACCGTCGACACCCAGCAGGTATGAAGATCGCAGTGCGTCGATAGGTATCCAGCGTTCGAAGTGGTCGATCATCTGAATGCCGCCGACACTCTGATCGTAACCAACGAACACCAAAACGCTCAAAACGAAAGTAACAACAGTCGCACCAATCGAGATCCATCGGATCTGCTGATCGGCGTTCTCACCGCGTGCAAACAACGTCACCAACAGCGCCACAGCTGCAGGCAAGAAGACGGTTATCGTCAGCAATCCATCAAACATGCGAAACCCCATGTTCGGCAGCAATGCCAACTAAGTCACATACAAAATATTCGGTTTTGCTTGCGCTAATTTTCACGTGCGTTATTAGCCCCATAGCAAGAATGCCGCGACTACTGCGACCACGCCGACGACCATGCCGACTGCGTAGGTCTGTGTTTGACCATTTTGAACAAGCGCCCCGCTCTTTCCGATTCGGCTAACCCAGTTGGAAAGGTGGACGTTCGCGTTATCGATCCAGTGCTCATCGAACCATCGAAGTGCATCAGCTACGTACTTGTAGAAGCCTTTGCGAACCACGACGTTTTCGTACATCTCATCGAAGTAGTACTTACGGAACATAAGGTTGTAGAGCGGCTGGAATCGGGCTCCCATCGCCTGAGGCGATATTGAGCCTTTGATGTACATGAGGTAAGCAAGACCAATTCCGGCAATCGCCAGAACAGTCGAGATAACAGCAATCGGCACGTTGAGCTCAGGAGATGAACCGGCGTGTTTCGCCGCTTCTGAAGTTGGGAAGACTTCGTGGTTGTGAGTTACATAGTGCGCAAATGCGTGCTTATCGATTCCGCCAATGTCTACCAGTGGGTTCGAGAAAAATCCGATTCCGATTGCAAGTACTGCGAGAAGCATGATCGGACCGACCATCAACCACGGTGATTCACCGAAGTGTGAATGTGCGCTACCAACAGGAAGCGGTTCTCCAGCCTTCTCTGCGTCTTCAATTTCCTGTTCACCTCCGCCCTTCCACTCACCGTGGAACGTAAGGAAGACAGCTCGGAACATGTAGAACGCCGTCATCAAGGCAGCGATCAAACCAAGCGCAAGAACTATGTTGCCCGTGGTAGTACCAACGTGGGCTGCGTGCCCCAGAATTTCGTCCTTAGACCAGAATCCTGAGAACGGGAACAAGCCGGCAAGACTCAACGAGGCGATAACCATGCCCCAGTACGTTCGAGGCATGTGTTTCTTGAGTCCGCCCATGTAGTTCATGTTGAACGTACCTGATGCGTGGTGAACCGATCCGGCACCCAAGAACAGCGCAGCCTTGAAGAAGGCGTGAGTGAACAAATGGAATATGGCAGGAGCGTACGCACCGACTCCCAAAGCAAGCATCATGTAACCGAGCTGTGAGACTGTCGAATACGCCAACACACGTTTGATGTCGTTGGCTACGAGACCCATCGTGGCTGCGAACACAGCGGTGAATCCACCGACAAGCGCAACGAGTGTCATTGCATCGGAGTGCTCGAAGAGCGGGAAGAATCGTGCAACGAGGAATACACCGGCGGTGACCATCGTCGCCGAGTGAATCAAAGCAGAAACAGAGGTTGGACCTTCCATCGCATCAGGAAGCCAGTTGTGCAGCGGGAATTGAGCTGATTTACCGATTGCTCCAGCCAACAGACCCAGAGAAACCCAGGTCGCAACGCCAACAGCGATGTGACCGGCTTCGATCTCGTGGTAGAGAGTCGAAATATCCATGTACGAAGAATTCTGCGAGTAGAGGTACAGAATTCCGAGCAAGAACCCGAAGTCACCGAACCTCGTCATCAGGAACGCCTTCTTGGCAGCTGCTGCGGCCGTTGGGCGATCCATCCAGAATCCGATCAACAAGTACGACGAAACTCCGACAAGTTCCCAGAAGACAAATATCTGAATCAGGTTTCCTGAGAGAACCAGACCCAGCATGGAAGCCGTAAACAAAGCCATATACGTGAAGTAGCGTGTGTAGCTCTTGTCGCCATGCATGTAGGCCTGTCCGTAGATCTGGACAAGCAAGCTGACTCCGCTGACAACAACCAGCATGATCGAAGTAAGTTGGTCGACCATCAGACCAAACGTAAGATTCAGACCGCCAATAGTGATCCAATCGTGAGTATCCACATGAAGTGGCCCGTCTGACATGACCGTAGCCAACGTCATTAGCGACAGAACGAACGATCCGCCAATCGCAGCGACGGTGATGTAGCCGGCGTACTTTGAATTCGATCCAACGAAGGCGCGCACCAACACTCCATTCACCAGCATTGCGGCGATGGGGAGGGCGATTATGAGCCAGGCTAGGCCTTCAGTGATCACTAAAAATTCCCTGTTACAGCTTTCTCAAAATTTCGTCGGCGACGTGTTCTCGACCTTTAGGAACCATTACTCGGAACGTGGCGTCTTCCGCCCAGTCGAGGATGTCTCCCTCTGGAATGAGCTTGGTCGGCAAACCTTCTCCTTCGAGAAGGTCCTTCCACATCTGCGCAGATATGAGGTTTGGCGTCTTTTTGTAGTCAACCCACATAGCTAGTTCTTCATCTCGGACGCATCGGTGATTTCTACCGATTCCGTTGCTCGATACATAGCGAACACAAGTGCGAACGCAAGCGCTGCTTCACCGGCAGCAACTGCAGTAACAAATATTGCGAAGGCATGACCTGTAAGTGCGGAACGGATCGCCTCAGCTGTAAGCGGGTCTCCGCTAAGCAGTGCCGCAGCAGGAGTGAACCGGCTGAACGCAACAGCCGCGATAACAACACCGTTGAACATGAGTTCAAGCGACATGATCACTGTTACCAGGCTTCTTCGTGAAACAACTCCATAGGCGCCGATGGCAAATAGTGCAGCCGAAACTAGAAGGACGTTCTCGATGGTCATACCGAGGCATCTCCCTTCTCAGTCTTGTTCGATGAAGGAGGGTTTCGCATCAACAGGAGTCCACCGATCAATGCTGCAACCAGCAGCAGTCCGATGATTTCGAACGCAAGCATGTACTCCCGAACAAGCAATACACCAACTGCTCCAGTACTCTCCACAAACGCTCCGCCATTCGCAACAACGACATCGTTGTCGCCCGCGGGTTCGGTCAATTCAACCCGAATATCATCGCCTTCACCGACTTCGTAGTAGCCCTCGGTAAGAGCAACTACGGCATCAGGACTCAGTTCATTCTGAGACGACCACTCAGTGTTGTAAGCGGTAAACGCAAGTGCTGCAAATACCAGCACCGCAGCCGCCACACCGACTAACCGACCCTGCGCGGGTCGACTACCTGAGGCGATGTCCTGAATGAACATCACAGCGAAAGCCATCAGAACTGAAATCGCTCCGACATAAACGAGAATCTGCACAACACCGACGAATTCGGCGCTGAGCACGAAGTACAAAATTCCGACGCCCAAGAACGATCCAGCCAGCGCAATTGCCGCCCTGAACACGTCGCGCTGAGTCACAACGATGGCTGCAAAGCCAAGCGTCATCGCCGAAGCTGCCCAGAAGGCGATTGTTGTGAGTGCCGATACTTCCATTACTGGCGTCATCGTTCGTCGACCCACTTCTTTTTCAGTTCGTCGTAGGTCTTCTTCTCGTGTCGACCAGCATCGTGAAAATCTTCAATCGTCTCTTTGAACGGATCGAAGTTATTTTCCTCAAACTGAGGACGATAGAAAGCGCTCGGACGCTTTGGGGCGTCGAACAACTCTTCTTTACTGATCACCAGTTCGTCTCGAACGTACTTCGATCGCTCGAAGTTGGTTCCCATGTGCAATGCGTCGTAAGGACACGCCTCGACACAAAGCCCACAGAACATGCAGCGTCCGATGTCGATATCGAAGACTTCAAGCTTGTAGCTCTCACCTTCTTGTGCATCGATCTTCCCTGGAACACTGACGATCTCGATAATTCCCAACGGGCAGTACTTCGCACAGCTTGCGCACGCAGTACATCGGTCTTCGAAATATGTGAACTCGTTCCCGCGGAATCGAGCTGACTGTTTCACAGCAACCGGAACGGTCGCCAATCCAGCAATAGCCTTGAGGGAATCAGCAGGCTTCTTTACCAAGAACTGGAATGGGTTCATTCCGGCTTCTTTGGCGGCGCCAAGTAAACCAACGTGCCGATCTGGGTACTGTTCAGTAACCGGAGGTCGGATGAAGTTTTTAAGCGTGACTACAAAGCCACGAGGCAAACCAAGACCGATCATTAGTCGCCTCCCTTATCTGCGCCCAGCACAGAAGCAGCCGGTATCGACTCGCTAGCAACTGGATAAGTCGGTGCATCAGCGCTTGGCTGCGAGTTCTCATAAGCAGGAGTTCCCAGCAATTTGCTAACACCCCAGATAGAGATAATCGCAACAGGCCAGTTGATCGCAGCCATGATCCATAGCTGACCCGTAGTCGGCTGTGGCCAAATGGCGATCAGTACTGCAGTCACGATGATGTTGATCATCGTCAGCTCGAATAGACCCTTCCAAGCGAATTTCAGCACCTGGTCGACACGCAGTCGAGGCAGAGTCATTCGGAACCAAATGATCACGAACAGAACAGCGATCAGCTTCGCAGCGAACCAGAAGTGAGATGGAATCGGGTCGAATCCCTTCCAACCACTCAGGAACAATGTAGTAACAATCGCCGAAGTTGAAAGTTCTGCCATGAACTCTGCAAGGAAGAACAAACCAAACTTCATACTGGCGTAGTCGTTCAAATAACCGGCAGCAAGTTCAGATTCAGCTTCCGTGAGGTCGAACGGTGCTCGTGCCATCTCTGCCATCGCAGCGATGAAGAATACGAAGAACCCTAACGGTTGAACCAAAATAAATGGAATACCCTGCGCAGCGATGATGTCGCCAAGTGCCATCGAACCAGCCAGCATGATCACACCAACAAGCGCGAGCGCCATCGGTATTTCGTAGCTGATCAGCAGAGCAACCGAACGCAGCGCAGAGAGAATCGCAATACGGTTTGCCGATGACCATGCTGCCGTAAGGACGGCAAGAGTGGTAAGCGATGTCACCGCCATGATGAACAGCACACCGACGTTCAGATCGGCAACATATGTGCCCACGCCGAACGGTATTACAGAGAAAACCAACAGCGCCGGTGCCGCTATGAGCACAGGAGCGAGGTTGAAGAGGATTCGGTCTGCCTCAGCAGGAACCAAATCTTCTTTGAACATCGTCTTTACGGCGTCTGCAACCGAAGTGAGAGTTCCGAACGGCCCCCATCGGTTTGGACCAGTTCGTGACTGGAAACGACCAAACAGTCGACGTTCACCCCAGATGAGAACGATCACACCACCAAGAACGGCGTTGATCACGATTCCAATGATTGCAGCAGCAGCAAGCAAGAATGCCAGCCACTCCATGCCACCAGGAAGGAACCCAGAGGAGTAGTCACGAGCAGCACACTCAGCGCTCTCGCCTGCAAGTACACAATAGATGTTTCGCCAGAGCGAATTGTCGAGGAAGAGGTGGTTCATTACCGGTCCACCTCACCCATGTTCAAATCGACACTACCGAAGGTCACAAACAAATCACCAAACTGACCACCGATGAGCATGTCACGCAGCAGTGTCAGATTGATCAGCGAAGAAGCTCGAACGTGCATGCGGTACGGAGCAATTCCGCCATCACTCACAAGGTAGAAACCAAGTTCACCCTTAGATCCTTCGATAGCAGCATACGCATCGCCAGCGGGCGGTCGAATCAGTCGAGGAACATCATCAAATGAAGGTCGAACCTCACCCGGCTCGATCTGCTCTATACACTGCCTGATGATCTTTACACTCTCACGTGCTTCCTGAACCCTCACCCAATACCGAGCGTAGTTGTCAGAAGCGGTGTGCAACTTTCGCTCAAACGAAATCTTGTCGTAGTAGTCATATGGCGCACGATGACGCAGATCCCAGTCCACACCGCTCGCTCGCAGCATCGGACCTGTCACGGAAGCATTGATCAGCAATTCAGGTGGAAGAACTGCCGTGCCTTTAGTTCGAGAGAACACGATTTCGTTACCGCTGAGGTAAGTTTCAAGTTCGTCGATGGTGTTGACGATGTCGTCGAGACCACGATCAAGTGCTGGCCAGAATTCAGCCGGTGCGTCCATGAACACTCCGCCGGGGCGCAGATACGAGTTCGTGATTCGAGCACCACAAAGCATCTCGAACAGATCAAGAATATTTTCACGCTCTCGCATTGCGTAAATGAGCGGAGTACCGAGTGCTCCCAGGTCCTGCAAAAGGAATCCTGTTGCGACAAGGTGAGAAGCGATACGCTGCAACTCAGAAGCAATCATTCGCAGCCAGACGCCACGGGGCGAAGGCTCTATTCCAGCAAGCTTCTCAACAGCGAGGATGTACGCCTGGTTGTTGAGCATCGACGACACATAGTCCATGCGGTCGGTCAGCGTAACTATCTGTGTATATGTACGCTCTTCAGCGAGTTTTTCCGAGCCTCGGTGCAAGTAGCCGAAAACTGGCTCTACATCGACAATCTCTTCACCATCGAACATCACACGCATTCGGAACACACCGTGCGTCGACGGGTGCTGAGGACCGAGGTTTACCGTTACCGGCTGAGTCTTGATTGCCATTATTCAACTCCGCCCGTGCTACCAGCTTCGGCGGCATCTGGAGAAGTCGAAGCAATCGACTGATCGTAGGTGACATAGTCTTTGCGGAGAGGGTGACCGGGGTAGCCTTCCCACAGCATGATTCGCTTGTGGTTCGGGTGACCGTCAAACCGGATACCCATAAGATCCCAGACTTCTCGTTCCTGATAGTCGGCTCCACGCCAGATAGGAACAACGCTTGCAATAGAAGCTTCAGTCCGGCCGTGCCCGACACGAGACTTCAATACTGCCGAAGAATTCATCGGCAGTGATGTGAGGTGGTAAACAACCTCAAAGTGGTCGATATAGTCGACGGCGGTAAGACTGCTTAGCAAATCAAACTTGAACTCAGATCGAGTCTTAAGCCCTTCGCAAACAGTAGAAATAGATTCCGGCTTCAACCAAACATCGCCACCTGCGCTCGACTCAACAGAACCGGGTGCGAAGGCTTCGATAGCTTCAGCTAGTGCGTTTCCACTCCAGACAGTGGTCATTCCTGGCCTGCCGCCTGCCCACTGAGGCTGTACCGACGAATCTTGTCGTGCAGCTGCATGATTCCATACAGAAGAGCGTCTGGACGCGGAGGGCAACCCGGCACGTAAACGTCGACCGGCATGATGTGATTCACACCAGGCACAACCGAGTAGCTCTGGTAGTACGGACCGCCAGAAGTAGCACACACGCCCATCGAGATAACCCAGCGAGGCTCAGCCATCTGGTCGTATAGACGACGCAGCGGGACAGCCATTTTCCAGGTCAGTGTTCCAGCAACAATCAGCAAATCAGCCTGTCGCGGAGAAGCTCGAAGTGCTTCCATACCGAACCGAGCAAGGTCGAACCTGGCCATGGCTGCACTGATCATCTCGAACGAACAGCATGCCAACCCCGACTGCAATGGGAACACCGAAGATTTTCGGGCCCAGTTAAGCAAATAGTCGACAGAACTTACGATAACGCTGCGCTTTAGCTCATCGGGAACTTCGAGAACAGGATCGGGAAACGGCTCAAGGTGAGTCGATTTCATCCTGTTGACTGAATCACCTTCAGTACGATCTAAATCAAGAGTAATCGACTGCAATGCACCACGAGGATCAGCCCCAGCAGGTGCTCCGTATGGATCGATCAATTTAGGACCGGTCATCGTTTGTCACCCACTCGAGAGCCTGTTTGCGCCATGCATACGCATAGCCAACCGTCACAACGATCAAGAAAATAAACACTGCACCGAGTGCAGCAAACCCGAACTGCTGAGACATAACCCCGTACTTCACTGCCCACGGGAACAAGAACACGGTCTCAACATCGAACACTACAAAAAGAAGAGCGTAGTAGTAGTAACGGAAGTTAAAGCGTGCAGGCCGGCTGCTAAACGGAGGCATACCACCTTCGTAAGCGCTTTCTTTTACTGCTGTTGGGCGTGACGGTCTGACTTTAATGAACTGTGCCAGATAGCTCATCGTCAACATTCCAATAGGAACGGTCACTGCCGCAGCAGCGAAAATAATGAGCAGCGCGTACTGCCTGAAATAATCCTCGAACATCAACTACCGATTACTGGTTACCAAATACGGGTTAAATGGCCTTCGAAAAAGCCGGTTTGGAGCATAGCAGTCGCCCGATTTAGCAGCAAGTGAAAAAATGAACAAACCATATGGATCACATATGGATCGAACATACAGGTTTCACCAATATTCACCTGCTGCTCAAACCGAAATGGCGACGAACTAATCGAAAACGATCACACCTCGACCATCTTCGCCGCGCTCTAGCGCTGCGTAAGCCTCGTTAATCTCTTCGAGTTTGTATTTCCGTGTGACCATCCCGCCCACGTCGATTTTGCCCTGTCGGTAGAACTCCAGCAGCTTACCGAACGTCTCGTGAGGGCTTGCTGAACCGTAGTAACTACCGACGAGCGTCTTCTGGTTCCTGACCAACTCGACTAACGGAATATCGGCGCCCATGCCGTCAGGTGCAAGCCCGACTACGACCGTGGTTCCGCCTTTGCGAGTTGAATTGTAAGCCTGCTCGGTAGTGATCTTGTGACCGAATGTGTCGAATGCAAAATCAACACCACCATCGGTCAATTCCTGAATAGCAGCTATCGGATCTTGATTCTTGGAGTTGATTACATCGGTAGCGCCGAACTTGTAAGCAAACTCAAGTTTGTGGTCAGAAATATCTACTGCAATGACCTTCGAAGCATTCATCAAGCGAGCACCTTGAAGAGCATTTAGCCCAACACCACCGGCGCCGATAACCGCAACAGTCATTCCGGCTCGCATACCGGGCTGGTTTATTACTCCGCCGACTCCAGTTGTAACTGAGCAGCCGATTAGAGCAGCGACTTCCATAGGAACGTCGTCTGGCATTGGGTAGCAAGCTTGCTGAGGAACAATAATCGATTCAGCAAATACGCCTAACTTCGCAAATTGGTGTACTTCAGTTCCATCTTCAGTGTGAAGTCGGAACGTCCCGTCGTATTGACGTGTCCCGGTTTCACGATTCGTGTCGCAGATGTTCGATAGGCCTTCACGACATGATCGACAGTGACCACAATTTGCCACAAATGAAAGCACACATCGGTCGCCTACCTTTACGGTAGATACGCCGGGACCAACTGCATCAACCACGCCTGACCCTTCGTGACCGAGAACAATCGGCATTGGAGTCGGGTTGTCACCCGTCATTACGTGGTGGTCGGACGCACAAATACCTGCAGCCGACATTTTCACTCGCACTTCGCCGGTTTTAGGTTCCGACTGGTCAAGCTCCATGATTGGCATGGGCTTTTTCGATTCAAGAAGGACGGCGGCTTTCACGTGCTAACTCCAGAAGAACGTTCGGACGAGATGATTCAATGCTTAAAACCGTTGGATTCAAGCTAAGACATGGTACTTCATCAAACAGTTTTTTCGAACAATAAAAAACACCTCTGCAGTCAATACAGAGGCGTTCTCATATTCTTAATACGTTCAGAAGTTCAGAACCAGCGAACAGTTACACAGTGGAGGCTTCGATCATGTTGATGACCTTCGCTTTCAGTTCCTTCGCATCGGGCAAAGTTGGATATCGCCCCAGTTCACCTTTATCGAAGGAGACTTCCCCGTTCAAAGTAACCTTGAACACGCCGGCCTGACCGGGCGTCAGTGTCACTGCTATCTGCGACCCACCGGCTGCAGCAAGCTCGCTTCCCATCCAGAAAGCCACCGAGTGGTAGCTTCAGGGAACGCAGTACTCGATTTCAGCGTGAACTTTCGCTGGCACATCTGCCATTACAAACTCCTACGTATTCCATTCATCGGTGCGACCCGATGAAAACGCATTTAGTTGGACTGGATAACAGCGCCAGATTCGAGCATGTTGGAAACAGTAGCCTTCAACTCTTTCACTTCCATGATGTGTGGCGAGCGTCCCTGCTCTTTCTTGTTCCAGAGCACCCGACCGTCAACCGTTACTTTGAACGCGCCGCTGTGACCCGGCTTCAGCGAAATTGCTAGCGCAGGTCCTGCTGCCTGAAAAAGTTCGCTAACCATGTTGGCAGCGAGGTTAGCGTAGCCGCATGGCACGCAGTATTCGATTTCAGCTTCCATCTTCCAGTGATCAGACATTTCTACCTCGTCTTCAAAACTAAATATCACGTGATTGGCCAGCCCATTCACCGTTGAACGTTGAACCAACTTGTTGGGCGCATCGTATCAGGCTGAGCAAATATCTCACTCGCTAGAAAACTCTAGTTCTGTCATATCGTCGCGCAAAGCCTTGAATGTCAGTTCCGGTATACTGCGGCTCTGGCCTAAATATCGCTCAATTCGTAATTTCACGTGGAACGATTATTACGTGGCCCTGACACAACAGATTTAAGGAGGACGATGTGCCCTCATTAGTTGAGTTGCGCCCGGTTACCCGTGATGACGTTCAACGCCTTGCCGATTGGCTAGACGACCCCGAAGTTTCAGATGCTTGGTTCGGCAGGTACACCTATGGTGATGCAGCCCACTTGGGTTATGAACCCAAGGACATGATCAATGCCAGCGAAGATGCATGGAACGAAGTGTTCCACGACCCGCATCACGAGCCACACCGCGACATTTTCTCTGTCTACACCCTTTCAGGTGAACACATTGGCGAAGGACAGCTTTCGATCGATGAAGCCCTGGGCGACGCACAGATTTCGGTTCTGATTGGTCAAAAAGCGCTTTGGCACCACGGTTACGGCACCTCAGGCGTTATCGCAATGCTCGAACACATATTCGAGCATCTGGGTCTTCATCGAGCGTGGGTCGATGTTCCCGAATACAACACGTCAGCGCGAGCGATGTTCGAGCACATCGGATTCCAACACGAAGGAACCCTCAGACAGAGCCGTCCGCATGATGGAGCTCGCCACAACTCGGTAATTCTCGGAATGCTGGCAAACGAATATGCAGCTGCGTTCCCTGATGGAACACTGAGCCACGTAACTTCTTGGGATGCCCCAAAGGTTTAGGCCTTAGAGACCTAACGCAGGACCAAGAACGTCTAAGTACTTCACAGCTGAACCTGTGTTCAGAAGAACTACGCGTTCGTCTTTGCCAATCTCGCCTGAATCCAGCAACAGTTGAAGAGCCGATAGCGTGGCACCGCCTTCGGGTGCAGGGAATATCCCTTCGAACGATGCCATGTCACGAACAGAATCAACCATCTGATCGTCAGTAACGGTCAGCGCAGTTCCGCCGCTTTCCCGTACTGCCCGTATCACAAGAAAATCTCCCACCGCCGCTGGAACTCGCATTCCGGCAGCAAGGGTCTTCGGGTTCGGGAATGGATCTGCGAACTCTTCACCTTTGTTGTACGCCGTAACCAACGGTGCACAACCTTCAGCCTGTACACAGACCATTCTCGGACGCTCTGATCCGATCCAACCAAGCTGTTCCATCTCGTCGAGAGCTTTCCAAATTCCAACGATCCCAGTTCCACCACCTGTTGGGTAGATCACGACGTCGGGCACTTCAAATCTAAGCTGTTCAACGATCTCGTAGCCCATCGTTTTCTTGCCTTCGGCTCGGTACGGCTCCTTGAGAGTGGATACATCGAACAAGCCATGTTCTTCGGCTGCCTCACCGGAGATACGTCCAGCATCAGTGATAAAGCCATCGACCAAGTTCAGATCAGCGCCGTAAGCCACGCATTCAATCTGATTAGCAATTGGCGCATCTTTCGGCATGTACACATGGGCTTCCATACCTGCGGCCGCAGCATAAGCCGACATCGCTCCTGCAGCATTTCCCGCCGACGGCATCGTCAGTTTCATCTGCTTCAGTTCGAGGGCTTTCGACACCGCTGCTGATAGTCCCCGTGCCTTAAAGGAACCTGTCGGGTTTACCCCCTCGTCCTTAATTAGCAAATCACTCATTCCGAGATGTTTGCCCAGTCGTCCAGCCTGCCGCAGCGGAGTAAATCCTTCTCCGAGAGTCACGATATTTGCAGGATCGACAACCGGCATTACTTCTCGATACCGCCACATGTTCGGCTCGCGTTCTGCCATCGATTCTTTCGTCATGGTCTCGGCGGCAGCGGCCAGATCGTATCGTGCGAGATAAGGCTTGCCGTTTTTTGGATTCAGGCGATGAGGAAGTTCGTGTCCACACGGCTCGCCCGATAACGAACACTCAAGGTGAGTTATGTGGCTGCGAATTTCAGTTCGTTGTGACAAGCGAATCTCCGTACATGATCGACTATCTAAAGGGGCTCTATGTCTGCTTCAGAGCCAGTAATAAAATTTCTTAGCTCTCGACAATCAAGATACTAAGAATTTTCACAGCAGGTTCCGTAGCGGTTTCAGGATCGCGCTCAGCCATGCTGGTGACAATCTCTAATCCGCTAGTTACCCGCCCAAATATTGCGTGACACGAAACGCTGTCGTCGGCGCAATTTTTTGCGATATCGTTCTCGTAAGCGTCGAGCCATGTAGCGGCAGCGTGAGTAATAAAGAACTGGCTGCCATTCGTGTTCGAGCCCGCATTTGCCATTGAGAGCACACCCGGACCATCGTGAGATAGTCCCCGGCTGAATTCATCGTTGAAGATGTAGCCGGCACCGTCTTCATCACCCGGTGGATCTCCAGCCTGCGATACGAACTCTTCGATCACTCGTTGGAAGCCAAGACCATCGTAAAAGCCAGTTCGAGCTAGGTTCACAAAATTCTCGACGGTCATAGGTGCGACTTCGTCGAACAGCTCGACTTCGATATCGCCTGCGTCAGTCGAAATAACAGCCGAATAGCTCAGCGAAGTATCAAGTGCACCAACGGGACCACGTAGTTCGTCTCCGGGTTCCAGCATTGCAGGATCGCCCTCGAACTCTGGAATCGGAACAGGATCACCATATTCACGAGGCCGCCACGACATTCGAGTTGGCACCTGTGCTGAATCCACAACTCTCCGCAGACCGGAACCGTCTGTATCCAGCAACCACCCTGCCCCAAGCAATGAGTCGATCGCAACAACTTCAGACCCGTCCGGCGCCCATGCCGCTACCAGGAATTCCAGACTAGCGTCGATAAATTCTGGAGTGTTCTCGCCTAATGTCAGCGTTCCAAGATTCAACGCACCATCGGCAGTAGCCAAACCAATACGAATTCCTGTTCCGTCTAGAGTCCACCCGAACCCGACACTGCCGAATGGTCCCAGAACCTCAGGTTCGATTACTGCTTCGGGGTCGAACAGCATCACTCGAACCAAGCCTTCTGAGGTGTTTTGCGATGCGAGGATCTTCGTACTATCTGGCGACCAATACGGAAGGATGTGCTGTGCGGTGTCGTCACGACTGATGCGAACTGCCGAATCCAACGTAATCGGATTCTCTGCGACATCTTCGGGAATATCTGCAACCCATAGCTGCCACTGATCGCTTACAAGACTCACAAATACCATCGATTGACCGTCAGGTGAAATATTGGGCATCGATACCCCACCAGCGACATTCGTGATCTGTACGATCTCTCGGCTCGCTAGATTTAGCGTGTATACCTGCAATTCCCCAGTCGGATCAGATACATAAACGAGTCTCGAACCATCCGGCCACCACGACGGCGACAGCTCAACAGCATCGTTTTGATGGAAGCTGATATCAGCCGAGCCGAGCTGTGCAGTTTCTAGGTCAATCAGGAAAATTCCGCCACCATCTTGATCGACCACCTCAACCGCAATGATGTTCGATGAGCGTTGTCGAACGGTGATGTCTGACTGCGCCACTAACGCCTCAGCGTTGCCAGCTACTCCGGCGGGTAACGTAACTGTGATAGCGTTTTCAAAATCGCCTATCTCGTATCCAGCGATAAATACTGCAACTTCTTGACCGCGCCCGGCTGTCGAGTACTCGTATATGTACTCCTCTTCAGGAACATCAATAATGTTCCCATTTGAATCTGTAGCGAGAACCACAAACGGCGATCCGGCTCCAATCGGCACAGAATCGCTATCTGGAACGATGTGGATAAACTCGACCGCGCCAGCAATGATCGTCAGCGGAGCGACAGTGACTGATTCGATTCCGTCTAAAACACCTCGGGCCGTTATACCGACGTCAGTGTGTTCGCCAGCGATCGTGCCGGCGGTGAACATACCGTTCTCGGTAATCGAACCAATCTCAGGGCTCGAAACGCTCCAAATTAGTTCGTCCAATTCCAGTTCGTTGCCGAACCTATCGGTAGCAAATGACGAAAGCTGTATCGATTCACCAACTTCCATCACAGTCGGCAATGCGGCGACATGCACTTGATCGAGAATTCCCGGTCGAATAGTTCCCGAAATTGTGGTTTCGATCGCCTTCCCATCGAGCTCCACCTCGATTGTCACAAGATCCAAGACCTCATCTGAAGAAGCGTTCAAACCTGCGGTGAACAGACCTGTCGAATCTATCGAATCACCATCGCGTAAAGATGTATACAGAACTAGCGCAGCATCAAGTACATGGCCGGCTTCGTCGACAGCCTGTACTTCAATCGTCTCTGTCCTACCCACTCGAAGATCTAGAACGGTGGGCGTAATCGAAAATGTATGAAGTGGTCCGGCAATTATTTCGAGATCAGCTGTTGCACTGACAGTCGCTCCAAGACGCTCCAGTTCTACGCTGACTGCGTCTTCAAATGAACCAAGATCGGTAGCCGCTACGAACCGTCCTGAACTGTCGATATCCCCCAGAGATTCATCGACGCTCCAGCTGAATGACGTGTTCTCGATTGGGTTACCTAACACATCGAACGCACTTGCAGTGAATTGAGTCGATTCGAACGGCGAAATCGGCAATTCACCAACTTCGATCACAACCCAACCAGCCTCTCCTGGCTCAACCGTGATTGAGGTTTGCGATGTATCAATGCTGTCGCCTCGAGTGGCGGTCATTGTTACAACAAATTCTCCTGCGAATTCAAAAGTGTGAACAGGTTCATTCTCGGTGCTGCCAGAACCATCGCCAAAATCCCAGCTGTAAGCATCAGCATCGGCAAGATCGCCTAGCAAAAACGATACTTCGTAGGGTGCGTTTCCTGAGTTGCCTGTCGACGTGAAATCAGCAACTGGAGGTGAAGAACAAGCGGAGAGAAGCATTAAGGCAGTACTTAACGCCACCACGATTAGTCGGTGTTGCGTCAGATGCCTCAGCATGACTGTCGATTTGAGTTGTTCAGTAACGCTCAGGATTTTCACTCCCAGTGACTCGGGCGACTTAAACGCAGCGTGGAACACTTGCAAAACGCAAAGTCTATGCGTGACCCCGGTGTAGAGATACCAAAATAAGGTACGTCGTGACGGTAATTTAGGTTTGCCTACGAATTTCCCAGTCGAGCCAATAGTGTCGGTAAGCGAACACTCGGGCATACGCCAACACGTAGGTAAACATAGGGTTCACACGAAGGTCGGATTCTCCACACAAATCTAATCTTTATTCATACAAAAAATTAACCTTCCTTCGGGAAGGGTCTAGACAGGTAGATTTCGGTCAATATTTATGCCCCCAAAAATACTTATTGTTGACGACGAGCCAGACATTCTGGAACTCGTTCAAACCCGACTCGAACTGGCAGGTTACGAAACTATCGCAGCCGAGAGCGGTGAAGAGGCACTTAAGTCTTTCTTCACGGCACGTCCCGACCTCGCGCTACTTGACCTAGAAATGCCTGGAATGGACGGATTCGAACTTTGTGAGCGAATTCGCCAGATGTCCGACGTACCGATCATTTTTCTTACTGCGTTTGGGTCTGAGGACCATCGAGTCAAAGGGCTTCAGGTTGGAGCAGACGACTACGTAGTAAAGCCTTTTTCCAAGAATGAACTCGTCGCCAGGGTTGAAGCAAACCTACGACGTGCGTCGATGCCTTCGATTCAACGCGACGAACAGGTCTACGCCGACCCAGTTCTTACAATCGATCATCAAGCCCACATGGTAACGGTTCGAGGTAGCGAGATTTCACTATCGCCTCTCGAGTACCGATTGCTAACAGCCCTGCTGAAGCACCCCGGACAGGTGTTGAGCCACAACCAGCTCCTTGACCTTGCATGGGGACCTAACTCAAGTGAGACCTCGACAGATAGCGTGAGGCTGTACATCTCGTACATTCGAGGAAAGATCGAGGAAGACCCGAAACGACCTCGACTCATCGAAACAGTGCGCGAATTTGGGTACCGATACGTGCGACCGCTCGGCAACACTGAACGGGCAGCCGCCTAACCGCTCTTTCCGATATCAGACTAACGCCCACTCAGAATCAACTGAGTGGGCGTTTTTGCGTTCGCAATAGCGGGATACAAAGCTCGAACGCAGTGCATTCGATTTGGTTCGTCAAATGCGGACTTTATCGATGGTGGTTGGAAACGATGCAATTCGTCGCACTGCCAGGGCGATGCGCTGAGCTCCAAGTGAGCCAGTGATCATTGGCTTGGCCTGAGCGCTCTCTCTAAAGACCACCTGATGCCGTTCGAGTTCCAAACGGGCAAACAGCACCACAGAGCAGAGCAAAATTAGCAGTTGGCAGTACGAGCGACCGGTTGGTTACTCAGGGCGCTCAGCGGTCGGAAGTGCGACTGTAAATGCCGACCCTTTACCGAACTCGCTCTCAAGCCGAATCGAACCGCCCTGAGTCTCGACAAGCGTTTTCGTAATCGCTAATCCAAGACCAGTGCTGCCGGGAGGGCGTTTTCCGTTGTTTGCGATACGCACGAACTTATCGAAAATTCTAGCCTGATTCTCGGGTCGAATTCCTTCGCCAGTGTCACGAACTGTGATTTCAGCCCTGTCTCGGAGCAGTTTTCCGGAAATAGTGATTTGCCCACCTTCAGGGGTGTACCTAATAGCGTTGGTAAGCAAGTTGGAGAAAACCTGAACGCAACGCTCTTTGTCAGCCCATACGGCTCGCATTTTGCCCGGAATTTTCACTTTGATATCGAGTTGCTTCTCTGAAAGTTGAGGATCCATTGCCTCAGCCAGCTCTGAAATCAACCCCTGAAGTGAAACTTCGCCAAGCTCAAGACCGAGATTTCCAGCTTCAAGTCTTGAAATATCGAGCAGGTCGGCAACCAAACGACTCAAACGCAATCCGTTCGAATGCGCCTTATTGAGCAGTCGTTCCATACCTGGATTCACTTCTCCACCAGCTCCATCGAGAACCAATTCGAGGAACCCGGTCAACGAGGTCAGAGGAGTGCGCAATTCGTGCGACACCATCGATACGAACTCTGACTTCGACCGATCAACTGTGCGCTCTTGCGTCACGTCGCGGAATACCCAGAGTCGACCCAGATATTCAGAATCACTGCTTGTAGCAGGCGCTGATGTCATCGAGAGGGTACGAGCTTCCGGAGCGGTTATCTGAATATCTTCCGATGTAACGGCCAACTCTTGGTTGTCGTTAATCGCGGTGATTCGGCTCATAAATTTTCGACGATTGGCGTATTTCACGCCTACCCCAGCCCGTGTAGATTCCCACTCCGCACCGATAATCGAATCGGGGTGATCGAACCCGAATACATTCGCATACGACTGGTTTGCCCAAACGATTCGATCGTCATCGCCGACCAACAGGATCGACTCAAGAGCTGAGTCGAGCAAAATGTTCATACGTGAAGTCATCAGAGTGAGGTCAGACTGAATCGACTGGCGCCCAGCGATCAACGAATACATAGAAACAGTCGCCAAACCGGTAATTACCAAACCCGCACCGAGCACGATGAGCCACAACTGCGATTCGAGTTGAGTAATGCCGTATCCCTCGGGCTGACTGAACTGCAATTGCCAATCTCGTCCGGCTAGGTTTAACTCGACTACATGACTGGTCCCGGCGGCCCAGTAACGGTTAGTTTCACCATTTGGAACCGGGAAGACTTCTTGCCCTTCTCCACCATCACTAACATCAACCACTCTGAAGTCGATATCTCCCAACTCCGCACGCTCGACCGATCCTGCAAGAAAATCGGCGACACGATAAACACCAGTACCGAAACCTCGAAGCTCAGAAGTGCCGAACGAATCAGCGCTTTGGCTGAAAATCGGGGTGAACACCAAAACCACAGCCTGGTCATGCGGATTGGAAGCGGAAGGCACCGGAGGAGAGGCAACTATTTTTCGCTCCAATTCTGCCCTGCTCATTAGAGGTGTGTAACGAGGATGAAAGATCAGGTCTTCACCGGGATTCAGTATTCCGAGGGTTTCAGGATAAGTGAACGCCACCGGCAAATAGTAAGAACGATACCCGCCCGATTCCAACTCGAATTCATCGTGCAGCTGTTCCGACATCATCACATTGAACTCGTCGGTGTCACCAGCCCCGACTTTCTTGATAAATCCGAGGGCGTGCACTGACCAATTCTCTCGCTCAAGAGCCGACGCGAAGATACGGAATTGAGCCGGAGTTACATCGTCGGCTGCTTCCAGGAACCCGCGAATAGCTGCGAGTTCGCTCAAACTTTTGTTGAACTCGGAATCGACCTCAAGCGAGATCGAATCTATCAATTCTTCGAATCGAAGATCACTTTGAGATTGATTGATTGAACGAATCGAAATAGCAGTCGCCAACGTCATCGCAAGCAACATGGCCAATGTTGCCGCCGCAGCAAACGACGGCAAACGTTGCAGTAGATGTCCTGAACCGTTCTCTCGGACAGATGTCGATTGATCGTTCTGTCTCAGAATCCGAGGTATTGCGGGGTTGGCCAAAGTTCTGCGATATCCGTCCGCTGCGATCTACGCAGCACTACGCGAGCACAATTTGATCGAGATCGTTATCCCAATACAAACATCATCCAAGATGAAGGTGTGATTAGCGTTGGAGTCGGCACCCAGCCCGTGTGTGAACTGACTCTGAATCTCAAATAGTCTGAGTTCGTTTGACAGTTCGAGCAGAATCTTGGAACGTGGCGCTTAAACGCTCAGCTCAGGCGATTCAGTCCAGACCAGATGTCGCTCAAGATTCGCCGCCAGTTTTTCCGCTATTAGCCCGGCAGTTTGTTGTACTTCCGCAGGCTCTCCCGATTCCAACTCAATCGACGTAAACGGCAGATCAGGCATCCCGCACGGGATGATGTGCCGGAAGTAGCTCAGATCGGTCGAAACGTTTAGGGCAAAGCCATGCATTGTCACGCCGCCTGAAATTCGTACGCCGATCGCCGCAATTTTCTTACCTTGAGGATTTCGTTCTGGATCCCGTTTCTCGTCGGGCACACCGTCAACCCAAACCCCGGTCTCACCCTCTACGAGATGCGCATCAATCCCATACTCATTCAACGTTTCGATGATCGATTGTTCGAGCATCCTGACGTAGGTCACCGGACCCAACTTGGCCACTCTTACATCGATAATGGGGTAACCAATCAGCTGACCGGGACCGTGGTACGTCGCCTCTCCACCTCTATCGGTTTCGAAGATGGCAACGCCGGCATTTTGCAGCTCGTCTCTGGCAGTAACAAGGTGCGAGTCGTCGGCGCGCCGCCCCAACGTGACCACATGCGGATGCTCTAGCAGCAGTAACGAATCTGAGATTTCGTTCGATTTCCGTCGGTCAAGCATTGATCGCTGAAGCTCTAACGCTGCACCGTACTCCGTTGTACCAAACCAGCTGGTCTGAAGTTGGTCGAGCGAGTTTTCAGCGGGTGAACTCATTTGAGATCAGATTCGGACGTTATCGCTTCCAATCCAGATTTAACGGCTTGCAAGAATTGCGATGCTTCTGCCCCATCGATAATCCGATGATCGAACGACAAGCAAATGTTCATCATCGATCTAACGACAACAGAATCGGTACCGTTTTCGGTAATGACAACAGGTCGTTTCACGATCGCTTCTGTGGTCAGAATGGCGGCTTGCGGGTGATTGATAATCGCTCCACCCCATACCGATCCTAGCGCTCCAGTATTGTTCAAAGTGAACGTACCGCCCTGCACATCCTCTATCGTCATCGAATTAGATCGTGCTCGTTTCACCACTCCGTCCAACTGCTGAGCGAGTTCGACTGTCGATGCATCGGCAGCTCCGTGGACGACAGGAACGACGAGTCCTTCTTCAGCGGCTACCGCCACTCCGACGTTGACAGCTGTCTTGAGAAGGATTTTGCCGTCGACCCAACTCGAGTTCAGCCGTGGATGTTCTCGAAGTGCACCCGCAACTACCGCAAGAGCCATTGGCAGATAAGTAATCCGCACACCGTGCTCTCGTTCAAATTGGTCTTTGTTGGCAGCTCGCCACTCGACCATTCCAGTCACATCAACCTCAATAGCCGACCAAGCGTGTGGAATCTCGGTCATCGCTTTGACCATGTGATCGGCGATCATCTTGCGAATTGGTGTCGGGTCGATGATTTCGTCGCCATTCGAGCCGACGGAACTCGAAGAAGAACCAGACGCCTCGACCGCGGTCATCACATCTTTTTTAGTGACACGCCCGCCAAGACCTGTTCCGACCAGTGAGTTCAAGTCGATTCCATGCTGAGCGGCGAGTCTGGTCACAACCGGCGAAAAGCCCTTTTGCCGACGAGATACTCCACCAGAGCGTTCACTCGCTTCGGAGCTTTCTGCCGGTTCATTCGTCGAAAGACTCGTGTCTAGAAATTCTCCACCAGTCGGTCCCACATTCGCACCTTGAACCAGTGTTCCGATACGACTCGCCGAAGGTGAACTGGTAGCCGACTGCGCGGGGCTTGACTCAGTTGGCGTGACAGGCGCGCTTTCCTCACCAGTTTCTAGTTCAGCGATAACCGCTCCCATCAGAACGGTTTCGCCTTCTTCGGCCAATATCTTTGTAAGGGTTCCCGTCGCTGGAGAAGGAACGTCCATGTTCACCTTGTCAGTGATCACTTCAACAAGCGGATCGTATTTTTCGATCTGGTCGCCGGGTTTTATCAGCCACTTGCCAATCACTGCCTCGGTTACTGATTCTCCAACATGAGGCAACTCAACCTGGAAGGACATGTCTACAGCTCCGCCAGTTTGATAATCGCCGCAAGGATTTTTTCGGGCGATGGCATAAACGCGGCTTCTTGAATTGGCGAGAACGGCATCGGTGGAATCTCAGGAGGTCCCAGTCGAGTAATCGGACCATCAAGATCGAAGAAGCAACGCTCACCAATAATCGCAGCCACTTCAGACGAAATACTCACTGCGGGAGTATCTTCCTGAACGATAAGTGCCTTCCCTGTTCGTGATGCCGACTCTGCAATCGCATCCTCATCCAGCGGGCGCAACGTACGTAGATCAACAACCTCAACGTCGACACCCTGTGCCGACGCCATCTCTGCCGCCTGAAGCGCATAGTGCAGCATCAAACCATAGGTAAATATTGAAAGATCGGTTCCCGGGCGTTTTATCTCAGCTTTGCCAATCGGGATCGTGTAATCCTCGTCAGGCACATCGCCCTTAACGAGTCGATAAGTCCGCTTGTGCTCCAGCACTATGACAGGGTCTTCGGAACGTATTGCCGATGCCAGCAACCCTTTAGCATCGTACGGAGTCGCCGGAGCTACCACGGAGAGGCCCGGCGTGTGCGCAAATAGTACTTCGATGCTCTGTGAGTGATACAACCCGCCTCTGACGCCACCGCCATAAGGCACTCGAACCGTCATTGGAGCCGTCTTCACGCCATTGGTGCCGTATCGAACCTTCGAAGCCTCACCAACCAGTTGATTAATAGCCGGCCACACAAAATCTGCGAACTGGATTTCTGCAATCGGCCTTAAGCCGTTCACTGCGGCACCAATCGCAACTCCACAAATCGATGATTCCGCAAGAGGAGTGTCGATGACCCTGTCTTCGCCAAACTCATCGATCAGGCCATCCGAGGCGAGAAATACACCACCACGACTTCCGACATCCTCACCCAACAAGATCACTGAATCGTCTCGCTGCATTTCAGCCTGCATGGTTGCTCGAACCGCTTCGATAACTGTCTGTTCAGGCATTAGAGTGCTCCTCCGTTACCCGAACCATCAGTTATGTGATCGAACATCGTCTCGACGCTTGGGTACGGCTCAGCGTCTACGGTGTCGGTGGCAATGTTCACCCGCTTTTTCGCAGCAGCGTGAATTTTTTCGTCCTCGGACTCTGTAAGAAGATCTCGGCGTTTCAGCAGTTCGGACAATACTTTTATCGGATCACGCTCTTCCATCTGGGCGATATCCTCAGCCGAGCGGTAGCGAGTGTGATCATCGTCAGTCGTGTGCGGAAGTAGCCGTTCCACAGAAGCTTCGATCAACGTTGGTCCTTCTCCCGCTCTTGCACGCTCTACCGCCGCTTGAGTTGCTTCGTGAACCGCGACTACGTCTGTCCCATCGACCTGTACACCTGGGAAACCGTATCCGGCTGCCCTGCTGGCGAGACTGTCGATGCCCATCTGTTTAGATTGGGGAACTGAAATTGCGTAGCGATTGTTTTCGCAAAAGAAGATCACAGGTAGCTTGTGCACGCCGGCAAAGTTCATAGCTTCGTGAGTATCACCTTGCGACGACGCACCATCCCCGAAGTAAACAATGGTTACAGCGTCGGAACCCTTCAATTTGTCAGCCAGAGCAACGCCTGCAGCTTGAGGCAATTGCGTTGCGATTACGTTTGAAAAGTTGAATAAGTCGACTCGCGGATGCGCCCCGTGAAGCGGAAACTGCCTGGCAGCACTCATCGGATCGTTTTCTTTGGCGAGGAACCCGCGCAACATCTCTTCCGGCTCGGTTCCCAACGCGATCATCGCGGTGAACTGTCGATAGTAGATCAGATAGTGATCCTTCGAAGGGTCGGTAGCCTCAATGCACGCAACCTGAGTTGCTTCGTGTCCTTGAGCGGAAGCAGCAATTGCCGCCTTACCTTGCCGGTTCAACAACCAGACTCGTTCGTCCAGATATCGACTTAGAACCATGATTCTGTAGAGCTCTACAAGACGCTCGCCGGATAGCTGCTGCGCTGAGTTTTGAGTGGGGGTATTTGAAGACTTGTTCTCGATTGCTGACATGGTGCGTCATTATAAGAGCGAACATTCGTAGAGATAGACCCACAAAGTCCCATAGATCGGCTTAGTTAATCGAACAACAGGCCTCTCGCCCTGATTAGTAGCGTTCTTGGATATAATTTTTGGCTTGTGAAATTTGCGCACGGTGCAACGTTCAATTGCACATAACAATTCGTGGAGAACAGAATGAAACGGCTGCTAGCACTAATTGCACTGCTATCCATCTCATCGCTCATCTTCGCCGCATGTGGCGAAGACACCCCTGATCCAACTGCAACACCAGCTTCGGCACCCGCAGCTTCGAATGGCGGAGGTCAGATCGATCCTAGCGCATCGATGCTGTCGGCAGGCGACGATCCTCGCCCACCTGCCGGTGCTCTCGATACATCAAAGACTTACCACGCCACTTTCAAAACAGAGGCGGGCGAATTCAAAATCTTGCTCTTCGATGACGAAGCACCTCTCACGGTCGAGAACTTCGTCAACCTCGCAACAATTGGTTTCTACGAAGGAACTCAGTTCCACCGCGTAATCCCAAGCTTCATGGCTCAAGGTGGCGACCCTAAAGGAACTGGCGCTGGCGGACCAGGCTACCGATTCCGTGACGAGTTTGATGCAACACGCCGACACGACAAAAAGGGAATTCTCTCGATGGCGAACTCTGGCCCGAACACCAACGGTAGCCAGTTCTTCATCACGTTCGACGCAACTCCCCACCTTGACGATCGACACAGTGTGTTTGGGGAAGTCGTTGAAGGCATGGACAACGTATTCAAGATCACTGTTCGAGATCCCGGGACGGCCGCATTCACAGGCGACCTGATCGAATCAATCACAATTACTGAAAGCTAATCAAAATCAAGCACGCTCTGATTTATTCGGAAATTCGTACTTGAACCAGGAGAAAACATGGCAGACCTAGCCCCACCATCCGGTGAACTCGATAACTCTAAGTCGTATAGCGCTACGTTTAAGACTGAACGTGGCGAGTTTGAAATCATGCTCTACGCAAGCGATGCACCACTCACAGTGGAAAACTTCATCAATCTCGCACGAGCTGAGTTCTACAATGGAACAACGTTCCACCGTGTGATCCCAGGATTCATGGTTCAGGGTGGCGACCCAACCGGCACTGGTACAGGTGGTCCTGGTTACCGCTTCGGTGACGAGTTCTCGCCCAAGTTGAGCCACGACTCAGAAGGCATTCTCTCGATGGCGAACGCAGGCCCCGGTACAAACGGAAGCCAGTTCTTCATTACGCTTGGCCCTACACCTCACCTCGATGGTCGACACTCTGTGTTCGGAAAGATCATCAGCGGTATGGATGTTGTGAAGTCGATTCGTGAGCGCGATCCAATGAGTGACCCGGAACCCGGCGACTTCATTGAGACAATCGTTATCAACGAGAAGTAACTCAAAACATTAGGTAAATAAAAAGGGGCACTCAAAATGAGTGCCCCTTTTTTTGTCTCTTCTACAATCTGCCAATTATGCAGAGCCAGTTGGTCTAGTCAGCAGGTGATGGTGCAGGTGCGACATCGCCGACTATTGAACTCCCAGACTCCGTTGAGCCTTCCCTCACAGACTTTCGAGATTCGAGTTGAAAGGTAAGGAGTCGTCCACCAACACCGAGCCAAACGTTCTCGCCCATATCAGTCTCACGACCTACTGGGCGACTGTTCACTCGCATGGAAGGATCGCCAATTGCTCGCTTGTGAACCAGCTTCACGCCGTCTCCACTAAAGCTGAACACTCCACCTTCAAACGGAAGATCGGCTACTTCAGATGCATCGACACTGCTCTTCGAGAACAATCGACGGAGAATGCTTCGGTTCAGCCGTGAGAAGTCGACAACAACTCGGTCGGCGTCATCCACGATGTAACCAAACGGAGATGTCTTTCGACCTATCCACAGGGTGAACCCAGCAATCGCAACGAGTACTGCGCCTACTACTGCGAATATCCAAACTGGAACTCCCAGAATCAAGGATGGTTCTGCAGAAACTGTTGCTGATGACGTAGCGATTGGAGCAGTACGTGTGTACGCCCGACCTTCAAATATGCTGTCGAGCATGACTTCGACTTCATAGGCACCGGACTCCGGAACGATCGCTACGATATCGAACTCCCAAGCCATTCCGGGTTCAGGTTCATCTACAGTCAGAACGATTGCCTGGACCTTGCCGCCAGGGCCGGTCAAGATGGCATCTATATCGGCAGGACTTGTCAGGTATGGGTAATCGCCAACGCGAACCTGAACACGAGCGACGGTGGCATATTTGCCGACAGTCGTCTCGACATCGTTTACTTCGACCAGGCTAAGTGTCGGGAAAGCCTCACTGCGGTATGCAGTTTCGCTTCGCAGAGTCGCAGCATAGTCGGCCCATGAAAGCTGAAGCGCTACGCTGTTGATGCCTTGCGATTTAGGCGCACTCAGTTGAACAGAGTAAATTCCATCGTTGGCGAACTTGTCACCGGTTTCACCAGCGTCGTTCAGAACAACAACTTCGGTCGTGCCACTTGCCTTGCTGATGGTTGCGATGATCTCGGCTCCAGAAAGAAGTTGAGCAGAATCGCCATTGAATGCAGCAGCTTCGATAACTGCCGTTTCACCAACTGGCAGCGGCGGCTGTTCGATCAGTCGAAGCTCAAGTGGATTTTCGATATCGACACTGGCGACTAGCTTCGAAGCGGGTCCCACTCCCTGCAGTGTCCACTTTCCTGGCACTGGTGAGACGATCTTTACGATCACCGCCGATGGAGTCTCTCGGATATCGACGTTCTCCATTACGGCAGCCGCCCGAGTGCCATTTGGCGAGAACACAGCAACGTCTACGCCCTCATTCTGACGAATGAAGACAGTGCTGAACTCATTGGTGTGAGGAGCGATGTCCAGAGTAACCACTGCTGCCGAGTTTTCGTGCATCTCGACGTTCATTGCGTTCTCAAGAGAAAGCTGTGAGTAGTTTTCAAATAGAGCTTCGACCCCAGCAGCGGTGCCAGTGTCGTAGAACACGCCGTCAGAACTGGTCGAAAGACCACTCATCAACTCTCGAAGAATTGGCTCGGTCGATGGCAATGCCACCACATCGATCACCCAACCTTCACTTGCGAACAAATCAGCAACGCTGCGAAGTCGTTCTCGGGTGTTTTCCGATTCACCCAGAATTCGACCTGAAGTTACAAACGCCACCCGTGATCCCGGTGCAGCATCGATTCTAGAAAGGAAAGAAAACGAATCTGTCAGTGCAGCGAACTGATCAGAACGTGCGGGTCCAATATCCAGTGATCGGAGCGAAGTGAGTTCGTCATCAACCAACCGAATACCTGCAGTACCCGATTCTGCGGTTACGATTTCGCTGGTTTTCACTCCGTACAAAGCAACTCCAATAGTTCCAGCGGTTGTGCCTCTTGCCATAGTCAGGGCAACAGTCTCAGCTGAATCAAGATCGCGCTGAACTGGCGACGCCCCCTCATCGAGAAGGATCACCATGACCCCGTTCTCACCAATGGGATCGGCGGCTTGAGCAGGCAAAGCTGCTCCCACAAACAATACGGTGACGGCTATTAGAGCTATCAGTGACGGGCGACGCATTTCGAACTCCGGAAAAGTGCTGCGATGTTCAGATTTCGGATGGTCGATTTACCGTCCAAATACCTGAACTTCTTCTATAAGTAGATCAACGTTACTGTTATGGCTCAGTTAACGTCTGATTGGACTTAGTGCGGGTTTCGAGTGATTTGGGTACATCGGACCACGGTGTTCATCTCAAGTTCTCATGTCCCGAACCGTTGACCGTTCAGCCTCCTGTACCTAAACTCGGTCGGCTGGCCCGACCAAATGGCCCCCTGCTCTGCAAGAGAACAGATATTCCCAGCACCCAGGAACTCGGAATTACGATGAAAATCACCGGATACTCGATTACTCTCTTTGAACACTCGTTGAATCGACGCATGGGCGACGCCAACTCGCCCTCAGGCAGAATTCGCGGAAGTTCGAACGTCCTTGAACTGTTCACTGACGAAGGACTAACTGGTGTTTCGTTCGGAGGCGGTGGAGCAGGTCCTCAGATCAAATCCATGGTCGAAGGCATGCTCATGGGTGAAGATCCACGTCGAGTGACTGGTCTCTGGAAGCGCATGGTCGACCGTGCATTCAAGGCAGGACACGATGGTGTTGTAAACGACGCTATCGCCGTTCTCGATGTCGCACTTTGGGATCTCAAAGCGAAAGCCAACGACGAACCGCTCTGGAAGACTCTCGGTGGTTCAAATCCGAAGGTTCACGCCTACGCGTCAGGTCTCGACTCTCCGCTTTCCGACGATGAAATCGAAGACTGGTACGGCATGATGGCGGCCGACTGGGGATTCAAAGGCGGAAAGCTCAAGGTTGGACTTGACCAAGACGCCGACATTCGCCGAATTGGCCGCATGAAAAAGGGCCTAGAACGCGCCACCGACACCCCGATTCTCTACATCGACGCTAACGAGGTTTGGAACCCCAAAATGGCGATTCGAAAAGTACGAGAGATGGAAGAGCAATTCGATATTGCATGGGTCGAAGAGCCAGCACGACGCTGGGACTTCTTGGGTCTTCGACGAATCTCCGACCAGATCAAATCGCCAGTGTGTGCGGGTGAAAACCTCGACTCGCTTGGTGACTTCCTTCCGTACTTCCACAACCGCTCGGCAGACGTTGTGCAGGTAAGCCACGGTATGACAGGCATCACATGTGCCCTGCAACTCGCCGATGCTGCCTATGGCTTCGAACTTCCGATCACACTTGGTGGATCACCCGGAAACATGAACGCGCAACTCGCCCCATGTATCCCGAATTTCCAAACTCTCGAAGTACAAAACTCCGAGCCAGATGATGGCGTGATGACGTCCGACATCAAAATCGTCGATGGCTGGGCAGTCTGTGGCGACAAGCCAGGTACGGGAGTCAGTTTCGACCCTGAAGCCCTCGCCAAACAGAAGGTCGAGAAAGTTTCAGCCTCTGCAGGACCTTCACCATTTGGTCGACGTCCCGGTGCTGGACTCTGGGACAACCCACCTACCAAAGAAGAACTGGCTGCTGCTGCTTCAGGTGTGAACGGAGAACATTACGTTCCCGCCCACGGATCCAAAACTCAATAACTAGTTATCAAATCCGTAACCAACACCGACTCAGCGACTATCGCAAAAGCAAGATCAAGAATATGAAAATCACTGGATATCGATTAGAAAAATTCGTCCAACAGCTCGACCGAGCTATTGGTGACTCAAACTACCCCGCAGGTGACGACCTCATGGAGATGGCGATCTTATGGATCGACACTGATGAAGGCATTAGCGGAATGGCACCAGCCGGAAACGATGCGGTTGCAAGCCTCTTCCACGTAATCGAAGGCAAAGACCCTCGAGGCGTAGTTGGGCTGTGGAAAGACATGGTCGACTGGGTGCACAAAGGAAACAACGAAGGTGCCGTGAATGGCGCAATCGCTGCTATCGACGTTGCACTCTGGGATCTCAAAGCCAAAATCGCCGACGAGCCTCTATGGCAAACCCTCGGTGCGAGAGAAGGTCGAGCAAAGGCATATGCGTCCGACATCGGCTACAACCTGTCAGACGACGAGCTTCATGCCTTCTACTCTCGAATGGCAGACGTCGGAGTTGACGGCGGCAAGATCAAAGTCGGCTTGAACATGAAAGACGATCTTCGCCGAATCGGCATCATGCGAGATGCTTTCCGCAAGGTAAAAGACCGCCCTTACTTGATGATCGACAGCAACGAATACTGGTCGGCAAAACAGTCGATTCGATACATCAATGAAATCGAAAAGCACTTTGAAATCTTCTGGGCTGAAGAGCCAGCAAGACGCTGGGACTTCGATGGTCTACGACAGGTTTCACGAAACGTTTCAGCTGCCGTCGCTTCCGGTGAAAACCTGAACGACATCGGCCAGATGTACCCGCTGATTTCTCAACAGGCGATCGACGTTGCTAACGTTGGTGTTGGGCACTCAGGAATCACTGGTGCACGGCAGGTTTCCAACATGTGTTACGCCTACGAAATTCCGGTAACGATGATGAACTGCCCTGCCAACTTCATGGCTCCTCTCGCTGCTGCACTTCCAAATCACAACATGATGGAAGTTGTTGACCCCGGCAGAGAAGGTGCCTTCGACAGCTGGGACAACCACATCGAAGATGGCTGGATTGTGATGGGTAACAAACCCGGTCTGGGTATCGAGGTAAACGAAGACAAGATCAAGGCCATGCAGGCTGTAGATTTTGGTCGCAAACCCGGATTCCCGTTCCCACGCCGCGAAGGCGCTGGACTCTGGATCAAAGACATCGAACCAGGCGAAGTTAGCTGGAAATAAACGTCTGGCAGTGTTTGCTGACCACTAAAAATCCCAAAAACAATAAGTAGGTAAATGTGACTGATCGACTCAAAGGAAAAGTGTGCCTAATCACCGGCGGCGGTCGCGGATTAGGTAAAGCGATGGCTCTTGCATTCGCCAAAGAAGGTGCAAAGACCGTAGCAATTTCCTACGTTTCCAACGAGCACTACGCAGAAGAAACGTGTCAGGAAATTGCCGAGCTCGGTGCCACGGCGTACATGACACCGGTCGCGGTAACCAATCGCGAGTCGATCAACGCGTGGGTCGGACACATCGCCGATGCTGAAGGAAAGATCGACGTGCTCGTGAACAACGCCGGCATCAACCGCCAGGGTCCTATCGACACAGTCACTGAAGAAGACTGGGATGAGATCATGTCTGTGAACCTGAAAGGCCCTTTCCTCGTTTCGCAGGAAGTGCTGCCCTTCATGGTGAAAGAACGTGGCGGCAGGATCATCAACATCGCTTCCGTTAGCGGACTTTACGGTGGCCCAACAACAGCTCATTACGCCGCTTCGAAAGCCGGGCTAATTTCGCTGACCCAGGTTCTAGCCCGTTGGGGTTCAGAGCATGGAATTTTGGTGAATTCAATATCACCGGGAATCATCGAAACCGATCTCACACGAGAAGAACTTCGATCAGGTGGTGGCGCTGGAGTTGTTGCACTAACGCTCCTGAAACGCCCCGGTCAAGTTGAAGATGTTTCCTCGATTGCTGTGATGCTCGCAAGCGATGAGCAGAACTACATGACGGGTCAGACCATTTCACCGAACGGCGGAAGTTACTTCACGGATTAGATTTCTACTTCATAGAAATCTAAAAAGGGCGCACCGTTTGGTGCGCCCTTTTTAATTCCCAAGAACAGTGCGGACTAGTCCATATCTGCTTTGGCGATCATGATTCCCATTACGGTGAGAACGATTCCCCATATAAGCGCCATGATTCCGAAGAGCATCACACCTTCTTCAGTTTTGACCGGGAAGATCGACGTCAGAATTACCGTGGCAGCACCGATCAACGCAATCGCCCAGCCCCACTCTTTTCGAATTATGCCGCTAATTGCGAGTCCGCCTCCCAGAGGGATCAACGATATATAGGCAACATACGTCGCTGTTTGGTAAACCCCAAACAAGGCAGCATGGATTGATTTCGCAATGATTGTCGCCGCACCTGCTTGTTCCGCAGCACCTGCGACACCCGCCTGAGCACCAGCCGTAGCGGTGGCAAGTTTTTCAGCGATACTTGTCTCTGCGAGGGTGAGGGCGAGAACTATCGCCCACAGCGATAGAGCCGAGACTCCCCCAAGCACACCGATCGTCATGCGATAGCGAGATTGACCTTCAGGTGCGATCCTCCACAGTCCGATAATCGCCCTCGTGTAGAGGATGATCCCGAGCAAAATAATCACGGTGTAGACCTGAACTATTCCTGCGTCATCTCCGAGTGCTTTGATGTAGCTATCGGAGTCTTCAGGATTAATCGGTTCGATTCCGTTGGTTGGCATCAGGAAATTGAAAATTATTACCAGAAGCGGCCCAACAATCAGTGACCATTTTGCGATGGCGTCCAACTTTCCTGTTGGCGTACCTGCAGTAGTCATTTCAGCCGCCCAGACCGACCCGTGCGACGAAAAACATCCATTCGCCTGTGAGTAGTTTGCGGTTTTCGGTCTTTGCGGGAGGTTAGGTTTTCCCAGAAATCAACGCACGATTTGTACTTGGGAAAACATGATCAGTCTCTCGGCACCGCCTGATAAACTACTGTTGACCCCGTTAGTACTTCGACACCGTCCTGATTCACAATTACGAAATCCATCGAACCACGGTGGCGTTCCTCAATCCATTCAGTAATCGTTCCTGTAGCAGTTATCGTGTCGCCAACATACACGGGTGCAGGGAAGACCCAGTGCTGTTCAGTGAAAACCGTTCCCGCTCCGGGAAGATCCATCGCAACCAGAGCGTGCAGCAACCCAACGGCTATCCCACCCTGAGATATCAAACGCTTGAACCGAGTTCTTGACGTGAACTCCTCGTCAAAATGCAGCGGATTTCGATCGCCTGTGAGTTCGGCATACTGCCCGACAATCTCGGCTGTTACGACCATTGACCGGCTCGCCGACTGACCTACTGATATCTCCATCGCTCTCCTGAGAAAGTGCTATTTTCGTTCTAGTTATCGCCTGGACTCGATGCGAATGTGATTCATTTTGTAACCGACAGATGCATATCCACCCCACAAAGCGAGTTACACTGCCGCCGAATCTACATATCAGCACGAACGCTAGCAAGCGTAGGCGGACAGATGAAAGTTACAGGAATTAAGAGTTACTCAGTCCAAGGCGAATCGGGTCGTGGGTACTTCATCGTCAGAGTCGATACCGACGCAGGTCATTACGGCCTTGGCGAAATCGGCATGCGAGGCTGGGGTGTCGCAATCGGACACGCCATTGATCACCTTTCGGAGTTGATAGTCGGATCTGACCCGTGGGAGACAGAACGACTCTGGCAGGAAATGTTCCGATCAGGATTCTTCCCTGCCGACACGGTCTACTCCTGTGCAATTTCTGCGATTGATATCGCTCTTTGGGACATCAAAGGTAAGTCAGTCGACAAGCCTGTCTACAAGTTGCTTGGCGGTCCTGTCAGAGAAAAAGTTGTTTCGTACGCACACGTTCAAGGTCAAGAAATCGACGATGTGGTGTCGAGTGCTAAGCATCTGCAGGACGACGGCTGGAAGTTCCTTCGCTGGCACCAGCTCGAAACATCACCATTCGACGCCAACGGCTTCGGAGTATTCGATCCTCTCGAATCTATGAGCAAAACGGTCGAATCGTTTTCAGCTGTCAGAGAGGCAGTCGGATGGGACACACAGCTCTGTCTCGACATTCACACTCGATTAAATCCGGCGTTATCGATCCAGATGAGTCACGACCTCGAACAGTACAAGCCGTTCTTCATTGAAGACCCAATTCGTTCGGAAAACCCGGGGGCCTACCGAAATCTTCGACAGATGATGAATCTGCCAATAGCTGCTGGTGAACAGTGGGGATCTAAATGGCCGTTCAGGCAGGTGATCGAAGAAGATCTCATCGACTACGCACGAATCGACCTCTGTATCGTCGGCGGAATCACTGAAGCGCTCAAGATCACCCACTGGGCTGAAACTCACTACATCGACATCGTTCCGCACAATCCACTGGGTCCAGTATCGGCAGCAGCATGTGTATCGCTATGCATGGCTTCTACCAATGTCGGAGCACAAGAGATGCCGCGCCGCCCCGGTTCTTCCGACAACAAACTATTCCCACGACAGATCGAATGGGAAGACGGATATTCATGGTGTCCCGATGTCCCTGGACTTGGTGTCGATTTCGACATCGACGAAGCTGAAGGTGCTTATGTGAATCCGACCGGCATGGGTCTACAACTACGACGTCCCGATGGAGCGAAAACCAATTGGTAAGTCACAGCGGGCTTCAATGCTCTCAATGAATCCCAGACCAATTCACAAACGAAACGATTAGTACCTCTTCCATCGGGAAGGGGTTAGGGGAAAGTCAGATGCTCGGGCGACCAATTCACGTTAGTGACGTGTGGAGCCAGCGGGCCAAACGAGTTCTCCTTTCCTAGATGGAAAGGAGATAGAGGAAAGGTGAAGTGCGACGCGCGACCAAGTCGTTCGGCGACGCCCGGAGCAATAACGAAATTATGAAAGTCACACAAATACGCAGTTTCTCGGTTCAAGACGAAGGCGGGCGCGCCTACATGATCGTCAGAGTCGATACCGATGCCGGGCACCACGGTCTTGGAGAAGTTGGAATCCGTAATTGGGGTCGAGCAATTGGCGCCGCCATAGATCACCTCGCTGAACTGGTAGTCGGAGCTGATCCGTGGGAAACCGAACGACTCTGGCAAGAAATGTTCCGATCAGGATTCTTCCCAGCCGACAAGGTTTACACGTGTGCGATCTCAGCTATCGACATCGCTCTGTGGGACATCAAGGGTAAGTCGGTAAATATGCCGACGTACAAGCTGATGGGTGGACCTGTTCGCAATAAAGTCGTGAGCTACCCACACACCCAGGGCAAGACCATCGACGAGTTAGTTGAAAATTCGGTCGCAGCCGTAGAGGCCGGCTGGAAATTTGTTCGCTGGGGTCAGCCAGAAACTGGCGGATCGTTCGAGACACCGGGTATTTCCACTCTCGAACCGGTCGAGTCGATGAAAATCGCTGTCGAGCAGATGAGTCGCGTGCGTGAGGCTGTTGGACCCGACATCCAAATGACTTTCGACGTACACACTCGCCTCGACACGGCTCACGTTGTTCAAATGTGCAAAGAGATGGAACAATTCAAACCGTTCTTCATCGAAGACCCCTTGAGGTCCGAAAATCAAGGCAGTTATCGCAACCTGCGTCGACAGGTAAACCTTCCAATCGCAGCCGGCGAACAGTGGGCATCAAAATGGCCGTTCCGAGAAGTGATCGAAGAAGACCTCATCGATTACGCCAGAATCGATCTGTGTATCGTCGGTGGTCTGACCGAGGCGTTGAAAATCACCCACTGGGCTGAAACCCACTACATCGATATCGTTCCACACAACCCGCTTGGTCCTGTGTCTGCAGCAGCCTGCGTCGCGCTCTGTATGGCATCGACGAACGTTGGAGTGCAAGAGATGCCAAGACGTCCCGGTTCCTACGCAACAGAGCTGTTCCCTGAGCAGATCGAATGGGCAGATGGATACTCATGGTGCCCCGACAAGCCAGGTCTTGGAGTCGAGTTCGATATCGATGCGGCAGAACGCGCTGCGGTCGAGCCACACGGCTGGCCACCTCGACTACGCCGAAACGATGGCTCTATCACCAACTGGTAATCATCTGTAGCGACTATCAAACTCAACCAAAGATATTAAGCCGGAGAAGCCTATGCCTTTTATCTACACACCATCGCTTTACGGATTCGCTGGAGCGCTGATCTTTTTGATCCTCGCTCTAATATCGTTCAACGCCGAAGAATGGATGAACACCGCAACATGGGGATTGCTGGGTGCAGCGTACTTGCTGAAGCACATTCCGAAATTGATCGTGTTCCGAATGCTGAACTTGGTTGCTACAGCTTTGTTAGCAATAGGTCTCGTGTTGTTCCTGATTCAATACTTGCCAGATCTCAGTTCGTAATCAGAGAACTTAGCGCGCTAAATTCAGGAAGTACGCCGTGCTAGCCAGTGCGGCGTACTTTGCCGACGTTCGAGCCGATTCCGCCATGCCCAACTGAAACTGAAGTTATGTTCAGTCCATCAGTCGCTGCGTCACCTGTTGATCGAGTCTTGATTCCTGGTGCGACTTCATCTTCGTCGTACTCTTCGACCTCTTCAATTTCAGGTTCTTGAACGACGGATTTCTTGGCTGTCCTAATCTTTGTCGGTGAAGTAGCTGCCACAGGTTCGGCTTCAGCCCGTGCAGCTTCGGTATCTCTCGCTTCATCCGCAATTTTCCACAATGCGGTCAAAGGTCGGCTCAATTCCGGTTCAATCCACTGAACACCACGAATGGCCGACTTCAAAACAGTTTCGAGCACATCGACCCGTGCAGCAGTCGTCTTCTTCACGTAGCTCCAAGATGAACCGAACCGACGCGATTGGCTCCGAAGGGCTTCAACATCCATTTCGGGGACCAGCATCACGATAGCAGCGCGGATCCGAGTCTTCTGCATCATTCGTGCAGTATCTAACCCAACGAACTCGCCCCCAAAATCCATATCGAAAACAACAACTTCAGGGTGATCCTGAACCAACATCTTGAGAGCCGATTCAGGTGTATCAGCTAAACCTGAAAGCCTAATATCTTTGACGGTGGCAAGTTTTGGAAGGATCAAATTTCGTGTCAGGTTTGAAGTAGCCATCAAGACTGGAGAGCCTTCGGCCTCGGCTGGCGCTGCAGCAGGCTGCTGTGCGGGAGCAGAAGCTTGCGAACCACCTCGTACCACGCGGCGCACTACTCGCCCGCCAGATGGTCGTCGCCGTCGAATTACTCTACGTGCCATTGATGAAAATCTACCTGATTACGTATTTATCGAACTTTAGATAAAGCTGCGCACACAGCGATTCTGTTCTTGTATTTGCGAAATGACCAACCGGCTACCTGCCAAATCCAACGTGCATCAAACCGACCGCTCGCCGACCCAAGTGGTCACCCGCCAGCTAGCTCAATCAAGCAAATCAGATGTGCCTAGCTCCAGCGGCAACGTTCGTTGAATCGTGAGCGGAGTCGAGCCACCGACATTGATTTCTATGGCGAATTCATCGCGTTGCTGCAATAGTTCAATCGCAGTATCAACGAAACCATCTGAACTATCCGTTCCGAGATCGTAAAGCACGTTCGTACCGTCGTACTCGTGCAGCCATATAGTGATTTCGGCCCGTTCTCCCTGCTCCAGATGATAATCACCATCGGAGTCTCCCAAGAACAACACCGACCACTCAGCGCCATTCGTAGTGAATTCATTCCAACTGAGAGTAATAAACGCCCGAGGAGAAAGTCCGCTAGCGTCAGGGTCGACCAACGTATCATCGGTCGTATTCGGAGGCGTTAGGTCCACCGAAACATCGGTCGAAACTTCTAGGACCATTTTCAACTTCGCCACAGCTAGCTCATCGACACCGCTTAGCAAGATCACATCATTGCCATCGACATCAACTTCACCACTCTCAGCAACAACGCCAGTTCGAAGCACCAACTGTGCCGCCGATCCTGTAACGCCGCCTTCAATTGTTTCTTCACCGCTGCCTGTGATGATGAACGAAGTGCTCAACATGGCAACAGATCCGAGGATCGCGACAATAAATCCCGCAATAGCGATAATTGCGACTTCAATCGCCACTGAACCCTTTTGGCGGTCAGGGCGATTCGAGTAAAACCTTAAGTGCATCACCCTAGATTAGAACGACACCATGCGTGCCTATGTCGAACTGCGCACAGGTTGGTCTGTGTGTTGTTCCTACATACGTATTTCCTACACACCAAACCGCAACTTAACGCACCCACAAATGCTGCGTTTCAGACGTTATTTCGAGTACATCTGGTCATTAGTCGATAGTAGCCCCACCATCGATAACAATCTGTGCACCGGTCATGAATGAAGCCTCGTCTGAAGCCAAGAACAGCGCTCCAGAAGCGATCTCTGAAGGCTTGCCCATTCTCTTCATCAGGGAATCCTGACCAAATTCTTCGTACGATTCTTCAGGATCCAGCCCCAGCTCTGCGATATGCCTATCAGTCGCCCGAGTTCGTATCGATCCGGGGCAAACGGCATTCACTCGAATATTGTCTACGGAAAGGTCCATCGCCAAGCATCTGGTTAACTGGGCGACTGCGCCTTTAGAAGCGTTGTACGGGATGAACTCTGGCTGTGCGATAAACGACGAAACCGACGCAATATTCACAATTGCTCCACCGTTTTGTTTTCGCATCGAAGGAAGCACTTCACGCACGCAGTTTGCGTAGCCGATGACATTCACGCCAAAAACCTTCGCCCAATCGTCTTGGGTAACGTCCTCAACCTTTCCGAAAACAAACGCTGCAGCGTTGTTCACAAGGACATCGATCTCGCCGTGTGCAGCAATAGTTGCCGAAACAGTAGCTTTGATCGCATCGGAATCAGTCGTATCAGTTCGTACGAAAATCGCTGTCCCGCCATCGGCAGTTATTCGGTCAACTGTTTCTTGTCCCGCATCCTCTTCAATATCTGCAACGGTTACGCGTGCGCCTTCGGCAGCGAATCGCATCGCAATCGCACGGCCGATGCCGTTTCCACTGCCTGTAACAATCGCAGTTTTCCCATCAAGTGAATTCGCCAGTCCCATTGTTCAATCTCCATCTCACAGCAATCAAAATCGTTCTACGCACAGTTATGCCGACAATATACTGCGAGAACTGTGGGCAGTTGATGGGTAAACTTTGTGTAGAACCACTTTTCCATCACTCGATTTAGCGGGCTGAAACTTGATAAACAACAAATTCTTCGGACGAAAACGCCCAGAACCGGCTCGTCCGGTACCTCCAGGTCAGTATCTTGAAGACGGATTCCCTGTGCTTTCCGCGGGTCCCACGCCGAAGGTCGATACAGCGACCTGGGATTTCTCTATCGAAATTGATGGTTCGAAAATCGGGACTTGGTCATGGGACCAGTTAAACGCCCTACCCCAGACCGATATTCACACCGATATCCACTGCGTCACCAAGTGGTCCAAGCAAGACACCGATTGGCGTGGAGTTACTATCGACGACCTGCTCAAAGACGCAGATGTTGAACCACCAACCGGTTTCGTCATGGCTGGATGCGATGGCGGATACACAACGAACGTCCCTGCCCCCGATGTGCTCAATGGCAAAGCGATTTTGGCGCATACGTACGACGGACAACCCCTCGCGCCCGAACACGGTGGTCCCGTTCGATTATTCATCCCTCACCTCTATCTTTGGAAATCGGCAAAGTGGATTCGCAGCCTGACGTTTATGGATCAGGATGTACCCGGATTCTGGGAACGCTACGGCTACCACATGTACGGCGATCCATGGCGTGAGCAACGCTATACAAACGACTAATCGTGAAGATCGAGCCTGTTCAGGAATGGCAAATTGCTACCGTCACATCGGTGAACGTGGAATCTCCGCGTGTAAAACTTTTCAAGCTCGAACTTGGTTCTGAAACCAAATTTCGAGCCGGACAGTACTTCGATATTCGGCTCACCGCTCCTGACGGATACCAGGCGCAGCGTAGCTATTCCGTTACATCTTCACCGGAAGACGCTCGCACAATCGAACTCGCAATAGAGCTGATCCCTGACGGCGAAGTTTCCTCTTACTTTCACGAATACGTCGAACCGGGAGACCAGATTGAGCTTCGTGGTCCAATAGGCGGGCACTTCACCCTCAGCCCTAATTTCACCAAGCCGGTTTTGCTGATTGCCGGCGGTTCGGGGATAGCGCCGATCATCTCTATGCTGAGACATCGACGCTCCTCGACAAGAGTCGCTCCCACGGCAGTGATATTCAGCGCTCGCACGGAGTCGGACATTCTGTTCGGCACAGAACTTGCGGAAATGTCAGATGAAGATCCCAACCTCCATCTGACAATCACTCTCACACGTTCAAAATCTGAGTCCGTTGCCACTAGCAGTGCTCCACGAGAAACACGCCGCATTGATCGACCAATGATCGACTCAACAATCGACTCGCTCGGCGAACAACCAGCACGCGCTTACGTTTGTGGTGGAACGGATTTCGTCGAAACTATCGGCAATCACCTTCTCGATATCGGCATGGCGTACGACGATGTACGCACCGAACGATTCGGCCCATAACAAAAGCGGGTTAGTGGCAAGCATCCACAATGCTCCACGCGAACGAGACTGCGGATTTCATGTACTCATGTCCGTGTTTTCACGTATTCGTCGCGCCCGGCTAACTCTTACTCTTTATCTAACGTTCTGCATAAGTGCCGTCTCATACGCACAGTCAGCCGACTTGACTCGGGGAGAAAAAGTAAACAATGGTCAAAGTTCTCGTTATCGACGCAGATTCAGATTTCGCCTCACTTATTGGCAGAGCTCTGTTGAAGGCCGGTCATGAGACTCGGATTGTTGGTGACGCCAAGTACGGACTCGTTCGAGCCAAAGCGTTCGAAGCCGATCTGGTACTTCTCAGCGGAGAACTTCCCGGAGTCGTAACCACCGACTACATTCAGGAAATCAAGCCTATGGTTCCTGGGCGAATTGTCGTATGCGGAAACAGCGAAGATGCCGCAGTAATAACCGCAAGCGTTACCGCCGGTGCATCTGATTACGTGCTGAAGAATTCTGGACCAGAAAAAATTCTGGCAAGAGTCCTCAAGGACGTAGAAGCATCTGCTTCAGGCGAAGCATCCGCAGAAACATCTGAATCTTCTGATTCCAGCGAAAATGACGAAGATGACAGCATGCAACCCGCAGAAGAAGGCGCAGCTAAAAAACCAGCGATGAAATCGCTTCGTGCCCCCGTCCAAGACGGTAAACGACCATTTGTTGTAGTAGTCGCTAACGCCGATGAAGAAAAACGGGCATTTCAGACAGAAATCATTGAACGCTTAAACGCATCCCTTCACGTAATCGAAGTTTCAAGCACTACTGACGCAATTCAGGCATGTGCGGAAAACCGCACAGTCATGGTCACCCTTGATTGGGAACTATCCGACCCGCCGACCAAACAGGCTATGAAGACAATTCGTGAAGCAGAAAACGGAAAAGCGATTGCCCAATTTATTACTTACAAGTCTCGTTCACCTGAAAAACAACGACTCGCTGAATTCGGTGGTGCCATGGCATTCGCTGGTGAACCATGGGACGACGGCTCGCTAGAAGGTTCGATAAATCACGTCCTGACCGTTCTCAAGACCCGTCGCCGCAAGGCAAGGATGGCGGCGCTAAAGGCTCAGCAAGAACAAGCTGCGGCAATAGAAGCTAAGAAAGCAGCCAGGGCTGCAGCTATCGAAGAAGCAAAAGCCGCCAAGCTGGCAGCACGAACAGCTGCAAAAGCGAAAAAAGCTTCGTAATCCGACAATTCTCGTCGCTGCGACGATCTTTGCACGTCACTGAAAACACCCCAGCACCAGCATATGGCGCTACACGCCATAACAGCGCTACGTTTTCGGCAACCACTCCCTAATACCCAACGAATATAGCAACCAGTCAGCATAAATCGTTACATATTTCACAAGTTTGTAAACGCTTACTAACTTATGATAGGGTTTCCTCACTAAACAGCGCATTAAGCGCAAATAGCAGGAGGTGGAGCCCATGTTGACTATCACCATCGGTGGACAGGCAGGAGCCGGAGGACACGAGATCGGTGCAGAAGTTTCGAGGAAACTCGGACTTCCCCTTGTACGGACCCTCGCCATTCGGAAACTCGCACGCAGGCTCGATGCTAGCGTTGATGCCGTAGTCCGCAAAGAACTGGCGTTTGGAAGCAAACGAGTACGGTTCGCTAATGCACTGGAGTACGGTCTATATCGTTCAGCGATGTACGGCTGGGATCCGCATTTAGCAGTAGATTTCGGCTTCTGGTCAGACTCAGATTCGACCAAACGGTATCTGCCTGACCAGATCAGCACGGACGAATATCGTGATGCTTTCTACGCCACGTCAGAAGACCTTCGAAAGATGGGCGACACTGTTGTCGTGAAACGCGCCGGATGCCTGAGCCTCAACGATTCCCCAGGAGTCGTTCATGTTGGCATCTTCGCCCCACGAGAGCAGCGGGAACGTCGTCTAGCTAAACGGTTGCAAGTTGGTGCCGGCGAGGCTGCGCGGCTTGTACGTCGCTTCGACAATGATCGAAGAGCCTGGTTCTCAAAACTGGCCGGAACAGAGCCTGAGGACCGTAACCTCTACGACATAGTTCTTGACGTTGATCACGCAAAATCAGACTCTGAAATTGCCGATAGCATCGTCAGAGAATCTATTCAGGTCAAGTACGGCGACGAAGCGCACCCTATCGGAGCTTATTAGCTATTTTCAGGTGCGCACCCCTGAAGGCACCGGGTCGAGCTGCTCCACAAAATCAGCTCGGCTTAGGTGCCATTTTCATTTAAGCGACACACCACAAATTATGATCTAAGACTAGACCCCGAACAGTTCTACTTGTGGATCAAATTCGACTACATCATCCAACGGGAATATCGGTCGAGCGCAAATCGTGTGCCCTAGCGAGGGTAGATTTGCGCTAGTTGATCCGGGAGCGTCGACGTTGAAGTTGTGCTCTGCCCAGTCGTCGAAAAATCTCGGCTGACAGTGCGGAGATTTCACAATGATCGAATGGAAATTCTGTGGATCTAGGCCGTGTCCCAAAAACAGGGAACGGTCGAACAAACTCACGGGTCGTGACGTGACTACCAGCGTGTAGTTTCCACTCGTCAAAACTGCCGTCGGACCAGAATATTGCGGTACTCCCCACGATTCTAGAATGTAGTTCCCATCGGAAAGCAACTTCACCTCGAATTCAAACTCCAACGGAGTGAATCGAGGATCGAGCGAACCACCAACTGCGGCACTAAACGATCCACCAATTCCGGCTGAAATCGCCATTTGCACAGCAGCAGCATCGGTTACAGGTGCCAGCACACTTTTCGAATAGCCGGTGCGAACCATCTCAGAAATAATCGAATTCGAATCACCGGGCGACCCCGACGATGGGGCATCAGCTGCGTCAGTAAAGATAATCGGCCCCTCCATCGTAGAAGCGTCTGAGACCGCACTTTCCAACGAAACTAATTGCGATTGCATCTTCTGCCGATTGCCCCAGAATTCTGCGGTTAGCTCAAGTGCTACACGCTCAGCAGTCGCTTGATCTCCATCAGTGACGATGAACGCCTGACAACACAATTCAGGAACGTCGGTGAAAGGATTCCCGATTAGGAAACCTCCGGCCAGAATAGTCCCATCCGATTCCAGAGACTTGATCTGTTTGATCAGATCACCAAAGCAGCCGCTATCAGTCTTCAGTTCATCCCCACGGACTATCGCGGGCACTCGCACTCTGGCTACGAGCGGTTTTGCGCCAGCCATGATGCTCAGCAGCAGTTTTCCCGCCCGCTCCCCAGTGTCATATAGATCAACGTGCGGGTAGGTGTGATAAGCAGTGACACCGTTCCCGAACTGCAGCATTTTTTCGGTCAATATCCCGTGAAGATCGAGCGAAAACACGATAGGAACGTCATCCCCGAACAGAGCACGGGTTTGCTCTAGTACCCAGCCTTCGGGATCAAGTTCAGTCTCTCCTCCCATCGATCCGTGCAACGACAGATATATTGCGTCGACACTCCCAACATGGGGTCGCAATGAATCGATAAATTCCGATGAAAGCTGATCCCAGCATTTGGCTGACATCGGGCCCGCACTCACCGCTTTTGCCGCGAACGTGGTAACAATCTCAACATCCGAACGAGTGTCGAAAAGATCAAGTGCGCCAGAGATCGCAGTTGATGTTCTTCTGTTCACCTCAAGGACTTCTTCCCCACGCTGAATCGAAAACAATTCGTACTCAGTGGGAACCGGATTGAACGATGAAATTTCCTGTGCGATTCCCGCAATCAATATTCGTGGCACTTGGTATCCCCGTTGCAATGCGACTAGTGGAACTCACAGCAGAGATTCCCGAGTGAATTCAAGGAGAGAATTGTATTCCAGCAATTTCGATTATTGAAGGATGCTCGCACATGTATACAGTCGTCCTCAGGCTAGTGAATCTGCCACGAAGGGACTAGATCTGTTCACAGCCGATGCATCAGCCGGAAATGTGCTCAACCGCTTGCTTTGCCGCGAACTAATTTCTATTTGCATCAGCATCTCGAGCTTCTAATTTAGCCCTGACTGATGCTAGAACGACTACTGAGCTAATAGTTAAAATCACAGAATGAGAAGTTGTTGTTACTAGTGAAGCGACGGAAGCAATCATAAAAATCCAGGCACCTGTATTCACTGCCACACGAGTGTATGAAATCCGAAATGCCGCCAGTCTGCTCGCTGACGCGCTTACAACACCTCCGAAAATACTGATAGCCCCGAACAGGGCAACAGCACTGAGGTCACCGCACGACGGCGTGCACCCTGTGTCGTTCCGGCTTGAATAAGCGCCTAAAAATATGGCTGTCGCAAATGCGATCAAAAGAACAGCCATGATCACGCTGAGATCAATACGCATCGGGATTAATCCTGACTAACGTGCCCCAACTCGGAATTACGACTGCAGCCCAGAGAGTGGGGTGATGCAACTCTCTGGGCCGTGATACGACCTAGATCGGGGTCTGCGAACCCTGGCAATGCCAGTGAGTTCCGGAATTTACACTTGAGCCACTGTGTTTGCAATTTAACCATGCGTAACCTCCGGGCTTGCCAGATACGCGACAGCGGGAACTCTGGTCAAAGCACTGCGGCTCGATCGTCTGCATGCACTCGTGAAACGCTCTTTGTGAGTCACGGCGAAATTAGACACTCAACTAAGATTTTCGTTTTTCTGGAACTAGCGAAATTTGTGCCATCATCAGTTTGGATATCTAACGGGAATGAACGAAAATTCGTCCAGTTGCTGCGTATAAATGCACCGGATTACAACTTTCGAATACACAACTCCAGAGATCGCTACTAAATTGCCTGCACGCTCGTCCGACATCCAATCAATACTGAAAACTCGCTTTGGGTTCGATCAATTCCTTCCGCTACAAGAGGAGATTGTTTCGAACGTCATGTCGGGCAACGACTCGCTGGTGCTGATGCCTACTGGTGCGGGAAAATCGCTCTGCTACCAGTTGCCAGCGCTGTGCCGAGACGGTTACACGATGGTTGTTTCGCCGCTAATCGCTCTGATGAAAGATCAGGTCGACGCGCTTCGAGCGAACGGCATTGCAGCAGCGTTCGTGAACAGCACTCTCTCACCGGAACAGAATGAGCAGATCCTAGCGGACACAGCCAGTGGCGAAGTCAAAATCCTCTATGTGGCACCGGAACGGATCGCCACTGGCAGATTTCGTAACTTCCTCAAAGCTCAGCCGCCGAGCCTGATTGCTATTGATGAAGCACACTGTATTTCAGAATGGGGTCACGATTTTCGACCCGATTATCGAAACCTCAAAAATCTTCGTCAAAACCTGTCCAACATACCGCTTATCGCACTCACAGCCACTGCAACTGAAGTAGTGCGGCGCGATATTGCCGATCAACTGAGGCTCGAAGATAGTAAATGGTTCGTATCGAGCTTCAATCGACCGAATCTCGCCTATTCTGTTCGTCCAAAAACTCGAGCGTTCGATTCGCTGGTCGGACTACTAAATACTCACAAAAACGAATCAGCGATCATCTACTGTTTCTCTCGTAAAGAAACTGACAATCTTGCCTACGATCTGGCCGAACGTGGGTTTTCTGCAGCCGCATACCACGCCGGTCTCGACACAGTTCTTCGACGTGAAACCCAAGAACGATTCATCAAAGACGAAGTCGAAATCATCGTCGCTACGATTGCATTTGGGATGGGAATCGACAAACCCGATGTCCGTCTCGTAGTCCACTACAACCTTTCAAAATCGCTCGAAGGCTATTACCAGGAGACAGGTCGAGCAGGACGCGACGGACTCCCGAGCGAGTGTGTTTTGTTCTACACATTTGGTGATCGAGTCAAACAGGATTTCTTCATCAATCAAATCGAAGATCCATCGGAACGAGAGAACGCGTCAGAAAAACTCTCAGCGATGGTCGAGTACAGCGAACTGCGTACTTGTCGGCGAAGGTACATGCTGAGTTACTTTGGCGATGAGAGCCCGGTAGGCACCTCGGCCTCCGATTCAGGAATCGGCACAGAAGAATCGACAGGTTGTGGTGGTTGCGACGTGTGCCTGGCGACCAAAGAAGAGTTCGATGCCACCGAGATCAGCCAGAAAATCCTTTCAGCCATCATTCGAACTGGAGAGCGGTTCGGAGCAAAACATGTCGTCGACGTACTTCGAGGGTCTCGGGCCAAACGAATTCGAGAACTCGAGCATGACCAACTATCGGTGCACGGGATAGCTTCCGACGTCCCAGATGAAGAGCTAAGGGAAACTATTGGCCTGTTGCAGGATGAAGGGCTAATAGCCATCTCGTCTGGGGAGTACCGAACGCTCGCCGTTAGCTCGGCAGGGCGCAGCTTCCTGAACAATCGAGATTCCATAACACTCGCACGAATGCCAGTTCTGCTCGAGCCATCAGCGAACATCACGATGGATGAAGGTTCGAACGGTAAAAATCTCGATTTCGACCGCGATCTTTTTGCCGAACTAAGGGCACTTCGCAAGCAAGTGGCACACGAACGTGACGTTCCTGCCTATGTGATTTTCGGTGACGTTGCTCTGCGCGAGATGGCGTACTACATGCCGAATTCTCTCGACAGTTTCAGCACGATATCTGGAGTAGGTACTACCAAGCTGAATCAATTTGGAGAACGTTTTTTAGAAACCATCATCGATTACTGCGATCAGCACGACCTCTTGCCCCGAGAAAAAATCGGAGTACCACGCCGTAAGCGTCGAAATTCATCTCGTAAGACGTCAGCAAATGGTCGTCCATCACTCAGTCGAACTCTTAACGAAACTAAACGCTTGTTTACCGAGGGATTCAATGTCGACGAGATTGCGACTGAACGAGGACTCGCTTCAAAAACAATCGTTTCTCATCTCGAAAAGATCGCTCGGGCTGAACCAGAATTCAATCTCGAACAACTTCTTCCGACTCTCGCCAAAATCGAGATTATCCAGAACGCTCTTAAGGCAGACGGCAGCGGTTACCTTGCGCCAATCAAAGAAGAACTCGGGGACGACTATTCATACGAGGAAATCAGAATGGTTCGGTTGCAGATGGAACGCGATCTAGAACCGGTCGAGTAATACCGCCCTCGCTCGCTCATTCGATCAGCAAGCGGATTATGCGTAAGCTCTCGGACTACCCGGATACGTACCACCAGCATTCAGCGCTATGTTCCCGCCATCCATTGGCAAAATAGCTCCGGTCACGAAACTCGAAGCATCGGATGCAAGAAATATTGCAGGGCCTTTAATCTCTTCAGGATTCCCGAGGCGCGCCATCGGTATTCCACCCAAAAACGTGTCTTCCAGTTCAGGAGTAGCAGCAACTCTTTTCCTCAAGCCTTCGTTCCAGACTTGAGCCGGCAAAATAGCGTTCACGCGCACACCGCGAGAAGCCCATTCGGTCGACAACTCGCGTGTCATCTGAATTCCTGCTCCCATCGCCATGCCATACGGCGTGTGACCACGCCCTAGCGAATTCCAACCACCAATCGATCCAAAATTGATAATCGATCCTCTACCCTGCTTCAACATCCGTCGGCCCGCTTCCTGGCAAGACGTAAAACGACCAACAACAAGGTTCTGCAAAACTTCCTGAAGCTTCTCTACGGGCATCTCCTCAGGTCGCCCCATGTGTCCTTCTCCCGCAACGTTTCCGACCACATCGATTCGGCCAAACTCCGCATCGATCGTCGAGTACAGCGCCCTCACCTGTTCGATATCAGATACGTTGCATTCGACCGGAACAGCACGGCGTCCCAGCGACTCAACCTCGCCGGCAGTAACCTCTGCACCCGCCAAATTGAGGTCAGCAAGCACAATATCGGCGCCAGCTTCGGCGAATCCGAGCGCCATCTGGCGCCCCATTCCGCTTGCACCACCGGAAACCATGGCGACGCGACCACTCAAATCGAATAGCGGATGAGACAAATCGAAACTCCTGAAAAGAACAGTTACTGGATCGGTGAGAAATCGGCAGCGAGCATGAGCATGTTTTGCATGGTGATTGGAGCTACACCTGAGCTAGGCGGCCAGCCAATCGAAGCGAATTTCCTCCGTGACTCCATGCGATGCTCAAAGCTTTCATATGCCCACATGTGCGCCAGTTGATTCACGCCACCAATGTCGGACGACCAGATTCCAACAGGCTGCGCCAATTCCATACGAGCTTCGATCTTCGGAGCCCACGCTTCGTAAACCTTCGGAATTGCACCAACCGGATACCGATAAACCCGTAACTCAAAAAGCGGCCCTATCGCACGTTCCCGGTCGAACGACGGCAAGAAAGGGGCAGGTATAAAAATATCGACCTGCTGGTTTTCCACGATTCCTTTATTTGGCGGTGGCCAGATTCCGTCGGAAATCACTTTTGAGCGCACGTCGGCGCGCTGGTTCAAATCTTCGTATTCCCAAATGTGAAGTACACGATTCAGGGGTCCAACTTCAGTGTGGAAATAGCCCACCAATGGCGAGTACTCCAACCTTTTCTCCATCATCGGAGCTGTGTTTGCGTAGTACTGATCTAGAGAGCCAGGTTTGAGATCGTAAGTTCGGAACTCGTGAATCATTTGTTGGCGATCTTTCTTGAATATTGGAAACCCTGCTCAGTCCCCGAAAAAACCAAGCGCGCGATCTGCCGACGCACGATATCACTTCAAAGAACAACTACGCGAACCAGAAAGTCTACGATTCAAGCTCGTCTAGCAATTGATCCTTTAGCTCGCGAGGCAACTGCCGCCAATCGATCTCCATCAAAGCGGCCTGCATTCCCCATAGTGCGTTCGGGCTCACCCAATCGGGAAACGCATCGCTCAAAAGGCGATACGCCGCGACAGCACCGATTTCTTCCAGCTTCTCAGCGGTATCGATTCCAACAGCTGACAGCCGTTCGGAAGATTTAGGGCCAAGCCCTCTCATGTCGGATATTTTCATTCCGACATTTTGCAGCACCGCTTCGCTTCTCGCCTGCGTCTATGACGGCTGTAGCTCACACGCTATACCGGAAGATCTTCCACATCGGGAAAATCTTTGAACCCGATCTGCAAATCCAACGGCTCGCGATCAGCGAATTTTGGACGCCCTGCCCTGTCGCTCGAAGGCGTGAATGAACTCGCTCGCCGGGCAGTTTTGTGCCAGTCGACTATTAATCGACCATCCCGAACATCACCCATGTACAAACCATTCGGTCGATAGATATCGCCGTTCCGTCGGAATCGTCCAACGTGCTTGCCCAGATATGTGTACAGTTCTGCGCCGTCTCTAAAGCCAAAATATGCGCCGTTCCAGGCAAACAAATCATCGGGAGACGGTGCGTCGAGCTTCAACTCCCCTGCGGCATCGAGTTCAACGAGCTGATCGTGACCGTCGACAACAGGTTCGATCGACGATAGGACCTGAGCGGATACTGGCTCCTCAAGCTCCGATTCACTTATTCCGCTTCGAGTAATCTTGAGATGCTCGGTTATACGATCAATCAGCGCGTCAAACCCACCAGTCTTTAGCACCCAATCGGTCGCACCCTCAGCAATTGCCGATTTCACCTCATCCACGTCCGCATCAGCGGTAAACATCACCAGTGGAGTACGCGAAAACTGACGAATCTCGTGACACAGCTCGATGCCGTTCATTCCGGGCATGTTCACGTCAAGGAGTGCTATATCGGGAGAACTGCGCTCGAACTCGACTAAACCACCGATTCCGTTATCAGCTTCAGCGGTCTCGAAACCTTCATCTTCAAACCATGCAGTCAGTGCAGCACGAATGTCGGCTTCATCTTCGACAATTAGTATCTTTTTCGTCATCGACGAACTCGTTTCAGTCAGATCAACTCAAGATTTGAAATCTTGAATACCTCCCCCTCACTCTGATCTTCCCAGACAACTCAGACCGGGGCATGAAACTTAGGAGTGCTTCCGGGTTTCATCACAGTTGGAATGTGATTACAGAACATCGACATCAAGCACAAAAACATGCTCTAAATTGCCCGAGTAGTCACACTCGCATCACCACTTAACAACGACGAACGCGATATCTTCCCGACACCCATCGATGAATAAAGATCAATTCAGCCAACCAAAAAGGAATCGAATAAACAAATGAACACGGCGTACAGCTTCGGTGCGAGCACTGCGGCGGGCTCGAAGGACAGCGAAGGCGGGTTCATAGCTCGACTTGATCGATATCTGCAAGATACTGAAACCGGTTCAGCGATAAATCACGGCATTGGCGGCGACACCACCGATGTGATGATCCCCCGACTCCCCGGTGTGATTGCGGATATGAAAGCTCGAACGAATCCCCTTGCGTTGGTAACGCTTGGAATAAACGACGTCCCACGAATAGTCGACGATAAGCCCGAAATTCGAGTCCCTATCGAACGACACGTCGAGTCGTTGAACACAGTTCTCAGCGCCACTCAAGAAATCGGGGATGTCGTATACCTCACCCAGTACCCGGTCGACCACGAAATGCGTAGTCTCGATCCGCAACTAACTCGAGAGTACGTACAGCGAGGCAAAGAAACCGCTCTCAACACCGGCATCGACGTCATAGATATTTTCGGGATGATCACCACTGAGCGGTTCAACGAATTCATCTTCGAAGACGGGCTCCACTTCAACAATCGAGGTCATCTCTTCATCTGCAATCAGATCATCAAGTACCTCAAGGGCTAAAAGCTGAATTCGATCCCCGTGCAGTGACCGAGACGGCAAAACGCCGTCGCCCTGACGCACTTGCGAGAGTTATACTCCGTCGCCATCAAACACCATCCGAAGAAAGCACTTCATGCCCGCGGTAAATCACAAACCCCTCGACCCTGAAAATCCAGACATCCTTTACGGATCCACCAGCTCGCTTTGGGATGCTCGACACCCGATTGAATGGGGAATCAAGCGAATCGCCGCTCTCGGACTTCAAGGAATCGAGCCCTACGCTAAGCAGATCGAGAATCACAGAGCCGACCCGCTGGCACTCAAGGAAAAGTTCGATGAAGCTGGCGTGACGCTGATCGACGTTTCGAATGGTGCAGAAAATCAGTCGACCAATTTCATCGACCCCGACCAGATCCCGCAGACCATCGAAGACCACGTAGCTTTCGCTCGAGATTTTCTACAGCCGGTCGGCAGCACGCTCTTCAAGTGCAACATGGGAGTTCGACCCGAAGCCGGCACCTCGGACGATGAACTGAAAAGAATCGCCGACACGCTGAACGAAATCGGTCGCCAGACTATCGAAATGGGCGTACGGCTGGCTCCGCACCCGCACATCTGGGGACCGATCGAGCGTGAACACGAAGTACGAGCAATGCTCGACTTTACCGACCCCAACTACGTTTGGATGACTCCCGATACCGGACACCTGACGCTCGGCGGCATGGACGCAGTCGAGATCATGGACGAGTACTTCCCTCGCATTGCCGAAGTCCATCTGAAAGACACATACGCCAAGTACCGCAACAACACTGAAACCCCTTCAAAAGAGCAGCACTGGAGCGAAGGCAGCGTCTATCACAACATGGGCGGCGGAGGTGTCGACTTCCCTGCCTTGATGAAAATGCTCCGAGAAAAGCACTACAAAGGCTGGGTGGTATTCGACATGGATGGCCCACGAGAAGGCGACGACGGCTTCGACGCAATCGGCGGAAACCTCGACCTAGCGGTCGACGACTACCTCGCCCACAACGTCAACTACCTAAGAGTAATCCTCGGCGTCAACCTGCCGCCATTTGAGTAAACCGGGGTTGGTGTGTGTGCTGGCGCACCGATAAGTGTTCCGAATTTTCCACGTCGACTAGCGATGTGAAATCGAGTTTAGAAAATATTGGTGGGCCCGGAGGGACTTGAACCCCCGACCAATTGATTATGAGTCAACTGCTCTAACCGACTGAGCTACGGGCCCACGTGTTCCGCACAGCTAGCGTGGCGTGCGGTGGAACGACATTGATTCTCTCACGAGTTTCTGTGTGAGCAACACTCTAATCCAATCCCGCCAACAGCAATTTCGCAAACCATTGTGGGAATTTGGCGCAATTGGTAACCTCACCGCCAACAGTACGCTATTCAAGAATTATTCAAAACTCGCCCGAACCCAAAGGTCACCAGCATGTCGCAAGTCATCAACATCGGCTCTCTCGCCAAACTATCTCGCTGGATGCTGCTCGCCATGCTTTTGGGCGCACTAGCAATGGCAATGGCGTGTGGATCGGGTGACGACGACTCTAGCTCAGATGAAGCTGCCCCAGCTGCCGAAGAAGCTGATGACGAACTAGCCGAGGTTTCTCGAATTCTCAACCCCGACAGCACCTACTCCGTCGACGACTACATTGCCGCGGGCTGGAAGCAGTCGAAACAGTACGACGACATTAGCACCGTCCCCGAAGCAACAGAGGTCTACTTCGGTTTCTTTTCCGCCAAGGACATCGAGCTACGCGTCTACGCATCTCATGATTCAGCGAAGAACGCGGGTGTGACCGACGCTTCGGAAGATATCGACCAAAGCTTCCGAGAAGGTGGCCAGTTCGGAGCTAGCAACCGCGGTGCTGGGTCGGTGGCGGTTACCAAGTTCAAGGCTTTCGCAGTAGTTGGAAACACCGTGATGCTGTGCGAACAGTCGATCGACGCTTGCCTGGCCTTGTCAGACGCGCTCGGCGAATAAACACATCGTCTCTGCTGCGAATCCGTGATCCTCAGACAGTGCCGAGTGATTCTGATCTACAAAGTCTAGACTTCGTCATAATCCAGTATCTCCTCTGAACTCGGCTGAACGAATCGGTCGAACAAGTACTGGTGAATCCCTGCTGCCCCCGAGTGAAGCACGCCGATAAAAACGATTCCGATAATCGCGTTCACGATCACTGCCCTGCTCACGCGAACAGACGAACCTAAACCGCCCACAAGCCGAACTCCAACAAGTCCGAACACTACGAAGCCAGCCGCCGTCCACATAGCTCGCTCCATCCCAGTCACCACATACGAGAACGGTGCTATCCCGGAAAGCTTTCTTGAAAACAATGAAAGTTCGCTACTGTGCGGAATCTCAGCATCAGTAATTGCCATGCCAAACAGATCCAACGCAAACACGTTCAGCGGAATCAGTAGCGCCAGCGATGCAGTCAGAACGGCTGCATAAACGAGCCCAATTAGGACGTACATCGGGGCGATGAAATCACGCCGATAGTAGGTTCCAGCCCAGACGGCTATCCAGCTTGCGATAACGCCCGAAACTACAGCAGATGGTGCGATACGTAAAAACGCCCCAGCGTTCAAACTGAACACATCGTAATCAGCACGTTGTCCTACAACTGTCACCGTGTCCAAACGTTCGACCAAAACGGGAATCGCAATACGCGTGGAAATGTCGAGATAAAGTGCGGCTATGGCAAAAACGATGCCCAACGGCAATAACGCCCATCTGAGTCGCCTGTTGAGAACGTCTTCAACAGCCTTGCGTTCTCGCTCTAAGGCGTACTGGTCATCGAGCGATTTTTCGAGCAGTCGTTCCATGCGTTCACCATCTCTCCGACGATTTCACATCGTGTTTGAAGCATGAACTTACAGCATGAAAGCGAATGTCGCCTTCGAGAAACTAATAGGATCTGAGGTAGTTGGTTGAGAGAAGTTCTCTAAGCAGCGCGGAACTGGTTGAACAATATCTCGAAGATGCCAAGCGGACCAAACATGATCAAGAACACGATGATCAGTCCTGCGAGCGAGGTGGCGCCAAGAGTTTTCTTCAGGCTGAACGTCTCGCTGTTAGGTCCTAGATAGCGGAAGACAAATGCACCGATCAGCACCGCACCCGCACCAGCCCAAAACGCCTGCTTCATGCCAGTCATCGTGTAAGTGAGCACGAAGAACGGTGTTCCCCAAATCCACGACGAAATTGCATCTCCAACCGATACGTCAACGACGGAAAGCCCGGTGACATCCAGCAAGAACAAGTTCGCAGGAAGCAACAGCCCCACAGTTAGCGGCATGAAGATCATGTACATGAACACGGTTAGTGCGAGCGGTAAGTAGCGGCCTTCCCTGCCGGCGATCGCCGTTGCGATCAGTCCAGCAATCAACATCGCTATCCCGCCACCTAGAATCGGAGCCAGCGATAGCTTCATTACGTTCACTAATGCAGGTCGGTGAAGCACGTACTGCCAGTCGGCGTCATCAATTGCGACCACAATGTTCGTGTAGTGCATGATTAGCGCCATAGCAATTCCGAGCGGAATTAAGGAGATAGCCATGCCACGTCGACGTCGACGGTCGTCTTCGAATCGATCTTCTTCGATTCGATCTCGATCTACGTAGCTTTGCCTGAACGACGATTCTGTTGAAGGGATGCTTTCCATACATTCAACGGTAGCACTTACCTCCCCCAAAAGAGTGGTGAGAATCGACTATTGGCGAATAACTTCTCGAACCACAGAAACCACTGCTGAAGAATCCCCACATCCAGCCCTACCCACTGCTACACTCCGCCCGATTACAAACTTCGTCATCGAATTCACGGTGCGAAGTAGCTCTAGCCCGACCGCAAACCAACGAAGGTAATTCTCGATGAAGATCACAGATGTACGACTGGAAATGTTCAAGTGGCCACGCGCTGTCCCGATCACGAACGGTCTGTACACCTACACCCACAACCTGCTGAACATCGTGGTTATCGACACTGACGATCCCGATATCCAAGGAATTGGTCTCGCCGGCGGAATCGAAACCACTCCTGAAGTAGGACTCGCCTTCGTTGAGCATTTTAAAAAGGGGCTGATCGGTCAAGACCCTCTAAACAACGAGGCGCTTTGGCACGCAATGTGGCGACCCAAGCTAGTTGGTCGTCGTGGTATCTCGACTCGTGTAATCGCTGGTATCGATATTGCTCTCTGGGACATCAAGGGCAAAGTCGCAAACATGCCCGTTTACAAGATGCTTGGCGGGTTCACGAACAAGGTAGATACCTACATCGCTGGCGGATACTACGAGGAAGGCAAAGGACTCAAAGAGCTTGCCCAGGAGATGGAAGAAAACGTCGAACTTGGCGCACGTGCGGTAAAAATCAAGGTCGGTGCTGTTTCTATCAACGAAGACATCGAGCGAGTTCGGGTGTGCCGAGAGGCCATCGGGCCCGATGTTCGGCTGATGGTCGACGCCAACAACGCCTACCGTCACTATCAGGCAATTGAATTTGCTCGAAAGGCTGAAAAGTACGACCTCTTCTGGTTCGAAGAGCCAGTCGAGCCAGACGATTACATCGGCCAAGCTGAAATCACGCGGGCGACTTCAGTACCGGTAGCAGCTGGTGAAAACGAATACACCCGATACGGATTCCGCGACATGATCAACGCTCGCGCCGTAGATATTCTGCAGCCCGACGCTTTGATCGTCGGCGGTATCACTGAATTCATGAAGGTTGCGGCACTCGCACAGGCGAACGATCTTGATGTTTCTCCGCACGGAGCACAGGAAGTCCACATTCACCTCGTGGCAGCGATTCCGAACGGACTCATCCTCGAGTACTACCGCGATTCGGTGAACCCAATGCACGGAAAAGTTTGGGAGCACGAACTGACCATCAAGGACGGATTCGTCTACGCACCCGACCTGCCCGGCCTCGGTCTGACCCCAAAATGGGACACCCTGGCCCCTTATCGAGTCGGTTAGAGGCGTACAATCTCGCCCGAACGAGCTTTATACGCTCAAGTAAATACTGGAGAAGCACGAACGAATGCCGAACTTTGATTACGAAGCGCCAACGTCCCTGATGAGTGCGCTGGAACTGCTGGCACAACCTGGCGAAAATCGACCTCTTGCCGGAGGAACCGATGTTATCGACCAGTTGAAAAGCAACCGAAGAAACGCCGACCTTGTCGTCGATCTAAAACGAATTCCCGAACTGCTTAACATCGAATCCAACGGATCGGGTTTGCACGTCGGATCAGCCGTTTCCTGCACTGAAGTTCACAACTTCACAACGGAAAAAGGTGGATTCGCAGCGCTCGCAGAATCCACGGAACTGGTCGGTTCGGTACACATTCAAAACCGCGGAAGCGTCGGCGGAAATGTCTGTAACGCTGCTCCTTCAGCCGATACGATCCCCTCACTACTCATCCACGAAGCTGTCGCACACACGGCGAGCGCTTCGGGCGAACGAGAAATCCCACTTATCGATTTCTTTGCGGGTCCCGGGCAGACGGTGCTCGAAAAGGGCGAGATCCTAAAAGAACTCGTGCTTCCCACTCCCTCGGCAAACACCGCATCTGCCTACCTGCGATTCATTCCTAGAAACGAAATGGATATCGCCGTCGCAGGAGTTGGATCGCTCATCGAAGTCGATCCTTCAACCAACCTAGTAACCAAAGCGCGAATCGCACTCGCTTCCGTAGCTCCAACTCCAGTACGAGCCTACGCAGCCGAAGAGTTCCTTGAAGGTACGAAAATCGACGCCGATGCGATCGACAAAACTGCCGATCTCGCGGTTGGTTCAGCTGTGCCGATCACGGACGTCCGAGGCTCTGCCGAATATCGAAAAGAACTGATCAGAGTTCTGACCAGACGAACCCTGACTATCTGCCTGGAGCGACTCGCCTAAATGAGCAAGAAACAAATCAAAACCACTGTGAACGGCGTCGAGCACGAGATTCTCGTTGACTCAACTTGGACACTGCTCGAAACGCTTCGAGACCAGCTCAAACTAACAGGCACCAAGGAAGGCTGCTCGAACGGCAACTGCGGCGCTTGCACTGTCATGGTCGACGGCCAGTCGTCGTGCTCATGCCTCGTTCTTGCCCCCGAAGCAAACGGTCGGGAAATCACGACCGTCGAAGGATTGGCTGATCACGGTCATCTGTCACCAGTGCAAGATGCGTTCGTTGAAAACTCTGGGCTTCAGTGTGGTTTCTGCACACCCGGCTTCATGATCGCAACGACTGCCCTACTGAACGACAATCCGCACCCAACCGAGAACGAAATCCGCCTAAAGCTTGCCGGAAACCTGTGCCGCTGCACTGGCTACGACAAGATCGTTCGCTCGGTTCAGGACGCCGCAGAGCGCTTGAACAAGGCGTAAGTCGTCCCGGTTCACTTAATTCCACAGAATAGCTAACGGCATCCACAGCCCTCCAATTTCCACTTCCCGACGAAGGAGGGATCTCGCCGGCAGATGAAAATACTTGGCATCATGAGTTGCGGTGATGCTGGCCGTCTCACGCCGGAATCTACTTACGAGCGAATATGTAGCTAGCATCCGGCGACCACGTGAACGTACCGGCTTAATCGAGCCTTAGAAGCTCGTCTGTCAGCTCGCCTTCAAACGCATTAACGTTCTCGCCCAACAAGTCACGATTGCAATACGAAGTCGTGTAAAGATGTCCAATAATGAACGGAATATCTACCGAATAGCTCGCATCTACGACACCGCTTGAAAACACGCTGAATCCGGCAAGCTCGAGTGACTCTTCGAAGGTAACATCTGTCTTGGTCGAAATCTGGAATGTGCTCGAACCAGCTCTTCGCTCCGTACCCATCCATTTCTGGACCACGCGAACAACAGCCTGCTCCCATTCATCGCTGCCGCCCCAAATGCTGCGCATACCGATAATTGCAACGCCACCATCATCTTTGAGCAACTTGTAACTAGCAGTAAGTGTTTTTGAGATGTCCATCCAATGAATCGAACTACCGAAGGTCACTAGATCAAATGACTCTGGAAGAGAGTCGATTTCCTCGCCAGGCATCACCAGAAATTCAGCATTTGAAGCCTTTAGCTCTGTTGCACGTTGCCAAGCAGACTCGATCATCACTTCGGATAGATCAACGCCCACGATCGTTCTAAAGTCGCCCCTGAGCGGGAGCGCCAATTGCCCCGTACCACAGCCAATATCGACCAGTGAACCGTCACCGGTCAGCTTAAACTTCTCTCTAATTAGCGAGAACAGCTGATTGGGAAGAGGCTTTCGATAGTCCGTGTAGTAGCTGGCGGACGATCTGAAAAAATCTTCGGAACTGGTCAATGAGAACCTCGTTGAGCTGAGTTTCTGGAAACGGTCCAAGAGACTAGCAGCCTTACGACTCGATCTACACCTTAATATTTCGTGCTCTGGGCGTACAAAAAGCCCAGCACGAGCCAGATTTGAATCGAATTGAACAATTTGGCATCTCATTTGAGCGGATGAATCAGTAAACTTTCATAAATCTTCAGTAATTTGATTTTGTTGATTTGGACCGCAATGTTTTTTACCACGTCCAGAGGAGGACTCAATTGGCAATGACAATCACCTGTGCCGCAATGGGTTACGACTGCGGATATGGAGTCACTGGTCGAGATATGGACCAGATCCTCAGTGGCATCAAACATCACTCTCTAGAATTCCACGGCTACTCAGAAGAGGAGCTGAATTCCCCAGACGTCATCGAACGATGGAAGGGTGAAATTCGACAGTCGGCACGCCCCGACGCAATTCGCACTCCTCGTGACGAGAGTGACCGAGACGTGAAGCCACACTAGGTTCGCAGCTTAGTTCCGTGGAAACGATAAATTCCACCACGCTTTTTCGCTTGGATTGGACCGAAAACCGGTCTATCCGCAGCGAAAAGGCAGTGGGAATCTCTTCGTAATCGCTGATTCAAAACCCGACGGCTGGACTTGACCTTGGGTCTGCACCGCGATTTCAACCAATCCGGTCGCATTCCAACGTCAGGTAGTCACGAGCTCGACCGAACGATCAATACCGCCAAAGCACCGTATCTCGTTCGGACGGTTTTTAGCACCGATATGCTAATCTGAACTCACGCTGCAACTAGAAACCGGTGACGAATCAAACTCGTATCGTGACCGTAGTTAATAGCATCTAAAGATCAAAGCCCACTAATACAACCGCTAGGCGTGACTTAATAAATGGAACAGGTATTTCGAGCTGCGTCAGATGAAATTACAGCTGGCAACGATATGGTCGTTGCGACTGTAGTGAAAACTTCTGGTTCAACACCTCAAAAGCCCGGAGCGAAACTTCTCGTCCGAGCCGATGGTTCAGGTGTCGGTACGCTCGGTGGCGGCTGCGTTGAGGGCGACATTTGGTTCGCAGCTTCACAGCTTCTCAAGAGCGGTGGTGCCGCTGAGATGCGCGACTACGAGCTGAACGAAGATCTTGCTGCCGAAGACGGACTGGTCTGCGGTGGAACGATGTACTTCCTGCTCGACCCAATTCGTAAACCTGAAGTCGCCAAAGATTTCACCGACGAAGTTGTAGCTGCCTACGAAGGCGGTGCACCTGTCGCTGTCGCCAGCCTAATGAAAGTCCCTGAAGGCTCAGAGCTTGCAGTCGGATCAAAACTTCTCATAAGAGAAAACGGTTCTACTTCAGAGTCGCTTGGCGATGAGAAACTCGATTCCCACGCTATGAACTCAGCTCGAAAGCTGATGGCCATGGGCAAGAACGATTACATCACCGCCGAGTCGGGCGACGAGTACTTTGTCGAGGCGTACACAACACCTCCAACGCTAGTTTTGGCGGGTGGTGGCCACGTGTCAAAGGCGATATCGAGTATTGCGGCAGGTTTAGGTTTCCGCATTTTCATCATCGACGACCGAGAAGAATTTTCTAACCCTGACCGATTCCCTGAAGCTGAACAGACTGTGGTTTCCGACTACGGATCTGCGTTCGAAAAGCTTCCTATCGGCACAAACTCGTTCATCGTGATTGCAACTCGCGGTCACCGCTACGACGCGTCGGCGACAGCCTCGGCAATGCGAACTCCAGCCAGCTACGTTGGATTGCTCGGTTCGAAGCGCAAGACAATTCTTATATTCGAAGAATTGTTCGCCGAAGGCTTCACGATGGAAGAAGTCCAGAGTGTTCGGTCACCTATAGGACTCAATATTTCGGCACGCACACCAGAAGAAATTGCTCTTTCGATCATGGCAGAGATTGTTGGATTCAGGCTCGGTGGCGATGGCGGTACGCTCAAGCTCGACCAGCGACTCATCGATAAGGCTGCCGAAAAGGCAGCTCGCAACGCCGACAGGCAAACGCCGGTAGGCGCCGATTAACGTGCCCGACTACAACGCGGTCGGAATACTGCTTGCCGCCGGTGAATCGAGCCGAATGGGCCGTCCCAAAGGACTTCTTCCCTGGCGCGGTACGACATTGGTCGAATACCAGATGAACTCGCTGCTTCAGGGCGGGTGCGACCGAGTGATCGTCGTTACAGGGAAGTACGACGAAGAGATGGCTCCGCTGCTAAAAGACCGCCCAAGTATCACGAGGGTTTACAACCCAAAATATCTCGAAGGTAAAACCACATCTATCAAAGCCGGAGTTTGGGAACTGCCCGATGGAATCCACTCGGTAGTCCTACTCGCAGTCGATCAACCCCGACCTGCATGGGTGATCGAAAAAGTCTTGCGAAAGCACACTGATTTCGGAGCTGACATCACCTCACCCGGCTACGACGGTCACGGTGGGCACCCCTTGATTTTCGATGCGGGACTGCGAACCGACTTAGCCGCTATCACTGAAGAGGGTGAAGGCGTACGCGCCATATTCAAGAAACCCGATATCGACCACCATAGGATAGAGTTCGACTCAGCGGTGGTTCGACTCGACATCAACACGCCCGAAGCTTACGAAGATGCGCTAGCGTCTTACACAGAGCTCGCTAAGTCAAAGCTGTAATATGTGGCGACCATGTCGTCACCAACTCCCGTTCGTGAAAAACGCTGGGTCAAAATTCTTTACTGGCCTGCGCTGATTTTCCTCGGAATCCCAGCACTCTACGTCTGGGCACTGCTGCACCTCGCTGGCGCTGAGTTCGCTTGTGCCTGTACACCCATCGTCGCGCCAGAATGGGCTCCTGAATCGAGGGTTATCGGCGGGATAATCATCCTAGTCCCCTTGCTCATCGCCGATTGGTTTGTAATCTGGAAGTACCGCGATTTCAAACGCAAAGAAAAATGGGAAAAGAAGTACACGGATCAACACACTCTGTGGTACGCAAAGACTGGCGAGGATCGACCGAAAGGTCCGATCAAGAACAAATACTATGAGCCTTAGCGATATCGATCTAAATTCCTTCGGGGGCAAACCCCTCGACGACGCCCGAGAATTCCTGCAGTCAGCCGGAATCGACGGTTGGCTCACGCGGGACTATCGCTACACAAATCCGGTTTTCGAAGCAGCACTCGGCAAGCGAGTTGGACATCTGACCCGTCCGGTTTGGCTCTGGATTCCGTCCAACAACGAACCGCAGATTCTTGCGCACGAAGTCGACTCAGCTCGCTTCCCTGCCGATTCACCAGAGATAACTGCATACGGCAATCGTGATCAGATGATCGCAGGCCTAAAAGCGTTCGTGGGCTCGGCATCAAAAGTAGCGATGGAATATTCGCCGCTGTATGAACTTCCAAGAGTCGGTCGAGTCGATGCAGGAACGATCGAGCTAATCCGCTCACTCGGACCCGAAATCGTATCTTCTGGCGACGTAATTCAATACTCGACCGAACGCTGGACTCCCGAGCAGCTTCAATCTCACTTCTTCGCAGTCGACGCTCTCGACAATATAGTGAAGCAGACATTCAAGTACATCGGCGAAAACATTCGGTGGGCACTGACTGAACACGACATCGCCGAGCACATTCGAGGCAGGTTTGATCGTGCAGGACTCGAATGGGACGATGGGCCGTCGGTAGCATTTAACGAACATTCTTCCGATCCCCATTACGAACCTAAGCCCGGAGAAGCTGCCGTCATTCGCCGGGAAGGCTGGCTACTGATCGACCTGTGGGCACGCAAGAAACCAGAAACACCAGATCAGCGAAATATATCCGCTGACATCACGTGGACGGCAAAACTTGGTGATCCACCAACCGCCAAACAACAAGAAGTCTTCGACGCTGTAGCTGGTGCTCGAGATGCAGCCTTTGAGCTGCTAGAAAATCGAGTTCTCGAAGGCGATAACCCGCAGGGCTGGGAGATCGACCGAGCTTCACGTGAAGTAATCGAAAAGGCCGGATACGGAAAATACTATGTGCACCGACTCGGCCACTCGCTCGGCTACGAAGTTCACTCGAACGGCGTGAACCTCGACGACTGGGAGACGCACGATACCCGAACAGTAATCAATGGCGTCGGGGTCACCATCGAACCGGGAATTTATCTACCCGAGTTCGGGGTCCGCTCTGAAATGGACGTATATCTAGGCGAAGACGGTCCAGAAATCACCGGCAACCGCCAAACCGAGATCGTTCAGATCGAGACTAGCTGAGCGCCTTTCGGGACTCTTCTCGACCGAAGCAAAGCGAAGTGGAGAGACCTCGGTGCGAGTGCATCCGATGACAGCAATCTACGCGCACTCTCCCGCCGAAATCTAATTTCCCGACGAAGGAGGGATCACGTTGGAAGCAGTCGACGATCATTCAAGCAGATGGACGATCACTCCCCTACCTCGAGATCCCTCGGATGCACTCGGGAATTTACGTAGTTGAGTTTGCCGCTCACATGCAGTAGGTGAGCAACACCAACCTAAATAACCACCTCAACACCAACCTCGGCTGCCCTCTCGCGAATCGCTGCGTATTGGCCGTTCTCAACAGGCACGCCATTCGCCAGACGATCATCCATAGCGTCGGCTTCCGGATCACCCGGTACTAGCACTCGTTCTGCCCCCGGTAGCGGTGGTGTGTCGTGAAGCTCACGAATCATGTCGTCCATCATCGCCTTGAAATCATCGATGTCACGGAACTTTCCGATGTCGATAGCCATCACCCAGCTCATGTTCTCGCCACGATCTAACTTCGAACTGAAGCCACCACCCGACAGCACCCCACACAAAATATCGACCATCACGCTGAGACCGTAGCCCTTGTGTGATCCTTGCTCACGCGTGTTGCCAAGCGGGTTCAGCGCCCAGGTTTCGTTCTCACCATCAGGCGGAGACGTAATCTCGCCACCATCGGGAATGGTCACTCCCCAGCCAGCAGGAATCGGAACACCAATCCTCCGAGCGAGCCCTACTTTTCCGCTAGCGACAGTTGAAGTCGCCATGTCCAGAAAGAAATCCCGCTCTTCACCAGCCGGAGCCGCAAACCCAATCGGGTTAGTTCCCAGCATCTTCTTCGCACCAAGCGCCGGTCTAACCGCAGGAGCCGCAGTGGTCATCGACATGCCGATCATGTCGTGCTCAAGAGCCATAGAAGCGTAGTAAGCGACCATCCCAACGTGGTGACCGTCTTTGATGCTCACCATGCCAAGCCCGTGCTTCTTGGCCTTTTCGATAGCGATCTCCATCGCTTCGTACGCCGATACCAGCCCGATCCCGTTTCCACCGCTCACGAGCGCCGTGGTTTCAGATTCACTAATCACTCTAGTTTCCTGAGGAACTGTGTACGTACCGTCGGCGGCGTTCTTCGAATATCCAACAACGTTGGCGACACCATGGGTATCAACACCGCGAACGCTGGCAGCCACCAGAACTTTCGCAGCGATTTCTGCGTGCCTGCTCGTGCAACCAACCGCTTCGAAAATCGACGATAGCTGTGTTTGCAGTGCCTCGGCGGGTACACGAGTCGAGTTGGAATCGTTGAGTTTTACTTTGCTGACCATTAGATAAATACCTCGACGCCTAGCTGAATCGCTTTCTGCCGCATCTCGTCGTACTGGCCGTTCTCAACTGGCACGCCGTTCACAGTTCGATCATCCTCAAAATCGGCTTCGGGATCTCCAGCTACAAGCACTCCTTCTTCGCCAGGTAAGGCAGGTGTAGCGTGCAACTCACGAACCATGTCGTCCATCATCGCCTTGAACTCATCGACATCACGAAACTTTGATATATCGATCGCCATGGTCCAGGTCATGTTCTCGCCGCCAGAAAGCTGTGCTCCGAAACCACCACCAGAGAGAACACCACACAAAATATCGACCACCAGTCCCAGACCGTAGCCTTTGTGTGCTCCCTGCTCACGAGTTCCACCAAGAGGGTTCATCGCCCAGTCTTCGCCACGATCTCCACGAGGTTCTCTAAGAGGTTCGCCCTCGGCTGTAACTGCCCAACCAACCGGCATCTGCACACCGAGTCGTTTGGCGAGTGCAATTTTCCCGCTGGCGATTGTCGATGTCGCCATGTCGAAAATGAAATCACGTTCTTCACCAGCTGGAGCACCGAACGCTATCGGGTTTGTACCCACTCGAGGACGTGCACCAAGCGCAGGTCGAACGGCGCGACTGGCGTTCGTCATTGCCATGCCGATCATGTCCTCGGCTACCGCCATCATCGGGTAGTAACCAACCATGCCAATGTGGTGTCCGTCTTTGATAGTTGTCATCCCGATTCCGAACTCTCGGGCTTTGGCTATCGACATCTCCATCCCCTGATGAGCAGCAACAAATCCAAGGCCGTTCCCGCAACTTAGCAATGCTGTGGTGTCGGTTTCGGTGATTGTTTCGACTGTCTGTGGAACGGTGTACTCGCCGCTTTCAATCGACTCTGCGTAGCGGACGGCATTCCCAACACCGTGAGTTTCGACGCCTCGCAGGCTCGATGAAACCAGAACCTTCGCCACGATTTCGGCGTGTGGCTCGGGCGTTCCCACACCTTGCAAGATTGCTGATACCTGCTTGTGCAGATCTTCTTTAGGAACCCTTACGGAGTTCGAATCATTCAGTTTCAGATAGTCGAGTGCCACGTGCGTTTCTTTTCTTTAGGTAGCTGCAATCCGCCGTTCGAAAAGCAGTTCGGCGGGAGTGTACGCCTGTGCAGCAGATTAATGCAGAACCAGTGCGCCAATATTCTTTTGTAAGTTGACACTTACGTAAGACTATGCTTACATATTTGACATGGAAGCCGCACTCAAAGCAATGTCCGATCCCACCCGGCGCGAAATTCTTCAGCTTGTACAGCATCAAGAACTTCCCGCAGGAGCAATCGCGTCGAACTTCACCGTAAGCCGCCCAGCAATCTCGCAGCACCTGGCAGTGCTCAAGTCGGCGGGTCTTATCGACGAACGACGATCAGGTGTAAAGCGCCTGTACCGAACGAGGGTAGAAGGCATGGCAGAGCTAAAAGCGTTTCTAGAGATGTTCTGGGACGTGCGACTCAGTCGGCTCAAGGCTGCTGTAGAAGCAGAAACCAAAAAAGAGGAATCTTGCGATGACAACGCCAAGCGCTAACACCACGAGTCTTACGCGACAGATCACTATCGAAGCCCCAGCGGCGACGGTATTCAAGTACCTGATCGATCCAGATCTCATGTGCACATGGATGGGTCAGGCTTGTGTATTCGAACCGTTTGAGGGCGGCGAGTATCGCTGCGAGATCAACGAAAACATCGTCGCAGGCGGCAAGGTTCTGGAGGTGGTTCAGGACGAGAAGATTGTCTACACGTTCGGCTGGGAGGGTGGAGAAAACCCGGTGACGGTCGGGTCATCAAGGGTTGAAATCACTCTCGAAGAATCTGGCGGTTCTACGCTGGTGAACCTGTTCCACTCTGAGCTTGTTGCGGCTGTTGAAGAGCACGGCGGTGGTTGGGATCACTACCTGGCAAGACTCGCAATCGCTGCGGCCGGCGGCGATGCAGGTCCTGACCCCGTAGCCAACCCACCTGCTGACGCTTAGGAACGCCCCAACGCCAGAGTAGGCGTCCAACAAAAGATTTCCGAACGCTCACGACAATTTAATTTCGAGTGGGTTTGGACAAACGCATACAAAAATAGGAGGCACAAAATGCCACGATTCATAGACATCCACAACGAAATGCCTGAAATGCCGGCCGAGATGGTTCAGCAGGTGAAAGACCGAATCGCCAGCGGAGCGGCCGATGAGTTCAACGCCACCGCAATCGACGTTCTCGCCGGAAACGATGGCACTGCGTTCTGCATTACCGACGCACCCGATGTCGCTTCGGTGGTCAGCTCGCACACCTCAAAAGGCGTCCCAATGTCCGAACACGACGTCCACGAAGTAGTAAGCATGGGCGGCAAGTAAGAGATTCTGGTTGCCAACCACCGGCAATCTCGACGATGTCATTCTGAACTAGATTCAGAATCGCAAACAAACTCGCTCAATGACCGAAGCAGCCTAGCTTCGGTCACTGTCGTTAATGTCATTGCGAGAAATCCATCAGCTCGTGGAATCGACAATCGCAATTGCCTAAATCGATTTCCCGACCGTAGCAAAGCGAAGTGGCGGGACCTCGTGGGAACCAACGTTCACCCGCTGGAAACGACCAGGAAGGCTGACTCAGCTAATCACTTCCACCGAGACCCCTCGACTCCGAGGACTGCGCTCGGGGAATCGTGCATCGGTGTTTCGAGCAGCACATCGCCTCTAACCCAACTCCATCCCAATGCCGCGCTCAAGCGCCAATTCGTAAAGCCGACCGCAGACTGCCAGATCCTCGAACGCCACGCCCTGCGACTCGAACAGAGTTACATCGTCGTCTGAATAGCGCGCTGTTCGCAGTCCAGCCACAATTCGATCCAGCCGAACCATCGACTCCCACGAAAATCGTCCTACTTCCACTGCCCGCATAAGCTCTCCACACTCGATTCGAGTCTGGTCGATGTCGTCACACGCCACCAGATCAGCCTTCACAATCGCAGCCGTGTCTAGCTCCCGCTTCATCCACGAGTTGTTCCCGGCAGCGTTGATGTGCATGCCCGGCTCGACCATTTCGCCAGTAATTACCGGCTCCACCGAAGAAGTCACTGCGACAAGAACGTCCATGCCTTCGGCAGCTGCTTCCTTCGAATCGACAGCAACAACATTCACGCCGAGTCGTTCACTCATAGTCGAAGCAAATTTTTCTCGCTTCTCCACAGTACGAGAAAACACCTTCACATCTTTGATATCTCGAACCGCACAAACCGCTTCAAGTTGTGTTTCCGCCTGATAGCCAGACCCAATTATTCCTACCGACGAGGAGTTCTCACGCGCCATGTACTTCGTGGCAATTCCTGATGCTGCACCAGTGCGCACCTGCCCCATCCGCCCCGCGCCGATCAACGCAAGCAGGCCTTCGCCGTTCGTTCCGTACAAAGTCACTCGGAAGTCGCCACTCACGTACGACTTGTGCCCTGCCCAACCCTTTTCTGGCCACGTAGCAGCCATAAAATTCATCGATCCATTTCCTGCCGCCAAACGATGTCGTGGCTCGTTTCGAACTTCACCTGCCGAACGTGCCTTGAACACTTCGTCCAGCGACTCAAGTGCCAGATTCATGTCGAGCATTTCGTTCACATCTGCTTCGGTTAGGTAGAGTCGTTTTACGTTATCTGGCATGGTCGGGGCGTTCCTTAGTGTGGCTGAATATTCGGGATGATTTTGACAAAATTACCGCTCAAGCGGTGAGTCTGATCTGGACATACCAACGCGGGCAACTAGAATACCGCCGGTCGAACCCATTTCCACAATCTTGTTTTCAGACAGTTTGATTATTTTCACGACCGCAGTAGCAAACCGAAGCACGGAGTAACCAGATGAGCAGTGGCGAAATCAAAGCACTGGTGTTCGACGTTTTCGGAACGGTTGTCGACTGGCGCACTTCGATCTCACGACAGGCTGCGGAGTTCGGAGCGAAACACGGTGTAACCGCCGATTGGGACAAGTTCGCCGACGACTGGCGCGCTGGCTACGGTGCCGGAATGGCAAAAGTTAATTCTGGCGAAGACGAATGGAAGATCGTCGACCAGATTCACCGCGAACGACTCGAAGTGATTCTCGACGAGTACGGTTTTCCAAATATCAACGACGACGAACTCACAGAATTCAACAAAGCATGGCACCGACTCGATGGCTGGCCCGATGCAACGACTGGTCTTACCCGGCTCAAATCGAAATTCATAATCTCTTCGTTGTCGAACGGCAATATCGCTCTGCTCACGAACATGGCAAAGTACGCAAATCTTCCGTGGGACGCCGTTCTCTCAGCAGAACTTGCTGGCAAGTACAAACGACACCCACGTGCCTACACAAAAACAGCCGAGTTACTCGGACTCGAATACGACGAAGTAATGCTGGTTGCAGCGCACAATGACGACCTGCGTGGTGCTATAAAAGCAGGACTAAAAGCTGCACTCGTCACGAGACCCGATGAGTTCGGTGACGCTAAAAAGCCTGATCTCGAACCAGACCCCGATTTCAACTATTTCGCAAAAGATTTCCACGACCTCGCTGACCAACTAGGCTGCGACTAATGGCGAACAATCCATATCGACCAATCAACCACCTGAGGCATGAACGCCTCATGCTAAGAGAGAAAAAATGAGCTGGGAATTTGAACATGCGGCGCCGGTAATTGGCTCCATCACCGAAGGAAATGCCTGGACCGGCGAGAAGATGCTCTACTCGAACATCGCGATGAACCGCATCATGTCCCTCGATGTGAAGACTGGTCTGGTCGAGGTTTTCCGGGAAGACACTCAAGGCACCAACGGCCTAAATTTCGATAGCGAAGGCCGATTGTTCGGCTGCTCAGGCGATGGTCGAGCAATCGTTCGTTTCGATCCAAACGGTCAAATGGTGGTTGTTGCTGATCGTGTCGATGGTCGACGAATCAACTCGCCGAACGACCTTGCGATCACTCCTTCAGGTTCGATTTATTTTTCCGACCGTGTTGGCGATGTTAGCCCCGATAACGGAATTTCTTACTCGGCAATCATTTCTGCCGAGCCGCAAGACGACGGAACCTACAAAACCGTTCGACGCACGTTCGATTCCAGCATGCCGAACGGGCTGCTTTTCTCTGCCGATTACAAGACCCTTTACGTTGCACAAAGCGACTACCGAGCAAGCGAAGATCGACACCTTCGCGCCTACCCTGTGAATGATGACGGTTCACTCGGTGAATACGAGCTGTTGCACGATTTCGGTCCGCACCGCGGTATCGACGGTATGACCCTTTCGAGCGAAGGCAACATAGTTGCTTGCACAGGATGGGAGCTTTCTGGTCCCGGCGGTATGATCACGGTCTTCGATCCCAAAGGCAGGATCATCGAGACTCACCCGACACCAGCACAACGCCCAACAAACTGCACGTTCGTTGGCGAAGATCTTTACGTTTCGTCGATCGAAGGACACTGCCTCGTCGCACGCAATACCGGCATGACTGGACACCTACTCTGGCCCAACTAAGCCTCAGCAGCAATGAAATTTGCGCCCCGTATGACATCGAGATCGCAAGGTTGAGGGCAACCAGAATATTATTCATCTCACGATGAAATACAAACCTGAAGATCACCTCCGAATGATTGGTATACGAACCAAGATTGCCCGAGCGCACGCGCACGGGCAGGAATTGGACGGGCGTATTCGTTCATTCATCAATTCGCATCCTGCACGTATCAGCTATTTACAGCGACCGAACCTTCACGAACATGGCTGGATTCTGAAATCGGAACCACCGGTTGTTCCATCGGACCTTAGTGCGCTAATCGGCGACATGCTGTACAACTTCAGGTCAGCCCTTGACCACATGATTTGGCAGTTAGTATTGGCCAACGGAGAAAAGCCTTCAATCCAAAATCAATTCCCGATCTTTGATTCACCGTCCGAATACAAACGAGCAAAAAATCGTCGACTGCAAGGAGTGCGTAAAGATGCGATTTCGGTGATCGATCGATATCAACCGATCAACGAGGATAAGATTGCCCTCGCCCATCTCAATTCGCTTGGCAACATCGACAAACACCGAGAGTTGCCTGTGATTTATGTTCATCTCGAACAAATTAACATGAGAGAGACCATCAAACTTGCCCCCCCAAGAAACAATGGAAATCACCATGCACACGGGCACACTTAGCCGTGGGACTGAATTCTTGAAGGTCAAGGTCAACCAAGAAGAAATAGATTTCGAACCGACGTTCGGAATTGCGTTCGGACCCGACACTCCTGTCGAACAAAAGAACGTCATGGACGTTTTCCGTAGCATCTGGAAAACAGTCACTGATCTGGGCGAAGAGATGCTTCCAATGATCACACGCTAACTACTCACCACAGCCAACAACATCTCAAACTGAAAGAAAAAATATGTCCGACTGGAACTGGACTCAGATCGCAAATCACGACACATTGACCGAAGGGCCAGTGTGGGACGGAAAGGCCCTGCTTTACAACGAGTGCGCAGCCAGCACTACGTTCCGCTGGGACCCCAAGACGAACGAAAGCACGGTGTGGCGCACGAACACGGGCGAAACCAACGGAATGACATTCGACCGTCAGGGTCAATTGTTCTGCTGCGAAGGTGGAGCGCATCGCGTAACCAAGATCGACGCCGAAGATCCAAATGCTGAACCGCTGGTACTCAGTGATGCGTTCAAGGGCGAGACAATCAACTGGCCCAACGATCTCGCAGTCGACCAACAGGGGCGAGTCTATTTCACCGACCCCAACTACACCGGCGGACCTAACAATCTTGAGCACGAATCGGTCTACATGATCGAGCACACTTTCGGTGGAAACTGGAACACCACTCGGGTCACGTTCGATACCCACAAGCCAAACGGGGTTTTGTTTTCTATCGACCAGAAGACCCTGTTTGTTGCCGACACCCCAAACGGTCCTGACGAGCCAAAACGACTGCTCGCCTATCCAGTGAACGACAACGGCACACTGGGCGAAGGTCAGGTTCTTCACGACTTCGGACGTGGTCGAAGTATTGACGGAATGACGATGACATCGTCTGGAACAATTCTGGCGACAGCAGGATCGAACTCGTCGGGTGGTCCCGGAGCGATGATCTACGAATTTGAAGCCTCAGGTCGAGTCGTTCGCACTCATCCAACGCCGGCCGACAATCCAACAAACTGCACGTTCGGTGGTTCTTCACTTGGAACGCTGTTTGTGACGTTCGCCGGTGGAGAGGTCTATCAAGTCGATAACGTCGGTCACACCGGACACCTCGCCTTCCCGCAACGCCGGTTCTAACCGGTGTCTTCTGAACGAATGACAGCGGAGATCTGGAAAGTATCGCTTCACGGCGGGCACAGCGGCGACTTTTGTCTGCACGGGGGCGACACACTCGAAGAGATGCTCGAAGCAGCTGTCGAGTTCGGCTACGCGACGTTCGGAGTAACCGCACATTCGCCTCGGACAGACGCAAAGTTTCTTTACCCAGAAGAGATAGAAGCTAGCTACTCGCCCGCTGATCTAGATCGTGATTTCACGAACTATGTATCCACATGCCGTGAACTGGCTACGAAATTCGAGGATCGACTTGAAGTACTAGTAGGCGCTGAAATCGAGATCGTTCCTGAATTGGGATATGTGGAGGAGGTCACAAGCCTCAGACGTCGACACAAGCTAGATTACATCGTCGGCTCGGTTCACTGGGTCGACGAGTTGCCGATAGACGTAACCAGAGAACTCTTCGATGAGGCGGTCGAAAACAGAGATGGCTTAGAGCCGTTCCTCGTTAGGTACTTCAATCTGGTGGAGCAAATGGTGAGTGATCTACGGCCTGAGGTCGTGGGACATATTGACCGACCAAGACTCTATACAGGCGACGCCCCAGAATTCGATTCAGTACCTGTTCTCGACGCCATCGACGCAGCGCTGGAAGCGTGCCTAAAAGCGGACAGCATTCTCGATCTAAACGTCAGCGCAATTCGGAAAGAGCTAGAGCACCCCTACCCTGCCCCGAAAATCCTCGAGAAAGCAAAAGAGCTTGGAATTCCGTTCTGCTTCGGGGACGACAGTCACAGAACTAGTGCAGTGGGTGAAAATATAGCGGTGGGTCGGCGGTATTTGCTCGACCACGGGATCACGTCAATCACGAAATTAACCAAACTCGACGGATCGACCGCGAAACAGCAAATGTTTCTGTAACCTGGTGTCCCGGAGATTCACCGAGCGTGACCGACGACCCTCAATATTCGGACTTGAGAATCGCCGGCCAGCCTGATCGCAACTACTTACTGAAGCTCGCATCGAACGCATCAGCTGCGTTCTGCGAGTCGTCTAGCAAGTCTTGACTCTTCATCCACTCGACGAGAGATTCCCATCGTTCGCTCGAAAGCGATCCAACAGGAGCACCCTCTGACTTCCACAATGGTGCGAGTAGCTCAACACCTTCGCGGTCGGTAGGCTCGTCGATTTCAGCTTCAGGGTTGAGTTCAAGCATTGTGTCGACCGAACCTTGCGGGTCGGAAGCAGCCTGAGCGTAGCCCTTGTTGAACGCTCGAACGAATCGCTCGACTAGTTCGGGGTTGTTTTTCACGTTATCTTCGGAAGTAACGAGAACCAGTTCGTAGTAGTTCGGCACGTCCCACTCATAAGGGTAGATAACGGTAGTCTCGTGACCTGCGTTCCCCATGATGATCGATTCGTACGTCCAGTAAACGCCAATGATTGCGTCGACTTCTCCAGCCATCAGACCAGGGCTGACGTTCCAGCCAAGATCTACAACTTCAACATCGTCAATTGATGCGCCGTCGGCTTTGAGCATCGTGTCGAGCATAGCGTCGTTCCAAGGTAGTCCGGGCGTACCAACCTTCTTGCCAGCAAGCTGACCAGGTTCGGTGATGCCAGATGATGCGAGCGTCATGATCGAATTCAACGGACGCTGAACGATTCCTGCGACCGCTACAACCGGAATACCTTCCTGACGAGCCTGAAGCAGGTCGGGCTGGTAGTAGAACGCGAAGTCGCTCTCACCGGTTGCGACGAGTCCGAGAATCGCTGCAGGGTCGGCAGGTGGCTCGACCGAAACGTTCAGGTTCTCGTCTTCGAAGAAGCCTTTACCTACTGCTTCGTAAACTCCAACATGGTTTGCGTTCTGGAACCAGTCGAGCGTTACCACAACGTCGTCTGGCTCTGGAACTTCGATTGGCGGAACCGAAGTAGCTGTTGCCGGCACTGCAGTTGGGGCAACCGATACCGGTGTGGATTCTTCCGAATCACTCGCGCATGCGACGATTGCTATCGACGCAACAATTGCTACAAGTAGCACTAACTTTTTCATGAATCTCCTAAGCGAATCACTCGATCCGCGGTTGGTGGGTACTTCCTTAGCACCCATTTTTCTATGGCGACCACCGCTGCAAATAGCAGCATCGCCAAAATTGAAAGCACAACAATCGCGGCGAAAATTCTCGCCGTTTGAAATTGACCGCCAGCGATTTTCATCAGCCAGCCGAGTCCTGCACTTGCGCCGAACCATTCACCAATTACCGCTCCGATAACGGAGAAGACAGCGGCGACTTTGAGCCCGGCAAAAAAATTAGGAAGTGCGGCAGGAATCATTAGTTTCCGGAAGGTTTGCCATGAAGAGGCTCCCATAGTTCGGAACATGTCGACCATCTCTTGATCGACAGATCGCAACCCAGAAACCAGACTGATCACAATTGGGAAGAATGTGAAGAGCACGATTACGATCACCTTTGATCGCATATCTGTGCCCACCCAGATAATCAGCAACGGAGCGAGGGTGATGATCGGAATCGTCTGAGAAGTGATGATGAGTGGGTAAACAGATCGTTCGACGGTGCGGGACCAGATAATCCCTGAAGCCAAAATCACAGCGAGTCCGACAGAAAACGCAAAACCAACAATCGTTTCCGACAATGTGACTCTTGCGTGCTTCATCAGGAACCCGAACTCATCCGAAATTTCGGCGGCTATAACGCTCGGTGCAGGTAACAGCCAACGCTGTACATCCAACACGTCGACAAGCACTTCCCATGCAACTACAAGAGCAACGATAGTGACGATAGCTGGCAACCAGTCGAACAATCGTTTCCACCAGATGGAGAATGGCTTCATCGAACCGTCTCCTGATCATCTAAGGAGGAAAGTATTCTCTTTTTGAGTTCGATGAAATCAGGAGCCGTGGTCAGATCCCCACTCGCTTCAGCATCACTCAAATCGATCACCACTTCGTCGATGATCTGCCCAGGATTCGAAGACATCACTAGAACTCGGTCGGCCAGAAGAATCGCCTCTTCTACATCATGAGTGACGAGCACAACAGCCTTGTTGTCTGTATCAAGAACGTTCAACAGCCACTGCTGCAACGATCTTCGAGTGATTGCATCGAGCGCACCAAACGGTTCGTCAAGCAGCAGCACCGGGTTATCGGGAAGAACAGCTCTGAGCAGGGCAACGCGCTGACGCATACCGCCGGAAAGTTGCCATGGCATTGAATCTAGAACATCAGCTATCCCGAACGAATCGGCGAGCTCTGCCACTGCAGCACCAGATTCAACTGAACCGACCCCACGCAACTCCAAACCAAGTCGACTATTCTCGGCGACTGATCGCCACGGCAACAGCAAGTCTTTCTGTTGCATGTACGAAACGTTGCCGAGCCTCTCGGACCGATTGCTTAATCCGTTCGCACTCACAGTTCCGTTTCGAGGTGACAGCACACCGGAAATCAAATTGAGAATGGTGCTCTTGCCACAACCCGAAGGACCAACCAGTGCAACGAACTCGCCACGTTCTACGGTCAAACTCACATCTTCAAGAATCGGAGCATCTTCATAATCGAAACCAACACCTGAAACAGAGACGAGCGCGTTTTCGGCGATGCCTAAAGCACCGTCGTTTGCTCGAGTATCAGTATTCGGTCGGGCCGAGCTCATCGTTCCTGCGGAATCCCCAGATAACTTTTTACTCTGAGTAATATTCGCTCGGATGTGGCTCTAAGGCCGGTTTCCTACGCTGGCATTACCCAGATCAGGTTCAAGGGTTGGCAGAGTATTGTGTCTGCCCTCTCAGCCCGGCTACCCGAGCTCCCCGTATGTCGATCACAATGAGGCAATCAACACCAACAAAGCGATGCTTCGTCTATGGCAAGTTTTGCAATCAAAGCAGCCAATGTCAAATCGTCCAGTTATTCCTCACCACTACCAGTTTGCGGCTTACTGCGGTGGCAGCTAGAATGCGCCTAACGCAGTTTGGAAGCGCATATTAAAGCGTAGGATTTAGCCTTAAATTTTGGGAACTAGCTCGCTCTCACCAAAAGAAAATTTCGCCCGGGCGATTCGCCGCCCAGACGAAGAGATAAACCTCGGCGCGGCGAGCCTCTACGCAGCCTCCAACGAATTCCCAGATCTCGACGTAATCGCCTATCAAGGGCGCATCGCTCAATTCGGTGCCAAGGTCAAGTCTCGCCTTAATGCTCAGCACACCAACTACGATTTCGTAGGTGCGATGCATGAAGTGCTTTTTGAAAACGCGGGGTTCACCGGCGATTCGAAGGACTACTTCAACCCAAACAACAGTCACCTCAACGAGGTGATCGACCACCTCAAAGGCAACCCCGTTGCCCTCTCGATTCTCTACATCGAGGTAGCCCGAGTTGCAGGAGTGGCAGTAGACGGAATATCGCTAAGGAAGCACTTCGTCGTCGCCATCGGCACGGGTGAAGAGAGGATATTCGTAGATCCTTTCCACAACGGTGGCTTACTCTCTCGCAAGGAGTGCATCACCAATATTCTCGGCAAAGACCGAATCAAGAACGGTGACTTCGACGATCTGGAACGTAAGTTCCTGAATCCAGCGACCAAAAGAGCAATGCTCCGTCGACTTCTCAGTAATCTCAAAGTCGCTCACGAGAAGCACAAGAACTACGAACTTGCGCTCTCAGCCTCAGAACGAATTCAACTACTCGACCCTTCGAACCTGCGAAACCTCAGCGAACTCGCACACTTGCAGACTAAAGTCGGCAACTTCGGAGATGCTGTCGATTCCCTCACTCAGTTCCTCGAACGTGCACCAGCCGGTTCCAACACCGAACAAGCCGAAAGTGCACTCCGCAAGCTAAAAGCACTCACTGCTCGCGGTAACGACGATTCTCCCGAATAATCTGTCGCAAACATTGGCGGCAAACATGAAAACCGCTGCCGCATAGCTGACGTATTCTCTATTGGTTACCTGAACGGCTAGACGTTTTTACGCACGGTGAACACGCTGCACGGTCGGTCGGGTCCTGAATGGACGAGGTGTACCGCTTGAACTACCAAGATCTAGAAGATCTGGAATTACTTGCGAAGATCGGTGAACAAGATCGAGAAGCACTCGCGACTTTGTACGAAAGGTACGGTCGGCGGGTGTTCGCGCTCGCTGTTCGAATGCTCAACGACCCTGTTGGATCGGAAGAAGTAACGCAAGACGTTTTCATGAGTGTGTGGCGACGCGGCGCTACCTACACATCGAAAAAGGGCAAATTCACAACTTGGTTGTTTTCAATTGTACACAACAGAACAATCGATGAACTAAGGAAACGACGCAGGGACCGAAGCAGAGATAAGGACGATATTAACGACCATTTGAACATCCAGTCGGGAGACGTTTCTCCTGCAGATGCTGCAGTCGCTCAGTCGGAGTACGCCAAGATTCGTGCAGCTATGGAAAATCTCCCAGAAGAACAAAAACAGGTGGTCGAACTCTCTTATTTCAAAGGGCTCACCCAAACGGAAATTGCAACCAAAACCGGCCAACCGCTCGGCACGGTCAAAACACGAATGCGGTTGGCATTGAAAAAGTTACGCACGGCACTTAGTGCTGAAATGGGCGCGCAAGTATGACCGAAACCAAAGACAATATTGAACTAAATGACGACATGGACCCGAGATTTGAAAATCTCGCGGCCTACGCGCTTGGGGCACTCGATGACGAGGAATCACGCGCTGCCGTCGAACACCTCATTGAGCAATTCCCTGAAGTCCGGGCCGAATACGAAGAGCTTTCAGAAGCTACTGACTATCTAGCGGCAAGCGTTACCCCAGTCGAACCTCCGGCGCATTTGAAAGCCAACATTCTGAAACAGGCTGAGAAGGAATCGGCTCCTTCGGTCGCACGACTCGTAGCAGCCGAAATTGCGTCGAACCGTTCGAACAGCGCACCCTGGTGGCAACGTGTATTCCAGTCCGGTTACGCAGTATCTGCTGCTGCTGCGATGCTCGTGATAGTCGTCGGCAGCGTACTGAGTTACCAGAACACTCAGCTTGGCAACGAAATCGATTCCCTCCGATCCGATCTCGCAGCCGAAACCGTTCTGGTTGCCAATCTCCAGAACGAGCTGGCCACCACCCTGAACGATTCCGAATCCAGAGTCGCTTCCATGAAATCGGAAATGGAAGTGATGGAAGACGAATTTGGTGCAACCACGGAAATGGTTAATCATCAGGAAGAAATGGTTTCAGAACTAGCCGTGGCTAACGACGCGCTACGTCAGGCTCTGCGAGATCAGAGCTGGCTCACCTACGTTGCGATGAAAGAGGGTTATCAGGTCGAAAGTTGGCTTGCGAACGATACTCAACAGGTCGCAACAGCCGATCCCGATGCCGCAGGACTCATCGCAGTCCGAGTGGTTGGCAACGAAGCAGTATTCCAAGTACACGGACTTCCGCAACCGCAGCCAGACCATGCCTATACTCTGTGGCTGATGGGAAACGGCGATCCAACCCCGGTTTCTCAGTTTGAAGTAAGCGAAATTGGTTCGGCAACCGTGGCGTTCTTGCTCCCCGCTCCGCTTCAGTTCTACTCGAGCGTTATGGTGACACAGGAACGAGTGAACGGTATCGGCAACGACCCGTCGGGCACTATGGTCATCTTTGGTGAAACCAACTAATAACTGTCACAGCGCACCGGGAATTCATAGACTTCGACTAACAGTTCAGCGAATCTACGCTGATGAACAATCGTTGACTAAATTCGATTCAGATGACTACAGATTCAGATACAAAAATCTGGGTGTGTGATCGATGCCACGCCGAGCTCGTCGACTTGCACTGCAAATTGCGATGCGACCGATGTGGCTTCATGCGCGATTGCAGCGATCCTTAGACAACCCAAAGCTAGTGCAATTCAACACGGGTTCCATGTATCGTGAAGACCTATCAGGGGTCAAAATTTCGAACATGTTCATTCGCACGCGCCAAACGCTACCGGCAACTATTTTCATTTCGCTGGCAACACTGTTGCTTTTAGCGATTGTCGGCTGTTCAAGCGAGGAGCCAACTCCCACTCCCGTCGCCACTCCAGTATCAGCCACCGAAGCCGTAGAACTGGCCCGGAAGTCAATGGCCGATCTCCAAAGTTTCAGTTTCCAACTGACTCACGATTCAGGACACACAACTCTTTCGGGGGCCTTGGAGCTCACCAGAGCAGTCGGTTTGGTTGCCACCAACGGGTTAGACCTAGAAGCGGAAGCCAACATAGGTCGTGCATTCGTTCGGGTCGAAGCAGTAGTGATCGGTGAACAAACTTGGATGACAAATCCACTCACGGGTGTGTGGTCGGAAATTGCACCAGAAGACAGCCCGTTCTCATTCCTAGACCCAGTGAAATTAGTCGCCGATATTCTTGGAGACACGCAAAATTCTGCCTATCCCGATTCGCACGCCACCGACGAATTACAAATACTCGGAACCATTCCGGCGCAATCTTTAGCTGCACTTGTCGGAACTGTCGATCCCGAGGCTAATCCCGAAGTTGTCTTGTTCATCAGTCCGAACAATAATCTTCTTCAAAAGATCGTCATCAACGGGATCGTCCAACCCGAAGACGAAGCTGGAACAATTCGCGTAATCACACTTTCAGAGTTCGACAAGCAGGTTTCGCTGGAGCCGCCCATCTAACCGATGTTCACCAAACTCGGAAATCTTATCGCCCCATACAAGCTGCTACTGCCGCTCTGTTTTGGTGTGTTTATCGCAGCCGACGACCAGACGGTTGTCGTGACGCTTTTGCCCGATATGCTCGCCGATTTGCGAGTGGGTGTTAGCGAACTCGACCGCGCCTCGTGGTCGATAACCGGCTACCTGATCGGCTACACAGCAGCGATGCCGCTCATGGGACGAATATCCGACCGCACCGGCTATCGGCGCGCCTTTCTATTAGCGATGGCAGCGTTCACGCTTGGCTCAGCATTGGTCGCAGTATCACCTGACATTCCTCGTTGGCTTTACGGTGGACCGCCCGAGTACAACTGGCTTGTCGGCACTCGGGTATTTCAGGCTATCGGCGGCGGAGCAGTCATTCCGATTTCTATAGCTGCAGCTAGTGAATTAGTCGACCGCAAACATCGCGCCATCGCCTACGGACTAATCGGTGCGAGCGCTGAGGCGGGAGGTGTATTCGGACCTCTCTGGGGTGGCGGAATAACGACCTGGTTATCTTGGGAGTGGGCGTTCTGGTTAAACATACCGTTCACAGTGATCGCTGCGATTTGGATTCTTCGAATTCCGCCCGGCAAACGACACTCAGTGAAAATCGATTTACCAACTGCAACAGTATTCGCTGCCCTACTCTCGTTGCTCACTATCGGTCTCGTCCGCATTGGTGAACCCGACGCATTAATGGCGTCATCTCTTGCGCTATCGGTGGTCTTGCTTGGAGTGCTCGTGGCACTGAACAATCGCTCTGCAGATCCGTTGTTCCCGAAACGACTCTTCCAACTGCAGTCGTTCAACTACTCCAACCTCACTCACTTCCTGGTGGGTGCAGTGCTGATCATCGGTATGGTTACCGTGCCTTTGATGGCAGCCTCAGTATTTGGAAAATCACCTCTGGAAGGCGGACTCCAATTACTTCGAATGACTATCGTAATCGGGTTCGGAGCTGTCGTTGGTGGCTATGTGACTCAACGATTCGGCGCCCGCATTCCGTCCATCGCCGGCTTACTGATTACGACCGCCGGATTCCTTCTGTTAGCCAGTTGGACAGTCGACATTGCTGAGCCAGCGCTGACGATCCATTTGGCGATCACAGGAATCGGGCTCGGATTACTTGTCTCCCCTATCGCCGAAACGGCGCTCTGGGGCGTTCAGGCCGATCAGCGTGGAGCAGCATCATCGCTCCTCAGTGTTTCCAGAATGGTTGGTATGACAGCAGGGCTCGCAGCCATGACGGCGCTCGGTACTGTCCAATTCCAGGAGCTAGTTGCCGACGTTCCTGCGTTCTCGCTTGATCCGGATGTGCAAAAAGAGATTCTTGATAGCGCTACTCACGCCGGAGTGGAAGTGTTCACTAGGTTCTTCCTGTACGGCGCAGTCATTTCAGTTGCAGCTCTGATTCCTGCTTGGCTGATGACTAGGTCGAGACCGATCTCGAGCAGCGAAGGTAACTAGTCAGCCGTCGAAGCTTCTCGCTTCTGCTCTGCCCTACGCTCAGCCTCGAGTCGTTCAAGATCGTACGAACCGTGATCGACATACGACATCGCATCGGCAAGTGCCTTGTGTCCAGCTTTGTCCCGAATCAAATTGTGCATCTCCTGACACACACGTCGGTAGTCCGGATGCCCCTGCTGCGAGGTTCGAAGTTCGAGCATGTGGAACGCTTCACGAGCGTTGAACTGCATCGAATAGCGGAGCTTGTATCCGAATGGCACCACGTACTGAGACACATCAGGACCGTGCTCGTTCATCAGAGTGTCGTGGAAATCGCTCATCCGTCCCATGGCGTCATCCCAACGCTGGGTCCAACCAACCTCTTCGATAGCAGGCGGGGTCGAATAGCCGTGCTTCACGCCCAATCGCTGCCAATCGAGAGTCATCATTCGGTGACGCTGCAAATCTCTGAAGCTTCCGAAATCTGAAAGAACGTCAAAGCGATAGAACGACCGTTCCATACCTCGACCCGGCTTGTGCCGACGATTTTGGCGATCGCCAGAATAGGCCCGAATCACTTCAGCTTTGTCTGAATCGCTCATTCCATTGACGAGAGCCTGTAATTGCGCATCAGGTAGATCGGTGTGCGCATACAAAGCAGCCGCTGCAATCTTGTCTTCAGCGTCGTGATCCCACTCGACTAACGAGACCTCTTCGATGCCATCTGGCTCAACGTCAAATCCAGCAGCAATGCGTTCCATCGCCTCATGGTTGTCCCGGAAATATCCCGACCATGCACCGCCGCGATCCGGTATATCGACACGCTTCAGGAACGAAGGAATCACCTTCCGAAGCTCTTCCAACATCATGCGAGCGTAGTCGCGTGCTTCTTCGAGAGGATGGCTGTTCATTCGAATCAGCATCGACTCGTACGCCTGCCCTGTCCCAAATATTCCTACGTTGGAAGTAGTCGCAGCAGGAAGCAGACCTCGCGCCGAGTCACAAGCCTTAGCTCGAATCGAAGCGGTGTAAATAAATTTCGAATCGCCATCTTGCCGAGGGAACTGGTCTTCAAAGAACGGCACACATTTGTGAACCAGTTCTGAATACTCGTCGAACAGCCAGTCCATTGTCTTGGTGTATTCACCTGCGAGTGGACCTGTCTCCACCTCAGGCGGAGCGATGTAGCGGTATCGATCGCCAAGCTTCTGATCGTAAAAAATGTACCGGGTCGACTGCTCAAGATAGGCAGCAAGTCGCCCCCATTCCAGAACCTTAGTAAGCAGATTCGAAGCTTGCTCACATGCGATATGAGCTCCGCCGAGCTGGGCAACAGAGTCGTCACCATACTGCGAGAACACTCGATCGTATAGACCTTCGGCCCGATTCAGCGAAACCATCTGCTGATTGTCTGAATCTTCGGCGAGTTCCTCGATAGGAACCTCTGGCTGATCGTAAAACTCGTCTAAAAAGAGTCGACGTAAAGATTTTGGCGAACGACTGTATCTTGCAAACAGTGCACCTTTGACAACCTCTGGCAGATTGGTCAAAGCAAATACGGGACCATCAATATTCGTGAAGAATCGGCTAAGTACCGCTCGTTCTTCTGTGCTGAATGTTTCCCGTACGTACATCGTTCGTGAGCCTATCGACTGCCCCGTTCACCGAACGGGGAGTTTGATGTTCGCCATCTCACTTCTGCCCAACCCAAGCAGAAGTGAATCAATCGTATTTTCGAACCAGACGCCTAGAGCATCAAGCGTGCAGGGTTCTCAAGTGTCTTCTGGAATTCGCCCATCAGAATCGCAGCTTCCGCACCATCACCAACCCGGTGATCAGCAGAAATAGTCGCGTTCATCACTTTGCCAGGAACGATCTGACCGTCTTTGACGACAGGAACTTCCTTGACTGCACCCACTGCGATAATTCCAGCGTTGGGTGGAACGATAATCGCTGCGAAAGTGTCGGTTCCAAACATTCCGAGGTTTGAAGTACCAAACGTTCCCTGCGTCATCTCAGCCTGAGTTAGTGAACCACCCTCGCCTCGAGCACGCTTGCCCAAGTCTCGAACAGCTCGAGAAATCTCGATCAACGACATGTTCTGAATACCGAGAACAGCAGGAACAATTAGCCCCTCTTCAAGCGCTATTGCAACTCCAAGATTGATATCAGAATGTCCAATCAGTTTGTCGCCGTCGAACGAAGAGTTCCATTTCGGGTGCTTCAGTAGTGCAGTTGTAACCGCCTTTAGCACCATGTCATTTACAGAAACTCGATCACCGTCATCTACCAGCGCTTCGTTAAGCTGTGCTCGGAAGGTCATGGCAGGTCCCATGTTCACTTCGTGAGTCACGTAGTAGTGAGGATTTTCGGTCTTCGACTTCACGGTTACACGAGCAATAGCCTGTCGCATCGACGACAAAGGAGTGTCCGATCCGTCCATAACAACAGGAGCTCGACCGCCTGATGCGGCGAACTGCGGTGAAGGAGTGAAATTCTCTACGTCCGACTTAGTGATTCGACCGCCAGGTCCGGTACCAGGGACCTGACTGATGTCGAACCCTTTTTCTTCAGCAATTTTTCGAGCTATTGGCGAAGCTTTGACTCGACCACCAACTGCTGCGGTCGCGACCGGAGCTGGCGCAGGAGGTGGCGTTGGAGTTGCCTGCTGAACTGGAGCAGGTGTTGGAGCAGCCTGAGCTGGCGCAGCTGCTTCAGCTTTGGGAGCTTCAGCTGCTGGAGCAGCTTCAGCGACTTCTGGAATATCGTCTTCTGCATCGCCAATAAATGCGATTACAGTTCCAACATCAACCATTGTTCCCTCAGGAACTACGATCTTACGAAGGAGCCCTTCCGAATATGCTTCCATCTCGACGACCGTCTTATCGGTCTCGATTTCAGCAATCTTGTCCCCACGGCTAACAGCATCACCCTCGGCCTTGAGCCACTTTGCGATGGTGCCTTCGGTCATGTCGGCACCCATCGAGGGCATAGTCACTTCACTGATCAAATCTGCACTCCTGCGGGAACGATTAGGTCGCAAAAATCGTAGGTTCGGCACTCTTGCCGGGCGGGTCTTAAAAGACCCGTCGATAGAGGGTACACAAGAATCCACCAAAGGTGAGCAGAAATGCCCCTCAATAGAGGCTCTCTAAACGCAAGATTCCGTCAAGAATTTTTACGTTTGCCTGAACGTGACCTCTGGCGATTATTCTTCGCTATCACTTTCATACGTCGCTGATGCTCGGTTTTCACCGCAGGATTATGCTTGGTTTCTTCGTATTCGAGCTCACGCCCCATCCGCTTGTAAGACTCGAATCGATCGGCGGACAATTCGCCCTTTTTAATTGCTTTCCCAATCGCACAACCCGGCTCACCGTTGTGGCCACAGTCTCGGAAACGGCACTGACCAAGATATTGCTCGACTTCCGAGAAAGTTTTTGCAAGCGCCTCTTCACTACCCGACACGAGAGCTATTGAACGAATTCCCGGAGTGTCAATTAATACTCCGCCGTTCGGAAGCGGAAGCAACTGCCTTGTGACAGTAGTGTGACGACCGCGGGTATCCGACTCACGAATGTCTCCGGTCTCCATTGCCTCGTGCCCCATCAACTGGTTCACCAGCGTCGATTTACCAACTCCGGATGCCCCGATTAGTACAACCGTCGATCCGGCTATCGTGTATTCACGAAGCGGATCTGTCCCCGCTCCCGTAATTCCGCTTACAGCAAAGACTTCAACACCCGGCGCTGATGATCGAGCCTGTTCGATGACTTCCTCTTCAGTCGGCGCATCGTTGTCTTCCATCAGCAGGTCGGTTTTAGAAATCACGACCACCGGTGTCGCACCACTCCCCCAAACAAGAGCTATCTCACGTTCAAGTCGACCGGGATTGAAGTACGTTGCGGCTTGAACAACGAACACGGTGCTTATGTTCGCTGCTAGAACCTGCTCATCGCCTTCTTCTTTCCCACGTTGCACTCGTTTCCGAGCCAGCAACGAAGATCGTGGTAGGACGAGTTCGATTTCATCGGGATCTTGATTTTGACCGGGACGAATTAATACCCAGTCGCCGACTGTTGGCTGTGCAGGCTCGATCTCGAATTCATCGTCGTGGGCGATTCGAGCGTACGTACTTACTGCACGATAATCGACCGAATCGGCGTGCACAAATGTCGAAATACCATCGACACGAGCAACGCGGCCGGGCACTAAGTCGGAATCTTTGGATGTAATAGAAGCGAATCGAGCAGCGACAGACTCGGTAAGTCCGTATTGCACGAGATTGGCGAGTTCAGCAACTGGCTGATCTAAGTTGTCGTTTTGAGGAGACGAGTTCAACGTGGGTGTTCCCTGTAACTTCCCCACATGATTTCAGGGAGCTCGGGAAAATCTACCGCACGTCTCAACATAGGTGCCTAGATGAGGGATACGAGCGACTGACCTGAACTGACTTCAGATGTGGGCGCGATTTGTCGGAGATTGAGTTCAAGCACATTCATTGAATCGATCCTCCTCGCACCCAGATTCCAAACTTCAGGAACTGGTCTGGTCGTAGTTGAGACCTACACTAACTGAACAGATGTTACAGCGTTACCGGGAATTGTTCAGATTCACTCACAAGAATTGGTGAGTGAGAACGGGATTCAGCGCCCGAGAAGCCTAAAGCCCGTAGCCTTCGGCAACGGCGTCGAGAACGTTGTCTTTGTCAACGAGAACTTCTCGTTCGAGCCCACGGTTGTAAGGCCACGGCACGTCTACTGATCCAACTCGCATTACTGGGCCATCAAGCCACTCGCTTGCCTGCTGCTGCAGATCAGCGGCGAGTTCAGCCATAACTCCACCCTTGCGGCGGGCGTTATCGACTACCACCGCTCGGTTGGTCTTCTTGACCGAGTTCACAACGGCTTCCAAATCGACGGGGCTAAGCGAACGCAGATCGATTACCTCAGCAGACACCCCACGCTCGGCAAGCACATCGGCAGCGTCGTTCGTGGGTCGCATTCCGTAACCGTACGAAACCAAAGTTATATCGCTGCCCTCTCGGGTAACGTCGGCTTTACCAATCTCGACTTCGTAGTATTCGTCAGGAACTTCACCTTTAGCTCCGTAGAGCAAAGCAGGTTCGGCAACAAGGACAGGATTTTTGTCTTTGATCGCCGAGCGCATTAAACCGAGTGCGTCGTATGGGTTTGAAGGACAAACAACCTTCATTCCCGGAACTTCCGCAAGCCAGGTCTCGAAACTCTGTGAGTGTGTTGCTCCAAGCTGAACTCCAGCACCAGTAGGCGCTCGAATAACCATAGGAACACTGATCTGCCCGCCCGACATGTATCGAAGGTTGGCAGCCATGTTCACGATCTGGTCGAATGCCACGAGCGTGAACGATATCGACATGAATTCGACGATTGGTCGAAGTCCAGCCGCAGCGGCACCGATACCGGCGCCAAGAAATGCCTGCTCGGAAATGGGAGTGTCTTTGATTCGGTCCGGACCAAACTTCTTCAAGAAGCCGTCGGTAACCGCATAAGCACCACCGTACTCACCGATGTCTTCACCCATCATGAATACGCTTGGGTCGTTTTCGAGTGCTTCCTCGAGTCCCCGTTTTAGTGCTTCTCTAAGAACAATTTCAGTCATATAAATTAGGCGAGTACGTCGTTGTGGATTTCAGATAGTTCAGGTTCAGGGCTCTGCTCGGCAAACTCAACAGCCTTAGCGACTTCTTCGTCGACGGCGGCTTTGATCTCGTCGACCTGATCGGCAGTGGCGAGTCCTCGTTCGATCAATTGAGCCGGGAATGTGACGATCGGGTCGCGTTCTTCCCACTCCTTTACCTCTTCTTGCCCTCGGTACTTTTGACCGTCAGCAAGCGAGTGTCCCACGAATCGGAACGTCTTGGCCTCGATGAACTGAGGTCCCTCGCCGTTACGAATTCGCTCAACAGCAAGTTCAGTGGCTTCCTTCACGGCAAGCACGTCCATGCCATCGACTTCAGCGGCTGGAATACCGTAGGTTGCCATGCCAGGGTAGAAATCAATTCCACCCGCTCGAACACGCTCAATTGATGAGCCCATTCCGTACATATTGTTTTCGAGGAAGAACAACACCGGCAATTTCCAAACAGCTGCCAAGTTCATCGTCTCGTGGTAAATACCCTGGTTGGTCGATCCGTCACCAAAGAAGCAGATAGTGAGTGCGTCGGTTTTTTCATACTGCTGCGCAAGAGCAAGTCCTGCTGCGAGCGGCAATTGACCACCGACGATAGCGTGACCACCCATAAAGCCTTTAGCAGCGTCGAACAGGTGCATCGATCCGCCCTTGCCCTTCGACGTGCCAGTTGCACGACCAAACAGCTCTGCCATTGAACGATTTACGTCGAGCCCGCGTGCGAGTGCGTGGCCATGGTCTCGGTATGCGCTAACGATGTAGTCATCATCACGTAGAGATGTTATTGCTCCGACACCAGTCGCTTCCTGACCGATGTAGAGGTGAAGGAAACCGCGAATCAGCCCCTTCGAATAGTTCTCACCACATGCGATTTCGAACTGGCGAATGAGGTACATCTGCCTGAAGAGTTCGAGATGGTCAGTCTTGGCACCGACCCCACTGTCATCCTGACCTGCGGTACCGCTTTTGCCGTTCTTAGACGACTTCGCGGATTTGGACGAGGTCTTTGAGCTGGATTTTGTGGAACTGGCCATAAATTATCTGAATGCGCACAAGCGAACTAATGACGCCAAACAAACTACCCTGATCTCTACGCTGGCGTCAGCGACGAAGCGATCATTCTACCCGAAAATATTAGATTCTCTAATGTGATCTCAGTTTGAAGCTGCGATATTCGCAGCCTGCAGTACGTTGACCAGAAGCATCGATATAGTCATCGGACCAACCCCACCGGGAACTGGGGTAATAGCCGAAGCCACTTCCGATGCACCTTCAAATTCCACATCTCCGGTCAATCGATATCCGCGTTTACGGGTCGAATCTTCCACTCGTGAAACACCTACATCTATGACCACAGCACCTGGCTTCACCATATCGGGAGTAACAGCGCCGGGAAATCCTGCTGCAGCGATCAGAACATCAGCACGACGAGTTTCGGCGGCCATGTCTTTCGTCCCAGTGTGGCAAACAGTAACTGTCGAATTAGCACCAACCCCCTTTTGCAGCAATAAAGCCGTAAGCGGCATACCCACGAGCTTGCTGCGCCCGACGATTACCACCTGTGCACCGTTCATATCGACGTTCTGTTCAACTAGCATGCGCTGAACTCCAAGAGGTGTCGCCGGGGCGAAACGTGGCTGCCCAAGCATGAGCAACCCTGCGTTTTCGGGGTGAAGACCATCGACATCCTTCATAGGATCGATGGCGTGGATAACAGCGTCTTCGTCAAGATGCTTTGGAAGCGGAAGCTGAACAAGAATTCCGCTGACCGCAGGATCGTTGTTCAGTCCTTGAATGATCTCGACAAGCTCTTCCTGCGATATCGATGCGTCTTTACGAATGGTTTCAGTTGCGATCCCAACCCTCTCGCAAGCACGCTCTTTTCCTTTTACATAAGAGTGTGAGGCAGGATCGTCACCAACAAGCACCACAGTCAGTCCGGGAACCTTGTCGTACTTGGATTTGAACTCAGCGACACCAGCCGCTACCTCTTCGTGGACCTTTGAGGCAACTTCTTTGCCGTCAATAATTCGTGCTGTCACCAGATGGTCCCCAATCTCACCTAAAACGAAGCCGTGTCGAAATTCGTAATCGCGTGCTTAAAATCGTAACCGAGAAATCACCAAACAAGTATCATTTCGACCATCTTTTGACCCGTTCTCGTCTGATCGACCCAATATCTACATATGATCGATCTAGAGAGAACCAACTCGGAGGCAATACTCGCATGATCTATACCGGAATCGATTTGATCGAAATTCCTCGAGTTGCCGGAGTGCTCGAGCGCTACCCGAAACGCTTTCTGGAGAAAGTATTCACCGAGGGCGAACAGCGATACGCTCGTGGTCGGGCACACCAGCTAGCTAGCCGATTCGCCGCCAAAGAAGCAGTGATGAAGGTGCTCGGAACTGGTGTGCGGGGTATGCCGTGGAAATCGATCGAAGTGACCCGTAAACGTGGTGGACCGCCTGAAATCCTGCTCCATGGTCCTGCCAAAGCTCGTGCCGAGAAAATGGGAATTACTCGAATAGCACTTAGCCTTTCACACTCTCGTGATTTCGCTACAGCTTCTGCCGTGGGTGAGGCACGAGACGACGCCTGGCGACCATGAAACTCGTAACCGCAGCCGAGATGCAAGCAATTGAGGAATCCAGCGTAGAAGCTGGTGTGTCGCTCGACGATTTGATGGAAAACGCTGGGCTAGCGGTGGCAGAGGCTATTCGAGATGATCTCGGTACTCACGCAGAACTATTCGGCAAACGGATTGTCATTCTCATTGGTCCCGGCAACAACGGCGCCGATGGCTTCGTCGCAGGCAGGCACCTCTCCAACTGGGGTGCGAAGGTCACAGCTGTTCTCTGCGCCAATCGCAAGACACCAGACCTCAAACGTGACCCGGCGGAACAAGCAGGAGTAACAGTTGAAGACGGGCTGACCGACTCCGGCACCCAACTGCTTCAGCAGCGATTAGCTACCACCGATTTGGTGATAGATGCAGTACTTGGCACAGGCGCATCACGCCCAATAGCGGAGCCACTATCGTCGCTATTGTTCACCGTTCTCGAATCGGCCGTACCCGTCGTCGCACTCGATCTCCCGACCGGTTTAAACTCCGATACTGGTGAATACGATGTGGCGGGACTCCCAGCGGAGACAACACTTGTGCTGGGCTATCCAAAAATTGGTCCAGCGCTTTCGGGCGATTTCACCGTTACTGGAGAATCATCCGTTCTAGATATTGGGATTCCGGACGGTCTCGATTCTCAGATCACTGCGACGCTTATCACTGCCGATGATGCGACAGAGCTACTGCCTGAACGTCCTATCGACGGTCACAAGGGAACGTTCGGTTCTACTCTGATCGTCGGTGGCTCGAAGGACTATCTTGGCGCTGTGACCATGGCGACAGATGCCGCGACTCGTTCCGGAGCAGGACTTACGTTCGTTGCTACCCCAAAATCCGCCTACGACCGAATCGGCGGGCTAGTTCCCGAGGCGATGTATCGACCATTGGAATCTCACGCCAATGGTGACCTGTCTCCAACAGAAGCAGCGCTGACAGCCATTGAAATGGCAAGCCGGCGCACCTCAATCGTTGTGGGTCCCGGTTTAGGCTCCAACTCTTCGGCAACAGAGTTTGTTTCGACCTTGCTTTCACAACTGCAGCCCGATCAGCCTGTCGTCCTCGACGCCGATGCTTTGAACATCCTCGCCAAAACATATAGATGGTGGGAACGATTTGAAAATCCTGCTGTCCTGACGCCGCATCCCGGTGAAATGAGTCGGTTGCTCGGAATTTCCACAGAACAAGTTCAATTAAACAGACTAGCCATCGCCCTCGAAGCCGCCGAAAAATTTAACAGGGTCGTGGTGCTAAAAGGCGCAGCAACGCTCATCGCATCGCCCGACGGACGACTCAACGTATCCCCATGGGTGAACTCAGGACTCGCCAAAGGTGGAAGCGGGGACGTACTGGCGGGCCTGCTTGGAGGATTAGTCGCTCAGCAGCCTGAAGACCTCTTCGAAATGGCATCTCTTGCCGTTTTCATCCACGGCTACGCGGCCGATTCAGCTCGCAGTGAATTTGGTGAAACTGGCATGCGGCCCACCGATGTCATCTCAAGGCTCGGTAGTTTCTACCGCGACACCGTTCAGGTCGACCGCCAGTAGCGGAACCCGTCCTGAATGGCCAATTTCGGGTATGAACGCACCCGTTCGCGTGTAATTGCCCGCGTTTTCGGATGCAACGCTCTTATAATTGGGAAATAGTGACTTCCTTACTCGCTGTCGATATCGGCAATTCAAACATCACGATCGGTGCATTTGACGATCAGGAACTAACCGCAACTTGGCGGTTGGCTACCCGCGAAACACGCACCGTCGATGAACATGCCTGGGCACTTCAAGGTGTCCTTCGTTCCAAGGGCGTTGAACCCGATTCGTTCGACGCTGTTGTTATCTGCTCAGTAGTCCCACCACTTACCGAAGCCTACGTCGACGCACTTGCCCAACTCACAACAGTCGAGCCGCTCGTAATTGGTCCCGGCGTACGAACTGGAATTCGTATCCACTACGACCGAACGCAAGACGTCGGTGCCGACAGAATCGTCGATGCAGTTGCAGCCCACCAGCTTTACGGTGGTCCGCTTGTCGTTGTAGACATTGGGACAGCGACCGTGTTTGACGCCGTAACCGCTGATGGTGATTACATCGGCGGAGCTATCTCACCAGGTATGGAAATCGCCGCCGACGCCATGTTCCGCAACACTTCGCTCTTGCGACGGGTCGAACTTATCGCACCAGATCAGGTGATAGGCAGAAGCACAGTCGCCTCCATGCAGTCGGGATTTGTCTACGGCTTTGCCGAACTGATCGAAGGGATGCTTGCCCGGTTCAAGATGGAACTCAACCCAGACGCACCGGAAGATGTAACAGTCGTTGCCACCGGCGGACTGGCGAATCTCATAGCTGAACACACAGAATCTTTCAACCACGTGAACCCGGAACTGACGCTCGTTGGTCTTCGATTGGTTCACGAAATGAACAACGCTTAGCCAACCTGATCGCTTGATCACGGAATACTCGGCATGACACCTGCTACTGGCTCGATTCAACCAATTTCACGACCACCTCTTGAAGGCAAGACTGTTGTCTTGGCGGTAACCGGTTCTATCGCTGCTTACAAAGCCGCCGACATTGCGAGCAAATTGGTCCAATCAGGGGCAAACGTTGAAGTAATACTCACCAAATCGGCGACCGAATTCGTAGGTAAATCTACATTCGAAGCTCTCACCCACAGACCTGTCACAACTGGACTCTGGGAAGCACACTCTGAACTGAGTATCGACCACGTCGCACTCGCACTGCGCGCCGACTGTGTCCTTGTGGCACCAGCAACAGCGAACACTATCGCCAAGTTAGCTCTGGGCATCACAGACGACCCAATTACAGCGACAGTGCTTGCGACCGAGGCTCCGGTCATCGTTGCACCCGCGATGGACGCCGATATGTTCGCCAGCCCTTCGAACCAGCGGAATGTGACCACCCTCCAAAATGATGGAGTCGTATTTGCTGGTCCAGCTGAAGGTAGATTGGCTTCCGGGTTAGTCGGAAAAGGACGACTGGTCAAAACGGCAACGCTGGTCGGATTAGTTCGCCATGTCATCGGCAGGCACGGCGATTACAGGAGCCGCAACGTCATCGTTTCAGCAGGCGGAACTAAACAACCAATCGACCCTGTGCGGTACATCTCGAATCGTTCGACAGGAAAAATGGGCTACGCAATCGCCGAAGCAGCCCGGGATCGCGGTGCGAACGTCACGCTCGTAACTGCCGCCGACCTGCCAGATCCTGCGGGCGTCAAAGTTGTACGAGCGGAAACGGTCGACGAAATGCGCGATGCCATCGTGCCAGCCTCATCGAACGCCGATCTATTAGTAATGGCAGCTGCGATTTCCGATTTCACTCCGGCTCAAGTCTCCGATCGCAAGATAAAAAAACAGAGATCAGGTAAAACGACGTTGGAATTATCCAAAGTCGAAGATTTCATGCCACTGGCTCAGGGCAAGCATCTGGTGAAAGTTGCCTTTGCCGCCGAAACGAACGATCTCGAATCGAACGCACAGGCTAAAGCGGCTCCCAAGGGAGCAGCGTTCGTTGTTGCCAACAACGTCAGTGAGCCAGGTAGTGGGTTCGGCACTGATACGAATAGAGTGACGTTCGTCGATGCTAGCGGCAATGTAGATCCCCAATCAATGATGGACAAGCTTGACGTGGGTCATGCGATTCTCGACCGCGCACTGCCGCTTCTAGGCGAACGATAGATTCGGAACGCGTCGGCACTCGACTGAAGCGAGGCGAAGTGGAGAGACCTTGCTGCTGACGGCTTTCTTGCAAGCAAGCCCCACTCAATCGCACGTGATCCCTCGGCAGCACTCGGGAAATCTACTGCCTCCTGTTGAGCATCACCAGCGGATAACAATTAACTTCTCATCGCTCGGACGCACATTCTCATCGCCCAGATCATCACATCTAGCCTTAGAATGTCCACATAAATTACTGTCGACCTATCCTGAATGAATAGACAACGAGGTGTTTGAATGCGGCTGTACTGGAAGCAGAAGAAAAAAGGTATCGATCTGATCGTCGAGAACGACGAGGGTGACACCTTTTCGGTTGGTGGAGTTCGTGACACAAAGCGCGGCATCGAAGCACTCGCAAAAACCACCGGTTACGACCCGGGTCGTGCAGTAAAAGGCCTCAGCTCGATCGAGGAGGGTCGAACGTTCGTTGAACAGTTCGAGTCATGGCGTGAATTCTTCCCTGGTGAAGTTCTCTCTATCGAACCCGACATCATCCCGCTCGAACAATAATCGCTGCCGTTTGCATTGCACCGCTGGAATAGTTCACCCAAATGAAAACCGTTGATCAGTCGATTCTCGACACGCTAGCCGAATACGATTCAGCCACAGTTCAAAACGCCGGTATCCTCGTTCGTGGTTACATCCACGCTGATGACGATTACACCGATCCAAGAATGCACGAGTACGTTTCGCCGGGTGAAAAGCCAGCGGTTGGTTACGCACTAACGTCAACCTGGACTCCGATCTCGGCTGGCGATGACAACGGTTACGCCCGAACTGACTACTTCGACTCAATCGCCAATGCCAACGCGCCGGTGATAGTCGTTCAGCAAGACATCGACAATCCGTCTGGCCGTGGTGCAATCATCGGTGATGGCATGGCGTTCCAAATGGCTGCTCTTGGTGCGGTCGGTGCGCTGGTCGAAGGGAACGCCCGAGACATTCCCGGGATTCAGCAGGCAGGACTGCCCTTGTGGGCAACAGGACGAGTTCCCGGTCACGGTCCGTTCAACATGATCGAACACGAGATTCCGGTGACCGTAGCTAGCCTGAAAATCAATCCCGGCGATATTCTCGTGTGTGATGCCGATGGTGCGACTCGGGTATCTGTCGACGAAGCTGCCGACGTTGCCAAGATGTGCGCTGAAGTACGCGCCAAAGAAGGTGCACTGCACAAGTTCTTCTCAGTACCCAACTTCACCCCAGCAATGTGGGAAGAATGGAAATCTAAGAGTTAATCCAGGTAATTTCAGGTTTGTGAGTAACAAAAAAGACCGGGCTAACAATTAGCCCGGTCTCATTTTATTCAAACTAGCGCAATGCCCCGACAGCCCTACTTCTTCTCAGGAGCTTCAGCGGCCTCAATCTTTGCGGTGTATCGCCAATCGGCAGTCGGTGTGCCCGTGGCGAAACTGATCGCCTCTGCCCCACCGGCGGCTGCCACATCATCGAGCACCAGCCGCAGATCCGACTGGCCAGCCTCATCAGCCTCAAGCACGAGGCTCAACAACTCACGATTCAGGCTCACACCGCTCTCGCTCTTGGCTTTGCGAATTGCTGAAATAGCGTCACACGCAGCTGGGAATGATCCAGCGATTTCAGGAGCAGGTATCGAATCCAACTCCTCAACCGTTGGCCATGGAGCTTTGTGAATCGATGGATGACCCGTCTCTTCGGCGAAAACCCAGCTCCAAACTTCATCAGCGATGGTCGGAACAACAGGTGCGAACAATCGCAAAACAACATTGAGACCAAGCCGCAGAGTTGCAACCGCCGAGGCGCGACCTTCGGGGTCGTCTTCCGACCGTGAACGTCGTTTCAGCAACTCAATGTAGTTGTCGGTGAATGCACCCCAAAAGAATTTTTCTGTCTCCTGTAGTGCAACCGAGAACTCGAACTTGTCGAATGCTTCAGACGCGATACGAACAACTTCCTTGAGTTCTGCGATAAACGCCCGATCTAGCTCGTTGGTGATCGGACCTTCGTCAGCGGTTTGCGCCAACACGAACTTTCCGGCGTTATACAGCTTCGTGACTAGCTTGCCACCAATCTTGAAGATTGCCTCGTCGTGTGCAGCATCTGTACCCAGCTTGAACGATGCCGACCAGTATCGAACGGCATCGGCACCAAACCGGTCGAGAGTATCGACTGGTGTTACTACATTACCCTTTGATTTCGACATCTTCTTCCGGTCGGGATCAAGCACCCAACCCGAAAGGTTGATGTTGTGCCACGGAACCGATTCCTGGTGCAGCATCGCTTTGGCGATCGTGTAGAACGCCCACGTTCGAATAATGTCGTGACCCTGCGGACGTACGTCCATCGGGAACAACGTATTCATCTGATCATCTTCATCACCCCAGCGCGCTACGGTCTGTGGACTTAGTGACGAAGTGAACCACGTATCGAAAATATCTGGTTCACCCGAGAATCCGCCGGGAACACCCCGCTGGCTTTCTTCGTATCCGGGGGCTGCCACTGATTCTGGGTCAACCGGAAGCATGTCGGGGGTTGCGATGATTGCCTGATCGTACTGCGGCTCACCCTGATCATCGAGCGGATACCAAACAGGAATTGGAACACCGAAGTACCGTTGGCGCGAAATGCACCAGTCGACGTTCAAATTTTCTGTCCAGTTCTCGAATCGCTTTCGCATGAACTCCGGATGCCAGGTGATCTTGCGTCCCATTTCGATCATCTGGTCGGTCTTATCGAGCATGCGAACGAACCATTGGCGAGTGGTCAGGTATTCGAGAGGACTATCGCCCTTCTCGTAATATCGAACGGGGTGTTGAATCTGCTTTGGTTCGTCCTGAAGCGGAGCGCCGTTACCAGTCGCCGAGTTTTCAGGATCACGCATTAGCTCTACAACGAGCGACTTAGCCGATGGCGTTCGCTTGCCGACGATGGTCTTGTAGTTTTCATTCGCTCGAGCAGGATTCAGGCTCTCCCAGCCATCAGCACCTTCGGCAACGAATTCATGATCGAGAATCCGACCGTTGCGCCCCATAATCTGGCGCAGCTCTAGTCCTTCCTCGCGCCACCACGCAACGTCGGTCTGATCACCAAACGTACACACCATCAAAATTCCGGTTCCCTTTTCAGGATCGGCCTCGGTGCTCGGGAAGATCGGAACTTTGGCGAAGAATCCCGGCGTTACGGCGTGCTTGCCAAACAGTCCCTTGAATCGTTCATCATCGGGGTGAGCAGTTATTCCCACACAGGCAGCCAGTAGTTCGGGTCGAGTGGTTGAAATAACGAAACTCTTAACTGGTGCATCCTCTTCGAATACACCAAACTCGATGTCGTGATACGCCCCGCCCTTTTCACGATCTTCCACCTCAGCCTGAGCTACCGCAGTTTGAAAATCGACGTCCCACATTGTTGGCGATTCAAGCTGGTAGACGTGATTTTTCTCATACAGATCCAAGAAACTTCGTTGAGCGATACGGCGGCTTTTCTCGTCGATAGTCGCGTATTCATCCGACCAGTCGATCGAGTACCCCATTCGGTCGAACGTCTCTTTAAAGACGATCTCGTCCATCTCGGTTACAACGCGACACAGCTCTATGAAGTTTTGTCGGTTGATAACAAGCTGTTGGTTTTTCTTCAGTCCTTTTTCAGCACGCGCTGCCTCGACATCGAGGTTTTCGATGTATGGCACACCTCGTTCGGCGCGAACCATGAAGTAATTCTGAACCCGACGTTCGGTTGGAAGTCCGTTGTCGTCCCAGCCCATTGGGTAGGCAACGTTCCAGCCCGCCATTCGCTTGTAACGAGCGAGCAAGTCCTGGTGCGTGTACGAGAAGATGTGCCCGATATGCAGCGAGCCACTCACGGTCGGCGGTGGTGAATCGATGACGAACGACTTCTCACGCGGTGCGTTGGGGTCGCGCTTCTCGACGCCAAGCTCGGCCCAGCGTTTACGCCAGTGCAGTTCACGCTCGTTGATATCAAAGCGCTTTGGAAGATCGCCAAACTCTATCGATTTCAAATTCTTTTCCTACTTGGTCTTGTTGACCATTTCGAGCCATAAAAATGGGCAATAAAAAACCCATCCACTTCAGAAGTTTTCAAAATAACTTCATCAAAGGACGGGTTGACCGCGGTACCACCTTCGTTGCTCATTCGTCTTTTAGATTCGAATGAACCACTCAATTAGCTGTAACGGAGCTACCGGGTGAACTTAGTAGTTTTGAGTGCTCAGCAAAACAAAAATTTCAGACCACCAGCTCGGAGACGACTTCGCAAACGCTAGGGTTCCGGTTCACACCAACCACCGGCTCTCTTGGACCCTGCTAATCCGCTACTACTTCTCGTCGAAGCTGATTCAATATCACTTTTAGGCTAGCCGTTCGTCAGGTCGAACGCAATGCCTATTATTGTCACTGCTTCGTTCGGCGGCTTTTGCGACCCACTCGCATTTTCTTCTGCAACATGTCCGAGTGGATCATATTTTTCCTGCGTACGTCGTTCTGTCGCATACGCTCTAATTTCGCCAGCCCCTTGCGCGTGTCGCTCGCGATCTTGGCGGGATCAGATCGTTCCATTCGTAACTTGAACAGCCAGTATGTGAACGCATCTTCAGAGCCAAGAGTGTGCTCATCACGATGTCGCCATCCGTCTCGGGGAGCTGTGATGCCGACTTCAAGCTTGAAAACTTCCCAGAGTTGATCTCGAGTGTTTCCGTAAAGAGTTTCGTACGCCGTCTCTAGCGACTGATCGCTCAACTGACGTCCAGCAGCAACGCGTCGATGAGTAACCTCCTCTTCGACTGCTCCTATCAACGCCTGCTCCACAGTCACACCATAGAAGTAAGAAAGATGCGCCCTGCCCTTGTCCACACCCACAGCCCGCATGAATTCAGGCTCTTCAAATCCCGCAAACAAAACGGGATCGGATAGCCACTCTCGCCACTTATCCTCTTCAATCGAAGAGCCGCACTCTTCAAGCAATCGTTGGGCAAGTAGGCGCCAATCAAACGCTTCGCCACCAATCAAATAAACAAGAACTTCGCCAGCATGCTTTTCGCTTGCCAACGGCCATTTTGCAATGGTTTCGAGAATCGTAAGCTTCCATCGCTCGCCGCCGATCTCTATCGGTTCGAGGTCTGTCTTCAGTCGCGAGATAACTGCCCGTGCTTCGCGCGCTAGCGATTCGACTGTTGTACTTGATTCTTGACTGCTAACCACGAGACTCGTTGAATGCGTATCGTTCTGATTTTGGGAGCGCTAGGAACGCCATGAGCTCCGCATAGTGAAGCGTGTTGATCACACGATTGGGCTCCACCCAACCGCGAATCGCCGTATTTACACCAAATCGCATGTTGTCGAACTGCAAAACTCTGTGCGAGTCGGTGTTAATAGCAAAGATTACACCTAGATCGACCGCTTTCCGCACGTGGTCAGCCCTCAAATCTATGCGGTCTGGTGAGGCATTTATCTCCATCACTGTGCCAGTTCGAACAGCTGCTTCGAGCACTGCATCGATGTCTATCTCGACAGGTGCTCGCTTTCCAAGCAGCCGCGCCGTCAGATGGCAGATCACATCGACATGCGGACTTTCCATTGCATCGATCACGCGCTGGGTCATAGTAGAGCTATCCTGCTCCATTCCGGAGTGAATCGAGGCGATAACGATATCGAGATCAGCAAGCAGTTCATCGCTGTAGTCGAGCGAACCATCCGGTTTGATGTCCATTTCAGTCCCCGTCAGCAATGGCATTCCCGAAGACTCAGCCATCTCCCGAACAGCAGTGTTGTGAGCAAGCAGCATGTCGGGCTTGAGTCCGTTCGCAACCGTGGCGCTCGGGGAATGATCGGTAATAGCCAGATACTCAAGACCACGCTCTTGAGCAGCTGCAACCATGTCTTCCATTGGGTATCGACCGTCCGACCAGTTGGTGTGGGAATGAAGATCACCGCGAATATCGCCAAGAGTGATGGTCTGTGGCAAGGCTTGCTTCGCGGCGAGTTCTAACTCCCCGGTATTTTCTCGTATCTCTGGAGCAACCGGTTCCAGTCCTAGACGCTTGTACAGTTCTTCTTCAGATTGCCCGGCCACGACTGATCCGTCAGAATCAAGAAGTCCGAAGCGAGTTAGTTCGAGCCCTTGTTCGATAGCCAGTTTCTCCAATTGCTGACCGTGAGACACCGATCCCGTGCCGTAAACCAACGCTCCAGCAAAGGCATCGTCGGTTACAACAGTTACCGAATAACCAAATCCCGTTCGATCAGTGAATTCGGCAGTTTGTTCGTCATGGCTTTGTACTTCGTGGACGTTGGACAGTGTTGTGAACGCATCGATTACTGTCTCGGACTCATCGGAATTTGCTACAGCGCAAACAATGTTGATATCCCCGATCAGCTCTGCCGATCTTCGCACGCTACCAACGACTTCGATCTGCGTTATTTCTGGACATCGATCACGCAGCTCGGCGATCACATCCGACGCAGCCTGAGTCGCAGGCCCAATTCCTATCCGTTTACCCTGATCAACCCTCATCTTCACATGACGAAGTATCTGAGCAGCGCCCTTCTTACTGATACGAGGAAGCCGCTGAAAATCACCCGATTCAATCGATGCAGCAAGCTGTTCATAAGTGCTAATCCCAAGATCATTGGCTGCCGTAACAGCAATCTTCGGGCCAATTCCTGGAATTTGAACAAGCTCTAAAACGCCATCTGGAAGTTCTTCAGATAACTCTTCGAATAGCCCCAGACGCCCCGTTCGAGCAAGCTCTTGAACGATGTCGATTATTCCTGCACCAAAGCCGGGGATATCTCCGAGTTTGTCGGCATCGTCAGCAATATCGCTGATCGGATACGACAGACTTTTGATCTGGTCTGACGCCTTCGAATGAGCACGAACTTTGAATACGTTCTCGCCCTTCGCCTGCATCAGCACGGCAACGTCGGCAAGCACCTGAGAAATCGAATTGTTATCCATGCCCTACAGGTTATCGCGAAGCGGGCTTACCGAGGTGGAATTAGGCACAGACTCAACCGAACTTGCCAGATGATTACGCTAACGTCTGTCATTCTGAACTTGAGTCAGAGTCACCCCTAATAGCACCCATTCAGTAACCGCTGGCTACCCAACAAAATTCGATTTCTTGGGAAGAACTTAGCTGTCTTGCTTCGACTGTTTGCGCTGAAGGCGTTCGATCTTGCGGCGCTCTGCTCGGGTCATTTTTCGACCCTCAGGCGTGTGTGTCGGCACCTGAGCAAGGCTATTGCCGCCTTGCTGGTTACCGCCGTGCCCTGAGTTCACTCCAGCCATAATCGATTTCTGATTCGCGACGGCGTTTGCCTTCTGAGTCGAAACGTCGGCATCAGCCTTCGTAGCAGTTGTCACCGGTGCTTCCGATGGTGGTGGCTGTTGTGTAAGTGCGACCCGGAAAATTGTTCGAGCAACCGACGATTTGATCGTGGTGTCGAGCGATGTGAACATCTCGAAAGCCTGACGCTTGTAGGCGACAAGCGGGTCACGCTGTCCAGCTGCCTCAAGCCCAATTCCCTGCCGCATGTTGTCCATCGAAGTCAGGTGTTCAACCCAGTGTTCATCGATGGTTCGCAGCATGATCGTGCGTTCAAGCTTGTGCAGCAACTCTGCGCCAAACTCGCCTGTACGCTTGTCGTAGATCGTGTCGATCAATTCTAGGAACGTTTCGACCGCCTCGTCTGGGCGCATGTCATATATGGCGTCTCTTGTCGGGAATCCCTCTGGTGTCGGGAAAACCAGCATCAGATCACGGAACAGACCATCAACGTCATAATTTTCGGTACCACCGTTAATCCGCTCGCTGACGATTATTCGAACTTCCTCTTCGAGGTACTCGGTAATCGTAGGGCGAAGATCTTCACCATCGATGATCTTGTCGCGAAGCTGATAAATAACGTCGCGCTGCGTGTTCACAACATCGTCGTAGTCGACGAGATATTTTCGAATTTCAAAGTTTTGCGCTTCGACTTTGGTCTGGGCAGTTTCGACTGATCTAGAAACCATTTTGTTCTCAATAGGAACGTCGGCTTCCCACCGGAACAGGTTCATCGCACCACGGATTTTGTCGCCACCGAAACGGCGAACAATATCGTCTTCTGTCGATAGGAAGAACTGGGTTTCGCCGGGGTCACCCTGTCGACCACATCGTCCACGAAGCTGGTTGTCGATACGGCGAGACTCGTGCCGTTCGGTTCCCAACACAAACAGACCACCCTTTTGGATGATTGTGTTGTGGTCGGCTTCCCAACCTGCATCAGATGGAGTCGTGACGTCAGGATTTCCTCCAAGAATGATGTCGGTACCACGACCAGCCATGTTCGTTGCTACGGTTACCGCACCTGCCTTACCGGCTTCGGCAACTACGTTAGCTTCACGTTCATGCTGTTTGGCATTGAGAACGTTGTGCGGAACGCGCTTCTTCTTGAGAAGCTGCCCCAGCAGCTCAGATTTATCGATGCTGGTTGTACCGACTAGCACCGGTCGTCCATCGTGGTGAAGTTCCGAAATCTTCTCAGCGATAGCGTTCCACTTGGCTTCTTCAGTCATGTAGATGAAATCGCCCAAGTCGACTCGCTGAATCGGCTTGTTGGTCGGGATATCGACCACTTCAAGCTTGTAAATCTTGTCGAGTTCTTCAGCTTCAGTCGCAGCCGTACCAGTCATTCCGGAGAGCTTGTCGTACATGCGGAAGTAGTTCTGAAGCGTGATCGTTGCATAGGTGTTCGATTCACGCTGAACCCTTACACCCTCTTTAGCTTCGAGAGCCTGATGCAGACCATCTGAGAATCGACGACCTGTCATTAGTCGTCCAGTAAATTCGTCGACAAGAATGATTTCCTGTCCCTGAACGACGTATTCACGATCTTTGGCATAAACGTGCTCTGCCCTGATGGCGTTCTCGGTGAAGTGAGAGAGTACGTCGTTTTCGGGTGCGTAGAGGTTCTCTACCTTTAGCTCACGCTCAACTGCTGCGATTCCCTCGTCGGAAAGCATGATCGTCTTGCGTTTGTCTTCGATTTCGAAGTGCACGTCGGGGGTAAGGCGCTTCGCTAGCACAGAGAATCGTCGGTATTCCTGACCTTGCTCTTTGGCAGGCCCCGAGATGATCAACGGTGTTCGTGCTTCGTCAATTAGGATGCTATCGACTTCATCGACGATCGCGTACGTGCGCCCTCGTTGAACACGACGGTCAGACTCTTCCACCATGTTGTCGCGAAGATAGTCGAAGCCGAATTCGTTGTTCGTGCCGTAAGTAATATCGCAGGCATATGCCTCTTGCTTAGTGGCAGCATTGAAATTGTCTTCAGGAGTTCGAACTGGCGGTGCGGCGTCAGCATCATCTTCGTTGTGCTCTTCGCCTGAACCCGCTGCAAGTGGAGCGTCGGGGTTGAAGACCCACGAACCATCATTTTGCAAACATCCCACGGTAATTCCGAGTGCGTGATGAACATTGCCCATCCAGCCAGCATGAAGCTTGGCTAGGTAGTCGTTAACCGTGATGACGTGTGCACCTTCGCCAGTAATAGCGTTCAAGTACGCCGGCATTGTTGCGACAAGGGTTTTACCTTCACCAGTTCGCATTTCAGCGATCTTGCCCTGGTGAAGCACGATTCCACCGATCATCTGCACGTCGAACGGTCGCATTCCAACCACACGCCGAGATGCTTCTCGAACGGCTGCGAACGCCTCAGGGAGAATGTCGTCGAGACTTTCACCGCTCTGGTATCGAGCTCGGTAGTCGGCGGTTACGCCTTTTAGCTCTTCATCACTGAGTTTTTCAAACTCAGGTTCGAGATTATTAATCTCGTCAACGAGCGGTTGAATATCTTTGAGGGCTTTTTCGTTGGAATCGCCAACGAGTTTACTGAACAGCTTAAACATATATAGCTACTGGCTCACCATCGACAAGCGTCATCTGGAACTACTCACTTGTTACTAAGTGAACAGTTCTCCGACTGATCGGCCTTCGTGGATTCGCCTTATCGCTTCTCCAAGAAGCGGTGCGACTGAAATAACCTTGATCTTTGAGTTTACTTTGTGTTCCGACAAAGGCACTGTGTCGGTAATTACCAATTCTTTGATATGTGGAATGCTCGTGATCCGCTGCGACGCCTCTCCTGGCAAGACTCCGTGAGTAGCGACGATGTAGATTTCTTTCGCTCCTCGGGCGGTAATTGCTTCGACCGCTGATATCACCGTTCCACCCGTGCTTATTTCATCATCGAACAAGATGATCGGCTGATCACCGATATCACCAATTACGTTCATACTCTCGACGCGGTCTTCATTTCCGAGTCGACGTTTTTCAACGATGGCGAGTGGGGCGCTGATTGCATCGGCAAAGTAGCGCGCCTTTTTAGAAATACCAATATCGACGGCTACAACCATCGGATTGTCTAGATTACGTTCGACGAAATAGTCGACCAACCGCGGCATAGCCGTCAGCTCGTCAACGGGAACGTGGAAGAAGCCCTGCACCTGCCCAGCGTGAAGATCGACCATGATGGCGCGATCAGCTCCAGCTGTTTCCAAAAGATCAGCGATAAGTCGGCCAGTAATTGGCACTCGCGGTTGATCTTTCTTATCGGTACGAGCGTAGCTGTAGTAAGGAATTACAGCGGTGATACGACCTGCCGATGCCCGTTTTGCGGCATCAATCATGATCAACATCTCCATGATGTTGTCGTTCACCGGCTCAACATCCGATTGAACGATGAAAACGTCTTTCTGTCGAACGTTCTCAAGAATCTTCACAAAGGTATTGTCGTTCGTGAACTTGAACACCTCGACCTGACCGACATCTTGCTGAAGGTAGTCGCAAATGTTTTGCACCAGCTCCGGGTGAGAGTTACCAGCAAAAATTACCGGATTTCCATTGACCCCGTACATTAGATCCCCTTGAACTCTGGACGTCGTTTTTGGCGCAGCGCGCCCATGCCTTCAACATGATCCTCTGAGGATAACGTGATTGCCTCGGCAGCGGCGGACATTTCGAGAGAAGTTTCGAGGTCCATCGACATTCCGCGCCGCATCATTGTTTTCGCTAGACGAATAGCAATCGGAGGGCCTGAAGCTATCCGGCGCGCCATTTTCTGGGCAGCGGGAAGCAGTTCCTCTTCAGTCACTACACTGTTGAGAAAGCCGAGTGATTTCGCTTCATCGACTTCCATGAAATTCCCGGTGTACATCAACTCTGCGGCTTTGGCAGGGCCTACTAGCCGCGGGTACAGCCAGGTTCCGCCGTAGCCGGGGAACAAACCAACGTGGATATAAGCTGCCATGAACCGGGCAGTATCGGCGGCGATGCGGATATCGCACGCACAGGCGAGATCAAATCCCGCACCTACTGCTGAGCCGTGAATGGCTGCGATTACCGGCTTTTCCATCTCGTAAATGCCAAGAATCACTTTTCTAGCAAGTCGAAATCCACGACGTAATTCTTCGGCACCGCCAGGTCCCGGTTTGTGTGGGCCTTCGCCCGGGCCGCCAGTAAGTTCGTCAGTGTCGGCGCCAGAGCAGAACGCCCGTCCGGCGCCAGTAATGATCACAGCCCGGATCGAGTCGTCAACCGCGACGTCATCGAGGGCATCGGAAAGAGATTCAAGGAGATCATTGCTAAGGGAGTTGAGACGATCAGGACGATTAAGCGTGAGAGTGACAAATCCGTGTTTGCCGTCAATCTCTCGAATCACGCTTGAACTCATTAGAACCTCTGCCCATCAAAACTGTCGGAAATGTGCCGAGATTCTAGCACTCGCATGAAGTGAGTAATACGTAAAAACTAGTAGCAATCAACAAATCACGAGTATTCATGCCCGAGCCGACTTACAACCACCGAACAGCGCTTGATTGCGGTTCAACTGTCGGCTTGCCAGCTAGAGTCACTTACTCAGTTCGAACTGTGTGATTAAGCAGCCTGTTGCCCTGGTTCGATGATCGGCACAGCCGGAGTCATTCGTCGTCCGAACAGCCGTGCAGCCATATCGTGCGAAAGGTCTTTCGAGAATCCACATTGCAAACACTTCAAGAAAGTTCCGTGAGTGTCGCTATCGGCGTTAATGTCGCCTGTGCATCGCGGGCATGATTTCAAGTACAGCATTCCGGTCCTCTTTCCTGTTTTCAGGATCGATTAAGAAGTGCGAAAAGATTAGCCCGCTCACCCAAACCTACCGACAGGTCACGCCGACACGATTAATGCGTGCCTCCACACAAATCTGTGACCCTTTAGTTGCTTGCCCGCAATAACGACGAGTATTAACCGCACGACTCATACGAAGATCAGAGGATTTCGTCGTATGCGCCCTGCTTGAATCCGAAAACTATTTGTGAACCATCGGTAAGCATCGGTCGCCTGATCAGTCGCGGATTTTCGAGCATTAACTCGATCAACTCATCGTCGGTAGCTTCGCCTCGGCGGTCGCGGTACGGCTTTGAACTAGGACTTTTCCAAGCAAACATTTCGTCGATCGAAGTGAGCTTTGCGAGATTTCGAATCTCGTCAGCCGATAACTCGTCTTTAAAGAAATCGCGAAATTCGTACTCAGAACTAGATTCATTGAGAGCCCGACGGGCTTTCTGACACGTACTTCAACGAGACCAGCAATAAAACTTCAGATCAGCAGACACTTGAGATTTCTCCGTATTTCGAATCGACTAAATTGGTTGGGAGTGCCGAATGCGTATTCACTATCGCTTTCACCCTCGTTCCACGCAACCCATATCTACCAGGATGGAGTACGCTGCACCGTAACAGCAAAGGCACTCGATGAGTAACCAATCCCACGACAATGCGGCTGATATTCAAGAGCGACCGCACCGCTCATTGCTTGAGCGCGCCAAGAACGGTGCTCGTGGTGGCTCTAACAACTTCACCAACTTGAGCCTTTACACATTTGGTATTTCGGGAGTGTGGACCGGTATAGGCGCCGGCATTCTTCCATTCAAAGTGCTGGAAGCCCTCGAACTCGGCGATGTCACTGTAATCGGTTACTCGCTCGATAAAAACGGTGCGCTTGGAATGCTTTCCCTGATGGGTTTAGTTGTCGCAGCTGCAGCCCAACTCGGCTCTGGAGCACTGAGTGACCGTGACCCGCGAATCGGTCGACGCCTCCCATTTCTATTGATAGGAGCAGTCGGACTCGCGGGGCTCACCGTTCTGTTTGGATTCACGGCCTCGTTCGTGAGTCTTTTGCTGGCGATGGTTGCGATGCAGCTTTTTGGAAATTTTGCACAGGGGCCTGCGAACGCACTGATAATCGATCATGTGTCAGTTCACAAGCGAGGTGAAGCCGCAGGCGTTTTAAATCTTTGGCGCCTCCTTGGTGCCGGCTCTATCACAGTGATAGTTCTTCAGTTCATGGCGCGTTACGACAATCAAGACGCCCCTCAGTGGTTGTGGTATTCGATCGGTCTGATGGTGATAGTCCTGCTTATTGGAGTGGTGTGGACTGTCGTAACCGTGCGACCTAAAACAGGCTTGTTTATTCCCACCCTCAAGCGACCCAAGCGGACTAAGTCTGCGACTGCTGAACCCAGTTCATCCAAAATCTCGAAACCGAAAATCAGTCGAAATTACTTAGCTTTTTTAGTGGCTTTGGCGTTCGCTCTCGCGTCGATGTCTTCAATGCAGATCTACGCGCTGTTTTTTCTTCAAGATGTTGTAGGTCTGGAGAACCCAGCTGATGGTGCCGACCTGCTGGTTGTCGTTATCGCTGCAACTGCCGGACTCACAGTTTTCCCTGCCGGCTACTTCTCAGATAAATACGGCAAGACAAATCTATTCGTCATCGCGGGGATCAGCGGTGTCACATCCTCGCTACTGCTCCTGCTCGTCAGTTCTATCGGTCCGGTGCTCGTCGTTGGAGTAATCGTCGGTATCACGGTCGGGCTGTATATGACGCTTACGTGGGCGGTGGCAAACGACCTCGTAAGTCGATCCTCGGCAGCCAGGGAACTCGGTTATACGAGCATCGCAACTCTCGCCGGGGCGACCGCGGCCAGATTTGCTGGAATAGGTATCGATGAACTCAACAATGCGTCCCCAAATCTCGGATACAAAGCAATTCTCGTGTCGGCAGCAGTAGGGTTCGCATTGTCATCGATCATTCTCGCCAGATTGGTCAGAGATTCAGAAACATTCACTGCGGGCACAACCACAGAATCTGCACCTGCGAGATCGGCGCCCGACTAAGTCCGATTTTCAGCCACTACGCCGATATACTGTTGTTTCGATTTCATTCGAATGCAAAATCGCACGAGTCACTCGTACCCGCTTGCATGTTGGCTAACACGAATCTGGGACTGGACCTTCAATAAATGGACGTATTCCTCGCTAGCCCGAGAGGCTTTTGTGCCGGTGTCGATCTTGCAGTCGACATCGTTGACCTAGCGATCCAGCAGTATGGAACGCCGGTCTACGTGAAGCACCAGATCGTTCACAACCCCAAAGTGGTTGCCGATGTCGAAGCCAAAGGTGCGATAACTGTCGAACACGTCGAAGAGGTCCCTGAAGGCGCAGTTGTTGTCTTCTCGGCACACGGTTCCCCTCCCTCCGATTACGAGAAGGCGAAACAGCGTGATCTAACCGTACTCGACGCTACCTGCCCGCTTGTCACCCGCGTCCACAATGAAGCCAAAAAGTACACGCGTGAGGGCAAGAAGATCGTTTTGGTAGGCCACGCTGGTCACCAAGAAGTGATCGGCACTACAGGCCAGGCTGAAATGGAATTAGTCGATGAACGACAGGACTGGAATCTTCCGCACTGGGACGATGAGACGGAAGTAGCCGTTCTTACGCAAACCACTCTTTCAGTGAACGACACGGCGTTAGCTGTTTCGAAAATCAAGAAAAGCCACCCGAACGCTATCGTGCGTGACGACATCTGCTACGCCACAACGAATCGTCAGGCCGCAGCAACAGAGCTCGCCGACATCACCGAACTCGTGCTCGTGATCGGTGCCCAAAACAGTTCGAACTGCAATCGGCTAAAAGATGTCGCCATCAAAAAAGGCGTGCCGGCATATTTGATAAACGGCCCCGAGGAGCTGGACCACAGTTGGCTCAATGGCGTCGAGAAAATCGGCATTACATCAGGAGCTTCAACTCCTGAAAAACAGGTGAAAGCCGTAATCGAAGCCATTTCACCCGCAAACATTTTCCGCGTCGGCCCCGGCGAGGAAAGCACTACATTCGCCATTCCACGAAGCCTGCGATCAATGGTTGGCGACGGAACACGAAGCAGCAGCAAAGAAGAGCTAATACCCGATGAAGATAACTAGCGTCGAGTGCCTGGTACTCGATGAAGAGTATCCATACGTAATCCTTCACACAGACGAGGGAATCACAGGATTCGGCGAGTGTTTTCGCCGCGCCCCGTATGTTTCGAAAGCGACTATAGAAACTGTTTTCGCTCCGCTCGTGGTCGGTAAATCTCCATTCGATTCCGAGGAAATCTGGGACAGCATGTTCAAGGCTGGTGCTGTTGCCGGCCCGCAAGGTGCATTGTTGACCGCAGCAGCTGGAGTCGATCTGGCTCTGTGGGATCTCAAAGGCAAAGCGCTCGATACTCCGATCTACAATCTGATCGGTGGCAAGCGTCGGGACAAAATCAAGGTATACGCCAGTTCCCTTGCCAGAGACATCGCCCCAAAGGACGAAGCCAAACGGGTTGCTCATTTCCGCGACCAGGGATTTTCGGCATACAAGATGCACTCTGCCATTCCCGGGAAAATCGACGACCCGCGTGACCTCACAATCGAGACGGTCAAAGCCATTCGAGAAGAAGTCGGCTACGAGATGGACGTGCTTGTCGACGTGAACAGCGCTTACTCAGTTCACCATGCCATCGAAATCGGTCGACAGCTTCAGGATCTCGGAGTATTCCACTTCGAAGAACCGGTGCATGTTCGAAATTACGTTGGTATGGCAGAAGTCGCCGACGCTCTCGATATTCCCGTCGCGTCTGGCGAAAACTCATTCACCCGTTGGGAGCACCTAACTCTTATTCGAGAAGGTCGACCAGACATCGTCCAGCCAGACGTTGTAAAAGTTGGCGGCATCACTGAATTCCTGCGCATTGAAGCAGTACTCTCGGCTCATGGTGCCACTATGACGACTCACAACACCCAGCCCTACGGATCAACAGCTGCACACGCTCACCTGCTCGCGCCGAGCAACAACTTCCCATATGCACAGGAATACAACATCGAGGAAGTAGGAATTCGAGACAACGATTCAATTCTCGATACTCCTTATGAAGTTGAAGACGGTTTCATCCGTATTCCAGACGGACCTGGACTTGGTCTCGATTACAACCTCGAAAAGATGCGAAGCCGAAGTAGCGACCGACCATCGGAACTATCCGACGTATGGGGCCACATGCAGTAGGTGAGGACTAGCCAACCCAATCGATCCAGCGTCCGTGAGCTTCACAGTTAGCTAAGACAACGTCTTGATTCTGGACACCGTTCTCGTACTTGATGAGACGAAGATCTGAGTACCCCTGCGGGGTTGCCTCGAATCCCAATCGAGTAATTAGTCGCCCTTTTGAAGCATCGCGCAGCAGCAAGTCAAGTCGTTTACGCATCTCCGGAGAAAACTGGTTGAGTGTGTGGCTGTGATAAATATTTGCCGGCTGATCGGTCGGCAAATCCGCCAACATCTCAGGCAATATTACGAGCGCATCCCCGTGTATCAGACGCGGCGTTGAATTCTTCAGAATTTTAGTGGTGCTATCGAAGAGAACCCGATTGTCTTCATGCTCCGGAAAAATCAATGCTCGTAGCCAGTCCATGGCCGAACCGTCGGCATCGCTGATCGGATCTAGCTCAATTCCGAGGTTGTCGATAACGGACGGCATGTCTAACGAATAATCGAACGGATTTGAGCCTCTCAGTTCGGTTTCAATCTCTACGTCGGATTTTACATTTCCAACCACAGGTCCATCGCCATACCGATAGGAATACTGCTCCCACAACAGTGTGAGACCTGCACTTGCTCCAATCTCGATATTTACAAACGGTCGGTGTTCAACTTCACTCGAAATTCGCATCAATCCTGTCAGAAGAACAGCGCTCCTTCTCACAACATTGGATTGAACAGGTTTCGTAAATAAAAGTTCTTCGACCTGTTCTCGATGATCGAAAACGAATTCACGGAAATGATCAAATACTGCAGGATCGATATCTGTATCGAACCGAACTGGATATCTAGCAAGCAAATCAGGGTTCGCCCCCCGATCAAGTAAGAATCGAATTGAAGCAAACAGTAGATTCGGGGGAGGCTGCCCACCCCCAGATGCTAAGGCGATCTCCAGTAATTCGCGATCGTCAGCAATACGCAAAGAGAGATGAGCATAAAACGGTGACATTTCCGGAATATGGATCTCGCCAAATTCCCGAAATCGAGTTGCAAATTTATCGATCAAGTCACCCATGAATAAATACCCTACCCTCGCTCATCAGCTGAAAATCCCGTCAGTAGTTTTGGCCAATTCAAGACAGAAAGCGCGACCGCGACAAGTCCCCCCACGGCGTAACCCGTGATAGCCATTGGCACTCCGTACTGCTCGATCAACCATCCGCCAATTACCAGGCCCATCGGAAGTCCGTAAACGGCGAGCATTCGAACGCCCATTACACGTCCGCGCATTTCGAACTTGGTGAAGGTCATCAGCACCACCGACATCGAGATCATGCAGAAGCTGATTGAAGCGCCTATCAATGCCAGCAACGGCAATCCCAAACCGTTCGAATTCGTCTGAGCAAACATGATCACTAAGACGTACCAAATCACCATCGTCAACATCATGAATCGCTCTGGCCGTCGCGAGCTAACCAGTGCAGCCATTACAAGCGATCCCACGAGAGCGCCGATGGCAAACACCGCGACCATCTGTGCCAAGCCGTTTTCGTCGTGGCCATAAACGTCACGGGCAACAACTGGTAGCAAGCCGTTCGTAAGCGGGAACGCGGTCGCATTGACCAGAAACGCAAGAAACATGATCGGCTTGATTACGGGCGAATCGATCATGTAGCGCACCCCCTGTTTCATCTCCGTGAACGGGTTCACATGTTTAACCGGTGTACTTGATCTGACAGTTGCAATACCGAGACCCAAAAATACGCTAAATGCGTAGAAAGCCGTGACTCCGACATATGCCCACCCAAGACCCAGTTGTGAAAGCAAAGTAGCACCCAATAACGCACCAACAATTCGGGCGGTGTCTTGCGTTGTACGTGCCAATCCAGATGCGTTCATCAGCAGCGTTCGAGGAACGGTATCCGCAATCAACGACTGCCGAAAAACGTTGTCGGATGACCTCAGTAATCCGCTTGCACCAGCGATAACGAACACGTGCCACGGCTGAATCGAATCAGTGGCAGCAAGTATCAGCAAAGCTAGTGCCGACAGCCCTGCACCTGCGCGCAAAACCATCAACATCAACTTCCTACTCACCCGATCGGCAAGCACGCCAACCAGAGGAGCAGTCAAGGTACCTGTGAACCGCAGTGCACCCAGCAAACCAACCAGAAACGGAGAATCGGTCGCGACCAGGACGTACCAACCGAGAATCAGAGTTTCCATCTCCGATCCCCAGGTCATCATTGCATCGGCCGACCATTGGAACCTAAAACTACGAATCCTGAACGCAGCGAACAGGCTTACTTTGGAGTTTGGTTCCTGAGTAGATTGAGTCGTTCGGCTTGAAGATGTGACAGTCCGAGCAGGAGACGATGATGTGGTCTCTTGGACGCGTGTATCGGAAGTTCCTTCGTTTGAACCTCCCGATCCGTCAGCTACCATCGATTTGTGAAATTTCCTATCCAAAGAGCTCGCCGGCAAACAAGAACGATACTTACCGCCCTCGTCGCGGCCGCAAGTATCGCGCTGATAGCCGCGTGTGCGACGGAAGAAGTTGATCCAGCACTGCCCGTTTTGACTGAACTCGGCGAATTCATAGTCTCGGACGATTGCGCCGATCTTGAACATGGTCACCTCGACACAATGACAATCACGGTGTCACATGGTGAGACAGAACACCCTGTAACAGCAGAAATTGCCGATAAACCTAGTGAACGTGCGCAAGGTCTGATGTGCCGGGATTCAATTCCGCAGGGAACCGGAATGATCTTCCTATACGAGGAGCCCCGCACAACAGGTTTCTGGATGCTAAACACTTACTCTGAAATCGACGTTCTATATCTGGATCGTTCACGCAAAATCGTAGATAAAATCACTATGTCCCCGTGCCTCAGAGAAAATCTGAACGATGACAACTGGCAAGTTAAGTGCGCAACTGAGTCGGCAGACTACGTGCCACGGGGTGAGTACACCTCTGTGCTCGAACTACCAGCAGGCTGGCTCGGTTCTATCGGCGTCGACGACACAAATATCAACCAAATGACTCTCGACTGGCAGCCGGTCGCAAACTAGCAAACTAAACGAATCCAAACGGGTTGAATGAGCCCGCAATGAGAAACCCACCCAACATTGAACAACGAAAAGAACTCAGCCCTACTCGCAGTGATCGATGGTCTTGGCTTCAGCCGTAGCCGGTCAAAACAAGTAATCGACGCAGCATGGGATGAACTCGATGCGAGTGATCGCGAACTTATTGAGTCCGCAGTCGAACGCATTGGTCACGATTCTCTATGGGCAAAGAGCCTGCTCTACCCTGTTCAATCTGAGGCTCTCGAAAGCGATACGCCCACCCGCGAAGCTCTCACTTCGATTGTTGATTTGCAGACTTGTCGAGGGTTCCTTAACGACGAACTGCTCGAACGAATCGACTCTCTCGTAGAAGATATCGCCGACAAGCAGCGATACGTTCCGTGGGCTTCGGGAGCACGCAATCTTTGGGCGCTTCGAAACGCTCACCTATCCATACCGACGAGCGCCTCAGGTATTTGGGCAGGCTATGAAGATCTTGTCCCAGCCGTTCAAGGAAACTCTGAAACCGGACATCAACAGATCGGTAACACCGAGCTTGCACCACAGCTCCCGCTCGAAATTACCAACTCGATCAATTCCGGCGAGTTTTTCGAAAACCCAGCGCTGAACGAAACTATCTCGAAAGCCAAAGAAAACGGTGCGACTATCAACTTCTGCTTCCTACTCTCTGGAGTCGGCGGAGGTGACGGACGGGTTCACAGCGCGTGGAATCACCTCGAGGCGCTGTTAAAGCTCCTCTTTGACCGTCACCAAATCTCACCCGGCAAAGTTCAGATGCAAGCGATTCTCGATGGGCGAGATTCCGCGGTAAACAGCTCTATCGTTGCTGAAAATGGATCAGGCGATTTCCTCGGTCAGCTCCAATCACTGCTCGGCAAATACGAAGCCGAAACGTCACTCGCATGGGTTGTTGGTCGATCGACGGCGATGGATCGCGACTATCGAGAAGAAGCGGCTCGTACCGACTTCGATCTACTCACAGGCAAAACCGGCGAACCAGTGACAGATTTTGCTGGCGTCAGAGCCATAGTTGCCGCTACCCACGCTTCGGGCAAAACCGACCAAGACATCCCACCAATCGCCATCACTCGCGCCGATGGTTCCGCACCAAAAATCTCGAAAAACGATGCTTTCATCGACATCAACTTCAGATCAGATCGTCAGCGTTCAAAAATCGGATCCCTCGCGGGCGCACGCGGGTTCCTCGAATCCGAGGGACGTTCTCGAGGTCGAGAATGGGACGGCTCGTGGATCGACCACGGTCTCGACCTAGATATCTGTGCTATTGCCGAATACCACCCCATATTCGAAGCCGAATTCGGAGTGAACGTGGCTTTCCACACCGAAGCGCACTCAGCTAACTTCCTCGCCCAGTGGCCAGAAACGGTTGGCGACGACGAATACACGCTGATTGCCGAAAGTGTGAAATCGTCCCACATGGGCTACTTCTTCCGCGGGCGGCGCGAAGAACCTACTGCAAATGCGAACGAAGTTCGATTTATCACGCCATCGCACGGCGACGAAGACGGAGTGAAGTCAGATACAGACTTTTACCTACACCCGGGAATGCGAGCTCCGGAAGTAACTCGCGACGTTCTGCAAGCGGTTCAAAGCGACACTTCTCGCTTAATCTGCTGCAACATCGCCGCCCCTGACATGGTCGGTCACCTGCTACCGGCGCGCTATGAAGAAGCAAAGGTCGCCTATCGGGCCGCAGCCGACTCACTCGTCGAGATGGCAGTGGCAGCACAACAAGCCGGTCGATACATGGTGATCACATCAGACCACGGGAACATTGAAGACGACACCTCGGCTCACTCAGTGAACGATGTGCTCACGACGATCATCCGACCCGACAACGCTATTGCAGCGGTCGGCATTCCGGTATTCCAAGCAAGACTCTTCGATGTTGCGCCAACCGTTCTAGAGCTAATTGGTGCCGATTTCTCTCGTAAACCTGCTGATGCGTCGGGCGACGCCGCCCGTTTCGTGGGCAGACCGTTGGTCGCCACTGAGTGATGTTTCTCGACGCCTTCCTGTAGAAACCTCGGTATTCGTTGGGTGTGGACTCACAAAATGTGTGCTAGCCCCCACTTGACTGCGTGCGGGTGCATGGTAACTTCCGGTGTATCGGTCTTCCGAAAGACCTAAACAAGCACGACGGTAAAGTCCCCGGCATTCGCTGGATCTTCACCGCCATCTAGCCGGAACACAACCGGCTCGAGACGCACATCGAATGGTTTCACGGACAGAAACAAATAGCCCCGGACTCCGGTACGTATCTATCGCTGACAGTCTTCAGCAACAGATCGAATCTGGTGAAGTCCGCGATGGCGATCGCCTGCCAAGCCAGCACGAAATGGCAAAGCAGTACGGCGTTTCTCTCACAACCCTTCGATCAGCGGTCGATCTTCTGGAACAACGAGGATATGTTAGGTCCGCTCACGGACTCGGGACGTTCGCTCAGGCGCCCGGACCTTCCCACGGCAGCCCACATGTACTGCTAGTCGATGACGATCCACAGGTTGTCGATCTACTAACAGCAATCCTTGAGGGCGAAGATCTAGCGATTACCAGCGCATCAACCGCTGCTGAAGGAATCGCAAAACTCGATGACTCGTCATATCAGGCAATCTTCCTCGATCTGATCATGCCGGGTGGTACGGGTGTCGATCTGCTCAAGGCAGTGGAACGCCAGCAGTTGAAAACCCCAGTTGTACTCGTAACCGGTGCAGGCGACACTGCCCTCATCAACGAGGCAATGGATCACGGTCCGATCACCCTTATCCGCAAGCCCGTTCGGGTCAAGCAGGTAAGGCAAGTTCTCGAAGTTCTCGGCGTTCAGAAACAGGCGAGGGCCTAATCATGAGTCCAGAGAACCGACAGGCAGTCCTCGCACCCGCAGCAGCCCACAAGTTTGAACTTATCGGCCGTATTTCATCTGGCCTAGCGCACGAGCTAAATGGCCCCATCGGTATCGCAATGGGTTTCTCAGAGTTAGCTAAAGAAGCCATCGACGCATCTGAAACTCCCGATCTTAGCCAGGCTGACACGAGCAAAGTGCGCGGTTATCTCGAAATGATCGAATCAGCCAGCTTGCGAGCCCGAGACCTCTCCCGAGGAATCTGGAATTTTGCGAAAGCAGAACCCGGAACTATCTCAAACATCAACATCGTTGATCTGCTCAACTCAGTTCAGCGCCTCACGGCTCCAGCAGTGAAGGTCGCACAAATCGACGTTGCCCGACGCGGAGACAATTCTTCCGTTGACGAAGTTATTTCTCACGCAGATTCAGCTCTTGCCCAGCAAATACTGGTTGAACTGGTTCTCGCATCATCCGAATCGATCCCTGGCGGAGGACTTGTCGTTTGGCAGGTTTCTCAGACAGACGATGGCTCAGTCGAAATCGATCTCGTAGCTGAGCCATGGAACGAAGATCCCACTTCCGAATGGGACATCCCCGAGTACGTGCGGGAATCATTCAAAGATATGGGCGGCAACATCGCTGATGCCGTTCCAACACAGGTCAATTCGCCGACCAGTGAAACCAACGAAGAACTAACCGGATGGAGAATCATTGCGATTCTCCCACCAGCGAGTTCCGACTAATTATTTAGACAGATAGAAACTGATCTTTAGCGATTTTTCGCAAACAAAATGCCTGAGGAGGCTGCTGTGACTACGGATTCTGGAGCAAGCAAGAACATTAAGGTTTTGATGGTTGATGACCACGAAATCATGCGTCAGGCATACGGAATGTTGCTCAACACCGACCCAGATATCGAAATCGTCGGGTTTGCTGGTGATGGTCAAGAAGCACTGGTGCTTGCCGATACATTGGGACCGAACGTTGTGATCATGGACGGACGGATGCCACGACTCAACGGTGTGGACGCCGCTCGAATCATTCGAGAAAAGCACCCCGATATGGCGATCGTACTGCTTTCAGCTTTCGACGACGACGAATTCGTTCGAGAGTTCTTGAAAGGCAATGTACGAGGTAAGGCATACCTACTCAAGCAGTCGCTACAGAGTCTTTCTGACCTTGTACAGGCAGTGAAGGACGTAGCCGAAGGCAAGACTTACCTCGCCAGCGAAATCGTTGCGAAGCTCGCCGGTACTCAGAACAGCCGGGAAAGCCAGTTCCTATCAGAGCTAACCGAACGTGAACGCGAAGTTCTCGACTGCATGGCTCGTGGTCTTTCGAACGCAGCAATTGCCGAAGAATTGTTCATTCAGCCACGCACAGTTGAACGACACATTGGTTCTATCTTCTCGAAGATGCGACTGCAACCGCAGCCTAAGGCTCATGCACGAGTACAGGCCGTACTTGCCTATCTGTCAGACACAGGTCGACTCAAAGAGGGTTCAAAAGCCGGTGAAGGCGACGATTCGATGATCGGCGCAATCGGCATGATGGGCTAGACATCTCCCCTGCCTAACCAGGCAAAGTCGCCCGTCTAGACGACCTCTCAGACGCGAGAAGCCTCCTGTCCACCCACGGGAGGCTTCTTTCGTTAAAAATCCGGGCGCCCCCCTCTCCCAGCGGGAGAGGGTTGGGATGAGGGAGATATCGCCGACAGGAAAATATCGACTCGCAACCAATTCTCTCGCCTATGTCATCCTGAACTCGATTCAGGATCAATTTCGACCGCCAATGATCATCGAGGTTGTCATTGCGAGGAGTTCGACGACGTGGCAATCAGTGAGTAAAACGGAATAAATGTGCAGTTAGGCAGTTAACGATCACGCCTGTTCTCTACCGATACGGTCACCCGCACGAGATTCTGAAGTATGTTCAGAATGACAGCTTCGAAAAATCATCAAGGATCGCTAGATTTCACCCTCAACCTATCCTTCTCCCCCGGGAGAAGGGACTTGAGTCATCCATCCACAACTCTTCCGAAGAAAACAACCCACCAGCACTACCAGGCGATTTCGCCACCATCAATTACTAACTCGGTGCCAGTCACCCAGCCGGCCTCATCAGACGCCAGATAAAGAATTCCGAAGGCAATATCGATAGGAAGCCCTAGTCGACCCATCGGCGTCATCGCCAGACGAGCATCTCGAATCTCTTGCTGCGAGTGAATATCGAGAGTCATCGGCGTATCAGTAAACCCGGGATGCACAGAGTTCACTCGAATGTTGTCAGGGGCGTACTGAACGGCCGCAGCCTTGCTGAACGTTCGAGCCGCACCTTTCGAGGCATGATAGGCAGCACCAGCAGGTGAACCGACTATCCCGAAGATAGATGAAACGTTCACGACAGAGCCGCCACCGTTCTTTCGCATCGCAGGAATAGCAGTCTTGGTACCGAGCATGATCGCTGTTGAGTTCACGGCGAAAACGGTGTCCCAGTTCTCGACAATCGTGTCCTCAACCGTCGCCCTGCCCTTTGCGCCTGACATACCAGCGTTATTCACGACGATGTCGAGCCGACCCCATTTCGACATCATTTCGTCAACAACTTCTATCCAACGACTTTCCTGAGTAACGTCGAACTTGCGATACACCGCAACTTCGCCCGAAGCGTTTAGCTCAGCTTCAAGTGCGTTGCCTTTATCGTAATCGATATCGGCAATCACAACCTTCGCGCCCTCTTGAACGAACAAACGTGAAGTCGCCTCACCAATACCCGATGCGCCACCGGTCACGATGGCAGTTTTTCCTTCAAGGCGGTTTCCAGACGGCATAACTTTTTCCTTGTTGTTTTAGCTGTCATTCTGAACTTGATTCAGAATAATAGTCGAAAGGTTAAATCCGGTGAATTTGGCAAGATGGCTGGATGCTGATTTCAAGATATTTCTCGCTTTGAACGCTGATCCTGAATCAAATTCAGGACGACAACGTCGGCGATGAATTTCCAGAAAGAACGAATCTCTCTCACCCGATCCCTCTCCCGCTGGGAGAGGGGGTAAACCACACATCACCCAACCAAATTGTTCTTCAACGAATCAGGATTTATTTCCAATCCCAATCCCGGACGATCCTCAAACGGCTTCCAAGTTCCGTGATCACTGTACGGTGGCACTTCCCTCCACCACACCGGCTGACTACTCTCATCAGCACCAAGCACTTCGACTACCTTCAAGTTTGGTGTCGCCATCGCACAGTGCAAATGCACCAGTGAAACAGCATGAGGTGCAACTGGCAGGTTGAAAGCATCGGCCATGGCAGCCACTTTCATCCACTCGGTAATACCCGTTACCCGATGGACATCAGGCTGAACGATATCTACACCACCGGCGACAAGAAGATCCCTAAAACCATACTTCGTGTATTCGTGCTCACCAGTTGCGACTGGGATCGTAGTGTTACTAGCGACCTGAGCTAATCCCGGAATGTCGTCTGCAAGAACTGGTTCTTCGAACCAAGCCACGTCGAAATCTTCGAAAATTTGCGACATTTTGATCGCTTGCTTGGCGTAGTAGCCATTGTTGGCATCGACGAAAATTTCAACGTCGTCGCCCACGGCAGCGCGAACGGCTGCGAGTCGCTCGATATCTTCCCGTTCAGATTTACCAAAGTCTTTACCGACCTTCATCTTCACACGCGGAATACCACGCTCAACATAGCCCATCTGCTCGGCGACTAGTTCGTCCTGCGAGTAGTTAGTCCAACCACCTGAGCCATAGATTGGCACCTCGTCGTGGGCAGGTCCTAGCAAACGGTAAATCGGCTGGTCAAGAACCTTGCCCTTCAGGTCCCACAGTGCGATATCTATCGCCGCAATCGCCTGAAACGCAACGCCCTTTCGTCCATATCCCCGAACGCGCCAGTACATGTCCTGCCAGAGCTTTTCGATCATGAACGGGTCTTGGCCAATCAGCACACCACTCAGATTGTCTTCAATAACGGCCTGAATAGATCGCTGCCCTAGTGCGTATCCGAGGCCGATAGTTCCTTCGTCAGTGTGAATATGAACAAAGAGTTGGTTCTTGCCTTTGGCGTTGGGATCGATTGCCGGAATCGTGGCGTCCTGAATCACGTATCCGTCAGGATCGTGCAGCATGAAGGTCTTAATCTCGGTGATTTTCATTCAGTTTCCGCCGTTTGTTTTTATCTGATTCGAGCCGACAGATTACCCTCGAAACGGCGAAATGGGTACATCGATGAACATTGTTTTCCTCAACGACTGGAGCTAAACGACCATGCACGCCGACCAGAATGGACGTAGTCTCATGTTTTCAATCTTCGCCACCAGTGCCGAAACCCAATTTTCACCTGTAAATGACCACCTCTAGCCCTCAAAATCCAAATAGTTCAACAGAGGCAAAAGGGCCAAAAGGAAAAGCTGGCCGTGTGTTCTACGGCTGGTGGGTCGCCCTCGCCGGTGCGATGAACATGATCGTGAGCTCGGGGCCAACCTTTCAGGCTGCGAGCACGTTGTTCCGCGCCATCGAAGACGAGTTTGGATGGTCACGAGCGGTAGTCACAGGAGTCGCATCATTCGGTCGGTTCGGTGGCGCATTGCTAGGCCCACTCGAAGGCTGGCTTACCGACAAATTCGGCACCGGGAAGATGGTCCTGATCGGATTCACCATCGGTGGATTTGGACTAATTGGCTATTCCCAATTGCAAGGTCCGGTTCAGTACTACGTTGCGTATTTCACTCTTTCGATGGGATTTTCCCTGGGTGGATTCGTTCCTTCTATGGCGGCAGTAAACGCATGGATGCCGCACAAACGTGCAACAGCGATGGCGATCGTTATCGGTGGATCGAGTCTCGGCGGAGTGTTCGTCCCGCTAATCGTTTGGGGAATCAACACTTACGGCTGGCGTGAAACAACTTTCGTTATCGGATTAATTACTCTGGCTGCAGGGCCACCTCTCGCTTACATCGCCGGTAAAAGAGCGCCCGAGTACGGGGATCTCATGGCGCAGGTCACGAAGACGAAAAGCGATGATGACAAACCGCTTACGCAATACGATTTCACCGGAAAAGAAGCGCTCAGAACTCGAGCGTTCTGGGCCATTTCGATCAGTCACACCCTCACAAATCTTTCCGTAGGTGCGATTTCAGCCCACATCTACTTCCCGCTTACCGATAAAAATGCGGTTGGGCTTTCCGATACGAGCGCAGCAACCATTCTTCCGATCATGGCGTTTTCAGCTTTTGGATTTCAGATGGTCGGTGGCTTCGTCGGCGATAGAGTCAACAAACGCACCATCCTTCCAGTTCTCATCCTGCTGCAGGGAGCTGCATTAGTTGTGCTGGCACACGCCGGCGACTACACAACGGCGGTTCTGTTTGCGCTTCTCTGGGGAATCGGATTCGGCGGTCGCACACCAATTCTCCATGCCATGCGAGGCGACTACTTCGGCCGAAAACACTTCGGAGTAATTTTGGGAATGTCGGCATTCCCGATGGGGCTTGGAATGATGGCTGCTCCGGTAATCGTCGGACGCGTGTACGACACAACGGGAACCTACGTAACTTCTCTCCAGACACTTGCCGCTTTCTGTGCAATTGCCGCGGTTACGATTCTGTTGGCTACCAAGCCGACTCCGCCAACATACCAACCGCGCTAAAAAGCCTCTCGCATCTTCTCGTATCCTACCCGCATCAAAAACACCAAGACGCTGTCGAGGTAATCGCGAGCCGTCCCTCCGCTACTTCGACAGCGTCTTCTATTTTGCAATTATCACCTAGTCGCACTATTCCCGACTGATGGAGTTCTAATCTGGCAAATTTAAACTCAAAATCCCCTCGAAACTCTTCTGTCGATTCGGCGACTGGTGGCGCAGATCGAAGTTGGTTGGGTGCGATAATTTTTGCTGCGATAGTAGTTGCAATCGTCCTTTCCGTTGCAGTGGTCGCGAACCTTGCTATCGGCAGGATTATTCACTGGGACATCGTGACAGTACTCGGATCCATCGGATTCGTGTTCCTGACCATCGGTCGCAGGTTCAAGACCGTCTAGCGTCGTTAGAAAATCAAGATTTTTCACATCCTTGAACATCAACTGGCGAAACTGTTAGCTTCGTCCGTATGAGCAAATCAGAAGACACCACCCGCGCTACTAAGTTCGATAACCCGCTCGATACTGTGCTTTCAGGCGCTTCAAGATTCGCAATCGAAGTCGTAGCCTGGGTCGCAGGTCCATGGGCTGCTGCTGATCTAACCGGCAACTGGTTAATGACTATTCCAGCATTGGCGATCCTCGTGGCTCTGCCCGGCGTGTTCTCGACAACTGGTGACAAAAAACATGTAGTTGTTGCCGTCCCAGGTCCAGTTCGCTTACTAATAGAGATCTTTCTCGCCGTCGTGGCAATCGCGTCTGCAGCTATAGTCTGGACATTCATCGGTGGAATCATCGTCACAGTCGTTGCGGCGATCATGTTCGTCGCAGGAGCGAAGCGCGCCAAGTGGTTGTTCAGCAACAAGCCACCCCGCTGGCCATCGCCCTCAGACTAGTCTCACGTACTACTCATGCCAGAAAAACCAATCGGCAATATGGCAAGTAGTATTAACTGGTTTGAGTAAATTTTTCCATCGCTCGTAAAACAGCGGTTCCGACCAATAGTTTTCCCGACAGTAAAAATATCCTAATGCGACCAATTGCTGACCTCGCGGCCGACATGGGCCTCGATCCATCCGTTCTCGAACCCTACGGACACGACAAAGCCAAAATCCCGCTCGACGCATTTCCAGATGCAGACGAAAAAGCGAAGCTGATCGTAGTCACAGCTATCACGCCTACTCCAGCCGGTGAAGGTAAGTCGACAACAGCAGTGGGACTTACTCAAGGCCTCGCCAAAATCGGCAAAAAGCCAGTGCTCACTATCCGACAGCCAGCGCTTGGGCCAGTGTTCGGTCACAAGGGCGGCGGAACCGGCGGCGGTAAATCTACGGTTCAGCCAGCAGTCGATATTAATCTCCACTTCACAGGCGACTTCCATGCCATTGAATCTGCCCACAATTTGCTGGCAGCAATGGTCGACAACGCCGTCTATCGAAACGCCATCGAAGATTTCGATGCGTCGGGAGTAACTTGGCGACGTGTCACCGACGCCGAAGACCGTGCGCTTCGCACGATCATGACCGGTGCTGGTGGCAAGCTAAACGGGCCAGTTCGGGAAGCTGGTTTTGATATCAACGCAGCTTCCGAAATCATGGCTATCTGTGCGCTCGCGAGTTCTTACGAAGACTTACGAGAACGCATCGGCGATATCGTCGTGGGTTGGAAGAAAGACGGCACAACGCCTGTCACAGCCCGAGAAATCAAGGGCATCGGTTCGATCATGGCGTTGCTTCGAGACGCCATCAAGCCCAACTTAGCGCAAACCGCAGAAGGTCAGCCGACTATCGTTCACATGGGTCCGTTTGGAAACATCGCTCACGGCTGTTCATCAATTATCGCCGACAAGCTTGCAGTCAACTGCGGTGAGTACGTCGTTACCGAAGCCGGTTTTGGTGCCGATCTTGGATTTGAAAAATTCATGGACATCAAGGTCCGTCAGGGCGGTCCAAAACCGTCAGCAGCAGTGGTTGTGGCAACTATTCGTGGTCTCAAATGGCACGGTGGTGTTGCACTGAAAGATATGGCTACTGCCGATCCTGATGCGGTTCGCCGAGGTGCAGAAAACCTGAAGAACGCACTCCGAATTGTTGGGCTATACGGTCTGCCCGCCGTCGTTGCGATCAATCGATTCCCTACCGATTCTCCAGAAGAAATCGCCGTAGTAAAAGAAGTAGCGATGGCCGCCGGAGCTATCGGTGTCGAAGAGGCAAAAGGCTTCGCTGAGGGTGGCCTCGGAATGACCGAACTCGCGGAAGCAGTGGTCAAAGCTGCCGATCAGTCATCCGACGTCAAACTCCTTTACGAAGACGATGATGACTACTTCGACAAAGTCGAAAACATGGCAAAGTCGCTCTACCTCGCCGGTGATGTGAAGTGGGGACCTATGACCAAAACCACAGCTCGACGTTTTGCAGCAAATGGTTGGAACTTTCCTGTGTGTATTGCCAAAACACATCTATCGATTTCAGCCGACCCAAAACTCAAAGGCGCACCTGAAGGACACACACTCCCCATCAGGGAACTGCGTATTCTTGCCGGTGCTCGCCAAATTGTGACGCTTGCGGGCGATATCATCACTCTACCGGGTCTTCCATCCAAGCCAAATGCGTGGGATATTGACCTGAACGATGATGGCGAAATAACCGGAATCCTAAGCACGTAGCCAAAGATACCCAGACGACAAAGTAAAAATGACATCTGAAGCCCGACCTACATTCACCTGCAAAGTTTGCGCCAAAGTTCTGCTGCCGAAGTTCCTACCTTCGTCAGCGCCGAACTGCCCTGCCTGCGGAGCTGATACTGCACCGAATCAGGTAGCACTCGATGCCGGGCTCACTACGTTCTGTGCGAACTGCCACACCACGGGCAATGTCTACGAATCAGATACTTGCACCAATTGTGGCGCCGACTGGGGACACTGGTCTGGCGGAGATTCGGTTGAGCAGCTTCCCGACTCTTCTAGCGACAACGAGCGAGTGATTTACAAGTCAACTCGCGGTCCTGAAGGCGGAACTGTTCCTCGCTGGAAAGTCGTTTAGTCAGCATTTAATCCTAAAGTACGTATTGGTTTTCAACGCGTCGTTACACTTGCCGCTTTTTTGATACCCAGTATCATAAATTTTAGACTACACTGACGCTATAGCTACGCCTTTGAAACTACGGTGCAGCTAAATTATCGCCACTTTATGATACTGGGTATCAACTCCATGTCCAAACACTCCGTAGTAATTGCCCTTCTATTAGCGCTTTCAGCACTGTTAATTACAGCTTGTAAAAGCGATGTCGGCGCGCAGCAGGGCGAGAAAGTTAGTGTCGTAACAACCACGTACCCACTTACGTTCATTGCCGAGCGCATTGGTGCCGACAGGATTGAGGTTAATCAGCTTGTGAAGCCTGGTGTTGAGGCACACGATTTCGAGCCTGCACCTTCTGACGTCCGCGCAATTTCGAACTCCGATCTATTCATCTACAACCATCCAGCCTTCGAGTCATGGGCGCTTAACGCTGCTACTGCTTCAGGAGACGATGGAAATAAGTCGACCGTTGCTGTGCAGACCATCACGGAAGAGATAGAACACGAGGATCATGGCGGGCAATCGCACGACGATGACACGCTCGACGCTCACGTATGGCTCAACCCTCTTGAGGCGCAGGAACAGGCAGACCGAATTCTCTCGGCTCTGATAGAGGTCGATCCAGATGGATCTCAGGTCTACACTCGAAACGCCGACGCACTCGAAATCGAGCTTCGTGCGCTCGATGAACTTATTGCAAAACAGCTTGCCAATTGCGAGCTCGACAGCGTGGTCGTCTCGCACTTGGCGTTCGGACACATGGCTGAGCAGTATGGCTTCTCACAGATCGGACTCGCAGGGCTTTCACCCGAGTTCGAATCCGGTCCTTCACAGCTTGCAAACGTAATCGAACGAATCAACGAACTCGGTATCAGGCACATCCTGCAAGAACCAATCGTCAGCGACCGCCTCGCTTCAACAGTCTCAGCTGAAACAGGAACCGAATTGCTCACCCTTCACCCGTTGGAAGTGCGAACAGCGAGCGAAGCATCAGCAGGAAAAAGCTACTTGGACATCATGAAGTCGAACGCGGCAGCCCTCGCCACCGCCATGAACTGTTCGAACTAAGCGACCACACTATCCGTCCAGTTCGAACCGTTCTAACCGCTTCCACTCGCCGCCCCAGGCAACGCCGTCACGCGCCATCAGGTCGATGGCGGTGAAATCGAGCTGGCCACCCAGATCTAGCTCAGCCACTCGCGCTTTTGCGATTTCAACACCCTCAGGCTTAACCTCGTTGACGATGCTCATGTGCGAGCGGTACGGATCGTCCGGGTAAGCCGACTTTCCTAGAGGTCCTACTTCGGCCATTAGGTCGTCGTGCAAAGCTTGGATTTCCGGGTTCACTTTAAACCCGAGAATCACGCTGTGCTCCGACTCCCAAATATCCATCCCTGCGGTAGCAAGCCCGAACGGCTGGTGTCTGTTCGCAACGTTGCGGATAGTTTCGAGAAGACCATCGAGGCTATCGATATCGTAGAAAGTGCCCTTGACAGTCACATGTCCTGGGATCTTCGCTCGCTCCTGCCCAGCCGCATGCTCAATATCGAGCAGCGGTGCTTCCAGCGATTCAGGGGCAGGTGCAACGATTGTGTAGCACGCATATCCGAACTGATCGTTTTCAAGATTGGTCGAGTTAATTGCCATGATCGATTCCCCGTGAACGCGAAGCCAGAGTAGTGTGGAGCCCGACTAATGCGAAGCACGATAGTGAGCAGCCAACAGATCCTCACCGAAATCGTGTGCATAGTCACGAAGCACCGAATGGATGTGGTTCGCCTCATTTTGAGTGTTGTCGTACTCGATAAGGAATCGAGGATGTCGAATTGCGTAGTAGTGCGGTTCGCCAACTCCTGCAGGTCCAGCCCAGGCAAAGGTCACATCATCGAACCCAGCCGATTCAACCTCACGCCAGTAGTTCGCAGAAAGATCGTCGGAAGCCCGAGTCACGTAGTGTTTCACCAAAGCGACCAGTTGATCGCGCTGATCGTCACCCAGATCACCAAACCCAATTCCCTTAGGAGCCACGTTCGGGTCGGCAGAGCGAACGTTCGTGGTCAAAATATCTGCAGGTGCAACAGGATCAACAATCGCCATTTTTGCTTGCGCAGAATCCATCGAAGTCAGCAAAGAGCGAGCCCAGTCCTGCTCTTCGACTAACGTGCGTTCGCCCTTTCGTTCGCCATGACGAATCACTGCCGGATTCGCACCGAAGAACAACGGAAGAATCGCCACATGCTCACCGCCAACAATGTTGGCAGTCAATCCGATGTGGTGACCACCGACTCGGAATCCCCAAGGTTCGTCGACACTTCCCGGAGTACCGAAAACACTGAACCAGTAACGGTCGGTATTGCGTTCCCACTGCGAAATGTTGTCGCTGATCTCTTCCCACTCGCCGAGTATGGTCTCAAGCTCAATAATTCTGTGCGCAGTTGCGGCACCTTGTGCGCTGTAACCCGTCTCCATCATCGTGAACGCAGCTTTGCGCTGTGCATCGTTCATCTCTCGAAGACGCAGCCCTTCCCGCTCGATGGGCGTGTACGCCCACTTGTACCGCTCGTCGCCAGCAAACTCGAACGATGCAGTCTGCTTTTGCGAATCATCAAGCGAATTCAAAAAATCGTTCGCAGCAGCAGTCATACGCTTAACGGCATCGGGAGCTGAGGATGGGACAGGCGACGAGGTCATCGAGATTCCTTTGAGATTGTTTGGCGGGGTTCTGGGACTGCACACTATAAGCCCGTTAGCTCACACGCGGGGCGACTTCGCTCACAATTGAACACAAGTTGGAGCGAAACCCAAACTACAAATACCCTGAATTAGCCCCAGGTCCCGAAGAGCCGTTCGCACGTTCCGCCAAGAATCTGATCAGAAAGACCCGGTCCAATTGCCGGTTCGATCCGATCCGCGATCTCCCAGCCTTTGCTATATCCGGCCTGCTCGACAATAAACGGGAAGTCGGTCCCCCACATCAGGCGATCTGATGAGAATTCATCGATCAATCTGTGAACCCAATCGAAGAGATCGATGTATGGGAATTCTTCGTTTGACGCTCTCGGAAACTCAGATAGCTTTACGTTAATTCTCGGGTAGCGAGACATCGCAAGAAGTCGCTCAAAAGCCGGCACTTCTGAGCCGTCTCGATTCGGAACACAGTGACCAAAGTGATCGACTATTGCGTCGGTATCTGGGTAAACCGACGCCAACGTCTCAATCTCTTCGTAATTGTTTGGGCTGACTAAAAATCCAACCGGAATGCCCAACTCGCCAGCACGCTTGTACAAAGCCTGCCCTACGTCGCCGTTCATCAATTCACCCTCACGCCATAACGCAGGGTTGAACCTGACTCCCCTGTATCCACGCCCCACAAGTTCATCGAGCATGCCTACAGGGTCGGGAGCTTGAGGATCGACTAGACACATTCCAACGAATCGATCTGGCCACTGGGCAATGGTGTCGTCAACATAGGAATGATCGAAGCCGTGAACAATCGGCTGAACTATCAAAGCACCATCGACGTCTGCACGGTCCATCAAATCGAGCAAGAATTCTGCGTCACCTCGATCACGTGGCGGGGCCTGCCCCTCCCGATATGGATAGGTATCAGGATCGTGTGCCCAAACGTGCAAGTGTGAATCGATTTTTTTCATATTGTCAGCCCGTGCTCCATCAGAGTTCCGAACACCAGAGTTGAATAAGCGCGCAGTTTAGCGTCAATCGCAGAAGCTTACGCGATCCCTGCCTGAGCAGATAGCCCGCAAGCAGATGAGATTATTCAAGCTCATCAGAATAAAAAAGCATTCACAACCGCCTTGATTCGATCTCTTCTGGTGGTACATTCCCCTCCAGTCCGATGAGTTCAGCGATGTAACTGTCATAAATAGTGTCGAAGTCGCAAAACTCACATATGCGCAAGACCACGACCTCGAAAAGAATTAATCAATGATCAAGCTCAGTCTGCAATCACTCTCCTACCGCGACACGTTTAACGCGGGCAAGATCGACCTACTCGGCATAATCGACAAAGCCGCCGAGTATCAGATGGACGGAGTGGACCTCCATTTCACTCACTTCGCATCGACCGATGACGACTACCTTGAAGAGATCAAACAGGCTTGTCTCAAACGCGGTCTTCACATGTGCTACATCGGAGTTTCGAACAACTTTGGTAAGACTGGCGACGAACTACGCGAGCAGATCGACCTTATGAAGAAATGGATCGATGTCGCTGCCAAGATGGGTATCCCAATGATTCGAGCGTTCGGTTCATGGATTCCCGAAGGCGAGACCGAAGAAGAGGCATGGCCACGTCTGGTTGCTTCAACGAAGGAAGTTGCTGAATACGGTCAGTCAAAGGGTGTTTACGTCGGCCTCCACAACCACAATCACGGCTGCATACCGGCTACAGGCGATCAGGTGATTCGACTTCTCGACGATGTCGATAACCCCTACTACACCCACATTCTCGACACCGGTCAGTACCGCGGCTCACCGGGCGCTTCGTTTGGTGAACGTGGACAAGAAGACCCGCAGTGGAACTTCTACGGATCTATCGAAACTTCTGCCCCTCGCGCTGTTCATGTCCGAGCAAAAATCTACCGAATCGCCAGCGGCAAAGAGGCGTGGCTCGACTACGAACGAATCATGCCGATCATCAAAAACGTGGGCTACAACGGTTGGATGTCTATCGTGTTCGAAGGTCAGGACGAGCTAGACGAGCCAGCAGCGGTTCCATTGGCAAACTCCTACCTTCGCTCAATGCTCGCAAAGCACGAAATGTAGTCCCTGGAGAGCCTTCTCATTGAATCCGATTTACCTACAGGCACTGTCGCTCAACAGCATCCACGGCAATACCGACGGAACCATTCATGCCGCTGCCGATCTAGCCGCAGAGCTTGGGATCGCCGGTGTCGACATCGAAGACCGTTTGCTTGCCAGCTACGAACCGTCCTATCTGCAAGAGCTTGCGCACTCAATCGAAAGTCGTGGAGTACAGCTCGGTTATTGCGGTTTGATTGTTAACTTCCAATCGCCAATAACCGTGGTTCAAAGTGAAATCGAAAGCGCAATAGAGCTTATCAAAGTCTTACCTCATCTCGGTATTTCAAAGATGCGCGTTGCGGGTAATGGAGTAGTGGGTTCGCAAACGCAGGAGTTCACATTCAACGCAGTAAAGAACAAGGTTCAGACAATTTGCGACCACGCTGCGGATGCAGGCATTGACGTCTATCTGCACAACCACAACCACGGATCGGTTCCATCGACCGGTGCCCAGATTGTTCGAATGCTAGATGAAGTGAACAGCCCCGCGCTGAAGCATGTTCTGGACACTGGTCAGTTTCAAGGGTCACCGGGTTCAGGCGGATTCGATCACTCCCTACACGCCAATCAGGCTCAGACAGAACTGTATGAATCAATCGAAACGTGTGCGCCGCTAGCAAGCATGGTTCGTGCAAAATTCTATTTCGCTGAGCCCGGAGACGAGCAATGGCTCGACTATCCACGTATAGTTCGAACGCTGAAAAATGCTGATTTTGAAGGTCCGATTTCAATCGTCTACGAGAATAAGGGGGATGGGAATCGCCCCGCAGACGAAGCACTTTCAGACGCTGCTGATTATCTGAACAAGCTACTGAACGAGGAATGATCCTCTATAAAGAATCATCCTGTTTCACATTTTCGACCACCAACCCCAATCAACAGAAAAGGAAACTCTGAATGGGTAAGTTCTACGACAATTCGATTGTCCCTGATCATCTGAAACGTGACTTCGACGTCTACGACCGAATCAACGATCTCAACATGGATCTTGGATCGTTTGAAGACAACGTAACCAGCCTGAAAGGCGCTGGAATCTGCGGAATCGTCTTCCACGAGTCCGGACTCGTTTACCTCTCCGGCCACGGCTATGGTCCCGGTCAGATGTACGATGATCCAGACCGCATCAAAGAGGGTCAGGACGCCGCAGAGTGGGTCGCCAACTCAATGATCAAGCGTCTGCACTGGGGCCTGACTTGCGGTGGTGAAGGCGGAGACTTGAACGACGTTATCTACACCGTCAAGGCTCTCGGAATGGTTGTTTCAACCGACGTTGCGTTCAATGGTGGCCCAGCAGTCATGAACGGATTCTCGGAACGCTGGCAGTCAGTTTTCGGCGGCGGCAAGGGTGAATTTGCCAACGACGGTGAAGACCAGAACTATGGCGGAGTTCACGCTCGAAGCGCAATTGGTGGTTTCACAGGTCGATTCTCAATCGAGCCCGAAATCATCGTGGCTATTCCACCTGAGCTTTCTAAGGCGATCATTCAGAACCGTGGCTGGATCTTCCCACTGCCACCTAAGGTTCTTGAACAGGTATCGGCTGCTCGAAGCTAACGTCTCGACATAAAACCAAAAACAAAAAAAGCCCTCGGAGTTCGTTTGAATTCCGAGGGCTTTTTGATTCAAATAATTATCTACACCACGGCGCGCATGACTGATTGACGGTCTTCGATACTACGAGGTCGGTCGCCAAGTTCCGACCACTGGCGCTGTACACCTGGTTCGGTCCAAGTAAGCCCACGAACAGCCGATTTCACGGTGGCTCGGACGTGTGCAGGATTAGCGAGCGATGCCCAAGTGATGATCGACCACTTTTGAGAACCGTATACCCATAGAGCTTTGAACGCTCGTGGGTTTAGAGCTGGCGTGTAAATCATGATTCCCGTTGCAGGAGAGTTAGCTGCGATCGCCCGAGCAACTGCCAAGCCTTGAAGCTCTCCACCACAATCTAGTTCGATAATCGCTAGATCGGCTTTCGCCATCGCAGTCATCGCGACCATCGACTGAGAGTTATCTGCGGTTCCAGCGATCATCACGCTGTCGAGCGGATCGAGACACTGATGTATCTCGTGGTCGAACTCAAAACCGGCATAGATAGCGATCTTGCCGGGAGCATCGATTTCTGGACGCTCAGTACGTCGACGAGTAATCGGTTGCTGCACGACACGGGCTGGTGTCCTGCGCACATTCGCTCGAGGTGCCACAGCTCGCGCTACGGGAGCACGACGAACAACTCGACGAACCACTCGTCTTTTTCCACCACTCGGGAATCGAAGGACCTTTGACATTTCCCCTCCAAAGATTCGACTTACTCATATAACTCTGCCGGTTGTTAGCCAGCATCGAATCGCCGGCATCCGCGAACTCGATTAGGAAAATCGAGGACTTCTCATTGCAGAAATGACGTATTCATTCCCGCAATTTGAACGAGAAAACTTAGTCAGAGGTGGCAGTCGACTAAAAATGCTTTTGCCGATTTGGCAACCAATGATCGGTCCTTACTGCGAAATTGGGTAACTCATCATCAACAATCGCTCTATCGTGTAGCCGTTGAAATGCAGCCTGTGAACTAGAAAGTTCTAAACTATCGATTCGCGCTTCATCACGATCTGTGCTCACTACATGAAATTAGGCTACGTATGAGAATTCTCGTATCGGGTGGATCTGGAATGGTTGGCAGCAACCTGATCGAAACCCTCGTGTACGACGGTCATCAGGTAGTACAGCTCGTTAGGCGTGAGCCGAATCCTGACGCACCTATCGCAGAATTTGCGTGGGATCCTGAGCACGGTGCGTTCGATTCTCGAATGCTCGGTTCGATTGACGCTGCGATCCATCTCGGTGGAGTCTCCATAGCTGGCAGCCGGTGGAGCGCCGAACGCAAGCTGCTCATTCGAGAGAGCCGAGTTCGTTCTACCCGTCTCCTGTCTCAAGCCCTTGCAGGTCTCCCCTCGCCTCCCAAAGTTCTAATCGTAGCATCGGCGGTGGGTTTCTATGGTGATAGAGGTGAAGAGCCCCTCACAGAAGAATCTCCACCGGGTGAAGGCTTTCTAGCCGACACCGCCATCAGGTGGGAATCAGCCGCTGACGCCGCTCGTGAGGCAGGAATACGAGTTGTACATGCCCGTTTCGGATTGATAATTTCCCGACAGGGTGGATTGCTGGCTAAAGTCCGAGTGCCTTTTCAAACAGCTCTCGGTGGCAAGCTTGGCAACGGCCGACAATGGTGGCCTTGGATATCACTTCCAGATGTAATCAACGGGCTATCGTTCCTACTCGGTCAAGATGCGATATCCGGCCCCGTGAACTTCACAGCCCCAACTCCCGTACGAAACGAAGAGTTCACCAAGTTGATGTCGAGAACCCTTTCTCGACCAGCGTGGTTCCAAGTTCCCGCGCCGATAATCAAGTTGGTATTTGGAGAGATGGGCGAAGAAACAATGCTCTCAAGCCAACGAGCGTTCCCCGAGACTCTGCGAGCGGCAGGTTTCGAATGGGTTTACGAGAATCTTAGCGATGTGCTGTACCAGGAGTTAATCGCCACTCGTTCGGATCGCTGGGGACACAATTCATAGGCAGCAGTCCTAAGCGTTTCTCAAAAGCTACAACGAAAAAGGGGAAGCCGAATGGCTTCCCCTTTTCATATTCGCTTGTCGATTAAACAGCTACGAACTGTTTACGCCTCGGCCATCATCTGACGAAGAACGTAAGGCAGCAAGCCGCCGTTTCGGTAGTACTCGTTCTCAATCGCAGTGTCGATTCGCACCAGAGCATCGAACTTAGTAACCGATCCATCGCTAGATGTCGCAGTGACTGTAATCGTCGAGCCAGGCTCAACCGAGTTTCCGATACCTGGGATGTCGTAAGACTCAGATCCGTCGAGACCCAGCGATTCAGCAGTATCGCCATTCGTGTAAACGAGTGGAAGTACTCCCATACCGATCAAGTTTGACCGGTGAATTCGCTCAAGGCTCTCAGCGATAACAACACGAACACCCAATAGCATCGGGCCCTTCGCAGCCCAGTCTCGCGAGCTACCGGTTCCGTATTCTTTACCGGCAAGTACGATCAGCGGAACGCCCTCAGCCTGATACTTCTCAGAGGCTTCAAAAATTCGCATCTGTTCGCCATCAGGCTGGTGCACGGTCCAGTCACCCTCCATATCGGGAGTGAGCTTGTTGCGAAGCCTGATGTTTCCGAAAGTACCTCGAACCATCACATCGTGATTACCACGTCGTGATCCGTACGAGTTGAATTCCCTACGCGGGACATCGTTACCAACCAAGAACTGACCACCAGGTGCACTCGGCGGAATCGCTCCCGCTGGTGAGATGTGATCCGTAGTAACAGAATCACCGAAGCCAACGAGTACACGAGCGCCCATAACTTCAGGTCGAACAGTCGGCTCATCACCGAAGTTTTCAAAGTATGGAGGCTCCTGAATGTAAGTCGACTCACGATCCCAATCAAAGTTCATTCCGCTAGGAGCGGGCAGATCCTGCCATTCCTGCGAGCCAGCAAATACCGTGCCGTACTGTTCGTTGAACATATCGGCAGTCAGCGAGTTCGCAATCGTGTCGGCGATGTCTTTCTGTGAAGGCCAAATATCCTTCAAGTACACGTCTTCGCCCTGATCGTCTTGACCCAGCGGCTGATGAACGAGATCAGTGTCGACTTTACCCACCAGCGAGTAAGCAACTACCAAAACCGGCGATGCCAGATAGTTAGCCTTTACCTGCGGGTGAACTCGACCTTCGAAGTTTCGGTTACCGCTAACAACAGCGGCAGCCGTCAATTCATTGTCGTTCACAGCGTCAGCTACCGATTGCGGAAGCGGACCAGAGTTACCAATACAGGTTGTGCAACCGTAACCAACAGTATTGAATCCGAGTGCGTCGAGGTCTTCGTTCAGACCTGCAGCCTCAAGATATCGAGTTACGACAGTCGAGCCAGGAGCAAGACTTGTCTTCACCCACGGCTTGCGGTTCAGTCCTCGCTTGCGGGCGTTTCGTGCCAGCAAGCCAGCGCCGACCATTACCGATGGGTTAGATGTATTTGTACAGCTTGTAATCGCAGCGATAACAACCGATCCGTCACCAACAGCGCCCTTCTCACCATCAACTTCAACTTCGTGTTTGTGGTCAGAAGCGTTCGCGAATGATGACGTGAAATTGTCGCCAACCTCAGCCAACGCAAGTCGATCCTGCGGACGCTTTGGTCCTGCAAGTGCCGGAACAGTGCTCGAAAGATCGAAACTGAGCGAAACCGAGTACTCAGGTTCATTCACAGGATCATAGAAGAACGAGTTTGCTTTGGCGTATTTTTCAGCGAGTTCAACCGTCGAGTCATCTCGACCAGTGTCACGCATGTACTTCAACGTCTGATCGTCGATTGGGAAGAAACCACAGGTGGCGCCGTATTCTGGGGCCATGTTCGCAATAGTTGCTCGATCAGCTAGTGGCAAACCATCGAGAGCCGGGCCGTAGAACTCTACGAACTTCTCAACAACTCCCTCTTCACGGAGCATTTGAACGATACCGAGCACAAGGTCGGTTGCAGTCGCACCTTCTGGCAGTTCACCGGTGAGTCGAACACCGACTACTTCAGGAACAACCATGTAGTAAGGCTGGCCGAGCATCACAGCCTCGGCTTCAATTCCACCCACACCCCAACCAAGCACACCCAACCCATTGACCATAGTTGTGTGCGAGTCGGTTCCAACACAGGTGTCAGGGAATGCCACTCGACCGCCATCGGCAGTCTCTTCAGAAAGAATTGCTTCAGCAAGGAATTCGAGGTTCACCTGGTGAACGATTCCCGCACCGGGTGGAATAATTTTCAGATTGTCGAATGCACCCTGTGCCCATTTGAGCAGTTGATAGCGTTCCGTGTTGCGTTCGAACTCACGTTCGATGTTCATAGCCAACGCACCAGCGTTTGAGAAATAGTCGACCTGCACTGAGTGGTCGATGACCATGTCGGAACGAACAATCGGGTTGATGATCGAAGAATCGCCACCAGCGTTTTTCACGGCGTCTCGCATGGCAGCGATATCGACAACAACCGGAACTCCGGTGAAGTCTTGCAGCACTACCCTGCCCGGCATGTAAGGAAATTCACTTACAGGCTTGTTGTCGGGTCGCCACGATGCAACGAGCTTCACATGATCGTCGGTAGCCGGGCCGCCGTCTGCTTTTCTCAGCGCATTCTCGAGCAGCACCCTGATCGAGTAAGGAGTCTTGGCAATATCGACTAATCCAGCGTCTTCGAGAACAGACAGGTCGTAGTAGTTGACCGTTCCATCTGCTGTTTCAAAAGATCGCTTGGCATCGAATGAAGTTGATTCAGGTGACATATTTCGCTTGCTGCTCTTACCAGTAGTTACTAAAGATCAAATCGCAGGTCGGAATTTACCACTTACATACGGCAAACGACGGCCCGATCAAACGTTTCGGGTAACCACTTTACCAGCGGTAGTGGCTAATTCTGAGGAACATTCGAGCTCTCTCGACTGCTAGCATCCACGCTTCCGATTGTTTTCTGACCTATTTTCCTCGCACCCTATCGTTGAAATGAACCCGCCCCCCAGCAATTATTCAGATCCCCGAATCGTTTTAGCTGCACGTACGCCATTCTTCTACGGCTGGGCAGTTGTGCTCGCAGCAGGTTCGACGATGTTCGTTCGAAACGCCGCTGCCACGCTAACAATCGCGGTGTTCGTATTCCCGATGAGCGAAGATCTCGGTTGGAGTCGAACACTTATCGTTGGTGCAGCAGCCGCTGCTGGCGTAGTTTCGATGTTCGTATCGCCTTTGGCGGGTTGGATACTCCAGCGGTACGGTGCGAGAGTCTTGATGGCTTCGTCCGTCTTCTTGCTCGGGGCAGTGATTCTTTCACTTCGCTGGACCACCAATCCGATCAGCTTTTATCTTCTGTTCGGTGCCGGCCGACTCATGTTTCAGGCACCTCTTCAGATCGGCGGATCAACCGCAGTTGCTCAATGGTTCGTTCGAATGCGGGGGCGCTCGTCTTCCATTCTCGGTGTGTCGCATTCACTTGGAATGGGACTCTTTCCGTTGTTCGCACAGCTATTCATGAATGCCAGCGACGGCGATTGGAGAATGGCGTGGTTCTGGATGGGAATTTCAGTTTGGGTAATAGCTCTACCGCTCACCTTGTTCGTGTTCGTCAACAAGCCTGAGGATGTTGGACTGACTCCCGATGGTGACGAAAGTTCCGCCGACAAAAACGGTGAAGACTCGATCAAAACTGCAGCGGAACAAGAAGAACAATGGACACTGAAAGAGGCGATGCGCACTCCCGCAATGTGGACTCTTGCGTTAGTCGGCGGGTTAGTATTTTTCATCCACACCGGGGTGAACATTCATCAGGCAGCTTTCTTACGCGACCACGGCATTAGTCCGTCGATAGCCGCTTCCGCACTCACCGTAATGGCCGGTGGAACCGCAGTAGGAAGCATCCTGTGGGGCAACCTCCTTGATCGACTGCCAGTGAAAATCGTCTACTCAGCAACTGCTGCATGGCTTGGAGGAATGGCGCTGCTGTTCTTACTCGTCGACACACCAGCGATGGCGTTCACGGCAGCAGCTTTGTTTGGAATAGGGCTCGGAGGGCTTCTCGTTGTTCCACCAGTTGCTGTGGCTCACTACTTCGGCAGAAATTCGCTCGGCGCGATCCGAGGTGCTACTGAACCTTTCGTGAGCGGTGGTCAAGCGATAGGAGCCATCGGGGCAGGTCTCATATTCGACTACACCGGATCCTATGAGGCGACCTTCCCCACCTTCACCGCAGCTGCCGTGATCGCAATAGTCTTGTTGGCGTTGACTCGACGGCCGAAGAAACCCAACCCAGCCGACTAATTCCTCACTGAGTATTGCGGTTTCCAATCTCGCAAGCTACTCTCGCCCTGCGTATCTCAATTGCAGCACAAGGCAACGGTAACTAGCTTGATAAACGGCGTCTTACATCCCAAAAACGTAGTCGCACAACTCGTTGAACTCGGCGTATCACACTACGTCACCCTCCCCGACTCAGAGACAGCTCATATGTACAAAGCATTGATGGCAGAACCATCGATCACGCTTGTTCCTGTCTCGCGAGAAGGCGAAGCGATCCCCGTAGCGGCGGGATTATTTGTAGCCGGGCAAAACCCGGTCGTTTCGATCCAAAACGCCGGACTTTACGAAGCAGGCGATGCGTTACGCGGACTCGCACTTGGAATAGGTCTGCCGTTGGTTATGTTCATCGGCTACAGAGGTCACAACCGGATGGGCGACACGCCCGACACAGCCGCAAAATACCTTGAGCCGTTTTTGCACATGTGGCGCGTCGATTACTTCGTCGTCGAATCAGACGACGACCTAGATCGAGTACCAGTCGCTTTTGAACGTGCGGCAAAAACAAATCAGCCCTTTGCCGTAGCCATAGGCACCGAATACGCCAAAGAATCTTCTGAAGAATTGGGGGGCGAATAATGATTACCTACGCAGACGCCTGCCGAGTCTTGAACGAATCACGTGGCGACGCCGTCGCAGTCACAACCATGACTCAAACCAAATATTGGAATCAGGTGTCGCAAGAACCTGATCTTGACATCGGAATCGCAAATGGCATGTCCAAAGCGTCTTCGGTCGCACTCGGAATTGCGTTGGGTGACAGCGAACGTTCGGTGTTCTGTCTCGATGCTGATGGATCGCTTCTAATGAACTTTGGCGCACTTGCGACTATCGCTGGTATGGCGCCAAAAAACCTCTACCACTTCGTTTTCAACAACGGCATCTATTCAGTAACCGGCGGTCAGCCTCTACCCAGCCCAAACGTCGAATACGCGAAGGCAGCAGAAGCGTGCGGATACGCCGCGGCGTTCAAGTTCGATGACATCGAATCGCTAGATTCTGCACTTCCGGAAATATTAAGCAGTGCGGGCCCGATTCTGATCGAGATCATCATCAAGGGTGAACCTCAAGCAGAGGGGGTCGATCAAACCTGGGAATCGAACGCCCAGATGCCGCTTCAACTTCGTGCCTTAAGGAAACGCCTGACAGGAAACGATGACTGGGGACCCGGCGGACCGTTTATTTAGGTCTTTCCAGAATTCGTAATAGCACGCCACACCACCGTAGTGAGATGAAGGAAGTTAGTCTTCGTCTTTGCGGCGCTTTGGTCGAACTCTCGCAACTATGAGCCCGAACAATCCAGCTGCAGCCAGCAGGTAGTCAGCACCCGCAGTCACTGCGCCAACGGCTTCTTCAGGCCCGCCCGTTGGAACGTTGCAACCGAATACGGTCAATGCAGGTTCCGGCGCGAGCGATCCGTCGCCGTCACCTTCGCCCTCATCAAGGAAATTCTCTTCATCCTCCGCACGCATTGCTGCTACTGTCGCAGCAATATCCTCTTCAGTGACAGGTTCTTCATCTTCTGAGGCTGCGTCTGCAGATTCATCATCAGCTGGAGTCTCGGAATCGCCCCCATCGTCGGTCGCTGGAACAGGCTCCTCAGAATCTTCGGGGTTTGGAGCGGCTTCAGGCTCAGCATCTTCTGGTGCGGGGTCCTCTGGTTCTACTACCGGTTCAACCACTTCTGGGACTGGAACTTCTACAGTTTCAGGATCAACAGCCTCTGGCACAGGCGCCGCTTCGACCGGAGTGGAATCTTGTGGAGTATCAACAGATTCAGGTTCGGCAGGTGCAACATCAGCAGCATCGGTTGGAATTTCAGTCGGGGCGGCCTCCACAACAGGGGTGATATCCACAGTCGGAAGCGGAGTCGGAGTTTCCGTTGGAACGGGAGTCGCAGTTGGCTCAGGAGCATTTACACTGAACGACCGTACGATCGCACCGTGGGTATTTCCAGCGTCGTCTCGACCAATCACTTCGAATATATGATCGTCATTCGATAGGAACGCAGGACGATACGACCACGTCGTTGCAGATTCCGCAGTGAATCCTGATGTGACATCTTCACCGTCGAGCTTTGCACTAATGATTGTCACACCCGCGTGCGAGTCGCCAGAGTATTCACCGATCTCCTCAGCAAAACTCACAGTGATCAATGGATTTGGAACTATCGCAATTTCTCGATCACCCGGCAAAACTACAGGCGGCTTGATTACAGTATCCAAATGGAACTGAACTGCACCTGTTGGATAGCTGGCAGTATCTACACCGACTCCACCACGAGCGATGTTCAGCGCAGCATCAAATCCTGCTGCCTCAACATTCTTAACACCATCACCCGCAGCCGAACCAGTAAACGTTGTTCCGTCTACAACAATCGACCACTCATTTGTATCTACGGGCTGTGCAGATCCGAACGTAACGCCGTTGATGGTCACTGTCGGGTCTGAAGTCAGCGTTTCGACGGTTGTCACTTTGATTGTCAGAAGGCCATTTGTAATTGCCGTATCTGTTGAAACCGTCAATCGAGGTCCCAATTTGTCGACCGGGACTAATTCTTTCAGTTCAGATTGAAAATCGGTCATGTCCGAAACTGCACCCGGCATGATCGTAATCTTCTCAGGGGAGGTCGGAATATCTTCAAAAGTAAGCCAAACCGAGTTCGTCACCTCGGTCATATCATCAAGCTCAGTGACGCCAGTAACAAGCGTTGCCGTCTCGGCAGACTGACCTTTAATGATGAAGCGCGAAGCGTCGATTGAAGCCTCTTTGATCGGCTCGTTCCACTTTACTTTCACACTGTTGAGAGCGTTGTTCACCGTTTTCTTCGCGGTAGGGTCCCACGCTTGGCCAAGAACAACCTCTTCAATCGCTGGAGGTGATGTATCGACTGTGTACTTGTGGAACTGCTGCCCTGCCGTCGCCTCTGAATCGGAAACACCAACATTGGAAGCTCTGTCGGTGGCAGTTACATACCAATTGACCAATCCATTCGTGCCAATTGCAGGGAGCAACACAGCTGCGTTCCAACCTTGATTGATCGCAACGGAATCTGCCACTGAAGCTGAAATAGTTTCACCGGGTTCGTCGAATATTTCGTCACGATCCACATCGACGTGGAATTTGATCTGGCTGAGATCAACGCCGGATGCAGCGTCTGTCACTACTGCTCTTGCCCAAACGGTTGCATTACTCGAAGAGCTTTTGTGCACAGGAGAAGTGATCGAAACAGAAGGTTTCGTCGCATCAACCACAACTGCTTCGCTGATTAGCTTCGAAGGGCTGGCGTCGGCATATTCAAGAGTGACAGTATCGCCGTCGACCACTTTGATCACCGGTCGAGTAGTCGAAGTGGAATCGGTTGCACCAGTTGTAGCGGTCGCATCACCAGTCTTGAATGTAGCGGCAAACGTGTGAGACGTCGGAGTAGTCTCGGTCAGAGTAAGCGTGAACCCTGCCGGATCTGAAGGACTACGCAGAGTCACTGTTGTCGAATCTTTGTGTTCACTACGGTACGTAACAGTGAAATTCTCAGTAACTGAAACGGCCTGAGCCAAAACGATCTGGAACGTGCCTGAGTCTTTATTCACCCACAGCACGGCTGCTTTGGGAGTGCTGAGCTGTAAATCGGCTGCGGTAATCGTCCCATCGGCATCGAAATCGCCCACTGATGAGTTGCTGAGCTTGAACACTGCATTGTCGCCTGCCGCGCCAGTCGGAAGTTCGTAGAGATTTCCTGTCGAGTCAGTTGCCTCGAACTCTCGAAGCACCGTGACGTTCAAATCTGGATCAAAAACTGAGACTGTCACCTCTGAAGCAAGATCGGTATGGCTGGGGTTAGCGTTTAGCGTTCCAGTCTGTGACGCAAAAATCGTGTTTGCATCTCCCGCAGGCGCGGTAAAAACAACTACGGCAATGGCAATTGCGAGCAGAAGATTTTTGAATCGTTTGGTTCTGTTTTGGCCACCGGCGCTGAACGCCAGAACTGTTCCCATAATTTGAGATTAGCCGCATTTGCCAGAAACAACATGTGTGCGATGAACACCGAGTTCGTGTGCGCATACGCACATACACATAAGGCGTACGCTGCCAAACCGGGCAATATTTCAGTTCAATTCGTTCTTGACGGCAGTTCGGGACGACAGATGTGATCAGAGCAGAGGCAAGATCACGTGAGAAGGACGAACTTCATCCCTGAAGATTCGGTTATGAGCGACGATCCCGCTCGAGTCGAGAGCATTGTTCTTTCCGGTTTGCCAGTTGCGATCCCACCGCGGGAAGCTACTGCTCGCGATTGCCACACGGAGTCGATGTCCCTTCTGGAACACATGGCTGGTTGCCCACAGGTCTACTTCGAATTCAGTGGGCATGTGAGGGACCAGCGCTACCGGCTTTTCGAATGAATCTTTGAATCTACCGCGGAGAATTCCGTCGCACACCAACATCGATGTGCCATCTGGGTGAACGTCGGTGATTCTCACAACCCAGTCGGTATCCATCGCAGATGTCGAAGCGTGCAAAACAGCCTTCACGGGCCCAGTCACATCGAGGTCGTCTTCGAGAATTTCAGTCGTATAGGTCAGCATTCGATCTTCATACCCGCGCTGATCTCTTGGGCCGTTGTTGTCGCCGAGATGTCCACCACCAAACGAACGGATCGGATTTTCGGGATCAGAATCGTACTCATCGAATACTTCTCCGAAAAGCGTTGGCTTTTCGAGAGAAAGCACCCCATCGTTCAATGATTTTGCCGACCCCGATGTCCCAGCAGAAAGGTAAAACGGTGTGTTTTTTACTGCCGCTGGCGGCCATTCGTCGAACTCGCGCCACTCGTTGATACCCATGGCGAACAGCTTCACCGGCTTGTCAGTATCGACCCCATTGTCGATACCCTTCAGCCAGTGATCGAACCACCGCAATCGAGTCTCGAACCAACCAAGAATCGCTTGCTCTCCGAAATCAACATCGCCTGCCTCTCGCATGTCGGCAGGTCCCGGATTGTGTACCCACGGACCGATCGTTATTCTCTGACCTTCCCGAGCTTCAGCGGTTGCAGCCTTCGAACTCATGCCAGAGAAATTTCTGAGAGTTCCGGCCAGAAAACAGTCATACCAACTTCCGAAATGGTGCACCGGAACGTTCACTCGATCGTGCGAACGAGCGTTGCTGAATTCCTCCCAAAAATCGTCGTGATTTGGGTGGTTCATCCAGTCGGTAAACCAATCGTGTAATTCAGCCACCGGCGGCAATGGAGATATCGGAGAATGCTCAAGCCATTTTTGATAATCGTCCGAGGCTTGATTCACGCTTTTGTCGGTCGCGTCTTCTGCACCCGTAGCAGCTAATTTTCGTGCGTTCGTGGCAGTGTGCTTAAGCGTCCACATAACGTTAAACCCATGCTCAAACGCACCGCTTCTGTAGACCCACTCATCGTAGTAATCAGCCGACGACTGGCGTGAAAACTGTGCCTTCAAATGAGGTGGCTGCGTGGAGAGCATTCGATACTGCGTTGCGCCGGAATATGAACCACCGATGGTTCCTATTTTACCGTTCGACCATGACTGTTCAGCCGCCCATTCAACGGTGTCGTAACCATCTTTATTTTCGCCGTCCCCGTCGTCTCGAAATGGATAAAACTCACCGTCGGAAGCGAAGCGTCCCCGCACGTCTTGGATGAGCACGACATAGCCGTGAGAACCGTAGAATTCACCAGCGCCCAAATTCGACTCAGAAGAGCCAGTCTTGTCGTATGGCGTGCGCTCAATAAGTACAGGGAATTTACCCTCGGCATCGGGTCGCCATACATCGGCGCGAAGAATCGTTCCGTCCCGCATTGGGACTTCAAGATTTCGTTCGACAATTACGTCATACTCACCGGATGAACTAGCCATTTTTTAGCCCTCGCAAAACACTCCTAGAGTGCGGCTCCACCATCGACTGTAATCATCGATCCAGTGATCATCGCTGCATCGTCAGTCGCTGCAAACATAAACGCGTTCGCAATGTCTTCTGGCTGCTGCAATCGACCTAGCGGAGTGTTGTTCAGCCGACGCTCAAAGTTCTCGGGATTATCGATGCTGGTCGCCCAGCTGTTCGGGCTGTGTTCGTTATTTCCCCGAATGAACGGAGTGTCTACGTGCCCCGGAGAGATGATCACGCAACGAATGTTGTCTTTAGCGAATGAGGCGGCGGCTGAGCGAGTGAGACCTACCATCGCCATCTTTTGGGCTGCGTAAGCGGGACTTCCACCGCCGGGGCGAATCGAAGCCAACGAGCCCATATTCAAAATCACACCAATGCCAGCTTTTCGCATCGAAGGAACGACAGCTTTGATGCCGTAGAAAGCACCGTTCAATCCAACATCCATGATCAGCTCGAACTGCTCATCGGTTTGCTCTTCGAATCCAACCCGGAAGTTAGCCCCAGCGTTGTTACACAGCAAGCTGACATTCCCGAGCTCTTCTTCAGTTCGAGCCACCACATTCGCCCAAGCCAGCGAGCTACGCACATCAAGTTCGACTGCTATCGCCTTGCCGCCTGCCTTATTGATCTCATCTGCGACCGATTCGGCGGCCTCAAGGCGATTGTCGGCAACACAGACTGCCGACCCTTCAGCAGCAAATAGACGCGCTTGAGCGCCACCCATAGCACCTCCGCCACCGGTGATGATCGCTACTTTGCCCTTGAGACGACCGTTCGGTTCAGTTGCTGCCATGTCGCTTATCCCAGCACCAATCCGCCGTCAGGACGACGTGAAGACTCGCCAGTTCCAGCGTCGTACGGATGCTTTTCCATCTCTTCAACGTTGATGTCGATGCCGAGTCCGGGTTCCTCAGGAGGGATGAAGTAGCCGTCAATAACCTTCACAGGACTCGAAACGATATCCGCTTTGAACGTTCCTTCTTCAGGAGCAAATTCGTTCACATCCCAGTTCGGAGTTGCCGCGGCGATGTGAGTGTTCGCCATGTTGGCAATCGGCCCCAGGAAGTGATGCGGAGCCATTTTGATATGGAAGCTCTCGGCAACTGCTGCAATCTTGCAAACGTGGGTAAATCCGCCAGCGAGGCCAATATCCGGCTTCAGGAAACTCACTCCTGGCTGCTGGCAATATTCCCGGAATTCCCAAAGTGTGTTGTTCCGTTCACCGACAGCCAACGGAATGTTGACCTTGTCGCCTACTCCACCCATCGACATCACAGAATCAGGTGCAATCGGGTCTTCGTAGAAGTACGGCAAATATTTTTCAATCTGCTGTGCAAACACGACCGAAGATCCAGGGAACATGTTGCGATGAATCTCAATTCCAATGTCGAAATCCCAGCCAACTTCCTCACGAACCGCTTCGACAATAGCTGTGTTCTGTCGAATCAAATCACCATGAGCAAGCTCGCCCCAATTGGCGGGGAACGGCGTCATCTTGAGAGCCGTGTAGCCATCGTCCTTCGTCATGCGAGCTGCTTTGGCGAAACTCTCAGGAGAATCGAGAGGACCAGAATAGCCATACGAGCCCAGCAGCGGAATCGCCCGTACTTTGTCACGAACCTTTCCGCCGAGAAGATCCCAAACTGGCGCACCAAGCCGTTTGCCCTTGATGTCCCAAAGCGCCATGTCGATTGCCGAAAGGACTGCCGTAATCGCCGGACTCCGGAACGAGTATTTGCGATAGGCAACATTCCAGATCCGGTCGACGTCACGCGGATCTAGTCCGCGAATGTCGTCCTCTATCCGGTGAGCAATGACTTCAGTCGCATCGGCGTAGCTCCAGAAATTCCCTTCACCAACACCATAAGTGCCATCGTCGCAGGTAACCCGAACGGTCAGCCACTTCGAAACCAGCCAAGTCTCAATCTTCTCAATTTTCATCTTTAGTCCAGATCCAGTCCCTTCTCCCGGGGGAGAAGGTTAGGTTGAGGGTGGAATCACTTTGTTGTGAGAGTTCAACGATTCGCCCTCACCCCAGCCCTCTCCCGCTGGGAGAGGGGGTAATTGATCGCTTCTCCTACTTGTGCAACCCGTACAGACTCTCGTCAGTAACCGTCTCGATTAGCGATTGGATGTAGCCGTTTGCGTATGCCTTCGCACGGTGTCCCCAGGCGGTGTCGCCCTTGGTCATCGGAACGTGGTCGTCCATGAAGAAGCCGTTGAAACCGTTCTCAGCGTAGATTCGCATCGCCTTGTACATGTCGACGTGCCCCTTGTTCACGAAAGTTTCGTGGAACTTTGGAACCGTGCCTTCAACGTTGCGGAAGTGAACGTAGAGAACCCGTTCACGCTTCACAAAGTACTCGATCATGTCGTAGATACTCTCGCCGTTGTCCTGATCGGCACCCGCCATCTGCGAGAACGATCCCTGACACAGCAGAATCGAGTTGTAAGGCGAATCGACGATGTCGATCAATCGCTTGTATCCCTCGAAGTTGTGCAACAGCTGCGGAACCCCGCCGACCTCTGGCATTGGCGGATCGACCGGGTGCAGTCCAAGCTTCACCCCGTACTTTTCAGCAACCGGCGTGGCTTCCTTCACCCATGTCTCAAGACATTCCCATGCCTTATCGAGCGAAAGATCCCAATCGATAACGCTAGGCCAGTTTTCTTCGGCAGCGTCGTAGGCGGTTCCAAGCGCACCCCAGCCGATATCGACGTGCCCTGTGCGGTAGAACCGTGGGTATCGCCAGCTCATGGTGTACATCGGGATGCCCGCCTGACCAATATTCTTGATCGTTTCGAGCATGTTCGAAAGCTGCTCATCAAATCGAGGACCGCCAGCGATCATGTGATGTCGCATGTCGATCTGCGTATTTTCGATGGCTGTGAGCTTGAGTCCCCACTCGTCGATTCCGTTTTTCAGACCGACAAGATCAGGAAGTTCCCAAATGCCGTTTCGTACCGGCACTGGAGGCGTGTTCAAAACGACGTCTTGCACGCCAAGTTGACCCATGAAGCGGAGAGCTTCTCTGTTTGTGGAGCTGTTGAGTCCCATTCCGATCCTCATTAGTTAGCTCCTTTCACGACTTTGCTCATATCGACCGGACCGCCATATTCAACTTCCTTCTTCACCGACTCGATCACACCGGCGATGTAGCCCTGTGCGAATAGTCGAGATCGGTAACCGCCGAGGTTGCCCGGGAAGTCTTCGTCGTCGACCATCAAAGGACAGTGGTCATCGATGAAGTTTCCGGTGAATCCAGCGTCGCGGTAAGTGCGCATCGCCTTCTTCATGTCTACATATCCAGTGTTGATGAATTCTTCATTGAACGAAGGAGCCTGACCACTGACATTGCGGAAGTGGACGTACATGATTTTGTTGCGTTTTCCGAAGTAGTCGATCATTTCGTAGATATCTTCGCCCGGCATTTCGCTGAAGGTACCCTGACAGAACTCGATTGCGTTGTAGTCGGAATCGGTGATTTCAACCAGTCGCTTGAACGCATCGAAGCTTCGGAACAACCCGGGAACACCACCACGCTGAGGTACCGGAGGATCTTCAGGGTGAATGCCGCATCGCATACCGACCTCTTCAGCAACGGGAGTTACCGCCTTGATCCAGTATTCGAGCGCATCCCACATCTGATCTTCGGTGATCTCTTCGCCAGGGAATGACTCGGGGCGACGAGAGTTCTCCCACTCGTAGTCGTAGCCCGTACCCAACGCGCCACCACGCACGATAGTCGCCTGCGCCCTACCCCAACTGTTCGGCATCCAGTTGTAGCCGTAGATCGGAATACCGGCGCGCCCCATGTCGCGAACCTGCTCAAGCAGATCCTCGATCAGCTCGTCCTGACGTGAGCCACCAAAGATCACATCGTGATACTCGATCTGCGGAGAGAAACCACCCTCGATAGCAGCTAGCTTCATACCGAACGATTCGATCTTCATACGAAGTGATACGTACTCGTGATACTTCGTGTGAGCCACTCCCGGCCCGCCGTACACAAGGATATTTTCGACCCCAAACTGAGCGAGTACCTGAAGCACCTCGTCAGTCGGAGTTCCGCGCAGCGCGACCATAGGTTCCATTAGAAATTCCCTTTGAGTAAATCGAAATCCCAGATGCGCAATCGATAGCGATCCACTCTCTCGATATTCATCACCTTGTCAGAGAGATGGAATGTAGCACGTTGTCGTTCGAATGAAGTCCCAGAACTACCAGATTGTCATGAGAATTTGCCGAGAATAGTGCGATTGGCTGCTACTGTGTTTTGGTTATATTTTGCCTCGCCAACCCAATCTAGTCGGGAAGTTAGATTCATCTTGCGAAAATCGTCGCTCCTAGTTGCTTTATTTCTTGTCGCTTTAGTCGCCATAGCCTGCGGGTCCAGCTCGGAATCTGAAACGACCGCAATTGCAAAGATCACACCTTCAGAGACGATCTTTTCACTAACCGATCTCACCGATGTCGGCTTTAAAAAGGGCAAGACATTCGATGTTGAGGGGCTAACTGGTGCGACTGATGCGTATCTCGGCTACTGGGGTATCGATCCCTACGACCGAAAAGACTACGAAGCACGCTTTTACCCGTCGCATGCCGATGCTGTTGAATTTGGTGTCGTATTCGCTGATGAACGAACCGGACCAGATGCCGTGATCAAGTCGGGTGAACCTATGTGGGAAGAAGGGGCGAAAGAGGCACGAGCGTGCACCCGAAGCGCTGGTGGTGATTCTTCCAACTGCCGAATTTCTAAGTACGGCGACTACGTGATCTACGGCAACATGATTCTTGTATGCCAGGGTCGTGACTCAGCGACTGCCCTGGAGCAGTGCGCAGCTTTACTTGAGCAGTTGGTTCCCGAACTCGTTACCGGCTGATCCGCAATCTCCGGGCATCCACAGCCGCGTTGGCGGCGTCAATCAGACAACTGTCATGCTGAACTTCATTCAGTATCGTTGACGATTGGATTTATCGAACTTGCAAGCTCGGAGCCTCTGGGCTTGAACATGATTCTGTATTCGATTCAGAATCATGTTCAATTCACTGTCCTTCTAGTACAACCCGGTCTCGCCAGGCTCTGGCGGGATGATGTAGAGACCTGCGCCCTTACGACGTGACCCAGGCATGCCGTTGCCTTTGGACACAAGCGGGTTCGCCTGCATTTCGGCGATTGCTGTTTCATCGACAGTGAATCCGAAGCCCGGCGATTCACCCATCTCGATAAACCCGTCGACGATCCTGTTGTCGATAGTCACGCCAGTCGGCGGAGTTAAATCTTTCACTTCCTGCGCCAAATGATTATTCGCAGCAGCCGCAGCGTGTGACATACAACTACCCGGCGATCCGATGATCGAAACCGGCAATTCGTACGCCTCGGCAAGATGAGCAATCTGCTGGAAGCTCGTAATACCTAACGTTCCGAACTGAACAACATCTACCGCCTCGTTGTGCACCAACGGATAGAACTCGTCTACTCCGTTGATATTTTCGCCAGTGGCGACGGCTGTCTTGATTCCGCGAGAAATCTGGCGCAACCCTCGATAGTCCCAGCGTCGTCCCGGCTCTTCTGCCCACGTGAGGTCGTACTTCTCTTCAATACGAGAGATGTACCGAATCGCCTGTTTTGCCGACCAGTATTCGTTCGAGTCGACCATCAACGACGGCTCTTTGGCGTTTTGCTTCAGCACGTCGCGCATGATCTCCATGCGACGCATATCCGAGTCGAAATCGAGACCAATTTTGAGCTTTCCTGCGTCTACTCCTAGGTCTGCATATGTCTGGTAAAACTCTTCAAGCTCAGAGTCGGTCATACCCATATCGAGACCAGATGCGTACGCTTTCACCCGCGGCTCATGTGCTCCGAGGAATCGCCACAGTGGCTGACCGGCGTCTTTGGCTTTGATGTCCCACATGCACGCATCGAGCGCGCACATGGCACCGTACATCGTTCCCTCGACACCGCCCTTAAACCCGACATCCGACATCTCTTTCCAGAGACCAATCACGCCCCGTGGGTCCTTCCCTTCGAGCACAGGAAACAGTTTTTCGACATCAGGCGACGACGCTGGTGCGATACCAGTGACACCAGCATCGGTTTCCAAGAATAAATACGTTGCTCTCGATATATCATCGGGCGCCACGCCGTTTGCATCACCGGTCGGATGTCCCCGGTGGTACATCCAAGAAAGAGTTCGATATCCAGTAATTTTCATTGTGAGTCCTTAGTGAGTTGGTCGAGTGTGATCGATTGACCTCCCGACAAAGGAGGGATCTCGAGGTCATCAAACCACTACTGGAGCCGGAAATTTTGGTGACCAACGAAGATCCCCCGGATGCACTCGGGAAATCGATTAGTATCTGGCGCCTACAGTACGCCAGCATCGACCAGTGCGGCGCGCAATCCCGCCGCATTTTCGAAAACATGCCCAACGATTCCAAGATTCGTTGCACCCTCGACGTTCACGGCCTTATCGTCGGTAAAAAATGCTTCTTCGGTGCGGAGTTCAGCTGTCTTTAGGGCGTGCAAATAGACAGCAGCTGCAGGTTTCACGATCCCGATTTCCGAAGTGTTTATTACGTAATCAAACAGATCGTATAGATCATGTATTCGCAAATCGCTGTTCAATCTTGATGTAGCGTTGGAGATCATGCCAATAGGAACTTTGGTCTTTACTTCTTTGACCACGTCTAGAACTTCAGGAATGATGACCCCGTTCCGACTTTCCCATACTTTCCAGGCACCATTTGCGTCTTTGTCAGGGAATCTCGGAGTCAGAACTTTTCGAACACGATCCCGCCACATCTCGTCAGAAACCTGACCTGTGATCGCAGGACCCAGGGTGTCCGGTGCAAATGCGATCTCTCGAAACGCCGAAATAGGGATTCCGAACTCCTCTTCGAGTCCGTCAAGCTGATATTCCCAGCTACGAATCACATCATCAAAATCGAAAAATACGCACTTGATTGGCATTATCCGTTGAACCCTCTTTGCATTCCTCTGATGTAGGCGATCTGACCCAGATGCTGCGATTCCTCAGCAAGAATGTGCCCGAGTATCCAGCCGATATTCAGTGATTCATCACGATAGGCGGCGTAAACGTCACTATCAAGATCAGCCTCGTCTAGACCATCGATCATTGCCAGCACCGACAAATGTGCGGCGTCGAAGTACCGAAGCACGAGATTGATATCGACTGAAGGAAAATCTCGAACTTGATCGGGTGTTTCGCCTCTCCCGTAACGATCTTCAGGCATGCCTAATTTCGCAGCCCAACCATCTCGAATCCAGAGTTCATCGCCACCCAGTACAGTCGAATTCGCCCAGCGATCTGACACTCTCGCCATGTGCCAAACCGTCCAAAGAATGTGGTTCGACTCAGGCCCCGGCTGCCACAAAAGTTCGTCCGGTGTCAGACCCGCTAACGATTCATTCAGCTTGCCGTAATACTCGTTCAACCCGCTCTTGATCGGGGTTCGAAATGAAGCCATTTTGCGATCCTCCTATCCATTCAAACCGCGGATCATCCCACGAATCAGAGCAATCTGCCCTAAGTGCTGAGACTCCTCAACAATCACGTGTCCGAGAATCCATCCACAAGTGACTGCTCGTCCTCTTCTGCTACTAAGTTCTTTCGGCATGTCCGAGTCAGAGAGACGGTCAATCACTTGGAAAGCCGCCTTGCGAACCTCATCGTAGTACGCAATCAAGTCACTGACAGGCACGTTCGGAAACGCTCTGACCTGATCCATGGTGTCCGAAAAGCCGTTACCTTCGGCGGTGATCTCAGTTCGGTCGACCCAACCACCCGATTCCCAAACGGTCTCATCCCCTGCAATCTGACCGTTGATCCAGTTATCCTCAACTCGCGCCATGTGCCACACAAGCCAAAAAATCGTGTTGGTATCGAGCGTCGCCTGCCATCGAAGTTCGGCGTCAGTAAGCCCTTCGAGCTTCTGCTTAAGCTCATTGAGATATTCGGTCATTCCCGACTTCACCGCATCTCTAAAGGAATTCATTGAATATGTCCTATCTGTCAATAAATTTGAACACTACTGACTAATCGCTAATTAGCAACAAACGACAATTATTCCCAATCTAGAAAATGTCATCCTGAGGCTCTCGAAGGACAACACGTTAGGTCAGCTTCGTTATGCGCAGGTAGATCGCAGTCCCGCTAGACAAATTTCTCGTGCAAACCGTTCAAATCAATCCGACCCGCCATATCGTTCAGCACAGCAATATTCTTGTCGACCTCTTCGGGCGTTCGCATGCCCACCAGCGCCACGTCGATCAGATTATTGGAAAGTACAAACTGCAACAAAGCCGGTGAATAGTCAAACTCATCGTCGGGCCTCACCGCACCCATCCAACGCTGAAACACGCTCGCAGTGAGCGACCGCATTGTGACAACGCCCATACCAGCCTTATCGGCCTCGTAGATCGAACCGAAAGGCCGAGTCGGTTCATACGTGTGCTGAAAAACGAGGTTGTAGCAGGTCTGCATTACGTCGAATCGACCCGACGCTATGAACTCGTAAACAGGCGGGTTTTGATCCTCAGTCGTGAACCCGATGTGACGAATCAAGCCCTCATCACGAGCCTGTTCTAGCACTTCCAGCGTACCGCCCCTGCGCATAGTTTGATCTCGCGCCTCGGGCGTATATGTAGTGCCGTGGACCTGCACTAGATCAATAACATCGAGTCGAAGATTTTCGAGCGAACGCTCTAACGAGGCCCGTGGATCGTCTTCGTTGTGGCTAACTTTAGTGGCGACATAAAGATCGTCGCGCATCTCCCTAATCCCGGCAGCCGCGAGCCCCTCGCCAAAAATTTTCTCGCTCTCGCCAGTGCCATAAGCAGCAGCCGTATCGAAGTAGTTAATCCCAACTTCAACCGCTCGACCAATCGCAGCGATGACGCCGTCACGCTGCCCCACATCCACCGGCGAAAACGGATCAAGATAATTAGTCAGTCCCGCAGGCGCCCCACCGAACCCGATGCGGCTCGCATTCGCGCCAGTACTCCCCAGGTCCGTCGATTCGAGTTTGCTCATTTAGTAAAACTCACTCCGGCACGTAATAATCGATTCTGCATCGGTAAAACATGCCGGAGAAAACGTGGCTCAGCCACCCTTAGTCACAGCTTCGATCATTGCCTGAATGTAGCCGTTTGCGAAGGCACGTCCACGGTGACCAAACTGGGTGTCCTGATGCGTGTGTGGTACGTGGTCGTCGATGAAGAAGCTGTCGTAGCCATTATCGTTGTAGGCCTTCATCGCCCGGTACATATCGACGTGACCCGTGTTGATGAACTCCTCTCGGAAATCTTCAGGGTTCGGAGCCGAAACGTTGCGGAAGTGAACGTACAGAATCTTGTTCTTGGCAGTCATTTCGGCAATGAACTCGTAGAGAGCGTCGCCCTCTGAATCGAACATTTCCGAAACAGTTCCCTGGCAGAACTCAATCGCACAGTTGTCAGATGGGTAGATGTCCAAGTATCGACGGTAGTTGTCGTACGAGTTGAACAGCATCGGAATACCACCGAGCTTGTCTACCGGCGGATCGCATGGGTGAATGCCAAGTCGAATGCCCTCTTCTTCAGCAATCGGGGTGATGATCTTGATCCAGTGTTCGAGGTTCTCCCACATTTCTTCTTCGGTGTATTCCCGACCGTGAGTGAGAGGCATCTCGCCAGCCTTTTTATAGTCGAAAGCGGTCGCACGTGAACCACCACGAATCAACGCTTCAGGCGTTCGCCAAACGTGTGAAGGCATCCAGTGGTAGCCAAAGATCGTAATGCCAGCTCGTGCGATGTTTCGCACGGTTGTGATCATGTTGTCGATCTGCTCGTCACGCTTCGGACCATTCAGCATGATGTGGTCGTACATCGTTGTCGGAACGTTCTCCAACGCCGATAACGTCAGTCCGTAGGTCTCAGTCTGTCGCCGCAGATTCACAAGATCGTGCAATTGCCATGATCCGTTTACGACCGGCAGAGGGGGCGTGTTGTAAACAATGTCGTTCATCCCAAATTGCTGGGCGTACAGCAAGTACTCAGGTGAAGGCTGTTGAATTTGTCCGAGTCCGGCTCGCATATTTATCTTTCTTTCCTGATCAAATCATGTGACGGATAGTGACACCCGCACTAGGCTGTCCGCCAACTTACACCCAGTTGGCTTGAAGTGGTAGTCGAATCGGTCGCTTGCAGCGTTAGTACTAAGTGTCATAGTCTGCGGGCGCACTGCAATGATCATCAACAAACGAATGGGGGGCACAGATACATGACGAGTGATTCACAAAACTCAGGACTGTCGGACTACCCGGCGGCTCTTAACATCGACTACGTCAGCGACGGTAGAAATCGGATAACAGTGTTTTTCAGAGTTGTCACTCTGATACCAATTCTTCTTGTAGTGACTGGCCTTCAAACTCTGCTCTGGCCAGTGATCTTGATGGTTCTGTTCCGGCAGAAGTACCCACGGTGGTGGTTCGATTTCAATTTAGAGGTGACCAAGTTCACTACTAGAGTCAGCGCGTACTGGATGTTGCTATCGGACGAGTATCCGTCGACTGATGAAGAGCAATCGACTCATCTGACGCTCGATTACCCAGCAGATGGTCAGCTCAATCGCTGGCTTCCGTTGTTCAAGTGGATACTGGCATTGCCGCACTACATTGTGCTGTGGGTGCTGGTCATGGTTGCCGCGATCCTTGTATTCGTCAGCTGGTTCGTGATCCTCTTCACAGGAAAACTGCCACAAGGTATTCACAACTATGTGGTCGGTGTAAGTCGTTGGTCACTCCGTGTACAGGCGTACGCGTTCCTGCTAACCACCGACAAATATCCACCGTTCTCACTGGACTAATAAGACAACCTCGAAAGGGCGCCGGGATGTCATCGCACAACCGGCGCCTTTTCGCGTCCAAAACCCAATCGATAAGCCCACGTTGATAAACCGTCGAACACTTGATGAGGTCATACGCTGACTCCAGCGATCAAGAATCCCACTTCCCGGCAATTTCGGCCAAATTACTTTTCGGGTGGATGTTCTAGATCACGAGGGGAAACCATGCCAGTCTCAAGAATCCGCCACCGACGCGTGTCTCTATCGGTATTCAACCTGCATCCAGCCAGCTGTGTACGCGATACTTCGTACCTCGAAAAATTCAAACGTCGTAGAACCTCTCACAGCGGAGCCGTAATTGACAAAAGTACTGGTCGCATTCGCCACTCGATTCGGATCTACGCGTGAGATTGCTTCGGCCATAGCAGCAGAACTGATCGCCGAGGGAATTGAAGCTGTTGCAGCAGAAGCTACCAGCTCGCTAAACCCTGATGACTACGATGCGTTCGTAATCGGCTCACCGCTCTACGGGCGTAAGTGGATGTCGGTGGCAGGAATGTTCGCAGCGATCACTTCGGAGCGAATCAACGGGAAGCCTGTCGTCCTGTTTTCTGTAGGAACACTCGGTGTTGGCAGCCCGGAAGCTGGACGCACCGAGCATGATGAATTTGTTGCCCGACTGAAGGAAGTTGCGCCGAAGCTCAATGTTATTTCTGACGAGGTCTTCACCGGCTACTTCGAACGATCAAACCTGCCGTGGTACCTGCGAATCATTGATCGATTCGCCCCTACACCTCAGGGCGACCACCGAGACTGGGCAGCAATACACGCCTGGGCGAATTTAGTAGCTACCAAATTTAAGGGATGAATTAGCAAGCTTCTTCGGCAATCTAAACACCAAAATTTCCACAATTTCCAATACGTACTTCACTCGCACACACCGGACACCAACGGTGTCATCCTGAGGCTCTCGAAGGACGACAGGTTGGGAGCGATCTTCTGCCAAGCAAAAACGTGCCGACGCGTCGTCACTCGAAATCCTCAGGATGACCTAGATCAAACAAATACGTTTGAACGTATGATTCCATCGATCAGTCATCTACTCTTTTAAGAATGTTCATTGATACCCACGCCCATATTCATCAACACGACAGCGGTGAATCGGCAGAAATAATCTCCCGTGCCGAAGCAGCCCAAGTCGGAGCAATATTCACCGCAGGAACGACGATAATCGATTCGCAAAAAGCCATCGATATGGCAGCCAAATTCCCTCGTGTATTCGCTGGCGTTGGTGTGCACCCCACCGATATCGAGCATTCTCTGACTAGCAACGATTTAGCCAAACTCAGCGAACTCGCCGCATCACCGCATGTCGCCGTAATGAGCGAAATAGGCGTCGATCATCAAGACAAATCACCGAACAAGGAATGGCAAGCCGAAGCGTTCCACGCCCAAATCAACATTGCTCGCGAACACGAGCTTCCAATCGTATTTCACGTCCGAGAACAGGCCGATGATTACGACGCTCACTCGGCGCGCGACGCAGCGATATCTATCCTCCAAGAAACAAATGCAGGTGAGCTAGGCGGTACTGCCCACTACTTTCAGGGTCGATGGGAATTCGCAAAAAACCTTCTAGACCTGGGCTTCAATATCTCGTTCGCCAAAACTCTGACTCGAATCAAAGACCTGGAAGAGACAGCCAGGAAAACGCCCGGTGATCGCATTCTCATCGAAACAGATTCCTACCCTCAAACCTTCAAGAAGAATCGATCCAAATGGACCGAACCGCGTGACATCCCTATCGTGGCAGAGAAATTGGCAGAGCTACGTAACACCTCCGTCGAAGAAATTGCAGAATTGACCACTCAGAACGCCCTCGCTATGCTCGGGAGCAGATCAGGCTTGGTTACGTCTGTACTCGAAACAAGTACGAATCCGTAAACGCACTTAAGTGATTTCACGCTAAAATTTCTACACGACGCGTCGTTACGCACAGGTAAACAATCCCTGCGTGACCCAAGCTAATAAAACAGCCAAGATACGTTTTATGCTTCCAAATTCATCAAACATAGGCCTCAAAGAGTGGGCGGTTACGACCGGCGCACTCGGTCGCGGTGAACAGATTTTCATGCTCCGAAAAGGTGGCATCCGTGAAGACGGACGCCACTTCAAAATAGAGCACGAACAGTTCCTGCTGTACCCCGGTGTTTTTCACGAAGGCGAGCTGCTCCTAAAGCAAGAAAAGCAAAACCTTCTGGAAGAAACAGCGAACGCCGACTTCAGTAAAGAGATTCCGTTCTCGGTCTACTGCGAGCTCGTCGAAACAATCGAAATATCTGAAGAACACCATGTGCGTGCGCTAGATGCATTTCACATCTGGTCGAAAGAGTTCCCAGTAAAGCGATTCAATTGGAAGCCCCGACACCCACTCAAGCTGATGATCGTCAGGGCGCACAAGCTCGACTCTTCGGTAACAGTAAACGTCGACGAAACGTACGGCGGCTGCAAATCGTGGGTTGATCTCACCGACGAGATAGATATCACCAATCTAACTCCCGCACTCTCGGATGCTGAGTTCGAAGCCCAAGTATCGAAAATTCACGAGGCTCTAAAGGCAGAGCCAGTAAACGCTTAACAATTACGCCACCACCCACCCAATAGTTAGGCAGGACAAGCACGTTGAAATACCGCCAGATACAGTCGACCGATCTCACCGTTTCCGAAATTGGATTCGGCGTGTGGAGCGTGAGCATGAACTGGTGGGGCGAAGTCAAAGAAGAGGACGGTATCAACCTCCTCCAAAAGGCCGCCGATAAGGGCATTACTTTCTTCGACACCGCCGACACTTATGGCGCTGGCTACGGCGAAGAAATCATTCCAAAGGCCCTTGCCGACAAGCGTAAAGACATCGTAATCGGTACCAAGTTTGGCTACGACATCGAAGCCCCGCGTGAAGGTCACAAAGAACGTCCACAGCAGTGGGATGCCGACTTCATCAAGAAGGCTTGCGAAGGTAGCCTGCGACGACTTGGCACCGACTACATAGATATTTATCAGTACCACAATCCTCGTCTCGACGTCCTTCAGCGTGACGACACGATCGCGGCTCTGGAAGACCTTAAAACCGAAGGCAAGATTCGCCATTATGGTGTTGCTGTTGGTCCCGACATTGGTTGGCTCGAAGAAGGCATGTACACCATCAATGACATGAAGGTGCCTGCCCAGCTCATCTACTCAATCCTTGAGCAAGATCCCGCCGACGTAATGATGGAAGCCGCCGCTAAACAGGGTGTCGGAGTCTACTCACGTGTACCGCACGCATCAGGAATGCTCGACGGCAAATACACCAAAGACACGGTCCTCGACGAAAGTCCGTTCGATCCATCAGACCACCGTGCGTACCGACGTATGCACTGGTTGAAGAGCTCAATCAAGAAGCTACAGCAGATCGATTTCATGTTCGCAGGGAAGCCTGCAACGGTTGGTCAGATTGCGATCAAGTTCACATTGATGCCAGAAATTATGGCTTCGTGCCTACCGACTATGACTTCAGTAGAGCAAATTGATGAGTATGCAGCTGCTTGCGATATCGATGACATTCCGCAGTCTGAACTCGATCAGTTGGCACCGCTCTACGCCGATAACTTTGGCGTTGGTGACCCCGACCCACAAAAGTCGAGTGTTTCAGGCACCGGCTGGGTCGACCACAACAAGCAGCCAATCGAACGCTCGTTCATGACCCCCGGCGACTAGATTCGTCGTCGCAGCTTCTTTAATTGGAAAATACGCAAGCTGTCGAATACCTAACGAAATAGATTTCCCGAGCGGTAGCCGAGGGATCTGGGGCGGCAGGGCTCTTCATGGCACGCCCGTACGATGTTGCGGTATATCGCACGAATACTGACGACGTTTCCCTCAAAGCGGTGACCGTTTCCGTAGCGGTCAGAAAGTTGGCAGCGACGGCGATCATGACAGCCCAAGTGATCCCTCGGATGCACTCGGGAATTCAACGAGCTAGAAGCTACCTGCGCTTCTGTGTGCGTCTTCGGTGAGAGCTTTTCTTGCTCTTGCTGGCTACCGGGAACTTTTTACTCGACAGCGATGAACCGTTTTCGTTCGATAGATTCGCAATGGCGACTATCTCTCGCGGTTGCTTGATCACCGGTTCCATGTCCTCAACCGGAGGTGCTGGCGGTTCCACGCCCCCCGCACGTCGTAACTCTGCCTCGACGAAATTGAAGTCGCGCTGCGGAATGATGTGCAACATGCCGTAAAAAGCGTGCGGCCACAGATGCGGCGGCCATTTCTTCACATACTCGAGAGTTGGTCCCACCTGATATCCATCGACATATTCCGACTGATCGAGAACCACATCGGCGTCTATCTCAACGCGGTGAGGAAAAACTTCCTTCTCACGGTGATGCTTCCAGATTCGTTCTTCATCTTCAAAGCTGTCAGACGTCACCGTTGCTGTTGCAGCGAAGCCTTTTTTATCTGATATGTAGTAAAGAACTCGATCTTCGGGTCCCATCCGAACCGCCTTTTTGCGATTCTTGGTGTCGACCCCTTGCATCGAAAAACCACGAGCGCGAGTGATGTCCAGATTTTCCTGGGTGGTCACAAGTATCCAGTAGGTTTTGCCCATATTCAGATCGTTCCTGATTTTCACCGGCGACACTAGCTTTACGAAGCTAACGAGCACAATGATATTTCAACCAGCGATGTTCGTGTGAATTATTAGCTACACTGCCCTTCGATAATTCGCCGGCACCTCGTCCAAACCAAAAAAATCAATGTCCGAAGCTTCAAACAAAAACATCGAAACCACCGTTACCGACTTCCTCGACACTACCGGAGTGCCGTACGAAATTGTCGAGATTGATCCAGAATTCGCCGATACTGCTGCGTTCTGTGAAAAGTATGACTTCCCTCTCGAAATCTCGGCAAACACGATCATCGTGGCTTCGAAAAAGAAGCCAAAAACGTTCACAGCATCGGTTGTGCGGGCCACTCATCGAATCGATGTGAACCATGTGGTGAAACCGATGATGAACGTCGGGAAAGTTTCGTTCGCTCGCTCAGAAGAAACCGCAGAACTCACTGGAATGATGATCGGCGGAGTTACCGCTCTCGCTCTACCACCTGAACTTCCGATTTATGTCGACCACGGTCTGATGAGTCTCGACTACATCATTCTTGGCGGTGGCAGCAGGTCGACAAAGATAAAAATATCTCCCGAGATATTCCACTCAGTACCGAACGCCAAAATTATCGAAGGTTTGGCGGGCGAGTAGCTAAACAAACTCCGGCTTACCACTTGCGGCTGAACGATACGCCGCAGAAATCACCTTCGAAGGTCCGAGCGCTCTGGCAGCCGACATGACCGGTTCCCTACCCTGCTCCAGGCAATCAAGAAATGCTTCAATATCGTCCGGATACCAGCGAGTTTCGTCAGCGAGCGGTACATACGTAGTTTTCTTGGGAATACCCGCTGCTTGCTGGGTCGAACGCCACATACCCATCGGATCCTGCGGATGCGGTTCCGGGAGCTTTGGCGGTTCGGCAGTCGAATAAATTTCTATACGAGGTTCCCAGGCGTCGAATCGCTCTGTGCCCTGTTCACCGACCACGGTGATCCTATGCGGACCACCCGCCGGATGACTATTCCATCCGATTCGACCACCAACTGCAGTCGCGACTACCCCGTTGTTGAACGACATCGAAACGGCACCAAAATCCTCGGTGTCGTTTCGCTCGTGTTGCTCGAAGAAATAGTTTCCGGTAACAGCAGAAACTTCAACGGGCACGTCAGCAGCGAGCCACAAGCACAACCCTATCGGATAAACACCCAAATCGAAAAACTCTCGTTTTGACTCTACGAAGGTGAACTGCTCAGGCTCATCAGTTTCGATTCGTGGCCCATTGTTGCCAGCCGTCCCGCCGGGACCTTTTGCAAACAAAATATCGGCGTGTACCGAAAGGAGTCGACCGAGCCTGCCCGAGTCAACACACTCTTTCGCAGCTTTAGCCCACGGCGTATTCACGAAGGAATACATCTGCGAAACAACACCCGATTCGGCTACGGCTTCGACCATCGATTCCGCCAGCACTGCTTTCGACGCCAGCGGTTTGTCGAGGAACAAAATTTTGCCAGCTCGGGCACAAGCAATCGCTACGTTGTGCCGAAACTCAACGTCGGCACACATGCTGACAATATCGACTTCTGGGAGCGCCAATGCCTCTTCGATTCCCTCGATGTATGGCACGTCGTACTGCGCAGCAAGTCGAACGTTTAGGTCACGCCGACGGTCATCGATTTCGGCAACATCGGCCACAGCCACGATGTGAGATCTCGAATCAGCGTTAAATCCGGCTGCATGGTTTTCCTGATGAGTTTGTAACCCACCGATACAAAGTACGCCAAGCGATTTCATGATCGGCCAACCTGCTCGACTGTTGGCGATCCACCAAGTGCGCCGTCGAAATACATCGCACCCGATGATCCAAGCAACATGATTTCTGGTCCGGCAGCGCTCCTGTCGCCGGCAGGAGCGAACGAAATCAACGCACTCGAGCCGTTCGACCAAACAGCTTGGAGGGTTTGGTGTTTTACGCCGTCGCCTGAACGATGCTGTCGAGTAGGAGATGATCCAAACACTCGATTACAAATATCGAGGGCGTCAGTTACAAGCTCATCGCCGACAGCTTCGCCATCAACGCGCTCTAGCCAGCGGACGAACCTCGGCAAGCCGATACGTCCGTCTTCGACCGCGCCAACAAGCGCGGAAGACAAACGATCAAGGTAAATAGAATTGTGCGAAGTATCGGGCATGCTGCGATGATACCGCCCGCCCCGACCTCGGTGGCAACCCTATTGATCGGGTCTCGACTGATACTTACTGCGAATCCAGATCGCTACACCGTTCATGCTGAGCAGCACGACGAGCAGGACTATGATCCCGGCGGCCGCAATACCTCGGAACTCGTGTTGAGGTTGACTGATCCACGTGAATATCTGGAGTGGCAGCACCGTGAACTTCGAGTCTGGAGAAGTCGGCACAAATGTCACCCAAACAAGCGAAGAAATAATCAAAATAGGAGCAGATTCACCAATTGCTCGTGAGAGTGCCAAAATGATCCCGCTCATCATTCCCGGCAATGCCTGTGGCAGCACCACTGCTTTCACAACCTGCCACCGATTCGCCCCCATAGCGTACGCAGCGTCACGATAGCTTGAAGGCACAGCCTTGATTGCTTCCTGAGAAGCAATCACAACAATAGGCAGAATTAAGAGAGTCATCGTGAGAGCACCAGCAGTCACGTTTCTTGATCCGTTGAACAAGAATTGAACGAAAACTGCTAAACCGAGCAGACCGTAGATGACACTAGGCACGCCTGCCAGATTTGCGATGTTTAGTTCGATTAACCGATTGAAACGGTTTTTGCTGGCAAATTCTTCGAGATATATTGCCGTTCCGACACCAATCGGAATTGTCAGAAGCGCGGTCATCCCGACAATCCATACGGTTCCAGCAAGCGGTGCAAGGATTCCTGATTGTTCGGCTTTCCTCGAGGCGTAACTGCTCATGAAATGCCAGTCTAGGAACGGCAACCCGTCGACTAACACATCCAACAACAGAGCGGCGAGTCCTGCGATTCCGACAACAACAGCTAGCACGAACGCTACGACGAAGATTCGATCACGCATCACACGGACGGCGTGGATTTTTTGGCGCTGGTTCGAGGTTGAATCGAGTTTATTCATACTGCTGCCTGAATCTAGAAATTACCCAACGACCAACGATATTCATGCCAAGAGTCATGACGAACAGCAGAAGTCCGACAGCAAAGATGGTTTTGTATTCGAGCGATCCTTGTGGAGTCTCACCGAGACTGACCTGCACGATGTACGCGGTCATTGCCTGAACACTTTCGAGCGGGTTCAGAGTCAGATTAGGCGTAGCACCTGCAGCGATCTTCACGATCATCGTCTCACCAATTGCCCGTGAGACACCCAGAATGAATGAAGCGACAATGCCGGATAGAGCCGCGGGAATCACGACCTTTGTCGAAACCTCGAATCGGGTGGCACCGAGAGCGTAGGCCGCATCACGCAATGAGCGCGGGACAGCAACCATAGCGTCCTCACTCAAGGTCGAAACCATTGGCATGATCATCAACCCCATCACTAACCCCGCCGAGAGAGCGTTGAAAACGATTACCTGATCGTGCCCAAAAATGTTCTGAAGAATCGGTGTAACAAATGTTAGTGCGAAGTAGCCGTAGACCACCGTCGGAATACCCGCCAAAACTTCGAGGATGGGCTTGAGAACTCGTCTTAGTTTCTCTGGTGCGTACTCCGATAGGAATATCGCAGCGCCTAGTCCCAGCGTAAGCGACACGATTCCAGCAATTAGCGCAACGAGCAGCGTGCCACTGACCAGTGACAGCACGCCAAATTTCTGAGGTGAGAACAGCGGCGCCCATTCAGTGCCAAGCAGGAATTCCCAGATCGAAACTTCCGCAAAGAATCCTGAACTTTGAGCCACAAGGATGATGACAATACCAACGGTCGTGAGAATCGAAATCAGCGCGGCGGCGCGAAGTATCCAAGTTACTGCTGCCTGCTCGATATGCTGTCGACGGCGACGGCGCGCCATACGCTCTTGGAGCTCTATCGCATGACCGGATTCGATTTCGATATTTGTTGCCATCTAGCTAAATACTGTTCGAAAGGCTGGATCGGAGTTATGAGAACTGTCGTAAATATTGCCGGTTTTGCGAGGCACAAAAAAAGTCACGGTGAGAATGCATACTCACCGTGACTCCAGATTGCCGGTCAATTGTTAACCCTGCGTTAGGGATGGTCTCTTATTTGATCGACCACCCAAAACCTGCAGCGAATTAGTTCAAAGCGTCGATCTGAGCCTGATAGTCAGCCTGCGGCAGGCCAACGTATCCAACCTCTTCTGCCAATTCTCCAGCATTGTTCAGGTAGAACTCGATGAAGTCTCGAACTTCGGGGCGTTCCAGCGAAGCATTGTTCACGTAGATGTACATCTCTCGTGAGAGCGGGTTGTAGCTACCATCATTGATCGTCTGCACGCTTGGCTCAACACACCCTGCTCCACCGTCAACCGACAGGACATTCAATAGACTTGCGTTCTCTGTGTAGTATGCGAATCCAAAGTACCCCATCGCCCCTTGGTCACCTGATACACCCTGCACGAGCACGTTGTCGTCTGATGATGCCGTGTAGTCAGATCGACTTGCGTCTTCCTCACCGTTTACCTCGGCAGTGAAGTAGTCGAACGTACCTGAATCGGTATCAGGTCCATACAGGCGAAGTGGCTTGTCGGGGAAGCTTGAGCGAACCTGGTTCCAATTGCTTACCGAGGAATTCGGTTCCCAGATCGACTTCAATTCGTCGATAGTCAGACACGTAACAAAATCGTTGGCCCTGTTCAAAACGATCGAAAGTCCATCGTAAGCCACAGTGATTTCGGTGTACTCGATGCCATTCTTGGCAGCAAGAGCCGCTTCCGACTCCTTGATCGGTCGTGAGGCGTCCGAAATATCGGTCTCGCCAGTCACGAACCGCTTGAATCCACCACCAGTTCCTGAGATACCAACAGGAATCTGAACTTCAGGGTGATCACGTCGGAACTCTTCAGCAACCGCCTGTGAGATCGGGAATACGGTCGATGATCCATCGATAGTAATTTCTGTGGATTCATTACCTGATCCACTTTCACCACCGCCACAAGCGGCAATGATCGCAACAATAAGTACTGAGATAAGGGTTAGAGCAAGTTTTGATAATTTTCTTTGTTCTGTCTTCTGCACGTTGTTCAGAGCTCCTTGGCTCATGATCCGTAACGTATTTGAGGTTCCGCATCGAATATTCATGCGGTGACTACAGATTCGTTCCTGACCATTAAGGCGAAGTTAACTGAAGTCATCAACTCGTTAACGTCGAGTTAAATACGAGCGTCGTCGATAGAAACGCTCAAAACGAGTGGCGATCTATGAGTTCGAGCTGGCGACCGTAAACGCAAACTCACTGCCTTCACCGACCGTACTCGTCGCTGAGATCACACCACCGTGGGCATCGACAATGTGACGAGCAATCGAAAGCCCAAGCCCTGTTCCCGGTTGGGTACGCGCCGGATCGGTCTTGAAGAATCGTTCGAATATATGAGGCAGGTGTTCAGGATCGATACCAAGCCCACTGTCGGCAATGCTGAACCACACAGTGCCGTCGTCGACCCAGCCCTTGACCACGACTGTTCCACCAGCAGGCGTCCACTTCACTGCGTTGCTAATCAAGTTGGTGAAAACATGGTCGATCTTTTCTGCATCGACAGAAACCAATGGCAGATCATCGGCAAGCTTTGTTTCCAGTTTCAGTTCTGAATCAACTGCAATTGCTGAGAACTGCTTCACTGCCGTATCAACAAGCTTCGCCGGTTCGACATCGGCGAACACCAGTGAGGCCTCGCCCGATTCGAGACGCGATAGCTCAAGCATTTCAGTAATCAGGGCGTCCATTCGGTCGACGTCTTCCCGGATCATCTTCAGGAACTGTGCCCGACCTTCTGGATCATCGATTGCGCCACGCTGAAGTGTTTCAGCCGAAGCTCGAATCCCAGCGAGCGGTGTTCGTAATTCGTGGGAAGCGTTCGATACGAACTCGCGCCGAGTGGTATCGAGCCTTCGCAAATCCGTGAGATCCGTCAGCAATAACAACGCCCGTGCAGCATCAGATTCGGGCCGAGGAAAGGGCGTGGAGACAGCCATCAGAGTCCGTTGGTTATCGAACAGCTCAATCTCAGATGAAACCGTTTTTTCGCTTTCTAGCGAACGGGTGACCACGCCAATTACGTCAGGGTGATTTGTAAGTGAAGTCAGCTGCATTCCAGGCTCAACTTCACCAAGCGATGAGAGCAGTTCGATAGAAGCAGGGTTCGCCGATTCGATCACGCCTTGATCGTCGACAACCACAACCCCTTCTCGCATTGAATCGAGAATAGATGCAAGCCTAATTCGCTCAGCGCCATCTTCAGAAATGGTTTCATCGACGCGGTCGACGAGACGATTCACTGCTCGCGCCAGGCGGGTTAATTCGGCGGGTCCTGTGGGATCGAGCCTGTGGGAACGCTCAATCGAAGTCATCCGAACAACATCTTCGGTGAGCTCGGAGAATTGAGAGGTGATCCTCAGCGATAAAAACACAACCGCAACAACAGCGACGATACCCGCCAACACAGTTCCGAGCACCCCGAGCCAAAGTGCTCCGGCTGCAACCAGCGCAACCAAACCACCAGTCTCGATTAGCATTCGCCATCGAAGGGAGACGTTACCCAATTACAGTTCCTCTTCCCAATCTCTGATGCGTTGCCGCAGCACTCACGAGCGACACTCTAAGCTCTCGATCACACGCTGATTCGGTACCCAACTCCACGTACAGTGCCGAGCAGTGTTGGCTTCGAAGGATCTTTCTCAATCTTTAATCGAAGCCACCTCACATGAACATCAACAGTTCGAGTGTCACCAGAGTACTCGAACCCCCATACGTCCTGAAGCAATTGATCTCTTGTGTAAACCCGACCCGGATTTGCCGCTAAGTGCGCAAGTAAATCAAACTCACGCGGTCGCAGATCAAGCTGCTTTCCCTCGAGAGTTACAGCCCTCGAACCGCGATTAATCACTAGATCGCCCAGATCGATTACTTGATCTCCAGAAGTCTGCGAAACCGACCGCAGCATGTCCATTCGTCGAATCTGCGCACCAACTCGTGCGAGTAACTCGCGCATGCTGAAAGGCTTGGTGACATAGTCGTCAGCACCAGATTCGAGACCACCGATACGATCGATCTCGGCATCGCGGGCCGTCAGCATTATCACAGGGACGATAGAGCCATCGCGTCGTAGCGCTTTGCACACTTCGATTCCGCTCAAACTTGGGAGCATCAAATCGAGAATGATGACGTCTGGATCGTCTTGTCGGGCGCTTTGCAGCCCTTCTCCACCGTCATCGGCAACAGCCACTTCGTAGCCATCAGCAACAAGGTTATAGCGCAGTGCCTCACGCAGAGTTCGATCGTCTTCTACGACGAGAACTTTGAACTTTTTATCGGATGACGAATTTGATACCAAACGATTGCGCTCCAAAGCGATCAATCCGCGGATAGGGTCGTTTCGTCAACGAGTATACGTACTTGGCAACAGGAACCGAGGAACTACAGCTGCTCAACTAGCGAGTTCTACGCGGCGAGCGAAGGTTCGTTCTCTAATTCTGTGCTGTATTCACGAGGCACACGGAGCGTAATTTTCGTGCCCGTACCAACTGCGCTTTCTGCCGAAATATCGCCGTTGTGGTACTCGACAATCATTCGACAGAAGTAAAGCCCTATGCCAGTTCCGGATTGGGCTCGCGTGCCTTCGTTGTCAGACCTGAAGAACGCGCCAAAAACATTTTCGAGATCAAACGAATCGATTCCAATGCCCTGGTCTTCCACCGCAATTACAACGTCGTCACCATCAGCTTTCGCGGTGATCGTGACTTCGCTTCCTTCTCCAGAGTATTTCGAGGCGTTAGTAACCAAATTGGACACCACTTGGGTGAGTCGAATTTGGTCTGCGAACATCTCGGTAGGAGCTTTTGAGATATCGAGAACGAATTTCTGATTCTTCTCGCGCAATATCGGCTTGAAAGAATCAGTCAGATCGCTAAGCATTTCTGTCACATCGAAACGAACTGGCTTGAGTTCAAATTTGCTCTGTTCTATGTGAGTTGCATCCAATAGATCGTCGATGAGAACAGCCAATCGGCGACCACTCCGCTGAATGATCCCAAGCTGACGCTCCTGCTTAGAGAGGAGATTGCCCGGCTTGTTCCTAGTCAGGACATCGGCGAATGCCAGAATGCTTGTGAGCGGAGTTCGAAGCTCGTGCGAAACAGTGGTCAGGAAATCTGACTTAGCGGCTGCGACTCGTTCGAGTTCGCGCCGCTCTGCTTCCGTCTTCTCCATCTCGAGTCTAGCCTCGGCGAGCTCCATAGATCGAGCGTGCATCTCTGCGGCAGCGATAGCGCCTGCAATGTTTGATGCAACTGTATTCAGTAAAGAAAGATGATGGCGCACGTATCGCTGCCTGGCCGATCCAACAACAGTGATAGTTCCAACTGTTGATCCACCGACCTTCATCTCAGATGTCAGCGTGCGCTGGTGAGGTGAATCGCCGGCGACGGGAGTCACACCGTAGGACCAACGGTCCTCAGTGTCGTCATTGACTCCAGTCGCCAGCGATATAGACACACCATTTGCCGGAACAATCTTGAAGAAATCGTGCGCAAAATCTGGCATCGAACTCTCTATGTCCAGCGATGAACTGATTGTCTTGGCGAGAGCGGAGACCGTCTCGCGCTCGATCAGTTCACGTCGCAGTCGCTTGTGCAAACGTAGGTTCGCGAACGAACCAGCAACTGCATCAGCTAGCTGTTGTGCGGTGTGGACATTGGCTTCGTCATAGCTGTGTGGCAATTTGCTTGCCACCATCAAGACACCGATCACAGTCGCGTCGGCAATGATCGGGGCAGTGATCATCGAACGCAGTCCTGCTCTGTACATCCACCAGGCCACAGATTTCCCGTCATGGGCAACCTGTTCAACCTCGCACATCGCTGCTAATTTGGTCGAAAACACCTCAGGCTGGGGCACAGCGTCGAGGCTAACCGACCATGTATCGGACATTCCGCTTATACGCGCTCCGCACTGGAGCAAGTTATCGGCGGTCCACTCGGTGTGATCCACTTGAGCAAGACTCAGGTAGTCGAAATCGATCACCTTCGCCAACTGCCCAACGAACCGTTCTGAATGGTTTGGGGACTCGAAGTTATCTCCGAGAATTTGTCCTGCTTCCAGTAGAAGTTCGGCGTGACTGTTTCGACCTGAACCAAAGCTTGCAACCTTTGACAGCCAGCTTTTCAGCCGACCAGATTGGCCTGAGTCAGAGGGGTATGTCGAAGTGGCTATTGCCATAGGGGCTAGTCGAATCCGAACTCTTACTGAGAAAACATCAGTGCTGTTGCACCGACATAACCTCAGTATTCAGCCCGATACAACTTCGCGCCTATGACCAGTCGGATTCACTAGGTAAAACTACTGGCTCATCGGCTCAGACGCTGATCCCACAGGTTCATTGCGGAATGCGTATGGGTGGCTACACACACTCTTTGGACAAACGAACTTACACGGATGCGGAACGCCCGCTTTCGACTGAACGGTATGCAGCGTCGATCATCTCAATGGCTCGCATTCCGGCCCATCCAGGAGCCCAGTTCGTTGAGCTCTTGCCGCTCACGATGTCGGCAAAGTTGGCGGTTGGACCACCGCCAAAATACTCACCCGCATCCCGAGGCAAATCCATGTCGAAGTTATTGCCATCATGACGAAGCACTTCGAGGCGCGCCCTGTCAACATCGATAGTCATCACGCCCTCAGAGCCGAATATTCGAACGTCGAGCTGGAACTGTTGGTTATCGGGCAGCGCGCCGGCTCCGCTGAATGAGCCAATCGCCCCACCGGCGAACCGAACGGAGAACGAATCGTACAGTTCAACTTTGCTCGTAGGCGATGATGTCAGTGCAGACACCGACTCAGCGCGAAGACCTGTGAGCCAGTAAGCCAACCCGGCCGAATGCGACATCTGAGCCAACGCATAACCACCGCCTGCAATCACAGGGTCGGCCCAAGTTTCGGCAGCAGGCTCGAACATGTTGTCGCCAGCGCCACCGCCCGTCGAAAGAAATTGCTTGCCTTCAAGCAGTGACCGAACAGGAGACGCCATGTGGCACATGACGAACTCAATATCGCCTACAGCGCCTTCGCCCATTCGGCGTTTTGCTTCCTGAATGAACTCGCCGTAATGCCAACCGTAAGGAACCATCAGCTCAACGCCTTGCCGCTGTGCTTCTTCCACTAGCTCACGGGCTTCATCGGCTTTGGTTGTCAAAGGTTTTTCGCACAAAACGTGTAGCCCTCTTTTAAGGGCTGCCAACGCGTGTTCGTAGTGGAGCGTATGTGGTGAAGCGACCACAACACCCTTCAAACCGGGTGTTTCTAGTAACTCTTCGTAGTTTTCTGTTGCATGCGAAAAACCGAAACGATCTTTGACCTGCTGAAGTTCATCGGCACCAAGCCGGCACACACTCGCAAGCTCGATGTCATCTCGCTCGACCAATACGGGAAGATGATTGGCTGTAGCCCACCAACCTGCGCCAATAAGCCCGATCTTAGATTTTTCAGTCATCTGATTTCGCACCTTGTTCGCCACTAAATCCCAACATGTCCATTACGTCGCCAATTGCCGCGTCAGCAACCTGCTTTTTCGAGCCTTTGCCACGTTGCGATTTCGGCTTTCGCTTCTTCTTGACCTTGGGGCGTGCAGCTTCCCTTCGACGTGCCTGACACGTGGTGCAGGTGCACGTTTTTGGGTGTTTGCTATCCGTTCGGTGGTGACGTTCTTTCATGCCCGAGATTCTATTGGAACTTTTCGATAAATGAAGTGCGCCAAGAAGCAGACTGAAAGAATTGCGACAACCAACAACTTGATCTCGAAGGCAAACCGTTAAACTCTCATCATGATCATTCACCTCGTTCGACACGGACTTCCAAAGACTGGAAGCGATGGCCTCTACCTACCCGATGCCGGGCTAACGGAGCTCGGACATTGCCAGGCAGCGTCTGCTGCTCGTAAGGTCATCGAGCTAAATCCTGACGCGTCGTTCACCAGTAATGTGCCAAGAGCCGTGGAATCGGCTGCTCATTTTGAACAGGCTACCAATCAGTCGGTCCGCCAGATCCCCAACCTTGCCGAGATGAAAACCGGCAATATCTGGAATGCCCCCACCTCAATCAAGAAGAGAATTTCTAAAGGCGATTATCACGTCGATTTCAAAAGCATGGGCGGCGAAACAATCCCTGAATTCAGCAGTCGAGCCATCGCCGGCTTCTCAGAGCTACTGGACATTGCAACTTCGTCTGGACTGAGCAAGATCGCTGCGTTCCTTCACGAAGGTGTCATCGGAACGATAATCGATCAACTGGAAGGACGCGATACGTTCGACCCTAAGCGCCGTTCAACCATGCCTTACGGTGCTTTGATTACCGTCGATACCGAATCGAGTGCTCCGTCCTTCCCGGGCTATTGGGAAACCGAACACCTCGATTAGTTGGCACACGAGCAACCTAGTGAAATGCTGGGTGATGCCCGCCAGAGTCTCGCTCGATCATCTGATTCACATCATCGACAGTTAACGGGTTCGACGGCCATTCGTCAGGCGATACATGTGACAGACGAAGCAGCAATCGCGCCAACTGCCCTGCGTATTCTTTTAATTCTCTGACGTTCAACTTGTTCGCAGCATCACCGATCTCGTGATGGAAATTCGCGGTCTCGTGTCGTCCCCAGAATCGCCATCGCCACGTGATCGAAGCGTCGATCGCCTGCTCAACGAACGGGAAGTGATCCGAATGCGCATCCATGTGAGCAAGCACGTGGCACTTCAAGCCATCGTTCATAGTGTCGAGCTGTGACTGCATGAATTTTCTTAGATGCGGGAAGGTAAGCACAATGCCTTTCATGTGCCCTGTCGAAAGCTCGTCCAGGTTGATGTTCAGCAGAGGCTTGGCTTCTCGACTGGCGGCACCTTCCGAATAGTGCCGTGCTACGTAGGCTCTTGCTCCTTGCAGGTGCTGTTCTTCAGCACTCCAAGTTGCGAATCGAATCGACATGCCGGGTCGAACGCCAGTTTCTTTAACTAGTGTGGCCATGATCCGGGCGGTTTCCATCACGCCAATCGTCCCTGAAGTGTTGTCGTTTCCGCCCGGCGCTTTCAGCACCGTATCGTGGTGACCAGCAAGAATCAGGTGTCGTTCGGGATGAGTCGATCCCTTAATTTCGGCGACCGTATTGTTCGCCTCAGTCTGAAAATACTTTGCCTCGACGTACACACGAACTATCGGGGAAGAACCAGCAATACGGCGCAGGTAAGCTCCGTCTTCCGAACTAGTTTTCACCACAGCGATAGCGGTCTTCTGCGGTCCAACATTTAGCCATTCATCGGAGTTCGCATACTCCATGCGCCCACCTGTTTTCGGCTCGATAGCGATGATGCACGCCGCTCCAGCCTTGGCTAGTCGAACGATACGAGCGGTAAACGGCTCGGCAGCCGTGAACGGCTCAGGAGCGATAGTGGCAAGCACCACGGCTCCTTTTATTGCCGTCCCTAGAGCGTCTACCTCATGTGGAGAGCCGTGGCCAGCGTCGACAAGCGGTGTTGTTACGTCTATTGGCTTGCAGCGCAGAAACGGCAACGCTGCGATTGGTCGATTATTGTCATCTGGTAGTGATATCGAAACTTCGCCATGATTCCACGATTCCATTGTGAACGGCTCTAGCTTGGCGGTATCCAGACCAGCAGCTTCCATCTCATCACGAATGTACTCGGCGGCACGACGATCTTCTGGTGATCCTCCCCAACGAGGTCCGATCACATCGGCTAGTTGAGTCAGGTGCTTGTTGATCAGCGATCCTGACCACGCTTCACCCATCAAAAATCGATCTATTTCGTGCCAGTTCATTTCCAAATTTTCTTCTAGTCTTAACCACCGGCTAACAATCCTGAGCAGGCGTTTTTAGTTCCCGTTGTTAGCAGAGCAGTATCTTACTCAGAATTTACTCTCACTTGTGTTCGAATTCCTTACCCAATAACCATGACGTTTCGCATGTTTCAGGCACATGATTTGATAGCCTTCGAGATATAGAAATGCACTCGATGCAAGGCGTAATAATCAACGCATACAACAAGTGAGGCGAGCAATGATCGTATCCACGACCCAAGATATTCCTGGCAGAGAAATTTCCGAAATACTCGGATTAGCGCGCGGAAACTCTGTTCGGGCACGACACGCAGGTCGAGACATTTTGGCTGCTTTACGGAATCTTGTCGGTGGCGAAATTACGGAGTACGCCCGATTGCAGGCTGAGACTCGTGAGATGGCAACCCGACGAATGGAAGAATTTGCCGCTGAGATGGGTGCCGATGCCGTAGTGGGAGTTCGATACACCACGTCGATGATCGCATCAGGCGCTTCCGAAATTCTTGCCTACGGAACCGCAGTCAAGCTGAGCTAATTATCGACCGGGGACGATATCGACTTTCCGATCACAACGAAGCGAGGCAGAGGGATCTCGGTGGAGCATTCCAACCTGTTCGCACGCAGCGGCATCAGGTTCGCGACAGCGTGCCATCCTGACGGAACGATTGGATCCACTGGAGATCCTTCGATTCCGCAGACTCCGCTCAGGAAGTTTAAACACCGCTCAATTCGAGCAGTTCGGTTACTTCCCGTACGTCGTCTGAACGTAACTCTCGACCATGTCGATAAAGTCGGTTGCGATATTTGGTCCGGAAAGAAACTTCACCCGTTCGCCGTCGACAAACACAGGCGCCCGTGGTTCCTCACCGGCTCCCGGCAACGATATGCCTATATTCGCCGCCCGAGATTCACCCGGCCCATTTACGACGCAGCCCATGACCGCAACTTGAAGCGATTCCGATCCAGCGTGACGTGATCGCCACTCGGGAAGCTTGGCGTCGATGTGAGTTTGAATATCCTGAGCCAATTCACGGAACAGAGTTGAAGTAGTCCGTCCACAACCGGGGCACGCAGTTACTGAAGGCCTGAACCGTCGTAGCCCTACCGCTTGCAAGATGTCCTGACACAACCGAACTTCCTTCGCACGGTCACCGCCAACCTCAGGGGTTAGTGAGGCTCGAATCGTGTCGCCTATGCCCTGCTCCAGAAGCGTGCTAAGAGCAGCAGTCGTCGTAACGACACCCTTCTGTCCCATACCGGCTTCTGTAAGACCGAGATGAAGTGCGAAATCTGATTTCTCGGACAGTTCACGATAGACGGCGACCATCTGAGGCAGCCGTGAAACCTTGCAAGAAATAATGATCTGGTTGGGAGTTAGTCCAATATCAAGAGCAGCCTCAGCACTCGACAGTGCGCTTTCGACCAGTGCCTGATTCTCAACCTGTTCCGAATTCAACGGTTCAGCTGTTCGAGAATTCTCGTCCATCTTTGCTGCCATCACGTCTGGATCAAGACTGCCAGCATTCACACCAATCCGAACTGGCGTACCGAGGTCACGCGCAATCTCGACGAACTGAGTGAAATTCTCATCGTGCCGCACACCGCGCCCCACGTTGCCCGGGTTGATGCGGAACTTGGCGAGAGTAGAAGCGAGTTCTGGATAGTCTTTGAGTAGACGGTGTCCAATGAAATGGAAGTCGCCAATCAGCGGCACGTTGCAGCCCAGATCAGCAAGCCGTTTGCTAACTTCGGGTACGGCCTGAGCAGCGGCAGCGTTGTTAACTGTAATGCGAACAATCTCGCTACCAGCATCAGCAAGCAGCTTCACCTGAGCAACGGTTGCTTCGATATCCGCAGTGTCGGTGTCGGTCATCGATTGGACAACAACCTGATTGCCCCCACCGATCATCACACCACCAACGTTCACGGGATGTGTGTTGTCTCTTGCTGCCAGTTCAATTGCTCCAACGAATAGTGCACAAAACGAAATATGCGAACAATTTTACCCGGCGAATGCCTGAAGTTTCAGCACACAGCGCACGATTGTCTAGCTCAGCCTCGACCTATCAGCCAAACGGCTCGAATAATCACACCGACAACTGCGAGACCCAAAACACCAAAGAACGAATTCCAAATTAGCCCACCGTCCCGTTGCTTGTGAGCAAGAAAGGCAGGGATCCACAGTACGGCGATGACGAACGGCAGAGCGAAATACATCGAACGGGGTAGATCGCCAATACCCCAAAGTGTCGCCAGCAACACCGACGAAATCGCAGCAATAATCAGCTGGTTACGACGTGCCTGCGACAGGGTCAATTCGAACGTCCTCTAGTGTCACGAACGGGCACTAACCCCGTCCACTCGCACAAAACGAACCGTCTAAAAGAAAGATTCGCCCTTGATGATGCGAGTAACGTCCTTCACTGAGATCGCAGCAATCAGCCCGATCAACAGCACGAATCCAACGAGATGAACAAGCCCTTCACGTTCGGGAGAAATCCTCTTACCTCGGCGAATGATCTCGACGAATACGAAGAAGATTCGACCGCCATCCAAAGCCGGAATCGGCAGAATGTTCAGAATCGCCAGCGAAAGACTCAACGTCGCAGCCAAAGTGGCGAACGTGATGATCTTTGCGCCAAGTCCAGCTTCGGCAACAGCGATTTCACCAGTTAGCTGACCGATACCAATTGGGCCGACCGTAGAAGGACCCTCAAACTGAGGATTAGAGCTTCCAATGATCGTCGTCGTTAGTGCGTTTCGAGTCAGCACCAGCGTGTCGAGCGCATGCCGCCATCCGAGCGGGAAAGCCTCAAGTGGACTGAGTCCCTCGCTCACAACCCGACTATTTTCGGTCGAAATCTGAACTCCGGTAGCGCCTTCTTGAACAGTCGTCTTAATTCCAAGACCGTTGTCGTGCAATCGGGCGTCAGCAAGCGAAATATGCTTTCCAGCATCTTCAGCTGTCACAACAACCCGAAGGATGTCGCCCATAGACGCTGGAGGATCGAGCAGAGCAGCATCTTCGTTAGATATCTCATAGAGAGTGTCAGTCGGTTCATCAACTACCGCCAGAACAGTGTTGAGACCAACAGAAACATCGAAAACGCGTGCCCTGGATAGTGCCATCTCAGTCGTAGGATCTTCGACTACTGCGACGATCTGTCGACTAGGCGGCTTCCATCGGGGAATCAGCATGGCCTTCTCAATGTCACCTGTGTACTGATACTGCGGTTCAGCTGGTCGAGCAAAAATATTCGGTACACCCGATTGAAGTTCCCAAGTGCTTTCGGCACCTAGTTTCACGGTCACGGCCTGCTGGAGTTCAGAAATATTCTCGATCTTTCGACCGTCGACTTTGACGATCTTGTCGCCGGGTTGAATCCCAGCTAGATCAGCAGGAGAACCAGGGAACACCGTTTGGATGGTTACATCACCAACTGGCTTTTCCGAAGGAATCATCAAGACGAGTGGCAGCAGGATGAACGGAATTACAGCGTTCACGAACGCTCCTGCGCCCATCACAACAATTCGCTGCCAGCGTGGCTTGCTGCCCAGGGAATTCACAGCACTGCTGCTCTCTTCACCAACCATTCGAACGAATCCGCCAAGCGGCATCCAGTTGAACGACCACAGCATGTCGGCGACGATAATCTCATCACCATCGAAAGATTTGATCTTCCCGGTGACGATCATTCCACCTTCAGAAGCCTCTGAATCATCACCTTTAGCACGAGGTCGAACGCTGACTGCAATCGACCGTCCCTGCTCATCACGCATCGTGCGGATTGTCGCTGTTTTACCTACCAACGACTCTTTGTCGATCTCGAACGATGTCTCTGAATCGACTAGAACTGGCGTTTTGCCGCTCCAGATACCACCAGCGCGGGGCGGGTAGCCGAATCCGAACTCAAGAGTTTTAACTCCGAAGCGTCGAGCGGTATATAGGTGACCTAGTTCGTGGAGAATTACGAGGGGGCCGAGCACAAGTAGAAATGTGACGACACCGAAAAATACTGTTTCTGGCATATTCGTTAATGCTAGCTCAGATTCGTGAATTAATTGTGGCGAGCCAGTGTGGTTTCGGTTGCCCACTGCGCCGATTCAATCGTATCGGTGATTGAAGGGCTGCTCAGGGACTTGTGAATTTCCAGTGTTTTCGACACAACATCTGGAATATCTGTGAACCGAATCTTGCGATTCAAGAACAGCTCAACAGCTGCTTCATCAGCTCCTGCAAGCACGGCAGGAAAAGTCCCACCCTTCTTGCCATATTCCAGTGCCAACTCAAAACACGGGTATAGGGTCGGGTCCATCTCTTCGAACGTGAGAGACCCCATAGTTACGGCATTCAGTTTCGGCAGACTCTCGTTTGCCTGTCGTTCGGGATGAAAGAGTGCATGCTGAATCGGCTGCAACATGCTGGTTGGCCCGAGTTGAGCCTTGATAGTCCCGTCGGAGAACTCGACCATCGAGTGAACAATGCTTTGGCGATGAATCGTTACGTCTATCTGGTCGAACGGCATATCGAACAACCATCTCGATTCGATCACTTCGAACGCTTTGTTCATCAACGTTGCGGCATCCACAGTGATCTTCGGACCCATCGTCCAAGTCGGATGATCTAAAGCTTGCTCCGGTGTTACGTCGCCAAGCGAGTCCCATGTACGGTCCCTGAACGCACCGCCAGAAGCGGTAATGATCAATCGAGACGGCTCGCTAATCTCGCCTTCAACGCACTGCCATAAAGCAGAGGGTTCGCTGTCAATCGGCAAGATAGCCGAGCCACTAGCCCGAGCCGCTTCCATGAGCTTCTCGCCAGCCATGACGATCACTTCTTTGTTCGCAAGCCCCAGCGCTTTGCCAGCATTAAGCGCTGCGATGGCAGGCGGCATTCCTGCACAGCCAACCGTTGCCGCAACAACCAGATCAACTTCAGGCAGGCTAACGATCTCTTCCGCCGGGGCGAATTTAGCACCGCCGTAACCAGAATCGATGTCGCCTAAAGAATTGAAATACTTTGGCTTGAATTCATCGATCTGTTGCTTGAACAGCGGCGTGTTGTAGCCATTACACAGCCCAACAATTTCGAACCGATCAGGGAATGCGCGAACAATGTCGAGAGTCTGGGTTCCGACCGATCCCGTCGACCCCAAAATTACTAGCTTTTTTATAGTGAACTCCATACTGTCGCCCAGTATACGACCGCGAGGTCAGGTATCACGCTATCCAAACGGTCCAGAATACCGCCATGACCGGGTATCAACGTTCCACTGTCTTTCACATCAGCCCGCCGTTTGATCCACGATTCGTAAAGATCGCCAACTACCCCTGTTACGCCAAGTACGGCTCCTAAGATGCCTGCGGTCACAACAGAAAATGGAATATCGAATGCTGCATCGATGGCAATCGCAGCAATCACACCACCAACCACACCTCCGACAGCCCCTTCCCACGATTTCTTGGGGCTGATACTCGGAGCCAAGCGATGGCGTCCTATCGATACGCCAACGAAGAGTGCGACTGAGTCGACTGCGAATGTTGTGAGAATGGCTAGCAGAATCAATTCACGACCACTATCCAAACTAACGAGGACAGGAGCATGCGCGAGAGCTAACCCGACATAAGCAGCGAACACCCAGTACACCCATTCGTTCGGATTACGATCCGAAGATGAACGCCCGAGAGTAGCAGTACCTCGAACTAAAACAGCGAGTGCGAAAACTATCGCCAGAAATATTGGCATCTGATCGCCGCTCAATCGACCGTCAGACACCATCCAGGCGGCAATCGAAGCGAGTAGGGCTGGTCCCATGACCAGCGAAACAATTCGAGAGCTTCCGGTGCGAGACGTTCCCGGCCGCATCATTCGATCAAGTTCAAAACCACCGACTAATCCAGCAAGAACGGTTAATGCCGCAATGCCCGGTAGCTCGAGCCAAATCGCCAGCAGGACGATGGGAATCCCAACAGTTGCGCTAATTATTCGTATACGCAAATGAAATTCCTGTTGTCAGTTTTATTAGGGAGTGGGCGAGAACGCACAATGTCGTTCAAGCAATAACTCAACAAGCTATATCCGCTTGCCAAATCGACGCTGTCGTTCGCTAAACGATTCGAAAGCGCTATCGATGTGCTCACCGTAAAAGTCGGGCCACCAAATATCAGATGAGTAAAACTCTGAGTATGCAGTCTGCCACAGAAGGAAATTACTAATTCGGAAATCGCCGCCCGTGCGTATCAGAAGATCGACGTCAGGCATGTCCGATGTGTACAGGTACTCGGCAAACTTCTGTTCATCGATATCGTCTGGCGAAACCCCATCAGCGATCAGCTGTTTCGCAGCGTTGGCAATTTCAGCTCTACCGCCATAGTCGAACGCAATTCCGAGAGTTAATCCCGAGTTTCCGGCGGTCATATCGACTGCCTGCTGAAGTTCTTCACGAAGTTCATCGGAAAGTCTATCGACGCGCCCTAAATGCTTGATCCGAACATCGTTCTCATGCAGTTGCTGCGCTTCGTGAGCTATGACCGCAATTGCCAGTTCAAGAATGCCCTGCACTTCTGATTCTGGGCGATCCCAGTTCTCAGTGGAGAAGGCGTACATGGTTAGGTACTTCACGCCCCGCTTGGCGAAATCGGCAACCACTCGCTGCAAATTTTCAAAACCGGCGTGGTGTCCCTCCGAAACGTCCAGTCCGCGGGACTCCGCCCATCGACCATTGCCATCCATGATGATCGCGACGTGATTGGGAACAGTCGTAGAACCGTCCTTAGTACGCTTTGAAGCTTCTGGATTCGCGGTCATCTGCAGTTTGATTCTTTTCTGCTGGCGAGATGCTTCAGCAGCAACGGACGCAGGATTAAACCTGCATCACTTCTTCGCCTTTTGCGGCAGCTTCAGTTTCGATAATCGCAACAGAACCGTCTGTAAGTTTCTGAAGGTCTTTCTGAGCACGCTGACAGTCGTCTTGAGATGCGTCACCGTCTTTTTCGATAGTGCGGATCATGTCCTGAGCATCGCGTCGGATACTGCGGATCGTGACTTTGCTCTCTTCGCCACGAGCTTTGACTGATTTCACCAAATCTCGACGTCGCTCTTCGGTCAGAGGGGGAAGATTCAAGCGAATAATTGCGCCATCGATGTTAGGAGAAATGCTTAAGTCGGAATTCTGTATCGCCTTTGCGATCGGGTCGACAGCGTTCTTGTCCCACGGTTGAATAACAAGAAGTCGTGCATCTCCAACACTGATCTGAGCAAGTTGGTTCAACGGCATCTCACTGCCGAAATAGTCGACCCTAAGATTGTCGACCAAGCCAGTAGCAGCACGGCCTGTTCGCACGCCAGCCATTTCCCTTTTCAGAGCCTCAACGGTCGCCGACATTCGCTCTTTGGCGTCGTCGAGTGTTTCATCAAGCATCGTAGTTCCCCCGGGACCTATCTCAGCAGATGGCTAATGGATTCCATCCGCTCACACAAAAAATACTACCGGCACCAGATGATTTCCACCCTCTAGCCAGTGGCAAATTAGCGATTATTACTTGGCTTCGTCGCTGATAAGCGTGCCAACATGTTCGCCCGAAAGAATCGAAGCGAGATTTCCAGCCTTGAATATATCGAACACCACGATCGGTAGCGAGTTGTCCATGCACAGCGAAAGCGCCGTGCTATCGAGTGCCTGCAATCGCTGCGACAAGGCATCGTAGTGAGTCAGCTTCTCGTATTTCTTCGCTTCCGGGTTCTTTAGTGGGTCGGAATCGTACACACCGTCGATACCATTCTTAGCCATGATCAATGCCGTGGCACCGATCTCAAGCGCCCTGAGCGCGGCTGCGGTGTCGGTGGTCATATATGGGTTGCCCGTACCACCAGCGAAGATCACCACACGTCCTTTTTCGAGATGACGCACGGCTCGACGACGGATGTACGGCTCGGCGACCGACGGCATCGATACTGCCGATTGGGTACGAACGGTTACGCCGACACGCTCGAGAGCGTCTTGGAGAGCGAGTGCGTTCATTATGGTCGCAAGCATTCCTGCAAAGTCGGCTGTCGAGCGATCCATACCGGTCTGCTCGTAATCCGCACCACGCCAGAAGTTACCACCACCAACGACTACACCGACCTCGGTCCCCATGTCGGAGATGTCCTTGATCTGCTGAGAAACGAAGTGCAGCGTATCGGCATCCAAACCGAACTCGCCATCACCCTTAAACGACTCGCCAGACATTTTCAGAATCACTCGAGAATATGCCGGTTCAGTCATTCGTTGCTCTCCCTGTCGTCGATTTTGTCGCACTTACAAAAATGCCCGGCCAATTGGCCGGGCATTCAGTTGATCAATTATCCGCCAAGTTCAAAGCGAGAGAAACGTCTTATACGAATGTTCTCGCCGAGCTTACCGATAGTTTCTTTCACGAGCTCAGCAATCTTCATGCTGGAATCTCGAATGTACTCCTGCTCAGAAAGAAGCTGTTCGTCGGCAACTTCTTCACCTTCAGGAACCGACTCACGATCAACGTGAAGCGGGCTCATTGCGGCAACCTGCATTGCAAGGTTTCGACCCAATGCTTCAAACTCTTCAGTTCGAGCAACGAAGTCGGTCTCACAGTTCAGTTCGACCAGCGAACCGACTCGGCCACCGGTGTGAATGTAAGAAACAACGAGACCTTCTGAAGTCTCACGTCCGGCTTTCTTTGCAGCTGAAGCCAATCCCTTTTCGTTAAGGAGAGCTTCTGCCTTGGCGATGTCGCCATCTGCCTCTTCAAGGGCACGCTTGGAATCCATGATTCCTGCGCCGGTCTTGTCGCGGAGTTCTTTTACCTGTGCAGCTGATACTGGCACGTCTTTATCCTCGTTCGGCAACCGCAGCTACTAATAGCGTACGGCTGCCTAAATAATTTCTATTCGTCTACTGAAGTTAAGCGAACCGACTACTTAGAGTCAGTCTTCTTGTCTTCAGTCTTTTCGGCAGCTGGCTTTTCGGCGGCTGGAGTGTCTTCATTTTTAGCTTCAGTTTTTGCAGCAGCCTTCTTAGGAGCAGCCTTGGCCTTAGCGGCAGGCTTCTTCTCTTCAGTCTTTGCTTCCGCTTTCGCAGCTGGCTTTTCTTCGGCTTTCGCCTTAGCAGCAGGCTTCTTTGCGTCTGCCTTAGCTTCTGCTGGCTTTTCTTCTTTGGCTTCTGGAGCAGCGGCTTCTTCAGCTGGCTTTGCAGCTTCAGCAGCTTTTGCCTCTGCAGCCTTCTTAGCGTCGGCGGCTTTCTTTTCCTCAGCAGCCTTTGCAGCTCGTTCAGCGGCCTTTGCCTGAGCAGCAGCTCGAGCAGCAGCTTCCTGAGCTTCGAGTTCAGCCTCTGCAGCCAATCGTTCCTCACGAGCAGCCTTTGCAGCGGCCTTACCTGAACTGATCGCCTCAGCAATGTGCTGTGTGATCAATGTAATCGAACGAACCGAGTCGTCGTTACCAGGAATGGCGTAGTCAACTTCTGTTGGGTCACAGTTAGTGTCAACAATCGCTACTACAGGAATACCAAGTCGCTTTGCTTCCGCGATAGCGATCTTTTCTTTTTCAATATCTACGATGAACAGAACCTGCGGCAGCTTTTCCATTTCCTTGATGCCGCCAAAGAACTTGTTCAGTCGTACAACCTCAGCAGCAAGCATGAGCGATTCACGCTTCGTCTGAGCTACAACAGTGTCTTTAGCAAACGCATCTTCAAGGAAAACCAGTCGTTCGATACGACGCTGGATAGTCTGGAAGTTCGTCATCATTCCACCCAGCCAACGCTGGTTGATGTACATGGCGCCGGCTTTTTCAGCCTGCTCCTTGATGGGGCTCTGAGCCTGGGCCTTAGTCCCGACCATCAAACACTCGCCGCCCTGACCAACAATCTTCTCGATGAATTCCTTAGCGGCTTTCAGAGAAGTAACTGTCTTGGAAAGGTCGATGATGTGTGCACGCGAGCGCTTGCCGAAGATGTACTCAGCCATCTTTGGATTCCATCGCTTAGAAGGGTGACCGAAGTGCACACCAGCGACAAAAAGCGAACGCAGGTCGAGAGGCGCCAGAGTCTCCTCTTGCTCAGTTTCTACTGCAGCAACTTGCGGGGTCTCTGAAGTCGTCAATTACTTGCCTCTACTTCCGGTCCAACAACTTTAGAACCGGTCTTGTATGAAAAATATCGCCGCACACAAATAGACGCAGGACTTGCCTGCGCCGAACAATCGTGCAACGAATCGAACTACATTCTATCACAGCTCTAGTTCAAATCCAGACCCGAAATACGTGTAGTTTCTGAACTAGCAGCTACATGCTATCGAGGGGTGATAACCAGCCGCGCTGAGCGGCCAAAGCGGCAGCATGCGCACGGTTATGAGTATGCGTCTTGTCGAGAATTTTCACGACGTAGTTTTTGACCGTCTGCTCAGCCAGCCCAACATGGTGACCAATGTTCTTGCTTGGCTCGCCCCTTGCGATCAATTCCAAGATTTTCACTTCGTCGTCAGTGAGAGGGTTCTCTTCTCCGACGTCGTTGTCGTCTCGGGATTCAGGGTTCGACAAACCTGAGAGCAGCTCGAACGATCCGGAATCGCTCTGTGCAAGCTGTTTCAGCAATGGGCTACCGCTCGATTCGACCAAGCTACAGATCGCATCTTCCAACTCGTCAGCATCGGCCGATTCACTTATGTAAGCCCATGCCCCAGCGTGCGCTGCATCCAAAAGAAACTGTTCGCTTTGCCCCAATCCAATGAACAACAATTTTGGCGGAGAAATCTCGTCTAACTCACGCTGTTGATCGGGATCCGGCGATTCGTCAATGAGCCTAACGTCAGACTCAGCGGCGTAACCAATGCTCCCTTTAACGACAGAAAATCTTGCGTTGCGCCCCAGAAGACTATGCATCGCCTTTTCAAGATCGCTGTCGGAAAGCGCCAGATGAACAGTTATTAGCGGCACGTCTTGGGCGACAGTGTCTTGAGTCAAAGGAATGAGAAGAGGTTGTGTATTGTCGGGCTTCAGTGACACCGAGGCTCGTTCTTAATCAGATAATTGAGTAACTGGATATCTGCACAACAGCGTGCAATCCGAGTCATCATAGATGGCGTATTAATCACTAACCAGCCAACACATTTGCTTCATTCAAAAATCGGTCACTTGCGCTTATCGTGAACCTATCTCGAATCGGTAGCATCGGAATTAACAAGCGATTGAATGTTTTGGCAACCGTGTTCCCCAACATGCTGGGAAATCAACAAAAAAGCATTTCTTGCCGGCAATTACCAGCGAACTTAGCGACGACTAGGAAGTATTAGTTCAACACATGACAACGGCTAGCACGGATTTCTCGCAAGAAGAAGTCGGTTTCAATCCGAAGAACCTCCCCATCCCGGCAACGGTAGCGGCTTTCATCGCGGGGCTGGCGTTAGTCGCAGGCCTAATCGTTGGTCCGGGCGCAAATGACTTCATCGGTGGAGCACTGAGCTACTCCGCCGATAGTGCCGGTTTCGTCGGTGATATCGGTTCTTTGCTTCCTCTCGGATTCGCATTTGCAGCAGGAATGGTCGCAACAGTGAATCCTTGCGGATTCGTGATGCTTCCAGCGTTTTTGACGATGTATCTCACCGATCAACAGGGCGATGCTGAGGCTGGTCGTTCAGCACGCGGACTATCTAAATCATTGATCAAAGCGCTCTACGTTAGTGCTGCTCTGGGAGCCGGGTTCGTTCTGCTCTTCGGCGGTGTCGGTCTGGCAATTTCGTCAGGTGCACGCTCGTTCATAACGATCTTCCCGTGGATCGGATTCTTCCTCGGATTTGTCATGGCAGGTCTTGGTGCCTACCTGTTCGCAGGCGGCAAGCTTTACAACAACCGTGCTCAATCGGCGGCTTCTCGTATCGGAACGGCCTCCGACACCAGCGTGAAGGGCTATTTCCTATTTGGAATCTCTTACGCAGTAGCTTCTCTAAGTTGCACATTGCCAATCTTTTTGGGGTTGATTAGCAGTTCATTGGCAACTGGTGGAATTGTTGAAGCAACTGGTCAATTCCTCGCCTACGCACTTGGAATGACTTTCGTTATTACCGTGCTCACGATCGGAATCGCGGTGTTCAAAGGCGCAATGGTCAACCAAATTCGAAAGATCATGCCGTACGTTCACCCAATCTCGGCTGGCGTACTAATTCTCGTTGGCGGTTACCTCATCTTCTACTGGCTAACCGAAGGCGAAGTAAGCCGAAACTTCGGCATCGGGTAGTAGTAGCTACCTTTTCTGGCGGTTCGGTAAACCGACGTTAATAAACTCACACCGCACGTCCGTTCTCACGGCCCGAGATCGCCAAATGCCATCCTGAGCCCCGTCGAAGGACAACATCCGATCACCGGTTCCAAACACACGGTACCAATCAAGTAAGTGTCATCCTGAGGCTCTCGAAGGACGACAAACAAGCGGCTCCAACAACCAATTCTCTGGCACTCAGCCCCGTCGAAGAATGTCATCCTGAATTCATTTTCAGGATCTAACGTGCAAACACTAACAATCTGCATGCCCTCAACTCCCCCGTAGTACGATGCTCTCTGAACTTTCGCTCAGAGATCCAAGCAGAGATAAACATGCAATACCGTCCCTACGGAAACAATGGAACAGATTTATCGATAGTCGCCTTCGCCGGGATTGTCGTTAAAGACGAAACAGCCGAAGACTCCTCCCGGTACGTGTCGTGGGCAATCGATCAGGGCATCAACTACTTCGATGTAGCGCCTGGCTACGGCAACGCCCAAAACATGCTCGGCCCCGCTCTAGAGCAGTACCGCAACGACGTGTTCCTCGCCTGCAAAACAAAATTCCGTACCGGACCCGAGGCACGTGCTGATCTGGAAAATTCTCTAAAACTTCTGCGAACCGACCACTTCGATCTTTACCAGATGCACGCGATGACAACGCAAGAAGACCTCGAAGTCGCATCTGGTCCCGGCGGTGCACTCGAAACAATTGTCAAAGCTCGCGACGAAGGACTCGTGAAGCACGTTGGATTTTCAGTGCATTCCGTCGAAGTCGCCGTCGAACTGATGAGTCGATTCGATTTCGATTCCGTCCTCTTCCCGGTCAATTTCACCACGTGGTTTGAGGCACGATTCGGACAAGGGATCATGGATGAAGCCGAACAACGTGGAGTCGCTCGTCTGGCACTCAAGGGTGCTGCGCATCACGCCCTTGAAGACCGCAATCACCAAATTCGAGAGAAGACCTGGTACGCCCCGATTGAAGATCGTGGGCTAATGAAACTCGCACTTCGCTGGACCCTCTCACAGCCAATCACCGCGGCCATCCCTCCAGGCGACCCCGAACTATGGCAGATGGCAGTCGAAGTCGCCCAAGATTTCACACCGATCACACCCGAAGAAGAGCAAATCCTTCGCGAAAACGCGAAAGGACGAACACCTCTATTCGAACTGGCTCAGACTTAGCCGGACGGAGTCACAGCAAATGTCATCCTGAATTCATTTTCAGGATCTACCGTTCTAGGTGCCGAACGAACACCGCAGCCCTTCACCGAGGTGCATTCCCCATCACCTAAATCCTCTCCCTGATGGAGAGGACTTCATGTACACCACCACCAAACAAAAAGCCCGCCTGCCAATAAATAGGCGAGCGGGCTTTTCTATTTAGTCACTAACAGTCGAACTGCCAGAAGACGTAGCCACAGCTACCCAGCGATTACTGGGTTGTGCAGTACGCCAATCTTGTCGAGTTCAACAGTTACGTCACCACCAACGTTGATCGGTGGAGTCGTTCCCGAAGTACCAGTCCAAATCATGTCACCCGGGTAGAGAGTCACATACTCGCTGAGGAACGAAATCGCCTGAGCAGTAGTGAAAATCATCTCTGATGAGTGGCACTTCTGTCCCTCAACTCCGTTTACCAACCCGCGAATGTTCACGTCCTGAGGGTCGATGTCGGTAACCATGAACGGACCTGTAGGACCGAACGTGTCGGACGACTTAGCGCGCCACCACTGAATGTCGGAATCTGCGCCAGACTGCCATTCACGAGCACTCACGTCATTACCGGCTGTGTAACCGAACACATAATCAAGAGCATCGGCTTCAGAAACCTTAGAAGCCTCTTTGCCGATAATTGCGATCAGCTCTGATTCACAAACAACTAGACCAGCGTCCGGCGGAAGCTTGATCGGGTCGCCAGGACCGATAATCGCATTGGTGTTCTTGTAGAACGGTTGAGGGCGAGTTGGTCGGTCGGCACCAAGCAGGTGAGAACCGTAGTTCAACGCAAGGCAAAGCATTTTGCTTGGGTTCGGGTTTGGAGCAAGAATCTTTACTTCGTTCAGGTCGTGCGTGGCGCCTGTCTCGGAGTAGTCCTGACCAATTGGCGAATTGGAAATCTCTTTTACGGTCTCGCCATCAACAACGCCATATGCGGCATCGCCACCGTTTGAAAATCTTACGAACTTCATTTTCTTCTGTATTCCTTCGGTCTGCGCCCGTATAACAGGAGCTCGAAACAAATATCAATATCGCTTATCCGCTCGCCAGTGTCTCGATATTCCGCAGTAATAAACGACGAAACGCTGGAGAGTTCTGATCTTGAGCCGAAACATGTTACTCCCGTATCCGCGGTATGCTCATGCCCGCGCCGGGAATTTTGGCCTGTCGAATCCAAATCGACCCCACAATTCAGAATCGTTTTTCAACTCAGTCTCATACGTCAAAGCAAGGAAAAAAGATGTTCGATCTCATCATCAGGAACGGAACAGTTGTCGACGGTACAGGTTCGGCGAAATTCAAAGCCGACGTCGCAATCAAGGGCGCTACTGTCGTATCGGTAGGTGAGATCACTGGCGATGCAGCTCGCGAAATTGATGCGACAGGAAAAATCGTCACCCCCGGCTTCATCGATCTCCACACCCACTCCGACAATTCATTTCTGATCGACCCGTTAGCCGATTCGAAACTTACACAGGGCGTTACTTTCGAACTAATGGGCAACTGCGGAATGAGCTACTGCGCTCCGCTCTCTGAGAAAAACATGGGCGGGTTCAAAGAACGAACCGACAAGTACGACCCAAACTACAAGCCCGGATGGTCGACCATGGACGGCTACCTCTCTGCACTCGAAGAATCTGGTTCAACGATAAATATCGCAGCACAGGTCGGTCACGGAACAGTGCGGGGTGCGGTGATGGGCATGGAAGCCCGAATGCCGACTCCCGAAGAACTCGACCGAATGACCGGAATATTCGCCGAATCTCTCGATGCCGGAGCACTCGGTATGTCGACGGGACTCTGGTACGGCCCCGGCTCTTATTCGCTCGCCGACGAAGTGATCGCGGTAACCCAACCCGCTGCTGATCGCGGAAAGCTTTACTCATCGCACATACGCTCTGAAGCCGATGACTTAAGTGGATTATTCCCTGCCCACGCCGAAGCTATCGAAGTTGGGCGACGCACCGGAGCACGCATTCAGATTTCACACGTTAAAGCTGTTGGACCGAAATTCTGGGGACGTGGTTACGAACTGATCGAAGGTATGGAGCGAGCACGCAACGAAGGCATCGATGTCGCTGGTGACCAATACCCGTACGAATGGTCATCGACAGGATTCTCGGGTGCAATGTTTGCTCGATGGGCACTGGAAGGCGGACGAGAGAAAACGCTTGAACGTCTAGCCGATTCTGATACTCGCGCTCAAGTACGAAACGACGTGACTTACTACATCAACCGAAACCACTCGGCTGAAGGCTGCGTGATTGCCAGCTTCCCGCCGGACCAATCGCTTGAGGGTCGCAGCTTGCAAGACATCGCCGACGAATGGGGATGCGAGCCGGAGGAAGCGGCTCTCCGACTGTATGAACAGTCAGAAGGCTCGTACGTGTTGCACTCGATGGAGCTTCAGGACATCGATTCAATCGCCAAATGGCCGCTGATGTCGATTGCATCTGATGGTTCATCGCTTCGCGACGAAGGACCTCTTTCGTCGGGCAAGCCACACCCGCGCAGCTATGCCACTAACTCGGTGATCATCGAGCAGTTCGTGGAGCATCGTGGACTTTTCAGCATTGAAGAGGCGATTCACAAAATGACTGCCCTACCCGCTTCACGGCTGGCACTGACTCGACGTGGAAGGATTGCTCCCGGCCAAATCGCTGACGTGCTCGTCTTCGATCCTAAAAACGTCAAACAGCACAATGATTTCGTGAACCCGCACGTCTACTCAACTGGCATGGACTACGTGTTCGTCAACGGCAAGCCAGCCCTAGAAAATGGCAAGCCAAACGGCACTCTCCCAGGCAGGGTCATGCGTTCGCTAGACGACTAATCGTCAGAAACAAACCGCAGAAGTTACCCCCTCTCCCAGCGGGAGAGGGCTGGGGTGAGGGAGATATTTCCAACCTCACAAAATCTCCCAAAGTAGCCCACCACTACAAATTGTCACCCTGAATTCATTTTCAGGGTCAATCGCCCACTTAAGATAATTCGGCCAATCGGCAGAAAGTTCAGCATGACGGTGCGACGCAAAGGCGGTCGTTCATAGCTCGGTTCGTCGGGAATGCCGAAGATCGTCCCAGCCCAAGTGATCCCTCGTAACCTCGGGAAATCACACCAGCGCTGTCTACGGCAGAAGTTGCGAAAAAATCGCCAACCTTACCTGACCAAACCAGTCCGTCCAGCCCAGCCATCCCACCACTATCAATTGTCACCCTGAATTCATTTTCAGGGTCAGTCGCCCACTTAAGACAATTCGGCGAATCGGCAGAAAGTTCAATGCTCTCAACAGGTTCGCACGAGACTGTCCACAGCACGGTTTGTCGGGAATACCGAAGATCGCCCCAGCGCACGTGATCCCTCGTCACCTCGGGAAATCAATCGTATGCAGCCTACGGGCCAGGCCCTGAAAGAAAATCTACGACCGGCGAGAACCTGCGCCGCTTGAACGTCGCTTGCCCGCACCACCACGCCGCGAACCGGGTCGCTTCTTAGACTTCGACCCTGGCCTGCGAGAATCACCTGAATCGAACGTGGCACGACGTTCTTCGGCTCCGGCGCGCCTAGTCGGCCGATTCGCCTGAAACGCCAATCTCCTATCGTTTCGAGTCTCGTGCTCAGGCTTCTTCCATTCCTTGAACGGCCTGGCAACTCGCTTCGATTCGATTGCGAGATCCATCAACGATTCGACTTCTCGGCCAGTAAGCTCACGAACTGCGCGCTTAGGCATGTCGTCGAGAGCTACCGTGCCGAAACGAATTCGACGCAAGCGAATCACCGGCGATTCAACCGATTCGAACATGCGGCGAACGATGCGATTTCGCCCTTCGTGAATGGTGATTTCCACTTTGCGACGTCGGTTAGAAACTATCTTTATTTTGGCTGGAGAAGTCGGACCGTCTTCCAGCATGATTCCACGTTCGAGAAGGGCTTGCCCCTCTTCATTCAGGGTCGTAGCAAGTTCTGCCAGATAGGTCTTTTCGATCTCGAAACTCGGGTGTGCCATCTTCTGTGAGAAGTCACCATCGTTGGTGAGAATCAGCAACCCTTCCGTGTCCACATCGAGTCGTCCAACAGGATAAATCCGCTCTCGAACATCAACCAAATCCATCACGGTCGGACGATCATGAGGATCAGTCACCGTGGTCACATAGCCTGTCGGCTTGTTGAGTATCAGGTACCGTTTACGCTCAGCCGCAACCTGGTTACCGTCGGCGACAATATCGTCAGTATCAAGGTCGGCCTGATCGCCAACCTTTGCGACTACGCCATTCACTTTGACGCGGCCTTCAGCGATCATCTGCTCAGATTTTCTGAGCGACGCGATTCCCGCGGAGGCAAGTATTTTGTGGAGTCGTTGTTTCATCTCTATTAATGAGTCTGTCACACACACTGTTAGCCAGCGTTAAATGAAATGCACTGGACTCGCATCTTGTTGTGATGCGGTTTAGTATCGCCGCAGAAACGTACGATCCCACTCGAAAGATCTCAGAATGACCTACGACCTCGTTATCAAGAACGGCACAGTAATCGACCCCGCTCAGGGAGTTCATGCAAAGAAGGACATCGCAGTCGCTGGTGGCAAAATCGCCGCTATCGAAGACTATGTATCTGATGCCGACACCCACGACGTGATCGAGGCTGAGGGCAATCTCGTTACCCCCGGGTTAGTCGATCTTCACGTTCACGTTTGGTGGGGAGTCGCTCATCTCGCAGTGGAAGCCGACCCCGCCTGTGTTTATAGGGGCGTTACCACAGCCATCGACGCTGGATCATCGGGTGCGAACACTATCGCTGGTTTCCACCGTTACGTGATGGATACTGCCGCCACCCGAGTGCTCGCATTCCTGCACATATCTGGAATGGGTCAGCTCGACAACGACATCGGAGAGCTTGAAGACATCCGTTGGGCTCGCGTCGAAAAAGCAGTCGAAGCCGCAAAACTACATTCAGATCGAATTGTCGGAATCAAAGTGCGACTCACCGACAATATCGTCGGTCCAAACGATCTCGTTGCGCTTGATCGAGCTATCGAAGCTGGAGAAGAACTCGACAAGCCAGTCATGATTCATGTTGGCGGATCGGTAAACCAGTTCGAGCAGTTCATGGAAAAGCTCCGACCCGGCGATATCGTCACTCACTCTTTCACGGGTCGACCTCACGGCATTCTCGACAACAACAACAAAGTCGTCGATGCGGCATGGGACGCTATCAAGCGTGGCGTAATTTTTGATGTTGGGCACGGTGCAGGTTCGTTCTCGTTCCCAGTCGCAGAGGCGTGTTTGGAACAGGGACTTGGCCCAGGCACGGTTTCGTCCGACGTCCACCGCTACAACATTCGCGGACCGGTGTTCGATTTGATGACAACCCTCTCCAAGTACGTACATCTTGGGTACTCAATCGACGACGCTCTTGCGCTCGGCACAATGAAGCCAGCCGCGGCAGTGAACCTTCCCGATCACATCGGCACTTTGAAAGTTGGAGCCGATGCCGACATCGCTGTGATTCAACACCGAGAAGGACCTGTGACCTTCACCGATGCCGATGGCAATGAACGCGCCGGCAACCAATTGATGCTTCCTGTGGAAACGCTCCGAAAGGGTCGACGCTTCAACCCGCAGCACTCAGCACACCCGAATCTCATTGGGCATCCGCACAAGCACTAGGGACCGAATAGGACACTGCGACTACCCCCTCTCCTAGCGGGAGAGGGTTGGGGTGAGGAAGATATCGCCAATCGACGAAATCACTACCGCGCCTTATACGCCGTCCTTAGCTCACTCTGCTCAGGCTCTGGCAGATATTTCACTGCCTCTCGAAATGTCACGCCTGAAATAACTGGCATTTGGCGGCGCACGTATTCGGCTACAGCTTCGGGTCTAATTCTCGATTGGTCACGCAACACCCAGCCGATGGCTTTGCGAACGAAGAATTCCTTCTCTTCGATCATCGAATCGGCATAACCAACAAACCGCGCCCATTCGTTCTCATTCTCTCGTAGGTTCCGCATAAGGACTAAAAGCGAGAAGCGCCTGAGCCAGAAATTTTCGTGTGTGCTCCACGAATCAAGAAACGGACCAACATCCGGCAGTCCCAGATCAACGAGTCGACCGGCCGGACCGCTCAACGGGTCGACAAGTGCCCACGTATTGCATTTGCCAACCAAATCGGCGATAAAATTCAAGTCCTGAGGCTCAAGCAGATTTGAATGCTTGTCGAGTAAAAGCACTCCGAACAATTGCATCTCAAAATGCGACCACTCGAAACACTCAAGCGACTTCTTCAGCAATTCTGCTCCCTCTGTGATCGGGTTCGCTTTCATCTCCCGCTTCAGGGCTGCGCGAACAGTTGGGACAGAAATCCCGAAAAAAATCGAGCTCCGATTTCAAGTATGCCTTCTGGTTCGCGGCACGCTCGGCTGTCCCGTCCAGCGCAAACTGGTGTCCGACCTTGGCTAGGTCAATCTCAGTCATATTCTTACTCGAACGGCTTCAGAATATGAATTCCGAATTTTTCTTCTCGACCTCGAACATCAACCTCTTTCGAAGGGATACCAGCGTATGCGGAACCTAACTCTGAATACACACTCTCAGAAACGACAATCTGCCCTGCCGCAGCCTCACTCTGCAAGTGCGCCGCCGTGTTGACGGTGTCTCCTAGCGCAGTGAAATCGTTCACGTCACCGGTTCCGACTTTTCCGACGTACGCCTCGCCATGGTTGATTCCAATTCCAACTGGCAACCACGGCTCGCTGCCTGATCCGTAGCCGACACCGCGCAGGATTTTCTCAGCAGTATCGACAGCAGTTGTTTGGAGCGGTAATTTTGCGGCAGGTACGAAGAACGCCATCACCTCGTCACCGATCATTTTGTCGATAATCGCCCTATTTGGAATAAGAGCTGACATCGCGACGTCGTAAAACCTATTCAACAATGCAGCGAACGCCGCGGGTCCGATTTTTTCAGCAATCGCTGTCGATCCTCTGACATCAGCGAATAGAACAGTAATATCGACTTCCGCACCACCGGTGGGTAATACGGTGTCTCAGTAGTTACACATCTCGGGATTTTTCCGAGAAGCTGTGCGATTGCGAAGAGCCTTCATCACAACTCCACCAACGCCACTGAGCGGAATCAAACACATCGAACAACGATGACTACCCGGCAAGTAAGACGACGGCTTGTCTTCGTGCCCTTCCACGAGGGTGTACCGCCACCTCTCGGTTACGGCAGGATCGACATCACGGTGCTCTGTCATTGACTTGCATTACTCCATTCAGATAACGCCCACATTGTATTCGAGAGTCTACGTCGATTCTCGAATATTCAGCAATCCAATTACGTCAACCTCACGCACATTCTTCCCTATTCGCATATTCTTGGATACATACAAATCGCGAATAGGCACATAATCGGTCGATCAAATAAGAACGACCGGGAGATCGACGGATGGCGAACCAGAACGGGCGAATCGGAATTCTAGTTGGTGGCGGACCAGCTCCAGGCATCAACAGCGTTATCTCGGCTGCGGTTATCGAAGCTGTTCATTCCGGTTACGAAGCCGTCGGAATCAAAAATGGTTACGAGTACCTCGTCAAAGGCGATACGTCCCAGACCGTCGACCTTGAGATAGACGATGTCTCAACTATCCACACTCGTGGCGGGTCGATTCTTCACACATCTCGAACGAACCCCACCAAGCGCACTGAAGATCTCGAAACCTGTGTCGCCACTCTCAAAAAGCTAGATATCAATAATCTGATCACTATCGGTGGAGACGACACTTCGTTCGGCGCCTCTGAAATCGCCCGAGCCGCCAACGGCGAAATTCGTGTTGCCCACGTACCAAAGACAATCGACAACGATCTACCGCTTCCGGGTGATATGCCGACCTTCGGATACGAAACGGCTCGACACGTTGGCTCGGAAATCGTGATGAACCTCAAGGAAGACTCACGAACAACCAACCGCTGGTACTTCATCATCGCAATGGGTCGGCACGCTGGTCACCTTGCTCTCGGAATCGGAAAATCATCTGCTTCCACCGTGACTCTAATTCCGGAAGAATTCCCGGGTGAAACCGTCAGCCTTTCCGAAGTCTGTGACGTTCTCGAAGGTGCAATTCTCAAACGACGTGCATTGGGTCGCCCCGACGGTATTGCAGTTATCGCCGAGGGCGTAGCGAGCAAGCTGAACATCAACGATCTACGAAACATTTCGGGCGTTGAAATCCCACGAGACGAATACGGCAATATCCGTCTCGCTGATCTGCCGTTCGCACGAATTCTCAGAGCCGAGGTCGAACGACGATTCCAGGAGCGTGGCGAATCAATGGGCATCGTCGATCTCACCCTCGGATACGAGCTACGGTCAGCCCCGCCGATTCCGTTCGATATCGACTACACACGAACGCTCGGACACGGTGCAGTTCGGTTCCTACTCTCCGACCCTTCAGACGATCCTCGTACAGAACAAGGTGCAATGATCTGCACCGTGGACAACAGGCTTCAACCTGTTCCGTTCGAAGACATGCGAGACGCCAACACCGGCAAAACGATTGTTCGAATGGTCGACACTGACAACCTCTACTACGACGTTGCACGGAGATACATGACTCGAATCGAACAAATCGATCTCGATGATGCAGATTTCCTTGGGAGTCTCGCCGATAGTGCTTCTATGCAGCCCGACGCCTTCAAGCGCCGATTCGCTGTGAAGAGCTAACGGTTTTATGCCCGCCGTGGTTAGCCAAGCAACTCAACTTGCCGTCAAAGCAGATGCTGTAGTTAAAAACTTTGGCGAGACGGCGGTATTGCGCGGGTTGGATCTTGAACTACCCACGGGTGAAGTAACGGTTCTTCTCGGGAGCAACGGCGCGGGAAAATCGACGTTCCTGCGCATACTGGCAATGCTGACCCAAATCGACTCAGGAAGTGTTTCGATGCACGGAGTCGATATCACAGAAAACGGCCCTAGCGTGCGTGCCTTAACCGGTTCAGTCCTACACGCGCCAATGCTCTACGCCGATATGACCGTCCGCGAAAACTTGCTCTTCTTCGCCGAGATGTATCGACTGCAAAACGTCGAAGATCTCATTGCCGGAACAATCCAGCGAGTAGGGATCGAACCTCGACTCGATCATCGAGTTAGAACCCTGTCCCACGGTTTCCAGAAACGAGTAGCGCTGGCACGTGCGCTAATGCACGATCCACAGATGCTGTTGCTCGACGAGCCAGAATCTGGGCTCGATAGCGAATCCGTGGCTCAGCTCGACTCGATAATCGCCGACTACAAATCGGCAGGCCGCACCGTTGTGATGACAACCCACATTGTTGAGCACGCACTGGAAATCGCCGATCGCGCCGTGGTTCTGAACAACGGGACTGTTGGGTTAAACTCAACAAAGCCGTCCAGCGACAAAGCCGAAATCTTGGCAGCATACTCATCGAAAGCTAACGACCAATGATGGGTTCACTCGCCGTCATATGGGCGATTGGTCGCAAGGACCTACTACTCGAAATTCGAAACAAAGACGTGGTGGTCGCTGTTGCAGGATTCGCCCTACTCGTTCTCGTAATTTTCACTTTTGCCATAGACCTCAACCAAGGCAATGCCGAGTTGGTTGGTCCCGGTGTGCTGTGGGCTGGAATCGCCTTCGCCGGGGTAACAGGACTCAACAGAGCGTTCGCACTAGAAGTAGAAGGCAGTACGCTCGAAGCCCTTATGCTGGCGCCAATCAGTCGCGATCTCATCTACCTCGGCAAAGCGCTCGGTAACTTCCTGTTCATCGCAGTAGCCCAGATCATCGTCATTCCGGTATTTGCGGTCCTCTTCAACCTAGTCGTATTCCGATGGGAGATGCTCGCGATAAGCCTGCTAACCACTATCGGGTTTAGCGCGGTGGGCACGTTGTTTGCTGGAATGTCGGTGCGTGTACGAGCGAGAGAAGTAATGTTGCCGCTACTGTTCCTTCCGGTAGTCACACCATTGCTCATGGCGGCAGTCGAATCGACAAGCCACATGGTTTACGGACGTAGCTGGTCCGACATGGCGCAATGGCTTCAATTGGCCGTTGCGTTCGATGTGGCTTTCCTAGTTGTTTCGGCCTTCATCTTCCAACACATACTCGAAGACTAAACTCTCTCAACCTCGATAAAAATCGACACGCTGAGCACATACAAAGCTTTATCTGAAATAAACCTAGTTCGTGATAAAATTCGCTAAGTATTCACACCGCAGAAACTTGTACATCGCCCCTTGCTGAATAAAGTCCTCGACCTACTCGACCCACTGTTGATCCTTAGCGCTGCCCTGATGGGAGTCGCGCTCTACCTCATTTTCGTTTGGGTTCCCACCGAAACGAATCAAGGCGCGGTTCAGCGCATCCTCTACTTCCACGTGCCGGTCGCATGGGGCTCGATGATGGGAATATTCGTAGTCAGCGGTAGTTCGTTCATGTATCTGTGGAAGAAGAACGAAAAGTGGGATCGACTAGCCGTTGCATCAGCCGAGGTCGGAGTCATTTTCGGCGCCATGATGCTGCTTTCGGGAATGATCTGGGCACGACCCGTGTGGGCAGTATGGTGGACCGGTGAGGCAAAACTAACAACAGCCCTCATCCTGTTCTTCATCTACGTCGCATATCTCATGTTCCGGGCTTACTTCCCACCGGGCACACAGCGACAGCGGCTTGCGGCAATCATTGGCGTCATCGGAGCCGTCGACACCCCAATTATTTACTTCGCTGCCAACCTTTGGTCGCAGGCGCATCCTCCACTCGTCACGGGGCCAGCCGCGGATGCGGAATCGGCTCTCGGAAGCGATTTAGGCACAGTTCTACTGGCTTCTACGCTAGCGTTCTCGTTCCTGTTTATTTACATGGTTCAAACCCGATACAAAATCCGAAAATCTGAAGACGACCTCGTCGAATTGAAGAGAGCGTCATCTGCGTCAGCAATGACGGGAGCCAACTAAAGTTGCCAAAGATGAAATTCGCCCTTGCACTGATCATTGCCCTGACGTTTTCGGTTGCTGTTGCCCAAACATCTTCTGCTGATCACGAGCCACCCATAAGCGGCATCGTGGTTGGGGTAGAAACTGATGACAGCGGCAACCTGACTCGTTTTGCTGTTTCAGATTCCACAGGTGCGGTGAATACGTTCACCATTTTCGATGGCACCGAATACGGGCTCGAAAATCAGGCAGGCGACCGCTGGGTTTCGACTCAGGGAGAAGAGCCATCAGAAGCAGCACGTCGACTACGAGATCATCGTGAGCGATTCGCACCAATTACTGTAACTTCTGAAAACGGAACTGCGTTTTCTGTCGTAGAACGTGAAGAGGGCAAGCTAGAAACAAACCTCGGCTACCTCTTCGCAGTGTTCGCCATCACGTGGGCGCTGTTCTTCGCATATGTCCTCTACATGGGTCGAAAACAGCGAGTGTTGCAACACGAAATCGCTCGACTCAAATGCACAATCGGCTAGTAAAAACTGAAAATGACTAACGACCAAAACAACCAGCAACCAGAGAACCCTCAGCCCCAAGCCGTCGCCACAGCAGCTCGCACGTCCACTCTTATGGGGCCACGCGCCAAGCTAGCGTTCGCATTCGTACTCGTTGCTGCAGCTCTCGCCTATTTCGCCTTCACGGCGTTCGAAGGTGCGACCGTCGACTATCTCTCGGTCGCTCAGGTCACCGACGAAGTCCCAACTGCTACGGACCGACAGGTCGGGGTCATGGGCAAGCTCGTGCAAGATTCGTACGTGCGTGATGCCGATGGACTAACAGCGCATTTCGCCATCAAGGATGAAGATGGTCTCGACGTACTGGACGTGACCTACAAAGGCGAAATCGGCCAGGTGTTCTTCAACGACCATTCAGAAATCATTCTTCAAGGTCAAAAGCTTGCTGATGGTTCGTTCCATGCAGCCAATCTAACGGTGCGATGCCCATCAAAATACCTGACGGAAGCCGAACAGGCTGAACTCGATGCGCAGAACAATGGCGACCCTTCAGCACCGCCCTACCAACCCGACTACTTCGATAAAGAAGCGTAGTTCGGTTACTTAGCATTCCGAATCCAGATCGGAATGCTTTCTCGATTCGTCAGGTAGCGTTCCACCGTAATCTACTCGATTCGACTTGCCCTGAACTTTTCGCTCACAATTGCGATCACTATCGTGAAAACGATCAGTCCGATCGCGAGTGCGGTGAGTGCGCTGCGCAGGCCGATAATTGCTGCGAGTGATCCGCTAGCCAACCCTCCGAGCGGAAATCCCGACCATGCAATCTCATACGCGCCGATCACCCTGCCACGCACTTCAGCAGGCACATTGAATTGAATTACGGCTATCCCAAGAGCCACGTGAACAGAATTGAAGTAGCCGAGCAGGAACGCGAAAGGCAACGCCAGTGCCATGCTGTTGGTGTACGCCCAAGCGATTACAAACCCGCCAAACAACAAATCCGTCACCAGCAAAGCAGGGCCGGCTCGCCGAACTCCCCCGGTCCACGACATGGTCATAGCGCCGGCTACCGCACCAATTCCAACACCTGCAAATAACAGTCCCAGCCCGGCTTCATCGGTGTTGAATACCTCTTTGGCGAAGGCAGGAAGGATGAACACCAATCCACCGAGAACAAGAGCGTTCACGGCAGTGAACATCAAATTCAATCGAAGAATCGGACGTTCTTTGATGACTCGAACGACTTCGAACAAATCAGCAACGATGCCAGCCGATTTAGGTCGTTCCGCAAGCTTTACCGGGCTAAACGTCGTATAGATCAAGAACGCCGATCCAAACAACCCCGCGATAACCCCGTAGGCGATACCGGGACCTGCCGCCCCTAGTAAAAATCCACCTATCAACGGACCCGCAACACGTGCGCCATTGAATACCGATTGATCAAGCGAAATTGATCGAACAAGAATCTTCTTTGGTACAACGTCAGGAAGAAGAGACAGTCTCGAAATCCAATCGATCGCCAGTCCCGATCCTTGAAACGCACCAGCAACAACGATGTGCCACGGCTCAAGCAAATCTGTTGCGTAGAGAGCGGCGATAACCAGCATCGGCGCACCAGCAATCATCGATCCGATCTTGAGCATGCGGGTGCGCGGGATTCGATCAGCGAGCACACCGCCGAACACACCTACGACGATATTAGGAAGCCCCACGGCGGCACCCAAAGCCGCCAACCACAAGGTCGATCCAGTCAATTCAAATAGCAGATAACCTTGTGCTACGTTCGTTAGTTGGTGTGCGGTGCCCCATAAAAGGGTTGCCGAAATGAATCGCTGAAGCGCTGAGTTACGTAGTGAATCAACAAAGCCAACATCGCGTCGATCATGAGACGCTTCGAGTTCGATTTCTTTTTCGGATGGTTCGGACATGGGGGTTCATTGTGACCCCATCCCAAGCAAAACGGTGACGCAGATGCGCCGCTGGAACACCAATTCAACACACATCAGGTGGTTTCAGCGATAATACGCCCACTGATACAATCCGATTCACGACATGATCACAGAAGTAACGTTCTCTACATACTTAATCGCGGCGGCTATAGCCTTCGGGTTCGGTGCTGTCCCCGTGGCATACACGGTAGGTCGCCTAAACGGTATCAACGTTTTCGAGGTCGGCTCACGACAAGCCGGTGCCACAAACGTGTGGCGCGAGGTCTCTCGAAAACAGGGCGTAATCGTTACTCTCATCGATTGGGTCAAGGGTATGACAGCCATCCTCATGGCTAGGCAGTTGGGTCTTCAGGGACCCGAACTACTCGTCCCAGCGACCGCCGCAGTGGCAGGTCACTGGAACTCCCCGTTCACAAAGTTCAAGGGTGGAGATGGTGTTGTCACTCTCATGGGCACTTCGATGGGCATTGTTCCAGTCGTTGTGTTCATCGGTCTTGTTCTTGGAACGACGGTCTCGGTAATCACGAACAAGAAAGTGGCTCACCCTAGCCTTTGGGGTGGAATTGCTGGTTATCTGACATTCATCACTTTATCGTTCCGCCCCAATTCAAATATCGATCCAAATCTCGTATATGGGCTGACAGGAATCGGAATTGCGATCATGCTCCACAGCATGTATTTCCATCGCCGACATCGAGAGTATTTCACCGCTAAAGCGGTCAATGACGAACAAGATCCCAACCTGCATCAAGATCGACTCAATTAGGCTCTCTCTTCTCTAATAACGAACAAAAAAAAACGGCGAATTGATCGCCGTTTTTCATTTAACACTCGCTTTGGAAAAAATTACTCGTCGGTAATCTTCTTAAGACTTTCCTTGAGAGAGTCCGGGACTTTCTGCTGTGGAGTCTGGCGAACCAGTCCAACGGTTTGAGCGAAGCTGGTCATCCAGCCATCGCAATCATCGCAAAACCCTAAATGATGCCGAATGCGAGACGTTATGTTCGGTGAAACCTCGCCATCAACGAAGTCCGACGCGTTGTCGTGAACCTCACCGCAATCGCCCATGCCTTCGGCACAAGGATCGTCAGGCGAGTGAGTCTCGTCTCTACCGATCAGTTTTTCTATCCACGACGCTGAGCCGCTCAAGTTAATCTCCATACTGCCGAGAAAACAACATCCGTACATCGCTCGACAGTTAATAGGATGCAGTGTACTCACAAACGATTCAAAGAGCATTCAGATACATGCCCCAACGTTCACGAATTCTAGTGATCATACTACCGAAATCGATCAATATAAGCAGAATTCACCCGAAAAAACCTGCATCGATTATCTAACGATCTAATCTAAATTACAGTCAAGAAACTTTACTTATTCTGGTAAAGTGATCGTTCTGGAGCACAGTTGCACAAGCCTGTCGTCCAGTTGAAATTTTCCAGCCCCCGTTACAACATTCGAGCCAACTCACCTTTTATGGACGCACAAGAATTCACGGAAATAGCCGAGAAACACTCGGGATTCGTGTACAACGTTGCGTATCGGATGATGGGCAATCCCCACGACGCTGAAGAAGTAGCCCAAGACGCCTTCATTTCGGCGTATAAAGCCCGAGACCGTTTCCGCGGAGACGCGCAGCCAACAACATGGCTGTACCGCATTACGGTCAACGCTGCACTGATGCGAATCCGCAAAGACAAGCGCGGTAAAGAGATGACAGTCTCTGAAGACTCACGACCCGACGTCGCTTCGAGCAACTGGGCCGAATCGCCTGTCGCAGCCACGATGAACAGTGAACTCGGGAGCAGAATCGACGAAGCGATCAACGAACTGCCTGAAGACCTACGAGTAGCCGTAATCCTTCGTGACGTCCAAGGCCTCTCGAATCAGGAAGCAGCCGACACGCTGGATGTATCTGTCTCTGCGCTCAAAGCCCGACTCCACCGAGGGCGCATCGCCCTCCGCGACTCGCTAGAAATTTACGTGGCCGAACGCGCCAAAGCCGACTAGCACCGCTCTTCCCGGAACGAACTACATGCTTCTGGCATTCTGAACTTGATTCAGAATCACTAGCGAGCACCAACTATCGTTCTTGCTGACGACTCTCGCCACGTTGGCAATACAACTCTCTTGAAAATAATTCTGAATCAAGGTCAGAATGACAATATCGAAGGTTCCTCCCCGCATCAAACCGAAAATCTTAGTCGACTAAATACATTTGATAAAAGCACAAAAAAAGCCCCGAACAAATCGGGGCTTTTTCGTTTTACTCAAAGAGTAGAAGAAACTACATCTGTAGCAGGTACGAATCCAACAGTTCATCGTTGGTTCGTTTTGGAGCCCGCTCTCGTAGCTCTTCGTATCGATCCTGAAGCGTCTTGCCTTCCTTCTTGAAGATAACTCCAAGAGGGACACCGGGCCGGCTCAACAGATCGTTCGCATCCTCAACACTCGAAGGGTCATGATCTTCAGGAATCTCGTAAGCGAGTCCCTTAATACCTTCCTTCGGCTTGCCCTTGAGAATGTCGTAAGTGTCGTTGTAAGTCGTGCAAGGCGACTGAACGTGAACGATGCTGAAGCCCTTGTGATTCATGGCTTCCTGGATCATCTTTGCCAGCACACGAGGCTTGCTCGAGTAGTACGAAGCGATGTAAGTCACACCAATCGACATGTACAGCTTGAGAGGCGAAACCGGAGTTTCAATTTTGCCAAGCGGAGTCGATGTTGTGACGGCACCAAATTCACTGGTTGGTGAAGACTGACCTTTAGTAAGGCCGTACACACCGTTGTCCATAACAACAGCGGTAACGTTTACGTTTCGGTTAGCGGCAGGACCAATGTGCTCAGCACCAATTGAAAGGAAGTCACCATCACCAGCGACCACAACCGTGTTCAATTTGGGGTTGCCCTGCTTCACTCCAAATGCGATCGGCAATGACCGACCGTGGATACCGTGAATGCCGAAAGGCTGTTCACCTTCAACAAGGTGAACCATGTTTCCAGAACAACCAATACCAGCAACAACAACGTTGTTAGCCTGTGGCTCTTCGTGTTCGGCGGAGTAACCCTCAAGTGCTACCTGAAGTGCTCGTCGCACTCCAAAGTCGCCACATCCCGGGCACCACGCGAAATCGTATTCAGGATTGCGCTTGCTCATGCTGTAACTCCAGCCCCGATTCGCTCGCTAATACTATCCACAAGATCAGCAGGCCTGAACGGCAGACCTGTGTACTGAGTAATCGACTCAGCGTTGTAGCCCTCCATACGGAGAAGCGATGACCACTGTCCTAAGTAGTTTAGTTCAGGAACGATGATCTTCTTTCCAGTTTTGAGAACTTCGGTAACTTCCTCAGGCAGCGGGTTCAACGATACAGAGTAAAGCCAACCAACGTCAGCACCCTGATCTCGAAGCCTGTCGTAAGCCTCGCGAGCCGGGCCCTTCGAGCTACCCCACGGCATGATGATTGTCTCAGCATTCGCGTTTTCGATTTCATAGTGTGCACCATCAAGAAGATCAATCTTCTTGAAGCGGCGTTCCGTAAGTCGAACGTGGTGGCGAGGAAGGTGAGTCGTGTCACCAATCTCATCGTGCTCAGAACCGTTCGCAACGTATGCGCCGGGTCCACCAGGAATAGGCATGCCAGGAAGCGGTGTAGAACCGTCCCACGAGTCGTATCGCTTGCCAGTGTCGCTTTCGCTGACAGTAGTTCGGCTTTCTGCACTGATCTTCGAAAGATCAGGTCGACGGATGTTCTCACCACGTTCAGCAAGACCGAACTCAGTTACGAGAATAACCGGTCCCTGATACCGCTCTGCCCAGTTCTGAGCAAGAGCAGCAGCGTAGAAACATTCTTCGATCGTACCCGGAGCCAACAGCGGCATTCGAATATCGCCGTGTGCGGGGTGCATGCTGGTGTAGAGGTCAGACTGTTCCGACTTAGTTGGGAGTCCGGTTGCTGGTCCACCACGCTGAACGTTGGTGACCACCATCGGAATTTCAGCCATCCATGCAAGACCCAGACCCTCGCTCATAAGCGAGAAACCAGGACCAGCAGTAGCTGTCATTGCCTTCTTGCCTGCAAAGCCAGCGCCGAGAGTAGCGTTGATTGCTTCAATTTCAGATGCGACCTGGTGAACGAATCGATCTTCGCCCCACAGGTTGTTTTCCATCCACACCAAAACTGTTGTGGCAGGAGAAATTGGGTAGCCAACGTAGAAATTTAGTCCCGCAGCAGTCGCACCCATTGCGAGAGCGGCGTTACCGGTAATAACGATCTGCTGGTAATCAGGAGGAGTGGCAGCCTCGAGCTGTCCAACACTGAAACCACTTGATGCAGCAACATCGACACCAAGACGAACGGCCTTGATGTTGGCTTCGATGATTTCAGCGTCGCCGTCTCGTCCACGCGTAAACCGCTGGGTGATGAATTCGTCGATTTCTTCGAGTTTGAAATCGATCAAGTTGGCAACTGCGCCGATAGTAACCATGTTCGCTGCTCGAGCGTTACCGGTCGATTTAGCGAGTTCGTCGGCCTTGATACCGAAGTAGTTACCGCCTTCTGGCAGTTCGTACTCTTCAGCGTTGTAAACCGTCACACCACCCGGATTCAAATCTTCGTTGTGGTGGTCGTATGCGTACTGGTTCAGAGCGACCAGAACGTCAACACCGTCACCAGAGCTCAGCACCGGTGTAGTTGAGATTCGTACCTGTGAAGACGCTGGTCCACCCATAATCTGGGATGGAAACGTCGAGTGAGTCTGTACGAAGTACCCTGCATGAGCAGCAGCTCGTGCGAGAGCATCAGCGGATGTGACCAGTCCCTGTCCGCCCTCTCCGGCGAATCGGATGACGAAGTCGTGCTTATCCAATGTTTGCTACCTTCTCCCGAGTATTAGTACTCGGCGAACTAGTGTGCCTTGCCCCTAAATGGTTCAGATTTAGGCGCAAAAAAACCGCATCTGTTTTCTATCAATGCGGTTAATGTTTATTCGAAATATCCTGAGAACGTACTGAAAAATGGGATAGTTCGTAGATAGCAGTTGTTCCAGCCGAACTACTGCCAATTATTTCTACTTGATGTAAGCGTGTGCTTCGAAGTGCCATTTCAGTGCGTTTATCCAACCGTCAATTATCGAATTTGTTCAGTTCAGTGTCAATTTATTTAGGGGTTGAATTTAGGTCTGATATTTCTATGAAATAAAAGTCAGGCCGCTAGCGTTTGACCGATGGCATCCTCAAACTTAGAATCCGCTCACGCATTTACAGTTACGTAAACATCGATTCAAACTCGGTTACAGTTTCAAACCATGACTCGACAACGCACAACAGATCACTCAATCGACCGCTGGTCCGCCGGAGGTGTTGTGCTGCGCGAGAACCCTGACGATCACGGGAAACTCACCGTTGCCCTGTGTCACCGAAGGGCAGAATCGCTCTGGGCGCTGCCGAAAGGCACGCCTGAAGAGGGCGAATCGGTAGCCGAAACAGCGGCGCGAGAAGTTTCGGAAGAGACCGGACTGCAGGTAGAAACCGGTCCGGCTATCGACGATACGTACTACTCCTTCTTTCGCACCGCCAGCGAAACGCTTGGCGATCTACCGTTCGACGACGACAGTACGGTTCGAATCGATAAAACGGTCCACTGGTACCTGATGAAATACATCGGTGGCGATACATCGGACCACGACCATGAGTACGATGATGTCGAATGGATCGAGATCAAAGAAGCATCACAGAGGCTGACCCATCGGAATGAAGCGCGAGTCTTGGAAAAAGCTGTGGCCTTTTATGAAGGGCGAACAGCAAGCAACGACTGATTTGCACTTAGTCGGCGAATTCACAGTTCTTCGGTCCAAGTCGATGGACGATGCTGAAGCCGATTATTCATGGCGTATCGATCCAGAATTAGCAGCGCTCGATGCCACACGCCCGGTAACTCTCACGTTCGCCGAATATCTTCGCTACCACCGTGACGATGTGAACTATCCGTCGCCATGGTCGGTCAGAATGGCAATCGACACGCTCGACGGTCATCACATCGGCAACTGTATGTACTACGACATCAACACCGATAAATCGCAGTGCGAACTGGGAATCATGATTGGTGATCGTGATTACTGGAGCAAGGGATTCGGCACAGATGTTGTAAAAACAGCGCTGGCCCACATCTTCATCACCACCGAACTTGAGCGGGTCTATCTTCACACTCTGTCTCACAACTATCGAGCTCAAAAATCATTTACTAAAGCCGGTTTCACTCCGGTGCGTGACGTAAAACGAGACGGATACGAGTTCATGCTCATGGAAATTTGGCGAAAAGAGTGGGAAGCCAAAAATCCTGATCTGCTAGCTTCAAGTCCGACCGAATCTGCCACTTCTTCCGCGCCGGCAGTGCAAACTGATGCCGATCCACTGCTGGGTTCTTAAAGCGGCGCTTTTCAGCACGAAACCAAAAACTCTCAGGAGAAACCTCAAATGAATTTACTTCTTATTACCGGTGGTAAACACCCTTATGAAGAGTCAACACCGGTCTTGCAAGAGTTTCTTGAAGAAGCGGGACATTCGATCACGCTATCGGAATCGGCAGACGAACTTTCTGGCGATCTCTCAGGCTTCGATGCCATCGTGCTCAACACTCTGCGCCAGGAAGCCACTGACAACGACTTGAACGACGCGCAGCGCGAGGGATTCGAAGGCTACGTCGCTGGCGGCGGATCGCTTCTCTCCATTCACATTTCGGCAGCATCGTGCCCCGACTGGTCAGAGACAAAGAAGATCACTGGTGGAGGATGGGTTCTTGGCGAAAGCTGGCACCCACCTTTTGGCTGGTTCCAGGTATACATCGATCAGCCTGATCATCCAATTGCAGCAGGTTTAGAGGATTTCTGGACCTACGACGAGTGCTACTGCGGCCTAGATCTTCAACCGGGGATAGATATTTTCATGCACGGAGTTGTCGAAGGTGAAGACAAGCCACTCGGCTGGACTCACCAGTTCGGCGCAGGCAAAGTGGCCAACATCGCTCTGGGCCACGCCGGGTCATCCCAGCAGCACCCGCAGTTCCAAAAGCTAATCCTCAACGCACTCAAATACTTGAGCTAGTTGCAGAGCAAGTCCCTTCTCCCGGGGGAGAAGGCTAGGTTGAGGGTGGAGTCGGCAGCAAGAACAAATCCTTAAGTAGCAGATTCCTCCTTCAACCCAACCCTCTCTCCAACGAGAGGGAGTCCACCGAACCAACCATCCTGAGCCCTGTCGAAGGGCCACGCAGTGCCGGATACTCGGCAGAAAGAACCAGCACAACCATGGCCAGCGACCGCCGACCTAACATCGTCCTAATAATGTCCGACGACCTCGGATATGAAGCTATCGGAGTCAATGGCGGTACCTCTTACGCCACTCCCGTTCTTGATGGCATGGCAGCCGCTGGAGCACGGTTCGAAAACGCCCACGTTCAGCCATTGTGCACCCCAACCCGAATCCAGCTGATGACGGGAAAATACAACTTCCGAAACTATCTCGGGTTCGGACTAATGCACCCCGATGAAGTTACGTTCGGGCACCTTTTCTCCGATGCTGGATACAAGACTTGTATTGCAGGCAAATGGCAGCTTCATTCGTACAACCCGCCTGATGAAATGCCCGAGGCACGCTCGACTGGCCAAACAATCGAAGATGCTGGATTCGACGAGTTCTGCGTGTGGCATCCCCACCACACCGAAGATAAGGGCTCTCGTTATAAAGACCCCATCATCTACGAAAACGGCAAGTTCCTCGACGACACCAAAGATAAGTACGGTGAAGACATTTTTGCCGACTACATCATGGATTTCATGGAACGTAATCAAGACGACCCGTTCTTCGTTTACTTCCCGATGGCACTGACTCACCGCCCGCTTGAGCCAACTCCTGATAGCCCTGAATACGACGATTTCATTCCGCCTTCCAACGAAACTCTTGGTGGCCGAACTTGGGACGAGCTGGAGGGCTGGGACGACGATCCTCGCTACTACAAAGACATGGTCGAGTACCACGACAAAGTGATCGGTCGAGTGAACGACAAGCTTTCAGAATTGGGCATCGCCGAAGACACTCTTGTTATCTACGTCGGAGATAACGGATCGCCTATCGAGGTCTGTTCTGTAATGCACTCTCACACCGAAGTGTGTGGTGGTAAAGGACTGACTGTCGACCGCGGAACCCACGTTCCACTCATCGCCAGCTGGCCGGGAACTATCCCTGAAGGCCACGTTGAGAACGACCTGATCGATTCGTCTGATTTCCTACCGACAATCATGGATGCCGCAGGTATTACGCCTCCCGCTGATTACGTCATGGACGGACGGACGTTCCTGCCACAGCTCAAAGGCGAAGACGGCGACTCACGGGAATGGATGTACTTCCATTTCGAACCGATGTCGGGGCGTGTGTATCGATTCGCTCGCTACATTCGAACACACCAGTACAAACTCTACGACGATGGCAACCTCTTCGATATTAATGCCGATCCTGAAGAGCAATCAGCCTTCGAAGCAAGCAACGACAACGACGAACGCGCTGCAGTCCGTGCTCAACTTGCGCCAATCTTCGACCAAATGGTGAAGTAGGCTCCAGGAACGTACACGATCATGCATTGCAATCCATCATCCTGAGCCCAGTCGAAGGGCATCCTCTCCTGTTAGGAGAGGATTGAGGTGAGGGAGTGTCGTACTACTTCAACATTCGTTACTATCGCCAATTTCACCCTCAACCTAGCCTTCTCCCCCGGGAGAAGGAACACATCGCATCCCACCTCAAAAAAGACATGACTACACCTCGCCCCGACTGGCTTGCACTCACATCTGAAGAAGCGATCGATCCTGATCTACCGATCTGCGATCCGCATCACCATTTCTGGGATCGACCCGGTTTTCGGTACATGCTCGACGAACTACTCGTCGATATAGGTGGCGGTCACAACATCGCTGAAACCGTTTTCGTCGAATGCAGCGCCATGTACCGAAAAGAGGGGCCTGAAGCGATGATTCCGGTCGGTGAAACCGAATTCGTCACCGGACTCGCTGCCCAAAGCGCAAGCGGTGAATATGGAATCACTAAAGTCGCAGCTGGAATCGTTGGCTACGTCGATCTAACCATTGGCGAAGCAGCTAAGGAAGTCCTGGAAGCCCACATTGTTGCCGGTGGTGGCAGATTCAGAGGCATTAGAAATTCTTCATGCTGGGATGAAAGCCCTGAAATCGGCGGATACAAAAATCCTCCAAAAGGCTTGCTGCAAGACGAAAATTTCCGTAAAGGCTACGCAGCCTTGGGCGAGCTAGATCTCAGCTTCGATGCATGGCTCTATCACACCCAACATCAGGAACTAGTAGATCTCGCAAGAACATTTCCTGAAATAAAAATTATTGTCGACCACATTGGTGGCCCCATCGGAATCGGACCCTACGTCGGTAAGCACGACGAAATGATGAAGTTGTGGAAACAGGGAATGACCGATCTTGCTACGTGCGACAACGTCACGGTGAAACTCGGTGGAACCGGGATGCCCCTCGGTGGCTACGGTTGGGACGAGCGCCCTGCCCCACCCTCATCGCAAGATATCGCCGAGACTATGGCTCCTTATTACACCCACTGCATCGAGCAGTTTGGTGTTGAACGCTGCATGTTCGAAAGCAATTTCCCGGTCGATAACCAATCGATGTCCTACACCGTCCTCTGGAACGCATTCAAACGATTCGCCAAAGACTATTCAGCCAGCGAAAAGGCATGGTTGTTCAGAGACGCGGCAAAAAGTGCGTACCGAATCTAACGCGCTCCTCCCAACAACGTTCGTCCTGATTCAAGTTCAATTCTCTTGATCGAACGCGCATATTCGCGTCAGCAATAAAAATTCTCGAATACACTCCCCACAACGCAAATCAGTTCAGGAGAATTCGTTGGAAGCCAGAGTAGTACTCAACACATCGTTCAATACCGGTCAGATCGACCCACGGATTTTCTCAGGCTTCCTCGAACATCTTGGACGCTCAATTTACGAGGGTGTCTACGACCCTGAGAGCGATCTCACTGATGATGACGGAATTCGCACCGATGTAGCCGAAGCGATGACGGGTATGGACATGCCATACGTTCGCTACCCGGGCGGAAATTTTGTATCGAATTACGACTGGCGCGACGGGGTCGGACCCAATCGCCAGCCGTTCCCAGATTTTTCATGGAAAACAACCGATCCAAACACGTTCGGTACCGACGAATTCATGAAGTGGTGCAAGCTTGTCGGCACCGAACCGATGATGGCTGTAAACCTTGGAACTCTTGGTCCTGCAGAAGCAGCAGCCCTGGTCGAATATTGCAACCTGAATACCGACACGCGTTGGGCGCAAGCCCGTCGTGATAACGGTTCGCCTGAACCTCACGCTGTGAAGATGTGGTGCTTGTGCAACGAAATGGATGGTCCATGGCAGGCAGGTCACATGCCGGCTGAACAATACGCACTGAAAGCCCGAAACGCAGCCAGACTGATGCGTGGCCTCGACCCGTCAATCGAACTGATAGCTGCCGGATCGTCAGGTCGCCAGATGGAAACCTATCTGGAATGGGACCGCACGGTTCTCGAAACGTGCTGGGATGATATCGAGTTCATTTCGGCACACCGTTATTCGTCTAACGCCGCCAACAACACGCCCGAGTTCCTGGCTGAGGGTGTCGTCATAGATTCAATCCTCGATGACTACGCCGGCCTGATCGCTTACGTAAAGGGTGTGAAGCAAAGCGATCGCGATGTGCACGTTTCGTTCGATGAGTGGAACGTCTGGTACAAGGAGCGAGGCGGTGTCGCTCAAGACGGAAAATGGGATACGAGTCCGGCCCTGCTTGAGGAGGTTTACAACCTCGAAGACGCACTCGTTTGTGCCCAGTACATGAACTCCTTCATCCGGCGCGCCGATGTTGTGAAGGTAGCTTGCTTGGCTCAGTTAGTAAACGTAATTGCAGCAGTGCTCACTCGAACCGACGGAATGTTGAAACAGAGCATTTACTACCCGTTTGCCCTTTACTCGAAGCACGCCACAGGGATCTCGCTTACCCCTGCAGTGCATGGCGATACATACGATGCTGGAGAGCGGAGCGAGGTTGAATTTATCGACGCATCAGCAAGCTTCGACGAAGCGTCAGGCGAGCTCGCATTGTTCATAGTGAACCGCTCCGTCGATCAGGACTCGACAGTCACCATCGATCTCTCCGACCGAACGATAACGGGTGCAGGTACGGTTCAGATCCTGACCGGCGATCACCCGAAGCTCGCAAACACGTGGGAACAGCCTGAAAACGTTGTGCCATCCACCGGAACATCGCAACTCGAAAATGGTGTGTTGACTATCGATGTGCCGAAGCTTGGCATGGCTGTTGTCTCAGGGGTCACAACCGAATAACTGCGGTTGGTATCATCCCCGGCGTTCGCAGAATAAAACGCTCAGAACAGTGCAGCTAGCGGAGAAAACATATGTCAGTCGTCGATGTGAAGATCATTCGTCAGTTCGCCTACGCGAACTGGCGTTCTTTTGGGAACACCGGGCAGTACGAGCAGATCGACGCTCTGATGACCTTCGCGGTTGATCCGAATGCTAAACAAAACGGCAGAATCGTTGATCTCGAATACGCCCCCCGTGATGCCGAAGGACGAGTTCGATTTACCGCTGACTTCTCGATCGTTAAACCGGTGGATCCCGAACGTGGATCCAAGAGGCTGCTCATCGAACTTCCCAATCGAGGCAGGCGTCGAGTAGTCGACACTTTCAATCGCACCGATGCCGATCCCGCTGCCAGTGCGGCACCCGGCGATGGTTTCCTATTTGAACGAGGCCTCACCGTCGCGTCTATCGGATGGCAGTGGGATGTGTATCAAGACGATATTTTGATGGGGCTAGAAGCACCGATTGCTGATCTATCAGCACTAGCTAATCCCGGACAAAATATTGTCGAGATCCGACCCAACATCGAAGCAAAAACATGGCTGCTAGCCGACCGAATTCATCGTCCACTTCGAGCCGCAGATATCGAGCAAACCGATGCCGAACTTCACATCAGGGATTACGAAGACGGCGAAGGAAGCATTATTCCCCGTGATCAATGGCAGTTCGCGCAAGAAACCAGTGACGGTATCGAGCCTAGCGATGAACATGTATATCTAGCTTCAGGTTTCCTGCCCGGCAAGTACTACCAAATCATTTACACATCCAAAGACGCTCCCGTTGCTGGTGCAGGTCTGATCGCTCTCAGAGACGCCACTTCGTTCCTCAAATACGATTCAGAGCAGCTGCTCCCCGGTCTCGGGGCGCTTGATACAGCCATTGCTTATGGCGTTTCGCAAACCGGCAGGATGCTTCGGCACTTCATGTACGACGGACTGAACGAAGACGAACAAAACCGAAAGGTCTTCGAAGGATTACTGCCGCACGTTGCTGGAGCACGCCGAGGTGCATTCAACCACCGATACGCCCAGCCCTCGAACCAGTCATACCCAAGCTTCGGACATCTCCCACCGTTTGCCGATATCGAATTAGACGACCCAATATCGAATCTGTCCGAGGGATTGCTTTCGAAACTGACTGAACTGAACGCCGTTCCGAAAGTAATGTACACCAACAGCTCGTCTGAGTACTGGCGTGGCGATTGCTCACTGATGCACACAGACCCGCACGGAAAGGTTGATGTAGAACTTGGGCCAGAATCCCGGATGTACCACTTTGCAGGCACACAGCATGGTCCGGGAAGCCTCCCTCAAACTCACGAAGAAGGCGCTGAAGGCGCCCTCGCTCTCTACCCCACAAACGTTGTCGATTACTCCCCCCTGCTTCGTGCCGCCCTCGTGAATCTCGAAGAATGGATAGCGGAAGGAAAGGAACCGCCAGCGAACGCGTTTGCTCAAATCGATCACGAAACCGCTGCCACCCGTGGTGACGTTCTAGAGAAGTTCAAATCACTTCCTGACCAGGTCGTTATAGATCCAGAAAAGCTCTGGGTAATGCGTCAAACCGATCTCGGCGATGGAGCTGATATCGGAGTGGGAACATACCCACCTATCGAGGGCGAAAACTACGCCTGCTTGGTCTCCGCGGTCGACGCCGATGGCAATGAAATCGCAGGAGTTCGCCTGCCCGATCTGACAAAACCGGTTGCGACTCATACAGGTTGGACTCCTCGACACCCGAGCACTGCTGCACCGGATCAGATCGTGGCAATGCAAGGATTCAGCAATTGGTTCCCGGTTACGGCTGAAGAGAGAAAAGCAATTGAAGACCCTCGACCTGCAATTGCCGAGCGCTACGAGTCGCGAGACCAGTATGTCCAATTAGTCCGACAGGATGCCGAAGCTCTGGCAAGTGCCGGGTACGTGTTGGAGCAGGACGTCGGTCTCGTCACTCAAAACGCTGTTGACCGCTACGACGCAGCGGTTGCCAACGGTGAGTAACGAAAACTAATCCTGTGGCGGCGCGGGGTTAACCAAATCCATGCCAATAGTCTCAGGGAACACCCCTGCAAGCTCCTCGACAGTCCAGCGACCTGCCTTGTGAATCGAACGCCCTTGTTCAGGCGAGTTCATTAAGCTCACGCGGTTTCCAACCGTGTGGAAAATTCGCCCAGTCACGTCTGCTGCCTGGTCTGAAGCGAGCCACGCAATCATCGGTGCAACCTGCTCAGGCTCAGTAGTCAGCGTGCCCTCGGGTGCTGGCAAGAATTCGCCTTTTCGCATATCTTTAGTCGAGTCAGGTATTGAATCAGTCATTCGAGTCTGCGCACCCGGTGAGATCGCATTTGCTGTCACACCGTGACGGGCTAGATCTTTTGCGACGACACGAGTGAACCCAGCGATGGCGTCTTTGGCAGCACCATAGTTCGCTTGCCCGCCGTAACCGTACAGTCCCGATACCGAACTGAATGTGACGATTCGCCCGCCGCCCTGTTCTTTAAATATTTCGGAAGCAGGTTGAACCACCGAGAAGGTACCCTTCAGATGCACGCCCATCACGTCGTCCCACTCTTGCTCTGTCATGTTGAACAACATTCGGTCTCGCAAGATCCCTGCGGCAGTCACGACTATGTCTAAACGACCAAACTCTTCCACGGCGGTTTTGACGATATTCTCGCCACCCTCCATCGTCGCGACCGAGTGATACGAAGCAACTGCTCGACCGCCGAGTTCCGAAATCTCCTCAACCACTTGCGCAGCCGGTGTTGAATCCTCACCATCGCCGTCCAGAGCGGCTCCCACATCGGCGACCACAACTGCAGCACCCTGCGATGCGAGAAGTTTCGCCACACCTCGGCCAATTCCCCGACCTGCGCCAGTCACGACAGCAACTTTGCCTTCGAGGCGTTTACTTGAATCGGGTCCTTCAACCGGTGGGTGACCCAGCAAGCTAGGCCCAACCTGTGCATCGAGCTGACCTGGCTCCCATGTTGCAGGTGGTGCCGAGTTGTAGATCGTCTTCACTCGGCGGGGCAATGTCATATGCACAACGTTTCCGCCGTAGACGAGGAACGTTTGACCATTCACCGGAGACGAATAATCGGAAGCGAGGAACGCAACGAACGGTGCGACGTCCTCTGGCTCCCATGAAGCCTCGCCCTTGCCCGGGAATAATCCGTTAGCGGCAAGCTTTTCCCGAGTCGCTTCAGGAATCGATTCGACCATGCGAGTCTCAGCTCGAGGTGCGATCGAATTGGCTGTCACGCCGTACTTTCCAAGATCTTTCGCAACGACCTTGGTGAATCCGTGAATCCCAGATTTCGCAGCACCATAATTTGCTTGTCCCGGAAATCCAACCAGACCAGATTCGGAAGTGAAAGTTACGATTCGACCGCCACGTTGCTTTCGGAAAAGCGGTGCAGCGTGTCGAACAACGTTGAACGTTCCTTTCAAGTGAACGTCGTATACAGCGTCCCATTCCTCTTCGCTCATGTTGTAAATCATGCGATCACGAAGAATGCCCGCAGCAGTTACGACGATATCTAGCTTGCCGTAAAAATCGAGCGCTGCCTGAACGATTCGACTTCCACCCTCGAATGACGAAACCGATTCGGTGATCGCTACCGCCTCGCCGCCACCGCTCTGAATAGCAGCGACTACTTCGTCGGCTGGACTCATACCTTCGTCTTCACCCGATAGAGATAACCCAGCATCGTTGACGACAACTTTGGCGCCATTTGCCGCAAGCTCGAGCGCTATTCCGCGGCCTATTCCACGTCCCGCTCCGGTCACAATTGCTACTTTGCCATCAAGCGCACCGCTCATCAGTTCAAATTCCTATTACTGGGGTTTTCCCTATTTCGTATGACGAGATTTCAAGCGTTTGCCAACTCTCGTAGATCTTCAAATGATTTCTCGTGTGGGCAGCGAAACCAATGCTCTGCCTGGCGTACTAATCGTGCCATCTTCCTGACGAAGACCGATCTCAAGCTCTACAAGCCCAACGCCATCAACGATCCGGGTATCGGTCACCTTTCCAACACAGGTCGCAACTGCATCAGGGAAATCTATCGCCCGATACGAAACGTCTAGCTCCAACAGTCGCCCTTCATCCCCCATCCAGCTCGTTACTAACTCACCAAGCCACGCGCTTTTGAGTGCGCCGTGAATGATGACCTTTGGATGTCCAGCCTCTTGAGCAACATTCTGGTCGTAGTGAATAGCTACGAAATCTTGCGATGCTCCGGCGTACATCACCAGCTGACGAGTGTCAGGGTGCTTCACAATTTCCGGCAGTGCATCACCGACGTTCACGTCTTCGAACATAGGATTCGACATAGCAGTTTCAGAATTAGTGATCGCCAACGCCTGAATCCTTTTCGCCCGTGCCGTAAGTAATAGTCGTTGTAGTTTGAGTCGCCACTAACCTGTCTAGCTGATTCGTGTAACTGATCTCAGATATCTTGAAGAGCATGGTGCCCATACGGCCATGCTTCTCGAAAAGATCAGTAATCTTCCGTACCACAGTTATCTGATCGCCAACACGCACAGGCTCGTTGTACCTGTATTTGCTCCCGCCATCCAAAATATGGGCGAATGGTTCCGGATACGGCTTCGGGTAGTCCCCTGGCAGTAACGACCGAAAGAAAGTCGGCGGAGCTATCAGTGAGCCGTACGAACTGGCTTCGGCGGCTTCCTGATCCGAGTACATCGGGCTGGTATCGCCAATCGCCGCCGCGAATCGTTCGACGGCATGTCGTTCGATATCGTAGGTGATCGGAATCGATTCCAAGCCAACAAAAGAACGAAGTTCTTCTGAGATAACGCTGTCACTGGATGACGCTGATGTTGTCACTGGATAAATCTACCCTGACTCGTGGTTAGCACTGCTCGCTCTGCAGAAACCGCTCGCAGCGCTCAAAATTTCTGAAAGTCTGGCGACAGTTTAGCTCTTGTTGCGGTTGCGTTTACCACCGCCACGACCAGATTTCGATTCCTCTGGCTTCTTTGCGAAAACTTTTCGCTCGCGTCGTCGAACCTGTGACCCCACTGCAGCGGCTGTCATTAGGATCGCCGTCGGGAAGAAAAGAATGCCGTTTATAAAGATGAACAGCACCACAAACACGTAAATCAGGAACATCGAAACCCAAAGGTTTATCTTCCCCGCCCTATCGGGCATGCCGTTTTTTGGAACGACCAATAACGTGGTTCCCGAAAGCACTACGGGCAATATGCTGAGCCAGAAAATATTCATCTGGCCATCTTCGACGATGGTCCGAGTGAAGACCTCGCCCGTCTCAGGATTCGTCAATTCCACCAGCGGAAGCACCAGCAAAGACAGGAAGCTGGCTACGGCAAAAGCAGTCGCCGTGAAGACGAAAAAATATATTCGGTCCCATCGAGGCATTTTCATGACAAACGATTGTATGGTCAGTCGGCCGAGATTACTTGCGAGCTGTAGCGGGATTCTTCCCGAACAATTCGACTAAACCGGTTGTAACGGCGAATGATCACCCTCGGGTAGTTCGAACCGAATCACATCGCTAGGTCTGACGACGACTCCACCTTCGATAACAACCGTCATCACTCCAGCTTTCCGAATTAACTCACCATCGTCATCGCGATCTAATGTTGCCGACATCAAACCGGGAATCAAACCATCGAGCTGAGCACATGGGTTTCGTAGCCCGGTGATTTCTAACACCACGTCATCGCCAATGTGAAGCAACGTACCAGTTGGTTGCCCAAGCAGATCGATATCCGATGTCGTGATGTTCTCACCCATCATTCCCGGATGAACTTCGAACCCTTTGTCTCTCAACTCGTCAAATAGTTCCGAGTGAATCAAGTGAACCTGCCGCAAATTAGGTTGATCGGGATTCGCCCGCATTCGGCTGCGATGTTTAACGTTTGCACCGCTGTGGACATCATTTTCGACACCAAGACCTGCCACGATCATGATCGAATCACGAGTAGGCTTCGTCATCGTGTAATCGTCGCTTGAATGGACTGCTGAAACTCTTGCGGACAATATGCCTCTCCCTATGGAGCGAACAGGTCGGGATCTTGAACTTCGATCTGCTCTTCGTCGGGATCAAACTGCTGGGCAGATTCCTCTTCAACAATCTTCTCGAGAGGAGCGTACGAAAGCATCAACCGCTTCACGCCTTGCCCCGAGAATGCGACAGTAACCTGCGTATCGGCGCCAGTGCCGGAAGAACTTACGACGACACCTTCTCCGAAGGCCTTGTGCCGAACCTTGTCGCCAGCGTCAAATGCATCGCCGGCCGAACGAGTTGCGGGTCGCGGTGCCGGTGTCGAAGCAGAACGCTTGGTCCACATTGGATCTGGCATTCGATCGGCCACACGGTCGTGCCCTCGAATATCGCGATTTGTGACTAGAGTATCTGGAATCTCCAGCAAGAATCGTGAAGCCATCTGTGAACCCGACTGACCCCGGAATCGTCGCTGGAACGCCCTGAACATATACAGCCGTTTTCGAGCACGAGTCATGCCCACGTAAAGCAACCGCCGCTCTTCTTCCAACTGGGTGGGATCGTCGACACTACGGGAGTGCGGCAACATTCCTTCTTCAAGGCCCACAAGGAAAACAGCGTCGTACTCGAGACCTTTAGCCTGGTGAAGCGTGATTAGCGTAATCGCCTCTTCTTCAACTTCCGAATCGTCACCGCCCTGAAGCCCATCGACATCAGAGACCAGCGCAACATTCTCCAGGAATTCAGTCAACTGTCCACGCTCTTCTGAACCGGCGAACTGCTCGGCTGAAGCCTTCAATTCCTGAAGGTTCTCCATCCGCTCTTCACCACGTTCTTTGTCTTCGCGGAGCATCGCCCCGTAGCCGCTGCGTTCGACGATCAGATCGATCAGTTCGTTGGTATCTAGTGCGAGAGACTGCTCGATAAATCGAGTGATTAAGTCGCCAAATGCAGTCACAGATTTAAGTGCCCGGGTCGCCAGATCCACGTGATACGCACGAGGTTCTTCGTCGCCCATGTTTACTCGCATTACATCGAGAATCACATCCAAAACCGGCACCTTATTAGAAACGGCAACCTCTCGAAGCTCAGTCACGGTACGCGCGGAAAGCCCACGAGCCGGCACGTTGATTATTCGTTCGAGCGCAGCGTCATCGGCGGGGTTAGATATGAGTCGAAGGAAGGAAAGAATATCTTTGACTTCTTTACGGTCGTAAAACTTCACACCGCCAACGAGTCGATACGGAATGCCTTCGCGATTACACGCTACTTCAAACGCCCGTGATTGAGCATTTACTCGGTACATAATCGCTACTTCGTTGCGAGTAATTCCGTCTTTGTTCTTTAGTTCCTTCGCTGCCTCCAGAACCAGACGGGCTTCCTCTTCTTCGTTGTAAGCCTCGGCGACTGTGATACGAGTTCCACGACTGTTTTCAGTCCACAGATTTTTCTCCATGCGACCATCGTTGTTTCCGATTACTGAATCGGCAGCTTCCAGGATGATCTGGGTTGAACGATAGCTCTGGTCGAGGGTCACGATCTTGGTGTTTTTGAACGTGCTCTGGAAGTCAGTGAGGTTTGATGGCTCTGCATGACGCCACGAATAAATCGACTGGTCGGGGTCACCAACTACACAAATGTTCTGGCTTTTTAGGGCGAGTAATCGTGCCACCTGAAATTGCAGAGCGTTGGTGTCTTGAAACTCATCTACCAAGAGATGTTCAAAACGTCCCTGATATTTCTCCAACATCTCCGGGTAACCCTCTAAGAGTTGGAACGTTTTCAAAAGCAGATCATCAAAGTCGACTGCGTTAGCTCGTTGCAACGCGCCTTCGTAGGCTTCGTATACCCGAGCTGCTACTTCATCTCTATACGTCTCGGTCCTGCGTGACAGCTGAGCTGGACTTCGCATGTTGTTCTTCGCATCGGAAATAACGCTGAGCAATGCACGAGGTGGGAACTGTTTTGGATCGATGTCGAACTGATCAAGAATTCGGCGAGCGACCCGAGCCTGATCGTCAGCATCGTAGATCGTAAATTCAGGCTTGAGTCCCACATGCTCACCATCGGAACGAAGCACTCTCGAGCAGAATCCGTGAAACGTGCGAACCTGAAGTTCGTTCGATCCACCACCAACTAATCGTTCACAGCGCTCACGAAGCTCACGAGCAGCTTTGTTGGTGAACGTAACTGCGAGAATTTTCCACGGTGGGATGCCCTTTTCACCAACGAGATAGGCGACTCGATGCGCCATAACTCGAGTTTTACCCGAGCCGGGACCGGCAACAATTAGAAGAGGGCCGTCCGTATGCGTGACAGCTTCGCGCTGTCGATCAGATAGACCAGAAAGTAGGTTTTCAGTGGGTGAAATCGAAGACATCTAGCAATGTTAGCCGCCGCCCGGAAAAAACTACGGTTGGCTGACACGAATTTTGAGAATTCGTCGCTAGATTCGCGCAGCGAGAATCACTAGCACTGAATCGTGGGATTATTCGTTTTGATCCACGGATCACGTGTAACGGCAAGCGTTACATCATCGACTCGCCAGTAGTAGCGAACTCGGTTGTAGAACGCATTTACACGCCACGAGCCACGGTTCAGGTATTCAGCCTTAAATTCTGCGTCTGCAAATTCAGTGCCACAGTGCAGTTTGGTATCGGGGTCGGCATATGCACCGACAGTGCGATCATCGAGAAATTCCATTACAGGTGCAAAGACCTCTGATTCGACCCGAGTGGCAGGAATTACTTCAAGCTCTCTATCGCTATCGAAGAGAAAGAACGAAACCAACACGAACACGCCGTAGAGAGCCACGCCAACGAAAAAGCTTGTCTTGGCGAAGAAGATCAGACCGTATCTGGTCCTGTTGGGACCACGAGGTGGGGCTATTGTGTCGAGAAGGCTCATTAAGTTTTCTGGAAATCAGTGCGTCTGCGTATCGAGATAAGTACGTCATCACATGGAAGCGATAATCAACGCGACATTGTGAAACTTACACGTTTAACTATGCCAAATAGCTGGCGAATCTCAATGGCGTGATTCCGCTATTTTTAGCGAGTCGCGGGTTGAGCCAACTGGTCTTCAAGAGCCGAAATATCGATGTGCTCTGAAACCAAATCGACCATTCGTTCCAACTTGTCGGAATGATCGAAACGAACCTGTGGCTGCAAGTTCTCAAGCTGCTCTGCAACATCGTGAGTATTCCCTGGAACCACAACCAGTGGGATACCCCGTTGGGCTGCTTCATAGATCACATACTCAACAGGTCGAACACCTTTGGTGAGCACCAGCGCACGCGTCGTGTCGGTTTGAATAGCCGCGAGCTGAACGTCAGGCCTATCGCCACGAACGATAACGCCAGTGTTGTTGCGACTCGAGAAGTAGAACGGTCCCCAGTCGAGAACCAAACCACCTATAAGGAAGTTGTCCAACAGTCGATCCGACTCTTCTTCCCCACTCAGGAACTGGCCACCGAGTAGTTCAGCTACCTGTCCGAGCTTAGGCGCAAGCATTCGTCGATCATCGGGGATCGAACCGAACAACTTTGCACCAGCAGTTTCAAGATCGGAAGCGAGCGTACCGTCCGCGTCCTCAGACCTAAACTTGGGCAATCCATTGACGATTACCCCAGCGAGGCGTGATCCATATTCTTTAGCAGCCGCTGTAACGGTTTCTCCGTATCGAGCAATCAGAAGAATCAGCCCGTCTGTCGCACTTGCTAGCTCGAGGTTCGAGTTAGCATCGGATGATCCCTCGACTATTGCGATCTTGCTCGAACCGGCAGCGCTAGAAATCTTAGATGCTACGTCGCCTACAGCTGCGCTAACAGCGGGATTGTCGGGCAACAGGCTGGCAAACACTTCTGCATCAACGCTGCTGGGTGAGTCCCCGGCCGAAGCTTTTCCGACAGCGACTCGTGAATCGTCGGTTCCCAGTCGCTGTGCCAATGCGGCAGCAACTGCAGTTTTTCCAGAACGATCCGAGATTGAAGCGATGATCAGAGTCGCCATTAATATCCTCTAAGGCCCAACAAATAAGATTCAACTAATCGTCGCGAATAACAGCGGTAGCCTGCCCAAACTGATCACGGTGACGATATGCAGGCGGAATTATAGCAGCGCGCATCGGCATCGCCAGAAGAATTACCGCAAACAACATGAGGAATTCAAAGAACTGCCTCAGGCTCGTCGTTAGGTCTATTTACTCGCTCCCAGACCGCGGCTACGATTGATTGCCGTGCCGTCGACCTTCTAGGTCTTGATAGCACGCTAAGTGGTCGCCAAGCCGAGGTAGCTCAGTTGGTAGAGCAATGGATTGAAAATCCATGTGTCGGCGGTTCGAGTCCGCCCCTCGGCACCATTTAAATGACGTACGCACATACATACGGATTCGTAAAAACGCTTCGGATATAGTCGAGGTGTTTTTTTATTTACGTTCCCACAACTCGACATCAGGATGAAAATCCACTTGATGTGCTGGTATCCCCAGCAACAATCCGTACTGTTTGGCCTCGTTGTATTGATCTGCGCTGGTCCGATCCACCATGAATACCTTTCCTCGGTAAATGATGTAGTGGAGCTCTAAACTCTTGAAGTCAGCGTACCAAGCGTGATCAGCGACTAACGAATTAGAAATTTCACCGGCTACATGTAACGCCTCTTCACCTGAGATCTCGACATTATGAAGTGTCCACTGCTTTGCCCACGGGGTTTCGTGTGCGTCAGTCACAGGCTCGACGCGAGTTGAAACGATCTTCACATGAGAAAGTACATTGAGATCAGCCAGCGATTCTTCGATTATCACACCCTTGAACACGATCATGATTTTCATCATATCGAGTCTTCGATTTAACCTCGGTGCTCGGTGACAGACTGCGCTACTATCTGACGACCAATGAACATGAAACTCGACTGATGCAGATCGATATTTTGGGGCAAAGATGTTGAACCTACGCGTGGCAATTTCGCTTCTCCTCCTCCTGCTGGCTCTTGCGGCATGTGGCCCAGAAAATTCATCTTCCGAGCTGATCAGCAATGACTCTGAAACACCCCGCACTGCGGAAGGCGAAAATTCGTTATTTGTCGCTAACGACAACATCTACGAAATCGATGACTTTACTGCAGTCGGCTACAAAGCTATCACTCAGTTCGAACTAGACACTCTGCCCAGCGCAAACGATGCGTGGTACGGGTTCTACTCGCAAAAAGATGTCGAGCTAAGGTTTTACGAATCTCATCCCGCTGCTTTGGAGCACGGCGTTGAACTAGCCGAAGCTGCAGTCAATAAAGGAGCGGTCGGCTACAGCAAGCAACCGCCTCGACGCTGGGATGCTTACGCAGTAGTCGGTAATGTAGTCATGCTGTGCGAACTAGAGATTGAATCATGCAAGGCTCTAATTGCCGAACTGCCCGAGTAAAGCATCACCTCAGGCGTAGCTAATACGCCCGGGGAGTAATCATCCAATCGCCAACTGATTTCGTTTTCGAATTGCCGACAATGATCACCGTGCGTTTGTCGTGCTCTAGCTCGGTCATCTTTTCGAGCGATGTGATGCCGATTTTCTCGGATGGCTGAGTGATTTCACGAGCGACGGTTACAGGCGTATTACTCGAACGATGCTTCAGCAAAACCTCTTGGGCCTTGCCAAGTTGCCCCGGACGATGCCTGCTCGACGGTTCGTATAGAGCAACCACCATGTCGGCACCTGCAACCGCATCAAGTCGCTTTTCGATCTGCTCCCACGGCACGAATCTATCGCTAAGACTGATCACCGCGAAATCCTGTGCCAGCGGCGATCCAACCGTCGATGCTGCCATGTTCACAGCTGTAATGCCGGGAATAACTTCGATGTCAACCAGCGAACGCTCGTCTGCTTCCATCTCGGCAACCAGCTCGAACACCGGGGCAGCCATGTCGTAAACACCGGCGTAACCGCCAGTAACCACGGCGACCTTCATGCCCTCTAAAGCCAACCGGAACGCTTCTAACGCACGTTCCTGTTCTTTACCCATCGGGAATTCCTGAACGCGAGTTTGGTCGACAAGATCTTTGATTTGGCGCAAGTAGAGCTTGTAACCGATGACGACGTCGGACTCAGATAGAGCTTCTAGCGCCGCCGGGGTGATCTGCTTCACATCTCCAGGACCTAAACCAACAAGAGTTAGCTTGCCCTTTTGCTCATCGTGTTCGATCGCACCGTCTTGAACGTCATTGTCTGGCGACATCGCTAACCACTCCCGAGTAGTCACAGCCCAACGCAGATCATCCAGCGTCTACGTACTACTCAGCATCGCGAGTCAACCGCTAAGCCAGCAAAGAAACCCCATGTGGAAACCGTGGAGGTTTTGTTGACCGTGCATTGTTTTAAGAAAGCACCACAGTGCCCCTATCGTCCCTGGAACTGCGGTTTTCGCTTTTCCATGAACGCTCGGCGACCTTCTTTGTAGTCCTCTGAGTTGAAGCATGCTTCGACCATCTCAGCGACTCGATCCAAATCACGCTCATCGGGATTTTTCGTGCCTTCGTTGATCGCCGCCTTAGCAGCTTTGACGGTCATAGGAGCGTTATCGGCAATAGTTTTAGCAAACGTCGAAACCGTGGCTTCCAGTTCGCCCACAGGCACGACTCGGTTTACTAGTCCCATCGTCTCAGCGTCACTCGCGCTAAACCGCCCACCTGTGAAGAAAATCTCTTTGGCGAATGAAGGTCCCACAATGTTCATCAGTTCCTTAATTCCGCCATACCCATAGCCCAAGCCCAGCTTGGCAGCAGGCACGCCGAACTGCCCGTCATCAGCGGTGATTCGCAAATCAGCCGAAAGCGCAATCGCCATTCCGCCACCAATGCAAAATCCGCGAATCATCGCGATCAAAGGAATCTCCAACGACTGCAGAGCAGCATGGCATGCACCTGTCGCAGCCTCGTACAGTTCGATCTGTTTTGGCGTATTGCGCACTTCCTCGAACTCGGAAATATCGGCTCCAGATACGAATGCTTTGTCTCCCGCACCCTTCAATACAACGACACGCACATCGCCGGTCGATATGAAATCTTCAATGATTTCAGGCACCGCTTCCCACATTGCCAGCGACACAGCGTTGCGTTTGTTCGGCTGATTAAAGGTGATCCAACCAACGCCATCTTCGACGTATGCCTGCATCTTGTCGGTCCGCAGCTGAAGCTGCCTCATGTTTTTATTCCTTAAGTAATAGTTCGATTAGCGGTACGAAGTTTGAAAATAGTTAGGCGGCTAACATAACCGACTAAACAACACCGTTTTCATGGAAACGTTTGATTGTAGATTCGTCGTAACCAAGCTCTCTCAGAACCGAGTCTGTATGCTCGCCCTGATCGGGAGTTGCTGTTCGAACTTCCGACGGAGTTCGACTCATTTTGATCGCCTGATTCACAACTCCAAATGTTCCGAGTCGTGGATGGTCAACATCAACCGACATCTCCAGATGCTGCACCTGCGGATCGGCAAACACTTGATCCATCGAGTTGATCGGACCCGCCGGACATCCAACGTCGTTTAGCAGTTCAATCCAGTGTTCGCTGGTATTTGTCCGAGTAACTTCGGAAATCACCTTGTTCATCTGAACACGGTTCTTCGAACGAGCGGCACTGGTCGAAAAAAGTGGATCATCATTCCACTCAGGATGTCCAAGCGCATCGCAACACCGTTCGAACATCACCCCACCCGCAACAGCGATGTTGATGTGACCATCCGAAGTTGGGAACACGCCTGTTGGAATGTTTGTGGGATGGTCGTTACCCGCTTGTCCAGGCACTTCACCCTCTTTCAGGAAGCGAGCTGCTTGAAAATCGAGCATCTGAACCATCGCCTCAAGCAGTGAAGTTCGTACCCACTGACCTTTGCCCGAGACCTCTCGTTCAAGCAAAGCCAACATTGTGCCCTGTGCCGCGAACATTCCAGCGCAGAGATCAGCAACCGGAATACCTACTCGCATCGGTCCTTCACCCGGCGCACCCGTGATCGACATCAAACCGCCCATACCCTGCGCGATTTGATCGAAACCCGCCCGATTGCCGTACGGACCGTCCTGACCGAATCCCGAGATGCTGACCAAAATAATTCGTTCGTTTATCTTGGCGAGAGTCTCGTAGTCGGCTCCTAGTCGATTCTTCACGTCAGGTCGATAGTTTTCTACAACCACATCAGCGTCGGCGACCAGCTTGTAAAAAATCTCTCGACCTTCTTCAGCTTTGAGATTCAAAGTAAGCGATCGTTTATTGCGGTGAAGATTCTGGAAATCTGAATTATCTCGATCTCCACCCAAGCCCTCTTTGCCATCTGGCGGAGCTTCGATCTTGATCACGTCAGCACCCCAATCGGCAAGCTGGCGAACGCACGTCGGTCCTGCCCGAACTCGGCTAAGGTCCAAAACTTTGAATCTCGATAATGGCTTGCCGGGTGGCAACATCAGGGTTCTCTCTTACTGGTTTATCTAGCAAGCAAGCTTGATTTTACGGTTGCCGCAAACCCTACTACTGTCGAAGGCAAAACGCAGCACTTTGCGATGAAAATAACGGCTCAGTGAGAACGGTCCAACATCCACCAAAACCAGTTGCGACAACTCAACTCCCGAGAGTACTATCCGCCCAGTATTAATCGACTCTCCCTGAGTGTCGAATCAAACACAACCTGCCTACATAAATCGAGAAGACTCAAACGATGGCTGATATTCCAACTTTCGACATGAAACCCGTCCACGTGCCAGACGAGGTTTTAGAAAAACTCAAATCGATTCCAACAGCCACGGTTTACAACGCTGTTCGCTATTTTGGATCTCCTCTGTGCGTATGCGAAGGCCTCCAGAACTACACGATGGGGCGAAAATTGGCAGCACGAGCCAAGACACTGCGCTTCTTGCCCAACCGCCCCGACATCATGGCTGAAAACCCAAACGGACCAGAATCTCCCGAGTACCGAGCGATGGGCAAATGTGGTCCCGGAGATGTGCTGGTTGCCGATATCGCCAGCGATGTTAAAACCGTTGTGGCTGGCGACGTAAAACTGCTCCAACTCAAGATGAACAACGCTGACGGTGTAGTCATCGATGGAGCAATCCGTGACCTCGATGTCCTTCGTGACGAAGACTACGATCTTGCTGTTTACGCAACCGCTCGTAGCCTGCATGGTGGCCCAACCGCTACTCCTGCAGAAGAAGACGTTCAGGTCAACATCGGTGGCGCACTCGTTCGTCCCGGCGACGTATTAGTCGGCGACGACGACGGCGTAATCGTTGTTCCTTCATGGATGGCAGCAGAAGTGGCCGACCACGCTATCGAGCACGAAGAGGTCGAAAACTACATCAAGACCAAAATTGAAGCTGAAAACGTCGCACCCGGCACGTACTACCCACCACAGCCTGAATCGTTCGAAGAATGGCGACGGGTTAAGAAGGAACGAGGACTCTAGTCCCAATGACCACATCACTGACAATCGGCGATTACGAAATCACGGCTGTGCTCGACGGACCTTCGTTACCACGTGATCCCGGCACCATCTTCACCGACGTGCCGCCTGAAGCTTGGGATCCATACCGTTCGATTGCACTCACTCCGGAAGGCAAGTGGCACCCCGACTGGCGAGGCCATTTGATTCGTGCGACGAACGGAGAAGGTCCTACCATCCTTGTCGACGCGGGCATGGGTGATGTGGTCAACGAACACACAGGTGAAAGCGGAAAACTACTCGAAAATCTGGCGGCACTTGGAGTACAACCAGAAGACATCGATATCGTAGTTACAACTCACTGTCACGGCGATCACATCGGTTGGAACGTGACTTACGACGGCGATACGCCCCGACTCACGTTCCCGAATGCGACCCACTGGATTGCCGAACGCGATTGGGAGCACTATTCGAAACCTGAAAACGAAAACCCAGCTTTCGATAAATCGGTAAAGCCTCTTGAATCTCTCGGAGCATTAAAGCTCATCCCCGGAGTCGAACAACTAGCTCCCGGCATCTCCACGCTCCCAACAAACGGACACACTCCCGGCCACCAATGCATCTTGATCGAATCGGGCGGCACAACTGCAGTTATTACCGGCGACCTGTTCCACAGCGTTGCTCAAGTTACAGAGCAGTCGTGGTGTCCCACGTTTGACTGGAACACGGCAATGTCGACCCAGTCACGCAAGGGCATTCTCATGCTCGCAGCGACACAAGATTGGATCGTTTTCACCGGGCATCTGGCGACAGGTTCAAGCATCGGCAACGTGGTCACCGAGGGCGGAAAATCCGTTTGGAAACCGCTTTAGTCGCCACCAGCAACAAATAACTTACCGATGACAACCAACGCAATCGATCCCATTAAGTTCGAAGTCATCCGCAACGCCCTAACGCAGGCGGCGGAGGAAATGGCTATCGCCCTCAGGCGGTCGGCATATTCGACGAACGTGAAAACCCGGCAGGATTTCTCATGTGCGTTTTTCGATAAAGATCTGAGGTCGGTTGCGCAGGCGTTTACTCAACCGGTGCACCTGGGTTCGTTTGTTCGCCATGTTCCCGTTGCAGTAAAACGCTACGGCCCCGAAAATCTGGGACCCGGCGACATGATTCTGTCGAACGATCCTTACGGTGGTGGAGTTCACCTCAACGACATCTCTCTCATCGGTCCCGTCTACTACGATGACCAACTTGTCGGGTACACAGCCTGCCTTGCTCACCACGTCGACGTTGGAGGCGGTGCGCCTGCTTCGGTCGGAGCATTCCGAGAGGTGTTCCAAGAGGGAATCATCATTCCGCCGATCAAGTTCGTTGCGAACGGCGAACTCGACGATGATCTATTTCGATTAGTCCTTTCTCAGATCCGATCCAAGCGCGAAACCGCTGGAGATTTCAGAGCCCAAATCGCCTCCAATCGCACTGGCGCGCTTCGTATCAACGAAATAATCGACCGATACGGAATCGACGAGTTCGATCACTACATCGACGAAATTATCGAGTACACAGATCGTCGAACCAGAGCCGAGGTCGCCAAGCTCCCGAAGGGCGTTTTTCAGGCCGAAGGGTTCGTCGATAACGACGGCTTCACCGACGACGTTGTGAAACTCGCAGTCAAAATCACTATCGATGATGAAGGCGTGCGCTTCGATACCTCGGGCTCCGATCCTCAACGGCGCGCCCCGGTGAATTCCACGTTCGCTCAAACTTTCTCAGCATGTGCATATGCCCTGCGAGCGCTCATGGATCGTGACCTGCCAGTGAACGATGGTTTCTACCGATACGTTCACGTTGATGCACCGGAAGGCACGGTCACAAACTGCGTCCACCCTGCCCCGGTTGTTGGGGGATGGGAGACGCACGTACGCCTCAACGATTTGATCTTCGAAGCCCTGGCACCTGCCCTACCCGATGCTGTCTGTGCGGGTACCAAATCCATGCAGTGCCACTCAGGTTTCGGTGGGGAAAACCACGAAACAGGTGAGTACTACTGCTTCCTCGAAACACTCGCCGGAGGCTACGGAGCGCGTTCAAGTTCCGATGGCCCTGACGCAGTTCAATCGCACGGTCAAAATACTGAAAACGCCCCTGTCGAAGAAACCGAATCGAACTACCCGGTTCGAATCACCCGCTACGAGCTGGTTCCCGATTCCGAAGGTCCGGGCGAATTCCGCGGAGGACTCGGGCTGCGTCGTGACTACATGTTCCCTGAGGAAGTGACGTTCACGATCCTTGCCGACCGTGACAAGTTCGGTCCACGTGGACTTTTCGGCGGTGAACACGGCGGCAAATCTGTTTACGCCTTAATCAAAAATGAGAATGAAGAGCACCTCTCGTCGAAGACAACTGTGGCGTTGCAACCCGGCGAAGTAATTAGCTATCGCACGTCGGGTGGTGGCGGCTACGGATCACCTTTCAAGCGTGATCCCCAAGTGGTACTCGCCGATGTACTACAGGGCAAGATTTCACCTGAGCGAGCACGCGATCGCTACGGTGTCGAGATAGATATCGACGCTCAGCAGGTAAACGAAGAAGCAACTAAGGAACTACGAAGTGGCGAGTAACGGTGAGAGCCCCGCAACAGACGGCGCTCAGGGTGGAATGCGAATCGATCCGATTCAGTTCGAAGTTGTGCGCAGTGCGTTGACTCAGGTCGCCGAGGAAATGGCCGCGGCGCTCCGAAGATCAGCCTACTCAACAAACGTAAAAACTCGGCAAGACTTCTCCTGTGCGTTCTTTGATCGAGACTGTCGACCTATCTCACAGGCGTTCACTCAGCCAGTTCATCTCGGATCATTCGTAGAGCTAATTCCAACATCGGTAAAAACCTACGGCGCCGAGAATCTGGAACCCGGCGACATGCTGGTCGTAAACAATCCCTTCGGCGGTGGTTCTCACCTCAACGACGTCACCGTATTCGGACCCGTTCACCACAACGGCGAACTCGTTGGCTATGTTGCATCACTGGCTCATCACGTCGATGTTGGCGGCGGCGCACCGGCATCGATCGGTCCCTTTCAGGAGATATTCCAAGAGGGAGTAATCATCCCTCCCGTTAAGCTCGTGAAACGTGGCGAGATGAACGAGGATGTTTTCAAACTCCTCCTATCTCAAATTCGCTCAAAGCGAGTAACGACTGGCGACTTCCGAGCGCAAGTTGCCGCCAATACGGTTGGGGCGAGACGACTTGTCGACCTTGTCGAGAAATATGGAATCGCCGACTTTGATCAGTACGTCGCTGCGGTTGTCGATTACACCGACCGGCGAACCCGAGCCGAAATCGCCGACATTCCCGATGGTGTCTATGGCACGGAAGGATTCCTCGACTACGATGGTTTCAGCGATAAGGTCGTGAATCTCAAAGTTGAAATCACTGTCGAAGGCGAATCGGTATTTTTCGATTTCTATGGCTGTGATGCCCAGCGTCGCGCACCGGTGAACTCAACCAAAGCCATGACGTTCTCGGCATGCGCCTACGCCCTACGAGCACTCATGGCTCCCGACATGCCTGTGAACGATGGTTTTTATCGTCATATCAAGATGAACGCCAAACCCGGAACCGTTGTTCACGCTATTCACCCCGCCCCCGTCGTCGGAGGCTGGGAGACGCAAGTACGCATCAACGACATGCTGTTCAAAGCGTTTTCGACGGGCATGCCTGAGAAGGTCGCTTCGTCGACCAAGGCGATGATGGCACAGGCAGGTTTTGGAATCATCGACCGTGAAAACGGTGAGTACCACTGTAATTACGAAGCGTTGGCTGGCGGTTACGGTGCGAGGGCAACATCTGACGGACCAGACGCTGTTCAACAGCACGGACAAAACACCGAAAATGCCCCGGTCGAAGAAGTGGAATCGCACTTCCCAATGCGGGTGTCACGACTCTCGCTAATCGAGGATTCTGAAGGGCCTGGAAAATTCAGGGGTGGACTCGGAATGCGCCGTGACTACCACTTCCCTGACGACCCAGCGACGTTCACCGTTCTTTCTGATCGCGACATTCAAGGACCACAAGGAATTTTCGGTGGAATGGCGGGTCGTAAGGCTTTCTACATTCTCAATCCTGACGATCCTGAACAGGAAACAAACGAACTAACTTCGAAGTGTGTCGTAGAACTAAAACCCGGCGATACAGTGAGCTTCCAAACACCCGGTGGCGGTGGCTATGGCCCACCAATCGAGCGAGACCCTGAAGCGGTTTTGAAAGATGTGATCGGTGAAAAGATTAATCACCAGCGCGCCAAAGATTTATACGGAGTGGTGATCGATCCTGATACCAACACAATCGATCACTCAGCAACCAACGAATCAAGACAAAAACTTACGAGTTCGAGGAACGAAAATTGACCGAATCAACTGAAGGCCGATACCGAATCGGTGTCGATATCGGTGGCACGTTTACCGATGGAACACTGGTTGATTCAGCCACTGGAAAGGTCACAACCTCGAAAGTTCTGTCGACCCCATCAAACCCGGCGTCAGGATTTATTTCGGCTGTTGAAAAACTGCTCGCAAGCGACGATTCAGTGAACCCGGAAGCTGTTGAACACGTCGTCCATGCGACAACAGTAGCGACTAACGCCATCATCGAAGGCAAAACGGCAAAAACGGCCTTCATCACAACTGAAGGGTTTCGAGACATGCTCGAAATCGCACGGCAGATCCGCCCTTCGCTCTACGATCTCCAGTTCGAGAAACCTGCGCCACTGGTACCACGACAACTGTGCTTCGAAGTACCTGAACGACTCGACGCCAAAGGCGAAGTAGTAACTCCGCTCGACGAAAAAGCGTTGGCAAACGTAGTCGATCAGATCGCTGATTCGGGAGTTGAAGCGGTTGCCGTCTGCTTGCTCCACTCATACAGAAATTCCGAACACGAACAACGCATCGGCAAGGCGATTGCCGAAAAACTGCCAAACGTAATCATCTCGCTGTCGTCTGACGTTGTTCCCGAATTCAGGGAATACCTGAGAGCCTCGACCACCGTCATCAACTCGTCTGTAGCACCGATTGTCAACACCTATCTGTCATCGATCAGCCAGAAGCTGCACGCGGCAAAAGTCACCTCCGAGCTGCTCGTTATGCAGTCCAGCGGAGGTGTCTACCCGGCGGCGGCAGCTTCAGAAAATCCGGTATTCATGGTCGAGTCAGGACCAGCCGCTGGAGCAGTCGCTGCCGCATCGCTTGGCACTGCACTTGGACAGCCAAACGTCATCTCGTTCGATATGGGTGGCACAACAGCGAAAGCCAGTCTCATTCGCAATGGTCAGCCGAACATCACAAAAGATTACAGCGTTGGCGGAGCAGCCCAGAGCGGGACGGGAGCATTTGGTGGAGCCTCTGGCTATCCGATTAGAACTCCTGTCGTCGACCTCGTAGAGATCGGCGCTGGAGGTGGCTCTATAGCGTGGGTCGATTCGGGTGGTGCTCTGCGAGTCGGGCCGCATTCTGCAGGAGCCGATCCTGGACCTGTTTGCTACGGTCTAGGCGGCGAACAACCGACTATCACCGACGCCAATCTGGTGCTTGGCAGGCTCGATCCTGCATATTTCGCTGGTGGTGAAATGTCACTCAACCTCGATGTTGCACGTGAGGCTATTCGCAAGAACTGTGCCGAACCACTCGGACTTTCGATTGAAGAAGCGGCTCACGGCATCGTCGAGATCGCCAATACAGCAATGGTCAACGCCCTCCGACTTGTATCGGTTCAGCGCGGACACGACCCACGCGATTTCATGCTCGTGGGCTTCGGCGGCGCAGGTCCAGCTCACGCAGTTCGACTTGCCGAGCAGGCGGGAATTCCACGTGTTCTGATACCTCTTGGCCCCGGAACAGCTTCAGCGCTCGGACTTCTCGTGACCGACGTACGAATGGAGGGTTCAGCAACCCTGATCGTTCGTTCAGACGAGGTCGAATTATCTAGAATCTCCGACGAATTTGAGCGACTCGAAACTGCCGGCCGTGAGGCGCATCAGGTGGCAGCCTCTGCCTCGGGAGACCCCGTCTTCGAACGCGCTATCGAAATGCGCTACTGGGGACAGAGCTTCGAACTCAGCGTTCCTGCTCCGGCGAATCCGACAATCGACCAAGCATGGATGAACGAACTCACTGAGTCTTTCCACGATGCACACGAAACGGCATACGGATTCAGGGCCAACGATGAGCCAGTAGAACTGGTGAATCTTCGCCTGACAACGGTCGGCAAAATCGCACGTCCGCAAATGCGAAAGCTCGATTCGACAAACGCAGACGCGTCGGCAGCCTCTAAAGGCGACCGTCCCGTTTACTTAGCCGAAAATTCTGGAGACAAAGGTGTTGTCCAGACCCCGGTATATGATCGATCAAAACTACCCGCAGGAGCCGTGTTCAACGGCCCCGCAATCATCGAAGAACCCGATTGCACTACAGTGATTCACCCTTCCTGGACAGTCACTGTCGACGATTTCGGCAACCTCGGCATCGAACTAAACAACTAACCCTCAATCGAATCAACAGGTCATTTGGCCGGTAGGAATAAACATGTCAGATGCAGTAAATCGAGCTTGGACAATGGCGAGCCGACCCGAGGGCGAGCCGACAGCCGAAAATTTTGCAATCAAGGAATCAACGATTCCCGAACCGAAACACGGGGAGATTCTCATTCGCACGCTCTACCTGAGTCTCGATCCGTACATGCGTGGTCGAATGCGTGGCGGACCGTCGTATGCAGCAACCCTCGAAATCGGCGACGTGATGACCGGTGAGGTCGTTGCCCGGGTCGAGAAAAGCGAATCACCTCTGTTCAAAGTCGGCGACACCGTACGCTCAAGCATTGGCTGGCAGGAATGGGCTGCAATTCCAGCCCACACTGCGAAATCGGTGAACCCCGAACTCGGTCCAGTTTCGACTGGCGTCGGTGTTCTCGGAATGCCGGGCATGACTGCATACTTCGGACTATTGGAAGTTCTAAAACCACGCGCCGGAGACACACTAGTTGTATCCGCAGCCTCTGGAGCAGTTGGCGCCGTGGTAGGTCAAATCGGCAAGATCAACGGCTGCTTCGTAATCGGCGTTGCTGGAAGCGATGAGAAGTGCGACTACACAGTGAACGAGCTAGGCTTCGATGCTGCGATCAACTATAAAACCCAAGATGTTTCGGCAGAACTGGCTCGTTTATCGCCGAACGGTGTCGACTGCTATTTCGACAACGTGGGTGGTCCGGTTTCCGACGCAGTTTTTGAAAATCTAGCGCTTAAATCTCGGGTTGCAATATGTGGCCAGATTTCGCAGTACAACGCTGCAACTCCACCGCAAGGACCTCGAAACATGGCTGCCCTCATACGAACTCGAACGACAGTCGAAGGATTCCTCGTGTATGACTTCGAGCTTCAACACGAGGTCGCCCGTGCTCGGATTGCCGACTGGATCAAAGACGGACGAATCAAATACAAAGAAGATGTTGTCGATGGATTCCAAAACGCTCCAGAAGCGTTCATCGGCCTCCTAAACGGCAAGAACTTTGGCAAGCTCCTGATCAAAGTAAGCGAGTAACACCATGTGTGATCCTCTCTCCCTCGGGGGAGGGAGTTAGAGGGTGGGTTCATTCTTCCAATGCCGACTACCGATCAACCAAGAAAACCCAATTACTCCTCGAAAGAGTTCCTGCAACAGCACGTCCAAGAAATCGTCGACTTCTACTACCCCGACTGCATCGACTACGAACTCGGTGGCTACATCAATCAGTTTCGTGACGACGGCACTATCTTCGACGACCAAACGAAGCATTTAGTCGGCACATGCCGGTTCATATACGTCTTCTCCATAGCTGCGATGATGCTCGACAACACCGAGTACGTCGATGCGGCTAAACACGGAATAAAATTCCTACAAGAACACCACAAGCAGCCTTCCGGTGGATACGCATGGCTCCTGAGCGGACTCGATGTGACCGATGCGACGAATCACTGCTACGGTCACGCATTCGTGCTGCTTGCGTACGCCACGGCGCTTAAAGCTGGCGTCAAGGAAGCTGCTCAACCGCTCGCTGAGACGTTCGATCTCATGGAAGAGCAATTCTGGAACGCCGAGGACCAGCTTTACGTCGATGAAATATCGCCCGATTGGTCGGTTACCGATCCCTATCGTGGACAAAACGCCAACATGCACACCTGCGAAGCGATGATCGCAGCGTTCGAGGCAACCGGCGATAAAAGGTATCTCGAACGAGCAACGACGCTCGCCAAACGAGTGTGTATCGATCTCGCCAACGAATCAGGCGGCATGATCTGGGAGCACTACGCAGAAGACTGGTCGATCGACTGGAAGTACAACCTCGACGATCCAAAGAACCTATTCCGTCCGTACGGATTCTTGGTCGGACACTGGACCGAGTGGACGAAACTGCTTCTAATTCTGGAAGAGCACAATCCTCAAGACTGGATGCTCCCTCAGGCTAAAAAGCTGTTCGATTCAGCCGTTGCGCAGGGCTGGGATCACGTTAACGGCGGATTCAACTACTCGATCAGCCCTTCGATCGACGAAGAACGCGCCATTGCGCTTGGACTGCCCGCAACTCTCGGCGAAATTATCGACACCGACCGTTACTACTGGGTTCTTTCAGAAACAATCGCAGCATCGGGTTTGCTTGCAACTCGAACAGGGGTAGCTGAATACGCCGAATGGCATGAGCGAACATGGCAGTGGTCGCTCGACAATTTGGTCGATCAGAAATACGGCGGTTGGTATCGGATTCTCGATAGCAACAACCAACGCTACGACAATCTAAAAAGCCCTGCATCCAAAACCGACTACCACCCAGTCGCCGCCTGTTGGGAACTATTCCAACGGGCGAAGATAGCCGCTAGAACAGGGAAGCAACTCTCCTGCCATCATCCTGAGCACCGTCGAAGGGTCAGCTCCCAACAGCACTCTACTCACAAGCTATCCAACGACATTGCGACCCTGTCATCCTGAATTCATTCCTACCCTGAGCTAGGACGAATGATTTCAGGATTTATCACGCAAACTTCAACAACCGTCTTCCGAGCGAATCACAGCGGACGCCTACCATCCGCGTTGTCATCCTGAGGCACTCGAAGGACGACTGGCACCATCCAACAGTCCCCATCGTCACAACCGCACCATAAATAGAAAATCACTCACAGTTGAACTAAACACCTCCGCCGCGTCTTGACCACATGCCTGAGAATGCTTATTGTTGAGTGCACTAGCGGAAGTGGCTCAGTGGTAGAGCATCTCCTTGCCAAGGAGAGGGTCGCGAGTTCGAACCTCGTCTTCCGCTCCATTCGTAACCTGAACTAGAGAAACCCTTGCAGAAATGCAGGGGTTTTTCTGTTTGTTGACCCTAAGTTGACCCAATAGCATCGAATAAATAGGTATTCCTGGTCTTGCCCCTAGCGCTTATCCAGCAACTTCAACAGCTCCCAGATCGAATGTCCTTGCTCCTTGTTGCCCAGTTCGTCTCGTGAGTGTGCCAACGTCAACGGAGAGCGCGTCGAAGCAGCTAACTGTGGGTAAATAGGTGTTGCTGGGCTGCACCAATGTGGGTGGATGGATGGGTATGCCGGGTACTTCTAGTTGGGTCGAGGGTAGTTGATGGGTGTGGGGGCGCAGAAATTCCGCGGGCAATTTTCGGAGTGCAGACGCGAAAACGCCCCGGATTGCTCCGAGGCGAATATGTTTTATTGTGATCTAAGCTTGGCTAGTAGTCGTTCAACATCTTCGGATCGAGCGTATGGGTAGTTGTTTGCTGATGCTCTATCCAGCGGAGTACGCCCGCTTTCATCTGTCGCATCGGTGTTTGCTCCAGATTCGACCAAGAAGGATGCAACCTCGATGGAGTTTTTCCAAGCCGCCATGTGCAAGGGAGTTTCTGCATCATGGTCCCTTGCTTCTATGTCAGCACCTAATTCGACAATCAAACGAGCAACATCGAGTGAGTTGTCCCACGCCGCAGCATGAAGAGCGGTACAGCCTTCAGTATCTCTGGCTTCAATATCAACACCGCTGTCGATTAGACTCTTTGCAATATCTGCTCTATTTTCCGTTGCAGCCCGATGAAGATTCCAGCCATCAATTTCTGTCTCATCTGGTTTTTGCATACTCAACTTCCAGATCAGGCAAACCAAAAGTCTGCCGCATGATCACTCGAACTGATTGGTTCGTATCCACGCCGTTCCTGACTACCGAGCCCAAGTGCACGGTTCGCCAACTCCATTAGCAGCACCCTGATATTTGCATATGACCTCAACTGGGCTGGGATACATGGGTACCTCTACTCTAAAAACGATCTCTTGTTCGGCGTGGTTTGTGGTCTTGTCACACGGTGGGTGAGGATGTTTCCAAGTCAGCCGATAACCGTCGGAATCTACCTGTTTATCTCCACAGAAGTGACCCTCGTATTTATTCCACTCACCGGGGTTTATGGGATTTCCGAGCGTAACTCGGTATTCGGTGGTTTGCTCGTAGAAAGTGGCAGTAATCGGACTGACAATGCTAGCCGGTACTGGTGCACCTTTTTGCACGGGAGTAGGAGTAGGTTCACCACTTTTCGAAACAGCTGTCGCCGTGCCATCGGCTAATTCGTAAACTGCGCTGGTATCTGCACTAACACATCCTGTACTAATGGCAATAAATGCTACAAGCATCACGAAAAATTGAGACGAAATAGTCGGTCGCTTATTGAGCATATATGTCCTTGTACGTCCGGTGAGAATTTCGAGGACTATACCAATGTGATCATCAGCACTGGGGTAACTCACCTAAACGAAAACGCCCCGACCGAAGCCGAGGCTCAAAAGCGAACCCACTCCCTGGCACCCTTCACGCCCACGGAGCGCGCGTTCAGGCTGCCAGTTGTGGCTAACAGGTGTGGCTGAGTTGGATCGATGTGGGTGGATGAGTTAGATGTGCTGGGAGATCGATTCAATTGACACACGATTCTGCAAATCGCCACTCTCCTAACAGCATCATTCGAGTTGTGCTATCAGGGTCTCACAGGAGGCGACTTCAAGCTCACAAAGCATCACAACATTTCCAACGACAAGGTAGGAAAAGAACCGGCGGGGTGGCCGCCTCTGCCACGGGACTGCCCCCTTGCCGATAGCAATTTTTGCCGGTTCGATCCCATGATCAACTGCTACCTGATGCGAGGGGTAAATTCTAATTTCGAAATCCTTTTGGTTGGCAAAACCGAACCACGCGTCAATGGCTCCCGGAAGAGTTTCCAGGTCGAACTGGGTTACCTTCTTGTAGCCCGCGGCCTCGAAATCCTCGATCGTGTAAATTCCGCCGTTATCGACGATAATCGATGTTGCCTGGTCGTTCTCGGATGCCGTGTCGGTGTTCTGATCCGAAGCAGTGCCTGGATTTTCCGACCCACATGCCAGCACGGCAGCGAGCGTGACAGCGCCAAGGCAAATCGATAAAAACGACAGATACTTCATCGTTACTCCTGCCAGATCGAAGTCAACTCTTGCGCCCCCGATACTAATCCCGGTGCCACAACTATTCGAGTAACGGAACAAACACCTCGCAAGCTGCGACCTTTAGTTCACTCGGTATTACGATGTCGCCGACGATCACGAATGCCCTATCATAACCCAGGCCATCTCCTAACACCCCTCACATCCACGGAGCGCGCGTGCAGGTAACGGGTTGTAGGTAAGCAAACGATGCACGGAAGTGTGTAACGAACTTCGAGCGAAGCGTTCCCCCTTTTTCACACGTAGCAGTTGGCAGCCTCTCACGCCCCAGATTTATTAACCTCGCGCGCGCCATGCCATGTTGCAAATTGTTTGCGTATCCATCACACCCGAGGCAGATTGGTAAAGGGCATCCAGGACACCGCCCCGCCACCTCCGCAACAGGACCAACACAGGCGCTAGTGAATTCACCGAGGCAATGCAATCACCCCCCCCGGTAGGTCTTGTTGGTATTTGTTAGCGTTTGTCAGCAATCTCGCAGAAATTTCGCACGGGATTTTCAACTCCAAGTAACAATCGACTTGCGACCGCCGATAGGTTGCCCCCGGCCCGTGTTACACAGGGATGTGGGAGTCGCGGCGCTGAATTACCTCACAGGCGCGACAGGCACGCGACGCAGGCACACGTTACGTGCGGGCGCATGTGTGTAGGGTGGGTGCTGGTGCTGGTGCTGGTGCTGGAGCGATGCTCAGGCAACGCAGGCTGCGTATCTAAATTAAAATACTGAGATGCTGCAAACAAAACGCCAAACGTTCGCCAGAGAATTCCTGGTAGATCGGAACGCCACTAAAGCGGCCATTCGTATGGATTACGGAAGTTGGCAGAGAACGCGGAGTCGGAGGCTGCTCGGGTAAGGGCGCTAGAGTTGCTCGGAAAGACGATGCGAATGTTCACCGAGCAAGTAGAAGTTCAACACTCCTTCGATGTGTCTCCGTTGCAGGAGTTCACCGTTCCAGAGTTGCGAGCTTTGAAAGCCGCAATGACCACCGACCAGCAGCCTATCGACGCTGAGGCGAGGGCGTATTTCGGCGGTCGATTCGGCCTGCCGCACCCATCGACGCTACCGCTAAGGCAGCGTTACCGGAGAAGATACAAGGTCACATGTATTCTGTTGCTAGATCGAGTCGCAGTACTTCAGCCACCGACGCTAATTACTGTTTTGCCTCGGCTGTGCCTCTCGCCAACATTTTCCACAGCTTGGGCGGCATCGTTTAGCTTGTACGTTTTGTCAATGATCGGGGTGACGTCTCCCGACTCTATAAGCTCCTTCAGTACGGCAAGATCCTCTTTGTTGTTTTTGGCAAGGAACATACGAAGCCGCTGGCTGACCAGTGGCGAAAGCATGGTAGCCCGGATGCTTCTGGTTACTCCCATCAGCCATTTACCACCTGATCCACCTACTATCACCAAGGCTCCCTTTTTGGCGAGGGGTCTTCTTAGCAAAGACAGCGATCGGTTACCAGCCGTATCGAGAATCACATCGTACTGACGGCCGCCGTCCGTGATCTCTTGCTTGCTGTAATCGATGTAGTGATCGGCTCCTATTGAGCGAACTAGATCTTCGTTCCGAGCGCTACCAACTCCGGTAACCTCTGCTCCATACGACTTTGCAATCTGTACGGCGAAGGTTCCAACTGCTCCAGAAGCCCCGATAACAAGAACCTTATGTCCAGCTTTGACTTCGCCATGATCACGAACCGCTTGTAATGCTGTAAATCCCGAAATTGGTATTGCCGCAGCTTGCTCGAATGTTGCGTTTGACGGCTTCAGTAACAGTGCCTTTTCCGAAAACGTCGCATATTCAGCGAAGGCATATTTACCCCATCCGAAAACTTCATCACACGGCCCGAATTCCTTAACGTCTTTGCCGACGTATTCCACGATTCCAGACATTTCCATTCCCGGTATTTTGGCCTTTGGCATGAGGCGTACGAGGTACGGCCAACCTCGGGTGAGGAGCCAATCACCGATGTGAGTGGCGGCTGCCTGAACTCGGACCAGTACTTCGTCATCTTTGATCGTTGGCATTTTGACGGTCTCGAGCTTTAGTACTTCTGCTGGAGAACCGTATTTATTCTGCGTAATTGCTTTCATATTGCTTTCATCTATAAGAATGTTCGGAAACTGAGCCACGAACGAAATTTCGAATTGCCGAGAGGCGGTTGTTTATCCAATCGACGACAGGTTCGCTGACTTGAACGACGATTTGGAACCGAGCACGGTTGAACAGTGTGATATCGCCGCTTCGAATTCGGCCAGTTATTTTCCGGTTGCCTTGCCAAACGCAACCCCGAAAACGATGGCGATTGCAATGCCAACGGCTATGCCTGAAAAAAGAGTAGTAGAGGATATTCCGACTGCGGTTCCAATCCCGACACCAAGTGCTACCCCGCCCAAATGATGTTTTCTACGCCACCATGGAACGCTCTTTTTCTCACTCGAAACTTCTTGGTTTTCTGACATTGTTTGACCTCAGGTGCATTGACGATTTTGGAAACAGTTTTTCTGTTTTGGGGGATTGAATCACCCGAGGTGTACGCCGCTATAAGTATGCGCTGTGAAGAAGCCATAGGTGCGGTAGATTCGATTGACCGGCCCCAAAACCTGTACCACTCGCGTCGTGGAAGACAGTCTTGGAATTGCAGTATCTGATCAGGGAATGGGCATATCCGATACAGACCTCGCCCGATTGTTCACCAAGTTGTTCCGAGTTGATAACGAAGCAACTCGCTCCGTATCTGGAACTGGTCTCGGTCTTGCTATCACGAAAGAAATCATCGAAGTTCACCAGGGTCAAATTCACGTCGAAAGCACCGTTGGAAAAGGCACAACATTCAGCTTCACAATCCCGGTTGAAGCCTCTCCAACCGTCACTGCACTGGATGCTCCAATAGCAACCGCGGAGAGCGCCGACTCGTCTTCCGAGTCGATCAAATCCGACGAGAAACCCGTTATAGAATTTGGCATCGACCGGCACCTCGCCGATACAGCCTAGTTCTCTCGCCTAAAGTCTTGGCAGCACGCCATTCGGGCAGTTACTCAAGGCCTTTTGTGCGACGGCGAACACTTCGTCGAACGTTGAATGCGAGCATCCACAATCGGTACGAACCGTAGGCGGCGACAGCACCCGACGCGATCACACCAAGCGCAGCAAAACCAAATTGCCGTCTGCTTGACTCAAACTGGAGTTCGTCGGTGACGTTTTGATCGATCGGAGCCATGATCAATATCACTCCGAAAAACATTCCGAGCGGTGCATATACCGCGAGCAGTACGGCGACTACTTTCAGCGCTCTAGGAAAAACTGAATCGAACAATCGTCGACCCGAACTACGCCTGTCGCCTTTTGATGCAGATTTGTTTTCTTGAACTGGAGCCTGATATTTGTGCAACCGAATCCACCAACCGATATTTAGTTAGCCAGCAAACTATCGCTTAGTCTACGCGCAACGAATGTGCCCCATCATCGTCACCATAAAACGACTCAGCATCGTGCTGTGGATCATAACCAATCTCTCGCTTCGTGGTTTCGATATCAAAGACGTTGTAGGTGTTATTCGATATCACGTAGTAGTGGGCGCTGGGACGTAACTTGCCGGCACGAGCCGTCTTGTAACACGCATCGACGAACCGGGCCGAATCTTCCTGGTGGCACCACACCGTGAAATACGAGATCTCGTCCTTTTTCCCGTTCGTCGCGTTTATTCCGCCCCAACGAGCAGCAACCGCACTTTGGCCCAAAGCACCCAAACGGTGACACCACGCCTCAACATAAGCCTTCTCGACGCCATAATCGCCAGTTGGGCACGGCTCAGTCATTACCGACAGCGGTTCTGGCCACGGGTCGACCTCATCGAAACGCCTATTTGCTATCGGAGAATTTTCCTCTCGTGTGTAACCGTAATAAGCCGCACCCGTAGCGTGAACAGAACTTGAGCCGATCACTACAGCATTAGGACACACGTCCATAATCGCCTTGAACACTCGATCAGTCATTGCGTTCATTTCGCTCAGTGGATCTTTTCGAGCGAGATACACAACCAGGTCTCGACCCTCGAGTGCCTTCCGTAGTTCAGCATCATCAACCGACGCGTCAAGCTCAATGAACTTGCTGTGGGCGGCAGGATCTGTTGCTGCATCGGGTGCCCCCGGCAAATCAGCAGTGGTCACGCTGTACTCAGAATCGAGCTTGGGCAGATAAGTCCGCAGACCCGCGCCGATCATTCCCTTACCACCAATTAGTAACGCATCGATCAAGATATTTTTCCTCAGTTTTTACACTTCAAATTACGTCGCTTCAGGCATTCAACCGCGGCAATTCTAGCTTTGCCCCAAATACAGTGAATCGCTTTTTGAAAACCTGCATCCTAATTGGCACGACATTAACAATGCTGTTCTTCACGAACAGATAAGGGCTAAGAAAATGACATCAACCGCTGACGTAGTACAACACCACCTAGAGTCCCTCGCCGGCGGCGATCTACCCGGAGTCATCAGCGACTACGCATCCGACGCGACGCTCTTTACTCCAAACGGAACATTCAACGGCACTGACGAAATTCAAGCATTCTTCGAGGGGTTCGTCGCATCACTGCCCGAAGACTTTATCGCCAACATGGAGGTAGATGTCCACTCAATCGATAGTGAATACGGTTACATCACCTGGCATTCGGGAGATGCAGCTCCACTCGGAACCGACACGTTCCACGTAGTAGACGGCAAGTTCGCAATGCAGTCTTTTGCCGCATACCTGCCATAAATCAGCAAACCAATCCTAGCGAGTTCCAAGAGTCGCACTCTTGTACTCGTTGAGAGTAAAAAGGCCAGCCTGATTCAAGTAAACAATCCTGCTTCAGTCTGGTCTTTTTTTATTGATATCTAAGTGAACTAAGTAACGCCTATTCGAGATCCCGCAGGAACGTTACGTCCTGAGCGAACGCCTCTTCCTTGCCACCGACAATATCGAGCTGCCCCCTGCCCTTCACCGCCTGTTTTGATCCATCGCGCTCAGGCTCGGTGTATTTGTCGAACCACTCCTGAAGTTCTCTATTCATATGCCGAATGATCGACCTAAACGCAATGTCGTCAATCGCATTGGTCACTTCGTTTGGATCGTTCGCAAGATCGTAGAACTCATGCGGACCATCGGGGTATCGATGAATGTACTTCAGCGACTGGGTGCGAATCATGCGAGTAGGACCGTACTCGTCCAGCACTACAACCGGACCGCTATCCACCTCGACCGCACCTTCTAACAACCCGGCGAAGCTATTGCCCGGAAGAGAATCTCGAACGTTGCCGATCGTGTAGCCAAGGCGCACGTAGTCGAGAATCGTCGGCATCAAGTCGTAATGACTCAGCAAGTTTCGTTCGACGCGTCCTTCAACAACATGACCCGGTCTAGAAATAATGGTCGGCACCTTCACTGCGGTGTCGTACATGTTGGCCGGGTAAGTGCCGTTGCCCTTGCCCCAAATACCGTGGTGCCCCATGCTCATCCCGTTGTCGCCGGTGAACACGATCAACGTGTTCTCTCGAAGATCGTTCGCTTCGAGCCAGTCGATTAATCGACCTATGTTCTCGTCCATCGATGTAATTGCAGCAAAGTAGCCGCTCAACAGCGCACGCCGATTCTCGGTAGTATCGCCAACACTCCCCGAAGAGCCCTCTTTTAAGAGATGTTCCGGGTGAATCGGATCCCACCGAACCGACTCAAACTCGCAATTCTCGAAATAGTCATCATATATCTCGCTAGGATGTTGTTCACGTCCCCACGGGGCGTGCGGCGCTGTGTAGTGAACATTCAAAGAGAACGGCTTGTCGGACGACTTTTGATCGTCGAGATAATTGATTGCGTTGTCGGTAATCACATCGCTGAAATAACCGTCCGACGTGTATTGCTCGCCATCGGTGAACATCGGGGCGTTGTAGTAATTCCCCGAACCAGTAGCGTGCACATTCCAGTAGGCAAATCCGGCTTGGGGAGTACCCGAATCACCGATGTGCCACTTGCCACTCAAGGCAACGTCGTACCCGTTTTGGCCGAGAATCTCGGTGTAGGTTGTACGACCTTCGAGGTACTGAATGGTCTTGCTGTCGCCCTCGACGTTTACACCGTTGCCGGCTCGCAAGAAATCCTGAACACCGTGCTGCGATGGAATTTGTCCAGTAAGAATCGAAGCCCGCGCCGGTGAACAAACTGGCGACGCACAAAAGAAATTCTCGAACCGAATTCCCGTTTCGGCGAGCCGATCCAGATTAGGAGTTTTTAGTTCCGGGGTCCCGGCACAGTTCATCGCCCACGCACCCTGATCATCGCTCAGGATGAACACAATATTCGGTTGGGTCGGATCAGTACTCGCCACGTTAGCCCCTCGTTGCTCTAGTTTTTCCAGCTGAAAACGAGAATTCTAGCTGTGATATTGCATCGAAGTTGTCATTGCGAGGAGTCTGCGACGTCGCAATCAGCGATCACGGCATCCACTTCTCCTGACCTAAACCCACTTCTCCAAGCCACAAACCCTACTCAATACTCTCCAGCAAGCCTTGGCAATCCTCGATCTTAATCTCGCACAACAAGATCAAGTTCCCGACAATCCCGTAAGCCGAATAACTCGTCCGGGTCGAACTTATTCCGCCAGAAGCAAACGGAGTAGGCTTTCGGCGCCCTGTCGCTACATCGGCAATCTCTTGACCATCGCTAATCGCCGATGCCTGAGATTCATACACCCGAACTTCAACATCTCGCTGCCGGTAAAAGCCGTACCAAACACTCGTCGCACCAGGCAGAGTCTCAGGCGAAAGTTCTCTCGAGTTCTTCCATCCGGCAGCTTCCACATCATCAACTGTGAACACCGCATCGGGCTGCAAAATCAGTACAGCTTCGCCCTCTTCCTCAGCCGGAACATCAGCCATAACTGAGTCGCCCGCATCATACGCCCCACAAGCTGATAACGCGACGAGCGCCAAAACGAACACAAACATCCACAAGAATTTACGAATATTCATAGTGCGGCAGTATAGGTGAATGCTCATCCCGCTGCCGAAGCGTCTAAAAAATCAAAGAAAAAGGCCCCGGACAAATGTCCGAGGCCTCTCTCGAATGTCTTTACCTAAAGCGGTTACTATGCAGCTATCTGCTCGTCATCGCTCTGAGCGTCGTTGCTCTGGCCATCTTCCGACAACTTGAATCGTGCAACGGCAGATGTAAGCACACCAGCCATGTCGCCAAGTGCGGATGATGAAGCAACAACTTCTTCAACCTGCGAGCTAAGCTCTTCTGTCGCAGCAGAGGACTCTTCTACCGATGCACCAGTCTGAGTGGTGATGGCGGAGATTGAACCCATTGCCTGCTGTACCTGGTCGTTAGAAGCAGCCATCTCTTCAGTCGCAGCGGTCGTCTCTTCAGTGATCGCCATGACTCCTTCGATTGACTTGACCATCTCATCACTCGAAGCGGTTACTTCTTCGGCAGCGGCCGAAATCTGTTCCACCTGAGTTGTGACAGTCACAACTGCGGCCTGAATCTCGTTGAGAGATTCACCAGCTTCGTTCGCCAGTTCAGAACCACGTTCTACTTCTTCAGTACCCTTCTCAGTTGCCTTGACTGATTCTTCAACACCCTTTTGGACGCCGTCGATCAGACCTGCAATTTCAGAAGTGGCGGTCGTAACCCGTTCAGCGAGCTGTCGAACTTCGTCGGCAACAACTGCGAATCCACGACCCTGTTCACCAGCACGAGCAGCCTCAATTGCGGCGTTCAGTGCGAGTAGGTTTGTCTGAGCAGCAATGTCGTCAATAACTGCGACGATCTTGCCAATTTCAGCCGACTGCTCACCGAGGTTGCCGATTCGATCTGCAACATCGCTAACAGCGTCTTTGATCTGAGCCATACCTTCAACGGTCTGTTCAACAATACCAAGCCCCTTGCGAGCGGCATCGTCAGCAGACTTCGAACCTTCAGATGCTTCCTGAGCGTTGCTTGCAACTTCAGTAATAGCACGTGAAACTTCGTTGATTGTTTGGGTTGTAGACTCAACAGTCTGGTTCTGCTGCTGAGCACCTTCTGCGATCTGGTCGATAGCAGAACCGAGCTGTTTTACAGACTCAGTTGTGTCAGTAACTGCAGATTCCTGATCCTGTGCACCCTTTGAAAGGCCTTGGGCCTGTTCAGCAATGTTCTGCGTTGCAGAACCTGCCTGCTCAGATGCGGATGCCAGCTGCTCACTTGCAGCTGAAACGTCGCCGGCAGTCTCTGATACCTGACCAACAATTTCTCGGAGGTTGGCAACCATAGAAACGTTGGCCTCACCCAATCGACCGAGCTGTTCGCCCATCGAGTTGAATGCACGCCCGAGATCTCCAACTTCGTCCTTAGACTTAGCTTCGATTGATCGGATCGATACGTCAGATGTCTTCGTGAGGTCACCAGCTGCAACAGCTTCGGTAACAGTAACAAGCTGTGGAAGAATTTCGTCAGCAAGCTCTTCGGCTGCCTCAGAAACGTTCTTCACACCAGAAGCGATTGTTCGAGCAAGGTAGAAACCAGCTGCCACAACGATCGCAATCGAGATGATAAGAACCAGCAAGAATGTGTTCAGCAATGCCTTTGCAGGAATCAGAGCTTCAGCTTCGTCGATTTCCGACAAAATTGCCCATTCAAGACCTGCGATAGCAAGTGGTGCATATGACGACAAAACGGGGTTTCCGTTGTAGTCGATGATGATGCTTGTGTTTGTCTCACCAGCAATAGCTCGACGAGCACCTTCGGTGTCGACACCGTTGTCAGCAACGGTACCCGCGAAAGATGCGTTCACACTGTGACCCGTTGGGTCATGGTACGAGTCGGTACGCATTCGCTTGTCGAAACCAATCAGGTACGACTCACCAGTCTCACCCATCCCGTCACGCTGCTGCATGATGGTGTTGATGGCCTCAAGTGGGAGCTGCAATGCAACTACACCAATCACGTCGCCCGCTTCATACACGGGTGCAGAAACGAACCCTGCAGGTACTCCACCACTTGGAGCGTAAGGTGCGAAATCCTGAACAGATACTGCTGTCAGACCTTTCTGGAATACGTCACCAATTGGGCTGTCTGCAAGTGATCCGGTTACGATATTTTCACCCAGATCAGATTCTTTGAATGCGGTCCAAACGATATCTCCAGTTTTGGAAATAAGGAAAAGATCGTAGTAGCCGTACTCGTCGTTGTACTGAGTAAGCCAATCTGCGTGCTGCTCTGTCGCTGCTGCGTAGAGTGGTCCGTTCTCGACTCCACCCTCAGCATAAAACGCATCTTCAAATGCGTGTATAGCGTCTTTAACTGTTGCGTTAGATGAAAGAACGCTAACGTCACCAAGTCGCTCACCGAAGTAACCTTCGATCTGCGCTGTCTTGATACCTCGAACTGCCTCAAGCTTTTGGAACGATTCACTTGTGAGTGAATCTGCAGCCTTCTGGTAGGAAATCATTCCCACAGTTGCTGCTGGCACCACGCCGAGTACGAGGAATGCAAGGATCAACTTACCTAGAAGTGATCCGAACAAGAATTTCATGGTTGTACTTACCATGTGTTTTTTATCCCTGAATTCTCTAGAACAATCGAAACAGTCGGAATACGAATCGCTCTTCCGATTTGTTGCCCCAGCCTCAGCGATGTGATCCGCTTTCAACCGATTCAAAACTTCCAAGTTTTCCGTGCGTTTCACCCAGACCGACCGCCTAGCGTGAAACTCCCTAACCGTTTTGTAGTTGGTCAGTCCGGCGTCGAAACGTCATACTTTTCCAGCTACTCAATCGAGAATCGAGTTTTATTCCGTTTCTCGCATCCCTGTCAGCCGCTATTCGACCGTATCGAAAACACAGGTACTAAATCACAGAAAAGCCCTTTTCCTTCTCTAAAAATCACAAACGACGATGTGAACTTGTGATCGGTATCACCCATCGGAATCGAATCAGATCGCATTAAACAAAACGCCCCAAACAATCGTTCGTTTGGGGCGCTTTGTATCTCAGGGGGAGATAGCGAAATATTTCAGACGATCAACAAAACCTGAGTTAATTGAAAACTCGAACCTTGTGCATGGCAGTCTCAACGCTTAGTCGAGGCATTAACTCCGTTAGCTTCGTACACTGCTCGGTTGAGGTGTCTTTACAGATCGACGCCAGTTCACGCACAACAGCCTTCAGGCTTCCGGTATGTGCTGCGCTCTGTAGTCTCGAAATTTCGTGGATTGAATCAGAATGTGGTTGCGTGTTCATTATTTACCTCGTACAAAGTCAGATGCGCTATTTGGTAAAACGATGCACGCGGGTGGTCAGAGTTCAGCCTAGCTCGGGCCAAACCGATTCCATCTGCCAGGCTTCAATCCCGCTGAATTTCGCTGATCCTCCCCGTGCGAATACGGAAACGCCAGTACTGTCAGAACGATCTGGATAAGCACGCAACGTCAGACACTGTCGCTCGTCGGCGAACACCTCAACGATACTCCGATCAATAAATATGCGAAGTTCAATCGGCTCATCTTCGCCAACGTCCAGCGGCCCGACCTCCGCAGGTCGTGGAATCAAATCTTCACGAACTGAAGAATTCACACCGTCGATCTGCAACATCGCAGAACCAAATCTCGGGTGCCCCTTTGGAAAGAACGAAATGCGAGTAGCTTCCTCAGCATCGGACGAACGCAATACGTTCAATCCAATTTCGTGAGCAGAACCCGGTTCGATCGTCACTGCAATTTCGATAGCGTTACCGCTCACCGAATCCAACACCACTTCTTCACCCGCACCAAGTTCTATATCTGGGGACGCCGCGTGATCCCCGCGCAGCGAATCCAGTTCGCTCACGGGCTGAATTCTGAGTGAATTGTCGTCACGCAGAGAAAGATGAGTCGGCAGCGTCATAATGTCGCTCCAACCGTGAGGTTCCCGGCTTTCCTTAACGTTGAATATCGCCAGAAAGCGACCACTGTCATCGACGGTCGCCGAGGGTGCATGCAAACTCCCAATAGCCAAAGGGCCATTGTTCAACCTGCCGTGATAGTCACTCGTAAATTTATGAGTCGAACTATCGTAGTCGCCTACGAAGTACTGACCACCGCGCTTGTGACTAAAGAACAGCAGCATGTTCTTGCCGTTACCAATAGGCCAAAAATTCGGTACGGCGTAGTCTTCTCCCGGCTCGGTGTTGTAATCGGTAGCAATCAACTCACCAACGTAGTCCCAATTCGTCAGATCGGTCGAGTGGAATAAGTGATCCACGCCCTCGCAATCAACACTCCGTTCACCATTCTTAAACACTCCCGACAATGCGTAGTAGCCATCATCTTCTTTCCAAATACATGGATCAAAGACTCGATAAGGCGCACCTGATTCCTCGTCGATTGGAACGATAGGAATCACGGGATTATCGGGATGCTTCTTCCAATCGATCAATAGATCATCCGAAGCGGTAGCAATTGCGTTGCCAGCCTGTGTGCCGTGATAGGTGGCTATCACCCGGTCATCTTCGACCAGTGTCTGCCCGCTAAAGCAATCGTTCTCTTGATCGGGATAAAGAGCTATCGGCAAATCTTTCCAGCGCACCAGATCTTCGCTGACCGCGTGCCCCCAGTGAACCTGATCTACTCCGTCTGCACGGAACTGGTAAAACAGGTGGTACAGACCGTTCCACTGGCACAACCCGTTTGGGTCGTTCATAAAATTCTCTGGTGGCGAGAAATGAAACGTTGGGCGGTGTTTGTCGACCGCAAGCCGCTCTCTCGACCGACGCCAGCGTTCGACCTGTTCATCGAGTTCCGATGATCCAAGTGATTTCAGTCGATCATCAAGAGTAGTCATTCGTTTGCTCCACCGTCGAAAAATCCCATCATTAATTTCGGTGCGCCCAACCTAGACCAGATCATCTCCAGCGGCAAGCAAATTATCTGTGATTACGAACGTAGTCGGTTATTTCGGATATCGATTTGACCACGGGGCCATCCCAATCGACGACTCCAACCCGCATAACTTCGCCGGATTCCGGAGTTAGGTCGCTAATCATCACGGCATCCATCCCAACCCGAACAGCGCCGTTCAACTCGTCCGATCCGCCATCACCAACAAACAGTGCTTCCTCGGGTGATGTTTCCAATAAGTCGAGCACGCCCTTGTAAGCACGACCATCGGGTTTCCGAATATGAGTCACGCACGAATAGTGCGCTGCCGAGAAGTAAGGAAAAAAGTCGGTTTCAGCCCATACCGCCGGCACGTCGTACACACAATCGGTAATCAGCCCAAGTGCACAATCCATCTCGACTAGTGCATCGAGCATGTCTAGTGCGCCCGGCTTTGGAACTAAAAAATCTCTGGTAACCGAACGGCGAATATCCATGCACTCGGCTATCTGTGACTCAGAGACTTCCACTCCTATCAACTTCGCAGCCGCCAAAATATCGCCTTCCGACGATTCAAAACTGCCATCCAACCGGCCATCGTTGATCGACATCCACGGGTCGTTCAAGGTTTCGAACGAAACTCCAAGTGCCGACGCAACGCCGCTAACCATCTTCCGATAAACGGGCATCGGTGGCGGGGCGATCAACGTGCCAAACAGGTCGAACAACACAGCTTTATACATACAACATCCTTCATTACAGACTGGCGACTTATCTTCAGCTCATTTTTTCAACCCTAAAATTCTCCCGCCAGAAAATCAGATGTGCGATACCCAATTTGGTTCAACCACCTGTAAATTAGCCCGCATATTTGTTTCACAAAATTTGCAGACCATTACTGATTGCAGGAAATTCTCATGAGCAACGAAAAAATCGGATTTGTCGGACTCGGCATGATGGGCCTGCCAATGGCACGCAACCTTGTGAACGACGGCTACACAGTTACGGTGTTCGATCTGAATCAGGACACGGTGAACGCCGCAAAGGAGTTTGGAGCAAGCTCAGCAGAATCAGGAGCTGCGGTCGCAAGCACTTCCAACATCGTCATAACCATGGTTCCCGATTCTGAACATGTCGAGGCAGTGATAGCGGGTCCGAGCGGCATTCTAGAAGGGCTTCAAAAAGGCTCCGTTGTGATCGACATGAGCACCATCGATCCTGAGATGGGTAAAAAGATGTCGAATCTGGTCGAAGCACGGGGCTCAAGCTTTATCGATGCACCAGTAACCGGTGGAGTTGGGGGAGCTGAAGCAGGTACGCTATCGATTCTCGTCGGGGGCAATGCCGAAATATTCGAACGAGCACTTCCAGTGCTAAACGTACTCGGAGGCGACGTATCTCACATGGGACCAGTCGGCTCCGGTCACACTACAAAGATCGCCAATCAGTTGATCGGTGTAGCAACCCTCGCCGGAATATCCGAAGCGTTCGTACTCGCTAAAAAATCAGGGCTCGATATGCAAGCGTTTTACGACGCAGTGAAAAACGGCGCCGGCCGTTCTTGGGCTCTTGAAACTCTTGGACCAAAAATTCTGGAAGGCGATTTTGCCCCGGGTTTCATGGTCAAGCACATGCAAAAAGATTTGCGACTTGCGGGTCAAATCGCTGCCGATACAGGAACTGCGCTACCAACCAGCACGCTGATCGCACAGCTATATCGTTCGGTGCAGGCCGATAGCCCAGAAGCCGTGAACCAAGGTCATCAGGCGTTAGTGCAAGCTATCGAAAAACTGTCGAACGAGGAAGCTCGAAAGTAGTTAGCGAAGACCTACAGAACGTCTACGCGCTTCGCCATTTCGACATCCGCGGCGACCATTCCGCCTTGATCGTGACTCCACCACGTAAGCGTCACGCGCCCCCACTCTGTCGTGATTCGTGGGTGGTGATTAGCCTGCTCAGCCAACGACCCCACCTTCACACTAAACTCCAGCGCTTCCACGAAGTCACTGAACGAAAAGATTCGCTGTAATCGCTTCATCCCCTCTTCTTCTATCACCGTCCATTCGGGAATTTGCGGCAGCAATTCCGCAATCTCGGCACCACTCAACTTCGTCATCTCCAACCCCTTCCGTATTGTTTCGTTACCTAGTCTGACGGAACCACAGGCAACACCACATGCGAGGCGTTCCGACCTCCGATGTATACAGTGTTGGTCGCCTCCTGGGTCTTGGTGTGTTGCCCGATAGGTTCACCAGTGTTCGGGTTCACATCAAATCTCGGAAAATTGCTCGAAGAAATATCGATTCGGATTCGATGCCCTTTCACGAATAGATTCGAAACTGGGGGAAGCTCGATCTGCAGATCATATACCTCGCCGGGATTCATGAATTTTTCTTCTTCATAGCCTTCTCGGAATCGAGCACGCTGAATCGAATCTTCTAGCGGCAGGTGAAAACCCTCTGGATATTCAGCACTTGGTGGATGGACATCGATCAGCTTTGCTGTGAAATCAGTGTCCACTGCGTCAGACGATACCCAAAGATTCACCATTATCGGACCAGTTACTTCGACATCTTCATCCAGGGCTTCTGTCTGAAAAACATTTACGTCGGCGCGGTCTGCAAGGAGCACAGGAGTGTCGGTTGATCGATCCTTCGCAACAACGGTCGACTCACGTTCCTTCTGGTGTAACGGACCATCAGGTATCAACGAACGCATACGAGCGCGCTGCGGCACATATGCGCTGTCGAGATCCTCAGGTAAAACAATCCACTCATAGAAACCGGTCACGTTGCCACTAATCGATGGCACGGGGTTATCCGGATCATGTACCCACGAAACAGATGAATCTGAATTATTTTGCTCAACCGAACTCAAACCGCCTTCAGAGGTCATATAGAACGGAGTATTGACAGCTCTCGCCAACGGCCATTCTTGCTCGGCGCGCCAACCTCCACCGTGAGCTACTCTCCCGGCACTATCGAAAGAACCATCGCCGCCACCCATCACGAAAATACGCACAGGATCGTCATCCTCCACGCCAGTTTCAATTCCCTTAAGCCATCGATCAAACCAGCGAAATCGTTCGGCATTCAGAACCTTATCGCCCCACTCCGCTTCCGCTCCGAACTCGACATCACCTACGAACGACGCTCCCTTACCTCGCATCGATACGTGGTTCCATGGACCCAGTATTAACCGCTGAGGAGTCGAGTTTTTCGCCGCCATATGAGCAAACTGTTCGGAGGTTTCAGCAGCAAACGGGTCGTACCATCCAGAACTGTAAACAGCTGGAATATCTGCCATCCGATCATAGTGCTGAGCGTGGTTGAGTGACTCCTGTTTCCAGAAATCTGTGTAGACGCCATCCCGGTAGTAGTGCATCAACACTTTCTCAAGATTAGGCACGACGGATATCGGTGTTTCGCCTTCCTTAAACGGCTGGTTCCACACTTCTTCACTCAACCGTTCAGCACCTCGTTCGATCCGCTCGATTGCCGCCGAATCGTCTGCGATCTCCTGCGAGTCGTAGCCGTGCAAGTACAAGGCGCCGTACATGTGCAGCGCCATAGCACCGCCTTGCCGAACTTCCCATCGAAACGCGTTCGTTGGTGCCACATCTACCCACAAAGCAGCCAGATGCGGCGGTCGATATAGAGACGCCATGTTCTGGACAATTCCGCCGTGTGAAGCTCCCACCATTCCGACTTTCCCGCTCGACCAACTTTGAGCAGCGGCCCACTCAATCGTGTCGTAGCCGTCGAGTCCTTCATTTTGATTGGCAGTGTGAAAGTAATCGCCTGTGCCTTCGGAAAATCCTCTTCCTCGTAAATCCTGCAGCACCACGACATACCCGCGCGGTACGAACGCCTTCGCCACCGCATCGATCCAAATAGCGGGATTCGATTTATCGTAAGAAGTCCGACCAATGATCACCGGAAACCGCCCTTCAACGGCATTCCCTGATTCATCAGCAGGTCGGTAAATATCGGTCGCCAAACGCACGCCGTCTCGCATCGGAATCATCACGTTTTGTGAAGCAACGATTCCGTAGTTGGGTTCTTGAGAATTATTCATTGATCGAATCGAATTATATTGGTCATATTTAGAAAAATTTGGGTTCGAAGCACCATACATCTGTGGTGACACTAGTGCTGCAACGAACAAAGGTTTAGCAGCCGCTATTTACCGCTCAGTGATTGGGGCAGCATTATCGAGTTAACGTCGAACATTTCTCACCTGGCCAAAGATCGCTAAACGATTACCCCTCAATCCAGACCGTTACACGTTAGACGCAAGTACGTTCACATGCGATATTTCCCAGTCTGCATTGCTTATGGTCGCAAACGTTCCTAACAATCAGCACACCGACAACCGGCCCCAAAAGTAACGAACAAATATCGGATACATGACGAACGAGATATCTCGAAACGAATACCAATCTATTCACGTTAACGACGCCGACATTGTCGAAATCATCCACAACCTCGCCGATCCAGCAATTCTTGTAGGTACTAATCGGGTAATTGCAGCCGCCAACAGTGCGATCAATGAGCTCTTTGGCTGGGAAGATCCAGGCTTAGCTGGTCAACTCCTCGATGTCCTAATTCCGTCTGCGATTAGCGATACTCACCCTGACTGGGTTCAGGCGTTTTTCGAACGTCCCGCATCTCGATCCATGAGTGAAAACCCGATGATCGAGGGCATACGAAAGAACGGCGAACGAGTTCAGGTCGACATTTCTCTCACTCCCATCTTGCGACAAGGTGAGCAGATGGCGCTTGCCATCGTGCACGACACCTCTCGAACAGCCGAGAGCTACTCGCAGCGTATTGCTGAACTCACCGCTCTTACGGGAATATCGAACCTAATCAAGAGTGAACTCGACGCTCATGACATCATCGAGAAGCTTGCGCGCCAGGTTCGAAATTTAATTCCTTACGACCGCTTCGTTGTTGTCACTTTCGACAGAGAAAAAGCACTTGCAAAAGATTGGTTCATCGCCGGTGACAAAACCGATAACGACCAACCCTGGCATGACTACCAACTGAGTGCCGATCAGGTCAACGAATATCTCACCCTTCGAGAGCCTTTCATCGTGCGGTCAAGCGCAGAACACACGCTGCTCTCCTCAATGGAAGCGAACGTAGCTCGGTTCAATGAAGGCTACCGAACCCTCCTCTGTGCCCCGCTAATCTGGGCTGGAGAGATTATCGGCGTGATCAATTTCCGGTCGAAATCGGCGTCGGCGTACAACGACGACTCCCTGCAGATCGCCAACCAGATATCAACCGTGGCTGCATCTATCCTTGGACGCAGCAAAATGGCGATGGCTCGAACGCAGGCCGATCACCAGAGGGCAACGATCACGAGCATTAGCAACAGCGTTACTCAAGCTGTAGACGTACGCAGAATATTCGATTCAATCGCCCTGCAAATCGACGAAATAATCCCCATCGATCGTATCGTTCTCAACTCATTAAACTCCGATAGAACCGGATACTCGGTCGAAGCTTCGTGGGGGCCTGCAGATGAGCTAATGCGACCCGGAATTTTCAAGGCTCTAACTGGAGCAGCTACGGAACTGGCCGTTACTGCCGGTGTCCCAATCATTCTTTCTAAGAATCAGATAGAAAATATTAGTGTCCACAATCGTCCTGAAGGCGATGATCCAGCCCCGATGAAATCGTGGATTGCCGTCCCGCTGAAGTTGCGCGGAGAAGCAATCGGCGTGATGCATTTCCGCACATTCGATCCCAATGCATACGACAGGTCGCATTTAGATTACGCACAACAACTCGCGGCAATTTTCACCACGACCATCGAAAACTACTCGCACTCCCGTGACAACGAACGTGAACGACAAATTCGCAATTCTGTAGTCAAACTCAACCGAAGAGCCATCGAGGGTGATTCACTCGATGTTCTCGCCGATACAGCAGGAAATCTTCTCAGTCAGTTCATCGACTACGACCGCTTTTCGGCCGTCGCCATCGATATCGAAAAATCCCAAACCACAGTCCTCTACCAAACGGGAACTAACGTGCCGGGTGGTGGCTCGAACAGCAAAATGGCCTACTCGGGGATGGCAGAATCTGGCACATCGCAACTGGGTGATATAGATGATCTGGCCGCTCCATGGCGGGATCGACTCAAAGAAGCAGGTCTGCAATCATGGATGTACATGGCAATCGGTGGTGAGTCAGGAAATCCTATCGGGGCTATATGGATTAGCTCAAAAAAGAAATCAGCATTCAACGGTCGAGATCTAGAGATCGTAGAACGACTTGGCGGTGTGCTCGCCCCTGTTTTCCACGCCAACGCTCTTGAACAAGCACGAGAGCAGCTCGAGGGTGAACGTGAGCGTTCGCAATCATTAGCAACACAAACCGCTATCCTCGAATCGGATGCAAGAGCCAAATCTGAATTCATCAGTTCTATTTCACACGAGTTCAAAACTCCGCTAACCAGCGTGGTTGCATTCTCAAGCCTGCTGCGACGCGACGACAGTATGTCTGAACGACAACACAAACAGCTCGATCTAATTCAGAACAACGCCTGGCGCCTCGAAAAAATGATCGATGACCTGCTGCACGTTGCATCGGCGGACGCAGGACGCCTCACGTTCGATGTTCAGGAAGTAAACGTCGCTGCGATGGCGAGAGAGGTTTGTGACGGGATTATTCCAGTGGCGAAGGCAGCCGGCAAACGACTCGTATGGCGATCTTCAAATGTCGAAGCTTCTGCAGCGGTCGATCCTGTTAGATACGCACAGGCAGTACAAAATATTGTCAGCAACGCGGTGAAATATTCGCCCAGCGGAACAGGAATTACCGCATCTATCTGCGAAATCGATGGTGGTATCGAGCTGTTGGTCCGCAACAAAGGGAATCTCAGTCGCACAGAGTCAGAGCAGGCATTCAGCAGGTTCACTCGGCTCGACAACGAAGTGACGCGCAGCACCCCGGGAACAGGACTTGGCCTGTCTATCACTCGAGAAATCCTCGATGAGATGGGCGGAACGATCAGCCTCGAATCCAATGGACACTGCATCGAAGCGCGAATCCGAGTTCCTGTCTTCACTAAATAGCAATATTGCGTGAATGCACACCGCTCGGTGCTGCACGCCATCGGATGATCCGCAATGCCTCTGATTGATCGTCGATATCAAACAAGGGGCCGATCAACCTTTCGAACCATGCCGATATTCAAGCGGTGTGCACTCCCTAGTTAATACGTCTGTGCGCAAAACCGGATTCACTGCGCGCTTCAATCTCCAAAACCAAGCGGGCTTTGTATTCACGATTACAAACAGCCACATCCTCCCACTAACGAGGTATCCTGTCGCCCAACTCTGAGAAATATTTCTTCGGAGCAGGACCTTACTAAACGTGCGAACAGGTGGGATCGAAATGACGCTGGACAAACAGCAGCTCGAAGAAATGTACCGACGAATGTGCCGCATTCGTTACTTCGAAGAAGCAGTGATTGAGATCCACTCTTCAGGTGAGCTAATTGGTCCTGCCCACCCCTACATTGGCGAAGAAGCAGTAGCAGTCGGGGCATGCGCTGCTCTACGCGACAGTGATCGAATCGCAGGAAACCACCGTTCCCACGGTCATCCAATTGCTAAAGGCGGCGATGTAAATCGAGCCATGGCAGAGATTCTCGGCAAATCGGGCGGCTACTGTAAGGGCAAGGGCGGATCTATGCATTTGGCCGATTTCTCTATCGGCATTCTTGGCGAATCGGGAATCGTTGCATCCTCGGTGCCCATCGCTACCGGGGCGGCGCTCGCAGCAAAACTTGGTAAGCAAGATTTCGTATCGCTGGTCTTTTTCGGAGATGGAGCTTCTAATCAGGGAGCGTGCCACGAGTCGATGAACATGGCGGCTCTCTGGGACTTACCAGTTATCTTCATGTGCGAGAACAACGGGTACGCCATAACGACCTCCTACAAAAATTCTGTGTCCGTCGACCACGTCAGCGACCGCGCCAGCGCCTACGGAATGCCTGGAGTCTTAGTCGACGGGCAAGACGCAATTGCTGTTCACGAAGCCACAAGCGAAGCCGTCCGAAGGGCACGCGCCGGCGAAGGCCCCACACTGATCGAGGCGATGACCTATCGATACGAAGATCACTCGCTGGGTCTCGACCGAATAAGAAAATCTGAATATCGATCTCAAGATGAGGTCGACGAAGCGATGAAGCGCGACCCTCTTCCAATTCACCGCCAGGCGATGATCGCCCACGGATTCGCGACCGAAGCGGAGTGCGACGCAATCGAAGCTGAGGTTCACGCCGAAATCGACGGGGCTGTGGAATTTGCACGCAACAGCCCATTCCCCGAACCCGGCGAGCTGTACGACGACATGTGGGCAACGCCTGTTTAACCTTAACGAACACCGATACAGCCAGAATCCATATCAATTTAGAAATTCAAGCAAATGCCAACCAAGACTTATATTCAGGCAATCGCCGAAGCCACCATCGAAGAAATGGAACGAGACCAGAGCGTCTTCACGATGGGAGAAGACCTACGCCAGTCCGTTTACGGCGCAACGGCGGGTCTCGTCGACCGATTCGGCGAAGATCGAGTAATCGACACTCCACTATCTGAAAACGGGTTCTTCGGAGCTGCACTTGGCGCGTCATTGTGCGGAATGCGACCCATCGTCGAAACAGTTACCAGCTTCCTGTGGGTCGGCATGGACCAACTCGTTTCGCAAGGTTCAAAGATGCGATATATGTTCGGCGGTCAGGCTGAATTGCCCGTTACGTTCCGAGTACGCATGTTCTACGCCCGAGGAGCCGCCGCTCATCACTCCGACCGAAACTACCCGGTATTCATGAACACCCCCGGCATCAAAATTGTCTGCCCATCGAACGCATACGATGCAAAAGGTCTGATGAAAACTGCCGTCCGTGATAACGACGTATGCCTTCTTTTCGAAGACGGTATTGCACTCAGTTCACGAACCGAAGTTCCCGACAATGACGAACTTCCTGATGGCGAACTATTAGTGCCATTCGGAGTTGCAAACACTGTTCAATCCGGCACCGAGGTCACAATCGTTGGGATCGCTGGTGGAGTGCAACACGCCATCGATGCAGCCAAAGTTCTTGATGCGGAAGGAATTTCAGCAGAGATCATCGATCCACGAACGCTGGTTCCGCTCGACAAAGAATCGATCCTCAAATCGGTAGCGAAAACAGGTCGATTGGTAATCGTAGATCCAGCTCACAAGATGTGCTCTGCTGCTTCGGAAATTGCTGCGATAGTGGCGCAAGAAGGTTTCTGGGATTTGCAGGCTCCAATTCAGGTCGTCGCATCTGAACAGATCAACGTGCCCTACTCGCCAGCTCTCGAACCGCTAATCTACCCAACCCCCGAAAAAGTAGTCGACGCGGTCCGAACGGTTCTCGACTGAGCGTCCAATCTCAAAGCGAGCTCAGCGCCACATAAGTACCACCCCGCTGGTCATTTGCGCATAATCGTGCAATGCTCAGTTCATGGCGCACCACAGGAACATACGTTCCCTTCTGCTACTAATCGCAATAGCAGCGATAACGTCCGTCGTGATCGCGTGCGAAACCGAGCAAGTCCAGTACTACCTCACGCCGACTCAGGTTCCGCCCGGTCATGGCATGACTGCACCAAACGCAACGGAGATCGTCGCCGCTACCGAACTGCCACGCACTCCAGCTACAGCCACGCCAGGCCCCAAACCAACCGCCCACCCAACGCCGGCACCTGCCGCTGAAATCCCAGACGGTTATCTATCCGACCAAACTCAAGCTGAACATTCAGCTCTAATTTTGGGATGCACCGGATGGTCGAGCGTAAAAGTCGACGAAACTCTCTACTACCGACCTTGTGCCGACGATGCCATCTGGACCTCCCTGAACGCATCCAGTGATGAACTCGCAGTCCTAAGCGGTGAAGCAACGGCGACGATCGAATCTCAGCCGCCAACCCCATCACCAATAGCGACTCCCAATAATTCGCTCATCCCCGTACCCACACCCACCCGGCAACCTTCATCCGATCCCCCGCGCTATCACTACCTAACGGAAGCTGAAGCACTCGAAGGTTCTGCCGAACTTGGATGTTCTGGGTGGAGCGGAACGGTAGTCGATGGCGTTTCCTACTTCCGAGCCTGTGGAAGCTATCGTGACTACGAACTGCTTTCGTCCGGCGCCCCCGTCACTCTTTCGGGCGAGCCATGCACCATCGAAAGCGATCCAACCGCCCGGTTCACCCACCCGCCTACCGATCTCGAAAATATCTCGTCAATTAGCCCCCCCGGTTCGCCAATTGGCGGAGTAATCAAACCCCACTCTTACATCTTCAACATCGATGCCCCTGGTCAACGATTCGCCCGTGTTCCTGTCTACGCTGTAGCCGATTCAGTACTCACAGCGGTCTCCTACTACGACACGCCATCGGGATCTGGAGAGTACTTACTGTTCTTTGATGTGACATGTGAGATCAGTTACAAGTTCGATCACATCTCTGAAGTCGCACCTAAAATCGCAGCTGTCGCCCCTTCAACACCCTCCCAAAGCAGCGCGACAACCCGCACGGAACTCATCGAGTTCAAAGCTGGAGAAATCATCGCCTACACCGTTGGTGCTGGTGGTCAGGGCCCGTGGGATTTCGGTGCGTACGATCTCACCTACACCAACCGCTTTGCGAATCAGGAACGATACGAAAAAGGGCGCATGACGCAGTCTATTCACACGGTGTGCCCATACGAGTACTTTGACGAAACGCTGAGGTCTCAAATGCTCACGCTGCTCGGTACTCACGGCCAGCAAATCATTCCCGGCATTCCTTGTTACACGTCCGAACGCGACGTGGCGGGAGCAGCTTCGGGAGCTTGGTTCGATTCCCCAGATTTAGGATTCTCTGATTCAGCGTTCTCGGCTGCACTGTTAGCGGGAGACTTCGTTGGGATCACAGGTATTGGCAGCGACATGCGAATCGCAAAAGATGAACCAACTTGGCTCGATCCCGCGAAACTAACAACCTCGCACTGCTATGCCAGCAATGGCGAATGGCGATTCATCGAAATCATCGGCGATGGAATGACCATGAAAGCAGCCGGCGGACAGGGTCCTTGCCCGAACGAACTCTCGGCGAACGCAACAACCTATTATCGATAGTGTGAAACCTCGTCCAAACGCACTGAATACATCACGCCAAACTCGAACGTGTAACATCAGCGCACTGACTGCACTTTCAACGTGTGCACGAAATCGGCTGAACACATGACTTTCAAACTGCGAACACTGGTCTTTATGTTCATCATCGCAATGGCGACGATGGCTCCGGTGTGCGTGCTTTCGGGCGGCGATTCGTCTACGTACTCCAGCAGCACCGAACTTAGTTCAGGCGCACTGGTAGAGGTGATAGGCGAGAACGCCGAAGTCAAAATCAGGCGCAGTGCCTCTTCCTCTCTCGAACTGATAATCACTCGCCACAACGAAGAATTTGTCGACTTCTACACACAGAGTCTCGCCGGCGATCCGAGCAGGCACTTTATTATTTCTGCAACCACCAGCACCGGTGGATCAACGACTGCTAATTCCGTAATTGAATTATCTGTTCCAGTCGGCACACAGCTTGCCGTTCGAACAACGAACCGCCCTATAACCATCGATTCTGTCGCTCTAACCTCAGCAACACTCACAACGAATGATGGCGAAATATCCGTGACAAATTCCAGCGGAGATTTTGAGCTGAGTACAACGAATTCTGAAGTGACTGTTCAGGATGTCGACGGTTACGTCAATCTCGCCACAACCAATGCTCACGTCTGGTTCGAGGGGATAGTCGACGATGGCAGCAACTCCATTTCGACAACCAATGGCGATGTTTCGCTACGTCTCCAAAATGGTTCCAATGTCGACATTTCAGGCAACACTCACAACGGCGATGTGACAATCAACGGCGGTGGCGAAGGGGTCACGAAGGATGGCGACAAGGCAACGCTTGAGCATCTGGTACAGAACGGAAATGCGACCCTGAACATCACAACCGGTCCAGGGGCGATCCACATCAACCCCGCATCTATCGCAGTGTTCGATGGGGACAGTTAATATCGGGAACATGCCCGAAACCAAAGCTCACAAACTGCCAGTACAGCTGGAGAAAATTCTCTCCGACAGCTTCTACATTCGAACAACCCTCACCCGGAAGAACGGCACCAAACGCACGATCGAGACGACCTATGTGTGGTCGCAAGAAAACGGGGTGAACAAGATCATCCTCTCGGGCTATCCGGGTAAGCGTGATTGGGTGGCGAGCATGTCTCGAAACCCGGAAGTTACCGTTCACTCGGTCGAATTCGAACCGTGGTTCGATGTTCCCGCCGAAGCAAGAGTCATACGTGATCTGAACGAAAAGCTACCAAAAATATTTTCGTTCATCGAACACTGGGCGCTGCGTCCCGGATTTCCTCGTACCAAGTTCAAAATCTTGTTGGGTGCAGTGAAAATCAACCGGGCGTTAAAACTTCCGTGGTGGGGTCCGTTCATCATCGCCAAAAGGATTTTTAACGGGATGCCCTGTGTTGAAATCACGTTTACCGGTGATGCGGTTCTCCGAACGGATGGTGCACCGCCACCGTTATCGGAACCACAAGACGGCCGCCCGTTCTAGCCGTTGTCGACGGCGCCTACCGACTAACTAGTAATTAGCCGGCAGTCGAGCCTGAACTCGTATCTACCGTTCGCCCAGAATCACGCTCTGGCAGGTACCCGTTCGCTGCCGACTCAGCAATTTTTCGAACTTCAGGATCGAAATCATCCGATCCCGACACCCAGTTCAGATAAGGCATATCGTTGCTCACAACTTCGATCAATCGCTCGCCACGATGCTTGCCAAAGTTAATAAGAGCATCGCCCTCCTCGCTCCAAACGAATTTGCCTTCAGAATCGATTGCCGATTCGTCAATGCCTTTCGCCCACGCCGAAATCGCAGCAGGACTTGTCGGAACTTCAGGTGAACTACGAAGCTCCCCCTGAAGAATCGCAAAAATATCCCTTGCAGCCTGAACGTCGTCACCGCTCGCGGTCCTTGATCCGCCAACGAACCGTGCAAAAGCCGAATTCATATTTCTTGGTTCAAGGCGATGGAACACTGCCATCGCATCGACCACCGCTACCCCATCGGTCGAAAACTCGACTCCGTTTCGCTCAAACTCGGCAAGCAATAATGGAAATCCGAATCGCTCAATCCCGAACCCAGCAATGTCGCACCCGACAAGATGCTCAGCCAGCGCACGTGCGTAAGACTTAAACACAGGCTTGTCCATCACGTCCAAATCAGATATCCCGTGCACCTGTGTAGCGCCTGACGGAATCGAGACCTCAGGATTAACGAGAACGGATTTCACATGTTCAGACCCGTCAGGATCCACTCGAAACACAGCTAGCTTCACAATTCTTGCGTTCGCGGGATCAAGCCCCGTCGATTGAACATCGAGCACGGCTAAAGGACGCGTCAGCACAAGTGATCGTTCGCTATTAGCAGATGTGTTTGTCGAGTAATTTTCTGTCATGGAGACCAGCAATCCGATTTATATCGTGAGCCTAGCATGACTGAGAATATATTCCTCCACCACTGTCATCCTTTGCTTACGCGAAAGGTCGTCGTCAGAAAGCATCGGCACCAGCTTCGTCCAGATAATTCGGTCAACAAACCCAAACACGAGCCTTCACACCATGTACTCCCGCGGAATCGTCGCTAATATAGAAAACCCGCAGCTCGAATCAAGCCGCATCGTTCCAAACGACCAGCAGGCCAGATACTAGAGCATCCCACGAGCCGGAGTGGCGGAATGGCAGACGCGATGGATTCAAAATCCATTGAGGTAACACTCGTGTGGGTTCGACTCCCACCTTCGGCACCACAATTCCTAGTTCAACTTGGGGATTTCGATTCGAAGCATACGTTCGTTTGTATGGGCTTATCCCACTAATTGACAGCTGATTTGACAGTAACTGACTTCAATCCTTCACCTACTTAGCCCTCTTTCCCAGCACATCCTCGTAATTCACATATGAAGTGCATGCTTTTAGGCGGACTGCTGCAGCGCAGATGAAAAGGCCTGGAATGAAAGACTCGGTCATCCGAGTGGTGATGGGCGGGAAGTATGTAATGATGCTAAGGCGTTACTAAGTTGCCGCTGGTCATAGTTAACAACCAAAGCCCACGGTCAATCTGGTCCAACAAACTCGATCACTCGACTCAAGTGAACTGGTCTTGCCTGACGTTCGGATCCAGATACTGCCTCCAAAGCATCTTGTCTGACTCTGACAGAGAGGTTGATTCCAGATTAGTTGAGAGCCATTCATTCAGGATCAGCTTGGCCGAGTCTGGTATACCACTTTCTTGGACGTATCTAGTTTTACTGACTTGCCCGGTACCACTTGTGGATGTTCTCACGCTCACGAAGGACCTTAACAAGTTCGCAGCTGAATCGGGATCAACGAGAGAATTGCGAATTGCCAATTCTTCATCAGATTCCAAGCCGTAATCCAGCCAGCGGAAATAGTTGATCGCACCGAGAGGGGGATTTTCATCGAACAATGTTCCGCTTTTAGCACGACTGTCTAAAACCTTCCCCATTTCTTTCTTGATTGAGTCTAGTTCCGAAGTCGTGAATGGCTCATCTTCTTTGCCCTCGAGCAGATCAACCAGTCTAACGAGGGTTCCAATATTGCCGGACTGTTTGATCAAATTGACGATGAACTCAACTCGTTTCTCATGCTCAATTTGGGATAAGGCGTCGATTGCCAACCAAACCATCGACAAGTTGTCATCCGAGAACCCGGCTCGATATTCGTAGAAAGATAGCTGATCGGCTACACGAATTATCGCTTGGAAATGCAACGTTGCCTGTTCGGACGTTAAATTTTGTGTATACGGTGGCTGTTGAGTAAGCAAATCTCGTGCCGATGGCCCGTTAATTAACTCAATCAGCTTTTGCACTAACTCGTCCAGGTTGACGGTGTTGACCAATTCACCAAGCTTAGACTCTGGGACTGTTGTCTGTGGCAAGGAGAACGAGAAGTACATCTCGAAGTGATCGTGACTGGCGATGCGTTTGTTCGTCCTGGAGTCTGAAACTCTGCCCTGGTCGTAGCGATTGTGTGTTCCGATTGCACCGAAAGCTGGGAATAAGTGATCCAGCATGTCGATTGAGATTCCTAACTTCGAGAGTCGTGCTTTGAACTCTTCTCTACTCGATTCCACATTTTTTTTCACGTCCGGTGACTTTTCGACGTTAGATGAGAGGAGATCACGGTGTCCAAGGAAAAGCCAAGGGTTTTCCCAGATATATCTATGGATCACTGGTGATTGCAATCGTATTGACTCGATCAGTATGAAATCCCTCAGATCAACATCTTTCTTAATCGGTTCATACGAAGCTACTAAAATGTTCCTTAGACGGATGATTTGACGGGGCGTGGTTAGTTGCGTGCCAACTGTTAGATCAAGCACCTGCCTCCATTTTTCGACACCGTTTAATGGGGTTGCCTCATCTACAAATGGATCGACAAGTTGCTCGATGAAAAATCTGCGTAAATCCTCAGCAGACGGGTTTGGGAGCATTAGCGGAAGCGTGACAACCTTCTCAACATATCCTCGTCCATTCTCGATTGAGTAAGCGCTGTCGATGGCACGACCGAGCATTTCTGCATCGTAGGGAAGTATGTATGTGAAATGTGGGAACGAAGCGTTCATTCGGACCAATTGAAGAATTGCCGCTGCGGACTCCGGTTCTAATCGATCGATATCGTCGATCAGAACGACTACACGGCCTTTTAGTTCTCCAAAGACCTCGTCAAGCTGTTTCTTTTGCTCAACAAGTGATCCAGCTGTTTTTTTTCCTTTAGCCTTCGGTCTCCGAAGGAATGACAATCCTCGATTACCTAGATTGAAATAGTTGGAGCCGACTGGGGAGAGCTCTCCGATTGAAAGCAGTATCGACATGCCGTCAAGGATTGAGTCATAGTCGATCTCGGGAATATTTTTCCATCGAGAACGAGACTCTTTGTGCTTGGCGAGTTCATTACGCAGTTGTTGGAAAAACTGTCTTATTACCTCTTCGACTGATCCGAATAGCCATGGGTCGAAGCGAATAACAATTGGTTTTGGATTTTGAGACTCAATTTCGTCAAGTAAGTAATCGGCGAACGTGCTTTTCCCCGCCCCCCATTCACCTTCGATTCCTACGACTAAACATTCATCTGCGGTGCTTGTATACAGCGAGTTCGCCCAAGCTTTTGCTAATTCACGTCGCCGGAATGAGTCATTCTCGGACCTGGCGTCGGAGCCAATGAATTTTAGTTTTTGACCTGGCAATACTTTAATTTTCGTCCCCCGATTCTAGCTTCCTGAACTTGCTGCGATGCCTACGAATGTACCCCAACATCCCATCGGTAATGGAGATTCTGGCATCTCTGGGCATGTTTAGTTTTTCAATACTTTCGGTGGAAATTCTCGAAGAGTTGGAAGAGATCAATATCGAACCATCGTCATCAAAAGAAATGAGGTGCTTATCGAAAAGAGAGTCGAACAGTGGTGATAACAAAATACCGTTATCAGCATCCAACTTTTCTTCATCATTCGACTCAGACCAGCGAACAATATGTGAAGCAATCAAAATCGGTAATGCATCAATCCGTGATACCGCACATTTTCCATCCCATTTTTCAATAATCTGCTGTCGATAGAATCCTTGTCCGACTCTTGATGTGACCAAACCTTGACGCTCAGTTCTGTTCGGTTTCCTGAACTTCCTTTTTCGCTCCTCTGAAACGGTCCCACGTTGCACTATCTTCGATTTAGTCGTCCCACCCGCATCGGAAGGTTTCCATCGATAAACCTCAAGTAGATCAATGTTTTCAGTGAAGTCATCAAAGTCGACGTTTTGGTAAATAATGTGGACAGGTTTAGAGGTATTTTCTTCATGAGAAACGTACCGCAATCTTCCACAATATATGAACGGTAGTGTCTTACTTTTTTCTTTTTGTCTTACTCTGACGAACAGAAGTGGGATTGTATTTCCATTTACAACATCCTGGATTTTTGGAGTGTCGATGTGTTGTGTTGTTTGTGAATCCCAATGAAAAAAATCTTCTTCAAAGAAATCATCAAAGTGAAATCGTGTTTCTTTGCCCGTTTTTTCCAAATCTACAAATAAGAAATATGAATTCGAATTTGTAGAACTTGCTACTCCTTCTCTGACTTGAGAGAGATTAGGTTGTTTCAAGAGATTTGCTAGGTCGTTTTTTGAATACTTCTGACCTACGGTTAAAACATCAATCGGTTCCAAGTGCACATCTTTCTAGAAAAGTTAATCAGATCCACCCAGGTACAACAGCGGACTACTCTGTTTACCTGATCGAGTACGGAATACATCACCCGAATACGAGCATTAACATGCTGGTATAGATTCACCCGAATAAATCTATCGGTCATACCGCTAATTATTTTATGCGGTTTGTACTTCACACCCGCTGAGTCGAAAATTTCAGTCCAAATACACCTGAGAGGTCACCGCTTTATTCCCAATCACGGTTGGGAATTAGATGAGCCCCCCGTTGTTTAGTACTCGGACATGGCGACTGTCAATTGGATCGTCATTGAACTTACCAAATTTGATTTAACTCGCCTTTGTCCAGACTGTACAACTCGATGACGTTATCGTTTTGATCAATAATTTTCATTTCGATCTTATCTGCACTCCGGACCCAATACTCGTTCTTGAGTGCATCCGTGTCCAGCTGCTCAGGCATTCGACTCTTGAACCATCCTTGGTAACCAGTGTTCCATTTGTAACCGCTGGCTTTTAGTTGATTGCGAATTTCATAAGTTGATGATCTGTCGTTAGATTTCTTGTCGCTGATCAAAATGCCTACATTGCCATCTGAGTACTCGAAAGTGGGAATCATTGACCAATCTACGTTCGAAACAGCGGCAAGCTCCCGTAGATCAGACACAAACGGAGAAATGTCCGGTCCATCGCAAATCAAGTACAGATGAGATTCAGCTCTTGTCACCGCAACGTAAAACAACCGGCGTTCTTCATCTGTGAGAGACTCAAGTTCATCACCAAATATCCGTCCAAAAACCCAATCTGGGTGAATCAACGGGTAGCAATTGGAAAAAGCGTCAAGCACGATAACAACATCGGACTCAAGCCCTTTGAAACCGTGCACGGTTGAGATTGAGATTCTGTTTCTCAGATGTTCCGGAAAATACTGTCGGATGTGCTCCAGATAACCGTCTAATCCTGGCCTAAATCCTTCAGGACGGAGGAATCTAGGCACGAAATTCCGCCTGCAAAGGAGGGTCACGTTCTGATCCCTCCCAATCGCATTCGATATTAGTCTCAGCAACATTGCTGTACGTGGTTCACGTTGGTGGCGGTCCTCCTCCATTGGTGTCGGTTCAAACAAATCAACATCGGCTATTTCAACAGATCCAATTCCGGATTTACTCGCAATACTTGGTATTCCTCTACCTCGCATCACACTATTTCCAGCCTCGACAATATTTTTCGTTGAACGGTAGTTTGTCTGAACGCTCAACTGCGTAGTCGTCCCGAAAAACTTCTCCGGGTCCGAGAAATACTGAAGATCTGATCCAGCAAAACCGTTAATCGCTTGCCAGTTATCTCCCACACAAAATGTAGCGATGTCTCTATTTTGAGATTTAATCGAAGATATGAGTCGAAAAAACGGACTTGAAAAGTCCTGAAATTCGTCAATGAGCATGTGTTGAATCGATGCAAGATCTCCGAGAGTATTTCGTCGTTCGAACCGGGTTTTCCCGACAGCAATTTTCTCGGCCGCTTCTAGCATCAGTCCGTCGAAATCGTCATCTCCACTGTTCCGCAAGTAGTCGAGATACCGCCCGTAAATCTCGATTGCGATAAGTAAATATTTTCGTTCAATTTCGTTCATCGGATCATGAGATCTGATTGATGATCTCAATTCTGCGAGATTCAACCCCGATTTTCGAGCCTTGGCAATAAAGCTTTTGACAGAGACCGTAAAACGATCAATCGCCCTGTCTTTTACTCTGTCCCAGATTTCAGACTCGGATAGCTGATTACATGGAATTCCATGAGCAGTTAGGAGTTTTTCTATATGAACTCCAACCCCCCTGCCGTTGTCCTGTCGGACTAAGTCGGGATTTATCTCGTCAAATACGATTCTCGGACGTGACTCCCAGAAAATTCGCTTTTCTTGAGACATTTCATCGTATTCAGGGTCGCCTTGCATCCCGAAGTACTCGATAACTATCCGGGAGTTGTTGGGACCGAATACCGTGAAATCTGGACGATAATTACGACCTCCCCACATGTAGTTTTGTTCGTAGTTGTAATCGACGTCATGCTCAAATAGGTAGTCAGCGATCAGTTTTTCGCCATAGGACTTGACCGCCTCACCCTTCATCGAAACTCGAGGTAATGATCGACGGAAAGCGATCATGTCTTCACGATCCTTAAGGTAGCCCCCCTCAATAATTCGATCCCAATCATGTCGAAAATGCCCGAGCATGACTTCTCGAATTAGGTTCCTTGAATCCTGATCCTTCAAGTATTCGTCGATGATGCCTTGTATCACCCTGCTTTGAGCTTGCCCGCTCTCAGATTCTGAATCCATCAACACACTGTTTTTTGGATGAACCAGAGAATAAGCCAGTGAATGGAACGTCAAAACGTGTGGTAGTTCGATTCCAAACGCATTTGCAGTGCTATCGACGTCTTGGTCGTCCACCGTTATCGGATCGAGCCACGGTCCAGATTTTCGCTGTTTTTTAAGTTGCTCTAGGTGTTCAACAGTCCTCTGATTACGTCGAACCAATAATCGTTGTTTGATCTCGAGAACGGCTTTTCGATTGAAAGCAAGAACTAAAATGTCATTTGGGGCGATTCCACAGTGATCCTGAAGAAACAGCGTCCTATTGACAAGTGTGCTGGTCTTCCCGCTACCAGCACGGGCGGTCACGAGTGTGTTGAGTGAGAGATCGCCGATAGCACTGGCCTGTTGCGAATCCACTGAGAACTGTCTTAGTTTTTGGCTCGTGATCCACGCTTGAACACAATCTTCTCTAATTCGCTCAAACTCTGCTCCATCGACGAGATCCCTGTATTCCGTCTCATATTTACGTATTGCGCCAACGTAGTCCGTTTCTAGCAGAGCCTTGAGTTCGGATATCGCCTGTTGCTCCAGGTGTCGCTTCTGAATTCGAGCTAATTCCGATATTTTTCGTTGAGTCTCATCATGCGCAATTTGTCGTTGCACTTGCGCTTGTCTTGTTTTCTCAACACTGCGAAGTTCTTTGATCCGATCTCCGATCGTGTCCCATTGATTTTGTGGTACAACCTCTCTCAATTGACGGAAGAGATTGTGCTCAACCGAATTACCTGCATCGGGACTATCCATAAGTCTTGGAAGTAAAGATCTAAGATAGAACTGCTCGTGGGTCTCCCAATCAGACCAATGGTCGATCAGTGCGCTCAGCAATTTGCTTATTCGATCTTGAATCGGTCCGGCTTCCGTTGACTATTATTTGTATTCGTCCTATGAGGTGCTCTCTGAGGCTGAATACGACGTGGACATTCCCAGATTCCGCACCTTTGGCCAATCATCGTATCCGTGACTTTAGGACACTACCGACACTCCATTTCGAGTAGATTGCACCGACGCACCTGAGCACGGACTAATTATCGAAATTCCAGATCGAAATGGATCCAATCGAAGTATAATAACTACAAGGGTCAGAATTTTATTGATTACCTCGAGTCAAACGTCATCATCGGTCGGCTAGCTCCCATTAGATGACTTTCATAGATAAGGTCCACCTAGACCAAGCTCAGGCAACGTAGGGATAGCTAGAGGTACTTGGGGTTGTGGCTCCGGGTCACGGCAGAGCTTAGTAATTCGTTTCTGCTTATTCTTCTAGACGCATACAGGATATGACGCAGTGCAACTGCACTGTTAGAAGCCGTACTTATGAACGTCGTTGAACAAGCCGTATGGCTACGCTGATAACGAAAGACCTAGACAGCGCCCTCTGGGATAAGACGATGTGGCTGCAAGCGCCACTTGCACACTGTCAAATGCAGTGCAAGCTCCTCTCATCCACATCGGACAGAGGGAACTTGCGCCTCTCAAAAACACTCGTCCAATTTCGTTTTATTAGAAAAAATTAGAAATTATTTTTTGGAGGGGGCTGCCGCAGGCCCCGACTAGTATGAGAACTGCTGAGCCTCAGCTCAGTATTCGAAATACTGACCATTATCTCTTTGAGATTCGTTATAGGCACCGAATTCAGGTCTCTTGAGAGAATTCCCTATTCGAATTAATTCCTCGGTTTTCACTTCTCTTCCGCCAAAGAAAAAGTGAATTGATTTGAACTCGACCTTTGAAAAGGGAATTCACATGTATTCCAATAAAGAAGGTTCCTGAGTAAGAGTCCCAGGTACCTCTTACATCATTTTTAATTTCTGACTTTTTTTGCCAGAAATTTTAAAAGAATTGAAAACAAAAAGGCGGACACACCTGAGTAGATGTATCCGCCTTCACGAAACTTAGTTCAATCCTCGATCACTATGTGATCTACGAAGATCTCTCTCAGCTTGCTTCTCGTGGAACCAAAGTTCTTGTTCGTGCTTTCTGAATTTCTTTGTCCGAAGCTTTTTTCTTCCTTGCATCTCCGAATCTAAATTCGGGAGATCGCAACGGAAGCGGGCCTTACAGCGGCCCAAACAAAAAGTGAAATCCTTAGCGTTAGGACAGGAGACGCTATTTCGTTTTTTAGGATTTTTCTTCCGATGAGTTTGGACGGGCATTACGCTTTAATCTCTTCAGAATCATTCGGATCGAATCCCTCTTCTAGCAATTGACGATTAATAAAGTCGTCAAGAGCTGACTTCCTTATTCTTCTAAGCCGTCCAATGCGGAAAGAATGAACTTTTCCACTTAACAGCAGTTCATACATCTTGGTATGACTGATCTTTAACTCTCGCCTAGCTTCTACAACTGTTAGTACCTTTTCCATTAGCCACTATATTTCTCCTTCTAATCGATAGCTTTGACCGCTAACGAAGTTGATTTTGAGAACACATCTGGTTCTCATCTAGTTCAAATAATTGAAAGTACAGTCAACTCGTACTTTTCTGGCCCCACTCATCACAGTGAGTGAGTATTTCGACGACAGAATCCAAATCGTATTTTCCAGCCCTTTGGCAATAGCCTGAGAAGCCATTGGACCACTCTGCTGCTAGGTTGGTTTGAAGGAAGTGCTTACAGCTTCCACAGACTGACAAGACAACACCCTTCTCTCTACACGCCCTCTCCGCCTCTTCTACGAGCACTGAACCCCATTTCGCAGTCACTGCCACTAGCTCTAGCCCTTCGACTTCAATGCTCAATTTGTGATCTGGATACGAATTCGTAACCCGAATCAAGTCACCCGGGCCAGGTTCAATATCAACAATCGGTCCATCAGATGAGAGCTCGAATTTCGTGCAATCACCTGGCGAAATATTTTTTCTAATAAAATTGCTCCAAATTGGCTAATCATAACGCCAAAAACGAAGTATAATAGACATAGAAGCACTGAACAATGGTTTGGTGGATAGGGACGGACAGAGGTCAACAAACTCGCACTTAAACGTGCTGATGCAAACATCCCCGCACTTAATGATACGGCGGTTATCCGATTCTGAATCACCAATTTAAAAGGAACTACTGCATGCAGTAACAGTAAAAAGTCAGAGGAGAAGAGAAATGGCAAAGAGAGCAAATCGAGAAGGATCGATTTACAAAAGAAGAGATGGTCGATGGGTTGCACAGCTATCGCACAACGGAACGGCTACTTACAAATACGCCAGGACGAAATCAGATGCAGCGAAGCAGCTCCAAATTCTTCGAGAACACCATCAACAGGGTGAATTATCGAAATCAGGAAGAATGACGATCTCCGAATGGAGTGCCAGATGGCTGGACCACAAAAGAGCAAGGGTTAAGCCTTCCACATTCGTCAGGTACCAACATGATGTTCGAGTAAAAATTAATCCGATCATCGGACAGATCAAGCTGCTTGACCTCTCCACCGCTGACGTAGCGAAACTTCACTCGACTCTTCTAAGTCGAGGAAAAAGTTCAAATACGGTGCGCCATACACACAGTGTCTTGTCCGGGATGCTTAAAGATGCGATGCGATTCGACATGATTCACCGAAACGTGGCATCACTTGTCGAACTACCGAAGCTACCAGAGAAAACTGACAACATTTTGAGCGTTGACGAGTTCAACCGGTTGATAAGCGCAACAGACTCCATCCAAGACCGAACCTTGTTGGAAACAGCGATAAACACTGGAATGCGTTCAGGAGAGTTACTGGGGCTGCGGTGGAGTGATGTTGATCTCAAGAAGAACGAATTGACCGTAAATCACACCATTCGACACACTGGTGGCGGTGAGTACGAACTTGGTGAACCAAAGACAAAAAGCAGCCGTCGCACCATAGGTTTCCAACCCCAGATTACGAGTCAACTTATGTTGCAGAAGTTTGATCAGCGGAATAGAGCGTTGAAAGCTGGTTCGGAATGGACCGACGCCGATTTCGTATTTACGAACGATTTCGGACGACCGCTGAGTCAATCGCAAATGCCCAGAGACGTTCTCTATCCGGCGTTGGATCGGGCAGGAGTCAAACGTATTAGGTTTCACGACCTAAGACACACGTCGTTTTCGCATATGATCGCTCTACAAGTGGCAGTGACAGATGTTGCGGCAATTGCTGGACATTCGTCTGTGGCATTCACGATGTCTCGGTACGGTCACGCCTTGCCGGGTGCAAGTCATCGAGCGACTAGTAAGATGCAGGGACTGATCAGACCCGTATGACGCTTCCAAAGGGACCGCAGACGATCGGATTACCCCGCCAGTGGAGTCCGCTGTTCTGCGGTCATTTTGTCAAGATTTTGTCAAACCAAAGTACTGATGCCTCTCCTTCCATTCTTGTGACATCGTCAACTTCTCGTGAGTGACGAATCCCGTTCCTAAGACTGGCGAGTTGACTGAATTTCAAGTCGAGATCAGACTTTGACGTGAAGCTCGAACTGAATACGGGCCACAGGATTTTGTTCGTCAGCGTGTCTTGTATATCTCGGATATCAAAATGTGGTAACAGAGATGACATTTGACGAGAATTCTCCGGGTCGAGGGACGGATCTTTCTTAGCGGCAACCTCAAATCTCTGTTGCACTTTTTGTCGAACACCTGACGGAATTCTCTCGGAGTCGTCTTCCAAATTGGTCGCTACCAACTCACGCAAAGCCAGTTCCACACGTTCGATATCCAGATCGAGTTCCCTTAGTCGTGGTGAGAGATCTAGCCGCTCGTGAATAAGCAGGTCTTGAATAGCGTCGGTAATTGTTCGTTGCCTTTCGTTAATAAATTCTTCGAAATCGTTTGGACCGAAATCTCGTCGCATCAAAATTTCAATCGCCGCAGAGGATATGAAGTGGCTAGCGAGAATCGACCTCATCGACTCTTCTCCACTCGATTCGAACATTTCCGGTAAATACTGATTCGGCAGACGATCTCTGATGACATTCCGATTAGTATCTGCGGTCAATGGCGTGCGATTCAAAATGGTGTGCCAAGTATTCCCCGGAAGGTGTTTTTTTGACCAAGCTTCAGGGACGATATGGTGATCATCAAGATCGTCAAACTGAGGTGCTACGCCACTGATCCAGTCTCTTGCGCCCTGTAGGACCAGCAAATTGAAGATGCCGGTATACGTTGAGGAACTAGTGTTTACCTCCCTGGATAAATCCAGATTCCTCATTCGATTCTCGAACTCCATCAGTAGCGCAGGACGAGCATCATCATCCGCAATCCATTCTTGTACGTCTTGATGATCTCTCGCCGCAGTTGACTCGACCGAACCGGAATACCGATTTGTGAACACCGCTGCCCAATACCAGTGCTTCATTTTTCGTGTTCCGTCGAGGCGTTCTAAAGCTGGGAGGGTCCAGATATGAGATTCCAAAGCGGCAAAAACTGGCAGTATCGATGCGTAGGGCAAGTATTTTGGTGAAATAGCACCATACTCATTGGGGTGCTTCAATATTTCGATTGAGCGTACTAATGAGGAGACTGATTTGTCCCACAAATCTCGGAACTCGTCAGTCGACTGAACCAGAATCTCCTGCTCCCTCCGGCCATCCGAATGTCTTATCGGCTTCAACTGTCCAGGTAACAAAAAGTATAAATACTTGGGTGAACAGTAAGACTGGAGCACTATCGACATTACCTGCAGCACGTATACGTTCATGCGATCAGTATCAACCCAATCGACATTTGGCATTACATCTCGATACATCTGTTTCAACTGGATGCCCTTAGGTTTCAACATGGCATTCATCAAGTCGAAAACATCAAGCCTGATCCCCCGGCTATTCACCTGCGTGAATATGTCGCAGACCTTGTCAATTCCTAATTGTTGATCCAGTTCGATATATGAAATCTGGTATTCGTCAGTGATCTCCTTAATGTATTGGCCAAACTGTTCACCATTCACTGCATAGACTTCAGCTTGCTCTGCGGAAATGTGGTCCTCGTTATCGTCCTCGGTATTTGGATACTCTTCCCAAAATTTTGTATATCCCTGCACCCACTTGAGCAGATCCCATCCGCCGGTTCCAATCACCGAGAGCGGAAACTGATGTGATTCATACTGAGCTTTCGGACTGTCGAGCAATCGTTGCAATCGCTTACTTTGATAGTGGTACTCGAACGCATCGTCAAAATTTTCCCGCATGAATTCATCAACATTGATGAAATAGAATGCTCGATTGGCACGGTTTGGAAGTCGAATTTCGGGTGCGTGGAATGCGTAATACATCGCCGTCAGGCGCTGCTGTCCATCTAAGACAATATATTCAGCGCCACCATTTTGCTGGTGCCCGTAAATCCCCTCACAGGACAGAGCATCAAAATTTTCAGTTTTGCCTTTCCAGAGTAGTAGGCTGCCGATGTAGTAATCACGGAAGATCGATTTCACCAATTCTTGAATGTCTTTAGGTGACCACTCAAATTCACGCTGAAAATCAGGAATAACGTAACGACCATCTTTAAGTCTGTTCACAAGAGAATTCAGACTCATATGATCCGGTTTTTGTGCGTTTTTCAATTTCCAACCTCGATAAGAAAATAGCAGTTCAGCCGACTCGTCAACTGAAACATCATAGTTGCAAGTCGCAAGCTTACTAGAAGCCAATGCAACAGGAGTCTCAACGGTAAAAACCGCTGCGAATCTACTGACAGTTAATCTGACAGCAACGCAGACAAACAGAAACGGCGTCCAGCAAACAACTTTCGGCTAAATGTGTCGATTGATGAGATGCAAGCGAACATCAAGAAACACCGCCAACGCCTCAGCTAAGAAATTCAAAATCCATTGGGGTAACACCCGTGTGGGTTCGACTCCCACCTTCGGCACCACTTATTTTCTCAACCAAGTTAGACAAGTCGATGCCACTCGTCTTGAATCGGACTGATAGAAATATGTGTGAATCGTATTCCGATAAGAATATCTCGAACTGCCAGCATGTAACATGACGGCTATGCGAAACAGGGCGATCATATTAGTTACTTTCATCGGGCTGACTTTGGTCGCAGCATGCGAAACTGCAGCGCCTACCAATACTCTCCCCCCTACGGAACCACCTGCTCCTACGGCTGATCTAGAAGCATCGGTTCAAGCCGCTATTGAAGCGACCACGCTAAGTGCGGATTCTCTAAATACCGCAGTTGCGAAGGCGATCATAGAAACAGCCGAAGCCCTACCGCCAACAGAAACTCCGGCACCTCACACACCAACACCAGCTACGGCAATATCGACTGTGCCTGCCCTAGAAGTTCCCCCACCAGCTTCTCCCACCGTATTGCCAACACCGACTGCCGTTCCCCCAACGCCGACGAGCACACCTCGGCCACCGGAACCGACGGTAGCCCCTTCGCCGACAAGCACCGCAACACCGACTCTCACTCCAGTCCCAACACCAACCGCGACGCCAGTTCCCATCGACCTCACCTTGGATAAGCTCGTGGAAGCGTCAGCCTCAGCGGTTGTCCGGGTTTCTTCTTCAACAGGAGTTGGAACAGGCGTCATATTTAGAATTACGGGAACCGAGGCTCTCGTTCTAACGAATCAGCATGTCGTCGGAAACTCTGAAACAGTCACAATACGCATCGATGACTCATCGGACTTCACGGGCGAGGTTTTATCTGCAGACATCACTCGTGACCTGGCAGTAGTGAAGATTTGTTGCTCGGCAGAATTCCTTGCACTCGAATTCGCAAATCCCGACGATGTGAAGCTCGGAAAACCGGTTGCTGTTTTGGGTTACCCACTCGGATTCGATTCACTACGAGTCTCACAGGGAATAGTTTCAGGTATTGAATCCGAATCAGAAAACAATCGAGACGTAATCCAGACTGACGCTGCGATCAACCCAGGCAATAGTGGTGGTCCATTGCTATTGATGAACGGGCAAGTTGCCGGAATCAATACCTACAAATTGATTGCCACTAACTCTGGCGTCCCTACCGAAGGACTGGGTTTTGCAGTTTCAGTATCAACGATCCTGCAAGTTGTTGAGTCGATGGCATTAGGTCAAACGGTAGCGAAAGCAGAGTCGACACCACACCCGAAGGTAGAAAACGGTAAATTCACCTCGTCGCTCTACGGTTATGAGATCGACGTCCCACAGGGTTGGATTCTCGATGATTCCGACCAGTCACAGTTAACAGTTTGGGATGAATTCTCGGGTGCGACCATTCGTGTTCAATTCCTAGACAACATGCCGGGATATTACTCGATCGTTGACTGGAGACAAGATTGGACTTACAACGGTCAATCTTGGCAAGAATCCGTGGTCAAACTCAGTGAGGGAACAATATTCACTTCATACGCAGGTACCGATAGCTCCAACACACTGCAAGGAATCGAATACAAAATTACTTTCGAATTCGAATCAGAATCGTACAAAGACTTCACACACCTGTTCTATGAGGCAGACAGACTTTGGTTTGTCAGCATTTATGTTCCTGCTGAAATTTGGGAACTACCAGAGTATTCGGACTATCGGTTAGCAGTGCAATCTGCTGCGGTTTCTTTCAATCCTCCCCTGCCTTGATCGTTGCTACCAACACCGCATAGACCAGCTGCCTAATTAATGCGTGCCGCAAAAAGCTGTACTTGCGCAAAACTTGTGCCACAATGCGCCGGTCGGAGCCGCGCGGCTGATCAGTCGCATAACCTCCACGCACAATCTGCCCAACCACCGGAGAACTTACTTATATGAACCCCGTTAGAGAATTACTGAGGTCTGGAAAAACTGTCGTCGGAACTGCCGGATCGGCGTTTGGCGATATGACAGTATTGGCAGATTCTGGATTCGATTTCCTTCTGTTCGACACTCAGCACACACCGGTTGAAGTGAAACAGCTGGTGCCCAACATCCAATCGATCAAAGGCAAAAAGGCCAAGCCGATTATCCGAGTCAGCGGCAACCAACCCGACCTCATCTGCTTCGCACTTGATGCAGGTGCAATGGGCGTAATCGTCCCAATGGTGAACACCAAAGAAGAAGCTGAAGCGATGGTGCGTGCTTGTAAGTATTCACCAGACGGCGACCGCAGCCACTCGGGTCCGCGTGGCGAATTCGGTGAGGCAGCCGACTACCGAAGCTACCTCGACATGGTCAACGACGAACTCATGATCATCCCCATGATCGAAACTCAGCAGGCCATAGACAATCTCGACGAAATCCTCAGCGTGCCTGGCATCGACGTACTCCTCATCGGCCCATCCGACCTGTCTATCGAACTCAACACCCCGCTCGACTACACAAGCGATGCCTATGAGAAAGGGCTCGACACCATAGCCGAGGCATGCAAGCGCCACGGTGTTGTTCCTGGAATGTACTTCATTCCACCAACCCTCAACGCAAACGATCTAGTCGCCAAGGGTTACAAATTCTTCACCCAGCCCTGGGCCGACTGGGCAATTGAAGGTATTCAAAAGGGTTTGGCAAGCATCGACAGGTAACTCGAAGCCGAACAATAGAATCCACAGCACGAACGAGCGCCCTTGCTAATGCTTGGGCGCTCATTAGTTAACCCAAACCAAACCTGTCGCCAGCATCGAAGTGAAGTGTGCCAACTCCACCTCGATACTTTCCTCTTCAACCGCTCTCTTCAATCACTCACGAACTAGCTGTCAATTGGCGGGACAACTAGAACCGGATGTCCAGATGTCCGCAACACTTTGTCGGTCACGCTACCAACCACAAGCCGTTTGAATCCGCTCTGCCCCCGGGTACCCATCACGATCATCGACTTTGTGTTCTCTTCGGCGATAGTGATCAAGGTCGCAGCAGGGCTTCCGGTTGGAGTCCGCATCGAGGCTTCAACACCTGCGTCCCTCGCCCGTTCCACGAACGGCTCCAGATACTCACCAGCCAAATCACTTGCACGGCTGTATGAGACCGGACTTGTGTAGTAGATGCCAGCATCGCCCATGGCGCTGTGATAAGCCATGTTGCTCACTCGCACGAAGAGCAACTCGGCTCCCATTTTTGCTGCCAGAGTGCTCGCCAGCGGAACGACCGATTCTGAAACTTCGGAACCATCGAGAGGAACCACAATTACCTCGGGTTTGACGGGCATGGTCTCCGATACACCTTCTGGCCTCACAGCCAACACCGGTATCGTCGAGCGAGTAACAACCCTATCGGTAACGCTGCCAAGAATACCCCGTGCAATCAACGACTCTCTGTGAGTCGCCATTGTGATCACGTCGACCTTTTCTTCCTCGGCCACTTTCAGAATTTCGTCTTCAGGTTTACCAATTGTCACCATGGCTCGAACTTTGAATCCACGTGACGAAAGCGGTTTTGCCACATCATTGACGTAGCTGTTTGCTCGCTGAGCGACCTGTTCGATCAGCTGTGTGCCGTAGCCGACTTTATCTTCTACGGGCGGTGCGGTTGGGGTGCCTGTGATGACTCCACCAAACGCCACGCCAACAGTCGATTCGTCGGCGCCCTTTGAAACGTCGAAAGGTTGTGATCCACGCGCCGGCCGATCTCGTCCGGCTCCCTCGCCCGACCTATCTATCCTGTCGGGATCCACAACCATCAGCAGAATGAAATCTGAATCGAAGGCATCGGCCAACCCCTCGCTCCATCCTGCAATCTTCTCTGCATTTGCCGAGCCATCAAGTGGAATTAGCACTTTGTTGAGCATGGAACCATCCTCTCATCCAGCTCGCTGCCGGTTGACTATTTAGATAGTCATCTCCGCCCACTCATATTTTCCAAGATTAGTTCGTGAGTTGATACCAAATTCCATGGAGTGGGTATGAGATATACGGAACCGCTGAAGAGTTGGGAATTACTTCATCGATATTGATTCAGATAAAACCTCTATATAGCTATCCAAACTTCAGCGTATCTACGGGCAACGGTGCCGGTCTGTCACAAGTCGTTTGCAGTTCGATTCGCTTGCCAGATTCGGCACTAAGACCGAATGCATGCAATATCTCAAGCACGTGCGATGCCAGCGCGCCACTCGCACGGTGAGGCTCGCCAGAAGCGATGCTCGCAGCCATGTCGGCAACTCCAAGACCCCGAGAGTTATCAGAGAACGGTCGCGAGTACGGCACGTCCTCCCACTCGCCTTTTTCACGAGTCAGAATCTGGACAGGATCTCCGAAATTATTCGGATTCGGAACAGAGAGTGAGCCTTCGCTACCGTAAATCTCAATGAACGGGAGTTTTGCACCCCACACATCAAAACTAGTCATTACCGTTGCTATGGCACCATTCTCGAAATCGACTGTCCCAGAGACGTGAGTCGGTATCTCAACGTCGATTTTCGTGCCATTTTTTGGCTCGCTAGTAATCGTGCGCTGCGGGTATGTAATCCGAGCTGATCCAGAAACTGAATTTGCTGGTCCCATCAGGTTCACCAATGCAGTCATGTAGTACGGCCCCATGTCGAGCATCGGCCCGCCGCCAACTTTGTAGTAAAACTCGGGTGCAGGATGCCATCGCTCGTGACCGGGAGTCGTGAAAAACGCCGTGGCTCCGATGGGAGTACCAATCGCACCCTCATCGATCAACTTTCGACACGTTTGAATTCCCGCCCCAAGAAAAGTGTCGGGCGCGCAACCAACCCGCACACCGGCCTCAGCAGCAAGACGCAACATCTCTTGAGAGTCTTCAAAAGAAACGCTTAGTGGCTTCTCACCGTAGACGTGTTTTCCGGCTGCTATACCCGCCTTCATCACTTCGAAGTGGAATTGTGGCTGTGTCAGATTCAGCACAATTTCAATCGTTGGATCAGCGAGCAACTCTTCGGTGGAAACCGCTTTGATCGACGGGTACTTGTCGACAACAGCCTGTGACGCCGCGGGATTCAGATCTGCACACGCAACTACTTCAACCGCTTCAAACTTCGTAAGATTCTGGAAGTAAATCCCGCTTATAACACCGCAGCCAACCACGCCGATTCGTACTGGTTTCATCGTGACGCCCACAGCATTCCTCGCCTCATAATTTCACGCGCTTCGGGAACATCGAAATCGCCAAAAACGTGACCAACGCTGCCGTAGAAAATTCGACCTTCGCCCCACATTCGCTTCCAGTACACCGGCATCTCAACGTCCTTGATCCAGTACTGCCCTGCCTGATCGCCAGCAAACGTTGTAGTAGCCAGTACCTTGTTTGATGGATCGACATGCATGTAGTACTGCTCAGAATGCATCTTGAAATCACTCATACCCTCGGTGATCGGATCATCGTGATTGGTGATATTCACCTCGTATTCGATGATTCCGCCCGGGTGTGCGACCCACTGTCCACCAACCATGAACTGATACGGCGGCTCGAACCGAAACGAATCCCCCATGCAGCCGTGCCAGCCAGCCATGCCGACGCCGGAGTGAACAGCGTTCATCAAGCCTTCGAGCTGCGGTCTTTCGATAGTGTCCTGCGTCCAAATCGGGACGATCAGATCGAGTGAATTCATGTAGTCACTGTCGAGATAAATATCTAGCGCACGCTCGCGGCGAACTTCGTAACCGGCTTCTTCGAGCAGCGGCGTGAACACGTCGGCGCTTTTCTCCGGGGTATGACCTTCCCATCCACCAACGACCATCAGGGCTTGTTTCATCGAGTTTGAGTTCTTTCTTAAGTGCTCTGCAATATCGCGAGCACCATTGTGAACGAACCCAATCGTTCAGTAACTAAACCCGTGAACAGTTTTGACCGGAGTTCACTCGCGAACCAATCCGTATTTCTCGTAGAAAGCGTTGAGTTCTTTCGGAGTGCGAATCACTATCAACTCCACGTTGTCTCGCATTCCATCCCGCGTTCGCAATGCATACAAGCGGAACTGATCGCGCCGAATCCAAATGTCGTACAACACCGACTCTCGACTAAAGAACGATGTCCACCAATCCTCTCGATTCCCATTCCAGAGAACCTTCCGCGTAAACGAGCGTTTCAATGTTCGCTTGAACGTTCGCCACATCATAACTTTCAAGGAAAATTCGAGCACGATCACCGTATCCACATCAGCCATCACCATGTCTTTGACCGCTGAATAGTTTCCATCCGAAACCCAGCCTTCGTCAGCAGCGGAAAATCGCTCTCTTAAAACTTCGCGGTGTTCTTCAAGTGGCAATTCCACCCAGTTCGCCTGATGACGAATCGCATCTTGCTCGATGAAATCGAGTCCGAACCGTTTCGCTAGTGCCTTTGAAAGAGTCGTTTTTCCGCCTTTTCCTTCAACAGAGATTCGTCGGCCCAACGGAAAATTTGAATCAGCGGTACTCAAGCGTTTTCGTCCGCTTTCTCGTCAGAGCTCGTCATTTTCTCGAACGACATCGAGATCAGCTGCCGAAGTACGTCCAGGTCAACATCAGCGAGTTTGTTGATATACAGGCAAGACTTTCCGATCTTGTGCTTACCCAATCGTTCCAACAGCGAGGTTTGCTCCTCGAACCCCGGCATGATGTACATCACGGTGTTCTGCTTTCTAGGCGAAAAGCCCACCGCAAACCACGTGCCAGAATGTCCGCTTTTGTAGGTGTAGTTGTAGCTACCGAACCCAACGAGGCTCTCTCCCCACATCGAGCCTTGATCCGATGTCACCGCCCGCATAATTTTTAGCAGTTCTTCGGCATCGCTACGCCGTGTTGAGTTCTGTACCGAAGCTATGAACGCCTTGATATCTCCGCCGTTCTTCTTGGTTTTCAGCTCAGCCATACTGCACCACCAATGTGATTCTGCCAGTCTTCACGATCAGCACAGCTAGACTACACCGGACTCTGACCGATCATCGGCGAGGCAACAGCTGTGGACGTTAGTCTAGAGGTTGCTTCCGGAATGTGAGGCTGAATCGAGCACCGCCTTTAGCGCTTCGCTCGACAGTCGAAACGCCACCATGCGCAGCAATAGTCTCTGTCACGAACCGCAGACCGGTCCCCGGCGTGAAAACCGCAGACGAATTGGCAACATGCTTCACAACGACTGGCAACGATTCGATAGTGCGCTTCTCTTCAGGCTTCAACTCGTTGGTCTCAGCCATCCCCGGACCGTCATCTGAAATTACGATGGCAAATTCGTCCGAATCATCAGCACATTCGATCACCACGGTTGCGCCGCTCGAAGTGTGCTTCAACCCATTGTCCAACAGATTCGAAACAGCCCTGAACATTTGTGTTCGATTGCCGTAGAACTGCGGGGGGCGACCGGTTGCGTTCATCTGCAGATTCTTACCGGCCAGATCGTAGATTGGTGAATATACCGCAGCGGCCTCGACCAACAACTCCAACAAATTAAATTTTCTTGGGACCAAATCTTCGTCGGTAGAACCGGTCAGCAACATCGCCGCCTCTGCGCATAGAAGCGCAAGCTGCTCGCAGCTCTTTTGTGCCGAAACGGCTCTGGCACGCTGGATCGAATCGTCTTCAGCCTTCGCCGCAAGCTCGAGCAAGTCGACCATCAAGGCAACAGACGTCGTAACCGACCGCATGTCGTGAATTAGATAAGAGAGCTGTTCCTGGTCACGAATCATCGTTCCAGCATCCTCTCCCAAACCGTGTTGCAGCATTCTTTCCATCGACAAAACTTCCTAACCCCATCAGCGTCCATCTGCATAGAACCGATCGATCCCACTGCGCCGTCGAGCCCAGTTTCGCCTATTTAGCCGCCACACTGCTTAGTCAAGATTTGGTCAAGATTTGGTCAAGATTTGGTTATTATTTGGTGTGGATGACAGGCTTTACAAGTATATTCACCTGTTACCGTGTAGTCGATGCGCGATTAATATCGAATCAGGGTCAGCCAGTAAAACAGCTGATTTCCGAGCGCTAACTGTCCCGAGTGCTGCCGAATCAACTGCCGTGCAGCGATCATTCGCCCAAAAAACAGAATCGTCGAAACCAATATTCAGCGAACAGATTCAAGGTGACCCAACCGCTGAACAAAAAAAGACAAAAAAAGAGTGGCAACCAACCTAATGATTGCCACTCCCTATTCACATCACTTGCATCTCTAACGGGTCAGACAAGCCAGTATTTTTGTGTTTATCGCTTTGCGTAGCCGCCGCTTCTTACAGCGATTTTTCGGCCTGGAATGTTACTTTACCGGCTCGGTGATCCCTGCCACCGTCTACGACCCCACACACTTGTCGTGACGGCTCCGTACAGCCAATGTGTACTGCCCAACCTGTCCAATACTTCATCTTTCACCAGCCTTTCCGAACCAGCGGTCATCTTTCGCTAGTTCGATACTACGCACCCTATTAGCTCCGAGAAATATATTCAAGTGAAACATTTGTGACATTTTTCACAATATATGAATTCTTACTGGTTATTGATGTGTCTGAACCTCCACAACATGCCAACATTTCTTGTGGCCTGCATCCCATTTTCGGATGAGAAAAAGCTACTTGCAAAAGTTTGCATTTGCTATTGGTTGCACATAAAGTCACGTCTTCAATCGTAAATCGTCCGATTTCCGATCTACTCATCGAGTCTTAAAGTCACTAAAGGCTTTTGCGCTGGAGAAACGTATTTGTCGGCTGAAATAGGAGTTGCCTTACTTGGAACCGGACTAGGACTAGGTCTTCGTCACGGGATCGACTGGGACCACATCGCCGCAATCTCAGACGTCACCAGTTCCCAGAAGAACCACCGGCGTAGTCTGGGTATGGGAACTCTCTACGCACTCGGCCACGCAGCCGTCGTTGTGATTCTCGGGCTTCTCGCCATATGGTTCGGCACTCTCCTGCCCGACTGGGTCGACGGCTACATGGAATCGGCTGTCGGAATCACCCTGTTACTTTTGGGGATCTGGCTCATATGGTCGATGTCTCGCAACAAGGGTCGCTTGGTACTGAAGAGCCGGTGGATGCTGGCATTTGATCTAGCAAAATCTCTGATAAATCGCATATCCGGCAAGTCAAAATCCGATCAAGCAGAAACTGACCCTGCTAACACCAAGCGTCGTGAATACGGTTCTGGAACATCAGTATCTATCGGGGTTATTCACGGCATCGGAGCCGAAACAGGAAGCCAGGCACTGCTACTCGCTGCCGCAGCTGGCGCAACTTCAGCTTTGACTGGAAGCTTCCTACTGATCGCGTTTGTAGTGGGGCTGGTCGTCTCGAACACCCTCATTGCGATAGCCTCAACCGCTGGATTCCTCGGAACCGACCGACACTACAAGTTCCACACAGTTCTGGGCATCGTAATCGCCGTATTCAGTCTCGTACTCGGCTCGATGTTCCTGCTAGGTACCGCCGATAGCCTCCCCGGCTTTTTCGCCTAACAGCGCTACACACTCGATTAACTGCTGCGCTGTGAACGGGACAGGCGTAAACTCCCGCACGAATATTATTTTTCAGTTCGGCAGCAGGATCTAACTTAATGACGAAACAGTACAAAGCCGCAATCGTTGGTTGTGGTTCCATCGGCCAAGCTCATATGCAGGGATACGAGCGACTCGACAATGTCGATGTCGTCGCGGTCGCCGATCCGCTTGAAGCGGCCCGCAACATGTACATGAACGAATACGGCATCCCACAGGGCTACGCCACCGTTCAAGAAATGCTCGATAAGGCAGAACCAGATATCGTCAGCGTCTGCGTCTGGCATCTACTTCACGACACCGTGACCGCTGAAGTCGCTAAAGGACCTTCCGTAAAAGGAATCATTTGTGAAAAGCCCATGGCGATCGGCATGGGCCGAGCAGACGCAATGGTCGACGTGTGTGAAGCCAACGGTGTAAAACTGGCTATCTCTCACCAGCGTCGATTCACCCCCGGCTGGGAGAAGGCTCGCGAACTTGTAGAAGACGGAGCAATTGGAATTCCACTACGCGCCGATCTTCGAGTAAAAGAAGGACTAGCCAACTGGGGAACCCACTCCATCGACGGCGCACGCTACATCCTTGGCGACCCTGTTGCCGAATGGGTGATGGGTGCAGTTGAACGACGCACAAACAAGTTCGAGCGCGACACCGCTATCGAAGATTCTTGTATGGGGCTGATTCACTTTGGGGGCAGCCTGCAGTTCTTCATCCAGTCCGATCTTTGGGATCGAAACTGTGACGCCGGAAAATTCTTCATCCGCGGTACTGAAGGAATGCTTCACGTCACTGAAACGGTACTGAAGCTATTCAACGCCGAGACTGGCGGATGGAAGAGCGTAGATCTTGGACTCCAGGAAGGCGATCAAGCTATCGGCGGAAACACTAATGCCGCTCAAACAAGAGAGCTGATCGAGTGGATCGAGACTGGCAAAGAGAGCCGAGGCTCGGGTCGAATCGCACGCGACACCGTTGAAGTGATGATGGCGATGTACGAATCGGCGCGCCACAACAAGGTCATCCGCCTCCCGATGGATGAAAAAGAGTACCCGCTCGAGTTGATGATCAACGAAGGCAAACTACCTCTCGAAGACACCGAGCGTTACGACATCCGAGGATTCCTCGACCGCTCAGAAATCGACGAAACCCGATACCAGCAGCTCCGTGACGACGGAATTCCTCACCACCAGGCAATGAGCATAGTTCACTCAGAAATGGGAACAGAAGGCATCCGCCCTGCCCCAGAACTGGCATCACTCAAGGACTCGCAAACCGACGAATCCTAACTCAACACCTGGAACCTAATCATTGACGGCAACCAGCTCTTCACCAACGAGGATCTGGTTGTCGTCAATTTTTATCCGGGTGATAACCAACGACGCTTCGACCTCAGATTCCAGCACCACCGAACCGCCCTGTGCAGCAGGTTCACTACCATCCCCGGAACTTACTGCAGCGTCCCGCCCCATGCTCAACACCTGTACGTGTTGGAATTGCGGAACATCTTCAAGTAACCGGATGAACGCCAGCATCTCCGGGTAATCACCTGAAGCAGCCGAAACCGCCACGATACGACCATCATCATCAACCAGTGTCACCTTCACATCTGAAGGCGCAGCTTTGCTGATAATCGAAACTGTATCGCCGAACCCGTTGTCCTGATCTTCCAACACCTCGTTAGCAGCAATCAAGCGTTCAGTTTTAGCCTTTGCCGCCTCTAGCTGCAGACGAGCGTCTCGTGTTTCGACTAGCTCAACCGCTCGCAGGTCTGACTGCAGCTGAAGAATATCGAGGGTTCTTTTTGCCGAATCTACCGAACTAACCTGACTGGTGTACGCCTGATACGAACTTAAAACACCGAAGCCAAGAATTAGCACCGCAGCAAATTTCAGCACAGCACCAACGGGCAATGGTCGTGGACGGTACTGCTTTGGCCGGAAATCGAACTTAGGAGTTGACAGAAGGTGCACTGGAGCTCGTTGCCAGAATCGCTTTCCTGATACGAGAACCATGCCGACGTTAGCCGCATACTTCTCGAACGGAAAATCATCTGGGGCCCGCAATGTACGAGGCATCGACGACAATGCGTATGGCAGGTTCTCGAGTACCTTATCGACCGCCAGCTTTGCTTGATCAGCATCACCCGTCAGGAACACCTCGACGTCAGCGCCCAGCGGCTCTTCAGGGAATATTGAATCGTAGAACGAAACAGCCTGCGAAATCTGTTTCGAAACAAGAGTCTCCCATTCCTGCTCTGACATACGCTTGTCGATACCGACTTCACGAATCACCTCAGGAAGTCCGTTGCTAACCACGGCTGTGAGCAACGTGTTCTCTTCAATATCGAGAATCACAGCGGCACGGCTGTTCACCGCAGCCGCCAACGCAAGAATCTTGGGCTGCACACCGGCAAACCCGGTGCTCAACTCTGAAACTGTTCGAAGATTTCGACGAATTACGTGTTTGTGAAGAGCCAGAGCATAAACATCGTACGGATCACCGTCCGGCTCCTGCTCCATGCTCACGCTCAGATTTTCGAGCCCTAACTCTTCAGGGACCTGGGCAACAGGCTGTTCTGAAACAACGGTATCTGCAGTAACCACAGGCTCTTCGGAGTCCAGCTCTTCGTCTTCATCCTCATCTTCAAGTTCGTCGAACTCATCTTCCTCGATAAGATCAAGTTCCTCAGCGTCCCACTCGATCTGCATCTCTTCAGTGCGAATCGACATTGAGTCTGAACTCGCGTCGACGATAGCGTCGACCAGTTCTTGCCCATCCTCGACGTAAACCGTCAGACGTCGCTGGACCATGTTTCGTCCAGTGATAGCCACGGCGACTTTTTGACTATTCAGTTTGCCGTTTCGAGCGATCTCTTTGATCACACCGCTAAGGACTTCGATAAAGGTCTGCTCGTCAACGATTAGACCATGCTGAACTACACCCGGTGGCAGATCAGATTCTGCCCACGCTCGAACTCGGTTACCACGTGCAGTAAGCACACGAACAAATCCGTCCGCAACTGTCACCGTGAGCAACGCACCAAACGGAGCTGAAATAGTTCGACCAACAGCACTCGCTCCACGACGTACTGTCTGAGCAGAGTTAGGCCCCAGACGTCCAAACGGGCCATTGTCGTGCCGTTCTTCAGGAAGAGCTTCAAGCGATGGTTCAATCGATTGATACATCAGCCCCGAAGCCACGGCGCTAAGGCGTCCGCCAAGCCTGGAAAGTACGCTTGGTCCTGACTCGATTTCGATATTTTTAGGAGAGCGTCGTTGCCATTTAGGAGAAATCATTTCGCAGCTCCGTTTCCTACAGCGTCGACAGGAACAACGGGAGTGACAGCAATAACCGCATCCCCTTCCTGTTCCGTCTCACCAAAATTCTCTGGGAGCGAGTAGTAAAGCCCCCGCAAAGTTAGCTGGTAGCCGACCAGACCCTCTTCGATAGATGAAGCTTCGATACCAAACGCAGCGAACTCGCTCGTTTCGAGCATTGCCAGGTAAGACTCAATTCCTTCAAGCGTGCCGATCGCGTTGATCAGTACCGGCGTGGCGGTGTAACTCTCGTTTTCGAGAATCGCCTCACCATCAAGCGTGGTACCAGTCTCAACGATGATCAGTCCTGAATCTGACGCCGCTGTTATAACGCGCTCGATCAAGTCAGAATCCTGAGGCCTAGCAACTCGAGATCCAAGCACGACTTCGTATGCCGTGCCCCAACCATCGGCCTGCTGAAGCAACAGCTCAGGTTGTGGTGCTGGCTGATCGAGCAAAATGTTCAATTGGTCAGACTGAAGCTTCAAGCTCGATTCTTCTCGTACGCTCTGAAGCCACATAAATCCGATAGCAAGAAATATGACCCCAAATACGGGGACAAAAACTCTTACTCGTCGAAGATGCCATGCTGCAAGGTCAACCAGTGCAAGTACCTGCTTGGCACTCGACTGTTCAACCTCTTCTTCAATACCGTCATCGTTATCGAAGCTTTGCGCACTGTTGTAGTTTGCTCTGCTGGTCATAACCTAACTCTCAACCCATGAAAGGACTTCAACACCGCTGGCGGTTACGTTGGCAACAATCGTCACCGTTTCACCGTTTTGCGTAGCGGTAATCGTGAAACTCCGTACGACCGTTATCGGCGAGGTATCACCCGTCGATACAGTCGTTTCCTGACCGTTGGCGTTTTCGTCTTCCTCAACACGAATACCAGAGGTCGCAAAATAAGTGTTCGGCAGAAGCGTGGCAGTCATATCGAACGACAGGCTCGCAGTACCGCTTGGCGGAATGGTTGTACCCGTGATGTTCCAGGTCCATTCCCACCGACTGTTGATCACGTCGTGATTGCGTGATGGATCGGCGATCGACATCCCGGTTGTCGTGGCCGTATCGTGATCGAATAAAGTCGAAGTCCAGTGCTTAACGAACGCAGGTGTGTAATCAACGGATCCGTTATTCGTAACGTCGATCGTGAACGAATATGTCTGAGTCGATCCAGCAATCACCTCGTTCGGTGTGACAACAGTAGTTATATCCAGATCGTTCGTCTCGGTAGCTCGTACTGAGCCGGAAAGCGGTGCATCAACATTCCCTACGTTGTCGACTCGAACAGTCCCATGTACCCAGTACTGACCGTCGTCCTCATCGACAGACATTTGCCAGCTAATACTCGTAGTACCGCCGAACCCATTTACGGTGATCGGAGTAAGCAGATCCCAGCGCCATTCACCCGATACGTAAACAGGATCTGACGTAGTTGCGCCGGTAGTCGTACCAGTGAGGTAAGACGGGCTGAAAGAACCACTTGGGTTCGCCTCAAATCGAGTCACATCGTGATTCGCCGTATCGTCGTTAGTCACAGTCAACGTGTAGGTGACAGTAGTAGCTGTCTCCTCAGGAATCGTGCTCGGTGAAACGCTCAGGCTTGCAGTCAAACCGTTGTCAGCTGGCGGGTCAGATGAAGCGAGAATGTTTACGCCGGCGTCACCGCTAGGGAAGCCCAAAATATAGTCTGTTTCAGGAGGCGAACCTGTCATTTCAGTGTGCACCGTTGGGTCGTAGCGCAATCGCCAGAGTGCGTGTTCAGCAGCCGAACGTGCATCAATTGAAGCAGTAGAACCGGTGGTGGTTGAAAATGATCCAACCACCATCTGCAATGCAGGCGCTGCCAGAGAACTGCCCACCAGTAATCCGATCAGAGCCATCGCAAGCGTCGACGCACCGCGCTGTTTTGCGGCCCTGGCTGTGCCAGATCCGGGCATAACGCTCACTGCGATCTTGTGTACAAATATGAATGCGTTGGAGCCAAACATTAGCCTGCCCCCAATGCAACGTTCAGCTCGACCGAATCTGAAATATCGCCGCGCTCTGCCGATATCACGTCATATGAAACTGTGATCAATTCGCCCGTACGTTCAAACGAGAGATTGGCAATGCTTCGAGCAATACTGATCGTCGTAGCATCGCAAGTGCGCGAAAACTCACCTGAAACCAGAGCGAAGTCGCAAACATGCGCTCCGCCACCATCTGTCCAGGTGAACTGAGCTGTTGCCTGCGCTCCGCCACCATCGGGCAGATCGGTGGCAGTCGCCAAATGGATATCCCGAACCAACCAGGTGCTCGAAGTCGACGTCCCGACGGCCACATCCATAATCGCCCGATTTCGAGAATTGATCTCCCAACCCTGCGCAAGCATCGTGATGACCAGTGAACCCAGAATCCCCATGAACCCAACCGCAACGGCGAACTCAAGCACAAAAAGACCGCGCTCTGCAGAGCGGTCTTTCTTGCGAATTCCCATGTTGGGCTTCAAGCTCGAAATCAACGGTTCACCTTCATGGTCGAAGCTTCAAAAATCGTCTCGCCATCCTCAGTGATGGTCACCGAAACGATCTGAATGTTTGCGTCACCACCGGTCACTGCCGATGTTGCGTTCGTAACAACAAATCCAGCTGGAGCAGTGACATTTGCGTACGTGCCAGGCGTTGGCACGAATGTCGCCGCTCGAACTAACTCCATCTGAGAAGTTGATAGCCACTGTCCAGTCGCCGAACTGTCGACGAATCCTGCTGTCTTCGAAGCCGATGAAAACGCCATTACAACTGCCAGCATTGCTGTGCCAACAATCGCAACTGCCAGCATCATTTCGATCATCACGAATCCACGTTCATAATCGGCGTGCTCACCGATAGAACGAGATGCTCGTGGCGTTCGAATTGACAGACTTGGCAGTGACATTTCACCGATCCCCACATCAGTGGAGTGAATGGACTAGAACCCTTCTCAGGTCGTAGTCATTTCATACTGCGGATCCACCGATTGCCCCCTGACTGCCTTAAGTGGGTATTTGGTGTGTACGCGAACCAACAAAACCCGCCAAATGGCGGGTCAAGTAGTGCGGAAATCTGGAATTGAGCGGATTTACTGCTCGATACTGCCCAAAATTGAGTACATCGGCATGATCACGGCCATGGCAACAAAGCCCACCGCAAGCGCCACACTGATCGTGGCGAGGGGCTCAATCATGCCCACCATGCCTTTTACCTTCTCACTCGAATCGATCTGGTAAAAGTCCGACATTCTTCGTAGATTCTCGTCGAGCGTTCCTGTGTCTTCTGCCACTCTGATCGACTGAATCAAAGTCGTTGGAAACAGCCCGCTCTTTCTCAGTGGCTTCGAAAGACCATTACCGGCAACAAGCCCTTCACGAGCTTCAGCCAAAGCCTCTCGAACGATCATGTTGCTAGCCGTTTCCTGAGCCACTTCCATGGCTTCTGGCAACGGTAAACCGACCTCTGAGAGCGAAGCTAGTGCGCCCATGGCGCGCGACACGTCACCACCGACAACAATCTGACCCAACATCGGAGTTCTAAGCATCGCTTTATGGATCACTCTCGTGCCGCGCTCCGATTTTGCAATTTTCATAATTGCGAATACACCGCCGACTAACCCACCAAGGATGTGCAACGGGTAGCCGGTCAAGAATCCAGATATAGCAATCAGAACTTTAGTAGGCATCGGCAAGCCGGCGCCCATAGTCTCGAATAAGCCGATCATCTGCGGTAGCGAAACCGTCAGAAGCATCGTCACAACACCAATACCAACCAGCACAATCATCGCCGGATAAATCATCGCTCGCTTTGCCTGTGCGATTGCCGATTGCGCCGAATCCAAAAAGTCAGCCGCCTGGCTAAGTGTGCGATTCAGCGGCGCTCCACGGTCGGCACTAGAAACAGTTCGCACGTAAACCCGCGGAAAAACTTTCGGCTGGTTACCCATCGATTCAGCAATGGTTTTACCAGCGTTCAAGTCCTCTTTGAGCTGGTTGATGATCGGCTCAAAAGCCGTGCCAACCCGCTGTTCCATAAGCAGATTTAATGCCGATTCGATGCCAATACCGGAATCAATGAGTGTCGAAAGTTCTCTCGAGAACGAAATCAACTCGGCGCGCTTTATCTTTTTCGCCGATATTTCTATCGAATTTAGACGCTTCCAGAGTGACTGCGGCGGCTCTTTTCGAGCCGACTTGCGACGAGACCTTGTAGAACGAACAATACGACGTTTTTTTCCAGTAGATGTAGTGGTTGTCATAGTGCGTAGACACTCCGCATTACTTCGAAAGGAGTCGTAATACCGGCATTAACCTTGTCGATACCATCCTCTTTAATCGACCTAAATCCAGTGCGACGCGCTTCGGCCATCAACTCTGTGTTGGTAGCCTTCTGCATAATCAGCTGACGGAACTCTTCAGATGCCGAAAGCACCTCATAAATTCCCGTTCGACCTCGATACCCCGTGAATCCGCAGAAGTAGCACCCCTCGCCCATCGGAATCGTGCTGCCAGTGCTTACGCCCATCTGTTCAGCCGCCGCCGCTTCCTCACCCTCTGGAATCTTGTCCGTCACGCAGTGCTCGCAAACTCTACGAACCATGCGCTGTGAAACAACACCCAGCAGTGCCGACGATAGCAAGAACGGCTCGACACCCAGGTCGACCATTCTCGACACAGCACGAACAGCGTCGTTGGCGTGAACTGACGACATCACAAGGTGACCTGTCAGCGCAGCCTGAACAGCAATTCGCGCAGTCTCTGCGTCACGAATCTCACCTACCAGAACAACGTCAGGGTCAAGTCGTAGAACCGCCCTCAGTGAAGTTGGAAAAGTGAGACCGGCTTTATCGTTGATCTGAATCGAGTTGATACCCGGGAAGCGATACTCCACCGGATCCTCAATCGTGATGATATTCAGCCGACGAGAATCGATTTCGTTCAACCCTGCATACAGAGTCGTCGTCTTACCAGCACCCGTGGGACCCGATACAAGAATGATTCCGTACGGAGCCTTAATAAGATCTTTGAGCGAATCGCTAATTCCTGGAGAAAGACCAAGGTCTTTCAATGAGAAAAGCTTCAAGCTCTTGTTAAGAATTCGAAGCACAGCCATCTCACCATGAACGGTGTCGGTGGTTGCTGCTCGAACTTCAATCTCGTTCTCAGCGATCTGAGCCGCGAAGTGACCATCCTGCGGTCGCTTACGCTCGGCAATATCCATTCCAGACATAATCTTCAGACGAGAAATAATCGCGTTGTGGGCAGCAAGCGGCAAATAACCAACTTCCTGCAAGAAACCGTCAACACGGAATCTAACACGCACGCGAGATTCCATCGGTTCGATGTGAATGTCAGTTGCACGTGCTTTGGCAGCCTGCGAAATCAAGCTGTCGATAGCCTGGATAACCGGCGAATCGTCAGCATCCTCAGCATCGCCCGTGCCAACAACCAGAGCGATCTGGCGAATACTATCACGAGCGTCATATGGAGCGGCGAACTCGTCATCCATCGCGGTCGAAATCGAATCAGGCATAGTCGCTGAATAGTGAATGTCGATAGCATTCATCACATCAGCAGGAGCGCCTTTGACAGGCGAAACTTCCATACCAGCTCGAAGTTCAAGCGTTTGGATAGCCCGGTAGTCCTTAGGATCGGCCATCACAAGCAAAAGCTTGTCGTCGATCACCCGCGCCGGGAACGAAAGATATTTTCGAGCTAGGTCTTCGGGAAGAAGCTTTGTAGCTGCCTCACCTGAACCTAGACTCGACCAATCGAATTCATCAACCTCAGGCTGAGGAACAAGAACCAATTCCGGTTCGTTCGACTGTTCTGCGATCCCGTCGGAACCTTTTGGGTCCGACTCATCATATTTACGAAGTGGCTGAACCATGATTAAGCAACCAATGCGAGTACAGGTTCCGACTGCTCCAGGTCGATCCAGGAGTTCTGCATTCCGAATCGCACAGCGTGCGCCCTGTCACGTGCACCCAGCTTCGCCAGAATGTTCGTCATGTGGTTCTTTACGGTTCGCTCTGAAATGAACAGAACCTCTGCGATCTCTTTGTTCGCATTACCATCGGCAACCAGAGAAAGAATGCTCAATTCACGCTCAGTCAAAGGACAAGCGTTGGTTTCTACTTCTGTTGTCCCGCGTGACTGACGCTGGAATTCATTGAGTAATCCCGTCAGTAAAAATGGTCGTTCAGCAACATCGCGGTGGATCGGCAGCTCACCAGCAAGCGTCTCGATCACTGTTCCTCGGATTTGCTTGGCAGGCGATGTCTTTGAAATGCACGCCCGTGCGCCCGTTCCGACTGCGTACCCAACTCGGCCGTCATCCAGCGAATCAAATAGAGCAATCACTGGAATCGGATCGTTGGCACAGCACAGCAACTTCACTAGATCTGAAGTAGCAGCACCGGGAACGCTCATGTTCACAATCGCTATTCCTGGTCGAATCTTTCCAACCTCAGCAAGTGCAGCCTGAGCAGAATCGATTCGACTGATCTTCTCGATACGAGGATCAACAGCAAGTTCGAACTGGGCACTATCCCAGAATCGTTGGTCTGAATCGACTATGAGAAGTCGTGTCGCTGTCATATTGCAAATCTCCGTATCTGGTGTCTGCAGCTTGCCGGGGAGGGGCGATTGACTCGCCATATCTCGTGCTGCTTGAACTGAGTTTGCAGTAAGCCGGGAGGTCGTGTAGGTGAGTTCAAGAGTGCTCCCGGGGTGGCCCTAGATTTCGTCAGGAGTTCGAAAAGTGTGCCTCGGGTGTGCCTGTTTGGGTCACTGAATCGCCGATCACATGGCTCACAAGAGGGTCGCTAATCAGACAAAAGGCTCATCTCTATAGCCCTCGCGTGCGTCCGTTAATACGCTCATTTTTTGGGCTTGCCCGATAGTCCTAGTGCGGATGGGACGTACGGACGGTGCGAGGTTATTGAAGCGGTTTGTAGCTTGGAATACATGGCTCACGGAGCCGGGTTGAGAAAAAATATTTAGAGGATATTTCAAATGACTACTAACACACGCAAAGACCGAGGTTTCACCCTCGTTGAACTCCTGGTTGTTATCGGCATCATCGCTGCACTCGCAGCTGTTGTAATCCCGAACGTCAGCCAGTTCGCTAACAGTGGTGACACTGCTGCGCACCAGACAGAAGGCGCTACCGTACAGTCGGCAGTCGACCTTTACCTTGCTCAGAACGGCACGATCGCTGCACAACTGGCAACTACCGACATGACTGCATCTACTCCGGTTCTTTCGCCGACTTACATGCGTCTAGGTACGACTCAGTGTTCTTACGCTTGGGATGTCACCGGTGCGGTTACGCAGAGCGCCTGTCCATAAGGTTCCTCAACCCAACTGGCTCTAACCGAGCCGCAATCGCCGGAGAGTGTGCGTACTCTCCGGCGATTTTCATTTAACTCCCAAAATAACCCATTCCGCCGACAAAGCATCTCAGCTTTTTGTCATTGCGAGAAACGAAGCATGAGAGCCGTGGCAATCAGCTACCCTGAGCAACGCTTTGTACGATCGAAGAGGCATTATGCCAAAAGCACGGTCATGACAAAGAGTGACGAACTGACTCCGAAACCTACTGATTGCCGCGTCGTTCCTCCTCGCAATGACGAGCAACCAGCCCAGGGATGATCAAGATCGGATTGCCAGCTAAAACCAAGCAATTCCCGCAACTCCAACCATGGCGATATCCCTACCCCCAACGACCCGATAGTCCCATATCGAAGGTGCTCCCACTCACCTACCGTAGGTAGGAATCCACATTCGATTGGCGAGTTCCACCGAAGTCACCGATAGCTACTCGAACTAAAATTGTCCTCACCAGACGTCCAGTTAGCGCTAAGGGCTCTTCCAACAACAAATCGCAAATGACTCAAGAAAAAATCCTAATAGTCGAAGATAGTCAGGAAATCCTCGATGGACTCTCAGAGTTCTTCCAAGAAGAGGATTACGAAGTGATGGGAGTCGCTACAGGCGATGCTGCACTGAAGGTTTTCTATCAGTACCAGCCTGATCTTGTGTTCCTCGACGTTATGCTCCCAGGACTCAGTGGATTCGAGATCTGTGGACGCATTCGTGAACTCTCCGAAGTGCCTGTAATCATGTACAGCGCACTCGGCAGTGAGACCGAAAAAGTGGAAGCCTTCGAAAAGGGCGCCGACGATTACATCGTAAAAGGCACCGGAATGGGCGAAGTCATGGCGAGAGTATCGGCGGTCATGCGTCGAGCTACATCCGCCGGATCATCCGAATCGACCGACACATACGTCGATGACGTGCTGAATATCAACTATACGAGCCAGACTGTCGCCGTTCGAGGTGAGCAGATCGACCTGACACCGACCGAGTACAAGCTACTCACAACTTTGGTGAATCAGAAGGGCCGACCTATCCCCGCAGATCAACTACTGCACGGTGTATGGGGTCGTGAGTACAGCACCGACGAACTGGTGAAGTGGCACATCGGGCATCTTCGACGAAAGCTCGAAATCAACCCATCGTCACCCAAGCTCATCGTTACTCGTCGCGGCTACGGATACGTCTACCTACCCGCCAACGAAACTGCCGCCGCGTAGCACGACAGTCCGAAACTCACGACTCTTCTAACTTCGCCCTACTTCGCCGCTTCAGAGTGAATCTCGAACAGTTCAGTATCGCCACGCTGCTGATATATGAACGCCAATGCCGAATGGGCCAGCTTCGCTGAGTAACTCAACGGCTCCTTCTCGATCGCCGTTGTCAGAGATTCAATCGCTTGATCATGTTGGCCTAGATTGATCAATGCCGCGCCTCTCGCGTACCAAGCGACAGCCCACGGCTTGGTCGAATCTTCTGTTGATATGGCTAGATCTGCCAACTCAATAGCCTTGGCGTCCTCACCAACTCGAACCATTGCCGTTGCGGATGTGGAAACAAGCGACGGGTATGTAACGAACAACTCGGCCAACCGCAGATAGCGAGATCGCATCTCGTCTGCGAACTCAACGTATCCCCAATCCACTAACGTGGACGACGTTTTGGCTAAGGCCATTTGCGTGTTACGGTCATAGGGATTTCGTAGTTCAAACTCAATCAACAAGTCACGAGCCGCCATAGCAAGTTGACCGGCATCATCGGCACGGCCTTCCACACGGGCCTGTTTGGCAGATACAAAATACCAATCAGCTAACTGAATCGTGAAGCTGTCGCGTTCTGGGGCACGCTCCTGGGCCTTGATTAGCCCGGCAATATCAACTGAGCCGTCGGCGTTTTTTTCGGCAACTGATAGTTCAAGACTCGCGGAAAGTCGCCTCATGTCCCAAGATACCGTCAACCAACTAGCGACCAGTGACATCACAATCGCGCTAGCGAACATCGTTTTCAGAATCACACCGCTGGACAATGACATTCCAGTTCGTTTTTTATCACCGGATTCTTCAGAGTCCTTCGATCCGCGCTTAATCAGCTCACTCAATACGATGACTGCACCAACAAATGCATACGTCATCGCTAGATCAGAGATTCGAGCAACACCCGATTGGGATTCGACTAACTTCCCTATCAACCCCGACACGAGAGCAATAAATATCCAGTCAATGCCTGGCTCAAACGTCACACCCGACCGAATTCGTCTCAACGAGATCCAGACCGACACAAATACCAGAGAAATAGCGGAAAGGAGCAGCAGCAGTCCAAATACACCCTGCCCCATCAGAATCCACAGCAAATAGTTATGCGGATGAGCCGTAAAGTGCCTATCCGGCCGTGGATCGCCAACAAGGGGATAAGAATAAGCGAACATCTCTGGGCCAAGGCCGAACAGAGGACGCAAGCTCTTCTTCAAGAACGACTCGTCATCGGGAACATCCCAGCTTGTAGCGAGCGTCAAAGTGGTGCGCCAGTTCTGCAGTCTGCCTTCCAGACCACCGCCACCATCACTCGAGGTTCTACCATCGCCAAGATTCGAAATCTCAGGTCCAACACTCAGTGCAGAGTCTAGCGCCGCCCCTCCTTCTGATGACGGAACGAACGTAAAAACGATTGCCCCTACAACGCCGATGGCAAATACCATCAAGCTTTGTAGTAAGTCTGATCGTGATCTTATAAGGCAATACCAGCTAGAAGAGCCAGCAAAGCGACAAGCACCCCGACATACGGGCCCTGCGATTCAGAGAACAACATCCCTGCCATCTGAACTGCAAGAGCAAGGCCAGCAGAGAGTTGGAACACCCTTCCCGTACGCTTGAAGATAAATGGCATCACGATTGTGGCGGGTATAGCCATAGCAACGTAGGCACTGAAATTAATTGTGTTCCCAAAGCTCGAAGGAACGCGTATGCCAGTTCGCCCGCCAAGCGGATCCCATCCGAAGTGTTGAGCAACTCCATATGCAGCAGCGATTGTGGCTGAAACGATCAGTACCCAAGCGAGTTGCTCCAGTCGTTCGACGCTGCGGAATTTAAAAGCTACAACCAAAAAAACAATTAGCAGGGCAGCCGCGTCATACAAGTTGCCACCCGCAAAATTTTCATTACCGCCGTAGAAACTTATTTCCGGCAGAGGAGACAGGATTGTGGACACGATTTGGGCCAACCACATTGCGCTTAGCGCAACAACAGCCCAGCGACTCGGCGACCAGCCGAGCCAACCAAGAGGACTAACCCGCTCGTTAGTTTTACCTGGCTGCCTCTGCAGTCGCAGACGAATCGCGCCTTCCCACAACCAGAGCGAAGCGGCCAAAAGCATTCCAACATGCAATACGAACGCTTTTAGTTCGACAAATGGGTGATTAGGTTGACCAATAGGAAAGATTAACGGGACCAGGAAAAGAACAGCGAGAGTGATTCTCACTGTTGCTGTTTCAAGCAGTGATGCGAGTTGCTTTCGACTTTCTATGACGCCACCTGAACGAGTCATTTACGTTTATTGCCCTGATCATCTCGCAGGGAATTTGGCTTGTCGACCAATCAAAATTTTAGTCGAATTCGAGCACTACCAAAGCTTATCGCTCTCCCAAGCTAGCTGTTCTACGAATTCGAATCGGCGTCTCAACCTGAACCCGTGGCCAACCTGTACGCATAATCGATTGCCGCAACCATGTTGGCGTGATCAGCCTTGCCCTGCCATGCGATATCGAACGCGGTACCGTGATCAACCGATGTACGAATAATCGGCAACCCTACCGTAACGTTCTTCCAATAAGTCACTCTCCGCAGACAACGTTTTTTGAGCTTTTTCATCTCAAAAGGACCCATTACGTATGTCTAGCGACCACTTTACTTCCCAATTTCCAGCTTCAGACCAACCATCTTCCTCGAAGCCTGGACAACGAAAAATCAAGCTGTCTGAAGCATTAGAAAACTTCTACGAAGATGAAAGGGCTCGTGGGCTTCTGACGCTGACGGTTGAAGGGATGCGGTACTTACTTGATCCGATGGTCAAAGGAACTTATGCACTAGATCCCGGAATCCTGGTGTCAGAGGTGACACGACTCGACATCACAAAATATCTGCAACAACGGCACGACTTCGAGATCAGCGGAAAAGAATACTCGACAAGCGGAAGGCGAAACACGATTCGCCAGTTGAAGAGTTTTTTCAAATGGGCGCATGAAAACGGCCTAACCCAGACCTTCATCCTCCAGGGACTAAAACCTCCTAGACCAGACTACAAACGAATCGTCCCGCTTACGGATTTAGAAATCCAAAGGATTTTTGAGGTGATCCACCATCACTCAAACCTAAGGCTACGAAACATTTCGATTTTCTCACTGATGCTCGATACAGGCCTAAGGCGTAGCGAGATCGCAAGATTGAAGAAATCAGACCTCAATCTCGAGGCACGGACGGTCCACGCATATGGAAAACGCAAAGAACGCCTGGTTGGTTTTGGAGTGCACACAGCTGAACTACTTAAGCTGTACGCAGGTCACTCGAGATCTACCAGAAGAGGAAGGAACAACGAACACCTTTTCCTCCATCGAGACGGCACCGCGATAACTGACGCTAGTGTTACCGGACTTTTCAACGGACTCAAGAAGCCTACGGGCATAAAACGTCTTAATGCCCACATCACAAGACACACCTTCGCAACGCGTTTTTTGCAACGCGGAGGAGATCCATTCACCTTGCGAATCCTGCTCGGCCACTCGTCACTCAGGATGGTCGCTACATATGTGGCGACCGCAGAAGCCACAAACCCAGACATCCTCAAGGATCATTCGATCGTCGATGAAACACGCGAACTTGGAATGATCATTGCGAACTACACGAAATCGAGCGTTGTCCGCCGGACACTTACCGGGAAGGAATCGAGGAAGCACCATAAGACCAGCACCGTCTTCATGCCGAGTCCGAAAAGTAAGCGAGGTAAACGATGAACGCTTCCGGACAAACACTTCAAGACGCCTTCGATGTCTTCACCTTGTTCCGACAAGCCGAAGGCCTAAGTCCAAAAACTATCAACTGGTACAGATACATCATGAGAACGCTCATGCTATCCCCGGTTGGCGTCCCCGGACGAGCGAAGATGTCAAAGCTGTCGAATGAAGAACTCTATCGACATGTTGCAAGCCTTTCGTTTGGCGGACATGGAGGGAAATCACTCAAGGCATCTTCAATCAATGGCCACGTTAGAGGGCTTCGGGCGTTCTTCAATTGGGCTTATCAAGAAAATTACACAGAAGAAAGACTTCTCGAAAATCTAAAGCCTCCAAAGCCTGACTACAAAGAGATAACGGTTCTAAACGATGCCGAGATCACCCGCCTCTTAATCGTCCTGAAGAACGAACCTCGCAATCTCGCAATCCTAACAACGATGTTAGATACCGGTCTTCGAATCACAGAGACTGCCGAAGCGACACTCGATGGATTAGATCTCAGCTCGGGTCACTTGAAGGTCATGGGAAAAGGGCGCAAAGAACGGATCGTTCTCGTCGGTATGCACACGAGACGACACATAGTCAGGTACTTGCGCTCGGTAGCCGACACTAGAAGATCAAACAACAATCGCATCTTCATCGCCGAAGACGGTGGCCCGCTCACGAAAAATGCTCTGGCACTCGTATTCGCTCGTCTAAAGATTCGTTCAAAAATCCCGCGCCTACATGCACATTTACTGCGACATACGTTCGCCACGCGCTATCTTTTGGCAGGAGGAAACGCTCTCGCACTCAAACAACTTCTAGGGCACTCGAGCTTGAAGATGGTCGATAACTACATACATTTGGCCGCTGCGGACGCAGCACGTTCTAGCGGAGGATTGTCGATTCTCGATCGGATCCATTCTGGTGAGCCTGTAGAGAATCATCTGGCTCCAGCCGTATCACAGGCCGGATTCGTTAACTGGACTAGCCGTTCGACCTACGAGGATGGCTACGCTTGATTTAGCTCGACAACAAGTCGAACAAGTTGGCACGAAGTCTCTCGGTCGCTCGAACTGCACTGCTGTAATTCCTTCTGAAAAATTCAGCTTCACGGGATTTTAGGATAATTTCTGAGCAATCGAGCAACTCTAGAAATAGATGCTCAGTTACCACCTTTTCCCTCGTCTCTATCAACCACGCGCCCAATATCACATTCGTCGTGTTTATAGATTTTGGTAGGAGCTCACGGCGAGCGACACTCGAGTAGGTTTCTCCTTTTTTGTGTGGCTGTAAAAGCCAGTGCAACATCGACAAAACTGCTGCTTCCTTAGCCAGTTCCGGAATGCGAACGATATTTGGGCCGTCTAGCTTTTTGGGCAAGTTTGACGAGCACACGTGGTGCATTGCCTTGATCGAGCTCCCGTAACTCATAAGAGCCTGTCGAAATAGCGCAAAGGATTTCCTCAGGCTCTCGGGGATGTCATCGTCGAAAATCCGCCATTCGTTTTTCTGTTCGACATGAAGCTTAGGTTGCTGCTTAATCGCTCCATACAATCCGTGCCCGATCCAGACATCGCTCTTCGGACCTAGCACATCTCGTGTGATCGGAACTCCGATTAATTCCGAGAGTTCCAATGCAACGTCCCTGATTATTTTGGGGCGCGACAAGGATCCAACTTCACCTGTCTTCAGCACCTCGAGCGCTAACAGCCCATTATCCGCACTCGGCGACTTCCAGCCCGTCCTCTCAATAATTTGACTGAGACTTGCCCCTCTCTCATGTTCACGTCGAAGTAGAAGCGCTCTGTCAACGTTTCGAATGCTCACCCCTGCCTGCTTGGATACTTCGTCTCTCGAAAACCCTTTGTCGAACGCTCTGTAGATCTGAACGAACTTGTCTATCGACGGCATATTTTAAAAATTCCTTCGCCCGACTCATTTTGCATGTCTGTGTCAAGAATCTGCCAGAACCTGGCAGGTCTGGCGGAAATTCCGTACATCACAGTCTGCCAGTCTGGAGGCATGGATCAGCCAAGCAGTAATTCAGCCAAATGGATGCTAGAGGCCGCAGAAGACCCTTTCGCGGTCGTGCTCGCACGACTGCGTCACCAAGTCGGTTGCAGCCTCTATCGACTCGCCGAAATTGGTGAACTAGACCGGCCTTACCTTCACCGGCTAGAGAACGGCACGAAGACCAATCCTAGCCGTGAAACGGTGCTGAAGATTTCCGCCGCGCTGATCCGCTCAGGAGCAGATGTGTTGGTTATTGATCGACTACTTCTCGCCTCCGGCAACTTGCCAATTTTCATGTTGGCCGGGGTCCCATCGATCTTCGAATCTGAAAATCAGCGCTGAAATGCTGCACACAACATGCACGTCAATGCACATGAATACACATAGAAAAACAGGAGTTGCACGTCAGATATGAAGCTATTTAGACGAAATCACGAACAAATCAACGACGAGCCGCAACCAAACAACCCGTTTCTCCGGCACAAAGACCCTGAAACCCTACATATCCATCTCGATCTTGAGGCCGAGCCTAACGCACTAGAAGATCCCGACTCGTACTCTCGCGCAATTACAACCGCACTACACCAGTTCCCCTGGTTTTCGCAATTTCACATAGCCTCAGTACAGGGAATCGACTATGAACTAAGAAGGAAGACTGTTCCTGCAATTCGTCGAATCCTGTTTTCGTATTTGGCGGGGCGACCTATGGAAGCGGTTGCTAAACGGGTACCCACAAGTCGAAGAACGGTATACAAAACGATCGAGAGAGAGATCTATTCACCCTACGGAGATCTCGACTCTTGGTCAGAGCTTGGATTGATTCGAACTTGGGACTTGCCACAAGTTTGGTTCATCGGAATCGATCTTGAGGAATATTTTATCTTCGAGGAAGAGTGTGCCGTCGTAGTCTGTTTGCTCTGTCACAGGCTAGTAGGGAACGTCGCTCTTTACGACCGCCTCTGGGATTCGTCAGTGGTCGCCGATATCAGCGGTCGATTCGAAGCGTTCTCATATAGAACGGAGAGGATTCGTGGCCATCTGATAGCCCACTTTTACTTCGGCGAGAGACCCACACCGAATCAACAAACGATGATCGGTTATGGCCCTAGTAATCATCTTCGACTTTATACCGAAAGAGGTGGATGGATGGATCATGTAGCGCCAGAGGTTGCAGGCATAGCCGGCAGTCATCAGGATCTAATACTGCCTTTAACCGAAAGTGGGACACCGACTGAGAGTGAGGTGCGAGAGCACTATCGCGGATTACTCTAGCGATCGTTACTCTCCGCCAGTACCAGTGGCGAGCTTATAGGCGTATTCGATCGCAGCAACCATGTTGGCATGGTCGGCTTTGCCTTCCCAAGCGATATCGAAGGCGGTTCCGTGATCTACCGAGGTTCTGATGATCGGCAGGCCAACTGTAACGTTCACTCCGGTCTCAAAAGCCGCTAACTTCATTGGGATATGCCCCTGATCGTGGTACATAGCAACCACGATGTCATATCCGCCTTCGTAGGCCACGCGGTAGGCAGAATCTGGTGAGACAGGTCCGTCGGCATCGATACCCTCATCACGAAGTATTTCGATAGCTGGTGCAATCTCTTCCGCTTCTTCGACACCAAACAGGCCACCATCACCCGAATGCGGATTCACACCACAAACGGCGATTCGTGGCTTTGCGAATCCAAGCTGTTTGGCATGTTCATTGGCGGCACGAGTGCATTTCACAATTCGGTCGGTCTCGACTCGCTTCAATGCATCGACCAACGACAGGTGCGTTGTGAGGTGAATCACCCGCAGCTTCGGTGAACCGAGAATCATGTACTGGGTATCGACGCTGCACAAATGAGCCAAGAGCCCTGTATGACCGTCGAACTCATGCCCAGCCATCACCATCGCCTTCTTGTTCAACGGTGCAGTAACGATTCCGTCGGCATCTCCGCTCAGGCACAGCTCAGCAGCTCGAACGACGTATTCATAAGCAGCGTTGCCGGTATAGGCAGCGATCTCGCCAATCTCGAAATCTTCGGGATCACAGTTGGCAAGATCAAGAACATTGATGACGTTCGAGCTAGTATCGGCATCCCGTGGTGACTCCACAGGATGAACGATTAGTTCAGGCGTCCATTTTTCAGCGGCGCTACGGACGACTCGCTCATCGCCAACAACAACAGGTGTCACCCGTCCTTTGAAAAGTTCTTCGGCTACCCCTCGAACTGTCACTTCAGGCCCTACGCCGGCGGGATCGCCAATAGTAACCAGCAGCACGGGAAGTTTGGATTTAGAAGTGGTCATTCGTGTAATTCGGCTCGCTCGGCAAGTAAAAGTATCTAAGCCGGAAGACTACACGTTATGACCAAACTCCAGCAGTGTTAGCAGTTCAAATAACGAGTTTTCATCGCCGAATCCACCAGCACGAGTAATCAGAAGCGTATCTGCGATAGTTCCATCAACAGGAACACCACTCACCGTTCCCGGCTGCAGTTCGCCTCTCAGTTTTAGAGAACTAACTCCACAAGCTTCCAAAACACCACTCGCCGTATCGCCGCCGATAACGACCAAAGTGTCTGGCTTCGCAGCATCGGTTATTTTTCGAACCGCCGCGCCAATATTCTCAACAATAGTTTTCGCCATCGACTGTAGATCGCTCGTAGTCAGTTCACTCGCAGTGCTGAGCGTACCCAGTCTCAATACGACAACACCAACTCGCTGAGCCACGTCGATCATCCGCTCAATCGATTCGTCTGTCACCCCGACCAAGGCTTCATCCACCGAAAGCTCAGCGTGAACGATATCCATTTGGCTGCCCAGCAATTGAACCTGTGTGTCGACTATCTGCCGCTGTGACGCAGTGACAATCAGAACGTTACGTCCCAATTTGCCAGTAACCTCACTCGGTTTCCGGTGATGAAATCTATCCGCATCCAAAACATCTGCAAGTGCTACCGATAACCCTGCTGAACCGGCAACCAGAGCCATCGCCGGAGACTCAACAAGCCGTTCGGCGAGTGCCAGAAGATCGTTTTCGCTGCGGGCATTCAGAGTAATCAACACTGGTAAAAGGTCGGCTATCGCAGCACCGCCCTCTGCGCCCCTCACGTGAACTTGGCCAGTGATTCCAGCTCGCTCCAATGAAGCTGAAACAATTTCATCGACACGACTTGATGGAAGTGGTGAAAGCTGATCTTGCCCGACGTCGGTATCGGCGACGGGAACACCACCTACACGCAAAATCCCGTCTATAACGGTTCGCCCATTTTGTGGGTACGCCGAGCAAAGCACAGCATGATCGCCTTCGAGTGTTTTAAGCGCCGCCACTAGCTCAACACCGGGACTTCCACGTAACGTCGAATCCACCTTGTTAAGCAGAACTTTCACGCCTAAACCTGCCAAAGTCGAAACAGCCTGAGACGTTCTCGAAAATATCTCGCCAGAAGATAAGTGACGCGTACCTAAATTCACAGAAATTACTTCTGCACGGTTCGCGCCAACGGGAAGTTCTTCCGTTGGCGAAACCACTGTCGAAAAGCCACGAGCAGCAAACGGTGCAGCTGCATCGAGAGCGCCCGTGAGATCGTCAGCAAATATTCCGACAAGCGGGGTCGAAGAATCGTTCAAAGTTTGGTCAGTATGAAGCTAGCCGAGTTAATAAGAGTTGCCCGAACTCTACAACAATCCGAGCGTTCGGCTAACTGCCAATTTCACCTAAATACGGTGGGCGACCTATCATCCCTGCACCAACAGTTTCGTTCGTCGATTCATCGATCAATATGAAGCTGCCCGTGCCTCTTGAGCTTGCGTACTGATCGAACACAAGTGGCTCGCTCGTTCGCAGAGTAACCTGACCAATCTCGTTCAGCTTAAGCTCTTCGCTCGCCTCAGTCACCGACACATGATTAATATCGATCTTGCACTGAAGTTCGTTAACCATCGCCCTCGCAGTGTGCGTGGCGTGCTTGATCCTCAACATTGCTCCACTGCGAAGAGACGATCGTTCGCCCATCCAGCAAACAGTTGCGTCAAGTGTGTTATCTGAAGTCGGCCGTTCCGACGCACTGCTCAACAGCGCACCACGAGAAATGTCGAGGTTATCTGCAATACGAATCGTCACAGCTTCCGCTTCACCAGCTGAAGTCACTTCTCCATCCGGTGATTCAATGTGAGTAACGGTCGTAGTCGCCCCCGAAGGCATGACAGCAATTTCCTGTCCAACTTCAACGGAGCCACTAGCGATCGTCCCTGCGTACCCACGATAGTCGTGATACTGGTTGCTCAACGGGCGAATCACATACTGAACAGGGAACCTGAATGGTGCGTCCTGCGTGAGATCAGAAAGCTCAAGATTTTCAAGGTGAGGAAGAAGCGGCCCGTCTTCGTACCACGGCATACGATCTGACTTCTCAACGACGTTGTCGCCTTCCAGTGCTGAGATCGGAATGAAGTGGTGCGATTCTATTTCCAGCTCTTCAAGCAAAGCGTGAAGATCGTCCTGGATAGGTCGAAACGCCTCTTCTTTGAAGTCGACCAAGTCCATCTTGTTCACACAGACCACCACGTGCCTGATTCCAAGCAACGCACCGATCACGGCATGCCGACGTGACTGCTCAACGACACCATGGCGAGCGTCGACGATAATCAACGCAACGTCAGCCGTCGAAGCACCTGTAACCATGTTTCTGGTGTACTGAACGTGCCCCGGCGTGTCGGCGAGGATGAATTTACGCTTCGGTGTCGAAAAATACCGGTATGCGACATCGATAGTAATGCCCTGCTCACGTTCGGCCTTTAGACCGTCTGTAAGCAACGCCAAATTAAAATACTCGGAGCTTTGACGACGACTGTGCTGCTCCGCTGAGTCGAGCACATCGTCGTAAATAGCTTTCGAATCGAACAACAAGCGCCCAATTAGAGTGCTCTTGCCATCATCAACCGATCCCGCTGTAGCAATTCGTAGAAGTTCCATTTAGAAGTACCCCTCTCGCTTTCGGTCTTCCATCGCCGCTTCAGCAGTACGATCATCCGCCCTGCTCGCCCCTCGTTCAGAAACCCGCGCCACTGCGATTTCTGCAATCACCTGCTCAAGCGTTTCAGCATCAGATTTCAATCCGCCCGTAATCGTCATATCGCCAACCGTGCGGAATCGCACTTTTTCGGTAAATACCTTCTCGCCGTTTTCAGGCTTCAGGAATTCCGAATAAGCCATCAACATTCCATCTCGCTCGAAAACTTCTCGTTCGTGCGCAAAGTAGATCGATGGAAGCTCAATGTTCTCTTCGAGGATGTACTGCCAAATATCTAGTTCAGTCCAGTTAGAAAGTGGGAACACCCTGATGTGCTGCCCTGTGTTCGTAAAGCCGTTGTACAAATTCCAGAGTTCCGGACGTTGGTTCTTCGGATCCCACTGACCAAACTCGTCACGGAACGAATACACACGCTCTTTCGCACGTGCTCGCTCTTCGTCACGTCGTGCTCCGCCAAACACCGCATCAAACTTACGATCACGAATCGTGTCGAGAAGCACCGGCGTCTGTAGTCGATTGCGTGATGCCCCCGGCAAAGTGCTTGCCTGAACCCGACCGCTTTCAAGAGCTTCAGGAACCGACCCAACAACAAGATCAATTCCCAGATTCTTAGCCGTGCGATCTCGATATTCGATCGCCTCAGGAAAATTGTGACCTGTATCGATATGCACTATAGGGAACGGCAATTTAGCCGGTTGCAACGCCTTCACCGCAAGGTGAAGCATAACGATCGAGTCTTTACCGCCTGAGAAAAGTAGTCCCGGCTTTTCGAATTCAGCGACTACTTCTCGAATTATGTGAATTGACTCTGCTTCGAGTGCCTTTAGCTGGCTCGAAGTAAGTAAATCGTTGCTATTCGGTTCAGGACTGTTCATGGACTCTGTTTCGATGGTTGATTGAAGAATTGGATTTTCGCTTTAGTTATGTGCAGGCGCGTTTACTCAAAGGTTCGATTCGGATCACGATTCAATCGATCTCACCAGCAAGAAGAAACTCGTACGAATTTCGACGCAAACAACCAATCCCATATTCGGGAGGTGTTTCTAGCTGGTATGTCGGGGAATCGAGGTTAGTCGGGGGTCAACAAGCAGCCGTAGTGTCTTTACAACACATGCAGCTGGTGGTCTCGGTGCAGCAAGTACAGCCGTTAACGAACGACATGCGCGCGCAACCCATAGTTGGGGGGCACATACATTCTCGGCTGGCAAACATCGATATTCTGACCTTCGGCTCAAGGCGAGCCAATAATTTCAAGCGACTGAACAATTCTGCGCTTCTAAAGCCGTATCAGCAACAGTGCGGCCATGACCAGTTGTTACAGCCGTGAGTCAATCCGCTTGTTGCTTGAACCAATCGACGGTGGTTTTGAAGCCATCTTCAATATCAATCTGCGCAGACCAGCCTAGTTCTCGTTTCGCTCTCGACGAGTCGAGAGAAATTCGATTAATGTCGCCGGGTCGCGGTGCGCTATGTACCGCTGTTTCGGCGTGCCCACAATACTTGGCAACAAGCTCGAAAATTTGGTTCGTTGAAGTTCCAATCCCAGTGCCGATGTTGAACGGCCCTTGCAGAGATCCGTTCCCAGCGCGGGCAATCGCTTCTACAACATCGCCAACGAACACATAGTCGCGTTCATCGTTCCCATCGCCGAATATCGTCAGTGGCTTTCCAGCCAACATCGCTTTCGCGAATATTGCTACAACACCCGCTTCACCGTGAGGATCCTGGCGAGGACCATAGATATTAGCCAAACGAATGATCGAATACTCAAGCCCACACAACTGCTCATAAACCGGCAAATAAAGCTCTACGGCGAATTTTGATACACCATACGGCGATAACGGTCTGATCAGTGTGGATTCGTCGGCCGGCACGATTTCAGGATCGCCATATGCGGTTCCACCCGAAGTTATATAGACCAACTTGACAGTCTTATCGCCAAGAGCTCTCACACCCTCCAGAAGATTCAGAGCGCCGCCAACGTTTACATCTGCATCGAGCTGAGGTTCACGCGCCGAAATTGAGACGCTTATCTGAGCGGCCAGATGGAACACAATGTCCGGTCGTATTTCAACCACAACATCGCGAACCTTGGGCGACCGAATATCCATTTCGCGCAGGTCAAATCCTTCAGGCAAATTCGCTAATCTGCCTGATGAAAGATCATCAATACCCGTAACCTCGATGCCATCAGCAATCAGTCGATCCACAAGATGCGAACCAATAAAGCCGGCAGCACCCGTCACAAGTGCAATTTTCGAGCTGATAAACGATCTCCTAATGAGTGGCGTCTGAGTAAATATTTATCGGCAGACGGCATACGAATAGACTCTTACAATACCGGGACCGGGCATATTAAACTACTCCCTCAGTCCCACAGACGAGGATTGCTTTCGCCATGAAAAATGATTTCCAATCTCGCCGAAATACGCCGCACATTCCCCTCGGTAGAACTTTCGTCATCGACATCTCGGTTCACGGATATTCCAAGGTGTTAGCCCACGCAACAGCGTTGTTTTCGGGCTAAACACATAGGCCTGCTAGCCTGAGGTATTTGTGCCGGTATCTGGGATACTGTCTGCCGCCCATCTTAATGTACCGGCAATCGTGCCAACTCCGAACGACAGGTGGATTAGAGCGAAGACCGCTGGGGCGAGTAGAGCGCTGAAGTTCCGTTCTGAACGGGCGACGTTTACGCTGGCAATTGCAAGTGCCATGCAATAGATCAGAGGGATGACCCAGCCTGCACTAATTCCGTTTGAGATTCCAGCCGCAGCCCCGATCATGGCTAGAATCAATGTAGCGGGAACGAAATGCCGCGGACGCGCCGCAGACCGATGATGCCGTATCGTACGCATTCGCCAAAAACCATATCGAAAATACTGCTTTGCCAATGCCCATGGATTTGGCCGAACCGAATATTCACACTTCAGCTCAGGCACCACCATTACTCGTCCGCCAGACTCCCGAATCCTGACGTTCATTTCGTAGTCTTCATTTATTTTCCAAAGAGGATTGAAGCCCTCCAGATCACGCAGGGTTTCCGTCTTCCAACCGCCTAAAAATACCGATTCGGCGTATTCAGGTTCGGTTGAAACACGGTGCGTACTTCCGCCCATCGAAAAACTGGTGCGCAGGCAACTAGCGGCAGCAGCGGCAAAAAATCCGTTGCCCACGGGCAATTGCACCCCACCGACATTTTCCGCCAGACCATTTGATAAGGTCTCGACGATGCGTTCAATGTGCTGTGGACGATAACGAGAATGAGCATCAAGTCGAATTAATATCTCGCCACCGGCCTCCGATATCGCAATATTCATTGCTGTCGCCTGTATACGACCAGGGTTATCGAGCAGTCGAATTTGACGCCATTTTCTCGCCATCCCCTTCACTAGATCCCGCGTGCGATCAGTTGACCCCCCGTCAACCACCAGCACTTCTAGTTGCTCAACCGGGTAGTTGCTATCAAACAAAGAAGCCAAACACTGTTCGATATGGTGTTCTTCGTTGAGCACTGGAATGGCGACAGTAACAAAGGATTTGTTGCTATCAGCCCGATAACTCGTCCGATCTTCGTCCAATATCCCCCCCCATAAAAAGGTCTATTCACACCCGCATTGCATGCGGCGCTGGTTATGATAGCTTTTCACCGTTGAGTATTTTATCGATCAGCGCTAAGTGGATGATCAGTTGGAAACGATTACGACTTGCGAATAATGCCGTCCGCAATCGAAGTGTCGGCATCTATGTTAGAAGCGGTAACCAACTTAGTCCTATGCTTGTTGCCCGTGGACTCAACGACTTGTAGACCGTCACCACTGAAGGTGACCTAGCCCGTATCCTGTGGGATTCGCTCTTTTACGAGGGATAATCTTCTCTTGACTTTGAAGTATCCCCTAAGGTCTTCTAAATCTGCTTATCAGGCTTGATTTCGATCAAGAAAAAATGTCGTTAGCGACGTGGTCACCGCCTCTGTTGCGCGCGCAGTGCTACGCAGCTTTCGACATCGTTATGGGGCAGCGTGCTTACAATGTACCGGGATCATGACGTGTTACACCGACATATGGAAAATGAATATCTAAAACTTGGAATCGTTCTTTCATGACCACCGTGGCACTGATCGGGCTCGGGAGCTGGGGCAAAATCCTCCTTGAGCAGCTCAACGAACTGTTCGACATAGCGGCATGCTGTAACGAACAAGATTCAGAGTCCCAAGACTGGGTAAAAGCCAAGTACCCATCAGTCAACTGTACTTTTGACCTCGACTCCGTACTAAACGACCCAAAAATTGAAGCGATCGTCGTGGCCACGCCGATTGCAAAGCATTTCCAGATTACGGAAAAAGCTCTACTGCATGGAAAGCATGTATTTGTAGAAAAACCTCTCGCAGATAATGTTGCTGACGCGCAGCATATTGTTGATCTCGCCAAGCAAAAGAATCTCGCATTGTTCCCGGGGCATGTCTTTCTTTACGACGCCGCGATCCAGCATCTTGCCTCACTCATAACTGATGACCCTCCAGTAGAGATGGAAATGAGATGGACTAAATACGGGACGTTCAAAGAGGGTCTCGAGTGGAATTTGCTCTGTCACGATATCTCAATTGCATTGACACTATTCGGTGAAACTCCACCTGAAGAATCTCCGGCGCCGATCATTCGCATCCACCGCCAAGAGCAGAACGTAATCGATATTGAATTGGTGTTCTCGAGAAATCGAGTATGCCGTATTACGATCGATCGATACATGCCCCATTCCCAGAAACTGCTCAAAGTAGTGACAGAGGACGCGCGTACAATGGCGTGGTACCCAGGCGTCTTGTACGAAGTGACACCGTCTGAAGTCACTAAGTTACATGAGTCTTCTATCAGTTCGGTAGCGCAAGAGTTGGAAGCATTTTTGAAGGTTGTTCGGCTAGGCGTATTTGATGCAGATCGTGCTGAACACGGGTTGCAGGTGGTGAAAACTATTGCGCAAATCACCAATGCGTTCAAGATACAAAGTAGTTCATCGACCGAACTCAACAACTCAAATCGGATTAAGAAATAAGTTCGATATCGGCACGATAGTAGATGGTAGCAACTTGAGAGTAACTGAACAGCCAAATAGCAAAACTAGGGATAGATCGGCGCTAACTTATCGCCTGCCAGATCAGCTAAACGTTTTACGACGTTATTAATTGCGGCTTCGAATAATGGTTTGATACCTAAGACAATATCTTGCTCAGTCGCAGGATCCTTGGTCCTCTCATTTCATTTTCAAACCATTGAGATTCATCTATCAAATCACATAACAGGATTTCAACGTGACTGTGAATGTGTTGGTTCATCTAATTGATCGAAATTGTTTGGTGTTTCCGGAGTCGATCTGTGACCGATAAAAAAATCCGAATAGCCTTTTATCATCCCTACTTCGCAGACGGAGGAGCCGAGCGTTCGATCATAAGGCTCTCTGCCGAATTCGCTCGCATGGGACACGAGATCGACATCGTTACGTTTCGGTCGCTCCCCAACCTCATCGAAAGTGCTAGGCAGCATGCGACTGTCACTAACCTCCCTGCAAGCAGAGCTCGCTACGCAATTCGGCCGTTGGCTCGTTATCTCGCCAAAAATCAGCCAGATATCATAATTTCGAATCAGAGATTTGCGAACGTGACCGCGGCCATCGCTCATTTTCTTGTGCGGTCCAGTGCACAGTTGGTCTTTTGTGAAAGAGTCGATCCAAGATTCGAGCCTCGGGAAATCCTTGATCGTCTCGGTTTGGCTGGCAGGGCAATCCAACGTTGGGCGTATCGCCGTGCCCGATCCGTCATCGCCAATTCCGGTGGCACCAAAGAGGGTCTCACGGCGACCATGGGAATTTCAGAAGACCTCGTGAGGGTTATCTACAATCCAGCCCTAGCTCCTGAAGTTCCGATCAAAGCTCGTGAGCCTGTTGATCACCCGTGGTTCGGAGATGACGAACCGCCCGTGATTGTCTCTGTAGGCCGACTCAGCGAACAGAAAGACTTCGCCACTATGATCCGAGCCTTTTCTGTTCTCAATAAGAAGACATCAGCCCGACTATTCATCATCGGAGAAGGACCAGACAAGGAAGATCTAGTGGCGCTTGCCGACGAGTTAGAAATCTCTTCGGAAATCCAGTTCCATAATTTTACAGACAATCCGTACAAGTACATGGCTCGCGCCTCGGTGTTTGCGCTCTCATCTCGTTGGGAAGGGGCGCCTAACGTGCTGATCGAAGCTCTTACATTGGGCGTGCCGGTCGTTTCCACTGACTGCCGCAGCGGGCCAAATGAAATCTTGTTAGATGGTGAAGGTGGCTTGTTGGTGCCTATTGCCGAGCCCGAATCAATGGCAACCAGCATTCAACACCTGTTAGATAACCAAAATCTACGGGATCGGCTAGTCCGCAACGGTCAGGCAGAACTCGGACGATTCGATCCCACTGCCTCCGCAGTAAGTTACCTAAACGCCGCAGGATACTAGTCCTGGGCGGCATAACCTGTCTGCCGACGCATGTTGCCGCATGCCAGCACCCCATTTGGAGCACTCCGCTCCAAATATGTGCCAGATGTGTGCTTCACACCGATTATGAAATGTGGACAATATCGCAGACATCTCTCTCATATCTGTTGATCCCACGAGGCGAAGACCTACTCAAACACCATGTCACACAATTGGTCTGCCGCCTGCATTGAAGTGCCTAATTTCCCAGCGAACACCGATATAATTCGCTCATCCATCCGTGTGACGTTAGTCAGCCTCTCATCGGTCTTTTCCTTATGAGGCAATACGGTGCGTATCGTAAATTGAGACCCAATGTATGAAGCTTTTGCGATCGCAGGAAAATATTCTTTCGCCGACTCTATGAATAATTCGTAGTTGCTTACTGCCGGTACTGAAATAAGCCCTTTGTTCAAGACATCGTCATAATGCGCGGGGTACACGGGCTTCGGCCCGACATTTGTGGTGTGGATGGCATGGGTCACATTTCCCATCACAGAATTTCCAGACCGCCCTAGGGGATCAAAACACATGAACGGCCCGTCAAGTACTACAACACTTCGATGAGACAAGGAGGCTGGTAAGCGCACGACTGGCTTCTCGCATAATTCGAACTGGTAGTCCGGCGAAACTAATGCTGATGTCTCGAGTACGGAATCAATCCCTGCGTAAGCGGCAACTACAATATTGTCGAACGCCCTTAGCATGGATATATTGACCGGTGTATTCAACAGTACTTGGACGTCGGCTTCTGCCAGTTTTCGATGGCAAAGAGCCCGCAGGAGGTCGATGTCTATCAGTGACTCTTTGACGCGAACGCATAATTCGATAGTGTCCGGTCGGATAAAGTCCTGATTGTCGGTCCTATACTCAAGGTCCAGTTCTTCGCAAAAAGTAACGAACGCTTCGGCACTAGTTAGGCTACCCCGCTTAGATATGCAGTAGTAATGCTCGAAGTCGTCAATCACGGCCTGATCGTAGTAAGACAGAAATGAATCCTGTGTTGTCAAGCATTCTGCAGCTGTGCTCTTGCTTCGGGGATAGTGATACCCACGATGGAGCCGGTACTGATTGATTCCAGAAGCCGCATTTAGTAGATCTGGCAGACGATCAAATAGCGTGACCGTAGCTCCGGCTTCTGCCAGCTTTAACGCTGCAGATACTCCGAAGATGCCACCACCCACAACTGCTACAGTCTTTGGCACCAATGAGATCCTTTAGTATTTTCTGTTTAGGTAATTAATTTCGACATGCAAGGTCGGAGGTATTCTCAGTAGACTGTGAGTTGAGGGGCCGCTTTTAACCACTTTCGGACCGTGTTCGGCCCGATCGGAATTGATAGTGTCTGGCAGATCAATCTTCCCGAGCGCTTGTAATTCCTGAGCAACCGAACTAGCCGAAGAATTTTGTCAGGAACATATCGCAAACGATGCTCCTGAAGTTTGACATATAGTTAGTCTATTAATACAGGTAAATGAGTAGCTATTTCACTCTCATATTACTCAGGCTATCTCCAAAAGGTAACTTCGACTATTTGTCGACTCGTTTCAGTATGACAGTTGACTATCCAAGCTGTTGCACGCCAAGTTTCCTCAGACGAGAATAGCAGTCTCCAGCGGGCGAAAGGTTAAACCTAAACCTGTTAAACGAGGTGCCTTGGTACACACCTGAGCGGGGAATTTCAAACAGTGAATCGCTTGCAGATACAGGTCTTGAAACGACTGTCACGGCGCGTGAGTACCCGGCACTGTTTACTGCTTCAATCACGTTTCGGTTGTACCCTCCTTTTGGATAGGCGAACTCGGGAACAGCCATTCCAAGAACATCCTCCAATTCAGACTTCGAATTTACCAATTCGGCGCGAACATTTTCCACACTGCTTTCAGGTAAAAATGCGTGGGAAACCGAGTGAGAGCCAATAGTAAAGCCAGCATTATTCAAATTGAGTACGTCGGACGCTTCCATCACAGAAGTCGCCCCGTAGGAGGTATGAATATTTTGCCCCATTAGCCCGGACGGAATATAAAATGTCGCTGGAATTTTTCTCTCAGTCAACACTGGAACTGCTATGTCGAGTAAGTGCGCATACCCGTCATCAAAAGTTATCGCTGCACGTGGTTGTCCGTCATCCGACATAACGTCTTCAACCGAGCCAAGCGCATAGTGCCGTGAAAGATAGTCCAATTGCCTCTTGAACGATTCGAGCGTCACGGTTAAATGGCCTATCACTGGTGATTCAGCAACGCTGTGATACATGATCACCACTCGGTCGCTGCGCCGTCTACCCGACGCCAGCCAGCCGCCCCAGAAGCCAGTATTTTTCAAGAGTGTTTTCGAAACTTCTATCACAATGTTTTGACTATTTCACCGACGACGGCCGCAGAATTTTGACTAGACGCCTCGCCTTGTTGGCAAAGAACTACCGTGCGTTAAACAGGCTCTGTACCCAAATTTGACTGCCCTTGGGCCAACTTAATCTGCTGTGCCCAGTCTTGCAAGGCCTTATCGAACGAAATCAAATCCTCGGCATCATTGAGTGCTCTATGACGATCGCTGATATCTTTGAGACCAAACCGATCTCGTACAAACTCACGTTCGATGTTCATACTTCGCTCAATTCCAAGCGCAGTCTTTGCGAGAACATCCATTGCGATGTGGGGCCTGTCACCAAACGGGTCAGACACGCCGCATCGCTCGCCATGGAGCGTAATAAATCTTCGGTCTAGTAATCCCCAACCAACAGTCGGAGAATCAGGATCGGCGTAGGCCAATATCCATGTCTTGATCGCTTCAATCATATCCGTGTAGCTGGGTGCGTTATCAATTTCATCCTGAGTTATCGGCAGCAGGTCAAGGGCATAGTCCGATAGTTCGGGATTCACAATTGGCTTTGCTAGTGAAGAAAAATGTGCGATCCGCTTTTGCGTAACTGGTTGGTACGCGATTATTCCGACTTCGATAATTTCGGCAGGAAAGTCAGGATCACTCCAACCTGAAGCAAGAGACCCTTCCCAGCAGGTGAATTCAGAATCGATTAGGAGAACGATTCCGCTATGTAGTTTTTTTATGGACACTTATATGTTCCGCAGTCACGCTACGGAGTAGTCAGAAGTAGTTCTGATTACTCTTCTTTTCTTACAGTCTCGGGGCCGTTTTCCTTTAGCCACGCCTCCAAAACTGGATACTGCCAAGTAGCATCAAGATCACCACCAAATGCTTTCTCATATGGAAGTATCTTCTGTCCCAGCCACAGAAAAGGCTCTTGATTTCCGTCCATGCGCGCAAAACACTCTGGCTTTAATACCTGGAGCGACATGTCAATAAAAAACACGTTTCCCGCGCTGTCACGATTACTCGTGAATTGCCCGAAAACGTCAAGATCAACAAAAGGAACCAACTCACCGTCGTCATTGATCCTTTTAGCGCGAATCGGTGTGAACATATCAGCACTAACAGTTCCAACACACGAGTCAAAATCAGGGTTGGCCACTAATCTCTCAATAGCATCATCTATCAGCTCGGAATTGACAAAACCGCCATTCGAATACAGTAGCACGAAGAAGTCGACTTCTTCCTTACGTTCTTCGACGATCACGTTGTAAGCATGACTGAGTACGTCTTCAGTCAGGGTTTTCGGATCTTCAAGGCTATGTGGGCGATCAATTATCTCGGCACCGTGAGAACGCCCTGCTTCTGCGATGATCGGAGAATCAGTACTCACGAATACTTTATTAATGTATTTCGAGCCGCTCGCCGCCATAAGCGGATACTCGCAAAGTCTGTGTCCCAAGACCATTGAGATATTTTTGTTCGGTACCCCTGCGCTCGATTTTTTTCCGATCATCAACCCAACGACGTTCATTTCTTCCTCTTCCATTAATTGCTCAATGAGACGACAAGCAATGCAGACAACAAAATAACAGGTCAATTCTTCCTACCGCAGCATAAGAACCTTCCCTTTGTTTCATGACAATGTACCCCATGCATAGAACATGATCAGTGAAATTACCGGATCGGCGAGTACAAACGTTATGAATCTTCTTGGCGCATGTTGTAGAAAATCGATTTCATGGCCATCAGTTCACTCGGGCTGCCCGATTCAACAACTTTGCCATTGTTGAGTACATGGATAGTGTCTGAACTCATCACCGTTCGTAAACGATGTGCAACTGTCAGTATCGTTATCTGGCCTCTGATACTTTCAATAGTTTTTTGAATCTGTTCTTCAGATTCAGAATCAAGTTCACTAGTAGCCTCATCCAATATCAGTAGTTTCGGATCTCGGTAGAAGGCCCGCGCCATGGCGATTCTCTGGCGCTGTCCACCTGAAATTCGCAACCCTCTATCGCCGATAACGGTCGAATATCCGTCAGGTAGATCTGAGATGAATTTGCTCGCTCCACAGAGTTCGGATACCCACTCAACCCGTTCAACATCGACAGATTCGCTACCCCAGGATATGTTTCGTTCAATTGTGTCGTGAAAAAGATTAACGTCTTGTGTGACATATCCGATCTGCTTTCGCCACGAGTATGGATCAACAGTCGACAGTGAAACACCATCTATTAGGAATTCACCTGCATCTGGCTTAAGCAAGCCCATTACAACGTCGATAAGAGTCGTTTTACCCGTGCCCGACGGACCAACTATTGAGGTCATCGAACCAGCCGGAATACTCAACGATAATCCATCCAGAACGTTTCGATTGTCGCCATAGCTGAATGCAACCTCGTCCAACGCAAGCTCGTTGGAAAAAACCGGTGCAAGAGCATTCGGGGTCGACTCTCGGTAATTTGTTGCCGATGTCAACACGTTGGTTACGCGGTCAACCGATGGGACGTGATGATTCAATGTCTGATACGACTGCTGCCATCCCCTTGCACGTTGATACGCACGAACAAACAACAGTACGAACAGCGTAACCGTTCCGGATTGGAGATCAACAAACTGACTAGTGACACCGAGCCCAACTAGAAGCACCGCAAGAACTATAAATTCATAGCCAGCTTGGACAAATCCGTTATTGATTCCAGATTTTTCATCTATCTCTGCCAAGGTTGATATCGGATTGGAAACTCTGGCGATAGTTTGCGTCTCTAGAGCACTTCCTTTTATAAATTTCGAGCTGCTAAATGCTTCACTTACACTCGACGTAAGTTCGCTATTTGCTTCAGTCGCTCCTCGTCCCAATTTATGCGCACGAGTTGATGCGAACCTGAACAATAGTAAGGTCAATCCCACAGGGATAATGGCTAGAAGGGTTGCCTGCCACATCACGAACAGCGCGACCACAAGATACGTTCCGACATTCAGTGCAGCGGCCACGGAAATCAACATCGATTGAAAAGCGCTTCCTGCTCTACGCCCTTCGACAGAAATCGTATTAACTAAATCTCCGGAACGACTTCCAATCAGGTAAGTCCAGTTTGCCAACATTGAAGCAGAAAACATGTCGTACTTGAGGGAAGCTTCATATTTGCCTCGTTCTCTACCAACAAGCCAATGATGTGAGTAAATCAGTCCAGCTCGAATCCCCATTCCAATCAGCGCAATTAAAATTGTCGAGACTACGGTTACCTCAACACCAAACAGTCCGACTATCCGAACAGCCCATCCAATGTTGGAATCTTCGCGAACAGTTCCGTCGTTCGAAAGGATTTCGATCACCAATGCAATCAGTGAAAGAATGAGCCCGTCAAACAGGCCAGCCAGAACCATGGTCCCGGCGATAACGACGACCATCAAACGATGAGAATTGAAAATCGACAGAGAATATGAAATCGCCGAAAGTTGATGTTCTACTTGATCCTGTGGTTTAGGGGGTTTGCTCATATTAAAAGTTGTGACAACTGCACACCACTGTGGTGATCAACTACAAGGACAATTTTCATGGACTCTTCTTATTCGAACAAATCAAGCAGCTAAATGTAGAAATTGAGACCTGTATTTTCGAATGTTTTGTTCTAGCGACGAGCGGAGAATCGCTATATTAAGAAACACCTACGCCCCAACGGAAACTGCTCACCTCAGCACTCTATCTATCTCCCTCCAATACAATCGAGAGCATCTGGCATGCTGCAAACAAAACAGGGACTAACTTGGACAATAAACCTACGCTCACTGTGGCATTCGTTTTAACAACAAAAGTTCATTACGCACTGCAAACATATGAACCCATAATCCGCCATATGCTCACGAACTCGAACCTGACAACACTAGGCATTTCCGTTGGAAAACGCCCAATGAGTCAAGCTGAGCACAATGCAATGGATGGCATATTCGATGTGAATCTTGAAAACCCTTTCAACTCGAATTGGCGTAATGGCAGTAACTCAATTCTGAATTTAAAGCCATTTCAGTTCGGTAGGCTTTGGAAATCGGTGAGAAAAACCAACCGCACTTACGCCGCATTTCTCAAGTTACACAAACCTGACGTCTTAATTGTTCAGATTGATCGGGAATCACCGGCAACCAATCTTATTGAATCAGCTCAACGGCTTGGCATTCCATGCCTTTTGCTCCAAGGTGCGATGAGCGGTAAAAACCTTTCATACCGCTCCAAATACAGCGTCTCTAACCGGGTGGCGAAGTGGTTGATCGGTTACTCGAGCGGTCATCATCTTGAAGGACAAGGGGGATGTGATCGAATAGGAGCATGGGGTAAGAGTGGGGCAAATTACTATGAACATGCGGGACTCCAATCAAGCCATGTTGCCCAGGTAGGTAGTCCGAGATTAGATACATACATGACTGAACTGGCGAACTCAGACACCACGAGTACTTGTGAAATTCTCGGTATCGAACCCAATACAAATTTCACACTTCTAGCTACCAGCCCATTAGATTCGATCGCTGAACCTGGTGAGAACATTTCGGCGATTCGCACGATAATAGAAACCGCCATTGAAGTATCCAAACAAAATCCGAATTTCCAATTGGTGGTTAAGCCTCATCCAAGAGAATTACCTTCATTTGAAAAATATGGAATCGCTGAGTTATGCCGGTCGTCAACAGCTGTCACCCTAGCTCGAGATATATCGATAGCTGAAGCGCTTGCAGCATCCGACCGTGTCATCGTGTTCTACTCGACGGTCGCCCTAGAGGCGGCATTGGCTGGGAAACCGTGCATCGCATTCAATCCTTTCAATTGGAACTTCGGTGAGGAATACACAGACATCAAGCTTATCGATGAACTCACATCCACAGATCAGCTACGTGACTTTTTCACATCGAGTAAAGAGGTTCTTACTGTCGGCGACCCTTCTTATTTCATCACTGATGTTGGCAAATCTGCCAAAAGCGTGTCATCGCTGATTCACCACATGGCTGGGTACAAAATGTGATCAGCAATCCTGCGCTTCGCAGTAGAAATATTTCAGTATTCGACCACGGATGTTAGTCTTGCCTCGGGAGTATTTCGACCGCCTATCGAGGTCACGACGAATATCACAGGAACTGTCCACATCGGTCACGGACGATCAGATTTAACCAGACGACGCTCAATGATTAATTTCCCGGATAACAAATGTCGAACAGAAACACTCCTTCTAAAACCGTGTACGTTGGCATGAGTGCCGACCTAATCCACCCTGGTCATTTGAATGTCATTTCGAAAGCCGCTGAACTTGGGGAAGTTGTTCTCGGACTCCTCACCGACGAAGCAATAGCAAGCTATAAACGCTTACCGTACATGTCATATGACCAACGGCGGATCGTGATGGAAAACATTGTCGGCGTTAGTCAGGTCATCCCTCAGGAGACGCTCGACTACAGACCGAACTTGCGAAAGGTTAAACCGGACTACGTCGTACACGGCGATGACTGGAAAGAGGGGGTTCAGAAGAGGACACGAGAAGACGTCGTCAACACCCTCGCTGAATGGGGTGGAGAGCTAGTTGAAGTCCCGTATACCGAAGGTATTTCTTCCACTCAACTCAACGGCGCTCTCAAGGCCGTTGGAACCACACCTGAAATTCGCCTGAAGCGACTTCGTCGACTAATCGAAGCGAAACCGATTACAAGATTCATGGAAGTTCACAACGGACTCACGGGGTTGATCGTAGAAAATATCGGCATTGATGTCGACGGAAGGCGCAGAGAATTCGATGGGATGTGGGGAAGCAGCCTTACCGATTCAGTCTCACGCGGCAAACCTGATATTGAAGCAGTTGATATTTCCACCCGAATCCAAACAATGACGGAAATTACGGAAGTAACCACGAAGCCGATTATCTTCGATGGCGACACCGGCGGTAAGAATGAACATTTCGCGTTTACCGTCCGATCCCTCGAACGAATTGGCGTGTCTATGGTCATTATTGAAGACAAAGTTGGATTGAAACGCAATTCATTGTTTGGAACAGGTGCAAACCAAATGCAGGCACCAATATCAGAATTCGCTAATAAAATTGAACTCGGGCGTGCAGCCAGAGTTACCGATGATTTCATGGTCGTTGCGCGGATCGAAAGTCTCATTCTCAAGGCTGGAATGGATGATGCGATAGAACGAGCCAAGGCTTACGTAGCGGCCGGAGTTGATGGAATCATGATTCACAGCTCTGAAAAAGACCCGGCTGAGATTCTTGAATTTTGCGATCGATTCAGAGATTTCGAAGACACCATCCCCTTAATCACAGTTCCGACTACCTACAACTCTGTGACCGAATCAGGATTAGCAGCAGCCGGAGTAAATGTAGTGATTCACGCTAATCATCTCGTACGCGGGGCCTATCCAGGCATGATCAATGCTGCTGAAACCATTCTGAAACATGGCCGATCACTTGAAGCGGATGATCAACTGCTGACTATCAAAGACATATTGGAATTGATACCGGGGACATAGTCGATGATCTCTCCTGAAAATTTCTGCGCAGCCTTAGCAAAACACGATATCGACTTCTTCGCCGGTGTGCCCGATTCTATACTGAAAGACCTTTCCGGCTACATCACTACTAACTTCCCGCCTGAAAATCATGTCATCGCTGCAAATGAAGGAAACGCTGTCGCACTCGCGTCAGGGCATTATCTAGCAACCTCAAAGCCAGCAGCCGTTTACATGCAGAATTCAGGAATAGGAAACGCGATAAACCCACTGCTGTCACTTGCCGATCAGTTGGTTTACAGCATTCCAATGCTTCTAATAATTGGTTGGCGAGGTGAACCTGGTAAAAAGAAAGATGAACCTCAACACGCAAAACAGGGTGCAGTAACTCTTCCACTGCTAGAAGCAATGGGGATCGAATATGTACTGCTTGATGATTCGATTCAGGAAATCAGCTCTACCATCGACAACTTAGTGTTAATAATGAAGGAATCATCAGCGACCGTCGCCCTAGTTGTTAGTGCTGGTACATTCGAGAAATACCCGTATACACAGCCAAACAAACAGCACCTCCCAATGTCGAGAGAGCAGGCTATCAACGCTATAGCCGAACTGTTGAGCAGTGACGATTTAATCGTTTCCACAACTGGAATGGCATCCCGAGAGTTATTCGAATGTCGTGAACGTCTCGGACAGGGTCATGCATCAGATTTTTTGACTGTCGGCTCAATGGGGCACGCTTCACAAATCGCTCTTTCAGTTGCCGCGCAAACACCAGATCGTCGAGTGATATGTATCGATGGAGACGGGGCGGCATTAATGCACCTGGGTGCAATGGCCATCTCGGGTACATCTCAGCAGTCGAATTTCATACATCTGGTGATCAACAATGGAGCCCATGATTCTGTCGGTGGGCAACCCACTTCTGCACAAAAAATAGATCTACCCTCGGTAGCATTAGCATGTGGTTACGCTAGTGTGATCTCTGTCGAAACGCTCGAAGATCTCACAAAGTCCCTCCGAAATCTAGAGAAACTAAGTGGACCGACTTTCATCGAGATCAACGTACGATCAGGCGCCCGATCTGATCTAGGGCGCCCAACCACAAGTCCAATCGAAAATCGGGATGCGTTTATGAAAAACATCCGAAACGGTAGCTAACCCGTATGGACGACTCGACCCAGCTATGGGAGAAATTGGTCGAAACCCAAATACACTTCGGTGCCGGTACACGAAACGAAGTAAGCAATGTGGTTGGCAACCGAAAAACGTTAATAGTGACGACCGAAGGAACTATCAGCCGAAAAACGCTTGATAACTTCTTTGCCCCTTCTGACAATCGTGTCGTAAACGTATTTGGCGGAGTCAAATCCCACAGTTCGCTGGACGATATCGAGTCTGCTGCAATTTCACTACGAAACGAAAACTACGATTGCCTTCTCGCAATTGGTGGCGGAACTGCGATCGATACAGCCAAATGTTTTTCCATTCTGTTGAACGATCGCCGGCCGTTCAGACAAGTTCTAACTGATACGGATATTTCGAATGCGACTCCCATCATCGCCATCCCCACCACTTCTGGGAGCGGGAGCGAGGTTACTCCATTCGCCACCGTTTGGGATTATCAACAAAAAACTAAGTACTCTCTGGCCACTCCGCTAGTACGCCCTGAAGCGGCATTCATTGATCCTGAACTACTGCTATCACTCCCAGAACGTACAACAATATCGAGTGGACTCGATACGGTTTCTCATGCGCTCGAATCGATTTGGAATCGGAACGCTACGAGTGAAACTGTCCAAGTTGCGACGAGGGCCCTGAAGCTCGCACTCGACAACCTCGCTAAAGCAGTTGATCAGCCTAATGATTTAAGTACCCGAACACTGATGTGCGAAGCGAGCATGCTGGCCGGCATCGCAATCAGTCACACACGCACAGCGCTCGCCCACTCAATCTCATACCCACTAACCGCCCATCTTGGTCTTGACCACGGCATCGCCTGTTCGGTAACTTTGCCATCGATCTTGATGTTCAACTACGAAACCGACGACGGCCGCTTGGAAAGACTCGTTACAGATCTTGAATACGCGAGTATTGATGCGCTTCGTAGAACCCTCATAGATCTGTTTCGATCATTGGATATTAGCCGCTATCTGAACCGGCATTCTTTCTCGATGAGCAATCTGAAATCACTTCAAGAAAAAATGGTTAGCCCAAGCCGCTCAGACAACAATATGAGAGAAGTCGACGCTGATAGTATTGGGTGGATTCTGGCCGATACAGTCGAAATTCTCGCAATCTTGGAATCGTAAACACAAATTTAACCAGACGCCCGATCATGATCGCACTCCAGCTCAATAGTGCTGTGCTAAGTTATAGATGAAAATACATAATTTCGTAGATCAAGCCTATCCGGCTGAAAAACGCCGAGCAGAGTTGCTATACCCGGGTTTTTTTCCCGTGAGAGTGATTGCGATATCACTCACCCCCCTGTTTCTAGCAATACGCGCCACTCCCAACACCATAAGCCTGGGCTCGATCTTTTTAATATTTGTCAGTGCTGCATTCTTCGTTAGTGGTCATCAAGGCTGGGGAGCAATTGCACTTCTGTCGTCTTTGGTGTTCGACGCCGCTGACGGACAGGTTGCTCGCATACGAGGCAATGGATCAGCCTGGGGTCTTCAACTTGAACGAATACAAGCCGACGTCAGCTATTTCCTGGTACTACCATCGATAGCCATCGGCCTTGTTGAACAAAATCTTGCTGAACCGGTTTTAGCTTACTTAGCGTTCGCCGGAACCGCCGGTTACGTGATCTTCCGTCATTTTCACAAACGGGGAGTCAATCTAGCACCAAATAATGCAAGCTTTTTGTTTCAACTCGCATTATCACAGCTAAAACCGCATCACGACTATCGCGAACACAATGCTCTAGGTAAGTACATTTACTTCATACAACGGAACATGTTTTCGCAGCTTGGCTTGTTATACCCGTTACTAGTTATTAGCAGTCTCATCTGGGTCGAGCTGCTTCCGAACATCGTTCTTTACGCGAGCATCGGCTATATAGCCATTACCTCTGCGACCTTGCTCGGAGTGTTGGCATTAGGCTCACGGCTCTACTCACACGGCAGCAACGGTAATTAACGACTAGCACTGTGCGTAATGCGACCAGCTGAAGCCGATCACGATCTCCCGATACGACTCGGGCTCTTCACCAGCAACTGTAATGCACGCGCCAGAATTTTCGCAGCACCAAGTCCTGTCGGTTTCTGAAAAAACGCGAGCAACCTGAATCGCAACTCTTCACCGAGTGCATTCACTTCTTTCTCGCGCTTCGCTTGCGAAATATAGATCCGATGCAATGAAAGAGTTCGAATTCCCCCCGCGTTGCTGAGCTCCGGGTTACGAGCCAAATACTCGTCAACGACGCTGATCCGCTCGGACACGGCCGCTCGCCCACCCGCCCCAGTAATACTCTCATCCCATAACCGAAAAGCAGAAAACGGTTCCGAAACCGTTCGAGCCATATCCGGCCAAAATTTCTCCCCAATCCTAATTGCGAATTCACGATCAGGATTGTAAGTAAGATCCAATCTCATATCTCCGACTTGATCCAAAATGTCATGCCGGTAAAAAGATGCAGGAGAACCAGGCTTCGCACCCGTTAGAATCGACTCCGGCTCGAACGATTTACCACCTTTTCGTCCAATAAAGAGACCGTCGATATCAACAACGTCAGTTCCGCCTGCAAGCGCAGCAAATTCAGACTTCCGGTACTCCATCGCTACGCGCCACAGCGTGCCCGGCAAGTAAATGTCATCAGTGGCCAACCAACCTAATATCTCACCGGTCGCCTTCGCCCAGCCTTTGTTCACTGCGTCAGTTTGGCCACCATCAGGAACCGACACCCAACTGGCAATCCACGGTTCATATTTCTTGATTAATTCAATTGAACCATCAGTGCTTCCGGCATCCATAATTATGAATTCAAGGTTTGGGTAGCCTTGTAGGATTACAGAACGTAGAGTTTCTTCGAAAAAACGAATCCGGTTGTAAGAAGGCGTGACAATCGAGATTTTCGGCCAAGATTGACCGCCAGCGAGCTTGAACTCTTCACCGGGATCGAATGCCTCAGTCCACGGCCATCCATCACGAGATTTTTCGGGCACTGGCAGATCGGAGACTTGGATTCCTGACTGTTCAAACTGTCGTATCTCAGGCATGCGTCTCCTCAAACAAAATCACTGTGCACTCACCTTAAATAGTTCTGCTTCGATATCTCGATATTCATACCCGTATGAATCCTTTAGATCGGCCGACATATGCCAATCTATCGTCTCTCTAATCCTTTGAGCGACTGGAGCGCTAGATAATCCAAAATCTGCTTCTGCCCGGTCGATCGACATAGCGACATCGAATGGCCAAGCGAACGGTTCATAACGCCAATCGCTCCATGGAATTTCGGGATAGCGTTTCACAGCGTCATCAGACACACCCGCTATTCTCGGCTCTACACTGCAACTCTCGCCGATCTTTTCCACAAAACTTTTCAACGTCAAAAGTTCAGTCTGGCCGATGTTGTACGTCTTACCCGAAGTATTGTTCGACAATGCAGCGGCAACAATTGCTTCGGCTATATCTTCTGTAAATCCAAGTCGAATTTCTGCTCGTCCATTGTTTCTCAGCGCCATACCACGCCCATCTAGCACCCGTTGCAAATACCACCAAAACCGTCCGGCGTACTCGCTTGGTCCGATTACGATTGGCGCACGCAGTACTACAAACGGTAATTCCGTTGTTTCGGACAAATATCGTTCTATCTGGCGTTTTTGTTCCGAATAAGGATTAATCCCGGCACGCAGTTCCCACTCAACTTTTGATAGTTCAATCGAATCTTCGGCAATAGGGTGTGCTATTCCCGGTTCAGTGAAATGATGCAGGTAGTGGTTCTCTGGTGTAATTTTCTGCCAGGGTGTTTCAGAGTGCCCGATACCGCCATAAACGGAGACCGAACTGGTCACCACATATTTCCCCACACGACCTCGAAGCAAGTCTGCAGATATTTCGACAGAACTCCGCTCGAATCCTATGTTGTCGATTACTAAATCGAACTCGTCTTTTCCAAGCGCCGCAGCCATTGCTTCGGCGTCATCACGATCAACTTCGATGTGGGTAATATTGTTCCAAAAATCAGGCTGAGAATTGCCTCGTGAAAGTACGCTAACTTCATCCCCACGGCTAAGAAACTTTTGAACAACTAATTTGCCAAAATATCTAGTTCCGCCGATCACTAGTACGCGCATGGCCAAACCTAAGAGATAAGTGGAGGATCAAGTCGGACGGTATCATCTTCGTATCCACCATCGTCGCGCGGGAATGTAGTCAGCACGAGAAATTCGGTATCTTCCAGAAATCTCATTGCGTGATCTACTTCGGGTGGAGACAGAAAAAAACCGCCCTTGTTGAAGATTGCAGTCTCGACTTCACCACCGTGATCCCTAGAAACAAGCTCTATACTCCCGCTGATAACGTACGTGTACTGTGATGACCTACGGTGGTAGTGATTACCCCTGATCGATCCTTTGAGGGAAGTGATGATTCCCGCGTGCGAAAAATCAACGCCGTTTACGAGGTCGGTAATCGTACCGCGCTCGTCCGTAAAATCTGGTGTGAGATTGATTATGTCCATAGAACGATTCCTATATAATTTCTATGTTAGGGATTGGAATAATGAATTTTCCACCTGCAGCGCTGAAAGCGGAAAGATTATTCATGATTTCGTTTTTCAGATTCCAGGAAAGCAACAATCCGAAATCAGGTTGTTCATTTTCAAGGAAATCATCACCTAAAACGGGGATGTGCGTGCCTGGGGCAAACAACCCTACTTTAGCTTCAGCCTTCTCTGTAAGGCACTCGAGAATCTCAGGTCCAATATTGCAATAGTTCAAGAACGTATTGCCCTTGGCCGGAGCACCGATTCCAACAATACGCTTGCCTTCTCGTTTCAATTCGTACAAAAACTCGAACAACTCTGCTTTGTGTGCTGCTGCCTTCGCACCAAATTTTTTCAGGGCTTCGGGATCTTGTAATCGTTGCTCTTTTTCATTGGCTAGATACCGCCCAACAGATTCAGACACTTCATGTGCGCCTTTGAATGCTACGTAAGTTCGTAAGCTTCCACCGTGCATATCTACCGGATGAACATCAATGATTTCCATCCCATGTCGATCAAAGAACGACCGCATCGGAGCGACCGAATAATAAGAAAGATGCTCGTGGTAAATCGTGTCGTATTCAAGATTTTGAACAAGATCGAGTAAATAGGGAGATTCAGATACGAACACGCCCGTCGGCTTGAGCAGTATTTTGATTGTTTCGACAAACGCATTCAGATCATCGATGTGCGCAAAAACATTCGTAGCAGTGATGACCGAAGCTGCACCGTGTGAATCACGAACTTTCTGACCGATATCCGGATCGAAAAATGCATGAACCGTCTCAGCACCCGCCATGTTCGCTTTTTCGGCAAGCCTTCCAACTGGTTCGACGCCGAGTGAACGAACTCCGTTTCTCTGGAATGCTGCGGTCAAAATACCCACATTACTACCGACATCGATTGCCAAGTCATCGGCAGCGAGGTTCAATTTCCCAGTGACGCTTGCGGCCATTTCTTCGAAGTGGTCGCGGAAAAATTTGGACGTACCAGATTCGTATGGATAGTCAGGATTGAACAGCGTTTCACGATCCACAACATAGCTAAGTTGCGAGAGACCACAACTCTTGCAGCACACCAAGCGCAGGGGATAGTAGGTTTCAGACTTATTGAGCTGTTCCAACGTCAAGAAATTATCAGATGGCGGCGTGCTACCAAGATCCAGTACGGATTCTAAATCTGAAGATTCGCACATTCGACATGACTCGACAATTCGATCACTCATTAGTACTTGCTTTCTATCTCGCTATCACGTTATGAACTAGGTGCCTGAGATCGGTGTTCAGCATACCAATCGACAACTGATGGAAGCCCTTTTTCCAGTGGTGTTAGGGGCTCAAATCCCAGCGATCGCAATTTGGTTATGTCAGGGCAACGTCGTTGAGTTGCACCTCCGGGCTCGTCACTAAATTTGATCTCAGCATCTTGTCCAAAACAACCAACAACCATCTTGGCAAGATCACCGATAGAAATCTCTTCAGGATTCCCGATGTGATATAGCCCCATGTGTTCACCTTTGTCGACTATTACAAGCAGCCCATCAGTGAAATCGTCGACATGGATAAACGCGCGGGTTTGAGCTCCGCTGCCTTGAATTACAAACTCGACTGGACCGTCAGAATGCGATTCAACCGCTCGAGATGCCCGAACAGAAAACTCTGGAATGACATGCTCCCAGCCCATATCGGGTCCATAGACATTGTGGGGTCGGAATACACAGACTCTATCGAAACCGGTTTTACCGTAGTTAAACGCGATAAGCTCCGACAATATCTTTCCACCGGCGTACGAGTAACGCGGATTGCGTGGATCAGGTATGGACATCGGTGCAGACTCGTCAGTCGGGACGTCAGGTGGGGTTTGATAAACCTCGGAACTTGAGGCGACAACAAGATCACGAACACCTTGAGCCCGACAGGCACCGATCACATTCAGCATTCCGCGAATTCCGACATCGAGAACCAGTTCTGGTTGCTCATAAAAGAATCTTGTACCGTTCACAAATGCCATGTGAATTACGCTGTCAACGCCTTCACATGCTCGAGTCACCGATTCAACATCGCGAATATCGCCTTCAATAAAATTGACTGAATCTATAACAGCAGAAAGGCGACCAGTACTACCACGCCAGTTGTTATCGAAAACCGTAACTTTGTCACCTCTGGCAACAAGACGATTTACTAATGCTGCTCCCAAAAATCCTGTACCGCCCGTTACAAGAAAGTGACGATTCTTACGATTGTTCAAAGGATGCACCCGTGTCAGTAAAAACCAGTGTCGGATCGGTAGCGATCATGATCGCTGCTGCCCCAGTAACCACTTTGACCTGACCGCCCAAAACTGCTGCTTTTAGATCGTCAGCGCGAAGTTTCAATATCCACATCTCCTCAAGATCTCCACTGTTCGGTTCCGCTACTTTCTTGATACCTCTAGCCATAAATAAATGTGCTGTCGCACATCCATAATTCCCGTGAACTACGTACTCACCTAATTTCCGAAATTCACTAGCGCTGTATCCAGTTTCTTCCAGTAACTCCCGGCGGGCCGCTGATTCGGGATCTTCTCGATGCTCAATATTTCCGCTCGGAAGAGTCAGGGAGACTTCTCCGACTCCATGCTTGTACTGCTGCTCTGCAAGTACATATCCATCATCTGAGACCGCAAAAACCTCGATGAAATCTGGAGTTACCACCTTGTGGTAATCATCGACCAACTGCCCACTCGGCAATCTAACAGTTTGCAAGCTTACTTCCAGCCACGGCTTGTGTTCATAAACCGTTGTTTCTTCGTCCACTGTCCACGGCTGTAATCGGATTTAATCCGGAGGTTGATTATTCATATCGGTAGTTGAATTAATAGCTGTTTTGAATCTGAAGGCTCGAATCGTGTAGCGATCACGAACCAGAGTCAACTGATGCTAAGTCCGAAGAGAGAAAATAACCGTTCTTTGACACGTACTTCATCTCGTTCCAAAAGCCCCAAATATCCACAAAAATACATTTTGGGTTGTTCACAGTATCCGCAATCAGACGCAGATCATCGAACTCCCGATGCGGAGTCATTAACACAACGGCATCAACTCCAGACAGGTCGTTGATACTGTCAAATCCCTCTACGTTTGGCTCAATGGCAATCACTTCAACGCCGCGAGCATCAAGCTGTTTACTTAATTTAGCGCTCAATGAATTGCGCAGATCATCGCTATTGGCTTTAAAGGTCATCCCAAGTATCGCTACTTTGTTGAGCTTGCTATCGCCCAGCCACACATCAAGCTGCTGAAGGATCTGCATTGGCATACCTTCATTTATTCGGAACGATGAACTAATAAGTTCATTGAATGGAACCCGGTCAATCAAGAACCAGCCATCTTTATACAAACAAGGACCACCAACATTAGGGCCGGGGCCCGGCAAGTTCAATCTGGGATAATCGGCATTGCATGCATCGATAACCTTGTTCATATTCACACCAAACGTGTTGCCGATTAAATGGAACTCATTCGCTAGGGCAAATGTCACATACCTCGTCATATTGGTTACTAGCTTGCCAATCTCGGCTTCCATCGGTGAGAGTCTTTGGCATGTGGCTCTAATAAATGTCTCGAAAAATGATTCCGCTCTGTCGTAACTGCGTGAATCATATGCGCCGATCAACTGGGGTAAGTCTTTTATTTCCATAATCGACTTACCTTGCGCAACTCGCTCGGGTGCGAAAAGAAGAAGAATATCTTCACCGATTGTTAAATCATTTTGTTCAAGCACATTCTTAATCAAGTCTGTGGTTCCTGGAGAAACGGTACTCCGCAGCATGATCATTTGCCCTTTACGAATATGGGGCAGCATTTCACCAAACAGCACCTTCAGCGGCGACATATCTGGATTCATGTTTTCGTCGAGTGGAGTGCCAATAACAACCACGACATTTTCGGAATCTGAAATACGCGACAGATCGTCGGTCATTAGCAATCTGCCGGAATCAATTGCGCGATCCAGATGATCCTGACCTTCCTCTTCGACGTAGGGCATTTCTCCTGACATTATTCTGGCGTTTTTTTCGCTATCAGAATCGATCCCTGTGACATCATGCCCGGCCTCGGTCAAAACGAGTGCCATTCCAAGCCCGACGTGTCCAGCAGCTCCAATTACCGCAGTTTTCAATGTTTCCCCTTCAGGCGCATGTAATGACTATCAAAATAACGTTTGCACCGTTCATATTCATTCACCTTTTGAAGCAATAAACCTAAATCCTGTGCTATTAACGAAACGTTCATGATTCCGATTCGCAAATATTCGATACCTAGCCCTCGTCTCCAGTGGTTCAACCCATCGCCGCATTCGCCTGCCTAGCACCGATAGCGCATCCAACCCTACACTCAACGGACCACCGCACGCTTCTATCGTCAGATTATCGAAATCCCTCAGCAAATTTTGCATTCCGTCATATGTCCAACGGTTAACATCGAGGAACTCATGGGGAGCCGAAGTTGTATGGAAGCAGTAGGCGTTCCAGCCGACTAACACTCCGCCCGGTGCAATGACTCTACGAATTTCGTTTACTGCAGCAGGGACCATCTCCATGGGAGCAATATGCTGCAATACACTTTCCGCAAAAACCACTCCAAACTCGCCATCTTCAAACGGCATATCGTGAGCCGGAGCCACGACGTCTGGTCGAGCTTCAGCCCTGACGTCCATCATTACTCGCTCGACCTTCGTACCGTTGCTCGTGGTTAATGGCACACCATATTCAACGAGCTGGTTCGCCTTGTCGCCGAACGCTGCTCCAGACCCCATGTCCAACACTTTCGAATTACTTGAAAGCGCACGATTTAACGAGACATGAAACTTTCTATCGTTGCAGCTCAGATAAAATTTAGACACCCAGCGACTCCAAATGTGGTTCCTTTATAAGGTTTCGGCAAGAACATAAATATCATTCAATAACCTCCTGCCACGCCACAGAAGCCATCTCAGGACGAAATCTACCAAGATGTTGCCTGGCTGCTTCCAGACGCTCTAAAGCGGTAGTACGATCGGTCAGGCTCGTTACGATCGCAGAAGCCATCGCCTCGACGTCGTCTACATCTACAAGATACCCGCCATCACCCTCAAGAAGAATCTCACGTGGACCACTTTTACAGCGAGTCGATACAGCAGGGACACCAAGTGCCAACGCTTCGATAAGAGCGTTCGGCAGTCCTTCTCTTCTTGATGGGAGTACAAACAGATCTGATTTTGCTATAAATGGATATGGATTTGACTGGTATCCCGGCATATCAATCATTCCTTCAATCCCCAGTTCGCTTACCAAATCTTCGAGCGCTGGCCGCTCACCACCGTCCCCCAGAATCACTAATCGAAAGTTCACCTGTTGGCTCGCCTTGGCTGCAGCAGCAATCAAAACGTCTAATCCTTTCTCCGGAGAGAATCTTGAGACAGTAATCACAATCGGCAGTGCATCATCCTGAAACCATGGATGAGAAATCTGAGATTTGGAATTGACCGTTAAGCTATCGGAATAGGCCGGATTGTAGATAGTTTTAACCTTTTCTTTCGGAACTCCCAATACCTCTGCTAGATCATCTGCCGACTCGGTCGAATTAGCCACAATCGCATCAGCCATACGGTAAGCAATCCTTTTTGCGGTCTTCACTGCCGTTCGAGCAAACAAACCCTTCTCCGCAAGCGCAGTTGAGGGACTCGACGCTTCTCTGACAATGACTTTGCCGCGAGTGCGAGTCAGTTTGATCGCAGCAATTGCGACTACTCCCGACTGAAATGCAATTATCGCGTCAGGGCGTTCTCGGCGCATAAAAGCGATGAGGCCTGGCATCGAGACCATAGAAGATGCCAATCGATGAGACAACGGTCTAACTATCCTATGAACCATCTTTGAAATTGAGGAATCGCCAACTGTAGTGAACTTGATTCCATCTTGAAGTTGATCAATCAGAACCTGATCGTACCGCACAGCTATAATTTCTATGTCATGAGCCTGATCGCTAAGTACCGTTGAAAGGTTGACGATCGTCCGCTCGACTCCCCCGCGCTCGAGTGAAGGTATGTAAAAAACTATTTTCATGGTTGGCGACACCGCCGGACTAGCCGCACTCTGTTGCCAACAGGCGGCGTATTCACTATTTGGCTGCCCGATCGAGCACACGTGATGACCGGCCCGTCCATGAATAAGCTTTTACATACTCATACGCGCTCGTAGCAATCCGTTTAGAAAGCTCTTCATCTTCCATAACTCTACGAATACCACCTGCTAGAGAGGCTGCATCATCAGGTTCGACAAGAAGTGAATTATGCCCGTGTTGCAAATGCTCACGTAGCGATGGAAGATCAGTGGCAACTATCGGTCGATGCGCGGCCATGTACTCAAACATCTTCAGCGGAGATGTGAACTCGCTGCTAATTTCTTGTTTTCCACTGTTCGGCAGTAGCAAAACATCCGAAGCTGCCTGTAGCCTGGGAATTTTTAGTGGGGCCAATCGACCGAGCACGACGATATTGCTGGCCGAAGTTACTTTTCTCACACAGCCGCTAGGCAAATCCTTAAGTTCGCCGCCAGCCAGCACGAAAGTGAACTCAGGAGATAATTTCGCAGCATCAATAATTTCTCCTACCCCTTTCCACCCATAGAAACTACCGGTGTAGCAGGCGATCTTACTCTCAGCAGGGAGTTCAAACTCCACCCTAGCCTTGATCTTATTTGGCAACGAACCATATTCTTTGGAATCGACAGCGTCTGGTTCGACCATCAGTTTTCCCGAAGGAACACCGATTTGCATCAAGACGCTCGCAACACCAGCCGTTATCGCTACAACTAATTTGATGTTTTTGTCGAGAGTCAGCTTCGTTATACGTTTTCGCTGCCAATTCGATGGTGCGACTAAGTGAAGTTCAAGAATAGTCGGAATACCGCGTTTTACCAATGCCTCGGCGACTTCCCAGTCTCGAACATACGCGATATCTACTGACATTCGATCTACAGCGCGTGAAGCAGATCGTGCAAATAAGAACCCATCGAGTACGAGTAGAGCGTTGCGTAGTTTTTGTATAGGGACCCAACGCGTGATCGATGCAAGGTCGATGTGCCGCAATCTGACTATGTCTGCTGCAAGGTTCGTCCCATAGTAATCGGAAACTGAAATGTGTTTCAGAGAATCAGAAAATCGGCTGGGTCGAACAATCGTCACATTATGACCAAGTGCCTCGATAGCGCTGCACATACGGACTGTTTGAATGCTGTGAGCCCTAACAGACGGCAGGCGACCTTTTAGTACATATGCAATATTCATAGATAATTCGAGACTTCACCGGACTCACTGCATCAAAATAGCTCTGATTGGATTCTTAATCCAAATCCATCATGAATTGTACTCACTAACTAAAATACTGAGGGTCCCCAAATCGGACATCCCACACAATGATTCCAAGAGTGACTAGCTGGCCAGCTATTCGAGTTAGTTTATGTGATAGATTCGAGCAACATGACCAAGGTAAAATCCGACAATCAACGAATGCGTAACGACTGGGATTCACGAGCTCAGGTAAACGCTCTTCACTACAACTCACCTTCACACAAGCCAGGCGAGTACGATCAATTTTTCTCCAATGGAGAAGATTTCGTAGCGCAAGAGTTTGAACTTTTGATAAAAAATCTCAAACTAAGCGAAGACTCTCAAGCACTAGAGATTGGTTGCGGCATTGGGCGCATGGTTCGCCCGTTACTTAAGTGGTTCGGAACAGTTAACGGCATCGACGTGTCGCCAGTAATGATCGACGAAGCGATCAAACTCAGCAGCGGACCTGAATATGCGAATTTGCATTTTCAACCTTCAGACGGTTCATCAATCCCACTCGCCGACGGCTCACAGGATTTCATTTTCTCGACCGGAGTACTAACTCACCTTCCATCGGCCGATGTACTTCAGCAGTACATGCATGAAATCCATCGTGTTTTAACTGCCAGTGGCGTGTTTAAAATCGAAGTACCGATCCAAGAAGGCAACTGGAAGCTTTTCGGAATTGTCATATCGAGAAAATTTGCCCCATTGATCCCGAAATTCATCTTCAGGCTCGCCCGCAAGATGACTATCAAAAATCCAATGAAGCGAAACGACACCTACATGGGCGTGTCATTCAGTCGGGCTAAGCTCGCCAGTATGGCCTCGGCTGCGGACTTGAAAACCGAGTTCATCCCGTTCCCAGAAGGATCCGATCACACCGTTTGGCTGGTCGGGTCGCGAACTTAAAAGCAGCTACGGTTTCAAGTAACCAAGTTGCTCGAGAGTTGAGCCACAAATTTTCTCAACCGTTCGTCTCGACTCGATATCTAGAGAATCTGCTTGTCGCTGGTTCACATCGAAATCGACAAAACTCTCGATTTCACCGACTGGAATCCAATACTTGGCGCCGGGTGTGATATCTCGTTCGGTTGCAGAACCCGACCAATGATCTTGAAGCGATTTGGCCTCATCACCTTCAAGTTCTTTAGCCTTTAGTCGAACCATTCCATCCAGCGCCGCAACATCAAGTTTGCAAGCTGAAAACATGGATTCTAGAGTCGTCTCAAATTCAGGTCCGAACAGGTCTTCGTAACGAACAATTTGATAATTAGGGACGCGCTCACTATCAAAAATCATTTTGTCGACTACCGTCTTGTAGTGATTTGCAAAGATCTCGGCCGACGGAAAATGACCTCGCCGTAGATAGGCTTCACAAAGTGCAAATGCGTTTCGCGGCATAGCCACAAAATACGGATCATCGAAAGCAGAGCGCAACTGGTCGGTTAGAAAAACCTGCCCGTTATGACACTTCAACACTAACCGAGCCGACTTAACCTCCGCTTCAGAATATTTCCGATCTGGTGATATCCACGAATTGGGTTCGTCAGTCAGCGTCTCGAGTTGCGCTTCAAAGAGCCTTCCACTGACAAAACCATCAAACCTCTCGGAGACAATTTGACGAGGATTAGCGTTGTTTATGTGCCAGTAATCCCTCGATTTTGTAGCAAGCAATGAGCGAACGCGTCCCCAAACATCTGTAAATGTTTCGTGAATCTCCCCGCCCGGACTTACAACGTTCGGATGCGATTGAAAAATGTTCCAGATCAAGTTGCTGCCACCCTTAGAAAAGGTGTGCAATACGATGGGGTTAGGATTCATTGATGAACAACACTCTATAGATCTATTAACTCAAGGACTCTTAACGTGATCTTCACTCGATACTGTTGATCAGCGTACGACTGACTAGTACCAAAGCCGTCCAAAATTTGCTTGTAGATATTGGATCGCACGATTTGATACAGGTTCGCGATTTATTCTCAAAACTGCTTTTGAACCAGACAGGAATCCTCGAATAAACACAAGTGGGCGCCTAACTTTGACAGAGCGCAACCCATAAACGCCCAACCAAATCAGAACATACGGCACAGCGTATTTTATTGGTAAACGGCGATAGGCAATCCACATTCGATTACGCACTTCAAAATACAGCTCCCCACCAGAATTGCTTATCAAAGTGGTCATCGGCGAATGAACTGCACGAAGCTTTGATGAGAACACAATTTCAAAGCCGTTATCGATTGCGGCGTAGGACAGTTCCAACTCCTCGTGGCCGTAGACTAGATCCGGCGTGTACCTGCCACAAATATCGAACACCGACTTTTTAATCGCGTGAGCAGCGCCGACGAAATACGAAGCTCGCACCCTTTGTTCAGTCAGATCCGGAGCCTGCTTTCGTATTCGCATGCTGAACGGGACTTGTAGTTCAGTCGCATCCGGAGAATACAAAGAAATTCGGAACGCCAGTATGCCAAGCTCTGGGTTATCTGCGAACTCTCGAACGACTTCCGACAAATTCTGATCACCAGTAAAGACAGCGTCATCATCCAGAAAAACTAAGATATCTGAATTCGCTGCATCGACGAGCCTATTCCTAGCTCCGGCAACTCCTGACGGGGTATCAGACTCAATCCAACAAATACGGCTATCGTCGACTCGGGGGCTTACTATCGGGCGTAACGGATCATCAGATGCATCGTCCAAAATAATTAGTTCGAAATCACAGAATTCCTGAGAGAGAACAGACTCGATGCATTCGACGAGCGCATCAGGTCGATTACGAGTTGCTATCAATACAGAAATGGCAGGTTGCGACACACTTGTCTCAGCTCGCTGACCGCACTCCGTAGAATCGGGGCGAAATTTACTCAATTTCGGTTTTCCAACAATTCATTTGCTAGCCTGGCGTAGCGCTTACCGACTTCAATCGAGTCATACGCAACAGTGGATGATTTACCCAGTTCTGCTTTAGCGAGTATTTCAGGAGATCCGCTGAGAGACTGAGCAATCGATTTCGTAAGTGACTGTTCGTCAAATCCCTCAGAAATCATTCCGTATTCTCCCGCGTTCATTATTTCGATTGGTCCACCAGGACACTCGACAGAGACGCACGGTACGCCTGTCGACATGGCTTCAATTAAAACGTGACCTGGACCTTCCCACCTAGAACTTAAAACAAAAACATCCGAGCGGCTCATGAATCCAATCGGGTTTTCGGCAAATCCAGGCATCTCTACGCGTTCACCAAGACCTAGAGATTGAATCAATCGCTCGAGTTGGCTTCGCTCTTCCCCTTCTCCTAATATCAGCAATCGTGCTTCATCGTGACTATCTAATTGCGAGAATGCCTTTATCAGCAAGGAAAAATTCTTCTGATAAGTGAGACGTCCAACACCGAGCACAACTTTAATTTGAGGATCATCGAGCCACCGGTGTTCAATTTTTTGCTCAGCAAGAGAAACACTACGGTGAGTCAAAACTGGATTTTGAATGATCCGCACTTCACTGTATACCCCCAACTGTTTCATAACGTCTTTCACTTCCATGGCAGGCACCACAAGAGTGTCGGATCGTCGTACTTGCCATTTCCAAATTAGCCGCCGGAGACGATTATTTCGCGGTAGCCCTTGAACGCTCAGTATCACTACCGGACGTCGAAAAGAAATCAAAATTGCACCAAGAATCAAGAGCGGGTTTAGACCTACCACAACGACCGAAGGGTTTCTACGAACGAAATACGTGATCAGCGGGACAAGTGCCAACGCCGAAAGTAGCACCATCGAAATCTTGTAAAAAAAACCTGTAGTTGGTAACGCCTCATACACCACTTTAGGAACGATAGGGGTCACTTCGATTTGATCATCGGTGGTTGAATTCCTCCACTCGCTGCCAACCGCTGCCAATTCTGATGAGAACCCATTTCGAGAAAGTTGTATACCTAATTCCATCATCACAGCCTCAGTCCCTACAGGGTTCAGCTGGGGTGAAATCAACACTGCATTACGGAAATTTTCTACTGAAATGACAACCTCTGTGTTCCCTTAGAATTCAGTTCTCTATCCGGTGTGAATTCATCCGCCCCCATCCACGCGTAAGACATAGTAATCGCCCAAATAATCCACCAATACGGTTGATAGGCAGCCGATAAAGTCATCATCATCATGGCCAGACCCAGAGCGTTTACATAGATCCCAAGTTTAAGAGTGAAATGCAATGAACTGCGGTGAAGTTTAGTAATCGGCACCCACCACAACAACAGCAATATGGTTAATGACAGAAGTCCCGTTTCAAATAGGACGTCCAACAAGCTGTTATGCGAATACGCTCCTAGAGCTATCTGATTCGTTCTCAGTCCTCGGCCAAAAATAACATTGTCGAGTTGCGAAACGCTGTCGATCTGAACCGAATCCCCGGCCTCATTTTTCACACTTCCAGTGAAGGCAATCAGCTTCTCCCACTGTTCAAATCTTGGTGAATCAGACAATTTTTCAAATCGTGCCGTCGCTACATTGAATACCGAGGTACGTTTCGCACCATCTGGTATCACCGGAAAGAAAAGCACAACCAGCAGTATTACTGCAAAAACACTTGAACCTAACAAGCTATGGGCATCTCTCCAGCAACTGCGTAATTGATTTGATTTCAGAATCAGAACTAACGAGCTCAACACTAATACGATGAACAGTGTCGCCAATCCCGTTCGAGAGAGCGTAAGAATTAGCCCTACAATCGATACAAATAAAGCGACCAAAGTTAATTTCCGCAACAAATCTTTGCTGCTTGCAAGGATATAAAAAGACAATCCAATCGTCATAAGTACGCTTATTGCAAAAAAGTTTGGATCGCCCGCGAAGCCAGTCAATCTCGGTGTTTTGTACTCATCAATCAACAAAATAATGTAGCCGTACGGCCTGCGATCGTCCAAGACACCGGGATCAAATAGGATCACGGAAACGAACAGTACGATCGCCAAGGAGCTAGCTATTGCCACCGTGAAAACTATCAATTTACTGATCTGCTTGGCGCCGCAAATTTGAACGGCGTAGTACACCCAAAGAGCCAATACTATGTTGCGGATCACCATCAGACCGATGGTGTAGGCATTTCCAATATCTGGTGAGCGCAGTATAGAAATCCCTAGTGCGACAACGTAAGAAGCAACTAAAATTTTTGTCCTTGTGGGAATCAGATCGACAATACGTCTGTTATCGATTAAAGCTTTGATGATAATCGGAAGAAGCACCAGTCCGACAAAATCCCAGGAAGTCACCGAAAGGTTAAAGATTTCGTATCGAATCACACCTTGGGTGATCAGCGAAACAAATACTAATACCGTTCCAACTGCGAACAATTGTTGATCACTTACTAGTGAGATAACTCTAGTGTCTAATCGACCGCTAGAGGTCACGATGCTTGCTCAACGATCCTGATCCCCTCAACAACATCCGCTACAGCGTCACAGAATCTTTTCTCTTCACTCTGGCAACCATAATCGACAATGAAAGTGTAGTCGCCGGCTACAGCGATCAACTGCACAAACGTCATATCAACTTCTTCATTGAAAATTTGAGTCGAAATCGTATCGACCCCAAACATCAATCCAGAAGAACTATTCACCACATTGCCAAGGCGGTTTGCTAATCCCACAAACTTTTCGGCAGCTTCGCTAGAAGTGGTTTGTGCGAAATTTCTAAACCGCCGTAATCGAGCAGCCGTCCCATATTCCCATGTTCCTAGAACAGCACTTCGCTGATCGACAAATTGAAGCTCATAAGGAGCAAGAATTATCGGTTGCCTCTCTGTGCCCCCCAAAACCCATCGTTCAGGTAGAACGAATCGTAGATCAAGCTGTGATAATTCGATTTCCACATCGCTACGGATCCGCGTTGCACTCAAATCTTCAAGAGCCGACTGAACTTCCGAAATTAATCCATGACTAGATTTCCGCAGCATTTCGATAATTTCCGACCTGCTCGACCCCAAAGTTACCAAGTGCTCGATCGCAAGAGAGCTCCACGCATGGCGAGAGCGTAGAGATTCTCTGAGGAGTTCATCAACTGGAAGAAATTCAAGACTAGGCTCTAACAATTCGACAGCGTCACACAAACGTGAAGTATTTAAACTGAGAGTGTTTAGCGCAGCCGCCTCCTGCTGAGGATTTAAGTCATAGACCCAGAGATTTTCAAAATCTTCCGACCATGAAAGCAAATTCACAGTAATCGAGTGCGCACGACGAATATATGCATCCCTTGTCACTCCATCCAAATGCTCAGGTCTTTCGATACTAGTCGGAGTAGGCCCTGGTGCTGTCCCCCAGTTTCCACTACCAAAACCTGAATTCAACGCACAATCTGTAGGGTGAAGATCTGAAATCGCCAACTCAATCGTCCCTAGTGGTGGTGCCTTTACAGGAGACACAGTCGGATTATCAGGAGTACTTGACGCTGGACTAGCAGCAACCTCAGTTGAGGGAGCAGGAGTGACAACACTGACGCGGGTGGGCTCAGGGTTGACTACTGTTGTTGAATCTGGAGCTGGTCCAAGTTCAATTGTCGGTGTGAACATTTCACGGGTTGTGTTTGGTAATCCGTCAGGCAAAGTGTCATCATTCCCCCCCCCCCAACATCCAGCAAGAGCTACCGCCCCCACGATACTCGCAGGCACAGCAAGTCGCATATAACAGAGACTTAATCCAATGTTAGAAAATTTCAAAAACTCATCCAGATTTTCTTGCAGACACGTGCAACTCGATATCTGAACTCAACTCCGTCCGATAACTGAACACGCTCCCGTTAGGCGTATCAGAAGGCTCCGATGACCCCGTGAACACATAACCCTCCGGCAATTTTATCGTCACTTCGATATCAGACAGCGGAATCCCGGCCTGCACAGGAACCTGAAGTAAATATTCGATCTCGTCACCAGAAACGATTGCAGTAGAACTAGGCAACTCATATTCGAATGTCACACTTGAAGTCGATTGAGGAGGCACTACCACCAAGGCTTGAATATATTGCCCAGATTCATCCCATGAGAGCTCTGAAGTGCTCACGCCTGCACGTAGGTGACCCGCTTGAACTGCGATTGCCCCAACAGGAAGAGGCAATTCTGGAAAATCAATCTCAGAAACACCCGCAGGCGTGTAGATCCTAAGCAAATTCCAATAACAACCGTCCTTCAGTCGATCGTAGCGATTACCACCTCGGAATGGCTGCTCTTGAACATCGCACTCACCCACTAAAGAATTATTTTGATGGGCGACTGTGACATTCACGACCCCACTACCATCGGCAGCTAAATCCACAACGTATTGCACTGATCGATCAATATTTCTACCGACCTTATTCCATCCGATATTCGAATCAAATACGCCTAAGAAATCACCTTCTGATTTCTGAACAGCTCCAGACCAACCCAGTTCATACAATTTTTCCTGCAGATCATCGTCTCTACTGTAGATCATAATCTGCTTCTCATTCATGGCTCGCAGTAAACCTTTTGAAAAATCAACAAAATTCCGCTCAAAACGATCAACGGTCAGTGAATCTGTAATCCCTTCAAACAAATCCTGTAAATAGCGCCCACCCTCAATATCCGTACCACTCTCGATAGCTGCCATTGCGGCAGTGCCTGACAACGGACCATCAGAAGTGTCGACACCGCCCATGCCCTCTATCAAATAGATGATCGCCCACTGAGTAAGTGAAATAACCCCATTGACAGGTTCCCGACCCGCAGCGTCATTCATCAGCAATGCGGTCTCGGCCACTGACCTAAAATCAGGGCTCCAACCTACATCACGTAAATACCATGCATTCGCATCCATATATTTGTGCAATCCAGCAGGAGGATCCGGAATATCATCCAACACAAGCCGTTCACCGAATTTCAAAATGTCTATATATTCCGTTTCGACCATCGAACCATTGTCGAAAGTGACTACCCAAACACTAGAAGTAAATCCTCCGGCAGCACGAATCTCATCGGAACTTAGCCCCAATACCAAATACCGCTTCGTTCCCTCCTGCCCCAGAAATAAGCTGAGAGTTTCGGAGGCTTCTGCCATTGTTTCGATAACCCCGGAATAATTACCCAATATTGATTCCAACTTATCGGCAACCTCAGTCCCCAATAGCCGTTTCAATTCCGGGCCACCCGACAAGCGTTCTCTTACTAATTTCAAACTCACACTCGCTGTCTCAAGTGCAGCTTTTTCCTCAATCAGGCCATCAAGAATTCCCATCACGGCATTTGATTCAAGCAGTGAACTGTTCGTAAAGCGTACTTCTTCGAACGAATCATTCATAATTTCAATTGGAACCGTGATACCTAATACCAAATCAGTAACTAATTTCGCATCAGCACCAATTGATTTCACTCGAGATTCAATACCCGATCCGCTCAAGTAATCAGGGGTTGAATCGACAAATTCTTGAACATCGCCCCGAAACTCTCTTACCGACGGTTCAAGAGTTACTAAACTATCTCTAACGCTGTTGAAATCTCTCAGATTCCCTTCACCGCCAGAGATACCAACAAATGCAGAATTTGCTGTTTTTTCCAGTTCGAGAGCCGATTCGATCACATCTACGCCTGTGCTAACAAATGCCGATAATCGAACAAAATCCTCTTCAGCACCAATCGCTCGTTCGTAGGCTGAAACGATAGGAGCAATAGCTCTAGTATCTGAGGGAAGGGAACTATTTTTCGCAACCCCGATTAAAGTTTCAAATTCGTCCAAATCGGATCGCATCGAAGAAATCGACTGCGACCAATCGACAGGCGTTGAATTTTCAGATTTCGCTTGAAATGAATTGACTAATTCATTCATCGTCGCTACTGAATTAAGTAAGGAAACTGCGGCAGCGCGGTCAGCACTAAATCTGTCAAACAAACCATTCGCTGCATCGCAGTTATCTCTCGCGAGCGGAACGAACCGAACAACGCCACACATTTTCAAAAGAGGCGTCGCTACCCGACGAGTTTTGCCGGTCGCTTCAGCAACACCGTCGAGCCGCTCGATCGCCATTGCGATAGTTTCATTGACAGTCGCATCTGTGCTCGCAACCTCCGACACCTGAAATTCTGAAACAAGCCCAAGATTTGAGGACACCGCAGCCCACAGTGAGATCGAATAAATGATCAACAACAAGTTCAAAGTTAGGGCAATTTGAACGGATCGACGAGTTTTTATTGAGGATAAGACCTGAACGAATAGACCGTGGTTACCCGATATTGATAGGACGCTATCGATTACTTCACCTGATAAATAATGAGCTACAGATTTACCAACAAAACCAAAATGACTGGCTCGATGCAATGCATACTTAAATCTTACGAAATCAGAGTTAGTTTAGTTCCGCGTACCGCGTATCCAGTTATAGAAGAATTGCCCCAATGGACTCAATGTTGCTCCTGAATCTGGTGATTCAAAAAGAGTGAGTCCATACCCGTTGTCCTGATGGCAAAGAGTTAAATCACGATAGGTGCTAAAAAGGTACCAGCTGTGAATATTGTCGGTAATTGCGCTAGCTTCTAAGCCGTTGAATATCTCTCTGAGATATTGGATTACTTTCTCAGTCTGGTACTCGCCTGATGGGAACGCTGTCGAACATTCCGGGTTAGAAAACGTCATTCCTGAGAACCCCCAATGCAAACCAATTTCTGTGACGACAATTGGCTTGGATGATTCTGATGGCAAGGTGTTAAGAAATTGCCTAAAGTCAGATATTTGTTCTAACGCAATGTCTGATCTTGTAGTGGGGAGTTGATCAAGGTCCCAAATAATTGGGTAAACGTCTATCGCCCAATAATCAACCGGTGGAGGCGAACCGTACAAATCGGAATAGCCAGTTATGAACGATTGGATCCACGATTTACCCGACTGATAGCCCCCGCAAAGAATACAAGTAAATTCGTAATTCAATATCGACGGGCTTGTAATTTTCGCCGTTGGATCCGATGCCTTGATCGTATTGTAAATATCGTGCAGTCCAACGACTATGTCGTTCGGATCAAGTCCGGCCACATTAGCTTCACCGAGGACGTACCAAGTTGCCCCTGGAGACGCGATCGCTGCATTTTGGATCTGCGCAGCATTTACTTGATCTATCGATCGAATGAATATCACCTTGTTGGCACCCGAACCACTAGCCGACCCACTGAACGAGAAGTCTATATATGAGTTCACCCCCAGAGAAGCCACCTGGGAAAGCGCTCCCGCTGAAGTAGCTATAACTGCATACCGATTGTCAGGAGCACCCGATGCTGGCACAAACGCAGTTGGAGTGGGATTCGGTGAGGTCGGTGTGCTGGTCGGAGCCTGAGTCTCGGTCGGAATCGTCACTGGTGTCGGGCTCACAATCGGACTAACAACCGGAATGGCAGTTGCAGTATCAGCCACAATCGCCACTGGTGTCGGGCTCACAATCGGACTAACAACCGGAATGGCAGTTGCAGTATCAGCCACAATCGCCACTGGTGTCGGGCTCACAATCGGACTAACAACCGGAATGGCAGTTGCAGTATCAGCCACAATCGCCACTGGTGTCGGGCTCACAATCGGACTAACAACCGGAATGGCAGTTGCAGTATCAGACGGAATTATTACGAGCGTCGGCAAGGTCACCACTGAAACTTCAGTCGGGGTTGCAGTTTGTAGTGTTCCTGTCCTCGGAGAGTCAACCGTCGGGTTCTCTTGGGCTGCCGAGATAGTCCCCGCTTCCTGAGATTTAAGATCCGAAGATGACGTTCCAGATTGAACAACTGTTCGCGTTACAGTTTCCGCACTGAGACCGACCGATGTGGCGGTTTCAATGCTGACGGCCGGAAAATGATTTTCCTGATTGGACGACAAACAACCCGAAGCTAATACAAATAAAAATATCGCTAGCGCTAGCGCAGGCCTAACTCGAATACTGTTCATCTGCCTCAAAGGCATCACCGCCCTTGAATCACTCAAGTTCCGCGCCTCAACAGTACTCTTCGAAAAGTACGCAACACCACCCAAGCATCAAGCGCCACGGACGCATGAGACATGTACCGCTGATCGTAGTTCAATTTGTGACGCGATTCCGCGATGCTATTGGTGTATCGGTATTCGGTCTGTGCTAGTCCTGTGATTCCTGGCTTTGCTTCAAGTCGAATCGAGAATTTCGGATACGTATCAGTAATTAACTCGGTCAGTTCGGGTCGTTCAGGCCGAGGTCCGACCAGACTCATATCTCCCTTTATAACGTTCCACCACTGCGGAAACTCATCAAGATACAGCCTTCGCAAGAGTTTGCCGACTCGAGTAATTCGCGGGTCATTCTGAACAGCCCATGACGGTCCGTTACTCTTTTCAGCGTCAAAAACCATTGTTCTGAATTTAATCAGACGGAACTCTCGCCCATTCAATCCAAGCCTTGTCTGCCTATAAAAGACTGGACCGCGTGAGTCTAATTTCACAAGAATAGCCACTGGGATATATACGAAGAACGTGAAAAATAACCCGACTACACCAACGAGAATATCGATAGATCGTTTGGTGCGCGACATCAGATACGGCGACTGATGTCGTTTCGGATTCATCAAAGCTCTTTGTTCCGCAGAAGGCATATTGTTGGACATAAATATACTTCCGGACCAGACTAGTGAGTTTGGAATCCAGTCAATGAAAATGAATTGTACACTTCTCATTGATCATTCCCGGCTTTCCGAATACCCCATCCAGCTAATTACCCTCAAACGTGCACAAGAGCGAGACTTTTCAGTCTGCTGCATATTCGAACGTCAAAATCACGGGGGCTACTACCGTGGTTACCTGACATCACCGGATCGCTCCCAGTATTTCGAACTCATAATTCCCCGCAACCAAAGATTTTTTATCGAAAACCCCACGCGTATCGACTACATATGGAAGTACGTCTGATTTTTTGATTTTCACCCAATCGATCTCAGAGTAAATCTTCTCGGAATTCAAAGCTACGACCACATCGGCGCCTGCTAGAACAGCATCCAGATCTCTCGATGCCACCAGATCTGGCTCCAATTCAATCGCCTCATCAACAGCCAGCAAATCATGCCCTACGACCCTGGCTCCCTGATCGCGAAGTGCCCGGTACAACCGAATCGACAACGAATGCCTCACGTCATTCGTACCCTCTTTAAACGCAAGACCCAACAATGCAATACGTTTCTGGTACAAACTTGAACCTACGGCGGCTGAGATCTTATTCATCACTTCTCGCAACTGAAGCTCATTGCGCTGTAAAACACCACTGAACAACACTGGGTCATATGAGTTTTCACCCGCCACAGTAATAAGTGCCCGTAAATCCTTGTCGAGACATGGACCGCCAAACCCGATTCCCGGCCGCAAATATCCGGGACCAATCCTAGGATCTAAACCAAGTCCGTCAACGATATCGCCGATGTTACCGCCAAGTTTTTCTGAAATCCCAGCTATTTCGTTGATAAACGAAATCCGAGTCGCTAAATAAGCATTTGCGGCGTACTTGGTTAACTGAGCAGAAACAGCGTCTGTTTCCACATAGGGGATTTCGCGCCGCGAATCGATCCATGGCACCTTTACAGCAGTTGTACCAGCCAGCAGCGGTTCGTAAATCTCTCGCAGCACCGCGTTCGCACGTTCTGAGTTTGAGCCCACAATAATCCGAGAAGGAGCGAAGAAATCGATCAGTCCACTTCCCTCTCGTAAGAACTCGGGATTCGATACGACGTCGAAATCTTCACCCTCGGTAAGTTTCTGCGAAAGGATGTCGGTAACAACATTCAACGTTCCAACCGGAACAGTACTCTTCACAACAATCACTGTGTACTTAGAAATTTCGTCTCTGAGTCGCTCAGCAACAGCGATCACCGCTGATAAATCTGCGGCTCCATCTGTCAAAGAAGGTGTACCAACAGCGATGAACAAAACATCTGAATTCTCAACCGTAGCGCTCTGGTCATCAGTGAACGAAATCTGCTCCATTTGGTTCAGCTCGGCGAGAATCGGCTCAAGCCCATCTTCATAGACCGCCGATTTTCCATCGCGAAGCATGGACAATCGATTTTTGTCCAAATCCATCGAAATCACTTTGTGACCGAGTGCGGCTAGCCCAACTCCTGTCACAAGTCCAACGTACCCAGCACCACCAATTACGCCGATATCCGTCAATGAAAAATCCTCTAACTACAACTTCCAGAACAATAAATCAGAATCGGCAGTTCTCGATCTGTCTACTCGGCCAGTCAAGTCCACCAAAATTCCGCCTGCAACAACCAAATCAACCACTTTCGAGATCGACTTTGTGAATTGCGCATGCCCCACCGCCAACACAACTACATCGAATTTCGCGGCGCAATCGAACGGGTCTTGATTGCCGTCATCAGCGCCCGCAAAAGGATCGAATGTAGCAACGCTTCTGAATGATTCAGACATGGCACTAGTAAGATTCATGGCTTTACTATTCCGGAAATCTGCAACATCGCTTTTGAATGTCTGACCGAGTATCAATACATCCGTTTCGTCCGGCGAGTTACCAGCACTGCGAACTAATTCTTGAATCTTTAAATCGATCCGATCGACCATGTTCTCGTTTACTGACCGCCCGGCAAGGATCACGTTTGCTTGGTACCCAACCTGTTTAGCGGCATATGTCAGGTAGTAAGGATCGACAGGTATACAGTGTCCGCCAACCAATCCCGGTTGGTACTGATGAAAGTTCCATTTCGTCCCAGCGGCGTCGAATACGTCTGACGAATCGATACCCATGCGATCGAAAATCATCGCAGTTTCGTTGAAAAGAGCGATATTCAAATCTCGTTGAACATTTTCAATAACTTTTGATGCCTCGGCAGTTTTGATATCAGGAGCCGTATGAACTCCGGCTTTGGCGATACGTCTATACACAGAGCCAACAATTCCTGCAGCTTCATCCGTTTGTGCGGAAACAACTTTCACGACCGTTCCCAGCGTGTGCTCAACATCTCCGAAGTTCGTCCGCTCAGGAGAGTACGCAAGGATGAATCCCTCACCTGACTTCAACCCTGACTCTCTCTCGATAATCGGGCCACAAAAATCTTCCGTACACCCCGGGTACGTTGTCGATTCGAACACCACGATCGGTGCCGGACGATCTCCCGACCGATCCCGCAGGCGACGTCCAATCATCGCACTGGCGGACTCAAGCAAAGTCAGGTCGGGTCGAAAATCCTCTGTCACGGGCGTGGGAACAGTGACGATTATAAAGTCGGAATTAGTTACGCTGTTTTCATTAGAAGTAAGCGTGAGCGAAGATGCTGTGATTACCTCGGAAGCAACTTCTCTGTTGCGGTCCACACCTTCAAGAAGTTGTTCGATACGTAGCGAATCATTGTCGAAACCGACCGTGGGGATTTGATCGGCAAACGCCAGCGCAAGCGGCAGACCTACATAACCCAGACCAACAACAGTGATATCACTCGGAGTCTTCAAAAACAGTTCCCTCTAATTTCCAGACTACAGACCCAACTGTTACAGCGAAATATCCTTCGCCCAGTCACGATTCGCCATGTACCAATCGACCGCCGTAGCGATCCCCTGCCGCAATTCAACCTGCGGCTCCCAATCCAACAATTCTCTCGCTCGACTAATATTCGCCCAGGTCGCCATGACGTCAGTATCGGGGAATGGATGATTTTCGATGTTGGCCGTCTTCCCGGTCAGCGATTCGATCTGACCGATAACTTCGTTCAGTTCAACAGGACTATCTGAACCGAGATTAATAGTCTCAATCCCTGGCTTCCTATCAACAGCAGCAACCACACCCCGAGCCACATCATCAACGTGAGTAAAATCTCGCTGCTGCTTGCCATCGCCATTCAATTGCAAGGTATCGCCTTCAACAATCCAGCGAATGAATCGAAACACGCTCATATCAGGTCGACCTGATGGCCCGTAGACCGTAAAGAATCTAAAAATGGTTACATCGAAATCGAACAGATAGTTGTACAGCCGGCAAAGGTCTTCCGCTGCCTTCTTCGATGCTGCATAAGGCGATAACAACGAATCGATAACTGCGTCTTCAGAAAACGGCATCTGGTTCTTACCATAAACGCTTGATGTAGATGCCAACAAGAATCGAGTGACTCCCGCATCCTTACAGGCTTCCAGTAAATTTAACGTGCCAGTGACGTTCGTTTCGTAGTAAACCCAAGGATCATCGATCGATTGTCGAACTCCTGCACGAGCCGCAAGATTCACTACCGCATCAGGCTCGAAGTCTTCGATCAGTCCAATTACGAGGTCTCGGTCAGTAATATCGCCATTTACCCAGTCAATCCCACCGGGTGTCAAAATATTTTCGACACGCCAATCCTTCATTCGGACATCGTACGCATCGTTCAAATTGTCGAGACCACGAACCTCATGACCGTTTTCAGTCAACAAAGACGAAACCCGCGAACCGATAAATCCTGCACAACCTGTTACGACAATTTTCAAACAAGAATTCCAATCAACACATTCGAACTCAAACAAATCCGATCATCAGTTTAGTCCACAAACGGATTGCGTAAGCAGTGCGATTGCTGAACAGTATTCAGAAGTTACGCACACCATTGTTCCTTGTTAAAACCAGATACTTCGAACCCGCTGGCGTGCTTATGTAATGGGATCAAAGTATCGTTGTTCACTAAACAATCGATACATCTTCTAATTCGAAACGAATGTCAGAACAGCAAACAATACTGATCACTGGTGCAAGCGGATTGCTTGGTGCCAACCTGGCGCGCCACTACGCACAGAAGTCGAAGTGTTTTGGTTGGTATGGATCTAACCCAGTCGATATTGCAGGTGTTATCCCGCAGCGTATCGACATCACCGATCAAGAATCGGTATTGGCAGCTATCGCCCAAATTCAGCCAGACATCATCATCCACTGTGCCGCCGCTACCAATGTCGAGTGGTGCGAAAAAAATCCAGCACTTGCTAAAAAGATCAACGAAGACGCAAGCGAATTCTTAGCCAAAACATCATCGAATATAGACGCTAAGTTCGTCTACACGTCTTCCGACAGCGTCTTCGATGGCAAAACCGGCAACTATTCGGAGTCTGATCAACCAAGCCCGCTCAACTCTTACGCAGCAGGGAAAGTAAGGTCTGAAGAATTAGTAGCGGCTTCAAACCCCGATGCGATGATCATTCGTAGCTACTTCTACGGACATAGCCCGTCAGGTTCACGCTCGTTACTTGAATGGGTTCTCGTTCGTGCACAGGTCGGAAACGAAGTACCGGGTTTCACCGATTCTTACTTTTCGCCAATCAGCGTCCACGATTTTGCAACGGCTATCGATGCTGCAATTGATTCAGATCACTCCGGGCTGCTACATCTAGGATCCAGCGAGCGCATGTCGAAATACGAATTCGCACGACTCGTGATGGAAGCCCACGACTGCGATATGTCGCTACTCAAGCCGATCACAGTTAACGACGCCGGCCTAAAAGCTGATCGTCCTCGCGACACGTCGCTCAACGTAGATCTTCAGGCGAGTATTCTCGCTACAAAGATTCTAAGTGTGGCCGAAGGTATCGAACGAATCTCGCTCGAGCCTAATCCGTTTCAATAGCGGAATAGGTTTACGACCTGTCCCGCAGCCAAAATACATCGACCGACGCGAATCCAGCGCGCCCAAACCGATCCCGCAATCCCATAAAACGGTACGGCAGTAAATCGTAAGGAGAATGAAGAAATAACGGCTGCGTTCTGTAGCAATCAATATCAGCGCGCTCAAATCGCCGTTTCCACCAGCGTGGACGAAATCGAACAAACTCGCTGAAATGATTCCCCGAAACACCATGAACAGTGGGAATCACTAACCCAACGATCCGCTGAAACAATGATCGGGTCGATGCCACTGAAGAATCAGCGTCGAACGAGCCGCCCAACTTCACCCTCCCGGTATTTCTCGAAACTCCCGGAAACAATCTCCGGAAAATCTTCACCGCCGAAGCAATCGGTCGCCCTACAACTTGAATCATCTTCCAGGTACCAGTCGGCATAGAGTGAATCATCATTCCGCCCGGGGCCAATACCCTCTTCATTTCAGCGAACGCAGCATCGAGATCTTCAACATGTTCAAGGACGTTTGAAGAGAAAATCAGATCGAACGAATCATCCTCAAATGGAAGACTTGCAGCATCGGCGACAACCATTCCTGCAACATCACCGAATGGTGCAGGGTCGGTCGGCGTCACATTGTCGAACAACTCGCGAAGCGCAGATGTCTGAACACCGTCGCCCGCGCCTAACTCCAGTACACGGGCAGCTCTATCTGGCCGTTCAGTATCGATGATCTGCCGAAGGTCGCGAAGGCGCAAGAAATGATGCCAGTTATCGGTTGGCAAGCCGGTTGTATCAACCCGCATTTAGCAATCTATAAATCGTCAATACCTGCTGAACGATCTTCAACTGTCAACTCGAACTTTGTCTTATTCAAAAAGGCGAATCCGAGGATTTAGTTACTCACTCAGCGAATGTGTAAAAGCAAAAACTTCCGAAACACTGTACACACAGTTCTCGCTCCCGTTGATTCAACATGAGTATCATTCAGGTAATCAGTGGGTGGGATAATTTAAGCGATGTCACCGACACCACCAACAGAGTAAAAGTCAGGATTCGATGCAGAAAGCATTTATCACAGGCGGCGCGGGATTTATCGGGTCTCGCGTTGTTCGAGAGTTTCTCGCAGCCGATTATGAAGTGACCGTATTCGACTCCTTTAAGCAGTACGTCGCCCCTGACCCCAAAGCAAAGCCTATTAACTTGCTTGCCCGGCTCGCCGATATCTCTGATGATATTTCTCTAGTAACCGGCGACACCCTGAACAAGGACTATCTCAGGCGAGCGTTGAACAGCTTCAAGCCTGATGTCATCGTGCACATGGCAGCACTCCCGCTCGCCAACGTTGCTATCGAACAGACCGAAGAAGCCTTCGAATCCATCCTCTCCAGCACCGTGAATATCCTTGAGGTAGTCAGAGACTTCGACCACAACTGTCCTGTCCTCTACACATCCTCGAGCATGGTCTACGGAGATTTCAAAACTCCCAGTGTCACCGAAGAGGCGCCAAAAGACCCCAAAGACATTTACGGGTCGATAAAACTCGCCGGCGAAATAATCAGTGCCGGATATCGCAAACGCTACGGCATCGATGTTCGAACCGTTCGACCAACGGCCGTCTACGGACCTTTCGATGCGAATCAACGAGTGCTCTACAAATTCATTACTCGTGCCTTAAACGGACAACCACTCCGCATCGACGGCGACGGCAGTATGGCGCTCGATTTCACCTACGTAGACGATACAGCGAACGGCATTTTCCGCATCGCAACAACCGACGCTGCAGCCGGAGAAACATTCAACATCGCACGTGGCAAATCGGAAACCCTCTCAACAGCGGTATCGATAATTAGCGAAACAATAGGTGATGTAGAAGTCGAGTACGGTGAAGTTCCCGCTCACATCCCGAACCGGGGAACACTCGACGTTACCAAAGCACGTGATTTACTCGGATTCGAGCCGCAATACGGACTCGAAAGAGCCCTACCTGCTTACATCGAACACCTTCGTCACAACCCGATTTAGCCAACGCCTCTACATCAGACAATGAACATTCCGTTTATGCGGCTCGACCGCCAGTTCGAACAACACAAAGACGCCATCATGGCTTTGTGCGAACAGGTGTTTTCACATGGTCGAGTATTGCAAGGTCCCGAAGTCGCAAATCTCGAGAATCAGCTATGCGATCTGATGGGCACAACGGAAGCAGTGGCGGTCGGTTCGGCAACCGATGCCCTCTTCTTCGCGTTGATAGCTGCTGGAATAAAGTCTGGCGACGCAGTAGCCGTTCCAGCGATGACATTCGTCGCCACCGCTTCACCTGTGATTCGCGCCGGTGCTAAGCCAGTATTCGTTGACACTGGCGACAATTTTCAACCTGACGTCTCTCAGCTTATCGACCTCGTGAACAGCGGATCAGTGCAGGCTGTTGTCGCTGCTCATCTCTACGGGCAATTGTTCGATATCACGCCGTTGGCCGATGCCTGCCGTGCGAACGGTATCGTGCTCATCGAAGACGCTGCCCAGGGCATAGGCGCAACCTACAACGGCTCAGCTCCCGGTGCGCAATCCTTCGCGGCATCCCTCAGTTTCGACCCCATGAAAGTTGCTGGCGCATTCGGAAGCGGTGGTGCAATTGTCACTAACAACTCCGCTGCTGCAGAACGAATCAAACGGCTCAGATATCACGGTCGAGACAAATCCCGCTCATATCAAGAATTGGGATACAACTCTCAGCTAGCGTCGATCCAAGCCGCAATCGTTGGGTTCAAACTCGAGCACCTCGACGAATGGACTGAACGGCGACAGCAGATAGCTCGTCGCTACACCGCTGTACTCGATGAAATATCTTCAGCAACGCCTCCACTAGAGCTGCCAGAAGCTCGTCACGTATTCCACAAATACGTTCTAACTGCGGGCGCTGATCGAGACAGACTCAAAAAGCATTTAGCGGCTGCCGGGGTAGGAACAATGATTCACTACGCATCACCGCTGCACAGAGAGCCAATGTTCGCAGAGTACTTGAACACTGAAAGCAGCTTCCCAGAAGCTGACCGGCTTTCACGAGAAGCCCTCTCGCTCCCTATGTACCCGGAGCTGGACGACACCGATGTAGATCACGTCTGTGATCAGCTAACCAGATTTGGCTGGTAGCGATGCGTGCATTAGTTTTCTACTTCATAAAACGATAAATCTCGTCAGCGCTTTCACAGAACAGATACGTCGTCTGTGGAGTAGCCTATTCAGGTCACACGCTCCAGTCCAACCAATAATTGGGCACCTTCAGGAATCAAGAATTTGAAACCCATCGTCAACATCGCCGGAAAACCAGTAGGAAAAGGCAATCCCTGTTACCTAATTGGCGAAATCGGCATTAATCACAACGGTGACGTTGAAAATGTCTTCAAGCTGATCGATGCCGCAGTAGATGCCAAATTCGATGCGGTCAAATTCCAGAAACGAACACCCCGCATCTGTGTACCCCGCGACCAATGGGACGTTGAGCGCGACACTCCCTGGGGTGTGATGACTTATATCGACTACCGAGAAAAAACCGAATTAGGTATCGATGAATTTAAGGCTATTGACGCATACGCCAAGAGCAAAAATATCGCTTGGACAGCCTCATGCTGGGACGAGCCATCTGTCGACTTCATGGAAGAATTCGACATTCCGTTCCACAAAATTGCATCCGCTCTGGTGACCAACGATGATCTCTTAAAGAAAATCGCCTCAACCGGTCGCCCCGTTCTCATGTCGACAGGTATGTCCACCATGGAAGAAATTCGACACGCTATCGAAATTCTCGATTCCGATAATTTCATGCTTGCGCACTGCACTAGTAGCTACCCCGCAGCCTATGAAGAACTCAACCTCAACATGCTCTACACGCTGGCAGAAGAATTCGACTGCCCTATCGGTTACTCAGGGCATGAGACCGGACTGTCGACAACGATAGCCGCTGTTGCAATGGGCGCCACGTTTATAGAACGCCATATAACTCTCAGCAGAGCAATGTGGGGAAGCGATCACGCTGCATCGGTCGAACCACAGGGAATGACCCGGCTGGCTCGTGACATCCGTATGATCGAAAGCGCAATGGGTGATGGCGTTAAGAAAGTCTACGACAGCGAACTGCCTATCATCGCCAAGCTTCGCGGTAACTAGTCGGTAGCTCTGGCGGCAAGTAATAGATCGGCGAATTCACGTACAGCGCCACGTCCACCATTTCGAGTCAGCTGCATATTTGCCGCTTCTGCGGCGACGGGATAAGCGTCGGCTACAACAACTCCCAAACCTGCGCCGTTTAGGCACTCAACATCATTGATATCGTTGCCAACAAACGCGATATCGGCAAGGGCGAATCCTTGATCGTCCGCCCATTTCTTTAGCGTTGGGAGCTTGTCGTCGATCCCTTGCAAGACTTCAAGCTGAAGCTTCGCACCGCGAGCAGCAACTACAGGATTCTTCTCAGTGCTTATGATCACCATTGGCACCACTGCATTGCGCAACATCGAAATCCCCATACCATCTGAACGATCACAGACGACTGCTTCTTCGCCGTTTTGCATCACGTACACACGGTTGTCGGTAAACACTCCATCAAAATCAAACGCAATAGCCTTGATGCTCGACAGTTCGGTTCCACTCGATTTTCTAGAAGCCAATTTCACTACTCACGTTCACTAGGAGCCTGAACGACCAAAATCACATACAGATCGTGTACCGAGTCTGCCATATTCCCCTCACCTTTGATCACACAGCCACCCTCGAAACTGCCAGAACGAGTCTCGATCTAAACAAGCACCACTCCCTCAATAATTGAGACAATCGTCCCCAGCACGTATTTCGGGGCGCTGCCCCACCCTCATTAGCAAAGAGTCAACACTTGGTTCGCCCTCGGCATAGAAAAAACACATCGACAACAAATTTCGATCTGGTCAGATTCGATCAAATCTTGTCGAAAGTACAACTCGTCATTCTTATGATGGCCGCGGTATTGGTGCCACTCGTTGTGCTGCCTGAGAGTAACTTTGTCGACATCACATCGACTCCAAAGACGACATTATTAAGAATGCTCGGAACCCTACAGGGTGGAATTATAGTTTCTCGTCTCGCACTGGCGTTCACGGCAACCGAGAACAACCGATTTGCCGAAGCGTTGAGGTCAATCAGAGCCAATCGCCCTGTACTCGCCATCCTTGGCTCGATCGCCGCCGTAACAGCCGTTTCGACCATATCCACAATCCTGTCGATCATTCCTCACAGCAGTTGGTGGGGTAGATCTCCGGCTGGGTTTGAAGCCGGTGAGTTCACTTTCCTTATGTATGTGATCCTGTCTCTGAGTGCGTTTATCTCTCTCAGAGAACTCCACGACAAATCACTTCTTTGGAAGACTCTTGCGGTGACCGGAGTCCTCGCTGCACTAGTAGGTTTATTCCAGTTTCTAGGTTGGTCACCACTCGATATTTCATCGACTCACAAGTCAAAACTCACTGGCACAAACGGTAACCCAATATTCTTCGGGTCGATGCTGATACTTCTGGCTCCTATCACCCTCGGAATGTTGATCGTCCAGTATCAAAAGTCTTCAAAAGAGTCTCAGAACTGGTGGATAGCAGGCATTGCGGCAACATCTTTCGTATTGGCTGTCAGTCTCATAGCCACGGCAAGTAGAGGACCTTGGGTAGGTGCTGCAACGGCTGGCCTATCTGCAGTCATCCTTTTGGCAAGCACCGGGCATCTTCGTAAAAGTGCGCTTCCAATCTCGATAATTTCAGTCTTCGCCCTAATCGGCGCGCTCACTGTTACCTTCATTGACCCAACCCCACCGGAACCGGTTGTGGCAAGCGATTCAACTGACTCTGAAGAAAACTCGCCGGTCTCAAGTGCTCTAGGCGATATCGGTCGAACCAGCACACTCGGCATTCGACTTAGCTACTGGAAAATGGCGACAGAAACATCAACTGATCGCGCTCCTGTACCCCACACAAATGACGCACCAAAAGTCGTCCGCCTACTTTTTGGTTACGGAACCGATATGTTCCGTTATGCCGGCACATATTTCTCAGATAGCAAGACCTTCACGAGACGACTAACCGCTGCGCATAACGACCCGATTAATCGCCTGTTCGAACAGGGATTCCTCGGATTCCTCGCTTGGATAAGTCTGTGGGTTTCGATCGCCTGCGCCTCAGTTCTATCAATCCGCCGCTCACTTGCTACAAACAGTGAACAAACACCATGGATACCTATCCTTATCGCGTCCGCTCTTGCAGGAAGGTTTACCGAGCAGCTGTTCGGATCTCCAACACCGGGAGACACTCTCGTGTTCTGGCTTCTTGTCGGTGGATTAGCCAGCCTGCTGATGAGTACACCATCTCCTCGCGCCATCCCGGCGAAAACATCATTATTGGTCCAGTACAGCACCTATTCAGCTGTGGCTGTTATCGTGATCGCATCTGTCGTTCTCGCATGGGATCGAGGGGCTAGCTACCTGATAGCTAATCAGATGGCATCGTTCCAGTACCGCACAACCGTTGTCGAAGCCGACGAAGCTATCAAACGGCTAGAACAAGCCGCTTCTCTCGCACCAGACGTAGCCAGATATTGGCACGACCTAGCTGAAATAGAACACGGCAGGGCTGCCGCAACGCAGAACTCACAGATACGAGAAGCGGCACTATCACGCGCCTATGAATACGATCTGAAGGCATATTCGGCCAACCCGATGGAAGTTAACACCATCTACAAACTAGCTTTCTCCGCCTGGGAATCTGGAAACGCTGGCAGACCCAAACTCCGACAAAAGGCAGTAGACCTCTACGTATATCTCACAGAAATATTTCCATCAGATTCACTTGCAAAAGAACGGCTTCAAATTCTGACAGAGTTCATGAGTCAGTAATCCGAATAATCACTCCGAACGGAAGTAACCTTAAATTCAGGTAATTAGAAACAAACTCCGGCACGTACCGCATACAAATGTCCCTAAGCAACGCCATACAACGAGCTGTCCCAAGCATTCCCAAACGACGACGATTGTTTTTAGGTCTCGCTGTCCAAGCTATTCTTCCCGCCATCTCGCTGTATGTGGCGCTGATGCTGAGGCTCGATCTCGATGAAAGCCGGATCGTCTACTCGGCGCTCGTAATCTGGATTCCTGTTTTGATCGGACTGAGGCTCGTCGCCCTCATCTACTTCAACGCCCATACCGGGCTCTGGCGATACGTATCTGTCCCCGACCTCATCGCCGTCGCTAAATCCACAACCGCCGCCACAGTAGTATTCGGCGTTGTCGGCCTTTTGATCATCGACCCGTTCGAAATCCCAAGAAGCGTTTACCTCATCGAATGGGGGGTTCACATATTCCTGGCCGGTGGACTTCGAATGGCGGTAAGGATCGGGCGTGAACGACTCAAAGACATAGGTCAAGATCAGAGCCCGAAACGAAGAGTTGTGATGATCGGAGCTGGCGACGCCGGAGCTGCGTTCTGTGCACAAATCAAGTCAACGCCTGAGTTCAGGCTCGAACCAGTAGCAGTCCTAGACGACGATCCTTCAAAAATAGGCCAAAGCCTCATCGGTGTCCCCGTAATCGGCAGCATAGACACGCTTTCTTCGGTCGTCAAAAAATACGAAGCCGACATAGTTGTAATCGCTATACCTGCGGCCACCACCGAGCAGCGTTCACGAATAATCAACGCCTGCAGAGAAGCACAAGTCGAATTTAGAATCCTGCCGGGTACTGACGAACTCTTAGAAGGCAACGTCTCTATCTCCAAGCTCCGTCGAGTGGACGTAGCTGATCTTTTAGGTCGCCCTGAAACCCATCTCGACGAAGCAGCACTGCGAGCCACATTCACTGGCAAAACGGTCATGATCACAGGCGGTGCAGGCACGATCGGGTCCGAGCTTGCAAGGCGCGTAATTGCATTCGAACCGGCAACTCTAATTCTCATCGACAGATCAGAAAATCCGCTGGTGCTGCTGGAATACGAACTCAGAGCGCAAATAAAAGAACATGGGCCTGAAGGAATCAATCTCGTTGCCCGCATCGCCGACGTAACCGAACCCGTTTCCATCCGAAGCATAATGACGGAACACAGTGTCGATGTCGTACTCCACGCCGCTGCCCACAAGCACGTTTACCTCATGGAAGATGCCCCGGCGGATGCCGTCTACAACAACGTGGGTGGCGTACTGAACGTCGCACGTGCTGCACAGGAATCTGGCGCATCGACATTTGTTCTAGTGTCGACCGACAAAGCAGTGTCTCCGACCAGTGTCATGGGAGCTACCAAACGAATGGCCGAACTGGCTATTCGTGAACTGGGAGCAGGTGAAACCACACATTTCGCCGCCGTTCGATTTGGAAACGTTCTTGGCAGCAACGGAAGCGTAATTCCGATTTTCCAACAGCAGATCGAATCGGGTGGTCCAGTTACGGTCACACATCCCGAAGCGGAACGATATTTTATGACCGCTCACGAAGCAGCCGGCCTGATTCTCACCGCTGCGGCGATTGGCGACAATCAAGAGATTTATCTACTCGATATGGGTACGCCCGTGAGCATTGATTCACTGGCACGCACCATGATCGAACTTTCAGGAATGGTCCCTGATAAAGATATAAACATTGAGTACAGCGGGTTAAAAACAGGAGAGAAGCTCACCGAAATTCTCTCTTCTGATCAAGAAGAACTCGGTGAAACTGCCAACGAAAAATTAATGCTCGTGCGCAACACGGGTGAAGGCAACGCAGCTCTCGATCAACTCGACGAATTCATATCGGCAGTTCGAACCCTAACCGATCAAGAAGTCAAAGATGGAATCCGCCGCATAGTGCCCGACTACAACGAAAACGGCAACCAGTAGTTCAACTACCATTCGCCTATTGCAGAACTAGCCGAAAATCTTGCTAATCGGTGTATATGCGAACCCAAGTTCAGCCTCAGCACTTGCCCCATCGTGCGCCGATCCGTTCATGAGCGACTCCACAGATACCGGCGGAGTCCACCTGGTCAATGCCTTCGTCCACCACGCTATCCGTAGTGGCACGGCAAACACCACCGCAGGAATCGTCAGTATTGGACCTCGCACATCGGCACCACGAGCAACCAACTTCAGAAAATCGCCGGTACTCATCGTAGGTCCAGCAACCGTATAAACACGCCCTGAAATCCCAACCTCTGCCGCACGGATTAGCGCTATTGCTAGATCATCCGACCAAACAGGGCTGATGCACCGAGACGGTGCAGGCAACACCTTCAATGACCCCGCCAGCAACCGATCAACCAGCAAACCCGATTTACCCGTCTCATTGCCAAACACTGATGCAGGTCGCACGATCACAGCGTCAAGCCCGTTCGCAACAGCCCCGATAACCAAATCCTCAGCCATTGATTTTGTAGCAGCGTAGGGATCGGCAAGACTGCCATTCCGAAACCCTTCGACATTTACCGTCGAGACGTGGACTAATTTGGCTCCGGTCTCCAAAGCCGCACGAATCGCATTCTGCGTGCCTAACACATTCATCTGTTCGAATTCTTCGTAGGTTGAAGCAGAACCGTGAACCGCAGCCGCCACGTGAAAAATAACGCCTGAACCCGACGCACTCGCAACAAGATCATCTCGATCCAAAATGTCACCCTGCACGTGGTCAACCCCGATGGGTAAAACGGCAGCCTTAGTCCCGCGGGAGTACGCAGTAATGCTCACACCCATCTCGATCAGTTTTCGACACAGTGCTACACCCACAATTCCGGTGGCGCCAGTGACAAATGCGTGCTTGAAGCTCATAGAGGGGTCTGTAACCATTGAATCTCTAGATCTTTGATTGAGAAGATAGTCGATGTGATCGGTGCTGATCCAATGTAGAGGTTAGCGCAGAAGTCGTGGAATTTACTGTTTGGCAAAACGCACGTTTGACCTTATATTCAGCATCGCAGGATTAATTATTTTCTCCCCGGTGCTACTCATAACCGCGCTCGTTGTACTCCTAACTTTAGGGCGACCTGTTCTGTACTCCCCTCAACGTGCTGGAAGACGCTCCGGTAAATCAGACACCTTGATCACAGTGCGAAAATTCCGAAGCATGCGCATGGCTGAAGGACCAAGCTCGCACCACTCAGGTGACGACGATCCAAGAGTCACCACCGTCGGACGCTGGATGCGAAAGTTCAAACTCGATGAATTGCCGCAACTCTGGAACGTAGCGAAAGGCGACATGAGCTTTGTTGGGCCACGCCCGGAGACTCCCGACTACACAAAGCTCTACACCGAAGAACAAAAAGTAATTCTCGATCTCCGACCCGGAATCACCGATTTTGCATCAATCGAATTCGCCGATTTGGGCTCGATATTAGCCGGAGACGACCCCGACAAAATCTACTTCGAAAAAGTATGGGATCGAAAAATGGCGCTCCGGATGAAGTACGTCGAACAGCGCACTTTCTGGATCGATCTTAAATTGATATTCCTCACCTTCGCAGCAGTCTTCAACCGGAAAAAGTAATTTGACCAAAGCTTCTTCTAGTGAACGAAAGCTGAGCGTCGCAATCGTCATTTCGTCGTTCTTTCCGAACGTCGGCGGCGCTCAAGTAACTGCCCACAACCTGGCGCGCCACCTGAAACAAAACGGGCATCAAGTGGTGATGTTTTCATCATGGAGCAGCTGGCGGCAAATCGGTGATCGCAAGGAAGAACTCGGATATCCACTGCTGCCCACCTTCCCAGGACAACAGCGACTAATGCCAATGTTCGGCAAGGGCTATCAGTTTGTTCAAAACCGATACTTTGCCTGGATGCAACGCAAATACAAGTTCGATGTATGGCAATCGTTCGGAACATATCCATCTGCGGTTTCAGTGGGTGGATTCACAATTTCACGTGGCATCCCCCACGTACTCCGAACCGTCGGCTACGACATTCAGAAAGACCCTGAAGTCGGCTACGGCTACCGTTTCAATCCTAAAATCGAAAACCTCATCCAAACTTGGTCGCCAAGAGTTTCCAAAGCGATAGCCCTAAGCGAGTCCGTAAAACCCGACTTGCGTGATGTTGGTGTAGCTGACCACCAAATGGAAATTATCCCCTGTGGAGTCGATCAACCTCGCTTCGAATCTACCGTGGTCGACCGTGATACCGTCCGCAAGAAATATGGAATTCCACTCGATAAATTTGCTTACATCACAGTCGGAAGAAATCATCCTAAAAAGGGCTTCCCCATTCTCGTCGAAGCACTGGCGGAAATGAAACGTGCCGGAACCTTAGGCAACGCTCACGGCGTATTTGTAGGACTACGGACAAGCGATCTTCTCCAGCACGCCAAAGAACTCGGTGTTGCCGATCACGTAACCCTTGTCGAAGAATTGGGACACGATTCCAACGACCGAGAGTACCGAATACCAAGCGCACCACTCGTCGAGTTGTACAAAAGCGTCGATGCATGCGCCTTCCCGTCACTCATCGAAACTTTCGCAATGATCAACATTGAAGCGATGGCGGCTGGCATCCCAGTAATTTCCACAGACGCGCCAGGATGCGTTGAGACTATCAACGATGGGATTGACGGTTTAATAGCCAAAGCGGGCGATCCTGTCGACCTCGCACACAAAATGGTGCAACTCCAAAGTTCTGCAGATCTGCAAGCAAAGCTCAGCGCAGCAGGTCGAGAATCAGTGAGAAACTCGTTTAGTTGGGATGTAGTTGGTCGGCAATTTGAAGATCTATATCTTTCGCTAACCGGCAGCAGCTCTCAAAGTGGTTGACCTTCAATAGTCGCCAACAGGCACAGAATCTCAAGGTTTGAACTTGTGAGTGAGATCGATCCAGGACTACTCGAAGAGCGCCAATGGGCGCTTGAAGAACGACGATTTTCCAGCACTCGAATCCAGCTAACTTCGGTTACTGATTTGGGTGATTCGGTCGCGTCGATTCTGGAAATCGGCCCCGGTAGTGGGTACTTCTCCTCGATCATGAAAAGCCTCAACTACTCGGTGAAAACTGCGGATATTAAGTCCCGCACCAACCCCGACTATCTTGGCGATTTCCGCGAAGCCCAAATCCCTGAAAAGTTTGACCTCGTTGCTGCATTCGAGATGCTCCAACACCTCCCGTACACCGATCTTCCCGCAACGCTAACCAAGCTGGCAGAGCTATCGAACAAGTATGTCCTGATCTCTATCCCATCACGAGTTCATCGACTCGAGCTATCAATCGAAGTTCCAGCAATGCTTGCGCCCCGCCGACTCGGACTCGGCTGGCTAAGAGGTAAACATTCGTTCTCAGCAACATGGGAATGGCCCCGCGGAAAAGATCGGGCCAAAGAAACGTGGGAAGGTCGAGAAGACTACTGGAAGCCCCATTACTGGGAAGTCGGACGCAAGAGCTTCCCACGATCACGCTTCCTCGCTGATGTCGAATCAGCCGGATTACGAATCATCTGGCACAAGTACAACCCACAACATACGCACCACCTATTCGTGCTCGCAGAGAAAGTAGCGAGCTAATGGTGATGCGTGTGCTAACTCGGCTAAGGCATGGTCGCCTTAAGCGGGTCAGGTTTTTATGGTCGTTCCTCCGCCCCTTCTACCGCGGTCTGATCAGATTTATGCCCGGACTCACGGTTTCAAAACGAATCGGAAAATACGGACCATTCAAGCTCAATCGACGTTTCGCTTTCAGCAACTTCGAAGCATGGGGTGGTAACCACAACCGAGGATTCGAAGCGACCATAGAAGCAGCTCGGGGCATGACCTGCGTCATGGATATCGGTGCACATATAGGGCTCGTATCTCTCCCGTTGAGCAAAATTATCGCCAACCACGGCACGGTCTACGCATTCGAACCGGCAGCAGCAAACAGTGCCTATCTCAACGAACATCTCAAATCTAACAACATAACTAACGTCGAAGTAGTGACTGATCTCGTCGGCGACAAAGAACTTGAATCGGTTGAGTTCTTTGAAAGCGATGATGACTCAGGAATGAATACCATTGCCGAAACAGGATCCCGTCGAGGTTATGGTGCAACTTCCAAACGACAGATCACTCTCGATAATTTCTGCAAAGAGAACAACCTAAAGCCCCAACTAATTAAGATCGATACCGAAGGTGCCGAAGTCGGTTTCTCAAAGGGGCAACAGAAACACTTCGCACCCACCAACCAACGATATATTTAAGCGTCCATCCTCGACATATCATTGAATTAGGATCAACCGTCGAAGAGCTAGAACAACTTCTCGTCGACATCAACTACGAAGTCACCGACATGGATGGCAACGTAGTCCGACCAACTGAACTCACCGAATATATCGTTTCACCCAAGTAGTAGAACGAACCTGAAAGACCCCGAATTGATCTCAAACCTGTCGTTAGTACTCCGCCACCTTGGTCCAATTGGGCTACTCAAGGCGATCTACTTCGCAGTAATCACCAGCATCGCAAAAACCGTCGGCGTGAAGACCATGAAGAAAAAGGTCTTCAACTACAAGCTGTACCTCGATACCAGCGACAAAGGCCTTTCCCGAACGTTATTCCTATTCGGTCGACGCGAAATCGACCATTACAAAATGCTTCAGGAAATACTCAAGCCTGGAATGAAGATTCTCGATATTGGAGCCAACATCGGCTACTACGCCATCATGGAATCGCTGGCTATTGGACCTTCAGGAAAAATAACGGCTATCGAGCCGATGCTCCCCAATATCGAAATGCTAAAGCGGAACGTCGAGCTCAACAACGCCAGCAACATTGAAGTAATTCACGGTGCTGTGAGCGAATCGACTGGTACTGGCAAGATGTTCATGTCGACACACTCGAACCTCCACACGTTCCACCGTGATGGCTCTGCATTCGACTACCTCGACTCCACACCTGTCGACGTCCCTACGATGACTCTCCGTGACGCCGGTGAACGCTCTGGGACACGCGCAGAACTTATCCGAATGGACGTGGAAGGTCACGAAGTGGAAATTCTTGGGCAGCTCGTTGAGCTCGTCAAAGAAGATTTCATGACGCCTAGAGTGATATTCGAAACTCACCTGAGTCGATACAAAGAAGGCAACGATTTCGTACCCGTGCTTCAAGCGCTATTTGACCTCGGCTACACCGTTCGAATGGCATCATCCTCAAACAAACCCGGAACAGCGAGAGTTACAGCACTTGGTTATGACGGTGGAACACCGTTCTACAGTGACTTCGGTGAACGAGCAATTTTCCGCGACCTCTCAAATGAACACGCTATCGACCTGATCTGCAACACAGGCGGTCTACGCACGGTTCTTCTGGAGAAAACCGGATGACGAACGAGGACCAATCCAAGGTCCTCATCCTCGGTACGAAACCGAGAGTCGCTGGACGCTCGAAAAACGTTTCGTCGTCGATCACGGTCTACGGTAGTCCCAGCATCAACGGGCGCACGGCAAAAAATTCTGAACTGGACGGGTTAGTATCGGACCCGCTTGTCCACGCGCGCTCGTTCGATGGTGAATTTTTGGTGGTCACAGAAACGTCGGACACCGTACAAATCATCAATGACCGATTCGCCGCGCACCCACTGTTCTATGTCATAGATGGCGAACAGCTTGTCATCTCGTTTTCCTACCACGAACTTTGGAAATGGCTTTCGAGAAACAATCGACTCAACATCGATCCTCTAGCCTTCTACGAATTTCTCCACTTCCAACGACTCTTCGGCGAAACGACGTTCGACCAATCTTCAAAAGCACTCACTCCAGCGACGATACTGACGTTCGATTCTCAAACGAGAAATCTCACTACCAAACGATACTGGACTCCGAATTTCGACAAGAGGTCAGATGGTAAACAGGCCATCGCCAGCGATTTAGCCAAAGCCGTAAAACGCTCAATTGCCACGAAAATTAGCGATGCAGAAGCTCCCTCACTGCTTCTCAGCGGTGGCATGGATTCTCGTGTGGTATTAGGTGGATTCAGCCCCGATCAACTCCCCCACTGCATCACGGTCGGTGAACTCGACAACAACGAGGTCGATGTTGCTCGATCACTTGCCGAACTCATTGGTGCCGAGCACTCGTTCGTTCGCCGATCATCCGGCCACTACACCGATATCCTTCCCACAGCAGTCGTTACTGGTGGCGGAATGTACTCGTTCCAACACGGGCACTTCTTCGATCTCGACCTGCCTGAAACCGATTTAGTACTCCACGGCCACGGCTTCGACTACTTTTTCCAGGGAATGTACCTCCCAGCAACCCGTAATAAATTCCTGGGTCGGCCAACTCGCTCATATTCGCTCGACGAAATCACGCCAAGTGTCGCCGGGCAGTACACGCAAGAAGCCAAATACCGCCCCAAAGGCACTAATCCACTCACCTTGCTGCAGCCAGCAACAGCCGACGAAGCGATGGGCAGAATCGTGTCCGATCTAGAATCGGTACTTGAACCAATCGCAGGCACAACCGACGATCCCTACGATCGATGGGACTACCTCACAACGAGCGCACCTGGGCGACATTACACATATCTCAACCTGCTGTCGGCAGGAACACTCGCCGAGCAGCGAACGATCGCATTCACCAACGAGATTTTCGATCTGTACTACTCGACTCCTGCGAAAGTCAGGCACGGCACGACGCTACTCGCAGAAACGATTAAGCAACTCGATCCACGGCTGCTAACAGTACGCAATGCCAACACAAACATGCGTCCCGATCTATCGCCAAATCGACTCACATTCGAAACGTGGATGCGTGGGTTGAAACGACGAGTAGGATTAGGCGGAAGCGGCTCGACAGATCCACGAGCAAGCGATCGTTCATGGCCGACTGATTATGCGATTGCCAGAGACTCAGAATCGATAAGAAATCGAATTGAAAATCTTGCCACTTCTGACGCTTTAGATTCGCTCGGAATATTCGATCATTCGAAGCTCGAATCGTTGGTAAAAAATGTTCAGAACAGTAATGAGTCCGGCTCTTCAGCACTGCTGACTCTTCTAACAATCGACGAATTTCTTACTTCCTGAACGAATTCCACTACCTACGAATCGTCAGAATCCGCCCCACAAGAAACGTGGCTCGATTAGCACCTTCTGCGAAAATAACTTCGTTACCCGTAGCGAACGCGCAAACTGAGTCAGGTTCCTGTAGTTGAAATCACTCGTTGTTTCTAGCAAATACCTCCCGGAATATTCCGGGTCAGGTTTGCGCGCCCATCGAACGTACCTACGGCTCAAAGAAAAGTATGAAATCGACTTCCAAGTCATCTGCAGCAGCACTGCTTCAAATGACTCAGAAACCTATGAAATAGATGGCATAAACGTTCAGCAAATCGTTTCTGAACGTTCACGGAAGTTGAACCGAAAACTCTCATCTACTCCACTACGAAGGTTCACTAATGCTGCGCTCAGTCATATCGAAGCGCGCTCGGTAACAAAACAAATATCGGAAACCTCCTTCGACGTCATTCACACTTTCGGTTACTCGCCGGCAACGATTGCTGCCGTAAATTGGAGCCGAAAACACAAAGTTCCATTGATTATGGAACTGGTGAATCCGATGCCAAACCCTTATCAATATCTTCCGGGATCTAGGCTCTACTCAGATCAAGATCTGAACCACCAGAGCCTGATCGTCGCGATAAGCCAAAGTCTTGGTGACATGTGTAAATCTCACGGGCTCATCGACAATGTCTGGGTGCGCCCCAATCCTGTCGACACATCACACTTCAGCCCTCCTTCGGAACGCACTCGTAACGATGCACGAAGCACAATTTCATCAGCAACCGACGACGAAATACTGATCGTCTATGTTGCGAAATATATCGCCAGAAAAAACCATTCATTCCTGCTCGAAGTAATGGCGCATCTCCCCGAAAATTTCAGGCTCGTGTTGGCAGGTCCACCCCAAACAGAAAATGACACTATCCCAGGGTTAACTGCCGGCGAAATCCCCTATCTCGATGCCCGCGCCAAAGAGTTGGGAGTCGGTGACCGCGTCGAAATATCACACGGGTTCGTCGACATGCTCGAATATCTTTCAGCAGCGGACGTGTTCTGTTTTCCTTCAGCAGGCGAGGCGATGGGAACCCCGCTAATCGAGAGTATTGCAACGGGTGTGCCAGTAGTCGCCAACGCCTCTGAACCGGCATTTCGAGAATGGGTTATCGACGGTGAAAACGGTTACCTGAGTGATCTAAATTCCGAACGATGGGCTGAAGCCGTGATTAATGCAGCCAAGTTGGATGCTGATAAAAAAGCGGCAATGTCAGCAAACATTAAATCCGCAATTTCAACCGAAGTTATAGATGGTCACTACAACAAATTGCTGACTGAATTAGCGGCGATGCGACCTGAGCAACAGCTAAACGTCGAACAGGTTTTGTCGTCGTGATTGCATACACAAAACTCTTCTACAACCTCGTCGGACCTAAGCTGCTGATTCTTTTAGTAGTCATGCAAGCAGCCGCCATCGTTGAAGGATTCGGCATCAGCCTGATCCTGCCGATCATCCAGGGCGACAGTCAAAGTGATTCTCGACTGGCTTCGGTAATCAACTGGGGCTTCGACCTCATTAAGATCGATCCAAATCTCACGAACACACTCATCGTTCTCGTCATCTTTTTCATCGTTCGTGGCGGACTCCTGATCGGACAGTCCTGGTACCAGTCTCAGATTCTGTCGCGAAACCTTACGAACATGCGAGTCGGATTCGCCACGAGTATCGCAAACGCCGAATTCAGTTACGTGAACAAGCAAGATTCTGGCGTGCTAAGCAACGTGATGAGCGTCGAAATCGAACGAGTCAATCACGCTCTCTCACAACTGCTTAGCCTGATGATCGCGGCTACAACAGCCCTCGTTTACATCGGAATCGCTCTGCTAGTCGCCCCTGTCGTGACGATATTTCTGGCGATCCTAATTGCACCTATCGCAGTGATCATGATCTACCTGAACCGACTCACTTCCCGGGCATCTCTCGAACTCACGGCGGGCTCGAACAAACAACAAAGCATCTTCCTTGAAATGCTCCGCAACATGAAATATCTCAAAGCAACCGGCCGCTCTATTCCGGTGCTTGGAAGAGTAGTAAAAGAATCACAGCGGGTCGGAACTGCTTACCGCAAGTTAACTTTCCTTCAAGGCGCAACAGCATATGGACTCGAGCCATTTATCGTGCTCGTCCTCGCCGGGGTGATCTACTTTTTCACTGAAATCCGAGGAGGAGATGTCCTGGAAATTCTCTTCCTCTTGTTCGTGTTCCGATCAGCTGCTGTAAATCTGGTTGCGACCCAACCGGCATATAGAAAATTCCTTTCGGCCGATGGCAGCATGAGAATTTATCGTGATTTACGGACTAACCTCGAAGCCAACAGAGAACTCGGGTCTAGTGCAAATCTAACTCCCGACTTTACGAGCGGAATATCTATCGAAAATGTCAGCTACACCTACGAAGGCCAGACTGCACCATCTGTTGACAACGTCTCACTAACTATCCCAGCAAAATCTACGGTCGCGTTTGTCGGTCCGTCCGGCTCAGGTAAATCGACCACTGCCAATATTCTCGCCTCCCTTCTTCAGCCAACGGCCGGTGACGTGAGAATGGGTGGCTCGTCTTATCAAGACATTAATATCGACAATGTCAGAGAGAATGTCGGATACGTCACCCAGGAATCAGTCGTATTCAATGCCTCGCTCGAAGAAAACATTCTGCTCTGGCAGGACAGCAAGGTTGATAAGTCGCGACTAGACGAGGTAATTGCTAAAACGGGCCTCGATAAAATTCAACGTAGCCACTCAGCAAACACAGAACTCGGCGAGAGCGGAACCTCACTCTCAGGCGGCGAACGCCAACGACTTTCGATAGCTCGAGAACTCTACTGGGAGTCAGAATTACTCATCCTTGATGAAGCCACAAGTTCCGTCGACAGCATGCTCGAAAAACAGATCGACGACGTAATTAGTAGTCAACGAGGAACGAAGACGATCATAGTGATCGCACACCGGCTATCGACGGTTCGTGACGCCGACGTCATCTTCGTTTTCGAGAACGGCAAAATCGCTGAATCTGGCTCATTCGACGAGCTAGTCGCAGCTGGTGGACTGTTCTCTGACATGGCGAAACTGCAGTCGTTCTAATGCGAATTCACGTTCTCACTCCAGGATTCACGACTTCGAACGGGTCGGCATTTTTATTCCCGTTCGTAGTCCACAAGAACATGCTTCGAGAAGCCCAGTTAGATGTTCAATTCGTGAATCGAAACACTCCAAACATTGGTGAATGCGATGTTCTTGCAATCGACTCAAAAGAGTTCAAAGACGATTGGAGCACACTCGGTTCCGGGGCTACTCTCGAAACGATTTCAAGTTACAAAAGCCCAAACGTAAAAATTGTTTGGTTCGACACCACCGACAGCAGCGGCACTCTTCAATCGCAAGTATTCCCGCTGGTCGACCAATACCTGAAATCGCAAATCATCGCCGATAAATCTCGCTACACCAGCAAGATATATGGCGGTCGAATAATCTCCGATCACTACAACTCCACTCACGGTATTACTGACGAAGTCGCCGATGCTCTCGATGAACCAATCTCCCCGCCAGACACCGAAAAAATCGGAGTTTCCTGGAACAGTGGTCTCGCCGATTACTCAACTTACGGTCCCTGGAAAATTTCTCTATTCAGGCGTCTAGGACTGCGATTTTTACTCCGCCATCCTGAAACTCTGAAGTCCCCATCAAGCAAGCGCACCAACGATCTCTCAGCTCGATTCGGATCGACTTACAGCCGCGCTACCGTGCGGTATCAACGGGAGCAAATCCGAAAAATACTTTCCGAAAGACTCGATACAAACAAGCTCAATCGGCGTGGCTATATGAAAGAGCTGTCGAACTCGAAAGTCGTGCTCTCCCCGTTCGGTTGGGGAGAAATCACACTCAAAGATTTTGAAGTCTTTCTCACAGGCGGAATGCTTCTAAAACCGTCGATGAACCAAGTAAGTACGTGGCCCAATTTTTACGAGCAGGACGTCACTTACCTTTCTCATGACTGGGACTTAACCGATATCGAAGAACGAATCGATTGGGCAGTTTCAAACGAGAAATCTCGCATCGAAATCGCCACTGCTGGCCAGAACCGTTACATCGAACACACCTCAGGTCCCGACGCCGGCGAACTATTCGTGAACCATCTCTCTGAGGTGCTATCGGCATGAGCACCAGCACAGCGAAACAGCCGAAAAAAATTCTGCTGCTAATCAGGTCGCTCAACATCGGAGGTGCTGAACGGCAGGTCGTTTCAATTGCCAAAACTATTTCGAGCCTCGGCACCGAAGTCCACGTCGCGGTCAAAGCAAGCGGAGGACCTCTCGAGTCCGATCTTGCAGATGTTCCGAACGTAAATCTTCACCATCTAGGTGAACAAGGGATCGTTGGACAATTCAAATATTTCCTGAAGCTAAGGAAGCTGATCAAATCGAACCAGTACGACGCCGTCTACGGTTTCATGCCGCTTCCAAACCTCGCGCTACTCGTCGCACGTACGTTGCGAAATCGTCCGCTCATCGCATGGGGAGTCCGCTCCAGCGACGTAGACCCAACTCTCTACAACAGTCGAGTGAAATGGACCATGCGTCTCGAAAAACTGCTTTCTAGATTCTCAGACCGAGTAATCACAAACTCACAAGCAGCTCTCGAAGAGTATCGACTCAACGACTACCCCTACGCAAAACTCTCCCACATCCCAAACGCTATCGACATCGAACGCTTCCGGCCGAACCCTGAAGCGCGAAAAATACTCGAAGCTGAAACAGGAATTCAACCCGACTCGCCAGTAATCGGCATCTTCGCTCGAATTCATCCAATGAAGGGCCACTTAACTTTCCTCAAAGCTGCCAGTGCGCTAGTCAAAAGAAATCCAAACGTGCGCTTCATCTGCGCCGGCGAAGACCCTGAAGGTTATGCGGCCTACGCTTCCCGAATCCGACAAAACGCCACCGAACGAAAGCTAGATGACCACATCATCTGGCTTGGACCTCGGAAAAACCCCGAATACCTGATGGCAGCCTGTGATGTCACGACTCTGACCTCCGACAGTGGGGAGGGCTTCCCGAATTCCGTTGCCGAATCTCTCGCATGCGGAACCCCATGCGTAGTGACCGATGTCGGTGACGGACCGGTCATCGTCAACGATTCCACCGCTGTTGTCGCGCGCGGCGATTCGAGTGGTCTTGCGCAGGCGTGGCAGAAAATGCTGAACAACGTAGCTGCCGATTCAGCAGCGACTGAAGCAGTTCTTCGTAGCTCAATTGTCGATAGATACTCACCTGAGCAGATCGGTCGAGAAACACTCTCTCAGTTGGCCGAGCGTCCTGCCTAATATGACTTCTTCCACCAACATACGACGCATAAAAATCGTGCACCTCGTGACGAGTCTTGAAGTCGGCGGTGCGCAGCACAATATGCTGCTCGGTCTCCCTCGGTTGGATCCGGCAAAATACGAACATATCCTCGTTTCGATCATGGATCGAATGCAGATGGAATCGCAGTTTCGGCAGCTAGGAATTGAAGTTCATTCTCTAGGTCTAAGCAAAAAGACAGATATCGCCGTCGCCCTCCGATTGCGCTCTCTGCTACGAAGAATCCGACCCGATATTCTTCATACATACCTGATTCATGGCAACGTGCTCGGACGGATCGTCGGACGCTTAGCAGGGATCCCAGCGATCATTGGCTCCGAGCTAACCATCGGACAAGCAGGAACCATCGGCAAGCTCGCAACCAAACTCACCAATCCCTTAACAAACGCTGTGGAAGTGAACTCCAAAACAGGCGGCAAGGCGATTACGAAAAACCTCGGAGTCCCCACGGACAAAATCGAAGTCATCCTCCCAGGTCTCGATCTCGACGCTTTTACTGGAACCACTAACCGCACAAGAATCAGACACGAAATCGGCGTGTCCGAAAACCAACACCTCGTTCTATTTGTCGGTCGACTTCGCCCGGTCAAAGGTCCTGAATACGGCATCAAAGCCTTCACTAAGGCGCTCAGTGAAAACTCAAATCTGCATCTGGCACTTGCTGGCGAAGGAGAGCAACGAGCGTATCTCCAAACTCTCACCGCCGATCTCGGAATACAATCCAACATAACGTTTTTAGGCGCGAGAAAAGATCTGCCCGACGTGCTCTCTGCTGCCGACAGCATCCTAATGCCATCGCTTACAGAAGGCTTCCCACGCGTCGCCAATGAAGCAATGGCAGCTTCAAAACCAGTCATCGCCACACGAGTCGGTGGCGTACCTGAAGCGATAATTCACGACGAGACCGGGTTGCTTGTCGAATCTAAAAATATCGAGGCAATGGCCGACGCCATACTGCGTCTTTCAAGCGATACTGATCTGCAAGAGCGTCTCGGGAGAACCGCCCGCCAGCATGCCGAAGAGCACTACTCAGCAGCAAGCTACGTCGCCCGACTCGACAATATGTACAGCCGTTGGGCGAACCTCAAAGCTCCGTCTCAGCCCACTACCGCAACCAGAAGCTCTATCAAATAATGCTTTCAGCCTTACTCCGAACAGCGCGATTCTTCAAAACCCCCGGCATGGCAACAAGATGGGCCGCCGAGTTTATTGACGATCGCATCACAACGCCTCGACACAGAAACCACCTCAGCTACTACAGTGACCGCCAACTTCCTGTAGCCGATGGCGTTGCTCAGGCACTCAGCATCGATATATCTCAGGTGAATGAGCAACTAGAAAACCTTCCTGAATTCCTGGTTGCCGAAAATAAAGATCCCGGAATGACGATCAAATGGTCGGCAACATCAGAACTAGCCGCCACCACGTATGCCCTCATCAAACTACTCAAACCGGAAGTCGTGGTCGAAACAGGTGTTGGTGCAGGTGTCAGCTCGTGGACCATCCTGCGAGCTATGGACGAAAACGGCTCTGGTCGGCTCGTTAGCATCGATTTGCCCACACCCAATTCTGAACTTCTACCAGAGGTAGGATATCTGGTGCCAAATGAACTTCGGCATCGATGGGATTTACGAACAGGCCCATCTCAAAAACTTTTGCCATTAGCGCTAAGTGAGCTTGGCAGCATCGACATATTCCAGCACGACTCGCGCCACTCCTATTCCAATCAACTACGTGAGTATCAAACCGCCTGGCCGTTTATAAATGATGGCGGCATTCTCGTTTCCGATGATGTGAGTAACGACGCGCTTCATGACGCCGCCAGCACATGGAACCGGGAACCAACGATCATTGGTCAAAGCAAAGAATCGCCGATAGGTCTCGTTCGCAAGGCGTAACTCGACTCCCCACCTACCAGAATTTTGCCAAATCAACGCAAAACACAAAAACCTGCTTCGATAGCTCTCGTCGTGAACCAGAACGAGATTTTTTATCGACTTCGTATGCCGTGGGTCAAGCTACTCAACGAGAATGGTTTTAAGGTCTACGCCGTTGTAGCCAGTGGAGCATGGAATGACCGAATCGAGGCAGGCGGTGCAGAGTTCGTCGAATGGAAACTCTCGCGAAGCGGTCGCAACATATTTTCTGAATTCGGCTCGGTATTTGGACTCCGAAATATCCTCAGGCGCATCAAGCCCGACATCGTCCAAAACTTCCATACGAAGCCAAATATCTACGCTCCTATTGCTGCAAAATTAGCTGGAGTTCCACTGACAGTTTCGACCGTCACTGGGCTTGGCTACACATTCGTTGAACGCACGGGACTGGGTTCGAAAATCGGTAAGCGAATGAATCTTGGTATGTATTCATTCGCCAATCGATTAGCAAAAGAGGTGGCCTTTCAAAATCCCGACGACATGGAGCTGCTACGTTCCCGCAACGGTCTATCAAATTCGAAAGGTCGACTCATTCCCGGTGGATCGGGAATCGACGTTGCTGAATACAGTCCAAACTCTCGCACTTCACCTGAATCACAAGAAATCCGCAAATCGCTAGGAATCCCTGAAGATGCCTTCGTCGCCATGTTCGTGGGTCGACTACAACTCGACAAAGGGTTAGTCGAATTCGTAGAAGCGGCGCGGCGCCTGAATAAAAAGAGAAAAGACATCGTTTTCGTGATGGTTGGTGCGCCCGATCCCGGGAACCGGCGATCCGTCTCAGAATCAACGCTAGCCGAGTGGAAACGGGAAGGCGATGTTATTTTCACTGGTCGACGCGAAGATGTGCCACGCCTTATGGCTGCAGCCAGCACCGTTGCTGCTCCTACTTTTTACCGGGAAGGACTTCCAAGAACACTTCTCGAAGCAGCAGCCACTGGTCTTCCGCTTATCGGGACTGATATGCCCGGCGTTAGAGAAGCTATCTCCCATGGAGTGAATGGAACCCTTATTCCAACGCGTGATTCAGTCGCTTTGGCCAATGCCGTAGAAGAACTCGCCGATGATCCAATCAAAGCAATACGTTACGGCGAAGCATCGCTAGAACGAGCAAACAACGAATTCGATCATCGACGCGTCGTCGGTGCATATCTGAAAATGTACGATGAACTCTGGAGCAAGCAGTAAACAGTCATGCCTGAAGTACTCGCAATAATCCCTGCCCGAGGCGGAAGCAAAGGCCTTCCCGGCAAGAACACGCGCCCACTCGCCGGTCACCCGCTCGTCACGTACAGCATCGCCGCCGGCCTGCAAGCAACCCTGGTCAATCGCGTTATCTGCTCGACCGATTCACAAGAGATCGCCGATATAGCACTCACATACGGGGCTGAAGTTCCGTTCTTACGCCCTGCCGAACTTGCCGGAGACGAAAGCCCAGACATCGACGCGTTCCAGCACCTGATAGACCAACTGAAGCAGCGCGAAAACTACCGACCCGACATCATTGTTCAGCTTCGCCCTACCAGTCCGGTCAGGCAACCTGGACAAGTCGATGCAGGTGTTCAACTGCTACTCGACAATCCTGAAACAGACAGCGTTAGAGCCGTGACTCCTTCGCCGGCAACCCCCTACAAAATGTGGCGTATTGGTGACGACATTCTCGAACCTCTGCTGACCATCGAAGGCGTTCCTGAGCCGTTCAACATGCCACGGCAAGCACTTCCAGAAGTCTATTGGCAAACGGGCACGCTCGACATCATGCGAACGGCCGTGATCGAATCAGGATCCATGACCGGTAACGAAATTCGCCCATTCATCGTCGACGTTGAACATGCCGTTGATATCGACCATCTCGAATCGTTCATCCGGGCGGAACGAGTCATCTCTTCAATCGAATGCGTAACGCCATCAATACAAAAATCTTAATTTCTGGTCTCGGCTCAATCGGTCGGCGACATTTGGCGAATCTGGAATCACTCGGTTTCACCGACATCGCTTACCACCGATCGGGTAAGTCAACGATTGAAAGTCAGCTTCCCGACTATCCTTCATTCACTGATCTCGATCAGGCATTGAGCGAATTCAATCCCTCGGTTGTATTTGTTTGCGGCCCGAGTCATCTGCACATGGAAACCGCATTAACATCAGCAACTCACGGAGCTCATCTCTTCATCGAGAAACCATTGGGAAGCTCGCTCGACGGCATCGCTGAACTCGAACAGATATCAAACGACAACGGAATCAAAATCATGGTCGGATACATGATGAGATTCCACCCGCTTTTACAGCGAATAAAAGAACTCATCTCCAGCAATAAAATCGGGAGCCTAATCCACGTAAGAAGCCAGTGGGGTGAATACGTACCCGGTTGGCATCCGTGGGAAGACTACCGAGAAACCTATGCTGCCAAACGATCTATGGGTGGTGGTCCCGCCAACACACTGAGCCATGAAATAGATATGGCACTGTGGTTCATTGGTGAACCAGCATCGGTTAAAAGCCTCATGAACACTGCCAGCAGTCTCGAACTCGAAACTGAACATGGCGTCGACATCCTCATCAAGGGCAATTCCGGAGCCACCGCGAACCTCCATCTCGACTTCTACCAACAGCCACCCGCACGTACCACCGAATTCGTAGGCACACACGGTCGCATTTCATTCGACTACTACGCATCTCGAATCGAAGTTTTCAGTCCAGATCAGTCAGAACCCGTAGAAGTCACCGACATATCCGAATCGTTCGAACGCAATAACATGTTCATTAGTGAAATCGAGCACCTGTTTGAGTGCATCGAGAGAAACACAACGCCAATCACTTCGCTCGCAGAAGGAAAAGCTGCACTAGAAGTGTCACTCAAGGCAATCGAAGGCTAGATAAGAACGATGAGCCCGGAAACCACCAAGCGTGGTCTAGACATATTCAGCCTCAAAGGCAAGTCAGCACTCGTCACCGGGGCAGCTGGCCTTATTGGTAGCGAGATATCCGCAGCGATGTCGGCAGCTGGAGCCAACATGGTTCTAGTGGACCAACTTTCTGCTGACGAAATTTCTAGCAAATTCGCCGCTAAGTCCGACAATAGCAACGGGCCTACCCTCGCTATATCGACCGACATCACTAACCCTGAATCAGTCGAATCGATGACCACGCAAGCTGCCGAACGTTTTGGCAGCGTGGACGTGCTTGTGCACCTTGCCGCGATCGATGCCAAGTTCGATGCTGACGCACCCGACGGTGCCGACGGTAGATTTGAAACCTTCCCTCTCGACCTCTGGAAACGCTCGATCGATGTGAACGTCACAGGTACGTTCAACGTCACTCAGAGCATCGCCAGGCAAATGCTCAAGCAGAAGTCCGGCAACATCATCCTCACAGCTTCCACCTACTCGCTTGTTGGACCGAACAACGATCTTTACAACAGCCCTACAGGCAATCCGATGGTCAAGCCTGTCGACTACGTTGCTACCAAATCGTTTATTCCCAACTACACGCGGTATCTCGCTACGCACTACGCAAAGCAGGGCATCCGTGTGAACTGTGTTACTCCACATGGGGTCGAAAACGATAACCCCGAATGGTTCAAAGAAAATTTCGCCAAGATGTCTCCGATGGGCAGAATGTCTAGTGCTTCAGAGCTGAGCGGGCCATTTGTATTTTTGGCTTCAGACGCCTCGTCATACATGACAGGCTCAACGCTCGTCGTCGATGGCGGATGGACTGCGTGGTAACGGCTTGAGCTATCTCGATATTGTCTACGCAGATCTCGGAATCAAAGCCGGCGACTATGCTCATCAACTCGTCGATCATCTTGTCGACAAATGGCTGGGTGGCGCATCTCTAAATTCTGAAGGCAAACCTACAAAGTCGCTCCTCGATGTGGGTGCAGGTAAGGGAGCACAGGCTGCAGTCTTCTCTCGCTACTTCAACATCACCACTATCGATCGGCACGGTGACGCCAAAGAAACATTTGAGTCTCTCAAAATCGATGCTGAAGTAGTCGAAGCAGAAATAGGCGAACAGTCGTTTCCGCTTCCTGATAATTCATTCGACGTCGTGTTCACCAAATCGGTCATTGAACACGTCGAAAACTGGGAACACTTTCTCGCCGAGATATCGCGTGTGCTGAATCCCGGTGGACTCGCAGTCATCATGACACCCAACTGGAATTCCCAACGGGTTAACTTCTACGACGACCCCACCCACATTCGCCCATACACACTGCGTACTCTAGATCGTGTGTTACGAATGGCAGAATTCGACGACATTCGAATAGCCGACATCTATCAACTGCCATTCACTTGGCGAATGCCGTTCTTGAAGGTCATCCCCTGGTTCCTGCGAAAGCTCCCCAACTCGATGAAGTGGCGCGATAAGAATCAGCGCAAACATCGGCTCCTAATTCGCTTCTCCAAAGAAACAATGCTGCTCGCCGTCGCCAAAAAGCGGTAGCTCGAAGCATCAAAGCAGAATGTCACCATGCGTAAGCGATTAGTAGTCGATTTCAGAATTGCCGCAGCCGAGCGCGACTCCCTGTTCTCAGACGATTTTCGCTGGCCCGTGGCGCAATCGATCTACGACGATCCTCTTCGCGAGTTCGTCGAGTGGTCGCAACAGTTACCAGCACAACTCGCAGACCGCCCTGAGCTTCGCACAGCCTACGAACTGATCGAATCAGACCTGCTAGTTGACCTCGCCTCGATAGTCGGCGCATGGATCGATGTATCTGCGGCACGTCAGCAAGATATGGAACTGACGTACAACAGTGATTTACGACTCTACGGTATGCTCCAGAACGACTCATTCGGCAATTTTTCTCCAATCGGAGACGCGCGAGTTGCAGGCGAAACGGCGTTACGAAACCCGGCAAGAAGAGCATCTCGTTTCGCAAAAAAAACACTCGGTCGACTAAATACCCGATTTCGAGGCTCTCCCAACTACCTCTCAATCAGCGCAAATCCACTACTGCTGGAACTAACAGGCGGTTCCGACAATCTGCTTCGGCTCGCCTACGCTGATGTCGCCGCACAGCGACCGACTAGTATGAGACCAACTCAAGCAGTGACTGATCTTTCGGTTGAGATCCAGCATCAACTTAGTACGGAGCTAGCCAAAGTAGGTCACGCTCCGACTCCAAAGTTCAACAACTACATTTCATCTATCGTCGCAGATCACTTGGCGAACGGAATAGCCGACCAACAGTTCACCCTTACCTCCAAACCATCCTCCAGCATGACGCTGTTCACGGGAACTGGCGGCAGCTACCTCGCTCGAACAGTTAGTCACGCATTTCAAAAAAACGGTGCTCGGGTAGTAAGAACGACTCACGGTGGCGATACGTCACTATTCGCCGACCCTCTCTGGCAATCGATTGAACTTCCTTTCTCAGATACCTATGTGACCTTCGGCACAGAATCGGCTGAAGAAGTATCCAGAGTCACAGAATCAAACTCTAAGGGTCGAAACATTCCCAATACTCGGCAGATCGTCGCAGGTGGATCGCAGTTCCACCAACGCATTGTCGACGCAACGTCCCCAATATCTAGGGTCAAAAACGTATACGTAATTTCCGCTTCTTTCTCAGGAACCCGTCGAGCTTTACCAAACGTAAAAATTCACGACATCGTATACATGGAATGGCATCGCCGACTGCTAAAACAGCTCTCAGATTCTGGGTACACAGTCTTTGCCAAACGCCACCCAAAAGGAAACGGAGCCGGCATTCCAGTATTCGATGATGTTTCTTCAACTGAACTCAGGCAAACCGGAATGGCCAGCACTTTTGACCATGCCGATGCCTACGTGTTCGACATTGCAGGGAGCGCATTCATCGAAGCACTCTGCACTCTCAAACCCGTTGTACTGATCGATATACCAAATCGACGATTAATCGAAAAAGCAAGAGTTCAGCTGGAGAAATGTTCTGTGATCGTGCGAGCCAACTTCAACGAAAAACATCTCGTGGAAACTGACCTCGATGCAGTCGGCGAAGGGCTACAGCAACCGGTCGACATCGAAGCGCGCCGGAAATTCATCTACGACTACCTCACCTCTCATGATGCGCAACGTGATGATCTAAGAACTATTGTCGAAAAATAGCAGTCATGCCCAATTGACCTGCCCCCCTCAAACGTATCCAGTTGAAAAATCAGATACTGGTTGAATTGAAGGGAGGCAGAAATGCCAAGAAAAGGTCATAGTCCGGAGCAGGTCCTAAACAAGCTCCGGCAAGTCGAGGTTGCCGTTGCAGGTGGCAAGAGCGTAGGTCAGGCAGTACGAGAGATCGGTGTTACAGATCACACCTATTACAGGTGGCGACGTGAGTACGGTGGACTCGATCTCGACCAGGCAAAGAAGCTCAAGAAGCTTGAGAAAGAAAACGCAAGACTGAAGCGAACGGTTGCCGATCTTGCTCTGGATAAACAGATCCTGAAAGAAGCGGCAGAGGTAAACTTCTGAGCCCTTCACGTCGCCGTAAGTGCGTGAAACACGTCCAGCGAATACTTCCTGGAGTATCTGAGCGAAGAGCCTGTATGGTGCTCAACCAGCCCAGACCAACACAACGTCGAGCTTTGAAGTTGAGAGATGACGAAGAATCGCTGACTGCCGAAATCGTCAAGCTTGCAGTGCGGTTCGGCAGGTACGGCTATCGCCGGATCACAGCATTGCTAAGGGATCGTGGCTGGCATGTGAACCACAAGCGTGTCGAACGCATATGGCGACGTGAAGGGCTGAAGGTTCCGAAGAAGCAACCGAAAAGAGGACGGCTCTGGCTGAACGATGGTTCAATCATCAAGCTGAAACCGGAACGTAAAGGACATGTGTGGGCTTACGACTTCGTGGCCTGTAGAACCGAGGACGGTCGTGCGGTCAGAATGCTCACTGTGATCGACGAGTACACGCGGGAGTGCATGGCCATCAAGGTGGCGAGGCGTATCAGGTCAAACGATGTGATCCATGCGCTGACAGAACTATTTGTTCTTAATGGTGCACCGGAGCACATTCGTTCAGATAACGGGCCGGAGTTCACTTCAAAGACAATTCGAGACTGGCTGGAGCGAGTTGGAGTGAAGACACTATTTATCGAACCGGGTAGTCCATGGGAGAACGGCTACAACGAGAGCTTCAACGGAAAGTTCAGAGATGAGTTGCTAAACCGTGAGATCTTCTATTCGTTGAAGGAGGTACAGATACTGACGGAACGGTGGAGAAGGGAGTACAACACGATCCGACCACACAGCTCACTTGGATACCGGGCACCAGCACCTGAGGTGATCATGCCCAGGCTTAAGCTGGCTGCGAATTCGAGATAATAAGTGGTAACGCTATCGGGGGCAGGTCATAAGCGCTTGAGATGCTTGTAAATTTGCGAACGATAGAGACAGGGGTTATCGCTTCCCAGATCTTCAAGTGATTTTATATTTGCAATAATTTCTCGTGGAGATTCCGAGCAGACAAGTTTTCGAACTGCTTCTTCATATAGCGCAAGTTGACCCAGAGCCTCTAGTAGCAAGTTTTGTTGTCGCACTGTCATACAAATCACAAAATTTCGACGCCGGGGATTTTATTTCAATTCGCCTAAATAGATCTCAAAATGTTCTGTCTTTCACGTTAATTGACTAAGATCAAGAACATACTCAAATGCGAATCGCGCGGATCCGAGTTTAGGCTCTTCCATTGAATCACCATGCGCATGCCACCGCAGTTACTTGGATAACGATTGGGTTACAAATGAATAACGATTGGGTTACAAATGAATAACGATTTTTGACTGATATGCTCCTTAAAAAGTTGACCTGCCCCCGAAACCTCTACCGCTCGTTACGGCATGCCGACTGCGCCCCGAGTAGGCAAACTTGGTTCTGTCAGAACTCAGCGCACGTCACGAAAATGGGTCGACCTAAATACAGGATTCGTCTCAGTATTTAAGCTGACAGCTCGATCATTAGAGTCGACCATCTATCTGTGAATATCTTCCTTCGAACGTCCGCTGGAACATGCTCACCGTCTGTGGCACGGACTCTCAAATAATTTCGTAGTTCGTCGAATGCAGTACAGAATCTACTTGCAGACTCGAACTTGGCGAAACCCAGCATCGGGTAATAGCGTTGCTTGATTGATCTATGATTCTGCTCAATACGATTGTTCAGATACTGACTGTGTCGATGCAAGACTTTACGTCCGACAATCCAACGAATTGCCTTCGTGTAGGCAGGATGTTTGTCTGTCGTCATCCGTAGTGGCTTCTGCCCTGCACTATCGATGAGACGGCGCAAGAAACGTCGAGCGGCGTGCTTGTCTCTGTGCTCACTAAGCATCGAATCGAGCAGGTTTCCTTCTCGATCTATGGCTCTGTAGAGATATCGCCAACGACCACTGACCTTGATGTAAGTCTCGTCCAGATACCAGGATTGACCGGCTATTCCACGCCGTTTAGCGCGCAAGTGCTCACTAATCAACGGAGCAAATCGAAACTCCCAGACGCGTATGGTTTCGTAACTGACCTCGAAACCACGTTGTAAGAGTAGTTCCGCAACATCCCGGAATCCAAGCTTGTATCTCAGACGCCAAAGCACTGCCATCAGCACGATGTCGTTCGGGAATTGGAGATCATTGAATTGCGTGCCGGAACGTTCATTGAAACGCCGTCCGCAGTGTAGGCAACAGAAAGTTCGATAGCCAAGTGAGGTTCGAAATTTCCTATTAGATACGGACGTAGATTGGCAATGTGGACAGGTCATGAACAGATCTCCTCAGCAATTGAGGGATGATGCTATTCTGCCCCGACACTGAGTTCTGACAGAACCATCTCAGTTCACTAGATCTCCAGTAAGCAAGACCTGCTAGCAAAGACCAACCGATCGCGGAAATATATAAAGTCAGTTTCAGTCGATGTTTGGCTCAAGCCCCAGCACCTGCCAATTATTTAATTCGCTCTAGCCATGCGTTTGCATTCTGAAAAATTTCGTATTGTTCGGACTCATCCATACGGTCCAACTGTCGGACCATCATCCGGGAACGGAAATTATGGGATAGACGCTCGCGCTCCTTCTCGACCTTTCTCCAAAATAGGAAGTTAAACGGGCAAGCTTCTTTGCCTGTTCTTTTTTTCGGATCATATCGGCAGCTAGAACAGTAATCCGACATCCGGTTTATGTAGTTGGCCGATGAAAAGTATGGCTTTGTGGCAATAGTCCCGCCATCGGCATTAAGCCCCATACCCATCACGTTGGGAGTAACAACCCAGTCGTACGCGTCGATGTAAACGGAATTAAACCACTCGTTTACTTCCCGAGGATCGAGCTCCGCTACGAACGCGAAATTGGTGAGTATCATCAAACGCTCGATATGGTGTGAGTATCCGGTTTTTATAACTTTGTCGACGACACTTTTGACACACGTCATATCTGTCTGGCCAGTCCACCAGAACTTAGGTAGTGGCTTAACGTGATTCCATGAATTAACGCTTTCAAGAGACGGCATCAGACGTGAGTACTTGAAATGCATATACTCACGCCATCCGATCACCTGCCGGATAAAGCCTTCTGCTGACTCAATTGGAACTTTGCCCGATACGTATGCTTCTTCAACCGTTTTACAAAGCGTCAGGGGATCGATCAGACCCAAGTTCATGTAGGCAGAAAGACCCGAGTGGAAAACCAGGTCGCTAGAAGTCGTCATCGCATCTTCGTAGCGCCCGAACAACGAGAGTCGGTTCTCAACGAAGTCATCGACTGCCAACTCCGCCTGATGAGAATCGACTGCCAAATCAAATCCTTCGAGTGAACCAAAGGCGTGATCATGAATATCGATCTCTTGGAGAACCTGGACTGTTATTTCGTCAGGTTCGAACTTAAGTGGTTCTGTAATTGTTAGCCCATTTTTAGGCAGTGGTTTCCTATTCGAGAAGTCAAAATTCCACTTTCCTCCTTCCGGAGAGTTATTACCTTTCATCAAGATTCCACTAAGTGAACGCATCCTGCGATAAAAATTTTCTTGGCGAGCGTTTTCGAGATCTGAGAGACTATTTGCGAACTCCTCGCGCGTCCTGAGCATTTTCGTGTTGCTCATCACGCTGATTTCTACGTCCATGGTTTGAGACCACGTATCGAGCATATCTTTGACCCAGTAAGAATCCGGATCCATCACAAACAAACGGTCTACTGAGAATTCGGTAATGTGATCTTGGATTCCTGTATCCAGCCGATGGGCCTGCCGGTAATCGACCTCGAAACCCGCATCCTTGAGACGTTTCGAATAGTGACGCATGGCACTCATCAGTAGCGCCAATCTCTTGCGGTGATAGAGCCGATCGTAACTCGAGATCACGACTTCGACTATCAATACACGTTCGATGTCATTGATCGATAGTCCAGGGTGCCGGTCCAGGAGCTGATCGCCGAGTATTAGAAGAGTCGAATTCATGTCTCAATGCCGCAAGCTTGATCCAAATATAAAAAGGTATCATGCTGGATTTATACTACAGTATTCATACAATACTGGACATATTCTACATTACTTGGTAACGTTGTTGAATCAGGATGGCAATTTGGCCTACGTCCGAAAAAAAGAAATAGATAAGCGAAGAACAGTTCGAAATTCTGGTGCGAACTCGACACGTGATATCCAAAGACCAAAGTTGAGCGCAACTGATGTTAGACCCCGAGTAACGAGCTGCGGAGTCAGCGAAAGGATTTTTAAGATGACAAATGAAAACTCGAACCCATCATGGCCGGACTTAGCCACCTCGCTATGGAAGGCACTGACAGAACATGATGCTGAAATTAGCTACGAATTCGAAGAAATGGTAGTCGAGGTCCCGTCAGGAGTTGGACCGTCAGCAGACCACGCTACTTGGAAATTGAACGGGCTACTTAGAGTGAGGGGACGCAAGCTTGACTAGCTCTGACATCGGGCTTCAGCTTGAAGGAATGATTAGTCTAGAGCGAGGTCCAGAGCGATTCGGGTTGACGTTTTCCGATAACCAACTCGTGTTAGATGGACCATCGTTAGCCGGGATGTTTCGACTCCTCAGTGACCTTCGAAACGTCAGCGCAATTGTTGCTTCTTCTGGACCAGTCAAGAGTAACGACTTCGAGCTGTTTCTAAGAGTGAAGACCCGGAAAGTCGGAAAGTTGACTTTCGCTTGGGGTGAAAACCGTTCCTTGCTCGGCAATATACGGATGTTTCGCCCAGATGCGTCGATCGTAAAGACCTTGCTGAAAGAGTGGTTTCGTAGTTAACAGGCTTCTGTAATCGTTTCTGATCTTGCTGAAACGTTTCCAAAGATTTTTGGGCATTTGGACAATCGGCGAACATCATCGTTTCATGAATGAGATGAGCGCATTTATCACTGGACGATATTGACGACTAGAACAGGAGATTGATGTTGTCAACCTTTTCTGCTGACCACAGGATTTTGATTCTAGGTGCGAGTAGCGACATCGGCTCGAACCTCGCGAGGAGATTTCAGTCGGAAGATGTGTCGGTAGGTTTGATTTCTAGACCTAGCCCGCGGTTTGATCGCATCTGCTCAGAGACTGGATATCCTGCAGTGCGAATTGAGTCAGTTGATCACACAGAAATAACCAGGGCAGTAGATACACTTGCCGACCGAATGGGTCCGATTACTGGCGGAGTTAACCTGCTTGGGACTCTGCTTTTGAAGCCTGCCCATCTCACTACGGTTGAGGAATGGCGAGAAACAATAGCTGTGAACCTTGACTCTAACTTCTCATTCCTGAAATCGGTTTTACAACGATCTGACCGTAGCAACGATTTTTCAATGGTCTTCGTTTCTTCCGCAGCTGCTGCAACCGGCCTGCCAAACCATGAGGCGATCGCTGCCTCCAAGTCCGGAGTTGAAGGACTTGCTAGATCTGCTGCAGCAACATACGCCAGCAGGGGGTATCGATTTAACGTGGTAGCGCCGGGACTTGTTGATACTCAACTTACAGCCTCACTAACTGGAAACGAAATGGCACGGAGCACCAGCGAAGCCATGCATCCGTTGAAAAAGCTTGGAAGTCCCGAAGAAATCGCAAGAGTAATTAAATGGTTGCTGTCCAAAGATTCCGGGTGGATTACCGGTCAAGTAATTGGGGTAGACGGAGGTTTGTCTACCTTAAGAACGCGGTCGAAGGTTTAGCTACCTCGGTATCGACTCCACGTTGAATAAATCGTACTTGGGAATTTCTACTTCGGGAGCACGATAGGATGACCAGTTCGGGAAATAGAACAATTTTGTTGACCGGTGCTACAGGCTACGTAGGAGGATTACTCCTCCCCGCCCTGTCTCAAAAGTTTCGCCATGTGAGGTGCATGACAAGGAACCCCAGCTCGATCGCATCCGGTCTCGAAGATGGGGTAACCGCAATTTATGGAGATACCGCAGACCAGGGTTCGCTCATCGAAGCAATGAAGGGTGTGGACGATGCCTTTTACCTGGTTCACTCTCTAGCGGATTCGGATGATTTTGAAGAACTCGAAGCTCTGAGTGCAAAGAATTTCGGGGCGGCGGCAGCTAAGTCTGGTGTCAAAAGAATTATTTTCCTGGGAGCACTTTCTCAAACTGATACTGAAGAATCATCTAGACACATGTCCAGTCGTCACAGAACGGGCGAACTCTTACGGCAGTCTGGGGTTCCCACGATTGAGTTTCGAGCTTCGGTAGTGATAGGCGCAGGGAGTATGCCGTTCGAGGCGGTTAGAGCACTGGTTGAAAGGCTTCCAGTGATGGTTACTCCTCGATGGGTACGAGGTGAATTACAGCCAATTTCAGCGAGGGACCTGAGGGATTACCTCGTTGCCGGATTGGATATTCCAGCTGTGAGTAGGGTAATTGAGATAGGTGGTACGGACGTAGTCCGCTACCAAGATCTGATGAAAATGTACTCGAAAGCACGCGGCCTGAAACGAGTGATGATCCCAGTCCCAGTCATTACGCCTCGCTTGTCAAGTCACTGGTTACGCCTTGTTACGCCAGCTCATTACTCTATCGGCAAGAGAATTGTCGAAAGTGCGGTCCATAGCTCAGTTGTCAGGTCTAAGGCTGCTTCCGAGCTTTTCGACCTGCAACCCTTGGGGACAAAAGAAGCAATTGAAACGGCGATCAGCGGTGAAGAATCGTCTTTTGAATTTCTTGACAAAAATGGCAAGGCGAGAGACTACAAAACGCATATTGGAACTAGGTTTGTGGAAAAACGTACCCGATCGCTTAGTAAACATCCTAAAAAAGCCTTCGGAATCGCCAGTCAAATCGGCGGGAAATATGGATGGAAATGGCAATCATGGTTATGGGCACTCAGAGGCTGGATCGATCGAACGGTTGGAGGAGTGGGATTCAGAAAAGGCAGACCAGATAATCTTCAACCCGGTGACCATTTGGATTTTTGGACGGTTGCAAGGGTGACGAACAATCGTCTTACGTTGTCTGCAGATATGCGTTTACCCGGAGATGCAGTTTTCGATATTCACGTGTTCGAGAACGCATCAGGAGATACTTTTCTTGAACAAACTGTTTCCTTCAACCCGCGCGGATGGTTAGGTTATTTCTACTGGTTCGCCCTCTATCCTCTGCACGCCTTGGTGTTTAGAAAAATGCTCAACAACATGGCAGCAGAAATAGAGCTAGAAACTGCGAAGTAGCCCGGGTGTAATCATCGCTACCGATAATTCGTGAGAATCTATGTTCCTGACTCGTGTCGTTTAGTGGCTGAACCAGCAACGCCGTTACAGCTGATTGCCTAGCTAGTCGGACGCAGCTTCGGTCAGCAGCCGTTGCACCTACTTCCGATAGTGTTCTAGACGCCGGTTTGTGATTCCAATGTGTAGAACCTCTCACGATGCCGCCGCAGGTACGTCAGCATTCCATCGGTGACCTGGATTCGTACGTTCGTCGGCAAATTCAGCCTGTCGATATTTTCTTTCGTAATCCGATAAGGATTTGTAGAAACGAGTATCGAACCATCATCCGCAAATGAAATCAGGTGTTTGTCAAATAGAGAGTCAAATAGAGAGTCAAACAACGGAGACAGCAATATTCCGTTTTCAACGTCCAACTTCTCTTCATCATTCGAATCAGACCAGCGAACGATATGTGAAGCGATCAAAATCGGGAGCGTATCGACTCCGGATATCGGGCATCTACCGCCCCACTTTTCAATGATCTGCTGTCGGTAATACCCTTGTCCTACTCTGGAAGTGACCAAGCCCTGACGCTCAGTTTTGTTTGGTTTACTGAACTTCTTTTTTCTCTCCTCTGAAATTGTTCCTTTTTTTGAAATCTTGGTTTTGGCTGTCTTGCCCGCATCGGAAGGTTTCCAACCGTAAATCTCTAGCAGGTCGAGGTTTTCGGTAGCGTCATCGAAATCGATGCTTCGATAGACAATGTGTACCGGCTTAGCAGTGCCAGCCTCATACTCGAAATACTCTAACCGTCCGCAATAGACGAATGGCATCGTTCTGTTTTTGACTTTTTGTTTGAGTCTCACAAACAGATGAGGCGTAGAAAACCCGTTCACAATTTCCTGAATTTTTGGAGAATCGATGTGCTGCACCGTTTGTGAGTCCCAGTGAAAGAAATCCTCTTCAAAGAAATCATCAAAGTGAAATCGTTCCTCTTTGCCCTCTTGACCTGCCCCCCTCAAACGTATCCAGTTGAAAAATCAGATACTGGTTGAATTGAAGGGAGGCAGAAATGCCAAGAAAAGGTCATAGTCCGGAGCAGGTCCTAAACAAGCTCCGGCAAGTCGAGGTTGCCGTTGCAGGTGGCAAGAGCGTAGGTCAGGCAGTACGAGAGATCGGTGTTACAGATCACACCTATTACAGGTGGCGACGTGAGTACGGTGGACTCGATCTCGACCAGGCAAAGAAGCTCAAGAAGCTTGAGAAAGAAAACGCAAGACTGAAGCGAACGGTTGCCGATCTTGCTCTGGATAAACAGATCCTGAAAGAAGCGGCAGAGGGAAACTTCTGAGCCCTTCACGTCGCCGTAAGTGCGTGAAACACGTCCAGCGAATACTTCCTGGAGTATCTGAGCGAAGAGCCTGTATGGTGCTCAACCAGCCCAGACCAACACAACGTCGAGCTTTGAAGTTGAGAGATGACGAAGAATCGCTGACTGCCGAAATCGTCAAGCTTGCAGTGCGGTTCGGCAGGTACGGCTATCGCCGGATCACAGCATTGCTAAGGGATCGTGGCTGGCATGTGAACCACAAGCGTGTCGAACGCATATGGCGACGTGAAGGGCTGAAGGTTCCGAAGAAGCAACCGAAAAGAGGACGGCTCTGGCTGAACGATGGTTCAATCATCAAGCTGAAACCGGAACGTAAAGGACATGTGTGGGCTTACGACTTCGTGGCCTGTAGAACCGAGGACGGTCGTGCGGTCAGAATGCTCACTGTGATCGACGAGTACACGCGGGAGTGCATGGCCATCAAGGTGGCGAGGCGTATCAGGTCAAACGATGTGATCCATGCGCTGACAGAACTATTTGTTCTTAATGGTGCACCGGAGCACATTCGTTCAGATAACGGGCCGGAGTTCACTTCAAAGACAATTCGAGACTGGCTGGAGCGAGTTGGAGTGAAGACACTATTTATCGAACCGGGTAGTCCATGGGAGAACGGCTACAACGAGAGCTTCAACGGAAAGTTCAGAGATGAGTTGCTAAACCGTGAGATCTTCTATTCGTTGAAGGAGGTACAGATACTGACGGAACGGTGGAGAAGGGAGTACAACACGATCCGACCACACAGCTCACTTGGATACCGGGCACCAGCACCTGAGGTGATCATGCCCAGGCTTAAGCTGGCTGCGAATCCGAGATAATAAGTGGTAACGCTATCGGGGGCAGGTCAGCAGGGAATTGTCTCGTTTCTGATCGGTACCGAAAAAAGTTCGTACCTTTATGTGATATTCAATCAAGATCGACCAGTTTTGGGCACTCCATTTAATGCAGAAACATTTTCAGAACGAATTATTCGTAACATCAAGGACACTCAAAAAGAGTATTTCCTGACACCCATTCTCATTGTGAAACTGCTCATCGAATATGCGGCAATCGCTCTAGGCTTACTCATGTTGGTTCGACAGAAACAAAAGACTTTGGCACTGCTATTTGTGCTAACAATCGTTTACTTCATACTTGCAACCGGATTCATGGGGCGGGCCCCAAGATACAAAATCCCAGTACTGCCTTTTTACGCAATTCTCGCTGGCGGAGGTTTCACACTGATCTGGGCCTACCTACAATCATTCAAGCCAACAAACCGACCCTAAAGCCACCACATTTCATCGAACATCGTCTCCGAGTTGTCGACTAACTGCCCGGGGATTGACTAGCCTCTAATATCAGCAAATTCATTCACGACTGAACTTTAGGAGCCAACTGCGTGCAAAGAAGAGTAGAAAATAACGGCACCCCTAGAGTCAGCAATTACATCGATCAGGCGATATTTTGGCTGACCGTTGTCGCGCTAGTAACAAGCCCGCTCTTCTTCAGCTTCTTCAATTTCGTCGCAGTCTTTAATGAACCGAAAGTTGTCCTCCTTCACCTCACGGCACTCCTGATTACCACACTTTGGCTCTGGCAAATCGTCCTCAATCGAATCAACGTTCGATCTTCAAATGATGGTGATTTCAGCTGGGATCTACTTGATTGGGCTGGAAAAAACCCTGTGCGCTGGGCACTAGTAGCGATGGCAATATGGGTGTTCGCCCAACTCGCATCCACGATACTTTCACCGCTTCCAGTAATCAGCTTTTTCGGTGGTGATGAAGCTCGTTCGGGCTATAACCTATACGACAATTTATCGCTGATAGTGATATTCGCTTCGGTCGCCCTCAGATTCAGAACTTTCAAGGCGCTAGAGACGCTGGCGTACACCTTAGCGATAACCGGAACCATCGCTGCCGCGTACGGAATCGCACAACACTTCGGCTGGGACCCAATCGGTTACAACGCTGGGCGTACACGAGTTATCGCCAGTTTTGGTAACACCTTGAACTTCGGCGGATACATGGTGATGTCGATCCCCACAACACTTGCTTTTGTATACAAAAAATACAGACGCGACCGATTAGCCCTCGTCATCGTCAGTCTTGCTCTTGCACTTCAATTCTCGGGAATTTGGTTCTCAGGTGGTCGTGGTCCTTTTGTCGCAGGCGGAGCATCTCTGACCAGTTTCTTCGTAATAGCTACAGCGCTAGGTTCCAGAACGGATCTGGTGAGAAGCCTCGCAGTGGGTGTAGCAGCAACAGTAATAGCTGCCATCGTAATTGCTTTGCCGTCGGAACAAGGTGACATCGGACTCGAGCGAGCACTCAGTATTGGTAGCCAATTCAGCTCTGAGACTTCTTCAACCGATATTGAAGGTGGTCTTTCCGGACGATTCAACATCTGGGAATCTACCCTTCTGATGGCAACTCGCTGGGATTTACCAGTAGAAGAACCGACAGCTAACAAGATCCTTCGCCCTCTGTTCGGCTTGGGGCCAGATATGTATGTCTACGCCTTCCCGCTGGTAGGAAACCCGCAGACCCGGTTAGCGTTGGTTGATCACGCCCACAATTACGCACTCCAATTGCTGATGGAACACGGCTTCGTAGGATTCCTTGGGTTTGTGTCAGCAGCTGCCCTCTTAAGCTTCGCCGTGCTCATGATGGTCGTAAGGATGAGACGATCAGGAAAAGGACTAGATTCATTCGGTTTCTTAGTTCTCGCACTCTCTCCAGCGATGATCGGGAAAATGTTTGAACTTCAAACTGGTGTGGCTCGAATATCTGATCTCCCGATGAACATGGCGTTGCTGGGCGCAACCATCGCAATCTATGAACTCGTATCTCACCGGCTCTCGACCGAGAATGCCGATCACACTGACCAAAAAGGGCCACGTGTGTCGAAGGCCTCATCCGTTAACTTCTCAGCATCAAACCAGATCGTACTTGGTTCTACATTCATTACAGCCGCCCTCGTTACAGCTGTTAGTGTCGCAGTCTTCTTCTCATGGGATGTACGCCGACTTTCAGCGAGCTTAACTCTTGCAAATGGATATGACGCACCAACTGTAGAAGAAAAAGCACGAACATGGGCCAAAGTACAAGCACAAGCTCCCGAACGCGAGTCGTTCACCTTCACCCTATTCGAACAATACCTCGCTGCTGCCAAACAACAATATGAACTAGGTCGGCCAGAAGAGGCTCTGCGGCTCCTAAATATCGGCAGAGATATGCTTCTCGAGTACGAACAACGTGACCCTCTCGAACTAGACACCCAGCTGGGATTGATGAAAGCCGCCACAAACATGATGATCTGGGGATACAACGAATTTGCTCAAGAGCTCGCCGATCGCGCGATCAAGCAGGCAGAAGCAAACCCTGCGTATCCAAGCATTTTGGGAACTTCTGCCACAGCGTTAACTAGCGTTGGATTACATGAATTGGCCATCAAGTACGCAGATCAAGCAATCGCCACTGAAGCCACCACACAACCTTGGGCGAAAGCCTGGTACGGAAAAGGACGAGCGCTTTACGAACTTGAACGAGAAGAAGAGGCAATTGAAGCTCTCGTAACGGCAACGGAAAAGCAGCCGGGGGCCGAAGGAGCCTTATTGGCTCATCAGGTGCTTGCCCAGATTTATGAGGCGCGAGGCGAAACCGAGTTACAACAATTCCACAAAGAAGCCGGCGGCGGTCAGATCACATTCCTTGAGTGATCTCGGAGTTCACCCACCAGCGATGTACCGATAAGTTTGTGAATACAAAACAAGCCCATTGTTTCACCAATGAGCGGTGCATATAGAGCTAAAATCGGCTCAAAACGTCAGGGGCTGACACATGTGAGATGCCTTCGATACTCGATTCCACTGGTACTGCGAATACTACGAATCCTAAAACCGAGGATTCAGGTTCGAGTTCAATACCTCCCGTCAGCAATGGTTGTCGGGCATCAAGTGACGATATAAAAGACGAGTCTTTTAAGCTCTCGGTAAGCTGAACTCCCTCCATCGGCAAGACCCGCCCACCATGAGAGTGATGTAGTCGGAATTCAGACATGGGTATGGTTCGCTGCTGCTGACTATCGCTCCTAATTTCAACATTCAACACGATCAATCGATCAGAATCATTGACCGGAGTAAACGTGAGAAATTGGTTTGGAGCAAATCCCAGTTCTTCGTGCTTGTAGACCAAATTGGGTGCGCTAAATGCTAAAGCCCCATCTGGAAACTGGATTTCACCAATTCTCTTTGGCGTTAGGTATTTGCGAAGACCAATGAGGGCAAGTTCTTCGGTCGATGGGCCGTTCGCCGAGAATAATCGCCAACCACGGGTGAGCACGAAGGCAGCTGAGGAAGATAGCGAGTGATTTGGCAGTTCGATCTTCGTAAAGGGCCTGAACCATACGGCCTGATCCCGCGGCAATAATAATTGCTGCTCCTAAGTACGCTGGAAACAGAAATCGTCTTGGTTCGAGCTGCGCTGCCAGCGGTATTTTTGTCCAAAGCGGAGTGAGAGAGCCAGTCGTTAGCAAGTAGGCCAGGGCGGTTCCTAGACAGAAAATCAGCACTTTTCGACTGTTGGAGAGTGTAGCGGCGATGGCGCTTGCGACTACTATCCCGATTCCTGCGTAGTTTTCGTTGGAAAGGCGAAGAGATACGTCGAATGAGTTCCACCGGATTGAAAACGGAAGGATTTTATTTGCCGCTCCTGTGCTGGCACGAACACCTGGTCCTTCGGCTTCAGCCGTTAAACCCGCGACTCCACCTCTTAGTGTGAAGTCGGCGATTGCATCAGGCAGGAAAATCCAAACAATGAGAACTCCCGCTACGGTTGTCGAAGCCGCCAGCATGATCCGTGACACTGATATTCGGTTCACCAAGGCGTACAACCCCGCCATGAGAGCAATTGGAATAGCAGCGATGTAAAACACCATGGCGTGAAATGCCACGGCTGACCCCACTGCCAGAGTTGTGAGTATCCACCTTGAGCGAGAAGGACGGTCCATGACAAATAGGAGACCGGCCATTACTGCTGGAAGTGTTGCGACGGCAAGAAGAGCTGGAAATCTACCCTGTGGAGCAATGTTGGTGAGTGTGAACGGCGCGTATGCGAACGCAATCGCACCGATAGCGGTTCCGATATGTCCGAATCTATGTCTAAATCCAAAGTAAAAAGATAACTGTGCAACGGCTGATGCCAAAAACATCATCAACCCAAAAGTGATTCCTGCATTCCCTGTGAAAATGCTTATCAGCAGTGAGACTAAGTAGGTAAATTGTGGATAGGTGGTGTCGGTATCGTAGAGGTAAGTGATTCCGCCATTGATTGATTCGGAGATGGGACCAATCGGTTCACCGGCTATAAGTCGATCGTGTGCTTCGTCAATAAGCGTTACGTGCCAGTAGGTGTCGGTACCAGGAAGGTTGTTGGGCTTGCCTACAATGTCGCCCAGTACGAAGAAGAGAATGAACAGCAGTAGGAACGGAATCGCGAGATTACGTAGCACCCACTCTCGGCGAAACTTCATGCGTTTCGAAGAGGCGAAGGCTAATCGCTGGCTGAGATTTAACGGAAGTGTCGACACACACGCATTGTAGCCATCACCACATCGCAGCACAGATCATCGAACGTCACTTTTTGTTAGGCAGGTGGTCATAAGCCCTAAAAAAGAACCGTCTAACGACTACCTTACTTCCAACCTTCCTACTGAAGAACTGGTATATTTATCGTTAGGTCTGAGCTGATATCAGTTCAACTCTGCGGGGGTAGCTCAGCTGGCAGAGCATCTGCCTTCCAAGCAGAATGTCGCGAGTTCGAATCTCGTCCCCCGCTCCATATTGCAAATGAACTTGAGAAGCCCTTAGAGAAATCTAAGGGCTTTTCTGTTAAAGACACCCTGAGGACACCAAACGGGCGAAGAATAAGGATGTGACAGAGAAGGGCATCCTGATACCTTGGCGGTCGGTTCATTGGATTGATCAGAGATATTTTTCGCGCAAGAATTTCGGGAATTCGTTCCGAATCGAACTAAGTAGTTCAACAAATCTCGATGTGCGCTTCGACTCGGCGGTGGAAAGACAGCGGGTGAAACGTAATTCGACCTCATCATTTTCCGTCGGATGAGGCTATTGCGCCCCGACACCACCCTAGAAAAATACGGGCTACGCCTCCTCTGTACATCAATTTGTCAGCAGTTCAGGCGCGTCATGGTCAAACCGGTTGTAAATGCACAGATTCGATCACATTTTTTGGCGTTGCTGTCGAATTTGAACTAGTGACTTTGTGTCGAAGCACTTCATCGATTGGTAACGGCAATAAAAATGAGCCTGGGCGCCGTCTCAAAACAAGCCGCTTACTGGCTGCGGTCCAGCGTTCAGCGTATATCAAGAGCCTATCGCCTGGCTTACTGCTGTTTATCAGGATCTGTGCTGAATGTTTATCGAGATATCCGGCAATGAACGCCACGCGTTTTCCTTGATACTCGCATATAAATGGCCCTATATCGGATGAAATTCGCGCAGACTCATCAAAAAGCGACTTGACCAACTCAGGGGCCCATTCCTGAATGGCAAGTTCTGCTTGATCACTATCCTCTTTGTAAATTGAATCAGAGAGACTGTGAAGTCCGACCGCACCTCCACCGGACCAATTCACCTCCTTAGTCACGCCATCTGGATCGTCACCTTCGATCACACAACGCATTCGGGGAAGCAAGTAAGTGGACACAATCTTGGATGACCTCTCAATAGCGACCCATCGGCGCTTTAATTTATGAGCCACCGCTGCTGTCGTCCCAGAACCAGCGAAGAAATCCAACACGATGTCCCCAGGATCTGTTCCTATCTGGATTATTCGGTGGAGCAGTGATTCCGGTTTCGGTGTAGCAAACGCAGTTTCATTGGGGAACATCGACATTAAATGCCGTTTCGCGTCGTCATTAGTTCCGCCCTCGTCTCCTCCCCAAAGGGTAAATGGAACGAGTCCAGGTTCTGCATTCACAAACCGTTTAATTCGAGGGAGACCAGCTCCGTCCCGAGGAAACCAAATCCGATTATCTTCAAGCAATTCTCGAAAAACTGGTTCTGTGGCATACCAACTCCGACCTTTGGGAGGCATCAAACTCATCCCTGCCGGATTTTTGATCGGGTAATGCTGATTTTGACGGAATCCTGGTGCAGTAAAAGGTGCATCGGTCCAAGACCCTCGAGGATCATTATCTCGGTTGCGGGCTGATGAGGAATCCCGCGGCAACAAATTTCGGGATCGTTTCCACACTTGCGGCCCTGCAGGGGCATAGACATGGATGTAGTCGTGATTGCTCGAAAACGCCGACCGTGATTCTCGGGTCTTCCGTTTCTGCCACACGATCGTCGAAACAAATGCATCCGCACCAAAAACTTCGTCGAGCACGCACCGCGCACGATGAACCTCTCCATCGTCCAAATGAACCCAAATACTTGCTAAAGGATGGAGTAGGGGTTTGACAGCATTCAATCGGTCCCGAAGGGCCGAGAGCCATTCAGCGTGTCCAACGGAGTCCGAGTATTGGTGAAATTGCTGGCCAGTATTAAATGGTGGATCGATATACAACAGACGAATCCCATCATCGAGACCCATCAATTTATTCTTTTCGATCGCTCGCAGTGCATCAAGTGAATCGCCGACGATCAAATGGCCTGACGCTATTTCTTCTTCGGTACCGCCCCCCCCAATCAAACCAGATGATCGAAGTAGACGCACCTCATTGGCACGTGGATCAGAACGATCTACCCATACAGGCGCACTCGAGCCAGCTGCTAACAAGGCCTTATCTTTGTTAGGCCACTCTAAAGACACCCTGGGGGCTTCGGTCATTCGCTTAAATCCTTTGTTTGCTTCTGTTCGGTCAACATTTCACACAATGCCATATGAAGCAATTTAACAGCGCATCACCGTACAATGGGCAGCGATGTCCACAACACCATACCCTGTCGATCAAATCACCACTGTGCAGGATGACACTTCATCGGATTCCCCAACGGCTATCCCACCATCTGGTCCGATTATCGAACCCACCAAGTCACTCGCAAACAAGCCTTTTTTGAAATGGGCAGGTGGCAAGACAAGACTTTTAAAACGATTGCTGCCGTTGGTCCCCGAAACTTTTGTGAATTATCACGAGCCATTTGTCGGTGGCGGGGCTATGTATTTCGCCCTACGGACTCGGGTGACCGAACGATCGTTTCTCTCGGATCTCAACGAAGATCTCATAAATGTTTGGCTCACAATGCAAAAGCCGAACAAGGAATTTGAGAATGCTTTAAGCTCGCTACTCGAACGGGATTCCAAAGAATTCTACTATGAGGTTCGAGCACAACAACCCAAATCATTGGCAGAGCAAGCGGCGAGGTTTGTGTATCTCAATCAAACCTCTTGGAACGGATTGTGGCGAGTGAACGCGAAAGGCGAGTTCAACGTTCCTTGGGGCCAACGGCCGTTTAGAAGCTTTTCTCCAGACCAGCTAAGTCTTATTCGATCAAGCTTGGTAGATACTGAAATCAGAAACGAAGACTTCCGATCGTCGTTGTCGCGCGCTCGACCTGGCGACTTCGTTTACCTCGACCCTCCCTATCTTCCGCTTTCTGACACGTCAAAGTTCTTTTTCTACACCCAAAAGCGTTTTCGACAACCGGATCTAGAGGAACTTGCGAACCATTGTCGTTGGCTCTCCATGCGAGGCGTTTCGTGGATGCTCTCGAATCGGGACACCCCGTTGGTTCGAACTCTTTTCAGTGAATCAGAAATTATCGGAATTACGACCCACAGGTCGGTCGCTGCCCAAAACGGGGTCGATCGTGAAAGTCGTAAATCTCCTGAGGTGATAATTAGAGGTGGTTATGCCTAATCAGAACAAGCTTGTTGAACGCGTGTGGTTCTGGCGATACAACATCAGTGCGTTTCGAGCCGTCTACGGTCGTCTGGACGGAACTTTGTATTCGAAGGACTTTCTTCAATCATCCGGCAAGTGCGCTGAGGCATTGACGGAACAATTCGGAGAGGACGCGCAAGTCACGTTGGCTTGGCCAGGTGGAAGTGTAAACGGACGATCGAAACCAGGCGGTGACAACAATCCGCCATCAGCTCTTCGACAATGGCTCGGTTGGTGGTCGGAAGATATTCCAGCACCTTGGGCCATGTATAAGCCTGACGATTCATCACTTCTCAAAACATTCGAAGGTGATCCCGGACACACAGACGAGCAGTCTGCCGATGGTGAGTGGAAGGACTACGATCCGAGTTCCGGAACAACCGTCGGTTGGTTAGTCGCAGTCAAACTCGAAGGCGTTGAGAATCAACTCCAAGTACGTGCCTATCTAGAAAACCCTCCCAGCCATCTTATTCATACAGATTTCAAGCAAATACCTCAGTCGTTGAGAGCGCCTGCTGAACAACTTGCAAGTACCGTCGGATGTTGCGTTGTCAGCCCCACGAACCACGGTGACGAAGTACGTGCAGAAAAAATCATTCACGAAATTGACTCGGCACTTGAAACTGAAAGTTGCGTATTGTTGACCGGCCCTCCTGGCACAGGAAAAACCGTGGCCTTAGAAGACTTACGAAATTTATGGGAATACGGTGCAAGGGCTGTAAGCTTCAACCCCAGTAAAATTCACGATGCCTGGTCCTCGATCGATCGAGCATCTGAAGGCAAGGTTCGGCACGTAGTATTTCATCCGAGCTACTCGTACGACGAGTTTGTTATTGGTCTCTACCCGAAAAGTGGTCAACAAGGAGCCATTGAACTTGAAGCGCGGCCTGGGCCCCTCATGTCTCTAGGTCATTGGGCTATGAAGGAGGGTAACAACGCACTTCTGATTGTTGATGAATTTAATCGAGGGAATGCTGCGGGAATTTTCGGAGACACGCTGGCGCTTCTCGATAAAGCACAACGGTTCGATCATGGTGACGAGCGGAGCGGAACATGGATCGATCGCGCCCACCCAGACATGAAAGTGAATGTTCGGCAAGAATTCGCCAATGACGATGGCACGGAAATTCCCGAACAACTTCGGCTTCCCAAATCTCTCAAAATTGTTGCGGCTCTCAACAGCAGCGACAGGAGTGTCGCCCCCCTTGATGCTGCCGTACGGCGGCGTTTCGCGATGTTACCTGTATTGCCGGATTACGAATTACTTGCAAACCACCTGAATGAACCGTACCAAGGGAATGCTCCAGAACCTTTCAGTGATCCAACGAATTGGGTCATGCCTGAAACGGTAATGAGTCTCGCAGTGTCGTTACTCAAGTCTCTGAATGAACGGATTGAGGCTCTACTCGGACAGGACTTTCTTCTGGGGCATTCACTATTCTGGGACGTACTTGGCACAACCGCCGAGGAAGCCGTTCTCAGCTTAGGAAAGGCTTTCGACACTAAAGTCCGCGGGACTCTGCAAATGACCTTTGCCGACCAGGATGAACTTTTAGGTGCCGTGCTGAATGCTGGTGCACCCGGAGACGAGAATTCGACTGGTCCCTCGTTGACGGAGTGGGTAACACCATCTGAAAGCATCAGTGCATTTGCACCACCGAGGTTGCGTCTGAAACTTGCAGAACCCATGGAGTGGTCCAAAGCGGCTCAAGCGCTGAACGCTTTGTTATGAACCCGGTAAAAATCGATATTCTCGAGGGAATACCCTTTCGCCTCGAGCGGGATTTAGGGCAACGGCTTCCTAATGCAGTGGATCGTGTTCGGCGACGACTCAGAACAGGCCTGCCGCTTTTAAGTGAGTCCCAGGGAGCATTTACGCTCAGGAATGTGGTCGGGACTATTGACATCGATGGGCGCCATCAACTTGTCATCGAACCAAAAACAGAGCCATCAGACGATTGGATAGCGGCAGTCCTGGACCTAATGTTCGATTCAAGCCGAATCGAGATTAGCGCTGAGAGAACCGCAGGTGAAAGAGTTAGTCCGCCGAAATTACTGGATGCGTTGGCGGGCATATACTCAGCACGCCTTAGTCAAGCACTTCGCAGAGACGGACCGCTCGTACTCCTTGAACGCCGGCGCAAAGTCCTTGGCACACTCCGAGGTAGACTCAACGTTACTCAGTGGATAAAAGGGGTTGCTACGACTCCTCATTTGTTTCCTGTTGAGGTCGATTTACTCGAGACTGACAATGATTTCAGTCAGGCGATGGCGGCAGCAGCGGTGTTGCTCGCGGGCGAAACTAGCTCACCATTGGTTCGTTCCAGGCTGATGCAGATCCGCAACGCCCTTCGTCCTGGAGCGGCTGATACCGCAATATACCCTCCTGGAGTCCTGAACAGACACCTTCCGACACAATGGAATGCCTACGAACCTGCCTGGAGCGTAGCTAAATCTGTTCTAAAACGGGTCGACCTATTAGGATCTGCGGGTACCCATCGCGGCGTCGAAGTGGCAATCGAACCGTGGCCACTTCTCGAGGAATTGCTAAGGCGATGCTTAGTCGCTGCCGCGTCAATGGCTCAGAAGCAAGGCCGGAATCTCAATGCGCTCGAAAAAAAACATCATCCGATTCTCTTGCCTAGCGATCCTAAGTGGAAAAAACGCAACGTCGAACCCGATGGGTTGCTGGCCGAATCAGGAAAAGTTATTGCTTCTTTCGAAGCAAAGTACTCTGCATCGTTTGTTTCAGGAGCTGGCCCACCGCGTGAGCATGTGTTTCAGGCTCTGGCGACAGCAGCCGCAGTTGGCGCGGAGGTTTCGGTTTTGGTATATCCAGAGGCATTTGATCCTGTCCGCTGGTCGGTAATTGGTTTCAATGGCAAACCCCATAGCATGGTTGCGGTAGGACTCGGTATGTTTTCATACCGAAAGCGTTCTGGAGAGTTGTCTCGAGCGAAAGTACTGATTGATGCGATCAGTTGAGCAAAGTTTTCATACATAAGATGTTCTAACACCTCATAGGAGCTAATGTAGGTCCTAAAAATGAGCAGAAAACGAAAGCGGACGAGAGAGTTGTATGTCGACGCAACCAAAGTGACCCAATTCAAAAAAACTCACATCCATCCTGATCAAGTCCGTTCACGACCGTTCGCTGTTGGAGACTGTGATGAGTCCCTTCTTGAGAATTTGTGGTTTATTGGCACCGGATGGACTGATTTAGTCTAAATTCTCGTCGGCACGGCAAAAAGTGGACATTCGGGTGGAATCTGCTCTAACTCAAGGTGCAGGCAACGAACACCGAGCCATCATTTAACTTGGCGCAGTGGAAGATAATCGTTCGGCTCCACTCGTTGGCTAACGGCAATAGCTAGTCTTCGAGAATCAAGCTAGTTTTGGGTGCTTTCGAATGATCACCCATTATCGAAGGATCGAATTACGAAGGTACCCTTCGGAGTAGGATGGCCTTCAGTTATCGACATCGCATCACACAGCGACCTGATTCAGGTGAATGCTGTTGAATGTGTACTTTTTTCAGTCAACTATTCAGCGGCCACCCGGTTACGCTCAGCCAAAATGAACACGCTTGGACGTCTTCCCAATCCAGTTACTCTCCTCCCAGATGGTTGTGGGCGTCGATTCGAGTGGAACTCGGTTTCACGAACAACATTGAACCCGGATTTGACGAGTGTGTTCAGTGCCAGATTTACGTTGGCGTGCAACTGTCCAGACTCGACTACGTCCTGAGTCTTTACCAGTACCCACCTACCAGAGATACGGCACGCTTCTTTTATCCCACCGACAAGCAATCGCCGTACATCCTTAATGTTTTGCGGCGCTCCTTCTTGGTCACGATGCGATCTATATCGTTTTTGGTGCCGATGTTTCGACGGACCGTTCGCCGTGAAAGGCGGATCGAAAACCACAAGTTCGAATGAACGATCATCGAAAGAGGTTGCGGTGAAATCCTGCCGGTAATCTGCATCCTCATTCCGATCGTTCGTCGTGAGTTTGCTCGGCGTGTACTGTTTCCAAAACACTCCAAGACCGTGCGTTAGGTCGAGCGTTGGTACGTCACCGATGGTTACGGCGAGTTGAAGGATAATGTCGGAGCTATTCATAACGCCGCTCCAGTTGTTGGTTTGGATTTGACGCGTAAGAACAATCGCATGTGATCCCAGATGTTTCTCGTTCACCGGACCAAGGGAACAGGGAACTGTCCTTGGCTTGTTCCTCTGCGAGTTCACGCAGGTGGTTGTCCATCATTGTTTGCATGGTTCGGTTCGTGCTTGCCCAATGCACAGCGTAGGTCAATTCGTCTTCTCCCACTGTCACACCTGAGTGACTTTCCAGGACGTGAATGATTGTGGAACGAAGGAATCGGTCGTCTTTGACGCTGAATAGTTCGCCAAGTGTCATTTTGTGTTCTTTGCAAATCATTGATTTCTCCAATTGATTTTCTTATTTCGGACTTTCAATTCAGGCTCCGCTGTGGGCGAGTATGATCACGTACATGCCTCCTGGTGGAGGGTTAGTCCACCTCCAATCGATCAGGTCGTGGAGTGCCGGACTCCCAATGAGTCCAGCAGTGCTTGCAATATCGACCGGGTAAATCCCCATGAGATACCCAGGAATGCTCGCCAGCTGCGCATGGTGGGCGTTGTGGCCAGGTAGCTGGTAGTCGCATACCCACGTCACGGTTTTGGACACCTCTACGTCTGAGATTTTGTCGGCATCTTTCCGAACAACTGCGAGCTTGGCTATTTCGACCGAGTAAAGAACGACCACAGATGACACATGTTCGATTTTTCATGCCGATTACTCCGTCCGCACTACATGCGAATAAAACTTGTACTTACCTCGCTGATGAATGACTATTTCACCGGAGTCGAGCAGCGCTTTCCTAGCATTCGAGTAGGTTTTCCCTTTGACGCCAGTTCTCTCTTGTAGGTCGCTCGCTCCTAGCTCTTCGCCTTCGTTCTCGATCAGAACGTCCTTGATCCGCTGTTTTGCAGCCTCCACGGCAAAATCTTGCGCTCTTCCGGAGTTTGTCGGCCAGCCTGAATCATCTAGAGAAATCACGATCGCTTCGAGTGATTCACCTTCACGTTGTATCGACATCAATTCACGACCAGGTGTTGCACCGACAGCGCCTTTGCGGCGACTCATCACCAACGCTGTATCGACAGCGCCGAGAATCGCTGTGCTGCCGAGAATCGTCTGACCGGGGTCATCAGAGTTTTCGTTCCCTTTGTTGGCGTGATGGCTGACAACGATTGCGACTTCTGTGCGCCTGGCGATGTATTCGAGTGGTGACATCGCTCGATTCACCAACGAGTAATCGTTCGCATCAGCTACGCCTGGAAGCATCCTGAAAAGTGTGTCGACAATTACAAGAACAGGGTTGAACTCATTGATCAAAGGCTCGAGCCAGTCCGTGAATATCGACTTGTCTTGTTCATCGAAAACGGGTGGTGGAGCAACCCGAACGTAGATCCGATCTTCGGATCGCAAACCCATCAGCTTCAAACGGTTCGTCACGTCTCGTATATGACCTTCGAAAGCCAAGTACAAAACTGGTCCTTGACGAGTTGCCCAATCTAGGAAATCGTCTCCACGGCACGTAGCTAGTGATAATCCGAGGAGGAGTTGGCTTTTTCCGACTTTCGGCTTTGACGCTAGCAAAGCGAATCCACCAACAGGAATCCGATCTTCCCATTGCCACTGAACGGGTGGTGCTTGATAACTCATGATTCCAGCAGCGTCGAAAATTTGTGACGAAATGTCCGACTCCTCTGACGTTGTTCCCTTTTCCTTTACCCCTACGGGGAGGGAAAAGGGAACAACGTCAGAGGAAGGGAGCGGCGGGAGTGACAAATCAACGTTCCCGATCAGCTCTGCCAACGCCTCTTCTGTGCCACCCAACTCAATAAAGTCAGCTGCATCACCCTTCGGAGGGGCATCGGTCCAATCGATGAACAACGGCCGCTCTGGGAGTACATCGGCAATGCGCTTCATGTGCGCTCGACCAGGATCATCGTTGTCTGGCCACAGGTGCACGTCGAAACCATCTAATATCGAAAGAACCGCTTTGCTTGGCGTTGCACCAGCGCCAGTAACCGTCCCCAGAACTTGCTTGCCGAAGTTTCTCAGGGCATCCGCTGTCTTTTCGCCCTCAACAATAAATACCAACTCTGACTGATCAAAATACCGAACACGTTCAGAGCCATACAAAGGCATGTTGGATAACGAGCGACCTTTTAGTCCACCTTCCCAAATAACTCGCTTAGCACCGTTCGGGAGTTCCTGTCGGACGTGGATTCCAGCGATTTGACCGTCGGCTTCTTTGACTACCCAACGAGCGGACTCGACATAGACAGGTTTTTCAGGCGCTGGTAGTTCAATTTCCAATCTCCTGGCTAAATCCAAATAACCACCACCAGTTGAGCATTCTGGTGAACTTCCAGACCGGCAAATCCATGTCTGCTTCGAGCTGTTCCAATTTGCAGAAGGCCGTGTTTCGGGGTGGGTCAAACACGAATACACCAACTCAGCGCCCTGCTGCTTGCCTTGGCGCTCAGTGATGAGCTTCTGTTCGATTTGTGCGATGATTGAAGTCGGCACGGGAGCCATACTCTCTCGTGTGATCAACGCCTTAGCCTTTGTTGGCCAAGGCGTTGTTTTTTGCGTGTAGTGGTGCAGGTAATTTCATCTGGTTAAACATTCGCACTCACCATCGTCCGTGCGGTGTTAGGCCCCTGCGCTTGGATTGCGACCAAATCTCCGCGTCGGATGTAACGGCGAATTGTTGATTCGCTGACGTCCATGACCTTGGCAACTTTTTGAACTGTCATGAACGGCGCCTGATCATTCAGTTCGGCCTCTATCTGTTTTTTGAGTTCAGAGTTCCAACTGGTAAGAAGGCTCTCCACCGAGGATTTGGTGACTCGTTTGATCATTCGAAAACTCCGATGAAAATATTTCCAGTGTCCTGGATATGCTGTAACATCCCGTAAGGAATAAACACAGTATCCGCTGCATTTACTCTGATTGAAATACCACAACCCGGAAGTAAACCCGGAACTAAACCCGGAATTATGTACAAGAATTCACAAGATCTGAACGTTGACCGGTTCAAGGCTGGTCTTTTGGACGATGATTTTTTCAAAGAGGTGGCCGTTCAAATCCGAGTAAAGCTAGGGTGGGGGCGTGAACGCATCAAGACCTTCATGGATAAAAAATACGGTGATCTCGGGTTTGCCTATTCCGACAAGACAATCGAAGGCTGGTACAAAGGGGTCAAAAAGGGTCCGGGTCCTCATAGTCGTGTAATCGATTTCCACGATTTCGGATGGTCGAATGCTCCAAGGCTGGCAAGAATTGATCTCGTCAAACAAGCTGTCACCAACGGCGGCAGGCTGACTCAAATCGAGGCGATAACCGCAATTCGCCTTGCCGGTTATTTCGATATCCCAAATCGAGAACCACTCGATATGTACGCTCAATACGCAGTTGTTGATGCTTACAGCCGCAGGCAACAAGCGGGGACCGAGACGAGTGACCTAGATTCATTGTTGACCTACCAACCTTGGAACCCAATGAACACGGATTTGTATCGTCTTGCTCTTGAGACCGGCAAAACCCCCATTCCACGAATCTCGCAGCTCACGGAATACGTGAGAACAGATCGGTTTGTTCCACATACAGCGATAATTGCTGCGTACGCGCAGATGCGGATGCCATTTTTGACGATGTTTTACACATCAAACGGACACTCTGGGCACGTAGGGACTTCGACCGCGAAAGGCATCCCAGACGGCGGGTTATATCCAGACACTACATTTGAGGATCGTGCGGTGTTTCATACTTGGCGAGACCATGTACGAGGACTATTGACCGGCAAGACCGTAACGATAAATACGGGCTTTACTCCCAAAGGAGTTTTGTGATGACGATAGGTAGACCAAAGAACCGCAAACGTACAAAAGGTGCAATCACGTTTCGAAAGGACGGACGCAAGTCTCCTTGGATGTACCGATACTGGGTTGGAGACAAGCGAAAGACCGGCTATGCCTCAACACGCGCAATAGCCGAAGACAAGCTCAATCGTGCGCTGGTGCTTTCGGCAGACGGTATGTTGTCGGACAACGATCTTACATTTGACGAGTGGTCGAAGCTTTGGCTCAGTTCTCGACGTGATATTCGGGACAAGACACTGAATCAGTACCGATCAAACTTAGCTAGGGCATCCGGCTACTTTGGATCAAAAAAACTGTCAAAGTTGACTCCCTCTCATCTCGAAGCCATGTACGCGACATTACTAGACACCGGACTTTCTCCTACCACCGTTCGCCAAGTGCATGTAAACATTGGCACTTGTCTCCGATCAGCATTCCGAAAGGGTCTTATTTTCAGAGATATCCCATCGTTGGCTGAGGCTCCAAGTGCTCGAAAACGTAAACCCATTGTCCTTTCAAGAGTTGAATGGAAGTCGCTCCTTGATGTATCAGCGAAAAGCAGCTCTGGGCTGATCGTCGAGTTCGTACTTAAAACCGGAATGAGAATCAATGTCGAAGCACTCGGTACAACTTGGACTCAGATCGACTTTGCTCGGCGGGAAGTCACCGTAGGGAACAGCAAAACCAAAGCCGGTGAATACCGCGTGATACCGCTGGACAATGGCCTGATTAGTCGGCTGCAATCACTTCACAAGATTCACTTGTCAAAGCAACTCGAATCAGGTTACAAATGGAATCAAACTAATCTGATATTTTGCACCTCTGCGGGTAATCGACAGTCATACACAAATCTGCAAAAACGCCTACTTGAACCAATGCTCGTCGAAGCTGGAGTACCTCGATTATCGTGGCATCACTTAAGGCATAATTGCGGGAGCTACCTACTGTCTGAGAACGTCCCCATAACGATGGTTTCAAAAATACTCGGACACGCGAACCCTGCAATTACAATGAGCGTGTACGCCCACGAGTTGCCAGAAGACTCTGAACAGGTCCGAACTGCTATGGCAAAGATTGGTTAGCGAATGACACCTTAGTGACACCAGCGCTGTCACAGATCAATGAGGAACAGCGAGGACGGCATCTAATCTCAACTCCAGTTCGGGCTGTGAGTAGGAGGGAATACTGTGGACACCGCTGATTACAACTTCCAAGCAGAATGTCGCGAGTTCGAATCTCGTCCCCCGCTCCATTTGCAAGCAATCAAAAGCTCGACTTCGTGTCGAGCTTTTGTATTTAATCTCCCATTCAACTCTCACAGAAAACCTCATCATCCCGAGAATTGCGTTCCGAAATTATTGACCGATAATGTTCCCAGCGAGCAATCACGAGCATCTCTCGAGCTAATAGTCGTACCGGTAAATCGAAACCGTTCGGCAATCACTTCGGTATCAATTAATTCTCAATGCCCAGCAGCCGAAAACTGATCAAAACTTTTTGGGTGAAGCACCCATCGATCAGAACTCGTGCGACTACGTTCAACTTCAAAAACGTAGCCTTGATCGCACTCACAGGCTTATTACTGGCAACCATGGCCTGTGACGAAGATCTTCCGTTGACCCAAACTGCCGAAGCAGTGGCCCAATCTCAGATCGACGCCCCCCCAGCTCTCGAAGCTACGCCAACACCGACGGTATCGGCAACTCACACACCAACGCCACCACCAACAAACCCCACGCCGTCGCCTGTCGTAAGTACGCCAACTACAGCGCCGCAACCAACCCAACTGCCGAACCCAACTGCAACGATTCCCCCCGTCTCACCAACCAATACCGCCACGCCATCACCCACAGCACAACCAACGCCGACATCTCTTCCTCAACCCACACCAACAACGCCGGTTCCCATTGCCACACCTGCGCCCACCGCTACCGTCATTCCGACTCCAACACCGACTGCCACAGCGACACTCACACCTATTCCGCCAACTGAGACCTTGGTGCCGCCGCCCACGGCCACTCCCCTACCAACATCTACGCCCGCTCCAACCAGCACACCGATACCGGTCGATTCGCAACCTCCCACGATCAACTCATTTTCAATCGATAAGCTCGTAGTCGATGTCGATCAACAGCTCACGTTCTCTTATTCCACAAGCGATCTCGGCGGCTCAGGTCTTCTGGCGATCACGCTGCAAGTAGCGCCCCATGAAAGCGGATCGCCCGGAACTTGGACACAAGCTTCTCAGGCAATTCTCAGTGGTTCTCAGTCAACAAGTTTCCTATTCGACAGCCCCGACTCGGCAGGTAGATTCTGGTACCGGGCCGAAGTGGTCGATCAACAAGGAAACCGAACTCGCAGCACAACGATAGGAGCCGTGGCAGTCGAACCACTCGTCTTGCCAGCTACAACGATTACAGCACCTACGAACGGCAGCACCGATGTGTCTACACTGCCGAATCTCACTTGGAATGCAGTGACCGACGCACATCAGTACTGGGTAATGTTCGCTGCCATCGAATCTGACCTACCAACCGATATAAACGCCGAAGATTGTCCCGATTGTTTGGTGAGTGTCCTCACGACCAACACCAGCTACACGCCATCAATTGCACTCGCACCTGGCACTACTTATTACTGGCGAATTCAGGCGATCAACGATTCGGGCGACACCACAAAACAAGGTTCCTATTCGGTTACTTCCAGCTTCACAACGCTCAGAACAACAGCAACACTCACGTTGTATGTCCACGACGGGGCCGGCGGAACAGTTATTCAGGGAGTGCTGGTCACCGGAACCGATGCCTCCGGCACTGCCTTCTCAGAAACTACCGATGTGAACGGCAAAGTGACTATTACAGGCGATGCTGGAACCTGGAATTTCACAGCAACAAAATCAGGTCACACCGACAGATCATGGTCACAACTAATTGATGTCACCGGCGATATTCACACATTTATGTGATCAATCTAGTCATAAGTACGCGAAAATTTAAATGTCGGGTAACTGAACGATCTTCAAAAGGAACATGAAGCTATCTGGCGCAGTTAGTTCGTATACACAATCAAGAACACCATGAGAGCACGACCGGTCGCAATAGCTTCGATAGTCGTCTTTGCTCTAACTCTGAGCATAGGCATCGTGACCGCGTCCGAAAATCAGGCGAAACTCCCTGATGGACCTGTAGTCGTTAACGACGATTTCACCGACACCGCAGGAACGACTCTCACCTCTCACTCCCCCAATATCGATGACGTTGGCGGCGGTTGGAAAGTCGAATTTGGGCCCAACTTCGAAATTGCTCCGTCGGGCAGAGAAGTTCGAAACACTTTCGGTCTCGATAGCCCGTATTACGCAGTGATCGACGGCAAATTAGAAGACAACGATGTCACTGTCGACTTCACTCGCACAGGGCAAACCAGTGAAGTGGGTATCGTGTTCCGCTGGCAAGATTCTTCGAACCACTATCGAGGCGTTTTTGATGGAACGAATGGCTACCTGATCAAAACCATCGCTGGTGTTGAATTTCTGCTCGATTCAGGGGGCAGCAAGTGGAAGGCCGGCGATTCGAGTTCGATACGTGTCGTCGCCTCGGCAGGAAATATAAAGCTGTATCGAGACAATTTTGAGATCGCTACTGCTACGGATACCGAGCTTCGAGACAAAACTCACATTGGGCTCTACTACCGCAACGAAACCACTTCATCCATCGGTAATTTCACCGTCCGAGCGCTCGGCGATCCCGCTTCTGCTCCGACTCCAGTATTCGGGTCACTCGTCCTCGAAGACAACTTCGACGCCGGCGCCGGAGGGCTAAACTCACGACCAGCTAACAACGTCGGTGGAGCGAACGAATGGGTCGACATAATCGGCACATGGGAAGCCACAGCCGGCGGGCAGGCAAAACTGCAGACCGCTAGCGGATCAGGTGATCAGATCACAGCTATACCAACCGGCCTTACTGAACCCGACATCAGTGCTGATATCACTTGGAACAGCGGAGTCGCCGGATTAGCTTGGTCGGTCGATGCAAGCAACGATCGCGCCATAGCCTTTTTCGAGGGTTCCAACATAGTCGCCGGCAAAGTTAAGCCCAGCGACAACTCGTTCGAAGAGTTCAGTCGAGCCGCTTACACATGGACAGCTGGTGATACGAAAAAAATGCGAGTTCGAATCAACGGAACTAACGCACGGATCTACATTGACGATCCATCGGTTTCGGGTGATGAAGTTCAAGTAATGGTTCTTGCGATAGGAACCGGAATGGGCACAGAAAAACGAGCGGGCCTGTTCTCAAAAGGCACAACGAACCTATTCGACAATTTTGAAGTGCGAAACAAGGTCGCACTCGCTCAAGCCGACGCTGTGCTCGGTGTCAGCGACCCACAAACACTAAACCCACCAGCGGTCCCAGCCGGAGCCTATCTCTACGACAGCTTCACCTACTACAACGGTGACGTTATTGAGAACCACAATCCCGATCTCGACCCAACTGGTCTCGGCTGGCAGATCGATAGCGGAAAATGGAAGTTCTACGGCTTTGAAGTCGGCGAACTCAAAGAGGACGGTGGCGACAAGTTCTCGTTCATCGACACCGGCCGTGACGACTACCAAATTTCATCCGAACAGATCTGGGACGGCGGTCGGACAGGAATAACTTTTGGCGGATTAGCCCCCAGCAATCGAAATGTTTTTCTCTACTTCGTCCAATCGAACGGTAACGTGGTTCTCGGCAAGAAAATCGGTGGAGCTTTCTTCACCCTCGGCTCGAAAAAAGTTCAGTGGAAGAGCGGAGCGCGAAAAACTATTAGCGTCGTAGTACAAGGCACTGAGCTCGAGGCGTACGTCGGCAAACGCCGAATGTTCACAGTCACTGATGCCGATCTAGTCGGTGCTACCTGGGCCGGAATCTTTAGGAACGCGTTCCACGAAGATCGCTTCGACAATTTCCTACTGAAATTACCAGAAGGCGCTCCAACCCCAACGCCCACACCGCCGCCAACACCGATTGTCAAAGACCTATTCACCGAATCCGACGCTACAAACTTGGTTGGGCACACTCTCGACATCGCGCCAAGTTCAAACACATGGGCAAAATCGACTAGTCGCGGTGACTGGGAGACCCTCTCGAACAAGGCGATCGAAACTGGTGAGTTCGACTTCGGAATATTCGACCGCCGTATCGTGATCGATGCAGAAACAGCGAATCACACCGTCTCTGCCGATATCGTAAGAAATGGTCCGCAATGGACCACTAGCTTCAGTCGAAACATGTTCCCGAGAATGGGAGTTGTGACCCGCTCAACCTCGAACGATTCTCAGTATGTGATGTGGTACTTCGACGGTGTCAGTGATGTTGTCGCACGCTCACACACAGCGGAACTCGGGCGCACGTCATTCACGTGGACGGTTGGCGATTCACACAACCTTGCGATCACTGCAAATGGCGACACATTGTCGTTCAAGATCGACGGCGAAACCAAATTCTCGGTAACCCACTCAACGGGTAACACCAACACTCACGTCGGCCTTTACTCAGCTGAAATCGAAGAAGGCAAAGCCAATACGTACGACGATTTCCGTCTGATGCCAATTCCGTAAATCGCCTAGGTTGCCAATGCGAGAAATGCGTTTACGCGTTGAATAGTCGCTAAGAGTCGCAAACACGATGACAGCTACAATGCAGCGGTGTCGACACTTCCGTTAAATCTCAGCCAGCGATTAGCCTTCGCCTCTTCGAAACGCATGAAGTTTCGCCGAGAGTGGCTGCTATCGAATCTTGCGATTCCGTTCCTGCTGCTGCTCATTCTCTTCTTCGTACTGGGCGACATCGTAGGAAAACCCAACAGACTCCCCGGTACCGACTCCTACTGGCATGTCACTCTCATTGACGAAGCCTACGACCGCTTCACCGCCGGTGAATCGATCGGTCCAATAGCCGAATCGATCAACGCTGGCTATCCATTCATCTTTGATACCGATTCCAGCTACCCGCAGTTCGCCTACATGACCTCACTTATCGTGAGTATTTTGACGGGGAACGCAGGGATCACCTTCGGGCTGATGATGTTTATGGCATCGGCAATCTCACAATTGACGTTCTACTTCGGATTTAGATCTAGATTCGGACATATCGGAACCGCTATCGGTGCGATTGCGTTCGCATACGCGCCGTTCACACTCACCAACATTGCTCCACAGGGTAGATTTCCAGCTCTTCTTGCCGTCGCAACACTTCCAGCAGTAATGGCCGGTCTCCTATTTGTCATGGACCGTCCTTCTCGCTCAAGGTGGATACTCACAACTCTGGCAGTGGGGTCAGCCGTGGCATTTCACGCCATGGTGTTTTACATCGCTGCTATTCCAATTGCTCTCATGGCGGGGTTGTACGCCTTGGTGAACCGAATATCAGTGTCACGGATCATGCTGGCGGCTTCGACAACCGTAGCGGGAGTTCTCATTGTTTGGATTTTCCTGCCTGATGCAATCGCCGACTTCACACTAAGAGGTGGAGTCGCGGGTTTAACGGCTGAAGCCGAAGGACCAGGTGTTCGTGCCAGCACAGGAGCGGCAAATAAAATCCTTCCGTTTTCAATCCGGTGGAACTCATTCGACGTATCTCTTCGCCTTTCCAACGAAAACTACGCAGGAATCGGGATAGTAGTCGCAAGCGCCATCGCCGCTACACTCTCCAACAGTCGAAAAGTGCTGATTTTCTGTCTAGGAACCGCCCTGGCCTACTTGCTAACGACTGGCTCTCTCACTCCGCTTTGGACAAAAATACCGCTGGCAGCGCAGCTCGAACCAAGACGATTTCTGTTTCCAGCGTACTTAGGAGCAGCAATTATTATTGCCGCGGGATCAGGCCGTATGGTTCAGGCTCTTTACGAAGATCGAACTGCCAAATCACTCGCTATCTTCCTCGTTCCGCTGATCGCGATCATTGGGCTAATCGCATACGATGCTATTCCGATGATCCGTCGAATTGCCCCTGACGACGGCTACGAAAAAGCCTGGACACAATCGCTCGACAAAGTCGATATCGATGGACGTCTCTTTTGGAATTCCCACCGCGACTTCAGTCCTTACTACTTTGTTGGTCGTGAAAGCTCCATTGAGACTGTTGGTAGAGTAGGAGTAGTCGACGCATCGGTAAGAGACGGCTTCATTGATCGAGCACTTGCCGAGCTAGCCTTGTACAACACTCGAGCAGTAATCACCGACTCCGTCGAATTCGCACCTCTTGTCGCAGCTCTCGAAGACGAAGGTTTTGAGCAACTTGGAAAATGGGATACGCAAGTCCTGCTCGCATCAGAGGATTCCGGTTCGCCTTTCATGAATCAAACCCGCGATGTCGGACTATTTGGAGTCGCTGCCAGAGAGTACTGGGCACGTATCCTGCCCAATTCAATCACGATAGCAAACCCTGCTGATATCACCCCTGAGTACTTAGCATCGTTCCGGGTCGTAGTTCTATCGGGATACGATATTTCAAATACCGACAAAGCAGAATCGGCACTGCAAACATTTATCGAGAATGGCGGATTGGTGATCTTCGAAGAACCCAATCGAGGCGGTAAAAACCTGTTTGGGGTTGAACACATCCTGAAAGATGTGCCTCCAGAGTTCGTCGTGAACGGTGCGGACGGCCCGCGAGAAATCAAGCCATTCCGTATTGGCAGTGGCCGATTCACTGGTGCCTTCTATGAAGATGCGGGCGATATAGTGCTGAGCGGAACATCTGCTGAAGGTGAAGAAATCCCACTAGTTCAAAAGAAAGATTTGGGCTTGGGTGCGATGTACTGGGTGTGTTGCAATGTAGGAAATCACACGGTCGTCAATCCTGGACGAGACCTCGCTCTTGCAGATGAGGTGAACAAGTATTTCGATTCCGAAGTTGGAGGATTCAGAAGTGTTTGGCCTACTGAATTAGAGGAAGAAATCACACAGATAGGACCATCGTCCTTCCAAATATCCTACTCATCCGAAACACCTATTCCTGTTTTGATTTCGTACGCGGCTCGTTATAAAAGAACTCTCACCGACGAAGATGGGAACCGTATTTGGTTCACTCCTGCTGGAGCAGTTGGCGCTGCAGTGCTACCGGCTGGAGACCACGTTATTACACTTGGAACTGAGTCAAATCCGTTCAATAAAGTAGTCACCTTCATCTGGTTCATCGGTCTAGCGACAGCTGCTTTCGTCCTCACCCTCGGTTGGCGATTATTCTCGGCGAACGGCCCATCGACCGAAGAACTTGCCCTCATTGGTCTTCGCAAATACCTAACGCCGAAATGGGTCGGCGAAATCCCGGTCGCCAATGGAACACTCAAAATCCAGCCACCTCGACTCGAAACAGAGTTCGAAGCCCTCTCTACGGAATCTGCTTTTATTCAAAAATTTAGTCCGGCCCATCCGGACAGTCGTCTCGCGATAATCAACATTGAAATAGCGAACAACTCTGAACTCCCGCTTGAGCTAGAAACGACCGAGATTGCGATACATCTTGCTAACGGACAAACAGTCAATCCAGCCACAGACGATCAGCTAACCAAATCCGAGTCTGCCAAAAACGATCTCCTATCAAGCTTTGATCGACGACTCGCCCGATTCGACAAAACCGTGTCCCTGAAGCAAGGCGAAACAGCGTCGGGATTCATGATGTACTCCATCGAATCAACGGCCGAAATCGAATCACTATTCATTTCGTCCGACCCTACCCAGCGCATAACTATCCAATGATCAATTTCATTCGAAAAACTACAGCGTCTGATTCAGCCAGGATCGCGGGATTCAACAAGTCGTTTGCTGGCCAGTTACTAAGCGGTCGAATCGGAACCGCAATCAAATGGTTTCTGGCTGCCTACGCACTCAACATCCTTATCGCAGTTCCGTTTTTCCTCAGCCGCGCTTCGGGAACCACATCTGCCTGGTACTCATTCCCGCTCGATGACACATGGATCCACCTCGACTACGTTAGAGGAATCGTCACTCAGGGCTGTCTCTGCTACAACGACGGCGTATGGGAAGGCGGGGCGACGTCATGGGCGTGGGTGCTCCTGCTGAGCCCCTTCTACGCCATATTTCATCTAGGACTCGGACTATCCGTGGTCTCGGTCGTAAAGTTTGTGGGCTTGGCTGTCGGCGCGATTATCACCATCTTCGTCTACAAACTCGCTAAACGAATCACCAACAACCACCGAGTAGCGATGATCATCGCAATACTCGTCGCCCTTGAACCCACCTTTGCATTTCATCGAATTTCGGGAATGGAAGGAGTTCTAGTCGTAGCTGCAGTACTCGGCATCACGGTCGCACTACTGAATCAACGCTGGTGGTTGGTCGGTTTCGCAATGGCGGTCAGCTTTCTCGCCCGTCCCGAAATGGCACTGTTCTTTGCAGTTGTTTACCCGGTCACCCTCCTGCTCTGGCTCAGAACGTCTGGCGAAGGAACGCTTGCTGCCATTCGAGACCTCGCTATGGCAAGGTACACCGACGATCCTGAGACCCAGACTCAGTCATCGATCTCAACCCTCGTGCAAGGAAGCGGTCGACTCCGCGATATCGCAGTGGCACTCGGGCTACCGGTATTTGTGATGGCGATCTGGATGACGTACAACCAATCGATCAACGGAACCATCTACCCGAATACCTACCTCGTGAAACACGATGCAACTCTTCCGACACTCCCGTTTGGGAACGCACGAAACCTATTCGACGCAGCGATGGCTGAATGGCAACCATGGCTCTCGGGCTGGAAATTCCCTGTAGTCGTCATCGCCTACGGTTTCGGTAGTTTCTACGCACTCAACAAACTCGGTGCAGCAGCAATTCCACTGCTGGTTTCGCCTTTGGTAATTCTGTTCGGAGCAGCCAAAGGTGAACGATTCGAAAACCCGTTCATCGTCTTCATCAGTCGTCGATACGTCGATCCAACCGCGCCACTAATCGTCTTCGGCACGCTACTGGGTGCGTGGGCGATATTTGTGCCGTACCGAGATCACATCGTCAGTCGATTCCCAACCGTTTCTGCTCGCGCAGTTCGACTCACACCTATCACGGGCCTTGTCGTACTAGCGATAATCGCCACCACTTTTGGCACTCTCGGCAAGTGGCTGCAACTGACCGAGGACTACTCATGGAACACCCAGAACATCCATGAGGTCGATGTCCTAGCCGGAATGTGGCTGAAAGAAAATACTCCCGAAGACGCCGAAATTCTTGTATTCGACGCCGGTGCCCTGCGCTATTTCAGCGAGAGAGAAATCATCGACGTTGTTGGCTTGAACAGCAGGGAATTCATGGGACGTGAGCACGTCGATGTCATGTTCTCTGAAGAACCAGATTACGTTGCCATTTTCTCGGTTCCACAATATGAGCAAATGCCCCACGCCGAGCAGTTGGCGTACTTCGAAGCACCCCACAACACGATCCTCGGCTTCGGTGAAGTGGGAATTTGGGGAATGGATTGGTCATCTGGCGTTTTTGCCGATTCCGAAGTTTTCACCGGCGTACAGACGTCGGGAGAAGTGATCGACATGATCGTAACGACCGACACTGAAAACGAAGTTGCCCACGACTACCGAATCGAATTTGTTGGCTACGCACCGACAACCGCTGGCTACGTAAATGGCGGCGATATCGCTATTCTCGACAGAGGTATCGCCATCTCAGGATTCGAGGAATTCACCATAGCCGCCGAAGCTGGCAAAGATCTCGAACTGGTGTTGAGATACCGCGCCACCCTCACCCAGCCAGCTGTCAGCAACGTCACCGTCGACGGAAATCTTGCTGCAACGATCAATCCACCAGTTCTAGATCTCGAAATTCAGGAAACCAGCGTCCGCATCCCCGCAGAGTTCATCAACTCTGATTCAGTCAAAGTCAGAATCGACTGGAACATGCCGATCACAATCTTCCGATGGTGGAGTGTCATTCCGCAAAACTAAATCGCCAATCACTGGCGATGGCAACTGCGGCAATGCAACAGCCAACATGACCCAACCACCGAACAACTCTCAGGATCAAGAACAGCAACAAACTGCTAACGCAGCCATTTTGCTGATAGGCTCAGCCGCCGATCAGCGCAAGTTCCAGCTTGCCCTAGGTCGAATCGACGAACTAACTATCGCAGGCACACGGCAAACAGGAACGCAAACTGGAATTCAGGTAACGATACCGGCAGAAGTCGATGCTCTGGCATATCTGAAATCCGTCGTGACTTCCCTCCCAGGAGTGTCGGTTCGAATCCAGGGAGTAATGATCAAGACGGTACCAACCGTTGTTTGCAAAGCGACCGCAGCTAGCGATCGGTCAGGATCACGACGATTCGGATTACTCCCTCGCCGCTCAGCGCCCCAGCGAAGATTTCCTTCGTCTACACGAACTCCTCAACCTGCCACATTCAGAACAGAAGTCGAAGGAATTAGACAACAGGTTGTCCGAGAACCTATCCCAGCCCCCGCATTGACTGAACCGCTTCAATCCAGTTCATCAGCAGCCAGCGAAAACTCCTTAGTAAAACCTTCGACTCTTTTCACCGGAATATTTTTTCTCTTCGGTGATGTGGAACTAGGACTCGCAAAGGTAATGGGAGCGTCAAACGAAAATAAAACGCTTCAAAACACCAGGTTGCCTGCACTGACCAAGTCGGCGATAAACAATTCGATCACTGGGCTGCTCTTTATGTTTGGCGATCTTGAAGTTGGTATTCAACGAGTACGCAACGCGAAAACGGCGTTTTCAATGAAACGATTAACCGAAGTCTCTTTGATCTTCGGAGTCGCATCGTCCCTAATAAGCATGCTCGCAGGTGCTTTATTCGGCAGCGAACCATCAGAAAAAACCGATAGGCCAGAGCTTCCGGAATCTGAAAAATACGACAACCCGTAGCAGGGCGCGATAGCTGGCTATAAGTTGGTGTCGGCTCGTACCGGAATGCTGACTGTGAACGAAGCCCCACCGTCGGTCGACTTAGAATATCGAGCGTCGCCGCCGTGGCCTACCGCGACAGCCCGAACGAATGTGAGACCCAAACCTGCTCCAGGGCTGTTAGCCATTCCAGTCAACTCGCCGCGTTCAAACGGATCAAAAATGTCTGAGGCGTGATCATCGGAAACACCAGTTCCCTGATCGATCACCGATATCTCAATATTTGAGCCCAACTGCTCGCCGGTGATCTGAATCGTCGAATCTTTTGGTGCGTATCGCAAAGCATTATCGATCAAGTGCGAAATAGCGACCAATAGTTGCCGTCGATCTCCGATAACATCCAGATTTTCGGGAACCTTTAACGCCGCTGACTGGCCGTATTCAGCCAACTTCGGCGATGCATCGGTCGCGACCTCTCGCAACATCGTCGCCAGATCGAACGATTCAAGCCGAATGATCAACTCACCGGCGTCACGAGCGGCGTGTGCGATCAACGAGTTCACCTTGCCGGAGAGATCTTCAGCATTGCGCCTAACGATAGACAGGTACCGCAGTTCCTTCTCGGCAAGATTTCCGCTTCGGTTCCTTGCAAGCAAATCAACGAACGCCAAAATGCCCGTCAACGGCGTTCGCAACTCATGTGAAGCCGAAGTAAGCAACCGCTCCTTCGCCTGAATCACGTCAACCACGCGCAGTGCCTCTTGTTGAGTTTGAATCCGCTCTCGTTCAGCTCGGTTCATCTCTATCTCAGACTCGTGAGATAGCGTTCTATCAATGGATGCAGCAAGGTGATCTGCGACTTGCTCGAAATACTCTAAATCAGACGGGGCATAGGCTCCCTCGTTGACCGACTTCACGTTCATCGTTCCAACAATTCGTCCTTCAGTACGCAGGCCCGCGAAAATCGCAGATCGCAACCCAGCCTTGTAGTTTGCGTACATTCCGGGCGAACCTACAGGGTCAGCCTCCGACAAAAGCTCGGGAGGGATGATGTAACCATGCGAAGAAAGGTCGAGTCCGCCCAGATCAAGCGCATCCATCGAAATTACTGCATTGACTGGGCGACCTTCAACCTCGATTCCATACATGTACCTGTCGATCACCGATTGTCCATCGGGCTGAGCAACCGCTATCGCAAGACGGTCGACATCAATCACAGAACGCAATTCCTGAACAAACTGATCGAACACGTCATCAAGAGTGCGTGCCCCCAGTAACATCCGACCAATGCGCAGCAAGCTTCGTGCCTGATTTTCATCCTGCAGCAAGCGCTCGTAGGAGTTAAATCGTTCGATGGTCGGACCAACAAACGTAGCGATACGTTCGAAAATCAATCGATCATGATCAGAAAACGCGTCGGAGCTGTACGACTGCACATACATAACTCCAACCAGATTGCCCTGAGAAGTTAACGGTGTGGCTATCCATGACCTAACTCCAGCGAGTAGCGGACCACGAATTCCAGGAATGTTCAACGCCCACTCGGCGGTCTGCCCTTCCTGAACGGAGATCATCTTGGTCTCGCGAGATTTTTGAACCTCGGCGAAAAATGAGCCTTCGATCTCGAATGATTCGCCAGCGGGTCGTCCCTCTACGGCACTACCCTCGCGAACTCTGATCAGGAAATTCCGCCCGTCATCACACGGCGTGTTGACGATAATGCCGTCCCAATCAATTACATCTGCCACCAAAGCAGCGAACGATGAGTAAACGTCAGCTATATCTGTCGCGCTGCTAACAACTGTGGCAATTTCATTCAACACGCCCAGCTCACGCGGAGAGAACACTACCTCGTCGGTAATGTTCGGCTCTTCGATGTTGTTGAACTGGGTCGCCATATGAAACGAAGTTCTATTTAGGAGTCACGATCTGCAGCTGGTTTAGCGTAATTGTCGGCTAAATAGCTACTCAATTGCAAAACACGCTTTAATTCACTCTGAACAACCTTGCTCAGGCTTTCACTACCCGAATGGCTCGACCCTCTGCGGGGTCACCACCAACAACCGGATTAGACAAAGCCGCACCAAAGCCCTGTGCAGAGATCGTAATTACATCACCCGGCTGGAACTTCCAGTCACGAGTGCTGTAACTCAACTGGCTTGTACCAAAGAAGTGAATATGTGCATCGCCGGGCACTCGGTGCAGCGGGTACTTGAAGTGGTGATCTTCACAGTTCGCAAGCGTGTGCGACATGTATTCCTCGCCTGAGTACAGCGGACCACTCTCGTAAATCTTCTTGCCGTCTCGTTCTACCGTGCATTCAAGCTCAAGTTCGTCGAACGCAAAATCGGTGATCAACTCAGGACCAAGCGCACAAGACCGCAATTTCGAAGGCGCCAAGTAAAGATAGTTAATTCGTTCAGTCTCGTGATCAGCCCACTCGTTACCCAACGCGAATCCAACTCGATTAGGCACACCATCCTTATCGATAAAGTAGCAACCGCCAAGTTCAGGTTCTTCGCCGCCATCGAGTGCAAACGCAGGCATTTCCAATCCTTCACCAGGTCCACGAACAATCGTTCCGTTCCCCTTGTAGAACCACTCTGGCGAAACTCCGCGTTCACCGGCAGCAGGCTTTCCACCATCTATTCCCATCTGGAACATCTTTGCCGAATCAGTTGCCGGTTCTTCAACGGCTTCTTCAGCAGATTTTTCGTCGCCAGAATGCATCTGATCACGGGATTTCATGCTTCCGGTGTGAGTGAGCCCTGTACCTGACACAAGAACACGATGAGTGTCTGGGTGATCGAACGGCGCTATCAGATAAGCGGAATCACCACCCACCTCAGCCGAAAGCAAGTCGGCATAGTTGATCCGTGATGAGTTGTCGTTCGCTCCGCCCGCAAGAGCATCATCGAACGATGTTCCTGAAACCTGAGAAGCCTCGAATACGTCGAAAACTGAAGTCAGTGAAGCCGATGACGATGTCACGTCAACAACGTCATCTCCGTCCACAAAACCAACTCGTCGACCTTCACCCGGAATAACAAACTGAACTACGCGCATGCTTCTCTCTCGTTCTAAGTTCACTCAAAAAAATGTCTACCCGAGATACTACGCCCTTGAAACACTCTGGTCATACCTCAAATTCGGATATCCTTCAGCTTCCAATCGACAAACAACTGAACTGATTCACGGAACACGCCCTAATAAATGACAACGCCACGAAGCGAAACTGCCTTCACTATCGACACTTCGTCGATCAAATTTGGCCCCGGAATCACCAGCGAAGCCGGCTACGAGCTAGCCCGCTTGGGTGCAAAACGTGTGTTGGTAGTCACCGATCCTCAGCTCGCGAATAGTCAGGCAGTTCGAACGGCAACCGACTCGCTAAAACAAGCTGGAGTCGACTATGCGGTATTCGACCAGGTAAGTGTCGAACCAACTGATTCATCGCTGAAAGAAGCGATCCAGTTCGCTGTCGACGGCAAGTTCGATGGTTTCCTTCCTGTTGGTGGCGGATCAAGTATCGACACTGCAAAAGCGGCTAATCTCTACTCGACTTACCCCGCCGACTTCCTCGAATACGTCAACGCACCAATAGGAAAAGGCACGCCCGTGCCCGGCGATCTGAAACCACTCGTCGCTGTGCCAACTACTGCGGGAACCGGCAGCGAAACTACCGGCGTTTCAATCTTCGATTACGAAGAGCTCGGTGCGAAAACCGGAATAGCACATCGATCTCTCCGACCTGATGTGGGGCTGGTCGATCCTGAAAACACACGGTCACTCCCCAAGATGGTCGCAGCCTGTAGCGGATTCGACGTGCTCTGCCACGGAATCGAGTCGTACACAGCGCTTCCATTTAGCCAGCGCGAAGCACCACCGACTCCCGCTCACCGTCCTGCCTATCAGGGATCAAACCCAATCAGCGATGTTTGGGCACTCGCTGCATTAGAAATGGTTGGCAACAGCATTCTTCCTGCCGTTCTCGACTCCGAAGATATGGACGCCAGAACCAACATGGCAATGGCAGCAACATTTGCAGGGGTCGGGTTCGGAAATGCAGGGGTGCATCTGCCTCACGGGATGTCGTATCCCGTATCCGGACTCGTCAAGCAATACACCCCCGAAGGCTATCCAGAAGGAAAAGCCATCGTGCCGCACGGCATGGCGGTAATTCTCAACGCGCCCGCTGTGTTCCGTTACACATCCTCATCAAACCCAGACCGACACATGCGCGCCGCACAACTACTCGGCGCTGATGTGTCGGGTGCAGGACCCGAAGACGCTGGCGATCTAATCGCTGAACGCCTCATCTACATCCTGAAAGAAATCGGCGTACCCAACGGTCTTAGCGGAGTCGGTTACACGACAGACGATGTACCCGCACTTGTTGAAGGAACACTCCCCCAGCACCGAGTAACGAAACTCGCACCTCGACCAACCGGAGCCGAAGAACTAACCCAACTCTTCAAAGACTCAATGACCCTGTGGTAGGCAAGCCATTGTCATTGCGAGGAAGCCCTGTGACGTGGCAATCAACGTCCGAATCCAACGCGACTAGCTGCGCAGAAAACCTAGCCCCCGCTAGTCCTTTGGTGGTCGAGGGTCGTCTGGGTTGTCCAGGAAGTAGTGAATGACATCTGGCGAGGTCACTGCATAACGAATCGAACTCTCATCACCAACGGTTCGAATAGCGTGCGCCCTACCCGCTTCAACGAATACAAGATCACCGCGCTTGGCAACAAACGGCTCATCTTTCCCGATCTGCCACTCAATCTCACCTTTGGCAACGAACCACCATTCGTCCATATCAGGATGCCAGTGAGGTCGATTCGATGAACCCGGCAAGGTGTGAATGATGTTCACTCGATTGCGCTGATCCAGCACAACTTCCTCGCCCCAATTTTCGTCCAAACCGTGTCGCTCGATCATCCACTCGAGTCGAGTGTGAATCATGTTTGGCGGCTGCCAGTCGTCTGGAATCGGCAAAGTACGAGGGTGCGGCAATCCCTTCAAATCGTGATTGGAATCTTCTCTACCCACGACCATCCGCACGCACTGATCACCCTTCCACGGTTTTATATCGTGCCGATATCCGCAGGGTGCAATAACGATGTCGCCGAACTTCCCAACAACCTGCTCATACTCACCAATCTCGTAAGCAACTTCACCCTTCATGATGATCCACCACTCGTGGAAATCGGCGTGTAAGTGAGGGTCTGACGGAGAACCAGCAGGAGACGAAATAGCAGCAGCACGGTTACGACCATCAAGAATCGTCTTCACCGACTTCGTCATGCCGGTGTAATCTCCAGTCTCTTTCAGCTTTGCCAGAGCCTCGGGCGATTGCCCAATCTCATCCATAAGCTCCGAGTAATCAATGTGTGCCTGATTGGTCTGAATCATGTGCGTCCCTGCTGAGATGTTCTCTTCGGCTGCTGATATTTGGCGAGACTCTACACGCCGAAAGCATCACGGTCACTAGCCCAAACATGAAAAATATTGAGTGCTTCTATCTGAACAGCGCTCACAGAATGCCTAGCAAGAATCGGATCGTAGTACCCTGCATCTAACAACCGTTCGTTCGCCACCCAAAACCTATCCAGTGCGCCATTCCGTCTCAATCAGAATGTAGCGATCTCTGTACTTCTGAACTTAAGGAACAAAAATGTCTTCACCCGTCGAAATGGATCCAGCCGTAGTCTCCGATTGTTACCTTCGATCACTCGATTCAACGATCAACTTCGTATCGAACGTAGCCGACGATGCCTGGAGCAACGACACTCCCTGCAGCGACTGGGACGTGAAAGATGTCGTGAATCACATCGTTTACGAAAACGTGTGGATGGTCGCTTTGTTCAACGGCAGAACTATCGCTGAAGTAGGTGATGAATTCGAAGGCGATCGCGTCGGTGACGACCCTGCTGGCGTCTACATCAAGACAGCCAACGAAGTGAAAGCGATCCTCGCTGAGCCCGACGCGATGACACGCACGTGCCAGATTTCGTCTGGTCCTGTTAGCGGTGCCGACTACGCAAAGGAACTATTCCTCGACACGCTCATCCATGGATGGGACATCGCAGTGGGATCAAAGCAAGACGCAACGCTCGATCCATATCTGGTCGAACAGTGCATGCCTCTTGGTCAGGCAATCGCCGATAACGACGCCTACCGAGCGGCGTTCAAGGCGCCTACTGAAGGAACAGCAAGTGGAAATCCGCAGACTCAGCTTCTGGCGCTTCTGGGTCGAGATGGTTAAACCAAATCTGTTAACTACCAATGTCATCATGAGCTCCGTCGAAGGACGACAGGTCCGCAACGTGTATCGGGAAGGCATTGCTTAACCCAACGATTGACCGCACGCGCCGAATCTCTCATGCTCGCATCTGAAGATTATCTGCGTGGAACGTTATATTTCACGCGCTAAAAAGGTATGCTGCTCGATAACCAATTTTGTATTCGGTTTAAGGGCTGCGATTCAAAGCTATTCGAAACTGCTCTAACGCAGGTTTTCGATTGGCACTTTCAAGGTGAAAAATCAGTAGATGAGTGACTTCTCTTTCATTCAACTGGCCGACCCTCAGTTTGGCCTGTTCGCCAGCTCTAGCGGGAAAACCGATGCGGAAATCGCAGCTTTTGCTGAACGCGGCATCAAACTCCGAAAAGCCAAAAAAATAACCGGATTCGCACCCGAAACTGCTCTTTTCACCCGAGCCATCGAACGCGCCAACTGGCTAAAACCAGCGTTCGTAGTGGTTTGCGGCGACATGATTAACGAAGCCGACAGCGATGAACAAATTGCCGAAGTAAAGCGAATTGCAGCTCTACTTGACGATTCGATTGACCTTCACTGGGTACCCGGCAACCACGATGTAGCATTCGATCACACTACTCCGGAACAGCAGTACATCGAACGGTACCGAGAAAACTTTGGTCCCGACTACTACGCCTTCTCTCACGGCGACACACGATTCGTCGTCATCAACTCCACCTTGCTCACATCGCCGAAAACAATGGCAGAAGAAGCGAAAGCACAGCTCGCATTTGTTGAAGCAGAATCGATAATCGCCAGCAAACAGAACTATCAGCGAATCGTGCTTTTCAGTCACCACCCGTTGTTTGTCGAATCGGGCAACGAACCCGACAACCCGTGGTCGATCAAGAAGGTATATCGAAAACCACTCCTCGAAATCGCAGCCGATCACGGCATAAAAGCCAACTTCGCCGGACACTGGCACCGAAACAATTACGCCTCGGAAAACGGCATCGAAGTAGTCACCACAGGGGCAGTCGGCTACCCGTTGGGCGACGATCCCTCCGGCTTCCGCGTTGTGAATATGAGCGATGCAGGCATCGAACACAAATATCACTCCTTAGAAGACGACTAACGAATGATTTGCACAGCGTGTAATACAGAAAATCCCGACCAGGCAAAATTCTGCATGGGCTGTGGAGACGCGCTGCAAAACCTCTGCCCCGAATGCGGAACAGAACTCCCCGCAAACGCAAAATTTTGCTTCTCCTGTGGCACCAAAGTCGGCGATGCCGATCCCAGTCCGGCTCCTGTGACAGCGGAATCGGAAACCGCACCATCAGTCAATCCGGCTGAAGTTGCTGCCGTCGAAGCAGAAGCCCTCAGTCGACTCTCACAGTACGTGCCGCCCGAACTTCTTTCGAAGCTAGAATCTGCCCGTGCCGGAGGATCAATGGCGGGCGAGCGAAGAGTCGTAACCATGCTGTTCTGCGACGTGCAGGGTTCGACCGCAGCAGCCGGCCAGCTCGACCCTGAAGATTGGGCCGAAATCATAAACGGTGCGTTCGAACATCTCATCGCTCCCGTATATAAATATGAAGGAACTCTCGCCCGCCTGATGGGCGACGCCATCCTCGCATTCTTCGGTGCACCTATCGCCCACGAAGACGATCCGCAGCGCGCTGTTCTCGCCGGGCTCGAAATCCTCGAAGCAGTCAAACCCTATTCGGAAGAGATCAACCGCAAATGGGGATTCGATCTCGGTGTCCGGGTTGGTATTAATACCGGTCTCGTCGTCGTTGGTGAAGTAGGAAGCGACCTCCGAGTCGAATACTCAGCGCTCGGCGATGCCATCAACATCGCAGCCCGCATGGAGCAAACAGCCGCTCCGAACACCCTCCAAATTACCGGCGAAACACAACGACTAATCGCCCCGTTCTTCGACTTCACCGATCTCGGTGGAATCGAAGTAAAAGGCAAAGAAGAGCCGGTACAGGCATACCGAGTCAACCACGCTACTGCAGAATCAGGGCAACTCCGTGGAATCGAAGGACTCGACTCCCCGCTCATCGGTCGAGCAGCCGAAATGGAAACTCTCCATAACGCCGCCAATGAACTCAGTGAAGGCAGAGGCCAGATAGTTTCGCTCTTGGGCGAGGCGGGACTCGGAAAGTCACGTCTCATGGCTGAACTCCGACGTGCGATTGGAGCCGATCACAAGTCTCTCTGGCTCGAAGGTCGTTCTCTTTCATACGAAACAGAAACGCCCTACGCGCCATTCGTTGACATCATGATTTCTGCGCTGGCTGAAACAGGGCTCGACACTTCGTCATTCACATACGAGCAATTCAAAGATTCCATAACTCAACTGATTCCTGATCAGGCCGATTCGGTAGCTCCGTATTTGGCATCTATTACCGGAACGACCGTTACTGGCGAAGATCTCGAAGTAGTTCGTTATCTCGACCCACCACGAGCCAAGGCAAAAACCTTCCAGGCAGCTCACGCATTCTTCCAAGAACTTGCCGCAAAACGATCGCTAATACTCGTTTTCGATGATCTCCACTGGGTCGACCCCACTTCGCTCGAGCTAATCAACATGCTCATGCCGATAGCCGACCAGTGCCCGCTCATGCTCGTCGGCGTATATCGACCTCGAAGGCAGGAACGCTCCTGGGAATTTCACGAAGTTGTAGGTCGCGACTTCGCCCACCGACATGTTGAAGTCAACCTCGAACCACTCGGCGCTGAAGACGCCACAGAACTAGTCGCTAACCTCCTAGAGGTGGACGATCTACCAATCAGAGTTCGCAGCCTCATCCTCGAAAAGGCTGAAGGAAACCCGTTCTTCGTTGAAGAAGTAATTCGCAGCCTGCTCGATCAAGGACTCGTTGTTAGTCGTGACGGACATTGGCACGCAACGCAAGAAATCGAGCAAATCGAAGTGCCCGATACTCTGAACGGCGTACTTACTGCAAGACTCGATGCACTCGACGAATCGTCAAAGCGAGTACTGCAGATCGCAGCAATAGTCGGTCGAGAATTCGACGACGAACAGCTTGATGCTGTCATTGGCGACACAGCTTCTCTCGATACAGCACTTCTCGAACTGCAACGGCGTGAACTCATTCGCGAAAAGAGCCGCCAGACTCACCGAATGTTTATCTTCAAACACGCAATGACACAAGAATCGGCATACGAATCAGTGCTCCGAGGCGACCGCCGAAATATGCACCGATCTATCGGAGAATTTCTCGAAACGACCCGACCTGATCAAATCGCCGATATCGCTCGTCATTTCCTAACCGCTAATGAAGGCGATAGAGCCCTGCCATACCTCGTCCTCGCCGCCAACACTTCTGCCAAGGCATACGCCACCGACGAAGCGATTAACACCTACCAGCAAGCCTGCGAAATCGTCGAAAGACAAGCCGAAAAAGCCGACCCAACACTGGCGCGCCAGGTCTACGAGGGACTCGGTGGAACACTAACTTTCGCAAACCAAATCGATGAAGCTGTAAAAACCTACGAAATGATGCGCGACACCGCCGTTCTTCTCAAAGTCGAAGAAATGCGAGTTTCAGCAATGAACAAGCTCGCCTTTATCTACGGCACTCGCCACGGCGAACTTGAACGTGCCGTTGAAACGCTCGAAGAATCTGAACGATATGCAATCTTCTGTGGTGATATTGCTGGTCAAGCAGAACGACACATGACCAACTGCTTTATCCAAACCACACTCGGTGCGTTCGACGAGGCTTACGCCAGCCTCCAGACTGCCGCTCGGATAGGACGAGAAACCGAAGATATCGAGGCACGTCTATTCGGACTCAGCCACATCGCAAACACGTTGCTCTATATGGGCAGGTTTGAAGAATCGTTCGAAATGGCCAACGAAGCGCTCGAACTCGCAAAAGAAAGCGGTCACAAAGTTTGGGAAGCCGAACTTAAAGCTCTTCCAATTGCGTTCTACCACCTCTTAAATGGCGATCTCGACACCGCGTATAAAATCGCGAAAGATGGAGCAAATATCGCTGCCCGAATAAGCGCAGGACAGGGCGAAGCAGAAGGGCGACTAGCGCAAGCAATTATCGCACGGATGCAAGGCAGATTCGATGAGGCCCTAGAGTTAGGTGGCCAATCACTCGCAGCCAGCACCGCGTCAGGGCTCACCTACATGGAGGCCGCCGTTGCAGCGACACTCGGTGCCGTAGAACTAGACATAAGCCCAGAGCGAGTGAACGCCACAACTCAACTCCACACTCAATCGCTTGAAGCAATCGAGAAACCCCTCGGCACTGCTATGGGTGCTATGGCATGGGCCGATATCGGTTTCTGCGCTATGAGTCTAGGTGACGCAGAACAAGCTGGACAGATGTTCACCAAGGGCCTCACTATTTCAACCGCCACTAAAAACCTCGCCAAACCTCAACTGCTGATGGGGCAAGGCATGCTCAAAATGATGAGCGGCGATATTCCTGGGGCACTCGAAACAATCGACGAAGCAGAAAGATTCGCTTCTTCAGCTCGAATGAAGCACTACACCCCGTACTTCGGCTTAATGCGCGGAATGATTCAAGGTGCCGCCGGCGACGCAAAATCCTCACTCGAATCACTCGCAGAATCAAAATCAGAGGCTCTCAAGCTTGGTATGCTGCCAACCGCTTTGCAAGCAAGCATTGCAGTTGCGGGAGCTCTCGGCTCGCAAACTGACGACAATCTCACAAAAAACGCCGTTGCTGAATGTGAAAAATTGATCGACGATATAACGTCTTCGATCAAGGATTCCCAAATCCGCAACGCCTTCGAATCAGCCGCTCGCGCCAAGCTACCGGCCTGATTCGACAAACGAAAACGCTTCAACGTCAAGTACGTAAAGGTAACAAGCTCTAAATGCCCGCATCCACAATAATTTGTGTTGACGACGAACCACAGGTTCTAAACGCCGTCGAGCGTGACCTCCGAAGTCACTATGGAGGCAAATACCGTATCGTCAAAGCTGGATCAGGTGCGGCAGCTCTCGATCTACTCAAACGCCTCAACGAACGTGGCGATCTAGTCGCTCTTTTCCTCGCCGACCAGCGTATGCCGGGAATGACCGGCACCGATTTTCTGGCAGAAGCAAAGGAAATTTACCCAACCGCCAAAAAGGTCCTGCTAACCGCATACGCTGATACCGAAGCTGCGATCTCCTGCATCAACTCGGTCGGGCTCGATCATTACCTGATGAAACCGTGGGACCCACCTGAGCAACTGCTCTACCCGGTGCTCGACGACCTACTTGCTGACTGGGAAGCAACAGCTCCCATCGAGTACGACGGAATCCGAGTTGCCGGCGCACTTTGGTCGGCTCTTTCGCACGATGTAAAAGATTTCCTAGCGCGCCACCAGCTCCCATACCAATGGATGGACATCGAGCGTGACGAAAAAGCACTCGCCGCAGTCGAGAAAATTAACGGTGAAGGCAAAGGACACGATATTCCTATCGTCTTCTTCCCAGATGGAACACATCTGGTAAAACCAGATACTCGACAGCTAGCCGACAAAGTTGGACTCCAAACCGAAGCCGATCACCCGTTCTACGACCTGATTATCATCGGTGGTGGTCCCGCCGGACTCGGTGCTGCCGTATACGGAGCCTCCGAAGGTCTTCGCACGGCGATGATCGAAAAGGCTGCAACAGGCGGACAAGCGGGATCCAGCTCGCGTATCGAAAACTATCTCGGATTCCCGAACGGACTCAGCGGTACCGACCTCGCAAGACGAGCATCTACGCAGGCTCGACGACTTGGGGCTGAAATCCTCACTGCAGCCGATGCTGTCAGCGTGAGAGCCGAAGATCAGGTGAATATCGTAGAACTTGCCGATGGAACGGAACTGATGTGTCGAGCATTAGTGCTTGCTACAGGAATGACTACCCGACAGCTGGAAGTTGAAGGCGTCTCAAACCTCGCGGGTGCAGGCATCTACTACGGTGCCGCAAACACTGAAGCAGCCTTCTATCGCGATAAGCCGGTGTTCGTAATCGGTGGCGCAAACTCTGCAGGTCAGGGTGCGATGCTGTTCTCTCAATTCGCCAGCAAAGTAACCATGATCGTTCGATCTCACTCGCTCGAAGCGACAATGTCGCAGTACTTGATCGACCAGATTAACGAAACTCCAAACATCGAAGTTCTGTTCAACTCTGAAGTCGACAAAGCGTACGGCGACAGCTCGCTGGAAGCGATAGATCTCAAAAACAACAAAACTGGCGAAATCGAAAAACTCGATGCTTCAGCGATGTTCATCTTCATCGGTGCAGCACCTCACTCCGAACTTGTTTCCGACATGGTCGCAACCAACGAGTCAGGATTCATTCTCACCGGAGTTGATGTAGCTCTAGCCGAAAGCGAATTCCCGCTCGAACGTGATCCATACATGACAGAAACCAGCGTGCCCGGAATCTTCGCAGCAGGCGATGTTCAACACGGCACGGTAAAACGAGTCGCCACCGCCGTTGGGCAAGGTGCACTCTGCGTCAGCTTCGTCCACCAGTACCTCTCGTCAGTCTAATGAAAGACAAACTAAAAAACGTCCCAATGTTCGCCGATCTACCTGATCAAGATCTCGAAGATCTTGCGGAAGCCATCACTCTTCAAAAACTCGAAAAAGGCGAGATGCTTTTCGAAGAAGGTGATCAAGGCGATGTGATGTATCTGATCGATTCTGGTGAAATCGAAATTCTCAAAATTTCCTCCGAACGTCAGGTGCTCCTTAATGTCCTCAACCCCGGCGACGTTGTGGGCGAAATGGCACTTCTCGATGAATCACCTCGAATGGCGGGCGCTCGAGCGGGTGCACCGACCACGTTGCTTGCCATCAAGAAGGCGACATTCGACGACCTGCTTGATCAAAGCCCTTCAGCCGCCCGATCTATGTTCGACACTGTGATAGAACGTCTACGTTCGACTGAGGGACTACTGCGCCAGAGCGAGAGAATGGCTCAGCTCGGTACTCTTACCGCCGGAGTTGCTCACGAACTGAACAACCCTGCAGCCGCCGTAAAACGTGGCGCAGCCCAACTAACCGATTCAGTCGAGTCGTATGCAAAATCCCAACGCGCCATCGCAGGCTTCGCACTATCTCCATCACAAGAAGATGCTCTTTCCGCAGTCTTAGCCGAAGTTGGCGAGCTCGCATTAAACCCGCCCGAAATCGACCCGCTCGACAGAAGCGATCTTGAATACGAACTACAGAACTGGCTCGAAGAACGAGCGATAGAAGACGCATGGCAGGTTGGACCTGACCTCGTAAACGCGGGTTTCACCAAAGCAAAGCTCGATTCGCTAGAAGAGACTTTCGGTAGCGAAGCGGCACCCGCTGTAGCGATTCTCGCCAGTAAATCAGCAGGTGTAAGCGGTTTGCTTGCCGAGGTTGGACAAGCCTCAGGACAAATTTCAAACATCGTCGGTTCACTCAAAACATACTCATACCTAGATCAAGCACCAGTGCAGACCATCGACGTTTCAGAAGGTGTCGACTCCAGCCTGCTAATGCTCAGAGGCAAGCTCAAGCAGGGAATAACGGTTCACCGTAAGTACGCCGAAAACCTGCCAACTATTCAGGCATACGGCAGTGAACTGAATCAGGTGTGGACGAACATCATCGACAACGCAGTCGATGCACTGGGCGGCTACGGCGAGCTAGAGGTGAGAATCTACAGCTCCCACGAAGATGTGATCGTCGAGATCGAAGACAACGGCCCCGGCATTCCAGAAGATATCCAACACCGAATCTTCGACTCATTCTTCACGACGAAAGAACCCGGTAAAGGCACAGGTCTCGGACTCGATATCACCTACAATATCATCGTGCACAAGCACCGCGGAAACATCACCGTGCTTTCGCACCCCGGCAAAACCTGCTTCCAGATCACCCTCCCAATCGACGGCGATCTAGCAGGCCAAAGCTAAGTCGAACTACCTGCGAGTTCGGTCGGGGTGTTCTGTAACCAACTGGATGCCCAACCCAATGTCATCCTGAGCCCCGTCGAAGGACGACAGGCGATCCCGCTCGCAATCCAGCGCCTCAAGGCACTCCCTAAGGCACGTCCATTCGACGCAACCTGCGAATCGATAGGGCTAGGAAGATCACAAATACAGTAACTGCCGCGCCGGTCACAACACCTGTGCTCAAGAATTCGCTGGTGCTGAACAATCGATCGTCAAGCCTGTGCATCACCGTCAGCGAATAGTGACGTAGACTCAAGAAGCGAACACCACTCACCAATCCTGCGAACAACCCTTCCCAAAGGAAGATGTACAGCAAGCCGTACCCAATCGCACGAGTCGTCATCAATCCCGTCCACACGAACAGCGATGAGTACAGAGCAACCGATATAGCTGCCCCAGCCGTGACAGCCAGCACTGCATCTAGATCACCCGAAAAAGCGATGTACGAAGTGATGAACGCACTGGTCACCAGGAATGCGCCTGAAACCGTCAAAGCACCAAGGAGTTTGGGAACAACGATCTTCCAACGTGGAATAGGTGACAAGGTCAGGTTCGCCAACGTTCGATCTTCAATCTCATTCGAAAACGCCGCGCTTGAAATCGCAAGTGTCACCAGCGGAATGATCACTCCTGCAAGCATCCCGTTCAGAGCGAGGTCTTGAAAATCGTTGTCAGGAAACCTATCACCCTCGATCAGCCGCCAGGTAATTCCCATAATCACTGGCAATGCCGTCAGCAGTAGAGTGATCAACAGTCGCCACCGACCTGAAAGTTGGCGTAAAGCGAGTTTGTAAACAGAGCCCACGGTTAACCCTCCACCAAATATCCGAATACGCTTTCAAGCGAATCGTCTAGTGGCTCAACACGACGCACCCGAACATCGGCCAATTTAGCCAACCTGGGAAGCTCAATCTGTAAATCTCGGACGTTCCTGCTCAGAACCACAATCTCACCATCGGCTTCAACATTCACCGCATCTATCGATTCAAGTTTGACCAATGCAGCAGCCAAATCACGTGGTGAATCCGAAACCACACGAACGTGGTACGGCCTGTCATTGAGAGCTGCTCGAATTGCGTGGAAGTCACCTGATGCCGCAAGCTTGCCGTTTACGATCAACAGAACCGTGTCCGCGAGCTGCTCAACCTCTTCAAGAATGTGCGAAGAAAGAACAACCGTCTTGCCCTGATCGGCATAGCTCTGAAGTAAGTTCTGGAAGTGCACGCGCTGACGAGGATCAGCACCGTTCAACGGTTCGTCAAGCAACAAAATATCTGGCTCATGAACCAACGTCGCAGCAAGTCGCATTCGCTGCCGCATGCCACGAGAGTACGTCCCCATCGGACGATAAGCGGCATCGGCTAGATCAACCAACTGAATGGCTTTATCGACCGCGTTGTCGAGATCATGAACGCCTCGAAGTTCGCCCATCATCTTGACGAAATCTCGCCCCTTCATGAACTGATAAACAGTCTCATGCTCCGACATCACACCGATGCGAGAGTAGAGAGAAGAGTTGTTACGAACCGATTCGCCGAAGACAGTGATATTGCCATCGGAAACAGCGGCAAGCCCTGTAATCATTCTCAGCAGCGTAGTTTTACCCGCGCCATTCGGACCCAACAAACCAGTTATACCCGGTTTGATCTCGAACGAAACATCGCTCACTGAAACCACGTTTCCGAACCATCGTGAAACGTTTTCAACTTTGATAACGGCTTCAGAGCTTCCCGTTGAATTGTTCATAGTTTCGGAGTTGGTCATACCGACAACCTCCGGTACCTGAACAACAATAATCCCGCAGGAATCAGAGTCCAAAGGAAGTACCAGCTAACCAACACCCACGTGTCGAATTCTCCAGCCGGTGCGTCCATAGTCACACCACTTACCGAATCGAAAATTGCGTCATTCACGTGCATCGGAATGTTGCTCAAATTGAACATCGATAGCCACTTACCAGCGGTACCACCGATCTCTTGAGCAAGACCAAATGTGAACGGCGTCGAAACAGTGAACAGTCCCACCATGAACACCGACGCATACGCCCGCCGAGTGGTAAACCCAGCCACCAAAAGCGCAATCGTTCCCGAATACACCGCCAAAGCAGCACCGGCACCCAGGAATTTCGGAATGTTCAACCAGTTGTCTTTCAGATAGTCGGCAGGAACCTCAGCTCCCATCGTCAAACCAGTCATCAGGATGATCTGTGGGAGCCATGCGACAACCAGCATGATCGTTATGAACGAACCCCACCGAGCAACGATGTAGTCAGTTCCCGTCAATGGTCGTACTAGATAGAGATTTATTACTCCGTCGCGCCGGTCAGGACACAACAATTCAGGTCCGCTAATCGCCGCGAAGATGAACATCAAAATCGACGCGATGCCGTAGAAGTCCGAGTGAGACGGCAGTCCGACAGCCTCGGCAGTTCCATCACCAGCAAGTCGATCAATCGTGATTGCAGCAAACGCCATTCCCGCACCGATCAACGTCAGCGCACCAATGAACAGCCACGGCAAGACCTTCGCTCGTGGTCCTCTGCCGAGTCCGAGCGATATCTTGAGCCCTTCTTTGTAGACAGATAATCGAGCACGATTACGTCCTTCACGAGGACCATCGTAGTGCTGATACCCGATGTCAAAGACCGTACCTTCGGCATCGTCCCCGGCACCGTTCGAACTCGACGCAGTCACTACCTTCTCAGGAGTAGTCACTATCGCACTCCCTCCGGCAAGTCAGAAAAATCATCACCTTCACGTTCGAAAAGTTCGGTCAAGGCACGTCGGCGCGGTCCCATTCTTCGCAGTGGAGCTTCAGCATCGACAAGGGCATCGCGAACGTGGTCGTACACCGATTCGTCCGAGCCCTCGACATATATCCCTCCATCGCCTTCAGTCACGTCAACACCACGTTTTTCCAAGGCGCCAATGAAGCCATCTTTGTTGGTGTCGACCACGATGTAGACGGTTTCAGTCTCTTCGGTAAAACTCTTCACTTCACCCGACTGAACGAGCTTCCCACCCCGCAAAACAATAATGCGGTCGCAGGTGCGTTCAACGTCGGCCATAAGGTGAGATGAAAACAAAATGCTGATGCCGAATTCACGATGCGTCTTGCGCACCAAATCGAGCATCTCTTCACGACCCGCCGGATCAAGCCCGGCTGTTGGTTCGTCCAAGAGAACAATCGCCGGATCATGAACCAGAGTCTGAGCCAGCTTCACTCGCTGCTTCATACCCGTCGAGTAGCCACCCATCGAACGATAACGCTCTTCAAACAAGCCAACGTGCCGCAAGGTATCGGCAGCACGGGAACGTGCATGTGAAGGTGGCAAGCCACTCAACTCTGCCATGTGAGTCAAAAACTCGGCGGCAGTAACGTTCGTCGGCAAACAGTCGTGCTCAGGCATATAACCCAGCCTCGACCGAATATTGATATTTTCCGAAGCGGTCTCACCAAGTATCTTGGCTGTCCCAGAGGTCGCTTCAAGCAGCCCTAGAACGATTTTGATCGTGGTGCTTTTGCCTGCACCGTTCTCGCCAAGAATTCCGGTTATACCGTCGGATATTTCGAAGCTGACATTGTTTAGCGCAACAACGCCCTTGTATTGCTTCGTTAGGTTTTCTACAGAAAGTAATGATTCCACGGTTGCGAATACTAGCCCATCTTTGCCGACGAAACTCTCGCCGACCCAAGACAGGATTCGCTAACTCTGGCCCATTCGCATCACCCTTGGGGGGGATATTTTGCGAACGGATGAGATCAAACCAATCGAAATCGCCAGGAATATCGCCGCGACCACACCGACCAGCACACCAACCGATTTCCAATCGACGTCCAGCACAACCGGCGGCACAACTCGCACACCTTCACCCGATGTAACAAGGAATGGAATGATGGTTGCCCCCATGCGCATACCCAGTAATCCTCCCACCAAAACTGCTGGCACCAAAACCATCAATAGCTCTAGCGTCACTAGTCCAAGCACCTGTCTCGTCGTCAGACCCAACGTACGCACCACTGCGTACTCCGTCATACGAGAAGCGAACGTCACCTGCGAGTAGACCAGGAATCCAACAGCACTCGCGGCAAGCACGGTTGCGAATGCAATCGCAAGCAATGCGCGCCAACCAGCCGATATGAGCGGATCGACCGCTGCGTCACGCAACAGCTGATCCTGAGCGATCAGCGAAGGAGGCGTTGTGGTCCTCGCTCGCATGGCGTTTCCAACTTCGGAAGGCGGTGTATCGCCGGTCTCGATCCAAACCTCGTTTGCCTGTTCAGCGTTCCGCATATGGTTAGCGTTCAAAGCCATCCAAGTCGAACGAATATCGCCCACCACGAAAGTAGAAAACTCAGGATCGAGTGTTGGGAAGTAATCGGCGACACCCGCTAAGCGAAGAGGTACACCGTTGCCCTGAATATCAACATTAATTCGCTCGCCAACCTCATAACCACCACGTTCCATAAATCCGGTGCTGGCGATTACGGGAATCGGAGCGTTCTCTGAACCTACGGTCACACCCCTTAGCTGGGTGACGATCACTGGATTCCAGGTCATCACCGCAATTCCCTGATCCTGTGGTTCAAACCCTTCAGCCTCTTCGATACTTTCAGGCTTGGTCAACAGCGGTTCCATACGAGCACCGTACTGGTTCAGACCCGGTTCAACGGTCATCCATGATGAATCGGCGTTGAACTCCTCGATGACCTGCGTGTCACCGTTCTCCAAGACAAACGCCAACTCGTCGATCTCGACAGATCCCGGATCGAGGAACGGCGGCTCGGTTCGACTAAATCGTCCGCGCTCAACGTTGGGCAGCCCAACGCCAATGAACTCCAGCCGCAATGGCGGAACTGGACTTACTCCGGTGTAATCAATCGCGTCGACCGATCCGGCGATCGTGCACCAGTTCGGTGGCAAGTGAGCATCTGCGACATCGCACTTAAACGGTCTACCCGCAGAAGGTCGAGGCAACAACGATCCGAGATTTAGCGTAAATAGTCTTCCGGTCGAATCACTTAGTCGTGCCGCAATACGAGAGTCAGCGCGCCTCACCGTTGGACGTACTTTCAGGCTGATCCATCGAACGTCAGACGGAATCGAAATTCCAGATCTCGACTCAGTCAATTTATTCATCTGATCGCTTAGCGACGTCGCAGAAAAATCAGGACGTGACCAAGCGATTCCCGCCATAGGTCCCGGATCAACACCGAGATAAGTAAACGTGCTTCCCACGTCCGCGGTCAGATCAACTCCGACGGCTCGGAATGCCGGTGCAGCCGACTCGACACCCGGTGTGCCAGCAATGCGCCTAAACGTATCTCCGGCTTGAACACGGTTGGTGTACGAAACACCGTTCACTCGCAAATCAGCTCCCGACTGATACCGAGCACGATCAGCAGCGCTCACGTCGAGAGTTCCAGCGAAACTCGAAGCGAACACGCCCAGTCCCGCGGTAAGAATCATCAATAACGAAAGACGAGAGTAGTGCCGCGGGTTTCGAGCCATCTGCCACAGCACCAAAGTAATCGCTGGCGACACAAAATTTGAAAGCCACGGCAACGAAGTTAGTCGGGCAACGACCTCGACCAACGCCGGGAATGCTCGCAATGCGACGAGCCCACCGAACGCCAGCACCAACGCTGGCATCGCCACGTTGATCTTGTCGACCTGAGCCGCACCAACTCCCGGCACATCGACGAATGAACCCTCGCTAGCTAACTGCGAAGCAAACACCAAAAGCAACCCGAACAAAGCGACGTCGAGGTAGTACTTCTGCATTGCGCCCTGAGCAGTTGGACGAGTCGATTCACGAACGCTAATAACTACCGTTTTCTTGGCAGCCATCGAAGCCGGTACGACCATAGCCAGGAAGCCCGCCAATCCAGTGAGGATCGATACCACGTACGCGGTTTGACCCAGGCTCGCAGGCAGCGGGTTTCCGCCGTTCAGTTCATCGAACAGCGGAATGACACCGAGCCATTTCACCAACATTGCTGCCAACGGCGGAGCAAGCAAAATTGCCAGCAACGCCACGATTGCACCTTCGATAACGAACGCACCAATCACCTGTCGAACCGTTGCAGCCCTCGTGCGAAGGCGGGCGATATCGCTGGTCTGGGTCTCAACCATCAGAATCGACATCGTTCCCACGAAATACAGCACAACCGCGGCGATCACTGAGAAAACAACCGTCATCGGCAGTCGACTAAAGAACGTCTGCTGCTGGTTTCGAGCCAATACTTCTTGAAGCGGAATATCTTGCGAATAGTTGCTTATCTTCGACTGCAACTGGGCTTTGATCTCATCGAATCCCAGAAGCAGTTTGTTCGCGCCTGCAGCCTTAACCCGTGAAGAATCAACGCCGTAGCGCCAGAAGTATTTGACCGTCATTCCCGGCAGATAAGGAGCTACTGTCGATTCAAAAATCCCCGGTTCAGGCACTAGAGGGAGGTACTTCAGATCGGTGTCGTCCAAACCGAACTGCTCATCCAAATCTCGCCAGAATCCAGCGTCGCCATCACCCCGCACGTACGTTCCTGAAATTCGCACTGCTATCGAGTCGTTGATGTCGTCCCAGAACGGCGCTACCTCAACGATGTCACCTACACCGACACCAAACGCAGCCGCCTCAGCTTCGTTCACTGCAACGTCGATCAACAGTTGGCCCGGTTCCGATTCAGCAACAGCATCCGAAGGCCAAGCCCCGCCCGTTAATACAGAGTTCTCGCTCAACTTCGGAGCGACCATCATGACTGCACGCCACGAAGTGTCTATTTCGACTTCAGGATCGACATCCTCACCTTGCTCGACCAAAAGCGTTGGCGATCCATAAGCAAGAGTCACATCGGTTGTAATCGATGAAGCGATCTCAGTGACGGTTGTGTCGACCAGCGACAACAACGCGCCGTTGCTAGCGGCATCAACATCCACTTCTCGACCCGAAATCACGATGTCATGGCTGGCACCACTGTCAGTTGCGATCTCGCGTTTCAGGGCGATATCGCCGAGAGAATCAAAGTAAATAACGCTGGCTGCAATAGTTACAACAGCAGCGACGACACCTACAGAAACCACCGACAGCATCGGCCAGTGCGAACGGCTGCGTCGGAACACAAATTCAAGGAATGATCGTGGTCCCATGTCAGCCGCTCTTCCCTGAATTACGAACCGTATCGGCAACATTCACACGACGAACCGCTATCGAATCAAATATCACTATCAGCACCGAAACAACCGCCAATGCTGCGATCAATCCCACCACGTAGTTCCAGTTCGTTGAGAACACAATTGGTGGCAATAAATTCAAATTCGAATCGGTCTGTGAAGCGGTATCTACTGCGATGCGGGCCATCACCAATCCAGTCCCGACACCAGCAGCAACACCGACTACTAAAATCACGATCTGCTCGATGAAGCTAATGGCAACCAAACCACGCTTTCGGACTCCCATCGAGCGCAGCACCGCCAAATTGAACTGATCACCAGCGGGTCGCATAGGGGCGAACGTTAGGAAGCCTAGAACAGCAAGAACTATCGCCAGTAGAGCAGTGACTATCGAAGCACCACGCCAACCGGCAACTGCAAGCGGTGTGACCACCGACGAAAGCTGAAGTTCATCTCGGTCGACCACACTGTGCAAACCACCGACTGTCGATGAAATCGAATCAACAATTGCTTCGGTCGACGAATCGTCCAGACCAATAAACATCTCTTGCGCCACACCGGCCGAGTTAGCACTACTCAGGCTCTGATGCGACCAAAGTTGAGAAATATCAACTACACCAAATCCGCCTTCTTCAGGATCTAAGGTCGGGAAGAACTCAGTTGAACCAACTACCTCGACAGGTATCGAACGACCGAATACGTGAATAACAGTCCTGTCACCAATCGCAGCATTGTTTGCCTCCAGAGCAGTTTCACTAAACACAATCGGCACGACGTCTGAAGCATTGCGAACCGCACCACGAACACCAAGATCAGTACCAATTCCTAGCCCGATTTGCAGCCCTCTATCCGACCGGGATTCACCATCGACCCTGCGGTTGTAGCCGAACCCGCTAGTCGATGTATCCACACCCTCCGACGAAGCAAGCGGATTCCACTCGCTCAAGTCTCCATCGAATCCGTCAATCACTACGAGGTCAGACGAATCGCCGGTCTCGTACATAAGATCATCGATCTGAACGTTCGCTCTCGTTCCAAGCTCGTCGGGAGTAAGTTCAAAGAAAGTAAGCCCTGCGATCTGAACCGGTCGTGACGCCACTCCCGGAATTTCGCCAAGTCGAACCTGCCAATCGTGACTCGTTACCGAACCAAGATCGACAGAATGCGAAAGACCGTCCGCGTCAATCAATCTCACGCTCGCACGAATACGGCGTTCAATAACGTCAGAACGCATGCGATATCCAAGCCGCACTGCCGATTCAGGAACAACCAGCGGCTCAACAAAAGTAGCCGATTCAAGCCGTCCCACAATGTCGGTCATGTCACCATCGGCATAGTCGTCTCTGAAAACGCCAATCTCAACAAATTCATCTGGTTCAATCGCCAGAAATTCGAACGGTGCACCTTGCCCGCCAATTCGAACTTCACCAGTTGTTCGCAGTCCGCTCGAAACGCCCGCAACGCCGTCGAGGTTTCGAACATCGTCTAGTACGAAACTCCGTGAACCGCTCTCCAAATCGACCGGGAACACCCGTAGATCAGCGCCAACTTCGTATCCCGATTGGTCAACCGAGCCCTGCTGCAATGTTGCCGCAACAGTCGCCGAAAGCATCGCAGTTCCAGCCGCCATGCCAAGAATTGCAGCCGGCCAAGCGTAGGTAAGTGGAACCCTCGCGAAAAGAGCAGAAATCAAATGTGCCCATGCAGGTCCACGACGCGACAAAGCTCCAGAAACCAGTTTGGCGACAGGCGGCAGCACTCGCATCGAAAGCATCACTGCTACGCCCAAGAAAATCGCCGGTGCGAACACCAGAAGCGGGTTCACAGTAACGATCTGCTCTCCACCCTCTTTGGCAGTTGCTACTGAAGATTCAGTTGAGAGATCCCAAAGAATCACTCCACCAAATATGAAGAAGAGTAAATCCAAATACTGACGCTGGAAGAACGGCTTGCCTTCGACCTTGCGACTCGCTATCTGCTCAGATCCGATCGCCCTGCCGCCACCTTTCCACACCATCCACTGCATGTAGGCGATCACCACACCTGCGCCAATCAACGCCCATGCAAACGCCTGCCACATGAAGTAAACCGGCATGCTCGAACCCTGCCTGATCGACTCGTACTCAGGCATCAACCCAATCAGTGAGATAACTCCGAACGCCAGAAACGGTGCTGCAAGAGCAGGCAGAACAACCAGAATCAACGACTCGAATAAAAACATAACCGCAAGCTGCCCACGCCCTGAACCACGAGCCCACATTCGTGATGTGTCGACTCGCCTTCGCGCCGTCAGTGCCCCGGCAGCCATGATCGAGTAGTACCCGGCTGCGAGCAGTAGCACTCCACCCATCATCAACGTCGGAATACGAGCAAATGCAATCTTCTGTACAAGCGCCTTCAGAGGATTCTCAAGCGCAGTAACCGCCTTCGACTCGGGCAATCCGCGTCGCAATTGATTGCCAACAGAATCGACTCGATCTGCAGTAATCGCTGGTCCTTGCCGTTCAAGCAAGCCTTCATCCAACTGAACCAGCCAGCGATTCGTACCAATAGACGCAGCACTACCGGTTACCGACGTAAATAGAGCGTCTTTGGTGAATAACAGCGGAAGCATGAACCTTGCACCGGGGGCGGGTCGTCCCGGTTCGAAGACCTCAGGTGCTAATCCCAACCAGAACTCTGCATCAACGTCTTTTGGCTGAAACAATCCGACGATTCGTGCCATCAAATACGGCGGATCATCCGGCTTCGGAGACAGCCATATTTCGTCACCAACGCCCAGTTCCAGCTGTTCGGCGCGCTCAGCAGGTACAACAACTTCCGCAACAAGATTCGTCTCAGCCTGCTCGACTGTCGATAGCGGAGCACGGCCCTCGATCATGTCCACATGATCAAGAAAACCGTCGAATCGATACAAACTCGCCAGATCAGGTTTCGATCCGCCAACGATACTGTCAGGATCCACCGCCCAGAAATGCGGGCGCGTGTTCGATACCTGGCCCACTTCGATTACAAGATCACCAAGCTCTTCCAAGGCCACATCTACTCGTTCCGTGGCAGATGAAACTGAGATATTCGTAAGCGGTAACTGCTCGACGACAACCTGCATATTTCGGTGCGAAGCAGAAAGCGTGACCAGCGTCGATCTTAACCCTAATGACTCAATCGTGCTGAGATACATCGGTGCACCGGCGAGAATAGCCGTCATCACCAGCACACCCACCATCAGGGCAAACATCTGGTAAAAATCGGCTCGCAATCGCCGGCGGAAAATCAACAAGCTTCGTGGCACCTAATTCGGCAGCGCAGGGTTACGAAAATAAAGAGAGTCGGAGCAGTTCAGCCAAGTATGAATCGTCTAGTTAGATTCACGTTGAGAATGACGCTGGAGAATTCTAGCCGATTCCAATGACTCCGGTAGCCAACATCTGGTCAATTTCTTCGTTCGAATATCCAATTCCAGCCAACACTTCTCGAGAGTTCTCTCCAATTCCCGGAGCGGGAGTCTCGATCGTTCCCGGTGTTGTTCCCAGTTTCACGGGAATTCCAACATGACGCTGTGTGATAGTCGACGATCCAGCAGCCCCATTTGAAGGCACTTCAACACCCATCTCGTTGTGCAGAACCTGAGGTTCCTCGATACTCTCATCTAGACTCAATACCGGCATGCAAAGAACATCAACGGCATCGAACTTGGCCACCCAGTAATCTCTTGGATGCTTCTCGACTTCCGCCTGAATTATCGATTCAAGTTCGGCACCGTTCTCGGTCATCAAATCTACTGACGAAAATCGCCCATCCTGCGAAAGATCTTCGATACCCAATACTTCGCAAATCGACTGAAGCGGATTCGGCTTGAACAACCCGGTGATAACCATGTAACCATCGGCGGCCGAATAAACTCCGCCATCCAAAGGGTTGCCCAGATGATCAGCCTCAGCGGTCGCGTTTGCAACTGTTGCGATCCCCCAAGCTTCCATCCTTAACACAGCGTCGATCAACGAAACTTCAACCTTTTGACCTTCTCCTGAAACCCCACGCTCAATCAATGCAAGAATAATCCCTTCCATCAAAAGACTTCCAGCCGAGATATCAGCCACGGCTATGGGAGCACGTTTTGGAACTCCATTCGAATCTGCATTGACGTACATAACTCCGGTCATCGCTTGTGCCATCGAATCATGCCCCATCTTGCGAGTCGAACCAATCGGCCCGTCAGGCCCGTAGCCCGATCCGCTGGTGTAGATCGCCCGAGGGTTTCGAGCATGAACCTCGTCCCAGCCGAGACCCAACGACTCCATCACACCCTGTCGAAAGTTGCTAACAACAACATCGGCTGAATCAATCAGCTTCAGCACCGCTTCCATTCCTTGCGGCGACTTCAAATTCACAGCAAGACTCTGCTTATTTCGATTAAGACTGGCGTAAGGCATGCTCTCGTCATCGACATAGGGACCGAACTGCCGCGAAAGATCGCCAACACCCGGTCGCTCGATTTTGATCACTTCGGCGCCATGGTCGGCGAGTTGAGCTGTGCACGAAGGACCAAAAATCACCTGAGTGAAATCGACCACTCGAATGCCAGTCAGAGCCTTTCGATAAGACGTGTTGTCAGTCATATCTACGCACCCTCCCACTTCGGAGCACGTTTTTCAGAAAACGCCCGCGGCCCTTCGATGAAATCTGCTGAGTCTTTTAAACGTGTGAACATCGAAAATTCAGTAACCATCGCCTCTTCAAATGTCAGTTCCGAACCCATAACCACAGCCTGCTTAGCCGCCTGAATCGCTTTGGGTGAACACTCCATGATCGATTCAGCCAACTCACGAGCAGACCGCATCAGCTCGTCGTCACCAGCCACTCGATTCACAAGTCCCATGTCGGCAGCTCGTTGTGCGCCAATAAATTGCCCCGTGAGAATCATCTCCATAGCCAGCTTGATTGGAAGTTGCCTCGAAAGTCCGTGAACACCACCTGCATCTGCCATGAGACCCCGCCGAGGTTCAGGCAAACCGAACTGTGCGCTCTCAGCGGCAACTATCAAATCACACGCAATTGCCAGCTCTAAGCCACCACCAACGGCATAGCCGTTTACCGCAGCGATAACGGGCTTCCAGCACCCGAATTCAGCCGACAATATCTTCCCGCCAGTTCCGGCATCCGGAGTCTTGACCTCGTCTTCGTTCTACGACCGCCACTTCAAATCGGCTCCAGCAGAAAACGCACGATCACCCGCGCCAGTTAATATCGCAACCCAAATTGAATCGTTGTCACGAACTTCTTCCAACGCTTCACGAAGTGCATCGCCTAGAGGTGGATTAATCGAATTCATCGCCTTCGGGCGATTCAAAGTAATGGTCGCCAGGTGACCGTCTTGTTCGAAAAGAACAGCTTCGCTACTTAACTTCAAATCCCTAATTCCGATCTTCTTGTGAATTGCAGGCATAACAAATCACACCACACCGCACACGAAAATTCGCCTTCAAAAGCGAATTCCCGTTACACGGAAACTCAACACCTTCTAAGTTCAACTAGTAGAGGTTACTCCCACACCCACCGGGGGTCAGTCCCCAATCAGCACTTGCGGCGAACACTCGCTTCCGATTCGTGATGATGCAGCACGATATTAAGTGGATTTACTGGATGAATTCGACAGATCACGAACCAACGCTACCCAGCAAATGCTGGCTTTAGAGCCGCGGGATGCGATCGGTTGAAGCGCTCGGCGAGCTGAAGATGATCTGTCTGGCTCGCGCCCGCGTATCAGCCAATGAGGACTGGAATCGAACGAACTGCGTTGTTGAGGGGGTCAGGTGTGGAAATAGTTCTATCGACGATTTTGTAAAAAATCTTCGAGCTAGATTCCATTTGAGATTATGAGCAAGTATCGGCTTACAACGTTGTTCGTTGTTATCAGTGTCATCACACTGGGTTCTGCTGCGCTCGCTCTAAACACTCTCGCCACCAGAACCGCAGAGAGAAACCTCGTCGAACTCTCAACCGAACAATCGATGCGCGATGCGTCGATCATCGCAGGCCTGGTAAACCAACTTCTCGTCGATCACGGAGTCGACTCCAACAGTGAACCTGCTGCACTGGCCGGCAGCGTCTCAATCGAATCACAAAAATTACTCGATTCACTACGTGTTATAGATATTTCACTTTACGATGACGCTGGAAAAACTATCTGGAGCACTTCGGCCGATCTGATAGTCGAACGAACCGTCCCCGATTCTGCACTCGAATCGACTTCTGACGGCATTATCGCCTCAAACCTCAACCAGATCGAGATATTTGAAAATTCCGATACCCCCACCAGCATCGACGTGGTCGAAACGTATCTTCCGCTTCTCGCTTCTTCTGGTGAGCAAGTGGTTGGGGTCATCGGCATCACCCGTGATGTCACCACGACACTCACTCACCAAATTTCAGAAACCCGGTCATCGCTGTCGCTCTTCACGATGCTCAGTCTGGTAGCAGTCTTCCTGATTCTGCTCGTCTTCATCTTCCTCGCAGATGTAAAGATTTTTCGAGCTAACAACGAAAAAGTTCACTACGAACGGGAACTACACGATCGCCTTTTAGTCGATTCGCTTGAACTACGCCGCATTGGTCAGCTAAAAGACCGATTCCTTTCTTCGGTCACCCACGAGCTGATGACCCCATTAACTTCGATTTCAGCTTTCACTGGAATTCTTCTCCGAAACCGAGATAACAATCTCACTAAGAGAAATCTCGATCAACTCGAAGTGATGAAACGAAACTCGGCACAGCTGAAAGATCTCCTCGGCAACCTTCTCGAACTTTCAGCGATGAACGATGCGAGTTATCAACTTTCCTACAGCCGATTCAACCTCCGCCAAATCCTTGACGAAGTTACCGAAGCGTTCATGCCGGCAATCCTGAAAAAGGATCTGATTATCGAGCTCGAGGACGAAAACGCTGACGGCATTGTTGAAGCCGACGACGCCAGAATACGTCAGGTGATTTCCAACGTACTTTCGAACTCAATCCGCTATTCACCTGCACACACCGAAATCAAGGTTTCAGCCTGGATTACGGATCTCATGTTCACGATCACGATCTCTGACAATGGAATTGGTATCAGTCAACGAGATCAGGACGAACTCTTCACTCTGTTCTTCCGCGCCGACAACGAATCGACCCGATCAGTTGCCGGAACGGGAATCGGACTCGTCACAGCGAAGCAAATCGTTGAGCTGCATGGTGGTGAATTAACCCTCGACAGCACAGAAAACGTCGGCACAACCGTGAACGTTTCTATGCCGCGTTTCCGAACTCGAATGTCGGGAGAGATCGGAGCGTCCCGTGCGGCCTAATCGACCCGAATACGAGGAGAATCGCCGATACCGCAGACAACGTAAAAACGGCGGAATTAATGCTCTACGAATGGCAACAGTGCTTACCATTTCTATCGGTATCGTCGTCGTCGCATTCGTTCTCACTAACTCATACGATTTCAGTTCCATTTCCGAACCGACAAGGACTACTGAATCGGCACAGCAGTCGATAATTCGCAGAAGCGGCAGCGGTGATTTCGATCCTTCTGCCCCATCCACATCCAACAGTAGTGGTAGCGGTTTTAGCGGCTCTTCCGAATCCTCATCAAACACCGGAACAAACTCATCGGGCACCTCGTCAACCGCAGCAACCGGCGATAGTTCAATCCCGACACTAAACGATGATGCCCCGCTTGCTAACGCAGTGCCGAGCGGTGAGGCGGTTATTGCTGGTTGCACAATTCACGGCAGAGTTACCGACGATTGGGGCTCACCGATGGTCGGCGTACTTGTTTTCGCAACCACAGCCAACGGTAATGTTGTCGAATCAATTACCGATAGCCGTGGTCGATACGCGCTTCCATCTCCTACTCCAGACGCCGTAAGTGTCAGCATAAGTCTTTCTCATATTTCTGAAGATTCAGAAACGTTTTCCGTGATGGTCGGTGACAGCGTCATCTCACTCAGTACGCCTATCGATCCAGAGTTATCGGGATGCGAAGTCAATTTCGACTCTTGGAACGTTCAGGACCAGATGGTCGCTTCGCCAATTGAGTCCGATCTTTGGCCCGATGCAGCAACCATTTACCAGTACACGCTCAACGCCGAATCACTAGCGCTGAGCTTGGGCGGCGATCTCAGCGATTCAGCCCCTCTTCAAATTCAGGCATGGTGTGACGATCCAAATCTGGGTTGCGATGGTGCGCAGGATGGTGCGTTCTTCATCGCAGCCAACGAACTCGAACCAGATTCGCCACCAATCATCGCTTTGCTCCCTAACCGAAGTTCATCTAGGTCAGCAGGCATCCCCGATAACCGCGAATATCACGAATACGGTCACTATTTCTTATCTCTGGCAACCGGCGACAATTTCGAACTACCACCTGGCGATACCAACCACGGCGGCTACTACAACAACTCGAGCACGCAAGACTCATTCGTAGAAGGCTTCGCCGAGTTCTACTCAATGATGGTCTCTCGCCATGTTGATAACGACAACAATGCTGAGATCTACACAATTGGTGCCGATTACGATCTCGAAACCAACCGACTCCCGTGGGAAGCTGCGGGCTGGTGGGAAGAATTCACAATCGCTGGTCTTCTTCTCGACCTTGTTGACGATGACGATGACTACGCTGACAAAGCGTCAGGTTTGACTGGCGTTAGTGTCCTCGATATTTCGACCGACGCCGAGCCATCAGGAACCATTGTTTCCGGCAGCATCGTCAACTCAAGCCCACTTGTTGTTCGAGATGCCGACGTAACGGTTCGCTACCTCAACGAAGATGGCGAAGTGATCGGCACACAGGTCACGCGAGCACTACCAGGAATTATCGCTCCAACAAGGCAGGGCACTTTCTACGCTGCTCCACCTGCCGGACTAGAGGTAGCACAGGCCACAGCCACTCTCGGCGGTATACCTAAATCTGACGATGATGAAGTTTCGATTGGGCTCGTTCGCCTGGTTACGATGATCACTGAGTACGAACAAGAAAACGGCAAAACCGGAGTATCGAACGTCGCTGAACTCTACGACGTGCTCACCAACAGCAATGAATCGTCATCGAGCACTACAGCCAATCTCCTGGAAATACCTACCGCCCTCATCGACGATATTTTCATCGACCACGGATTCTTTGCCGACCTAGACGGCGATAGAAAGTACGATCCTGAAATAGACGGTGAAATCGGTGCAAGTTCTCATCCGGTTTCAGAATTCGGAGACGTATCTTTCGCCGAATTCATCCCACGCCACGACCCGGATGCGTACGAAGGTTCTTTCGTAAAGATCAACACTGGCGACGCCGACGTTGACGCAATCATCCAGATTTCTATGCCAGCCGATGGCGGTTCAGCAAGCTACGCATATGTCGCACCAAAGGGCGGCACTGGCAAAGTTGAGCTTGCCGTTCCTCCTGCCGATCAAAATGCTGAGGTAACGATCATCACAGCCGGCAAGGACTACAGACCAGTTATTGCATTCAGAGTTGATGCCGATAATTTCCACGAAAAAGTTGAAAACGGCACGATTTCAGAACTACAAGTAGCCCCTGTTGAATTGGAAGCCGGAGCAACCCTCCAGCAGCCCGATACCAACAGCACGGCGATCCAGTTCGGAGTCATGATCGGTGGAATAGCAGCAGTTCTAATCGTAGTGGCGTCCCTTGTCGCCATCCGCCGCCAATGGGGCAAGCCCTAGCCGAGCAGCTCTGTCAACCGCCGCGCCGCAATCGATGCTTCACCATCGCGTAGGTTAATCGGGTTGATCGAGACCGAATCGACTCCCTTGTCATAGGTGATGAACACTCGGGGTTCGCCTTCTAGAAGATCCTTCAACAGCTTCTGAGGATCAACTCCAGTCGACTCGCTATTCAATCGAACCACCACTGTTGGAACGTGATATTTCATCGGGTCGTGCTCAATCGAAACTTCGACTCCATCCAAAGCCTGAAGCACCTCGTAGGCAGGTTCGATACTGGTTCGATATGTAGCCATCAAAGCATCGTCATCCTGCTCCATAAAAAGCTTCAGTGCGGTGTACAACCCGATCATCTCTTCACGAGTGACCTTCTGGGGACGACCAATTGAATGGTTCGGCGGTCCATTCGCAATCGCTGCGTCGATCAAATCTTTACGTCCAAACAGAAGTCCCGTTCCCTGTGGACCCCGAATAAATTTTCCGCCACTGAACGTAACCAGATCGGCACCTTCGCTGATGTAACGCCGCAAGTTACTTTTTGGTGGCAACATCGCGGCAGCATCAACAATCACTGGCACGCCGTGGGCGTGAGCAACCTCCGAAACCTTAGACAGGCTCAACCCTTTTTGATACACGCCGGGGCCAAACAAGAAATTCACCGCCGCTGTTCGATCGGTAAATGCTGCCTCCAACTCCTCTTCCATCGTGCCATCGATACTTCCAACTTCGACCAACGTTGCGCCCGTAAAGCCGTACATATCGCTGTAGCCACCACGATGAATCTTCTGGATGATCAACTCATCTTTCATCCCATCAGTGTTCGGCAGCTGACGCACTTTCGCAGGATTGGTACCCGTCATACAAGCCGCCATCGACAGAACCACACCGCCGGCAGCACCACTGACTATCATCCCTGCTTCGGCACCTGAAACCTGAGCGATGTACTCGCCCACCTTTTCGTTTAACTCCTGTAGTCCGATGAACGACTGAGAAGCCAACGCCATCGCTTCCATCACTTCCGGTCTGGGTGCCGAACCTCCGTATGACGTAATAGTTCCGGCAGCATGAATTACAGGTCGCAAGCCCAACTCATCGAACACAGGATTATTCAAAGAACCGTTACTCGAAGTGCTACTCATACTTGATATCTCTCAAAAAATTCATCAACGAAAGGCCACTTGGCGCACATTACACGCCTAGTCGATATCCCGCAGCCCTCAACACACAAACCAACGCCGAGAAAACGGTCACCGTAAACACATGGCTAGCACTCGAATCCAAGCCATCGGCTATCAACATCATCCTGAGCCAAGTCGAAGGGTCGACGTTGTCCGCCAACAAATCCCCTAAAATACCTCGCCATGACATTCACAATTCTCGGAAGAAACCCAGCTAACGGCGAACTCGGAATCGGTATTGCCACCTACTCCCTTGCCGTCGGCGCTACATGCCCGAAAATCCTTCCCGGCATCGGCGTATCTACTTCTCAGGCGTCTACTAACCCTGCAATCGGCGAAGAATTGATGGAGCTAATAGAAGACGGATCAACACCAGTCGAAGCCTTCATGGAAGCCCTCGCCAACGACGAACATCTCGAATTTCGCCAAATCGCCCTGCTGCCAGCAAACGGCGAACCGCTCATTCACTCCGGCAAAAACATTAAGCCCGTCAGCGGACATCTCAACGGCGATAACTGCGTTGCTGTCGGGAATTTTCTGGCGAATGAACAGGTGCTCCCAGCAATCGTCGAAGGGTTCTCTAATACGTCCAAAAATGCCACCCTCGCCGAACGAATCATCTATGCACTCGAAGCCGGCAAAAACGCTGGCGGACAATCGGGCGCGAACGGTGCACACCTTCCCGAAAGATCAGCTGCATTGCTGATCGGAGCGCCAGGCGAACGCTTCCCAATCGACATACGTGTCGATGCCTCAACCGACGCAATCCCCGAGCTACGCACCACCTACAACACCTACCTTCCGATGCACGAGTTCTACCTCAAACGAGCCGACGATCCCACAAACCTACCCTCGCAAGACGACTGGGTTAACGGAACTCGCTAAACCGGTATAAACCACAAAACGCAACCCACCTGTACCCTTCTCTAATCAAAAATTCAGCCACGGAGAACACCACTTGGTCCTCGATGCCATCCACGCCCGCCGCACTGTTCGCGAATTTACTGAAGACGCCGTATCCGATTCAGCACTCGAGCTGATGATAGAAGCCGCGACTTGGGCACCAAACCATCGCAGCACAGAACCATGGCGATTTATCGTTCTTGGTAAAGACGGCGAAATGCGAGCTAAAGCGGCTCAAATCGTGCACGACTGGACCTTCGAGAACGTTAAAAACCCCAACCCAGAACGACGCGCAGCAAGTTCAAAAGAAGCCCAGCAAGAAATCATCGATGCGCCAGCATTCATGTACGTCTACTCCGTTCAAGGACGCAACGACGAAGTAACGAAAGAAAACTACGCAGCCACCGCGTGTGCCGTTCAGAACCTCATGCTCGCCGCCGAATCACTTGGGATAGGGGTCGGCTGGAGTACGGGCAAACCCTGTCTTGCACCTGTCGGAACAGCCATAGGAGCCGAACCGGATTGGGACATCGTAGGCGCTCTCTACATCGGCTATCCCTCAGAAACTCAAGACCGACAATCCGATGCCAAACGCGCCTCAGTCAACGACGTAACCATCTGGAGTTAGGACTCCACGTGCCAAACTCCACGCGCCCCAACATCCTCTTCATCGAATCCGATCAGCACAACCCTGCTGTAATAGGCGCATACGGCGATCCCGTAATCCGCACACCCAACCTCGACGCTCTGTCAGCACGTGGAATCGTCTTCGAAAACTCCTACTGCGCCTCCCCAATCTGTGTTCCCTCTCGAGCCGCAATGCTCACCGGCCAGCACCCGTACCAGAACGAAGTTTGGACCAACTCGCAGTACCTTCACTCGGGCATCCCAACCTTCGCTCACTCACTTGGTGCCGCCGGATACAGCCCTGTCCAGATCGGCAGAATGCATTTCAATGGACCCGATCAACTCCACGGATTCACCGAACGGTTTATCGGCGATCACAACCCAAACCATCTCGGTGCCGAAGAAGTCGATCACGGCTCACTTCACGGCACAGCCGGCCCCGCTCGTGTATCTCTAGAACTCTCAGGGCATGGACTAAACAGCTATCAAGTCCACGACGAAACTGTCACGGCGCGCACGGTCGAATTTCTCGACGACCATGCCGCGAAAAATTCCGACGAGCCATTCGCTCTCGCCATCGGACTCATGCTCCCCCACCAGCCGTTCGTCGCCACGAAAAATGACTACGACGAGTACCGTGGAAAAGTCCCACCGCCTAAGAACCCAATGCCGTTCGAAGACGAAACTCACCTGTACCTGAAGTGGTGGAAATCACACGCTGGACTCGAAGATGTCACACCCGAAGAAGTCGAACGAACCCGCACTGCCTACTATGGACTCGTCACCCGCCTCGACGAACTTCTTGGCGATATTTTCGACGCTCTAGAAAAGCACGATCTGCTCGAAAACACGCTCATCGTCTACACCGCCGATCACGGCGAGCAAATCGGCGAAAAAGGACTATGGTGGAAGCAAACCTTCTACGAAGATTCTGTGAAAGTCCCAGCAATAATCAGCTGGCCAGCTCGACTCCCACAGGGCGAAAAAATAAACCGAATCACCAGCCAACTCGATCTCAACGCCACTATGCTCGATGCGGCAGAAGCCCCAGCTCTGCCGTCGTCAATCGGTCGTTCCCTGTTACCGCTAATCGATAACCCCGCTAACCAAGACTGGCACGACATCGCCTTCTCCGAATACTGCACCGAGCCCAACGACAAGGCGCATTCAGAAGGCGAAAAAATTTGGCAAAACAGAATGGTTCGAGAAGGCGACTGGAAACTCATCTACTACCACGGCGATGACCTCAACGGCAGCAACATTCCGTCCCAGCTCTTCAACCTGAAAGACGACCCCGACGAGCTTCACGATCTAATCGACGCACCACAACACCAGAAAGTCGTTAGTCACCTAACTAACTTGGTGCTAGAAGACTGGAATCCAGCCTGGGTCGACGCCCAAATTCGAAAGCAATCCGCCAACCTCGGTATCACAATCCCCTGGGCAAAAAACACCCAACCCGTCGACACAGTTCGCTGGGACCTAAACCCCGCCTGGGACTACCTAGACGATCCGCAGGTTTAAACAGTTCGATCGTACGGTGAACTAACTAGCTTCCCTCAACAACAAGCACGCCCCAGAAATACCGGCCGTTACCCAATCATCATCGGCAATTCGATAGTAATTCGAGCACCCTGCCCGACCTCGCTGTCTATCGAAATTCTTCCGCCATGCGCTTCGACAATTTCCTTGGTGATCCCAAACCCAAGACCGTGGCCACTGTCACTGTCGGGATCGACAGCCATACGACTTTGTAGCAACTCAACCTGTCGTTCTTCCGACATTCCGATTCCGGGATCTGCGACAAGTATTTGCAACACGTCATCCTTCAATCGGAATTCCATCAGAATCACCGCACCGTCGTTCGAAAATTTCGAAGAGTTACTGAGCAAATTCAATAACGACTGAAGAATCCGCCTTCGATCCATCAGCAAGACAGGAATTTTCTCGCCACCATTAATCACCAACGATTGCTGCTTCGAAGCAAGAAGCGGCTCCATCGTTTCTCGTACTTCATCGATCAATCCGACTAATTCAAACTCAGCTTCAACAACTGCCGTGTCGACAGGACTCATGCGATTGAATTTCAGCAGATCGTTGATAAGTGCCAGCAGGTGATCGCTACTACGTCTCACGATCTGCAAGTGCTTGCGATTCCGATCTTTCTCCTCACCGCTCTGATTTCGAGAAAGAATGTCAGTGAACGCCACAATGCTCGTAAGCGGTGTTTTTAACTCATGTGAAACGGTAGAAAGAATTTTTTCTCGTTCTTCCGTCACCTGCTGAAGTTCGCGATTTGCCAAATTCAACTTCGCAAACGAAAGCTCTGCCGAAGCAGAATCTCGCTCATATTCAACCGCCAGCTCCCGCTGTTTCCACATACGTATATCGGCGAGAAAAACCGTTATCAGAAGTATGAGGAAGCCAACTCCCAGACTCATGATCGTCGATTCGAATACTGCTGACCGAGACTGATCGATACTTGTAGAAAGGATCGACGTCACGTCTCGAGTCACGCCTAGCACCAACGAAACCTCACCTGATTCCGAATCGGTGAAGGGAACATACGTCTCGACCGTATCGGCCTCGAAGCTCGCGCCAGTACTACCCGACACCACGGAATCTTTGACCAATCCAGTTGCAATCGATCCGGTCAAAGCGTTGACGAATATCTCTTTTTGAGCCGGCGCCAACTCAGTGGGTGCTAGCGATGAACTCCACGCCAACGATCCATCAGGCTGAAAAATGTTTAACCCAACGATTTCTGAATTCGCCAAGAACTGAGTTATGTCTACCGATGAAACCACGCTAGGAACCTGAGTAGATGCCATAGAAGACGAGCCTGACTCAGAATCCAGCAACTCTGTGACGATCCCGGCGATAGTCCGCGCATCTTTGATCGATTCTGCGGTTGTGATCGAAACGACCTGCTCTTCTTCAGATGCTGTAGTCGTGATATTTATCGCAGCTGCCACAGCGGTAAATATCAGCGCCGACACAATCAAGAACACCATCGCCAATCGGTATTTTCGAATACCAAATGGCCCGTAACTATTTTCCAATTTCATCGGATTATTTTGTGTTGATTGCATCTCGATTTACTCATTTTTTGTAGATGACAGGCTCGTGATACTGAGCCCTCTAGGCACTACTTTTTCTTCGAATTACCACTGCCATTTCCATTGCCGTTTCCTGACCCTGGTTCCGATGTAGGAACTGGCGATGGGGTAGGTCCCGGAGTTGGTGTTGGCGACGGTACGGGAGTCGGCTCTGGCTCTGGCGTTGAAATTACCTCAGGTGTGCCAGTAGGTGACGGAGTTGGATCAGGGGTGACGCCGCTCGAATCTCCCTCTGCGACCTCTCCTTCGCTTCCCGATTGATCGCCTTCAGAAGTTTCCGACGAACTCTCAACAGGAACGCTCTGAGACGAATTACCGTTTCCGCTGTTGCCAGAGTTGCCATTTCCGTTGTTACCCGAATTTCCATTTCCACTGTTAGCGGGTTCAGGAGTCGGCGAAGGGGTCGGTGTTGCGGTCGCAGTAGCCGACGGTACAGCGGTAGGCGTCGGTGTAGCAGTCGGCACAGGTGTAGGCGTCAACGTAGCCTCCGGTGTAGGAGTCGGAGTCGAAGTTGGTATCGGAGTTGCCTCAGGCGTTACCGTCGGCGTCGGAGAAGCGGATTTAGATCCGCCGCCACCGGAACTGCCATTGCCGTTGTTACCAGAGTTTCCACTATTGCCACTGTTTCCTTGCTCCGACGTTGGTGAAGGCGTTGGAGTTTGCGTAGCCGTAGCTAGCACCTCTGGTAGCACTGTCGCGGTAGGCGTTGCAGTCGCTGGCGATTCAGGAGTCGGCTCAGGGGTGGACGTTGCCGCAGGTACAGCGGTTGGAGTCACAGTAGGTGTTGGCTCTGCTTTCGAGCTGTTTCCACCGCCCGAGTTTCCATTGCCACCGTTCGAACCGTTGCCGCTGTTATTTCCGCCCGAGCCTCGATTGTTGCCCGAGTTTCCGTTGTTCCCTGAGTTTCCAGAGTTTTCGCTATTTCCGGGACTAAGATCTACGGTCGGAATGATAGATGGAATCGGTTCAGGCGCAGCCAGTGGTGTGGGTGTTGCCAACTCCGGCTCCGGAGTAGCGGTGGGCGAAGGACGGCCCCGACTATCATCGTCGGAATTATCACGGCCGTTGTTACCGGAATTTCCACCTCGGTTCGAATTGTCTGAATTGCCGGAACCATCTCCATTGTTTTCAGAATTTCCATCGGCATTCGAATTCCCGGCGTTCGAATTATCGGAACCACCACTGTTGGAACTATCCGAGTTACCGTTCCCAGAATTTTCGTCTGGCGGTGTCGGAACAGGCAACGGAACCGGCACAGCTACCGCAGCTGGAGTCGGCGTCGGATCAACATCGACTACAGAAGAACCGTCATCGTCACTTCCACCGCTCCCGGCTTCGCCACCATCATTCGAGTTATCCGATCCGCTCGCCGAACTCCCTGAACCCGTCCCGCCCGAACCAGCACTAGCGCTTTTGCCATCTGCCGACTGCGAGTTCGAACCATCAGTCGGAACACCAACTACTCCGCCTACACCAACCGAACCGCTCAGCCCCGGCGCAGGCTCCGATCCGTTCGAGCCAGTTGCTTCGCCGTCCAGTCCGGCAGCTGCAAGAATCATTCCTTCAGCCTGACTCGATGAGATAACTCCTAGATCGGCTGCAACGGCTACCAGAACATCGTCGACCGCTCCCGAAACGACAATACTTGAGCTAACGGAAAAGGAATCGCCCGAAGCACCAGTTGCGAATTCCCCAGATTGGCCGATTGGAATCGCCGCTTCAACATGACTCTTTGCAACAACTTCGAGCTTGCGATTCAGCTCATCTGCCAGCAGCTCTCCAGTGTCGGCATTTTTGTTCAGAACAAATCCAGCGCCGGTCAGTTCTGACGGTTCTTGAGTGGAGATGTACAGAGCACCGGTCGCCTGACCACAAGCAGTCACCAAGGCCAGTAAACCGACCGCGGTGATGGCACTCAAACGCCTCGTCGCCGTCAGCCATGTCCGAGTGCGCTCCCGCGCGCGCGTAAACACTCGATCAGTTACTGATCGGCCAAATGTCCCAGCTGTGTCATGCTTTGGCATTGGCATTCATCAATCGCCACAGTCGAACAACGTTCGTCGGCCAATGGAACCTGAATTACGGTAATAACTCGGCACCGAAATACCGATGTACAACTAATAATCGAGCCCAAGCCTCTAATAACTCCGTGCACACGCGTGCGAGAAGCATGCTAGAGCCGCTAGCCATGCAAAAAGGTATTGAGAGTGTGCTGATTGGTGTGCAAAGAGTATTCGAAATCGTCACATAATCCTGTCACACCTACGAGAATGAACGTCGTGTGCGCCAATAATCGCGCCAATTACGCACAGAAATAAGGTGCGACAAATGCATGTGCATCGACTGTTTTATTCTGTTCGCTATCCCAAATTTTCTTAGGACCGGCGAACCACCATCACGGGAATTTCGAGCTCTTTCATCACTTCGTCAGCAACGCTCCCCAAGAACGCTCGAGACACTCCACGTCGAGCGTGGGTGCTAATGATCACAAGGTCAACGTTCTGATCGCCGACAGCCTTGATAACCTCGGCTGATGGATTTCCGACAACAACCTGTGACGAAGCTTTCACGCCCGTGGCGGCAATTTCTTCGGCTGCGGCCTGCATGGTTTCGCTTTGCTCGCTGACGTTCCGAGCTTCGTCATGCTGAGCGGCTTCGTAAACGTCCGCAGCAGCCTGAACACCACCAATGTGCTCATCGTGCATCACCAACGGATTTTCAGGTGATACGACGTGAAATAAAATCACCTCTGTACCGTTCGAACCCGCGATCTCTTTCGCATTTGCAATTGCCAGCCCGGCAGACTCTAGATCATCGACTGGCAAAAGGATTTTTCCGTACATTCCGTGCATATCCTTGTTGAAGATGAATCTAACTTCGCCAAATGTAAATATGTAATCTCAATACAGCAAGGGTGCTTAGTCACGAGAAGGTAACAACATGGTCAACAATCGGATGCAAAACGTCGATCACCTTCGAAAAACGGCGTACTGCGATGCAACAAATCTCAATGCCCGAATCAAATTCTGGCAACTCTACGGCGAAACTCGTGATGATGCTTTCAGCAACTTTTACGACGAGCTCATCGCACCTGAAAATGCCAATTTTCTCGATATTGGATGCGGCCCTGCTCACTACTGGGAATGGGGCATACAGCACGATCGAATCCCTGCAGATTGGACGGTGACTCTCACTGATCTTTCGCAAGGGATGATCGACGAAGCCAAACGAAACGTTTCTGTGCGTCCCGAAAAATTTTCGTTCGAAATCGCAGACGTGTGCGATCTTCAGTTCGAAGACAACTCGTTCGATGTGGTCACCGCGAATTACATGCTCTACCACGCAAGAAGTCAGGACCTAGCTCTCTCCGAAATAGCACGAGTGCTGAAACCAGGTGGGCACCTATACGCCAAGACCAACTCCGACAAACACATCATCGAGTTTCTCGATTTACAAAAACGTTTTATCGCCGACGAAAGCCAGATCGACAACATCGGACTCGCCCACGCTGCATTCACGCTAGAAAATGGCGGATCAATGCTCGAAAAACACTTTTCGAACGTTGGAATCATTCGTGAGAGCGGAATATGCGAAGCCACCGATGTCGACGTTGTTGTCGATTACGCACGTTCCATGGATGCTGAGCTAGATTTGGAGCCACTAAAAGCCGCTGTAAAGAACGAGATCGACAACAAAGGTTTCTTTAAAGTAACCCGATCATCAGGAATGTTCATCGCAAAAAAATAAGCCCCCTCACCGTTTCCAGCGAGAGGGCTAATCATATTCACGCGAAGCTAGAATCGAACTTTAGGACTTACCGCCGCCGTTCAATTCCATCACAACCTTGATGACTCCGTCGTCGTGGTTGGAATACATGTCGTAAGCCTTCTGAACATCGCTGAAATCAACGTTGTGGCTCTTCAATACTCCAGGATCAGCCCAACCACGCTCCTTGAGCGCAATCATCTCTCGAATGTCCTTAGTCGGCTGCGAAGTAGCAGCAACCTGCGTAGGAATAATCGTTGCGGCCTTGAACATGAACTCCTGGTGCGGGAACTCTGAAATCTTGCCGGTTGAGCCGGTCAGGCTGAAGCTCACAAACATGCCCCAGCGTTTGACGATTTTCAGCGACTGAGCGAATCCTTCAGGGTCGCCAGTAGCGTCGACCACGATGTCGATGCCCTCGCCACCCGTCAGGTCTTCGATAGCCTCGTACATGTTCTCTTTCGAAGGGTCGACAGTGTTGGTTGCCCCAATTGTCAAAGCCTTCTCACGTCGAGCCTCAACAGGGTCGATACCGATAACCTGCTGCGCGCCCATCTTCTCGGTAAGCATCGAGAATGAAAGACCAATTCCGCCCTGCCCCAGAACCGCAACGCGCTTACCAGCAACGTTACCCATCTGCTTCACAGAGTAGAGAACCGTACCAGTGTGCTGACACATGACCCACTCGTGGATCCCGCCCCAGTCTGGGACAGGAAGAACGCGGTCGGGAGTCTGAACAAGGTACTCGGAGAGTCCGCCCATACCTCGGGTTGGAAGAACGATTGCTCGCTGACCTTCTTTTAGCTCGTCGGACTTCGATTCGACAATTGTTCCGGCGATCTCGTGACAAGGAACTCCTGGAGCAAGCGGGTAATCCTCTTCCGGAGTTCCCCCGTGATAAATCCCGTGAATATCGCTGCCACAAACCGAAGTGGCCTCTACTCGTATTTTGGCTTCCCCATCTTTAGGGGTCGGTTCATCCAGTTCAACAAAATCAAACGTCTGCGGTGCTACGAGTCGTGCGGCTTTCAATTTAAAACAACAGCTTTCGAGAAAAAATATTCTTTAGAAAATTCACAAATATCAGCGAACCGCAGGGAACTTTACACCCACCCAACCACGGCGACAATCGCCAATTTCGCATTGGAATTCCTCACTCGTACTGCCCACGTCGTTCATCTCAGCTCTCGATAACGTTATCGAGCCCAAAATCCATATCTCGCGCATCTGGAAACGACCTTCTATCTCGGCAGCACCGTGAACCGATCACATCGGTGTGGATGAACACGGCGCCACTGAAGTTCGCAGCTTCGATAAACAAAAAAGAGCCCCGACATCACTGTCGAGGCTCTTTCATTATTCGTCTTTCGCTAGCGACTAAACACCTTCATCGATCTTACTCGAATGACCATCAGCGCTCTCTTCAGCCTTCACTGCATGGTTCCAGGCAGCTCTGAATCGGTCGATCGCTTTCCCGTAATCGCCCTTGGCGAATTCGACCTCCGCTTCGGCGAAACGCTTGCGAGCATCAGCCAACTGCTTGTCGTGCGCTCGCTGATCCTTCGGACTCCTAACCGTCAGGTCTTCGGCATTCGCAATCTGAGTTTCAGCCAACAACCTATCGATGTTCACCAAAGTGATGATCGCTTGCTCGACAATTTCTCTAGCCTCGGGTGAAAGTGCTTTCATGCCCTTCTGGTCGAGAGCCAACAGCAGCTTGTTCACCGCTTTCTTGTCGGCCGAAAGTGCCCTGTGACCATGCTGCGAAGAAAGCTCACCGCCATCGGTCCAGTTCTTAGAATCAAGGCCCTTCTCACTCTCCCTGAGAGCGTCCTCGATCTCCTTACCCTCACCCGATATTTCAGCGAGTGCATCCATTACCGAAGATTTCATTTCAGCAGCACCCAAAACCACAACTTGCTGAACAGCGGATGAACTATTTCCAGATTCATCTGTCGCAGTCCAGGTGACCACTGTTGTACCAACCGTGAATTGAGCCGGAGCATCGTTAGTAATGACCGGAGCAGGATCAACGGCATCGGTAGCCGAAGCTGTTCCAATTGCCACTGTAGTAAGCGCACCAGTCGCATTCGTCTCGATATCGCCAGGAACAACCAGCACCGGCGGAGTTGTGTCTTCAAGAGTCACAATCTGCGTGCTGCTTGCCGAATTTCCTGAGAAGTCGGTTGCAGTCCACGTAACGAGCGTGTCGCCAACCGGGAAGCCTTCACTTGGAGCATCGTTAGTCACCAGCGGCTCAGGGTCAACTACGTCGGTTACGACTGGCGGAGACAACACCACTCGAGTCACAACCGTCGTCGACTCAAATCGAGCGTTTGTCGGTCCTTGAACCGTCGGTGGTGTCGTGTCGCTCACTGTCACCGTCTGGGTCGCAGAAGTTGAATTCCCACTGATGTCAGTAGCCGTCCACGTCACTGTTGTGGCGCCCAATGGGAATCCGCCTGTTGGAGCGTCGTTGGTCACCGATGGTGCGACAGAACTGTTATCCGTTGCAAGACCTGCACCGAATCCAAGTTCAGTCTCTCGACCGGTTGCCTCCGCTGATACATCTGCCGGTACCGTCACAACAGGCGGAGTTGTGTCGCTAACCGAAATTACCTGAGTTCCAACAACAGTATTTCCGCTGCTATCGCTCGCAGTCCAAGTCCGAGTTATCGAATACGTGTCGGCATTCGGTCCATCGGTTCGAACCTCGGTAGGAAGGACCTCACGAGGCTCCGACTCAGATGCGTCCACAACTATTACCTGCGGAGCAGATGGCCTTGTCTGCCCGTACTCCTCACGTACGTCTCTGGGCACTCCAAAAAGTGAAGGCGCAGTCGTGTCGACGACTGTCACCGTCTGAGTCGCCGTCGATTCATTCCCTGAAGCGTCTGTGGCAGTCCACGTTACTGTGGTCGAGCCAAGCGGGAATCCACCCGGCGAATCACCAGATACCAGTGGGAACTGATCGGCCGCATCTGTCACAGTTGGCGCACCAACACTCACTTGGGTCAACACAGCAGTCAGTTCAATCTCAATATCGTCCGGAGCAACGATCACCGGTTCAGTCGTATCGACCACCGTCACAGAAACCGTTGACGAATCAGATTCGCCATAACTGTCAGTAACAACCAGAGTCACCTCGGTTGTCCCAAGAGGGAACGTCGCCGAAGGATTCACGATCGAAGAATCATCAAATGTGATGCCACGAGCACTCCAGGAGTACGAGATCACATCGCCGTTCGGAACGTCAGCGTCCGAGGAGCCTGATCCGTCAAGCACAACTACCGCACCATCAGACGTACTAGCCTCGGCTGCTGAAACATCAGCACCGGCATCCGCCACTGGCGCAACGTTTACGTTGTCGACCAATCCGTCACAGTCGTTGTCTTTACCATCAACAACTTCGCGAGCCCCCGGGAATACCGCAGGATCGTCGTCATCACAGTCACCATCGACTCGTCTTACGCCGTCACGGTCTCGATCAGGATCTGTCACCGTTACTGTGAACTCACCCGATATCGAATTCCCAACTGAATCAGTTGCAGAACAGCTCACAGTGGTAACCCCAACAGGGAACACGCTGCCCGATGCAGGTGTGCAAGAAGCGACCACGAACTCGTCGTCGAAAGTCCTGGCTACCGGCAATTCGTAGTGAACCACCATCCCCTCAACATCAGTTCCGTCGAAAATGCGATCAGCAGGTGGGATTTCCCAAACTCATGGGCTGCTTACAACTTCGTCCACATCGCCATCACAATCGTTGTCGATACCATCGGCAACTTCGGTTTGCAGCGGGCTAACTCGTGGATCTAAGTCATTACAGTCCTGCGAGTAAACAACACCGTCACCATCTTCATCGGACTCGAAAATGATTCGAGTCTGATCCAAGAAGTCGCGCGAGGTATCTGCGGTATATCTAACGCCGTAGAAATCCCCACCAACAGAAGGCGAGTTCCAAACCAGTCTGACAGCCAGATCTGGTTGAATCAAAAATTCGTCATCGAATCGGGTACCAGCCAGTTCAATGCCGCGCGCTAGGTCAGAGCTGTAAACAGTTCCGGGATTACCAAATATAGAATCGGTGGTGACCAGATTGCTGCCATTGGTAATCGATGCAACTGCCGTAGTAAGTCCAAAATTGAAACTTGAAGTCGAGACTTCAGTATCTTTCTGGTCGTGATGCAGCAAGAAACTGTCGTACTTACCTGGAGGTAAAACTCCCCCATCAACTACAACCGGCTCGGTCGTAGTCACGTTGTAGCTCTCGTAAAAGAGATACGTACGGTTATCAGTCGGGAACCCATCGCGGGTCAAGTCGGACGGAATAGTCCCTCCAATAATCCCTCCGTCGAGAGTTGTGAAAGCACTCATATCCACGCCCGGCCCAGAACTACCGTCGACAACACCATCACAGTCGTTGTCCTCCCCGTCGGCTACTTCGGCAGCGCCCGGGAAGATCGCTGGGTTGTCATCATCACAATCATCGCCATAGCGAGTGAATCCGTCACCATCAACATCAGGATCGAACTCAACAACCACATAGAAGGCATGACTTGCCCTGTTCCAGGCATCATCCTCGGCAAAGCAAACGACCTGAGTCGTGCCGAGATAAAACACAGATCCAGAAACGGTGTTACACCAAATATCTAGTTCGGTGTCATATTCATCCACAGCTACTATCGGATCGAATGTCACCACTGCGTCACCAGTAGCGCTGTACACATGTACATCACTCGGGCCGCTCACCACAACTGGCGGTACATGGTCGGTGTAAACAATCGGATTCCAACCGTTTGCGATCTCTTCTGAATCACTGTAACCATCACCATCGGTATCCCATTTAGTTGGGTCAGTGAAGTAGATACTTAGCTCGAGTGCGTCGGTTAATCCATCACCGTCAGTATCAACGTGTCCCCCACCAAGCCCTTCATCGATTTCGCCATCACAGTCGTTGTCGATGAAGTCGAACTCTTCGTTAGCGCCAGGGTATGTGTGAGCGTCGTTGTCGTTACAGTCTTGCGAGTAAACAACACCATCGCCATCTTCATCCGACTCAAAAACTATTCGAGCCTGGTCATAGTTTCCGAGGGCACCGTTGTCGTACCGGATCCCGTAAATATCTCCGCCCGTAAGAGGCGAGTAGAAGTTTGGTGTCCCATACTCGAGTTGAATATGGAATAAATCTGTTTCTCGTGAACGTATTCGCTCCCACTCTATCTGTCGCTCTGGGTCCTGCGAATAAATAGTTCCCTGAAAACCGAATATCGCATCAGAGTTGGCAAGAGTGCTCGATGTACTCATCGTTGCAACAGCAGGTTGAGCACCAAAGTAAATCTCTGTCGCAGGAAGATCGTTATCCCTGCCATCTCGGTGCAAATAAAAACTGTCGTACTTGCCTGGTCCGAGCAAAACACCGTCCGCCAAAATCGGATCAGTAACTACAACGTTCTTGTTCTCTGTGAACAGATAAATGTCGTCGAACGTCGGAAAAGCGCCCAACGTAAGATCGCTCGGCATCGGTCCGCCATCAACGGAACCTCTCATAAACGTGAAATTCCATGAATCTGCTTCAACGGGTGCAGCACTCACTGTGTTGGAAAACCCGCCAACAGCCAGCAATAAAGCTGCTAATACTAAAAACTTCTGAACAATTCCGAATCGAACGAACTTCAATTTTCAATCTCCAACCCGTTTTTCTTTCGGGCGCGAACACAAAAAAGACGCGTGAACCCGCGTCTTCCACCCAACAACAAAAGAATGCGCTCAACAGCGCAGAATCAGCCCAACACCACAGGCGAACCGTGCACGACAGAGCGAATACCAGACGAGGATTCAAGCCCTGTAAAAAAGTGCTGCACAGACGTTATTCACACCCTATCCACAAGTCAACGCCAAATAGGCTCAACCTATCGGCTCATATCGGTTCGACACCGATTTCATACCAAAATGTTCGTTATTTGATCGAACAGAAAGCTCTAGCTCAAAACCTTGCTAACAGCGATTGGCTCATCGAATCCGCGAATCGAAACGTTTCCAATCGACTCCAGCTTTATCGAATCGTCACTAAGTTCGGTCTCACACTTATCTGAGATAAGAATCTCGCCCGATTCCGCAAGGTCGCACAGCCGGGAAGCAAGATTCACTACCGAGCCAAACAAATCGCCTTGATCTTCCAGAGGCTCTCCTGAAGTCATGCCGATTCGAATACTCAATCGCTCCCCACTATCCTCTTCGCCGGGCACTTCGACTGCTGCAATTTCGTTGACTATTTGAGAAGCAGCCCGCACAGCCTGATCGGCAACATCGAACGATGCCATCACACCGTCGCCCGTGTGCTTTATCTCACGGCCTGCGAACTTGGTAAGGGCATCCCGCACAATGTTGTTGTGTTCGCGCAACAGCTTGAACGCACGGTCATCACCCAACCTGCTCATCAGCGATGTGTACCCAACCAAGTCGGTAAACATAATCGTCCGCATCGCCCTATCAACCGGCGCACCTTCGGGTTTCACGGTTGAAGGAATATCGGCAATACGCCCCATGAACGAAAGGATCTCGGTCTGGTTAACCTCGGCGATATCGTTCGGAATCTGACCATGCGACTCGGAGTGAATCTCGGTGATGGTCTCAGACGTTGGCGCCGACACCAAACAGAACGTCGTTTGCCGTCCCTCGTCGTACCAAAAGGTAAGAAACTTGGCGTTGTACTTCGCTTCGAGGTTCAGATCCAGCTCGTGAGCCTCGATTATTTCTTCCTCACTCACACCATCCGTGTAGTGACGATCCAAATACAGCGGCAAATTATTCCTCACTTGCGAAAAACGACTACCGACTCCAATCAGAATCGAGTCGAAACAACCAGAAGCAAATACTACTCGGTACTTCTTGCCATTCAACCCACCGGCTTTCGTAATTCCGGATACTTCACCCAGATAATCGCCAGAAGGGCGAAGCCAATATACGCGAAAACTCTAACCGCCTGCCCAAGCCCAATAGCATCGGCAGTGAAGCCTAGCGCCAAACTACCAATCGGGAACAATCCCATCATCAGCACCTGAAATCCCATTACCCTGCCTCTGAACTTATCGGGTGACGCCAACAGAATAAGCAGTGTGTGAGTAATTCCAAACACCATGCTCACCAGCCCCAGAAGAGCGATTGCGACAAACCCAACACCAACCGTCTGGGTAAACGAAAACCCCACACTGCCAACCATTTGAACTAATGACGCACTGATCAGCAAAACTCCAGGGTTTGCTATCCGCTTCCCGCGCACAGCAACGTAACCCGCTGTAACCAACGCTCCCAATCCCTGCGCCGACATCAACAATCCAAACTGAGTCGGTCCCGCTCCATATATGTCCCGCGCAAACGCTGGAGCCATCGATTCAAATGCGTAGCCAAAAAAATTATTCACACCCACAACGAGCAGACCCGCAAAAATCGCGGGATTCGCCCGCGAAAATCGAAATCCCTCGGCAATCGCAGCAAACGGATTCCCAGCCGATTCACCTCTATTAGGGCGCGACATTACCGGAAGGCCTCGAAGCGACAAGAAGTTCAGCAGGTACACAGCACCGATCCCGAAATATGCAATGGATGGGTCTATCAACTTTGCTACAACCCCGCCTAGATTCGAGCCAATGAACCACGCTGAGTTGAGAGAAACCATATCCAACGCCATCGCCGAACCGAGAGCAGCAGGCCCTACAACACTCGACATGTAAGCACGTCGAGATGGAATCTCCACGACCATCAACACACCTGAAAAAAGTGTGTACAGATAAATAACGGGGAGGCTCGAGTATCCAAACGCAATTGCAACACCAAAACCAACAGCAACAATCGCCATCCCTAATTGCGATTTACGAAAGATGCCTATCCGCGAATAACGATCTAGCAACGCGCCGATAAACGGACCAAGTATCAGGAACGGTATGACGCGAAAAAATACAAGGAGACCAACTGCTGATGAATCATCCGTCTGTTGGACAACCAGCCAAGCGACGATAGTGAAATCGAGAAACCGAACGAGGTGTGAGACGACACTGGCACCCAGCACACGCCTGAACACAGGGTGCTGTAACGGACGCGGACCACGTCGAAACCGTCCACGCCGTCGACCCTGAAATGGGGAACTCCCCGTCACTGTATTTATCCCGTCGAAACGCCAGAGCGAATCGAATAAGCCCATGCCTTCTGCCGAAATTCCATCTCTTCAAAAACCAATTGAGATCACGCAGAAAACCCGTAGAACAATTCAATCACCCTCGAACAGAAAAATACAACATAAACGGTGATCAGATTTGAGCATGAAAATCGATCCGATTTCAGCAGCCACGCACGCCGTTCGCTGATACATTCTCCCTCGCATATTCCAACCCCCAAGCGAAAACGAACGAGCCCTAACACGATGCGAATTCTGATCGGCGGATGTCAGCAAGAGATATCCACATTCAACCCAGTGCCCTGTGAATACGAATTCTTCGATTACCTCCGCGGTGACGAGATCAGAGCAACTCACGAAGGCACCGATTCTCAAATCGGTGGCGCACTAACCGAACTGAAATCAGCATTTGGCGATGAACTTGAAGTCGTTTACACGTTCGATGCCGAGGGCACTGCTGCCGGACCTCTCCGCCACAGCGCATTCCTGAAAATCGCTGAAGAGTTCCTCGACTCGCTAAAACCTCACGTTGGCAAAATCGATGGCGTCTACTTCTCAATGCACGGTGCAATGGGCACGACTGAACTTCTCGACCCTGAAGGCTACTTGCTCGAAGAAGCACGAAAGATTCTTGGTCCCGACGTACCAATCGTCATCACGATGGACCTCCACGGCATCCTTACCGCCAAGATGCTCGAAAACATTAACGGCCTCGCATCGTTCCACACGTACCCTCACATCGATTTCGGTGACACAGGCAAGCGTGCCGCCCAAATGCTTACTCGGATTTTGAAAGATGGCGTAAAACCCGTAGCCGCCCGAGTTAGAGTTCCCGCTATTGTTCGAGGAAACGAACTCATCACAGCAAAAGGTGCGTTTGGAGCTCAGATCCGATACGCCAAAAAGCTTCACGAAAATCCCGAAGTACTTTCCGCCGGATTCTTCATCTGCAACCCGTTCACCGATGTTCCAGAACTAAGCAGTCAGGCATACGTTTTCACCGATGGCAACCAGGAACTAGCCGAAGAACACGCTCTCCAAATGGCGAACGACTTCTGGCCAAACCGACACATCATGCAAGGACAATTCATTGGCCTTGAAGAATCGGTCGCCAAAGCTGCCACCATGATTGGTCCAATCGCATTCACCGACGCTGCCGATGCTCCGAGCTCAGGTTCGTCTGGCGATTCAAACGCAATCATCAGCGAAATGATTCGCACCAACTACCCGCACACTATCCTTGCTCCACTCGCCGACCCAGCGTCGGCAGCGAAGGCACACGAACTTGGCGTGGGTGGAACGTTCACTATGGGAGTTGGCGGAGCACATGATCCGCAGTTCAAGCCACTCGAACTCGAATGGACCGTCGAAGCACTGACCGACGGAACTTTCAAATGTGAAACATGGAAGTACGAGCCGACCATCGGACCATCAGCTGTCTTGAAATCAGGCAAGCTCACGCTTGTAGTCACCACGGAAACAGTGATGCTCGTAGACAGGGGACTCTTCTTCAAAGTTGGGCTAGATCCAAAAGACTTCCACTCAACCATCGTGAAATCGCCGCACTGCGAGCCAGCGTTCTACGACGACTGGGTAGAAGCCAACTTCAATGTCGATGCACCTGGAGCCACCAGCGCCAACCTCAAAACTCTCGGCCACACTGTCTGCGCCCGCCCGATCTATCCGCTCGAACCCGACACCGAGTTCAATCCGGTTACAGAAGTATTCTCAAGAAGCTAAACAAACACGTTGGCGGGTGAGCAAAACCGCTCACTCGCCGGCACGTTGTGTTCTCGCTTAAGCCCACACCACTTAGCTCAGCGCAGTAAGTCCAAGCGGGATTCTGAACTTAGCCACGGCACCGCCCCCCTCACGCAGATTCAGCGAAATCTCACCACCATGTTCGTCAATGATTCGTTTCGACACATGAAGTCCGATTCCGGCACCTGGTACGCGTCGAGTAATCTCGTTGTCTGCTCGATGGAACATTTCAAATAGCCCTTCTGGGTTATCTTCAGGCACTCCCGGACCGCGATCCTTAACTTCGACAACCAACCAACGGTCATCTTCGCTAACTTCGACCTCGACATCTGAATCCTCAGGTGAGTACTTCGAAGCGTTGCTGAGCAAGTTGTTCACCACCTGCATCAGACGTTCCCGATCGCCGTTTACCAATAGAACATCATTGTCGGTGTTGAACTCAACGGTCTGATTCATCGCTTCGAACTGGGGTTGAGAGCTCTCAAGCGAGTCGTTCATCAGAGCCACGAAATCGAAAGGAGCCCGCGCAATTTCAAAGCGCCCCGACTCCATTCTCGACAAATCAAGCAATTCGTTAATCATTCCTTCGAGATGACGGGCATTCCGCTGAATCACTTTGATCTGCTGCAGCGCACGACCTTCCAAGCCCTTGTCGTTGTCTCTGCTCAAAATATCTGAAAATGCAACGATGCTCGTGAGCGGCGTTTTCAGCTCGTGCGACATCGCACCTACAAAATTGCTCTTCGTCTCGCTCAACTCTGCCAACGCAGCAGCTTCAAGTTCAGCCGTCTCACGACGCTGACGTTCTTCAGCAAGCTCAAGTTCACGTTGCCTGGCTACGGCACCTGCTATCGGACCTGAAACCTGGGCGGCAACTCGCTCACCAATCTCTAGATCGCTCTCCTCATACGCATTTGGACGCAAATTTCCAAAGAACATGCTGGCGACAACCTCACCACCCCAGCTCAAAGGAACTCCGAGATTCGACAGGAATGGCAGATTGAATCCCTGATCTGCGACGCCTGAATACTTCTCCAGCAGTTCATCAGGGTTGCTCTGGTTGAGAACGACCCCTTTGCCCTGTTTCGCTACATGCTCTGCCACCGTCCCAGCGAGATCGTATTCATCACCAGCCGTTCTTAACTCAGCAACAGGTCCAATCGAGCCAGAAAGCTGGCTGTCATGTAACACGTTCACCTTGCCAGCATCATTGTCGATACTGACTATCACACACCGATCAAACTCGAGAATCTCTCGCAGATACGAACTGAACTGATCCCAAACAGCGTCCAAATCAATTGCCGCCCCAAGGAGCGTGCTGATTCGAACCAGCACCTCACGTTGCTCGGCTATCTCCGACTCTCGTTCGCGAAGCAGACTGCCAGCCACCGGACCAGCGATATGCGCTGCTACCCGTTCGATCAAAGCCAAATCTTGGGGACGGTAGGAATCAAACTCCGTGCTGTGCACGTACAGCCCTGCAACAACTTCATCACCCCAAATGAGCGGAACAGCGATCATCGCCCTTATCGGTACTTCGTGGATTCTTGGATGAGAATTTGGATAGTTCGCTACCCACTCATCAGTACTCTCGAAGCTTCGAATGAATCCTGATCGACGTCGAATCAGCTCATCCGTCACTGTTCCGTGAACTGCAAAATTTTCGCCTAGACGACGTCCAAATCGACTAGTCGATCCAATCGAAAAATCGTGCAAAAATCGCGCCATACGTGTTGAACCATCGACACCTACAAGAGCGATGTGATTGAACTTCACGAGGGAAGCAACAATGCTCGCGAACTCATCCCACACATCAGAAATCTTTTGCGTTGCAGCCATGATGCTGCCAGCGGTTGATAGTGCAGTGCGTTCTGCAGCCAGAGCCGAATCACGGCGGTTCGACTCTATCAAGGCAACAGTACTCGCTAATTGAGCCGCTATCTTGCCAGTTAACTCGAGATCAACTCTGCTGTAACCCTCAGGTGCGTTCGTTCGGAAGTTCAGCAGTCCGTATACTTCGTTATTCGCCACAAGCGGAACGTTGATCGATGACTTCAAGTCCCCCGCTACGTGAGACGTACCAGCTCCAGGGTACCGGCGCGAAAATTCTTCTCCACTCTCGGCGTTGACCAATACCGGCTGGAGCGTCTTCAACATGGTTTCAGATGATGTCCCCTTAATTGGATGGAACGAATCTAACTTCCTGCCGGGAGCTAATCCCTGTTCAGGATCTACATCGACATAATCCACGTAGAAAACCCGCATGTACCTGTGGTCTTCTTCGATTCCTGCGATCAAGATCGATTTCGAGTCGACCAGACTCCTGATCAACGGCCCCAACTCACCAACGGTGGACTGCAGATCGAACGTTGAACCAGCAATCCGACCTATCTCAACAAGAGTCGATTCAACTTCGGCTTCTCGTCGAGTTCTATCCAGCAAGAACGCATTCGCCACAGGACCAGCAACCTGTTCGCCAATTCGAGCCGCAATCGATACCTGATGATCGTCGTAGGGATCACTTTGTTTGGAGCCAAAAACCACAAATCCGACTGGCCGTGCTGTGACCACTAACGGCACGATCAACACCTGTTGGTAGCCCGCCTCTAACAACGGTGAAAATACTTCGTTCGCCACAGAAATATCGATAAGTTGTTTACGATCCAAGATGACTGGATCCTGGCCCGACAGAACCGTCCTAAGCCCGGGAACATCCTAAGTGCGTATTGGATAATCTCTTTGGTTGAATGCATCCAGTCTGTCACCAAGCACGAAGGTTCTTGTCAGAATCTTTTCTTCGAGATCAATTGAGAAAACCGAAAAACGATCAAACGGCACGAAACCTCTAATCAAATCCTCAGCAGAAGAAAACTCACTACCCAAATCCGGTGATGAACTAACGACCTGCCCGATCTCGTTGACGAGATCAATTTCGGCAGCCTGATCACGCACTCGCGTCCGCATCCGCTGCCCTGTGACCGCCACTGCAAGATGATCACCCATTCGAGCTATGAGGTGTTTCTGAAACTCAGAAAACATTCTCGGGTTCTTGGTCGCCACCATCACCATTCCGAACACGCCTTCAGAATCGATCAGTGGCACGCCATACGTCTCCGTATAACCGTTATCCAACCCTTTCTTTACCGCAGGAGGAGCGGTTCGTAGAAGCCTGTGTGTAAATGAAACAGGCTCGCCCGCGGCGACGACGCGACTCATTGCACTGTCTCGAACAGGAACAACCGTCCCAACGGGATAATCGGGATGAACATCCCCTGCAACGAACAGAACCTCTGCAAGACTCGGATCATTCTCACTGATCAACATCACCGCTATTCGATCATGTGAAACAACATCGTTCAGCGCCTCTGCTACTGACGCAAAATCATTCTCAAGGTCAAACGTTGAAGTCGCCATTCGACCAATAGCATCCAGAGTAGTTAGAGCTTGTCTACGCCCTTCATTAGACTCAGCCGGACCGTCGAGATCACGAACCAAAGCCCACGTCATCGCCACACCATCTATGGTCGTCGGCGAAAGATTTATATCCGCCTGGAACAGTTCGCCGTCGCGGCGTTCGCACTCGAAAGTGCTCCCAGATGTAAAAGAACGATGTTTACGATCTTCAAGCGCTTTTGTCCGCACGCCCTTGTGATATTCCCGGGCGCTAGCTGGCATCAGATCGTCGACGATGCTGCCAATCAACTGCCCCCGCGAGTAACCAAACATCGACGTAGCGGCGTCGTTCACAGCCACAATCGTGCCTGCGTCATCTACCAGAAATGCCGCATCGGGCAATCCGTTCAGAGCATCCGTAATGGAGTCTGGAATTCTCATCACACCGCGCGAATCTCACCAGAGACCCCGCAATCACACTCCTCTGCTTCCGTTAGAGATTCATCCAGAAGCCTACACGGTTTCACCAATCAAGACGTTATTCGCCACTTATTACAACATGACGACCCCAAGTCACGATTCAGTAAGAAACGCAAGCTACACCAGTGTCTCCCTCAGTTGATTCAACAAACCAATACCAATTGAACGTGTTCGTCAGGCTTCATTAACCGTTCCATCGACGATTGCATATCGTCCCAACCGATGAAGCTTTCGTCGGTCACCATCGATTTCTCAGAAAGCTGCTCACGCTGCATCAAATTCAACACGGTTTGCCAATCGATCGGCTGCGATCCATATGCCGCCTTCATCTCGACCTCTCGACCAATCCAGTCGACGGTCCGCAAATCCACATCCTCCCACGCCATCGATACAACCAACAACTGCCCGCCCCGTCGAACCATCTCCAGCCCCTGCTGGAAAGTTGGCTTCGCCGCCGCTGCATCGAACGCAACAGGAACGCCAGGGCCACCCGATAATTCCAGCACCCGGTCAACAACTTCCTCTTCCATCGGGTTAATGACCAGATCAGCCCCTAAAGCCCGAGCCGCCTCAGCACGTGCTTCTGCTGGCTCAGAAACAATCACCTGTGCAGCACCAGCCGCCTTTAGAACCTGCATTATCAGCAACCCAATAGGCCCCGCTCCCATAACCACCGTAGTATCACCAAGCTTGAACTTAGAAGTTCGCACCGAATGAACCGCAATCGACGCAGGCTCGGCTAACACAGCAAGCTCATCGCTCACCCCATCGGGAATCAGCAACGGTCGCCATTCGTCCATCGCTATGTACTCAGCGAACCCGCCAATTCGAGTCGCCTCTATACCCACCGTACGTGCGCTGTATCGATCATTCGGATAACTCGGCAGCACAGTTCCAGCCGGCGGCGCACCACCACCTCCGACTATCCTGTCACCCTCTTTCAATCGAGTGACATCCCGCCCCGTCTGCACAACTTCACCGATGTACTCATGCCCCAACACAGAACCATCGTTTGCCATCCCATACTGAAAACGATGCACATCCGACCCACAAAGTGCTGAATATTTGATCTTCACCAACACCTGATTCGGACCCGGCTCCGGCGTGGGAATATCCTCAACTACAAGCTTCTGAGTCCCACGCATCACGGCTGCTTTCATCATCGAATCCTTAGCTGGCATCACTATCGGCAAAGCGAAGCATTTCTTGAAATTGTTCGGGCCCGTCAACCAAGGCAAAACCAAACTTTGCCCAGGTGCGCCGATGAAATGCAGAAGCATATGTGCCACAATCCCGGCTGGCGGATTATCACCCGCCAACTCATCGGGGTCAAAACCATCTATCCCCCCTCCAAATAGATCGATTAATATCGTTCGGTAGTAATAACCCGAATATGAGGTGTGAAATAGCTCGACTAGAAAACAAAGTTGCAATCGTCACCGGTGCCGGAACACGTTCACCGAACATCGCAGGAGTCGGTGTGGCAACTGCAAAACTATTCGCATCCCACGGTGCCAAAGTACTAATCGTCGACATGAACGAGGAAGCAGCTCAAACCACCGAAGCTGCCATCAGGGAATCCGGTGGAACCGCCTCGTATTTCATCGCCGACGTCGCACAAGAATCAGGTTGCAAAGCCCTAGTTGAAGCCGCAATTGATCGTTACGGCAAGCTCGATATCCTTATGAACAGCGTCGGCATAGGCGGGCCAGGAGCTGCGCCCGACGTGACTGAAGAGTCTTGGAATCGAGTATTGGATGTTGATTTAAAAAGCATGGTGTTCATCTCAAAATATGCCATTCCTGAAATGATCAAATCTGGCGGAGGCTCGATCATCAACGTCGCATCCGTCGACGGCATCCGCGCCGCCATGACTAAAAACGTCCCTTATGCTGCAGCCAAAGGCGGCATGATCTCTGCAACCCGGGCAATGGCTGTACATCACGGCCGCGAGAACGTCAGAGTCAACTGTATAGCCCCGGGTATGATCTACACTTCTATGGTCGAAGCAGTCGACGATAGAAAACGTCAGATCAGAAGAGACATTGCACCTCTGGGAACAGAAGGCCGAGCCGAAGATATCGCAATGGCAGCTACGTTCCTCGCAAGCGATGAATCTCGCTGGATAACCGGCGTGCTACTGCCAGTCGATGCAGGTCTTATGGCTGCCGGGCCTCAAAGCCTCATAAACAATCTGCTCGACGATTACGAATACGTTTAAGTGAACGACAACCGAATCTACGAATAATGCAAGTTACCGAATATCCCTCAGCCGCAGAATTCCTTGAAGTGAATCGCGACCTGCTCATGAAAAACGAAGCAGGAAACTCGATCCTGCTCGGCTACGCAAGCCAGCAAGTCCAGGGCGTCGACTCCGCTATGACGACCAAGTTCTTCTCAGTCGACGAAGATAACCAGCCATTGCTACCGGCAATGTTCACCCCCGGCATCGTTCCACTCTTGTCGGAAGGTCCCGACGAAGCCGCACGGATATTCGCCCGATTCTTCTTCCCAAAAAGCACCCGGCCAACCGGCGTGAACGGGCCTAAAGAAACGGCACTAGCATTCGCCGATGAGTGGGAACGACTCACCCGTTGTCGGCTCGAACTGCGGATGAATTCGCGAATCTACTCTTGCCACTCGGTCGAAAAGATAAAACTGCCCGAAGGTTCCCACCGTCAGGCAACAAAAAAAGATTTCAAAATCGTAAGAAAATGGCGCCATGCGTTCCGTGACGAGGTCGACGGATTCGTAATCACAGATGACGATTACATTCGGTCGCAAATCAAAGAAGGTCGAGTGCACCTGTGGGAAGCCGACAAACCTGTCAGCGTCGCTGTGCAAGGTCGAGATACTGATAACGGCGGGACGATAAGCGCCGTCTACACCCCACCGAAGCTTCGCAATCACGGATACGCAACTGCACTCACAGCTGCCGTAACTCAAACGATTCTGGATTCGGGTAAAAAGTACTCCGTGCTCTACACCGATCTAAGCAACCCAATCTCGAACTCCATCTATCAACAAATCGGCTACGAACCAGTCATGGACGCAACCATGTGGAACTTCAACACAGCCATCTAACGACCTACCGTCTGCAAGTACAACCAGCTCTATAGAACAAAATTGCCGCCAATCCAGCCAACTCATTAGGGAACAAAATGTCATACACGTTCAAGCCTGGCGAAATGTACCGCATGCCAACACACTTCGGCCCTGCTACCGGACCCCGACGCGGTCATGAAGGTCGGCGTTTCGATGGAGTCAACAGTCCTAAATCGGTGTCGCTACGTGTGTCATTTCTTTCGAACGCAAAACAGCTCGAGAACCTGTTGCCACCCGGATTCGAACTCTACGGCGACCCAATCGTCACAGTAAACGAAACCAACATGACCGAAATCAAATGGCTGGCAGGTCGTGGCTACTCGGTTCTCGGCGTCACAATTCCAGCCCGATTCAAGGGCGAAAAAGACACCGCAGTTGGCCCTTTTCTAACAGTGCTCTGGGAAAACCTCGCCGACCCGATTATCACGGGTCGTGAAGAACTAGGATTCTCGAAAATCTACTGCGAACTCCCCGACATTCGCGTCGTCGGAGACACCGCAGGAACCCAAGCCTCGTGGCTCGGATTCACTTTCCTCGATATGGAAGTTAAAAATCTCAAAGCACGAACCGAACCCGCAGCACCTGCGAAGGTCGATGGGCAACTTCACTACAAGTACATGCCGCGAACAGGCGAATGGGGAACTGCCGACACCCAATACGCCGTGATCACTCCAGCCGAAAACCCCAACGTCAAAATCCACGAAGATCTAGTAGGCGATGGATCCCTCAAATGGAACCCAGCGCGCTGGGAAGACCTTCCAACTTTCTATCAGGCAGTAAACGCGTTCGCCGATCTCGAAGTCAAAGAATTCGTCGGCGGCGGACTAACCCGCTCCACCGGCGGCAAAGACCTCTCCGACCAACACATCCTCTACTAGCATCAACCACGGCTCGGGAAACACATCGTGGACGATCTCTAATCACGCGGTCAACATCCCTAATGTCATCCTGAGGTTCTCAAAGGACGACAGGCAATCGGTCACCACTCACCCTGCCACTCGAGCAAACCCCTCCAACAAAAACCTCACCCCATCCACGAACCGCCAGCCACGTTAATCGCCAAACCAGTCAAATAATCCGACTGCGAACTCGCCAAAAACGCCGCCACGTCAGCAACATCCTCAGGCTGAGCAATCCGACCCAGCGGGTTCGTAGAATTCACCTGCGCTACCATCTCGTCACGCCACTCCTCGGTCGACGTCTCCTCATCCGGCTTTAGTGCCGAAGCCATCCCAAACACCCGCTCAGTCTCAACCAGGCTGGGGCAAATTGCGTTCACATTCACCTTGTGCTCCGCCATTTCACGAGACAAAGACTGAGTGAACCCAATCACCCCGAATTTGGAAGAACAGTAAGCCGCGAATTTAGCGTTACCAACCTTCCCCGAAACCGACGACATGTTGATGATCTTGCCGCCACCTCCACGCTGAATCATGTGACGTGAAATCGCCTGCGACATCAAGAACGTGCCCTTGAGATTCACACCCAAAACCTGATCCCAAACTTCTTCGGGAAGATCAACAACATTCACACGATCCGGCCCCGCGGGAGCGCCCGCATTGTTCACCAAAATATCGACCTGCCCGAACGCCGAAATCGCACCCTCAACAATCGACGTCACATCGTCCGAATCAGAAACACTTCCCGTCAGACCAATCGCACGACCACCACCCGCATTTATCTCGTCGACAACAGCCGATAAACCGCCCCAATCTGGAGTCCCGTTATCGTTCAAATCGCTCACGACAATAGTCGCTCCCTCAGCAGCCAATCGTGTCGCAATACCTCTGCCAATCCCCGCCTTGCCACCAGCGCCAGTAACAATCGCAACCTTGCTATCAAGTCCGTACATTTTTCTTTCCTTGAACGATCTAATCCCACTCTTGTTCGGAGAGGACTGCGGTGATAAACAATCTATCTCGAAGACGACGTCTGAACTCGGCCAAATCCGACAGATTTCACTTTATTTCTCAGCGCAACACTAACAACCACAACACAACCAGCACCACCGACGCGAACCGTATCAGCTATCGCACCTCCCAAAACGCTTGCACAACGAGTTTGATCCAAGCAAAATCGATGTTGAAATTCGAAGAGCTACATAGCTCAATAACGAATAACCAAACTAGGAATCGAAGAGATTACGTCTTTGAATCAAATTCAAGCAGTCATCATGGTCACGAAGGGCTCCGAAACAGCGCTAGTCGCTCGCCTTGAAGGTTCTCCTCTTTTGATCGGACGTGAAATGCCTGCCGATTTGATAATCGACAATCAATTCGTATCTCGCCGGCACACCCTGATCACCCCGGGGCCCGACGGATATCTGATTTCCGACGCCGGTTCAAAAAACGGAACTACCGTTAACAACACTGCTGTTGGGGCGACTCCTGTTCCTCTTGCCAACGGTGACCTAATTCGCATCGCCAATGGCGAAGTAGAGATGCGATATCAAGTCTCGTCCGCCACAGCAACGATCAGATCGTCCTACAGCCCGACCCCAACAGTTACGACCTCCGGAAATCTTAATGTCGATCTACAAAGCCGAACCGTAACGGTCGGAGGTGTGACACTCAGTCCACCACTGGTTGGCAGACAGTTCTCGCTATTAGCGTGCCTGTATGCAGCAGGCGGCAGAGCATGTGGCTGGGAAGAGCTTCACCGCGCTGGATGGCCAGACCGAGATCTCGGAATGGTCGGTCGAAACGAGGTAGTTCAAGCCATCCATGAGGTTCGGAAACGACTCACCAGTGTTGGCTGCACAGCTGAAATCTCAAGCGTTAGGGGATTTGGTTACCGGCTAGACGCCTGATTTTCAGACCGTCTAACCATCTATCGAAATTAGTACAGCGGTTGCGTTGTCATTTGCACCGCTTCTGCGCACTTCATCCGTTATCAGCTCTACCCCCCGCTCTAAGCTTTCCAACGATAGTCCTGCTGCGATAACTTCGTCGCGTATCACCCCGTGAACGCCGTCTGAGCAGATCAATATTCGATCACCTGTTTCGAGATCGTAAGCGTCGACATCAGCTTTTTCTGATCGTCTAGCGTCGAGAACCCGGGTGATTACATTCCGGCGTGGATGCTTGATCGCGTCCTCAGCATTCAACAGCCCCGCATCAACCTGCTGCTGAACCCACGAATGATCCTTCGTGAGTTGAAGCAATTTTCCGTTTCGAAACCGATAGATTCTCGAGTCGCCGATGTGAACAGAAGTCATCGTCGATCCACTTATTGTCACCGCCGAAAGAGTTGTACCCATGCCGGTGTACTGCGGCGATTCTTCTTGAATCTCACGCAGACGTCTAGAAATACTCGCAACAAGCGAATTAGCGTCGCTCGCCAAATCTCGACTGCTTCCCGGCTCGTCAACATCTATCAACATCGAAATAGCTGTGCTCGAAGCCACATCACCACCAGCATGCCCGCCCATTCCGTCGGCTACAGCCCCAATCAACCGACCACCATCTGAAAACGAAATTCCAAACGAATCTTGATTCGACCGACGCACGCTACCGATCCAGCTAAACGCCGAATACGTCAAAGTTCCGAACGTACCCGAAGTGGATTCATCCGCAGCTAAAGACAAAAATCTATTTTGACGATTGCTCAATTAATTCTCGCGGGCCGCAAGTGAAATGATTCGATTCGGCAAAAGACGAGAACTACGCGGCGCCGGACACCGATTCAACTCGAAACTCCCCGAGCAAATCCTGCCCCACACCTCGTCCAATCCAGTGGTGGTACCAAAGTCCTGTCTGTCGATATGACGGACCAATCGAACCTGCCTAATCCTAATTGACAGGTACTGAAACCGGGGCTCTCTAAAAAGATGTCTGATGGTTCTCTGATTATTCAATGATTCGCTTCCTATCGAACGAATCACGAATACCAGCTTAAATCACAACATGTGAGAGCCGGGTTGCGTCCTCGATCTGGTCTCCTCCAAAAAGATACCCAGATCCCGTAGCGCTCATCGACGCAACCCGGCTCTTCGCCCCCGAACTCCGTGCCGCCTTTGAAATCAACTTTTATCTGCGTTCAGGGAACACCGTTTCGGGTGAATTTACCGGCCGCGTTTTAGGAGAAAGTACATGTTGCGTCATGATTGGAAAAAATGGCTCTCGTTCGGAATTGGTCTACTACTTGTGGCGTTCGCCGCTACCTCAGGCACCACCCAATCAGCCAGCGCAGCGGCAATCCCGCCCACAGCAGCACCATCACACGTGGTGGTACTTGAAGGACACGTCGACATCGACGACTTCGCAGCAGCGCAAGGACTCTCGGTAGCTGCCGGATTTAGTTCAGCATTCAACGGTTTTGCAGCCAACCTACCGCCCGGCATTGTGAATCACTTGGAGAACCACCCAGATGTTCTTTCGGTTGAAGAAAATCGAGTATTCACTGTTGATCCTTCTAACGTGGAACTTGCTGGCGATGATGTAAGCACTACGTCAACACAGCAAATCCCGGCTGGCATATCGAGAATTGGCGCTACTTCCAGCACTGTTGCCAATATCGATGGTGTCGACGAGCGTGTACCGGTTAAGGTTGCCGTTCTCGATACAGGCGTCGATGGTTCACACCCCGATCTGAACGTGAACATGACTTTGTCGACCGATTGCTCGAGCGGTGTGTTCTGTGTGACTGGCGTTGCCAGCGACCCGAACGGTCATGGCACGCACGTTGGCGGCACGATCGGAGCCCTCGACAATTCCGAGGGTGTCGTTGGTGTTGCACCGGGCGCAGAGATCGTTTCTGTACGGGTGTGTGACTCAGGTGGCAGCTGTTCACTTTCGGCGATTCTGCTCGGACACCAGTACATCGATTCGATCTCCGATCAAGTTGCCGTAGCAAACGTTTCGCTCGGTGGGCTTGGATGGTCGGATTCGTGGCGAAGTGCGATCACTGGCAACGTAAACAACGGTGTTGTGGTTGTGGTCGCCGCGGGTAACTCCGGTCGTGATTTGTATGGAAATGATTATGTTGTCGGCAACGGCAACGAGTCGATACCCGGTGCGTTCAACGAAGCTATGGCCGTCTCGGCAATGGTCGATCTCGACGGAATGGATGGCGGTCACAACGGGATTCATGCATATGGCTACGACGACAGCGTCGCGTTGTTTTCGAACTTCAGCTACGGTGTATTGCCTACCAATCCCGTCATATCGGCAGGTGCCGGAATCGATGTTGCAGCCCCGGGTGTAAACGTTCTTTCGACTTACCCGGGTGGCGGCTACGCCTACATGAGCGGTACGAGTATGGCATCGCCTCATGCGGCAGGTGTGATAGCTCTAACTATCGCGGCCGATGCCCGCGCAGTCGATGCAGTGTCTGTCCACGCGATTCGTCAACAATTGATTGATTCAGGTTCAGCCATGTCCAGCTGGAGAGCTGATTCTATCGATACTGATACAGATCCTGACCCTAACCACGAGCCCCTGATCTCCGGGAACGTTGAAGGCGAAGTGGCATCTCCGCCAGTTCCTTCGCCAACCCCAGAACCTACGCCCGAGCCTACTCCAGCGCCAGAGCCAACTCCAGAGCCAGAACCGACTCCATCCCCTACGCCGGAGCCGAGCCCAACTCCAGATCCATCTGAGCCCGGCGTGCTTCTCATTTCAACATCGGACACCAACTATGTGAATCGAGATTTCATTTACGTCACGGTTTTTCTTGAAGAGTCTGACGGAACACCGATCTCGGGTTCTACAGTGACCATCACCGTCGAAGGAACGAAGGGCAACCCTAGAGTCTTGGAAGCAACCACTGATTTCGCAGGCACCACCACAGTCAAGATGAAGTTGAACACGAAACGAACTGGTTGTGGTGAGTACGGCGCAACAGCTGATGCGGTCGATCCCTCAGGCAACAACCTGAGCGACTCGATCACATTCACGGTCTGCTAGTTCGAACCCAAAAGCGATCCTCCCCCACCAGATCGCTTAACCAAAAGAGGGTGGAGTCTTTCGACTCCACCCTCTTTTATTTCCGTATCAGCCGGAATCCGGCAGATCCAGATGATCGGCTATTTATGACTTAGTCACCGTGACCAGGTCCAATTCCGTTGGCACCGTTGTTGTAGTCGTCGAGGTACTCGGCAAGTACAAGCATCGGGCTAAAGTAGTTGAAGAAGTGAGCCACGTCATTACCGCCGAATCCTTCCCCTCGGAGTTCCTTACGGGTCGGGAACTCGCCGCCGTTTCCGCCATCTTCAACCGGGGTGAATACCCAAGTTACGATAGCGTCGAATCCGTCGATGGTCGCGGGGTTGAATGTGCTAAGCAATTCAGCCGAGACAGCCATCACGTCAAGGTTCTTTTCGGCATTACTGAGGGATCCGTCCTGATCCAGGTCGAGATCCACACCTACAAGACTGTTACGGTCATAGAGTGCGTCCTCAGTCGCAACGGTACCAGCCAGAACATTCAACTCAGCGGCGATGTACGCACGACCAAGAGTGATGTACGGGCTACCACCATCAGGAGCTGTCAGCACTCCGTAGTAGCTCAAGCCACTAACGAAGAAGTCTGAAAGTTCTGCATTAGGCGGAATCTGGTTCCAGGTTGTGTCGGTCTGTGGACCGCCAAGACCCTGGAACGTGTCGTTGTGCGTCTTCCAGTAACCAGGTGTCCTCGTCAAACGACCAGCACAAGTCTGATCGATCACAAGCTGTGCATCGTCAGTTGCAGAACCGATACCGAAGAAAACAGTAGCAGTGTTAGTCCAAGTAACCTGATCACAAACGTTAGCAACGTTAGGAACGATGCTCGTAATAGTGGTGATCAACGTACCTGTGTAGTTACCGTCCTGACCAACAATGCCATTATCGTCACCTGCCTCGAAGTTCACACCAACGACAGTAGTGTCCGAAGTGTTGGAGATACCAGGATCTGACACGCTCCAAGTTGGGTTGAGAACTTCTATGTATGCAGCATCTTCCGACCAGTCGATTACGACATCGCCAGAAGCACTTCCGGTAGACCACGTGGCGGTTGCAGTGTTCAGAACATCAGCAGGAGAAGTCGAAGTCGAGTTGTATCCGATTGAATTCTCACTAACCGAAGCTGTACCAGCTGCCGGAATTACCAACGTTCCGTCACCGTCGACTGAAACGCTGCCAGCGTTCAACTGATCCGTAACAGTAACTGTCAACGAATCGTCCGGGTTGCTGTGTGACACAGTGATGTCACCATCTACAAAGTAGTTGGAGTCAATCTCTGATGTCGTTGAAACCGTAATGTCGTATTCGACTTCGATTCCCATACCCGATGAGTCGGTAATCGGACCGCTAGTGTCAGTGACTTCAGTTCGAACTGGGTCCTGACCTGCATAGTCAATCCAGAATGCCGTCTTGTTGATCGTCCAGATGAACGTTCGGTCGTAAGAAGTCGATGCAGTCTTAGTAACAGTCACTGGGTAAACAGTGATCGTTACGTCAGAACACTCGACTCCATTGGCGTCACCAACGTTGTCGGTGTCGTCCATGTCGTCGTCAAGACACGCAGTGTTAGTGATGTCCGTAATAACGGGGGCACCATTCTCAGTGTCTGCCTGCAAGTTCGTGAGCGAGTAGCTCTTGGACCAAGTTGCATTGTCAGTGGCATTAAGTTCCACTTCCCAGCCAGCTAGGTCATCACCAACAACCACTGAGTGGTCGCTGATGTTTGCAGCGATTGGATCAGCAGCCCAAACAACATCGGCTGTGCCAGAAGCACTACCGCCAGTAGCGTTGTTCCAAGTTGCCGTAACTGTGTTCAACTCATCAGTCGGACCCGCAGCAAGCGAGTAATCGACCGAGTTGACTCCGTCTTCACTCGTGACTACGAGAGTGCCTGACCATGAACCAGTAGACACGTCCAGGTAGTCGTTGAGCGAAACGCTCAAGTCGTCATCCGGGTTGTCGTGCGAAACAGTAATCGTTCCGTCAACAGCGTGACCAAACTCCTGCGCAGCAGAAGCGGTAACGCTCACCTTGTAGTCAGCAGTCTCACCAGGGAAGAAGCTTGAATCATCGTGAAGGAGTTCCTTCGCAATGGTCCAGTCGTAATCCCGGAAGTAAGTAGTTTCCGCTGTCTTCGAAACAGTCACCGGATAAACAGTGATCGTTACGTCAGAACACTCGACTCCATTGGCGTCACCAACGTTGTCGGTGTCGTCCATGTCGTCGTCAAGACACGCAGTGTTAGTGATGTCCGTAATAACGGGGGCACCATTCTCAGTGTCTGCCTGCAAGTTCGTGAGCGAGTAGCTCTTGGACCAAATCGCATGGGCGTCAGCGTTCAGTTCGACGCTCCAACCCGCAAGATCGTCGTCGACTACCACGGTGTAGTCACTAATGTTTGCATCGATTGGATCAGCAGCCCAAACGACATCGGCTGTGCCAGAAGCACTTCCCGTGGCACCGTCAATGTTCCACGATGCTGTAGCGGTGTTCAACTCGTCATCGGTTGAAGCAGAGGTTGAGCTGTATCCAATCGACGCGGTACTGACTGTTGCCAGACCTGCTGCAGGGATGCTCAATGTTCCGTCACCGTCGACTGAAACGCTACCAGCATTCAGCTGATCCGTGACAGTAACTGACAACGAATCAACCGGGTTGCTGTGCGAAACGTAAATCGTTCCGCTAACCGCGTGACCAAAATCCTGCGCAGCAGAAGCGGTAACTCTCACATTGTAGTTAGCGGTCTCACCTGGGAAGAAGCTTGAATCATCGTGAAGGAGTTCCTTCGCAATGGTCCAGTCGTAATCCCGGAAGTAAGTAGTTTCCGCTGTCTTCGAAACAGTCACCGGATAAACAGTGATCGTTACGTCAGAACACTCGACTCCATTGGCGTCACCAACGTTGTCGGTGTCGTCCATGTCGTCGTCAAGACACGCAGTGTTAGTGATGTCCGTAATAACGGGGGCACCATTCTCAGTGTCTGCTGCCAATGGGCCAACAGAGTATGGGAACGAAGCAACGTCACCCGCTGACTTACCAGCTGCTGAAACCAGCTCGCTGAACTCAGGGAACATTGAATCGGTAATAGTCACCGAATCATCGCTGACATTGTTTACGTCCAGTTGGTAAGTAAACGGAGCAGAGAATGATCCACCCTCTACGCTGGTACCAGCTGTCTCAACCTCGACATTGTTTGAAGTAGCTGTGTGAGGTGCATCTGCGATGCTGTAATCAAGCACAAGTGAATCGCCACCGGCGATGACACCCGTTCCGATGTCCTCAAGGGTCAGCGTACCGCCATCGACGTTTAGTGAATCCGATACTGAGCTAACTGTCACTGAATCATTCCATGGGTTGTAGATGGTGATTTCACCACCAACCGCGTAATCGAATTTCTCTGATCCACCGTAAATTACGTCGATCAGGTAATTAGCAGTCTCCCCTGGGAAGTAACTTGTGTTGCCATCAGTTACAGACTTGTCGATCGACCAGTCGTGGTCGATTCCGTAAGTACCAGCAGCCGTCTTGCTAACAACCAAGTTTCGGTCGTAGCAAAGCGAAACGTGGCTGATGCCGGAGTGGTTTGAAGTTTGGACTAACGGGTCTTTCAGAGGCGTGAACAGATCAGTGTCCCAGCTAACTTCGTGTCCCAGTCCGATGACTGTGATGTCGAATGCTGGAGTGCTTCCCTTGGCGGGAATCGTGTAGATCGTTCCGGTCGTTGAAGCCGAGTAGGCGTAAAGGTTGTACTCGTCCGATGCTTTCGCGACCACCGCGTCAACGGTCACGCCTTCTGACGACTCGAAGTCGAAGTGATCACCGGCACTGTCGAAAGTAACCGAGAATTCTGCTCCGTCATCGGTTAGGACATTGTAGGTGTACGAACCGTCAAGGTTGGGCAGAATCGTAATTGGGGGGGCATTTTCGCCACCTGATTCGCCATTGATAGTTCCGCCTATAACAGCATCGATAGTTCCCATGTCAGCGTCCCACTCGATTTTCACGAATGATTCTGTACTGTCATCGGTGAACGGCGTACAGTCGTCGTTCCCATCAACGTAATGCGGGTACATTCCTTGTCCCGTCGGGGCGGTGTCATCAGCTCGCAAAGCGTTAGCGCCAATTACGGCTAACGTTGCAAAGCCAACGACGACAAGCAAATACAACAGAACGTTATATCTACTTCGAATTGCAGCTAGCTGCGTCATCGTTCATTCCTCCAAATAAATTATGACCCGTCTCTGCCCTTGCAGACGGCCCGGATCCCGTAGCGCTCGAACACCTCAGAGGCGGGCTGAAACAGCCAAGTTGAACTGCACAAATGCTCATATAAGTGCCAGCACGTACGCCTGTAGGTGTTAACCGACGTTAGTAAACATGAGCGGCAGAACGGATGCAGTTACTCAGGTTTCAACGCCATAACTCCTGAGTAACGACGGAGTAACAAAACCGGTCAGTTAGCAAACTTGACCTAACGTTCACTCGTCTACACCCAATCCCCTCTTTCGGGATTTTCGGAGCGTACGCGGAAAACGAATTTCACCGATTGCTAGTCGAGGGGGGATCAACGCGATGAGTTAAAACAGGAGCCCGCATCTATGGCCGAATTATCGCGTTGAAAATCTCCGCGGCTAGTCACAGCGGTAAACAAACAAGGAAGCTGGAGATGCCTGAAGACTAACGTTCAGCCAGGCTGTACCCGACTGATCGATGGTTCACGATTATCGGGTGCTCGGTGTTGTCGTCGCCAATTTTTTGACGTAGCCGGTGCACAGCCATCTTGACAGTCGCATCGGCGACGTCCGGGTCGCCCCACACGCCAGTCTTAAGATCTTCCATAGGCACGATGCGCCCTGAAACCGAACCGAGTGTCGTGAGGAAGTACAACTCGGTCTTCGTGAGTGACTCTTCGACCCCGTTGACTTCGACCATCCCACGCCCTAGATCGACAGTGCAGGAAGCAAGTTCAATAATCAGATCTGACTCAGTATTGCGCGCCGGCCTATCCTGCAACCGCAAAACCGCTTCAACGTGCGCTTGAATTGCAACCAAACTAACGGGCTTTATGAGAAATGCATCAGCACCAAGTCGAATTGCAGCAACAAGCGTCGAATCATCATCTCTCGCTGAAACGACCAATATCGGAACATCCGAAATCGTTCGGATTTCGCGAATAAGACCTAAACCGTCGCCATCAGGCAGGCCCAGATCGACCGTTATAAGGTCAGGTGCTTCTTCCTCAAGACTTTGCCTAACACCAGCGGCACGATCGAATTGCAAAACTTCAACATCTGAGAACGTAAACTCGAACGACATCGCAATCGACTCGCGCGTGGCTGCATCGTCTTCAATAACGAATACGCGCTTTAGCGTTGCGGGTGTTTTTAGGTTCTCGACCATTAGAAGTCATCCGGGCTGATATTCAGCACCAAAAGCACCATTTCAAGATGGGTCATTCTGATTTCGCATCGCCATGATGCCACAGTTGACTGAAGCTTGAAGCCTGTCTGACACCGATTTTGGTACAGAGACAGTGAAGGAACCAGTCAAAGTAGGTAAAGGGTTGGTTTTAACGTACTAATAACGGTTCAACCGCAAGGCAAAGTAATCACGATCACTGAAATCGTTTGCCCCTGATTCACCTGAGCGGTCGCGGTCACGGTGTATGTGCCACACCCGCCCTTATTCTTGTTCATACGGAATGAATATCCTGCTGTTCCTGAAGAATCGGTGATCAGGTTTGCCTGCTGTGTACCGTTGTTGGGTTCATTGACAACCAGGAATGACTGAACACCCGATGTCGGGCTACCCGCGGTGACAGCCGAGAAAGTGATCTGAACAAGGTCTGAATGCTGGTAAGACGCGGAATCAGATTGCAAACTCACCACAACCGGAACAGCGGTAGCTGTGGGTACTGGTGTCGGCGAAGGGACGACAGTCGGCTCTGGAGTAGGTACGGGGGATGACGTTGGCTCTGGAGTCGGGCTGGCTGTAGGCGTTACACCTGGCGGTGTAGTGGCTGTCGGCGAAGGCGTGAATATGGGTGTAGCGGTTGCTGTAACCAGCACAGCCGTCGGAACCGGTGTCGATGTCGGTGTCGGTGCCACCGTCGGATTCGGAATCGATGTTGGTACTGCCGTAGGCGCTACTACGGGAACAGTAGTCGAAGTTGGAGTCGGGACAACCGCAACCTGAGTTGGCGAAGTTGTCGGCTGTGCCGTGGGAACCGCAGTTGGAGTCGGCAGCGGTGTAGGAACAACAGGGGCCGTAGTCGGAACAGGAACTGGTGAAGCCACAACTGTCGGCACAGGCGTAGAACTTGGTGCAGGAACGGGTGTCGACTCTTCCGCAATTCCACCCGTCCCCACAGTGGCTTCAGGAACTTGCAAAACCGAAACTACTCGCTGTGGCTCTGCTGTTGCTTGATCATCGGATACGACGGATGGCCAGTCCATGACATCACCGAGTGATGCCGATTTTTGATCACTCACGACCGATCCCACCGCAAATATTGAAAAGCCCGGAGTCAATGCTTCGAACTGAACTGCTGATTCGGTTTCGTCGATGACAATCGTGTTCAGTTCCCACCAACTGTCGTCGGCGAATCGGAACAACCGAATCTCGTCAGATTCCAAGACGTACTGATCGAGCCAAGATTTTTCAACGGAAAAACTCACCGTCGACTCGGTACTGTGCGGCTCCGATACATCGCTCAAATCGATCTGCAGAAACGAATCGACGAGTACGTTGTGCATTCTAGGTAGTGCCGCAATCGTTTCTGTTTCGGCTACTGACACTTCGAATGACATCTTCGACAACTCAGTCTCGCTCAGGCTGTCCAATACCCTCAGTTCACTGACCTGCGTTTCACCATCGACGATGGCCTGAGCGACCACTGGATTCTGAGATAGCCGCTCGTTTACCAGCGGTGCTGATTCATCGTTGCTTTGCAGCACTCTTACTGGCACCTGCAAAGGTGGACTGGTGTCGACTGTTTGAGCCGGCGAAGGCGTTTCTGAATCGAACGCAAAAAACAATAGCGAAACAATCGCAACACTCGCCACAGCGATAGAGATAGCAGTAAGCCGATTGGCCCGAACCAGCTGAACATACTGATCCACTCGATGACGAAAAGTTGGACGATAAGGTACGAACGAAATAGTTCGAGTGGCAGCCGCCATCGGTTCGAGTAGCGAATCGTTCTCTGCTACTGCGTCGACGATTTCCAGCATCGTCGAGTAGCGATCCTCTGGTTTCTTTTCCAAACATTTAAGCGTAAGTTCCGTAATCCAAGCAGGCAGATCAGGGACAAAATCTCGCGGATCAGGCACAGTCGATTCAACGTGCTGTTTGGTTACTTCGTACTCTGTTGCGCCATCGAACGGTAATCGACCTGTGAGCATCTCAAAAAGCACAACGCCAAGTGAATACACATCAGATCGCCGGTCGGTCTTACTGCTCGATTGAGTCGCAACTTCAGGCGCAATGTACTTCGGTGTACCTCGGGCAGTACCTCTGGTCAAGGAAGCCGTATCTGCGATCCCGAAATCACCGATCTTCGCCGTTCCATCCTGATCAATTAGGACGTTGTGTGGCTTCACGTCGTAGTGAACTAGCGCAGGGTCCTGAGAGTGCGCAGCGTGAAGTCCCGAAGCAATATCAACAAGCAATTTCGATGCCTGTGGAACCGATAATGGCCCGGTTTCGATCAACAGCCTGTCGAGACTTTGCTCAAGATATTCCAGAGCTATGTAGTGCTGGCCAGAATCTTCTCCAACATCGTAAACCCGCACAACATTCTGGTGATCGATGGCGGCAGCCTTCTGAGCCTCGCCAATAAAATCGCCGACGAACACTTCGTCAATCGCCACGTTGGGTGCAAGCACCTTCAACGCAACAGAACGCCCCAGAAGTGAATCAATCGCCCGATAAACAGTCGCGAATGAACCGGCGCCAACGGGAACCAAATCCCGGTAACGACCAAGCTGCTGTATCGACTGAACGTTCGCCAATTTTAATCCGAATAAGTGCTTAGATCGGATACCCACCGATCAGCCGCTAATTGTAGTTAAAAACAGGGTTACGGATTCATCACCCAGCAGTGTGATTTAAGAATCCCTTGCCGAACTAATTGCGATCAAAGATCAAATCAGCACCACTCAGCAAGCCGAGCCAAATCTAACTAAACACCCAGATCCAAATCGTCACCGACTCGCTGCTGCCACTCGCGCATCCGCGCCGTCATGGCTCGCACTCGATCTGCATGATCAGGATATGCGTACAAATTCGTCAATTCCAGCGGATCATTGTTCAAATCGTAAAGTTCACATAAATCGTGTGGTGAAAGATCCAACTTCCAGCGATCACCCGCTGGCCCTGAAACCATGCTGCGCCACGGAATCTCCGAAAGTCGATCAAACTCTGCATCGCCCAGCGAAATCGTCGCAGCGCCACCGTGCCACTGCATAAACACGTCGTCGGTCAGTTCTTCGGAACCTTCGAGCACGCCCTTGCGACTCGCTCCCTGAAGATGATCAGGAACCTCCTGTCCCATCAAACCCAGCAAAGTCGGAACCAAATCCGTGTGACCAATACTTCCGTCAACCCGCTGCTCATTGCCCGACAACCACGGCACGTGAACGATTAGCGGAACTCGTGCCACCTCTTCGTAGAACGAACGCTTCATCAGCATGCCCCGATCACCAAGCGAATCACCATGATCGCTCGTGAAAACAATGATTGTGTTATCGGCCTGTCCCGATTCTTCGAGTGCTTTAAATATCGGCTCGATCCCTCGATCTAACACCGTCATATTCCCAAAATACTTTGCCCTCAGCTCCCGCCAGTATTTTTCAGGATCACCCGGGCTTTCCTCTTCAGCTTCCGCCATGTGACAGTCAGAACGTACTCTGCTAAACGCCGGAGTGTTCTCGGTCGGTTTCTTCAAAAACAACGGCCCCATATCCAGTGAATTCGGGTCGTACATATCGTTCAACGGACCGTTGTACGGCGGGTGTGGCTCGAACATGTTTACGTACATAAGCCACGGTTTTTCATCCTCGGCCCGAGCGTTCACAAAATCGACCGTATGTCGACTCAAAAACATCGCCATAGTGTCTTCCATTGGGAAGTAACCGCGCTGCTCTTGCGTGTGCGATTTGTGTCCCTCATGATCGCCCTGCGGCTCATGTCCTTTGGCGACTAAGTAATCGTAGTACTGCGACTTACGATCTTTGTGTTTCGGGTCGTGCCAGTTCGGAAAATTGTTATCGTGGGCGTCCTCGGTACTGATCCACTCAGTAAACCCGTGCTGCGGCGAAAGATCATCTCCCAAATGCCACTTGCCGTACTTAGCGCAAACGTAATCTTCGTCGACCATCTCGGCGATGGTCTTCACTTCAGGAAACAGGTTGCTGAACGGTCGATCCGGCTTGCTATTGCGAACAACTCCAGCCGAATGTGGATACAACCCGGTCATCATCGTCGAACGCGCCGGAGAACAAACTGGCTGAGTCACATACGCATTCTCAAAAACGAAACTTTTGCTCGAAAGTTCGTTCAAAGCCGGAGTTTCAATCCAGTCGTTCCCATATGCACCAATCGTGTCGGTACGCTGCTGGTCTGAACAAATAAAAAGTAGGTTCGGCTTTTTGGACATAAAAAAATCTCGGCGAAACAATGTTGATCGCCGAGATTATAGAAGCCACCAGTACAACCCGCGCTGCTGCCGAGCTCCCCAAAATGCCATCCTGAGCCCCGTCGAAGGACGACAGGCACGCCAACCACTGCTCCACTTTGGAAACTTGTCGAGAGCTTGGCGTCAAATTCACGGCGGCTGTCGCTACTTGCTCAGGTTGAACATTAGATCCTGAAAATGAATTCAGGATGACAAGCTTAAAACTCCCGCCCCGAGGAATCCAAGTCCTCCCCCGTCACGGGGGAGTTAGGTACATGCTGAGCTAGTCGAAGTAGGGGGAGTTTGCAGCCAGGAGCCGAGTCGTCCGACGACGACCGCGACCAAACGCCTTACCTGAACTTGCCGCGGCCTGGAATCGGGATCGCCTGCTCAAGCTTGCCATTCCGTACACCGAAGTAATACTCGTGCAAGTTGATAGTCGTATCACCGTGCTTAGGTCGAACGCTCACCTTGTCGCCAACCTTCAAGGCCTTAGACCCAGCGTCCTTCAGAGCGATCTTGGTGTGCTCTTCCGAGTGAGCCATAATCTCGGCATTCGCAGGAGAAATAACCTCGGCGATACCGCGGTCTACTGAAATTGACTTCAGACCAAAGTCCGCAACCGCAACATCTTCCTGCTGACGTGAAATAACGGTCGCCATAACCGAAAGCGCAGGCTCGAAATCGTTGAACACTTCGAGGTAGTCACCGTCCATGAAAATGTACGAACCACACTGCAACTCAGTCACACCATCAACCTGACCAGTGATGTTGTAAGTGCCTGTTCCCGCGGCCGAAACCAGTTTCACTTCGATACCTTCGGCACGAATCTGATCAGCAGCTCCTGTAAGAATCGCCATCGCCTTCTCGGCCTTGATCTTGCGAGTCTCGTAGTCCCGCTCCGCAACCGTGTGACCTTCGTAGCCCATCAAGCCATCGAAGCGAAGACCCGGCGCAGCATCGATCTGCTTTGCGAGATCCACAGCACCGTCGCCGTCAACTCCACATCGATCCATACCGACGTTGATCTCGACAATCACACCTAGCTCGGTTCCAGCTGCACTCGAAGCCTCTGAAAGGTCATCGACGTTGCCAGAATCTTCAACCGCTACGATCATGCTTGCCGAACGAGCTAGCGCAATCAGACGAGCGATTTTGCGTTTGCCAATCACCTGGTTCGGAATCATCACTTCCGGCACACCAGCCTCGACCATCACTTCAGCCTCGCCAACCTTCGCACAGCAAACACCGATAGCCCCGGCAGCCAGCTGCTTGCGAACCCAGTAAGGACTCTTGTTGGTCTTCGAGTGAGGTCGAACATCGACTCCCATCTCGTTGGCGGCAGCCTGCAATTTAGCGATATTCGACTCAGCAGCATCAAGATCGACAACGATGCACGGAGTATCAAGCTCCTCAACGGGAGTGCCTGGCAATGGAAGGTAGTCAGTCATTTACGATCAATCTCACGGTCCAGAAGGACATTTTCAAAATCATGGCGGTGCAGACAAACGCTGCGAGAACGAAGATTACTCCCACAACCGCCAAAACGGTATACATCCGCAAGCAAAATCCATACCATCCGTCCTCTACCAAAAATACGCCAGATACTCACCCACCTCGACTAACCGGTATCCCCTACATGTATCATCCTGAGGCTCTCGAAGGATGACAGGCAAGCCAACTACTCACACACAGCATCCTGAACCCCGTCGAAGGGCCACGGAGTGCCACTAAGCAACGCACCACACATGACCAACCCCATCCCGTTCACCAAAACCCGAAAACCCCGTATCGCCATTCTCGGCACAGGCAACATGGCGCTCGCCCTCGGCAAATCGTTCATGGCAGCCGGGCACTTCGTTGGATTCGGTTCCCGCCGACCCGAAACTAAGAACGACTTCCATGAAGCAGTCGGAACAGAATCACGAATCTGGGGCTATCAGGCAGCCATCGATGCCGGTGAAATAGTCATCATCACCCTGCCTTATAAAGAAGTAGCGGCCACCGCACGAAAATTCGCCGACTCGCTGCGCAACAAAATCGTTATCGATATAACCAACCCCTTTGCGGCCCAGCCGAACAACGGCGATTCAGGCGCTCAGGTCACGGCTTCGATAATCGGTGAAGGCGCACGTGTAGTCGCCGCCTTCAAGACCAACTTCGCAGCAACTTTCGAAAACCCGATCGATTCAACCGGTGAGCCTCGTGAAGTGCACTACGCAGGCGATGACGAAGAGGCTATGGAAGTGGTGGCGGAGCTAATCCGAGGTATTGGATTCAAACCGGTCGACTGCGGAACTCTCGAAGAAGCCGTCGCCCTCGACCACATGGTTCCATTGATGATCCGCCTCGACGCCACCAAACTCGACGCCCAACACCTAAGTTCGTTCCGCATCGTCCCGGGTTAGCTCGCCGCAACCCAGCCACGACCCACACATGTCATCCTGAGCCCCCGTCGAAGGTCACTCGCCTGATGCTCCTAAAACTGCGCCTCAGCCATCGGCACATCGACCGTCACTCGCCTGATTCGACCATCACCCTGAAAACGCTCTCGACCCAAAATGGTCGACTCACATAGCCACAAAGTGCGACCATCCGCACCACCCAACATGCAGGCATAAGCACTTTTATCCGCGTCTTCCAGAGCGATCACTTGCTTGATCTCACCGCCATCGGCAACGCGAACCCAACCGCCTGAATCGCCATACGAGAAGTATGGACACGCAACCCAAACACAGCCCTCAGCATCCAGCGAAATCCCATCGGTCGGAGCCGCCAAGTTCGCAAACGGTCGCCTGTTCGACAACGTCCCATCGTCTTCGATGTCCCACGCCGTCAGCGTAAATGCGAAAGTCTCAGCAATTATCAAAGTCTTGCCATCCGGCGTAATCGCACCGCCATTCGGAAAGCAAACTCGATCTGCGACAACCTGTGACGAGCCATCAGCTCGAGCCAGCACCAAATTGCCGAACTGCGGTGGATTCGCAGGCCCCGGCGGCACTTCCTCACTCAGCCCGGGCAAGTAGGCTCCGGCGTAAGCGTTCCCGTTCGGGGCCACAACCATGTCGTTGTTACCAGTGTCAAACGGGGTCGAAATATCGGCATGGTGAGTGGAATCCGAACGCTTTGCACTACCCACCACAACCTGATCAGCCGACAAACGAACAATCGCCCGACTCTCGGTCGCCACAACCAAAAGATCGCCGTCGTCTAGGAATCCAAGCCCGCTCGGAAACTCACCCGGTTCGAATACAGTCTCGACAGCACCCTCGTCATCAACTCTGGAAACCTTGCTGGCCATCACATCGCTGAAATAAAGCTTCTGCTCCTCAGCTCGCCATCTCGGTCCCTCAGGAAAAAACAAATCATCTGCAACAGGTTCAATCGAGTTCGAAACCATTCAATGCACCCCGTGAACACTTAAAAACAATTCTTAATCTGTCACCCCGATGAAAATCGGGGTCAATCGCCCACCGCCAACCATCGCGAATCTCAGACTATCCCCAGCTCCCGCAATCGACACCCTACACCACTACCCGCATCACAAATAACCCCCACAGAAAAACCTTCGAGCCACGTGTACCATTACGGGTCGCAAAACACAGTGATTCAAGTTCGATAATCACCTCTGCGAAAAAACGCAGCACAGTGAAAACAGCCAGTAAATAACAACATGACTACAACAAGCGATCCACAAGACAAACTCGATTCCAAGCGCGCCTCCAAGCGAGCACCCGGAAAATGGCGCAGCTGGGAAACCACTGAAGGTGCGATTCGAGCACCACACCGCTCGATGATGAAAGCTATGGGACTCAGCGATGCAGACATCGCAAATCCATTCGTCGGAGTCGCCTCAACCCACAACGAAGTAACCCCGTGTAACTCCGGTATCGAGCCGCTCGTTGAAGAAGTAAAACGAGGCGTTCTCGCCGCTCAAGGCACCCCGTTCACATTTGGAACGATCACGGTTTCCGACGCCATTTCAATGGGAACCGAAGGTATGCGGGGCTCGCTCGTTTCACGAGAGGTCATCGCCGACTCCATCGAAACTGTCGTCTTCGCTGAGCGTTACGACGGACTCGTAGCCGTTGCGGGCTGCGACAAGTCTCTACCCGGCGCCATGATGTCGATCGCCCGACTCAACGTGCCTGCAGTGTTCATCTACGGTGGTTCGATCCTCCCCGGATCACTCCACGGTCAGGACATCCAGATCCAGAACGTATTCGAAGCTGTTGGCCAGTACCAGACCGGTGAAATTGACGCCGACGAACTTTACGCAATCGAATCGCACGCATGCCCCGGCTCGGGCTCGTGTGGCGGAATGTTCACCGCAAACACCATGTCATCAATCGGTGAAGCACTCGGACTTTCTCTGCCGGGTTCTGCCTCCGAGCCAAACGTCGACCAGCGGAAAGCTGCTTCATCTCGAGAAGCCGGTCACGCAGTGATGAACCTGCTCCGCAAGAACATCCGACCTTCCGACATTCTCACTCGAGAAGCATTCGAAAACGCTGTTACCGTTGTTGTTGCAATGGGTGGTTCAACTAACACCACGCTCCACCTCCCGGCAATCGCTGCCGAAATGGGCGTGAAACTCACTCTCAAAGATATCCATGACATCTCGATGCGAACACCGCTCATCGCCAACATGAAGCCTGGTGGTGACTACGTGATGCTCGACCTCGACCGACTCGGTGGAATTCCGGTTGTGATGAAGCGACTTCTCGACGCCGGTCTGCTCCACGGCGACTGTATGACAGTCACAGGCAAGACCATCGCCGAAAACCTCGCTGATGTGAAAGTTCCGGAGCCAACTAAGGTTCTCCATTCAGTGGAAGAGCCTATCTCTGAAACCGGCGGACTCGTCACTCTCTTCGGCAACCTCGCTCCAGACGGCTGCGTGCTCAAAGTTGCCGGTCACCAGTTCGGTCAAACCTTCGGCGGACCCGCCAAAGTATTCGATGGTGAAGAAGGCGTTATGGAAGCCCTCCAGAAACGTGAAATCAAGGAAGGAGACGCAATCGTCATCCGATACGAAGGTCCTAAGGGCGGACCCGGGATGCGAGAAATGCTTTCCGTGACAGCCGCACTTGTTGGACAGGGACTAGGCGAAAAAGTTTTGCTGATGACCGACGGTAGATTCTCGGGAGCTTCCCACGGATCAATGATCGGTCACATCGGGCCTGAAGCTCAGGTAGGAGGACCTATCGCAGCTGTTCAAGACGGCGACCAGATCGAAGTAAATCTCGACGATTTCGAACTCAACGTCAAAATCAGCGACGAAGAAATGGCTTCCCGCCTAAGCAAATGGCAGCCAAAGCCACCGTCATACACCAAAGGCGTACTAAGCAAGTACATCAAGCTGGTAAACCCAGCTTCCACAGGAGCAACCACCAGCTAAGTTTAAACTCCTGTCCTCCCTCCTTCTGGAGGGAGTTAGAGGGAGGGTAGAGTGCAGCGCGATCCCAAGTCATACGATGACACCCGGACCTTTAGCAGAGAGGGTTGCGGTAAGGGAGAATCGTTCAACCTCGCCAACTGATCAACCCTGTCACCTCGATGAAAATCGGGGTAAATCGCCCAACAGTAACAACCATTAATGTCATCCTGAGCCCCGTCGAAGGACGACACGCAGGCACACAATCCAAACACAGCCAACCACCAGCCCTGTCCTCCCTCCTTCGGGAGGGAGTTAGAGGGAGGGTAGACTGCAGCGAGGTCCCAAGTCATCCGATGACGCCCGGACCTAATAATTAGACTGCAGCTAGAGCCGAGTGACAAAGTCACGAGTACGAACAAAGAGAACCCCATGATCTACGAATTCCGAACCTACGACCTCTTCCCCGGCACCCTGCCAAAATACGAAGCCACCCTCACCGAATCACTCAGTGCCGGTCGACTCAACCACTCCGACCTCTTCGCATATCTCTACTCCGAATTCGGTCAGCTCAACCAAGCGCTCCACATCTGGCCATACGAAAGCCTCGACGCACGACAGGCAATTCGTGAAGAAACCACCGGCATAACCGGATGGCCACCACCAACAGGCGATCTCCTCGACGGACAAGCCGCCGACATCTACTTCCCTGCCCCGTTCAACGATGAATCGATTACCGGCGACCAGGGCCCGTTCTACGAACTCCGCACATACACATACGCCACAGGCCAAACTCCAGAAGTAATCGATACCTGGGGCAAGGCAATCGACGAACGTCGCAAAATGTCACCATTCATCGGTGCGTGGTACACCGAGCTCGGCACACTCAACAAATGGGCACATCTCTGGGGCTACTCATCGCTCGAACACCGAGCCGAAGTCCGCAAAGAAGCAGTCGCCAAGGGCATCTGGCCTCCAAAAGGCGCACCAACGGCACGAACTCAAGCCAACCAACTCTTCATGCCCTTCCCCTTCAGCCCCCTGAAGTAAGTTGGAACATCTAGTTCTCCTTTTGAGAACTTATATACATTCCAAGCCCAGTCAAACCTAACGCTGCAACTAAATACAGCCATCCGTACTTGTCGTTAACTGAATCAATTGAAAATGAAGCCAATGATGCGGCTACGAGGGCAACACCAACGCTGATTTTTATGGGAAAGCTCGCCATAATGTGGAATCCTTCGAGAATTTAGTCCTAGTCGATTTCGATTCTCGATGAAGTCGCCCTGTCCAATGCTCTAACACTGGTCAGGGCGCATTTGTATTCACCGATACATTCGATGCTTCGAACGTAACAGCGCCCCGCGGGATATTAGGCCCGGAACGCTCTCAAAACGTGACTAAAAGTGGGTCAAGTTATCAACAACCGCCCACAGGTTATCCACACGCGAGTTCAACTCATGAACTTCGGTGAACCTTTCGGGGCAATTAGCACAACTGACCAATGAAGACCAGCCTGATCTTTTAAGAGCCCACCAGGTCCTCTCGCACTAAGCGCTTAGCAGACGAAAAGCGTCACTTCTCTGAAAACGTGCCCCTGCCAGACCCTAAAGCGGCCGGCGCGCCAGGCTAAAGCTCTGGCCTGTTGGGCCGCCAATCTTCTGCCGCGCTAACCACATCGCCAGCGGCACAACTTCCTCAGGAGTCTTTACTCGCTCGCTTGGAGCAAACGGAGGCGGCCCTCCAACTTCCATGACGTCCTTCGTTGCATCGGTCAGCACCGGCCCCGGCACCAACTCGTTAACATCGATTCCCTTGTCCCAAAACTCCTCAGCCATGCACTGAGTAAGCATCCATGCCCCAGCTTTTCCGACCCGATACGAAGAGTTCGCATTGCCTGAAGCATGCCCCATTCCTGAGCCAACGTTGATGATCTTCGAGCCCTTGACCATCAGCGGCAGCAGACCCAGCGTCATCATGTAAACGCTGTCGATATTTAGCCGAACCGCCCCGAGCCAATCTTCACGACTAGATTTTTCCATCGACGAACGATCAGTAGCCCCACCGGCGTTATTCACCAGAATGTCGACCTGACCAAACTCGAACTTGATCACGTTTATCGCGGAATCGACGTTACCGGGGTCGGTCAAATCAGCTGTCACAGGTATGCCCTTGCGGCCCTTACCTCTAATAGTCTCGGCAACCTCGCCGATCTCGGTATACGTTCGAGCAACAACGGCAACATCAGCCCCAGCATCGGCAAGTGCGAGTGCTATCGCCTTGCCAATCCCACGACCACCACCAGTAACAACCGCCGTCTTTCCAGTTAAATCCTGAACGCTGCTCATCCGTCAAAACTCTCCGTTACTAGCTCGCCATAGATAATTTGGCACAAGCCGAGATTCTACCCACTCAAAACCTATAAAAGTTACTGATTGAATGGATCATTCGAAACTTCGCCGGCTGGCGGAATACGAACTCCCGCAAGCGCAGCCCCACTACCCCTGACGCAAATCTCGCCGGTTGAACAACATCACCGCCGCAACAACCAATCCAGCCGACAGTCCCGCCAACAACGCAGCATGTCCAATATGCAAACCATTCACCAGCGGATCGTTGCCCGAGTAGTAGTAAAACACCGACCACTTTGCATACCCCGCCAACCTATCGCTCAGAGGCAAGAACGCGTCCAGCAGATAGAAGATCAATGCCGGTCCAACGGTGCCGAAAACCGCCTTCTTCACCTGACCCGTCGCGGCACTAAGCGCCAGAGCTAACGACCCAAAAGTCAGCCCTAGCAAAGTCGCCATCAACGAAATAGCGGCGATATTTCCAACATCCATACCAAGCCCAGCGAGCCCAGATCCGATAAGCGTTCCAACGAAAGTCAAAACGCCCAGCAATCCGGTCAACGCGACCATTGCGACCATCTTCTCGATCACCACACGCCTACGAGAAATCGGATTCGCCAACAGCAGTCCCATGGTGCGTTTCGACTCTTCACCCGCAAGTGCACGAGAACCAATCGTCACCGTCACCATTAGGAAGATAATCGGTGCCATCAATCCAAAATTCTCGATGGTGTAGTAACCCTCAGGCGTACTGATATCACCACCGCCCGCCAGAGCCATCAGCGTGTCGGGAAGTTGCTCAGCCAGAGTAAGCAAACTATCGTCGATAGCTGTGTAGATCAGAGCTATCGCAATGCCGCCCATCAGGAACATGTGGTAGCTCGCAGCAATGAGCAGCACCTGGTATTCCGAAGCAGTTTTCACCCAAATGTGCGAAACCTTCGCCGTACCAGCCACCCGCTCAAACAGTTTCTGCGTCAACGGATTTGTTCGCAGACGATCCACAATCGTGAGTCCAATCGACTGCGCCCTAAGATCACGTCGATTTACGCCGACTAACGACAAACCAAACAACACAACCGAAGCACTAACTAAAACCGCCATGTGCCCCCAGTTGATTCCGTTCAGCACGGGTCGACCGCCATCGAAGTAGTACCACGGAAAAATTTTGGCGTATTCTTCCGCACCCGATACCAGCGGCAGTAATCCTGATCCCAGCAGGCCAACGATCATCACTCCAGCGCTAACGCCCGAAGCAAGCCCGCCATTGCCAGTCCAAGCTCCGATCGCCGTCGCCAACATTCCGTAGAAAATCGTGTTGATCAACAGATGGAACATCAGCGATTCGATTTCCATTTCGCCAACGGCAACATCAAGCAAAACAGGCACGATACGACCTGCAACGCCCATAACGACAATCGCGAAAACGAGCAGCAATATCAGCGCAGCAGTTTTCGAAACAAGCACGTGCGAACGGGATTTCGGATTACCTAGTAGCAATCCAAGAGTTCCGTTCCGCTCCTCACCGGCAATCACCCCCGCACCAGCCATGAGCGCCATAACCGCAAGCACCAACGCACCGTAAACGCCGTAAATCGCTCCGTACGCCAGCGTCCCAACATCCGCACCTTCAGAGATTCCCATCATCGTCTGAATGGCGACCGGAAAATCGTTATACAAACTAAGATCTACATCTTTGTAGACCGCCATCCCGAACAGGAAAAACACGCCCAAAGTCACTGCCGCAATGAACATTCCCCGCCAGCGATCTTGAACCGATCTCGCAAAAACGCTGTGCTGCATCATGACGCCGACCCGCCTTTATCCTCCGCTGAATCTTCGTAGTAGGTGAGGAAAATATCTTCCAGATCGGCCTCGTGAGTCGTGATGTCCACAACCGTGTCGTTGTGATCCATTGCTGCCTTCAGCAACACGTCCATCGTTCCGTCGTACGAAAGAACGATTCGCCGTCCCTCGATCACGACATTGCTTACACCGGAAATATCTGAGAACACCGATGAATCCGCATCCGAACCGAACTCGAATTCGACGCGTCGCATCGCCTTTGAACGCAAACTCGAAACCGTCTCAACAGTTATCAAGTCGCCGCCGCGAATAATCCCAACACGGTCAGCAACTCGCTGCACTTCCGAAAGCGTATGACTCGAAAGAAACACACTGTTTCCTTCTGCTGCAAGCTCTCGCAAAATCGTCTGAAACTCGCGCTGAACCAACGGATCAAGCCCCGAACTCGGCTCGTCCATGATGATCACTTCAGGTCGATTCATAAACGCTTGAATCAACCCGATCTTCTGCCGATTACCTGATGAAAGATTGCCGACTTTCTTCGACAGATCAGCGTTCAACCGCTCTGCCAGGACCTCGACATATGACCAGTCGACACCACCTCGCAAATTTGCGAAATACTTGAGCGTATCCTGTCCCGTAAGACCCGGATACATCGCCAGATCGCCGGGCAAATAACCAATGTGCCGACGAATCTCAACCGATTTATCGTGAGTATCCAAACCAAGAATCGAAGCACGCCCAGCAGTCGGACGTATCTCATCCATCAAAGTTCGAATTGCGGTGGTTTTACCTGCGCCGTTCGGCCCCAAAAAACCAAAAACCTCACCCGGCTGCACAGCAAGACCAAGGTTGTTCAGCGCACGGATTTCGCCGTAGTGCTTAGTCAAACCCTCTGCAAGAATCGCGGCTTCGTTGGTCATACAATCCCTTCGATCCGAATTACGAGTCGCCTACTCCAGACGACCAGCACTACTCGTTCTTACCACGCTAGTTCTACTCTCGCTGCGGGGCAATGTTTGGCCCGTGAGTAGTCGTGCGATTCATAAGAGAATCACACTAATTACACGATTGCCGTCCCCCAACACGTAATCAATCGGGAGGCGCCAGATCAATCCCAGTCCTGAGCCACAACTCGACCACCGCACCTAGCATCAGCAAAATCTGTTTGCCATCAGAGCCATCGCAGAGTTCGCACAAACCTTGATGATCTAGTGGGATCGAGTCCCACGAGTAATCGACACGGTAATCGTCGTGCCCTCCCCTTGCTCGCTGTCCACGAAAATCGATCCATCGTGAAGATCCACAAGCGCACGAACCACGGCAAGTCCTAGCCCAGACCCATCTTCCCCTGAATCTTGATCGTTCTTGCCCCGATAAAACGCATTGAACATTAACTCCTGATCAGCTTGAGAAACACCCGTGCCGTAGTCAGTAATTCTGAAAACAATATTCTCGTCGTCAGTCTCAGCGGTCATCAATATCGAATCACCATCGTCCGAATACTTCGAAGCATTCACTATGAGATTGCTGAGGATCTGAATTACCCGAGTTCGATCCGCGTAGATTTTTTCACCAGTGCTACGATCGTCCAAGGTGATTTTCTGATTTTTGTCGGAAATCAGAACACTGTTCGACTCAACGAGTTCGGCTACCAACGCTGATACCTCAAACTCCGATTTCCTCAAGAACATCCGGCCGGAATCAGCCTGAGATATATCGAGCAGATCGTCGATCAACGAAGCAAGATGACTCGAAGATCTCCTCACGACTTCAATATGATCACGCTGACGCTCGGTGAGATTTTCAGATCGACTATTGAACAAAAGATCAGCAAATGCAGAAACAGCAGTCAACGGCGTTCTAAGTTCGTGCGAAACTGTCGATAAAAATTCGTTCCGTGCCGAAGCGATTTGTTGCAGTTCACGGTTCTCTGACTCGATCTGCGCTACCCGCTGTTTCTGTTCTTCCGATCGGATCCGCTCGGTAATATCTCGTTTGATACCGACAAAATGAGTCACATCACCGTTTTGATCTCGAACCGGAGTAACTGTCAACTGTTCATAAAACTCGGTTCCATCTTTCCGTTTGTTGAGATGCTCACCTTTCCATCCCTCACCGACGCGAATATTAGCCTGAAGATCTGCTTCGATTTCTTCCTCAGCAGGATCATCCGAGCTCCAAATATTTGGATAAAGACCAATCAGTTGATCAAGCGGCCAGCCGGTGTGTTTTGCCAGCGCATCGTTGCCCCAGATGATCTTCCCATCAAACGACGTAATTACAACCGCATCATCTGCTGAATCGAGCGCCGTCGCCTGAAGCAGGATTTGCTCAGATGCCAGAGATATTGCCAACGCACCTGATATCTGAGACGCAATTCGACTAACCACATCAATATCCAACTGCGTATACGCGTTTGGCTTGCTGCTACGAAGTTGCAGCGTACCGACTACCTTGTCATCCGAAACAAGAGCCACCGTCATAAAGGTTCGTATACCCGTCTTATAGGTCTGTGCAGACTGAGGATGTCCTTCGAGCTCTTCTAGGCTTTCCGGAGAGATCACCAGCGGCTGCCTTGAATCAATTACAGATGCCGAAGCACTGTTTTTCGCTGGGAATTCGGTGTCGTGCTCGCTTTCCTCACCTACATAACCGCTTGAATAAGCCGCTTTACCAGTCGCGTACAGTCGTCGAAGCACATCACGCTCAGCTATGTAGGAACCGATCGAAAACTCATCGAAATCGACGATCTGATGGCAAATCTGCTCTATCTCAGGCAACACAACTTTCAGGTCAATACTTGAACTAACAATCTTTCCAATCTGGGTTAGAACTCTTTAAATATTCGTTTCTCGCTCGAGCTTCTCCAATGAAATGCTGTTGGCAACAGCACCGGCGATCTGTTGTGCGATTTCGCCGGCAAGTCGCAATTCATCCGCACCATACGCATCTTCCTTGTCTGATCTGAAATGAAGGTTGCCGATCAATTGATCCTGCCAGAACATCGGGGCTGCCATCCAGCTCTTCAATCCAACTTCTTTCGCCAGCCTGTTCGCGACAAGAATGTCGTCCTTTGCGCCAGGAGTCGAGTCATCGACAACCATCGGAGCTCGGTGCTGGCGCAATATCGCAGATATTTGACCTCGAGAAAGCGGCAATTCGCCCGGCTTCAGCTCGGCCAAACCCCTACCGAAGTTGAACCACCTGATCGGCTTATCGCCCCCCTCTTCCAGAACTGTCAACCCAAGGCGATCTGTGGGGACTAATTCATTGACAACCTCAGCGAATCGACTGAACACATCGTCTAGTGAATTCGAAGATGTCACAATCTGACCAATCTTCGCCAACGATTCTCGTTCGTCGGCCCAGCGTTCCTGTTCGTCGAGGGCAAATTTACTGGCAACGGCACCTGCGATCTGCCCGGCAATCGCCGCCGCCAATTCACTCTCATATTGTCCGAACCTGTTTTCAGTTTTCGAACGGAACGTCAGAGCAGCGATCTGATTACCCTGCCACAGAACTGGAGCTACAAGCGCAGAATGCATCCCAGATTTCAAGGCGATCTCATAAGACCATTGACTGGCCACAGAGTCCATGAAATTACTTTTATCGATGATGTATGGCGCGGTTTCAGTTAGCCATCGAAACTCTCGCGGATTTCTCGTCGGGCCGTGAGCACCGATCTCGAATTCTTTTATCTGAGGGCCATATACAAGCAGATTAGTAGCTTTCCGGGCCGAATCATCCCAAACCGTAACCGACAACCGATCGGCACCAACCAATCGAGTTGCATGTTCGCCAAAAGGTTCTCTAATATCCTGCAACGAGCTGGTTGAGCTCACCAATTCCGAAAGCGTGGTCAACGATTCACGCAAACTAAGTTCGTTACGTGCCTCGGTAATTGCGCGAGCATTCGAAACCACGCCAGCAATCTTGTCTGTCAACAGATTCGATAAATCCAACTCTCGCCGACCGTACACTCCTTCATCAAACGCTCGGAAATGCAAATCTCCAATTCGTTCACCTTTCCAGATAATCGGCGCGACGGCCCACGATTTGAATGCATCTGAACGAGCACTGAAGTTCAAACGATCTACAACCTGTCGATCTCGCAGGGTTGAATCTCCAGGAACAAACGCACGAGAATTCCCGAGCCAAATCTCGGCAACTTCATCTTGAACCGAGTGCCGAAACCCCTTTTCGAATGGTGGCAATGACTCACCAGTGGTATATGCAATTTCAGCTTGCCGGCGTTCAGCCACATAGAACAAAATCGACATTCGATCGAATGGGATCAGCTCTGCCACGATGTCCGAAAATCTCTCAAAAATACCGTCACTGAACGATTCAAATCTGAGAAGGTCATCCACTTTCTCGAGCGATCTGATGGTCGAATCGGCTGCCGTGGCCAAGGGGAGTTCAAATCGAGAATATCGAAGTGAGTCGGCAATCGACTCGCAAATAAGTTAGATAGCGTTTAGTTGATCAGAGTTATGTGCGTGGGAAGCGTCACCCGTAAGAGTAATGACCGCCATCACTTCACCATCATGGATCACGGGCCCGAAGAAGACAGAATCAACTCCTCGATCGAACAGGTGTTGGATGAACACTTCCGATTGAGGAGCGGTACTCCTTCTGCCGCCATCATGGAAAAGTGGCTTACCTGACTCGATAACCACGGCGGCCATCGTCCCAGCTATGGGCTGCACAGGAGACAGGTAGGCGAAAATATGCTCCGGACCGTCTTTGTATACAGACTTCAGGGTTGATGTGGCAGGATCGACCTCGCGGATCAGTATCGAATACCAGCCAATGTGCTTTTGAGCAGCCGAGCCAATCAGGTCGAACTTGTCTGTTAAACCGATGTTCGATTCAATCGCCTTAGCCAGATCTGACTTCAACGAAGCCAAGTCCACTCTTGCCTGGGTCAATACTCAATCCCCGCATCACTACACCGCTCAGAGATACTCGCTGAGTCGATTCAACCTTCGGTCATTCTCATCATCACAACCACCCAATTGAACCGCAGTTCAATGCACCGGTTCATTTTCCGCACGCATCACCGCAATTATTCAACCCAATGGTGAAGGGTTGGTGAAATTTTGACCTTTTAATACATAAATTACTGTTCTACGCTTTAAAAAGTCAGACCAACACTAATTTCAACACATGATCGTGTGCCCCGTCTTTCGATAATTCGCGATACCAGCCTGCTCAAATCACTGCTATCGACCTCGCACTCTCCCCCATACGGGTCCCGCTGATGGTAAATTCCCTCGACTACACAAACTTGACAATCAACAAATCAAACAACGGAACACTCGAAAAATGCTCACAGCCGGCGCCGGACGATCTGACATAACCCCACCCGTAGGAATTGCTCATGCAGGATGGGGAGCAGCGACCCACCAACGTGCCGAGGGCGTCGACATGCCCTTCTACGCGACCGCCCTCTACGTAACCGACGGCGATCTTGAAATCGCAATTGTCGATCTCGATATCGGTGTTCTCTTGAACGATGACGACGCAGCTATTCGTGCCGAAGTCGCAAAAGTAGCCAGTATCAAACCAGAAAATCTTCGACTCTCAGCTACTCACACCCACTCAGGACCGGTGAACCGTCAGTCATGGCTCGACGAGGGCATGGAACTGGTTGGCCCTTACTGGGATTCACTCCCTGAACGAGTCGCCAATGCCGTCAACACAGCGCGCCACAACACAAAACCCGCGCACGTCGGAGTAGGAAAAGGCTCAAGCTCGATCAACGTCAATCGACGACCAGCCCTCAAAGATGGCACGCTGTTTACGGGTCGACAGTGGGACGGAGTAGTCGATCAAGAAGTCGGCATCGTTGCTATCAACGACACCGATGGCGCACCAATCGCCACGCTACTTAACTTCGCCTGCCACCCAACAATTCTCGGCCCAGCCAACAAACTGCTATCGCCCGACTACCCCGGCTACGCCCGAAAAGTAGTCGAACAGTACGGCGGTGGACTTTGCCTGTTTCTACAAGGTGCTGCCGGTAACTGCGGACCTACCCACGGCTTCATCGGCGAAGTTGCTGTTGCTCAGTGGCTCGGTGAACGACTCGGACTCGAATCGGCACGCATCCGACTCGAAATCGACCCAGTGCCACGAAAAGAACGACTCGTCGAAGTTGTCCAATCTGGTGCCGACCTCGGTATGTACGAAGACGATCCCGCCGGTGAACCCGACGACACGCTCCGAATCATCAACACACACGCAACGCTCCCCGTTGGCGACTTCCCGTCGGTCGAAGAAGCACAGGCTGGATTCGATAAAGCTGTCGAAACATTGAACAACGCCCGAGAAAACGAATCTGAAGCCAACATCAAGCTCGCCGTTTCCGAAGCGAAACGAGCAGGATTCGTACTAGGAAATGCCACACGCACTGCCGACGGACCTATGGCAATGCCTGTTCAAGCAATGCGGATCGGTCCGGCTGCGCTTGTCGCAATTCCGGTCGAAGCATTCTGTGAAATCGGCATCGAAGTAAAAGGCGCATCCCCCGCCGAGCAAACACTCTTCAGCGGCTACACAAACGGATACATGGGCTACATGCCAATGGCCGATAACTTCGAAGAAGGCGGCTACGAAGTAGTCACCACACCGATGGCCGCCGGCGCCGCCGAAGAAACAATAGAAGTCTGCACCGACGCCGTAAAAGCCCTCTGGCGATAACAAAACACGCGCAGTAGGCCCCCTCTCCCAGTGGGAGAGGGTTGGGGTGAGGGTGAAATCGTCTCACTCTTCCAAACTTTCAACTCGGCCATTTTCTCCCAGCAAGTGCTCAGACTTAGCCACACTGCAGCCAAAGCCCAAATCATCCAATAACACCCGGAGCCCTAACCCAAAAAATCACATAAACCCACCATTGCCTCGCCCCTCAAGATCAAGCACCCTCATCCCAAGAGATAGCTGAACGTCAGGGAGATAACGTGATGAACATATTCTCAGCAATCAGATTCACACCTCGTTGGAAGCTAGCAGTTTTCGCCTTCACGACACTCGCAGTAATCGCCTGCGGATCGAATTCGCCAGCTGCCAATCCAACCGCCACAAGCACTCCTCAGCCCGCAGCAACGTTCGTTTCCATTCAGGTAACAGTTCCATCTAACGAACCACCAACCCCAACTCCCATTCCAGAAGGAACCCCGTCGACCAAAGGCAGCCCAAGAAGCTTCCCTGAAAACCTGAAATCGACTGAAGGCCTAACGATCGGACCGCTGCTCACCAGCTGGCAGGCGTACCTCGACGCAAGCGTAATCAGATTCGAAGGCCAGACGCTTGATCTTTGCGCACAAGGCAACGGAGTCGCACTCGGCACCGTCATGAACGGTGGCATCGTGTGGACCATCGGACCACCCAGAGAAGGGATGCTCGGGAATGAAGTTTTCTTCACCCTCTGGAACCCCGAAAAGGACCTCGGAGGAGCCTTCGTCCTCGGCTACCAAAACGACAGTCCTGTTTTGAAGCTTGTAACCAACTACAAATACTCCGACACCGTCACGCCCTTCACCTACAAAGGCGATCCCATCCCGTTCCAATCGTTCGAACTCACCACCTGCCTCAATCTGTAACCAGACTCTAGATACCGCTCTCAGTTAGCCCGTCGCTACCAGACCAAGTAGCAACGGGCTTTCGTGATTATTTTGGAAACTCGCACGACCCACTAGTTGTTCAGAAACCAATAAAATGTCACCCTGAGGCTCACGAAGGACGGCAACCAAGCCAACATCGTCCTCACAGCCAACAACCGCTCCGTTGCCCCCCACGCAAACCTCCACTCTCCCCGCCCAACAACCAAAACTCCTCCGCAACGGACAATTCCTGCGCCTGTGGTCGGTTGGCTGGATGACCGGAACGATGATGTGGCTCGAAATGCTGGTCGTAGCCCTCGTCACCCTGGAACTAACCGACTCCCCGTTTCTAGTCTCCGTAACCTTCTTCCTGCGATTCATCCCGATGCTGTTTGGATTCGGAATAGGCGTTATCGCAGAACGACTAAACCGCAAATACCTGATGACCGTCGGACTAGCAGTTCAAGCTGCCACTTCAGCAGTACTCGCCGCCCTCATCATCTCCGACCAAATCGAATACTGGCATCTAGCCCTCGGCAGCTTCCTTATCGGAGCCGTAATGGCAAGCGAATTTCCGGTTAGAAGAACCATGATCGGCGAAGTAGTTTCTAGAAGCTCAGTCGGACGCGCCGTCTCCCTCGAACAAACCACAAACTCGCTATTTCGTATTCTCGGTCCGTTCATCGGAGGAGTATTTCTCGCCACCATCGGAGCGCAAGGAGGCTTCCTGCTCGGGGTAATCCTCTACTCGATCGGTGTCTTGATCGCGCTTTCAATGAAATACAGCCGACCAACAACCACTGAAGCACCTGCCGGCCCCAAGACTCAGATCATTGAAGGCGTGCGATACATACGAAAAAGCCAGGTAATGATCGGTACGCTCGGCGTCACGCTTATCCTGAATGTCTTCGGCTTTTCGTACATGAGCCAACAGCCCGTGGTAGCCAAACAAGTGCTGCAAGTCAGCGATGTGCTCATTGGCATTCTCCAGTCTGTCGAAGGCGCTGGAGCGTTCATCGGTGCGACCCTAATCGTCATCTTCGCCAAGCCGCATCACTACACACGAATCTACATGTGGGGCTCGCTGCTCTTCATCGTCGCCATCGTTCTGTTCTCGCAATCGACCAACTACTGGCTCACCCTAATAATCCTCTTCTTCGGCGGCATGGGTATGTCGGGATTCGCGACCATGCAAAGCGCCATAATGATCTACGTTTCATCCCCGAAAATGCGAGGGCGAGTGCTCGGATCGGTCGCTGTATTCATCGGCATCGGACCTTTCGGACAACTCGGAATCGGTGCACTCGCCAACATTCTCGATCCCGCAACAGCCGTGCTAATCACAGCCCTCACAGGCATAGTCTTCATGTTTATTGCATTCGTCCTGTACCCAGCAATGAACAAACCAAGTTCGCTTGAAACCGATGCCGAAGCAGCTAGATAAATCACGCCAATAACCGCCATCATCACAATTTCTCAGGACAGGCCTACAGCCTCCGCACAAACAACTCTCAACTCACCATCCTGAGCCCCGTCGAAGGGTCGCCACTCAATCGACGTTAACACCTGCCTAACCACCCACTGTTACCGTTTGCCACACATCGAACCACCCTCCCAAGAAAAACAATGCAACTCGGAATATTCGGAAAATATCTCACCCTCTGGGTAGCCCTCTGCATCATCGCCGGAGTCGCCATCGGCGAGCTAATACCCAGCTTCCCCGAAACTCTCAGCAAGTTCACTGTTAGTCAGGTTTCGATCCCAGTCGGCATCCTCATCTGGTTCATGATCTATCCGATGATGGTCCGCATCGATTTCTCTAGCATCATCGACGTTCGTAGACGACCACGTGGACTCGCCCTCACGCTCGTAATCAACTGGCTCGTAAAGCCGTGCACCATGTTCGTAGTGGCGTGGTTCTTCTTGAAAGTACTATTCGCACCGTGGATCGACGGCGATCTCGGATCCGAATACGTCGCCGGAGCAATCCTGCTTGGAGCCGCACCGTGCACAGCGATGGTCTTCGTGTGGAGCTACCTCACCAAAGGAAATGCCGCATACACGCTCGTTCAAGTAACCGTGAACGATCTCGTACTGTTATTCGCTTATGCACCAATCGTCATCCTGCTTCTTGGCATCGGCGATATTTCAGTTCCGTACGACACCGTTCTGCTCTCCGTAGTTCTCTACGTCGTCATCCCGCTCGCCGCCGGGTACCTATCAAGACGATGGCTAATCAGTGCAAAAGGAAACGACTGGTTCGGAGAATCGTTCCTGCCAAAACTTGGGCCAATAACGATCATCGGACTACTCCTCACGCTCGTTCTGCTGTTCTCGTTCCAGGGCGAGATCATCCTCGATAACCCTAGTCATATCGGACTAATCGCAGTTCCGCTAATAATTCAAACGTTCGTTGTTTTTGGCATCGCCTACGCAATTGCGAAAGTCTGGGGACTCTCCCACGATATTGCGGCCCCGGCGGCTCTCATCGGGGCGTCGAATTTCTTCGAACTCGCCGTTGCTGCTGCCGTATCGATCTTCGGACTCAACTCGGGCGCAGCACTCGCTACCGTGGTCGGAGTTCTTGTTGAAGTTCCGGTTATGCTGCTGCTTGTTCGATTCGTAAACGCTACCTCAAAATCATTCGCCCATTCCCACGACGGGACATGCTGTCCCGCCGGAGCCGCCCTCGTCAAAAGCCTCGAACCCACCGACTAAAATCACCTCCAATGTCACCCCGATGAAAATCGGGGTCAAACGCCCGACCCAGCCCCGACCAATACCATGCCCACCGAACAAGCCCTCGAAGTCCGCTCACAACTACTCGCAGCCGTTCGTGATTTCGTAAAGCGCGAGGCCATCCCGCAAGCCGCCGAACACGACGAGAACGACACCTACCCTGCTGAACTTTTCGACCAAATGGCAGAGATGGGCCTGTTCGGAATGACCGTGCCCGAGGAATACGGGGGACTAGGTGTCGATGTCACCACGTTTGCAATGGTTTTCGAAGAACTCGCAAAAGGTTGGATGTCGCTCACAGGCCCCATAGGATCCCACTCGATGCTCACCTGGGGCATCACCAAATACGGAACTGAAGAACAGAAGAAAAAGTGGCTACCCGATCTCGCATCAGGCAAGAAACGAGGTGGACTCGCCCTCACCGAGCCCGGCGGCGGCACCGACGTAGCGGGCATGCAGACCCGTGCTGAAAAAGACGGTGAAGAGTACGTAATCAACGGCACCAAACAGTTCATCACTAACGGCAGAAACGGCGACGTATTCCTGCTGCTGGCAAAGACCGACATGAATACGAATCCGCCGCACAAAGGCATCACGGGATTCATCGCCGAAAAAGGTCCCGGATTCACTTCGGGCAAAGATTTCAACAAGCTCGGCTACCGCGGCGTCGACACCACAGAACTCATCTTCGACAACTACCGAATCGACGCTGAAAACGTTCTAGGAAACGAAGAAGGCAACGGCTTCTATCAGGTGATGGATTCTCTGGAAACAGGGCGAATCAACGTAGCCTCTCGAGCCATCGGAGTCGCTCAGGCCTCCTTCGAAGCAGCGATCAAATATGCCCAGCAGCGAGAAACGTTCGGACGACCAATTTCAACCCGGCAATCGATCCAGAACATGCTCGCCGATATGGCAACCAAAATCCACGCAGCGCGCCTCATGACACGTGACGCCGCCGCTAAAAAAGATAAAGGTGAACGGGTCGACGAAGAAGCCGGAATGGCAAAACTCTACGCGTCGGAAATCTGCTCAGAAGTAACTCTCGATGCAATGCGAATTCATGGCGGCGCTGGCTACGTCAAAGACTCCCCAATCGAACGCTACTACCGCGACGCCCCGCTAATGATCATCGGCGAAGGCACAAACGAAATCCAACGCCTAATAATCGCCAAAAACCTCCTAAAACGCTACGAGGTTTAGCGACCTCCAAGACTCCATATTCACGTCCCGACCAACGTGGAGGGACCTGGGAAGGGTGGGCACTATGTGGCACGTTCAATCTACATAGCGCAAGTCCCCCGAATGTCTTCGTAAAAAGAATGATGGTGTGAAAAAGCCACTCTAACGAGCCGACTTAGCAACCGCGCAATCACTTCGCCGTAAAAGAATCCCTGCTAAAGTCCAACCTCGCTCAAAAAATCACGTTCGAAATCCGGAGAAAACCTTGCGCCCAAATATCGTTTTTGCCTTCGCCGATGACTGGGGGCGCTACGCCAGCGCCTACCGAAACCAACCTGGCGAATCGTCGATACACGAGCTCATCGAAACTCCCAACTTCGACCGAATCGCAGGCGAAGGAACGCTCTTCCTAAACGCCAACGTCCCAGCACCAAGCTGCACACCCTGCCGCAGCTCCATCCTCACAGGTCGATACTTCTGGCAAACAGGTCTCGGCGCAATCCTTCAAGGCGCACGCTGGGACGAAACAATCCCCACCTACCCGCTCATTCTCGAAGAAGCCGGCTACCACATCGGCTACACCTACAAAGTGTGGTCGCCCGGACTCACCACCAACGCCCCCTACGGCGGCGCACGAACCGCCTATGAATCTGCGGGATCCCGCTACAACGCCTTCTCCGAAGAAGTAACCGCACGACCCGCCGGACAGTCTATCGAAGACGCCAAGCAAGAAATCCTCGACGAAACTGCCGACAATTTCCAAAGCTTCCTAGATGCACGGCCTAAAAACGACGACGGCACGGACGAACCATTCTGCTACTGGTGGGGACCAACCAACACCCACCGCGAATGGCAGCAGGGTTCAGGCAAAGAACTCTGGAACATCGACCCAGATGACCTGAAAGGTCGAATGCCAGAATTCCTCCCCGATGTTCACGAAATCCGTGAAGACTTTGCCGACTATCTCGGCGAATGTCAGGCAGTCGATGCTGGACTCGGTGTGCTTCTCGCCAAACTAGAAGAAATCGGCGAGCTCGACAACACGATTATCGCCGTTTCGGGCGATCACGGAATCCCCGGCTTCCCACGCGCCAAGTGCAATCTCTACAAACTCGGCACTGAAGTCACTATGGCTGTGCGCTGGCCAGAAGCAATCTCTGCTGGACGAACTGTCGATGATTTCGTAAACCTTATGGACATCGCTCCTACGTTTCTCGAAGCCGCGGGAGTCGACCTCCCCAAAGGCATGACCGGCAAAAGCCTGATGCCGTTACTCCGATCAGAAGGCAGCGGACAAATCGAGCCAGAACGTGATTTCGTGGTCACGGGTCGCGAGCGCCACAACCTGAAAGAGAACCCCGGTCCCGACGAAGGTCTCCCTTACCCAACTCGTGCAATACGCACCAAAGATTTCCTCTACATCCACAACTTCGAGCCAGATCGTTGGCCCGCTGGCGACCCAATGGGACTCGACGACCCAACTAAAGAGCCACCGCCAGCCGACGAACTGCTGCATAGCTACACCGTCGTCTATGCCGATCTCGACAAAGGCCCGACCAGATCGTGGATGATCTACAACCGCGCCGACCCGGAGGTTGCCCCGCTATTCGAACTTGGATTCGGTAAACGTCCTCAAGAGGAACTCTACGATCTTCGATCAGATCCTCACTACATGACGAACCTCGCCCAAGACCCCGAACACGAAGATAAGCGAAAAGAACTGCATGATCGACTAATGGCGATTCTCGTCGAACAAAACGATCCACGAGTCGTCGAAACGCCCGTACGATTCGAACACCCACCCTACGCAGGCCCCGTGCCCGAAGATTGGAAAATCGAAAACGCCAAAGGTGTCGAATCACTCGGTACTAGCCGGTAGCACCCTGCCCTCGTCACGATCAGACAAAGGGACAGCAGAATCGGCAAAGCTGCACTCCAAATAAAAGAAACCCAACCACCAGAAATGTCACCCCGATGAAAATCGGGGTCAAACTCCCAATCTGGACAATCTCCTCTGCTAAAGTCACGCGATCAGAAAACACCTGAAAATCTGAACCGATAAAAAATGCAACGCGTATACATAACCCTCCAGGGCGACCACAAAATCGCCATCTACAACCTCAACTCTGAATCCGGTGCACTCACCCACCAGGAAGATATTTCCGCACCCGGTGGCCCAGCACCGTTCGCCGTATCGCCCGACAAAACTCGCGCCTACACCGGACTGCGCGACGCCAATGTGACGGCAAGCTTTGATATCGATCCCACCACCGGATCGCTCACGCAATCTGGCACGGTAAAGCTTGAATCAGACCCTTGTTACGTGTCGGTCGATAACACCGGTCGGCACTTGCTCTCTGCCTACTACGCCGCCGGGCACATCGCCGTTCATCCGATCGACGAACACGGCGCCCTCGGCGGTGCTGCTACCGAATGGATAGCCACTCGCCACCGTGCTCACTGCGCACAAACCGATTCGTCAAACTCTTACACATTCCTTCCGCACGTCGACGATTCGAACGCCATTTATCAGTACAAGTTCGACGATAAAACCGGAAAACTTACTCCGAACGATCCGCCGATAATCGAACCGCCAGCTGGCCACGGGCCACGCCACTACGCCTACCACCCAAACGGAAAATTCATCTACTTCGATAACGAACAGGGCTCAAGCGTTACGGCTTACAAGTTTGATTCGACAAACGGCACTATCGAAGCATTCCAAACACTGTCGACCCTCCCTGAAAACTGGTCTGGCGAAAACTCAAACGCGCAAATCCACATGAGCCCCGATGGAAAAAATCTCTACGCAGCAAACCGTGGACACAACTCCATCGCAATGTATTCAGTGAACCCTGAAACAGGTGAACTGACATCACTCGGACAACAACCCTCGCTGGGCACGCCACGTGCGTTCGGAATTGACCCGACTGGAAAATTCATGCTCGTAGGTGGACTCGACAACGGCGATCTCGCAACCTACAAAATCAATCCAGATGGAACACTCGCCCACCAGGCAACCCAACCAGTAGGCGACCAACCAATGTGGATCCACATCACCGACCCGATCTAGGCAACCCTGTCACCCCGATGAAAATCGGGGTCAACCAAAAACATTAGCCAACAACAACCAATTGCACTCAACAAGTCCCTTCTCCTTCGGGAGAGGGCTAGGGTGAGGGTGGATTGCAACTAGCTCCCAAGTCGTCTGATGACGCCCGGAGCCTAACGCCACGCCCGGAGTAACCAAGAATGAAAATCACATCAATCAAACCCTGGCTCGTAAAAGTCGAAGGCACCTTCTGGGGAGAATACTTCTTCGTCGAAGTTCAAACCGACGAAGGAATCACTGGTTGGGGCGAAATCACAACAACAACCCTCACCGCCAACCGCGCCGTCGCTGGAATCATCGACAAACTCAACGATCTACTCATAGGCGAAGATCCCTCCCAGATCGAACGCATCTGGCACAAGATATTCCGTTCTTTCACCTACATGGGCTCGCGAGGAGCAACCACGCACGTAGTTAGTGGAATCGACATCGCGCTCTGGGACATCCGAGGAAAACTCCTCAACCTCCCGATCTACGAACTACTCGGCGGAAAAGTTCGTGACGAAATTGTGCTCTACACACACCCCGACCAGAACAACTTCGACACCGATGAAGGGGTCGAACAGGAAATACGAAAAATCGTCGATTCAGGCCACACAGCCTTGAAGTTCGACCCATTCCCGTTCACCGGAGAACAAGCCAAGCAAAACGCCGGTTATCTCAGCGGTACTCTCGACCGACCGAGCGAACGTGTCGGAGCCGAACTTACAGCGAGAATTCGAGAAATCGCGGGACCAGATATTGAGCTGTTGATCGATGCCCATGGACGATTCAACGTCCCTACCGCCATCCGACTCTGCAACTCACTCGAAGACGCTGGAAACATCGACTGGTTCGAAGAGCCGGTCCCGGTCGAAAGCTACCACGCGCTCAGTCAGGTTCGAGACAAAGTGAACGTCCCCATCTCAGTCGGAGAACGACTCCACACTCGCTGGGAATTCGTCCAAATATTCGAAGACAAACTCGCCGACTACGTCATGCCCGATGTCACTTGGACAGGCGGAATTACCGAGCTGAAGAAAATCTCGGCACAGGCCGAGGCGTACTACATCCCTGTCTCGCCACACGATGCGTCGGGCCCCATAAACGTACTCGCCGGCGCTCACGTGATGATGACTGTTCCTAACTTCTACAAACTCGAAACAGCAAACGCCGACCTCACCAAGTACAACGAGTTCATCCAGTCACCACTCGACAACGCTGGTGGTTCTCTCCATCTCGACCCGACTGCCCCAGGCCTCGGAATCGAAATGAACATGGACTACCTGAACTCCAACAAACTAAACGACTAGCGCGACCATCCTCCCCGATCCGTCGGGGAGGAAATCTAGCCACCCTAAATCCAATTTCTAGCCACGTACCTTATCCACGTAGCTCTAACTCGTCGCGTGCCTATTTGCCGCAAACCGACTAACATGTCGGCGTGGCTGGATTTTTCGCTATCGAGACAACAGGAGTCACCCATGTACGGAACAATCGCAACACTCAGCATCGACCCCGCCAATGTCGAAAAACTCGGTGCAATGCTCAAAGAGTGGAATGAAAAAGAAGACGCCGATGCAATTGGATTCGTCGGCGGCTACATGCTCCAGACCGACGCCGATGCCTCTGTAGTCAAAATGATGGCAGTCTTCGAAAACGTAGAGAAGTACCGAGCCAACGCCGCACGTCCAGAGCAAGACGCCTGGTACCAACAACTCCGTGCGCTACTGCACGACGACCCTAAATGGGAAGACGGTCAGGTTATCGCCACTTAGACGCGCCCCAACCCACTTTGCACGAGCGCCCTAATCTTCAAAGCGCAACTTACTCATCAGGTTGAACACCGCCTGCTGCTCAGCCTTGTCGAGCCGCGCACCGAAATGCGTCCGAATATCTTTTCGGTGAACTTCCTGTGCCTCTGCAAGAGCTTCTTCGCCCTCGTCAGTCAGAATAGCGTAGTAACCACGACGATCTTCAACAGCAGCTTCTCGTCGAACCAACCCGGCTTTCTCGATTCGATCCACCAGTCGAGTTACGCCGCTTCGAGTCAAAACTAGCGACTTCGACAACATCTGCATACGCATTTTCTTTTCGGGTGCGTGATGCAAATGCAGCAGTACGTCGTACCAAATAACCGACACGCCAGCTTTGTCTTGCATGTTGGAATCGAACTTTTGAAGCAACCGCGAGACTGAAGTTAACGCCTGCTCCCACGCCTGCGCCGCCGATATGTTTTTTCGTTTCGCCATTCCGCCCTCTTCGATTCTTTGCTTAACTGAAGTACGCCAAAAGTAGTTGATTATGACAACTATTGACATTGCAAACATTCACGTATAACTGACCTGCCCCCGATAGCGTTACCACTTATTATCTCGGATTCGCAGCCAGCTTAAGCCTGGGCATGATCACCTCAGGTGCTGGTGCCCGGTATCCAAGTGAGCTGTGTGGTCGGATCGTGTTGTACTCCCTTCTCCACCGTTCCGTCAGTATCTGTACCTCCTTCAACGAATAGAAGATCTCACGGTTTAGCAACTCATCTCTGAACTTTCCGTTGAAGCTCTCGTTGTAGCCGTTCTCCCATGGACTACCCGGTTCGATAAATAGTGTCTTCACTCCAACTCGCTCCAGCCAGTCTCGAATTGTCTTTGAAGTGAACTCCGGCCCGTTATCTGAACGAATGTGCTCCGGTGCACCATTAAGAACAAATAGTTCTGTCAGCGCATGGATCACATCGTTTGACCTGATACGCCTCGCCACCTTGATGGCCATGCACTCCCGCGTGTACTCGTCGATCACAGTGAGCATTCTGACCGCACGACCGTCCTCGGTTCTACAGGCCACGAAGTCGTAAGCCCACACATGTCCTTTACGTTCCGGTTTCAGCTTGATGATTGAACCATCGTTCAGCCAGAGCCGTCCTCTTTTCGGTTGCTTCTTCGGAACCTTCAGCCCTTCACGTCGCCATATGCGTTCGACACGCTTGTGGTTCACATGCCAGCCACGATCCCTTAGCAATGCTGTGATCCGGCGATAGCCGTACCTGCCGAACCGCACTGCAAGCTTGACGATTTCGGCAGTCAGCGATTCTTCGTCATCTCTCAACTTCAAAGCTCGACGTTGTGTTGGTCTGGGCTGGTTGAGCACCATACAGGCTCTTCGCTCAGATACTCCAGGAAGTATTCGCTGGACGTGTTTCACGCACTTACCGCGACGTGAAGGGCTCAGAAGTTTCCCTCTGCCGCTTCTTTCAGGATCTGTTTATCCAGAGCAAGATCGGCAACCGTTCGCTTCAGTCTTGCGTTTTCTTTCTCAAGCTTCTTGAGCTTCTTTGCCTGGTCGAGATCGAGTCCACCGTACTCACGTCGCCACCTGTAATAGGTGTGATCTGTAACACCGATCTCTCGTACTGCCTGACCTACGCTCTTGCCACCTGCAACGGCAACCTCGACTTGCCGGAGCTTGTTTAGGACCTGCTCCGGACTATGACCTTTTCTTGGCATTTCTGCCTCCCTTCAATTCAACCAGTATCTGATTTTTCAACTGGATACGTTTGAGGGGGGCAGGTCATGGGCATCGAAACGTAGAGATACGAATGTACGGCGATGACAGTGCGAGGTCGGATTCTGACATTTTCACATTCGACGAACCGGACGGAGTGACCATTTCCTATTTCTGGAGCAAGGTCAATGGCGAGTGGTACTCGGATAGCAAGTGCACTTATTGAAGTGGACACCCCATCCGCCCACATCGCTCCAACCCAGCCACACCTAGTTAGCCACCGCTAGCAGCCTAGACGCGCGCTGTGTGGACTTGAGGGATGTCAGGGGGTAGGTTGCTGGCGTTGTTGCTGGTCTATATTTTGGGAGGCATGTCACCCATACGAGCGATGGCTAACTGGCGTCGAGGCTGTACCCAACATTGCGATGATTGACAATGGCCGGATCAGCCCTATCGTCGTCGCGAATTTTCTGGCGCAATCGGTAAATTGCCATCTTGACAGTAGAATCCGGGATTCCGGGATCGCCCCATACTGTGGATTTAAGGTCTTCTGTAAGGACGATCCTGCCTGCTGCGGAAAATAGGCTGATCAGGATTTTCAATTCCAGCTTGGTTAGCGACTCCCAAACCCCGTCAATCCGTACTGCGCCACGTTCGATATCAATTCTGCTTTCTCGGATGACGATTTCTGAATTCGATCCAATGTTGTGAGGTGCTCTTTCCGAAAGCCTCATTACGGCTTGGACATGCGCTTGTATCGCCACGATGCTTGACGGCTTTATGAGGTACGAATCAGCCCCAAGGCGGATCGCTGCGACGATCGTGGAGTCGTCATGTCGCGCAGACAGAACGATGATCGGGATTGAGGAGAACCGACGTATCTCACGAATGAGTGAAAGACCATCGCCATCGGGTAGACCGAGGTCGATAGTAATAAGATCAGGCCCCTTATCCCTAACTTGCTCGATCACACCTTGGGCGCGACCAAATTGATTAACGGTTACTCCGTCATGCGTGATCTCGAACGACAACGCTATCAACTCGCGTGTCAGCAAATCATCTTCAACGACAAAGACGTTTTTCAGTGACAAAGGTTCTTTAGTGCGGTCGGTCATAGCACCTGGATTATCTGGCGACTTATATTGCTACCGAAACGAGGATCGAGGTTTCCACGCGACGAGAAAAGTGGATTTCTGAGTTATGTGCATAATTCTCAGAGAAAGCTGCAAAACTCTCCATCGTTTTTCGTCGAATCTAAGTAGACACCCGATAACAATCTCTAACGGATCAACCCTCCATGACAGATCTAGACCAGATCGATTGTTACTTGATATTCGCTTGGGTAGTTCGACTTTTCCTCTGAATTCCCGCCACTCCAGACAAACAATGTCCGGAATGATTCCAGATGTTGATCAAGACAGCGGGATTGTCCCAGATCAGTTTCTGCGACCTCATGCATAGTGCCGCGAAGCATCCAGTTGGAGAAGGTGGTCATCCTGAGCCATCCACCCACATCGCTCAAACTCCACCACACCTAGCTATCCTCCACTTGCAATCTGTGCGCGCGCTCCGTGGACGTGAGGGATGTCAGGAGGGGGGTAGGGTCAGCGTCATCATTTGATCTTCACGCGATTTCGCCCGTCATCACAATCGCGACACGCTGCGACTGAAATCCTATTTACATGGCGGTGGTGTGTGAATGAACGAAGTCGGACCAACCCCTGACACGTTCATGCACGACTGCCTTTTCATTTAAAGCAACCCCACACAGAAAACTCAGCACATCTCACCCATCTTTCACTGCATAATCAGTAACTGGGTGCCATCACGTCATGTGGGATTTTCAAGTTTTGACATTGGCAAGTATAAGTACATGTTTGAGAGACATCAGATGCGCGCAAAAAGGAAATCAACCACCGCTATTTCACTGAGACTCACCTCTCTTCTTTTGGTTGCGTTGATGTTCCTAGTGGCTTTCGCGTGCGGGGGTGACGAACCGGCGGAACTTGTCGTCATGCCAACGGTGATACCCGAAGAGACCTCAACGTCAGATTCCGGCGACGTGGAGGCAGGGAAAAAACTATTTGTCAGCTGCGCCACCTGCCACTCAACAGGCACGGACAAACTTGTAGGGCCTGGATTGGCGGGTGTCTATCAGCGTGCTGCGACCCGCACATCACTCGATGCCGATTCATATATAGAACAGTCAATGCGACAACCAGGTGCATTCATAGTTCCAGGTTTTCAGGGGAAAATGCCGTCGTTCAGTTACCTGAGCGATCAGGATATCTCCAATATTCTCGCCTACTTGAAGACGCTGAACTAAGATGCAATTCGCAGTCCCGACCATACCTGCGACGGGTCTTTCAGAAATCTGCCGCGGTAAGCCAGCAACTCCACCCTGAAAATCCAGCACACACTACACCCACCACCAGCCAGCGTGTTCCGGCTAAGGAGTTGGGCGGGGTGTTGTTAAGATTCACCTATGCGGTTTTCAACACGGCTTCTACTGATCAGTCTGGTTCCACTTCTTATTGCTTGTACCGATAGCAGTGAAGTTGTAATCGATTCACAAGTCGAAACAGCGGTTGCAGCAACAGTTGGTGCCCAATCCAACGCTGAACAGCAGCCACCTAGTTCAGATGGACCACCTCAGACAGTAATCTTCTGTCCTGACTGCCAACTCGTAAGCGTGACTGGGATCGTAGACGGAGACACGCTTGACACGACAGTCGGACGAGTACGTCTCTTTGGCGTGGACACTCCTGAGCGCGGTGAGACATGCTTCACAGAAGCCACAGACTTCACGCGCTTACTCGTCGGCAACCAGATACGGATTGAAAACGGCCCGAGACTCGAAGACAGCTTCGGCAGACGATTGGCCTACGTGTACGACGCTTCTGGCAACAGTATTGATGTGCAGCTGGTTGCAGGAGGACTTGCCACGGCTTGGACTCAGGATGGGCAGCATAAGGATGTGTTGATTGGTCTAGAGGAAAGTGCAAGAAGCAATCAGGCTGGGTGTCTTTGGAATCGCCTTGATCAAGGACACGGTGGCTCAATTGACTTCGATCCGTTCGGGCCTGATCGCGATTGTGGTGATTTCGGGACATGGCGCGAATCGAGCGATTTCTTTATTGCAGCAGGCGGCCCGAGCAGCGATCCTCACCGTCTGGATGGGGACAATGACGGAGTACCTTGCGAATCCCTCAGGTGAGGCCTAAAAATCCTCCGCAGGATTTCTACACCCTCACCACCGACAACCAACACCAACAACCGAAGAAGTACCCGGCATACCCCGTCACCCACCCACATCGCTCCAACCCAGCCTCACCTAGATAGCTGCTGCTCGCTGCTTGCACGCGCGCTCCGTGGATGTGGGGGATGTCAGGGGATGGGTTGAATAAAGTGAATCTCAGGTTGTGGATTACTATAATAACGAAGAGGCGCTTCAAAGCGGATGGGCGTCCAAACCGGTATAAAAACTCTCGATGTTCAAGTTGAATCTTCTGTCACTCATTTCGTTATTCGTCTTGTTGTCTACGCTTGCCTGTAGCGGCACTGGCGGAGGCGATACCGGAGCCTCCGCTGACAACCCAGTTGGTGACTCCGATCCACAGTCAACTTTCCTTCCGGAACAAACTTTTACGACAGACTCATTTGTAGCTGCTGGTTGGAAGAAATCTAAAGAATACGACCCTTCGACAGTCCCGGAATCAACTGAGATTTGGTATGGATTTTTTGATCAGAAAGATATCGAGATAAGATTTTATGAGACACATGAATCTGCTCTGGTAGATGGGGTGCCGTTAGCCAAGGAAGCTTTGCTGATAGACCCAGGAGCAAGGATAGGTGGTGTTAATACCGTCAGGACTGGTTACAGTGCCTATGCCGTCGTAGGAAACGTTGTGATGTTGTGTGAGTTAGCGTTGTCCTCATGTGAAACTCTTATTAGTGCTCTTGGAATCAACGGGGATGACTAGCAGTCTTATTTTCAATGGTTGATTCCTGCTTATCTTTTTGGACCGGTTAGGAAATCCCACGCGAAATTTCTGCTCCCTCACAACCACCAACCGACACCAACCCAACTAGAAGTACCCGGCGCCCCTACGTATCACGCCATCCACCAACATCGCTCCAACTCAGCCACACCTAGTTAGCCACACCTAGTTAGCCACACCTAGTTAGCCACCCCTAGTTAGCCACCCCTAGCGGTGTGGGTGCGCGCTCCGTGTGCGTGAGAGATGTCAGGGGATGGATTGGGCTATGACGCCGCAGATCACTGAACACTTCGCGTGTCAATTGACGTGAACTGTGTGCTCGGCATTCCGATCTGTAGACAACTCCGATCCGTGATCGGGCGATCGATGCCGACAAGGCCGTCGCCGCCGTGAATATCGGATTTGTCGGGGCAGATGCCTGAATCAGTTAGGCGTGATCATCTTCGACCACTAATGTACTTTCCATCCCAGCATTTCGATGTCCCGGTACTGTGCAATAGACCTTGTACTCGCCGTGTTCCGATAGCGTAAACGTTGCTTTTCCGTCTTCGCCAGGAATGAGGTGGATACCGCCATAATCTTCGAACCCTTCGATGACGATGTCATGCTCCAAAGCTCCGGTGTTGTGGAGCATTATCGTGAACGGTTCCCCCGCATGTGCTTCAAGTGATTCGGCTTCGTAACCGAACTCACTTGCGTAAACATGAACGATAGGGGCATTGGGATCAACAACAGCTTCACCGTGGGGATGGTCGGCAGCTTCGGAGTGTTCATCTTCATGTTCTTCGGTAGAGACATCTACATGATCGTCATCTGCATGTTCGTCTGAAACAGTGCCGTGATCGTCAGCGTCGTCGTGGTCGTCCGCCGCAACCGTTTCATTCAAATTACCGATGTCCACGGAACCTACCTGATCGGCACTATCATCAGGTTCAGAATCCGAGGAGCAGGCTCCGATCAATCCGATCGCCATGATGACGATAAGTAGCCAAGAAATCTTTTTTGTCATTTCGAACATCTCCAGCATTCCGTGCAAGAAAGTTGAGAAACATGGTCGTCTGTAACCTTTGGTCTTGGAAGCGCAGTAGATGAAGATTCTGTGCTATTCGAAGAATCTAAAACGCCTAGGCTCACAGAGGCGTGTTCACGTCCGGGATCTGAAACTCCCGCGGAGTTTGTGCGGTTATACCAACATCAATCGAGGAAGACCCGCTTAGGAGGCGATGCGAGCGAGCATTTGCCACCTTGCCATCGACGGACTATCTCTTTAATTTGCTCGAGCTGAGCAACTCATCCAGCGGAAATAGTCACTTAACGATCACGCTAACCAGATACTTTTCACATTGTCATCACCCCACAAGTGAAAAATTGGCTTAGATATCGAAATTGACGAGCCGAATCATCGGGCTGGGGTTCTCGGATAGACAGCGGTGATTGCGTGTGTGATCAATCGACAGAAGATGCGGCCAAGAACGAGAAAAACAACCCTGGAACGCACAGCGGAGATAATCTTATCTCTGCGCATCTCGACACGAATCGACTTCAAATAACTGAACGAATCACTGTGGATATTGAAGAATATGATTTTGAGGTTAATGAACCGAAAATCCGCCGGCTTCATTTGATATTTCGTATAGGTTTGTCACTGGTTGCAGTCGTTATTTTCGTTGTTGCTTCCACTAGTGGGTTTGGGAATAAGGCACGAACAATATCTCGTTATGATCTTCCCACCGAGTCAACGGTTTCTCGAACCGCAGAGTGCGAGTTGAGATGGTCAGAAGCGGCGGCCATACCTTTCTGGGACATTCAAAATCCGTCGGAAGACTTAGATCCTTCAATCAGGGCATGCGGATCGGTTCAGCAATGGTTGTTATTTGCCTCTAACTACCCAGATTTACTGGGCGGTAAAGACCCAATGCTTTTTCTGAGTGACCGATGTTACGACGGGCTAGGATCGGCTTCAATATGTCGGTGGCTGATCAAGAATCCTGAGTTCATATATGCCGATTCGGCGTTTAGGTTCTGACGCCATCCGTTCACTATCGCTCACATCATCACCGCTACACAGCAATCCAACCACACTCAGCCAGCTGCCATTAGCAACCTGAGCGGGTTCTCCGGTTGCGTCAGACAATTAACTTACTGGGTTGAGTGGGTGTCATCATTTGACACTCATGCTATTTCGCCCATCGTCACATGCTCCACACGCCGTGAATGAAATCCTGTTCTTATGGGCGGTGGTGCATCCTAGAACGAAGTCAAACCAACCCTTGACACGTTCTAGCACGACTGCCTTTTCATTTAATCGCCGACCTGTACAGCGTTGAACGCACGAAATATTAGCGTGTAGGCTCGAATCACCAAGGCCGATGAATTAGGAGCGGGTTGAATGGGTGTCTCAATACCTTGTGAGGAAATTGGTGGTGGTTGTACCGAGCCGATTCAAGGAAGTTCGCTCGATGAGATGGTAGAAGTCGCCACAGCTCACGCTGTTACCACTCACGGTCTTTCAAAATCTGCTTCCAAGGAAACTGAGGTTCTAGCAGAGATTAGGTCGGCGATTCCTCAAACCAGCCGACCGTCTGAGTTCCGCTCAGTGAACTTCACATTCATTTAAGACTCTGCGCCTACGTCCCGCCCCCTCGGTATACCCAGCAATCCACCCACATCGCTCCAACCCAGATACACCGAGTTAGCCACTAATAGCAGCTTGTACGCGCGCTGTGTGGATAGCAACCCTGCTGCGAGACACGCTTGTTAGGTGGTGCGCCAACTGGGTAGTAGTCTTCGTGTATGAGCAATCCCATAAGTGAAGTCAGACTACCCAGATACATAGTTCAGCGAATCATCTCTTTACTGGGCAACGCAGAGCGAAACAATCACGAATGCCTTGTAGAAGCCCAAGCACTTCGACGAACTCTTGAGCAAGCCAAATCCAAAACATGACCAGCGATCAGCTACCCGACTACTTGTTTAAGTATGAAAGCCTCCAAATATGGAAGTTCCAGTGCAACCTTTGTAATCAACGGATGAAATACGCCGACAGATTGCAGGGTCATCTAAATAGGAAACATCCAGGCTTGTCGATATCTCTGCTACCTCCCAATGAACCCGTTGGAAATAGTGCCGATCCATTGGAAATTGGTCGCCAGAAATTCCCTAAATCTTGGTTGGGCGACGAATGCGAAGCCTGTACTTCGCGAGTAAAAGCAGCATTCGACCAAGACCACTGGGATGAGGATTTTTCTAATATCGAGAGATCAAACCACCACACTTGGTGCAGCGCATGCCATATGGAGAAATCACGGTTTGTTCAGAAATATGGCAGCGTCCAAGGCAGAGCGTATTTCTTGGATTGGGTTGCCGAAAAACGGCAGAGCCTAGGTGAGAAATCGTTCAGGGAACTACAGGATGAACGAAACCTGAAAGTTGAACTCGATCGAACGGGGATCAATCAACTACAAGTTGAGCAATCTGAGAAAGGTCTTGAGTTCCGATTTGAAGTAATTTGCAACAGTCAGAACTCGACCCATAGATATGATCTCACCGCAGCCCAGTTAGGCGACAGTAGATTGATGTGCATCGTGTGTAGTGCAACAACACGCCTGTTGGCTCAGAAGAGGATGGAGCGAGTCGTCTACGACGGCGATCCAGTATGGATTGAATTGGAGCGACAGGACTTTACATCGCAACAGCCAAACATTGGAAACATCCTCTTGCTGGGGGCTTGGCTAATAGGGAGACTCAGTGTGCGACGAAGGTGGTAGATCGTCCTCTAAGACCTCTATGCTCATCCACTTAATCGCTCCGATTGGTGCCTTTGGGGTGTCTTAAACAGAAAAGCCCCCGCATTTCTGCGAGGGCTTCTCCAGTTTATTTACAGTTTGGTGGAGCTTGAGGGACTCGAACCCTCTACCTCCTGCTTGCAAATTAGACGACCCCTGTTTCAGACGTTACCAGACAGACCATTTCCTGAGTTCATTCCGTATTGGTGACCGTTGAAACCTGCACCAGACGGTATCAGCCGTTTTCTAATAGCCCGTTGCTGTAACTTCGCTGTAACCAGCGTCAACCTGTAAAGCCTATATCCTCAAATACTGAATATCGGTTGGTCTATACTCCTCTACAAAGCCTAGCCTTACTTTTCTCGATGGAGTCTTATTTCTTGTGGAAATTCTTTGCTCTCAGTTTTGTTGTGGTTTTAATACTCGGTGGATGTGAGAGTGATCAAACAACAACAAACTCCGGACGTGTGTCACCTCGTCTAAATAAATCAGTAGATACTGCTCCTACCGTAGTCAGCGTCAAGGTGGTATCAGATTTTCAACTCACGGCGACAGCAAATGCTAAGTACAACGCCAGTCGTAATTCACTACCTAAATCGGATATTTCAGGTAACTCGGCCACTGCTTCTGCAAAAGCGGAAGCCCAGAGAGGCGCAGACAGGAATCGAAATGAAGTGCCTTCCTGCTTTCCTAACTGCCCTACTCAGGTTCCAACAGTTATCCAGTTACCGCCAGCCACTGCAGCACCCACTTCAGACCCGTCACCAACGATACAGGTCCGAACCCCACAGCCAACGATGACTCCAACCCAGTATTTGATTGGGCTCGCAACATTTTTCAGAAGCAATTGGATCTTAGATTCGGATCACGCAGTTAGAGTCAGTAGTCACCTAGAGTCACTTAATCCGCCTAGGGAATACCTTCAGGATCACAAAAGGCTTCTCGACGTTCATCAACTTTGGCTGTATCAGTTCATGCAGGTGGAGTTCTTTGATGAATCATCTGCTCTTACTTACGGCGCAACGTCAGATGCTGTGGTGTCTTGTGCAAACGCAACGGACCCTTATGCTCACGTCGATTACACCATTGAATACAAAGCTGCTTGCAACCATTTGTCTAAACTACGGAATTTTGTTTGGGATGAAGAATGGTTTTGGAAAGACAGCGATGCCTATAAACAGGTAGAAGAGTACGCACAGATAATTAGGTGACTCCAACTCCGTAGCTGTGTAACTATCAAATTCAAACCGTCGAATTCAGGAACTCTGTACGAGATCACCGCTCCTGAAAGTAGTGACTATCATCGTTCTGCCGAGCGTAATGGTTTCATTTCTGCTTCCGGTCCATGTGGAAATTATTGGGATACTTATTTCCAAACTATACGGTGACGTTTATCCAATCTTCGCCATAGCCACTCGTACCTGCTCGAAGTCTTCCTTCAGTTCGTGAGCGTAGATGCTCATCGTGATCGCAGGATTAGCGTGACCGAGTATCTTACTGACCAGCGTGATAGGTACGTTCTCACTCAAGAGATAGCTGCCAGCGTTGTGCCTCAGGTGATGCCAGGTCAGGTGAGGTAATCCTGCTTCCTTCAATAACGGAGTCAGAACCCATCGCTGGAGGTTGTCCTTATCGCCTCGCTTACCAGAATTAGTGGAGAAGACGAAGCCAGCCGGGTTCCAACTTCTGTCTTGCATCTGTCTTTCGTAGTGTTTAGCGCGAAGGCTTGTGAGTCGTTCCATCAGGTTGTTGTCAACGGGTATCGTTCGACCTGCACCTGCTTCAGTTTTGGACTCACCTACAGTCACATAACTACTGTCAGAATCGACCTGTTCCCATGTGATGCTCAACGCTTCATTGATACGCATGCCAGTCTTCAGCGTGAACTCTACGATCAACTCCCTGCTGGACTTCCTAGATGCGTTGGTAAGGGTTTGCCAGTCCGTACGACTAAGCATTACCGGCTTCCGCTTCATAGCCCGTGGAGATTCGACCTGTTCGCTTATGTCACGCACCATCAAACCGCGTTTGTACGCTGCTCTGAGGCAGCCAGTAACGTTAATGAACACCTGCCGTGCAGAGGTTGAAGATCTGCCTTCTTCGCGAATAGCTTTCAGCATGGTTTCGAGGTCGTGAGCCTGAATCTTGTCTAACTGTTTCTTACCGAAGATTCCTGTTGCGGTTGCGAGGTTGCGTTTGTACTGGTCGAGTGTCTTCTGACTGACATCCGACTTAGTGCCAACCCAATGCTCTGCCCAGTCATCGAACGTCATATCCGAGGGAAGTACACCGGAAGCAATCTCGGTTCTAGCCTTGAGCAGGGCTTCCTTTGCTAATTCCAGAGAACGGACATACTTTGGGTTTGATCGAGAGCCATCAGGCAGGGTGATTTGAAACACCCAGTAGTCCACGCCTTTGATGACACGCTTGAAGATCGTTCCTTCACCCGAACTACGTTTACGACGCTTTACTGGTCGTCCTCTAGTCATTCGACTGCTCCTTTGCCTGTCCTACATGAATCGGTTTTACTGGCGCGCCTTCGAGTCTGTCCCCCACGTGTTTACGCCAGTCACAATCTAGTTTCCATTCTTCTTTGTGGCTCTCCACTAGCTCCATTAGTTGAGGGTGGTTCCGGTCTAAATGAAAAATCCTGTCGCCGGAAATAAATGAGATGAAATACGGCAACCCTAAGTGGGAGTGCATGCCTACAAATAATTTGTACTCATTCGTAATTCGTTCTACTGTCGGGGCTTCGATACGTGGAGATATAAATCGGAATTGAACGTACCTTTCGATTTCCTTATTCTTCTTTGCCACACGGTATAAGTCTTGATTGATGCGTTTCTTCCACGGGGCGTATGTAAAGAACTCCTCAATATCATGAGTGAAATCATCGTATGTCTCACGTTCACTCAATTCGTGTACCACCGCCCACTGTGCGATCAGGTCTACTCGTTCTCCGTATGGGTCTTGGAACTCAAGAAAGGTACGTTTAGCGTGCTTTGCCTCCCTGTTAGATAACTGGTTAACCGCTTTATCCGACCTGAATATGAATTTTTTTACTAATCCAATGCGATTGATGTAACTCTTGTGTTCGTCAGTTATCTGTAACTCTGGAAGTGGGTTCTTGGGGTCATAAGCAAGGTCGAGATAACCGACAGTTTCCTTTGTCCTTTTGTCACCCTTCTTGAGGTTGGTATTCGGTATGGGCTTTATCCAACCGTTTAGGGTTCCCAACGAAGGGACGTTGCCTTCACCAAATTTCTCTACTAATAGATGACGTATCTTCGTCCCACGTCCTCGTCCTTCCTTAGCAAGTTTTATGGCTGTCTGCTTCACGGTTGGAACAGATACATATTCCGAATCATCCTCAGAAACCTCCACTATTTGAGAATTTGTATATTTCTGCATATTTATTTGTGTATTGAACTAATTGTCTTTGATGATTGAGAACGAAATACTTTAGTCATTAGGGACTCATCCTATACCAGGCGCGCTATTCACGTCAAAGGAAATACATATGGCAAATACTACGAAGATGAGAAAAATTCTGGACTTACAGAATGAGTTCGATGATGCTCTAGATGACTACCCAGTGATGCTCACTGTTCCTCAAGTCGCCCACCTGTTGAACGTCAGTAAGTCATCAGTATTCAGGTTGCTCAAGGTGGGTGTCTTAGAGCGAGTCAGATTCAACATGACAGGTCAAGCTCAGGCATCAGTACGAATCCCCGCCGAGTCAGTTCGGAACTTGTTTACCAGTTGGGTAGGTGACTCTAATGACTAACGATCTGATCCAAAGTATTGAACGCGAAATCTTCAATCGTTCCACAGGAGACTTCTTCTCGAAAAACGATGAGGTTAAGTTCTTATGCCCTGCTCATAAAGACACCAATCCATCAGCGCGCTGGAACCATAAGAAGCACGTCTGGTACTGCGATGCCTGTGGCACAGGTAGTAGTTACGTGGACCTTGCGAATCGGTTCGGGGTGAACATCTAATGGATAAGAGTGGGTACATATCTTTAACTGATGGAAGGATTGCAGAACACCGCAGACAAGACCTGCCAAACGGCAAGACGGGTCTGGATGACATGGGTACAGCCTCTCTCCCGCTGATTGGGGCTGACCGTCTAGCGAACGTCTCTCCCGTCATTGGATCTCATTCCAGCCGATTCGGACTAGTCGCGATGACGTACGCCAATTCTGGCAAGCCTGTTTTCCCTTGTAACCCAGAAACAAAAGCACCGATGATTCGCGGTGGGTTCAAACGCGCGACTACCGACCGATTAGTAATTGCCAAGTGGGCTACCAAATATTCGACTGCGATGGTTGGAATACCTACTGGTAAAGAGTCTGGCGTTACTGTGTTGGATTTCGACCCCGAGTGCGAGACTACTGCTGAACAGATGTTGCCCGGGATGCCTGTTAGCCGCACTCACAGCACTCCCTCAGGTGGGGTTCATGTGTTGTTCAAGTACACCCCGGAGGCTGGCACGATTGGTGCTGACGTGATTCCACTTCCGAAGGGTGCGTGTACGTGCGAACCAACCGCCACTAAGAAGTGTCAGATTGACCTAAGAAACGACGGTGGCTACATAATCGTGCCGGATTCGGTTCGCTCGGATGGCGGAACATATACCGTCATTTCAAACGCTGGACTTGCCGAAATGCCTAGCGAGATTCTCGCGAAGCTGAAAGAAGGCAAGAGAGAGAAACGCCAAGCGATTGCTGTTCCTGCTGGCACTGCGGAAGGAATGTACCCAGAAGGTCAACGGAACCACGCTCTCGCAAGTCTGGCGGGAACCATGCGGTCGAGGGGAATGGGCGCTGAGACTATCGAAGCGGCGTTGCTTGTTGAGAATCAGAAGAAATGCAATCCGCCCCTTCCAAACCATGAGGTCACTGCTATTGCTACGAGCATCGGAAGTTACCCCGTAACTAATTCTCCGCAAAACTCCAAACTGGTTAATTCGGATAATTCGTTAGTTCGCATAGAGAAAATATCTGAGCAGACATATTCAGACTCCCTGAAATTTCCAGTAGATTCCTTGCCGGAAGTTGTTAGGAATTATTGTGTTGAAGCGGCTAAAGCTATAGGTGTCCCTGTCGAGATGGTCGCTTGCCCGATGCTCGCTTATGCGGGCGCAACAATCGGTAGACACCAACGCATTCAGTTGAAGCGGGGGTTTGTCCAGTATCCCGCGCTGTGGGTTGTAACAGTTGCACCACCCGGTGCTGCTAAGTCCCCTGCGGATGCTGCTGCCCGTATAGGTATCGACCAACTCCAATCCGAAGCGAAGCAAGTTTTTGACTTAGCTGAAGAACGTTTCAAGCGTGATCTTCAGTCGTGGAAAGACTCAACCAGTAACGAAACTCGCGGCCCTGCACCAGAAGCACCAGTTCTAGAACACTACTACTCGACCGATACAACTATTGAGGGGCTAAGCCGCATCCTCGCAAACTCACCAGGAATCGCACTTTCCCGAGACGAGATTGTTGGCTGGGTAAATGCGATGGATGCCTATAAAGGTGGCAAGGGTTCAGAACGGCAACAACACCTAAGTGCTTGGTCGTACACGCCTATCAAAGTAGACAGGAAAACAAGCGCAACGTTACTGATCGAACACCCTGTTGTGTCCGTAGTAGGCGGCGTACAGCCGGACGTTATGAACGAACTAGCAGTCGAAGCGGGTAGGCGTGACGGATTCTTAGAAAGGGTTCTGTGGATTGTTCCGAGTGCGAAACCCACCCGATGGTCGGAGAGGGAAGTATCACCTGAATCTAGGGATGCGTTACTGGATCTATTTCGTCAACTCCGCCACATCGACTCAAACCCTAATCCTGTGAAATTGAGCAGAGGTGCTTACAAGCTTTTCACTTCTTGGTATGACGAGAATCAAGAGTCGATCAATGAAAGTGCTGGACTGATGCAAGGTGTCTACGCCAAGATGCCTCTTCAGTTGGCACGGATAGCACTTGTTCTGCACTGCTTTGAGGAGCCAGCCCAGCCAGCTAACCGATCCGTCTCCGCTGAAACAATGGCGAACGCCATCAAGCTAGTCGAATACATCCGTGGGCAAGCGGGTCTTGCACTAATGATGGTCGGTGTCGGCAGTAAGTATCGAGGTAGTGGAACTACAGCACGCCTTTTCCAAATCCTCACCCAAGCCAATGGCGAATGGTGCAGTCGATCAAAGCTTCACAAGCAGCTTGGTGGGCATACGCCAGCGGAGGAAATCAATCAGTCGCTCAGAGAGTTGGAGGATTCAGAACTAGCAGAAAAACGGAAGCCAGAATCTAACCCTACTGGTGGTCGGCGTGGTGAGGAATGGCGAATTACTCCTAGCGAACGAACCAAATTATCCGAAGAAACCAGTTGGGAGACGGTCGAACCTACAGAAGGTGAATCGATAACAGAGTTCACGATATGACAGTGACACAGCTTCTGAGTCGGCTCAGCGATCAAGGGATTTCGGTTTCACTGGTCGGGATGGATTTACGGTTTCGCGGCCCAACAGAAGTCATTACGCCCGGACTCAAAGAGGAGCTGCGCCAGCGCAAGACGGAACTTGTTGAATCGCTCATTCCCAAACGTGACGGAACGCCCCTCCAGCGTTTGGCCTACGAAGTTCGGGACAAAAAGCTGATATCAGAACATCGTACCAAGGCGGTCGAGTTGCAAACATTTCTGTCTGACCACGTTGACGAACACATGAACACTGAGCCTTTCGGGTTGCCGGAATGGATAAGTGCCATAGAAGAGTTCAACGTCGTGGAACGTGGACACCTTCGTGAGGTTTTCCATTACACAGGTTGTATTCACGACAGCGGACGGTGTCCTGACGATGCACAAGTCGTTTGTACAACATGTGAAGATCACACCCAACCCTATGACTAACGCTGGCCGCCCCCGAGCCATTCCTGCACGGCTTATTCCTGAACTTTTGCAACGCCATGACAGGGGCGAAGGTTACAGAATGCTCTCACGCTGGTTGAAGCGTTGCGGAATCGACGCTAGCCCTGCTGCGTGTCGCCGTGCTGCGTTAGGACTGTCGCCTTACGGTGTTCGTTCTCCAAACTGACTTACCAACAGACTTCTTCGGGTGCGCCCACATAGACGCGCCTGCCCAAAAAAACAGCGAATTCTATTAATCGAGTGACTATTCACGTGTCCGACAACCAAATCAAAGTAAAGGACTCAGAGTAAATAAAATAAACAAAACTGCGATAAATCCAGAAATATAGAAAAGCGTGTTCCACCACTCGGATTTACCATCTAAACGATCTATGTCTTTCTTCTGCGCTGAAACTCTTTCGTAAGCATCATCACGGTCTAAATCGTTTCCACTACGGTCTCGAAATTTTATGTTCTCTTCATAAAATACATCCTTGGGGCTATATGTCACATACCCAGAATCATGTTGGTCAGGGTGCTGCATGGCCATCTGACTACTCATCCTAGTGGCCTGTATTGGAACCCAGCGGTACTCAGAGATTTCTTCTTTTGCTACGGGGTTCCAACCTTCAACGTGTTTCCACACCCAAACCTTGGTCTCTTTGAATATGGCTTCAGAGTGATCTTTATGTATTCCAGATTTGATTTTGGCGGCCACGGCTACAGCAACTACAACTAAGATAATTACGAAATCCACTATAAAAATCCTTACTTGTAGAGGAAAGCTTTCGGTGCGTTCTCACTCAGAGTATGTGCGAAAATACCACAAATCATCTCAGCATCCAAACCAGCTACATATAAATATCGATAGGGATGGCAGGTCTATCGGCGGTCTCTCTCCCTCATACACACGCCCGCGCGAAGACGATGCGACACAACGCACCATTTAGGCTGCTAACCAGTTCAATGCTAAACGGTGTTGAGTTGTTGCTCTGCCTCGCGTGCGTAAGCGTGAGCAACTCTGAGCAAAATAAATTGTCACGGGAGTCCCACTACTACCCACTCCTCCACACTCCACAGCCTACCCCCTCTTCCAAACTGACATAACCAACAAGCTCCTCGCCCGCGCGCACGATGTCTGACCCAAATCACACTTAAAGCCCATCTAACTGATGCTGATTGGGGTGTGGTTGTGGTGACTGGACTCAGCACTATGTAACAAGGGAGCGGAGTCTTCTATCGGCGTATGATTGCGCTTTTCAACAGTCACATGAGGAGAATCTCAGTGCTAACGGCAAAGCAAATATGGCCGATTTTGCAGGTATTTATGCCTAAAGATAAGTGGATGACCCCTATGGAGATTTACGAGGTGGTCAGAGGCCATGCGGAGCTTGATGCTCGCGACCTTGAACCGATAGATTCCAGCACGACCGTTCCTAATCCTCAGCTCAGATGGGGTAGCAACGTCCGGGGTGTTCTGAGGACAAGGTTCAAGTCCGGTGAACTCGAATGGGATCAGCAGGGTAAGTATCTATTCTCCTCCCGCCCAATACCTAAGAGGGCATCTCCAGCAAAACTGGATGAACAGCTGAATTTTGTACCGGGGCATGAGTACAGACGGATTGAGCTGCATCAAAGATTCAAAGGGAACCCTCGAAGCGGTATCAGTACTCCTGCTGAATCGTCGGTCATAATGCTGTTCACTGGTGCGAGCGGCGAGCAGCACGGGTACAGCGACGGTTGGACAAGCGAACACACCTTTGACTACTACGGTGAAGGCCAGACTGGTGATCAAGAGTTCAAGCGCGGAAACTTAGCTGTTCGAGATCACGTTGTTACGTCGAAATCATTACTTATGTTCGAGGCAACAAGAAAAGCTCACGTCAAATTTCTTGGTGAAATGACTTGCGTCGGGTATCGCATTGTCAGTGCCCCAGATACCGCCGGGAACATCCGGAATGCCATCGTGTTCGAGCTGCTTATCACAGAGTCGTTGACGGGTGATCGATTTCCTGACGGTCAGGAAGAATTCACACTGCCTACAGGTATTAAAGAACTCCTGACTGCGGCACTGGAAGATTCCGCCGATACACGTTCTAAAGAGACCCGAGTTATTTCGACTCGCCGTCGAAGCGAAGCCGTGAAGCGGTACGCACGAGTTCGGGCAGAAGGTACGTGTGAAGGTTGTAAGTCCCCTGCACCTTTCACGACTCGTGATGGACGCCCATACCTCGAAGTGCATCATGTTCATCGCCTTTCAGACGGTGGCCCAGATCGACCTGATGCGGTCATAGCGATTTGCCCAAACTGCCACCGTCGAGTGCACCATGGTGAAGATGGAAAATCGTTCAATGAAGAATTGATCAGAAGGGCGCTTGAAGCCCACATACGAGTCGAGCGAATGCAGCTGTCTCCTTCTCGCTGACTCAGCACCCTGACCCCCGCCATCTATATGAACAATAGTGCTTGCAGGTATCGGCGGTCTAGTCAGTCTGTACACGATTCGCGAAGTCACTGGACAGGTGTACTCTTCGGCATTATCGATAATGAAACTAGATAGGAGACGAGAGTTTGGCTGATTTTTTCAGAGTGATGCTAGGCAAGGGTAGTTCGTTAGCTCAGAAGTGCTTTGACGAAGGATTTGTTGGCGTTGACTTCGATATTGATCACGATATTTCTGCCGCCCTAGCACGAAGCGACAACTTTCGAGATTTTAACCGTGAGTACATTCCACGTTGGCTTGAAAAGTATCCGGCTAAGTCGAAGGTAGCCGCTGGTCTGGCGATGGGATTCACATACACGGTCACCAAAGATATTAAGATAGGTGACTTTATCGTCAGTCCTGACGGTAATCGTCGATACAGGTTCGGAAAAGTTACCGGACCGTACGAGTTTGCCGAGGGTACTGACCTTCCACACAGGCGACCGGTGGCATGGACTGACAACTACGTAGGTAGAGATGACCTCAGCCTCGAACTGCAACGTTCATTGGGTTCGATAGGTACTGTTTCAAACGTAAGTAGCTACTCCGACGAATTAGAGAAGTTTTCCGGTAATGACATGTTGGGGGCATCGATGGGAGTCGGGTCGGCTGAACAGTTGAACGACTTCCGAATGGAAAAGCATCTTGAGGACTTCTTGGTCTCGAACTGGGGACGTACTAATTTTGGACCAGATTACGATCTGTACACAGAAGACGGAGCCTTTGCCGGTCAACAGTACCCAACAGACACAGGACCGCTAGATATTCTTGCTATTAGTAAAGACCGTAAAACCATCTTAGTGATCGAACTAAAAAAGAGTAGAGCGAGCGATGCCGCGGTCGGACAGGTTCTGCGTTACATGAGTTACATAAGCGACGAGGTCGCAGATGAGGGACAGAACGTCGTCGGAGCGATAATCGCCTTAGATGACGACCAGAGGCTCGTGAGAGCAGTGTCTATGATTCCGACTGTTGACTTTTACCGCTACTCAATGAGTTTCTCTATAACCAAGGTTTAGAGGCTCAGACCCATCGTTTGTGAACGTACTCATTGAACCACCATGACAGGACGAATTTCTGTGAGCAAACGAGAAACACCGCTTACCCTCGCCTACTGGAAGACCGTCGGCGGAACATTGTGCCTCGAGTATCCGATCAACCATGGCTTTAGCGACTCAGGTCGAAGACTGTTGGATGGTGTCATCCTCACCGACTTGCCTTCCTAGCAAAAACATCACAAGGAAGTCACTATCGATGGTCATGATGTCGTAATTGTCCAAACTAAAGACTCGCGATTAGGTATGTATCTACTTGGGCAAGCACTCTTCTCGCGTGAAGCGATCAAAGCCGTTGCAAACCCTCGTTCCGTTCGCACGATTGCATTGTGTACGAGGGATGATCTGTTTATGCGGACACTGGCGAAGCAACAAGGCGTAGAGGCCGTGCTTATAGATCGCGAGACACACCATATTTCCACGTTTGGTTGATGCCTCAGCACCCTGACACCCACCATCTGTATAAACAATGGTGCTTGCATGTATCGGCGGTAGGTGTTGCCAGCAGGTACGACAGACGAGCGAAACAGCGAATTAAATCGTGCTATTGGAGTAACTAACAGAAAAGCCCCCGCATTTCTGCGAGGGCTTTTCCAGTTTGTCGCCAATGCGTCAGTGATCATAAATGGGTTGGGACTCTTCCTTGGGCGCAAGTTATGACCTTGCCACCCCGACACTGAGTTCTGACAGAATCACTTTGATTCGCACAATCAGTTTCACGCGTCATAATTGCATCTGGCGAATCTAATTCGGCGTACAAGTAAGCAACCGATTCCCTTTAAAGGACCCAGTGAAGGGCATCGACACGGGCTAAACAGGAAGTAATTATGTTCGAAATTATCAACCAGTACTCCGCAGTCATCGTCATTCCCGGTTTGCTCGTGGCGATGTTCGCGTTGCTGCCCATCAGAAGCTGGCGTAAGCGCATCCCGCTCTATTCCGGGGTGGCAATCGCAGGGATCGCAGCGATGCTCATCCTCCAGCCCGGAGACAGTACGGTAGTGAGTGAGTCGGAGGCCCGGAGCGTAATCGCTTCAGGTAGTCCGATTTTCGTGGAGTTCTTCTCAAATACCTGAACGGCCTGCCTGGCGTCTGAGCCGATCGTCCGTGCACTTGAGGACGAAGCCGGCGACGATGTTCAGTTTCTCAAGCTGAACGTCCAGGATGCCATTGCGAACCAGTTGGTTCGCGACTACCGGGCTTACCTGACGCCAACGTTTCTGGTGATCGGGCGTGACGGTGAGGTGATATGGCGACAGGGGGGTGAGCTACTCAAAAAAGGGGAGGCTCTCGAAGCCTTGGATGGCGCGTAGGTGAGGCATCTGTCTCGACCGTGAGGACAAAATTCTCTCTCCCCGGGGAGAAGGAGTCATCAGAGAGGGTTCTGACTACGACCCGACTGGACCAGATCGTGACTGCGGAGATTTCACCACTTGGAAAGAAGCTAATGACTTCTTCATCGCCGCAGGTGGTCCGAAATCAGACCCACACCGACTGGATGGCGACCACGATGGAGTTCCGTGCCAGACGTTACGATAGACGAGCGAATCAGCGAATTATTCGATGCTATCGCTGTAACTTCGCTGTAACTAACAGAAAAGCCCCCGCATTTCTGCGAGGGCTTCTCTAGTTCATTTGCAGTTTGGTGGAGCTTGAGGGACTCGAACCCTCTACCTCCTGCTTGCAAAGCAGGCGCTCTCCCAGCTGAGCTAAAGCCCCAAACCGAATAACTATTGTAAGACTAAAAATCCGAAAAGTAGTGCGGGTTAACCACCCAATTTCACAAATTCTTGAAAACTCAACATCAACACGACTAAAAAAGTTGTACAGTGTGCCGCATCTGAAGCAGGCATCAGATGCCCAACAGCCCAAAACTACTGCTAAGCCAACATCAAGTCCTCCTTATCTTTGGGAAGGAGCTAGAGGAAGGCCAAACCGCAGCCGGTCCCAAGTGCGAACGCACGCTAGGACCGATAACGCCAAACCCGGAGCCAGCAACGAATGAAAATCACCGATATCACCACCACCCCACTCGTAACCGGAAAATCGCTAGTCCGAATCCAAACCGACGCCGGAGTCGAAGGCTGGGCTGAAGGGCCCGGCGTCAACAAGGTAGTACCCGGGCGAAACGGATCCGTTTTTGAAGCGTACCTCGAGAGCATCATCAAACCCGCTCTCATCGGCGAAGACCCTCTCCAGATCGACCGTCACTGGGAGATGCTCGCACTCGGCAAAGACGACCGACTATTTAAGCTTCCTGCCAATGTAGTCGGAATCATCGACGTCGCTCTCTGGGATCTACTAGGCAAAGAAACCGGCAAGCCCGTCTACACCCTCATGGGTGGAGCAACCCGCACCGACATCGAGCTCTACTGGAGCACCGGTTCAGGCTGGAAGTTCACTCCACAGGAAATGCTCGATATCGTCAAAGTCGGATACGACATGGGCTTCAAGGCCTTCAAAATCCGCATGGACTGGAAGGGCTGGAGGCAGGACTCCAACCCGACCAAAGACTACGAAATGTTCAAACTTGTCCGCGAGTTCCTCTCCGATGGTCAGTACTTGGGCTTCGATGCAAACAATGGCTACTCAGTGAGCACCGCCATTCAGCAGGGACGCAAGTTCGAAGAGCTTGGAATCGACCACTTCGAAGAGCCACTCCCTAACTGGGATCTCGCTGGTCTGAAGCAAGTTTCCGATGCGCTCGATGTGGCAGTTTCAGCAGGCGAGCAAGACCCCTACCGATGGTGGTTCGACAACCTCATCAGAATCGGAAACATCGACATCCTTCAGCCCGACATCCTCAGCGCGGGTGGACCTTCAGAAGTGAAGCGAATCTACGAACTAGCCCTCACATGGAACAAACCAGTAATGCCGCACAGCCCACAAGCTGGAATCAACTCAATGGCATCGCTCCACACCTACGCAGCCACGTTGAACGCAACTCGACCTCACGAGTTCTCAACCGAGTTTTCTGGACCGCTCGATGACGTTCACGAACTCTACGGTGATGTAGTAATTCCAGACAAAGGCGTAATGCACCTCGCCGATCGACCCGGCCTGGGAATAGAACTAAACGAAAACGCCGTAGCCAAACTGTCGATCTAGATTCGGCAATTAGCAACGAAGACTCCCTCTCCCGGCTGGGAGAGGGCTGGGCTGAGCGTGAATTCGTACTTTCTGAATAATTTCACGCCAGAGACACCCAACCAAGTGTCATCCTGAGCCCCGCCGAAGGACGACAGACGCCCTGTTCTCATCCACCCATCCAGCCAACTACAACCGAATGTCATCCTGAATTCATTTTCAGGATCTACCATCCTCACCCTCACAATCACCAACCCAACCAACAGACCCAAGTGCCATCCTGAGCCCCGTCGAAGGACGACAAACGACCCCGCCACGAACCTCACAAAAACCGCTACCGACCAAGCGCCGCAACCAGCCGCTCGGCGACAACCTTCTCCTGACCCGGAGAAACATTCACCATGTTCGCCGCCAACCCACCGTGATTCCGGGCGACGTACACACGCGGACTACCCTCGTGCATCTCTTCCCATACCCGATCAATCTCAGCCTGACCACCCTCTAAAGTAATCACGCAGTTCGGCACGTGATAGCTCAAACCATCTAGCTTCACTTCGGCGCTCACACCAGCGACCTCATTCAGAGCGGAAGCAATATGCTCCGCCTGCTTGAACATCTCATCCATGCGAGACGAATCGTCGGTCTCGATAAACAACTGCAACGCAGTCGCCATGCCGATCATCTCCTCACGACCGACCTTCTGAGGTCGACCAATCGCCATGCTCGGCCCGCTGTTCTCCAGCGCAGCCTCAATCAAATCAGTCTTACCCGCCAATAATCCAGCCGACTGTGGACCTCCGATGTACTTCCCACCCGAGAACGTAACCAGATCGGCACCCTCGGAAATATATTTCGTAAGGTTCGACTTCGGAGGCAACATCGCAGCGCCATCCACAATCAACGGAATCCCAGCAGCATGAGCGATATCGGCAACCTCAGGCGCACTCAAACCTCCACGCGCCGACCCATACGCATACGTATATAGAACCGCCGCCGTTCGATCACCAATCGCTTCACGAAGCTGATCAGCAGTCGCACCATTCTCGTCACCCGCAAAAGTCAAAGTCGCACCAGCGTACTCATGACACTTCAAATACCCCTCAGGATTACTCGCCTGGGTCAATATCTCGTTCTTCAACCCATCGGTGTTCGGCAGCTGAGCGATCTTCGCGGCGTCAGTACCGGTCATCACAGCAGCCGTAGCCAGCACCAACCCACCAGCCGCACCCGAACAAATCAGCCCTGCTTCGGCACCAGTAATCTCCGCAACAAAAGAACCAGTTGCACGCTTCAATTCAACTAGATCAACGAACGATTCAGAAGCAAGACTCATCGCATCTCGAACTTCCTGACGCATCATCGATCCACCATGAGTCGTATGCGTTCCACCTGCATTAATAACGGGTGTCACGCCGAATCGTGCATAAACCGGATTATTCTGCGGACTACTAACCATTTACTAATTCCTCCACCTATTGGCGAAATTTCTGCGTTTGAAGATCATTGCGGCATCCAACGCGGCTATACCTGTGGTACAACTACGCCAAATTCAATAAATTTGATACTGCGGTGGCATATTCGCACAATCCATGTCCGCCGCAACCACCTTTGGAGGTCGCTTTGAGCGGAATATACGAAGAGTTTGGCGTCACACCCGGAATCAATGCTCGGGGTAACCAAACCCTCCTCGGTGGATCAACCCCACCACCAGAAATTCAAGATGCCATGGATGAAGCGATGAACTCCGGTTACGTCGTCTTCGAAGAGCTTCTACGAAAAACCGGCGACTTCATCGCAAACACTCTCGGTACCGAACAGGCGTTCGTGACTTCCGGTGCAGCCGCTGCAATTTCACTCGGCACAGCAGCAGCCCTCGCTGGAAACGACCGCGAGAAGATGTCGAAAATCCCCGACACCTCATCGTTCGACCGAAACGAACTCGTGTTCCAAAAAGGGCAGGACTACACCTACAAGCGATGCTTCACTCTCGCTGGTGCGAAGCTGGTAGAAATCGGACGCGAAGACGGCTGTACTGTCGAAGAGATGGAAGCTGCTATCGGTCCCAAAACCGCCGGTATCGCCTTTTACGAAAGCGGCCTCTGGGGCGACGAATGGGTTTCAATTGAACAAGCCCGCGCTCTCGCCGATAAGCACGGCATTCGACTAATCGTCGATGCTGCAGGCCAGATCTACCCGCTCGACCAGTTCACCAAGACCGCTCAAATAGCTGATGTCGCAGCCTTCGGTGCGAAGTACATCGGCTCGCCACATTCGACAGGCATCTGCACAGGAAAAGCGGAATTCGTCGAATCCGCGTTCCTACAGAACTTCATCGGCTACGAAATGGCGGGCCAACAAGGTCTGCCCCGCCCTTATGGCCGTCCATACAAAACCGACCGAGGCGAAGTAATCGGAGTCGCTGCGGCTCTCAAGCGGTGGTTCTCTATGGATCACGAAGAACGGCTTGCTGTCGAAGAAGCCAAACGCACAGGCTTTCATCGTGGACTCAACGATGTTCCCGGCATCAGCGTCGATATTCCAAACACGCCACAACTAGGTCCCAACACAACCGTCTTCATCCACTTCGACGCCGACAAACTCGGCTTCGACGGAAACGAAGTAATCAAGCGTCTTGAAAAAGGCACACCGCCAATCTGGACTCGAACTCACGACGGAGGAAAATCGATCGGAATCGGAGTGCAAATGCTCACCGACGAACAAGTCGAAACAGTAATCCAACGAATCAAAGCAATCGTCGAGTAATCGACTTGGCGTAAATCAAGTCCTCCCTCCCTCTCCTGGAGGGAGTTAGAGGGCGGGCACACTAGCCAAAGCGTCAGACCACTCAAGTCGAACGATAGATCCTGAAAATGAATTCAGGATGACAACAGCCAACATAAAGTCCTCCCCCGTCACGGGGGAGCTAGAAGGGGAGTTTGCAGCTAGGAGCCGAGTCGTCCGACGACGAGTGCGACTCAACGCCGCGACCTAACGCAAACTAAAAAACTATGCAGTGGAACGTCCTAATAACCGGCGGTCACGTCATCGATCCTTACTCGGGCATTGACGAGATCAAAGATGTAGCAATATCAGGCGACAAAATCGCCGCTATCGGCAACAACCTGCCGCAAGACCAAGCCGAAAATGTAATCGACGCATCCGGCAAAATTGTCACCGCCGGTTTTGTCGATCTTCACGTCCACAACTACACCTCGCGAGGTGCTCGACCGAGCGTCGATTCCGATTCGACCAACATGGCGTTCGGCGTCACAACCGCCCTCGATGCCGGAACCGCTACACCCAGCGAGTACCCTCACTACTGGGAATCCGACATCCAGAACACGAAGGTCAGGCTCTACTCTCTCGTCAGAATGCCCGACCCCTACGGACCAACCCCGTCGACTGTCGCCGAAGTTAAAGATCTCATCACCAGCTACGACACCCTACTCGGTGTCAAATTTCACCACTCCCAGCACTTCGCATCGCTTCCACTGGCACGCGAAGCTGCCGACTTCGGTGGCGGAATTCTGATGGCAGAGGCATACGGCGCGCCTATCCCGCAGCTGCTCGACTGGATGAACCCCGGCGATATTCTCACCCACACGTTCCACGCTGCTTTCAGATTCCCGATCTTCGATCACCGAGGACAACTCTGGTCGAAAATATGGGATGCCAAAGAACGAGGTGTTTACCTCGACATCGGACACGGTGCACGCGGATTCGCCTTCCGCACGATGGAACAGGCAATCTCGCAGGGCTTCAAACCTGACACGATCAGTACCGACGTCCACGTCGGCAACATCGATGGTCCTGTCTACGACATGCCAACAACCATGTCGAAAATGCTCGCACTGGGCCTGTCTCTCAACGAAGTAATTGAAATGTCGACTCAAATTCCGGCTCGAGCTCTGAGTCAGGAAAAGGAACTCGGCTCAATAGCAGTCGAAACAGTAGCCGACGTAGTAATAAGCAACGTTGACCAGGGCGAATTCACCTACCTCGACGTGCTTCACGAATCCCGATCTGCCAAAGAAAAGATCAATCCAGAAACGACGATCTACTCAGGCAACATCTACGATGGCGACAAATATTCACCCGTAGAAATGTCCCACAAACACGACGCCCCTCCCGGCTTCATCCTCACCGAAACCTAAACTAAGGTTCACGGTAACAATCTGATTTCCCGAGCGAAGTCCTCAATGCCGATGACCCCGAGGGAGTGGTGCGCAAACGTCCAAAATCTTCCACACATGACACTCCGATGAAAATCGGAGTCAAACGCTGACCGCCAACAATGTCATCCTGAACTAGTTTCAGGATCTACCTATCCACTTCCCACGCTAGGCAAAAAGCTACCGCGGCGCCTCCTGCGTCTCCTCGCGAAAATACCCCGCAGCCGAATAGTAATCACCAGCACCATCGGGCGGATTCGCATCCAAAATCGCTGTCACCTCCGCACGCTCGTCAGCCGACAACACCCACTCAGCGGCCGCAGCATTCGTGGCAATTTGCTCAGGCGAACTAGCCCCAGCAATCACAGTCGCCACAATCGGCTCCGCCAGCAACCAAGCAAACGCCAATTCCAGAACCGAGTGCCCCCGCTCACGCGCCCAGCCGTCCAACAACCCAACCAGCTCGATATTCCGAGGTGTGATCCATCGATCCCCCATCCCCGTCTCAATCGACAAACGAGTGCCTTCGGGTGCGCTCCCTGAAGCATTCACCTTCCCAGAAAGCATCCCAGCCGCCAACGGTAAATAAGGAACCACGCTAAGCCCCAGCTCACGACACGCAGGGATCATTTCCTCTTCTGCCGCCCGAGTCATCATCGAATAAGCAAACTGCGAAGAAGTCAGCCCCACGAATCCGTTCTTTCGATTCGTCCACTCAGCATTCACCAACCGCCATGCCTCGAAATTACAACCTGCCGTGTAACGAACCTTCCCGTCACGAACCAGATCGTCCAGCGCTCGCAACGTCTCTTCGATTGGCATACGCGGATCAGGCCGGTGAATCATGTACACATCGATATAGTCGGTCTGCAGTCTTGAAAGGCTTTCCTCAACCGAACGCATCACGAAATTTCGTGATCCACCAAAATTGTTCGGACCCTGCCTACGCATCGACCCAAACTTGGTACCAATCAGCATCTCGTCACGCCGCCCCTTCAGAGCGTGCCCGATGTACTCCTCCGACAGACCGCTGGCGTAGACATTCGACGTATCGATGAAATTAATCCCGTGGTCTATCGCCGAATGAACTATCGCCTCCGACTCTGGTCTATCGCGTCTGCCCGGCATGCCAAAACTATTGGCTCCGAGCCCAATCTCTGAAACTTCTAAGCCTGAATTTCCGAGGTGCCTGTACTTCAACCGAATCCTGCATTTCGTATTGCGTTATATGTCAGATCGGGGGATTATATGCGCACTTCATCAACCAAAACCGGCAACAGCGCGAGAACAGGCAAATCTAGATGGCAACTCCCACCAATCCGAACCTCGTCTACATCTTCACCGACCAGCAACGCGCCGACACAATGGCAGCCTATGGGAACGAATGGATCGACACGCCAAATCTGAATCGACTCGCCGATTCCAGTTTCATTTTCGAAAACGCATACGTCAGTTCGCCTATTTGCACCCCATCCCGTTCAACCCAGATGACCGGACTCTGGCCCCACACAAACGGCTGCATCAAGAACAACATCCCGTTGCCTGACGATGTCCAAACTTTCGCCGAATTCTTCCCGTCTGAGTACCACACCGCCTACTACGGTAAATGGCACCTGGGTGACGAAGTGATCAAACGAAACGGCTGGGACGAGTGGCACTCGATCGAAGATCAGTACCGTATCTGGAACACCAAGCCCGAGCACGATGAAGTGCTTAGCGACTACCACCACTGGCTGGTTGGTCTCGGCTACGAACCCGACAAAGAGTCACGCGGCAAGATGGTCTTCTCTCGACCTTTCACTGCGTCCCTGCCCGCCGAGCACACCAAGGCAACCTATCTCGGAGATCGAGTTTCCGAATTCATCGACGAACGCAAAGACAACCCGTTCGCAATTTGCATCAACTTCCTGGAGCCACACCCGCCATATGTCGGTCCCACCGACGGTATGTACGATCCTGCAGAACTACCGCAGACGCCGGTCTTCATGGTCAATCCACCCGAAAATGCCGCCGGCATGCATCGTCTCATGGCAGAGGCACAACAAGCCGGAAACGACGGCCCATCGTCTCCCGGATCTATATCTGCAGCGAATGAAGTAATGGGACGCGATCTACCGCCAGAGGAAGCCGCAGGAGAAGGACCAGCCTCAAACTCCGAAGAAGAGTACCGACGCATCCAGGCGAGCTACTACGGGCTAGTAACGCTAATGGATAAAGCAGTCGGCAAGATTCTGGACGCCATCGACGATGCTGGAATCGCCGATAACACGATCATTGTCTTCACGTCGGAACATGGCGACCAAATGGGCGATCACAATTTCTTCCAGAAGATCGTCATGTACGAACAGTCGGTGAAAGTGCCCTGCCTGATGCGCATTCCGTGGCTCGACAACCAACGTGTCCTCGGGCGCTACTCCCACATCGACACAATCCCAACACTTCTCGATGCGATGGGTATCGATGTTCCCGACCACCTTCAGGGCTCGTCGAAAGTTCAACGCCTCAAAGACGGCAAATCCCTAGAAGACAATTACATCTTCCTCGACTGGAATGGCAGAAGCATCGACCAAAAGTTCCCGCTCAGCGAACTCGAGCGCATGCGAGAAATCCCTCACCGCTGCGTGGTCTCTGGCGATGGTTGGAAGCTGAATCTCTCAGTCGGCGATCAGAGTGAACTCTACGACCTCAATTCCGACCCCTACGAACAGGTCAATCTCTATGACGACCCCGCCTACAAAGACAAAGTTCTCCACCTCGCAACAAAAATCCGCGAATGGCAAATCGAAACTAACGACACAGCGCTAATCCCCGACGTCTACCCCGGCACCGGCCACGTCGAAGGCATGCGCTAACGGGAGCTACCGCCAACGCCCTTTCCATTAGGGAGAGGGAGGGATGGGAAGGGACGCAAACTCACGCATTCTCCAATGCTGTCATCCTGAGCCCCGTCGAAGGACGCCCGCGAACACGCCCAATCCGGCAATCCTGAACTCAAACCAGCCCTTAGTAACGTCAAACGGGTACGTCATCAATCATCCAACCCCACGAATCAGCAAAAAAGGGTCCTCTACAAATACAGAGAACCCTTCCCAGAGATCACACCAACACCCCTTTACAGCAAATTAAAGTCCGTAATAGACGTCTTGGCTCTTGCCCCACGACTTACCGCCTCTTGTACACCCGATCCGTACCATCGTCAGGTGTCAGAGTCAGCGTATCGCCGGCTAGTCCCCAGTTCGTTGTCGAAGCAGAAGCAGCTACTTCTTCATCTGGGTAAGAGCGGACAGGTTGACGTGATGCCTCATCGTTGCAAAGGCTCACCTCCACTTCACCGCCTTCCGGAGTGAAGCTCAGAGTCGACTCATCACCGCTAAACTTTCCAACCCAATGCAGTTGAACCCTGCATCCAGAGTCTTCACTGGTGAAATCAATCTCCCACCTGTAAGTCCCATCTTCGTTCCACTCATGTGTCGATGAGCCAGGAAACTGCCCGACACCGCTGAAAGTGACGACATCGGAATCCCAAGTTCCATACAAATCAGATAACGGATCATCGTCTTTGGAATCACAGCCCACAATAACGGCAGCAACCAACCCAACCAGCAATACTCGAACCACACTCTTAACATCAAACAACATGACAGCCCCTCTTCATTTGCATTATGACCAGTTAACATAACACACTGTCATAACGCTTGCACGCAGTAAGAAAACACCATCATAAAAAGCAATACTTCGAGCAGGATTCAAGCACGAATGCTCAATGGGTATACAAATAACATCCCCAGGCGCTTCCGATCGACAACGTCCGTGCTAAAGAGGACAAAGGGTCAAAAAAAACAATAAAAAAGACCCTCTCCGAATCGGAGAGAGCCTCTCGCAAAAATCACACCATCGCCTCACACCTACGGCAAATTCAAATCCGTAGTAGGCGTCTCGGCCCAATCATCCTTCGCCAACCCGTCATAGTCGAACCGAATGATTCCGTCTTTAATGGTCACCTGGTTAATCAATCGACCCTCTGCCTTCATGATTCGGTATCCAGTCGGCCCTGAATCCGAAAGACCAGCCGGTCGATCCTGAAATTCCAAAATAGTTACGTCAGCTAGCGCACCTGGAGTCAGCGTTCCAAGCTCAGTGTGATTAATCCACTTGGCAGGCTCCCACGTCGAACGAGCTACCACCTCAGCCATCGGCATACCCATCGCTAAGAACTTGCTCATCACCTCGGTCATCTGGGCACGCGAGGTGTGCAAGCTCGACCGGTGCATGTCAGTAGAAATAGTGTCAGGCGGGAAGCCCTGATCCAAAGCCGGCTTCGCCATCGAGAACGAGAAGCTGTTGTTGCCATGCCCCACATCGAACTTGATCCCACGCTTACGAGCATCGATATAGTGCTGCTTCACCTTGCCATCGTTGCCAATCATCGGCTTTCCGTAGCCAAAGCAGTGCGTCGTGCCGTCACCGGGTCGAAGCCGTTTGAGCATATCCTCGAAAGTTCGAGTCGGCTTGGCGTTCTGATCCACCAAAACGAAAGTATCCGAAAGTCGAGCAGCCTTTACACCACGATCAATCGACTCCCAGCCCTTGCCTTGAAAGTGAGCAACCTTCACACCAACGATAATGTCTGAACGCTGACGAATTTTTGCCGCAGTCAGCTCAGCATCCATGTCGTCGATATCTTGCTCAACATCGCCATCCATGCCCTTACCGACGATATTCAACAGTGCGAACACACGAACGGCAGACTTCTTGATGATCTCGTCGTTGAACTGATCAAAAGTTCTCCAACCCGAACCACCGCAGTCAACCATCGTCGTCACACCGTACGGAAAGCACATCTCCTCAGGAAACATCGCCCCCGAATAGACCGCAGTGTGCGCATGGAGATCTATCAACCCCGGCGTCACATACTTGCCAGTCGCATCGATAACACGCCTGCCCTGCGATTCTGGAATATCTTTCTCAACCCCGGCAACCACCCTTCCGGCAATCCCGACGTCCATCACCTCATCAATGCCGTTCGCAGCATCGATAACGTGTCCACCCTTTATCAACAGATCGTAGCTAGCCATACCAATTCACCCTCATAACAAAAGACCGTCAGAGAAAAACTCTGGCGGCCTCAAAGATTTATTGTTGTTAGTCCTGCAACTGTCTCAATCGTGGATCTGTTCGATCCCGGATCCAGTCACCTAAGAAGTTCATCGACATCACAGTCAGGAAAATACCTAGACCTGGGAAGAACGAAATCCACCACGCCTCATCGAGAGTATCTCGACCATCGCTAATCATCGCTCCCCAAGATGGAATCCTAGAAGGAATACCAATACCGAGGAAGCTCAGCGAAGCCGCGGTGAGAATCAAACCACCGACACGCAAACTCGCCAGAACCAGAAGCAGGTTCGTAATTCCCGGCATGATGTGCTTGTACATGATCCTGAGATCTGAAGCACCTGCGATGCGCGAAGCCGCAATGTAATCACGAGTCTTGAGGCTCAAAACCTCCGCGCGAACATTCCTGACCAAGCCCACCCACGTGAGCATGATTAACAGAACAATCATCACAGTCACGCTCTGACCCACGGTAATCGACACGACGAGCGCGATTAACAAGAACGGCAAGGCATTCCAAACGTCGACAAACCTCGTCATTAGCTCATCAAACAACCCACCGTAATAGCCGGTCATAATGCCGGCCCACGCCCCAAGTATCGTGCCACTGATCATCGAAACAAGAGCAACACTCAGCGAAACTCTAGTACCAAAAACAACCCGACTAAATACGTCGCGACCGAACTTGTCGGCACCCAGCAGATGACGAGTCTCGATCTTGCTGCCCACGCGGTCGTTCTCGTAGTAATCGTTGTCCCAAGCTGGCCGGGCTAAATTACTACGCAGGTTTTGATCGTTTGGATCATGCGTAGCAACGAAATCCGCAAACACCGCCAAGAACACAAGTGTTGCCAAAATCCCAACAGGGATCACCGGCCACCTGCGAATGAACTGCCATACCACCGCCGGATACTGAAGAGGTGAAACTTTTCGTTTCGGTGAACCCGGGCTCGCAGTCAATGATTCAATTTGAGTACTCATGACAATCGAATCCTCGGGTCAGCAACGGTATACAGCAAGTCAGCTACCAAACTCATGATCAGATACAGGAACGTAAATATGAACACCGTTCCAGTAATCAACATAAAGTCGTTCTGGTTCACCGCCTCAACTGCCACACGACCCACACCCGGCCAAGCGAAAATTACTTCGACCAGAACAGCTCCATCCATAAAACCTGCCAACAGCAAAGTTGCAATCGTTAGGGGTTGAATCAACGCGTTACGGAAAGCATGTTTCCACACCACCATCCGATTCGAAACACCCTTTGCCCGGGCAAGTTTGATGTACTCGGAATCGAGCACCTCCAGCATCGCCGAACGAGTGATGCGCATGTAACCCGCCATTGGGCCCCAACCCAACACCAACGTCGGCAAAACGTAGTGCTTTGCCTGCTGCCAGAACGGCAAGCCCTCACCTCTACCAAACACTGGTAGCCATCCTAGCCAGACGGCGAATATCCAAATACCCACCAGTCCGATCCAGAACGCAGGCAAGGTCTGCCCAAACAGGGCAACACCTCTCGCTAAATAATCAACAACTCTTCCGCGCTGTAACGCAGAAATAATCCCTAACGGAATCCCCGTGACCGTTCCAAATATCCAAGCAACAATCGCCAACTGGAACGTGGCACCCCACTTTTCTCCGACAATCGTCGTGACAGGGCGCTGCTGCTGCACACTCTCTCCGAGATCGCCTCGGAGCATGTTTCCAGCCCAGGTCAAATACTGCAAAGCGAGAGGCTTATCGAGCCCCCACTTAGCCTTGAGAGCCTCAAGAGTTTCCGGTGAAACAAAGTAACCCGGTTGAATAAACAAATTAATCGGGTCTTCTTTCGCGTGCGCCAACCCGAACACCGCCATAGAAGCGATAAACAAAGAAAGCACCGAGAAGATCAGACGTCTCGCAAGAAAATTTTTCATGAATTAGGAATCAGTCAGCCCAGCGACAACCAAGTAGCAAACTAAATAAAAACTATATTTTCTGAACAAAAGGGTGGAGTGCCCGAGCGAACATCGCCCGAGACACCCCACCCATAATTTCGTTTTCGATTACTTGAGTACGATGAACTCAGGGTGGTGTGTTGCAGCTTCCCGAACGGAAAGAGGCATGTCCCACGAAGCAATCTTGTTCGGGTTCATCAGCGCAACCTGAGGTGCGGCGACTGTACCGATCACTGGCATCCAGTGAGAAAGGAACTCAACGTTAGCGTTACGCAGTTCATTACGTGCTGCTACGTCACCTTCGGCGCTCATCTGGTCGAAGAACTCACACAGCTCTCGAATTTCGATAGCAATGTTGAATCCACCACGACCACGTGAACATTCCGAGTTACCCATTACTGGCCAGTCCCACGGAGCCTGAGGGCTCTCAGCACCAGCGGAGTGAATCCACGGAGCTGTTGCGGTTCGACCAATCAGGTTAGGTCGGTATGTCTGGTACTGCGCTTTCCAGTCCTGAACATCGATGCCGATTTCTCGCCACATGCCAACTACGGCCGTACCGATTTCCTCGTCACCTCGTCCAATTCGGATGAAGAAAGGCATTTCGAATCGCTTGCCGTCTACCAACGGGTATCCAGCCTGATCGAGCAACTCTCCAGCAAGATCTGGGTCGTACTTAGTCGCCCACTTCTCCTGCCAGTTCGGGTTGTTGATGTCAGCACCGTATACGTAGTTAGGCCACGCAGCACCGGCAAACAGAACATCCGAAATCAGTTCACGATCAATAGCATGTGAAAGAGCTGTACGTACAAGACGTGCTCGTTCCATGTTTGTCATACCTTCAGGCGGGTTACCGAAGTCAGGACGCTCAGGGTCACCAACCCATGGAAGGGAGTGACGAACCGTGAAGTTCGCACCGAGGTCATCGCCTGTGATGTAGTGAGTTCGCTCCCAGTAGTTACCTGAGAATGAAATCGAGTGGAAGCTACCAGCTCCCGCACCAATTACCTGGAACCCAGCAGCCTGCAGAGCTGTCATGTTGCGAAGTGCAACCTGAGAAACGTCCACAGCGCCAGTCTTCAAAGCAGCTTCAGCAACAGCGTCATCCGGGATTGCCCGAACGGTGTAGTTGCTGATCGAAGGAGTCTTCCTGTGGTGGTTCTGCACCGCATCCAACTCCAAAATGTCGTCACGTGAGTAGTTCGCAACTGAGAACGGACCTGTGCCGATCACGTTGTCTCGAACCCACGATTCACCATTCTGATCGTACGCAGCCTTGCTGGTAATGCTCAAACCAAGGCCAGACTGACCAAGGATGAATGTCGACCATCGAGGGTCAAACGTTGCAATCGGAATTTCCACTGTGTAAGTGTCGACTGCGAGTACTTCCTGGTTACCAATGAAGGAAATCCAGTTAGAACCACCGTCAGTAGCCGATTCAGGGTTGAAACCAGGGTTACCCATGTTCAACGACCAAGCAACGTCAGCTGCGGTCAACTCACCAAATCCACCGTGGAACTGAACACCCTGCTTGAGAGTTACAGTCAACTTCGATAGATCGGATGCGAGTTCCCAAGACTCAGCTACCTGACCAACAGCGTTTCCGCCTGCGTCGGTCATAAACAGCTTCTCTGTCACACTCTGCCCGGTGAACATTCCACCAGAACTGTCACCCGGCACACCTGAACCTCGAAGTTCAAGCTGGCCACGGACAACAACTGATCCGTCTGCTGAGTCTGGCTGAGGAGCCACACCAACGTCATCAGGAACAACAGGGAGTGGAAGACCGAAGAATGTCTCTTCTTCAGGCTCGGCAGTGGCTTCGACAACTACAGTCTGGATAACAGTGTCACCCTTGACTTCTTTTTCGACCACAACGGTCTCTACAACCGTGTCACCCTTGACTTCCTTTTCGACAACAACGGTTTCTACAACCGTTTCACCCTGGACCTCTTTTTCGACAACCACAGTCTGGATGACGACTTCAGGGTCAGAGCTACAAGCCGCAAGCATTGCCGCTGCCATGGCCGAAACCATCAACAACGCAACGATGCGTGATACGTGCATGTGCTTCATATTCGCCTCATTCGATTACGATAAACGTGAATAAGTTCTCTTCAGAGGCAGGACAAAGCTATCTAACAGATACGCGCCGTCCATTTCAGCCCGTCAGATTGAGCGTCAAGGTAAGGGGAGAGGGAACGGGTGTCAAATCCCAACGGCGCGTATTCAATGCGTTTACGCCAACTTAATTGGCGACGATATTCGTAAATAAACAGTAAAACAACCTTGCCCAAACAGACATATTTCAGACTGTCCATAAACTCGGGACAGCGGCACGTTTACGCATGGCGACTGCTACTGCTAGCTGATTCTTTTCGATCCATACAAAGAAAACGCAACAGCGAACACATTTGAACCTATAGCAGCACCAAAAATCACCGTTTGAGTCAACTGCTGATTGAGGATGTACAAGTCCGGGTGATCAATAAAATGCCCTCCCACGAAGTAAGCAATAATTCCTCCAATCAGCCCGCCAAATCCGCCAAACGCCCAAAGTCCAACCCCGCCGAATTTCGACTCAAAAGCGTTGAACCATGCGACCATTCCGCCAGTCGACGCAGAAACGCCTAGAACCATCATCCGAAAAATAAAGGCAAAATCATCGCCAGCCGCGGGTGAAGGCACCATTATTCCGTTGAAAATGTTGCCGATAAAAGCCACCACTATTGCAAGAGGAACACCCACCGCCAAACGGATGGCAAGAATCCCAAACGACGAATTCACATCGTCTTTTCTATATTCGAAACTCGATCCCGATTTTTTATCCATAAATGTGTACGTTGCCTAAATATTTACTAAACAGTCTGTAGTGCCGCGTTGATATACCCGTAGCAATAAGCAAAGCCAACTCGACGCGCATTCTCCCCGGCAAGCCCCGGCACGTGATCAGGCATCAGCATGTACTCATAACCAATCTCTTTGTACACCTGAATAGCCTTCAGCATGTCGATGTCCCCCTCATCAGGAAACACCTCAGTAAAGTTCAGGAAACCACCCTTAATGTTGCGGAAGTGAACGTTAAATATTTTCTTACGCTCGCCGAAATATCGAATCACGTCGAATATTTCCTCGCCAGGGTTTTCAAGCATCTCTGAGACAGTACCCTGACAGAAATTCAAACCGTGATACTCGCTTTCGTGCATCGATATAAATTTCTTCAGACCATCCACCGTGCCCATCACGCGAGCAACTCCACGGTACAAACGATTCCCAATGCCCGGATCCATCGGGTGGCACGCAATCTGAACCTTGTTCTCTTCAGCAACAGGAACCACTTTGCTCAAGAAATAGTCGATCCGCTCCCACATTTCGTCGGCGTCCGCAGCTCCACCCTCGAACTCACCTAGAGTCTGATCAAGCTTCGAGTAATCGAACGAAGAAAGCTGAGCACCGCCCCGACCTACCTGAGGCTCTGTACGCAGGTGACCCAGAATCGTGATGTTGTACCGAAGTGCCCTCACCCCAGCTGCTCCAGCCTCCTCAATGAGATGGCACAACTGGTCGATCTCTTCATCGCGCTCTTTGCTCTCGCCGAGAAACACGTGGCCGGAATCGTTATCAAACGCCGAACGAGAACCCAAAGGCATCAACGACATATCAAGCTCGATCCCGTACCCAGCAAGCTTCTCTTTATGAGCCGCAAATGCGTGACGATCCCAACTCGTCCAATCCCCGGGTGGATCAGATGAAATGTGATTCACACCCAGCTGACTCAAAACCTTCAGTTCATCGTCAGTAACCGGTTGCCCTTGAGTTCCCAAATACATCTAACTACTCCTCTGGTGAATGGTTGAAAAGTTCGACTTACGTCACAGCTAGCTATCTGAGTTCGGTGCCCGCAAATGCTTCTGTCTCGAGTAGCGGGTCTGAACATAAACATGCTCGTCATACGTTCCCGGCTCGTACGAGCCGTCGCCCTCTTTGCCGGCACGCGTCGTGTTTCCTTTTGAAGGGTTTGCAGCCGCCACTACCTCATCGATATCTACACCCAATCCCGGCAAGTTCGGAACCTCGATGTAACCATCCACCGTCGGCAAATGTGGCAACGTAACTTCATAACGGACCGGCACATCATCGTGCACCCGTTCGAGAATCAAAGCGTTCGGAATCGCCGCCAATACATGAATCGCTGCGTACTCAGCAATCGGACCCAGTGAACCTGAATGCGGTGCAACCGAAATGTAGTGAGCTTCTGCCATCGCAGCGATCTTCATCATCTGGCTAATGCCACCAATCCGACCTGTGTCAGGCTGGATAACATCGACGATCTCATCTTCGATCAACTGACGCACACCCCAGATATGAGAATGCCTCTCACCAGCAGCAATCGGAATATCAACATTGTCTTGCACTCTTCGAAGCGCATCCATGTTGTCTGGCGGAACCGGGTCTTCGTAAAACAGCAAGTTAAATTGCTCTAGAGATTTGCCGACGATGATCGCGTCCTTCGAGTTGTACCAGGGAGGACCGTGAGCATCGACCATGATGTCGATCTCATCACCCACAGCCTTACGAATATCTTCAACCTGATCAGCGACACGATGTACACCACCCGTCTTGATCGCAGTCAAACCCTGCTCTTTCAACTCAAGCGCCCGTTCAGCGTTCTTGGCGTGCCCATAAGCACGGATCCTATCGCGCATCTTCCCGCCTAGAAGATTCCACACCGGCGTGTTCAGCGCCTTGCCCTTGATGTCCCAAAGCGTCATGTCGATAGCATTCATCGCTCCCGAACCGGGCGTTCCCGTCATGCCGTTACCCATCGTAGAAACCAGCATTTTTTGCCAGATTCTCTCAATGTTCATCGGGTCCTCGCCAACCAGAATCGGTCGCATGTCTTCGATTGCCGTCTGAACTACGCGTGGCCAACCCGAGCCTTCGCCAATTCCGACCACGCCCTCATCGGTGTAGACCTTTACGAAACACCAGTTTCGAGAACTCCAACTACTGGAACCGACTGAAGCAGGAGCTCCAGCCATCATGAGGAAGGTTTTGATATCGGTAATCTTCACAGTTAGGAAACTCCGCTACGAGATTCGTGAACAAAAAGCTGTTCACCGGTTGCGGGCAACAAACTAACACGCAAATACCAAAAAGAAATAGCAATTCACGCCGAATTAAAATCAACCCAAACTGAAACCAGCACCCAATCTGTCACCCCGATGAAGATCGGGGTCAAACATCGAAATCAGCAACTACTATCTCGAGTGTCGATCGTCGATTCGACGCGCCTCGATCATAGCGAGCCCAAGGTCAAGCGCCCTTTAGAGGAATCTCTAAACGCTCGTAGCCAGATGACATGCAGCCTGCTGATTAGGCGCCAACGTCTTCAACTCTGGAACAGTCTGAGAGCAAATATCGGTGGCTATCGGACACCGAGTGCTAAAACTACAACCCGGCGGTGGAGCGAGCGGACTCGGCAAATCACCCCGCAAAATAATCCGTTCGCGAGAACGCTCGTGAACCGGATTCGGAGTTGGGATAGCCGACAACAACGCCTGCGTATAGGGGTGCAATGGACGCTCGTACAGGTCCTTTGCATCCGCAGTCTCGACGATCTTCCCGAGATACATCACCGCCACCCTGTGACTGATGTGACGAACCACCGACAGATCGTGAGCGATAAACAGATAAGCGAGGTTGTACTTCTCTTGCAAATCCTGCAACAGATTCAATATCTGCGCCTGAATCGAAACGTCCAATGCCGAAACCGATTCATCCAAGATCAACAAACTTGGCCTGGCGGCAATAGCCCGCGCCACGCCTAATCGCTGGCGCTGACCACCACTAAATTCGTTCGGATACCGCTCTGCCATCGCCGGACTCAACCCAACAGTCGTCATCAGCGAAGCTACCTGCTCTCGATACGCTTCTTTGGTGTCAGCCAACCCGTGAACCTTCAACGGCTCACCAACAATATCTCCAGCACGCATCCGAGGATTCAGCGACCCGTACGGATCCTGAAACACCATGCCCATCTTTCGACGAACAGGCCGCATTGCAGATGTCGAAAGGCCAACAAGTTCCTGCCCTTCAAACTTCACGCTGCCGTTACCCGGCTTGTTCAGCTGAACAACAGCCTTCGCCGCAGTCGTCTTGCCTGAGCCACTCTCACCAACCAAACCAAGCGTCTCGCCCGGATAAATATCGAACGAAACACCGTCGACAGCCTTCACTCGCGCCACTTCACGCTGAACGATAAAACCGCGCTTCAGCGGAAAATGAACTTGCAAATCTCGAACGCTCAACAGCGGTGTAGTTCGGTCTACATCCTGCCCCCGTGCGCCTGACGATTCACCGACTTTTTCAGATGTAGAAACAGTGCTCGTCATTTCCACGCGATCTCCACTGAATCGGAAACAGTCTTAGATTCGAAGCAAGCAACCAGCTGTCGATCGCCAACCTGCTCCAATGCCGGTTCACTACGCTCGCACTCGGAAGTCGCCCATCGACACCGAGGTGCGAACGCACATCCAGCTGGCAAATTGGCAGGATCAGGAATCTCACCTTCAATAGGATCAAGCCGTTCCGACGCAGGCCTGTCCAACCGAGGAACCGAGTTCAGCAAGCCCACTGTGTATGGATGGCTCGGCTGCATGTAAACCTGCTCGGCAGTCCCAGATTCTCGAATCTTTCCGGCGTACATCACGTTCAATCGATCTGCGTACCGAGCGATAATTCCCAGATTGTGAGTAATGATCATCAGGGCGGTGCCCAACTGTGTGGTTAGATTCTTCATCAACTCAAGAATTTGAGCCTGAATCGTCACGTCCAAAGCCGTCGTCGCCTCATCTGCAATCAACAGCTTTGGCTCACAACTCAATGCGATAGCAATCATCACTCGCTGTCGTTGGCCACCGCTTAACTGATGCGGATGATCGCCTAACCTTCGACGCGAATCGGCGATTCCAACCATTTCGAGCAACTCAGCCGCCCGGTTCTCAGCGGCAGCACCTGAGAGTCCCAAATGAACTCCCAGTGGCTCTGTAATCTGCCTACCTATCGTCAACACCGGGTTCAACGACGACATTGGCTCTTGGAAAATCATGCCAATACCTGCGCCACGAACCGACTGCATTTCCTTATCCGAAATCTTTAGCAGATCGACACCCTCGAAGAGAATCTCACCACTTTCGATCACTCCGGGAGGATTCGGCACCAGTCTCATAATCGAAAGAGCACTCACACTCTTTCCGCAGCCGCTTTCGCCAACCAAGCCAAGAGTCTCGCCATGATTCACATCAAACGAAACTCCACTAACGGCTGGAATCTTGCCAGCAGGCGTATTGAACGAAGTGCGTAAATCCCGCACCTGAAGCAAAGGAGAAGAGGTTGCCGGTGAATCAGAAGTCATAAATCAATGGTCGTAAAGTCGAAAGCCCGTAGCGCACAATCCTACATCGTACCCAACAAGAACAGGGCATCTAGAACCCATTACGAACCAACTCAACAAAGTAGCTTGTCCAACAAGTTCCTGCATCAGAACTCATGAAAAGAAAAATGCTCAAGAAACAATTGGTCCCCCTTCCTTCGCGAAGGGGTTAGGTGGAGGGTAAATTACGGCGGCGACCAAGTCACGCTAGCGACGCCAGAGCAAGAGCGATCAGCACAACACTAACGCCTGCGACGAACCACTCGCCTTCGGCGAATAACCTTCTTCATCTTGCCCGTAACAGCACCGGCGGCGGCAGAACTTGAACCGCCTGATGACTCCATATCTGCGGCCGACGAGTTCGAATACGTATCGAGAATCTGCTGTACTGCGCTGATTCGAGCCGCAATAAGCTGCTGCGTGCTCTTCACCATTCCCTGACGAGCCTTCAAGTTCGCCGAAACAGTCTCAAGCCGTTCACGCTGATATCCGAAATCCTGTTCAATCTCATCTACACGCGGAGCTAGTGCGTTCGCACCCGATGTCTGCGGAGCACTTCCAGACTGGCGCATCGACTGCTCACGACCGGTTAAGTACACCACTTGACGGGTAGCAATTTCAACTTCAGAACGAAGCTTATCTATCTCCAACAGGTAGTCATTCACCTGGCGCGCCATATCAGCAACCCGGGTCGGCTTACCTTTGGAATCAGTATCGTCTATTCGCCCGAGAATCTCATCGATTCGAGGATCACGCATGATTGTTGAGTTCCAACTTCTTCGCTAAATCACAGCACTCAACCCGAGGTCGAGCCTTCTGCACTATTCGACCATGTCACGACAATCGCAATTCAGGCTACGAGAAACACCCCATTTTGATTGTTGGTGTACACAGTCACCACCCCGCTCATATCAAGACATCATCAACAGTATCGACAAAGTGCCACATGCACACTGTCGTCGATTACTTCATACGTAGGACTATCGAACTACGCGTCAAAAAAGCGCTTAGCGTCCAATTGCGCCAGTCTTGAATGAATGAACGACTCCCAGCAAACCCAGCAAAATAATCAGCAGACCGCCGATTGGGCATGGGTCGAAGCGCTACCAGTCTCAGCACTGGTAATTTCTGACGACCGAATCGTTCTCGCCATCAATGCCGCCGGTGAAGATGAGTTTGGTTACTCCAGCGAAGAACTCGTTGGCAATCCTGCCGATTTCCTCGTTCCTGCGTACGCGTGGCCCCCAACTGGCGATGGCATCACACTGAACCTCGCCGCTGAAACAGCTTCAGGCGCCGTAAATCCTGTCGACGTCTTCTTGGGACCAGCGAACCTGAACGGCCAAAACGCCTATCTGGCAATGGTCGAAAGTCTCGAATACGAATCAGAAGAAACCGACGAAGAATCCCACTCGGCAGTTCGCGAACTACTCACCGACATCGGTCGCATCGTCAGCTCATAGCTCGATATTCAGTCAGTATGTGAACAGTTCTCAATGGCCGTGATGCGATCAGTTCCCACAGAACGAGTCGCAATCTGTGCCACACACGGCGGAAATAACGAATACCACATCATCAACGCAGTCCCAGCCCTGCCAACTGACCACGACGTCGATGCCATAATAAATTTCGAATCGGGCGCACTAATCGACGCGTTCGAAACGCACGCGCCAGTCCTGGTCACTTCTCACGAACTGGAAGAAATAATCTCAGGTGACCTCGCACCTCTCGGCTGGAACGAACACAAGACCGAAGCAGTCGTAATCGTCCCGCTCATGGCAGGATCAACCCGAGTCGGTGCACTAATACTCGCCAGCTCAAAATCCGATGCATTCTCGTACGACGATATCGACCTACTAGGGCAGGCATCTGGACAAGTCGCTGGAACGATATCCAACCTTCAACTCCACGCCGATCTGCAACGTGAATCAGACGAGCGACAACTGCTCGCCAGCGTGGCAAGAGAAGCCAGTTCAGTAGTTGAATTCTCGCAAGCAATCGGGCCCATCGCGGAAGAACTCTCGCAGGCACTCGACTTCGACTCGCTCGAAATCGCATCAATCGATCGATCCGTCACTGGCGGAGCACTCCGCCTTTCATGGAATCGCGACGACAAAGCTCATCCGGTAAGTGAACGCTTCGCCTATTCAGGCTCAATCGAAGAAAGCGTCGCTCTCGACATGCTCCCGCTCGTCGCTGCAGGCAAAGAACTTGAAGTGCTCAAGAAGCACTATTCTTCCACGCAGCTCGACTCCTCACGATGGGGATCGCTCATCACAGTGCCAATGACAATGCTTAGCCAAGTCGTTGGAACGCTCACGGTTCGATCTAAATCCAACATGCCCTACCCAATTGAAGATGTCGAAATGCTCACCCGAGTTGCAAACCAACTCGCCGGAGCACTCCAATCTGCACGAATGTACGGTCGACAGCAAAATCAAACGATCACTAGCCGCCATATCAGTCGCAGTCAGTGAAGACCTCGAACTACAAAGCGTCTTCCAGCGTGTATCCGACGAACTCGCAGTGCTTGTGAAGTACGACCACTTAACGGTCTCGAGTGTTCAAGAGGACGATGATCAGCAGTGGCAGGCATTCTCGATTGGTGTCGAATTTACGGCACCCGAATACAAAACAAAGAAATCTGATGGAACTGATACTTGGTCAGGTCGCTCGCTAGGCGCTCGGCCACGAGGCAAATTCGGCACAGCAATGAAAGATGCCGGACTCAATTCACTAATCGAAGTTCCTCTCGGCACGCAGGCATCGGGTCATATCGGGTTCCTCACCATGATGAACCGAGACGAAAACGCCTACAACGACAACGATCTAAGCCTCGTAGCGCAGGTCGCTGCTCAGGTCACACCCGCAATCCAAAACGCCATGTCGCACGAACAGGCGCTCGAACTCGCTGAATCACGAGAAAAGCAGTCGCTCCTTGAAGCAAAAAGTATCGAACTCCAGCGAGTAAACGAAGCCAAAAGCTCATTCCTAGCGATGGTCTCGCACGAACTGAGAACACCACTCACGTCGATCTCCGCATACACCGATCTACTCGAACGAAACCGCACAGGAAATCTGTCCGAGAAACAAGTACGCCAACTCGGTGTCGTAAAGCGAAACTCAGCACACCTCAGCCGACTAATCTCTGACCTACTCGACATTTCAAAAATTGAAAGCCCTGAGTTCACTCTCACCAAAGCCGATTTCGACCTAAGCGAAGTAGTCTCCGATCTCGTCGAAAGCTTAGAACCTCTGGTGAAGGCAAAAGAACAACGAATCACTGCCGACATCGTCGAAGGCATCAAGCTAATCGCCGATAAACAGAAGATCACCCAGGTCATTTCGAACCTGATCGAAAACGCCGTGAAGTACTCGCCAGGCGTTTCCGATATCACGGTCACAACATCGCTCTACGGCGGCGACGCTAAGATTGTCATAAGTGACACAGGCTTCGGCATTTCTGCTGACGATCAAGAACAGATTTTCGAAGCATTCTTCCGGTCTAGAACCGAAGAGAACTGGGAAGTGCCAGGCACCGGACTCGGACTTGCATTGGTCAAGCGCATCATCTCGATGCACGGCGGAACCGTAACCCTCGACAGCACGATCGGCGTTGGTTCAAATTTCACCATCCTCCTTCCAGTACTGACAGCAACCGCCGAAGAAACAACTGAGCAACAAAACTCCGACTCAGAACAGAGGACAGCCGAAGATCGAGCAGAAGCAACGATCCTCGCACGCCGCAAGGCGATGGCGGAACTCACCGAGCAAGATGCCGCCGCACGACCCCCCCTAGCGAAGCCGACACCGCCGCCTAAGCTCCCCACAGCCACGACAGTCGCTCCCAAGCCCTCACGCAGGCAGCAGCCTTACCGGGTCAAGACCTCAGGGGAAGCCGAACGCTTAGAACATCATCCCCAGCCCTGCCTGCACTGAGATGGTCGAATGTATAGAAGAGTCACGATGCAAACAGTCACCCCGATGAAAATCGAGGTCAAATCCACCCCCTAGCGAATAACTCCCCACATCAGGAGGAAGCGAGAGGACAGGAACAACATCTCGCGGACCACCACTCACATCCGCCACTCCAGACAAACGCCAAACAAAAACTCCTCAACACAGCACCAATCCACCACAAATATCGCTATCCTAGATAGCTGTGTTCCCGGGTCGTTCAATGGTAGGACAGGGGCCTTTGAAGCCTCTAATCCTGGTTCGAATCCAGGCCCGGGAGCCAATTTCACATAAAGAGCCAGCGCAACAGCACTGGCTCTTTTACGTTAACTCCAACAACTCCACCAAAACAAAAAGCCCCCGGCAATTGCCGAGGGCTTTTCTTATTCACAAACTATTCGTGCCCCCTCTCATTCGGGAGAGGGTTGGGGTGAGGGTAGATTGCAGCTGTGCCCAAGCCATCCGATGGCGCCCGGCACAATCACGCAAACTAAACGCCTTCGTGACCTGTCAGCTCAACCTTCAAGCCAGCGTCAGCAGCCATTGACCATGGAGTATCAACTACCCAGTGACCAGGCTCCTTCTCAACCAGCGGCGGTCGCTCGTTAGCCCACTTGTGGTTAGGGTCAACCTCAAGAGGAGTTCGAGTCATAAACACGTCGCCCGGTGGAGGGTTGATAGGCGAAACAACTTCACCCGGCAGCAAGAACTCTTCACGCTGAATGTCTGGGTGCGAAGGCAAAGCCGCCGAAACCAAAGCGTTCGTGTAAATGTGCATAGGGTTGTTGAAAATCGCTTCAGTCTCACCAGATTCCTGAACAACGCCCAAGTACATAACTGCCATGTCGTGGCACATGTATCGAACAGTCGCCAGGTTGTGAGCAACCAGCAAGTAAGCCAGGCCGTGCTCTTCCTGCAGGTCAACCAGCAGGTTCATGATCTGAGCACGAATCGAAACGTCCAAAGCAGATACAGGCTCGTCCAGCGCAATAACCTTCGGGTTCAGAGCCAGCGCACGGGCAATACCAATTCGCTGTCGCTGTCCACCCGAGAACTCGTGCGGGTACAAGTTAGCCTGGTAAGGGTTCAAACCAGTCTCAGAAAGCAGATCACCAACTCGAGTTGCGATCTGGCCCTTTGTCATAGTCGTGGCAATCTCAAGAGGCTCACCGACGATTGAACGTACTCGCATGCGAGGGTTCAACGAAGACCAAGGATCCTGGAACACAGCCTGTACAGAACGACGGAACTCAGCTTTACCAGCCTTCGTCATCGTCGATACGTCTTCACCTTCGTAGAAGATCTGACCGCCAGTTGGCTGCTCAAGACCCAGTAGAAGCTTCAGAGTCGTCGTCTTACCACAACCCGATTCACCAACGAGACCGAAAGTCTTGTTGCGTTCGATGTCGAAGCTAACGTCGTCGACGGCCTTTAGGAAAATCTTGTCGCCGAAGCCCATAAAGCCTCCGCCGACCTGATACCACTTGCGAAGATTTCGGATCGAAATAATCGCATCAGCATTCGGGTTTACACCGGGTGCGCCTGGGATAGTTACGTTTTCAGCAGTTGTCATTTGTCGTTACCGATTCTCGTGGATCGTAAATTCAGGTGGTTACCGATTACTCTTCGTCTTCGGCAGGCATCAAGTGAGCGTACTTGTCGTAGTCAGCAACCGAGCTCTTCGATAGCTGTACCCAGTGATCGGGCTTCACCTCTAGCAGCGGTGGGCGGCGTGCCGCATCTTCCGCTGTGAAGGTTAGAGTTGAGCGAGGTGCGAAAGCATCACCAGCAGGCAGGTTGTAGAGCAGCGGTGGCTGACCCTCAATCTGCGGCAATCGACCAGTCTTCTCTTCCAACTTTGGAACAGAACCGATCAGCGCCTTGGTGTACTCGTGCAGAGGCTCGTTGAAAATAGTTCGTACATCAGCAACTTCAACAATTCGGCCAGCGTACATAACCGCAACACGGTCACACATCTTTGCCACAATTCCGAAGTCGTGAGTAATGAAGATAATTCCTACACCCTCTTCCTGCTGAATCTGTCGCAGCAGTCGAAGGTAAGCCGCCTGAATCGTCACGTCGAGTGAAGTAGTCGGCTCGTCGGCAATAATCACTGCCGGTGCGGATGAAATTCCAATAGCTCCAACAACACGCTGTCGCATGCCACCGGAAAGCTGGTGAGGGTAGTCCTTAGCTCGTGACTCAGGAGCAGGGATTCGCACCTTACGGAGCGAGTCAACAACCTTGTCCCACAAAGCCTCACCCTTTAGGTTTTGGTGAATCTTGATAGCTTCACCAACCTGGTTCTCAATACTGAAAACCGGGTTCAGAGCCTGCATCGGGTCCTGGAGAATCATTGAGATCTCTCCACCACGAACCTCGGTCATGTCCTTCTCGGACAGATCCAGCAGGTTGCGACCGTTCAGGACCACTTCACCACCAACAATGTTGCCCGGAGGTGAAGGTACAAGCCTCATCAGCGACAGTGCGGTAACCGACTTACCTGACCCCGACTCACCAACGATTCCGAGAGTTTCACCCCTCTTTACGTGGTAGCTCACTCCGTCGACAGCCTTCACCGTTCCCCATCGGGTGGTGAAATGTGTCTGGAGTTCTTTCACATCCAGGACCACCTCTTCACTCGCGGCGCTTGCGCCGAAGCCATCGGTGTCCACACTCACAGCTTCAGAAGAAACTTCTTTCTCTTCAACTGTAGCGTCGGTGGATTCTGCCATTCTGAGTCCCCTAATAGTCCTGCATGACTGTTGCGACAACAAGGCAATCTGCCCTGTCACCGAGTTCAACAACCTGCATTCAATTTACAAATAAAACCGTCGGTTCAGACATTGAACCACCGGAAGTGCCCGGCACGATACCAAACTTTGAAGGTAAACGCTACCGGTCAACAATCGTTAACGTAGCCTAAATCCCGAGATCGCTTTCGAGTTCATCTAGAGCACCGTCTATAGCACTCACTATGAAGTCCACCTCATCCTTATTAATAGACAGTGGTGGGCAGATAGCAATCACGTCTCCGGCCCTGAAACTAACCAGGTTCCTGTCGAACAATGCCTTAGGCAATTTGCTCGCCAACCCAGCCGAAGCAGGGAACGGAGTTTTGGTCTCCCGGTCGGCAACAAGCTCAACCGCAGCTAACAGACCCAAGCCACCTCGAACATCGCCGACGCTCTTGTGGCTAAACAAACTCTGTAGCTGCTCGTAGAGATAAGTTCCCATCCGTTTCGAATTACCAACCAGATCCTCTCGCTCGAAAATCTTCAGGTTGGCTAAAGCAGCCGCAGCAGCTATCGGGTGACCACCAAACGTAATCAAGTGCTTGAACGTTTCGTTCGGGCCACCTACGAAAGCATCAGCAATCTTCTTGGTAGCAATCGCCGCTCCAAGAGGCGCATATCCACTCGTAATCGCCTTGGCAACGCTGGTGATATCAGGCTGTACGCCCCAGTTCATCGGAGCGAAATACTCACCCGTGCGACCAAAACCAGTAATCACCTCGTCAGCAATCAACACAACGTTGTACTGATCTGCGATCTCACGCAATCGCTGCCAATACTCAGCTGGCGGAACCTGAATTCCAAACGCAGCTGAAATAGGCTCAGCAATCATCGCTGCCACTGTTTCAACACCCTGATGCTTGATCACTTCCTCGAACTCATTGGCACACTTAATCGCAACATCAACCGGATCACCCTCGTAAGGCATTCTGTACGAGTTCCAGTTGTTGACGTGAATTGCACCAGGCATCAACGGCCCCATAGGGTCTGCCGCCGGCGATCCACCTAGGCTCACAGCCATCGCTGTTCCACCGTGGTACGAATACCTTCGGCTAATAACCTTGAAGGCCCCGGCCTTTCCGTTAAGGATCGAATACTTCTTCGCCATCTTGACCGCAGTCTCGACAGCTTCAGAACCACCTGATACGAAGAACGAACGTGCACCGTGGTCCGGGTAAAGCTCGGCAACCTTCCCCGCAAGTTCAACCTGCGGAACAGTCGCACCACCCGATGGCGACGAATCAATCGCCGTCATCTGTGCGTACACAGCATCGGCAATCTCGGTCCGACCGTATCCAGCCGACTTATACCAAAGCCCCGCCATCGCATCTAAATACCGATGCCCATCGGCGGTCTCGACCCAAACTCCCTCGCCCTTCGTGTACACCTTCAGCTTCCCGCGCCAGTCGTTAGTCTGGGCAGCGTGCATGAACATGTGGTCACCAGCAATCTGCTGGAGTTCTTCGATCCGCTCACCACTAAGGGTTTCCGGATTTATGGTCGACGTCATCAGGGTCTCCGTTACGAGCCAATATGAATATTGCGAACTTGGTACGCATCGCTCGATGCGACAACAATTCTAAGACCCGATCCAGCCCCGGTCTATGGAACCACCGAACCAAATATCGCACCCACACAATCCCGCATCTAACCCACATCTCGCCTATCCTTAACAGATCATCCCAAATGTCATCCTGAATTCATTTTCAGGATCTAACGGACGAACCCGACAAACCCTCAAAATCGCATCCAACCAACCCAAATGTCATCCTGAGGTTCTCGAAGGACGACACGCAAGCCAACAACCATGCGCCAAACCACCCCACGCTTCACCGAAACCGAACTAGCCGCCATCAACGAAAAGCTGGAAGCCGACTCCACCGAAGACATCCTCCAATGGGTCGATGAAACCTTCGGCAACACCGCCGCGCAAATGTCGAGCTTCGGGCTGGAAGATCAGGCACTGTTCCACATCTACTGGGGCGTCAACAAAAACGCCCGCCTGATGACACTCGACACACTGCGACTCCCAACCGAAACCTACTCGCTGTTCGACCAGACCAAACTCCGCTACAAAGTCGATGTCGAATTCTTTTACCCGAACATGGATTCAGTCGCCGAGATGGTCAAAGAGAAAGGCAATAACTTTTTCTACATGGGACGCGCCAATCGAGAATTCTGCTGCGGAGTCCGCAAAGTCGAACCGCTCGGCCGTGCGCTATCAACTCTCGGTGCTTGGGTAACCGGTCTGAGACGCGATCAGGGAATGGACCGTGGCTCGATCAACATAGTCGAATGGGACGCCGCCCACAACAACTACAAGGTCAACCCACTCGCCAACTGGTCGTTCGACCAGGTCCAGAGTTTTGTTAAGGAAAACGAAATTCCCTACAACGAACTCCACGACAAAGGCTACCCGTCACTCGGCTGCGCCCCCTGCACCCGAGCAATCGAACCCGGCGAAGACATCCGAGCCGGACGATGGTGGTGGGAAGGCGACCCCGACGCCAAAGAATGCGGCATCCACGTCGTCCAAGCCCTAGAGTCGTAACGCTCTCCTGTTCTGCCTCCTCTCCTTCGGAAGAGTGTCAGTGTCAGGGTAGACTGCAGCGAACAACGCCCATTCGCCAACATCGAGCCGCTGCCCCCCTTCATTCGGGAAGGGGCTAGGGGATGGGTAGACTGCGACGCGGAACCGAGTTACGAACGAGCCCGACAAATACGAAAGCCTTTCTCTACATGCACGGCATCGAAACACTAAAATCCCGAATCCAATCCGGCGAAATAATCGTCGGTGCGTCAATCCGCATGTGGTCTACCAAACCGCAGGTCGAACAAACGCTGCTCATTCGTGACTACGACTATTTGGCCGTCGACGCCCAGCACTCGCCTTTTAATGAAGAACACCTCGCCAATATCTGCGAAATTGGCAACGAATTCGGCATCCCGGTCCAGCTCCGAATCAAACACACACAGTTCACGTTCACCATCGGCAACATGCTCGATCTTGGCCCCTCAATGATCGAAGTTCCACAAGTCGAAACTCTCGATACCGTCAAAGACGCATTCGCCAACTTCTACTACCCGCAAAAAGGAAAAAGAAGCTGGGGACCATCAAGGAGCCCACAAACCAACGAGTACCCAGGTCGTCACGAATACGCCGACTGGTGGAACAGCCACGGCGTGCTCTGGATGCAACTCGAATCAATCGCTGCGGTAGTCCAAGCCAAACAATTCGCAAACGCTGGAACCGACGTGCTTTCCTGGGGCCCCAATGATCTAGCGTTCAACCGCGAAGCTAACCCCGATCACTTCCTCAAGACCGACGACGACTGCATCAAACACGTGCTCAAGGAACTCGAAGGCACCAAAACAAAGATCTGCCTGCGAACCTACGGCGACGAACAACTGGCCCGCTACGAACAAATGGGCGCAACCATGTTCCTCGAGGAAACCGCCATCGCCTCCGCCCCCGAAGTCGACTAAACCACCCTAACCAACCCTGTCACTATGAGCATTGGCCCTGTCATCCTGAGCCCCGTCGAAGGACGACACGACAGCCCACCACATCCAACTCTGCCGTGCACTAAATACGGTTCTCGTTAATAAAATCCCAATCGAACTCAAACCCAAGACCATCGCCCTGCGGCAAAAGTACATTCCCCTCGTCGTCCATCGGATCACACGGAGCCTTCAAATACAGCGGAGTCTTGTCGTAATCGCCTAATGGATGATTCGACGGATACAGCAATCCACGCTCGAAAAATTCGCAAGTCTCCTGCGATGTCGAACCAAGAATCGCAGCATTGCCAAACCCGCCAACGTGCATTTCGCATGGAAGCCCAAACGACTCGTACATATCGACAGCGCGCCGACACGCCGTAAGCCCACCAAAGTTCACGTCGATACGACCTATGTCAGTCGCTTTCTGAGCCACCCATTCAGCCCGCGAATAGTGCATACCAGCAGCCAATTCAGGACCACAAATCGGAATTTCCAGTTCAGCTGAAAGCCGTCGATACGGCTCCACTGCCCGCTCGTCCATCGGGTGCTCAAAGAAGTAGAAGCCCATTCGTTCGATCTCTCGCCCCACCATCAACGATTCCTGAAGCGAATAAACGCCCCACGGATCGAGCATCAAATCCATCGAATCGCCCACTGCGGCGTAAACAGCCTCGCAAACTTCTATATCCGCTTTTGGCGATGCAGGCTTACCGGGCGTGGGGTTCAACGAAGAAGGATCGGCGTAGATATATGCATGAATCTTGAACGCCGTGTAACCACGATCTCGACTTTCCAATGCCAGCTTCACGTAGTCGTCTGGCGATCCAATATTAGGAGCGGTCGACGCATAAGCCCGAGCCTTAGTACGAACCCTACCCATCAACGAAGCAACCGATTGACCTGCCGCCCTTCCAGCCAGATCCCACAACGCCGAATCGATATTGCCGACCAACGCTTCGGAAAATCCACGATTCGCCTTCATCCACTCCCACAGCAATCCACGATCCAGCGGATCCTGACCCACAAGCAACGGCTTCACCAACCGTTCGATCTCATCCTCTGATGCGCCGTAAAAGTACGAATGAACGCCGCCCGTTGCGTAGCCCTCAACACCATCATCAGTAACGATCTTCGTCAGCGACTGAACACCATCGTGCTCCTCGCCATCAACGCCGTATCCCCACTTGGTCCCATGACTAAAAGTAGGCAACCGAAACCGAATCAACTCAACATCAGTAATTTTCAAAGAGATACTCCTGGTCGAATGCAGCTATACGTCTCCCTCCCTTCGGGAAGGGGCCAGCGGATCGGTAGATTGCAGCGGCGCCCAAGTCGTTCGACGACACCCGGAACCATAACGACGTGGCAACCAACGATCACCGCCACAATCTATCAACTCAGCAAGAAGTTAGTACACGGTCCCGCGAATTTCAAAGCTATTCTCATCCCGATCTGGAATCGGGATCTCCGAAGTACGAAATATCTCCACGCCCCGCAATCCAGCCAACAACGACAATCGCCATCATCCAATCCCCCCCATCACAAGGGAGTTAGGTACATGCTGAGCAAACTGAACAATCAATCCTCCCCCGTCACGGGGGAGCCAGAGGGGGAGTTTGCAGCTCGGAGCCGAGTTACGCAGTAACGAGCGCGACTAACGCTGATGCCTGCAAAGGTTGATCAAGATATCCCGAAAATGAATTCAGGATGACAGCGTTGGAAGTAGTCAGCTCGGACCGACTGCCCACAACAGGTCCTCCCCCGTCACGGGGGAGTTAGAGGGGAAGTTTGCGGCTGGAGCCGAGTCATCCGAAGACGAGCGCGACTAAAAACGAGCGCGACTAACGCCGCCTAACTAGGCCTAAGCCTAATCTCGCTGCTCACGTTATAACCCAGCACCGCATCCTCATCGCCAATCCGCAACGTAACCACACCTCGATACGGCGCCACGTCAGCCACCACAACCTCAACACCTGGCAACACGCCACTCTCGTGCAAATACGCCACTAACTCAGCATCATCCTCGGGAATACGATCCACCACCATCGACTTGCCCGTCGGCGCCTTGTCTAAAGTCACAACTCCCTTGGGCTCACGATACCCGCTACCCGGAATCGGCTGACCGAACGGATCGGTCTTTGGGCCACCCAACTTCTCGGAAATGCGCTTCTCAAGCGTGTCGGAGAGAGCATGCTCCAGCATGTGCGCCTCGGCATCCACCTCGTGCAACGGCACATCCAGCAAATCGACCACCATGCGAGCCGCCAACCGGTGCTTGCGAATCATTGATTCAGCCAAACCACGACCCCGTGGCGTCAGATCGATATCACGGCTATCGCCCAAACGAATCAGCGATTCCTTCTCCATCCTTCGCAACATGCCCGAAACAGCAGGAAGCGAAGTACCAAGATTCTCGCTCGCGGGTACTCGCCGTAGTTGCTCTACAAGGTTCGAATTGCTCACCTTCTCTCCACGCTCCTGAACGTGGTAGATCGACAACAGGTAATTCTCCATCGCCTGTGTCAGACGAGGTACAGCTTGCTTATCTTGATCGGTCATAACCCAACCCTCTGCTCAGTGGAACCCACACACCACCCGAACCACAACTCACCACCCATATTACGACAAAACTTCGCACCTAGGAATATTTACTTGCGAGGAATCCCATCCTGAACCTCGGGAAGGATCGTAACCTCCTACCCATCACCCCTGTCTTAAAGAAATATGAAGTACCTGCCTTCAAGATCCAATCAGTTATTCAACGGTGTAAACAAACTCGACATCTTCAGTGCACAATTCGTCCTTCACGAGCTTTCCTCCCGTCAAGTCACGGTCATAATGAAATTCCAGACACCCACGAGACAGATATCGTCCGGGCGGAACCGAGAACCCCGCCAGGTTTTCAAGCTGCCAATTTCTTGTAAACCGTGCGCGCTGCTCCGCCACTAGCTCAGTCTGTTGCCCCGGTTCCGCTATAACTCCCGATCCAGACCTCCACACCTGTCGACCATCTTCGGTAAAAACGTAGATAGTCATCGTGGATTCGGTGCCGTGACCAATCCGAATCGTCCTCTCGCTCCAGTTGTGCAAGTCCAAATTGACCTGCAATCCCTCACTCAAAACCGCAGGAAACTGATGTATGTAACTCAGTTCAAGCCCAAGCTCCGATTGTTTATTTATGGGTGGTTCATCTAGGCTCGCGCTCCACCAAACTCCCACTTCGATCGCATCCCGTGGAATTCGCAGCGACTCAGCCTTGGCGATAAATAATGTTTTGTCGAATTCGGAAACCACTTGATACGTAATCCGATTCGCCGCCCCACCTGTTGCACTCGCTGTGTACCAATTGATTCGTGGAATCTCGGAACCTCTGAGGGCTCCATACCAAACATCAAGCTCATTCCTCGAGTACTCACTCGCCCCTGAATAGCCTTCCGCCACACTCATGAAGTCCTGGCACCAGCTCTCGGTCAACAACCGCTGAAAAGCACTCTCGTCTTCTGAGCGATTTCGAAGGAAATCCACCCGAATGTCGCTCTGTTCAGGATTAATTCCTATCCCAACAAAGCCGGCGGCAGCACACTCGTTGAAATTCTCCGGATACTCCACAGAAGCCAAATCACCTGTTCCTGGCACAAATAATTCTCGCCCCTGTGATCGCACAGCGCTGTCGTCAACTTTGCCAACCAAATCTGAACCAGCCACCACAAGAACTATCACAAGAACCACTCCTGCGACCAACAACGATCTCGGGGTAAACAGTCGTTCGTTCAAACGCCTCTCCAAAACTCGAATCACAAAATATCCGTGGCGGTATACCAACAACCAACCAAGCATTACTCATATAACCTACCGCAACATATGTCCCGAACGCATTACCTCCAGATATCATCTTCACCTCAACGAAAACAGCTCCTAACCGCTGTTTTGGTATTCCTCGCGGTCGCATTTCTCGTTCTCACATCCGCCTGCTCACCCACGAGCAACGAATACGCTGGCGATCCCCTTCACGACCCTTCCCGCATAAAAAACGTTGTTGAACGAGTGACCAGCAGCTTCCCTGGTGGCTGGTACATGACGGAGCAACCTCAACAAATGTGGGGACTCTCAACGACAGATCAAGCAGCGAGCGACCTAATCGATTCGATCCATGGCCAACCAAGATCAATCAAGGACCGACCCAACAACACAGCGCTGATCTATCTTTTCTATGGAGAAATCGAAGCACGAGTGAACATGCTGACCGGTGAAACAAAAAACTACGATTCATGGGTCTACATAAAAACTGGTGTTAACAACGGTGTTTCGGGCTCACGAGGAGGATTCGACAGTGACATCGAACCTCAAAAACTCGGATTCGAAAGAATCGAAATTCCAGCCAACCTCGAATCGATCCCCACGCTAGTATCCAAGCCTGCTCCTTACGCAACTGCAGCACCCCCAGCAACACCACAGCCAACAGCGACAATCATCTAACCCACGCCAACTCGAACACCTGTCGTCCCAACGATCGCCAAACCCACTGCCACACAAACCGCTTTCAACGGCCTTTGGAAATCGGCCGACGGTAAAAACGTAAACAGGCAAACTATTGTCAGCCACGCAGGAATCGCCCACTGCGATTGGGAATCGGCAACGTTTCTATTGTTCGCCTGGCCGCTCGGATCGGTCGCTTCGTCATCTTCCGATCAATTCCAGTTCGTAAAGGATCCCAACCGAGTCGTTTACGGACCGCCCGAACGCTTCCAGTCGACCTACGAATCCAACACACAACTACCTGACGACGCCTACTTCTCGGGTTACTCAAAATCTGGCATCGAACTGTGGATAAGTGATTCGGAAATCGGTGAAGGAATTTACATGGTCAACGAAAACCAAAGAGTTGAAAAATGGCCCCGCACCGAACCGAAGTTCCTCTGCTACTAAACAAACTTCCATGAAACACCAACCCGTCACCGATCACCTCAAAACCGACGCACCGCTCTGGAAGCGACTCGCCCGTCCGTCCATGCCTGAATGGACGCCTGCCAAAGTCGCCACAGTATTCGTTCTCGGCTCGTTCATGCTCGCTATCGGCATGGCGTTCTTTCCAAGTGCGATCCGCACCTTCACCGCCACGTCAGCCTCTACACCCGCGATAACGCTTAGCGATGTAACACTATCGGCGTTCGATGGTCTCTCCGTAACCGAGCGCCACAGTCGCGGTACTTCGCGTACGTATTCGCCAATTGGAGGTGTCACCCTCGAGGGTCGATTTACGAACAATAGTTCCAGTGAGTTGTTCGTCTACGATTCGCGAATTTCGCGATTCGCACCGCCATCTCAAACAACTGATTCCAATCTCGATGTCTCAGATTGGCTAAGAACTTTTCTTGAAATGAAAGGCGCAACCTTCACAAAAAATTGGAATCAAGTATCCGGATACATTGTCGCCCTGAACCAAAGCGTCGATTTCCGACTGACTACCGCTAACTTCAAAGTAGACCCCGATGAGTCAGTAAAAAATTTCAACATGGGTACTTATTTCCGCTTCATCGAAATCGAATCCCTCGAATCGAAAACCGAAACGCCGATACTCTCATTCGAACGCTCAGGCTCCTCATGGGTTTGGGGGGACAAAGAGTTCAATATTCGCCGAACAGCCGTGTATCGACCCGATCTCCGAGTACCAACGGCGCAACGCTAATTCCATCACAGACCCCAGCGCAAGACATCTACCGCGCCACAATCCCGCCACCCTCATTCCCATTTCGCTCCCCACTCGCGATAACCTCCCTCGCATGACAAACCAAAACCTCGACATCACACGCTGCTTCGGCACCGGATCACCTATCTACGAGTCCTACCACGACGACGAATGGGGCGTGCCAATTCACGACGACCGCCATCTGTTCGAACTGCTCATCCTTGAAGGTGCACAGGCAGGACTCAGTTGGGAGACCATTCTCAAACGCCGCGATACCTACCGAGCTGCATTCGATAACTTCGAGATCGAAACCGTAGCCAACTACGGACCTTCAAAAATCGAAGAACTGCTTCAAGACGAAGGCATCATCCGCAACAAGCTCAAAGTAAACGCGGCGATCAAAAATGCCAAAGCCGTACTAGAAATCCAGCAAGATCACGGCTCGCTCGATTCGTATCTCTGGGCATTCGTCTACGGTGCGCCGCTCCAACCCGACTGGGAATCTATGTCAGAAGTACCAGCCGAAACGCCCATCTCAACAGCGATCAGCAAAGATCTCAAAAAGCGAGGCATGTCGTTCGTCGGCCCCACCATCATCCAGGCCTTCATGCAATCCACCGGCATGACCAACGATCACCAAACCTCCTGCCCCCGCCACCAAGCCTGCAAAGAACTTTCCGAAACTTAGGCAACAATCCGATTCCCTCTCCCGGCGGGAGAGGGCTAGGGTGAGTGAGATACATCCAACGTCCAGTAGCCTGTGCGTTCGACAACCAAGCGCCGACCACTACCACCCCATCATCCTGAGCCCCGTCGAAGGGCCGCAAGCCTATAGTCCGTGCAACCCCTCCAAGAAAACGTGGCCCAGCCACCCCTCATCAAACACGCCATCTCGCTCCTCCTCCCAACAGCAGCGAACATGACCGTCGTCCCGATCCTCTCACTGCTCCTATCGGGAATCCTCACTCGAACCGCTGACCCCGACTCCGCAATCGGCGGATTCTCTGTCGCCCTCGGAATTTCAATGTTTGTCGGGCTACCTCAGCTGCGAATCCAGCAACTTACACTCGTCTTCTTCGACAACGACAAATCGCTCAGACAGCTACGAAAATTCGTGGCGTTCTGGGTGGTAGTCGTGACGGCAATCGCCCTCGTCGTGGTCATTCCGCCGGTCTCCAACTTCCTGCTCGATACGGTCTTCTCGGTATCCGGTGCGCTCAAGCAAAACTCCGCCGATGCCCTCATCTGGCTCATCCCGCTCCCAGCACTCCTCGTACTGAAAATGCACTTCTATGGAGCGGTACTCAGAATTAGCCGACCCCGATTCGCATGGTTCGGAACCGCCGCAGGAGCGGTCACCGTAGTCGGGTTTGCGTTCGGACTTTTCTCATCAGGATTAGTCGAAGGAGCAAGCATCGCAGCGGTATCGATGGTCGCTGGAACCATCGCCGAAGCAGCCACCCTCGCCATCCTCTCGATAAACCCAATCAGAAACTTCGAAGGCGTCGAAAGCACCAACGACACCTCGATACGGGCCATGACATGGTTCTTCTGGCCACTCCTGTTCGCAGCCATGCTCCCAGCAGGAACCCAACCCATCCTCAACGCCGGTATGGCACGATCGCCCGAACCTGAAGTATCGATCGCAGCAGTCGCTCTCAGCTTCTACGTATTCCAACTAATCGCAGTCGCAACCAACGGCACACAAAACACCGCCCTCGCCCTATTCGCCAGCGGATACAACCCGTTCCGAGTCAGGCGATTCGCGCTTTCGGTCGGCGTAATCACCTTCGCAGTTGTAGCGGTGATCGCTTACATCCCGCCCATAACTGAATTTGTCATTGGCGACATCATGGGAGCCGAAGGGCGACTTAACGAACTTGCATCGACCGGATTCCGTCTTCTCTCAATCCTGCCAATCGCCCTGGTCATGGAACAGCTCTACACCGCTGCGCTCATGCGCACCCGCAACACCCGTCCGATCATTTACATCAACACTCTACGACTACTCACCCTCGCTATCTGGGTCGTGGTCACTGTCAACTTCACCAACCTAAACGGACTCTGGGTCGGCGCAGGAGCATGGGCTCTCACCCTCTTCTTGGAAGCCGTCTACGCCTACATCTTCGGCCGCAAAAACCTCGCAAGAGTGACCTCTGTTTAGCGACACCACTGATCCATGCGTCAGTAATATCTCTCACTAAAAACCAACATCACCCAGAACCTTGAAGTGCCGAACTGACTGAACTATCGGTTCTCCCTCCTTCGGGAGGGAGTTAGAGGGAGGGTAAATTGCAGCTTGCGACCAAGTCGTTCGACGACGCCCGGAGCCATAACGAATTGACCACATCCCACAACACCATCATCGTCGGAGCCGGACAAGCCGGACTCGCCGCCTCCTACCACCTCAAGCAGCGGAACATCGATCACATCCTCATCGACCGCGGGCGCCCGGGTGAGTCATGGCTCTCCCAGCGCTGGGATTCGTTCGTCCTCAACACCCCCAACGTCGCCAACTCATTACCCGGCAAACCTTTTCACCCAGAGTCGCCCGGTGCATTCGAATCCCCGGCAACGCTCGTCGAATACTTCAACGACTACATCAAAGAATTCGACCTCCCATTTGAAGGCGGAATCAACGTAACCGGCGCCACCTGCAACGCCGATGGCACAAGCATCGATGTAACCACCGACAAGGGCAACTACCAAACCCAAAACCTTATCGTCGCGTCAGGAAACCAAAACGTACCAACCCTCCCCGACGCCGCCAAAAAAGTGCCAGCCAATATCACCAGCATCGACACATCTGAATACCGCAACGCAGCACAACTCCCCGAGGGCGCAGTCCTAGTAGTAGGCAGCGCACAATCCGGCATACAAATCGCCGAAGATCTACTCACGGCCAATCGAACTGTCTACCTCGCAACCAGCAAAGTAGGCAGGTTCCGACGAAACTTCCGCGGCAAAGACATCGTTGAATGGGCAATCGCAGCCGGCATGTACAAGCACACCACGGCAAACCTCGAAAATCCAGAAGACCAGTACGCCGCTCAACCGATAGCGTCAGGAGTCGACGGTGGTCGCACAATCAGCCTGCAATCAACCCACGAGAAGGGTGCAATTCTTCTCGGGCGGCTCGAAGGCTTCGAAGGTACAACTGCGATCATTCATGACGACCTGCGTGCCAACATCGAATATGGTGACGCTTTCTCGGCAAAAATCATCAGCATGCTCGATCCAGCAATCTCGAAAATAGCACCCGATGCTCCGCCTCTAATGGATGAACCCGCCGACACACCAGCACCGGCATCGCTGGGCACCAACGCCCCGACCAAACTCGATCTAGACGAAGCTGGAATCACGTCGATTGTCTGGACCACCGGGTTCACCGGCGACTACTCGTGGATTGATCTCGAAGGGCACGCAATCGAACGTGGACGCCCAGTTCAGCAAGATGGTGCGTCACCCGCCAAGGGTCTCTACTTCATAGGCACACCCTGGCTACGCAACCGAGCCTCAGGAATCATCTACGGAGCAGGCGACGATGCCCAAGCCATAGCCGAACAAATCAAGGCTTAGCAGCGCAATCCTCTGCCCCAGCGCGAGAGGGTCAAGATGAGGGAGATCTCGCCCTCGGCAAAATACACCAGGCTCGAAAGATGTAGAGAACGCCGCCAGCCCTTACCAGTCCGCGCTAATCACCAAGTCATCCGTCGACGTCTTGCGAACCTGCTGTCCGCCATCCTTATCCATCTGGTAGATGTCAAAAGACCCATCACCCTCTGACAAAAACAGAATCGAAGCCCCATCCGGACTCCACACCGGAGCTGCATCGGAAACCCGGTTCGAGGTCAGCTGCTTCACGTCCTTGCCATCCCGACCTGCAACAAAAATCTCGGCGTCATCCCCCGAGCCAGTCAAATAAACCAGCTGCTTGCTACCCGGCGACCAATCATGGGCGATCTCAGCATTCACACCTTCCGCCACTATCGACTCGTTTCCGCCATCCTTATCCATCGCCACAAGATCAACCGAACCATCCTCGTTCACACGATCGAACGCTATCCACTGACCGTTTCGTGACCACCGAGGATGCTTGGCGCGCCCTTCGTACAAAGTGATCTCATCCACACCAGTCGGGTTCCTTCGGCGAATCGCACTTTCGGCACCTTCAACAACCGAGTAAACAACCCACTCACCATCAGGCGACCAATCACCGATTCGGACATCCTCGGAAGGAGCAGTGAGCGATGCTGACTCATCAGTCGATGTGTCGAGAATCGAAATCGACCGCACGCCATCCCCAAGCGACTCAACAGCGATGCGAACGGAGTCAGGAGACCACCTGAACGCAACAACATCGGTAGCCGGACCCGTCACCTGTCGCTTCGACTCGCCAACCGAGTCCATCAACCACAAGGCCGAAACTCCGTTGCGATCTGAAATAAAGGCTATTTGCTCCTTATTCGGAGACCATGCCGGCGAAAGATCACTACCTTCGGAAGTTGTCAGACGAACCGAATCGCCAGTCTCCGAATCAATGCGGTAAACATCGATATTCCCATCGACCTCAACACTGTAAACAACATCCTCAGAATCTGATCTGGAATCTCCTAGACCACACCCCGAAAAAATCGCTGCCAAAACCAACAATCCCGCAACAGGAATCAAATTCAAGCGAGCGTACGAAAAATTGTCGAAAATTCTAAAAAATGTCATATCGGCAGAAATCTAAGCCATACAAAACCTGGCGTGAACTCGCCCCAATCAGCCGAACCACGCCAAGCAAAACCTAACCCTAACCGCAAACCCCAAAACGTCGCCAGATTACACCACACCCCCAATTCCCAAATTATTACTGCACAAACCTAGTTCCAAATCAAAATCTCCGCGGTATCATCAGTAAGTGCGCCCACAAACTGGGCCACAGTGCCAAGCACATTCCCGAGTAGCTCAGTGGTAGAGCAGCTGACTGTTAATCAGCGGGTCGTAGGTTCGAATCCTGCCTCGGGAGCCATACAGAACCAAACAAAAAGCCCTCGGCAATTGCCGAGGGCTTTTTTTATTACCCCTCTCAAACAGGCTAGATCGCCCAATCTGTCATTGCGAGGAGTCAGCGACGTGGCAATCAGTCGCCAACCCTTTACACAATTACCAATTTCGCCCCGTATAGCAAATAACCTCACTCATCCCCCCCCTGAAACACCATTGAAGCAAGTCGTTTACATCCACGAAACGAACGGTTCAAATCCTCGAAACAAGAAACGGAACCGGCATTGGCACCACGCAGAAAATCGACCGGAAAGGGCACTTCTCCTTTAAGCAAAGAGAGAGTGATAGCCGCCGCCCTCGAACTCGCCGACGAGGTGGGCGCCGGATCGCTAACGATGCGCAAACTCGCCGAAAAACTGGGCGTCGAAGCGATGTCGCTCTACTACCACGTGGCGAATAAGAACGAGATTCTCGATGCGATTCTCGATGCGATCTTCAATGAGATCGAGCTCCCGAATCCCGAAGACAACTGGAAGCCAGCCATGCGCAAGCGCGCCATATCGGCCCGTGAGGTCTTGCTACGCCACAAGTGGGCTGTGTCGCTAATGGACTCACGACCCAACCCAGGCATGGCCACCATGACGCATCACAACGCTGTGCTGGGAACGCTCCGCACAAACGGCTTCTCTCTCGAACTAGCCGCACACGCCTTCTCCGCAATCGATGCCTACATCTACGGATTCGTAATGCAGGAAGAGGCGCTACCGTTTGAAACCGAAGAAGAAGCCAAAGCGGTAGCCGAAGGCATGATGGCGCAGTTCCCCATCAACGACTTCCCCTACCTCGGCGAGATGATCGTCGACTACGCCCTCAAAGCCGGCTACTCCTACAACGACGAATTCGAATTCGGCCTAGACCTAATCCTCGACGGTCTCGAACGATCCATTAGTTAGACCGACCAATCAAGTTCATCAAAATCCCGATACCTCACCGACACTCGCACAGCCTGAACCAACACAACTCGGAATAGAGACGATTGTCCTATACCCACACCGCTGGTAACCACAGATATGGATTCGTTATCCAGCACAATAGTTCAATGGCCAATAAAAATTTCAGTGACTCACTGTGTGGTAAGTGCCCTAAATGCAACTCGAGATTTGCGTTGACTTCAAGCGGAAATATTTGGGGTCACAGTTGTAACGGTGTCATGAGGCATGGTGAACAGCCGCAGGTCGGAACGATAAAAACACAAGGTGAAATAAACTCACCAAGTGCAATACAAGAAACTAATCACAAACATCAATATGAGCCATCAAATACGTCTGAACCTGGTGATGAGCTTCTCGCTTGGCTGAACGGAGCCGCTTCGACGGTATCCGACTTCGCCAAACAAAAGGTCTCAGTGGAGCTACCTATTATTGAAACCGAGTCTCTCGAGTGTTGCAGTTGTGGCGGCCCGGTGGCGGAAAATCTAGACTGGCTGCTTTATTGCTCGAAATTCTGCCAATTGGTGGCAGAGCTAATTCGCTACCACAGACGAGTTCTGTCTGATGGACGTTATAAGCAAGACCCCTTTGACCTGCCCCCCTCAAACGTATCCAGTTGAAAAATCAGATACTGGTTGAATTGAAGGGAGGCAGAAATGCCAAGAAAAGGTCATAGTCCGGAGCAGGTCCTAAACAAGCTCCGGCAAGTCGAGGTTGCCGTTGCAGGTGGCAAGAGCGTAGGTCAGGCAGTACGAGAGATCGGTGTTACAGATCACACCTATTACAGGTGGCGACGTGAGTACGGTGGACTCGATCTCGACCAGGCAAAGAAGCTCAAGAAGCTTGAGAAAGAAAACGCAAGACTGAAGCGAACGGTTGCCGATCTTGCTCTGGATAAACAGATCCTGAAAGAAGCGGCAGAGGTAAACTTCTGAGCCCTTCACGTCGCCGTAAGTGCGTGAAACACGTCCAGCGAATACTTCCTGGAGTATCTGAGCGAAGAGCCTGTATGGTGCTCAACCAGCCCAGACCAACACAACGTCGAGCTTTGAAGTTGAGAGATGACGAAGAATCGCTGACTGCCGAAATCGTCAAGCTTGCAGTGCGGTTCGGCAGGTACGGCTATCGCCGGATCACAGCATTGCTAAGGGATCGTGGCTGGCATGTGAACCACAAGCGTGTCGAACGCATATGGCGACGTGAAGGGCTGAAGGTTCCGAAGAAGCAACCGAAAAGAGGACGGCTCTGGCTGAACGATGGTTCAATCATCAAGCTGAAACCGGAACGTAAAGGACATGTGTGGGCTTACGACTTCGTGGCCTGTAGAACCGAGGACGGTCGTGCGGTCAGAATGCTCACTGTGATCGACGAGTACACGCGGGAGTGCATGGCCATCAAGGTGGCGAGGCGTATCAGGTCAAACGATGTGATCCATGCGCTGACAGAACTATTTGTTCTTAATGGTGCACCGGAGCACATTCGTTCAGATAACGGGCCGGAGTTCACTTCAAAGACAATTCGAGACTGGCTGGAGCGAGTTGGAGTGAAGACACTATTTATCGAACCGGGTAGTCCATGGGAGAACGGCTACAACGAGAGCTTCAACGGAAAGTTCAGAGATGAGTTGCTAAACCGTGAGATCTTCTATTCGTTGAAGGAGGTACAGATACTGACGGAACGGTGGAGAAGGGAGTACAACACGATCCGACCACACAGCTCACTTGGATACCGGGCACCAGCACCTGAGGTGATCATGCCCAGGCTTAAGCTGGCTGCGAATCCGAGATAATAAGTGGTAACGCTATCGGGGGCAGGTCAGTATGCGAATCGATGTAGAGGCATTGAGCACGACCTGGAACCAAATTGATTTTGAACTTGGGCATGTGACAGTAGTTGCCAGCAAAACTTTGGCGGGAGAAAACCGCGTAATCCCGCTGGACTCTGCCTTACTTGGGAGATTAAAAAGCCTACGTGCCGAACACAGAGCGAAGCAACTGGTATCTAAACCTCAAAATAGATGGAATCCCGCTGACTTAGTTTTCTGCACTTCCAACGGGAATCGGCAGTCTTACACGAACATGCAAAGGCATGTACTCGAACCCCTGTTGGTTGAAGTCGGATTACCTCATCTATCTTGGCATCACCTGCGATACAACTGTGGTTCCTATCTGTTGTCCGAAAAAGTGCCGATCACGATGGTGAGCAAGATTCTCGGGCATGCGAACCCTGCCATCACAATGAGTATCTACGCCTACGAGCTGAAAGAAGATGCCGAACAGGTTAGAACGGCAATGGCTCAGTTCGGGTAACGATTGACACCCCATTGACACCAGCGGCTGTTCAGAACACGAGAGGGCAGCGAGGACGGTGGTTCAACTCGTCTTGAGATAGCGGATTGGATAACGGAGAGTAGTGCAGACTGCTTGATTACAATTTGCAAGCAGGAGGTAGAGGGTTCGAGTCCCTCAAGCTCCACCAAACTGGCGACAAACTGGAAAAGCCCTCGCAGAAATGCGGGGGCTTTTCTGTTATTTACTCCAAAGTTACTCCAATAGCACGATTTAATTCGCTGATTCGGTCGTCTGTCGTACCTACTGGCAACACCCACCGCCGATACATGCAAGCACCATTGTTCATATAGATGGTGGGTGTCAGAGTGCTGAAGTAACTTTTGTTGCAGCAATCTAGAAATATACGTATGTATAAGCGTATTGAGTTGCTAAGATCACCTACCGCAGGTTAGTGTGTCGCCATGCAATTCTTGAACTACTTTACCTACGACCAATTGACCTCTCTCAAATTTAGAACGATTGTGATTTGCGTATCACTTGTTTTAGTGGTTGGTCTTGGTGGTTGTGATAATGGCAGTGATGATGTTGAAAACATTACGCCTACATCTACGATTGAAAACATAAATGACAATTCTGGCCTAGACGAAAACAGTCCTGTGGCAGGTCAAAATAATTCATCTGGATCTGTGACATGGGCCACTGATCAAACCAACGTACTAATTCGTTGGTATGGTCGTGAGGCTGCTGGTCTTCCTGTGTATGCGCCAGAATCGAATAATAACCCCTCAACAATTCTTCCCGGGTCACCGGCAGCTCCAACGCTTAAGGTTGAGCGCAGAACATTACCCAGCAATACGTATGAAGTGATTGCTAGTGGTATCACTCGTATTAATGATCAATCCGAAGCTCAAGATTTAATAGATTCTGGTGATTGGTGGCAGGAAATATCCACATATGTCACGAATTCTCAACAAATTCCGGCCGACGAAGTAAATATTTCCAATGTTTATTCCGTTTTTGACGAAAACCCTATGGCCGCAGAATTTTGGGCTAACAGTCACCATGAACTAGCTTTGTTATTGGGTATGGGATTTGTAGATGAAGAGTTAGAAAATGGCAAAAAATATCAGTACCGCGTTAGTCTAGAAGAAGCTAATGCAGAAGCTAAGATAATTGGGTATACCCCCCATATTAAAGTTGGAAAACAATTAGATCTACCAGTCGAGGTTTATGCGTCTTCAAACGCTGAGGAAGTGTTTGAAGCTGAAAACATCGATGCATCAGAAGCTCACGATGCTAATTGGCTAGGTGATCAAGCTCCCCGCCGCTGGGTTAACCAAAGCGTATATGTTGGTTGGAAATATCCAACTCAGCAAAATGAGGAATCTATAACTGCGAGCGGATATAACATCTATCGGTATGCAGTGGATTCTGATTTAGAGCAACTTGCTAATACGAACCCTTTAAAAATAAACAGCAATCCAGTATTACCGGGTGGAAGTGGTCAAGGCTGGATACAAGATCAACAAGTTGAATCACAGCTAATAGGTATTGATTCAGATACACAGCAGAATCAATACAACTTAGAAAGCCCTACCCCTTCTCAAACAGATGAAGACCAGAATGTTCTACCGGGTTATTTTGCTGTAGATGACTCAGAGTTCGAGGATGACCAACTTTATTGTTATGCAATTGCACCGATTGACTTCTTTGGCAATGAGGGCCCAAAAACGCCAGAAAATCACCAAAACGGTGCAGATGGCAACTGTGCTACGTTTGAATCGCAGTTGCCACCTGAACCCCCATCAAACTTAATTGGCCAAATACGTAACGCTCAAATCGAACTGCAGTGGGACGTTATAGACGGCGCTGATCACTTTTCGGTTTACCGCGCAGAGGTTGAACAAGGCCAACCATATCCTGCAAGTCCTGGTCAGTGGAATGACGTTTCCGAATTTGGAGACTGGTCGTTGATCGAAGATGTAGCGGATGGGGATAAGGTGCGATTTATTGACAACTCAGCAGCATCGCTACCACAGAATGATCAGGAAGAAATAGATTACTGGTACAGAGCTAGAACTTGGGATGCGAAGGGCAATCGAAGTCCGTTAAGTCAGCCTGTATTTATCTTCTTAAGAGATTCAAAGGCTCCAACTTCTCCAGATATTTTGACACCAGGGTCGCATCTGAAAGACCCTGGGTTGGCAAATCCAGGGCTCAATGGTCCATGTATTCAAATCCAAGTGGACTCAGACACCGACTTTGTTCAGATCTATCGCAAGCTTGAAAGTGGCTCATACGAGCTGATAGCGACCATACCAGCAGAAGAATTCGATGATCTAGAAGAATGGTGCGATCCAAGCCTTGCGGGTGTCGTTGGTTTTGGGGACGCAGTTTACATAGCTCAAGCACATGATTCTGATGGGAATTATTCTTGGTCCGCAGAGTACACAGCGATTTTCGGCGACGGGTCTCTGTTTGACGCCCCAGTGATTTTAGATATCGTTCCTCAGCCTGCTCAGGCAGGTGCTGTAGTTAACAAAATTACTTGGTTAGCCGACACGTATCCTGCCTACGATAAATTTCATATATATCGCTTTGAGAGCAATACGGATATCGAAACAATCCCAGCTCAATTACTAGGAATGCAAGCTACTGCTTCAGTTTCAGCTGATGATCAGGGGCAAGATGTAGAAGATCTTGGTAATGGATTCGTCCAAGCAATATTTAAGGATGCTGGCCTAGTTGAAGGATCTTCCGATTACTACTATGTCGTTTCTGCTTATCGCAACAGTGACCAAGCTGAGCAATATTCTGATCCAGTAAAGGCTCTGCCAAGTCAAACTACAGGACTTCCATATTCAACGCGAGACGTTGGAAGGGCTAACTGGTGTTCATCTCATACCTACTTCCAAGATGTTGGTGTGGAAATTAATTGGGATCATCGTAAGACTGTATATAAACAAGAGTGCGAAGAAAATAAAACTTCAGAATCGTTGGAGAATATTAATACTGGTGCCCATCTGATTTTTAGATCTAGGCACAAGGATTTTGGATACGTTCAAATAGCCCCCGTATTAGGTGGAACACCCCATTCCGATGATTTGGAAACCGCTGAAAAGTTCTATTCGATCAGCGACATTCCTTCATCAGATATGGGAATTGCATATCTGGACGAAGACGCCTCATTTGGTACCTATTGGTACGTAGTTGTCACTTTGGATATCGATAGTGGTGAACCTGTCACAGTTACAGAACCGCAATCAATTAAGTTGGAGGATTTGACAGGACTTCCCGAAGATCAATTTACAAGCAGTAAATGTCGACAAAATGATCCCGTTGAATTAGACACATTCAAAACACCTGAGAAATTGATTTTTGGAGACGGAACACCTCACAAATCAGTTGTAATCGTTTGTAAGTGGTCAAGCGTGTCGCAGACCTCTAGAAAAACTTTGATTGGTATTGGTGAAGGGTACGTAGAGTTCGTGCCTCCGGGACAAGAGCCGATTTTTATTACAGTCAACTTTGATGGAATAAAGGTCAATGCAGATGGGACGGTCTATGGAGGATACGCAAAAACTGATCATGCTCCGATACTCGTAGACAGTATTTCAGGGCTGAACTTTTCTGTGGAAAATATTTTCTTAGACTCTGAGACAACGCCAGGTTCAAAAGCAGATATTAAAGTTTTGTTAGATGACAGTATCTTCATCGTAGAAGGTGGAGAGAAATCTAAAACTATTGAGTTATCTGGGATTTCGGTTACAAACACCTTCGGTTTCGAAGTTAAGAAAGTTCTGACTAACTCCGTCCCCGCCGCCGCATCTGTAGCGGTTCCAGATATTCCAGACGACACATGGCCTGAACAACTGGATTGGTATCTGGTAATGGATGAATTGCCTTTAGCGTTCATCAGTAAATCGTTATTGATCTCTGATAAAAAAATAATCTCAAATAGCTTTGTTGTTGGAAGATATTTTGAGAGATTCAACAATCGCGGAATAATAGGTCCTGTAGACCGAAAACCGATAAATGCCAAAGTGAATTCCAACGACGCAGTTTTTCAAAGTACAACTTTCAATGTTGAATCGTTTGAAATCACATCTGATGGCGTCAAGGGAGAGCTAATTTCTGATTCTAATGTTAATTACGTCCCTTCAATTCCTTACGCAGCAAGCATCAAAAGTAAAGGCGGCCGGTTCACTTTAGACGGCAGCTCAATCGTAAATGGGACATTTGATCCTGGTTCAGCATCCACACAGTATTCATCTGGTCCTTCCGACTTTAACACTCAGGTTCTAAAGAGTGAATTTGACAATCTCAAGTTCGGTTCTGGAGGATTAGTTACAGGTGATGTGACACCCACCACCCAAGTATCGTGGTATTCGGGAAAGTTCGCGATTAATCCAGATGAATTTGAGAATCGTGTATTGGTAATTCCGCCTTTATATTCGAGTGGACTACCAGCTAAAGATCCAGTACTCAGTACTTTTACTAAATTAGATAGCCCATACGACCAATATCAAACGCTTTGGGATCCGATTGATACTGATCCTTATTGGCTTATGCCGGGGTTCAATTTCTCCGGTACAGGAAGAATCAAATGGGCCTGTATCGACTCCGACATACCAACTGACGCAGATTTATATGTACGTCAAAGTGGAGTTACGCATGCTTTTAGTGCCCAAGACGGAGTTGGCGGAATAACTCCTGATGGCTATTCGCTCGGGTTCTCGAAAGTGGACCTAGGCTTCCTAGATAGCGATATCGAGTATCACAGAGTAGGAGTTGAAGTAGACCTACCATATCCAGCCAATTTCACCTTCAGTGGTAATGTGACTGATTTTGCTGATGGCTGTATTGGTGAATTCGCAAATGCATCAGGAGGTACTGATGTCTTAGCTGATCATTGGAACTTGGATATGCGTCCTGCTGTAGCCGAGTTTTTGTCGGTTGGAGACAACGTACAAAAACGATTATTCTTTAATGGCGGCATCAAACTTCCTCATAACGTCAATGATCAGGGAACTCAAGCTGAATGGACGCCCATAAAATCCCGCTGGGAACCAGAGGGGTTAAGCAAGCAGACAATATTTAATCAGACTCCCTTAATTAGTCTTCAAGGGATTTCATATCTTTTGAAGTCAGAATCGGGTATCACGCTCAGGAATCCAGCAGTAGGAGAAATTCCTGCAGATCCCGAACCCGTAATCGATACATTCGCTAACGTAGTTGATAGGCCTGACTGCCTCGAATGTCCTGGTTGGATAAGTTACAACGGCACAATTACCGTGCCCTACTTTGGCAAACTTGTTTCCACGAATAACCCACAATCTGAAGACATCAAATTACATGTCTTTACTGATCATGAGGAAACAACTGATTCTTGTAGCACCTGTAGTGACTACATAGGAAGTTCTGGAATATCAGCAAACCAGACATGGATTTCGGAAGCCGGATTAGAGCTGGATTACCCATTAGTGATTTCAAAAAATAATGGATTTGGTCTAACACTTGCTGGTGTCGATAGGCTCGCTGTATTGCCATACGAACCGGCAGATTTGTTGGAAATAATCACCTTTGACACTTCGACCGTGATCGAATCAAATTTGAATGAGGGTACCGTAGAGTCAAACACGGGCTTATTTATTGGCCTAAGTTCAGTTCCTGCGGTGGTTAAAGCAATCAACGATTCCTTAGCAATAAATGAGAACGGTGAATTGCCCCCTACTGGTGAAAATGGGATGGGTCGTTGGCTAACGAAATTCGTAGGGAACAATAAACCGATCAGCGACACAACATTCGATTTGTATGCCGGATCAGAAGACGTTGATGGAGCACCAGGATGCACCAGTGTGCTTGAGGCAATCTGGGGTAATGGCGATTGGACTTACGATTCTGTGTACGGACTTATAAACGCAGAAGTCGAACTTGAAACAGGCTGTTTTAATGTGGATCTCATTGATCAAGAAATAGCTGAAGAAAATAATGAGGACGAATTAAATGCTCTACTTGCTCTGGGAGGGGGAGTAGGTCAAGCGTTAGATTTTGATGATTCTGACTATCAGACGGAATTTAACTTTGTGAGAGGTAATGTTTTATTTACCGAAAACATAGGCGGGCCAGGCAGCGATTTTGATCGATTTGATCTCGCGTTAAGGACCAAAATTTCTGATGGGGAGGATGTCTTTCTCAAAACTCCTCGTCTTTCGTTCAGCTATGACAAATCTGGAGATTTCACAATAGCTGGAAAAGATGTTCAGGCTCATATGTTTGAATACGACATAGAACGGGCTGACTTCACACTTACCATCAGTACGGCTCAGAATAATATCGGCATCAATGGCGGTGTCACTTATTACGATGGGTTGGAGTTCGAAGTAGTCAACCTACATGTGGTATCTGGCGTATTTGGAATAGGGCAAGACGTTCTATACGTGGGATTGATGGGAGAAGGGGAATTAACCGAAGAAATAGGTGGCCAAGTAGGGGCTGCGATTTTAATCGGACGAATTAATCAAAGTAGTGCAACCGTGTTAACGAATCATGGATTTGCAGATTTGGTTGAAAGGGTTCCACTTGAAGATGCCTTGACTGGGGTTTATGTCAGAGCTTTGGGAACTATTCCAATTATCAACGATGGATGCATGCTCTCCTTGTATGTCGGTGGTGAAGTAGAAATTTGGTACTTTACTGGTGAAGAAGATGTTTACGGTGGCTCTATCCGAGGATTTGCATACGGTGATGCACTTTGTGTCATATCTGCGAGAGGCGATGTGACATTGAGTTTCTACAAAACAGAAACACCGAATGGACAACCTGCTCACGTTTTTGAAGGAGACGCTTGGGTATGTGGTGGTATAGGTTTTGACTGTGATCCCGGGACCTGGGGACCGAACTGGAGTGGACGTTGGTGGGGTGATAGTTGGTGTTGGCAGGCGGGAGCAGCAGCTGACGTTATTTGGCAATCTTGGAATGGCTGGGATTACTCGCTATCAGCAGATTACGAATGATTAGTTACATATTTTCGTTGCATAATTAAATATCCGAAGAGGTACCTTTAGGCTTAAATAGATGCCTTGCGAACGTATCGTGGGCAAGTTATTTTTGTTTCGGATTGTTGGTGTTAGATCTAACATTGTGTGATGCAAATCCCTAACTGTTTTCACGCCACAGATACACGTGCGCATCCTAATCACGATTTCTTGCTGCTGATTTTACTTATCGTGATGTCGTCGATCTCAGTTGGTTGTTCGTCTTCGGACCCGGTTGCTACCAACGAAGCGGTAAGCGCAACACTTGTAAAAGCTGAACAAGCTGCGGCTCCTCAATCAACGTACGCTCCTTCTCCAATATCCGAGCAGGTTACGTCTGAAATTGCAGCTAGAAGTAATCAAAATCCAGTGGCCTTGACTGCGTGCGATATCAGCCCAATAGAAGTCTTACTTTTCGTTGCTGAAACTGTCCCCACGAGGGAACAAAGAATCATAGAAGAAGCTATATGCCTCTCAAAACAGTTGTATTTTGATAAGGATGCCACTAACTGGCAAATGGCTACTCCGGTATACGTAGCTGCACTGAACAGGTATGACCCTGAAAGTGCAATCAAGTTGGAATCGGAATATTGTGAATTTATTCAACACCGACATCCAGAAGCGTGGATGTGTGATCCTGATAACTCAAATCCCAACTGTGAGACTGATGGACTTTGCCTATTTACAGAAGAAGATGGAAGAGTATCGGGTTCATCTATTTCAAGCAGCAGGCACCGTGATGAATTTTATCTGTTTATAAATCAGAGCCATGACGATGACGCCAGTTATTGGTACGTTGCGTTGCATGAAATGTTTCATATTTACCAGATTTCTAGCATCGCCGACCCTGATATATCCGGCGAAGGACTGGCTAGATTCCTCGGCTTACGATCGGCAAGTAATCGTGAGCTCGACAGCCCTTGGTGGATGGAGGGTACCGCGGTATACATGAGTCACTATTACTACTCTGCAGAGAAAGAGGCTACCTGGGAGCATTTACGCAGAGAAATGGGCCGTTATCTGAACACCGATTACAACGGAAGCGGTTTAGGTACAATCCTAGAACAATACAAGGGTTCGGGTAAGCATCTCGCCGACTTTAATTACGGAGGTAGCGATCACCAAGTCGCATATGGTATGGGAGCTTGGTTCGTAGCTTACTTAGTCAACTTAAGTGGGATAGATAAGATATTTGAGTTCTACTCTATTCTTGAAGAATCAGGTGGATTTGAGGATGCTTTTGTTGCCACCTACGGCCGATCTCATAATTCGTACTTGACCGAATTTGATCTCTTTCTAGATAAATCTAAATCTGAAATCATGTCGATTCTGCCTGAATAACTTTCGATGCCTAAGACCTGTGATGAAATAGGTCGCTTCATAGTAGGCAGACGCTGTAACCCCGGAAAGCGCCTATTTGGCTTCCATTACTACCTCTATAACGTACCTCAGATGGTAGCGAACTTACAGAATTCGTTCTGTGCATTTTCCTGACGAGAATGCTTCCCGCAAGGAGCGCATGGACTTAACTGCGTGGTTTGCAGAGCGCGCTTTCGGGAAGGCAATAGTGAATGCATCTGCACAATCATCAGGCGTTGTTAACTTCACTACCGTCATTGGTGACCATGGGGATGGTGAACTAGATCAAAAATATGCTAAGAGACTGCAACGGCTACCAGCACGGAATTAACTCAGGAAATGGTCTATCTGGTAACCCCAAGAGAGGTGCCGTCTAATTTGCAAGCCGGGCATAGGGTTAGGGTCCTTCAAGTTCTTGCTTGCAGCTAATAAAAAGCCCTCGCAGTAATGCGGGGGCTTTTTTGTGAGTTTTTCATAATTTCACCAGTCTAAGGGACGCATTGGCGAGATTTTACTGACTAATAGCATCGATCAAACCCTGGCAATCTTCGATTTTTATCTCACACAACATAATTAAATTACCGACAATCGCATAGGTCAAGTAACTCGTCCGTGTGTTGGTTTGTGCATTAGTGATTGCACCTGAGTCAATCATCGAACTCGGCTTACGCCGTCCAGTCGCCTTATCCGCTAGGTCTTGACCTAAGCTAATCGCGTCACTTTGCGATTCGTACACGCGTACTTCAACATCACGCTGCTGATAGAACCCGTACCAAACACTAGTTGCACCCGGCAAAGTATCAACCGAAAATTCTTTGGATTTTTTCCATCCGACAGCAGCTACATCGTCGACAGTGAAAACGCTATCTGGCAGCGTAATTTGTACGTCATCGATATCCGGTTCGGATATCGAATCAGGACTAGAGACATCCTCGCTGGACGATCCACAGGCAACAAGCGAGATTGATAAAGCTACTAGAAATGAGAGAACTAGCAGTAGTTTTGTATTTTTCATAAGGGAATTTTAGTGATGTGCTTGTGTAAATACAACAGAATACGGGTTGCGGTGATGACCTGCCCCCGATAGCGTTACCACTTATTATCTCGGATTCGCAGCCAGCTTAAGCCTGGGCATGATCACCTCAGGTGCTGGTGCCCGGTATCCAAGTGAGCTGTGTGGTCGGATCGTGTTGTACTCCCTTCTCCACCGTTCCGTCAGTATCTGTACCTCCTTCAACGAATAGAAGATCTCACGGTTTAGCAACTCATCTCTGAACTTTCCGTTGAAGCTCTCGTTGTAGCCGTTCTCCCATGGACTACCCGGTTCGATAAATAGTGTCTTCACTCCAACTCGCTCCAGCCAGTCTCGAATTGTCTTTGAAGTGAACTCCGGCCCGTTATCTGAACGAATGTGCTCCGGTGCACCATTAAGAACAAATAGTTCTGTCAGCGCATGGATCACATCGTTTGACCTGATACGCCTCGCCACCTTGATGGCCATGCACTCCCGCGTGTACTCGTCGATCACAGTGAGCATTCTGACCGCACGACCGTCCTCGGTTCTACAGGCCACGAAGTCGTAAGCCCACACATGTCCTTTACGTTCCGGTTTCAGCTTGATGATTGAACCATCGTTCAGCCAGAGCCGTCCTCTTTTCGGTTGCTTCTTCGGAACCTTCAGCCCTTCACGTCGCCATATGCGTTCGACACGCTTGTGGTTCACATGCCAGCCACGATCCCTTAGCAATGCTGTGATCCGGCGATAGCCGTACCTGCCGAACCGCACTGCAAGCTTGACGATTTCGGCAGTCAGCGATTCTTCGTCATCTCTCAACTTCAAAGCTCGACGTTGTGTTGGTCTGGGCTGGTTGAGCACCATACAGGCTCTTCGCTCAGATACTCCAGGAAGTATTCGCTGGACGTGTTTCACGCACTTACGGCGACGTGAAGGGCTCAGAAGTTTACCTCTGCCGCTTCTTTCAGGATCTGTTTATCCAGAGCAAGATCGGCAACCGTTCGCTTCAGTCTTGCGTTTTCTTTCTCAAGCTTCTTGAGCTTCTTTGCCTGGTCGAGATCGAGTCCACCGTACTCACGTCGCCACCTGTAATAGGTGTGATCTGTAACACCGATCTCTCGTACTGCCTGACCTACGCTCTTGCCACCTGCAACGGCAACCTCGACTTGCCGGAGCTTGTTTAGGACCTGCTCCGGACTATGACCTTTTCTTGGCATTTCTGCCTCCCTTCAATTCAACCAGTATCTGATTTTTCAACTGGATACGTTTGAGGGGGGCAGGTCAATGGTTGATGGTGGTGAGCGTGCAGAAATTCCGCTGCAGATTTTCAGATGGATGATGCAATTCTGCCCCGACTCTGAGTTCTGACAGAACCCTTCAAAGTCACGTCATTAGACTGGTGGTAGCTGTCTACGCTGCCGTCTGGTTCGCTGGCTCCCACTGCACGTGGTGCTGATTTGCTAACTGCTCTGCCTGTCGGGGCGGTTATACCCTCTGGCTCCCAATGGCTTCGGCTGCTGGGGACTTCTTGGTTTACAAGAGGATTGAGTTACCTGAAAACGAGGTAGGCGAGTCCACCATATGAGCCAATGCAGAAGACCAGAGTGGCGAGCCATGCGGTTATGAGTTTCCATCCGTGCCAGCGTTCAGTCATTTGGAATTACTAGGGTAAGAAATGACAGAACAAGCGATGGGATTAAAAAGGCAGATAGAGTGTCTGTACCAGGGATAAACTTTATCAAGATGAAAATCCCTAAAAATATAAGCGCTAAGAATCTCAACCTAGCTATCGGAGCCGGTTTTGAAGCGTAGATATGACCGCGGATGCTAGATCACTGAGTGATGACGCAGCTGCTGTCTTGGAAACATAAGCTTCTGCGGAAGGCACGTCTTGGCGAAGTTTAGAGTGGTCTTGACCAGAGAAAACTACTACAGGGGTGGATGTGCCGGAATCTTCAACATGCTTCGCAAGCTGGGCGCCGTTACATAACGGCATATCGAAGTCTGTCACGATCAAGTCTACTTCATTAGTTGACAAGTATTCTATCGCTTCTAAGCCGTGCTTAACAGTAGTAACTGCCAGAGAGTTGCATTTCATTGGTAGTCCAATCTCGAGCAATTCTCTAATCAAATAGTCGTCTTCAACGCATAGAACTTTGAACGTGGGGGTGTCTTGAGCAACTGACGCCATGAGAACTGCCTATCTGAAAATACTGGCCAGTAAGTAGAAACCAGTAGAGCCGATACTGAGGGCAATACGAGGGCGCCGGAACCCTCCGTCGGCTACTTTGACGGGGGGCTTTAGCAGAACATACGGGTGGACAAACGGGGAGGCTTTAGCAGGACATCTGGGTGGGCAAGTGGGTAGTCGACGCGCCCGAGTGGCTACCCACTTGTGTGGTTTGATTCTTATTCATCGCTAATAACGCCCGAGCGTAAGGCGAGCACAACAGCGTGCGTCCGATCCTTAGCGCCAAGCTCAATGAAAATTGACTGGAGTATCTTCTTTACAGATCCCACAGACAAATTTAGGGCCGATGCAATTTCCACGTTTTTCAGACCCTTGGCGGCCAGCTGTAAAACTTTCTTGTCCCGGGAATTCAGCTCTGGTCTCATTTCTGAGTTATCGCCAGAGATTTTGTGAATCAGGTCTACCATGCGAGACGAATCGAATGCGCTGCCACCATTTGTTGCGGTGTTTAGTGCTCTGAGGAACTCTTGACGTCCGCGTCCTTTTAGAACCAACCCTGATGCGCCTGCTTTGACAGCTGACTCCAATTGAGCGTCACCATCAAAACTCGTCAGTACCAAAACGGAAATGTCCGGAAAAGCTTCCTTGATTTTCTTTGTAGCCGATAATCCGTCCATTAATTGCATTCTGATGTCCATGATCACGGCATCTGGTCGTAGTCTCATGCAATCGTTAAACGCTTCTAGGCCGTTTGCGACCTCACTGACCACTAAAAAATCGGATCCTTCAAGCATGGACTTGATCCCGTCGCGAACCACGGGGTGATCGTCGGCAATGATGATTCGTTTTTTATCATCCATCGGCTAACCCTGAGTAGAAATCGTTCCAGGTTGACGCATCGAATTCCAATGTGAGTCTAAATCCGTGTTTTTCGCCGTTTCCACTCGTTCCGATAGAAAATTTCGCATCGATTGAATCAGCACGATGCCGCATACCTGACATGCCTAAACCGTTGTGATAAGGAATCTGCGAGTCTTCTTTTGAGTTAGCGATCCCGATGCCATCGTCTTCGTAGACAAGTCGAAACATCATGGTGTCGGATAATGATGCTTTGATCTTGATTTCAGATGCATTGGCGTGCTTGATTGTGTTTCTCATTGCTTCTTGGACGATCCGGTATATGGCGACTTGACGATTTACACTCGATAGCTGATCGATATCTTCTGAAATGTCTAGTGTTAGCACCAAATCAGACTCCTGGACAACGCGATATGCGAGAGACTTCAAGGCTCCGACCAGGCCTAGAGTATTTAGTGATTCTGGGCTCAGGCCATTGATAATGTGCCTGATTTCAGAGAGGGTTCGATCGATTGAATCTCTGGTTTTAGTCGATATATCTACCAGACCTCCCGGCAATTCGAATTGAGAACACTTTTCGAGGAACATCAAAGCGGCAGCAAGATCTTGAGCAGGGCCATCATGCAAGTCAGCAGCAAGTTTTACTCGTTCTGTTTCTTGTGCTCTCATCAACCGGTTAATCAACGATTCGCGCTCTAGTGCAAGCTTGCGATTCTCCTGATGGTAAAAGTATTGATTAGTAACTTCCCTGCCGGCGACGTAATGGCCATCACGCCGACCTTCGAAATCAAAACGTGGTACTGGCGTTATATTCATCACCTTTACATCACCGTTGGAATTAGTGAAAACTAAATCATCTTGTGAATAAATAATATCAAGATCATATCGTGTGGGTAGATCATGAGCGGCCGGGTTGTTAATGCTTTCATTTAGCGAAGAGTTAAATTCACGACCTAAAAGGGACTGGATCGAATTACCTATTGCTCTGTATGCGCCAATTCCAGATAATTTTGCCATGGCTGGATTCCAGCCCACAACTATAGATTCGTTATCAATCAGAAAGATCGGATTGGGGCTCGACTCGGTAATAAAATGCAGTTCGTCAATCTTTGACTTTGCTATCGCTTCGAACGCAGACATTTCAGCCAAAAAGATTGTATATATCGGCTCACCTTCCTGAACAGAATTTGTTTTCGCAACACTAGCAATTAGCTCCCTGCCGTCCACGCCGGTGAATCGTTCATCGACAAAAGGTAGCCCAGAGCCGTCTAGGTTACTTCCGGCCTTTTCAATTTCATGTTTCAGATTCCCGCTACGGGAAACAACCAGATGTACTAAGTTTGTGGACGACAAATCGTCTTCTTCAAGATCGAAAAGTCGGCGTGCTGATCTGTTTATTTTTACAACATTTAGAGATGAATCGACTATCAAGATGGAGTCGCTAGCGTTATCAAATATTGCTTCAAGCATCGACTCATCAGTAATGTGCGTAGAGATGGCCTTCCGGCGTAGGGCTGATTCTTTGACTGCGTGAATTATGTATGCCAGCCGATTCCAGACCTCACCTAAGCCTTGCAAAACTGGATAGGAAAAACCATCTGGCCTGTTTGCAATGCCGATCATGCCGACAAGCTTTTTGTTAGATATAAGAGGGATCCCAGCGAAACTGGAAAGTTTAGGATGCCCATGCGGTAGGCCGCCGCTGCGTGGATCAGAATCAGGATTGTTTGATACTACCATTCGGGCTGTTTGCAAAACGGCTCCGAACAAAGTGTCCAAATTTCGGAATTCCATACCACTGGGAGAATTTTCCAAATACAGGCGAGTCGAACTTTCGTCCCAACTTATATCCGTAATTCCGAGAGTGGTAAGGAACGGACTGCCATTGGGGTCGGCCGATACATACCCAATGAAACCAAATTCACTCTCGGTGAGGTCCACGACGATGTCCAAGATCCGATGGAACACTGAGTTCGAATATCCTGCGGAGATGAATTGTGCGTCGAACTCGACATCAGACCAAATTTGGTCCACCAATTCAACAGCCTGTTGCACATCGCCCCTATGCGGTTCTTTGCCCATTTGGTTAATTTTCTTGTGCCTTTTTACGTCCTGTTACAGACAACAGTAGACCATATCACCCGGTTATAAATGTGGTATTGGTAAAAATTTACTAACTAATTGTTACGTTCCGATTGCGGGATCATAACCACAAATGCACCGATATGACAAGGCTTGTTAGAAGTGAATCGTAGTGCGCATTTGTTTGCGGTAATCTAGGCTCGGTAGATTCAGGAAAGATGTTAGTTGTCACTAGTCGACGTGAATAATCTTGTGCTCGATGCTCTGGGCTCAGCCGCGCAGAAATTCAGAAATGACGTCTCTCGTGGTCGTGGAAATCTGCATCGTCGTCGATCCCAGGAATTCGTGTCCAAACTGGGGATAGGTTTAGAACAAGCGTACGAGCACGAACCGGATGTCATAACCATGTGGCAAGGAAATGACTCGCATCGTAGAGACATGGGAATGAACGAGCTGCTATTTGACGTTTCTACCGTCAGGGTAAAACGGACACCGCCTCCGCGCCGCGGTCAGGAATTATCAGTCATAACGGAAGTTCTATGGTCGGTGGAGTCCGAGTTCGCCATCAACTCACGCGAGACCGTGTACGACTTCAATAAGCTGGTCATGTCCACTGCGTAGAACAAGCTGTTCATAGCGCCGGTAGTGTCCGAAAAAAATCACCGAACAGTTCTGGAACACCTTGGGGATCGTCGCCGACAACTGCGCTGGAAACGTTTACCTCGCTCAGGTTCCGCATCCATCGAGCTGGGGGGAAGTTGACGTGTCGACGTCGAGGGTTTCAACGCGGCTCGATTCAACTTGGGTCTCAGACCACTTACATTCCTTGGAGGATCGTTGATTTGTACTTGGCTCAATTGCATCACAAGTTGGCGGTAGGTGCCGATCACCAAGAGGATTTACTCACTTCTAACGCTCTCGGGGTTTGGAGGTATCTACCGAACTATCGTGGACTCAAGGAGCTGCTCAACACTGCAGTAACCGAGAGCGGAGAACCCATCGCTATCCCCAATTCTTACGAAGTCGTAAGCGTCGATTTTTGGCCGGCGCTCGAGGTTGGTGACGGGAGGTCGATTGAGACCGACGTGTTGGTCACGCTTGAATCACCGAATGAAGGCAGATGGCTCGTTATCGTGGAGGTTAAGTACAAGTCTCCCAAGTCTTCTGATCCCACCAATAGGGGACCAGTTGAAGACCAACTCGGCAAACAGTTACTTGCTTTACGGTTTCTCCGGGACACATCGACCGGTGATCGCTATTCCGTGATTTACCTGACCGAACACAGTTCGGTTCCCAGGCGCGAAATTATTGAAAGTTTGACCGAGTTGTCGACGAAGATTGGGATCGATGCCAGCCTTGATCTCGGCTGGATTCCATGGGCGTTTGCTGCGAGGGAACTAGATGCTGTTTACGGCGAATTTAGTGATGCACCTTGGTTGCAGAATCTCGTCTCGGATTCATCACGAATTCTGAGTCAAAGCGGAATTAGATGGTTCGATGGAATCAAGCCGTTCGGGCGATTGAACATCCAGAATTATTGGTCTTTTTGTAAATGAACCAAGGAGGATACGTGGAACTCGCTAAGAATCCAGGTCAAGAAATGCTGTTGGGATTGAGATCCGTCCGAAGGCTTTTCGTTGAAGTTTCAGAGCTGATTTTGTCGGCGGATAGAGCCATGTCCGACAAAGGCTGGGATCACCTTGGGCACCACCAGGCTGTCAGTCTTAGCAACAATATAAAGGATCCACAACGCTGGTTTCCTTCCACTGTTGCTCGCCATTACAAATCTGACGATCTGGATCGAGCGACAAACCCGAAGTTTGCATTCATCGGTGTAATCCTGGATCCGGATGCAGACGCTAACGCTTCATTCGAAGAGCCAATAATTTCTTTTGGTTGGATCGAACTTCACGAAAACTGGAGAGAAGAATTTCAGAAAGCCGACGAAAAGAAAGGCGAGAATGTGAAGCTAGAACGATGGTTGAACGGTGATCAGAGCTGGGTTGAGACTGCACTAGTAGAACAAGTCGAAGCTGACGGACAGTTTCAGCTGTGGAGTTCCACTAAAGGACCGAGCGAAAACCATGGGGTAAACAGGCACGAAATCGCCTGTTTACCGCTCGTCTCAATTGGGGATGAGGATTCACTGTACAAGAATGTGATCGAACCGTTGTACTCCAATCTGACCAAGCGTTTCGGTCAAGACTAGAGGGGCAAACCACATTCAGGCTTTTGAAACGCGAACGAAGAAAATCCTTACACCATAATTGTTCGCACAGCGTTGATACTTTCGTTCTCAGAGCACAGCGTCGGAGAGCGGTGTTCTTTGCAAGCAGGAGGTAGAGGGTTCGAGTCCCTCAAGCTCCACCAAACCGCGAAATAACAAAAGCCGCCAGAACAATTTTGAGTTCTGGCGGCTTTTTTTGTTTTCATGAGCAAGTGTATTTTGTGTATATTCTCGAAAGCGACCCTTCAGGTCGTTTGTACGTGGGTTCGACTCAGGATGTCGAGGCGAGGGTTGCTCGACACAATGAGGGGCGCTCTAAATCAACAAAATCACACCGCCCATGGACCGTGATCTACACCGAGGCATTTGAGACTCGATCCGATGCCATGAAACGTGAATTGCACATCAAGTCTTGGAAAAGCCGCCGGTACATATTGGAACTGATTGGGACATCTCGTTGATGGGAGAGCGTCCCGATTCGGAATCGGGAAGGTAGTGGGTTCGAGTCCCTCAAGTCTTCTGGCAAACCGCGAATAAGTAGAAAAGCCCTCGCAGAAATGCGGGGGCTTTTTTTTGTGTTGAAGGTTGCTTTATCGGTACTGCTATTGGTGTGTTTAGATTCCAGCAGCAGGGGCGGGGCGGTAGGCGGTTTGGAGTGTGCGGAGGTCGAACTCTGCCGGTTTCTCGCCCATGGCGAATTCGTAGAGTGCTGCCTTGAAGATTCCTTCTAACGCTTGCACTGTGGCTAGGGCGAGTCCGACGGTGATGATGCCTACCGCTACGGCCGCTACGCCCGAAATCATTCCGACGATGAACGCCGGGATGATTCCAACGATTACGGCGAGGAAATAGACCAGCATGAAACCAAACGAAGCTGTGATCTGTCGTCCCCAGGTTTTGCGTACGAGTCCTGATGATCGCTTGATGGCGCCGATTGGCGTGACGTTTTCGGATACGAGAATCGGGATGACGAAGAAGGTCAGGAATTCCCAAATTCCGCCGATCATATCGATGATGATGCGGGCGATTGCGTTCTTCTGATTCGCTCGAAGAAGTTGCAGGGCCAAGCCGACTGTCGCGGCGATGAGTGCCCAGATGAAGATCATGTGGATATGAGCGAATGCATGACGTAGGCCGGAAGATACGTTCGGGTCGCCACCTCGGAGTCGTTCAAGCGCTGCAGAAACGAGAGCTGCGTTGAAGAAGATAACGACGAAGTAGGAACTGAAGAATGCCAGTGCGTAGAGGATTTGATCGCCTCGGCTGGTGGTGTTCGTTTCGAGGCGAGTGATTGCACCGCTGGCGTTTCCGATGGAGAAGAATATTCCAATGACTGCGATTAGTCCGACCACGGTGAACAGTGGGAAGAAAAGGAGTTCTTTGTCTTTCATAAGAACTCCCCAGCTCATTTTCATAAGCTCGAATGTGTGACCGATTGTGGCGAACATTAGCGTTCCTCGTTTTAGGGTTTGGGCTGAAATATCGTTTTCGAACGGTGGTGGCAGAGTTTAGCAGCAGCTAGCGATGGGTACGGATTTGCTGGTGCTAGGCTCCGGCTCCGACCAGTTCGGTGAGTCGGCTGTTGAGACTGCTGATTTTTTCTTCAGGTGCTTTGAAACTGGATGCTGCACTGATGGCGTTTCTCAGATGGTTTTCAGCTTCAGTTTTTGCGTTCATTCCGTCGGCGATGTCGGTTGCCATCTCAAAGTATTTCATTGCCCGTTCGTGATCTTTGGCGACCGAGAAGTGATAGCCGAGTCGGTGGGCATTGTCTTCCAGACTGTCTTCGAACACAGATTCCATCGCTTCCGCTACTCGTAAGTGGAGCGAGCGGCGGCGTCGCAGAAGAATCGAGCTGTATGCGGCGTCGCGAGCTAGTTCATGCTTGAACATGTATTGGAGTTCGTTTTTATCGCGCTGCGTCTGGATCATCTCGTGGCTTTCGAGCGTTGTGAGCTGCATATCCAGTTCAAGGCTTGAATCAGATATTTTTCCGAGAATCCGGTGATAGAAGGCGCGGCCGATAACCGATGCGAGTTGCAGCGTGTCTTTTGCATCGGCGCTGAGACGGTCCATTCGTGCCATAAGCAGTGCCTGGACCGAGTCGGGGATTGTGGCGTCGGTGATGTTGCTGGCTTCGTTCCATTCGAGTCCGTTGACTGTTTGGTGGACCATTTCCTGATCGACGAACCAGCGGACTACTTCTTCGACGAAGTAGGGGTTGCCTTCAGCTTTTCGTAGGACGAGATTTCGGGCTTCTTGTGGAATATCTTTGATTTGGAGCAGTTCGTCGATGAGTTCGTTGGTGTGGTCGGTTCCGAGCGGATCGATAATAATTTCTGAATATTTATCGGAATTCCGACTTTGAATTTCTTTTCTTATTTCCTGAGCCGGTGAATCAGCGTCGGGTCGGAAAGCGAATATGATCATCATCTTGGTGCCGATCAGATAGTCCATCATGTGGATTATGAGATCTTTGGAGGCATCGTCCGACCACTGTAGATCGTCGAAAATTACGATTTTTGGTGCTTCTTCAGCTGCGGCAACAAAGGCGGGAATCACAACTTGGTAGAGATCAGTTTTAATCTCTTCTGCCGTGAATGTTTTGGCCTCATGTAGAACCTTGGCGGCAATGATTTTTTCGACAGCTGTGCTACAGAGTGCGATTGCATCTGGCGCGCCGCCCATCGTCGTTAGAGCTCCGTGTACTTTGCTGTGGATGACTGCTGGCTTGTCGGTAAGCTCCACGCCAAACATTCCGCGAGCTAGATTCTGGAAAAGTGAGTATGGACGACCCATGTCGTATGGGATGCCTTGTGAAAATTCCCACGACAGTTCTGGTTCTGTTTTGAGCCATTCATCGCGCAGTTCACTGAGTAGTCGGCTCTTACCCAACCCGGCTTCACCGATGATTGAAACTACTTGGCTATCGCCGTTTTTATTTTGGTTCGCCAACTTTATTAGTTTGGCAAGCTCTGCGTCCCGACCGATGAGTGGTGAGGTGACGCCGATCGACTCTCCGGTGGCGATTTTTGTTCCAGTCACTCGGAAAACTTCGACTGGTTGGGATTTCCCTTTTACTTCGATACCGCCGAGCGATTTGAGATCGAATGCACCTTTTACGAGTTTTTGGGTATCCGATGAAATTTGGAGCGTGCCTGGTGCCGCGGTTTGCTCCATGCGGGCGGCAACGTTTACGGCGTCGCCCATTGCTGTGTATTCAGATACTTGAGCAGAGCCGACTTCGCCGACTACGACAAGACCTGTGTTGATGCCGATTCGGAGGTTAAATTCTTCGCCGTAGTCTCGCTGGATATCGTCTCGAAGTTCCTCGATGCCTTCAAGGATTTCGAGTGATGCGCGAACCGCTCGGTCGGGGTCCTCTTCATGGCTAGTTGGTGCGCCGAAGAATGCCATCATGCCGTCGCCAGTGAATTTTCCGATGGTTCCTTCGTATCGAAGAATCGGGGCGGTCATGTGTTCGAACGCCTCGTTCATGATCTCGACCCATTCTTCGGGGTCGATATTTTCTGCGAGTGCGGTTGAATTGGCTACATCACAGAAAATTACGCTGAGAACACGGCGTTCACTTCGACCGGTGCGAGAGCTTCGGGATCCACCGGGGCGTAATACATGACTCATTGTTGTTCAGTTCCGCCTGATTGGCATAGCGACTTTTGTAGTCGAGGAACTGAGGTTACTTCCAGCCCTGACTACTCGATTGCGCACATGTTATCAATCATGAGCGGGTGATAACGCTTGATGTATGAGTGATTAGACGGCGGATAAGATGCTGGCGAAGTGGCTGAGGGCGAACCAATTGGCAGTGCTCGTTCGAAATCAAAAAAGCCCTCGCGGGTTAGCAAGGGCTCTTCTTTAGATTGATATCAGGCAGCTACGCTTGTTTTTTCTTTTTACGCCGTTTGTTGTAAGGGCGTGAAGATGCGTTGTCTTTGATGTGGCTTTCGCCGCGTTCTTTCGAGAGCCTGATTTGTAGCTGACGCTCGCGGAAGCGTGCTCGATCTTCGTTCGATAGCGAGTCGTCGCAGTGTGGGCAGCTGACGCCGGCTTCGTACATTGGAGATTCGCGGTCGGCAGGCGAGATTGGATTCTGGCAGCCGTAGCAGAGCATGTAATCGCCTTCGACGAGTCCGTGTTTGAGCGAGACTCGGTGGTCGAATACGAAGCATTCGTCTTCCCAGAGGCTTTCTTCTTCGGGAATTTCTTCGAGGTATTTTAGGATTCCGCCTTTGAGGTGGTATACCTCGTCGAAGCCGATATCTTTCATGTAGACGGTGGCTTTTTCACAGCGGATTCCGCCAGTGCAATACATGGCGAGTGCTTTTGGCTTTTCAGGTCCTGATGCAAGCAGATCGGCCCAGTCTGGGAATTCTCGAAAGGTTTGGGTTACAGGGTCGACTGCGTTTTTGAAGCGGCCGACACCAAATTCGAAACTGTTGCGGGTGTCGATTACCAAGACGTCGTCTCGGCTGATGATTTTGTTCCATTCAGCGGGATCGACGTACGTGCCGGCATCGTCGTTCGAATCGATATAAGCCTTGCCCATCGTGACGATCTCGTCTTTGACTTTGACCTTCATCCGGCTGAAGTTTTGGGTATCGCTATAGGAGTATTTGACCTCGATACCTTCTATCCCAGGCCAGCTATGGAGGTGTTCGAGAACTGCGTCGATGCCTTTTTGAGGACCATCGATTGTTCCGTTAATTCCCTCTTCGGCGAGGATGAGTGTTCCGGTAATACCTTCTGTTCGGCAAAGGTTTAGGAGCGGTGTTTGCTTTTCTGCCGGATTTTCGATTTTCGCGAAGTGGTAGAGCGCAGCGACGGTGATGTCTTTGACTTCAATATCGGGCGCGGTTGGAACGTTTGATGAATTAGCTGAAGAATTGGTCATCCAACTATTTTACTTTGGCAAGCGACGTTCGGGGTGTAGGTGTGGTGTGAGAGATCTGCGAGTGCTTGAGTCAGGAGCCGATCAGGCCGCGTGCGTAGCCGATCGAAACGGCGTGGGCTCTGTCTTTCGCACCAAGTTTTTTGAACATTCTCGAAACGTAGGTTCTTACAGTGGGGAGTGCGAGGTTTAGGTCGGCAGCCATTTCTTTGGCAGTTAGGCCGTTCGAGATTCCTTTAAGGATTTCTTTTTCTCTGAGTGATAGTTCGGTGTCGGTGGTTTCGGGTGTGAACGAGTATTCGGCGAGTTTCGAGGCTATGTTCGTGCCGAGCGTTTTTGAACCTGTTGCCGAACGGCGTAGTGCGTTCGCTACTTCTTCCCATCCGCCGGTTTTATCGAGATATGCCATGGCACCAAGCGTTATGGCGCGGTTGATCGATGTGACTCGGTCGTCTCCGGTGACGTACAGCATCTTCGGCAGATCGGACTTACAGTTTTCAGTCATCCATTCATGGAGCAAAAAACCGTCACCATCGGGGAGATGAACGTCAATGATGACAGCGTCGGCATTGGCGTTACAGATCGTGAGCTTGGCATCGCTGATTGACGAGGCGTTGCCAACTACATCGAAATCATCTTCCGATGAAAGTAACTCAATAAGACCGTCAGTAAATATTCTGTGGTCGTCAACTACAAACAGACGCATGGGAGCGGATAGCTTCATGAACTACGAAATTCTGTTGATCATTATTTAAATGCGCGGTAGCAGAAAATTCTATCTTTGAAGACTTGATGTCTGGGAATAGGTTTGTAGTTAATTCATATACGAAAGCCAGGTAAATTCGGAATACCCACGTGGTGAGTATGACCTGCCCCCCTCAAACGTATCCAGTTGAAAAATCAGATACTGGTTGAATTGAAGGGAGGCAGAAATGCCAAGAAAAGGTCATAGTCCGGAGCAGGTCCTAAACAAGCTCCGGCAAGTCGAGGTTGCCGTTGCAGGTGGCAAGAGCGTAGGTCAGGCAGTACGAGAGATCGGTGTTACAGATCACACCTATTACAGGTGGCGACGTGAGTACGGTGGACTCGATCTCGACCAGGCAAAGAAGCTCAAGAAGCTTGAGAAAGAAAACGCAAGACTGAAGCGAACGGTTGCCGATCTTGCTCTGGATAAACAGATCCTGAAAGAAGCGGCAGAGGGAAACTTCTGAGCCCTTCACGTCGCCGTAAGTGCGTGAAACACGTCCAGCGAATACTTCCTGGAGTATCTGAGCGAAGAGCCTGTATGGTGCTCAACCAGCCCAGACCAACACAACGTCGAGCTTTGAAGTTGAGAGATGACGAAGAATCGCTGACTGCCGAAATCGTCAAGCTTGCAGTGCGGTTCGGCAGGTACGGCTATCGCCGGATCACAGCATTGCTAAGGGATCGTGGCTGGCATGTGAACCACAAGCGTGTCGAACGCATATGGCGACGTGAAGGGCTGAAGGTTCCGAAGAAGCAACCGAAAAGAGGACGGCTCTGGCTGAACGATGGTTCAATCATCAAGCTGAAACCGGAACGTAAAGGACATGTGTGGGCTTACGACTTCGTGGACTGTAGAACCGAGGACGGTCGTGCGGTCAGAATGCTCACTGTGATCGACGAGTACACGCGGGAGTGCATGGCCATCAAGGTGGCGAGGCGTATCAGGTCAAACGATGTGATCCATGCGCTGACAGAACTATTTGTTCTTAATGGTGCACCGGAGCACATTCGTTCAGATAACGGGCCGGAGTTCACTTCAAAGACAATTCGAGACTGGCTGGAGCGAGTTGGAGTGAAGACACTATTTATCGAACCGGGTAGTCCATGGGAGAACGGCTACAACGAGAGCTTCAACGGAAAGTTCAGAGATGAGTTGCTAAACCGTGAGATCTTCTATTCGTTGAAGGAGGTACAGATACTGACGGAACGGTGGAGAAGGGAGTACAACACGATCCGACCACACAGCTCACTTGGATACCGGGCACCAGCACCTGAGGTGATCATGCCCAGGCTTAAGCTGGCTGCGAATCCGAGATAATAAGTGGTAACGCTATCGGGGGCAGGTCACCTTCGTACGAGAATATATTGAGCTCAAACTACAGAAGTTATCTCAAGGGGTGATCATTCTCAAAAATACGATCTCGACAGATGTCAGAGAACTCGTATTCTCAAAAACGGATGGACTTTGTGCAAACGAGAACTGTCTTTCCGCCGCAACTGAGCTCGATCACATCGCTGGCCGGATCGCCGGGGATGGCTTGGAAAATCTTCAGGGACTATGCCATGCCTGTCACTTAGAGAAAAGCAGAATGAGCCCACAATCTATGTCTACGGAAATGATTCGAGAGCAACGTAAAATCAGAGATAAAGGCTTACTCGTTGACTTTCTGAAGGTTTATGCAACGAGAACCTTCAGCCAAACACCCCAATTACTCTGTGACGATCCAAATGAATGGGCAAAAATCTACAGGAAATTGAACAAAACCCGAAAAATATGGAGAAACGACACAGAGTCTAACTACCGCGCTGCTTAGCGTCCTCTCAGGAACACCACGCACGCCCTACTCAGGCCAGGCGAAATCCGTCTCGAACTCGGCTTTACCTTGAACGTCATCGATCCGCACCCGGTACAACTCACCGCCCCGGTGCTTCGATCCGTCATAAGGTGGTTCGTTCTCACCCGTGCCATTCCACGCGGTAGTCACGTAAAGATCGTTCAAATCTTTACCGCCGAACATCGCACTCGAAGTCTGCGTCGCCGGGAACTTCACTCGGCGTTCTTCCTTGCCATCCGGATCGATCCGAATAACGCAGCCACCACCCCACATCGCCTGCCAGATAAACCCTTCCGAATCGACCGTCAGTCCATCTGGAAACCCTTCCTCACCATCGAGCACAACTAGATCACGCCGATTCGAAAACTCACCAGAATCAGCATCGAAGTCATACGCCCAAATCCGCCTCTGCTGCGTGTCGACGTAGTAAGAAGTCGATAGATCAGGCGAGAACCCTAGACCGTTCGAGGTGCCGATATCTTCCTGAACGATCGTAATTCCGCCGTCTGGATCAAATCGGTACAGCTTTGCCCTGCGCCCGTCCTCGTAGTAAGTCCCGGCGTAGAACTGACCGCCAGGACCAGCAGTCACGTCGTTGAACTGAAGCGGCATCCCGTGAAGTGTTCCCTGGTGAATATAGGTAATCTCCTCACCCTCTCGCCAAAGACCAATCCCTGACCAACTAGCGACTACAAACCCGCCCCGCTTGTTGTTCGCATAGCCACCAATGTACTCACCCTGATAAATCTTCCGACTCTTACCTGAAGCAGGATCGTACTCAAATAACCGACCCGTCTGAATATCCGTCCAATTCAAAATCTGGCGCTTCGGATCCCAAACCGGCCCCTCACCAACCCTCGTCCGAAAATCAGCAATCATCTCAACTTCATACGCCATCAAAAAGAATCCTCAAACTAAGAAACCCAATCAAAGCCTGGCTACCCTGCCTACAACCAGTCCCCTCTCCTTCGGGAGAGGGCTAGGGAGAGGGTAGATTGCAGCCATGCCCAAGGCATTCGATGCCGCCCGGCACTATAACGTAAACAGCACTTCATCCACGTAGCACCAGTACCAATCTTCACCCGGCTGGTGCGACTTAATAATCCCGTGCCCATCCGAATGAAAATGCTTCGTAGCGTGCGTGTTCTTCGAGTTATCGCAGCAGCCAACCTGCCCACAAATCATGCACAACCGCAAGTTCACCCAAACATCGCCCATCTCAACACACTGCAAACACTGATCCGGCGAAGAAGGCGTCACATCCTGAATCATCTCAAGATGCGAACAAGCCTCATCAAACGTACCCATAAACAGTTACTCCAACCCACTAAAAAACAATTCCAAAATCAATCCGCCAACCCTACCACCCCTAAGCAACAAATCCTCAAGCAAATACGGAGAGCCAATAGACAAATATCGATGCTCAAAACTCCCAATAGCAACCAACCAGTCCTCCCCCATCACGGGGGAGCTAGGTACATGCTGAGCTAGTCGAAGTCGCCAGAGCTTGCCGCTAAAGCCGAGTCGTACGACGACGAGCGCGACTCACGCCAAGCGCTACTAACGAACCAACTTAAACCCAACAAACACAGCCGCCAAGCCGCCCACGTTCGTCAGCACCATATTCGCCCCAAACCACCCCCACTCCGACGCACGAGCCATCTGAACATTGTCGAATGCGAACGTCGAGAACGTAGTGAACGCCCCCATAAATCCAACAAGCGCAATCACCCGCATATTCTCGCTAATCCAGCCCCTCTCCTCGCTCGCAGCCCAAATCAGCCCAAACAACAGCGCACCGAGCATATTCGCCACGAACACACCCCACGGCATACCAGCAACACCATCACGCGGAAACAGAGTCCCAATCCCGTAGCGAGTCAGCGTGCCTGCAGCCCCCGCCAAAGCTATGTAAATAATCTTCTCCACAGCAAAATCCTCGGTCGTTGGCTCATCTTCACCAACTCACTAGAACCATCTCAATCTCGAACGAGTGTCAGCCTTTCCCGGCTATTAACCACACTGTCGCCAGTCGTATTCACACCCACACCCTCCGCAACCATAGGCTCGCCCCCCTGCGTCAGTTGGAACTGAGTTCAAAACAAATCAACCATGACAATAACTAATACTCAAGAAAAGACAGGCACATTTCACAGGCCAGTGAACGCCCGGGGAGAACCGAGATCGAATCCGTAAGCGCATCCACAACCAAAGCGTCGGCAAAAATACTCGTAGCAGAAGACGCTGACGATCTAAGAGACGCTATCCTCCTCGTACTAGTTGAACAGGGTTACCGTGTTCAGGCAGCTCGCGATGGTTTCGAAGCGACTCAGATGTTCCCGGATTTCGACCCCGATCTCGTTGTCCTCGATATGCGCATGCCAAAAATGAGCGGACCCAACACTTGTGCCGCCATACGTAAAACCTCGAACCTCCCCGTAATAATGTTCACATCATCGAATGAAGCCGAAGATGTACGGGAAGCAATCACTAAAGGCGCAACCGATTTCGTTCTCAAAACAACCGGAGTGTCTGAACTAACCGAACGAATCAGCTTTCATCTCAGTAAGTCTGAAGCTCCAGAAGCTAAGGAAAAAGAAACAAACGCACGCAAAATCGCATCGCCTCCCATAAAGCAGAAAGTTACGACCACGACATTGATCGTCGACCCCAACGAAGAAAGCCGATCAATCATCAAAGCGGTGCTCACCCGACTCAATCAAAACGTCGTAGAGGCATCGAACGCTGCCGAAGCAATCAAAACTTACAAAACCGAAAGTCCCGACATCGTCATATCGGAATGGTCCCTACCCGATATGGATGCCTTCAACATGATGTCGGAACTCAAAGGCGGAAAATTCGATAAAAACCTTGTCAAAGGCATGATCTCCGCCCGGCTATCCCCTGAAGCACAGCGCAAGGCTAGTTTCGTAGGCATCGAAAACTTCCTTCAAAAGCCACTCAGCGCAGCAAAAGTCGAAATGATGATCGCCAACTGTGTCCGAACCGCAATACGAGCCAGAAAGCGCAAATCACGCAATGCCGCCTAACTCGAATCACACCCCCATAGGACATTAGTACTACCGAAATAAATTAACACTCGGCGCAAGTAGTACTAATCTGGTGCGAACGCCTCGCCAACACTTTCTCAACCCGGCAGGCACACAATCGCACACCTACGCATATTTGAACGACGGAACGACTAGCTTGGGCACCAATTCGAAAACTGCCGGATCGAAAATCCTTATCGCTGAAGATGCCGCTGATCTACGCGAAGCACTTACCGAAGTACTGCTCGATCTCGACTACAACGTAAAAGCAGCTCGGGACGGATTCGAAGCAACTCAGATGTTCACTGAGTTCGATCCTGATCTCGCCATCCTCGACATGCGAATGCCCATGATGAACGGAAGCGACGTTTGCTCCGTCATACGAAAATCGTCCGACATTCCAATCATCATGTTCACTTCGGCCGACGATGTAGCTGATGTGAACGGAGCGATCCTCAAAGGCGCCTCTGACTTCGTGCTGAAAACAACCGGAATGGACGAACTGGCAGACAGGGTCGAGGCACATCTACTGAAGAAAGCCCTCCACTCGAACCTGCGATTACCAGCGGAGAAACCCAGTACGGGGCAGTATCCGACGCACCACCCGAAAATATCCACGTCTCCGACAGCGCACCCAACGCCGTAAAAACGTTCACGGTGATCATCGACCCCGACGAACAAGCTCGAGCAAGTATCACCACTATTCTCAAACGACTGAATCAAGATTTCATCGAAGTCGAATCCGCGGGCGCAGGCATCGCAGCTATCCAGGACTATGATCCCGACATCGTCGTCACCGAATGGGCACTCCCAGACATGGATACATTCAAGATGTTCTCCAGCCTACGACGCGGACTCAAAGCGAAGAAGATCACACGAGTAATAATGTCCGACAAGCTCTCGCCTGAAACGCAGCGCAAATCGAACTTCGTAGGAATCAACAACTTCCTCGAAAAGCCGCTCGACCTCGGCAAAGCTGAAATCCTCATCGGCGACTGCGTAAAGAAATCGCTAAAAATCCTCCGCCGCACAGCCGAACTCTCGGCCTAGCCGCGCTCTCATCCCAGCGAGCCAACACCCACAGTTGTCACCCCGATGAAAATTAGGGTCAAATAGCCGATCTCCCAACCACCCACTCAACCACCGACTACGACCAACCCTGTCATCCTGAGCCCCGTCGAAGGGCCACGAAGTGCCGCCACGCTCTCGCACTCCCGCAAACGCAAAAGGGGAGAGCCGAAGCCCTCCCCTAAAATCAAATCTCTCTCGCTACCCTGTCCTGTCCCCTCTCCTTCGGGAGAGGGCTAGGGTGAGGGTAGATTGCAGCGGCGACCAAGTCGTCGGACGACGCCCAAAGCAAAACGCTGCAGCTACCGCAGATTCACAACCGAATCCAATGCAGCCGGAAGCGTTCGTCGTACGGTAAGCACCTCGCCATCCGCAGGCTGAACCTCAACAGTGAACTGATCGTTAGGCGTCAAAAGCGTGCCTGAAGAGGTCAGACCTGTAGTCGAGCTGGCCATATAGTTCACCGAACTGTTCGCAGTCACAGCCGTACCAGTCGTTCGATTCAACAGCCAAACCTGAATCTCGGCCTTCTCGCCTTCATCAAGCATGTTGTCACCGTTGTCGTCACCCATAAACGAAACCGACCACGGAACGTTCTGAAGAATCTGATTGTCGTCTATATAAACAATGCTTGTTCGGTTAGTGGTCACCGAAGAATCGGGGTCAGTTCCTGATCCATCAGCTGTGTAAGGCGCAGTCAGGTCGATCGGCTCTGCGCCATCGACAGCTTCAACAACCATGCTGAACTTGAAAATGGCCTCCGTTGAGCCAACATAACCCCTGAATGCAATCACGCTGCCAGAAGGACGCAAACTGCTCTTAGTCTGCTCCAACCCTGCGAAAATTGTCTCTTTTGCCCGTTCCGATGAGAACACACCGGTGCTCAAAACCGTGAACGCAAATACGGAGGCAACAACTACAAACGCAATCAAAATGATCGCTGTCTCTAGTCCAGTAATACCACGCTGTTTGGTGTACATAGTGCTGTTTATCTCTTCAACAATTTGAGCTGGCCAGTAGGACCAAATTGAGTCCCCTCTCAGTAGGTCCAGCAGTTCGACCGGAACGCAATACGAACCAATCTATCTAGAGAGAATAGCCGCCACCCCATAAACACCGGATGCGAACTTACCACCACACACCGTGGGGGCAAACCACAACATGTGAACAAGGTTTGCCGACGGTGTGCCCCTATCTCAGCAGCCTAGTACGTCACGCTCGTCGTCGACGCCGCAGTCTCCCCCTACTTCTCCTCTGAGCCGAGTTGGCAGCACCCCAACACAACATCCAAAACATCATCTTGAGCCCCGCCTGTACTGAGCAAGTCGAATGTGTCGAAGGGTCACATTCTCACTTCTGGACAACACATCCTCATATGTCACCCCGATGAAAATCTGGGTCAATCGCCCAAACCGCACCCAACAAAAAAAGGAGAGCCCAAAAGCTCTCCTTCTCGTTCACGCCAACTGACCAGTGCTAATCCACATCAATCCGCGGCGGAGGATTCAACACTGGGTGAATCGCCAACAGCTTCGCCGATTCTGTGCCCGAGTTGTAAATACCGTGCCGAATTCCAATTTCGCACGTAAAGCAGTCGCCGGCCTCCAAAGGAACATTGTTCTCATCCGCATAAACAGCCGAAAGTGAACCCTCAAGACAGAACATCGACTCTTCATGCCCTGGGTGGTAGTGATTCGGAGCGATCGAACCCGGCTGAAAAGTCAGTTCGCTCAAATACAGCGAAGCTGAACCCAAAAAGTCGCCAACCATGTCATGGCGCGAAACCCCTGCCATGAACTCGTACGGCTCATTGTTCTTGCGAACATAAACCGTTGAAGGCGGATCTCCGTCGGTATATTCAACATCGTCCAACGCTTCACGCTGTGGCTCTGCGACCGGGTAAATCGTGATCAATCGCGCCGGCGAACTACCAACATTCTCCAAGCCGTGACCAATCCCCGCCGGAGCCAGTACGCAGTCGCCTGCTGAAGCCTTGAAGCGATCACTGCCAACCCTGAACTCCATGTCGCCCTCAACAACGAAGATCGCCTCTTCGGTGTTTGGATGCAGGTGGTAGCCCGATCGCACACCCGGCTGAACGGTCAGATCCGCAACGGTTGCCATCGAAGCACCCGTCGAAGCACCCGCCATCGTCAGCAACTTACCCCCCTCCATCGGAGAGGATTCTTCTTGATCAGCACGTCGCAGAATTGTCATACCAACTACTTTCGTTTGGGCGCAGAAAAATCGAGCCCAACAAATTTAAGAATCGAGAAACGACAGTTTACAAGGCTTGAGGACCCACCGCCGAATCAGCCAAGACAGTCCTCCCGTATCTCAACATCGGGCACCCACTACTTCACCAACTCAAGCAACTGATCCGTCACCTCAACCAGCGATTCACCAACAATGCCCGGCGTCTTATCCAACCGACTCAAAGCCTTTCCCGGCCTGGCGATGAACGCTGCATTCCACCCGGCACTAATCGCACCCGTAGTGTCCCAGTTGTGGGCGGCAACAAGCCAGATATCAGAAACATCTACACCAAGGAGATTCTGTGCGTGCTCGTACACCTTCGTCGCAGGCTTCAAAGCCTGAACCGCATCTACTGAAATCTGTTGATCAAAATAATCTGCAATCCCTGCATTATCGAGCTGCGCAGCAACCAAAGCAGGAGGCGAATTGGTCAGAGTCACCATAGGCACTCCCGCCTCCTTTAACCGCTCAAGCTGCCCCCTAACCTCAGGATGCGGAGGCAACGAACGCATCAACTCAACCACTCGACCAAAATCCGATTCACCCACTTCCACGCCACGACGCGCCGCTATCAATTCAAAGGCAGAAACACCAATTTTTCCGAAATCGGAATAGTCGTCCAGCAGCGAAACGATCACAGCATCCTGAATCACCTGCTCGAACCACTCTTTGCGCACCTCGCCCGACCCAAATATCTCCTCGAACAATGGGTCCATGTGACCAATGTCGAGCAAGGTCTCATTCACATCAAAAACAATATTCAAAGTTTTTTCCTAAAAAATCTTCTACCGAAAGTGCGCACGAACTACTTATTCAAAAACGGATGCACAACGCAAAGCCGCGCCACATCAGAACCCTCATTGGCAAACCCGTACGATTCACCCGGCTCCACAACAGCGCCATCGTCAGTCGCCAAAACTTCCTTGCTGCCTACAATCGAAACAACCTGACCCGACACCACGAATATCGCAGTCTCAGCATCGAATTTCTCGACCGGCATCGAAGAGCCCGGCTGAATATCTACAAAGTACGTGTAAGTCGACTTCGCACCCGAAAAATCTCCCGAAAGCTCGACCTTCTCAACGCCCTCAACTCCATCGCCATAAGGACCACGGCGCGAATCGGCTGGAATTATCGCTGGATGCGAAGTTGCATCTTCCAGTTCCGGATCATCGATGTGAATCGTCTCAGGCGGCGTGAGAGGGAACGCAGTAATCATCCGACCAACTTTGTCAGTCCGATTCTGAAAAGCATGACCAATTCCTGGAGGAGCCGTTACCGCATCGCCAGGTCCAACGATCACCCGCTTGCCATCCACCCAGCACTCAAGCTCGCCCTCGAGCATGATCTGAGTCTCCTCAGCACCACCTGTGTGATAGTGATGCGGCACGCCAAATCCCGGGTTATAAAACAGATCGCCAACATGCAAGCTCGAATGCCCAAAATCAGCACCCGCAATCGCAAACCGAGGACACCCCTCGTACCGATCCACAGCCACCTGCTCACTCCGCCAAATAATCAATTCTTCTTGTCCTTCAAGAACTACTGTCATTCTGAACTTGATTCAGAATCGCAAACAAAACTCTAATCTGTCGCTTCAGCCTACAAATAATCGACTGTCATCCTGAATTCATACCTACCCTGAGCAACGCCGAATGGGTTCAGGATCAATCGTCCACCGAAACAAATCGACGACCCAGCCACATAATCCGTCAAATGTCACCCCGATGAAAATCGGGGTCAATCATCCGAACTAACCGCCCCCTCAAACAACCACACCATCCTTCACAACCATCACCGGCCGCCAACGCCTACCAATACGAACCTCACCACGACCATCAATCATCGGCTCAGCCTCATCACGAAGCTCAACCGCACACAAATCAGCAACAGCACCAGCCTCAAGCCGGCCAATCGTATCGCTTAAACCAAGAACACGCGCCGGAACCGACGTCACTCTAGGCCAGCACTGCTCCGCAGTCATCCCAACCTCAATCATCTTCGAAACGATATGAGGCACATCATGCTCCAGACCATTCGAGTAATGATGCAAGTAGTAATCCGTAGAAATCGTGTCTGGCAGAAAGCCTTCGCTAACTGCTATTTCTGCCACATCAAATCCGAACGCAGCAGCACCATCGCCAACATCGAACAACACACCCCGATCCCGCGACTCCCAAACACAATCCAGCAGCCTGCCATCCTGAACGATACTGCCCGCACCCGAGTAAAAGCAGTACGTAAACACATCGCCTGCCCTCAGCAACGCAAGCTGCTCGCACAACGGGATATCGGCAGTCTTCGTCGCACCAAACATCACCGGATTGCCCGATTCCTCAGCCGCTTTCATCCCACGACGCATTACTTCAAGCGGATCTATTTCAGGATTTCGAATCAAAGCGATATTCAGCGAAATGCCCCAAATATCGTCTCCACCACGCTCAACCGCAGCCACGCACTCCCCGGCACTCGCTTCATCCAAACTAAAGAACCTGCCATCAGGGTTCGACTCCCCCTCGGCACAAAAGTTCAAAGCCAGCTTCACACGTGTTCGAGATCCTCGAATCGTCTCCTCGATATACCTATCAACATTCCTCGCTCCCGCATCACCCTGTGAAAGCACAGTAGTCGAGCCAGTGGGGAGCAAATCCCGGTCAGCATCAATCCCAAACTTCGATCCCGAAACCGCCGGATGTGCATGCAAATCAATCAATCCCGGCAGCAACACACCGTCACGAATCTCTACAACCTCACGAGCATCCGGAAAGTCCCCAACGTCCGCTCCCATCTCGACGAACGAAATCACCCCATCCCGAACACCAATCACACCCGCGCCATCCAACCCCGTAGCCGGACAAACCAACTGCGAAGCCGCAATCAGTAAATCGAGATCTTCATCAGTCATTTAATAGGCTCAAATCGTTCCAATTGCGGCATCATCAAGCGTCATCCTGAGGCTCTCGAAGGACGACGGGCATGCCAACAATAACCAAAGCTCGCAGAAAACGTGCCCCCATCACCCCCACGGCGTAACCATCACCCGAATCGCACCCGAACTGCGCTTATCATCCGCCACCGCAAACGCCTCAGCAATCTCATCAATTCCAAAGTGATGCGTAACAATCGGATCCGGATTCAACTTCCCGCTACGAAGCAAATTCAAAGCAGTCATAAACTCGCGCTCACCGTTCCAGCTCGAAAAACTATTCGACCACTGAATCGAAATTTCTCTCTCCATCGCCATCGCCGGGTCAACCGCCTGCGGCTTGGTAAATAACCCCAACACTGAAACAACGCCACCACGACGCGTCATCTCAATCGCCTGCTGAATCAACTGCGTCTGACCGCCAACAGTCTCAAACGTAACCGCAACACCCTCGCCATCGGTTTCTTCTAGTACTGCTTCAACTACCGACCTATCATCCTGAGCCCCGTCGAAGGGCCGCTTTAGCGCCGAGGAACCCAGGCGCAGCAAACTCCCCCCAACCACCCCCACCTCAGCCGAACCCGCCTCCAACGCAACCTCCACCGGCTGCTCCCGAGTCCCAATCAAAATCACCTTCGCAGCGCCATTCGCCTTCAGCACCTGACCCATCGTCAATGCAATCGCACCAGCCCCGATAATCGCCACGCTCTGCCCTGCAACATCAGGCACTCGATTCATCGCATGCACACCACACGCATAGCAATCGACCAATGCCGCAGCATCAAACGAAACGTCATCAGGAAGAACCGTCACATTTTCGTCGACACAAACGTCGTACTGCGAAAAGCCATGACTCCCCTGTCGAACCCCGTGCCTCATCCCTCGATCCGGACACAGGTGATACTGACCGTCCAAGCACAATCGACATTCACCACACCCCAACAAATGCTCAGCTTCAATGCCCACACGCTGACCAATCTCGAACCCGGTCACACCCTCGCCAAGACCAGCGATCACACCGGAAAGCTCATGACCCTGCTGCCAACGTTCGTCATCACGCGAACGATGCCCCCGGTAGTTGTGCAAATCGCTCCCACACACACCTGCCGACATCACCTTGAACAACACTTCACCGGGCCCAGGCTCAGGCACTGGCTCCTCGACAACCCGAATGTCCTTCCCACCATAAAAATAAGCAGTCTTCATCAAAGCCATGTTTCGCTCTCATTGTCATTGCGAGGAGGAACGACGTGGCAATCAACGCCCCCATCCGACGCTATATTCGATTCAACTAACTAACAGCCAAATGTCATCCCGATAACAAGTCTGCTCTGAACAGACCCGAATGGGTTCAGGATCCCATGATGATCCCATCGCAATATTCGACCCAGCCCACCATCACAACCATCATCCTGAGCCCCGTCGAAGGGCCACGAAGTGCCGTGCAGCGAAAACAAAACTAAGCCCGCTTCACAACAACCTCAGCACCATCAGCCACCGAACCCAAAACGGTCGGATCACCGTCGATCAGCCCCATCACATTCACCGCCGAAGCAGGACGTATCTCACCCGGCGCGCTCATCGGCGTTGGGCCCCAAAACAAGCAAAGTGCGTTACCCGGGGGCCAGTAAGCAACCGCCCCCATCTCTACTGTCTCTTCCGAATCCTCAGCCTCATCGACATCTACTGGAATCGAAAAATAAATCTCGTCACCCCAAATCTGAGCCCGACCCGAAATCGGCAAAGCATCCCAGAGAGCATCCGCAGTCTCCGAATGATTCAACCCAGCAACAACCGTCACTCCACCCGCTGAAATCTGTACCGACCTATCACTCATCTGAACCTATCCACCTTATTTGCCCCCTCTCCACCGGAGAGGGCTGGGGTGCCATGCCGCTCCTTCCCTCCTTCGGGAGGGACCGAGGGAGGGTAGATTGCAGCGAGGTCCCAAGTCATCCGATGACGCCCGGACCTATTTACGCCCCCTACTTCCCGTGCACTTGCTTCCAAGCCTTGTAAATCTTTTCCGTCTCTCACAACCAGTCCTCCCCTGGATATGGGGAGTTAGAGGGGGAGACTGCAGCTCGGAGCCGAGTCGTTCGACGACGAGCGCGACTAACCCTATTTCCCGTGCTCTTGCTTCCAAGCCTTGTAAATCTTCTCCGTCTCCTCATTGAACGGGTAGAAGAACTTTGGCGAAATGCCTTCCTTCTGCGTGTGCCACAAAATCGCAGCCTCAACCTCATCGTGGTGCACACACTCGTCGTAAATCTCCTCAGCAAGCTGTGAAGGCAGAACCACAATTCCATCCTCATCACCAAGAATCACATCACCCGGCCAAACCAAAACCGTCCCACACTGAATCGGCTCGTTCACCTCGTAAGGAAGGACATTCGGCTCACCGACGGTCGGAGTACTGCCACCGCCGTAAACCGGGTATCCATATTTAGCCACTTTATGACCATCCCGCACACCGCCATCCGTCACCAAACCAGCAGCGCCCTGCGACAGAATTCTGGAGAACACAACGTCTCCCCCCGTCGAAGTCATGCTCATGCCCATGCAGTCAGCAACCAGCACATCGCCAGGAGTCAAAGCCTCCAAAGCATCCCAGCGAGGAGTCTCGTTAAAACCCTCGCCATGTCCGCCACGAGTAATCCGCTCTTGTAGATCAGGTCTCGAAGGCAAGTATCGAAGCGTCACAGCCCTGCCAACCAAACGCCTACCCGGCGCAAGGCTCTTCACGCCGTACATGAAAACCTTCTGATAGCCCCTTCGACCCAACTCACCCAAAACGGTAGCGTTGGAAACTTTTTCGTACTTCTTCAGCAGGTCATCAGAAACCCGTACAGCTGCATCAACCAATGGTGAAACTCCTAAATAGTGAGCAAAACATAACGCGATCTACCGTCTACCCAACAAGCCAACAAACCGATCGCCGGCGCAGTATAACCGCCAACAGTCGCCTGTCATCCTGAATTCACGCCTGCCCCGAGCAACGCCGAACGGGTTCAGAATCTACCCCAAAACTCCCCAAACAATCACCTCAGCCAACCGATAACATTCAATTCAACAAACTCCACCACCAACAAAAAACGAACCACATGAAAAACAACTGGGACACCCTGCCCCCTCGAATCCGGGCGCTAATCGTATTTCTCATCGCATTCGGAATCGCCCAACTCGGATTCCTCGTGGGCGGCCCGCTCGAAACAATGGACTACCTGTTCGGCATCTACGCCGGCGGATTCGTCGTCTACTTCCTCGCACGGTGGGGATTCTTCGCCGTTCGAGTGCCTCTAACGCTCCCAAATCAGAACGTAACGACCCTCGAAAAGTATCGAAAGAACCCCGGCAAGCGACGGTTCGGACCCGGCGAACCAGCCGAATTTATCGATCCTGATGAAGCCGACGATGAACTGCTCGATGACGACCGTGTGGTCGGTGTCTCCTTCAACGGAGAAGCCGCGGCGTACCCACTTGCCGCACTCGGTGTACGGGAAATTTCAAACGAGGAATACGGCGATACTCCGATCATCATCACATGGTCACCCGTCACCTACTCCGCACGAGCTTTCCACGCGAAAGCCAACAACAACGTCATAACTCTCCAGCGACACACTCACACAGTAAACAACTCGCCTGCGATGCCCGATACCGGCACCAGCACATTCGTGCAATTCATCGGTCAGGCAGTAACCGGCGAACTCACCGGATGGACTCTCGAACAGATCCCCGTGGTCACAACCACATGGGCGGCCTGGAAAGAAGCGCATCCCGAAACCGAAGTTATGTCGACCGAAGGTGGCCCCGAAGTCGACATCTTCGAACGCTACTACGCCAACGACCGCAACGGCATCCACAGCCTCAACCCATCCGATAAACGCCTACACGGCAAAGACGTGGTTTTCGGGCTCGACATAAAAGGCGAAAGCAAGGCCTACGCATACACCGCTCTCATCGATCAGCCACTTGTCGAAGAAGACCTTGGGCGAGAACCTATCATCGTGCTCCACGAACGATCATCATCCACAGCCGTCGCGTTCTCACGAACGGTCGCAGGACGAACGCTCAACTTCAAGGGCAAAAACAAAAACCCGCATCGACGATCTCCTGAAGCCACTGCATCTGGCGAAGGCGAACGACCCGATTACGAAGCGTGGCTCATCGAAGACACGCAAACTGGCTCCACGTGGCGCGCCATCAGCGGAGAATGCATCGAAGGCGAACTCAAAGGCAACAAGCTCGAAATACTCAACGGAATGACCGGATTCTGGTACGCATGGAGCCGTTTCTACCCCAACGCCGAACTGTTCGAGGCCGATACCACGAGCGAACCAGCCAACTAAGCAGGAAACGGGCATCCACTGTCACCCCGATGAAAATCGGGGTCAAACGATCACCCAGACCAACCTAAACAAACCCCATGCCAGCAAAGTCAGACATAACCGGAATCATCCTCGGGGGAGGACACTCCCGCCGACTCGGCATGTCTCAGTCCAAGCTGCTCATCCACATCGGCGGCAAACTCGTTCTCGCTCGAATCGCCGACACCCTGAAAATGGTCTGCTCAGAACTAGTTCTAGTAGTACGCCCCGATCAAGATGACGACGTCCCCGATCTCGGTATCGCTCTCAACATGCACGTCGTCACCGACACGCAACCCTACGAAGGCCCTCTCGCCGGCATCCACGCCGGGCTAGCCGCCTCTCACACCCCGCTCAACTTCGTAGTGGCTGGCGATCACCCATTCGTCTCCAGAAATCTCGTAAACGCAATGGCAGCGGCAGCAACCGCCGATGGAATTGAAAACCCCACAGCAGTCGTTCCACGAACCAACGGCGTCTTGAACCCGCTCCACGCCATCTACCCACGAGAACAGTGGACACCCTATTTGGCACACGCCATGTCAGAAGGCGACAGGTCTCCCAAGTACGTCATCGAGCGAGCTATCGAAGCCGACTACCCGCCGGTCACAATATTCACGGACGAAGATCTCGAAAAAACCGATCCACGACGAATCAGCCTCCACGATATCGACACCCCGGAAAACCTCAACCAAGCCCGCAAAATCGTAGAAGCCCGCCGCTTCACCCCACGCCACCATTCCTTGGGATAAACCAAAGAACAGCGTTAGTCGCGCCCGTCATCGAATGACTCGGCTCCGCGCAACAATCTCCTAGTTCGACTAGCTCAGCATGTACCTAACTAACGCTATCTGGGGGAAGAACCATCTTCAGCAAAATACCCAAAATGTCATCCTGAGCTCCGTCGAAGGACGACACACAAACTCAACAATCACCAAAGTCGCACCTTTCACCCGACCACACGTCACAGCTCCCCCAGCCACTACTCAACCATGTCACCCTGATGAAAATCGGGGTCAATCACCCAAACGCCGAAATCACCCCATAGCGATACCAACAATCAACTAAACGCCCTCGTACGCACTCTCCTGAGCCGCAATGATCCGATCCGCCATCGCGTTGTACTCCTCATCAATCACCTGTCGAGCCGGATCAGCGTCGTACCACTCCACCATCTCCTGAGCACCCTGTTCATAAGGAACCGTGCACATAAACTCAGGTGAAATTCGCTTGATCTTCGTATTGTCGAAAATCATGCTCGCCGCCTTATCGCCAAGCAGCCCAACGCCCCAATTCGGATCATACGCATTGATCAAATCAGAAGGAGCATGAACGATATCCAGTGGCAGCGCGCCAGCAGCCCTGCCAGCAATCTCGTGCAACTGATTCCAAGTCAACAATTCGTCCGAAGTGATGTGGAATGCCTCGCCGATCGCTCGATTATTTCCGAGCAACCCTACGAACCCCTTCGCAAAATCGGTGTGGTGCGTGAACACCCAGATAGAGGTTCCATCACCGTGCACAAGAATCTTCTTGCCTTTGCGCATCCGATCGATCACCGTCCATCGACCCTGGAACGGCAACATCGTCCTGTCATACGTGTGCGAAGGACGTACCACCGTGAACGGGAACTTTTCCTCGGCATAGGCTCGCATCAATCGATTTTCGCAAGCGATCTTGTCCTGCGAGTACTTCCAGAACGGATTATCCAGCGGAGTCGACTCCGTGACCGGCAGGTTCACCGGCGGTGACTGATATGCAGAAGCTGAACTGATGAATATGTATTGGTTGGTTCGATCTCGGAATAGTTCAATGTCCCGCTCGATGTGATCTTCCGTATATGCAATCCAGTTCACCACAGCATCGAACTTCAAGTCGCCAAGTGCGGCCCTGACCGACGAAGGATCGTCCATATCAGCCTTGATCACATTCGCACCCGCCGGAATCGGACGATCCGTTATTCCGCGATTCATCAGATATAAATCGAACCCCTTCTCGACCGCCAAAGCCGAAACTGCCGAACTAATCTTCCCGGTCCCACCAATAAATAAAACCTTCAACGAAATCCCCCGCTTGCGAAATTTGAAACAGTATTTGAACGACGCAAAGATTAGCACCAAACGATCCTGGTACGTGACGCCCACAGCACCACAACTCAGCCAACAACAAGTCCTCCCTCGTCACGGGGGACCTAGTGGGGGAGCCCTGCAGCGAGGTCCCAAGTCGTCCGATGACGCCCGGACCTAAAAACGAGATTGCCGCTCAAGTAGAGTTACAAAGTAACGAGCGCGACTAACGCCAAGCCCAACGCTAATACCTAAGCGCCTCGCTCGGCTTAATCCTCGAAGCCTGCCTCGCAGGAATAAACGTCGTAACCAACGAGAACACCACAGCGATCAGCACGATAAGCGTCACGTTCATCCACGGAATTGAGTACGTCAGACCATCAGACTCAGCACTAATCGACAAGAAAATATTCCAGCCGATCAAAGCACCCAAACCGATACCAATCGCCGAACCGAAGATCGCAACAATACCCGATTCCATCAAGAACTGAACCTGAATCATCCGGCCTTTGTAGCCCAGCGCCCGCATCATTCCAATCGACTGCCTACGCTCGACAACCGCCCGGAACGAAACAACACCCAACGACGCCACACCAACCAGCAAGCCAAGCCCCATAAAGCCCTGGAACAACTGGTTGAACGCATTGTTCTGCTCTTGGTTCTCGGTAATTTCATCCACGGTTGCAGCCGCTGTCAAACCATGCTCAATAAACACAGTCTCCAACACCCGAGTAATCTCCTCGGCACGAGAAGAATCCGCAAGTCTGAACTTGTAGGCGGTAAACGGAACAGGCTTATCCGAAAGTTCTTCGAGAATCCCAGGATTCATATAAACGTCGGTCGTTCCAAACTCGAACGAATCAGCAAATTGGTTCAAAACACCAATCACTTTTGCATCCACTGAATCGCCGACGCTCTGGCCAACTGGCGGACGAATCGTGATGTTCACACCAGTGATCTCACCCGGCTCGTTCGCTTTCACACCGCGAATGCCAAACGCAGGTCCTTCGCTTGGATCGCCGTCTCCGCCAAATCCGCCTGTTTCGATCATATTGCCATTCACAACAGCCAGCGATGAATCGGCCGACACAGCAGCCCAAATCTCAGCAGGTGTCGATCCATAAGCGGGATCCCAGTGAGTCAACTCGAAATTGTTGTTCAGCAACCATCCATCATCGGAAGCACGAATTCGAGCGTTCCTGAAGAGATGATCATCGGCGCCTTCCTGACGAGCCTCGACCCGCAAGCTCGCCTGCCTTGAAATCACTTCAAAATCAGAAGCCGAAAGCTTGCCGCCGCTACCCGCAATCACAGCGTCAACGTCGTCAATCGGCAATTCCAAGTCGATGCTCGAACGAATGTCGAACCCACCTGAAACTAGATCAGGATCGTCCTCAATCGCGTTGCCCAGGTTCGTCAGAATCGCAAAAATCATCATCGTAAAGATAACCAGCGAGAACATCGCCAATGTCAGACCCGTCCTAAATCGAGCCGACATCGGATACGCAATCGCCATCTTCACAACCGGACGCAAGCTACCGAATCGACCGATCATCTTCGATACAACCCAAACAATCACGTCAGCGTTGTACATCACGGTCCAAACCGCTGCGGCCACCAACGAAACTCCCGATAGCAAGAACATCTCAGGACCGCCCGGAAGCGTGCCCGTCAGACCATCCAACGCATCGAACGGGAGTCCCCAGAAGATCAACATCGCAATGCCGATGAACGACATCGATACCCGCTTCTGGAACTCTTCACGGTAGCCACGTCGATCCAACATCTGCCGCATCGCCAAACCAATTCCGATGATCACCAGAGTAGTTCCGCTCGTGAACAGCGCGGCGTTCCCAATCCCAAAGCCGAGACCGTGATCAGAATCAAACCCAAGCAGCGCCACGATCGCTCCGAACGGCAACAAAGGCCAACCCGAAGCCAACCACGGCTGAACGAACTTGAACATCTTCCAAACGAAGACCATGAACCAGTAGAAAATCGCAGCTGCCACTGCCTGCTGAACCACCGATTCATCAAGATCAGGCGCAACCGTTGCAGCCAAATTCTGCAAGATCACAAGCATCCATACCGAGAACAGGATCAATCGAGGAATCACCCCTCGACCTTCATGGCGCGACTTCCACATGTCCATCAGGAACACAACGATTCCCGCCGGCACAAGCGCCATCAAAATAAGAATCGACTTAGTCGTGCGATTCGGTCGTCGCTGCCTCCAAGTATCGAACCCGTAAGCCAGCGGACCAGCAAGCCACTTCAACGCGGTCTCGAAGCGCCTACCTGCACCCGGAGTCTCGTCCTGAACAAACTCCTGCCCAAGTCCACGAATCGCAACAACAATGTTCAGTTTGCTAACCCGGTAAGCCGAAACAGCAACCGTAATCGCCGTCAGCACCAAACCAAGCGAGAACGCCACAACAATCGACTGAATCGTTACGTTGTAGCTAAAGCCAAATCCATCGTCCTCGGCAACCAACCCGCTCATGATTCCCACAAGCGCAACCGAAGCGAACAAACCAAGCACCGTGCCCAGCAACGCCGCGCCTATCGAGTAAACAATTCCCTCATAGGCGAACATCTGCACAAGGTGTCGACGTTTCGTGCCAACCGCTCGAATAATTCCCATCTCCGTAGTACGAGCCGCAGCAAGCATCACGAACACGAGGAAGATCAGCAGCAATCCAACGATGATAGAGAACGATCCAAAAATACTGAATAGAGCGACAATGAAGCCACCAACCAGCTCGGCAATCGCCAGTCCCTGGTTCTTAATCGCAACAACCTGCAATTCAACAAGTTGCGAAGCTGGAACCAACAACGACTGAGCCAACTCAGGATCGCCAAGACCTTCGATCACTCCACCTACTATTGCGATGGTGATCGTATTAGTAACCGCTACCTTGAACTCATCTGTCGGAATGTCGTTTTCAAGTTCTGTAACCAGATCGTCCAGAGTATCGCTTGAGAACGGACCTCCAGCCGATCCACCTTCGTCCAATCTCGCCTGCAACGCCTCGACAACTACTGGCGCCTTCAGTGCGTCGAACAACGCAGTTGCAGCTTCTTCGTTGATAAATAGCAGCTGCAGCTCTTCAGTAAGATCGTCAGAATCGTCCTCGCTCACACGAAGACCACCAGCGACCGATACTTCGATCATGTTGTACTGACCTTCACGATCAAGCACATCCTGCAAGGTTCCGACCGAGAACAACGCAGCTGAACGAATCTCTTCGTCACCACCGGCAAGTCCCTTGCCTTCAACAACGTCGATCACCCGATATTGGCTACGACCCGAAGGCGCAACCAGTGTGATCTCGTCTCCAACATCAGCGTCTAGCTTCTCTGCAAGCGTCCGGTTGATGATCGTGGTGCCATCACCACTAAGTCCGGCAAGATCAGCCGAACCGCCATCGATGTTCTTCAGCCCGTCAAATCCAGCAAGCGAACCTAATTCAACCCCAACTACCGAGGTACCAGCAACGGTCTTATCGGTAAGTTCGTGGAGCACTGGTAGACGCTCACGAATCAACGGCATCACGCCATCCACTCGAACGTCACCTTCAACACCAGCGCGAACGCGATCCACTAATGAAGCATCTAAATAGTCATCACCAAAGCGAGCCGCAACAGGCGACGTTAAACGAATATCTGTCTCGCCCACGGCATCCAAAACCGCTGAACGAATCGAACTCGAAACTGAATCACCAATCGCCAGAGCCGACATGATGATCGTCGTGCTCAGCATCAACCCAACCACAATCAGAATCGATTGCGCTTTACGTCTCGGAATGTTGCGCAACGCCAGCTTCAGAAGAACCTTGTTGCGAAGGGCGAGTAAAAATATTGCAGCGAGAACAAAAATCGTCCCGCCGGCCAAATAGCCAGCGAGCACGTTCATCTCTACACCAAAGAGCTTTTCCAAATCACCAGCTCCTTAGGCGTTTACTGCGTCGGTAGTAGAAACCACAACACCGTCGCTCATCCTCACGATTCGATCAGTCATCCCACCGACATCCTCTGAGTGAGTCACCAACACGAACGTCTGCCCCTGTTCCTTATTCAACCGAACAAGCAGATCCATAATCTCGGTAGCGTTCGTCGAGTCGAGGTTTCCCGTCGGCTCGTCCGCCCAAACAATCGCCGGATCGTTCGCCAGCGCACGTGCAATTGCAACACGTTGCTGCTGCCCACCAGAAAGCTCAGCAGGGAGATGATCCGTTCGCTCCCCAAGACCTACAAGCTCTAGCTTCTCGCGAGCTTTTTCACGCGCCACACGCTGAGAATTACCCGCCAAAACCAGCGGAAGCTCAACATTCTCCTGAGCACTCAACACCGGCAGCAAGTTGTAAGCCTGAAATACAAACCCCATCGAACTCGCCCGATAATCGCTCAAAGCATCATCGGTCATCGTACGAAGCAACTGACCCGCAATACTCACATCGCCGGAATCAATCGAATCCAATCCCGACATGCAGTTCAGCAAAGTCGTCTTGCCCGAACCACTCGGGCCCATAACCGCAACCATCTCGCCCGGCATTACTTCGAACGAAACGTTGTTCAGGGCTTGAACCGAAACGTCTCGCGACCGGTAAGTCTTCATCACATCAGTAGCTGAAATAATCGGTCCGTTATCCATTAACGATGCTCCAAACCCATCTACTGGGTTCACTTACTACAGGCGAATTCTGCAATCAACGCAATACACTATGCGCCCAATCGAGCCAAAATCCATACCTCTCAAGGGTGATTCTTAGATGTAGGCTTGGTATTCGTTCAGTAACAGCACCATAAACCATCCCTATCACGAGCAACAATGACCCGACTTATTCTCATCCGACACGGCGAAACAAACTGGAACGTTGAACGACGCAAACAGGGTCGAAATGACCAACCCCTGAACGAAAAAGGCGCCGCACAAGCAAAGCTCGCCGCCGAACATGTCAAAGCCAATTACAACATTGGCAAAGTCTGGTCATCCCCACTCCAACGCTGCTCCAACACCGCAGCCCTATTCAACATGCCAGTCGAGACCTCCGACCACCTACTCGAAATCGACTACGGTGAATGGGAAGGCATGCTTGCCAGCGACATCGAGAAAAACTACGCACACCTAATTAACGGCTCAGTAGACGGAACGGATGCCCCCGGCGGAGAAAAACGATCCGACCTGCCAGTCCGCGCCAACAAATGGATCACCGAATCCGATATCGCTGAACAAGGTGGCGACGTCGTTCTCGTTGGACACGGCGGCTCGATGAAGGGCCTGATAACCGGCGTACTCGGGCTCCCCGACTCCGCAATGGACACCCTCACAATCGACAACTGCTCCGTAACCGTCCTCGACATCAACCCCGACCCAAAAACCCCCAACAAACTAGTAACCCTCAACCAAACCTCGCACCTGATGTAGATATCAAAACACCTACTCACCGACCCTGTCACCCAGATGAAAATCGGGGTCAAACGCTCCGGCTCACAGTTCATACATTAACCCCAACCAACATCTAACCCATCATCCTAAGCCCCGCCTGCCCTGAGCTCAGTCGAAGGGTCGAAGGGCCACGAAGTGTCACAAAAGCCAACCACCAGCAACTAGCCAGCTCCCCATGCCACAACACCACGCAAAAGCCATCATGATTCAGGGCACCTCGTCGTCCGTCGGCAAAAGCGTCATGGCTGCCGCACTCTGCCGAATCCTCGCCCAAGACGGCATCAAAGTCGCCCCCTTCAAAGCTCAAAACATGTCGAACAACTCCTACGTCACAGCCGACGGCGGAGAGATGGGACGAGCCCAAGTCGTTCAAGCCCAGGCAGCCGGTATCGAACCTCACACCGATATGAACCCGGTGCTGCTCAAACCCGAAGCCGACTCCCGCTCCCAAGTAGTCGTAAACGGCAAGCCTGTCGGCAGTTTCGAAGCGCGCAAATACTGGGGCGATCAATCTGAAGTCTGGACTGCAGTAACCGAAGCCTATGATCGCCTCGCAGCCCAATACGACGTTATCGTGCTGGAAGGCGCAGGCTCTCCGGCCGAGGTAAATCTCCGCGACCGCGACATCGTCAACATGAAGATGGCTTCCTACGCGAATGCCTCAGTAATCCTCGTTGGCGATATCGACCGCGGCGGAGTTTTCGCCTCATTATTTGGCACGATGGAACTCCTCCTCCCCGAAGAACGCTCTCTCGTAAAAGCCACCCTCATCAACCGCTTCCGAGGCGACATAAACCTCCTCAACCCGCTCCCCGAAATGATCGCTGATCGAACCGGCGTGCCAGTAGCCGGCGTAATCCCCTTCGTCTACGACCTCCAGGTAAAAGACGAAGACGGCGTAACCTTCGGCGATTTCGATCCACCTACTACGGTCCTCCCCCCTAATTCCTTCTCCCTGAGGGAGAAGGCTAGGTTGAGGGGGAACGACGACTCAGCCAACAATGCATCAACCTCACGAACTCAACCCATCAACATCGCCGTCATAGCGCTCCCACGCGTCTCCAACCACGACGATCTCGACCCGTTCCGACGCGCCGGCTGCCGCATTCGAATCGTCACCAAACCGTCGGAGCTCAACGACGCCCACATCATCATCATTCCCGGCAGCAAATCCACCATCGCCGACCTCCGCTGGATGAAATCCCGCAACCTCGGCAAAGCCCTCATCGAGGCCGCAAACCGCAACGTCACAATCGTAGGCATCTGCGGCGGCTACCAAATCCTCGGAGAACAACTCGACGACCCCGACGCGACAGAATCATCAAAGCCAGAATCCGAACCCGGACTCGGACTCCTACCCACCAAAACAGTATTCGACACCACAAAAACAACCCGCCGAGTCAACATAGAAATCCCACATCACGAAACAGGCCCACTCAAAGGACCAACCGCCACGGGAACCGGCTACGAAATCCACACCGGCATAACCACAGGTATTACAGAACCACTAGCAACCCTCACATATACCGACAATAAGTCCCCCATCCATCGGGAGGGAGTTAGCGGGAGATTAGATCGTAGCGAGGTCCCAAGTCGTTCGACGACGGACGGACCAAACGAATCCTCCCCCGTCACGGGGGATCTAGAGGGGGAGTTTGCAGCGAGAGCCGAGTCGTCCGACGACGAGCGCGACACAACGCAAGACGGGGCGTTACGTGGGGCCATAATCGGCACCTACGTCCACGGAATCTTCGACTCCCCAGACATCCTCCGACGACTCCTCAACACAACCGCCGAATCCCACAACCTTCCTCAACCTGTCATCGAAGAATTCTCAATGGAAGCAGAATACGACCGCCTAGCCAAAATCACCCGAGAAAACCTCGACATGTCCCTAATCAACTCACTAATCACCTAACCGATATCACCGCCGCTGTCACCCCGATAAATATCGGGGTCAAACGCCCAAACTCGAAAACGAAACAACCCTTCTGCCGACCGCGCTTTCACCAACAACCGTCCCCTATCCATCAGGAGAGGGTTAGGATGAGGGCAGATCGCAGCTCAAGCCAAGTCATCTGATAACTAACCCAACAACCAGTCCTCCCCCGTCACGGGGGAGCTGGAGCATGTGCTGAGCCAGTCGAAGTAGGGGAGCCCTGCCGCGAGGTCCCAAGTCGTTCGACGACGCCCGGACCTATAACGAGTTCGCAGCTCAAGCCGAGTCGTCCGACGACGAGCGCGACTAAAGTGACGCCCCGAGCTAATAACCCATGACCAACTTCTGGAACCACCTCGAAACCCTAGTCGCCAAAAGCGACATCAACATCGATCGACCCAAGGGCTCCCGCCACCCGAAAAACTCCGACATCATTTACCCGCTCGACTACGGTGAACTCGTCGGCACAACCGGTGGCGACGGCGACGGAATCGACATCTGGGTCGGCACCAAGCCCGACCCAAAGCGCGTCGAAGGCGTAATCACAACCGTCGACCTCTGGAAACGCGACGCAGAAATCAAAATCCTCTACGGCACAACCCAAGAAGAGATGGCCATCGCCTTAGAAACCCACAACACCGAAGCCCAAGCTGCGAAGCTAATCCCCCGCGACTAACCAACTCGCAAGCTACTCAGAACCACTCCGCGTGCTCAAGCCAACGTGCGGCACTCTGGGCAGAGCGTCCCGTACAAATCGTGCGAGTAATCTTCTCCGAGCAGTACTTCGAGCCTATTCAGTGTCAGCTGCGAAGTGAACTGCGTGTTGCAGTTGGCACAAGCAATCGCCTGATCACTATTGATTCTCACAGGCCCAACTGTCAGAGCCGAAATGTCAGTTCGAAGATCCAGTTCAATTGCACCGTTCGCCGATTCAGGACACGATTCGACACATTCACTGCAGGCGATGCACTTCGCAGCATCAAGCGTCAGCTCAACAACGTTTTCGGAAGTCGTTTGTGTAAGTGCTCCTGAAGGGCAAACGGCTGAACATGTTCCACACATGGTGCAGGCAGTTGAACTAACTACTGGAACCCCAATTGGAGAGTAAGCGTGAGTAAACGCCTCAATTCCGTTTGGCGACATTTCATTCAGTGCCAACACCGAATTAGATGCGGCAGTTCGACCGAATATCTCGACAGAGTGCGAACCTACCCCGGGCGGTTCAGAAACAGCGGGGCTTCGATTTTCCGTACCCAGTATCGACGGTGCCAAATTCACGATTCGATTCGAATTTACACCAGCACGTTCAAGAACATTTTTCGCATAGTCGATTCGACCACTGATTTCACGACTCGACTGCTGCGAGCATTCCTCTACACATCGAAGAATCCCAACCGATCTTGCCCCCGCTGAAACGGTGCTGAGCAGTGCTGCAGCCGGAACCATCGCTGCACAGGCAACTGGAACAATCTGCCAATCATCGATAGGCATATTCTCCGACTTCGAACAAGCAAAGGCGATGTTCTTGCTTGAACCATCACTCTCACTCAGAACTGCTTCAACCTGACTCTCAATCTCTACTGGAGAGAAACTAGGAAACTCAACCGCACGCTGCGGGCACGCAGCAACACACAAGCCGCAAGACTTACAGGCGCTGGTATCAACTTGAACGGTTCCGGCTACATTCTTTATCGCGCTGTGAGGACAGCTCTTTTCACACTGAGTGCAGCCAGAACCGGCTATGCATGCCGAACGATTAATCGTCGGCACGGAGCGATATTCGATTGGTGGAATCGTGAACAGAGCACGTCGAGAAATTTTTCCGCCGGCTCCAGAAAATGCAGTTTTGATGTTTCCTGCATCAGCACTGCCAAACGCTTCGGACCTGGCGATTGCTCCGCGAACAGTTGTAACCGAAGCCGCCTTGTTCGCATCACTATCGGTTGCCGCAGGAATTTCGACGATCTGAGTTCCAAACGTCTCGATACCAGCTTTTCGCGAACGAGATAGAAATTCAGATTTCGAATGCTCTCCCCTACATAAAGCGACTATCAATCGATTAGTCGGCGCCATTGAGATTGTTTGATCGATGCCGTCCGAATTTCGACATAGGTCATCGGTAGTCTCAAAACGCCATTCAGTGCCTTCAACCGTCATTCCGGCAATGCTCGTTGCTACAGGAGAGTCGCCGCATACCAGCACCAAGCCAGAGACCATCGACCTACGATCAATAGCCTGACCTGACCCACCAGTTCCGGTCACAACAGAATTTGTTTGTGCCTTAATCGTCATACTGCTGACCTCATCAACGGTTGGAGTGATCGCAAAAAATCGAGATCGTGGATTACTTGAACCTGAACAGCCTTGGCTGCAAGTTCAAACGGTCCGGTGTCTTCACGGCCCGTTACTTCTCGCACGAATATGGGAATCCACTTAGATAAATGCTGGTCGAGAAATCGACGCTGTCGATCCTGCATTCGACGAGCTTCTTTGAAGTCGTCACCAGCCCACGCTTCAGCCTCGCGCCCACACAAAAAGGCGATAAATTCCAACTCGACGGCGATGTGATCAGGAACGTTTCCCGATGCCGGAGTTGATTCGATTCCCGCCGACGAATAGTGGCGCTCAACACTGGCGAGCACCCAACCAGTTTCCTCTGCTCCTGGCACGAGATAGCTCGTTTCGTTTAGAGGAACGGAACTAGATGCTGATGAGGGAGTGGGACCAAACAGTCGCTGATACTGACTCTCGACCTCTGAGTACGATTCCGAATCCAGCTCACCGAACGCCCTCAAGAATTCCGCAAGATCCGGGTAGAACGACATGTCAGCCGCCCAATCCGATACTGCCAGCACTTCGCTGGCAGTATCGCTAATCAGGTCTGCAGTCTCCCGCAAGTCCCCGAAAAACACCGCGCTCATCAGGCTGTATGACATCTGCCGCAAAGCAGCAAGATCAGCCATAGATGCCGTGTTATCGCTCATGCCTCACCAGCCCTTTCTAAAGCTTTTGAATCTGAACTAGACCGATTCCGAATCTGATTCAGGTAGAACCTCGTAAACAATCGCCGATATGAACACCAACGCCACGCCAATCACAAAACCAGTCGCTGCGAAAGGAACCCGTGGGTTACTGAACGATTCATTCGTCGATTGCCCGAGAGGGGCTGCCATGAAGAAGTAACTCACCACCGCAAGAACAACTCCAGCGAGGATCGTCAGGATCGTAAGGAAACCTCGCATATCAATCGTTCTCCTTTTGGATTTCCAGAATCGGAACTAATTTCAGGAATGCCAGGAACATGAGTGCTCCAAGGGCTACAAGTCCTACAACCACTCCGTACTCGATGAGCGTCGGAGCGTACGTTCCCTCTTTGTACGGAAGCAGTGCTCCAGTAGTTAGCGATGGAACGATAATCAGGTAACGCTGCAGAATTGCTGAAATCGTCACCAATCCTCCTGCAGCGACCATCATAGAAAGACTGTAGTTACGCATAACCATCTGCCAACCACCCATTCCGGTAGCCAACACAAGCATGCCGATCGATACCCAGTTCAACACTGCGTACTGACCAGTCAGCAACGAATCCGTAACTCGCCAACTTGCCTCGGTCGATGTGTAACCAGTCGTCAGAAGTTCAGCCAGCAAGAAGTAGAGGTACACCACGAGCAGCACGGTCATCACGTTACTCATCCATGAGAACGTAGGGATCGAAAGCTCATCACGTGCACCCGGTATTCGCCGAGCCGCAGCAGCTACCAAAATCAGCAACGCCGCTCCAGATACGACAGCCAGAATGATGAATCCCGGCGCCTGCAAAGCACTCTGCCAACCCGGTCGACCAACTTGGAGTCCGAATACGAATCCCAATGTCGAATAAGCCAGAATACGAAGCGGAAGAATTCCAAACGCCAACCAGATACTCGAACGCTCTCGTCGAGCACGTTCTGCTGGCGTGTCCTGATATCCAGACGCCCACCACTTGTAGAAAGTTGCGAGCCCAGATTTTCGCTTGGCAAGAATCGCTGCATCTGGTCTAACCGTCAAAAAGAGGTAGACGACGCTTGCGAATAGAGCTCCGGAAACGACCAGTGTGAACGTCCCAAAGAACGGCGACATTGGACGGGCGTATTGGAAGAATCCGATTATTCCTCGCAGTGGCTGACCAAGGTCAACAATAACGCTCAACGCACCCAGAATCAGACTGATGATCGCCAAACCTTCAGCAATGCGAGTTATCGAACGCATGTGACCAATCTTGAGCAGCTCTGCAACGATGCCAATCAGCATCAGTCCAGTACTTACTCCGACGAAGTACACGACAAACACGACATAGAGCCCCCAGGGAGCTCCACCCCTTGTGCCGACATCGAACAGGCCTGTGACCTCTTCACCGTGGATGAATTGGCGTGAGTACGCGAATACACCTACGACAAAAATGATCAGAAGCACCGCTGCCGATGCGATCCAGCCGCGTCTAATACGGCCGACCCCATATGGAAGAACAGGTATGTTAGTGAGAGTTGCCATGACTAATCCTTCACGCTCGGTCGCTCGATTTCACGGGCTCCAGGACCAAACGGTGACCCTAGATAGGTGACTCGAGGTTGCGTATTGCGATCCTCTAACAGCTTGAATCCGTCCTTCTCCTTGATAGCCACCGATGGTGCGCTATCGGGATCGTCTAGATCACCAAATTGGAGAGCATGGGTTGGGCATGTGTCCACACAAGCCGGAAGCATGTCTTTTTCAACCCGTTGTACACAGAACGTGCATTTCTCCATCACACCCTTGATGTGGTTACTACCGGCGATGCTTCGATTCTCAGAACCGTATTTTTCGTTCAGGCTTGGGTTCGCCCAACTTGGTACAGCCCCGGCCGTAGCCACCTGAATGTCTGGGTCTTCCCAGTCCATGTACTGGCTCTTCTTAGGATCTTTGTAGTTGAACGAGTTGACTCCATAAGGGCACGCAACTTCGCAGTAACGACAGCCGATACATCGATCCCAGTCAGTCGCCACAATTCCGTCTTCACGCTTGTATCGCGCTCCAACCGGGCAAACCTTCACACACGGTGCGTTGTCGCAATGCTGACAAGGTCGCGGTAGGAAGCTAATTTTCGTGTCCGGGAACTTGCCTTCTTCCAGTCGGAAAACGTACATCCAGAACGCGTTTTGAGTTGTGTTGTTCTCGATCTTGCAAGCAACCATGCATGAGCGGCAGCCGGTACATCGATCGAGGTCAATTGTCATTCCATACTTGGGCATCTCTATCTACCTACGCTTTCAGGAGACGTACTTTGACGTGGAACGATTGGTCGGCCGTGTTCAGGGTGTAGCCCTTACCGGTGAAGAAGAGCGTATTAGGAGTTGCCCCCTGCCCTTCCGTCTGCGGATGCTTGGCAATTTCACCGTAGTGATGCGGAATCGCGAGAGTGTCGGGTCGTAGCCCTTCAGTGAAGTGCAACGGAACCGTAATCTGCCGCGTCTCGCCAGTCACAGCGTTGTGCGACTCAACTATCACCTGATCTCCTTCGGCAAAACCTTTCGCTTTTGCAGTGGCAGGATTAATGTCTGCCCTCGACTTCGGTGCGAGTTCCTTGAGCACGCTAATCATGCTAGTTCGAGACTGTTTGAACTCGATCATGTGGAAGCTGATCAGGTTCATGTCGTACTCAGCAGGCGATTCGTTCATCGTCATTTCGCGCCAGGTCGGCAGCGCTGTGTAGTCCCGCCAGTAGATCTCTTCTACATCGAGAGCCTTCATCTGGTTCTGGTAACCCAGCAAAGATTCTCCGTACAGACGATGCACAGCACCACCGAACGGCTCATCCATGGCGTAGCCATAGCGTTTCTTTGCCGAAACCGGACCAGTGACATCAACGCTCTGAGTTTCAAAGAACTCAACGCCGTCGTAACCAGCGGATTTTGCCCAGTGATCGAAAACCTCCCGTTCACCAGACGGTTTGCTATCGATGGACAATTTGTGTTCGTCGTCCATCTTCAAAGCTTTATTGACCTGGTCGAGGTAACCATCCTCTCCAGTAAGGATGCCGGCCTTCTCGCAGAGATCCATGTATATCTGGATGTCGCCACGAGATTCGAATAACGGATCCATCGGGGGGGTCCGCAAAGTCTGGGCACCGACGTATTGGTCGGTTGCGCTAGTTGGCCCTTCATACTTTTCTAACGTCGCAGCCGGCAGGACGACGTCAGCGAACAGATCGGCAGTTTTCGACAGCCACGGGTCGATCACCGCTACGAACTTGTACTTCATGTAGCCGTTGTAAATGTCTTTTTGCGACAGGAACGACGTCATCGGATTCGCCATATGGATGATGCAAACCTCTGGTGTGTAATCGACACCATAAGCCTCAGGATCCACCATGACTTGCGCCATGATCGAAGGGTTACCCGAGTTGATCGGGTAGTACTTCGAGTTCTTCAGGTAAACGTTGGGTTCTTCCGTAATGGAAATGTTGTCGAGGCCTGCGTAGCCTTTGTGAATCTTCCATGTCCAGTCCGACAACGTTCCGCCCACAGCACCCATCGCACCCAGCAACATCATGAGCATCGTCTGCGCACGAACCTGCTGGAATCCCAATTCAGTTTGCGAGATGTGGTAAGTCATGATTCCAACTGGTCGGTAAGGAATCTCGACACCATCTACAACGTGAGTTGCACCAATGTTGGCGTGCTTTCGAAGATCTTCAGCAATCTGATAAATCTGTCGAACGTTGATTCCACACTTCTGCGCGGCCCACTCTGGCGTGTACTGAGCAACATGCTCTTTGAACACCTGGAAGGCTGGCTTTACTTTTTCGCCATAGACTTCGAACTCACCTGTAAGCGCAGGGTCATTACCGTATTTACCGAAGTCCATCGGACCAATACTGGCCTTGTCCCAAACCTGCTCTTTAGCCTCATCGCCCTCGCCCGCACGAACGAAAGTGCCATCGGCTTTGACGAGATGTGCCGAGTTTGTGAACTCTTTCAGGTACGGCTCATCAATCGTGCCGCTCTGAATCATCATGTTGCAAAGTGCGAGCGCCAAAGCAAGGTCTGTACCCGGTTTGATTGGCACCCATTCGTCGGCGAACGGACCTGCGGGCCTCGCCCGAGGATCTATCGCTACAACCTTAATGCCGTTCTTCTTGGCTTCATCAAGCTGCTGGTTCCATGTGAGCCAGCAAGTCTTGTTTCCGCCTGCTGAGGTGATGTTCCAACCCCATGACAGCAGATATTTCGTGTGTTTGAAATCGGGGTGAAGAACAGCGTGCGTACCAACGGTGTACTCGAGCGCTCGATAACCAGCGTCTGAACAATATGCTCCGTGACCAATTTTCATGGCACCGGATGCCTTCACAAACGCTTCGTCGTAAAACTTCTTCGCCTTACTTCGGCCTTTTTGCCAGATCAGGAGTCGAGGATCGCGTTTCCGCACCTCATTCATCCTCTCGGCAACGAGCTCAAGTGCCTCGTCCCAAGAAGCCTTCCGGAACTGACCTTCAACGCCTTTAGCGTTAGTTCGAATAAGGGGGGTCTTTACACGATCAGGATCGTATAGAGCTGCGATCTGTCCCTGACCTTTTGGACACAACGTGCCCTGATTCTTCGGGTTAGCAGGGTGTCCTTCGAACTTGACCACTCGCCCATCGATCTTGCGAGCAAGCATTCCGCAATCCTGCTTACCAATCCAGCAAGTCGTCGGAACCCACTCTTCAACGGGCGTTAGCTGGAGATCTGGTTTTGGCGCACCGACTGCACGTATCGTGCTCATGCGTCCAACGAAAAGCGAGCTGGCGGCCGTCAACGCGCCTGCGGCAGCTCCCACTTTGAGTACATCACGCCGGGTTACCTTCAAAACCATCACGGTCCCCTTGTTCAGTTGAAGCATGACGAATGAAAGACGGAACTCCCGTCCAACACCGCTACATAACTCCAGCCCACAACAATGGAACCACTGTTAGCTCTGAGCTAAACGTCCACTACACGTGCCAAAAGACCACCATCACATCCACGCTATCCACGTGCCAGCCCGGCGAATAAGCCCGATCTCTTGTGAAATAAATCACTTTAATAAACGTCTACGATCCCACATAAGGACGACAGTCCAAATCCGCGAATATCCTGTGAGGATTTTAATTCCAGCAGTCCCAACCCATAGCTCAAAACTAGCCCTGCGCCCTCGCAAGCTCAAACAACAACGTCGACTCCGGAACCTCGCCAAACTGCTCGATCAGCCCGCGACGCAACCCTGAAGCGAGCCCATCGGTGTAGTCGCCCACTTCCAGATCACCGCTTTCACCGCTTACGCCTGGCGGTTCGATAACAAACAAACTCGTAGCGCCAGCCGCTGCAACTACATTTCGCACGTTGTTCATCCCAACCGCCATTGCACACAAAACAACATGATCAGCATCACGAACCAGCTCCATATGAGCCTCGTGCTGCTCATCAGAAATAGTCGCAAACGGTGGAGCGCTCACGTACTCCAACCCCAACCTCTCGGCAGCCTCACGATCCGAATCGCCAGTACCCAACACACCCGCACTCACCTCATACCCGGCAACCTTCAGCTGATGCATCAACTCACGACCACTACCCGCACCGCAAATCAAATGAACCTTGCGACCTGCACCAACCAACTCTTCACCCGAAGAATCTTCGCTACCCAACAACAAAACATGAGGCTTGCCCGTAACCGGATCCGGCTCAACCAAACCTTCAACCCCAAACGCCACGCGCAAATTACCCGGAGTCAAAACCTCCCAAGGGGTACCGTCTGCGATCTTCTTACCCTCGTTCATAATCACGAGTCGATCGCAATATCTGGCCGACAGTGAAAGATCGTGCAAAATCACCACCGCACCGGCGTTACGCCGCCCCACCTCTTCACGAACCAAATCCATCGTCAAAATCTGGTGTCGTAGATCAAGCGAAGCCGTCGGCTCGTCCATCAAAAGCAAATCAGCTTCCTGAACCAACACTCGAGCCAGAACCACCCGCTGCCGCTCACCACCCGAAAGGGTATCCAACTTGCGATTCACAAACTCCGTAGTCGACGTCCGCTCCATCGCCCGCCAAGCCAAATCACGATCTGCCGATCCCTCAAGCTGGAATCGACCCAAATGCGGATACCTACCCATCAACACCGACTCAAATGCCGAAAATGGATGACTTTCAGCCGACTGCGGCATGTACGCCACTTTCCGGGCACGCATACGCCTACTCGACCTGTTCTCAGAAGCAGAATCGAACCAGTCACCGTCAATCGACACTCTGCCTGAGTCAGCGTCAATCAAACCCGCCAAAGTCCGCATCAACGTCGTCTTACCACTACCGTTCGCACCTACAACCCCAACAACCTCACCACGATCAACAGAAAGCGAAACCGAATCGACAATCAACTTCCCATCCAACCGAGTAGAAAGCCCATCAACATCCAACACACGCTGAACCACAGGCTTCATCTCTGAATCCTGCAATTCACTTTTTGCCGTTCGCTCAATAGTCAACTTTTACCCTGAGCCAAATCCATAAATGTCATCCTGAGGCTCTCGAAGGACGACAGTCAGACAAAATCACCTTCTGCCGTCCTTTCCAAACACTCTCGCGTAACAATCCAATCCTCCCTCCCGCGAAGGGAGGAAGCTAGAGGGCGAGCCCATCGCCCACCCCCAGCCAATAGCTACTTCTCACTCCAATGTTCAAAATCCTCGAACGTCACACCTGAGAAGTGCGAAGGAAACAGCAAACTCGCCAACCGCTCAATACCGCGCACGTTCCAGTGTGAAAGCGTCGTGTGATACCTCGGCGGAACGTAGTAAATCTCGCCGTTCTTCACAGCCGGAACCTGCGCCAACGCGGGACTCGAAGTCAATTCCTCAATGAACGCATTCGCACCATCCAGTGGCTGAGGCACGATAATCACATCTGGATTTACCGCGGCAATCGACTCAATACTCACTTGTTGATGACCCTCGATACCGGAGTCGGCAGCAGCGTTAATACCGCCAGCCTGTTCGATGATCCCACCCTCGGTCGTACCTGAACCCGCAGCAAATGCCGAAGTCCACTTCGAAACCGAAAGAACCCGAGGACTCTCATCTGAAGCCAAAACATCGGAAATAAACTGCATCCGAGCCTCGAGCTCATCAGCCAGAGCAATAGCCTCAGCCTCTGCACCAATCATGTAACCCATCAGCAAAATGTTCGGCACATTACCAAGCGCCGAATTCTCGAGACTAGTTCGAGCCACCGGAATACCGGCGCCCTTCATCAGCGCAACAGTATCGGCATTTGTAAACCGCGAGGCCACAATCACTTCCGGCTCCAGTGCCACAACCTCCTCGGGATCAAACCCAATCATCGTTGCGCTAGCAGAAAGTTTCGCAATGTTCGACTGCTCTTCATCGACGAAAAAGCTGTAGACAGCCGTCAGACGATCAAAATCGACCAGCGCAGCAAGAATCTCAGAGTGCCCTAATGAAAGCGAATGAATTCGAGTCGGCGGCGCATCCAAAGTAATCACACCCTCAGAAGTCTCAATACTTCTCGGCCAACCAAAATTCGTCGGATCAACAATTCCTTCAACATCAGAAAACCTAGACTCATCGAACGCCTCAACAGGCTCGACAGTCGCCACCGGTGCCTTCGTCGCCACAGGAGCAACTGTCGCCACGGGCTTCTCGGTCGGAACAACCGCAACCGTCGAAACAGGTTCAACGTCGGCTGGAACTTCAGTCGCCGGCACAGCCGTAGCCTCAGGCTCAGCAGCAACCTGGACCGTCGCAGTCGGCTCAACAGGAACACTCGTTGCAACCTCATCGTCACCACCACACGCCACAACAAACATAGCCACCAAAGCGACCATTAACACAACCACACCACGCACACCCATCATCCAACGAATCATCTCAACCCTTTCAAAAAAACTTCACACTCAATCTATGAGCCGTCTCATCCCTGTCAGTGTCATCCTGAGGCCCCCGAAGAACGACACATAAGCCAACTAATTTCAACTCAGGCCATCGCTACAAAAGCCTCGCCTTCGATCTCAGCAGCAAGAAAATAAAGAACGGCGCACCGATCATCGCCGTCAACACACCAACACGTAATTCAGCGGGTGAAAGAACAATCCGAGCCGCCGTATCGGCAACAAGTAAAAACAACCCACCACCCAGTGCACTCAACGGCAACAAAACCCGATGATCCGCACCAGCAATCAACCTCACCACGTGCGGAACCACCAACCCAACGAAAGCGATAATTCCTGAAAACGCCACCGCAGCACCCGTAATCAACGAAGCCGAAATCAGCAACGTGTTACGCACAAGAGCCACTCTCACGCCCAACGACCTCGCCTCATCCTCACTCACTAGCAGCAAGTTCAAATCTCGTGCGACAAAAATCGTAATCAGCGCCCCGACAACAATGATTGGGGCTGCGATCTGAACCGATTCCCAACGAGCCGTATCAAACCCGCCGGCGATCCAAAAAATGATCTGCCGCTGAACGTTCAGGTCATCGGTCAAAATAATCGTTGCAGTCGTAATTGCCCCAAGAAACGAACTAACCGCAATACCGCCCAGCAGCAGAGTAGCCATCGAAAATCGACCGCCCACCGAAGCGATCAAAAACACCACAGCCATCGCCGCTGCCGAACCAATGAAAGCGAACACCGGTAAGAAGAAGGTCGAAACCGTTGCAGCACCCGAAGCGATCGCCACAACCGCCCCAGTCGCACCACCACTCGAAACGCCGATAATCCCTGGATCAGCCATCGAATTGCGGAACAGTCCCTGCATAATTCCGCCAGAAATGCCCAAAGCCGCCCCGACAATGAACGCAAGAAAAATACGCGGCAGCCGAATGCTCTGAATAATCGCCTGCTCGGTAGGCTTGGCGGTCGACTCACCAATCCCGATCAAATCGAGCAGAGTCGTAGCCGTATGTGTGAACGGCACGGTAAACGGGCCGACCGAAGCGGCAACAATCGCCGTCAGCAGAGTCAAACCACTGAGAATCAGTCCACCGAGCAACAACCGTCTCAGCACACCTGAGCCAGTCGAAACCCGTTCCGACCCGTTATGTAGCGACATTTCCGACGCCAATAAAAAAACCCTCAACTGCATCGTCAAGGGTCCATCAGGTGATTCGTTTTCCAGATCTAAGGCAAAGCCAACGGCTGGTTCGTCACCATGAGGCCACACCCTAGGCGGGGAGCAGTCACTCGAATGTTCCCCGGCAGGTCTCCTGGCTCCCGGAACATTGATCAGAAAAAAAAAACTGATTCAGCGACTAACTCACGCCTTCCCGTCTTATCGACAGTGGCTCTATGTGAATCGTCTTCCCGGTTACAGTGGCGCTACCGCAGCGGATTCTCACCGCTTTCCCTTTCGGTCTCAGACTTCAAAAGAAATCTCAGACACCGAGGAACCACACATATTTAATTAATTCACTGAGGCTAGCTGCTCAGTACTTGGCTGTCAATCTGAACCAAGTGTTTCGCGCCGAGCATGTAAACACACTCGTTCGCTTCAGGCGACATCTCAACACTGTGCTCGACTTCACTGCCAAGCAAACTGTTCACCATCGAACGATCAACAGTGCAGATAATGTCATCATCGATCGAAGCGCGACGATACGGACAGTTCGTCACCCGAATCTTCAAACCATCGTTATTGGTTTCAACTATCGGATCGTAACCGCCATCCTCGAAAGCGGCCGTCACAGCCTCGACAGGACGCCGACCCTGCAAATATTCAGCAGCTCGTCTCTCACCGATACGTGAAAGCGAACTACGAAGAACCTCATCACCTGATTGGCTAGTGATTTCTGCTGCAGGAATGTTCTTAATTTCGGAAACCAGTTCGTTCAGCAAACGACTGTAATCCTTGGGAACCGAATCGTGCCCTTTTTCCGTCAGATGGAAGGAATACTGAGGTCGCCCTGTAGGCTTCCGAACCTCCGAGTGATCTACCAACCCATCACGCTCAAGAATATCCAAATGCCGTCGAACCGTAGCCGGTGCTAACTGCATCTGTTTCGCAAGCTCATCCACATTCACGCCATTGTTCTGACGAATAATCGTCAGAATATTGTCCCGTGACACCGACATTTAAATATGCCCACGATAAATCACCGCCTCTGCAAGAAGTCAATCTGACCGTTTGGGCGCGCGACTATTCATCCATTATAGAAAAAAAGCTTTTTAACGTACATTCAGGCTAACTCCCAAGTAATTCCGCATGAATCGCAAAGTTGAGTTAAAATTGTGAGGAAGTCGGTTTATACGAGCGGATCGACATCTTGTCATCCATATGAATACCGACCACTTGGAGCCAGCACATATATGAGTCCAGCGTCATCTCCGAAGAAGAAGGCAGCAGCCGCAGCAGCCGAAGAGACAACAGCCAGCGTCGCCGACGGCGGGTGCACCCACCACTGGGTAATCGACCCACCCAACGGTGCTGTTAGTCAAGGTCGTTGCAAAGAATGCGGAGAAGAAAAAGAATTCCGCAACTCGTTCGAATACTCGTCCTGGTACGGCAACAAGTCGCCTGCTCCTAAAGGCGGTGCAAAAGGTGCAGCGGCAGCAAAAGACGCAAAACCACCCGCCGACAAAAAATAACCAGCGCATCCATCACGTCATCCCGAACTCGATCCAGGATATCGAAGCACTACGAAGTTTCTGCTCACCCCTCACGACTGCCAACAACCAGTCCTCCCCCCGTCACGGGGGAGCTAGAGGGCGAGTTTGCAACTGGCGCTGGCGACCAAGTCACGAAATGCCCCCCGGAGCTTAAAACGAGCCTGCAGCGAAAGCCGAGTCGTCCGACAGCGGGCGCAAACAACGAAGTTTGCAGCAGTGACAAACTGATGCCAGTGGTTTACGCATACCCGCGTAATCTCCCACTACACCAACAATCCGCCAGCCCTTCCCAACAGGTCCTCCCCCGTCACGGGGGAGTTAGAGGGGGAGATTGCAGCGGCGACCAAGTCACGAGAGTGACGCTCGGAGCTTAAAACGAGCGTCGCAGCGAGATCTTAGTTCACACGACCTGATCCATCAGTCCCCCCTCCTTCGGGAAGGGGTTAGGGGTTGGGTAGACTGCGACGCGGAGCCGAGTCGTCCGACGACGAGTGCGACTAACGCCAACGCCCACGCCCTCTACCTAAACAAATCGCGCTCCGCCGGTCTCAACAATCGATCCGCCGGGAACTCCCCGCGCTCCCACTCAACACCACGTACTATCGCAACAGGAACCCGGCCGCTCTCGCCCATCACCAACTGAGCAGTCGAAGCCACCTCGTCAGCAAGCGAAACCGTACTCGTCGTCATCTCACGATCAAAATCATCGATCGTCCCACGTAAATCTCGCAGCGGATCCAACCCCGCAACACCAATCGCAACGTTAATCGAACCCTCACGCCAGGGTCGATTAAACGTATCCGAAACCAACACCCCCACATCGCAACCAGTACGCTCCACAATCGTCGAACGAATCGCAGCCGCCGACTTAAACGAATCCTCAGGCAAAGTCGTCACCAACCCATCGCCCTCGATGTTCGACTGATCAACACCCGCATTCGCACAAATAAACCCGTGCACAGTCTCCACAATCAACACACCCGGAACAGCACGAACAACACGAGCCGACTGATCCAACACAATCTGAACCAATCGCGCATCCTTGCCCAAAGTCTCAGCTAGCTCCAAAGCCTCATCACTCGGCTGCTGATCGGCAATCACAGCAACCGCCCCCTCAGCCTTAGAAACAATCTTCTGAGCCACCACGATCAAGTCACCATCAGCAAGCGCAGTCCCATTCGACTCACACCGCTCAACAATCATCGACCCAACATCATCACCGGCAACAAACTCAGCCAACCCAACAACAGGAATCGCACTAACCTGCGGAACAACCGCCATCAAGAGCCCCCTGCCTAATACTCGAACCTGAACAGATCGCCGTCAGTCACCAAATTGAAAATATCGTGGTGATCACGATCGTCATGAGTTGAATAGATCGGCACAATTCCATGGTTGTAATCGACGATCCATGCCATCCGATCCTCATAGAGAGCAGGTCGTTCTGTCGGCATACGATCACCGTAGTACTGCACCAACTGATCCCAGTACCAGTCATGCCCCAGCATGAACGGACCCACAATCATCACATCCAGTTCAGGATCGGCAACTTGAGCCTGGTAAACCAAAGCAAATAACTCTGGCTCCTCAGCAAAAACAACTCCTCCAGCAGCCTTCGCAATCGTCGATTCTGCGAATTGTGCAGGCCCATCTTCATCAGCCAAATTCAACTCATCCCAGCCCGATGCAACCGACCACACAGGCACGATCAATACCACCACAGCGAACACACCAACATAAAGCTGTCGTTGGAACGAACTCAGCCGAACCGTCCGACCCGCAAAACGCCTAACACCCTGCCCCAACACAGCCATGCCAACAGCAAGCCAAAGCGAGAACATCATGAACACAAGAATCAGATAAATAAAGCTGTCCACAGTGTCGTAAGCAACCGCATAAACAGTCACAACTAGTACCGATGTAACCGAGGCAATTACAAACTCGCGGCTATACGACCAAATCGTCGTCAGTCCCGCAATCCCAATCACCGTTCCGACAATCGTGAACTGTGTGAACAGCAACTCCGCAATCGTCGCTATACGACCCGATATCAAGTCGTTCGAAAGCCCAAACGCATACGGCCGATAAATGGTTCCCGAAATCATCCACCGGAAACCCTCGAATGAATCTGGCGAACCCCAGCTAACAATCGGAGCCGCTGAAGCAGCAATCGGAACATAGATGTAAACCGAAAGCCCAGCCAGCAATCCTACTATCGGACGCCAATCAAACACACCTCGCCAACCGAACTTGCCCCACACTAGCCACGTCACCCAAACCCCAAACGGCGCACCAACCAAGCCCAGAGTCGTGTGATTCCCAAGCCCAACACCCAACAGCACCGCCAACAACACCCGATTACGAATCGACGAACGCCCCATTTCCACATCACGAACCACGCCCAGCGTCAAAACAAGCAACGATGAGGCAAACAGCGTGTTCAGCGTGTAAACCTCGGTCACCGTTGCCTGCGACCAAAACAATCTCGATGTCCCAAATGCAAGCGCCGCCACCAACGCTGCTGCAGTCACAGAGCGACTGTCGCCCACCTCAGAGCCAGGAAGCCGCCTGAGTACCCGCAACGCCGCTACGTACACAAACGGAACAGCCAACGCCCCCATCACTGCGGAGAATAGATTCGCCCTGAACGCATGATCGCCAATCGCCACAACATCACCAAAAACACGAAGCAACATTGTGTAGGTCGGATAACCAGTCGGATGCGGCACTCCCCACGCCCTGGCGGCGCTAATAAAGTCTCCACCGTCAGGACCAGTATTCAGCCACGTGATGCCGCGTGACATCGTCGACGCATAAAGAGCGAACGACAACACGAACAAACCGACAAGCACCAAAACGTGCCGACGATCCTGAACAAATGAATCTTTACCGAACAAACTCGTAACCACGAATTCGAACACCCTTACACATCACGAAAACTTCAATCTACGAAGTACATCAGATTACCAACCCATTTTGAACCAACAACCCCGAGCAACACCAACTGAACAATCAAAATCACAAACCTAATTCCGATCCAGTCATCCTGAATTCATTTCCAGGATCTATCGCCCCAACAACACATTCTCCCGACCCGGTCACAACTACATACCACCAACCAGGCCCAAAACGTCGAACAGCCAACAACAAATCCTCCCCCGTCACGGGGGAGTTAGAGGGGGAGATTGCAGCTCGCGACCAAGTCACGACAGTGACGCCCGGAGCATAAAACGAGCTTGCGACGCGGAGCCGAATCACCAAGTAACGAGCGCGACGAAAGCCAAACCAGACTCATAACGCCCATTCACAACCAACAAGTCCTCCCTCCTTCGGGAGGGAGTTAGAGGGTGGGTAGATTGTGACGAGGTCCCAAATCGTTCGACGACGCCCGGACCTTAAACACCCAAACAAAAAGCCCCGGGCTCTAAACCCGGGGCTTTTCTAATTACGTACTAACGAATCCCAGAAATTAAGACTAAGACTCTTCACGAACTCGGCGAGCTCGGCGTGCTGTGAACACTCCAGTACCAACCAGGGCGAAACCAGCAAACATAGCCATGATCAATGTCATTGCGTTCGGTGAGTAGTCACCCGTAGCAGGAAGACCAGTTGCACCCGTGTCAGCAGCTCCAGGAGCAGCTACGTCCAAACCAAGAGCAAACGGCGAGAAGCTCGCTGTGTTTGCACAGATTCGGTTCGGGTTGGTGTAAGCAGTCGAGTTCAACTTGACCCATTCTGTGCCGTTGTGGCGCCAGATTCCAAGACCATCGATACCACCATCGGCGTTATCAATATCTTCCTGGGTGTAAGTCATACAAACCTGAGCAGGCTTGCTGATCTTCTTGGTGTCCTCAGCATTACCGTCTTTGTCGTACCAGGTGATCTGTACAACCGAGCTACCGAACTTGAATGTGCCTGAAGAGGCACCTTCAGTAGCGGCTGGCGGAGCACTTGGAACCGAGTCTGCGGAAATTGGCTTGATCGAAACAGAAGCTGCTTCACCATCACCCAGACTTCCACCAGGAACATTCAAAGAAATGGCCTTACCACCACCACCGTCAACCGATAGTGATCCACCATCTCCAGCCTTGATCTCAGTTACCTGGTTGCTATCTACACCAGTGGGCAGCTTAGCAGGGGTAGATGAGTTGGCAATTGGAACAACGGGTGGCGCACCTTCTGGTGCGTTCACAGTGATATTAATAGTCTTTGACTTCGGGTTTGCACCAAACTGTTTGACAGTCACTGTCACAACTCCGGTACAGGCAGCAGAGACAAAGTCAAAACCAGCGGATGTACTCGTTGCGTTCGTGAGTGTTGCACAGCCGTTGGTGATAGACCAAGCGTATGTCAAACCCGGTGCTGTATTCGTAATGTCATCACCGTCCGAGTTGAACGCCCGCACATTCATCCCCTGGATAGAGCCCGGAGGGACAACCCGTGTGGACAAGGTGAACTGGGTAATCGAATACAACGTCGTGTTAGCAGGAACCGTAGTCGGTGTAGCCGTAGGCGCACCAGTCGTACCAGTAGTAGCTGAGGCCGGACCTGCCCAAACAGCAGAGTACGAGGCCATGAATAGGGAAACCAAGCCCACCAAAGCAAGAGAGATCACCCAACGCTTTGGAATTGCCATGCCGAGCATCGGCATCCTCCTGAAAGTTTCTTTTTGCAAGATACTTCTAATTACCTACCCGCAATCGTTCTTGCGAGATCATTTATAAATTTCATATTCAGTTCGGTTCGTCCGCGCGAACCTTCGCTCAAGCCTACAACTCAAGCTAGGCGATCCCAGAAAACGTACGTTTTATATTGGAATCACCCCTAAATGGCCGCGGGTATACCGACGGCACCCGGTCAAGATACACCACCATAAAATCGACAGTCAAGATGATTTACCCTCGCCAAACCTGAACTTTGGCGCACGTTTCTTCTAATCTCGATAGCTTTTTAGGCGGCTCACCACAATAATCAATCTATCAATACCCTGTTACCAGCACATTACGAATAATCTGGTACCGGATAAAAATTAGGCAAAATGTAGTATCGGCACCCAGATCGAAACACATGCCTTCAAGTACAAATCACTCACAACGGAGCAAATAACACCATGGATCTAGGAATTAAGGGCAAAGTTGCCCTCGTTACCGGCGGCAGCCGAGGACTCGGTCGACAGTCAGCCCTCGCACTCGCAGCCGAAGGCGTTAACGTCGCAATCTGCGCACGCGGTGAAGGCACCCTGAACGAAACTGCCGATGAACTCAAAGCCACCGGGGTAAAAGTTGGGGCATTCGTCGCGGACCTCGGTGATGAGAGCGGTGCAGCTGATCTCGTAGCCAAAGTTACCGCCGAACTCGGTCCTATCGATATCCTCGTTAATAACGTAGGTGGCAGTCTTGGCACTTCCGACCTCGTCAACTCGTCTCTCGACGATTTCCACATGGTGATGAACGCCAATCTTTGGTCGGCCGTAGCTCTGATGAAGCACGTAGTACCCGGCATGCAAGAACGCGGCTGGGGTCGAGTCGTGAACATCTCGTCGATCTTCGGTCGTGAATACGGCGGAACGGCTCCCTACATGGCAGCCAAGGCCGCAATGATCGCAGCTTCAAAGCACACCGGAATGGCAGTGGCTAAAGACGGCGTAACCGTTAACTCTGTTGCCCCCGGCTCTATCCTCCACGCAGGAGGCACTTGGGAAAAGTTCTCACAGAACAACCCTAAAGAAGTAGTCGACGAATTCATCGATCGAAATCTGCCAATGGGCAAATTCGGCTGGCCTGAACCAATCGGCGCAACCGTAGCTTTCCTAGCATCGACACAGGCCGACTTCATTACCGGAGCCTGCCTAAACGTAGACGGCGGACAATCCCACAACCTCTTTTAGAGAGACACAACCAACACAGACCGCAATTCTCAGAAAACGCCCGGGATTAACTACCGGGCGTTTTCTCCTTTAACAGGGCATGTACTACCCTTTTCTTCGCTAAATCAAAAATCAGCGACCAAAACAGCGAAACGGAATAACCTGTTCTATGAGCGCCCTCTCCACCTCAAATCTCGCGAAATCCGCAGCACGAAAACCCCGAACTACTATCCTCATCTGGGTAATCGCATTCTTTATCGCCGGGGGGCTCGCGGGCACGTTCCTTCAAGGCAATCTCTCTTCGCAGTGGCGATTCCTCAACAACCCAGAATCACAGGTCGCCGACGACCTAATCGCTGAGCACCTCCGCGATCCCTACGCTGCAGTCGAAACTGTGATCGTCACCTCCGACTCGTTTAAGTACGACCAAATCGAATTCGTGTCGTTCGCCGACCAGATAGCCACAGACATACTCGAACTCGGCCCCGAAATAGTCACTTCCACACGCGAACGAATCGTCAATGAAGATCGCGACGCCGCCCTCATATTCGTGCGAATGGCAGGCTCAGCCGATGAAGCGACGTTAGAAGTCGAGAAAATCCACGAAATAATCGATCACGCCAACGAAAACGACCAGTTCAGCGTCGTTGTCACCGGTAACGCAACGCTCAGCCTCGATTTCGTCGAAGGATCGGAAAAAGACCTCCTAACCGGAGAAGCCATCGGCATCCCCTTCGCCGTAATCATCCTCATCCTCGTGTTTGGCGCAATCATGGCGGCAGCCATCCCGCTAATCATCGCCATCCTCGCCATCGTTATCGCACTCGGCGTCGCTGCCGTAATTGGGGAAGGATTCCAACTCTCTATCTTCGTAGTGAACGTAGCCACGATGATGGGACTCGCCGTGGGTATCGACTACTCACTATTCATCATCGAACGCTACCGCGAAGAACGCCGCAAAGGTTCCAGCATCGACGATTCAATCGAAATCGCTAGCAACACTGCTTCCCGCGCCGTCTTATTCAGCGGAATCACGGTAGTGCTTGCAGTTGCCGGTCTTTTCTTCGTCCCAACCGATCTGTTCTGGAGCCTCGCGATAGGCTCAATCCTCGTCGTAATGACATCCGTAATCGCCGCACTAACCCTGCTCCCGGCGATCATCAAACTCCTTGGCGACCGCATCAACAAGTGGAGCATCAAAGCCGTCGTAAAACGACAGGACGCCGAACTGAAATCCGGGTTCTGGGACAAAATCGCATCGGTGGTTATGGGTCAGCCAATCATCAGCCTGTTCCTATCGGTCGGAATCCTCGTGGCAATGGCAATCCCCTACTTCGATATATCTACCGGCCTTGCGGGCGTTTCAACAATGCCCGAGCATTTCCGATCCCGCACCGGATTCGAAACACTCGACTCCAAATTCTCTGGCGGGCTAATGGCACCGATCATCCTCGTCGTCGAACGCCCCGACCGAACCCTCGACCTGCAAGACCGACTCGAAGCATTCACTGATGCAATCGGTGGCTTCCCGGTAGTCGAAACCTCTCCCGATAAGCAAATCATGACTATCTCACTCGCACCCCCAGGCGACGCCGCAACAGCCGACGCCATGAAGGCGATTCAAACCCTCAGAGAACAAACTATCCCGGGAGCATTCGGACCCTACGCCGACGATGTGCACGTAACGGGGTGGGCGGCAAGACAGGCCGACTTCACAGAAGTAGCCGATAACCGACAAATCCCAGTCATCGTCTTTGTTCTCGGCCTGAGCTTCATCCTGCTAACTCTTGTATTCCGTTCCATCCTTGTACCGCTCAAAGCAGTCATCATGAACCTGCTATCAGTTGGAGCCGCTTACGGACTTATCGTCCTCGTCTTCCAAAAAGGAGTAGGCAACGAAATATTCGGATTCCAGCAGGTCGAATCAATCGAAAGCTGGCTGCCCATATTCCTCTTCGCTATCCTGTTCGGACTCTCCATGGACTACCACGTGTTCTTGCTTAGCCGAATCAAAGAGCACTTCTCCGAAACCGACGATAATCGAGCTTCGGTAGCCCACGGTCTGCGATCCACGGGTCGAATCATCACCGGTGCAGCACTCATCATGGTCGTCGTCTTCGGCGGATTCGCAGCCGGCGATCTAACACTGTTGCAGCAAATGGGCTTCGGTCTAGCCGTAGCGGTCTTCCTCGATGCCACTCTGGTGAGAAGCGTGCTAGTCCCAGCAACCATGCGTCTGCTAGGTCGACGCAACTGGTACCTGCCATCCTGGCTCGAGTGGCTACCCCACCTCGACATCGAAGGCCTCCGAAAAAGGTAGCCAAATCAGTGGCGTGCGCGATGGTTCTCGATTTCCTGTAAGAACTTAAGAGAACGAAGCAAAGTGCACCCTCTCACCTGTTTTCACGCTTTTCATTATAAAAAGTATTTAAGCAGCAGGGGAGTTGGGTACGTGTTGAGAATTGGTGGCGAACCGGGCGAGGCTTCACTCGCAACGGCAACAGAGGACATTCAGCGCATAATCGCGAATTCTGCCGATTTCAATTCGCTCTTTCAGTTCTTCGCCGAGTACATCGCACAAGCAATTCCCGCCGATACGATTGCACACTCTCGCGTCGATACAGAATCGCGCACCTACACCCCTGTCCACAGATGGGGCCTCCAAAACAAGCGCTTCCGCTACTTCGTACCCAGGTCCTACTCCGAGACGGTAATCGAAAGACTCATCTCGTCTCCCGCAGGATTCATCGTCGGTGATGACGTCCGATCGATACAAGAAAACCGTCACCACGAAATTGGTGAGGATCCCTTCAAGCACCTCCAATCATGGGCGGTGTCCCCAATCAAGGTAGATGATCGGATCATCGGGGCGCTCCAAGTACGACACAACAATCCAAACGTCTACACGTCCACACAAGTTCGATTCCTCGACCATGTGAACAAAATCTTCTCGAACTCGTTCCTCAGGTGGTCACGCCTTTACGCCGCAGAATCCGAAACAAAAATACTTCGTTCGCTTGCTGAACTTGGCAGAATCGCCAACTCAACCCTCGATCTAAGCTCCGTTTACGATCAAATCGCACAAACAATCAACTCTGTCGTCCCGTACGACCATCTTGTGATCAACTCGTTGTTCGAAGACGACTCTGACGAGTACTTACTCGTCGAACACGCTGAAAGCCGAGTCGTCCCAGACCCTCAACTTAAATACTCCGACCCCATCGTCGAAGACACCGAAATCATCACCTATGAAACTTCGGCGGTGCTCATCGACGTCGACTATGTCGAGAAATATCCAGAGCTCGAAAATTCGATGAAGATAGGAGAAAGTCTAGGCTATTTCTCATGGCTCTACAGCCCTCTCATGCTCAACGGAAAAATCATCGGTTCCATCCAACTGCGCAACACTGTCCAAAATGCTTACGGGCTCGATCATTTACGAATAGTTCGGCTAATCTCCGATCAACTCTCAACGGCGGTAGATACAACACGGCGATACCGCACAGAACAACGACAAAGCGTCTCCCAAGTAGCCCTCACAAACATCGCATTCGCAGCATCGAAAAGTATCGACCAAAGCGAGATCTACTCGAATATTGCTGGTGAGTTGAAAGACTTATTCGGCTACGACCGCATGACCATTATCCTCTACGACCGCAACACCAACACGATGTCTCTCGACTTTATCGATGGCCTGCGCATGCCGGGTGAAGCGGTCGGCGATGACGTCACCAGCCACGACAATAGAGTCGATTGGCAAGTACACGTCAACTCCTACAAAGATCTGGTCAATGATCAACGCGGAAAAGGGCTCACAGGTCTTGGATTGCAATCCTGGATTCAAGCACCTATCGGGCTAGAAGCGAGCGGACCCGACGGATTCCTATCGCTACGAAGTCAAACCCAAAATACCTACACCCCGGAAGATGAAAAACTGCTGGTCGAAATCGCCAAGCAGGTAACCCCGTCAATCCAAAACGCCCGTCTGTACAACCAAGCGAAGGAAATCAGCGAACATCGTGAACGGGCCGCTCAACTCGACGAAGAAAATATCGAACTACAACGGATCGCCGATAGTCGATCCGAATTTCTCTCGACCGTATCGCACGAACTTCGAACGCCCCTCACCGCAATCTCTGCATTCGGCGACATACTCCGCCGCAACACTCGAGGAAATCTCAACAAGCGAGAAATCGACCAAGTCGACGTAATTCGCCGATCAGCAGCCACACTCGCAACCCTCATCGACGACCTGCTCGATGTATCCCGTGCCGACACTGGCCGATTAGCAGTCGAACGATCCAACTTCGAAATCCAAGCGTTCATCAACGAACTCAAACCTACCTTCAAAAGCTTTACCGAATCAAAAAACCAAACACTCACTATCAGAAATATAGAATCACCCCAATGGATCAACGCAGATCGTTCCAGACTCGGGCAAATCGTCAACAACCTCATAGTGAACGCCAGTAAATATTCACCGGAAAGCTCAACAATCGAAATGACAGTCGATGTGTCTGAAGGCAAGCTATACCTAACCGTAGAGGATCACGGAATCGGCATCAGCCCCAACGATCTATCATCCGTCTTCACCCCGTTCTTCCGCGCCGCTAATACTCAAACGCAACAAGAAAACGGTACAGGGCTCGGACTCACCGTGGTCAAACAGCTCGTAAACGAACATGGTGGCGAAGTCGAAATGACAAGCGAACTCGACCACGGCACCAAAGTCAGCATCTGGCTCCCCGGCATAATCAGCCCTCCCACCAACTAATCCTCCCAACAAAAAAGGCCCTGAGCAAAATACCCAGAGCCTTTTCTACATTCATCCAAACTCCCACATCAATCCTCCCCCGTCACGGGGGAGCTAGAAGGGGAGCTTGCGGCGGCGACCAAGTCACGCAAGTGACGCCCGGAGCAATAACGCCCGCGCCTCACGCCACGCCACTCCACGCCAAACCAAACTAGCTAATTTCTACAGTTGCGCCAGCTTCTTCGAGCTTAGCCTTTGCAGTCTCAGCATCTTCCTTAGAAGCACCCTCAACAACTGCCTTAGGAGCAGCTTCAACGAGGTCCTTAGCTTCCTTCAAACCGAGAGGAGTGATCTCACGAACAGCCTTAATGACTGCAATCTTCTTACCACCAACGTCCTTCAACACAACGTCGAAAGCGTCCTTCTCTTCAGCGGCACCACCGGCGTCTCCACCAGCTGCACTAGGAGCAGCAGCAACTGCAACAGGAGCAGCAGCGCTAACACCAAACTCTTCCTCGAGCGCCTTTACAACGTCTGCGAGGTCAAGAACCGACATACCTTTGATCTCTTCGATCAGATCTTCTTTACTCAGGGCCATTTCTGGTCTCTCCAAAATTTTCTGTCTCCCGAATCGTACCGACCGGAAGAACTAATCAATAACAAATATTTCGTAACAACTGCCTCGCAACATCGCCTACATTCATCCTCCCCCGGATCGGGGGAGTTAGAGGGGGAGATTGCGACGCTGAGCCGAGTCGTCAGACGACGAGCGCGACTAACGCCACGCCTTACGCAGCATCACCAGCACTCTGCTGATTCTCCACGTGCTTCTGAAGCACAGTAGCAAGAGCCCTAATAGGCCCATTCATAACCATGACCAATCCAGACATAGGACTGTTCATCGAACCAAGCATCTTCGCAATCAACTCTTCCTTAGAAGGAAGCTTCGCAAGCGCAGTAACTCGATCAGCACTCAGCACATCCGCATCAAGCATTCCACCAACAATGTTGATAGGAAGATCCTTGTCCTTAGCGAAATTCACAAAAGCCTTAGCAGCAGCAGCCGGATCACCATCGGCAACAACAAACCCAATAGGGCCAGTCATAACCTCTTTAAGTTCCGACCTACCAGCCTCATCGGCAGCAAGACGTGCAAAAGTGTTCTTAACAACTTTGAATCGCGCACCGTTCGCACGCAGTTCCTGACGTAAACCGGTCATCCCAGCAACATCAACACCGCTGTACTCGGCAGCAATAACGAGCGGCGACGCTTCGAAGATGTCCTTCATCTCCGCAACCGCTGCTCTACCTTTATCAGTTGGCATTCGACCTCCTGTCTGGACCCCGTCAACAACAGGCTGGCTATAAAAAGCCAATAAAAAACCCCGGAACCTAGTCCGGGGCAAAAATGCGCTCGCCATCACGACGAAACCTGCACGTTCTAAACCTCGGATGGCGCCTAAAGCATTACCCCGTTACCCGGGACCAACTGTCTGCGGTCGCAGTATTCAACTGTATGCAATCAATTCTAACAACAACCAGAACGGAATAGCCAACAAATTCCTAACGTCATTCTGAACTTGATTCAGAATCACTCACCGCAAACCAAACCGATCGACCACGACTCAACCAACATTCCAACATCGTCATCCTGAGCCAAGCATGTACTGAGCTAGTCGAACGTCTCGAAGGGCTCCCCCCTGCCATCCTTAATTCGCTTTCGAGATTAACCAACCCACTTCCACCCTGTCGCCCCGATTAAAATCGAGGTCAATCTCCCAAGCCAGCCAACCATCGAATCAAACAAAAAAAGCCCCGAGCATTACGCCCGGGGCCTTTCATATTCACATCACTCACAACTATCCTCCCCCGTCACGGGGGAGTCAGAGGGGGAGAGCGCAGCTAGGCCCCAAGTCGTCCGACGACGCCCGGGCCCAAAACGCTACGCTTGAGTCAACGCCTCAAGAGCACTCTGATCCAAGTGGAAACTTGGTCCCATCGTCGTGCAAAGAGTCACCTTCTTCACAAGCGCACCCTTCACACCCTCAGGCTTAGCCCGAAGAATCGTCGAGTACACAGAAGAAAGATTATCCAGAATCTGCTTCTCATCGAAACCAACCGTACCGATACGAACGTGAATGTTCGCACCACGGTCCAAACGAATCTCAGCTCGACCCTTCTTAGAACTCTCAACAGCCGCACCCATACGGTCAGGCTGAACAACTGTTCCAGTTCGAGGGTTAGGCATCAAACCTTTACGACCCAGGTACCGACCGAGCTTACCGATCTTACCCATCTGGTCAGGAGTAGCGATAGCGACATCAAACTCGCTCCAGCCACCCTCAATCTTCTTCACAATCTCATCGTCAGCAACAAACTCAGCACCAGCATCAGTAGCCGCCCGAGCTGCATCGCCCTGAGCAAACACTAGAACGCGAACGTTCTTGCCCGTACCGTGAGGAAGCTCAGCAACCTCACGCATCTGCTGATCCGAATGTCGAGGGTCAGCGCTCGTAGCAACGTGCAGTTCAACAGCCTCTTCAAACTTCGTCTTGGAAAACTCTTTGGCAAGCTTCACCGCTGCCTCTGGAGCGTGATCGTCCAAACCAGCAGCCGCAGCCGCCTCGTTATATCGTTTTCCGTGCTTAGCCATATCTAAAACCTCAGCCGGTAATCCTGGCTCCCTCTAAACGAGGTCCTTACGCCCGGGCCGACAAATAAAAAATTCCGAACAGTCCGAAACCCGAACTACCCAGTAACTTCCACACCCATACTTCGGGCGCTACCTTCAATAATCTTCATCGCAGCCTCAACATCGTTCGTGTTGAGATCAGGCATCTTCGTAGTAGCAATCTCTCGAATCTTGTCCCGAGAAATCTTGCCAGCAGTCGTAATGCCAACAGTGCCAGAACCGCTAGAAATACCAGCAGCCTTCTTGATCATGTCTGAAGCAGGCGGAGTCTTCAGCTCGATCGTAAACGACCGATCCGCATAAACCGTCAACTCAACAGGAACAATGTTTCCTGCCAAAGAAGCAGAACGTTCGTTGTATTCCTTAACGAACTGCATGATGTTGACACCGTGCTGACCAAGAGCAGGACCAACAGGAGGAGCCGGAGTGGCGCCACCAGCAGGCAATTGCAACTTGATTACGGTCGTGACTTTCTTAGCCAACGCAACGTTCCTTCGTACTAATCAACAGCTCCAAAAGAGAGCTGAAACAAAAAAATAAACTAACTCGTAACTACGATTTCTCTATTTGTAAGAAATCCAACTCAACCGGCGTCTCACGCCCGAAGAACGAAACATGCACACGGATCTTTCCACGATCCTCAAGTACCTCATCAACAGTGCCCATAAAGTCAGCGAACGGCCCATCCTTGATACGAACCGACTCACCAGCCTCGTACCCCACACGAACACGTGGAGCATCCGAGCTCATTCGGCTCATAATCCGGTCAACTTCCGCATCTTCCAACGGAACCGGCTTAGGCCGCTTCTCACGCTCATCCTCAGCAGAAATAAAGCCCGTAACACCAGGAGTGTTCCGAACCACGTACCAGCTCTCCTCGTCCATAACCATCTGAACGATCAAGTAGCCGGCGTACATCTTCTTCTGAACAGTCTTGCGTTCGCCTTCTTTGATCTCCACCTCTTCTTCGGTAGGAACCACGACGTTCAAGATCTTGTCTTTCACGTCCATCGTGTTAATCCGCTGCTCCAGATTCTTCTGAACGCGGTCTTCCTGACCCGAATATGTGTGGACGATGTACCAGCGAGCTTCAGTGCTCCCGGCGATGTCGCTGTAAGAAGTCATTACTAAGTTCCCGAAATAGCGGAAATCAATCGAGCAAATGCCATATCAACCAAACCGAGAAACAGTCCGATCGTAGCCGACAACGCAATCACCATCACGGTGAGACGCGTAGCCTCCTGCCGAGTAGGCCATGAAACCTTTCGGAGCTCCGAGAAAACCTCGCCAAAGAACCGGAAGAGTGAAAACCCTCCAGTACCTGAAACGCCAGGTCCCGATGTGCTGCGTGCTGGTGTTCGTGCCAACTCGAATCCTTACCTTTTCTCTCGAAACAACGTCACCTTACGGTCAACCGGGCAGAACTTCTTCAGCTCAATACGGTCAGGCGTGTTTCGGCGGTTTTTCTCAGTGTGGTAGTTGTACGCCTTGCACTCTGTACAAAGCATGTCTACCAACGTGCGTACCGCATTCTTCTTAGCCATAGTTACGCTCTACAAATACTAAGGGTTTGCACCCTGATACATCTGGGAATTCACGACCCCAGAAAGTCGCGCTAACGCCCGCCAGAAAACTAGCGGGCGTTAGCTTAAGAATTTCTTGGAACTAGTCCAGAACCTCAATGATGACACCCGAGCCAACAGTTCGGCCACCCTCACGGATAGCGAATCGAAGGTTCTCTTCAAGAGCAACCGGGTACATCAGTTCAATTTCCATGACGGTGTTGTCACCAGGCATGACCATCTCAACACCTTCGCCCAGGTTGATAGAACCCGTAACGTCAGTAGTTCGAATGTAGAACTGAGGCTTGTAACCAGGGAAGAACGGCGTGTGTCGTCCACCCTCATCAGCAGTCAAAACATAAACCTGAGCCTTGGCCTTGGTCGAAGGTGAAATCGATCCAGGCTTAGCCAGAACCGCACCACGAGAAACATCTTCTCGCTCAATACCTCGAATCAAGCAACCAACAGCGTCACCAGGCAGACCTTCTTCAAGAGTCTTGTGGAACATCTCCACACCAGTAACAGTTGTTGCAACTGTCTTACCAAATCCAACGATCTCGATCTGGTCACCAGTCTTCACAACACCACGCTCTACTCGACCGGTAACAACCGTTCCACGACCCTTGATTCCGAATACGTCTTCAACAGGCATGAGGAAGTCGAGCTCGGTTGGGCGCTCTGGAATGTCGATGTAGTCGTCAACAGCCTGCATGAGTTCGCCAATTGACTGAACCCACTTGTTGTCAGCGTCTTCAGCATTCTCGAGAGCCTCAAGAGCAGAAACCTGAACAACTGGAAGGTCGTCACCAGGGAAACCGTTCTTAGTAAGAAGCTCACGTACTTCAAGCTCAACAAGCTCAAGCAGCTCTTCATCGTCAACAACATCACTCTTGTTCAAAGCAACAACAAGCTTTGGAACGTTTACTTGGCGAGCAAGCAGAATGTGTTCGTAAGTCTGTGGCATAGGACCGTCAGCGGCCGATACCACGAGAATAGCGCCGTCCATCTGGGCAGCACCGGTAATCATGTTCTTAATGTAGTCAGCGTGACCCGGGCAGTCCACGTGAGCATAGTGACGTGTGTCAGTCTCGTACTCTGTGTGAGTTGTCGCGATGGTCACACCACGTTCACGCTCTTCTGGAGCGTTGTCGATGTCTTCGAAGGCTTTCGCCGTTACGTTTGCCTGACTCTGCGCGAGCACGTTGGTGATGGCACTAGTAAGCGTTGTCTTACCGTGGTCAACGTGTCCGATCGTACCCACGTTTACGTGAGGCTTACTTCGGTCAAATACTTGCTTTGCCATTATTTCTCTCTACGCCCCCTATTACCGGAGGTCTCCTACCCATGCGCTCATAAATCAGGCGCTGATATTGATTGGTGCTTAGCTTGGAGCCCACACCGAGGATTGAACTCGGGACCTCATTCTTACCAAGAATGCGCTCTACCACTGAGCTATGTGGGCCCGATGATTCCCCGCATATGAGGTGCACCTATAACTAACCCGTACTGTAATTCTGGTGCAAGGGACAGGATTCGAACCTGTGAAGCCGTAAAGCGGCAGATTTACAGTCTGCTGGGTTTAACCACTCCCCAACCCTTGCCCAAACAAAAACTTTACCACAGCAAAACAGAATTTCACTACGCGTGGCGACGATATTCGTAAGGGTTTTCTTAGGACCAGAAACTACCAACCGGACACGAGCCATTAAAATTGGAGCCCTTGGAGGGATTCGAACCCGCGACCTACTGATTACAAATCAGTTGCGCTAGCCACTGCGCCACAAGGGCTCCGACAGTTGTAAAACAACCGCTATTAACAGTAGCCACCAACCCCCAACAAGGTCAATAGATATCGAAGCGTGTTACTCGCGCTCGTCGTCGAACAACTCGGCTGCAACCGCAGTCTACCCCGCTAACTCCCCCAATCCGGGGGAGAACCCACTTCAACCGACCACCCAATGTCATCCTGAATTCATGCCTGCCCTGAGCAACGCCGAACGGGTTCAGGATCTATCTGGCAAACTCACCGATCTCAATCCACGCCACCCATTGCAAATGTCATCCTGAGCCACGCCTGTACTGAGCAAGTCGAATGTGTCGAAGGACGACACGAAGCCAACATCCATCACCTCAGCTCACACACACCACCCTACCTATCCAACCCCCGCTCCTTGTAAAACCGATTCAACGCCCCACGAGAACTCAGCTGAATAAACCGTGCAGCCCCAGCCGCAGCCCGAAAATTCTCAACCCGCTTACCTCGATAATTCCGAAACCGCTTCAACATAAACAGAATCAACGAATCGCGAGAAAGAAAATGATTCCGCCACGTCTCCCGATTCCCATTCCACAAATGCTCGTTCCGCCATGCGCGAGTCATCGATCTCCAAAACACCCGCCAAAACCAAACTCGCCACGGCATATCGACATAAACAACCGTCTCCGCCTGCCCCGTCACCAACCCCTGCAACTTACCAACGTAATTGCCGTCGATCACCCAACCGTCCGGATTCTCATCGATGATCCCCTGAACTTCCTTCCGAAAAACCTCGGCATCTATGTCTTCCCAGTCAGGCAACCAGTGAATCGAATCCAACTCCACATACGGCAAATCAAGATCATCAGCCAAAGCCCGCGCCAAACTCGATTTACCGCCCCAACCCGCAACCAAAATTTTTCAACCAAAATCTGAATTGTCAGCCAATGAAACGCACCTCAGTCGAAACAAACCAAATGAGGAACGCACCTCATTCTCATGTCACCCCGATAAAAATCGGGGTCAATCTCACAAGTTCCTAATCCCACAATGCATCGGCTCTACCAAAAATAAATCAGCCACCAACACCACCCAAAGCCTCACCAAACTCACCAGGCGTGCCATACCGCTCCTCAACACGCACACTCACCGCCCGCAAAGCAATATCACCAACCTCGCGACTCACCGAACTATCAATGTCAGAAGGATGCACCGGCGCCACATCATAGTTCGGAACCTTATTCACAGAACCGCCAGAACCGCTACTGCTCGAATCACTCGACCCCGACGAACTACTCGAACTCGAAGATTCATCACTAGAAGAGCTTGAATCATCAGCAACCTCAACCGTCTTATAAGGAAGCTCTCCACCCGTCAGCAACTGATACATCACCACGCCAAGCCCATACACATCCGTATACGGCCCCACCGTCTCTCGATTCGTCTGCTCAGGAGCCATCCAATCTCGAGTTCCCGCGTTATCCCGCGGCAAATCCTCAATATCAAACTCACGCGCCACGCTGAAGTCGATCAACACAGCCCGACCATCCGCATACAAAATATTCGAAGGCTTCACATCCAAATGCAACACACCCTGCGCATGAACATGCTCAAGCCCATCAGCCAACTGCCGCACTAACGACAAAGCCTCAGCCAGAGGAAACGCCGCGAAATTGCCCGTGAAAAACGCCGACTTCAGATCTGACCCGCCAACGTAATCCATCACGATCCGAGGAGCCGGCTCAAGCTCAAACGAATGCCCCCGCATCACGTTCGGATGATCCATCCTCGAAAGCAACTCGCCTTCCTTAATCACTGCCTCAAGTGACTTGAAGTGAACGCAAAACTCAGGCCGCAAAATCTTGCACGCAACCTGCATCTTCAACGCACTGCTGCGACAAAGATAAATATCAACTTTTCGAGTACCACCAAGATGATCGATAACCGTCAGATCCTCGTCCAAACGAAAACCCGATTCGTAAATCTCACCCCGCTCCAATTTCATATGCTCGCTCATAAAGCCATTATCCACATAACCAGCACTATTCGACCACCCGAACACAATCTCCCCTCAACCTGAACAACTCTCCAGATCACACCCAGGCAAAAAAAAACCGCCCCAGAAGAAAATTTTCCTGTGGGGCGGTTCGTAATTACCTAATGACTGAGGTAAACCTACTTCTTTTTAGGTCCGCCCTTGCCACTGCCATCGTTCTTGCCCTGCGACTTAGAACTGTTCGGGTTGATTCGAACATCGTCTTCGCCGCCAAACAGAACTCCATCAGTGCTTTCAGCAGTCAAGTAAACGGGAACCCTCGTCAGAGCGTCACCAGTCACACCAAGCTCCCACTCACGGAAGTGGAATACGTAGTCGTCGAATCCGTCGCCGTTGACGTCTTCAATGTGACCACCATGTACCGGAGCAGCTACTACCGAACCTTCAGCACCCGCCAAAACGGATCCTGAAATCAGGGTCGATACATCAAACTCAGCGCTACCAAGAACAGCAATTGGAACAACTCCGTTGCCGTTCAAGTTCAGTGGGTTCACGTCGCTACCCGGCTTCACGTCGATGTCAATCGCCGCTCGAAGCACAGTAACCGTGAATGTCACAGCGTCGCTCTCAGCACCATCGTTGTCGGTAACCGTCACCGTGACAGTGTGGTCACCCAGTCCGAAGAACTGCTGAGAATCTGAAAGCGATCCAGAAGCTGATCCTGAAGTATCAGTCACAACCGGCGAACCTACGGAACCAGCCCAGTCAACCGATGCAGTGTGAACGTCGTTCACACCAGCGTCGCTGAACGTAGCACCAAGAACAACAGTCTCACCAGAATCGATCGTAATGTTGCCAATAGGGTCGACTACCGGAGCAACGTTTCGAACTGAAACCGTGACAGTGTCATTGTCAACACCATTCTCGTCATCGGTCACAGTAACAACAACTGTGTAAACACCGTTGTCGACGTATGTGTGGGCAAGGTCGAACGAGTAACCGCTCAAAGCAAGTGCCTGAGTGCCACTGCCATCACCGTAGTCCACAGTAGCGGTCCAAGTATCTGCACCCGGATCATCGAACAATCCAGAGCTGGTGAACGTCTCACCCTCATTGATACCAGCGTCGTTGCCAGCATGAACAACAGGGTCAACGTTGAACACAGTAACTGTGAATACAGTCGAAGCCGAACCACCTTCTCCGTCGTCACCTGTAATAGTCACGTCGTAAGAAGCTGGACCATCAGCCTCAACACCAGCACCAGTCCAAGACCATGTGCCGTTGTTATTGTTCTCAACAGTTCCAACACTAGCGCTCAATGCCACCGTGTCACCGTCTTCGTCAGAAACAGTACCTGAAGCTAACGCAACCGAACCTTCGTCAATCGCAGTACCAACCGAAGTCAGCTCAGGGTCAAGGTTAGTAACCGGAGGCTCGATAGTCGTACCATTCAACTTGATGATCGCAGAGTGCAAGTTGTTACCAGTTGCACAATCGTCAATCTGTGTAACAAGAACCCGGTTCGTCTCACCAATGTTCATGAATGAAGTTAGGTCGAGAGACAATGTCGCATTAAGACCAACCGAGCTTCCTGTGATGACGAGACCACCCGGGTACAACGAGTTGTACACAGTGACTCTAGAACCATCATCCATTCCGCTAAAGTCGATCGAGAACGTCGTCAGGTCAGTTCCAATTGGAATGTCGACAAAAGTCTGGAAGAACGTGTAGTCCAATGACCTCAGACATACATACGGAGCATTCAATCTCGAAGGAACCGAGAATCCAATTACGTCACTGTCAGGCGCAGGCCCCCAATCAGAGTCACCAGCTGCAGGAACTGGACCTACATGATTGTAGTACCGGTCATCACCGTGGGTACCGTAGTTAGGTACAGGGCTAACAATCGGGTTCGGACCAAACATCTCCCAACCCGTTCGACCTAACGCATCAGGTCCTGGGTCAGCGTTGTCGCCAATACCATCACCATCGGTGTCAGTGTCTTCGTTCGGGTCGTGCGGGAATGCATCGGCATTGTCGCCAACTCCATCACCATCAAAGTCAGCCCATTCCGTACCGTCAGTTGGGAATACGTCAACGTCGTCGCTGTATCCATCACCATCGGTGTCAGGAAGCTCTTCAGCCAAACCTGCAATACCAACGTTGAAACCGTTCCAAACCTCGTCACCAAGGCTCTCCCAGTTCAATGTGTCAAACGAACCGCGGAACCGGATAGTTCCATGGGGCTCACCCGTGCCAACCAGCCAGTACTCAATGTCGCCACCGCCGTTGTCGACGATCTGCTTAGTCGAAGTACCACAACCGTATAGGCCACAGTCGTTTCCATCGACTCCACCCTGACTCAAAATATCGAAGTCCTGGTCGAATCCATAACCGTTCAGGTTCAAGCTAACGAACGCAAACACAGGGTTTGCAACATCGATAGGGTCACCCGCTGCGTCTGTGAACGTCAGAGTCTGAGACCCTGCGTAGCGCAGTCGAATCATGTCGGTGTCAGTCGGAATATTTGCCACGTCATCACTTGTGTAAGGAGAAGTCGCTGGCACCCGAGCGTTGTCACCATTCCTACCCCAACGATCGAGACCACCAGTTACAGCACCGGTGTCGTAACCATATGTAGGGGTCGCGGAATCTGAAGGAACATCCAGAATTCCCTGAGGGTTGTCGTACCGAACGTTCACTACAGCAGTAGGACTAGTGATAGTTCCTACACCCTGGAAAGCAGAACCGGCGTCAAGATCGCCACCTGTCCAGTCAGCCCAGAACATAACCGGAGGTCCAACAGCAACAACACTGACGTTGTCGATCGCAGCACCACACTTCCCAGAGTCACCACTGTTAAACGAAATCTGGGTCGAAGTAGCCGTTGCAGTGAAATTAAACGACTGCTCTACCCAACCCATCGCAGCAGCTGATGTGCCGGAAACGTCAAAGGTGTATGACCCGCCAACTACGCCAGCATAAGCTGACACGGTCCGAATCGGATTTTCACAACCAGCAGTAATCGTGTCAGGGTTACCCGCAAGATCGAAACTCATGCGGTATTCCTGGCCGGGTACCGTTGGAATGAACTGGTTGATACCACCAGCGCCAAACCCGTTCATATCAAGACTGTAATCCTGATCCGAAGCGGTAAATGCGGTTGAAACTCGGTCAACCTCGCCCGTTACCGTCCAATTTGGAAGGTACGCAGGGCTCGCATAGTACGTAATTCGCTGCTGAGCAGCTGCCGGATTATCGTACTGTCCCGACTCGAAGCTGCCGTTTACCACCAGGTTACCTGTGGCATCTGCGCTTCCTGTAAACGTCAAGTTCGCAACTACAGCCACCGCAATGACCATTAGCGCTAACGACGCTTTGTAATAACTCGATAATTTATTCATTCTGACTGATCAGCCTCGTTCATACTTTTCTTGTTTTTCTGCTGTTTTAATCACTAAACAGCCCAACGGAACCGAACGCGCGAACGTCCCGATTCATAAGCGCAAGCAGGCTAAGCATTTCCTCGGGTATCCGAAGCCAAAAATCGGTATTCGTACCGTGCGCAAAAGTGTGCATAAGGTGTGCATAACTCCGCACCAAATCAGCGCACTTCTGGAAGACCAAGCCCCAAAACTACCCAATTTGCACTCGATATACACGGCGACAGACCGATGTAATTCCAGTCGAAAAACCCACCCTGTATTCGATTTCTGAAACCTCAGCGTTTTGGGTCAATTCAACAGTTCAAGAGCAGCAACTCAGCGCACCAATTCCACACCAAGTTTTACTCGCCTCAAAATCTCTCCCACGCGCACAAGTCCATTAAACCCCAAACCGACAGAGCCAGACCTGAATCCTCACCCTACAAATCACAACAACCACCAACAACCAGTCCTCCCCCGTCACGGGGGAGCTAGAGGGGGAAATTGCCGCTGGAGCCGAGTTACAAAGTAACGAGCGCGACCAACGCCAGAGTCTGCCGCGGTGACCAAGTCACGCCAGTGACGCCCGGAGCTATAACGCCATAACTTGCCGCGAGAGCCGAGTCGTCCGATGACGAGCGCGACCAACGCGCTGTCCCCTCTCCTTCGGGAGAGGGCTAGGGAGAGGGTAGATGCCCTGGCGACGTGCGACCAAGTCATCCGATGACGCCCAGAGCCATAACGCCCGCGACTGACGCCATACGCGAAAAGGGGCCAGCCAAAACAGGCTAGCCCCTTCTCTAATTTCTCTTGCTTACGAACTAAGAAGAACTACTTCTTCTTACCACGCTTGCTACCAGAGCCAGTTCCTGAACCAGAATCCGAACCAGAAGCTGAATGCGAACCAGCATGGCTGTCGCACTCAGGGTTGTTCTTGTCCAGCGAATTCACAGCTTCAGCAAGCTTCTTAGCCTGATTCAGCTCAGCCTTCGTAGGCTCACCACTCATCAAACTCTCAACCTCAGCCCTCAAATCAGTGAAGGTGTAAGTAACACCATCCACAGTGAAGATCTGATCAGCATCAACCGCACCCTTCGCAAAGTTCAACCAAGCAGCCAACACATGCTGTGCAGTCTTCTCTTCGAACTTGCTCAAGCGGTAGATGCTCGAATCTGAATCATCGTGCGAATGCGCTCTCGAATTTGCCTTCGAGTTCTGCTTCGTACCATCGCCTTTCTTCTTGCCACGAGTTGAACCAGTAGCACTTGCATCGTTGCGAGCCGAATTCGAACCGTTTCGTTCGCCACCCTTGTTGTTCGACTTCGAAGGGTCGAACACATCTCGAGCAGCATCAACGGTCAAGCCATTGAAGTAACCGGTCTGCGAACCAACCATAAGCGCCAACAGCTCAAGCTGAGCCGTTGTCAGCTCGGTCGAACCGTTGCCCTTGTACTGATGCTTCCACCAGCCAAGACCCTCAGTACAGTCACAAGCACCACCGCCGATGATCAACGTCACAACTTCAGAAGCTGCTCCACTGTCATCGTCAGTAACCGTAACGGTGACATCATAAGTACCGAACTGCGAGTACAGGTGCGAAGCCGAAGCCGCACTAGCGACAGGGCTGACATCTTCAGAAGAACCGTCGCCCCAAGCGAAGGTAACAACGTGAGTGTCGAGCGAACCAATGTCGCTAAACGTAACTGAAACAGTTCCGGTCTCATCGTCACTAGAAACAGTGCCAATTACAGGTGCAGCATTCGCAACCGTAACGGTCGTCGAATCATCACCTGTTTCACCAGCGGCGTCAGTAATCGTTACCGATACTGCGTAATCGTCGCTAGAAGTCGTGCTTGGATCATCATCCAAGTACTGGTGAGTTGGTGTGAATGGGCTAGTAACCACTGGGTAAAGCGATATCGAGCCATCACCCCAAACAACTTCAGCACTGTGCGTGTCGCCAGCGTCAGCATCACTGAACACAACGTTCAATTCAGCCAAACCATTTTCCACAATCGAATCGCCAGAAATGCTATCGATAGTCGGTGGGCTGAAGACAGTCACGTCAGTTGTAGCCGTCGTGCTACCACCATCACCGTCCGTAACACGAACGACAACAGTGTTCACACCGCTGGTGGCGAACGACCCGCTCGCAGTGTTACCTGCCTGCAGACCAACTTCGAACACACCGTCGTTGTCAAAGTCGAACTCGTACGACAGAGGATCTGCCGCACCAGCCGGATCTGTAGCAGTAACGGCCACTTCGACAGAAGCATTCGCTAGCACAGGCCCGTCATTCGTTGCAGTCGCGGTCGGATCAACGTTGTTCACAGTTACGTCAAACGTAGCCGTGTCGAACAATCCGGTCGAGTCCGTAGCAGTGATGGTCACAGGAATCGTGGCATCGCCATCGACGGTCACGTACGACCAATCCCAAGTTCCATCAATGTTCTTCACGACTGTTCCAGTTGAAGCGGTCAACGTAACCACGTCGCCTAGATCAGGATCACTCCACGTACCACTGTTAGTGGCTGTCTCACCCTCATCTACCTCGGTGTCACCGAGAGCAGTTGTAGTTCGAATAGCGAACGTAAATCCGTGCCAGTTCTCAGGAGTCGGAACTGTCCATGAGAAGGTAGACATCGAACCGTCGAACCTAAGAGTTCCGTGGCCTTCTTCACCACTAAGAACATCACCAGGAAGTTCGGTCAGACACGTGCTACATCCACCGTGTGCACCAGTTCCCTGGCTAACAATAGTGAACGGAGTGTCGAAGTCATACGTTGTCGCATGTCCGCCACGACCAAGGCTCAAAATCGCCATGATCGGGTCAACGATCGGCTCAGAGAGCGTCACGGTGTACACAGTCGAGCTACCACCTGAAAGAGTGACAATCTCGTTAGTCGGAGGAGCGTTCGGCACCTCTGTGCTGGTGTATGCCGTCGAAGTGGCAGGCCACGCATCGTACGGGTTAGACACATGGCTCGCTAGAGAACCGTCAATCGCGCCGTCGTGCTGAACACCCCACAATGGCGTACCACCGTTGGTAGCAAGCTCAACACCAACAACATCGCCGTTAGGCAAGTTGATCACACCAGAAGCTGTACCCGCAGCTGAATTAGCCGCAGTCCAGTCAACGTAGTAAACCGTGTTACCAGAATCAACGTTTGCGTCGATTACCGGAGGACCATTGCCGCTCAGCGATATTTCGACAGTTGTCGAGTTACCGAACACGTCAGTAACAATCAGATCACCTGAACCATCCGCAAGCGGGTCAGTCAGGCTGATCAAGAATTCAACGCTACCGTCTCCGGAATCGAACGCATCAACGTCGATATCCAGGTTCGTTGCGCCTGAAAGCACGATTGAATCGACACCGCTGTCGATGTCGAACTGGCCATCGTTGTTGGCGTCTTCACCAGCATCGAACAGACCGTTCACGACAATTGTGTCTTCACCGCCATCATCGTCTGACGCGGTGCCTGAAACAGTTGCCGGGTTCACGGTTGGTGTACCAAGAGCCACAACAGGATCCTGAGAATCTGTCACAAACCCTTCGTCAATTACACCATCACAGTTGTCATCAACACCGTTCAGCACCTCGGTAGCACCGGGGTGAATGTTCGGGTTGGTGTCGTCACAGTCGTCACCACCAACAACGTTGGCATCTGTGTAGCCGTCACCATCAGCGTCAGCGACTGCTGCCGTCTTAGTGATAGTCACAGGAAGAGTCATATCGAGGATTACCCAGAGATCATCGCTCGGGTCGTTCTCGTCTGCGCCGTCGTTGACGAACAACTTCCATACATCGATTCCGGGGTCGGGATCGCTAAGAGGAGCACCACTCACGAAGTCTGGAGTAATAGTGATATCAATGTCACCACTACCAAGCTCCAGTGCTCCACCATCAGTACAGCAATCGAGCCACGCCCAGTTACCAATCACATTGCCGCCAGACCAGTAAAACTCGCCGGGGTCATCACTAGTCACAATCTGAGCGCCAACAGGAAGACCTGAAATCTCCATGTCAGCATAGTGAGTACCAGGGTTTCCACCAGAACCTGCTTTGTCGTGGGTAATAAACAGGCTTACTTTTGCAGGGTCGCCAACCTCGTCGAGGTAAAGGAACAGCTGACTCTCTCGGTCGTTCTCAGCTCCAATGTTGGAACTCGAACTCATGGGAGTGTTGTAGCTGTAGTACTGAGCAGCTGTCTGACCAGGCGATGTAACGGCAGTTACAAGCCAGGTGTTCCCACCTTGAGTTACTTCGTAAATTAGCTCGTCCGGCGTCAGAGGGTCAGTACCGTTGGCAACTTCTGTGCCATCGTCAATTCCGTCACCGTCAGTGTCAGCATCGTTCGGGTCTGTACCCAGAACACTCTCTTCACTGTCGGTAAGGCCATCATCATCAGAATCTGGCTCGATCACAACAATCGGTGCCGCAGAAAGTCCAGTGAGGTCGATTCGGTAGTTGATACCAGAAAGACCACCCCAGTCTTCCATTTCAACGATGATGCTGTTGGTTCCCGGTAGCAGAGCTCCGTTAGCCAGCGATTCGATAAACGCGCCTGCTCCTTCATATCGACTACCAATCTGGTTGCCGTTCAAGAACACCGTCGCAGCGTTGTCGACTTTGGTGTCAAAATCCAATGTAGCGTTGTACCAGTCGGCCGGTACATCGAACTGAATTCGGTACCAGATGAACTTGTTGTCGGCGTCGTTCACACCGTCAGGATCGATACAAGCCAAATCGTCGAGGGTTGTACACGCACTGATCCACTCAGAAGTGCCAGTTACATGACCCCAGTCGTGGTAGGCCCAAGTCGACTTTCGTGCGATGTACGCAGGCCCCCAAGGACCAGTGTTGCCAACAAACGAGGCATCTGTTCCGGATACAGTCGAACCAGGAGTGCCATTACCGCCGTAGAACGTCGCAGCCTGTTCTTCCAATGGCTCGACTGTAACTTTCATCACACCATGGTCGTCACCGCTTGATCCGTAAGTCCGGAAAGCAGCGGTCTGCCCTGTTCCAGTCACTACATACTCGTAGACGTGGGCAGGGTTGTATGCACCATCCAGCGGGGTAGGGTCGAAGAAACTCGTTCCACCATCCAAGCTGAATAGAACTGCAGCCGCAGGCGTGCCTGCCCCTGAACGAGGCGGATTGTGCGTATCAGCGTATTGCCACTCAGCGTCGAGAGCAGCCGAATTCGCCGGAGCCCCAACGTAACTCACGCTAGGTGACGGATACATCACAGGATCCGGTGCACCATACAAAACAGATTGAGGTGGCCAATTGGCCCAGTTACCCTCAACCGTTACCAAATAATCTTGCCCAACCACCAATTCACCCACCGTTGAGATGTGTGTTGGTGGAACCGCTCCGTGTAATCGAGCGTCAAGATCAAGCGTTTGGGCCACCGCAGGTGCACCGCTGTTGCTTGCCGATGCGTCGCTGACGCTGAACGTCGAGACCATCGAAATCGCTATCAAAGCGACCATCAATGCTAAAGCTCTGAAACTAGCAAGCCCCTTGGCAAGCCTAAGACCACGTGCCGTTGCACTGGTACTACTCAATTGACGCATGGATATACCCTCTGTACACAGGCAAAAGTCCAGCCGCGCAGCCAGTACCCGCCCGTAAGCACGGGTAGCTTCACGCATCACCGACAATGGCGACAGGTCGGATCAGTGTGGAATGAGTCAAAACTCCCGACGAGTCAGACCAAAATCACACCTTAAACGAAACGTTGAAGTTCAACTCAAATGGCAATAACAATCGCTAAATTCTCGCCCAACTAACGGCGAATTGTTACTCGACTGTTACCCATTCCACGGCGAGCCACGCATGGTCGCCTCATTCACCACGATCCGCATCACCTCAGCGATGGGCAAACCTGTCTCGCGAGCAATCTCACGACAAGCCTCGTACTCCGGGGCCGCCTGAGCAATCGTGTCGCCAATCCGCTTCAACTTAACCGGTACCTTACCCAGCGACGTATCCACCTTCACAAGCTCACGATCAGCCTCGTATCGACGCACCGGACGTCGACGCACACCAAGCGTCGATGTCTCCTTAAGAATGAGCTCAGCAGCCGCATCAACCGAATCTCGGCGAACCAAGACGGAAAGCATCGTTGCAGGTCGATTCTTCTTCATCTGAATCGGCGTAAACCAAACATCCAGGCAGCCCATCTCCATCAGCTGCTCATGCACATAGCCCAACACTTCACCCGGCGAATCGTCGATGTTCGTTTCCAAAAGCATCAATTCAGGCTTACGTCGACCCGGACCACCTCTGCCCCAGCGATTCCGGCCTTCGCCAATCCACAAACCAACCACGTTCGCAAATCCCTCAGGATCGCGCTGACCAGCCCCATAGCCAATCCGATCTGCATTGAACTCAACCGGCATGAACTCCGCCAGCGTCGAAACAATCGCAGCACCAGTCGGAGTCACTGCCTCACCGACAGGCTGTCGACCACCCGCACGCACGGGCGCGCCCGAAGCCTTGTATATCGCTGCCGTTGCGATAGATGTTGCCCCCATCGCACCATGACTACTACCCGAAGCACCTGTCCCGGTAGGAAACGCCGAAGCGTGAATCTTCTCCACGCCCAGCAACCGCATGCCAATAACAGTCGACGAAATATCCACCAACGTATCGACGGTTCCTAGTTCGTGCAGATGTGTCGATCCCACCTCACCACCATGAGCCGCGGCCTCTGCCTCAGCCAGAGCATCGAAAATCTTCTTGATCGAACGCTTGTCAGAATCTTCAAGGGTCGAGTTCTCAATCGAAGAAAAAAAATCGTCCCATGTGCGCTTTTTCTCGCCTTCATCATCCAGCACCACATCAACCAAAGTCGCCTCTAAACCACCCCGGCTAACCAGCTTCTGCTCGAGTCGATACCCACGATCTGGAAATTTATCTAACTCAGCCTGAAGCTCATCCAAATCAAGCCCAACAGCCACCATCGCCCCCAGCAGCATGTCGCCACTAGCGCCACCAATCATGTCGATATAAGCAGTTAATTCAGACAGAGCAGGTTTCCTTATTGGTTTAAGCCCCAAACCCAGCGGAAGCGCGTCGGGGGGAGGGCGAGACCGTCATATTAGCGAATCGCCCGCCGAATGGAATCAACGAAAATGTCATCCTGAGGCCCTCGAAAGACGACAAACAAGTTCACATCTACCGACACATCATGCTGAGCCCCGTCGAAGGGTCACGAAGTGCCTCTCCCGTCCTCCCCCATCACGGAGGAGCTAGAGACATGCTGAGTTAGTCGAAGTAGGGGTAGTTTGCAACGAGAGCTGAGTCAATCAACGAAAGGCGTTACCAGTCCTCCCCCGTCACGGGGGAGTTAGTGGGGGAGTTTGCAGCGAGAGCCGAGTCGTTCGACGACGAGCGCGTCTAACGCCAAAGCGCGACTAACGCCCCAAATCCCCAAGCGCAGCATTCAACCCGCCCGACTTAAACCCATTCGGCTCAAGCTCCATCACCTCATACCCAGCCCCAATTACAACAGCCGAAGCCTCGGAGCGAACCTCTTCAAACCGATCAAAATCAGTCAACGGAATCTCTACCCGCGCCGTCTCACCATAATGACGCACACGAACAACCTTGAAGCCAAGTTCGCGCAACCCCTTCTCCGCCTTCCCAATCATCCCCAACGCCTCGACCGAAACCACCGTTCCGTACGGAATTCGAGAAGAAAGACAGGGCTGCGCAGGCTTGTCCCAGGTCGGCAAATCCATCTTCAACGACAGATCACGAATGTCCTGCTTCGTCATCCCAGCCTCGACCAAAGGAGACACAACCTCAAAATTCTTGGCGGCTTCCATCCCCGGACGATAATCGCCCAAATCATCGGTATTCGCGCCATTAGCAACCCGGGTAATCCCCTCATCGCCTGCGACCTTATCCAAGTGCGTGTAAAGCTCTGTCTTGCAGAAGAAACAGCGCCGACCATCGTTCGCCAAATACCGAGGATCGTTTATCTCGTCGGTATCGACAATCAAATGCCGCCATCCACGCTTCTCAGCCAGCTCCGAAGCAGCCTCAAGCTCTTCAGGTGCAACACTCGGCGACCTAGAAGTCACAGCCAACGCCTTATCGCCCAACACCTCGTGAGCAACGCCAGCTAAAAACGTCGAATCAACTCCACCCGAATACGCCACAATCAACGACCCATAACCCGCTATCAAATCGCGCAGCCTGGCGTCCTTCTGTTCCAACGAAAGTTCTATTTCGGGCTTCTTCAGTTCAACCAAATCAGAAACCAACCAACCCATGTCACCCTGAATTCATTTTCAGGATCAATCCATCTTCTAACTCCCTCTCCCAGCGGGAGAGGGCTGGGTGAGGGAGAATCGTTCGCACCTAATTAACTCGATATCACCCACTACTATCGAGCAGAATCGTCCTTAGCCCCGTCGAAGGGCCACGAAGTGCCGGACTTTGCCCGACAGCAACAACCCCCAACTACATCGAACTCCGAACTTCCGTCCCAGAACCCGATCCACTTGAGCCACCAGCATCAACCGGCTGCAAAGCGAATCTTACAGCCTCCGCAATGTTCGTAGGTCGAACAACCTTCACCGAACCAGCCTTACCCGTGTCGCCAGCGGCATCTGGAATCATGCACGATTCAAACCCAAGTCGACCCGCCTCCGCCGCCCGACGATCCGCCCTCGGTATCGAACGCAACTCACCAGAAAGACCAATCTCACCAGCAACAGCAACGGTTTCGTTCACCGGCCTATCCATCATCGAACTCGCAATCGCCAGCGCAATCGCCAAATCAGCCGCCGGCTCCTTAATATCCAAACCACCCGTAACGCTAATCACCAAATCATGATTCGAAACCGGCAACCGCATATGCTTCGCCAACACCGCCGTAATCAGGTGCACCCGCGACATCTCGACGCCGTTCGCAACACGTCTCGGCGAAGCCAAACTCGAAGCAGTCGCCAAAGCCTGAACCTCAACCGCCAACGAACGAGTCCCCTCAACAACCAACGCCACGCACGATCCTGAAACAGCTTTGGCGCGCTGCTGAATAAACACGTGTGACGGATCGCTTATGCCAGCCAATCCCTCTTCCCGCATCTCGAACACGCCGATCTCGTCAGTAGGACCAAATCGATTCTTCACGCCGTGCAGCATCCGCAGCATTCCGCCGGTGTCACCGCCCATCTGAAGCACCGCATCCACCTGATGCTCCAAAACCCGAGGACCCGCAATATTGCCGTCCTTGGTGACGTGTCCCGAAAGCATCAAAGCGGTATGACTCGCGCGGGCAATCTCGGATAAAAACGCAGCGCACTCACGAATCTGCGAAACCGTGCCTGCTGGCGAATCTAAATCAGGATGAGTCGCCGTCTGGATCGAATCGACAATCGTCACTGTCGGATGAAGCTCGGCGACCAATTCGGCAATCGCCATCGCATCGCCGGTTCCGGCCATGAACACCCGATCACCCTTCACACCCAACCGAGACGCCCGAATCCGAATCTGCTCCAACGCCTCTTCTCCCGTGGCATAGAGAACCGTCTTGCCCGATTCAGCAATAGCCGAAGCAGCCTGTAAAAGAAGAGTCGATTTACCAATCCCCGGATCACCAGCCAAAAGCGTGGTCGAACCAGCAACAAATCCACCACCCAACACTCGATCCAACTCATCAAGCCCCGTAGCCATATGAGCTACACCATCCGAAGAAATCGAATTCAGCTCAACCGCGCCGTGCGAACCCTCACCCCCGGACCGGGGGAGACCGAGAGGGGGAGACTGCGACGCAGTCCCAAGTCGTCCGACTACGCCCGAACCTAAACCAGAAACGCCCGCGCCCTCAACACCCAGTGCCTCGTCGGCCCTCTCAAAACCAAAACTCTCCGCACCCTGCCGAACCCGATCAATAATTCCCGGAGCCTTACGCGCCGACTCCGCATGAACAACCTTCTCTTCGACCGTGTTCCACTCGCCACACCCTGAACACTTACCAACCCACTTAGCGGTAACGCGCCCACATCCACTACATTCAAACTGAGATTTAGAAGAATTTTTAGCCATGCCTCGAGTATGCCCGTACGCCCATCAACGAGCAACACAATCTGTCACTACGCGAACCCTACCAGCCAACTGTCATTGCGAGGAGATTCGTGGGTAATCACGCAAACTCGGCAAATCGATCTACCTCACCGAATGCTGATCGAAAAAAGCAATCGGTAGATGCCTGGAAGCGTTCGGAACCCCGATGCCTACAAGGGCGCTGGCAAGATTTAACAAATATTCGATCTGCGGCGATCCTTCCCCGTCTTCGCAATAAGAGGTTTTTGAATAATCTTTGTTAAATCGGCTTGTGAACATCACGCTCATGTGATCGGACGCTTGGCTGTACTCGACTATTGGATCTATCACGATGTCACTCGATCCCGGACCGAATAAGTCCGAATGCAAGCCCGAACTTGGTGATAAGTGTTCGATACCCATGAGCCGATTGTCGTTATCAAAATCTACGATCAAATCAGGGAATAGCTCTGCCGACTCACAGGGTGCAGTGTACCCATGCACTGTCGTACGATTTTCTGCGAAATACAAATAAGCTGCTTGTGCATCGTCGTCATATGTAACTCGAACCTGCCCTCTGCGCCTCACAGCCGGACTAACAATAGTCTGAAACTCAAGTCCGATCGCATTTCTTATTCGTTCGTTGAAAATCCATTCACCGGAGTAAACGAACCACCACACCAGAGCTTGAAAAATATTGACCCGCGCGCCAGTGACCGTGGCCACCCGCGATGACGTGATCCGCATGCCAATCGTTTTAGAAAAAATCAACACAGGCAACGCAACCAGTACCAAACTAATCACGGTAATTGCTGCAAACACACCGAACCCGAAAATTCCAGATTCTTCGGATACAAACCACTCGGAGAAATCAAATGAACCGTGCCAAAGTGAACTGCCCAAATATGTAATGACAAGCACCACTACCCAATCGATAGTTTGTGCTAAACCCTGGGACCCATTCTTTTCGTACTTTTGTTGATCTGTTTGCATGAGCTACGGCATGTTATGCCAGCAACGTCACAATATGCCACACTCGGCGACTGGTGAAGTTAGGCAGTATCATGGCGGCTCAACGAAACCGATAACACCGGAACCAACGTCACCATCATGTCCACTCAACTACAAACACTCGCAAACACCGTCGGAGCACTCCTTAAAGAGCGCGGCGAAACAATCTCAATCGCCGAATCATCCACCGGCGGACTCCTCTCCGCCGCCCTCCTCGCAGTACCCGGCGCATCCGCCTACTACGGTGGAGGATCAGTCGTCTACACAGCCCCAGCCCGCGAACTATTCCTCGGCATCAACTTCGACAACCACCCCGGAATGCGATCAGCAAGCGAACCCTACGCCGCCCTCCTCGCCAGGTCTTCAAGAGAAAAACTCAACACCACTTGGGGACTCTCCGAAACCGGAGCGGCAGGCCCCACAGGAAACGCTTACGGCGATGCCGCAGGCCACACTTGCGTCGCAATATCGAGCGAAAACGTGAACCTGCAAGAAACCCTGGAAACTGGCGACAACGACCGCGAAGCCAACATGCAAACCTTCGCCATCACCGCACTACAACTACTCCAACGAGCCCTAACAAACAGCTAGCCAGTTCCTGGCGATCAGTCCACAGCTGGTTCTCCCCCGTCACGGGGGAGTTAGAGGGGGAGTTTGCCGCGAGAGCCGAGTCGTCAGACGACGAGCGCGACTAACGTCCCTACCCCTCGAACTCCACCGGCAACCGAACCACAGCCCGCGTACCTCGACCCGCCATATAACGATTACCGATGCGAACGCTTCCGCCGTGAAGCTCAACCAACTGCTTCACCAAATACAGCCCCTGCCCGGTGCCCGGCACCTGGCGCGTCATCTCGTTATCAACACGATGGAACAACTCAAACACGCTGCCCAGATCGCCCTCAGGAATCCCCGGTCCCTCGTCCTCCACAATAATCATGACCTGATCCCCAGCAGGCTCGATCGTCACATACACAGTCGTATCCTTCGGCGAATACTTCGAAGCATTGCTCACCAGATTCGAAACAACCTGAGTAATCCGCTGTCGATCTATAGTCGCAACAACCCGCTCACCCTCTTCAGGCGTCTTATAAACCACCGACTGGCCACGATCATCTAAGTGCGGAGTCAACCCTTCCAACACGCCCGAAACCAACACCGCGACATCGGTCTCAGCAGGCTCAAGCTCAATATTCCCACGCTCAATGCTAGAAACATCAACCAGGTCTTGAATCAACGCATCCAGCTGCCACGCATTCCGCTGAATCACACTCAGCTGCTGAGCCTGACGTTCCGATAGCTCATTCTCCGAACCTCGGCCCATCAAATCTGCGAAAGCAATAATGCTCGTCAATGGCGTCTTCAACTCGTGCGTCAGCAAATTCAAAAAATCGTTCTTGGCCTCATTCACACTCGCCAATCGAGCCGTCTCCGCCTCTAATCGAATCGAACGCTCCCGCTCCTGACTCAGGTCGATCGAACGTCGATACAACTGCTGGTTAGCAACCGCACCAGAAATCTGGTTCGCCACTTGCTCAATCAGCGAAACTTCTTCCGGACCATATGAATGCGCCGGCGCACAAGAAATCTGAAATACCCGCGCAAACTCGCCATCACGCCCCATCGGAACAGTAACCGACGACAACACGCCACGACCCGCACCAACCCAATCGCTGAACCTCTCCCCTTCTTCAGCTGTATTAATCACAACAGTCTCGCCAATATCAGCCGCATGCCCCGTAGGCGTTCCTCGCGTCCTAAAACTAGGGCGCTCCAATCCAGACAACATCTCATTGCTGCTGACATACAGCGATTCTGCCGTTTGATTTGAAACGTCTACGTTCGCAATCGCCACGCGATCAACCGGAACCAACTCCGACAACAACGCCGCAAATCGATCAAAACTATCGCTCGACTCCAACGATGAACCAATCTCACGAGAAAGCTTCGCCAAAATTTCCTGGCGGCGCGCATATTCCTGAGCCGATTCGTGTAGTCGAGAATTCACCACGGCGCTCGAAACTCGAACAGCGACCTGAGAAATAAACTCGCAATCGCCCGAATCAAATTCGGTCTTCTTGTCGCTCAATACGTGTAGAACGCCGATCACTTCACCCTGGTTCGATAGCGGTGCAGCAAGCCAAGCCGACATACCCACATTCGCTAAGGTGGCAGCAGTATTCTTGCGAGTCTCAATTGTCAGCTGCTCATCATCAGCCACAGAACTAGAAGATACCGAAACCACTCTATTTCCTGTCACTACGGCATTCGATATTGAACCCTCCAGCGTTTCCACAACAGGCTCATACTCAAAAGTTCCGTGTTGCAAAAAGTCGATTTTGGTTCCGGCATCAATATCGATATCCGTGATCACCACTGCGTCAATGTCGATCGCACCTCTAAACGATTCGTAAAACCTCGGAAACACACTCTGAAAATCGAGACTCGAAGAAATTATTTCTCCTATCTCGTTGAGGCTTCCCCGTCTCGCCGCCTCGATCTCCAACGATTCCGAGAGCGAAGCAGTTAAAAACGATCCTGAAATCTGCGCGGCAATCCGATCACCAAGTTCCAAACTCGAATCATCGAACGACTGACTCTCGCACGAATTCAGCGTTAAAGTCCCTACAACTACACCGTTCACAATCAGCGGAACATTCAAAACGCCAGTCAAACCGGCTGACACATCAGGAGCACCCGGCAGCTTCGATGCGAACTCCTCCGCACTCCCGAAATTCATGTAAAGACCTGTCTTGGTCTTCACCATCGTCTCTGCGCTAGTGCCCGAAATATCGTGAGCAGTTCCGGTCTCCCACCCTTCGATATCTGAACCATCGACATTCGCTGAATAGCGACTAAAGATCGTATTCGTCGAATGATCAATTTCAGCAAGAGTAATCCGGTGATACGGAATCATGTCCCGAACCAAACCTGCGAACGTTTCAAACACATCATCCAGCTGATTCGAACTTGAAAAAACTCGGCCAATCTCAGCCAATTTCGCCTGGAGATCCGACTCCCGCTCCAAAGCCTCTTGAGTCAACGTCGACATCGCAAATCGGCTCAGCTCAGCCGCAATCAACTGCAACTCGTCAGCATCAGCCAATTCCAGCTGATCCGATTCAGTCGTGTGGACGCTAATCTCCCCGTACGGCTCAAACCGACCGCCAATTGCCGCAGCGATACCACCCGTTCGTCCAAGCAGCCCCATAAAACTATCCGGAGCAACATCCATCGCCGGCAGGAACCACAGCCACGCCTTGAACAAACAGCGCCTGCGTAATCAGACCTTTGTCATCGATCGGAGTAACCATCCCGGCGACCCCGCTGGGCATGTTGTACGCAGTCTCAAGTAAATACCCACCCTGCGAAGACTCAAACCGCCACACGCCCACCGGCCGGTCGGAGTACACCGAGGACGCCAATTCGGCCACCAACGCCTGAGCCGAAGCCATATCACCAGATGTCAGCTCGAGCTGACGAATCCGATTGATCAACTCTGAAACACGCTCATTCGGAGCACTCGGCGCCACTACCCTCCGAACGATCGCCCGAACCAAATCCTGATCGTTCTCCCGTAGAACGCGCAATGAAACTTCAACCGGAGCCAAGCTTCCATCTGCACACACAGCGTGCAAATCCATTCCGATCCCCATCGTTCTGGCGTGCGGACGATACGAATAACGAGTCATATGATCCCGGTGTTTCGACCTAAGATCCACGGGCACGAATATTTCGATGTTTTGGCCGATCAGATCAGAAGCCGAATAACCAAATACAGCTTCTACCGAATCCGAAACAGACGCGATGTTCCCGTACAGATCTGTAACGATCAACACGTCGCCTTCGCTCGAAATTTTCGGCCCAGCTTCATTCATGAAATCAACGTCCCAGCCAAGGACTTCACAGATGGATCAACACGTCTCAACCACCAGTTCGCCTACTTTACCCTGTCCACTGCGTAATCAACCAGCGACAGCCCCAAATTCAAGTGTGTAAGAAATACCTACCTGAAATAACACCAACAACCCTGTCACCCCGATGAAAACAAGTCTTGAGCAAGTCGAAATGATCCGGGTCAATCACTCATACCCACAACAAAAAAAGGGGAGAGCCAAAGCCCTCCCCTTCTCATTCAATCTATTTCAGAGTCAACCCACACTAAGCGCTGCCGACTGGCTCCAGATCATCAGCGTCCTTCGATGAATCCTTCGCCTCATCAGAACTCGCCTTAGCCTTAGCACGGCTCTTGCGCTTCTTCGGCTTCGGAGTCTGAACAATAATCGCACCCGCATCGATATCTAGCTCAACGGTTTCACCCGGACCAAACTCGCCACGGAGCAATTTCTCAGAAAGCTGATCCTCAATCTCATCCTGAATCAACCTGCGAAGCGGCCTTGCACCCATCTTCGGATCGAAACCCTTCTCTGCAAGGAAGTCACGAGTAGCGTCGGTGACCTGCATCACCAAACCGTGTTCAAGAACACGCCCCTCAACTTCTTTCATCATGATGTCCACAATCTCAAGAATGTGAGCACGCTCCAACGGGTGGAATACCACTGTTGAATCGATACGGTTCAAGAACTCAGGCTTGAACCCGTTACGAGGATCCGCAACAGCCTCAAGAACACGAGCCTTCACTCGATCGTAATCAAGCTCTTCAGCTTTACCAGTGCCCATGTTGAAACCAAGCCCACCACTGCTCTGAATCAAACTTGAACCCAAGTTAGAAGTCATCACAATCACAGTGTTCTTGAAGTCGACCTTACGCCCCTTAGAGTCGGTCAGGTGACCATCTTCAAATACTTGCAACAAAATGTTGAACACATCAGGGTGAGCCTTCTCGATCTCATCGAGCAAAATCACACTGTATGAACGGCGGCGAACAGCCTCAGTCAGCTGACCACCCTCATCGAATCCAACATAACCAGGAGGTGCACCAACCAAGCGAGCAACACTGTGCTTCTCCATGAATTCACTCATATCGAGTCGAATCATGGCATCCTCTTCACCGAAGAGATACTCAGCAAGCTTCTTCACGCTGTGCGTCTTACCAACACCCGTAGGTCCGAGGAACAAGAAAGCACCAATAGGTCGCTTCGGATCCTTCAAACCAGCACGAGATCGGCGAACAGCCTTAGAAATAACCGAAAGAGCCTCGTCCTGACCAACAACGTTCAGACGCAGAGCGTCTTCCATCTGAATCAAGCGCTCTTTCTCTTCAACATCCAAACGCATAACTGGAATTCGAGTCCACATAGCGACTACCTCAGCGATGTCATCAGAAGTGACCTTCGCCTCGCCAACACCAGGGTTCTCTTTCTTCCACTCAGCATCAAGCTGCTCAATCTTCGTAACAAGCTTCAGCTCACGGTCACGCAACTCAGCGGCAGTCTCGTACTTCTGAGCCGAAATAACCTCATCCTTCTCACGACGAACAGCCTCAAGCTCCTTCTGAGCCTCACGAAGTTCCTTAGGAACCGTCGAGTGCTTGATACGAACACGAGAAGCAGCCTCGTCGATAAGGTCAATCGCCTTATCGGGCAACTGCCTATCAGCGATGTATCGATCAGCCAACGTAGCAGCCGTCTCCAGCGCCTCGTCAGTAATCTCAAGATCGTGGTGCTGCTCGTACATGCCCTTCACGCCTCGCAGAATTTCTACAGTCGTAATTGCATCCGGAGCATCAACAACCACAGGCTGGAACCTACGCTCCAAAGCCGGGTCACGTTCAACATACTTGCGGTAATCGTCCTGCGTAGTCGCACCGACAACCTGCAGCTCACCACGAGCCAAACTTGGCTTCAATATATTCGCCGCATCAACCGCGCCTTCGGCAGCACCAGCACCAACCATCGTGTGCATCTCATCGATGAACAACACGCAGTTGCCAGCAGCCTTCAGTTCAGCAATAACCTTCTTCAGGCGCTCTTCAAATTCACCGCGGTACTTAGTACCAGCGACCAACGAACCCATATCGAGAGTTACAACACGCTTGCCTTGCAAAGTCTCAGGCACATCGCCCGCAACAACCATGTGAGCAAGCTTTTCGACGATAGCCGTCTTACCAACACCAGGCTCACCAATAAGAACAGGGTTGTTCTTAGTACGGCGGCTCAGAATCTGCACAACACGCTGAATCTCGCTATCACGACCCACAACCGGATCGAGATCGCCTTCAGACGCACGCTTCGTCAAATCAACACCCAACTCGTCAAGAGTAGGAGTGCGGCTCGTGCGAGCAGCAGCCTGAGAACCGCCGCCGCTGCCAGATGACTGACCAGCGCTCTGGTTAGCAATAATCTTGTTGGTTTCTTCGCGAACCTTCTCAAGGCTCACGCCCAGGCTCTCAAGCACGCCAGCAGCAACACCCTCACCCTCACGCATGAGACCGATAAGCAAGTGCTCCGTACCGATATAGCTCTGGTTCAGTCGACGAGCTTCATCAACAGCAAGCTCGATAACCTTCTTAGCCCGAGGCGTGAGACCAATGTCTCCGGGGGTCGGGCGTTCGCCGCGGCCGATAATAAACTCGACCGCGGAACGAACTTTTACTAGCTCGACATTCAGATTTGAAAGTACAACCGCAGCCACACCTTCGGTTTCTCTTACGAGACCCAGCAACACATGCTCGGTACCGATGTAATTGTGGTTGAAGCGCTGTGCTTCTTCCTGCGCAAGTGAAAGAACCCTACGGGCCCTCTCCGAAAACTTTTCAAATCTGCTCGGCATATAGCTTCCCCCCTCAGGTCACTACAAAACTGCAGTTACTGAGTGCTATTCGTTGTCTTCGAAGATATCTCCGAAGTCACCTATGTCTTCTGAGTCACCGGAATCGTCTGCAGATGCAACCGCAACCTCTTCCGATCCGTCCAAAGTCTGCTTCAAGCTCAAACCAAGACGGCGGCGTTCTGGCTCAATCCTGATGATCTTCAACTCGAGCTCGTCGCCTTCATTGACAACGTCTCTCGGGTGCTTGATCACCTGGTGAGCAAGTTCACTGATATGTATGAGTCCCTCAATACCACGGTCGATGCGAGCAAACGCACCAAAGTTAGCAAGCTTCGTGACTGTTCCCGTAACCGTCTGGCCAACAGCGAACTTAGTCTCGATCTCATCCCACGGCTCAGGCTGCAGGCGTCGCAAGCTCAACGCAATCTTGAGGTTTTCCCGGTCTACACGAAGCACGAATACATCGATCTCCGTACCAACAGTTACGATCTCGTCGGGGCTCTTTACAGGCTCCCACGAAAGCTCGGAAATGTGGATCAGACCGTCGGCTCCACCAAGGTCCACGAATGCACCGAAATTCGAAATTCCAGCAACTCGCCCCTTACGGATCTCACCCTCAGTGAGTTCCTGAACCAAACGCATCTTCTGAATCTGCTTCCACGCCTGAAGCGCTGCACGTTCAGAGAAAATGGCTCGGTTTCGGCGTCGGTTAAGTTCAATAATCTTGAACTCAACTTCCATACCGATGAAGCCTTCCTTAGGCGGCTCGCCGCCAGGAACATAAAGTTCGCGAGCTGGTCCAACCAACTGCGAAAGTGGCACGAAGCCCTGAACACCCTCAGACTCAACAACAGCACCACCACGGTTTGAACCGGTAATGACACCCTTGCAGGTCTCGTTGTTGTCCATGGCCTTCTCAAGCACACGCCAACCCTGCTCGCCACGAGCACGGTCGATAGACAGAATCGACGATCCCTCGTTACCTTCGGGATTCACAACGTAAGCAATAATCTCATCGCCCACGGTGAGTTCATCCGAAGCCTCACCAAGAGAACGCATCTCTTTGGTCGGTACGAAACCTTCTGACTTGTAGCCGATGTCGACCAGCATGCCCTCAGGCTTGCGGCTCATGACTCGACCGTCAATGATCTCACCACGTCGAAGAACCTTAGAAGGAAGGTACTCTTCCAACAGGTCTTCCATCGTGAGCTCGCTCTCAGGCTTAGTTGCAACTGCAACAGGCGCTTCAGCCTCTGCCTCTGCAGCCGGAGCTTCAGTCTCGGTTGTAGGTGCCTCGGCTGCTACAGCTTCAGGAGCTGCTTCTGCCTCAGGCGCGTCGTTATTCTGTTCCACAGGCGTCTCCACTTTTGGAGCCTCTACCTGACTATCTGGGGTGTCTGCTGTCGCCAATACGAAATCCTCGTTCAAATATTTCTTCCAACTTCTAATAAAGTCGGATATTCCATTATATGAACTACGCAACTAAACCACAAAGCTATTTACCGAACAAAACTCCGAACATCGAAGCCAGTCCTACACGTCACCCGATAATCATCAGGCAAAGCCCCGGAAAGCTGCCCCGTCAACTTATCGCTAAATCCAAATAAATCAGGTGGTGCTGTCACACATACCCACTAGGTGTGCGCACCGGAGCAGCAAAGTGTGCTCAACGTGTGCCGCAACTAAAAAAGTCGTTCAGAGTCGTCCATTAATAGTCTTTACATCTTAAAATGCGCGAATACCTTTACTGGGCACACCAACTACGGCGGGAAGATTCGAAGGGGTAAACGAGAAGTTGAGCACAGGTAACACCAATCTCACAGTTGCAGAAATCTCAAAAGAATTCGGCATCCCTGAATCGGTCATCGCAAACGCCATCCAATCCCACGAGCTAGAAGTGGTCGAATCAACCTCCGAAGGAGCCAAAATCAGCGACAACGCCAAGCTCAAAGAATGGGTCGCAAATCACCACCCAGCCCGAATCTACGCAGCACTCTCAGGCACTGCTGAAGTCCCCAACGACGAGCGAATGCAGCTCCTCGCAAACCTGCCGTTCCTCGCACGCCAACTAGTCAACGCCGACTACGCAGCTCTCACCCTCAGCAACCAAGACGGCCGAATCGTCGACATGATCGTCTCAGGCATGTCCGAATCCCAGTCCAAGCCAATCGGACACCCCCCAACAGGCAGAGGCGTTCTCGGAAACCTCGACCACTCCGAAGCACCAATCCGCCTCGGAAACATATCCTCACATCAGCGATCCACCGGCTTCCCAGAAGGCCACCCCGACATGGAATCCATGATCGGTGTCGGAGTAACTTCCGATAAAAACCAAGACAAAACAATCAGAATCTACGTCACCCGATCCAGCGGACAACCCTCGTTCACCGCTGAAGAACAAGTACTGATCGAATCGCTAGCAACATTCGCCAAGCAAGCCCTCGAATTCGACACACTCAGAAAAGCCGAAACCAACCTCCGAATCAGAGCCGAAGACGCCGAAAAAGCCAAATCCGAATTCATGTCGATGATCAACCACGACCTGAAAAATCCGCTGGCAGCGATGCAAGTAGCCCTCGACATGGCTAAATTCACCGACCACTACCCTGTCGAAGATCTATTCGTCGATCTCCAATCCTCGCTAACAGTCCAACGCACTCTCATTGACTCACTCCTCGATATGGCGCGCATCGGCAAAACTGAACAAGACTACGAATTCGAAAACGAATACCCAATCGACCTCATGAACGAAGTCGTAAACCGCCAGCGAAAAAGCTCGCTCGCAAACAACCGCACAATCAAATCCAACATCGACGAAAACCTACCAGCAGTACGCTGCGATCCCATCCAAATGGGCAGAGTCTTCGACAACCTAATCTCGAACGCCCTCAAATACTCTGAATCCGATGTAACAGTCTCAGTAACCAAAGCAACCAACAGAAGCTTCATCAGCTTCGTAATCGCCGATGGTGGACAGGGAATCCCCAACTCAGAGATCGACCGCATCTTCGAGCCATTCGAAAGAATCACCGACTCCAACAAACCCATCGAAGGACTCGGACTCGGACTCGCCATCTGCAAAACAATCGTCGAAGCCCACGACGGAACAATCACCTACCAACGCACCGAAGGCCGCAACGGCAAATCCGTCTTCGAAGTAAAACTCCCCATCACCGAATAAACAGAACAACTTACTCGCCCGGGAGTCGGAGCTGCCGCGAGCGTGCTCGAGTAGGTCAATCAACTAGGGTGCGAATCGCTCCTGCAACTCCCGTAATTCCGCCCAGTAGCTCTCAGCATCTGCCTCAGCGAATCCCCATGCAGCGTCCCTTGCATTCCCTTCGACAATCCCTTTGCCAGACGTAAACAGAATTCTGTAAGGCTGTGTCGCCGGGGTCAGGTGAATCGGGCCAAGGTGCCACTTCCGCAAGAAGAAAACATAGTCCTTGTCCTTCTTCGGAACCACCTTCTTGTAGTCCGCCGTCGACTCACGAATCTCCGCTAATGCCTCTTCAGTCAATTCTTGGTAAACAAAATGGGCCTCGCTCTGTACGAACGTAATCGTCTCTGGCCCATCACCGCGCAAATACTCTGCGACTTCAATCTCATACACCCTACCGAGGTCATACCGTTTTCTCGATCTGCCTCCAAACGACGCCATGTCGACATGATCCACAACGTCTAGTACCCGGCCAAACACAACCACACTGGAATCTTCAAACATCTCATCAATCGACTGCGCATACAGACAGTCACATTTCTCGGACACACGAATCAAGTTCGGCGTCTCGGTGGCAGTCGGTGCCAGATACGGCGTAGCAGAAGGCACTGCGCTAGCCGGTTCAGTCACCTCTCCCCACGACACAGCCGTCAACTCAGCAGCGACCTCTTCCGAACCACAACTCACACTGGCTATCGCCAACACCACGGCAACGGCCAAAATCACGTTTATACGAACGAGCCAGGAATGCACTTTACTCATAGCTCGTAATAATAGAGATCGTAGACGTCGATCACAATCAACAAACTCATCACGAAAACGCGTTCCAATCCGTCACTGGTAAATCCCCTCAGCCCGCACCATAATTAACCTTTCGCACAAACAAACTCGCTACGGCGCGAACACAACACCACCATGACAAACCCAAAGGTCTACATCGACGGCTCAGCAGGCACCACAGGACTCCAAATCCAGGAACGCCTCTCCGACCGAACCGACCTCGACGTCAAAATCCTCCCCGAAGGCGACCGTCGCGACCCCGTCATGCGCCGCGAAGCAACCGCTGCCGCCGATCTCACGATCCTCTGCCTGCCCGACGACGCAGCGATCGAAGCCGCAGCATGGGCAAAAGAATCCGGCACCAAAGTAGTCGACGCCTCAACAGCACACCGCGTTAACGACGACTGGGCATTCGGACTTCCCGAAATGACCCCATCCCAGCGCGAAACAATCCAAAACGCCCAGCTCGTATCCAACCCCGGCTGCTACCCAACCGGAATGATCCTCAGCCTCCGCCCAATCATCGAAAAAGGCCTACTCTCCAAAGACGCGCCAATCACAATCCACGCACTATCCGGCTACTCAGGCGGCGGCAAGAAACTCATCGCCAAATGGGAAGGCGGCCAATCCGACCTCGAAAACCTGCCATTCGAATCGCCTTATGCACTCCACACCAAGCACAAACACGTGCCTGAAATGACCAAATACGCAGGGCTAACACACGAACCGCAATTCATGCCCTCGGTCGGACCCTTCATCAAGGGAATGCGCCTCGAAATCCCCCTGCACAAAGCAGTCCTCCCCGAAAGCACAACAGCTAGCGATATCTGGGAAGTTCTCGACCAGCGCTACGCTAATGAGCAGTTCGTCAAAGTGAACGACATCGAAAGCTCCCTCGCCTACAGCGACCCCGCATTCGACCCACGCGCCACCAACGACACCAACCGCTGCGACATCTCAATCGTCCCCAACGCACTCGGCCACGTCCTAATCGTCATCCAAATCGACAACCTAGGAAAAGGCGCCTCCGGAGCAGCAGTCCAAAACATGAACCTCATGCTCGGCCTCCCCGAAGACTCCGGCCTAACCGCCTAACCGCCACCCGCTCAAACTAGCAAGCCATCACGCAGCACACGCTCACTGTCACCCCGATGAAAATCGGGGTCAATCTCGCGCAGCAACCCAAATCACAGTTGCACTAAACACCCGACCCATCATCCTGAGCTCCGCTAGTCCTGAGCCCCGTCGAAGGGCCACGAAGTGCCGGCCGCATTTCCACATCAGCACCTAACTCCAGCATCATCCGCAGATGCCAGACCATCTCTACATACTTGAATGCGCCGACGGCTCCTACTACACCGGCTCCACTACTAACGTCGAATACCGCATAGAGACCCACAATTCAGGACTCGGGGGCGAATGGACGTCTACACGCCTTCCGCTTCGAGTAGCGTTCGCACAAGACTTCGCACACATAGCCGAAGCCTTTGCTGCTGAACGACAAGTCAAAGGGTGGAGCCGAGCCAAAAAGCAGGCACTAATCAGCGGCAGATTCGATCTACTACCCGAACTTGCTCGATCCCACAGCCGACGAACCAACCTCGCCACGTAACCCTTCGACGGAGCTCAGGATGATGAAATGAAAGATTCATGCCACCGAGCCCGACGTACCCATCGCTCTCACTTTTCTCAGCCCCCAACCGAACCCAACACCCGATCTCATCATCCTGAGCCCCGTCGAAGGGCCACGAAGTGCCGGCCGTATTTCCACATCAGCACCTAATCCCAAAATCACCCCGAACCACCAACCACAGACACAGCCGGCCCCGAATTAATCCCAAACCGCATCGTCAGACCGCGCCCTATTTCCGAACCACGCTTATCCAGATAATCACGCATCTCCATCGCCACCCGAACTAACGCCCCAGCGTGATCAGCCCGAACCTCAGGCACACCTGCCGCCACGACATAGTTGTCACCTGAAGTCGAAATCTTCTCCACCCCGTGGCGCAAAGTAATCTCATCAAACTCAGTGAAAATCTCGTTCAGCAACCCAACCATCTCCTCAGGAGAAAGCTGCGCCGCCAACGTGGTCGATCCCACCATGTCGGCGAACAAAACACTCACCTCATCGAACCGATCAGCGACGCTCTCGGTCCCATCCTTCAACCGAGCCGCAATAGCGGAAGGCAAAACGTTATCTAGCAACGCCTCAGAACGACGTCTCTCATACTCAACCAATTCGTAAGCGTTATCGTTCTGTCTCACAAAATAAATCAGCAAGAAAAACGCAATCGACGAAGGCCCCAGAATATTCCCTGCAAACAACGTCAGCCGAGCCCAATCCGGCAAGTTGTTTGCCTGATCTAGTGAGCCATCGATCATGGCACCGTAAATCACAACCCCCACGAACATCGCGAACCAAAACATCGATAGCCGCTTCGTCGAATTGACTATCGCCCCCATCGGTGTAACCAACGACCAAATCACCACTGCGCTAGAACTCACAAAGCCGCCCAATGCAATCATCAACAAAAGCGGTAAAACCAAAATCATCGCGCGCTGAACAAACTCAAAAATTTCGTACCGCTTGAGCAACTTAAAAGCGACGATGTTCGCAATCAGCAACGGTGTGTAACTCAGCGGAAGTGAAGCTGCCACATTCTCATCGGCGAGCAAATAAATCGCGCCCCAAATAATCGCAGCTGGCGACACCAATATCGCTGTCAGCACCGAAGTCGATTTCCGCAGCTGAACTTGATCTGAATCTGTTGCGTTCTGAGTTATCCGGTCCGCAAAAGCGAACAGCCAATCGAATAACCATCTGTACAAACCAGTGATAAACATCGCCAAATAATACGCATCACCCAGTTATAAAGTGCACATAGCGCAACACAAACCCAGTTCAACTCAACTGCCGCACACCTTCCCGCAACCCTACCCAAACCTCCACCAAACCCACACGCTTCCGGTGAATATCTGACTAACGACTCGCTAACATATGCATAATCGCTTCGATAGCATCCGGTCAGAATCGAGAATAATCACATGCTGACTACTCGAAAAATCACCGCCCTCGTTGCGCTCATAATCGCAGTCGCAATCTTCACAGCCGCTTCCGCTCAAGGTTCAGCTGGCTCTACGATAATCTCCGACAAATTCGAAGAAGATTTCTCGACCAATATCGCCGACCACACGCCCGATACCGACATCGTCGGAACTGGCTGGGCAGTTGAACGAGGTGTATGGCGAGTCAAAGACGGCAGCGCTCGCGAATCTACAAACGCCTACTGGCGATACATCCTCGACCGTAGAGCCGTCATCGACGCCGGCACGGCCGACAAATCAGTCGAAGTCGAAGTGCAAGTCGACGATTTCGACGTCCAGTTCTGGGGAGTCGTTGCACGGCAATCGAGTGAGACCGACTGGACCATGGCGTTCCAAGACGACATCGGCAATATCGTCCTCGGTGTAAAAGACTCCAACGAAGACCAATGGGGCGACCCCTACTCGGAATACACCCCCGGTGCCCATATCGCAGGATTCCAAGAGCTTGGCCGAATTCACCACCCGATGTAAAAGCAACGAAAATCCCACAAGATGAAACTCGTGGTGAGCGGCGACAACATCGAAGTCTTCGCCGACGGCCAATTAGTAATCACAGCAACCGACACCAACCACGCTGGTGGAACTAACGCTGGGATCTTCGCACGAGGAATGGATGTCCACGAATTCCTCAAATTCACCGTCACTCAAGGCGACACTGGCGGCGGTGGAAGCAAAGGCGGCGGCAACGGCAAACAAAAGTAAGCCTCGCCAACCCAATACAACTACAAAGAAAAAAGCCGACGAATTCGTCGGCTTTTTCGCGCCACTACTCTAGCCCAAGCTCTTCCAACCTCAATCGAAGAACGCCCCCTCATCCGTCATTCCGACCGAAGCAAAGCGTAGCGGAGGAATCTGGTCTACCAACCAAGCCCACAACCAGCCAAACGCACCAAAACTAGTACAAATCCCCCAAACCAGCTAGACTCCCAACACCATGTTCACAGCAATCAGAATCTACAAAACCAAAGTCGAACGACTCGACGAACCAACCCTCCACAAAATCGAAACTGAATTCACTCAAATACTGCGAACTGTCCCCGGATTCCACGCCTATCGACTCATCGATTCCGGTAACTACAGCGCAGCCAGCATCTCCTTCTACGAAACTGAAGAAGGCGCACTCGAATCCATCGAAAAAACCCGAGAATGGGTCAAGGCAAACCTAAGCCACCTCGTCGAAGGCCCACCAACCATCTTCACCGGCCAACAAGTCTTCTCCGAACTCGCCTAACAAAATCTTCATTACCAACCGCACCGCCATGCCACTAAACTAGCCCGCATGGAAATCCCCGCAGCCGTCTCGACTCTATACGGAAGATCCGACGAGCTCGAACAAATAACCCAACACCTCAACGATCCCGACCATCGACTCGTCTCCCTCATAGGCCCCGGCGGAATCGGAAAAACCAGCCTCGCCCTCGAAGCGGCGCGGCGCTACGGCGACCGAACAAAAGACGGTGCAATCTTCATCGATCTACAGTCAATCGACCAGCACGAACTCGTCGTCCAACGACTAGCCGACGCCCTCCAGATCTCAATCCAAAACAACGAAACAGCCCTCGCCCAAATCACCCAATTCCTCAGCAGCAAAGAAACCCTCCTCTACTTCGACAATTTCGAACAAGTCATCGAAGCCGCCCCTCTCATCGCCGATCTCCTCCTCAATTCACCCGGCACCACAGCACTAGTCACTTCTCGAACTCCGTTACGTCTAACCCAAGAATGGATTCTCCAGGTCGACGGACTTTCCACTCCCCAATCCAACGCCGCAAACAACTCGACAAGCAACGCCGCTACCCAGCTATTCGTCGACCGCGCAATCAAAGTCCGACCCGATCTCCAAATCGAACAAAACCTCCCCCACATCGAGAAAATCTGCGAAATCGTCGAAGGCATGCCCCTCGCAATCGAAATCGCGGCATCATGGGCACACCTACTCGAATGCTCCGAAATCGCTCAAGAACTGCAGAACGACCGCAGCCTCCTCGAATCGAACATGCGTGACGTCCCCGAACGTCACCGCAGCATCGACGCCATCTTCAACCAGTCGATGGCAATGCTCAGCGAAACTGAAAAATCCGTTTTCGCAAAACTCTCTATCTTCAGAGGCGGCTTTACCCGCGACGCCGCCATCACCGTCGCCGGAGCCAACCTCCCAACACTCGCATCCCTAACCGATAGGTCACTCATCCGAGTCGCCGGCAACGGACGCTACCGCATCCACGAACTCGTCCGACAGTTCGGTGCCGATCAACTCGCACAAAATCCAAATGAAATATCAGCAGTACAAAAAAACCACTGCGACTACTACATAGAATTCCTAGCAAAGCGCCACGTCACACTAACCGTCAAAAATCAGGTCGAAACAGCACACGAAATCGAAGCCGAAGCCGAAAACGTGCGCACCGCCTGGCAATACGCAATCGACAACAAACTCGCCCCGCAGATCGCTTCAGCCGCGACTCCATACGGACAGTTCATCCAATATCGAGGACGCTACGCCGTTGCGGGCCAAACTTTCTCCCACGCTGTAAAAACCTTCGAAGCACAAACCGAAAATTCCGAAAACAGCAAAGCCCTCGCGTTGCTTCTTATAGAGCACGGCAGGTTCAGCCTACGACAGGGCAACCTCGACGAAGCACAACATGCCTACGAACGAAGCGAAACGCTTCATGCCTCACTCAAAATGCAGCCGCAGTACGGACTCCTCATGGACCCTCAACTCGGCTACGCATATCTCGATTCTACGAGAGGGAATGTCCAGCAAGCAGTCACTCACACCCAAAAAGTCCTCGAACGAGCACATCAGGAAAATCACCAGCTCCACGTAGCAATGGCGAATCAGCTGCTCGGTCACCTCGCCTTGCGACAAGGCAAACTCGACGAAGCCAGAGAGCATGATCAAACTGCCCTCGATTCCTGCTCTCAACAAGGCGAAAGATGGTTCGTCGCCTACTGTCACAACGAACTTGGCGAAGTAGAAATCGCAGAAGGCAACTACGCCGCAGCCACAGAGCACTTCACGCAAAGCCTCAATGTCAGCCGCGAATTTCAAGATCGCGCCAACATAGGACTCGCCCAGGTCTGCCTTGGTGAAGTAGCTACGCTCGCAAAGAAATACGACGACGCTGCCCAACTATTTGAAGACAGCAAGATCGCCTACGATCAACTCGGAGACCGAGGAGGTAGCGCACGAGTACAAAGCGGACTCGCAGCCCTCGCAGTAGCCACTGGCAATAATGGCGCAGCGTTCCACTACTTAAAAGAACTTCTCGAATCCGCAGTCGAAATGCAGTACTCGGCAATGACCCTCGATGCTCTCGAAAGCATCGGCGAACTCGTCCTTAAAACTAGAAACGAAAACGAAGGTAAAAAACTTTACGGATTCGTAGCCGCACACGAATCGACAGATTCTCGAACCCAAGCTCGCCTGAAAGCAGTCGTCCCCAACAACGACGAGCCACAATCGCCAACCGGATCGCTCGACGACCATGTTGCGCTCGCCCAAAACTTCCTCGCTCACATCCAGAACGAACTCAAGGAAGAAATCTCAGCATCCGTCGCCCAATAGCGAACAACCGGCATAGTTCAAAACCTCCCAGAACCGCTAACCGAGCGCGAAATCGAAATCCTCGAACGAATCGCTCAAGGCCTCCCCAACCAGCAAATCGGCGACGAACTATTCATCTCCCTCGGCACAGTGAAGTGGTACAACAACCAGATCTACACAAAACTCGGCGTCCACAACCGCACCTCAGCCGTAGCCAAAGCCCGCACCCTAAAACTAATCCCTCCCGAAGCCTAACCCCTCAGAACTCCTGAACCATTACTGAAGCGCTCTTCTCCCAAATGTCACCCCGATGAAAATCGGGGTCAATCCCCCAACCGCGCCCTCCCATCCAGAACCGGTCCATCACCTCATCTACCTTACAAATCCCTCAAACCTGCAAGCCAATCGCCACCTGTCATCCTGAATTCATTTTCAGGATCTAACCACCAACTTCCCTCAACTACGCAACTCAGCGCTCTCACCCCCCAACCCAACCCCTCTAAAAAACTACAACCCCCATCACCTAACTTCCTATAGGGACGCAAAAAACAACTCGCGCCGAAACTAATTCTTGTCAGGCAAAACCCCACTCGGGGAACGCCAAACAAACAAACCAATAGACAGTAAAAAGGACAAGAAAAATGGCAGAGAACAAAAAGCTAGTCGTAGTAGTAACCCGTGGATTCGACGACGAACGATCATCAGTTGCATGGAGCATCGCCAACGGCGCAATCAACTCCGGACTCGACGTAACAATGTTCCTCGTAAGCTCAGGTGTCGACTGGGTACGAAAAGGCGCAGCCGACGGAGCACACCTCAATCCCTTCGACCCAACAATGGGTGAAATGGTTCAGAACGTAATAGACGCCGGGTCCGACATCCTCGTATGCCCACCCTGCTCCAAGGTTCGAGGCTACGCCGACAGCGACCTCATCGACGAAATCACCATCACTGGCTCAGGTGCAATGCACGAACTAATCAAGCAAGGCGCAGCCACCCTCAGCTTCTAAAACTCGAGGCTGAACAACAAAATAAAGGACCAGCTACGCAGCGTAGCTGGTCCTTTTCTTATTAACCACAACTCCTCCTGCTGCAAAAACGCCCACTTAATCATCCTGAGCCCCGTCGAGGGTCAAAGAGCACACAATCCTTTTCGAAGAACAAGAGCCAGACTGTAATACTCAGCCGAGTCTCCCGACGATGAGCGCACCATAACGCCCCGAAACCCGCGTCCAAGCCATAAAATACCGACCGCCAACAATCAATCCTCCCCCGTCACGGGGGAGTTAGAGGGGGAGTTTGCAGCGAGAGCCGAGTTACAAAGTAACGAGCGCGACAACAAACGCCAACGAGCGCGCATAACGCCAACGCAGCAACTAAAACTACTTGCCTAACAACCCAAAAAACTACTCCGTTGTCGGAACCCGACCTATCCGCCACGACGGACTCGACAAAGTTACCGGTCGAGCCATCTACGGAGCCGACGTTCGCATACCCGGACAAATCTGGGGTGAAGTAGTCAGAAGTCCGCACGCACACGCCACCATCGAATCTATCGATGCCACAGAAGCCCTCGCACTACCCGGCGTAATCGCTTTCATTACCGGAACCGATCTAGCTGAAGCCAACCCCAACAAAAAATCACCAGCAATACGCTCGCAAGCCGACAACATAATGGCCACCGATACTGCCCGATACCGTGGACACGCTGTCGCAGCCATCGCAGCTACCGATCGCAACACCGCTATCGAAGCCGCGAAACTCGTCCGGGTCGAATACAAACCACTCCCTCCGGTGCTTTCAGTCAAACAGGCAGTAAGTAGCGAAGCACCACTGGTCCACCCAAACGGCGTATTTGATCACATCGGCGAAGCCGTCAAACACACAAATATCGCTGCTCATATCAGACATGCAATCGGGAACGTCGACGAAGGATTCAAACAAGCCAGCCTGATCGTCGAACGAACAGCTCAGCTGGAAATGATTCACCAGGGCTACATCGAACCGCACAACGCAATCGTGAATTGGGATCAAGACGACCGAATTTCCGTCTGGTCAAGCACACAAGGCATGTTTGCGATTCGCGACCACATGGCAAATCTGCTGGGTCATCCAGAGTCAAATATCACAGTGAATCCTGTCGAAATCGGTGGCGGATTCGGCGGCAAGACAACCGTCTACCTCCCACCAATCGCAGCTCTCTTATCGAAGAAATCTCGACTGCCGGTAAAGATGGTCATGGACCGCGCCGATGTATTTCAGGGCACAGGCCCTGCTCCCGGCGGTGAAGTCACAATCCGAATGGGCGTGAACGACGACGGCAAGCTTGTCGCTGCTGAAGCAGATGTTCGACTCGAAGCCGGCGCCTACCCGGGATCAAATATCGAACTCCCTACTGCCTGGTGCTTCTCGACTTACGACATCCCAAACATCAGCTCCAACGGCTACGACGTTCTGGTCAACAAGCCAAAATCCAACGCTTTCAGAGCACCCGGACAGCCCCAAGCAGCGTTCTGCGTGGAGCAAGTTGTCGACGAAATTTGCCTACAAAAAGGCTGGGATCCTCTCCAGTTCCGCATCGACAACGCAGCCGGAGAAGGCACACGCCGATCCGACGGTGTGCCGATGTTCTCTATTGGACTAAAAGAAGTACTAGACACCGCTAAAAAGTCAGATCACTGGCTCAGTGAGAAACCCGAGTCGTATGGAAATATTCTGCGTGGAAGGGGACTCGCACTTGGCTTCAGTCCTCACATGGGAGGACCATCGTCCGTACGGATTTCGCTCAACCGTGATGGCACGGTTTCACTGTCGGAAGGATCGCAGGACATCGGCGGAACTCGCGTAGCTCTCGCAATGATCGCCGCCGAAGCCCTGCACTTGCCGGTCGAATCAGTACACCCGTCGATCCCATCCACTAACGACATCGGCTACACATACACAACAGCCGGCTCTCGAGTGATCAACGCTACTGGTATCGCGGTCTGGGATGCTGCTCATGCGCTAATCGAAAAGGCGAAATATCAAGCTTCAGAAGTTCTCGAAACACCAGTCGATCAGATCACGTTCAGCAACGGACTGTTCAAAGGCACTGGCGACGAAACACTCTCTCTCGCAGACATAGCCCGTCTAGTCGACGAAACGCAGGATGCGCTAGAAGTTTCGGCGCAAGCCAACCCAACAGCCCCAACCAACGGATTCGCAGTCAACATCTGCGACCTTGAAGTCGACTCCGCCACTGGAAAAACCACCATCACCCGCTACACCGCAATTCAAGACGTTGGAACAGCCATCCACCCAGCGTACGTCGAAGGGCAAATACAAGGCGGAGCCGTGCAGGGAATTGGTTGGACGCTAAACGAGGAATACAAATTCGACGACGAAGGAACAATGCTCAACAGCTCGTTCCTCGACTACCGAATGCCCACAACAATCGACATGCCAATGATCGACGCAATCCTCGTCGAGGTCCCGAACCCACTCCACCCGCTAGGAGTCCGCGGAGTAGCCGAAACCCCAATCGTCGCCCCGCTAGGAGCAGTATCCAACGCCATCTACGACGCCACCAAAACCCGCTTCTACCAGCACCCCATCAACCCCCAAAAAATCCTCACCGCCCTAATATCCAGTCCGACGACACAACAATAATGCTGTCATCGCCATCGATCTTCACCAGATAATCCACCGCGTCACTCAGCTCGGCATCATCCGAACACCCCAAACACCGCAACACAATCGCCGACTTCCCATGAAGTCCATCAGCAGGGTGCTTTTCCGGCAATTCCAACTCAACACGAGTGCCATCGACAATCGACGATCTAAACAGCTGGTTCCTCATCATCGGGCACGACCTACAGCTAAAGCGTAAAAATCAGCCCCCGCTCATCGCAAACTCGCGTATACAACGTGAACACCACGTGACATCAACGAATCCACCATGAACAGAACATGAGAAAACAACAACCACCACAAAACACGCCCACAACCGACGAATAACGCAACCAATAAGTCTTCTCAAAATAGAAGAGAGCTAGAAGGTCTATAAACCGCACCTAACCAATCACAACCGCCAACAACAACTCCTCCCCCATCACGGGGGAGTTAGGCACATGCTGAGCCAATCGAGGTAGGGGCAGTTTGCAATTCAGGGCTGAAGATAAATCCCAACCGCCAGCATCAGGTCCTCCCCCGTCACGGGGGAGTTAGAGGGGGAGCCCTGCCGCGAGGTCCCAAGTCATCCGATGGCGCCCGGACCTATAACGCTTTTGCAGCGCAAGCCGAGTTACAAAGTAACGAGCGCGACCAACGCCGCGCCCAACACACCCCACCTAAACCGGCAGAATAATCCCCTCAAATTCCTCGCCAGCCATCAACCGCTTCGCATTCGCAATCGCGTTATCAACACTCTTCTCACGAGCCTCAACACTCAAACCAGCTCGATGCGGCAACAAAACCACATTGTCCCGATTCAACAACGCATTCGTCATCTCAATCGGCTCAATCTCAGTCACATCCAACCCCGCACCAGCAATCTGCCCATCATCCAACGCCCGAATCAAAGCCGCCTCATCAACAACCGGCCCCCTACAAGCATTAACAACAATCGCACCCGACTTCATCCGACCAAACTCACGATCCGACAAAATCTTCTCAGTCGAACGATCCAACGGCACATGCAAACTAATCACATCTGAAGTCTCGATCAACTCATCCAAATCCACCCGTTTAGCCCCAGCCGCAGCCTCATACTCAGCCGAATACTGCTGAACATCCGCATAAACAATCTCACACTCCCAACCAGCCAAACGCTTCGCCACACGCGAACCAATCTGACCCAGCCCCACAATCCCAACGCGCTTACCCGTCAGCTCATGGAACCGACCCCAATCCGTAGAAAACCCCTCACCGTAAACACCACGATTATTAAGATCGTTCCACTGCACCATCAACCGTCGATACGTCGAAACAATCAACGCCACCGTCACCTCAGCAACAGCAACAGCATTCCCACCCTGGTTATTCGCAACCCGCACCCCACGCTCACTCATCTCAACCTTCGGAACCGTATCCGTCCCCGCACTCAACGTCTGAATCAACTGCAACCTCGGAAACAAATCCGCAGCCTCAACACTCGTAACCCCACGACCACCAACAACCATCACAGTCTCCGGATGCCCAACACCATCAACTAGCAAATCGCTAGTCTGCGGCAACGAAACCACCTCCATCGCAGAACCCACCCCCGCTGAAAACCGCTCAGCCTCCCACGGCTCCTGATGAAGAAAAATCGTCTTAAACTCAGCCATACGAAAACAAACTCTCTAACAAAAAAATACGACTTAAAAACAAGCCGCAAAGAGCATACGCCCACACGCCACGACACGCTGCCCCACAAAGCTCAATTAACCACGCAACTCCGGCCCGCTACCATCAAGTTCTCCCCGTCACAGGGGAGCTAGGCACATGCTGAGTTAGTCGAAGTAGAGGGAGTTTGCGATGCGGAGCCGAGTAGCGATAGCGACGCCGTGACCGTTCCAGCGATCACCAACAAATAGTCCTCCCCCGTCACGGGGGAGTTAGAGGGGGAGCCCTGCCGCGAGGTCCCAAGTCATCCGATGACGCCCGGACCTAAACACGAGTTTGCAGCGAAAGCCGAGTCATCCGATGACGAGCGCGACTAAACGCCGACGCCCACGCCCACGCCCACTCCTAACGCTCCCTAACACTCCTACGAACCCACAACCCAAACAACACACCCACACTCACCAAAAACACCGGACCAACAAAATTCACCCGAATCAACCCAATCCGATTCGAATCCAAATCAAAATTATTCTCCGCGTAAACCGCCAAAACAGCCGCACCCAAACTCACCACAGCAACCCACCGAAACACCCGCACCAACACCGAATGATTCGCATCCAAAAAACTAAACACCAAACAACAAACCCTTATTAGTCCAACTCAGCAAGAAACCAGCTCACAGCAACAAAAATTCTACCGCAACACCGCATCACTTCAGCCCACACACGCCCAATGTCATCCTGAATTCATTTTCAGGATCTATCCCAACAAACCCACAACAAGTCCTCCCCCGTCACGGGGGAGCTAGAGCATGTGCTGAGCCAGTCGAAGTAGGGGAGCCCTGCCGCGTGTGGTCCCAAGTCATCCTATGACGCCCGGACTTAAAAACGAGACTGCAGCGAAAGCCGAGTCATCCGTTGGCCAGCGCGACTAACGCCCACTACCTGGAACCGGTGATCACTCCCGACACCACACATCAATCCCCCTTCCTTCGGGAAGGGGTTAGGGGATGGGTAGACTGCAGCTCGGAGCCGAGTCGTTCGACGACGAGCGCGACTAACGCACCCTCACCCCAGCCAACACAACCTCAACCGCCTCACGAACCAACCCATCACCAAAATCACCACCACTCCAAAACCTGCTCGACGAAAACCCCAACAACAAATCAGCAACCAACGAAACATCCACATCATCCCGCAACTCACCCCTACGAACCGCCCGCATCAAAACACTCTCCACATTCTTACGCAACGGCCAAACAAACCCACGCCTAAACGCCATCAAAAACTCCGGATGACGCTCAGCCTCAAGCGCCAATGCCGAACCCAACAACGAACGATACCGCTGCGCACCCCGCCGACCACCCGGCTCCAACATCACCAACAAATCATCCAAAGTCCGGCCTGAATTGCGAAGAGGAGGAATCACACACCGAGCCTCGATAGCAGCTAAGAGCATCTCATCCCTATTCACAAACCGACGATAAATCGACTGCGTCCCACACCCAGCCCTCGCCGCCACCGCAGCAACCGTCGCACCCGCATACCCCCTCTCAACCAACAAATCCACCCCTGCATCATAAATCCGCTCCGTCACCCCCGAATCCCTCGGACGCCCATACCCACTCAAAGAATTCTTACTACCCGAATAAACCACCCTCAAATGTCACACCACCCAACACTCAACTTCCCGACCGAAGCAAAGCGAAGTGGAGGGACCTTCGGCGGGGCTGGGCGCGGATGCCGCTACCCCCTCTCCTTCGGGAGAGGGTTAATGCACTAGCGACGCGCGACCAAGTCGTCCGACGACGCCCGGAGCCATAACGAGAGACGAGGTGGGACCAACAGTCACCCCGATGGTAATCGGGGTCAACCATCAACCTCAGCCAACCAACACCCCCTCATCCTGAATTCAAGCCTGCCCTGAGCAACGCCGAACGGTTCAGGATCTTCTTACCCCCTAAAACTCCCTCTCCCAGTGGTAGAGGGCTGGGGTGAGGAAGAACCACCCAACCCAGCCAGATCCGTCCAATCATCATCCTGAGCCCCGTCGAAGGGCAACCACCAACTACCCCAAACCCGCCATGCCACCCAACAATCCCCTCTAACTCCGCTACACTACCCGCATAAGTCACTGACAGATGAAGGAGAAAACATGGCCGAGCTCTTAGACAGTTTGCTATCGGAAATCCAAAATCATCTCCAGGTAGAGGTTTCAGACCTTCCTGAAAATCGTATAAGCGTGAAAGTAACGAACCCAAAAATTGGCTCCGGAGGTCTCGTATTCCGCGATCTTCGCATTCGGCAAGATGACATAGGAGGAAACGGTAAAAGAGACCCACATTTCTGTGAGTCTCTTCGTTTGAAATAACCCTGGCGTTCACCTATTTTCTAACCCCCTCGCCATACTGCAGCTAGCGACCAAGTCATCCGATGACGCCCGGAGCAATAACGCCAGTATCGTGAGCGCTATGACGTTTCACTTCCGTGTTCGGATACTCACACCTACCCAGCCAACAACAAGTCCTCCCCCGTCACGGGGGAGTTGGAGGGGGAGTTTGCAGCGAGCGACCAAGTCACGATAGTGACGCCCGGAGCAATAACGCTTAAACGCAAAAACGCCCACATTGCTGTGAGCGTTTTCGTTTGAAATAACCCTGGCGGTGACCTATTTTCCCACACCCTCGCAGGTGCAGTATCGTGAGCGCTATGACGTTTCACTTCCGTGTTCGGGATGGGAACGGGTGGGGCCATCATGCTCTTACCACCAAGGAACATATTAACGTCGCTTGTTGCTCTATTCGGTTCTGTCCCCTTCCGTATAGGAAGGGTTAGGGAAGGAGAATTGCAGCGAAGCCCCAAGTGCGAATGCACGCCCGGGCTTATAACGCAAACCAGCTTTAGCTGGTAGCGGGGGTAGGATTCGAACCTACGACCTTCGGGTTATGAGCCCGACGAGCTGCCACTGCTCCACCCCGCACCGAAAAGCGCTAAAGGCGACTTTGAACAGTTGTTAGGCCTTTTTGTGGCCTGGATTCCGCGTTCTCCGAGAACAGGTAAACGTTCCTTAAGATGAGTCAAGCCCTCGACCAATTAGTACCACTTAGCTGAATGCATTACTGCACTTACACACGTGGCCTATCTAACCGGTGGTCTACCGGAGGTCTTACTCTTTTTACAGATGAGATATCTTATCTTGGGGTGGGCTTCACACTTAGATGCTTTCAGCGTTTATCCCTTCCGAATGTAGCTACCCGGCAATGCGACTGGCGTCACAACCGGCACACCAGGGATTCGTCCATTTCGGTCCTCTCGTACTAGAAACAGATCCCCTCAAATATCTTTCGCGCACAGCGGATAGAGACCGAGCTGTCTCACGACGCTCTGAACCCAGCTCGCGTGCCGCTTTAACGGGCGGACAGCCCGACCCTTGGGACCTTCTTCAGCCCCAGGATGCGACGAGCCGACATCGAGGTGCCAAACCTCGCCGTCGATACGGACTCTTGGGCGAGATAAGCCTGTTATCCCCGGGGTAGCTTTTATCCGTTAAGCCACGACCCTTCCACACGGTATCGTGGGATCACTTTGACCGACTTTCGTCCCTGCTCGACTTGTAAGTCTCGCAGTCAAGCCACCTTATACCAATACGCTCTTAAGCTGATTTCCATCCAGCTTGAGGTGACCTTTGTGCGCCTCCGTTACTCTTTAGGAGGCGACCGCCCCAGTCAAACTGCCCACCAGACACTGTTCTCGTAAGAGTTAGATTCAAACTGTAATTAGGGCGGTATTTCAAGGGCGACTCCACAAGTGCTGGCGCACCTGCTTCGAAGTCTCCCGCCTATCCTACACAAATTAAAACTCGAACCAATGTCAAGCTGCAGTAAAGCTCCACGGGGTCTTTTTGTCCTGCTGCGCGTAACCCGCATCTTTACGGGTCCTGCAATTTCACCGAGTCCATCGTTGAGACAGTATTCAAGTCATTACGCCATTCGTGCGGGTCGGAACTTACCCGACAAGGGACTTCGCTACCTTAGGACCGTTATAGTTACGGCCGCCGTTCACCGGGGCTTCAGTCGTCAGCTCTCACCGACTTCCTTAACCTACCGGCACTGGGCAGGCGTCAGCCCGTATACATCACCTTTCGGTTTAGCACGGACCTGTGTTTTTGATAAACAGTTGCTCGAATCTATTCTCTGCGGCCACCAGCGCTTTCGGTGTAAAACCTAATACGCCAGAGGCTCCCCTTCTTCCGAAGTTACGGGGTCAATTTGCCGAGTTCCTTAACGATGGTTGTCTCGAACGCCTTGGTACATTTATACCTGTCTACCAGTGTCGGTTTACGGTACGGACGTCTTAAACACTAACTACAGAGGCTTTTCTAGGCGGCATAGAATCGGTAACGTTCCGTGAGGCTAACCTCATGGTTCGCACGTCCCTCGGCTCAAACATAGAAGGCTTTTTAACTCCCTCTACTCACTTACAGAAATGCACACACCATATCCAATAGGCATGCGTTACTTATCAGTCCGCGTCCCCTCCATAGGTCAAACATGTCTAAGACGGGGCAGGAATTTTGACCTGCTGTCCATCGGCTTCGCCATTCGGCTACACCTTAGGCCCGCCTAACCCTACGTCGATCAGCGTTGCGTAGGAAACCTTAGACTTTCGGCGTGCCGGATTCTCACCGGCATTGTCGCTACTTATGCCAACATACTCACTTCTCAGCGCTCCACCAGGCCTTACGACCTAACTTCGGCGCACTAAGAACGCTCCCCTACCACCCATCTCGATAAATCGAGAAAGATTCGCAGCTTCGGTGGTGTGCTTAAGCCCCGTTTATTTTCCGTGCGGAAACCCTTGACCAGTGATCTGTTACGAACTCTTTAAAGGATGGCTGCTTCTAAGCCAACCTCCTGGCTGTCTGGGCGTTCCCACTTCGTTTCACACTTAGCACACACTTCGGGACCTTAGATTGCGATCTGGGCTGTTTCCCTTTCGACAATGGAGCTTATCCTTCACTGTCTCACTGCCAAGATACTAATTACGGTATTCGGATTTTGGTTGGGGTTGGTAAGCTCACGCCCCCTAGCCCATCCAGTGATCTACCTCCGCAATTTAAAACTTGACGCTGCACCTAAATGCATTTCGGGGAGAACCAGCTATCTCCGTGTTCGATTGGCATTTTACCCCTACCCTCAGCTCATCCCAGCAATTTGTAACTTACAAGGGTTCGGTCCTCCACGAAACATTACTTTCGCTTCAACCTGGCCAAGGGTAGCTCACACGGTTTCGGGTCTACGCCACGCGACTGAATTGCCCTATTCAGACTCGCTTTCGCTTCGGCTCCGGCACATCATGCCTTAACCTGCCACGTAACGTAACTCGTTGGCTCATTCTTCAATAGGCACGCTGTCACCCCGATAAATCGGAGCTCCAACGGATTGTAGGCACATGGTTTCAGTTCTATTTCACTCCCCTCACGGGGTGCTTTTCACCTTTCCCTCACGGTACTTGTTCACTATCGGTCGCCAGAAGTACTTAGCCTTGGAGGGTGGTCCCCCCAGATTCCGACAAGATTTCACGTGTCCCGTCGTACTCAGGAATCAAACCAAGAGACGCATCATCTTTCATCTACGGGACTTTCACCCACTACGGTTAGCCGTTCCAGGACTATTCGATTAGATGTACGTTTTGTAACTCTTGGAGGAATCTGAAGGTTCCTCATGCTTGACCCTACAACCCCATAAAGGCATAAGACTTCAGTCCGTTAGGCTCTTATGGTTTAGGCTGGTCCCCGTTCGCTCGCCGCTACTAGGGGAGTCTCTGTTGATTTACTTTCCTCAGGGTACTTAGATGTTTCAGTTCCCCTGCTTACCACCAAGGTCTTACGACCAAGGTAACTACCGAAGTAGATGGGTTCCCCCATTCGGAAATCCACGACTAAGCTTGCTAGGCAGCTAATCGTGGCTTATCGCAGTCTTGCTACGTCCTTCTTCGGCTTCTGGCGCCAAGGCATTCCCCATGTGCCCTTAGTAGCTTGACTCACATTAAGGAATCATCTACCTGGTCTCGGAGAATGCGGAATCCACTGTTCGGTTGTAAATGTACATATAACGACCGTTTTGAGGCGGTCGGAGAAGCCCTACAAGCGAGGCTTGCGTTTGGGCGTAAGAACAACTTTACCTCGCCGTTTTCCAGAGAGTCAACAACAATATGACGAATTTCGACGCCGATTTTTGACTTGTGTTCTTCGATGCTTTTTTTAAGCCGGATTACCAACCTTTCTGACACCCACACAAATCGTAATTTGGCAATAGCTGGAAGAATCGATTTTCGTGCAATTTCCAGTACCCCATACCTCCACCTCCACCACCCGTATATAAGGTCATAACGAACATGCGCTCGCGTGCGCGCTCGCGCGAGTTGGTTGTTCGCTGCCAAAATTAGCAGGGCCAAACGCCCATAGCCTGATATACTTCATCGGCAACAACCTGTTGCATATATTCGCCGGTTCGTAGCCCCTCTAAAAAACGGGCATTTCACGAACCAGGAGCGCGTAACAAGGGAGTTCGAGATGCCGGCATACGCCGTCATTGGCGCCCAATGGGGCGACGAAGGCAAAGGTAAAATCATTGATTTCCTTGCCGAAAATGCTGCGGTAATCGCACGCTACTCCGGTGGTAACAACGCCGGGCACACTGTCATAAACGACGCTGGCACGTTCAAACTTCATCTCGTGCCGTCCGGAATCTGTTGGCCACACGCCATGAACGTGATCGGAAACGGTGTTGTTGTTGACCCCGAAGTTCTTCTAAAAGAAATCGGTGAAAACAATCTCGATCCAACTCGATTAGCGGTTAGCGATCGAGCTCATTTGATCATGCCGTATCACGTTGTTCTCGATAATCTCGAAGAAGCACGGCGCGGTAACGCGGCTATCGGTACCACCGGTCGAGGTGTCGGCCCTGCTTATGTCGATAAAGTAGCCCGAGAAGGACTACGCGTCGGCGAACTGCTCAATCCTGAAGCGCTCGCTAGTCGATTGACCGAGATTGTTTCGTTCAAGAACGAAATTATCACGAAGATTTACGGCGGTGATCCCGTTGACCTCAATGATGTAATCGCACTTACTAACAAGTGGGCGACCGAGCTTTCGGAATACATTAGACCTGTTGAAAACCTTGTTGGTGACGCGCTAGATAACGATGAAAAAGTTATCGTTGAAGGTGCACAGGGTGCTTTGCTCGATATGGATCACGGCACATACCCGTTTGTAACGAGCTCCAACCCCACGGTTGGTGGAACTCTCACGGGTCTCGGCATGGGGCCACGTTCGTACGGTGGTGTCGCCGGTGTCTTCAAAGCGTACTGCACGCGTGTCGGCGCAGGCCCCTTCCCTACCGAAATCCACGGCGAGCAAGGCGACAAAATCAGAGAACAGGCTGGAGAGTTCGGAACGACTACGGGTCGTGCCCGACGAATCGGCTGGTTCGATGGAGTTGCCGGGCGTTACTCAGCGAGGGTTAACGGGTTTGATGCAATGATCATCACCAAGCTTGACATTCTCGATGGCTGGGACGAAATCAAGATCTGTGTAGCGTACGAAATCGACGGCGAACGAACAGATCAGTTCCCTGTCGATGCTGCCAAGCTAGCACGTGTGAAACCAATCTACGAAACGATTCCTGGCTGGACAGAGTCGACTCGAGCGATCACTGAGCCTGAACAACTCAACGATGGAGCTCGCGCTTACATCAAGAGACTGGAAGAAGTGGTTGGTGTCCCGACGAAGATCCTATCGACGGGACCGCGCCGAGAAGAGACTCTCGTGCTTGAAGACTTCCTAGCTTAGGGAGCACCTGAACGAACAATTACTAGGCATCGGGCTAATCCAGTCCGGTGCCTAGTGGTTTAACAACCGAATTATCTATTGCAGCCAACACGATATTGGCCAATCGTTCAGAGTTGTGGCGAACTGTTAGACCATCGACTATCGCCAAATTGCCCACCATTATTTGCTCAGCAAACTTCTCAGCATTGCCATTATCTAGCTCTACCGGCGAAGCATCTTCAGCCGCATACACCTTCACAACCTCGCCGGAAAATGCAGCCTCATTTACGAGAAGATAGTCGAGCTTCCGACCGCCGATGTACCTCACTACCTCCGACGCGAACGTCGAGGCACCGTAACCAGCGGTCTCACCCAGCTTGGTCATCAAGTTGCAAGCGTAGATCACTGGCACCTTTGCATCCCGGATAGCGTCGCTGACTTCTTTGACCAGAAGATTCGGAACCACGCTCGTATAGAGATCGCCAGGTCCTAATAAAATCGCATCAGCGTTTCGTATGGCGTCTACAGCACGCGGGTTGGCGTTCACCTCAGCATCGAGGAACACTTCATCGATTCCCGGACCATTGGCACCGCGGAGATCGATGGCCGACTCAGTTCGCACAACGTCACCATTGACTAGTCGTGCGCACAAGTGAGCTTCATCAAGCGTTACCGGGACGACTTGGCCCTGCAGTTGCAACATGCGAGACAGTTCATCGATCGCTCCCTGAACACCGTGGTACACAGTCGTCAGAGCAGCTAGAACCAGATTTCCAACGCTGTGCCCTTGCAAACTCGAACCAGAATCGAATCGGAAATCGAGTGCGCTGTTCAACGCCGAGACCTGATCATTGCCTTGCGGGCTTAGCGCAACGATGCATTGCCTGATGTCCCCGAGCGGTGGGTACCCGAACTCCTCTCGGAGGATGCCGGTGCTACCACCACTATCAAACATCGTGACAATCGCTGTCAGATCGGTGTCGTGCGCCTTAAGACCGCGCAGTGCTGCAGAGGAACCGCTTCCTCCGCCAATTACGACAATGCTTTTACGATCGTCACCCAAGCAAGAATCCTTTGCTCACAGGAACCTCAGCGCAGACTACGGTCAGATTGACACATTCCCTGCTAATCAGTCCTAATGATTCCGTACAGAATCAGTCAAAATCCGCTGATAAGCAAATAAAGACTCCGCATAAATGGCGGCCGAAAACTGAGTAATTACTCTGTGAGATCGATCGAGTATTGATCCATGATCGGATCGAATCGCTTGCTGAACGCTTCTAGTTCAGAAGCTTCAGGAACCATTGGTAGACGTGCAGGCCCAACGTTAAAACCGGAACGGTTCATCGCATATCGCACCGGAATCGGATTCGTGATGTAGAACAGTGCATTGAAGATCGGCAACAATCTCAGATGCTCTGCAGCCGCCGCTTCCCCATCGCCCTCAAGAAGCAGCCCCATCATCTTTTGAATCTGACCGCTGATGATGTTTCCTGCAACACTCACAATTCCGTAACCACCGGTCGCCATCGTTGCCAGTATCTCGTTATCGTTGCCGCTCCACACGTTGAACCCGTCTGGAGAGTCTTTGATCACGTAAGCGATCTGGTCAGGATCGCTAGAAGCTTCCTTAACACCAACGATGTTCGGAACCTCTGCTAGGCGCAAAGTAGTTGCCGCATCCATGTTCAGAGCGGTTCTGGACGGAACGTTATAGAGAATTCCAGGAATCGACACGGCATCAGCGATTGCTGTGAAGTGCTGGTACAGACCACCCATCGTGGGCTTGTTGTACGCCGGAACCGTTAGCAACAATGCATCAACACCAGCTTTTTCAGCCTCTCTGGAAAGAGCTATCGATCCGCGAGTGTTGTTATTCGTAGTGCCCGCAATAACCGCGCCGTCTTCACCAATGGCTTCTTTCACTTCTGAAAATAGTTGCAAAAGTTCATCGTCGCTCATCGCCGGTGCTTCACCAGTCGTGCCACCAATCACGAGCCCATCGGACCCCGACTTGAGCAATGCCTTCGCCAGTTCTCTAGCTCGTGCGTAATCGACATCACCCTCTTCAGTGAAGGGAGTGACCATTGCTGTTAGAAGTCGTCCTAGTTCTGCCATTGTTGACCGACCTCGCGTCGGTTAGTGAAAAATCTTCAAATGTTGAAGTTGTATGAAGTAGAAATTCTGTTATTTCGAACGCTGCGCAGCTGGCTTGAACGCATCTCTTCGAAGCGCCTCATCCATTATTTGTAGCGCATTCAGGGCTGCACCCTTACGCAAGTTGTCACACGCTAGCCACAGTGCAATGCCGTTCTCGTGAGCAATATCTTTTCTGATACGCCCCACTAGTACTTCATCACGACCAGCCGCTTTGAGTGGCATAGGGTATTCATTCTTAGTGGGATCGTCTACAACAATCACCCCGTCATATTCAGCTAGAACACGTTTTGCGTCTTCAACGCTCACGCTCGAATCGAATTCGATCTGAACCGATTCACTGTGTGAAATTTCCACTGGAACACGTACACACGTCGCAGATACAGGTAGAGAGTCATCATGCAAAATTTTGCGTGACTCGTTCAGCATCTTCTGCTCTTCCTTGGTGTAGCCGTCTTCGAGGAAGTCATCTACATGCGGAAGAACGTTGAAGGCAATCTGGTGAGGGTAGACATCAGGCTCAGCTTCGCCACCCGCGAGCACGGTTCGTGACTGCTCAAGCATTTCTTCGTTTGCCGCAACACCGGTTCCAGTTACTGACTGGTAAGTGGCAACAGTGACAGCGGTAACAGGTGAAAGTTGGCGCAACGCATCGAGAACCATCACAAGAGGAGTGGTTGTGCAGTTCGGCGTTGAAACAATTCCCGGATGCCACTCAATGTCATCGCCATTGACCTCAGGAACCACCAACGGAATCGTCGGGTCCATTCGGAAAATCGAACCTTTATCGATTACGAACACACCTCGTTCGACAGCTTTGTGAGCCAAACGACGGCTTACTAATCCGCCTGCAGCAAACAACGCAACGTCGATTCCATCGAACGCCTCTTCTTTAGCTGCGACGACGGTTAGTTCGACGTCGCCATACTGAAGTTTGCGACCCGCAGACCGTTCAGAAGCCATCGGCACGATTTTGTCGGCAGGATGATTGCGATCGAGTAGTAACTCAAGTGCCGTTCCACCAGCTGCTCCGGTGGAGCCCACGATAGCGATATTTATTTCGTTGCTGTTCATTATTCGATCTCAATAGGCTGCGTAACAGAATTTATCGCTCACAACGCGAATAAAGACTCTACGCAACCAAACACTCAATTGGAAATTACTAAAAGAGGGGACGCCGACTGTCCAACAAAAGCGGACGTCGGCTACGGCTTCGACTTATCGAGCCCGAGCACACTCGCGAGACCAATGACGAGTTCCGAGCGCCCAACCACGTCTTTTACGCCGAGCATCACACCAGGCATAAAGCTCTCGCGGTTGATTGAATCGTGGATCATTGTCAACGTCTGACCAAGTGCGCCAAACACAACTTCGTGTCGAGCTACTCGACCCGGCATTCGTGCACTGTGAACGTTGATTCCTTGAAAATCACCACCACGGGTGCCTTCCAATGTCTGCAAATCGGCAACGTTCTGCTCGAACCCTTTACCGCGCCCTACGATCATCGATTCAGCGATAGAAAGAGCTGTTCCAGATGGAGCATCAACTTTCATTTCGTGATGGCTCTCGAGCAAGTCTGCGTAATCAAAATACTTTGAAGCAATTCCGGCGAGATGCATCAGCACTACTCCGCCAAGAGCAAAGTTGGATGCAGAGAGAACTCCTACACCCTTCTCAGCTGACAATTGCTTGATCTCTTCAAGATCATCTGGCGACAGACCAGTTGAGCCAGAAACAACCCTCACGCCTGCATTGATGCAAGCAATAATCGAATCTTTGGCTGCTTCACCGTTGGTGAAGTCCACCACCACATCGGGCTTGTCTATGTCAAATAGCTCAGCAAGCCCAAATGTCAGTGGTACCGACACCGATGTCCCCACAATAGTTACAGAATCAGACGAAGCAGCAATATCCACTCCACCCACAGGTGTTACACCGTTTTCAGCGGCCGCAGCGGTGAGGACGGTTGAACCCATCCTCCCGAGCGCTCCATTTACTGCAACTTTTATTTCCGAAGACATCGTGTCGTTTGTTTTCTCTAAACGTTAGTTTGAAAGCTTAGCGTCGGCGTGGCGGACCTGATCGACGGCTACCGCCATCATAACCACCCGCAGGACGCCTAGGACCGCGATCTCGACCACCATCATCGTCTCGGTCAGACTGATCGTTACGTGGTCCGCGATCATCGTCGAAGTCACGTCGTTCTCGGCGTGGACCACGATCATCACGGTCACCACCGCGACCACCACGACCACCGCGTCCGCCTCGATCACCACCTCGGCCACCACGGTCTCCGCCGCGTCCGCCTCGGTCGCCACCTCGACCTCGTGGGCCTCGATCACCACCGCGGTCGTCACGACCACCACGATCATCTCGGTCACGAGATTCTCGTCGCTCGCGTGGAGCGCCGTCTGAATCACCACCCTCGTTGCTCTCTTCGAGCAACGCTCGGTGTGAAAGATCGATACGGCCCATGCCATCGATGTTGATAACCATTACCTCGAGCTGGTCGCCAATGCTGACAACCGACTCAACGTCAGGAACTCGGTGCTGTGCCAGTTCACTGATGTGAACCATTCCGTCTTTACCAGGCAGAATCTGAACAAATGCACCGAACGGCATGATTCGAACAACACGACCGGTGTACTTGTCGCCAACTTCAACATCCTTTGTAAGGGCTGTGATAGCGGCTTCGGCCTTGTCAGCGTTCTCACGATCAGGCGATCCGATAACGACTGTACCGTCGTCCTGAACGTCGATAGTCACACCGAATTCGTCGATCATTCCACGAATAACCGATCCACCAGGACCGATGATTGCACCGATCTTGTCGGTAGGAACCTTGAGCGAAAGCATTCGAGGTGCGTACTCGCTGAGGTCGTCTCGACTTGCAGCGATTGTTGCTTCCATATTGTCGAGAATCTGCAATCGAGCAATTCGAGCCTGCTCAAGAGCCTGCTTCATAATCTCGAAGGTAATTCCCTTAACCTTAATGTCCATCTGAAGTGCGGTTACACCATCACGTGTACCCGCAACCTTGAAGTCCATGTCACCAGAGTGGTCTTCAGCACCCTGAATGTCGGTCAGAACAGCGTAGTTGTTGATGTTCTTCTCGTCAGTGATCAGTCCCATCGCTATACCAGCAACAGGGGATGAAATCGGTACACCACCGTCCATCATCGCAAGTGAACCTGCGCAGACAGACGCCATCGATGTCGAACCGTTTGAAGCAAGAGCCTCTGAAACGAGTCGAATCGTGTAAGGGAAGTCGGCCTGGCTAGGCACAACCGGTGCAAGTGCTCGTTCAGCAAGCGCACCGTGACCAATTTCACGTCGACCAGTAAATCCGAATCGACCTGCCTCACCTACGGAGTAAGGAGGGAAGTTGTAGTGGTGGATGAAGTGCTTTTCAGTCTCAGGACCATATGTGTCCATTCGCTGGCGCTCACCAGCAGATGCGAGCGTGAGAACGCCCATGATCTGGGTTTCACCACGAGTAAAGATTCCTGAACCGTGAACGCGTGGCAAGTAACCAACTTCCGAGTTCAAATCTCGCAATTCGTCCAGCTTTCGACCGTCAGGTCGTGAACCGTCTTCGAGAATGGTGCTTCGAACAGCCTCAGTTTCCAACGCATAAAGCGCGGATTTCACGTGACCGGGATCGTGATCGACAGACAACTTTTCAATCGTCTCGTCCATCACGTCGTCCATGCGACCCTGACGTGTTGCCTTGTCACCAGGAGCCTTCAAAGCCTTCAAGAATTCTTCGCCAACGAGATCGCGGGTAGCTTTCTCAGCAGCCTTCTCTTCTTCAGACACAGGAGGAGCTTCCCATTTGGTCTTGCCCACTTTCGCCTGAATCTCTTCGATCTGTTCAACGATCGCACCGTTGACTTCCTGAGCAAGCTCAAGAGCATCAAGCAGCACTGCCTCAGATACGAAGTTCCCACCCGACTCAACCATCATTGTGGCTTCACCGGTACCAGCAACAAGCAACTCAAGGTCGCTTGTCTGGAGTTCTTCATATGTAGGGTTTACAACCAGCTCGCCCTCAATCAGCCCAATCACGCAAGCGCCGATTGGGTCGTTGAAAGCGATGTCAGAAATCGCCAGAGCGGTAGACGCTCCAATGATTCCAATGGCTGGATAAGGGTTGACCTTGTCGGACGCAAGCACAGTAACGATGATTTGAATCTCGTTGTGAATCGTCTTTGCAAATAGAGGCCGGATAGGACGGTCGATCATGCGAGAAGCAAGAATTGCTTCGGTTGCCGGTCGCCCTTCCCTTTTAAAGAAGCCACCGGGCAGCTTGCCTGCTGCGTACGCCTTTTCAGCGACGTCGACTGTCATAGGGAGGAAGTCTGCGCCTGGGCGAGGCTTCTTCGAGGCAGTTGCAGTAGCGAGCAGCATTGTGTCGCCGTACTGAACTGTAATTGCGCCACTAGCTTGAGCGGCTACTCGGCCGTGCTCGAATTTGAGCACTCGACCGCCAATTTCCATTTCAAATGTATTAATCATTTTCTATTCTGTTTCTGTTTTCTACGCACGAACTTCATTGGGACTGTTGCCCGGCGCCGACTTCTTACGAATTAAAGTTCAAGCGCCCGTGCGGGTGTGTCGTCTTAGACGAGAATTCGCCCATTGAGCCGATTAATTGAAGTTTCGTTGGACCCAGACGAACAAAACGCCCCATAAACCGGGGCGTTCTACTACTTGCGGAGACCGAGCTTGCTAATGATTCCGCGGTATCGATTTACGTCATCACCATTGAGGTAGTTAAGAAGACGGCGGCGCTGACCAACCAATTTCAGCAAGCCGCGTCGGCTGCTGTGGTCGTGCTTGTGCTCGCGCAGGTGTTCCGTTAGCTCAGTAATCCGAGCCGTCAGTAACGCTATCTGAACTTCCGACGATCCACTGTCGCCTTCGTGAGTCCCGTATTCCTCAATAACAGCGCTTCGTTCTGACTGATCCAAGTTGAGTGCTCTCCGAGTCGCAAATACCCGGCTCTGTGCCGGTGCCCGTTCAGTACGGGATTCTGTGATTTGTACTTCTATAGTTTCTTCGTTATTCGTTCTTGTGCTATCACGACCTTAGAAGGATACCATGCCAACAGGCATTTCAGCACTCCTATTCGTAGTACAAAGAAACACGTGCGCACGAGAATTACTCAGCGACCGCAAAAAGCACACCCTGGAGCACCGATATACGGGATTTAGCGGCAATAACGGAACCGTGTAATTGCAAAAACATCCCATAAGCTCAGTCTGAATTGCTTGACAGTGGAGAAATCGCCCTAATAGTATTGCCTTTGGCACGCCATCTGCCGCGGCTGTAATTCGCGCGTAATGCGCTCTTATTACGCTCATTCTGCGTGAATTCAGAATAAGTTCTGCTGCAGCACTCGGCACGATATTCAAAATATTAAGACTGGAGGACGGGGCCCAATGACAGGACTGCTCCGCGGAAAGCTAAAGGCTTTCCTTTTGATTGGTACGATGTTCGCCCTCATGGCAGCAATTGCATGTCAGGGTGAGCGCGGTCCGGCTGGACCTGCAGGTGCTCCTGGTAACCCAGGTAACCCTGGTGCAGCTGGTGCTCCTGGTGAGCCAGGTAACCCTGGTGAAGCTGGTGCTCCTGGTGAGCCTGGTAACCCTGGTGCTCCTGGTAACCCAGGACCTGCTGGACCAGAAGGACCAGAAGGACCTGCTGGTGCTGACGGTGAAGACGGCACAACACAGGTTGCAGGTATCACTGTTTTCGACGCTAGTGGACCTTCGACCGGCGCAGCTGAGCTGACCGCTGGTACAGCTTCTATCACCATCATCGGTGGTGGTTTCGCTAAGGGTGAATTGCTCTCTGTTTCCGCCAAGAAGGGTGGATTCGACAAGCTTCTCTCAGGAACTGTTGCTCGAACTAACGTTTCGGACACTGTTGCTAACGAGAACGGTGCATTCACACTAACTGTTGACCTTGACGAGTCTTGGGGCGCAGGCCTCTACACCATCATTGCGACTGGTGATCAGGGCAACCGTGGCGCAAACGCTTTCCTTCTTGTTGACAAGATTGGTGGCTAAAGCCAACCGAATCATTTGATTCATCAGACGCCCCGGCATTTGCCGGGGCGTCTTTGTTTAACCTCTAAAACAAAACTCCGAACAATGCCTGAAGAACCTTTGGAAATACGAATCGCTACTATCGACGACTACGAGTCGATTGCTCAGCTCATTCACAGTAGCCACACGATCTCGTTCGCACCGTTCGTTTCCGAAATATGGGTCGAATCTCGATCACTGAACCAGTATCGAGAAAAGTGGAATGGAATTCTTTCAGACACAACGGGTCACGCCACCACATTTGTAGCAGTGACGCCCGAAGGCAACATAGTGGGCACTGTGGGCGTTACAAAACTCGACTCCGAAGAGTTCGACTCTCAGTTGGTCGGAATGCACGTAAATCCGGCTTCAACCGGTCAGGGAATCGGAAGCGTGCTTATGAGCCACGCAATCGAGCACATCAGATCGCAGCGGTACAGCAAAACGCAACTGGGAGTCATAGCAGCGAACACCGGTGCAAGGCGTTTCTACGAAAAACACGGATGGCAGATACACCTCGAACTTCCCGATGGAGTCGAAGGCGTACCAATCGCCATCTACAGCTTCACACCGTAGTCAGGCTCACCAGCAAACGAACAAAGCGTGTCAGCTAATCATTTGTCGATATTTCGAGAGCGTCACGCTCGACTTTGACCCGACGAATCCTGCGACCGATCACCGACTGAACCGTGATCGTCACACCTTCCGTAGACACCGTGTCTCCAGGCGAGGGCATTTTGCCCAGCTCTCGAAACACCAATCCCCCAACGGTATCGAAACCGTCAGGAACGACTGAAGTGCCCAGCGTCTGATTCATGATGTCGATAGAAGCACCGGCATCTGCGAACATCTCTCGGGAGTCAGCCGCCTCAACCTCAGGTCCGTCGACATCGAACTCGTCAATCAGTTCACCAACGATTTCCTCAATCAAGTCAGTAACCGTAACGAGTCCCGAAACGCCACCATACTCGTCGACAACAATCGCAAGCCCTGTACGGTGCTCCTGAAGCTGCCGTAGAAGCCGCTCAAGGCTCTGCGACTCGGGAACGTGCAAGGCGGGTCGTGCAAGGCTCTCCACAGGACCATCAGGATCCTTGTCATTGTCCAGAGCAGAAAGCACGTCACGGGCGTAAATAACCCCGGCAATCGAATCTATGTTTTCGTTGTACACCGGTATTTTGCTGTGACCACCTACCGACATTAAATCGGCAACTGCGCCAATGCTGGCAGTAGCTGAAGCGGTATTCATATCGACGCGAGGCACCATGATCTCGCGAACTTTCACGGTATCCATTCGTAGAATGCCGCGGATCATTCGCAGCTCGTTTTGATCTGCTGGAATTACCGACTCTTCTAGGAAATCTAAACTCTCCTGAAGTGCTGCCGACACCTCTTCACCCACAGCATCGTCACCTCGACCTCTCGAAAGAGAGAAATCGACAATGTGCGATATTCCCGGTACAAGGCTTGTCCACCGAAGCAATGTCCCGGTGGGTCGGCTAATCGCTCGAGCCCAGTTTCGCTGATATCCAGATAGACCGGATGCGATCAGCTGAACGACAATCGCTCCAACGGCTGTAATAACCCCGCTAAGTGCGACGTCATAACCGGATCCCGAAGAACCAGATTCAAAAATGGCGAACACCGCAAGAGCCGAAGCCATCAAAGCGGCGGCCTGTAGGCTGCGCCCAATTAGGCTCGATTCAGCACTCAGTCGACAGGAAAAGCCGTGATCGTGATCATGCTCTGAATCGCCATTGCCATTCCCGTTAGAGTTCGGATTTCGAACTGCAGATGGCAGCGGATTAATGCGTGTGCCCAGCGAAGATATCGCCAAAGCAGTGAGGAAGAAAACACTTCCAGAAACTATCAGTGCCAGCAGAGATAATATTTCGGGAGACACTATGCGCCTACCTCAAACTCAATCGTCCGCCGGTTCGTATCTGGAGGTTGCCCCGTACTATCAGGGTCTTCTGTATTTCTAATCATTCCTTAAGATTCCTGTCCCGTTAATTCTACGGAACATCACGCGTTCACTTCGACTTTATAGATTGTGCAGGTACACCAGCTACTGTGTCACCTGCCATGACGTCACTACGCACCACCGCTCCAGCACCAGTTCGAGCAGCCTTGCCAATCGTTACTGGTGCCACCAACATCGTGCTCGAACCGATCAAGGCATCATCCTCAATAACCGTCGGATGCTTGTCTTTGCCATCGTAGTTGCAAGTAACTGTTCCGGCACCAATATTCACATTTTCGCCGAGTGTGGCGTCTCCGACATAGCTGAAGTGCGAAACGCTGGAGCCAGACCCAATGACAGAGTTCTTTATCTCGGCGAGATTGCCAACTTTAGATCCCGGTTTGAGTTCGGTTCCTCCGCGCAATAACGAATTACGGCCAACCGAAGCCCTTTCTCCTACGACAGAACCGATCACCCGCGCACCATCGACAGTAGCTCCATCACCAATAGTGCTCGAAGCAATCTGACTGTTTGGGCCAATCACCACATTCGTGCCGATTACAGATCGAGTTCCTATTTGAGAACCTGCACCTATGTAGGTATCAGAGCCGATTTCTACGTCGACATCTATGTACGTATTGTCCGGATCTTGAAGAGTCACACCGCTGCCCATGTGGGCCTCGTTGGTGCGCCTTCGCATCACAGCTTCGACTCTCGACAACTGGATTCGATCGTTCACGCCCATGCCTGTTTCGCTGTCGTTCGAAACCACGACTCGAGAGCGCTGGTCAGCCGAAGCAGTTTCGATCACTCTCGGTAAATAAACTTCGCCGGTATCTGCTGGCGTTACCGAATCCAAAACATCCCAAACCCACTTGTTGTCAAAGCAATACCAAGCGGTGTTGATCAGTTTGCTTAGAAGCAACTCGTCATCGGCTTCGTGCTCTTCAACAATTGCTGTGGGCTGCCCAGAGGCATCAAGTTTGATCCTCCCGAGTCCCGAGGCGTCATCAACAATCGCACCAAGCACAGTCGCGAGCGAATCAGATTCTTGGTGAAGCTTGGTCATCTGATCAACAATCTCGTCGGTGACCAAAATCATGTCTGCCGGCGCAACCAGAACAGAATCCGCGCCCGCAACTGCGTATCTTGCCGACTTCGTGGCATCAGCGGTTCCCAATTGCTCCTCTTGCACAACGATCGAAACGTTTGGAAGCAAAGCATCTCGCAACTCTGGCGAATCAGCGATATCCCTCGATACCACCACGGCAATATCTTCAACACCAGCGATCCGCATAATCCGGACGGTATGCCCAACCAAAGCAACACCGCCAACCTTGTGTAGCGGCTTGTTCAGCTTCGATTTCATGCGCGTGCCTTTACCGGCAGCGAGAATTATTCCTGCTGTGGTCATTTAGAGACCACTTCCTGAGATCATAGTTGAGTGTTCGAAAATAGCCTGTCTCAGTCCCACATGTAAGAATCCGTTGGATTCGTCGCGAGTGAGTCCCGAGTTGGATTGAGAGGAATTGAGTTTGTTCGACAATTACGATCAATCGTATGAATATTCGTACTTTGTAGTCAACAATTCCTGATACGGCTACTCACGATTACCGAATCCAAATTCACAATAATTTCGCTAAATGAGTAGCCGAAACTGCCGTAACGATTGCTATAGTTGATGAGTTCGGAGAGATGGCTGAGTGGCTGAAGGCGCCGGTCTCGAAAACCGGTATATGCATCCGCATATCGCGGGTTCGAATCCCGCTCTCTCCGCCATATATGCATCTGAGTTGGTCCGCCGCCTTCCAACAACGATGAGCACAAACCGGGATCGTACCGGTTGAAGTTGCTGCCGCGGAGAGGTGCCAGAGCGGTTTAATGGGCACGCCTGGAAAGCGTGTGTGGGTGCAAATTCACCGCAGGTTCGAATCCTGTCCTCTCCGCCATATTTCGCTTGGGTGTTCGCAATGGCGCGCTCGTCATAGAACCAAACGGCTACATCCCGGCGTTGTCATTCTGAACTTGATTCAGAATCGGCGTGATCGGCAACAAACATCCTCACTCGCCTCCATCAGTCAGCTAGAACGTAAAACTTATTTCCAGTCATCATGGTTATAAATCAAGTTCAGAATGACAACGCTCGTGCAGTTTCAGGAGCAATCTGCAACGTTCCCTTCGAGAGAGGCAGATCGCATTGCCAGCCGAGTCAGCTGATGACGAGAGCGAAACACCACGCTGCGGCGACCGCACCACTTCAGCACCGCCCGAGCAAAAGTGACACCCCGATTTGCCTTAACTTGCACACTTAAGTCATTATTCGCCGCATGAATGACTTGAAGTACTGGGTCGCCTTCCACCAAATATCCGGAATTGGCCCCGCAACATTCACCAAACTCGAAGCCCGATTTGGTGATCTCGAAACCGCATAGTGCGCATCTCTTACCGATCTGGTAGCAGCCGGCATGCCTCGCAAAGTCGCCGGTGCGACCGAGCGATTTCGTGATGCAAACGAACCCGACGAAGTATCGGGCGAAATCGACCGTCTCGGCATCACTCCTCTTCATTTGCGCCATGACGACTATCCAGCACAGCTCGCGGAAACACCCGCGGCTCCGAGCGTTATCTACGTAAAAGGCAAGATGCTCGCAGCCGATGAACCAGCGATTGCTGTAGTTGGCTCCAGAGACGCGACGCCCTACGGTGTAGAAATGACACGCCGGCTTTCGTACGACCTTGCCCGAGCCGGCGTAACCGTCGTTTCAGGGTTAGCCCGCGGCATCGACACCGCAGCCCATCGAGCGGCTCTCGAAGCTGGTGGTCGCACCATGGCGATCCTTGGATCAGGGCTCGACCGCGTCTACCCTCAACGAAACATTCCCATGGCAGAGAAGATCACCGAAAACGGCGCACTCTTCACCGAATACCCGCCGGGGGTCAGCGCACTCCCACAGCACTTCCCACGCCGCAACCGCGTAATAAGCGGACTCTGTCACGGAGTGCTTGTCGTCGAAGCCGCCTTCAAGAGCGGTGCCATGCTCACGGTGAACTGGGCACTTGAGCAAGACCGCGACGTCTTCGCGGTTCCTGGCAGTGCGCTTAGCGAAAAGAGCAAAGGCACTAACTGGCTCATTCAGCAAGGCGCAAAACTAACAACAACCGCCGACGATATCCTCGAAGAACTCAACATTGAACGCACATCTGTACAATCTCTCGTCGGTAACCAAGAAACACCTACTTCATCAAATAAAAGTGGTGAGTTTGGCGAAAACGCGCTTGACAACCTCGCGCGTGAAAACAATGTATTAAGTATCGAACATCGCGTTGTCGATCTTCTTGAGAAATCAAGCGAGCCGATTCACGTCGATGACATCACCCGAACGTTGGGCGAGGCAGCAGCAGCAGTCAGCTCCGTTCTTGTGATGTTGGAACTGCGGGGTGCAGCCCGGCAGGTTGGTTCGATGCAATTCATAGCTGATAGAGAACGTCCGGTGGTGTCACCATGAAATGTGGCAGCAACCGAATTGAAGGAATAAACAGTTGGCGAAAACGTCAAAGCGTGATCTTGTTATCGTCGAATCGCCGGCGAAGGCCCGAACCGTAGGCCGATTCCTCGGCGACAAATACGTCGTCAAGGCATCGATGGGGCACGTCCGAGACCTTCCCAAAAGCTCACTAGGTGTCGATGTCGAGAATATGACATTCGAACCAAGCTACGTAAACGTTCGTGGCAGAGCCACACTCATCGGCGAAATCAAGAAAGCCGCTAAACAGGCCGAATCTGTATATCTCGCAACTGACCCAGACCGGGAAGGCGAAGCCATCTCGTGGCACCTCGTTGAGGCGGCCGATCTCGGCAAGGCGAAGAACCTAAAACGGGTTGTCTTCCACGAAATCACCAACGCTGCTGTTGAAGAAGCATTTTCTCACCCCCGTGACATCGACATGGAGCTGGTCAACGCCCAGCAAGCTCGTCGTGTTCTCGACCGTATCGTCGGTTACAAGCTGAGCCCGGTTCTATGGAGCAAGGTGCGCCGTGGTCTATCTGCTGGCCGCGTTCAGTCTGTTGCACTACGAATCATCGTCGACCGCGAACGTGAAATCGAAGCGTTCAAGCCAGAAGAATTCTGGGTAATCACTGTCGATCTAGAAACCGAAGTTGGCACGCGTAAGTTCACGTTCAACGCCAACCTCACGTCTGTACCCGGCCAAAAAGGCAAGCCTGTCGTCGACAATGAGACGACCGCAATGGCGATCAAAAAGGACCTCAACGACGGTAAATACACCGTCTCCAAGGTCACTCGCAAAGAAGCCAAACAGCGACCACGGCCTCCGTTCACCACAAGCACGCTCCAGCAGCAGGCTGCCCGATCATTCCGTTACAGCGCACAGCGTACAATGCGAATCGCTCAAGATCTGTACGAAGGTATGGAACTTGGCGGTGGTGAACCAGTTGGTCTCATCACCTACATGCGTACCGACTCCGTGAACCTCGCCCAGAACGCACTCGATGAAGCACAGGCCTTCATAAAGTCGACTTATGGCGATGAATATTCAACTGGTCCTAAGAAGTACAAGACCCGAAGCAAGTCAGCTCAGGAAGCTCACGAAGCAGTTCGACCTACTTCGGCAGCCAACACTCCCGAGAAAATTGCTCAGTATCTTTCGAGCGAACAGCTGCGCCTCTACACAATGATCTGGAAGCGAACTATCGCCTCCCAGATGGCCGATGCAATCGTCGACAACACAGGTGTCGACATCACAGCAACCGCTCCGAACGGAAACGAATACACAGTTCGCGCCACCGGATCGGTTATCAAATTTGATGGCTTCCGAAAGCTCTACATCGAAACCAAAGATGAAGATGCTGAAGACGATGACAGCAAGCAATTGCCTGCAATGAACGAAGGCGACGATCTCAAGAAGCAGACCGTCAATGCCGATCAGAAGTTCACGCAGCCACCGCCTCGCTACACAGAAGCCAACCTGATTCGATTTTTGGAAGAACAGGGAATAGGCCGACCTAGCACGTACGCATCGATTGTTGGCACAATCGAACGAAGGCAGTACGTCGACCGTGAAAAGTCACGATTCAAGCCAACTCCGCTCGGTACCGCGGTTTCAGATCTGCTCACAGAGCACTTCTCGAACATCATGGACATGGGCTTCACCGCTGGAATGGAAGCGAAACTCGACTCCGTTGCCGAAGGTGAACAAGATTGGGTTGAAATGCTGAAAGAGTTCTTCGGACCGTTCGATAAGACGGTCGAAGATACTATGGAAAAGGCAGAACGAGTCGATCGCAAGAAGCTGGTTCAGGAAAGCGATGAAAAGTGCGAAGGCGGAGACCCTCTCGTCATTCGTAGCGGACGCTACGGCAAGTTCTTGTCGTGCGGAAAATTCCCTGAATGCCGAGTTTCAATCTCAACTCGCCCCGGCGAACGAGCCACTGGTGAAGTCAAAGAGAACTGGGAGATCGCCTGGAAAACTGCGATGGAGAAGTGCGCAATCGTGCACCCCGAAGCAGCAGCGGCAGCGGCTGAAGAAGCTGAAGCTAAACGAGCTTCACGTAGGAAAGCTCCTAAGAAAAAGGCAGCTGCCAAGAAGACTAAATCAAAGGCAAAAGCTAAGGCATAGCCTTTCTGGTTACGTTCTTCTCCCGCAAACGATGAATCACGGCTTGGCGGTGTCTGAATGACTACCGCCAAGCGTCTACCATCGCCTGCGATGGAAGCTGTTCTTCTTCGCTCCAACGTGCCCAATCTGCCCTCTCTAATCGGAGAGTATGCCGATCACAGCGCATCCACACGCCAGCTGTCCGAACACACCGTTCGCAACTACATCAACGACCTGGTCCCATTTGTCGAATACCTCGACGAACAACAGACGACGAACCTCAACAACGTCGACCGATTATTTCTTCGCGGCTATCTGGCTTCGCTAATAACCGCCGGGTACAGCCGAAGCAGTGTTGCTCGCAAACTCTCTGCGCTAAAGTCGTTCTTCCGATTCCTGCGGCAAAACAATGATCTTGAACTTGATCAAGTAGACCTTGTAACCGGTCCCAAAAAAGAGAAAAAACTCCCGGCGATTGCATCCAGCCACGAGATCGATCGGCTTCTTGACGAACCCAATACCGCCACTGATTCAGGTGTACGAGATCGCGCAATACTCGAGATGCTTTACGGTGCCGGTCTTCGAGTTTCCGAAGCAAACGCCTTGGACATATCTGATATCGATATGACAACCAGGGAAGCCAGAATTCTAGGAAAAGGATCGAAACCTAGAATTGCCCTGTTTGGAAACACAGCGGGCAAATGGCTAGAAAAGTACATACAGGAAGTTCGCCCAAAATTTTCAAGCCGAAAATCCGATTCAGCCATCTGGATGAACCAGTCCGGTGGCCGGCTATCATCTCGATCTATCCAACGCATCGTGAAAAAATATGCACTCGCAGCAGGCCTTGATCCCGACTTCCACACACACTCGCTCAGGCACAGCTTCGCCACCCATTTGCTCGACGGCGGTGCCGACCTACGAGTGGTTCAAGATCTGCTCGGGCACAGCAGCCCCGCAACAACCCAGATATACACTCATGTTTCCGCCGAACAGGCCCGAAAGGTGTATCTGAACGCGCACCCAAGAGCACGCAAATCACGTCGAACTGTTAAGTCTCGCGATTCAGACGAATAGAACGTGCAGCAAAATACCGACACCAAGTAGTACGCTTAACCTCATTAGTTCTGAACCACTGAGGGTCACCCTCTCACCGTTCTGAACCCAATAAAACAACCCGAACTTCGGGAGTGAAAAATGCCAGCAACGATTCTTGTCATAAACGGCCCTAATCTGAATAATCTCGGTAAGCGAGATGCATCGCTCTACGGCACAAAAACGCTGGCAGATATTCAAAACGACATCTCGGCCAAAGCTACAGAACTGGGTGTCGATGCGAAATTCTTCCAGTCGAACCATGAAGGGTCGATCGTCGACTTCATTCAGGAGTCGTCATCCGGTGCGAGCGGAGTCATCCTCAACGCCGGTGCGCTAACTCAGGTCGGCTACTCGATTCTTGATGCGCTTCTCGATTCAGGACTCCCCTTCATAGAAGTCCACCTGTCCAACATCCATGCCCGAGAAAAATTCAGGCAGGAATCTGTTTTCGCGGGTAAAGCAATCGGTCAGATGGCGGGATTTGGCCCATCAGGGTACATTTACGCCCTCGACCATCTCGCAACCGTCATCAACAGCTAGTCAGATATTCTTCCAGGGAGCTTCCTCGCATTGAGCGATTTCCGATTTCCTTCGCGTGTCCAAAAACTACGAGAACGTCTTACCAAAGATGAACTCGACGCAATCTTCATCAGCAACGGTGAAAACCGTCGATATGTATCAGGCTTCGTAAGCAGCGCTGGCTACCTACTCGTGACCCAGAACGACGCCGTAATTTGCACCGACTTCAGGTACACCGAACAGGCTGCTCAACAAGCTCCGGGATGGCGAGTAGACCGCATCGGCGGAAAATCCGACTGGCTGGCGAACCTCGTCAACGAATTCGAGATCAAAACACTCGGATTCGAATCCGACGACATGACTGTCGCCACGCTCGAACGATTCAAAAAAGCTCTCAAAGAAAACGATGCCACGCCTGAACTGAAACCAACTTCAGGAATTGGAGTCGACCTTCGAGCCTACAAAGATGCAGGAGAACTCGAGTTACTACAGTGCGCCATCGACATCGGAGATAAAGCCTTCGAAGAAACAGCAGCCCAGCTCGCTGTTGGCATGACCGAAAAAGAAGCCGCCTGGATATTTGAAAAAGCAGTGCGAGAACAGGGAGCCGAATCGATCTCGTTCGAAACGATCGTCGCTATCGGTCCCAATGCCGCACGACCTCACCATGCAACCAGCGATAGCAAGCTCGTCGAAGGCCAAACTATCGTCTTCGACTGCGGTGCCAGATATCAGGGCTACTGTTCCGATTTGACCCGCACTGTGGTTCTAGGCAAAGCCGACGACGAAGTTAAGCGCGTCTACGACATCGTTCTCACCGCTCAACTCGCAGCCATCGATATGGTTACCTCTGGAATGACAGGCGAAGACTGCGACGCAATCGCCCGCAAAATCATCACCGAAGCGGGACACGAGAACGATTTCGGTCACAGCTTGGGGCACGGTCTTGGACTAGAAGTTCACGAGAACCCGGGTGTTGGGCCCAACGCAAAAGGCAAGCTAGAAAACGGAATGCCGTTCACAATCGAACCGGGAATCTACATCCCTGGCTGGGGCGGAGTTCGAATCGAAGACGTCGTCGTGCTTGAAAACGACAAGGCTCGCGTCATGAGTCACGCAGCTAAAATGTCTTTCTAATCCCGAATCATCCCGTATATTTGATACATAACTCGACCAACAGACCGACCGCAAAGGACACTCAGGAACTGCGATGACAATCTCTTCAAGCGAAATTCGTCGAAATATGACCATCATCCTCGATGATGACGTATATCAGATCCTCGACTGGCAACACCGCCAGGCGCCTAAGGCTCCGCCAACGCTCACTATCAAAGTTCGCCAAGTCAAATCCGGGAACGTCTACGAGCGAAAACTTCCGGGCAACCAAAAGCTGACCCGAGCGGAAGTCGAAACTCCAACTGTGCAGTACCTCTACCCAGATGGCGACATGTACAACTTCATGAACACCGAAACGTTCGACCAGTTCGCCATCACTGACGAAGTGTTGGGCGACGCTCTCAAATACATTGCTGAAGGCGACACGCTCGAAGTGATGATGTACGAAGGTGTTCCTATTTCTTGCGAAGTGGCTCCTTCAGTAACCCTCGAAATCGGTCAAACTGAAATCGGCCTCAAAGGCGACACCCAGAGCGGAGCAACAAAGCCGGCGACAACAACCACAGGCCTGACACTTCAGGTTCCGCTGTTCGTTTCCACCGGCGACCGAATCGTGGTCAACACGACCGAAGGAACCTACACAGGTCGCGCCGACTAACGACAGCAACCAATCTGCAGCGCCATTAAAATCCTCTCCCTGGGGAGAGGATTTAGGTGAGGGTGAAATCGTCGATGTTGAACGACACCTCACGACACCTCCCTCATCCCAACCTTCTCCCGTTGGAAGAAGTAGCTAGATTTACCCCGCTTCACCGTCACCCGCGCTAGTACCTGCTGCCAACGTGTGAAAAAATGCTGCGATGACCGGTAACTACGAATCAGGCCAAGATAATTCAGGACGGCAAACCGCCTACACAGTTAGTGCTGTTGCTGACTACCTAAAAGCAGCTCTCGAATCCGACCCGCGACTGGCAGATCTAACAGTAGTTGGCGAAGTTTCGGGCTACAGAAACCCTTCTTCAGGGCACCACTACTTCGCCCTCCGAGACGAACAGTCGGTACTTCGATCTGTAATGTTCCGATCAGGGCGTGGCGGTCAATTTCTCGCCGATGGCACTCAAGTGATCTGCCACGGCAGAATCTCGATGTACACCGCACGCGGCGACCTGCAGTACTACGTCGACCAAGTCGAACCCGACGGTGTCGGAGCTCTCCAGCAAGCCTACGAAGAGATGCGTAAACGCCTCGAAGCGGAAGGCCTGTTCGAGCTCGACCGTAAGCGACCGTTACCTGAACTTCCCGCTAAAATTGCGGTCATCACGTCGCCTACCGGTGCGGTGATCCAGGACATCCTGAACGTCCTAACCCGACGTTACCCACTCGCTGAGATCATTCTGATTCCAACATCAGTTCAAGGTGAAAAGGCCGCTCCGGAAATAGTTCAGGCATTCCAAGCACTCAATGCACTCGACGATATCGACGTCGCCATCGTTGCCCGAGGTGGTGGGTCGCTGGAAGACCTCTGGTCCTTCAACGAAGAAATCGTCGCCAGAGCAATATTTGCCAGCAACGTTCCCGTCATCAGCGCAGTCGGACATGAAACCGACACAACCATCGCCGATTACGTAGCCGACCGACGTGCCCCAACCCCATCAGCAGCCGCAGAAATCGTCGCTCCCGACGTCCGTGATTTGGGCGGTTACGTAACAGGATACGTAGCTCGAATCGACGACCTAATCAGCCGAACGGTTCGAGACTCTCGTTCGCAATTCGAAATGGCGGTCGACCGAATGAATCTTCGGGTGCCTGACACAACCCAGCCACGACAACGAATCGACGATCTTCTCACCCGCGCCCGACTCGCCGGCCAACGAATGGTCGAATCATCGAAGCTTCGGCTACAAACAGTGGAAGCTTCTCTCAACGCACTCGGTCCAGAGAAAATTCTTGGCCGTGGGTACACGATCACAAGACTGGCCGACGGAAGCGCCGCAACCAGCGCATCACAGTTCTCCAGCGGCGACAAACTCGGTGTGACATTCGCCGACGGATCTGTCGAAACAACCGTCGATGAAGTCGATGCAACAGCCGAAGCTTCTGATCCATAATCGATCACGTCGCACCACCCAACCGATACAATCAATATCAACACATCCACAACGGAATCAGCATGACAGAATCGACTAAAAAGCCAGCAGCAAAATCCTTCGAAAGTTCGTTTTCAGAACTCGAAGAAGTTGTGCGAAAACTCGAAACCGGTGGACTATCCCTCGATGAGGCAACCAAGCTTTTCGAGAACGGTATGAAGCTGGCAACTAAGTGCAACGAAATTCTCTCGTCGTCAGAATTGAAGATCACACGGCTTCAGGCCAACTTCGCTGAGCAGATGAACCTCGTACCCGATTCCGACAACGTCGCTGAAGACGAGTTCGACGACGAGGATGCCTAACCTGTGACCTCGCCCGATAATTCGAACGCGCAATCAGGCAACTCGAAGCCACTAAAGATCGGCTGGTTTTCAACCGGTCGAGGCGAAGGCTCATACGGGCTACTGGAATCAGCACTCAAAGCGATCGATTCAGGCGATCTTCCCGCCGAACTAGCATTCGTATTCGTAAATCGAGTCAAAGGCCAAACAAAACGCACCGACCGATTCCTTGAATTAGTTGAATCACGTGGAATCCCGCTCGTAACCCTCTCATCAAGAGATTTCCGACGTTCACACGACAATAAACCTTGGGCAGAGCTAAGAGAAGCATTTGATCAGGCAGCAATCGAGCTGCTTCGCCCACACAGCGCAGATATCGCTGTTCACGCGGGATACATGCTAATCGCCCCACTGCTCTGCTCTGAGTACCTCACGCTAAATCTTCACCCGGCACTCCCAGGCGGAACAATCGGCATGTGGCAACAGGCCGTCTGGGACGTCATCACATATGATCTTGATGAAACCGGCGCCATGATCCATGTCTCAACCGAAGAGGTCGACGAAGGTCCAGTGCTTTCAACGACTACGTTCGGAGTTAAAGGCGGAGCATTCACCCCACTGTGGGACGAAGTCTCCCATGCCGATTTGGTCGCCCTGAAAGAAAATCCCGGCGAAGCCCTGCCTCTATTCAAAGCGATTCGAGAAGCTGGAGTCCTTCGCGAACGTCCACTCTTGATCGAAACCCTCAAAGCAGTAGCTCAAGGTCGGATCGACCCCGCCGGATCAGGCGAAATCATCGATCTCACCCCCGAGGTCGAAGCAGTAGTCGCAAACTTGTAAGAACAGCGTTTGCAATAGTTCATATGCGCTAGCTAATTCGGATTTACGCGCTGTTTCACGGCTTCTCGAGTCGTTGCGGCAGCCTCTGCAGTCGCCCGTTGGTCTCGCTGGGACGGATCTGTTTCACAGTTGAGAATCATCGCGAAAGCCATCAGCAAGAAAAATGCGACCAAAGCAATCGCACCCCACTTGACCAGTACTTCCATCAGCATCCGACCATCGCTATGAGGATCTTCAGGGCCACGAATCGGCGGTTCTGAATGCTGTCGATCAGGAATGTGAGTAGGTTGCTCACCCCCTCCACCAAATGTCATCTACGATTCCTCACTCGGCTGAAAACATGCCCGAAGCGACTAGCGAGTAGATCATGCCGGCTAGAAGCAAAATAAGCACAGCGTAAACAATTCGCCGACCTAGCTTGCTTTCTTCGTGAAGTTCTGGCGCCATAGGTGGCGGCTGAATCGGCGGCCCCTTCGTGTGGTCCGTGGGCCGCACCGTAGGTTGTCGAATGTGGTGGGAAGGAAGATCAGGCATACCAACACCCCAAATCTGAATTTTGATGCACTGAGGATCATCATACTGCATGCCCATCTCAGGTCTCAGAGCCAGCAATACTCAGAAATCAATGGACTTTGCGATCACCCTGAGTTCTTTGCAATGCGATGACCCAGCACATAACCTCAAACTCAAGAAAAACAAAAAGCCCTCGGCGCAACGCCGAGGGCTTTTCTAATTCACTATTTGTTCGGTAACGAACTACCTAAGCAGCAACTTTGTGCTTAGTCTCTGGCAAATCGCCGTCCATGCGTTTGCCATCCTCGCTGTACAGCTGAGGCCAAGCATTGTCAGTAACAGTCGCTTCGCTGATGACGCACTTCGTAACGCCCTCCATCGAAGGCAGCTCGTACATCACATCAACAAGCAACTCTTCAACGATTGAACGCAGGCCACGTGCGCCGGCCCTACGCTCACGAGAGAGCTTGGCAGTCGCATCAAGAGCAGCCTTTTCGAACTCAAGCTCAACACCGTCCATCTTGAACAGCGCTTCGTACTGTCGAACCAAAGCATTCTTCGGCTCAGTAAGAACCTGAATCAGCTCGTCGTGATCAAGATCAGAAAGACCGACCACTAGCGGTACTCGACCAATGAATTCTGGGATGAATCCAAAGTGGAGCAAGTCGCCAGGCTCAACTGCTGTGAAGTCGGCCAATTCCTCTTCACGAGGCTTGCCAACTGAGTTGAAACCAATCGATGTTGCGTCTTTGGTCTGTCGACCCTGAATGATCTCACCGAGACCATCAAACGCTCCACCGAGAATAAACATGATGTTCGACGTGTCGATCTGAAGGAATTCCTGGTGCGGGTGCTTTCGTCCGCCCTGCGGTGGAACGTTTACTACTGCACCTTCAAGAATCTTAAGCAAAGCCTGCTGCACACCCTCACCCGAAACGTCACGAGTGATCGATGGGTTAGCCGACTTTCGAGCGATCTTGTCGATTTCGTCGATGTAGATAATGCCCTGCTCAGCTCGAGCGATATCGAACTCTGCATCCTGAATCAGGCGCAGCAAAATGTTCTCAACGTCTTCACCAACGTAACCAGCTTCAGTGAGCGAAGTAGCATCGGTGATAGCGAACGGAACATCCAGAATTCGAGCAAGCGTCTGAGCCAGGTGAGTCTTACCACAACCGGTAGGGCCAACCAGCATCACGTTGGTCTTCTGAAGCTCCACATCAGGATTTTCAGTACCGAACCAAATGCGCTTGTAGTGGTTGTACACACCGACCGAGATCACCCGCTTCGCACGCTCCTGCCCAATGACGTACTCATTGAGCATTTCGAACATGTCGCGAGGTGTAGTCGGCTTCTGGTGAGGCTTCACAATAGGCTGATCATCGGCAATGATCTGCTGACACCTGCCAACGCATTCGTTGCAGATGAAAATCTTAGAAGGCCCCGCAATCAAGCGTCGAACGCTCTCCTGAGGCTTTCCGCAGAACGAACACGAATAGGCTTCTCCGGTTGTTGTACCGTCGCCGCCACCGCCGTTTGTCTGATCAGTCGTCATGTGTTGAATGCCTAACTTACTACGAAATTACCGTTTATCTGAATGACCTAAAAGGCTCTATTCAGCCGACAGAGACTCAGGCTTGAGCACTTCGTCGATGAGCCCGTACTCAGCCGCCTGCTCTGCATTCAACCAGAAATCTCGGTCAGAGTCTCGCGCAATGCGCTCATATGACTGACCCGTATGGTCAGCGATGATCTGACGCAGTCGGTCCTGAATACGCAAAGTCTCTCGAGCGTGAATTTCAATATCCGATGCCTGACCCTGAGTACCACTCAAAGGCTGGTGCATGTGAATTGTCGAGTTCGGCATTGAGTAACGCTTGCCTGCAGCACCTGCAGTCAGCAGAACAGTTCCCATGCTGGCGCAAAGACCAACCGAGAAAGTAGCAACATCACACGGCACGAACTGCATCGTGTCGTAGATTGCCATACCCGAGTACACCTCACCACCAGGTGAGTTGATGTACAGGTTGATGTCCTTTTCAGGATCTTCTCGAGCCAGGAACAACAGCTGTGCAACGATCAGGTTTGCCACCTGCGCATTGATAGGCGTTCCAAGAAACACGATTCGCTCTTTCAAGAGCAAAGAGTAGATGTCGTACGCACGTTCGCCACGAGCACCCGTCTCGATAACCATTGGCACGATGCTCTCAGGCAAGTTCAGCAATGGGCTGTCCTTACCTTGAGGAGAATTGCCTGATCCGAAGTCGTTTGGTGTGATAAGTCCTGATGTCATATTCATTGCCCCCAAAGGCGTAAGAGGTTACTTTTTGCTCTTGGCGTCTTTGCTCGAGCTTTTAGCTTTCGCAGAGCTGGCCGGTTTTTTCTTAGCAGCTGGCTTGGCTTTCGCCTTGGCAGCAGGTTTTTTCTTAGCTGTTGTAGATTTCTTAGCCTTGGCCTTAGCAGCCTTTGGCTTGTGAGTTACATCAATAACCGAATCGATAGCGGTGCGTCGGCGCAGAATTCTCTGAACCGCATCACGTGCTTCGTCAGTGTCTAGATTTTCATTTGCGTACTGCGGAGTCTCTTGCATCAGAGCAATCTCTGCAGCAACTTCCTCGTCACTTACTGAAGCACCAGTATCTTCAGCCAGAGTGTCGATCACAAGCATGCGCTTGAGTCGAAGCTCGGCTGAGTCCTTAGCCTCAGCAACAATGTCTTCAGTTGTCTTGCCGATTCCCTGCATGTACTGCTGGAAATCGATGTTGTACTGAGCCAGCTGTCGCTGCTGATCTTCAAGTACGTGTTCTGCCTCGTGCTCGATCATCATTGGTGAGACTTCAAATTCAGCCCCTTCAACCAACGCATCAACAATCTTCTCTTCCAACGATCTTCGCAAACCGTCTTTTGCCTGCGCTTCGAGATTATCGCTAATTCGAGTCCGTAATTCCGCGACAGTCTTGAAATCTTCTCCTAGTGAAGCTGCCAATGCGTCTGTCAGTTTTGGCAGTTCCTTCTTCTTCACTTCCGCAACTTCTACGTTGAAATTCGCTGTTTTGCCTGCGAATTCTTCGTTCGGGTAATCAGCAGGGATCTCGATATCGAATTCCTTCGAACCGCCCTCTTTCATTCCCTTCAGCTGCTCAGCAAAGCCCGGAACAGGGTTCATGCTGCCGGCTTCAGCGAGGAACTCGCCGCCTTCAACATTTGCGAACTCTTTACCTTCGACCAGACCCTTAGACGTAATAACCAACAAATCGCCGAGTTTCGCTGCCCGCTTCACAGGATCCCAGGTTGCCTGAGATTCCTGAATCTGCGCTATCTGCTCTTCGATCTGTTCGTCTGTCACCACTTCAAGTTCGTCGTCGAACTTAAGCTTCTTGTAGTCGCCAAGTGTGGCTACGGGTGGAAGTGCTACCGTGGCGTCGATCTTCACGATCGGGTCACGTTCGGTAACTTCCACACGAGGTGGAGTGTGAGTCGAAGGAATATCCGATTCTTCAACTGCAACACCAACTGCCTCAGGAACCAGTGTTTCCATGGCCTCTTCAAGCAAGTAGTCGCGACCGACAAACTGCTCGACGATATTCCGAGGGGCTTTACCCTTGCGGAATCCCGGAATGTTTATTCGCGCAGCAACCTTCTGGTGCGCTCGCTGGAGATGCTTCTCCACACGATCTTCTTCAACTTCGATGTGAAGAATTGCCTGACGATCTTCGCCCTCGTCACGAGTAAATTTCAACGCGTTCTCCGAAACAACCAGTTAGCCAGATTTATTCATGCCGGTGTGGTTCCATGATTCGTCACAGAGATTCCGTGCATGAATAAGGAGCGCCAGATTCAGTTAACCGGCGCTCCTATACTGCTATCAAGTGTAACTCAGGGTCGCGATTTCCGAACCCCAGAATTTCAGAGTGTCTACACGTATGCGTGGTACTAACTTTTAGGCATCACTACACGGATGTGCAAATCTTCAAGCTGCTGATCTTCGATTCGAGACGGAGCCTCGAACAATGGATCGAAAGCCGACTGCGTTTTAGGGAACGCAATAACCTCTCGAATCGCCTCTTCACCAGCCAGAATTGCGACCAAACGATCTAATCCCAAGCCCATTCCACCATGTGGCGGTGCGCCATAAGTAAACGCGGTCAACAGCTGACCAAATCGATCACTGATCTGATCTTCGGTGTACCCGATGATATTGAACAACTTCGTCTGAAGGTCCTTGTCGTGGATTCGGATACTTCCAGATCCCATCTCAGAACCGTTACATACGAGGTCCCACAATGTACCGATCACCTTGCCGGGATCAGTATCCAGATATTCCATGTGCTCAGCCTTAGGCGATGAGAACACGTGGTGAGCAGGTTCGTACTTCTGGAGCTCTTCATCCCAGTCGAACAGCGGGAAGTCGTACACCCACGCAAACGCAATTTGCTTCGGGTCGACCATGTCGAGCCGCTTCGCCATTTCGTTCCGCAAGTTCGAAAGAACCGTGTTCACCAGCTTGTCTGTACCAGCAACGATCAACATCAGATCGCCGGGGGCGGCTCCCATCTCGATTGCCATCTTCTTGATGACATCGAGTGACAGGAACTTCTTCAAAGGAGATTTAATGTGGTCGTCTTCAAGAGCATCGATAGATGCAGCGCTTTCGTCGAGTGCGATGAACACCAGACCCTGTGCTCCACTCGACTTTGCAAACTCAGTTAGATCGTCCGTCTGCCTTCGACCGTAGTTTCCACAACCCGGAGCAACAAATCCTCGAATCGATCCGCCAGAAGAAGCCACAGCCTGGAAAACTCGGGCATCAGAAGTAGCCGCAGTCTCCGTAATCGTTGTTAGCTCCATGCCAAACCGCATGTCCGGCTTGTCGGTTCCAAATCGTTCCATCGACTCAGCATAGGTGAGCCTAGTGAACGGTCCAGAAACCTCTGCCTCAGGCAGGGTCTCTTTCACGATTCGTGTGTACAGCTCTTCGACAACCTTCATTACGTCGTCTTGGTGGACGAACGACATTTCGAAGTCGAGCTGCGTATGTTCGGGCTGGCGATCAGCTCGCAAATCTTCATCACGGAAGCAGCGGGCGATCTGGAAATATCGCTCGACGCCACTGACCATCAACAGCTGCTTTAGTTGCTGAGGCGACTGTGGCAAAGCGTAGAAATCACCGGGGTGAACACGACTCGGCACAACGTAGTCACGTGCGCCTTCAGGAGTGCTCTTGATAAGAATCGGAGTCTCAACTTGAGTGAAGCCTTGATCAGTCAGGTAATCCCACATGATGTGAGTCACCTTGTGTCGAAGCTTCAACACTTCCTGCATTCGAGGACGACGCAGGTCCATGAATCGATACTTCAAACGAGTGTTCGCATCGACTTCAATTTCGTCAGAGTTGATCTCGAACGGAGGTGTTATTGACTGATTTAGCACAACCAGTTCAGTAGCTGAAAGCTCAACAGCACCGGTTGGAAGATCGGGGTTTTCGGCACCTTCAAGCCGGCTGACAACCTTACCCGTCACCTGCACAACCCACTCGGATCTCAGGCTCTGAGCCAAATCGTGAGCTTTTTCACCGTATTCAGGATTGAACACCACCTGCAGTAATCCACTTCGGTCACGCAGGTCGATGAAAATTAGGTTTCCGTGGTCACGCCGCCGATGAACCCAGCCGGCAACTGTAATTACAGAGCCGACAGAAGTGTCCCGTGGCTCTCCACAGTTCGTGTCCTTGTACACAGTAAATATCCTGTTCGTTCCGCTAAAAGGGTTGATCACTTGCGCAATCAATAAATCAAATAAAAGGTATAGAAGCGGGGTTACCGCTTGCTATCGACAAGTCGCCACAAACCACCAGTCACAGCAGCCGCAGCCATAAGCTTCAGAATGTCACCAGGCAAGAACGGGTACAGGGCCTGAGATAGCAGTTTTCCTTCTGCAGGCCAAGAGAAATCGAACACGCTCAACCAGATCAGAGCAGGAGCGTAGATCAACAGTGAGCCAATCATCATCGGCCAAAGACTACGACCACGATTCCAGCCGCGCTGCGACAAGAATCCAATCACACCAACACTTAGGATAAACCCGAGTAAGTAGCCGCCGGTCACGCCGTGAATCACGTAATCAAATCCTTCGCCGCCTTTGGCGAATACCGGGAGCCCAGCCATACCAACAAGGTAGTAGCCGATAGCTGAAGCAAGACCCAAACGCCAGCCCAACACACCGCCGAGCATAAGCACGCCAAACCCTTGAAGTGTGATGGGAACCGGGTTGTCGGGCAAAAAGAATCGGGCTTGAGCGAGAAGAGATACCAGCACGATGCCAACTACTACTGCTGCCGACTTGTGCCAGGCATTTGCAGCAGGAACAAGCCGTTCAAAGAGCGACGGCTCGGCAGATCCCAAAAGGGAAAAAGGTTCAAATCTTCGAGCCGTAACAGCAGTTTGCTGCATCGTTCTCTCCATAAGCCATAAGGTCAGGCACGACCTTGTAATTTCATTATTAAAGGAAAACTGTGGATTCCAGTGTCCACCTTACGAACACATTTTTGCGAACGCAATCGTAACGTTGGCAACTGATTATATTTCCATAGAGTCGCACAAGTGTTAATTATTGGCTTAACTAAAACGAGGCACCTCGTGAAAAGTGCCTCGTTTTTGCAGATTCAACACCAACTGCCTAAGCAGGGATACCGAATTCCCGCTTCATAACCTGAAGGTTCACGAAAGTTTCGGTACGTCGCACACCGTCGATAGCACCGACTTCATCCCGAAGGAATCGACCCAACGACTCAGCGTTTGGCAGTGTCGCCCACGCGAATACGTCGTAAGTACCAGTGGTAACTGTCACCCAGCGAGTGTGTTCGAGGTTCGCCATTTTCGAAGCAACTTCATCAACCTTGTCAGGGTCGACCTGCACACCGATGAGAGCTTCCGAGTTGTATCCCAACTTTCGAGGGTCGGGAAGTGCAATAACATTGATGATCTGTTCGTTGATCAGACGCTTCAAACGCCTCCGAACAGTTCCTTCACTAACGCCAACATCACGAGCAATACGAGCATTTGATGCTCGCCCGTTGCGTTCCAGAAGGCTGATTATCTTACGATCGAGTTCGTCCATTCGAGCTTAATCCAATTGTCCTAATGAGGTTGTTGGGTCTACACTTGAGAACGCGTGAGCGTTCGAGTAGAGCGATTTCGGAAATGAAATAAATCAATTCCACTTGGTACCGCAACCGACCTGCCACAGGCATGTCGAATTACAACCACCAAGAGAAATGATACCGCCGAAATTCGCTTTTCGGGGCAGCTTCACTGAACTATTAAAGTGATAATTCAGCCACACCTTCCTCATATTCGTCGCCTGTACTTTTCGCCGAAATTGCGCGTAAAGTAGTTAGTACAACTCAAAAAAATCCTTTCGCAAGGCAATCTGGAGCACCAAATGGTCAATTCGACGACCGTTGTAGAGTTCACCGAGGCAGCAACAACTAAGCTGCTAGAAGTTCTAAAAGAGCAGGATGCCGAAGGTCAGTACCTTCGTATCGCTGTTGCAACCGATGAACACGGTGGCATTGAATATGTATTCGGGCTGGAAGAGACCCCTTCCGAATCCGACACAATCGTAGAGGGAACCGTCAAGGCATTAGTCGATGACGAAAGCGCCCCTATGCTCGAAGGTTCGAGCATCGATTATGTTGAAGGTTTTGAACGCTCAGGCTTCGTAATCTCTAACCCCAACTTCTCATCCGGCTGTGGCTGTGGTGGGGGTGGTTGCGGCGGAGGCGGAGGCTGCGGTGGTGGCGGCGGCGGCGGTTGCGCCTGCGGCGGACACTAACCCTCTCGCTTTTTTAGACAGTAATTTCGGCTGGCATTTCCTCACAAAGACGGTAGTGCCAGCCTATTTACGCCGGATTGCGGAAACGTATAATCTGCCGTGAATTCGCTACAAAGTCGGCCAAACAGGAATTGGTCGCAAAATCTCAGGAGCCTCATCGGATGACCTACATCATCGCCAAGGAATGTGTTGACGTAATGGATGGTGCGTGCGTAGACGTATGTCCAGTCGACTGTATCTACTCAAAGCCTGGCGACAACCAGCTTTTCATCAGCCCAGATGAATGTATCGACTGTGCAGCCTGCGAGCCAGTATGCCCAGTAAACGCAATCTTCCCTGAAGATCAGGTCCCTGCAGATCAGCAAGAGTTCATCAAGCTGAACTACGAATACGATTACGACTCCTCGGAGCCAGGTGCAAACGCCTCGTAACTCGTAAATTTACGAAGATAAAAAGCCCCAGCTAATTCGCTGGGGCTTTTTTGTTGGACTTTATTAAGCGACCGCTGGCGGTCGGACTGATCGGTCCTCCCCCGTCACGGGGGAGTTAGAGCATGTGCTGAGCCAGTTGAAGTAGGGGAGACTGCAGCTCGGAGCCGAGACGCCCGATGACGAGTGCGACTACCGCCCCTATGCCATCGCATCCAGTGCTTCGGCAATCGGCATCTTGATCGTCGTAAAAATTGGAATTTCCGTCATCGTGTACTGCGCTGCTGGCACCTCACGCAAATCCATAACCAGCGAGGTGAAATCCGAAGGATCGTCCATCTCGAAACTGAGTACGAACTCCGTGTCGTCGAGACCAAACGCATACGCAGTGTTGATCTTCACCATCGGGTAGTCCTTACCCACTCGGAAATGATCGTTCATCATCTCCTGTCGCTCTTTCATCGACTTCTCGTACCACGGTCGAGTCTTGGTCATCGGGTAGATAACCATGTACTTGTAATCGTCTTTGAGCTTAGGCGCACCACCACCGTGCTTGTAACGACTCTTCCGCCTGATGGAAAGGTACGAGTACGACTGTTCGAGGTAACTACCAAACACCGAGTGGTTGATCGCCTTTGAAAGCGCGTGGAACGAGTCGATAGAAGGAGAATCTTGCACCAGCATCAGCTCAGCATCAGCTCGCGTCCCTACAGTGCTGTAAGTCCGAATGTCATGGTCAGACGAATTGTCGGTGATAAGGTCGGCAAACTCTTGCTTAGCCTTTGACCGTTCATCTGCATCCAATCGTCGAAAATCGGAACTAAGCTTGTAGAGTGCTATCTTTAGAAAATTGTCGTACTCGATATCTGGCATATTTCTTAGTATCTAAAACAGATGAGGGTGGCACTGCACAAAGATTGCAGCAATTAGAATTCGAGTATAACAACGCGAACTCCTTTCACTAGGTAGTATTCACCAATGTCAGATAAATCAAAATTCGAGCAAGAAATAGACGAAATACTCGAAAAATCTGAAGAAAACGCACCGGCGCCTAATCGCCGAAATCGTTCGGCAGGTGAACATCGAGCCTTCGAGCCGTTCACGCCCAGCGTCCCAAAAAGCAAAGCTCCAAAGCGATCCACCGGAATTAAATTCAACCCCGGAAATTTGATCGTTGGCGGGCTGGTGATCATCGCCCTCGCAGCGTTCCTCCCAGTCGCTACTGTTCCTCTGGCAATTCTTGGCGTAGTCCTCGTGGCCGTTGGATATATCCTCTGGTTCCGAAAGGGCTCACCAAGATTCAGCAATACAGGACCACGTACCCGCTCGGGCATGTTTGGTAGAGGCAATTCTGACGACGAAAACCAAACGAACGAGCCAACCGTAAAGTACTGGCGCGGTCGCAGAATCGAAGAGAAGCCAACCCAGCGTGATCGAGGCAAAATAATCGACTTCGGTTCACCCGACGATAACGACAAGTCTTAATCACCTGGAACTATCTCGTTAAACCAAACGGGCGACTGCGTAAGCGCAGTCGCCCGTTTTTTTATTCTCTAAGAAGAAAAGTGCTTGCAGACTAAACTGCGCACTCACCCTCACCACGTTCCAGCTTGTAGACCACGGTCTTGCCCCAGTCCATGTAAGTCTGAATGTTGTCTCGATCCAAAGGCCCAAGCTCGCCCTTTAACTTGCCGAATTCTTCTTCGAACTTGGCAACACCAAAGCGCTCGATAAAGTCAGCAAACTCTTCACCATCGTTGCGCTCGGCAAGGTAGGTGTCGAGAACCGTCTTCAAAGCCTCAGGAGCACGCTTGGCAGGAATACGAGCCTTCACACGCTCACCAATCTTGGTTCCAGCGTCTTCGTTCGAACGTCCACCGAGGAACAGTTCGTAAGCAGGAACCTGTCCACCAGGCCCCTTCACAACGGCACCGTGGAAACCAATGCTAGCGATGTGGTGCTGACCACAAGAGTTTGGGCAACCACTCGCTTTGATGTGCATCTTCTCAACCAGCGGGTCGAGATCGCCCATTCCATCGAGAGTCTCACCGAGAGCCTTGTTCAAGCCCATCGAAGATGTAATACCCAGCTTGCAAGAGTCGGTACCCGGGCAGGTAACAACGTCACGGATAGTCTCTCGACCAGCCGCACTGAAACCAATCGCACCCAAAGCCTGATACAAGTCGTACAGCGACTCGTTACGTACCCAGCGGTAAACAAGGTTCTGCTGCTGGTCGAGTCGAGCTCGTCCGCCGGCGAACTTGCGAGAAATGTCAGCAAGCTGTGGCCACTGGTTAGCGTAAACATCGCCACGTTCTACACGAACATAAACGAGGCTGAATCCATCTTGGCGCTGCGCCTCAACGTTAGTTCGCTTCCAGTTTTCGTAAGCGGCATCATCAGCGGGTTCAGGAGTAGCGTTAGCAGGAACTGCTGGCGCATCGGCCTCTTCATCGTCGACATACATCAACGACTCAAGATCGATCTCTTTCTTCGCCCAGTCGCCCTTAAGTTCTTCATCGACCATCTCACGGAATTTGTCGATTCCAAGTCGAGTAATCGTGAACTTGATGCGAGCCTTAGCGATGCTCTTTCGCTCTTCATCCTGGTCATTGAACACGCGAAGCACGGCTTCACAGTTCTTCAGCAGTTCTTCGGCAGGTACAAACTCTCGAAGAGTCTTCGCCATCATTGCGTTGGTCGAAAGACCACCACCAACGACGATCTTGAACCCACGCTTGCCATCCTGAATCCGAGCGACCATACCGACGTCATGCATCAGCACCATTGCTTCGTCTTTTTCCGAACCCGAGAACGCAACCTTAGATTTACGAGGCATGTTCTGCGTGGTTGGGTGGCGCAGGAAGTAACGAGCATACGCCGCAGCGTAAGGAGTTACATCGAACACTTCATCGTGAGATACACCAGCTGAAGGCGCAGCTACAACGTTTCTAACAACGTTTCCACACGCCTCACGTGTCGACATCCCTGCATCACCAAGTGTTCTCAGCAAATCCGTCGAATTCGCAAGTGGAACGTGGTGGTACTGAACGTTTTCCCGAGTAGTGATGTGCCCCTTCTTCAAAGGAGCAAACTTCTCAGCCACTTCACCAAGAACATCCATCTGGTCCGCAGTAACTCCGCCAAATGGCAGTTTTACTCGGATCATCTGTGCATCGGGTTGGCGCTGGCCATAAACACCCTGACGCAGTCGGAACCTAAGGAATTCGACCTCGTCCTTCTCACCCGCCTGGAACAGTTTCACCTGATCCTCGAAGTGAGCGATCTCAGGACCGTCAATCTTCAGCACGTGAGCATTATCTGGATTTGGAACCCAGTCCTTCGTATCAACTCTTCCAGTGGTCACCGTTTAGATCCTCTTTCACCATTAAATGCGAATGCGCTTTCAATATTCAGTACCGGAACGAAAATTCAATAAAAAAACCCTGCCAATTCAATGTGGGCAGGGTCGAATCAATAACGCGCTGTTACGTCCGGCCCCGCTTAGCGGCCAGTACAACAACAGACGTTCGTTACGGACATGTTCAACATTACGGGAGATTCTAGCACTCATCCGACTCACATTGGGGTTACGCACAATGCCAAACTACTATCAGCGCACCTTGCGAACACCCCAGAACTTGGTCACCATACGCATGGTTTCAATTGACTAACCGCGCCCGTCAACAGCACTCAGGAGTAATCCGAATTGGCAGATGAACGAAAATTAGATGGAATCCACTTCATGCTTCCGACACCGTTCGACGCCAACGGTGATGTCGATATCGACTCGTTCAAAAGACTGCTCGGCGCGGCTCGATCAGCAAACTGCACCGGGGTCGTAACTCTTGGTGTTATGGGAGAAGCCCACCGACTAACCGACGCAGAACGCGCTCCGATTATTGATGCAGTAGTAGCAGCAGCTGGAGATGATCTGACAGTTACCGTCGGTGCCAGTGCAGAAAGCGGACGAGCCCTCGAATCAAGAGTGCGCGACGCGCAATCAGCGGGTGCCACAGCAGTGATGATCGCTCCTGCAAAAATGGCTAAGCCAAATCCACCAGCAACGTACGCCTACTACGCCGCTGCGCAGGAGGCGACTGAAATACCAATCGTCGTTCAAGATCTACCAGAACAAACCGGAGTTCACCTCGACCCAGCCTTCATTGGCAAGCTCCACGCTGAACTACCCGATGCAAAATATCTCAAGCTGGAAGATCCACCAACTCCCCAGAAAATCACACGAGTCCTAGAAGCTACGGGCGGCTCAATGGGAATTTTTGGCGGACTAGGTGGTGCGTTCCTTTTCGAAGAACTTCAACGAGGCGCCATCGGAACAATGACGGGATTTGCCTATCCTGAAGTTCTCGTCGCCATGCACAGATACATCTCGAACGGAGAAGTTGAACGCGCCCGAGCACTCTTCTATAAATGGATGCCCATCATCCGTTATGAAAACTCGGCAGGAATCAGTCTCGCAATTCGAAAAGAAATAATGAAACGACGAGGCTTCATTACAACTGCTAACGTACGACCACCTAGCCCACCAATTGGCGACGACACTCGGGCAGAGCTAGACGACTTAATGCACGCGCTCGATCTCGACGTATCGAACCTGTAAATCCAACGGGTGAACAACCTATTCAAGTGCACATAGCCCCCAGAAAACCTATTCTGTAGCGACACCGCACGACTAGACCACTAAAATCAAAGCTGTATGGCAGAAACTACCGAACAACCAACCACTGGCGACCACCATTTTTGTGCCCACTGCGGTACCGAAAACGACCCAAAGGGATACGCGTGCACCCGGTGTGGTGAACGACTCGTTGAAGTCCACGCCGATTCACCATCGCCACTCGGCTTAAATTCGTGCCCAAAATGTGGAAACGCAAACAACACTCGCGCTGCGTTTTGTTGGGTCTGTGGATCTGAAATGCACAATGCAGTGCGAATCAGCCCACAGCCACAAGCACAGCCTGATGCCCGGCCGGAAACGACCACCGGACCACGCACTTACCGACCAGACCTCAATCCCGCGGGCAATCCTGCCAAAAGTCCGACGACCAATCCGCAAGATGATCTTCGCGGTCCTGCGATAAATCAGGATGCCGAATTAGATATTTCGCAGCAAAACCCGTTCGGGTCGGCTGAAGCCCCCTCAGATAACACCTCGGGAACTAAAGACGGTGAAATCCCCGAAGGGGTTAAAAAGTGGAACTGGGCAGCATTCCTCATGCCAGCCATCTGGGGCATCTTCTCTGGCGTTCCATACACAGCCGTACTCTTTGGGGCGGCATTCCTACCACCCACAATTCAATTCATTGTGATGGCGGGTGCGAGTCTCTATCTGGGAGCCAAAGGTAATGAACTCTCTTGGCGTGGAAAAAAGTGGCGATCAGTGGAGCACTTTCAAGCGTTCCATAGGCAGTGGACATCATGGGCCGTGAAACTGACCGTAGCTGTCGCGGCCATACTTCTGCTCTACATCTTGGCGGTTAGCGGAACCTAAGCTTCGATTTCTGGCTTAGATTCAGATTCATCGCCATCAGCACTCGTGGAGTCCGAAGCTTCCGACTCCCCTTTGGTCTCGTCTTCCTCAACGTAACCTTCCGGTGCTGCGAAGCCCGGACGTGAGACCCAACCCCATTTGTCTGCGTGTTGCTCGACCAACTCAGTGAACTGCTTCTGGTAATCGTCACTCTGGATGGGTGGTGTAGTCATGATCACAGCGTTCTCGCCGTTATCAGAGTAGTACCTTCGACGTAGACCAACTTCCTGAAAACCGTACTTCTTATACAGCTCGATAGCCGGCTCGTTCGATTCGCGAACTTCAAGCGTCACCACTCGAGAATCGTTCTCAAACGACTGCTCAACCGCACTAATCAGCAGCTGCTCACCAATCCCCTTGCGTCGATCCGACTCTCGAAGTCCGATTATCACGACGTGCGCCTCATCTAAAACGAACCACAACCCAACGAAGCCGGCTATGTAATCGGGCGGTAGTTTGGGACGGTTGACTCGATCAAGTAGATAGCGATCAACATTTCGCCTCATGCGAGCCGTAAAGCTTTCGTCTTCCTTCTCAGCCTTAGTCGCTATTGCGAATCTCGGCCCCAACTCCTGCTCATCCGGCTGCCAGTTTCGGATAGCGGCGAGGTACAAGCCGTTCTGTCGGGTCAGATCTCGTTCAATCCGCGTCACAGGTGTCATACCCGGAAACGCCTCACGCTCGATACTCTCAAGCATCAACGAATCATCGAGTGTCGCCCTGCGAACGGCAAACTCGTTCCGAATCTCACTTTTTGATTCAGAAGGCGAATCGGAACTGGATTTCAGATTTCCTGAATCAAGATCGGCGAAGGCACCGGCAAGTATGTTATTTGGATCGGAAAGAGTCATAAATCTTTTGGCGCTCGATAGGACGCTAACTACAGAGCATAGCCCGTAATTCCCTATCCAAGCAGTTGCGACTTCCGCGAGTTTACCGTGATTATGCACACGGTTAACACTCACAAAAATCCGTGACGTAATTCATACGCACAAGCTATCAAGCTGCGCGATGCTTACATGCTGATGTATTAAACATGGAGGAATCGTCACGGCTACCAGCCAATCTACACCAGTAGGAAAAGCCGCCGGCACATCATCACGACCTGTCGAGGGTGCAAGTTCTGTAGGAGTGTTCATGCGCATTACGCGCATGTCCCTCCAGTACAAATGGCGACTCGTCTTAGGGCTAATCGCTATTTTTCTGGCGTCAGGATTCCAGCTAGCCCTCCCTATCCTCATCGGTAGCGCTGTCGACGCCTCTAACGGTCTCGAAGACGGAAGCTTTGTGATCGCTAACGAAATGGCGGCATCTGCTGTAGACGCAACGACCGACATACTTGGCGAGGGAGACAACCCGGCAAAATCGGCTCTCATCGCAATCGCAATATTGCTTTTCATCGCATCGGTAGGTCGTGGACTCTCGGCGATGTACCAGAACTACATGGGTGAATCGATTGGTCAGCACATCGGATATGAACTCCGAATGCTCTACTACGAAAAACTCCAACGGCTGTCATTTAGCTACCACGCCGGTGTGCACACCGGCGACCTGATCACACGCGGAATCGTCGATGTTGAAGGCGTGCGCATGTTCGTCCAAACAGCACTGCTACGAACCGTCTTCCTGGTAGTGCTGATAGGTACGGGTATGTACCTGATGCTCAGCGAAGACTTGGTGCTCGGGCTCATCAGCCTCAGCTTCGTACCTTTCGTCGCATGGCGAGCTACCGCAGCCCGACTCAAACTGCGGAGCAACTGGTACGACCTACAAGAACGACTGTCTGCCCTCACAAAAGTGATGGACGAAAACCTCGGAGGAATCCGAGTTGTCCGTGCGTTCGCTTCTCAGAAACATGAGATGAAGAAATTCGACGATGCATCGAACGAAACTCTGGCTCTCGCCAACGTTCAAGTCGGCATTCGAGCTTCGAGTATCTCCCTGATGGGTGTGGCGTTCATGCTCTCTATGGCAGCAGTGCTGTGGGTAGGCGGACTCAAAGTAATCGATGGCGAGCTCTCGGCTGGTGAACTAACGCAGTTTCTCGCCTTCATGAGTATCCTGCTTCAGCCAGTCCGACAAATCGGAATGATGATTAACGGATACGCCCGAGGATCGGCAACCGGTGGTCGTTTGTTCTCAGTCCTAGATATTGATCCTGAAATTCAGGACAAACCCGATGCGAAGCCACTCGAAATTACTCAAGGCACGCTCGAATTTCACAACGTTAGCTTTGGCTACGAAGGCGAACACACACTCAACGGAGTTTCGTTCAAAGCAGAACCAGGTCACACCGTCGGAATCGTCGGACCTCCCGGTAGCGGAAAATCGACTATCGCCCACTTGGTACCGAGGTTCTACGACCCTATCGAAGGCCACATTACTATCGATGGTCAAGACCTTAGGGACGTAACGCTCGACTCTCTACGAAAAGCGGTTGGAGTTGTCGAACAGGACACCTTCTTATTCACAGCGTCGGTCGAACACAACGTTGCTTACGGCGACCCGTGGGCACCTGACGACCGAGTGGAACTCGCATCGAAATATGCACAGTTAGGCGACTACATCGAGCGACTTCCAGGTGGATACGACACCATGGTCGGAGAACGCGGAGTATCGCTATCTGGTGGCCAACGCCAGCGGCTATCTATCGCTCGCTCAATCCTGCTCAAGCCTCAGCTGATCGTCTTCGATGACTCGACTGCAGCCATCGACGCAGCAACGGAACAGCGAATCCGTGCGGCGCTCACTGATCTAACTAAAGACCGCGGAACAATCGTCATCTCTCACCGACTTAGCTCGCTGATGCACGCCGACGAAATTCTCTTCATCGAAGCAGGAAAGATTGTCGAACGCGGAACTCACGAAGAGCTACTCGCTCAAGGTGGGCACTACAACGATCTGTACGAATTGCAGATTCGCCCCAGTGAAGAGAGCCAAGAACGTTTGAATAGTCAGGACGAAGGGAGTGCTTCGTAATGGCAACTCGAGATACTCACGAACGCAGTCACGAAATTCCGCCTAAGGCTTCGATTCGCCTCGGACCATCCCTTGACGAAGAGGTCTTCGGTGAAGCATTCAATGGTCAGGTAGTTGGTCGTTTCATCAAGTACGTAGCCACTTACAAAATGCTGCTATGGGTCGCTATTTCGGCGGTTCTAGTCTTCACCATTTCGTCGATCGCCATTCCGCTCATCGTTAAAGATGTGTTCGACGGCGCATTGAAAGATGGTTTCGAAGACAAAGAAAAACTAGTAACCATGGTGATCATCTTTTTGGTTGCCGTTGGGTTCAACTTTGTTTCGAACTATTTGCAAGAACTTATCGTAGGTCGAGTCGCAGAACGTATTCTGATCGACATGCGCCGAGCGATGTACGAACACCTGCAACGTGTCTCGCTGTCGTTCATGGATAAAACTGAAATCGGAAAGCTAATGTCTCGCCTTCAGGGAGACGTTGCAGCCCTTCAGGAATTCCTACAGACAGCCGTCTTCGCAATCGGAGACTTTGTTCTACTAATCGGAATCATCGGAGCGATGATCTGGCTAGATTGGCGACTCGGTCTGATGACCCTTGCCGTTCTACCGACACTGTTCATCATCCGAGTCATTTGGCTCCCGTACGCACGCCGCTCGTTCCTTCGAGCACGAGTCACTTCTTCAATTGTCAGTGGAGCTCTCGCCGAAAACATCAACGGCATCAGGGCCGTTCAGGGTCTCTCACGTGAATACGTGAACTACGACCTGTTCGACATTCGCGCCACCGACAACCTCAACGCCGCAAACCGTGCTTCTAAGTTCGGTGTAATGATGCTTCCTATCGTCGACACTCTCACCGGTGCAGCGATGGCGATCATCGTTATCGTCGGTGGATTCTTCGTACTCGGAGGTACCATCGAAGTCGGTGTCATGGTTGCGTTCGTTCTTTTCGTACAACGATTCTTCGATCCTATTCGAGCTCTAACAATGCACTACAACGTACTGCAACGAGCTATGGCATCCGGAGAACGAATCTTCGAAGTGATCGATGTACATATCGATATCGAAGACAAACCCGATGCCGTCGATCTAGAAGAAATCGATGGGTCGATCAAATTCGATGACGTAACGTTTGGTTACCTGCCAAATCAGCCGATTCTGAAAAATATCAACTTCGAAGTGAAGCCCGGCGAAACAGTCGCGCTGGTAGGCCCAACCGGTTCCGGTAAAACCTCGACGACCGCATTGGTACACCGCTTTTACGACATCTGGGAAGGCTCAGTTAAAGTCGGTGGACACGATGTTCGCGATGTGACGCAAGATTCGCTAGGTAAGCACGTTTCGATGGTGCTTCAAGAGCCATTCCTCTTCTCGGGAACGATCTTCGAAAACATCATCTACAACAAGGCCGATGCCACTCGTGAAGACGTCGTAGCAGCCGCACAGGCTGTTGGTGCACATGAGTTCATCATGAAGTTGCCCGATGGATACGACACTTCGCTGGAACAGCGTGGTGGAAACCTTTCGTTGGGACAACGACAGCTGCTCTCGTTCGCACGTGCGATTGTCGCCGATGCCAAGATTCTTGTTTTGGATGAAGCAACGGCTAGCATCGACTCATACACCGAAATGCTGATTCAGCAGGCGTTGCAGAGGCTCATGGAAGGGCGCACCGGAATGGTCATCGCCCACCGTCTTGCAACGATTCGGGGTGCCGACAGAATCATTGTTCTTCAAGATGGAGAAATCATCGAACAGGGCAACCACGACGAGTTGATGGAACTCGGTGGACTCTACTCACGCCTCTACTCGATGAACTACGCATCTTTCGACGACATTCCAGACGAGCTGATCGCCCAGGCAACCCAAGCAGCCGACGGTACTTCTACTTAGAACTACTGAATGCTGGCTACCAATGGATAGCCGAATCAAGCGCTATCCAATTTCTCGACCGCAGCAAAGCGGAGTGGGGAGACCTCGCGCCAAACAACATTCTTGCTTGCTAAATCTACCCAAGCTCGAGTTCGAGTATCAGCTACAGAAGTAATGAATCCGCCGAGATCCTTCGACTCCGCTTCGCTCCACTCGGGAAATAAAGCCTGACCACTATCCCCAAGCACACCCTAAAGCAGCGTGCCCTGCCCTGTCGGACCATCGAGTCGTGGCGGTAATCCGATGTGCTCAAATCCCTCGGGAGTAGTTCGACGACCTTGCGGTGTCCTCACGATGAATCCGATCTTCAAAAGGAACGGTTCAACAACATCTTCGAGCGTCTGCTGATCTTCGTTAATGGTCGCTGCCAGCGCCTGAATACCAGCCGGACCACCCTGATAGTTCTTCGACAAAGTCGTTAGGTACAGCCGGTCCAAACGATCCAGTCCAAGCGGATCGACGCCTTCGATCTCAAGCGCTTCAGAAGCCACTGTTTTGTCGATAGTTCCGACTTCCCTGACTTCTGCGAAATCTCTTACTCGTCTCAGCAAACGGTTCGAAATTCTCGGTGTTCCACGAGATCGACGAGCTATCTCCAGCGCACCGTCGGAATCGATATCAACTTCCAGAATTCCAGCCGACCGAGTCACGACCTGCGCTAGTTCTTCTGTCGAATAAAAATCTAGGTGATACGCCAAACCGAATCGCTCGCGAAGCGGGGCGCTCAACATTCCAGCTCGAGTCGTCGACCCAATCAACGTGAACGGCTGCAACGGCAAATTGATGCTCTTCGCAAAGGCACCTGATCCGGTCATGAAATCAACTCGAAAGTCTTCCATCGCCGAATACAAATACTCTTCAACAGCGTGAGGCAAGCGATGAATTTCGTCGATGAACAACACGTCACCAACTTTGAGATTCGACAGCAAGCCAACCACGTCAGCCGGTCGCTCAAGCGCAGGACCAGAGGTGTGGATCAACTGAGAATCTAGCTCACGAGCGATGATCTGCGAAATCGTTGTTTTGCCGAGACCCGGAGGACCGTGAAACAGAGCGTGATCCAGCGTATCGCCACGCTTCTTGGCAGCCATCACAGCGATAGAGATGCTATCGACTACCGCTCGCTGTCCGACGTACTCCTGAAAACGACGTGGTCGCAGATCTTTGGCGAAGGCGTCAGAAGCATTTTCAGCCTGAGAAGTCAGATCTTTAGCGCGATCTTCCAAAGCCTGATCACCAGCTAGCTTCTCGGCATCATCCGCCGGAGTGCTTGCCTGCACAATCCGCTCGCGTCCATTTTCGTCAGGGCCAGAAGCCACTCAACTGCTCCGTAAATATCTGATTCACGACACTCGAAACGTCAAGACTAATCCTGAGTCGAAACCTGTGCCTTGAATACCTCTCGCATAAGATCTTGCAAATCGTCTGCCACTTCAGGCGTACGGCGAATCACATCGTCGACTTTATCCTGCGCCTCGGTCGGACGATAGCCCAACGTAACCAACGCTTCGATAGCCTCACCTCGAGCATCAGACGCAGGTGCGACAGCGACAGACTGTCCTTGCTCCGTAATCCCCGCGTCTTGTAGTAACGCAGTCGCAGCGACTTTACCTCTGAGGGTCGCGACTATTTTCTGAGCCGCCCGACTGCCTATTCCGGGCAATCTTTGGAGAGACGCAAGGTCTTCCGTTTCAATGGCAGAAGCGATAGTCGAAACCGGGAATACCAAAGCTGCTGCAGCCTTCGCAGGCCCGATGCCTTCAACCTGAATTAGCTGTTCAAAGAACTGCTTTTCGCTCGGATGCCTGAACCCAACAAGCATCGGTTTGGGCTGCCGATCAGTCACGTGATAGTAAATCTCTAGCTCAACGTCAGAACCCTCTCGAATACCATCGTTCGACAGCGACTGATACACGTAGGTCGGCAAGCTAACTTCATAGCCAACGCCGCCAGCGATAACCACCGCTTTGCCGGGTTCTCGGGTGAGACTTCGAATCGTTCCTGTGATGTAACTGATCATAATTGTTGGAGTTTACTTCGCTGCATCGATTGCTGCGACAGCCGAACTGCCGATCATCACAGCATGTGCAATTGCAATTGAAAAGGCGTCGGCCACGTGTTCGTTCTTTGCGGCATCAGGTGTACCAAGATGAATCGCAATCGCCTGCTTCATCTGTTCCTTGTCGGCCCGGCCTGAACCGGTAACAAGATTCTTCGCACGAGTCGGCTGATAGTCGAATACCGGTAGCTTGGCTTCACCAGCTGCCATCACCGCAACGCCGCGTGCATGCCCCAGCAGCAAAGCTGTCTTCGCGAACCTTGCATGAAGTTCTTCCACGGCAACTTCATCGGGCTTGAACTCGGCGATAACGTCTCGAATCACCGAATAAATCGAAAACAGACGCTGTTCCATAGGCTGGTCCGATTTAGTACGAACAACCCCGCCTTCAACGGCTTTGAAGTCACGACCTTCAATGTCGATTATTCCGTAACCAGTGCTGGTAAGCCCCGGATCAATACCAAGTATTCGCAAAAAAAGTTCCGATCTCTACAGATTCCGCACAACACGATTCTCGGGCGAATTCAGTTGCAAAGTCTACCTTTACCCCCTACTTACCTCGAAGCTCGAATGGCGCCTGCCCAATGGGCACCCATAGACCACCTAGTTACAAAAAGAACTCCTCAGCGGTGTATCTTTACCTCGCAGATTCCGTATGCCAGCCGCTACCCTGTTGGCAGTAACTTTCCTATCACCATTCGAGGACTCTCAAAGATGCAGCCGTTCTACAACGAACAGCAAACAATGTTGGCAACCACGGTTCGAGAATTCGCAGCAGAAAACCTCGCACCACGAGCTGATGAAGTCGACGAAAAAGAAGAGTTTCCAATCGACCAATTTCGAGGTCTTGCAGAACTAGGTCTCACTGGGATGACCATCCCTGAAGAGTTCGGCGGATCAGGTGGTGAATACAAAGATTTCATGGTGGTACTTGAGGAGGTCGGAGCCGCTTGTGGATCAACAAGCACAGTTCTAATCACTCACGTTTCTCTCGGCTCGCAAACCATTCATCACGGCGGCAACGACGAGCAGCGGCAACGCTGGCTACCATCACTTGCATCAGGCGAGAAGATCGCTGCGTTCGCCCTAACCGAGCCCGGAACCGGCTCCGATGCTCTCGCCCTGGAAACCTCGCTTACTCGAGATGGCGATGAATATGTACTGAACGGGTCAAAACTGTTCTGCACTAACGGAGCCGTTGCCGATGTTTTCTCCGTCTTTACGAATCACGATAAGTCGGCCGGTCACAAAGGTGTAACCGCTGTCGTCGTAGAAAAAGGAACACCCGGGTTCACGATCAATCCACAACACGGCAAAATGGGTATGAAGGGTTGCGCGACGGCTGAACTGGTTTTCGACAACTGCCGAATACCAGTTGAAAATCGACTCGGCGAAGAAGGCGAAGGCTACAAGCTTGCATTAAAAATTCTGGATTCAAGCCGAATCATGATCGCGGCACAGTGCCTAGGACTCGCCAAAGGAGCGCTCGACGCAGCAGTTTCCTATTCCAAGCAGCGAGTCACATTTGGCAAGCCAATCGCTACCCGACAGGCGATTCAATTCATGATGGCAGACATGGCAGTCGAACTCGACGCCGCCCGACTCCTCACATATCGCGCAGCTGCCCTATACGACGAAGGACTCCCCCACGGAAAAGAGTCCGCAATGGCAAAGCTCTACGCATCGGAAGCCGCTGGCAAAATCGCAAGCAAAGCCCTACAAATCCACGGCGGGGTCGGCTATTTCAAGCCATCGGCCGTCGAGCGAATCTATCGCGATCAGCGAGTCACGGAAATATACGAAGGCACTTCAGAAATTCAGCGGCTGGTAATTTCGAGGGCAATTATCGGAGATCTCTAGCCAGCCATGAAACCCACCGCACCCAGCGACGTGTTTTTTGAAGAAATCCCAATGCCCTGGGGCTTACGAGCTATTTTTTATGGCTCAGTGCTGGTGATGCTTGCGGCCCTAGTTCTGCCAACCTTCTTCCCTGACGAAGACCTTGTGGGTTGGAAAGTCTGGCCTTATTACATCGGCATGACTCTCGGCTTGATTGCCATGTTTTTTGCGGCTCTCTGGTTCCGAAAGCTGATCGTCTGGGTCGACGACACTTATCTCGCCTTCGGATACGGAAAATTCCGAAAACGCTTTAGATTCGATCAAATACACTCAGTCGAAGTAACTCCGTATTCGACCATGAAGTACGGCGGTGCGGGCATCCGGTATGCCAAAAACGGGCACCGTGCATGGTCAGTTCCGTTCGTCCACACAGGTGTTGAGGTCAAACTCACCGAGGGTGGCAACGATCGCACCTACTACATCAGTTCACGTCGAGCCGATGAGTTAGCTCAAGCGATCAAACAGCGATTGCCAAACGCCGAGACTAGCTAAATAATCAACGCGTCGGGCGTAAAACCAACACACTCCGGTTCATACTCGGCTAGTCGTTTCGCCTGAACCTGAACCGCTTCCGGGTTCGCATCGGCCAAAACAAATTGACGATCATTCTTCGCTGCCGCGACGCCCGTAGTACCCGATCCCGCGAAAAAGTCCAGCACCAACTCGCCTGGGTTCGAATGAACTTTCACGATTCGTTCAAGGATTGCTAGCGGTTTTTGTGTCGGATACCCCGTTCGTTCTTTTCCGTTCGTCGGAACTATGGTCTGCCACCAAACGTCGGTGGGCACTTTGCCTCGCGCCGCCTTCTCTTTGCCTACTAACGACGGCGCCATGTACGGGATCCTGTCGATTGCCTCGGCGTTGAACGTATAATTCTTGGGGTCAACCGAATACCAGAAGATCGTGTCGTGCTTTGCAGGCCATTTGCGCTTCGAACGACCACCGTAGTCATACGCCCAGATGATCTCGTTCATGAACGAATCCCGACCAAATATCTGGTCGAGTAATACCTTGCAGTAGTGCGACTCTCGTTGATCTACGTGCAAGAACAGCGAACCATCATCTGCCAACACCCGCCGAGCTTCTTCCATCCTTGGCGCGAGAAAACCCATGTAGTCATCAAACGAATCCAGGTACGACTTACTGTCGCCTCTTTCCGTTCGATACCGATTACCGCCAAACCCTGTTCGGTCACCTTGATCGTCACGAACAGTCTTCAGGCTCGTCATCGACTGCTTCACGCCTGTGTTGAACGGCGGATCGATGTAGATCAGATTTACCGAAGCGTTGTCGACCCCAGAGAGGAATTCGAGATTGTCTGCCAGATGTATCGAATTCGAGCTCATCCGGTGGAACCACCCTGCGACGGACGCCGATTCTCTGGCTGCTTCAGCTGATTCCGCATGCCCTTACCCGCCAGCGGTTCGTCGTCGAATCGAGGAATTACGTGCATGTGCGAGTGAGCTATCGACATCCCGTCGGTCTCCCCAACGTTCCACCCCACGTTGTAACCATCTGGTCTGTACTTCTCGTCGAGATACGTTTTCACTTTGGCAAGAAATGTGAACGATTCCGCCCACTCCTCTTCAGTCAGATCAAACACGGTCTCCCGATGTGCTTTCGGAAGTATCATCCCGCTCTCTACAAGAGTTGGATCGTTGGTCGACATGAAAAACAGCAAGTTGCCTTCAAACAAAACTTGTTCGCTGTCAGATATGTCGCAGAAAGGGCATTTAGTCATGGTGCAACTGATTCGCCGGATAGTAACCGCTAAGCAAACGGTTGCCTCAAAAGTTAACACTGCCCCAGCAGAATTAAAAGATACCCGGCTCGTTACTGCGCTAAACGACCCATTGTTTTAGGTGAAAACGTTTACATGACACAACACAAGATATGGCATAGATTCGTTGTTAGTGATCCCTCTTGAATTCGTAAAGACTAAATAAGGAATAATCAAATGGCTGATCTCTATCAAATCATTCTTGTCGCCAACAACGTCAACCGACTCGCAAAGTTCTACCGAGATGCCCTCGGTTTCGCCATCACCTACCCTGAATCCTCCACCGACCTTTCGAAGGAATCGTGGGTAACTCTCGATTCTGGAAGCTGCCAGATTGCCATTCACGGTGGTGGAGAAGTTCGCACAAGCGGATCGGTAATTCTCTCGATCAAGGTCGACGACCTCGAATTTGCAGCATTCGATCTGAAAGAAAAAGGCTTCGATGTCGAGCCGATCTACGAAGTAGCCCCCGGCGTAAAATCGGCAAAACTCCGCGACCCCGAAGGAAACCGCCTCTCACTAGAGCAAATCAGCTAAAAACGCCGTTTCTCCACTTCTCGACCGAAGCGAAAGCGGAGTGGAGAGACCTCGCGGCCAAGATCTCACCTGCAAGATGGAAACCTTCACCCATAAGAAGGATCACCGCCGGCAGGAACGAATATCTCCACCGAGATCCCTCAACTACGCTATCGCTTCACTCGGTAAATGCCCCCCGTAGCCAAAGTACTCTCAAGCTCTCTAGTCCCCTACGCCACTTCTCGACCGAAGCAAAGCGGAGTGGAGAGACCTCGCGGCCAAAATCCACCCTGCAAGAACGAATCGCGCAGCCACAAATGGGATCACCGCCGGCAGGAACGAATATCTCCACCGAGATCCCTCGACTCCGCTATCGCTTCACTCGGGAAATGCCCCCCGCAGCCAAAGTACTCTCAAGCTCTCTCGTCCCCTACGCCACTTCTCGACCGAAGCAAAGCGGAGTGGAGAGACCTCGAGGCCAAAATCCACCCTGCACGAACGAATCTCTCATCCACAAATAGGATCATCACTGACAGGAACCAATAACCCCACCGAGATCCCTCGACTTCGCTTTCGCTTCACTCGGGGAATAAAGCCCAACTAGCCAAAGTACTCTCGAAGCTCTCGTACACCCCACATCGAGCTTTCAGCACGAGCCCGCCCGATCGGCGGCACCGGAACAAGATTCTCAGGATGAACGTTCATCGGATCGCCGTCGCGCACCCGATACTGCTGAGCCTTCGAATCGACCCAACCGTTCGCAAGATAAAACACGATGTGTCGAGCGTTGGCGAGATATCTCATCCCTTTGCCAACTCCCAGGCTCAGCTGCGGATATTTTTGGCCCTTCGCTGATTTCGCCTGTCCCACCCACACCCAGCGACCGTCTTCGTATCGAATGCGATCAATCACCTTCTGACGTTGCTCAATCTGCTTCTCCCACAAACGACCGTTACCTCTGAATTTCAAGAGTCGCTCCGGGTGGTCGATAGGAAGATCGGTAGTAGTCATAGGCAGATTCTAGCGTTGTCCTCGCTCTTGCCTCATCAGATAAACATTCATCTTGTTCTGCTCAGAGTAATACGACTTCACATACTCAAATCCGGCTTTCTCGTAGCTGCGGATTGCACGCTTGTTCGCAGGATCGGGATCGATGATGCAGGTCTCGACTCCCGGCAGCATGAACACTTTTTCGGCGATGAACTGACGAACTACCGAAGTTCCAACACCCCGATCTCGCCACTCGGCTTCGCCAATAAAAATATCGAGACCACCAGCATTCGGAATGCCAACCTCAGCAGCGTGTTCCGGTAATGACGAAGGGCATAACTCTGAACATGCCCAATATCGTGACCGTCTACAACGATGATGTACCGATCAGTATTCCGATCGTAGTCCGAACCTAAGGCACCAGTCCGGCGCATCCACTTCTCGGTTAGCTCGTCGTGAGTCTTGTCGGTGTCACCCCACCACACAGCAACTTCTGACTCCTCCTGCCAACGCACGAGGTTTGCCACATCGCTCGTAACGATTGGACGGAACGATATGTCGAATCTACTTAGCAACGAGGAAAGCGACTATCCCAGCCGCCAATGCGATAATTCCGCCAACCATCGCCCATTTTGTGAACTTGCGCGCCCCCGGAGTGTCACGACCTGCGACAACCTGAGCGTAGCCCATGATCGCAGCAAACGCCGTCATTAGAACGAACTTCACCGGCGCTTCATCGATGTCATTGAACAACGCCACGGATATAGCGATGCCGATACCCGCACCAAGCACAAATCGAGCCTGACTCGACATCTGTTTCTTGCTGTTGTTCATATTTTCGCCTTGTTCCCGGTGATCGTCTGTAGTGGTCTCAGTTTAGCGAACCTAGGGAAGCGCTTCAGCAAAGTTCTCGCAAACGGCGACCTCAACCTCACAAAGAACGATCAAATTCCCAATGACTCCATATGCACCAAAGTGAGTCGTTTGCTTCATGTACGGGCCTGCTCCGCCGCCACTCACCCCACGGGTCGCCGCAACTATTTCTTCAGCAGCATCTGTGCCTAACCGTTGAGCATCACCGTGAGAATCGTAAATCCACACCTCAAGATTTTTCTGTTGGAAGAAACCAAACCAAACAGCTGAAACACCTTCTAATTCGTCAGTCGGGAACTCTTTGGATGACTTCCACCCGGTCGACTTGACGTCATCAATAGTGAAAACCGAATCTGGTTTGGCGGTAATCGAAACATCGAAGCCATATGCGTTCGTGTCGTCAGAAGCGCCAACACCGTCGTTACCCGATCCTGAATCTCCTCCACATGCAACGACTACGGCTAAGACCATCGTTGCAAGTGCAAGAGTAAATACTTGTCGCAATATCTACAGTTCCCGTTCGATCTGATCGATGTGCTCTTCCCGATGATTCCCACGAGCAAGCATAAATTCCTTGCCCATCGACAACAGCGCTTCTACTTTGTCGTCAGAAAGCGATTCGATAATCTCGTTCACTTCGCGGGCAGCGTACACAGCCATCTGCCCTGTCACTTCGGGAGTCAACTGCTGCCAAAAACGCTCAAGAACCGGATTCAACTGATCGTCAGTCGCCGATTCCGGCACCGGATCGCCAACGTTCCAGTCCCGAAGCAATTCCGCCTGCCGGCGGTCCCAGAACCCCATGTGCGCAAACGCAACAGCAGCTGTCCAACCACCACCCAGATCGACTTCGTAGTCGAGACCAGTCGAAACCAATCGTTCCAGTCGCTCTAACTGCTCACTGTTCTTTCGAAGAATTTTGGGATCTAAAGGCATATTTTTCCAAACTCACAGGAACGTTCACAAATCAGAAAACCGACCTCAATCGCACACAGATTATTCCATCAATCCCTCATCAGTACACTCGTCTGACACAACCAAAAGATAATAGGATGCCGATATACGCACCTGAATCGGGCACACGTCCCTCCACCAGTGGCTGAGGAGTTGAACGATGACACCATGGATATTCGTCACCTTGGGACTGATAGTCGCAATAGGCGTAGTAAAACTCGTTCTAATGTGGAAGTTCGCTCAAGCGCAGCCGGCGACAACCGCCGGTGATGCACCAACCATGACCAACAAGCGCGCACTCGAATGGGCGTTAGCGTTGATCGCCGTCACGTTTTTGACCGTTGGCTACTCCGACATGTCACTCTGGTTCCTACCGATCATCATCTACGTGGCACTTTGGATCCCACAAGTATCACGAAAAATAGCCACACCAAAACAATCAATCTACGTAGGACCGGCATTCGGTGCGGCGATGATCGTCTCGACGCTGATTCAGATATTCATATGGGCAGGCTAATTACTAGGGCGTACGCCTTCACAAGCGAGCACCGAAATCAGATTCTGGCTATTTCCGTAGTCGTGCTCGGTGCTATGACCGGGTTGCTAGTGTTGTCGATCAACACCGATGCAACAGTCGTGGATTCACTCTGGAACTCTCTGGGACGCCCATTGTTCGTCATTTGCGTTTTCCTGTTGATCGCACTCAATCTGCAAAAAATCTCGAACCGATCAGGATTTCGCTAAACGGCAACAATAGGCAACTGTCACCCTGAATTCATTTTCAGGGTCAAACCACCACACTGAACGGCTCTGGGCGCAGTGCTCAGCCCACCGCATCCAAAACCAGCTCCGCCACAGCATCAATCCCGCCAGCGGGAAGATGAACAACACCGGGTATCTCCGGGTCGGAATCGCCCACGAAAACGCCACGACCAGCAGCTTTGAGCATCGGAGCATCGCCGCCTGAATCGCCTACAGCCCACACGCGCTCACTTGAAATGTTGTACTTGGCGACCATCTGCTGAAGATACTTTGCCTTGTCTTCTGCGAACTGGTGGGCGATCTGTTTCGAATCCCAATCGAGATGAGTTGCGGTTAGCTCGTTGATGCCCAGATCGGCGGCAATTCGCTCCACGCCAAAACTCCAGGTGAGAGAAGCGATAGCGACTAGAAAGCCGTTGTCGATAAGCGACTTCACACCGGCGTGGGCACCTTCAGCCCAGGTCACATGCGGCAAGAAGGTATCGACCGCCTCACGGCCCGCCTCGATGTACCAATCGGCCATCTCTTCGCGGGCATCGATCACCGACTGATTAGATGGCAAATCAACCGAAGTACTCGGCGTACCAGCGTGCTTCTCCAGCCAGTCCATCCGCTCCGACTTCCCGATCCGGGAAGCAATCACCTCACAAACGGTCCTCTCCCGAATAAGAGTCCCATCCACATCGAATAGGACTGATCCGTTGTGGGTCACGGAATATGCCTCAATCTGTGCTCTGTCGCAATGTACTAGCCAAATGTCGTTTGGTGCTATTGCTTTATTTACTTAGTCTAGTTCCGATTGTGAAGGAATGAACCGAATGCATTGGCCCGTGGAGCACATTATGTGATCTCACGCTGTAGGCATAAATGCTTATGACGCATATACCCTGTCAAAATACATCGCCCTCTTCATCAAAAGGAGAATTCGTAATGAGTAGTACAGACAACATTCATGTAGCGAAGATACAGGCGGCAGAGGCGATCACGACAGCGATGGTCAGTAAGTGGAAACTTGACGCAGCCTTAGCTGATGGCGAAGGTGAGACGAAGCCTGAGAAACTTGGGAACGCAGCCGGTCAGGTTTACAAAGCAATAGCCAAAGCCATAGACGAAGCAGAGCTGTAATCGGATATAGGTCTTGGATGATTTAACGAACGTCACCGTCGATCAACAATTAGCTGCCCACCTCTACGACCGATACAAGGCTGGAGAGAGCAAGTCTCAACTAGAGATTTCTGAATGGGGTGATGCAACCTCTCACGGCGCACGGGTCACACGATTCTGGATACAGGAACTCGGCATCGACACAAGATCGCCGTCGAAGCTTGCGACAGAACGGAACGCCCTCGAAACTCAACTATTCGAAAACGGAATTGTGCCGAACGTTCGGCGCGCCATCTTGGATCATGAATACCTTGTATTGCGTGCCCGACAGAGTGCCATCAAAGCGGTCAAAGACTACAACGATCCGACATCTCAGCTGCGGACAGAGAGCTTCATTGTTGGTATGACCATCGCATGGAGCAGTCTGTTTCAGGCGATTATGGAAGTACAAGGTCGGGATCCATACTATTCAGGTTCGGAAGGAAATCGATTACTGGAGGGAGGTATTTAACGAACAAAATCTGTTTCAGATCTGGCGAAAGATGTTCTTGATCTCGGCACTGAGGATGGTCAGGCGATAAAGGCAAACCTCGATTTTATTATTGGACTCCGAGATAAAATCGAACATCGATTTATCCCGGATGTAGATGCCTATGTGATCCACGAATGCCAAGCAATGTTATTGGACTTCGAAGAGATACTAATTTCACACTTTGGAGAGAACTCGGCGCTACAGGGTCAGCTCTTCGTACCGTTGCAAATATCAACTCTGAGACCAGGAGCAAGCATTTCTTCCTTGAAAGAGTTACAGAAAAACATTCCACAGGAAGTCATCGATTACATCGAAAACTTTGCAATAAAAACCCCCAAAGAGATCAGACAAAATCCGCATTACCGGTTGAAAATTTTTTTGACTCCGGTAACCGCTAATCATGAGAAAAGTGCAGATTCCGTACTGTCTTTTTATAGATCCGGTGAGCTTCCACCCGAGCTCGAAGAATCACTTCGGAAAGTCGGAGTTATTGACAAACCGGTGCACGTATCTGTCGAAGGACTTGACTTAAAGCGTGCCGGTGAAATTACCAAAGCAGTAGAACAAGCGATTCCGTACAAATTCCATATTGGGCACCATACGAGGGCATGGAAGCATTTCGACGTACGACCTATTAACGGGGCATCGGATCCCGCGGCAACGAAGTCAGACATGTGTGTATGGAGTGCGGTTGCCGGTGGCTATGGCTACACAAATAAATGGACCAAACTTCTAATTGAGAAAATGTCAGATGCGGATGTTTTTTTGGAGATAACAGGTTTACAGCCCGTCCTCAAATCCTGACCCCACACCAAGCCCACTCCTCGCGCCTCCAACGTAAACACTTGCTCACGTAGATACTGCGTGATTACAGTAGATTGCTATGTGCGAGCAGGATTGCCCGTACAACTTGAACGATTCGGATGCCTAAACAGGCGTAACGCCATGATTTGGTCAAACTGAATGATCTACAACGTTGCGAGTCTGCTCACCGGGAACCTCGGTGATAGCCAGCAGCATGAAATAGAAAACGAGAGCCTAAAAACAAACGGGCATTCGCTAAAAAAGATCAACGGTTCTGTCAGCCTCATGCGCACCGACCGAACCGTGCTTGTGAACGCTGAAATAGAAGCTACGACTCACGATTCATGTAGCAGGTGCCTCGAACCGGCAACTGTGAACATATTCGTGAACATGGAAGAGGAGTTCTCTCCCGCAAACGCCGATTTAGTCGATGGTCCGAACAATCGAACTGACGACGACTACTACGATGAAGCGCTTGTTATTGATGAACAAAATTTCCTCGATTTAACCGAAAGTTTGGGTCAGGCCCTTCTCAGCGCACTTCCGATTGCTCCACTTTGCAAAGAAGATTGCTTGGGAATTTGCCCCACATGCACAGTAAATCGCAATATAATTAGATGTTCGTGCGCCAAAAGTTCAGTAGATCCGCGTTGGGCGGGTCTTGCAAACTTGACAGGAAAAGGCGCAGAATCCGCAGATTGAGCGGGCTAACGCCCTTGATATATAGATATGCCACCACTTCCCAAGAAAAAACATACCCGTGCCCGCAAGGGAAACCGAAACGCCCACAACGCTATTAAGTTGCCAGCGTCTTCAGTTTGCCCATGTTCACGGCAGGAACGAATCCAGCCGCACATTGCATGCCCGGAGTGTGGAAACCACAAAGGTCGCACGATGCCAGGTAACTGGCCTCAGGTGAACCTACTCGAACAGGTACAGCCAATCGCTGCATCTTCAGAGTCTGATTCCTAAGTAAGCACTGCGCTAGCAGGAGAGTCGTTGAGATATGACCACCCAGACATCCGAGAAAATCGCATTCCTATTCCCAGGCCAGGGCTCGCAAGCCGTTGGTATGGGTAAGGATCTCTACCTGAACTCCATCGCTGCACGCGAGGTGTTCGACGAAATTGACGACACTCTGGGTCGCAAGCTTTCGGACATGATGTTCGAAGGTCCTGACGACGAACTACGACAGACCGAGAACACTCAGCCCGCAATTCTGGCAACTTCAGTTGCTGCATGGCGGGCGATGGAAGAAGCCACTGGCATTCTTCAGGTTCCAAACGCTACCGCAGGACACTCACTCGGTGAGTACTCTGCACTCGCAGTCGCAGGTGTATTGAGCATCTCCGACGCCGTGAAGCTCGTTCTCGAGCGAGGTCGGCTCATGCAGGGTGCTTGTGAAGAACGACCCGGCGGTATGGCTGCTCTCATCGGTCTCGATGAAGTAACAGCCGAAGAGATTTGTCGAGAGTCTGGCGCACAGATGTCGACTATCAACACCGAGCAGCAAATCATTCTCGCCGGTGACCACCACAGCCTCGCAATGGCTATCGATATTGCAAGCGCTCGTGGTGCCAAGAAGGCAATCCCACTACAGGTTGGTGGTGCTTTCCACTCAGGTCTCATGAGCCCAGCTCAGAACGGCTTGAACGCAATGATAGATTCATTGAATTTCCACGACCCTCTCGTTCCGCTTGTGGGTAACGTAACTGCAAAATCTCTCGGTACCGCCGAAGAAGTAAAAGAAGAACTGCGATTACAGCTAACTTCTTGTGTGCAGTGGAACAACACCGTCAAGTTCATGGTGAACGACGGAATTACCAACTTCTACGAGATCGGACACGGCAAGATTCTTTCCGGAATGGTGAAGAGAATCGACCGATCAGCTAGCGTCACAAACATTGGCGATTTCGCCGGTGTCCTCGCTTACGCAAGCAACTCGTAAGTTAGTTCCAGGCAAGCTACTAGTTCGTTTATAGGTCACCCTTCAAGTAAGAAAATGCCTTTAGGGCTAACCAAACGTGTCTGCAGCTAATTCCAAATACATACCACAAGAGCCCGATCGCCTCGACGAACTAGTCGACGGCGACACCGTTGGTGAAAGCGATCCTCCGATTAGCGGAGGTCGCACTGGCTCCCGAGCAGCCGTAGTTCAGGCGCTCTACGAATCCGATTCCGCCGGCCATCCCGCCACAGCCGCCGTACGCCGTCTCGCCACCGAGCGAGAATTCAGCGACGACGACACCGATTTTGCAACCAGGCTAGTGCGCATGTGTGAAGAACAGCGAATAGAGCTCGATTCACGCATCGCCAAGCTAGCGTCTCAGTACCCAACCGATCAAATGCCGCTTGTCGAACGAAACGTTTTACGAGTAGCAATGGCCGAATTGGAGATGGAAGACGCAGCCCCACAGAACGTTGTAGCGAACGAAGCAGTAGAGTTGGCACGCCTATTCGGGTCTGACACTTCTCCAAAATTCGTGAACGGAGTGCTCGGGGCTCTGCTAGCATAGGTTGCCGTTAAGCAATTCCCTAGTGAATCGCTGACGTGATTTGAAAAATTATTACAAGTTCGAGCGGGACGGCCGTCTCGCATGACCTCCCGGGGGTTGAAGTAAATGGCCAGTGTGTTAGATCGAGTCCGTGATATTGCGGCCGACAAGCTCAGTGTTGACGCATCAGAAGTATCTGCAGAATCTTCTTTCACCGAAGACCTTAACGCCGACTCCCTCGACGTTGTCGAGTTGATCATGGCAATCGAAGAGGAATTCGGATCAGACGATCAGCCTCTCGAAATTTCAGACGAAGATGCCGAAGGTATCAAGACTGTTCAGGATGCTGTGAAGTACCTGTCTGACCGCGGAATCACCGACTAATCGGTTCCCGCTTCGTGTGATTTACGATCGCTCAGGCGTTCGTAAAAAAGACCGCATTCGTTCTCATTATTTTGTAGTTGAGAATGGTGCGGTCTTTTCGCGTTCCAGGAACTATCGCCCCACTGATTTGCCACCACTGGTGCCTGGCTAAAGCTGAGCACCCTTCCACACCCGTATCCCTTATCATGCCCGAAGGCTCACGACCTGAGCTAGGAAGACTTGATCGATGACAACGAGGACTGGCGCGAACCAGTTGGTCGGTCGCGAAAGCGAACTCGACGAACTCACCGCGGCCTTCGAAAACGCCAGAGAAGGGCACGGCTACCTCGTCACGCTTATTGGTGAACCGGGCATCGGAAAAACCCGGCTCACCCAGGAACTGCTACTAACTGCATCGAAACGACAAGCTATAACCGCTGTAGGCACCTGCTACGAAGGAACCACAACTCCTCCCTACTGGGCATGGATCCAGCTAATCCGCTCGTTACTAACGAAACCAACCGATGCGATCTTGCGAGCACTAAAACCCAGAGCCGCAGTGATGGCGGAAACAGTTCCAGAAATTAAGGGGCTATTTCCAAATACAGCAGTCCTCTCAGAGGTCGAGACCGGACAGGCGCGCTTCAGGCTATTTGAGGCAATCACCAAGTTTCTCTGCGAGGTAGCCGAGTACAAACCAATCGTCTTGGTTCTTGATGACTTGCACTGGGCCGATCAATCAACTCTCGACCTGATCGAATACGCGGTACGTGAATTTTCGTCGAAACCCATTCTCGTAGTCGGAAGCTACCGAGACACCGAGTTGGGACGCCGGCACCCACTCTCAGATTCGCTTGCCAAAATAGCCCGAACCACCGACTTCAAGCGAATACTCTTACGCGGACTCGACCTCGACGAAGTCACCCGCATGGTTCACACCACGGTTAACGAATCGACCTCGCCTGAACTCATAGCGGAAATTCACGAACGCACCGAAGGTAATCCATTCTTTGTAACTGAAGTTGTCGCGACCCTGACGAAAGAAGCGGAAAATCGCGGAGGAGACTTCGATGCTTTGCGGTTCAAGATCCCCGAGGGCGTGCGTGAAGCGATCGGCATTCGACTGAACAAGCTTTCCGACGAATGCAATGAAATCCTACGAACAGCGGCGGTTATTGGTCGAGAATTTGACTTCTCTCTGCTGATAATGCTCAACAGCGAACGATCCGAAGAAGACCAACTGACATTAATTGAAGAGGCAGTCGCTGTAGGAACTGTCCGAGAGGTCGAAGGATCAAGAGATCACTACGAATTTGCCCACGCCCTTATCCAACAAACTCTGATTGAAGAGCTCACTACAGGTCGCCGGGTACGCGCACACGCACGCGTAGTCACAGCAATGGAACAGCTCTACGCAGAGCACCTGAGCGATCACGCCAGCGATTTGCTCCATCATTGCACGGAAGGGCTCGTGAGCGAACAAAAGATCGTCAACTACGCTCAGTTGGCTGGCGATCAAGCAACTGCCTTGTACGCCACACGGGAGGCTCGCGCGTACTACGAACAGGCACTTCAGGCATTGGGTGACGACAGTGACGTTATTCAACGCGCCGAAATTCTGGCGAATATTGGTCTTGGCGAGCTGCTCACGCTCAACTATCCGCACACCCAGCGTGGTTGGGATCATGTGGCTGACGCCTTCAAAATCTATGATGAAATGGAAGATCATAAATCAGCGGTCACGCTTCTCAGACAAGCCAGAGGATTTCGCCCGATATGGCTTCACAGTAGAGAGGCTGTGTATTCGAGGGCTCTCGAAATGGTTGAACCAAGTTCGACGGACGCTGGATATCTCCTTGTACAACACGCCGGAGCCCTCAGATTCGAAGAGATGGATCACGATGGTGCAGCCGCTGCACTTGATCGAGCATTAGAAATTGCGATCGACTCTGGAAACAAGCGTTTGGAAACTCGAGTGCTATTGGGTCTCGCTGATAACGGTGGCCCAGATGGTGACGCTGAAGGAGCTGCCGATCTACGTCGCAGAGCCGCTGTACTCGCTCAAGAAACCGATCAACCGATTGAGGAAGCATCTGCACGGCGCGCCGTATTGACTCAACTTATTTCAGAAGTCGACGCAGGAGATGCCCTCAGGAATATCGAAGAGGTTCTAGAACTAGAAAGACTGTTCGGGTTCGATACCAGCATCATTTTTGAGCAGTTGCGAATAGCGATTATTGGCGGTGATCTTGCCAACATCCCATATTTCGCAGACCTGGTGGATCGAGACCATGATGATGATTCGGTTCATAGAATTCTGGCAGGGTTAGCACTCTGGCATCTCGAGGACACCTCTGAGTTAGACGAACGATTCGCCGAGGCTCACGATGAATCTCAGTTCGCCCAAACTCTGTGGCAACGAGCCAGCAACGCATCATTCCTATCGCTTGTCGCCTGGAGTACTGGTCGAGCTGATGATGCGATGAAAGCCGCGGTTGTGGCCCATTCGTTCCTTGAAATGCCGAAGATAATCAGTGAAATCGAAGCATTCGCACGAGTTGCCATCTCCATTAGCGCAATAATGACTGGGAACGAAGTCGAAGCCGCTGAGCAGCGCCGTCACCTTGTCGACGGACCGATTTCAATTGCAGGCACCACATACTATTTCGCAGGAGATCGAATCCTGGCTGCGCTTGCGAATACAGCCGGATTACTTGACGAAGCAACAGTACATTTTGAGGATGCTCTGAACTTTACGTCAGATCCAAGCTATCGAGTTGAAGCAGCATGGACGTGCCATGATTACGCCAAATTGCTGATCGAACGAGCATCTGCTCAAGGTCGCTCAGCCGAGTCTGCACAGCATCTGAACAAAGCACGCGAACTCATAAGTACGGGCTTAGCCGTCGCTCGAGAAATCGGCACTAAACCGCTCGAAAACAAGTTCACCACCTTACAAGAACAAGCCGACTCTTTCGGGCTAACGCGCAATACTCGTCCAGACGGATTGACAAATCGGGAGGTCGACGTTCTCCGCCTAATCTGTGACGGTCTTTCGAATCAGCAAATTGCTGATGAACTCGTGATTACCCTGAGCACCACGGCCAGCCATGTCGCAAACATCCTCGGCAAGACCGCTAGCTCAAACCGCACCGAAGCCGCCGCATACGCGATTCGTCAGGGCTTAGCAGACGCCTAGATCTATACCACAGCAAAATTACTCCGTCGGTGAGGCTGTGATCTTGGCGCTGCAAAGACCTAGTCATATATGACTAGAACCACCAGAAAACCCGTTCCCTACGACCGAAAACCCCTTCTGAAGAAGTCCTCATTCCCGAGGATGTTCAATTGGTGAACTTGCACCAACTTGTCTAGTTATCTGCGGTAACTCATCGCAGGAGACAAAAAGGTGCAACATGACTACGAAATTACGCTCGACAAAGAACATCAGCGGTCTAGCACTGGTGCTAATAGCCGCGCTAATGCTCTCGGCATGTGGTGGCGATGAGCCTGCGAGCAGCAACGCAATCGCTGCGTCAGATCAATCGATTATTTCAGATACATCCGTTAGTGAAGATACTGCGCCGACCGAACCCGAACCAACCACAGCCCCAATTCCCTAAGTGGCAGTAGTTCCAGCTGAAGTACCAGAGCCCGGTTCAGACGAAGAAATGATCCTCGCTCAATTAGAAAAACAGGTCAGGGCGATGAACACGCTTAACCCTGAACTCTTCTTGGAGACCTGCACGCCGGATACTCCTAATCCCAAGCCAGAGCAGATTATGCACGCATGGACTGAACTCGGTGGATGGTTCTACCAGTACGAAGCCTTCACCAACGAAGGATTCAATGCCCGAAACGTTGAGTTCCGTACTTATAAAGACGACACAGCGTCATCAAAATTCAACGTCTACAACTACGACGAACTTGTAGTTGAAGGCTTTAGCTTCTGGTGGGCACCTATCGATGGCGACTGGTACAGCACATCGGCAACCTGCACTGGCGCAACCGGTCGATAGTAGTCGAAATCCCGACCGGTTATTCACACCGAAGGTAGTAAACATCTGCCCGCAGTTGCACCTTCGGGGCTCGGCCCCATCTCGTCCCACAGGTTTGAGATGGGTTTCGAGTACAACGACCAATATCACCCCGTCAGACGCGGGATAGCCTCCACCACAACAGTCATGCTTGTGGTGGAGGCTTCTTCTATCTGTAATCCTGCTCCCACTTTGCGATGACGCAAGAAACGGTCCGCTTAACTCCGGTGTGATAACTTGAACGCACTTACCGATGCCTGCAGCCCACTTCTGGATTCGCAGCCAGACCCATCTAAACTTAGAACTAAAATCTTTTGACCACCGCCGACACCTCAGCAAACTCCTGGGGATCACTCGACGAACTTGCCAGCGCAATGCGTTCCTGCACGAAATGTGCGCTTCACCAAACAAGAACTAACGCCGTTCCCGGTAGCGGATCACCGAACGCCGAAATACTCATCATTGGCGAAGGCCCCGGATTCAACGAAGATGAACAGGGTCTACCGTTCGTAGGTCGCTCTGGAAAACTACTCGACGAACTGCTCGCTGCAGTCCCACTCTCACGCGATGACATTTTCATCACCAACGTCGTAAAGTGCCGACCGCCCGACAATCGTGACCCGCTTCCCGACGAAGTCGCCGCATGTCGTCCCTATTTAGAGCGACAACTACAACTCCTAAACCCTAAAGTAATAGTCACACTGGGCAGAGTTTCGATGCTCAGATACTACCCAGAAGGTAAAATCTCGGAAGACCACGGCAAAATTCTCGAATGGGAAGGCCGTATCCTGTTTCCGCTGTATCACCCAGCAGCAGGACTCCGAAATCCCGCTATCAAACGAGAACTTCAAAAAGACGTTCTCAAACTCCCTGAGGCATTGCGGGCATCAACTAACTCAGCGAACAATAGTTCGCCATCAGAAAAGAACAAAGAACCAAACATCAACCGGCCCTAAAGCCACATCGCCGAAGCCCCAAATAATGACGAGGCTGAAGCAAAAATATCTGAACCTTTATTGACGAACGAAACTACAGAAGAAGAACAAGGAGATCGCCAACTAGGAATGTTCTAAGCACTACGAAAATAGATCGAGAATGTCCTGACTGCCAACGCAGCCAAGCAGTCTCCGCGTAGTGCCCTCGTAACATTCACGCTGGCATCATTTCAAACGTATGACATCTAAAAACAACGACGCACCATGGATTCGCGTATTACCACTTGGTGGTCTCGGCGAGATCGGCAAAAACATGATGGTCCTCGAGACCGTCGACGACATCGTGGTGATCGACGCCGGTGTGCTGTTCCCTGAATGGAACATGCCCGGAATCGACGTGGTCATTCCCGATATGGACTATCTGGAAGAGAATGCAGATCGCGTTCGTGCTCTGCTGATCACCCACGGTCACGAAGATCACATCGGAGCCGTTCCGCACTTCCTAAAGCGAGTGAACGTACCCGTCTACGCACCTGCAATGGCAGAAGCCCTGCTTCACGAAAAATTGAGACAGGCACGAATGCGTGACGAAGCCGAACTCAAAGTGATTCACCCCGGTGAACAGCACGAAATCGGTGAACTCGAAGTCGAATGGTTTGCAGTCTGCCACTCAGTCCCCGATTCAACTGGAATCGCAATTACGACCCCAGCCGGAGTCGTAATTCACACAGGTGATTTCAAACTCGACAACGCCCCCGTAATCGGACCACCATCCGACCTCGGCGTTTTAGCCGACATCTGCCAGGACGGTGCGCTGCTCCTAATGGCCGACTCGACCTACGCAGAAGAAGAGGGCTACTCGCCATCTGATCGAGAAGTAGTAGAAAATCTTCCAGATCTAATCGGGGCTGCCGAAAATCGTGTGATCGTATCGAGCTTCGCATCGCAAATCGCTCGAATACAGATCGTCGCCGATGCGTGCATAAAGCACGGTCGAAAACTCTGTGTTCTCGGTCGCAGCATGATCAACAACACCAAAATTGGTCGTGATCTTGGCCACCTCGATATTCCCGGCGACCTAATCATCAGCGCTGGCGAAGCGAACAGTCTTCCCGGCGACAAAGTTTTGATCCTCACGACAGGGTCACAAGGTGAGCCACAGTCTGGACTCGTTCGCATGTCGCGAAACGATCACCGAGATATCAAAATCCAAGACGATGACACCATCATCATGTCGGCAAGCACCATTCCCGGAAACGAAGTTCCGGTTAACGACTCGATCAACGAACTCGTTCGACTCGGTGCCCGAGTAATAACCAACCACGAACGACGCACGCACGTTCCCGGTCACGCCCGCAAAGAGGAGCTTCGAATGCTTCTCAATGCAACCCGACCAAAATACTTCGTGCCAGTTCACGGAGAGTATCGAATGCTTAAGTCTCACGCCGACCTTGCCGTAACAACCGGCGTTGCTCCTGAGAACGCTTTCATCCTTACGGATGGCGATATTCTTGAGCTCGACAGAAATTCAGCTGAAGTCGTCGACCGCATCGAAGCCGGACACATCTTCGTCCACGGACTCGGTATGTGGGACGAATCGGGTAACGTCGTTATTGAACGTCGTTCACTTCAGCACAACGGCGTCGTCACAGTCGCCTTCTCGCGTGACACTGTCGATGGTTCACTCGTGGGTCGACCAAAAATCGTCTCAGCTGGTTTCGTTCACGTAGAGGACTCCGACGGTCTATTACGCGAAACTGAAGACGCCCTGACTCCTGTGCTTGACCAACATTTGAAAAAGCCAATAGAGTGGGGCGATCTCGAAGATGTTGTACGAACCACTGTTGGAAGTTTCCTCGGCCGCCGCACCAAACGGCGACCGCTGATTATCACAAGCGCCATTGACGTCTAAATCCACATCAAAGAAGTCGACAGCCGGCAAGTCCGGCTCGAACCCACTCGTCAAAATTGCACGAATGGTAGGTTCGCTGGCGAAGATCGTCGGTCGGCTTCTGGTTGCGGCACCTGCCCAGGTTTGGTTTGTAGTAGCACTCGCTGCCATCGCAGCTGTCGCCTACTTCGGATTCCAAGATGACGCAGGAAAGCTGGTTGGTTGGTCGGCAATACCGCTCGGTCTCTGGCTTGTGGTCACGCTGTTCCTGATTCTCTTTAATCGATCCCAACTTTTCGCCAAATGGCGATGGATCGTATCGTCCCTCGCGCTTGGAACAGCGATATCGGGCGGACTCGGAATTTTCTATGCCCCACTCGCCGCTTTCAGTGGCGAAACGTTTGGTGGCGATATAGGGATGGCAATATCCCGTCTACCACTCGAATGGGATCGATTCGACGTATCAATCACTGAATACGCAACAGCCTGGGCGCGGATCGTTGCGTTGCTACTCATCGCTTTTGTTGTTGCATCACCTCAACTAGCGAAGCGCACGGGAAAGAGCCTCTTCGGGGGTATCATCGTTGCGTTCGCAGTGCTCAGTGTCGGAATTCAAAATCTCTCAAGCAAGTTCAGTGCATGGCGAAAAAAACGTGCAGAACTCAAAGCGATGCGAAAAGCCGACCTAGCTGAATACGAAGCTGATCAGGCGGCTCAGGCAAAGATTGATGCCGAGAACGAGGCAGTAGCTCTCGAATCTGTTGCTCAAAAATCTGAAGCGTCATCGGATAACGACGAACCTGTGTCGATATTCGTGAACGATTCGACAGAATCAGAACCAACCCCTGATCCTGAACAAAAATCTGAACTCGCTAAATTCGTAGATCGCATCCCGACAGATCCTGCAACACCGGTTACCGTTGCCTACCCAACACCGACCGAAGTCGAAGAAGCACAAGAAGCTGATGTACCACCGCCCGATTACTCAGCGGCGTACCGCTACCCGTGGCATCTCCCAGACCCAGAGATGCTGGCAATAGCCAAGCCCGGAGGTATTACTCAGGAAGAAATCGATTCCACCAGCCGAGCCGTTGAAGAATCGCTCGAACAATTTGGAATCGACGTCAGTGTCGATCAAGTCCGACAGGGACCGACCGTCACGATGTACGGACTCAGCCCCGGCTGGAAGGGTCGTTCCGAAGAGAACACTGGTGGTCAGCGAGTTCGAGTCGACACGATCCTGAACCGCGAAAAAGATATCGCCCTCGCGCTGGCATCGCCGAACCTACGATTCGAAGCCCCTGTACCGGGCGAATCGGTCGTTGGTATTGAAGTGCCGAACGCTCACCCTACTCAGGTCACCCTTCGATCGGTGATGGACTCCCCAGAATGGGAAGCATTCTCGAAATCTGCTGCGCTTCCGGTTCCACTCGGACTCGGCAGCGGCGGAAACCCCGTGATGGCCGATCTTTCGAAAATGCCGCACACGCTCGTAGCCGGTTCAACCGGTTCCGGTAAAAGTGTGTGCATGAACGCGATCATCACTGGTCTGATCATGACCAAAACGCCACTCGAACTACGGCTGATCATGATCGACCCAAAACGAGTCGAACTAACTCCATATCAAGGCATTCCGCACCTCTACCACCCAGTCATCGTCGAAGCCGATAGAGCAGTGATCGTTCTCAAGTCGCTTGTAGACGAAATGATGGGTAGGTTCCGTCAGCTCGAACAAGCCGGCGTAAAAAACATCGCTACCTACAACGAAAAGATGGACGAGAAGATGCCCTATCTGGTTATCCTCGTCGACGAACTTGCCGACCTCATGCTCACCGCTGCTGGCGACGTAGAGCGCCTACTGGTGCGATTGGCGCAATTAGGACGAGCTACCGGCGTACACCTGGTTGTGGCGACTCAGCGCCCATCTGTCGATGTTGTGACGGGTCTCATCAAAGCCAACTTCCCGAGCCGAATATCTTTCGCCGTTATGTCACAGATCGACTCTCGAACGATTCTCGACTCGGTCGGAGCCGAAAAACTACTAGGCAGGGGCGATATGCTCTACATGCCTATCGATAAACCAAAACCTTCACGTGTTCAGGGTGCATTCCTTAACGACGATGAAATCGAAGGCGTAGTCTCTGCCTGGCAAAACATGGGCGGACCACCTCTGCCTGAGCTAGTCGTTACGTTCGACGACGCAGGAGCCGACAACGGTACATCATCAAGCGCAGTCGATGGCGATTCATTATTCGATCAAGCAGCTAATCTTGCCCAATCGCAAAAGACGCTCTCAGTATCGCTGCTACAGCGCCGACTCCGAATCGGATACCCAAGAGCAGCGCGACTCATGGACGAACTCGAAGACGAAGGCGTAGTTGGCGCCGGCGAACCCGGCAAGCCGAGGCCGGTCCTGTAGCAGCAAACATCTGGTGAGATCATTCTCCAGCAACCGCTAGCAGGTGACATGTTCGATACTGGTAACGCTTCCTCGCATAGAATGAATCAACGAGACTAGCGACCTAGCTAGCCAGCCGAGATCAGGAATCTAGCTCACCAACTTGCCAGATAACGTAACTCCACTCTTCCCACAAGATGACGAACAGCCGCAAGACGACGATGCTCTTGCGAAGCTGACGGAAGAACTCGACTCGATAAATCTCGAACAGCCCCGCAAGTTGTGTCTGTCGTGCGGTGCCGATCTATCTGCCTCCACAAAATATCGTCGACTCCGGGTCTGCCCCACCTGCGGCTACCACTACACCATCTCAGCAAGGCGACGTATCGCAGCGGTTGCCGACGAAGGCAGCTTCAAAGAAACCAGCAAGTGGATTCAATCGCTCGATCCACTCGAATTCTCACCGCGAATTTCCTACAGGGTTCGACTGCTACAAGATCAAACCCGAACCGGACTATCGGAAGCAGCAGTTACCGGAACATGCTCGATTGGCGGAACACCGGTCGTAATCATCGTTCTCGATTCCAGCTTTCTAGGTGGATCGATGGGAGTCGTTGTTGGAGAGAAAGTTACGCTCGCCCTCGAGCTAGCCGCGCGCAAGAAAATGCCTTGTGTGGCGATGGTCACTTCAGGTGGAGCTCGAATTCAAGAAGGCGTTCTCTCGCTAATGCAGATGGCGAAAACCACTCTGGCAGCGAGGGCGTTACGAGACAAAGGCCAAGCGTTCATCGTTTCGCTTAGCAATCCTTCTACCGGTCAAGTATTAGGCAGCTTCGCCTCGATGGCAGACATCATCTTTGCCGAGCCCGGATCGCACATAGGGTTTGCCCCGTTAGGCGATCTACGAGAGATCGAAGGCAAGCGAGCCGATGCTGAACACACAGCCGAATCGTATCTCGAGCGCGGTCATGTCGACGCCATCATCGAGCGAGACGCCTTGAAGCACGAACTCGCTTCGGTGCTTGATCTAATTTCACCAGAGTTCCGACTAACTTCTTCTCGACGAATCGCACCCGAAAACGTAGCTATTCGCCCTCGTGAAGCATGGGAGATGGTCAAGCTCGCACGACGCCCCGACCGACCACGAGCCCGCTTCTACATCGATAACGTATTTGCCAACTTCTTCGAACTTCATGGCGACCGCGTCTACTCCGACGATCCATCGGTGATCATTGGTCTTGCGCGCCTCGGTGGCCAAAGCGTGATGATCGTCGCCCAGCAAAAATCGAACGCAGCACAAAGCGACGACTCTTCTGGTCCTAGAATGGGCGAAATCACGCCGGGCGGCTTCCGAAAAGCTCGGCGAGGCGTGATTCTCGCCGAAACGTTCAAAATCCCAGTCGTGACTATCGTTGACTCACCCGGCCCACGATTAGGTATCGACATGGAGCAGCGGGGGCTTGCAAGCGCTATCGCCAGAATGATCGATCAAATGGGGCGAGTGAAAACGCCGACGCTATCTATTCTCATTGGTGAGGGCGGTTCCGAGGCGGCACTGGCGTTTGGTCTTGCCGACCGCGTGCTCATGCTAGAGAACGCTATCTACACGCCAATCGCACCCGAACAAGGCGCACAGGCGGAGATGAGCGATCCGGGCAAAGCCTCAGATATCGCCCGAGCTCTCAAATTAACATCAGTCGATTGCGTCGATATGGAAATCGTCGACGATATTGTTCCAGAACCTGAATCGGGGGCACACGGTTCACCCGATGAAACTGCTCGCCTGCTAAAACGATCTCTCATGCGTGAGTTATCGGAACTAGCCGGCAAAAACACCAAAACCCTCGTACGCCGCCGACAGAAAAAATTCAGAAAAGTCGGTGAATACGGTAGTCGATTCCGGACTGCACTACGTCGAGAAACCAAAGCTTGGCAAGTTGGACTTGCCGCTGGTGTTCGAGCATTCCGCCAGGCTGGCGAAAACGACAGTGGTCCTGAATTTGTCGACGATGGCGATGAGCTAATCGACGAGCTGGATGATCTCAACGTGCAGGACGACAACGAACTCGAAACGCCTTAGTAGGTAATGTGGCTGAACAGCTAGCGCCCCAGCACGTACTTTTCGATAGCTAGCCCTGCGCCATCATCATCGATTCCAGCGGTCATCGCTGTTGCAATATTTTGCACTTCCACGGGAGCGCCTTCCATCGCAATTCCCGTGCCAGCAACTTCGAACATTGGAACATCGTTCCAACCATCGCCAACCACCATAAGCTCCGATACATCGACACCAACAGCCTCTGCAAAATCTCTAGCACCCGTTGCCTTATCGATTCCAGCCGCAGTGCAATCGATGTACCACTCGCCAAGATTATCTACAGTAGCGTAGGTACTGACCGATTCAGCCGGAAACCTATCTACCCAGCTTCGAGCTTCAGCCTCGTTAGAAAACTTCGCCATCACAATCGTTATCTGCCAATCCTTGATGTCGTCAGGATTATCGATAAATCGCCCTGCGTCGCAGACGAGCACACGTGATGAAGAACCGCGAAGCTCAGATACAACCTGCTTCGCAACATCGCTATCAAGCACGTGTCGATTAATAGCACGACCTGTCAGCGGATCCATCATCGTGGCACCGTTGTCAGATATCTGCGGTCCCGTCAGTCCGAATAGGCGAGCGAAGTGGCACACGTCGTCTTGAACACGACCGGAAGCCAGCGCTACGGGAATCTTCTTTGAAGCTTCGACAATAGCCCGAACCACCCTGTCAGTCGGGCGATTATTCTCTGGCAAAACCGTTCCGTCTAAATCAAGCAACAAGCCTTTTACAGCTCTGTTGCCAATCTTATTAAGCGAACTAGTCAAGCACTTCAACCGGGTTCTGCAATGTCTCGCCGTTCAGCGCACGTCGAGCGTTTTCAAAAGAGAACACCAACGCCCTATCGACCCGTTCTTGAGAAGAACCAGCCAGATGAGGTGTAAGCACCACGTTGTCCATCTGCAGCAACGGCGTATCGAGAGGTGTAGGCTCGATCTCCGTTACATCCAGTCCGGCTCCAAGTATTTCTCGGGCGTTCAAAGCCTCGATCAATTCCGCCTCGTTCTGCACCGGACCTCGACAGGTATTGATAAAAATAGCGTCCGACTTCATAGCAGCGAATTCACGCCTGCCCATCAACCCCGTCGTTGAGCTCGATAGAGGCACGTGCACCGTAACGATGTCGGAACGGTCCAGCAGCTCATCCATGGTCACTCTCGTCACGTTCAGTTCTTTTTCCTTTTCAGTCGAAAAATCTCGAACGTCGGTGTAAAGAGTTGTTGTGCCGAACCCCTGCAGCATTTTCGCCACCCAAGACCCGATATTGCCTAGCCCGATGATGCCTACAGTTCGACCCGATATTTCGTAAACCTTGCCGAATTCGCCCGATTTCGCAGGCTTCTGCCAACTGCCATCTTTGACACCATCGACTCCCTGCGGAAGGCGCTTGTACACCATCATCATCATTCCGATGGTGTGTTCAGCAACTGAACGGGCGATAGCTGGGGAGTTATTGCACACCTCGATACCCATCTCACGTATGGCAGGAACATCGAGTCGATCAAACCCTGCACTCATCACCTGCAGTAGCTTCATCTTGGGCATTTTTTCGAGCATCTCGGTCGTAATGGAAAGACCGTTCGTGATCACGGCTACAGCATCGGCAAGTGCTTCCGTCTGCTCAGCTTCGGGAGCCTCGGGGCTAACTACTCCCCAATCAAGATCGGCGGGACCAAGCTCAAGTGCCCGAATCGTTCGAGCACCGTCATCTTCACCGTAATAAATAACACTGTGTCCCATAGTCGAAATCTTTCCGTTCACTTGCTATTCATGGTTCGACGAAAATATCTCATCAACATGTAGCGGTAAAAAATATTCACGGCAAAATATACAACCTCCGCACGTAGGTGCATACATCTGCCAAAATCCCATACTAAATTCAGATAGTCCTACAGGGATAAGTGCGATAATTGATCGAAGTGACGTTCGAATGCTCAGGCGATTCGATTCAGCCACATCTTGAGCATCTCAACCACTACGTCTCCTATCACCTAGTAACCATGAACCCTTTTCTAAATTCAGTCGCACAGAAGCTTCAACTATCAGCGTCTCGAGTGGCAATCATTGCTGCTCTTCTCGTTATCGCAGCCTCTGTGGCATGCGGCGGATCGGAAGACGAGCCAGGGAGTTTCGAAGTTGAAGAATCGGCCAGCGAACCGGGAACGATCATCACTGATGAACTCACTTCTCCACGCGGACTCATTCTTAATCAGGATGAAAATCTTCTAATTGCAGAAACCGGTGGTGGTCGGGTTTTAGAAGTGATGCCCAACGGCGAAATACGTTCTCTCACAGAAAAGCGCATGCCACATGCCCTCAATACAGGTCCTGATAACGAATATCGCGCAGGGCCTTCGGCAATCAGCGTTCTCAACGGCGAAGTATTCACCATCGTAGGTGAGTTCCGAGGAAACCAATCTGCACGTCTCTTCCGCCTTACTCCTGGTGGTGAAAAAGAATTCGAGCCGGTGACAGAAGCCACGGATGCTTTTGCTCCCCTTTCAAATCGCTTCTCCAACCCCTACGACATAGCCGATGCACCTGAAGTGGATGGCTGGATCGTTGCAGACCCCGGCGGAAATTCGCTCCTTGCAGTCGACCTCGATGGCAATATTCGTGACTACGTAGTGTTCGAGGACTTTCACATTCCCGATCACGAGCCACCAGTAGAAATGGTTCCAACCGGAATCGCTCGTGGTGCAGACGGCGCTATCTACGTCGGATCGCTGACGGGCTACCCATATCCACGCGGAGAAGCAGTTGTCTGGAGAGTCGAAGATATCAACGGCGATGGCGATGCAATGGATGAAGGAGAAGTTGAACCCTACGCAACCGGGTTCACCACGATCACCGACATTACGTTTGGTCCAGACGGCAATCTGTACATTGCGGAGTTCTCGTCCGACACAAAGACTGTTTTCGAAAGTGGAGACTTTGCCGAAAATTCAGCTACCCACCCTGGGCGCATCATCAGGTGGAACAATGGTGAGCCAACTGTGATTGTTGAAACTGTCGTTTCACCAACAGGACTTGTGGTAACCGATTCGACCCTCTACATCAGCGAAGAGTACGCCGGTCGGGTTTCGAAACGCCCAATCAACTAGCATCGATGGTCAACGACGAAAGAATACCGGCGACAATTATTACGACACTCGAAAATCGATCAGTGAACTCATCGTGCGGCTTGTTATGAATCGATTGCCTGGGGCAGGACTTAAAACATCACTAGTGTAGATTCAACAACTCAATCTGAATCCACCGGCAAACCTGACCCGACCGGGAGTTCAGCCCCCCACGTTGACCGCGGAATAACCAAGTTCGCCCAGATGATGGCGATCCTGATTGGAAGCGGGGCACTATTTTTAGGTGCTCTCGACTTTTCGATTAACGTCAATTTGCCGAGATTCCGTTCCGAACTTGGCGAAACCCTAATCAGTGTCCAACTGATCATCATCATGTATCACGGCGCCCGAAGCGGCACCGGATTCGTCGCTGGAGGTATTGCTGATCGATTCGGCATCAAGTGGCCGCTGGTTTCGGGAATTGTGCTGTACACGCTCGCCGTTGGTCTCATATCGCTACAGGACTCACTAACACCAATCGTCGCTCTACGGATACCTCAGGGAATAGGGGTGGCAATTCTTTTCACCCTCGCACCTGCACTGGTAGCAAGAGCGTTCGGTCCGTCCCGTCGAGGTGCCGCACTTGGTGTGACATTGGGAGCTATGGGGCTCGGAACGTTCGCAGGAACTCTCGGAGGCGGGTTCCTCGGACAGCAGATTGGTTGGGAGGCCATTTTCTGGGCACGCATTCCAATCGGAGTCGCTCTATTAATTGCAGCTGCGGTGGGGCTGAATGGGCATTTAGCTAAAGCGGTAGAAGGAAGAGCGAATCAACGTTTCGATCTTCCGGGTTCTGTAACGCTGTTTGCAACACTGTTCACTTTCATTCTTGCAATGTCATTCGCGCGAGTAGAAGGCTGGCTCTCACCACTCCCTCTGGTTCTGTTCGCATTGACTATCGTTCTCGGATTCATCTTTGCGAAAGGCAAGCGATCCGGAAGATTTACGATATTTCCGTCGGGCTTGACCGCATACCGAGGATTCAAATCTGGAACAGCTTCAAATCTGTTGCTAACAGTTGCCTCGTTCGTAATGTGGTTTCTATTCCCGTTCTACGTCGCAGATGTGATGGGTCGGAGCGGACTAACTCTCGGCGCCCTACTGGCGCTGATGGCAGCGATGAATTTCGCCGGCTCGGGACTCACCGGTTGGCTGGCTGATCGTGTTGGCGACCGCCCTGTAACTTTTGCCGGAACCATCATCACCGCAATCGGGCTAGCGATGGCTGGATCATCAGGCTCAGATCCGACGATGACAACCGTAGTGATCGCCACAGCGGTACTCGGACTCGGCTTCGGCATGCATCAGGCGGCAGTCTACGCCCTCACTCTTCGAGGAACTCCGAGCGAGCACGCTGGTGCAACGTCTGCCGCCCTAACCGTTTCGCAGACGGTTGGCACCGTGCTTTCAATCGCTCTAATAACGACGATTCTTAATTGGCAGCAATCTTCGTATGGTTCGACTTTTTACGAGGCATACCGATTCTCTTACTACATCGCAGCTGGAATAGCGGCGATATCCGGATTGGTTGTGCTGCGAATGCGTCGAAACCAGCGTTGATCACGGGCTGAGAGCGGAAAATTACTCAGAAACGAACTTTCTCGTACGTGCCGCGGGAAAACTCCGTGTTATCCTTCCGCCAAATTGAACTCAGGGTTCATAATTCTTTCGATAAAATCGATAGCAAATGAACCAAAAACTCTTACTCGGCGATGCAAAATAAGCTTCGTTATCGGGGGGACTTATATGTCGATTCGGATTCGTGTGATTCTGGTTTTGGCGGCGGTGTCCGTTTTGACCACCATTATGGCTGCTTGTGCAAGTGGACCAACGACAGTACAAATCGTTGAGACCACCAAGGCACAGAACAAACTCGACAATGCAGCAGCAACTCGACAGGCGGTTATTGACGCCGGTGGTGACCCTGACGCAACAGTTCAGGTGCAGATCGATGACAACAGTGCAGCGGCAGCAGCAAACGCCGACCGAGCAGCAACTGCAACCGCACTTGCTGAAGAGGGAATCGTTTCAAAGGGTGTGGGTGGAGACTCTGGTGCAGAACTTGCACAGGGTGCAGCCTTCGAGGTTGAAGTTCCTGAAGGGCCCGCTCTGACTGGTGTTATAGAAATTCAAATTCTCTCAAAGGGTGCTGAAGGAACAGTCTTCGAGCCAGCGATCATCAAGGTTGCAGTCGGAGAGACTGTTACATGGTTGAACGACCGTCGTTCTGCGAGCAGCACAACGGCTGACCCCGGTCAGGAGGAAGAATGGGACTCGGGCGACCTTCACAAAGGTCCATTCGACAAAGAAACTCCCAACTACTCACACACATTCACCAGCACTGGTTGCTTCACCTATCACTCACGATTCTCGGGTGACACAGGTGTAGGTGCTGTCTGCGTCGAGTAAATTCATTCACGCAACATAGTATTTAGAAACGACCGTCCGCATGGACGGTCGTTTTTTGTAATGTGACCAGCACTACAACTCGACAGCTGATCGTTGATGAAAGGAGTTCAGTTTTGATGCCCCGCCCCGTGAAAAACAAAAAGGAACTGCGTGCGGTCACGTTCGACCTCTACAACACTCTGCTTATCGGTGGTCCAGCCGACAACGACACGGATATATCGGCCCAGGTGTTTTCGAATGCTCTGCACCTCGATGGTATGGAGATGGATGAAGATTCAGCCGCAGAGATGTTCGCAACGCAATTCGACAGATCGAAAAAGGACGGATTCACCTATTTCGAACGCCGAATCGCCACGTTCTTAGATTCACACGATTTCCAAGTACCAGACACATCTATTCAACAGTACGCACAAGCGATTATTCAAAGCTGGGGACCAAGATGGACTCTTGCGGATGACGCCATCGATGTAATTTCAGTTCTCAAACAGAACGGAATCGCAGTAGGTCTGGTGACGAACTTCGATCACTATCCATATGTAAGAGAACTTCTGACAAAGTGGGAACTAGACTCGCTGCTAGATGCCATTGTTATTTCATTTGAGGTACGCAGCGACAAACCCGCTCCTGAAATCTTCTTACATGCCCTCTCGTCGCTACGTGTAGCCCCTGAAGAGGCTCTACACGTAGGTGACGACATTGTGGATGTCGAAGGTGCCCTAGATGTGGGTATGCAGGCTCTTCAGATCGACCACACAGGAGCCGTTGGATCGAAAGGGCATGTTGTTGGCGTACCCGTCATCAGAACGCTCTCTGAACTGACGGAACACATCTTGTTGTAAAGCTTGATAGCAGCAGAATAAAAAAAGCCCTCGGCGAAATGCCGAGGGCTTTTTTAGTTACTTGCAATAACGCTAGTCGATCTGGCGCAGTCGTGGGTCCAACCGGTCTCTCAACCAGTCACCCAAGAAGTTCAGCGAAATCACCACCAAGAAGATGGCTGCTGAAGGTACGAGCACCTGGTGAGCAGCAATCGAGAGATAGTCACGACCTTCGTTGGTCATAACACCCCAAGCTGGCGTTGGAGGCTGAATTCCAGCACCAACGAAACTGAGCACTGATTCTGAAAGGATCAGACCCGACGTGTTCAGTGTTCCAACAACGATAGCCGTGTTCAGAATTCCAGGCAGCAAGTGCTTGATAAGAATTCTCAAGTCAGACGCACCGTTCACCCTGGCAGCAGCGACATAGTCCATCTGCTTCAGCACCAGAATTTGGGCACGGATAACCCTCACGAAACCTGCCCAGGCTACAAGAGCCAGCACGAACAGGAGCACCGTTAAGCCACGCCCGAAGATCAACACCACAATCAGTGCAACCATCAGGAACGGCATCGCATACCAAATATCGACGAATCTAGTAATAACCTCGTCAACGACCCCACCGTAGTAGCCCGAAATCATTCCGAGCGATACTCCGATAAACATACCCAGCACCAGCGAGACCATCACAACCTGCATCGAAATGCGTGCACCGTGCAAAACACGGGTAAACACGTCTCGACCGATGTGGTCAGATCCAAACAGGTGGAATCCCGCAGGCCATAGACCATAGCGAGGTGGGTCCTGATCTTCCAGAGCAAGCTCGGAGTACTGGAACATACCTAAGTGACGGTCACCGATTGGACCGATGTCACGGTCATACGGAGCCACTGTAGGTCCGATGATTGCCGCTACGACGAGTAAGACCAGTACAGCTGCCGGTACAACCGGGTACTTACGCATGACGTACCAGAAGCTACCGAATAACGACCTATCGACTTTTACCGGATTGAGCGGAGCATCCAGCGTCGACGAATCGACGTGCTGAACCTCACCCTGTGTTTCAGAAGTTGCCATGAGTAATCCTCGTTAGTCCGCAGAGTTGCCGAGACGTACTCGGGGGTCGATGAGTGTGTACGCAATATCAGCGATAGTTGCGAACACCAGATAGATCAAAATGAAGATGAACACGGTTCCAAGCAGAAGCGGGAAGTCGTTATCGTTCACAGCCCTGAACAGAGCGTCGTAACCGATTCCAGGCCACGAGAACACAATCTCAACAACCAACGCACCGTTCAACCAACCCGAGAACACCAGCAGTGCTGAAGTAACCGGAGCGATCAAAGCGTTACGCAATGCGTGCTTGTAGATAACCCAGTTCCAGCCAACACCCTTAGCACGGGCAAGTCGGATGTACTCAGAGTCCATCACTTCGAGCATCGAAGATCGGGTTAGGCGCATCAAGCTAGCCGCTGCACCCCAACCGAGTGCCATACAAGGTAGTAGATATTCTTTCCAGTTGAAGTCAGGTGATCGCCCACCGGCTGGAAGCCATTCCAGCCACACAGCGAAGAACCAGATTGCTACCAAACCCGTTACAAACGGCGGTGCAGCCTGACCAACAATCGCCATTCCTCTTCCGAAATAGTCCCAGAAGGTGCCGCGCTTTACTGCAGCCAACACCCCCATTGGAATTCCTAAGGCGATGGCGAAGATCCAGCCTCCTATCGCGAGCTGGACAGTCGCTCCGATCTTACCCTTGATCAAATCGACAACAGCACGGTCACGAGCGAGCGAGACACCAAGGTCACCACGCAGGGTATTTCCGACCCAAGTTAGATACTGCTTCCACAGCGGGTCGTTCAGTCCCATGCGTTCGCCAAGTGCTTCCCACTGCTCTTGTGTGATGCCATATCCGGAGTCCGGAATAAACAACTCTCGTGGGTCACTATGAAATTGGATTAGGACGAAAATTGCGATCGTCGCACCGATCACCGACACAAGCGATGAAAGAAATCGTCTTGCTAGAAAATTAGCCATTTATTGCGTACTTTCGAACTTATTCCACAAAGGTTGAATTGCCGTACAGCCGACAACGCCGGTGCGCTGATCAGCATCATACTCGAATCGGACGCTATATAAGGTCCCAATCGTTACCGAGTGCAGCGAAAATTTAGCATTCGTAACTGCCTATGTCAACGCTCACTAACTAGCCCTGAGAGCGCAAATAAGCGCTTACCAATTTCATCAAATTCAGTATTTGAACAAAGCTAGTTAAAAAGAAAGGCGGGGGCCGGAAAAACCGCCCCCCGCCTTAGTAAGCAAACTAATTGCTTCCTAAGAACAAAAGCTCTTAGTTGAGTACGATGAACTCAGGGTTCGAAGACACGTTTGAGTAGTGCTGCTGATAGCCATCCCAGCTCTTTACACGGTCGTTCACAACGATTCCCTTAGGAACCTGGAACACACCAGCGTACTGGAGCCAGAACATGCTGTAGTCAACCCAGTTCAAGTGCTTTTCAGCTCGGACGCTTGCGTCCTGCTCACCGAGAATCTCGAAGAGCCACTTAGCACCAGCCTGAGACTCGAAACCAACACCCCAACCAGGTCGTGACGACGATGTGTCCACCGTAGGCAGCGGCCAGTCAATTGGGTATACGTTCGAGTGAACGTCACCGTTCTTTAGAACAGGCAGGAACTGAACGCGCTGTCGCATTCGTGGGCTGATAACTCCACCGTAGTCCTCTACAAGACCTTCGATCTCGATACCGAGTCGGGCCCAGTCAGACATAACAGTGTCAGCAACTTCAAGACCAACAGGTCCTGCTTCTGCTGAGTAAGCCTGAAGAGTGATCTTCTCAAAGCCCTGGCGCTGTCCACCAACGAGCGGGTAACCCGCAGCGTCAAGAAGCGCACCAGCTACATCGAGGTCACCGTCAGCAATTTCCCATGAAACACTCTGTACTGTGCCTTCACAGGTAATTTCGTTACCAAGCCAGTCGAAACAACCGGTCTGGCGTGAAGCATCCCAACCAGGGTACTCAGGCCCCATGTACTCAGAGTAAATCGGAGTACCAATGTTGTTCAACAGTGAGTCGTTGATAGCACCACGGTCGATAGCTGTCGAAAGAGCAAGTCGAACGAGTCGGGACTGTTCCATGTCATCCATACCGGCAGGGTTGTCGGTGTCGGTGTATGGAGCATTTCCACAGAGTTCCAGACCAGCGCCAGCACCGTCGGTGCAAGTTCCGCCCTGGTGTCCCCATGGGTTACCGATCCAAGGGTAGTCCTTCTCTAGAGGAGGAGCATTCCATGGCTCGAGAGGCTCGTTAGTTCGTGCGTGCGAGTGCTCCCACAGGTTTCCTGAGAAGAGAATCGACTGACCAACGAATCCACCAGGCATTGTCTCGAGGAAGGTGAAACCGTCCGCAATAACGTCTGGAAGGAGCTTGTAGTCAAGCTCGGTCATGTCAATCGCACCGTTCTTGAGCATAGCAATCTGGGTTGTTGCTTCTGGAACCTGAAGTCCCGTGATTGTTGCAACGTTACCAACCTGTCGCCAGTGCTCTGATACTGCGTGCATTGTGCAGCGGTCACCAGGTGTGCATTCACCCTGTACGTATGGACCAGTACCAATGTGGTTTGCTCGAGCCCATTCAACACCTTCGGTGTCGGCACTAGTTACCTTGTGAGGTCCTCGTGCGGCTGAAAGACAACCGAACTGAGAAACTGGTAGGCAGTAGTAAACAGGTGAAACAAGACCGATTTCAACAGTGTAATCGTCAACTGCTGTGGCTTCCAAGAAGATCGCAGCGAAGTCACCACTGTCACCGTATGTGGATTCAGGGTTAGTCGTTGCGTTCGAGCGGTTGAACCACTCAACGAGTTCGGCAGCGTTCAGCTCACCAAAGTCTTTGTCTTCGTAGCCAATTGGGCTCTGCCACTTTAGACCCTTCTTGAGAGTCAATCGGGCTCGAGTACCACCAGCGTCAATGTCCCACGTGTCCAAAAGGAACGGAGTCATTGGGTTACCGTTTTGGAAGTTGAAGAGGCTTTCTTCGATACCACCAATTTGGTTAGTTGCCGATGTTCGGTATGGGCCAACATAGCCAATACCGTAGACAGCTTCAAGAGTACGGAAAGCCCGTACTAGTGAACCTTCTGGGCCACCCATTGCGTCGGGTGCCTTTGTTGCTGCTGGGCCCGCATCCTTTGCAACAGTTGCTGCAGGGGCTGCGGTTGCGGCAGCGTCGCTAGTACCACCAGCATCAGCAGGCTTTGCTGTAGCCGCAGGGGCTGCAGTTGCTGCTGGAGCTGCGGTAGCAGCTACAGATGAGCCGCCGTCATCACCGTCGTCGCCACCACAGGCGACCGCAGCAATGAGAAGCATGCTTGCCAGTGCTAGAAGCACAGGCGCCCATCGCTTATTCAAACTAAGATCCATGCTATTTCCTCCGAAAGGCCAAATATAGAAGTTACTCATCTTCAAGAGAAAATAAGCTCGTTCCATTACCAGGGTCTACCCGGTGACTCTGATGAAAAGGAAACCCTTTCCACTCGTTGCCAGCCGTGCCCCAGCTTCGTAATTGCCTTGTTACGTAGAGGTTTGAATAGAACAAAACTATCCAGTTACTCCAACGTAAGCAGCCGCGAAATATACACGGATCAACTGAAAAGTCAACGTCCACTAACCTTCAAAAGAACACGGTTCACGGTAACTACAACTAAGAGTAATAATTACTACCAACGCACTTGTTTCAGCAGTAAACTTCCGCTGTCAATTTCGAATTTACGTTCTCTAATCACAACGCTTCAACAAGTAAACACGGGTAAACATGCCGTCCAACACTAGCTTCAGTATCAAGTCAGTCGAATCAATTCACCTTGCGTTCAAAAACTCAGCTTCATACTGGGAGTCCTACCGAGCGAACGAAGGCGATCGAGTTACTGAACGTTTCGAGTTCAAACAAGGTTGGCAAACCGTATACGCACGATACGTGGAAACGCCGCTCGTAAAAGTGACTCTCTCAGATGGGACCACAGGCTGGGGAGAAGCCAACGCTGGCATCGGACCCGAAGTGGTCGTGCTACTTCTCAACGACATCATGGCTCAAATGGTTGAAGGGCAAGAGTTTGAAAACCCGGGAGCGCTGTGGGATTTCCTATACGACACCCAGCGAGGCAGGGGTTACTCGTCTGGCTACTGGCTCGATGCACTAGCAGCTCTCGATATCGCTGTTTGGGATGCGATAGGCAAGCGCGAACAAACGCCCGTCGCTGCCCTGCTCGCCCCCAACCCTCGTAGCAAGTTCGATGTGTACCTCTCAGGTGTTCGCCGTTCGACTTTGGAAGAGCGTGTTGACCACGTGAACTCGTGGATCGACACCGGACTAAAAGGTGCAAAAATCTTCCTAACTGGCGATGTTGAGGCAGGAACTACCGAGCTCGATGGGCTCATGGCTGGTGCGCCCAATTTAGAACAGTGGATGGTCGACACTCTTTGGATGTGCTCGCATGAATCGGCTGAACTCGGAAAAGTTGAGTATGGAAAACGCAACGTTCGATTCTTCGAATGCCCGCTTCAGCCTGAAGATCTCGTAGGTCACCAAGAGCTAGTAAAGAAGCCGGGTGCCGATATCGCGCTTGGCGAGCACTTCCGCTCCCGCTATCAGATGGAACAGTGGGTGCAACAACCACGTGCACTCGACGTTTATCAGCCAGATATCGGACGAACGGGCTTCACCGATTACATGGTTCAAATGGATATCGCGGCAAAAGCCGGAATCAAAACAACACCGCACATGGGCACCGGCGTATCGGTATTCCAGGCAGCGACTTTGCAGTGCGCAGCCGTTGCACCGCCTGACTACCTCCAGGAATTCCAGGGAGGATTATCTGATCGTCTCGAAGAGGCATCAGACACAGCATGGCAATACGCCGATGGCGGATTTGCTCTTCCAGACCGCCCCGGTATCGGAGTCGAAATAAACGAATCGCTGCTGGAACCATTTATCGTCAAACGCTAGTTTCTGAATCACGCATCCAGCCGCAACGTATTCAACCATTCTGAGAATGTGAGAATAAACTTAACCGTGTTGTGGCCGGTCAGCGTGGAAGAACCCCATACCCCGCTAGTCAGCATCCTGATTCTCTCTCGTGCGTACGCGTGCACGCAGGCACACGCCCGTACGCGATTCATTTGTTCTATTCGGGTAGCTATAGCTGACCCAAAGAGTCTGCATCACCCCATACGAGGAAACAGCTCTGTCCGATAGATCTGCAAATACAGTGGAAACGCAAAATTCTAGAACAAGCAGTTCGACAGAATCGGCTAAACCTGCCCACGGTCCGTTCAGCATTCTGGGCGTCCGTGACTATCGCCTGCTGGTGTTATCGAATCTCGCCACCTTCGCCGGTTACCAAATCAGGAACATGGCACAGGCGTGGATTGTTCTCGACAAGACAGATTCAGCCACTCTCATGGGGCTCGTGAACGCAATGCCAGGTATTGCAATCATTTCTATCTCATTGATTGGCGGAGCGCTCGCCGATAGAACCGAACGCTGGCAGCTTCTATGGCGTACCAAAGTCATCATCGCTTCGATGTCGCTACTAACCGCAATCCTGCTCACAGCCGATGTGCTCGAATGGTGGCACCTGATACCTATATCGCTTATGACAGGGTCAATGTTCGCACTTCACAACCCAACTAGTCAGGCGTTTGCCGTCGATGTGGTCGGCCGGGAACGACTGGTATCAGCATCGAGTCTCAACACTGGTATTTCGATGACGGCGACTATCGCGGGACCCAGTCTAGGTGGTGCGCTACTACTACTCGGATTCGACACGGCTTTCTACGTGCTCACGGGTCTATACGCATTCTCAGCTTTCATGATTTTCCGAGTGCGAACTCGTCACGTTCCGGTACCCAGCGGTCGAAATATGTTCACCGATATCAGGCTCGGTATCGGCTACTCGTACAGGCAGCCGCTCATCCGTGCTCTTCTGATAATCGGAACTAGCGCCATATTCATGGGAATGATGCAGCCGGCGATCCCGGTCAAAGTGAAAGACATTCTCGGGCTTGGTGAAGTCGGGTACGGAGTGATGCTTGGTCTCAGCGGTGTCGGCGCTCTTATCGGTTCGTTCCTTTTGTTCGCATTCAGCAACAAGATAAGAAAAGGCTACCTACTGATATTTGCAATGCTGATGCTCAACTTCTCAACTGCGATATTCGCAATTGCGCCCGACATTGTCACCGCCGGAATTGCAATGACCATGCAGGGTTTGGCATTCGCATCATGGATGATTTCTGTTCCAGTCCTACTCCAAACCACGGCATCGGAAGAAATGCGCGGCCGAGTGATGAGCCTCTACTTCATGACGGTGCTCACTCATCAACTAGGTTGGTTGATTGGTGGCGCGGGAATTGAAGCTATCGGAATCGAAGCAACGCTGTTCATTGGAATAGCTGGCAGTCTCGTGGTGGCCGGATCAGCCATACTCTTCACTCCCGCGCTCCGAAAAGCCAATTAGCTAGGGCAATCGCTGAAAACGCTAACATCGTGCATTAGCGCACTGACGTCACGTAGTTTGCAACTCACCCATGTGACCAACGCCCCACTCACGTGACAAAATCTCTCGCATGCACGAAGCCGATGCGCCAAACGCTGCCCCTCACCTAACTCGAACGGGAATGAACCCGTTCCGAGTGCTGCGCTTCGGCGACTACAAGTTCGTCTGGTCCTCTGAAGCCCTGAATCTGTGGGCTATCGAAATGGAGATCATCGTGCTCGCGATGTTTGTGCTTCGTGATACAGGTTCGCCCCTACTTGTAGGACTAGTCGGCGCTCTCAAATTCGCAGGAACACTGCTCGGACCTCTCTACGGACTGATGGTCGACAGGTTCAATCGAAAATGGCTGCAGGTATTCGTCCGTGTATTCGGTGTAGTGCTGGCAGTAATCCTTACTGCTCTGATAATTACCGATACTCTCGTTCTGTGGCACGCCTACGCAATCGTCACCGCAGGCAGCATGGTCAGAATGCTCGATCTCGTACTGGTTCAGGCACTAACAACCGATGCCGTACCAGCTCATTCGCTGCACGGTGCGATAGGACTTTCACGTTCGACTCTCGATGGAGCAAGAGTGCTCGGATCGATAGCAGGTGGAACGATCTTCGAGTTGGTCGGACTCGATTGGGCGTACGTAACGATCACAATCCTCTACCTACTCTCGACATTGGCAGCACTCAAGGTCAGTTCTCGCGTCGTCAGAGCCAAAGTGAACACTGAAAGCATCCGAGCAGGACTGAGCGAAGGGTTTCGTTATGTAAGGAAAAGCGACCTGCTGCCGGGATTGATCTTCTTCTCGTTCTTGATCGAATTCACTGCCTTCCCAATCGTTAATGGGCTAATGACTGTCGTCGGCGACGAGCTATACGATCTCGGCGGAACGGGTATCGGACTCCTCGCTGCTGCAGCCTCCCTTGGAGCTTTATCTGGCGCACTCACTCTCGGCGTACGACAAAATATCGGTAACCCCAGTCGAATCATGATTATCGGGTCGATCATCTGGCATGCGCTCATGCTGCTACTCGCCCTGACTCCACCACTCTGGGTATTCGCACTAATCCTCCTGCTCTGGGGATTCAGCGGAGGCACCACGTTTGTAGTGATGGTCGTCGGGCTGCTCAGGGCCGCCCCTGCCGAAACCCGGGGTCGAGTGATGGGAATTCGCTCTCTCGGAATATACGGCCTACCGTTAGGACTACTACTGGGAGGCTGGATATCTGAAGAGATTGGTTCTGCCGCCATGATAGGCACTCTCGGTGCTCTAGGTCTTGTATCAACAGTCGTAGCGGCACTGGTCTGGCCCAGCCTGCTCAGTAAATCTGCCAAAAACAAATCGGAAGAATCCACAAGTTGAACCTCCCAGATTTCTCGACAAAAACGCCCAGAGCCGTGGCGATGGATCTCGACGAAACCACGCTAAATTCTGATTCTCGATTAGACGACCGCACTCGCGCCGCCATTCACAATGTTCACAAACTCGGGCTCCCGATCGTCATCGCAACATCCCGCCCCGAACGGGTGCTGCCAATATTGGTTGGCGACGACATTCTGGAAATCACCTCACTGGTACAGATGAACGGCACGATAGCTGAAGGCAAAGTGGGACTGACAGGTTCACTAAAACGCACGATGAATCAGTCAGACGCCCGCAACTGCTGGGCGCTGGTCAACGAGCACGCACCATGGGCGCGAATGACGCTCGAAATCGACGGAACGCAGTTCGCTGTGAATCATGACGATGACATAAACGAACTATGGGCATTCAACGCTGCAACCCCGACCATGGTTCTAGGATTCGAAGAAGCCATGCAGTGTCAACCCGTCAAGGTTTCGGTAAACGGTGTCGGCACGAATCTCGAAGAAACAGCAGTTTTACTCGAAGAGAGATTAACTAAGAACAGCGTAGTGTTCAGGGCATCCGAGGAACAGTTCCTGAACATCGTGCCATCAGACGCGAGTAAGTCAGGCGCAGTTGCCGATCTACTCGAGTCTGCAGGCATACCGCTTTCTGACGTTCTCTCGTTTGGTGACGACTACGTAGATATCGATCTAATTCGCGATTGCGGTTGGCCGGTAGCGGTCGAAAACGCTATTCCTGAGATCAAATCGCTGGCGCGGTTTCAAACTGCATCGAACAATCACCACGGCGTTGCAATAGTTCTCGAAAATCTGATTACAGCAGTCAAATAAATGCGTTCGAAATTCCGCCCAAAATCGCTTGAAGTTCTTGCCGATGCCCAGTTCCGCGCCCTGATCCTGAGTCAGGCGATATTCGATCTTGGAATTTTTATACGCGGAGCCGCCGCATCCTGGGTAGTTCTCGAACTCACACACTCACCACTATGGATCGGACTGGTGGCCGGTGTGCGAGCAATCCCCATCCTCATCCTGCCGATGTTCGGCGGGGTGATCGCTGATCGATTCGATAGACGAAAGCTGATGTTCGCAGCCGGACTGCTAACGGCAGCGGCATCTGGTGCAACGGGGTTGCTAATCGTCACCGATACGCTGGTGCCGTGGCACATGGTCGCACTGGCGATATTCGGAGGGATCTCATATTCGCTCTACAGCCCCGCTTACTACGCGCTAATCGCCGATATCGTTCCATCTGAACGATTGTCGAACGCGAACGGAATCCTGTCAGTGGCACAAACTACCGGTGAAATGATCGGTCCTGTAATCACAGGAGTAGTAATCGCCTCGTCGGGAACTCACACGGCATATTGGCTGGTGGTCGTAGGAAATCTCATCGGCGTCACGCTGCTATTTCGAATCCGAGAGCCAGAACGAACAGCTCCGGTCGAAACAGACTCAGCTGATCCGCTTGAGAAAACTTCGTTCACAAACCAGTTTTCTGCCGGTCTCCGCTACGCCCGTAACACACCGCCTCTCCGCTGGCTAACAGTGCTTGTGGCTGCGCAGAACATATTCGGTGTAGCGATTTTCCCTCTCATGCCAATCTACGCCGAAGAAATCCTTGAAATCGGACCAACAGGATTCGGTCTGATGGGAGGCGTCTTCGGTGCCGGAACTCTGATCGGAGCCATCGTAATTTCAATTACAGGAATCCACAGACGGCGCGCCTATGTGATGGTCTCAATGGGGCTGGTTTGGGACATAGGCATGGTCGTGTTCGGGTACTCACGTTCGGTCCCTGTAAGCCTTGCTGCACTATTCGCTATGGGACTGATTTCCATGCCCTGGGTGACATCGGTGCTAACCATGTTCCAGCAGGCTGCTCAGAAAGAAATGCGCGCCAGAGTTATGAGCCTGTTCGTAACCTCGATGGGACTATTCTCAGTAGGTTGGCTATTCGGTGGAGCCGTTGCGGAATGGATCGGCAACGAAGAAGCACTCGTTACAAGCGCGCTACTAGGAACTCCGGTGGCTGTAATCGCGTTACTGCTCTCGAAAGAGCTTCGAAAAGCCTAAATTCCAAGCCCTTCAAACAGATCAGTCTCGACAATCCCTGATTCGCCATCTGCCAATGGCGGATCGACTCGAATAAAGAAGTCGGTATTCAAGAAATCAGCCTCCAGCTCTGGACTCGGCATCCGGTCTAGCGGCGAATACTGCGTTTGATGAACCTCGATCGCCTTCCGTCTGGTTTCAGCGTGCGCAGAGATGTCGAGTTCGGTAGTCAGCGTTTCGTCTGGAACCCCCATCTCCTCCGGATCAAGTTTCGCCAAATCCGAGTCGGGATCAGCCTCTGCAAAAGCGGCGAACCACTTTCTCATCATCGAACGAGGAAAGCCGTGGTAATACAGCTTCGAAGGCTTCCACGGTTCAAGGGTTGAACCTTCATAGGAAGGATCGCCAGCAGCAAAGTATGCAAGCTTCGTTGCCTCAGAAGCATGAATGTGATCCGGGTGCCCGTAGCCGCCACCCTCATCGAACGTGAAAACCACCTGAGGCTTCAGCTCGCGAATGGTATCGACCACTTTCGCCACCACTTCATCCATAGGCACTTTGATGTAAGCATTAGGATGATCGTTGTCGGGCGATCCAGCCATGCCTGAATCGCGGAATCCATACAGAATGCTCTGCTTGACGCCCATCACCTTGCCAGCGTCGTAGTACTCCTGCTCACGAACTGCTGAAAGAGTCTCGGGAGTCGCGTCGGAACGATCAGCAATCTCACCAACATCACCACGGGTGGCGCAAGAGGTGAATACCGATGCACCTTCGGCGGCATACTTGATAAGCGTAGACCCAGAACCGAACGTTTCGTCATCAGGATGAGCCACGACGCACAGTAATCTTCGTTCTGAATTCACGGTCTTGCTATCTGATGCCACAAAAGCCCCCAACTAATTTTCTCGAACCTGACCATTCGTCGATCAATCCCAAACGTATCAACGATACACCGTAGCGGAATCGCCGCTTCGAGCTTACTATCGCCCCCGTCATAACCAAAACAAATCTTGCCGAATCGCATTTAGCGAAAATCGACTAGAAAAACGAAGCTGGCTTCCTAATGAAAATTACAAAAGTTACCCCGCTAATGCTCGACCGATACCTACTTGTGCAGGTCGAAACCGATGCCGGCATTACCGGACTTGGAGAATCGGGTGCATGGGGCTTTCTCGAAGCTTCAAAATCGGCTATCGAAAAATTTGGCCGATATCTTGTAGGTGAAGACCCTCTTCGTATCGAACATCACTGGCAATACATGTACCGCTTCTCTCACTTCCGCGGTGCCGCAATCATGGGTGCGCTAAGTGCAATCGATATCGCCCTGTGGGACATCATGGGCAAGCACTTCGATACTCCAGTCCACCAGCTTCTCGGCGGAAAAGTTCGTGATAAGGCCCGTGTCTACTACCACGTTTTTGGCGACACCACGGAGGTTCTCACTGAAGGAATCGTCGATGCGAAAGAGCGTGGATTCACAGCGGTGGGCCACCTGACACCGTTCTTGGACGAAGATCGCGACGTTCCATATTTCAAGACGCATGCCGACAAAATCGGCGACGCTATCGAAACAGTTCGAGGCTACCGAGAAGCCGTAGGCACGGGAGTCGATCTCTGTATCGAAATCCATCGACGAATGACCCCGACCGAAGCGGTTCAGCTTGGCCTCGGTATCGAAGAGTTCCACCCTTACTTCTTCGAAGACCCTGTTACTCCAGACAATTTCGACGAGATGGAGTACGTGGCAAGCAAAATCAACATCCCAATCGCAACCGGCGAGCGCTATTCGTCGATCTGGGAGTTCGAGATGGCTCTATCGAAAAACGCCGTGCAGTACGTTCGCCCGGACGTTTGTCTCGTTGGTGGTATTTCCGGAGGTCGAAAAATCGCAGCACTTGCCGAAGCTCGTCACGTTGGAGTCGTTCCGCATAACCCGCTTTCACCTGTTTCAACCGCAGCATGTCTGCAGATCGCAGCCACTGCACCGAACTTTGCTCTTCAGGAGTACCCAATCGGCGAAGATGTGCCGCCAAAGTCGAACATGGTTACCGGCATGGCAGAGCACGACGGCAACGGCTATCTAACGATCTCGGATGCACCAGGTATCGGACTCGAACTAAAACCAGGTGCAATAGAAAACTGCCCAGAAACCCCTCGAGAAGTCATAACCCGACTTCACGCCGACGGTAGCGTGATCGATCAGTAGCCGGTCTCAATTCGCAGGGTACGATCCGACCAGAAACCAACCACACAATGCCATCCTGAGGCTCTCGAAGGAGACATCGAAGCACGTATCATCGATCCTTGTACGAACTCAGGATGACGATTTTGCTATCCCGTATGAATCACAATTTCATGCGAACTAAAAATCTCGATCAACTAAGAACTTTCAGAAAAATGCCAATCCCAACTTCCAACCCAATCGTTGTCGCCCCTAGCCCTACTCCGTTCAAGGCCGATGATTCAGTCGACCACGCAGCGATTGAACGCAATGTCGAGAAGTGGCTGAAGACGCCGCTCTCGGGATTCGTTCTGAACTCGGAAAACGGTGAGGAACAATTTCTATCTGAAACCGAACGACTCGACATCGTCCGCACCGTAAACGCCGCTCGTAATGGCGAAAAGTTCATCGTTGGTGGAGTCGACACTTCGTCGGTGACTGAAACCATCCGCATGTCGGAAGACCTCGTTGAAGCCGGTGCGGAGATGATTCGAATCCGAATCCCACGCCTCGCTAAAGACGTGACCAGCTACTTCGAGCAGGTGGTACCTCGTGTGCCTGCCCCGGTGATGATCATCCACCAGATGGCGCCCGGTCAGTTCGCCGGTGGAGATGCACCAGTTGGAGCACCAGCAGAGGTTATCGGCGACCTAATCGATCTCGATAACGTCTTCGGCTACATCGCCTCGGGCAACGTGCGATTCGAAGCTCGCGTTCGTAATTTCGTAACCACCGACAAGCCATTCTGGCTTGGCAACGGACTGATCGTTCTCGCTATGAGTGCCATCGGAGCGAACGGTGCGTGCCTGATGTTTGGAAACGTAGGACCGGGTGAGGTTCATCAGATCATCTCAAACGTTATGAACGGCGATCTGGCAGCTGCTCAAGAGATTCAAACTCGAATCATCGAAGCCGACTACCAGATTCTTGACCGTGGAGCCGCCGGAATCAAAGCTGCGCTCGATCTGCTTGGATACGACGGCGGTGCACCACGCTCACCAAACGCACCAGTCTCCGACGCCGAACGAGAAATCATTCGAACAGCGATGCAACAGGCGAAATTGATCTAGGTCTATCCAGACCCGGAGAAAATTCTCGCCAAACCCAACATCCTAGAAAATGTCATCCTTAGGCTCTCGAAGGAGACACGCCGCTCGGCCCTGCCATGGACGCGCCTTCTAGTAATGAAGGGTTCGAAGTCGTGTGCCTTCCTGCCTCCTTCGAGAACCTCAGGATGACACTTGGCTTTAACTCGCTCCGAATCGTTCGACGCGACTAGACCGCTGGCACGCTTACCAGATCGACCAACCACCATCGACCCGAAATTCCTGGCCGGTAATCCACGCTCCCGCATCGGAAGCCAACAGCGCTACAGTCCCTTTCAAGTCCTGAGATAAACCAGTCCGCTGAAGCGGAATCATCTTGCGGAATGTCTCGACCTGATCGGCATTCGTATCGATTCGAGGGATCTGCCCAGGCGAAATGCAGTTCGCAGTTACGCCGTACTCGCCATATTCGGCGGCAAGTGCTCTGGTCAGGTTCAGCACCCCTCCTTTGGCGGCAAGATAAGGTGGTCCTGAGCGCTGAAACTCAGAGTTGTAGATACGGGTATCCATCGCAAGCGTCGCACCAATCGAACCAAGCGTGATGATAGAGCCGCTCTTCGCCGGAATCATCGCACGTCCTGCCGACTGTGCCGTTATGTACGTCCCTGTCAGATTCACATCAAGCGTTCGTTTGAACTCGTCGACATCACCATCTGGCGGATAGCTCGTTGTGAACGAACCACCTGCGTTGCACACAGCAATATCCAGTCGACCGGTCTCGTTCATCACCCGATCAACTAACGCATCGACCTGCGATTCCTCGGTAACGTCGCATCCCATCGCAGTGACGTCCCTGCCTTCACCACTTAGCCTTTCAGCGACTTCCTCACAAAGTTCCGCCCGTCTCGAAGCGATATAAACCTTCGCCCCAAGATCAGTCAGAGCCTCAGTAAACGCCGTACCCAGATGCGTGCCGCCACCGGTAACTATCGCCGTGCGACCCGTCAGATCAAAAAGTTCCTGAATAGTTTTAGTCATAATTTTTAGTTCCAGTGTGAATTTCGAACAACAGACCGGTTTCAAAAGTGTCATCCTGAGGCTCTCGAAGGACGACAGGATGCCAAGAATCGTCACAAATTAATTAACTAGATCGAACAAGCGCGTATGGGTCCGTCGACGTGTCTCCTTCGAGAACCTCAGGATGACATCTGGCTCGCACTAGCCAGTAGCAAAGCGTCTTTAGGGCATCTCAAAATTGTGGCGAAGCTTTATCGTCCGCTCTGAAGGCGCATACCAACCCTGATCGTCATATTGATCGGTGTGCAGATAGCACTGAACACGCACTTCGTTCGAGCCCTCAGTGAACGTAAACAAACGACTCATAGGAATCGAATTCCGCTTCCCGTGATAACGAGTAACTGCCGACACATTCACGAAGTTCGCACCCCACTTCTGCTCGACGTGCGACCGCCCACCGGTCGTGTCGTCCGGGTGAGTGTGAGTGTGTGCTCCGAGCCACAAATCAATCGCCGGATTGTTATCTTCGAGAAAATTCTCGATGCGTCCTGAGTCCTTTTGCCCACCTACCCAGTAGATGAACGATGATCCCGGCGCACCACCGTCCGGCATCCGACCGTGGTAGCCATCGTCGCAACCTTCGTTTAGCCCAGACGCAACCGTTGTCTCTTTAATCATGTGGTGGTGCGCTGAGATGACGATCTTGTCCTTGTTCTCAGCCACTTTCTTCGTCCACCACAGGAACGTCTCTTCCGAGATAGCTCCCGCCGGATATCCGCCGAACTCGCCACGACCTATCGGAGCACCGCCATCGTTTCTGTCGGCCATCATCAAGAAGACGACGTTGCCAACCTCGAACGAATAGTTCTCCCATGTGCCAGTGGTCGGATACGGGCGTTTCGAATTGTCGATTCCCGAAAACTCAGTGCTTTCGCCGGTCGGATCGATCCACTTCTTGAACCACCACTGAGTCGGTTCATCGACACCTGAGGCATCGTGGTTCCCGATCACATCGTAGAAATGCTCACGACCGTGATGCTTTGCCGATGCGTACTGCGAAACAACTAACTCGCCCTCTTCATCGTCGGGAGGAAGTTGAGATCCAGAAAAGTCTCCAAGATTCACAGCGATATCGAATCCTTTGGGGTGCCCTTCCCATGCCTCAGCATGCTGAATGACTTCTTCTAACGACCGTCGACCAAACTTTATTTCGGTTCCAACGTGCGTATCCGACAGCGCCCAAAGGCGAAATTCACGAGCCAAAGTTCTTGATCCTTAAGTAACGGATTCCTCAGCTGTTCACATAGGGAGGCAGATGAAGACAAAATTTTTCGATCGACCCGCATCATAGCCGCAACAGAAACCCGAGTGGCAGCATCAACTGAGCAAATCAAACCCCAATAGCCAATATCGTCATCCCGACCGCCAGCGGAGGGATCTGAGATGCCTTAGCTGACCCCATCCGCCAACAGCCCACACAACCTCTCAACCAAAGTGGAGACACGTTCAGAATAGGAGAGGGATTTGTCCCGCTTGCACATTCGTTTCCTACGTAACGAACCAGATCCCTCCGCTCCGCTAACGTTACGGTCGGGATGACGACAGTTCTTCGCGAGTATTGCCCCAGGTGCCAGACAATTCAGCGCAGACGTTTTACCAACGAAGTAACCACAAACCCCAACATTCGCCCCAAACCGGCGTATACTCCCGCCGCGAACGCCTTTTTACTTCGGGCTATCAACCGAACCGACCTTCTCAGGCAGAAAAAATTCTGAGAGATAAGAGAACCAATGCCAGCAATTACCAGTGTTGAATTTCGACAGTTTTCAGCAAACCACCACAACGCCCAGCGCAACTGGCTGCTGGTGAAGCTGAACACCGACGATCCGAACGTATACGGGATCGGCGATGCCTCTCCGATGGAGAACGACAACCTCGTGATGGGCATGATCGAGTCGATGGTAGAAAAACACCTCGTCGGGAAAGATCCGCTCGAATCCGAAGTCCTCTGGACCACGCTATATCAAGACTTCCAGGCACGAGGAGGTCGAATCGCATCGACAGCCCTTTCGGGAATCGACATCGCACTCTGGGACCTCAAAGGTAAAATTCTGGGTCAACCTGTGTGGAAGCTACTCGGCGGTGCACACCGCAAGAGCATCAGGGTCTACGCCAATGGTTGGTACACAAATCCGGGCACTCCAGAGCAGAACGCAGAAGAAGCCAAAGTCGTTGTCGACATGGGTTACACCGCCCTCAAGTTCGATCCGTTCGGCCAGCACAACTACTACAAGTTGTCTCTAAAAGAAGCACAACTCGCAGAAGACCGAGTGGCGGCAGTACGAGAAGCCGTTGGACCGTACGTAGATATTCTTGTCGAAGCTCACGCAAAGTTCGACGTGATGAACGCTATACAGATCGGAAAGCGACTCGAAGAGTACCGACCTCTCTTCTACGAAGAACCCGTTTCTCAGGAACGAGTTTCAGAGCTCTTGGAAGTTCGAAACAAGGTAAACATTCCAATCGCCACAGGCGAACGTCTCTACACAAAATTCCCATTTGCCGAAATCGTCGACCGCCACGTAGTCGACGTGTTGCAGCCCGATATTGCAAATGCCGGTGGAATTACCGAACTCAAGAAGATCGCCATCATCGCCGAAGCAAAGCACATCACGATGGCCCCCCACAACGTCTGCTCACCCGTAGGCGCAATGGCCGAGATGCACCTCGACGCATCGATCATCAACTTCGAAATTCAGGAATATCACGCAGAGTTTTACACCGAGCACTACTTCACCGTCCTCGACGGCTTCACACGCCAGAAAGACGGCTACGTGGAACTTTCAGATGCGCCGGGACTCGGACTCGAACTCAACGAAGCTGAGATTGCTGCGCACCCACCTTTGAAGAAAGTGTCCTCAGCAGGAGGCACTGTCCGAGGAATCTAGACAAAACTCCACAAAAATAAACCAACAAACCGCCCACACCGGGCGATCAATGCCTCACGAAAAGGCAAGAGAAAAAACAGGAGAAAAATAATGATTAACAATTCGATTCTTGAGGCGAACAAAGAAGGCCGTAAAGGCACAGTCTTCGCACTCGCTCACCCGGCGCTCTACATGATTGAAATGGCTGCCCACGTTGGCTTCGACGCCATTTCAATCGACGGAGAGCACGGTGGATTCGGCGAAGAAGCTATCGACGATATTTGCCGAACAGCAAACGGATTCGGCATGAGTGTTATCGCTCGAGTTCCCGACAATGCTGCGTACCAGATCAACCTTTACCTCGACCGGGGAGTTCAGGGCGTAACTGGTCCACACATCAACTCTGGAGCAGAGGCGCAGGCACTTGCCGACGCATGCCTGTTCCCGGTTGAAGGAAAGCGATCCTGGGGTGGCGGTCGAGGAACCGAGTTCAATGACCAGACCGTTCTCGATGAAAAGTACGGCGGCAAGCTCGGATTCGCAAAATGGTCGAACGCCAACATGCTTGTAGTTGCGCAGATCGAAGACAAGAAGGCATGGGACAACCTCGACGATATCCTCGCGGTTCCTGGTCTAACAGGTGTAACTGGCGGACCACACGACTTCGCACAGTCGCTCGGTCACCCTGGAGAGCCAAACCACCCAGACCGAGTTGCAGCGACGCTCGATGTAGAAACCCGCGCTCGAGCGGCAGGTAAGACCGCAGGTGGCGACCTTACTTCGGGAATCGGTATCGCAGAACTCATGCTTGGTGAAGCACGTGCTTTCGTTGCAGCGCACAAGAATGACAAGCTGGGTTCGTAGTAGCTAACCCTTCGTCGTAACCTGCAGTTACTTGGTGCGTTTAGCGCTTCCGAGCAAATCACACAAGCGGGTTGGCGATTGAAGTACGCAGTTCTGAATAATCAAATGCCGGCGGTCCATAATTCTGGGTTGTCGGCATTTGTGGTTAAAGATTCAGGGGGCTTCACCTACGGAAAATCTGATGATGACCTGCTCCTTAGACGAAGAATTCGTGAATCGTCTTCTGCGTACGGCAAGCCCAAACGCCCTCTAGGACCTGAAGCAATACTGCACAAAGCATGGCGCAATGCCGGGCTTGAAAAGGCCAAAGTGCGTGGCAGAGACGGTCATATCTACAGCATCGTTTACGGCGGCAAACCCGGTGGTTCGCTCGGCCCTGATTTCACCGATGCCGTGGTCGAACGTGACGACGGTGTCATGTTCCGTGGCGACATCGAAATTCATGTTCGCGAGTCAGACTGGCGTGCCCACGGCCACCACACCGACCCACGTTACAACGGAGTCGTGCTTCACGTCGTAGCTGCTGAGTCTGAAGGCAAGCCAGCTCTAAAGGCGACCGGATCTTCTATCCCACTACTGGCCCTCAACTGGAAACGACCGAACGGCCAGATTAAGCCCTCCAAACGCAGTTCGAACGATGCCGGTAATTTCCAGCAAAATCCTGCTCCTGAAGCGCCTTCCAAAATAAAACTCCAACTCGACCTCGCCTCGGCGGGTATCGAACGATTTCACTCACAAGCAGCGGGAATAGCCCTCGATATTGAAGCGTTCGGTGCCGATCAAGCCTTGTGGCTCGGCGTGTTGGGTGCGCTCGGTTATCCACGAAACAAACGAGCATTTCGTTCTGTTGGCACTCACGCTACGTGGGCGGTTATCTCGGCATGTAGAAACTCAAGTGATGCCGAAGAACTACTGTTGCACGTTTCAGGGCTCGCCCAGCCAACCGATGAGAATCGGTCAAGACGTTCGCCTACACTGATAAAGAGCAGCCCGCCAAAGTGGGTAAGACCATTTGGTCGACCAGCCAACTCTCCTCAAGTGCGAATCAAAGCTATATCGACACTTGTGCCAATGTGGTCGAACTCAGGTGGCATCGCTAAGTTTGCAACGAACTTGATCCAATCAGTCGAAAGTGCGAAACACCTCCAGACAATGTTTCGACCGAACGAGTTGATAGCGAACAAGGAGATAACAGTTCTAGGAGCAGCCCGTGCTTCCGAAATAGTTGTAAATGTCTTGCTTCCTGCCGTATTCGCAATGACTACCCAAACTGCCGGACAGCAACAAGATTCAACTCATCTAAAAAACAAAGTCCTGAATCTCTACACAGCCCATCCAAAACTTGCCGAAAACTCCGTCACCAAAGAAGCCGTAGTCGCTCTGAGTGTCGATCACAAACTGCCAAAAATATCGTCAGCTTGCGATCAGCAAGGGCTCATATCGCTCTACCGAGAAATGTTCCGACACGGCATACGTCCGCGCCAGCCGAGGCTACCCGGTGTCTAGAGAGTGTGTGATGAATGTCTAGATACGAAACAGCCAAAGCACCCGCTAACCCGTTACGATTACATGTATGGCAGTTGAAACCAGCTCAGAACGCATAACGACCACCCCCCGACCAGTAAGCAGCACCTCAGCCAAAGACGGGCTTCTTCCGGGTGAGCGCGTCGTAGCAGAACTCTCATCCAACGACCGGAGTAATTTTCGACTCACCCACTCCCGAGTGATCTACCGCGGCGGTTCTGAATCTAAACACGTCTACGCATCAGCTCAACTCAAAGACATCACATCTATCCAGGTTTCACGCCGCCCTCGTGCTCGTCGAAGTGCAGCTTGGGGAGTCGTCGGACTGTTCGCTGCGATAGGTGTCTGGCAAGTTACGCCTGACTCCAGCGTAGGAATAATCTCAGCCATCGCGGTGGCAGTAGTCTCGCTCATCATGATGGCTGACTACTGGATTCGCCCATCAGGGGTTCATCTCGAATTCCACACTTCAGGTGGAAGCGCTATCGGCGGAGAAGTCGGCGGCAAACAGGCGTCGGCGATGCAGTTCACCCGAGACGTAGAAGACGCTAAACGACGTCTGGTTCCAAGTCGAATCAGCTCGCCGTTCAGAAACTACCCATCGGGTAGATAGTCGCTCACCGTATCTACAGTTTTTCGCTCGGTCTCGGAACGCCTAAACGAGCGTGCTGGTCCCGATTCTCAAACTTGGAATTACGTCCAGATCGAAATCGTCACGACGACCATTTCGATAGTTCACCAACCCGCTCATAGCGATCATCGCTCCGTTGTCTGTGCACAACTTGAACGGTGGAATCGAGACCGGCAATGGTGACTTCTTGACCAGCGTTTCGCGAAGCGGACCGTTGGCAGCAACACCACCGACTAGCACGATTCCCGCACAATTCTCTCGCTTCGCAGCCGCAATCGTTTTCGTAACCAGCACATCGACGACTGAATCCTGAAATGCCTTCGCAATGCCGGCTACAACATCAGTATCGACAGGTTCGCCTGATGGATCAGGCGGATATATTCCCAGCTTTCGGGCTCGATTTAGAACTGCAGTTTTCAGGCCACTGAACGAAAATTCGTCAGTACCTCGCATCCATGCTCTCGGCAGAGGCTCAGCCTCGGGAGCATTCTCTGCGACACGCTGGATTTCAGGCCCACCTGGATAACCAAGCCCAAGCACACGAGCGGCTTTATCGAAGGCCTCTCCCGCAGCATCGTCTCGAGTTTCGCCCAGCAAGCGGAATTTTCCGTGACCTTCGAGAAGCACTAATTCCGTGTGCCCTCCCGAAACGACAAGGCACATGATCGGCTGTTCGCCAACAAGTTCCTGAAACGGCTCCAAATCCCGATCTTCAGTACGAGCCCAGGCACCGTACACATGACCATCCATGTGATTCACGCCAACCAGAGGCACGCCCAGAGTAGCTGCCAGCCCCTTAGAAAAATTAAGACCCACAATTAGCGATCCGGCAAGCCCGGGACCATGCGTGGCAGCAACAGCGTCGATGTCGCCCCAGTCGATTCCGGCGTCAGCAACAGCCTGTTCGCAAACCGGCCGAATATCTAACACATGCTGACGCGATGCCACCTCGGGAACGATCCCACCGTAACGTGCGTGAATGTCGACCTGAGTCGCAATCACGTTCGCCAGCACCATGCCGTCACCATCGACAACGCCTATCGACGTCTCATCACAACTTGTTTCAATACCTAAAATTTTCATATCTATACGTTCAATGTAACGCTCAAGTCGGTGAAAATCCCTATGTTCTGCCAGTACTATTCGGCATGATCAAGAATAGACTCAATAGAGCAATGGTGAAAATTCACTCGCAATCGGGCAAGAATTTTCAATTACTTCAGTGACTACCGGTATGAGTGGTGGAGCGTAATAGAAATGGATTCGAATAACTTCCCTGATTGTATGAGCTGCGACGACGGCGTACTCGTTCCTCTATCTGACTTCGGGGCGCAAGGAGCAGCAGTTCACTACAAGGCGTGGGTATGCACTAATCCCGATTGCGAATTTAACTTGAAGATTCGAAACGGTGAAATCCACATCAACGAGCCAATCATCCGAGGCGCTCGCGTCAGATAGCATTTAGCCATTCAATCCGTACCGACTCAATAGTCGTACTGAATTAGACATGGCTAATCATTCTCAATCGCCTGATCTTGCCGAGCAGGATCACAACACAACTAGCAAAAGTTTTACAGCAACAACGGTCGTCGCTTACTCAGTGGCGGTCGTTGGCGTTTTGCTTATTGTCGCGTCAGGAATCTACTTCTACTCACGTTCGCAATCGGGTTCCGACGCAGTTGAATACACGTACTCCGTGCCCGATGAAGACCTAGACAGCCATCTAGGGAAGTCGATATCTCCGGCCCCCGAATCGCCAACTACTGGCGAAGCGCCAATTCCACTTGAGCTAAAGGCTCCCGATGTGGCACAGTTCGCAAGCCTCTATCCTGGCGATCAGCTGAACCCTAAATACTGGTCGGAACCTGAGTGGGCAGGCTCTGATCCGTTCGGCGGCCCAACGATTCCTGATGATTTCGTCGCAGTCCTATCGACCGACTTGTTCCGAGATTTCGATCCGACGGCCGACGCTACTCGAATCAGAATTCCAGCAATCAACGTTGATTCAACTGTGGCAGAGTTGGAAATTGTTGATCTCGGCAGCCAGCAGGCCTATCAAACGCCAGATAACACCGTAGGGCACATCCCAGAAACATCGGCACCAGGACAACAAGGGAGCGGTTGGTTCTTCGCTCATCTGGAAAGTTTTGTGGCACGAGAAGGCAATATATTTCGGCACCTTCCCGAGATCACCGAAATGATTAAACAAGATCCGGTCGATGTTTATCTCGAAACTCCCGATGCTGAGTTCATCTATCGAGTAACCGGAACCAGTCAAGTTCATCAGGACGATCTACACCTGACCAGCGCTGAAGATGCCCAAATTACGCTCGTAACCTGCTGGCCACCCCGGGTGTACGACCAACGAGTTTTGGTCGACGCAACCCTCATCGCGTACCGCCCGCTTTAGTCACAGTTTGGATCGAACTTAGCAGGGTGAACTCGACCCACACTCTGATCGCACAAAATCACGAGCCGAATAACACTCCCGATTTGGCGTTTTTTGCGCGATCATTAACCCCGGCTCTAAACAAGGGGTAATCGCGGTAACTTGCACGAACGTCGATTACTCCGCAAACACAGCTCGATATTTCTTATTCTCGAAACTGGATAACAATGGATTCCTCTGAACGCGCCTCGCAAGTAACTGCAACAAGTGCTCCTATCTGGAAAGACAAGGCACTGCTAATACTGCTTTCAATAGCAGTTATCGGCGTAATTCTTCAGATCACCCTCGGGGGTGTCGTTCGAGTCACCGGTTCCGGTGATGGCTGCCCCGATTGGCCAACCTGTTTCGGTCAGGCGTTCCCGCCACTCGACCAGCCAACTATTGACCGCTTGTACGACGGACCACGTCCCACCACCCCACGACCGCACAACGTGCTGCTCGAATACAGCCACCGCTCTGTTGGCACACTGCTTGGTCTCGCAATCATTGCAGCTGTGATTCGTGTTTGGATGAAGCACCGATCGAGCAAAGTTGTCGCATGGTTAGCTACAGCTGAACTTGGATTAATTTTCATAGTCGGGATGCTCGGAGGAGCTGTCGTTCTGAACGATCTCGACCCTGCAATTCGAACTCTGCACCTGTTCCTCGCCGAAATCGTCGCGTTCTTAGCGATCATGGCGTTGGTAGCCGCGTCTTATGACAGATCGAGCTCGGATAAACCGAGTTCGCCATGGATATGGGGCAAGGTGAGCGACGAACACCGAAGCGCCCTGAACCTTGCGGCTGCCGCTGCAGTATTCGCTCTAGTAGCCCTTCTGACAGGTTCTTACGCAGTGTGGAAAGACGCAGGAGCCGTGTGTGCTTCCTGGCCACTGTGTGGTGGCGACTTCATCCCGCAATCGACATTAGCGTGGATCCACATGACCCACAGAGTTCTGTCGTTTGTATCTATCGTTCTGGTGCTACTTGCGGGTCACCGCGTATGGCGACTTCCAAACATCTCTGGCGCTCTCCAATTCGCAGCGCTTGCCTCTGCGATTATCATCTTTGCTCAAATGCTGATGGGTGCTGCCAATCCATGGACAACATTCTCAGAATGGGCGCGTGCGGGGCACCTCAGCCTAGCCACCCTTGTATGGGTCGATATGGTGTTCGTCGTCGCACTTCTGCTTCGACCGACTCCCGGGCGAGAACTCGCAAATTCAAAAGACGAAAGCGCAAGTTAAGCCCAAAACGGCTAACATTTCACCTATGGCAACCAGAGAAACAGTCGAGCGCGGATCGGCGATGACGTTATTGAACGATTTCATCGCTCTTACAAAGCCGCGTGTAATGTCACTCTTGCTGGTTTCGGCTGTTGCCGGAGCTTTCTTGGGAGCAGGATCAACTCCTACCCTCGAAGTGCTTATCGCGGTTCTGGTTGGAGGCGCTCTGGCTTCGGGTGGTGCTGCATCACTTAACATGGCTTACGAAAGTGAGCTCGACCAGCGCATGGGCCGTACTAAGAACCGCCCGGTTGCTGAAGGCCGTATCTCGCCCTTAACCGCGGTACTTTTCGGACTAGTACTAAACGTTGGCGCATTTCTGATTCTCGCCCTGATGACGAACGTTCTAGCAGCCGTTCTTGCGCTTGTCGGAACCGTTCTCTACTTCGGGCTCTACACTGTCGTTCTCAAGCGAACAACTACCCAGAATATCGTTCTCGGTGGCGCTGCTGGAGCCGTACCACCGTTGGTTGGCTACGCAGCGGCATCTGGCATGCTCGATCTTGCTGCCTGGTACCTGTTTATCATCATCTTCTTCTGGACCCCACCTCATTTCTGGGCTCTGGCGATTATGATCAAAGACGACTACGCCAAGGCAGATATCCCAATGCTGCCAGTTGTAAAAGGTGTCGAACACACCAGCGTTCAGATCATGCTCTACACGTTGATCCTCTCGGCGCTAACGATTCTGTTCGGTGTCGTATCCGACGCCCTTAGCTGGACGTACATGATTGGTGCCGCCCTGCTCTGCTTGGCGTTTTTCTGGTACGCCTACAAGCTGATCAAAGCACCTGATCGCCCGGCTGCAACCAGCCTCTACAAGTACTCACTCCTGTTCCTCGCACTTTTCTTCGTGCTTGTGATGGTCGATTCAGTACTCGCGTAGCGTTTCAAACTAACGTCTGCCGAGCTAAATCCGCCTGCTAACTCACCAATTCCGACTGAACGAAGTTAGTTCGCATCGCCTCGCACTGTATTTCAGCGTTACGATGTGGGCGTGGGATTCATCAAAACAACATTCACTCTGCTCGGCCTTGCAGGCGGCAGCTATGTCGGCATTTCGTCGGCAATGGCAGCCGGCCTCACGCGCACGCCCAGAGTCCGATCAGAAGAAACTCCCGAATCGATTGGTCTTGAATATCGTGACGTAAGCTTCACAAGTCGAGGTGGAGACGCCCGATTGTCGGGATGGATCATCCCGCCGGAATCTGGTGCAGACTCCCCACAGACTACTGCCAGAGGCACTTCATGGGTAATCATGGTTCACGGGGACAACACGAACCGCAGCGACCCTAAAACCGGAATGCTTGGAATTGCTCGTGCTCTGAATCGACGCGGATTCGGAATCCTGATGTTCGACCTACGCGGTAGAGGCGATTCCCCCTCGGCGATGTCGTCATCCGGCTACTTCGAACGACTTGACCTACAAGGGGCGTCCGACTATCTGGTGAGCAAAGGCGCCGACCGCAGCCGCATTGGCGTGCTTGGATTTGCACTTGGTGGCGCAGTAGCACTCATGGCAGGCTCGAATCCCAACAACTTCGGAGCGGTAGTATCCGACAGCTCATTTGCCGATCTTTCACTCGTTTTAAGAAACGAAATGACCGGAATCAAACGCCCGCTCACGCTCTGGTTTCCGGGAATGGAATTCATGGCAAAGTCGATTTACGGTATCGACATCAAAGACGTCTCTCCCGCCCGATCAATCGCCCGTTCCGACACACCAGTATTGGTGATTCACGGCGAAGACGACGCTGTTATACCAGTCGAACACGCCCGACTGTTGGGCAGAGCCATTGGTGCCAGCTTCGACGAAATCGAAGGCGGCGAAGAAACGGTGTGGATAGTCCCCGGCGCAGGGCACACCGGATCGTTCAGAACCCAGCCAAAGCTATATATAGAAAAGCTGGTTAAATTTTATGAGGCGCACCTGGGTGCGCCTCATATTTCACATCAATCGTTACCTGAAACTCCTGGCGAACCAGAAGGTTCAGAGAACTAAGCAGGCAGTGCAGCCTGCGCTTGCTTTACAACAACTTCGAAGCCTTCAGGCTCGAGTACTGCCAAGTCAGCAAGTGACTTTCGGTCGAGTTCAATACCCGCCAAAGCCATGCCGTGAATAAGGCTTGCGTAGTTGATTCCGAGTGCACGTGCTGCAGCGTTGATTCGAACGATCTGCAATGATCGGTTCGTACGCTTCTTCAGTCGGCGGTGAGCCGTTGAATATGCCTGTGCGTGAGTCAGCGACTCTCTAGCAACGCGGAAGCGTCGACTACGCGCGGCTCGGTGGCCTCGCGTAGCTTTCATCACGGCTTTATGCCGTCGTCGTGTAGTTTTACCGGCTTTTACTCTGGCCAATTGAAATCTCCTTGGCAGTCAATCGCGGAGCATCCGATGTAGCCCCAAACGATGAATTCAGATGTTGAGAGCAGAATTAGCGAAGTGCGCTAATTGACTGCTTGATGGTTCGTGAGAACTTTGTTGAATCGAGAGCGACCTTGCCACCGAACAAGCGCTTAACACGCGCTGCCTTACGTCGGCGGAAGTGACTCTTAGGACCCTTCGATCGCAGCACCTTGCCAGTACCACTAATGTGGAACCGCTTCTTGGCGCCCTTATGGGTCTTCATCTTCGGCATATCAGGTAGTTTCCGTTCTCAATTCTTGTGTTCAGGCGAAATTGACCTGAACCTATTCTTCTTTTGCAGTGTCGCCATCTGCAGGTGCGGCACTTGCAGCCGTTACTGGTGCTGCTTTTTCCTGTCGATCCCGCTCTTTGCTGGTGGACGATGGTGCAAGCAATATGCTCAACACTCGGCCTTCCATACCTGGCGGTTTCTCAAGCTTCGCAACCGATGCAACACCTTCTGCGACTTTTCGTAGCACTTTCATTGCGATTTCGGGGTGAGCACGCTGCCTACCACGGAACCGAACAAACACTCTGACCTTCGCACCTTCAGAAAGAAGGTTCTTAGTCATTTTAATTTTCGTTTCGATGTCGTTATCCGACATCACGGGGCTCAGGCGAACTTCTTTTTGCTTGCTCGCGCTTCGAGAAACTTTTCGAGCCTCTCGCTGCTTCTTCCCTTGAATAAATTTGAATCGACCGTAATCAAGCAAACGACACACAGGTGGATTCTGGTTAGGGCCAACCTCAACAAGATCGAGGCCTTCATCCTCTGCCATCTCCAGCGCGTCACGGATGTGCATCACTGTTGATACGGAAGAATCTTCGCCACGAATTACACGAACCTCATCGGCTCGAATTCGGCGATTCACCCTAAATTCTTTTGCTATGTTCGCACTCCCTATGACATTGCCATTTCACAAAGTGAGTTGAACTCACCGAATATGCGCTACTAAAACACCTGTTTGGCGCGCACTTCTTGCCAATGTCGAATTGGTCGAACTTCCAATATACCAACCATACGCCCGATACTCAATTGGGTAGCAGTACGAATCTTCACACGCTTTCTCCACGTAATACAGGCATACTCCAATGCGGCGTAAAACGACCGCTGTGCTACGATTACTCCCTAGTTGGTGAACTGTGGCGCGGTGTTTGCAGAACGCCAAAATTGTCTTGAATTTACGGGTTGAATCGTAGTTACCGAAAATACATCCAATTAAGGGTGTGCGTTCCGATTTCAATAGCCCGATTTAGTAGTAGCAATAGGACGGCCAGGACAAATGAACAACCGCTGGATGAGGAATAGCCTTGTCTACCTCGTGATCATCGTCGCAGTGATGACTATCTTCTTTATGTTCGTCGATCAGCCGCTTAGCAATTCGCAAGAAATCGGCATCAACGAAGTTGTCGAGCTGGCGAAAAACAGCAGCGGATCTTCCAAACTCGAAATCGAGGTCAAAGGAGATTCACTGACTATCACCGACGGATTGAACACCTTCACTTCGGTTAAGGAAGCAGGTTCTAGCGTTGCCGAACTTCTCAGTAATGCTGAAGTTCCGAGTGCCAACTACTCACTCAAGGTCAATTCCGGCGGCGGGTTCGGAAGCATATTTGGAATTCTCATCGGCTTCCTACCATTGATCCTCTTCGGTGGAATCTTGTTGTTCATGATGCGACAGGCTCAAGGCAACAGTAACCAGCAGATGGGATTCGGTCGCAGCAAGGCTCGAATGTTCGTTGGCACGAAAGCCACCGTTACATTCTTCGATGTTGCTGGTGTTCCTGAAGCCAAAGAAGAACTCGAAGAAGTTGTTGAATTTCTAAAGTACCCAGAACGCTTCCAGGCTCTGGGCGCAAAAATCCCTGCCGGTGTTCTTTTAGTAGGACCTCCCGGAACAGGTAAAACCCTGCTAGCCCGCGCAGTTGCCGGTGAAGCTGGCGTTCCGTTCTTCTCGATCTCAGGATCCGAGTTCGTTGAGATGTTCGTTGGTGTTGGTGCCTCCCGCGTGCGTGACCTGTTTGAACAGGCTCGTCGACACTCGCCCTGCATCATCTTCGTAGACGAAATCGACGCAGTTGGTCGACACCGTGGCGCTGGTGTTGGTGGTGGTCACGACGAACGTGAGCAGACCCTGAACCAGATCCTCGTTGAGATGGATGGATTCGATTCGACCACCAACGTTATCGTCATCGCGGCTACAAACCGCCCCGACATTCTCGACCCTGCCCTGCTCCGTCCCGGCCGTTTCGACCGCCGCGTAATTCTGGACAGCCCAGACATTCGTGGCCGAACAGCAATTCTTGACGTGCACGCCAAGGGCAAGCCAATCGAGAAGAATGTTGATCTTGCGAATGTAGCGAAGCAGACACCGGGATTCTCAGGTGCCGATCTTGCAAACTTGATTAACGAGGCAGCCCTTCTCGCTGCACGAGCGAATCAAAAGCTGATCAACTACGAAAATCTGACTGAAGCTATCGACCGAGTTTCGATGGGACCTGCCCGAAAGAGCAAAGTCATCAGCGAAAAAGAACGGAAGATAACTGCCTATCACGAAGCCGGTCACGCGCTAGTAGCGCACCTGATGCCCGGTGGATCACCTATTGGCAAAATCTCGATCATTGCTCGAGGCCAAGCTGGTGGATTCACTCGTTGGCAACAGGAAGATAAGTCGTACGCTTCACAGGAACACCTCGAAGCTCAGATCGCAGCAGCGATGGGTGGCCGAGCAGCGGAAGTTCTCAAAGTTGGTGATGTCACTACAGGTGCATCGAACGACTTCGAGCAGGCTACCGGCATTGCGCGCGAAATGGTCATGCGACTCGGAATGAGCGAAAAGCTGTCGAACCGTTCGTTCGGTAAGCGTCAGGGTGGAGCCGTTTTCTTGGGACGTGAAATGTCCGAAGAACGCGACTACTCGCTCAAGACCGAAAGCATCATCGACGATGAAATCAACCGACTCCTAGAAGAGGGCGAAGACCGAGCCAACAAGCTCCTCACCGATCACGACAAGGAGTTGGAAGGTATCGCTGAATTCTTGCTCGAACACGAGACGATCGATTCAGATCAGTTCGTGGCAATCATCGAAGGTCGCGACCCACTATTGGCAAGCCAGTTGGCAACAGATGAACCGGCATCTTCGGACGAGCCACCGGCATCGCCGCAGGACGAATCCGAAGAAGAACTTGGTGAAGCTACCGACCCTGAACCACAGGCGACTTAGTAACCACGGTTGGATCTACAATCACGAAACTCTGAAACGGCGCTTTATGCGCCGTTTCTTTTTAGTCTTTTCTAATCTCATCGACGAACAAAATGAGCAAAGTTTTCACAGGCAAATACTGGTCGATTCAGAACTTCGTTTCTGGCTTCGCAAACAATGCCTACTTGATCACATGCAATCGCACCAACAACTCGGTCGTGATCGATACGCCCGACCAGCCGAACGAACTCGTTGCTGCTGCTTCGACAACGAACTTGCAGATGATCTTGATCACCCACGGACATCGTGATCATGTCGAGGGCTACCGCAGCGTCGGCAGCGACGAGACACCTATTGTTGGAATAGGAAAATCCGACCGAACCTCATTGCCTGCTTCAGCACCAACAACGGTCGATGTATCAACGAACCAGCAAATAAACGTTGGCGATATTTCGCTCAGACCTATGGAAACTCCCGGGCACACCCCTGGTTCTACCTGCTACCTGCTCGAATCGCCTGAATCTATAGCGGCAAACGAACCTTCACACGTGTTCACGGGCGATACCCTCTTCCCTGGTGGCCCCGGTAGATCGTCTTCAAACATCGCCCTGAAACAGATAATTTCATCCCTTGAATCCCACATATTCGTACTACCTGAATCAACCGTAGTTCTGCCCGGTCACGGGGAATTCACGACAATCGGTGAATCGAAAAAAGAGCTCGAAATCTTCAAATCAAAGCCGTTCGATGAAAACCTCTCTGGCGATGTGACCTGGGTCTAACGCCTACAGTCGCCCCGTAATCTCTTAATAAAACTTGCTGCCACCTCAACCACCAACACCAACAAATAACGAACGCTGGCAAGGCATCGATCTTCCAACCGTAAATTGGGGACCACTCGATGTCGTCATTGCAGTCATCGTCACGATGTTGGTTGTGATATCCATCCTGAGTTTGAGCGGTGCCTTTGGTACATCTGTCGGCTACGACACTACTGTCACCTCGCCTGTCGGCTACTACGTTGGCTTGCTCGCCACTGCTCTATCGCTCGTTCTGCTCCGCCTTTTCCGCTATCCGCTTTGGCCGATTATTGCCGCGCTTACGGCAGGCGTTGGTATCACGGCGATCAGCTACCAGTTCGGAACTGATATTGGAAACGGAACAGCAGAATTCATCGGCGTGCCTGTTGGAATCATCGCCGCAACGGCGATGTCAGGCGCATTTGCAGCAACCGGAATAGCGTTCTCCGTGGTTCGTTATAGAGAACCTTTCGCCGCACTTGGCTTCGTAAAAACAAATGGCATCAAGCCGTACTTGTTCGCAGTGGCAATGTGGTTAGTTGGCCTAAGCGTTCTGATGTTCTGGGTGCAAGCGCTCTACTGGTTCGGTGTCGATTCTCTCGTACCGCCCGACACCGCCAAAAAAGCTCTCGACGAAGCCGGTGGAAGCATAGTCGTAACCATAGTGCTAGTCGGAATCCTCGGCCCCATCGCCGAAGAAATATTCTTCCGCGGATACGTTCTACCCGGTCTTGTAAAAAAATTCGGGATTGGCTGGGCTCTTCTCTTATCCTCAGTAATGTTCGGGCTATTTCACATCGACCTCGGAGCTATAGTGCCGACTTTCGCATTAGGATTGGCTCTCGGCTGGGTGTACCTTAAAACCGGTTCGATTTGGCCAGCGATGTTTGCGCACGGTCTGCACAATACAGTTGCAGTGCTTATTGCCAAATACGTTTCGGTCGCCTGAGTAAAATCGAAAATAACTGTGATCGAGCCTTGTTAGCCGATCTTGAAAAGGAACTAATCAGCCACATGGCAACCGACAGAATTCGCGCAGCATTCGAAAACGCAAAGTCCGAAGGACGAATTGCGCTGGTGCCTTATGTCACCGTCGGATTTCCAGAGCTTGGTTTCACAACCGATATCGTGAAATCGCTCGTCGACGAAGGTGCCGATGTTGTCGAACTGGGAGTTCCCTTCAGCGATCCACTCGGAGACGGTCCCACAATTCAGGCATCAGGGCACCGTGCGCTTCAAAACGGCGTCACTCCCGACTTCTGTATGGAAGCAGTCCGAGACATCAGGGCAGCCGGAATCGGCGTGCCTATCGTCTTCATGGGCTACTACAACACTATCCTCAAGATGGGCATAGACGAGTACTGCACTACGGCAGTTGCTGCGGGCGTCGATGGACTCATTGCTGCCGATCTACCTGCAGCTGAAGCAGGACCACTCCAAGACGCTTGCGACAAAGCCGGTCTGGCACTCATACCGTTGATCGCACTCACCTCGACCGACGATTCCATCGAACATGCCTGTAAGCGCGCAGGCGGTTTCATCTACTGCATCTCCGTATTGGGTGTCACCGGCGCACGAGCTACGATGTCCTCACGAGTCGAAGGCCTTGCGAACAAAGTTCGCAACTTCACTGATCTGCCAGTTGCCATCGGATTCGGGATTTCAACACCCGAACACGTCGCTGAAGTAGCTGAATTCGCCGATGCCGCCGTAGTGGGCAGCGCACTGATCAATACTCTCGCCGATGGCGATCCAGAACTTGCCGCTGAACGTGGTGGCGCATATATAAAATCCTTAACTCCCGGCACACCACGAAAAGTCGTGGCAAACTAGGTCGCCACAATCACGATCACATTCGCGGGCTGAGATAGCTCTCACCCCAAAAGCTCCAACCACGAGGTAAAGATTGGCAACGAAGGTTCGAGGCGTCAAAGGCGCAACAACCACACACGGCACAACCGCAGAGGATGTTCTCTCGGCCACCGAACAGCTGCTCTCAACATTGATCGAAGCAAACAGCATTGATCAAGACGATGTTGCCGCGGTTCAGTTCACCACCAGTCCCGATCTTGTCGCAGAATTCCCAGCCGTTGCCGCTCGAGAACGGCTCGGATGGAACGATGTACCGCTCATGTGTGGTCACGAAATGGCTCGGCCCGGTGCGCTAAGCCAATGCATACGTATACTTATATTCTGGAACACCGATAAAGCTCAGAACGAAGTCAGGCACGCTTACTTGAATGAAGCTGCTAAACTTCGCCCCGACCTTTCAACGGCAAGCAATTAATAGACATGTCCGAACGCAGTACACAGACGAATAAACTCTCAAACCGAAGCGACTCCCGCTCGTTTGGTTTCGTCTTTACGCGTTCAGCAACGTATAGCTCCTATCCTGGCTATAGCTATACCGGCGGGCTGTTTACGTACGGACGTTCATATCGCAGCTAGACCTGCCCTGACCGTCCGCAGCCCCTCTGGATTCACGAAGCTTTCCCTCCCACAGCATGCAACTGTGCCGGTTCGACCGAATGAATCACGATCACCATATTTTCATTCACTCACTAGTTACTAGAAACCAAAACAAATCATGTCTACGTCAAACGTCCGAGTCACCGATCTTCAGCCACTCAGCTCACCACGATCATTCATCGACTCGCAGCCGATCACTCCTGAAATTGCGAAGGTAGTCACCGACGCCCGATCAGCAATCGAAGATATTGAACAGGGACGAGACGACCGTATGGTCATGCTCGTAGGCCCATGTTCGATTCATGACGAAAAAGCCGGACTCGAATACGCAAAGAAACTCGCTGTTCTAGCTGAAGAAGTAAAAGACAAGATCCTCGTTGTAATGCGGGTCTACTTCGAAAAGCCACGAACTACTGTCGGTTGGAAGGGTTTGATCAACGACCCCAATCTCGACGGCACGTTCGATATGCCTGCCGGACTCAAGCGCGCACGTGCGTTCTTGCTTGAAGTTCTCAAACTCGGCCTTCCAGCCGGAACAGAGTTCCTCGACCCGTTCACTCCGCAATACCTTGCCGATCTCATTTCGTGGGGTGCTATTGGTGCTCGCACAACCGAAAGCCAGACTCACCGACAGATGGCGAGTGGTCTTTCAATGCCTATTGGCTACAAGAACGGAACCGGTGGAAGCCTCCAGATCGCTGTCGACGCGATGATGGCAGCTCGGTCACCACACGCATTTCTCGGCATCGACCTCGATGGTCGAGCTGCTGTGGTCAACACTGCAGGAAACAAGGCACAACACCTCATTCTTCGTGGCGGAGCTTCAGGTCCAAACTACGACGAAGAAACCGTTGCTAAAGCAGGAACCCTTCTCTCAAGTGCTGGTCTAAAGCCAAACGTGGTTATCGACTGCTCACACGCCAACAGCAACAAGGATCACAACCGACAGCCGATCGTGTTCCGAGACGCGTTGCGACAGCGATCTGCTGGAAACGCAGGTGTGATCGGTGTCATGCTGGAAAGCCACCTGAACGAAGGCAACCAGTCGTTGGGCGATCCTGCCGATTTGAAGTACGGTGTCTCCATAACCGATGCGTGCATCAACTGGGAGACAACCGAAGAACTTCTTCGCGAGGCTCACTCAACCCTGTAGGACAGCTCAGAATCTAGCGGTTCACTCAAAGTCGATCCGCTAGATTTCAGCAACGACGATCATGTCGATTTCCGATCTGTTCGCTTCCATAGAACCGCTTGAAGGCCCAACGGTCGCTACCATTGGGACCTTCGACGGTGTTCATCTTGGGCATCAAGCGCTACTTCAACGAGTTCAGGATGAAGCAGCCAAACGCGGCGCTAAGTCGGTGGCATTTGTGTTCAAAGAACAGCCACGAGCGTTCATCAAACCGAGCACGCAAGTCACCTACCTGAGTGATTTCGAAACACGCAGAGAAATCCTAACCAAGATCGGTATCGACCACGTTATCGAACTTGAATTTAGCTCGGCGATCCAAAAACTTTCGTCGGACGAATTCGTGGGCGCACTGCGTGATCGAATCGGACTTGTGTCGCTGATTTTGGGTCCGGGAGCGATGATCGGTTCCGATCGTGCTGGAGTCGAACAACTGTCGGCAACCAGCGAACACACCGATATCGATTTCATCGGAGTTCCAGCGATAGTCGTCGATGGCGAAGCCGTTTCGAGCTCGGTAATTAGAATCGCTATCGTCAGCGGCAACTGTGAACTGGCTTCGAAAATGCTGGGTCGAAACTACTCGATTTCGGGCATTGTTGCCGATGGTGAAAAGCGTGGGCGCGAAATCGGATTTCCAACCGCTAATATCGAACCAAAATTCCCTGCAACCGTACCCGAGAACGGCATATACGCCACGCTGGTTGAAGTCGATGGTGAAACGCACAAATCGGCTACCAGCATCGGCGTTCGCCCTACCTTCGAAACCGACGGCGGTCGCACGATCGAAGCGTACCTTCTAGACTTCGATGGGGATCTTTATACCAAGCGACTTCGGCTTGAGTTCGTCACAAGGCTCAGGGCAGAGGTCGCATTCGATTCAGTCGAACAACTCGTTGAACAAATGAACAAAGACGTAGAGCAAACCCGCCAAATTCTGGCAAACAATTAGTTCTGCGCCCTACAAAGATCCCGAAAACACCGGTAAGCCGGTCAGGACATTCCGATGACCACCAACACAGAATTTTCAAACGTCGCTGAAGACCTCAAGTGGCGTGGTGCCCTATTCGATGCCACCCCTGGTGCCGAGCACACTCTGGCAACTGAAAAAATCACTGCCTACAACGGCTTCGACCCCACGGCGAGCAGTCTCCACATCGGCAACCTCGTTGCAATCATGGGACTCGTCCGACTCCAGCAGTACGGTCACACGCCCGTTGCTCTGGTTGGTGGCGGAACGGGCATGATCGGCGACCCATCAGGTCGCGCCGACGAACGAACGCTGCTCTCAGTCGCTGATATCGACTACAACGTCGAAGCGATTCGAGCGCAGCTTGAGCCCTTCCTCGATTTCGAAGCTAAATCCAACCCGGCAAAAGTAGTCAACAATGCCGACTGGCTGCGTACTACCGATCTCCTAACCTTCTTGCGTGACGTAGGAAAGCACTTCACGGTGAACACGATGATGAGTCGTGACTCTGTGAAAGACCGATTCAGCCGTGATAGTGGAATTTCTTTCACCGAGTTCAGCTACCAGCTACTGCAGGCATACGACTTCTTGAAGCTGTACGAAACTGACAACGTTGGCTTCCAAGCCGGTGGATCCGACCAGTGGGGCAACATTCTTGGTGGAGTCGATCTGATTCGACGCATTCACGGAGCCGACTCTGAAGGTCGACCACGTGCGCACGGAATGGCCTACCCGCTTGTCGTAAATTCCAACGGCGAAAAGTTCGGCAAGTCGATTGGCGGAGCACCCACGCTCGATCCAAAGCAGACTTCGCCTTACAAGCTCTACCAGTTCTTCCTGAACGTGGCTGACGCCGACGCTGTGCCGTACGTAAAGCTGTTCACGATGTTGAATCAGGTTCAGATTGGCGGACTTGCGGAAGCTGTGGCTGAAGAGCCGTTCAAGCGAGCCGCTCAAAAGGCACTTGCTGAAGATGTAACGCGCCGGATTCACGGCCAGAGCGGGTTAGATCAGGCTCTGAAAGTCACGCAAGCGTTCTTCGGCGGCGATCTTTCAAACCTTTCTGCCGATCAGATGGAAGATGTTCTCGATGGTTCTTCGGTAACCGAAGTCACCAAGGATCAGCTTTCGGGCGAAGGTTTAAAATTCTCCGAACTTGCCGTTTCAGCTGGAGCTGGAAAATCGGGTGGTGACGTAAAACGCACTATCGACCAAGGCGGCATGTACCTCAACGGCGAACAAATCTCCGACGCCGACCGAACTGTCGGAATCGAAGACCTAGTAGAAGGCCGCCTCCTCGTCATTAGGCGAGGCCGCAAAAACTACTCACTAGTGAAGTTGGCTGAGTAGGCAACTACCCCTCGTCCCGACCGAAGCGATAGCGGAGCGGAGGGATCTCGGTCAACTGCCTAGCCAATATCACCCGCAGCCGAGTCGATGGTTCAGCATGAGTAAACACGACCTTCCTGCAATGTCCAAGATCTCTCCGCTCCGCTATCCCTTCCGTCGAGACGAGGAGATTGTCGGCTTTTCCGCAATAACTTTCTGAATTCCGCCCCCACAAAAACTCCTCACTAACTCCTTTCGCAGAATTTACTGCCGTTTTACAAACTGAGCGGTAGAATTCTTGTTGGTCATTTTCGAATCGCCCAATAAAGCGAATCAACGAACGACCGATAATCACAAAAAACTTAGTCAGTACACGTACGAAACGAGCACTCCGGTGAGCAGCCAGAACCAGCCAAACCTTCGAATCCCAGGTCCAGTACCTCTGCCCGACGACGTCCTAGAACTCGCCGGATCGCAGATGATCAACCACCGCGGCCCAGAGTACGCCGACATGCTTGATCGAATGACCAAGAATCTGAAGACCGTGTTCATGACTAAGAACGATGCGTACTTCATCACTTCGTCGGGAACCGGTGCGATGGAAACCGCCATCGTGAACACGATTTCTCCCGGCGACAAAGTTCTGTCGATCATCATCGGTGTATTCGGCGAACGATTCGCTGAAATCGCTGAGGCATATGGCGGAGACGTCACCACACTCAACTTCGATCTCGGACAGGCTGCCGATCTCGACAAGGTGCGCGAGACCCTCAAAGGCATGAACGATGTGAAGGCTGTGATCTTCACCCACAACGAAAGCTCAACTGGTGTATCTAACCCGCTGGAAGAGCTGTGTCAGGTAATCCACGAAGAGTCCGATGCCCTGATTCTCGTCGACGCTGTATCCAGTGCCGGTGGAGTTCCAATCGCTGTCGACGCATGGGGCATCGACGTTGTTGCCACCGCTTCCCAGAAGAGCTGGATTTCGCCCCCTGGAATCTCGATGGTTACGTTCTCCGACAAGGCTTGGAAGGCGCACGCTACTTCAACCTCGCCGAAGTACTACCTCGATGTTCAGCAGTACGAAGATTATTTGAAAATCGGCCAACCGCCGTTCACTCCGTGTCTGCCAGCAATGTTCACCCTCGAAGTTGCCTTGCAGTCGATGGTCGACGAAGGCATCGAAAACGTCTTTGCTCGCCACCACGAGATTGCACAGCACACCCGTGACGGTGCGAAGGCTCTCGGACTCGATCTGCTTCCAGACCCGCAGTACGCTTCAAACACTGTTACCGCCATCCGATTGCCGGAAGGTCTCGACGGAAAAGCGTTCCTCAGTGAAGTGAACAAGAACTACAACGTGGTTCTCGGTGGTGGGCAGAAATCGCTAGTCGGAAAAATCTTCCGAGTTGGTCACATGGGATGGGTCGAAACCGACCACATCGACGAAGCTTTGAAGGCAGCAGAAGAAACCCTCAAGGCGATGACTTCGTAAGTTAGATAGCGACCTATTTCAAACGGTCGCATCCAATTGCAAGAATCAGAAAAGCGCAGTCAATTGGCTGCGCTTTTCTTTATATCTTTTCGATTTAAGCAGTAGAGCGTGGCTACAAATTTGGGACGATGAACCGATGGGTTCAAGGATTTTGCGAACAAAAAGGTTTATCACTTTTGCATCGATGCTTGCGATGTTCGCGTTAGTCGTCGCGTGCGGTTCAGATGACGGCACACCAGCGGCAAGCAGCCCAGACACGGCACCAGCCACGGAAGCAACTGCACGCCCGACACTACCGCCTGCCACGGTCGCTAACGATCCTCCCGAACTAATTGACAGCATATCGCCGGAGCCCATGGCAATTGCTCCCCGCCGAGAGCCGACAGGGTCCAACATCGAAGAGGTCTCTGACACTCCGATACCTGCGCCCGATCCAACAGCGACCGAAAAACCGTCTCAAGAGGCGGCTGCCGAACCGACCGAACCTCCTCTCATCAACACACCTTCGCCTGTGATGAACCTCGCGCCAGATTTCACGCTTCCATCTGTTCAGGGCGATGAATACACCCTCTCACAGTTCCGTGGCGACAAACCGGTAGCTGTTGTGTTCTACCGCGCCTACTGGTGAACATTCTGCAGAAGGCAGCTCGGGAAGCTGCAAAGAGAACAAGCAGCACTCGATGATGCAGGTGTTCAGATTCTTGCCATAAGCACAGATAACCTGAACGGTCCTGCCGGCCTGTACGAGCAGCAGGGCTATGAATTCCCGGTGCTGTTCACAGCACTCGACACTTCGATTCCCGAGCAGTACGGCGTATTCAACTTGTTTGGCGATGGCCTAGCTTCGGCGTCGGTATTTTTGATCGACACCAATGGCGAAATCGTCTGGAAAAGCGTCGGACTCAACTACACGCATCAGGTCGAAGCTTCAGAGATAATCGAACAAGTCGAAAAACTCAAATAAATCCCCTGAGGCGACTAATCAGTCGATAGCCAAGAATCAACTTGTCGACCGAAGCAAAGCTAAGTGGAGAGACCTCGACGCCAACAATCGCCCTGCCAGAACACTACTCCAAGATCCCTCGGCTCCTCTTGGCTACGCTTAGGAAATACCCAACTGGCAATTAAAAAACTGCCAAATAAATCAAAAATACCTACGACAATTCGAATCTGAATCGATAACCCAAGCTTGAACGAACTCTCTCGAAAATACTCCCTGCTGATCATCGCTATTTCGCTGTTGGCGACTGCAGTCGCGTGCTCAAATTCCTCTGCTCAAGCTCCAACTCCCACCCCTTCGCCAATCCCAAGCCCAACCGCCGAAGGTCCCTCCGCTACGGTCGGAACATCAGAAGCGTCCGAATACGAAAAATTACCTCTCGCCCCTGTGTTCTCAGTAGCTTCGATTGACGACGAAGAAGTACGACTCGAAAACCTTCTTGGAACAGTCCCGGTCTACCTATTGTTCATACCCAGCACGACCGACGAACTCGACATCAGCCAGCTAAAAAACATCCAGGCAAATCTCCAGCGGTTCGAAAAATCCGAAGCTGAAGTCGTAGTGATTGTCGCCGATCTTCCAACGCGGGTGATCGATATGCGGGATGAACTAGGACTGGAGTTCGCACTGATCGCCGACCCGCTTCACGTAGTCGCTAGCGATTGGCAAGTGCTCGATCTCGACAACGATGGCAATACCAGCCCGGCTAGTTTTGTGTTCGACGCCCACGGTAGTCTGATTGCCCGACTAGTCGCTTCCGAGCCAGCAGACCGACCATCGATAAACGAAGTGCTTCACGCAATTCAAGAATCACTCAAATCGGGCACTGCTTGAACCGCCGTTTCAAATACGACAGCAAGCAAACTTAGAGCTCGTCACCGAATCGTTGAATAACGGCTCCAGCTGGTGGCTTCGGGTAGAAGTTCGTTGCCTTTGCCGGCAATCGCCAACCCCGAGTGACTATCGACACAAACTCGTCCAACGGCACCGGTCGCATGATGAACGTCATGCGAGCTTCACCGCTTTCAATCTGACGAGCTATTAGTCCAGCGTCGTGATGCGGACTAATCACAGCCTCTTCTCGTTCTTCGGAAATCACAGAACTGAGAATGTGTGTGTGTAGCTGCGAATACTCTGAATTCTCTAGAGCGTTTTCCGCAGGCGGCGGAGATGTCATTCGAGCTATGTGGAACTTTCCTGGCTCTTTGGCGAACAATCCAAAGACGACCTCATCGCCCTCGCGTTCTCCAAGCGCAACCGAAAACTCTTCAATCTGTTCGGTGGTGGAAAGACCATCACTAGGCAGCCATTCCTCAAGATCGCATGACTTTTCAACTGAAGAGACGATCCCCGCGAATTCCGCATCAGTCGCCGACTCAATCAATCGGTGGTAGCCGCGTGTGATCAAGCCCGGTTCATCGAACGAAACCAGCATCATTATCCTGAAGTTGATCGATTCGTCGTGCTCGACTTCACGTTCGGCACGCACACTGCCTCGATATCGAAGCGCTGCTTCGTATCGGTGATGTCCGTCTGCGATAAATACTTCGGAATCTTTCAGTGCTTCTTGAAGAACACCAATTGTTCCGGGATCCGAAACCCTCCACAAACGGAGTTGTGGCATGTCGGGTGGTGTAAACACTGCGGTCGGTTCACCACCGGCAATGGCTCGAACAAGATTGCCAACGCTCGAACGTAGATCATCCCGGAATATCGATAGCAATGGGCTATAGTTTGATTGAGCAGCCCCCATCAGCTTCACACGGTCGGCAACCCATTCAGATCGGGTTCCCTCATGCGGAAGAATTACCTTTTGGTCGTAATCTTCCAATCGAACCGCAGCAACGAACCCTCGGCGCAGCAGCGTTTGGCCCTGATACTCAAACTCTTCCTCAGTTACATAAATCGAAGGTGCTTCTTCGTGTTTCAGGGCGCCCGAATTCATCCAGTTCTGGGCTGTTTCGGCAGCCGAGTCGTACGGATCCATCGTCAACCCGCGGCGCGCCAACTCAAGCCGCACGATGTTGTATTTCGAACGAGCGTATAGCTCCTGCTGAAGCTGGGGTGTGATTACATCGAACGGTGGGCACACGTTCAGGCTCACGTCGCCAGCGACATCAGGGTTGTAACGTACCGCCCTAAAGGGCTGAATTTCTGCCATATGTGTTCGGAATTAGCGTGCTAAATCGTAAAAATAAACGCAACTAGACGAACGAGTATAGACCTACTTGAGCAAGTGATCTGCATACTCAGCATGAGCAAAATCCACGTTTATCTCGATCGAGTTGATTTCGTGGGGCGTTGTTATACTCGGCACACCCCTTTTTGATCGTGCATTCTGATGCACCATTCGAACCAACTCACTCTCGCTGTAGATACCAAAATCCCGCCTGTGCCTCACCAAGACAAAAATCTACAAATGCAGTTTGATACCGACTCTTCGACTCCCGATGATGTGGTCGCACGCGCTGCCCAATTAAGAGATGAAATCAACCGAGCTAACCGGTTGTACTACGTCGAAAATGCGCCTGAACTCGACGATGCGGAGTGGGATGGTCGAATGCAGGAGCTTTTGGCACTCGAAGCTGCGCATCCCGAGATTCAATCGCCCGATTCGCCAACTCAGCGAGTAGGAGCACCACCCTCTTCAGGATTCGATGAAGTTGTTCATCCGATTCCCATGCTGAGTCTCGGAAACGTGTTCGACGAGGAGGGATTTCGAGCCTGGTACAAGCGTGCGCTTGATTTTCTTGAACTCGAAAGCGCCCCGATGGTGTGTGAACTAAAGATCGATGGGCTCGCGCTGGCAATCACGTATCGAGACGGCGTGATGGAGCGTGCGGCAACCCGTGGTGACGGCGAGCGCGGTGAAGATGTAACCGACAACGTTCGAACAATTCGCAGCGTGCCACTCAGACTCGCCGGTGATTCAGAAATAATTCCGCCTGTTGTTGAGCTTCGTGGCGAAGTGTTTTTACCTAACTCGAAATTCGCAGCGCTGAATGCAGAACGTGAAGAGGCAGGGCTTCCAGCCTACGTAAACCCTCGCAACTCAGCATCAGGCTCGCTCCGACAACTCGATTCGACCGAAACGGCAAAACGCCCGCTCGATATGTTTTTCTACGCTCTCGGTTACATCGACGGCTGGGATGCTGACGATACCAAGCGGCCACAGAACCATTCTGGATCGCTTGAAAAAATCGAAGCATGGGGCGGACGAGTAAACACCGAAACTCACCGCGTGGAATCAGTCGAAGAAGTCATGGACTACATCGCCAACGCTGGCGAGATTCGAGAATCACTCGACTATGGAATCGATGGCGTTGTCATCAAAATCGACGATCTATCACTTCAAAGTCGTCTCGGATTCGTGGGGCGCGATCCACGATGGGCAATCGCCTACAAATTCCCTGCCGAACAGGCCGAGACAACTCTGAAAGCCATTCATGTGAATGTCGGGCGTACCGGCGCTCTCACTCCATGGGCAGAGCTAGATCCGGTAGTGGTCGGCGGAGTCACAGTAGGGCGCGCCACGCTGCACAACAAAGACGAAATCGCTCGTAAAGATTTTCGAGCTGGCGACCGAGTAGTAATCCAGCGGGCTGGAGATGTCATTCCTCAGGTGGTAGAAGTTTCGGCGAAGAACGAGCGTTCAGCCGATTCAAAAGCCTACGCGTTTCCTGATAACTGTCCTTCGTGCGAAACACCGACCGTCCAATCAGAAGACGAAGCCGTCACCCGCTGTGTAAACACCACATGCCCCGCCCAATTCGAACGACTGCTGGAGCATTTCTCATCGCGAGTAGCGATGGATATCGAAGGACTGGGCGAGCGAGTTGCTCAAGATTTGCCGCGTTTAGGTTTCGTATCGAGCATCTCCGATATTTATCGATTGCACGAGCGAAAAGACGATCTGCTAGAACTCGACAAAATGGGCGAAACCAGAGTCGACAATCTGCTCAGAGCCATCGAAAACTCTCGTTCACAGCCCCTCTCTAAACTGCTGTTTGCTCTTGGAATTACCGGCATAGGATCTGAAAGTGCCGAGTGGCTTTCTCGTCGATTCCGGTCGCTCTCAGGCGTAAAAGATGCGACAGAAGAAGAACTTCTCGCAATCGATGGGATTGGTCCCGTAGTTGCAACGACTCTGGTCGAGTATTTCGCAGTCGAACAAAACCGCCAGTTGATAGACGACCTTATCGAACTCGGCATCAACCCAATCGACAACACGCCAGAACCATCTGCCGATCACCCAGCCAACGGTGTGACATTCGTAGTTACAGGTCGGCTCGAGACTATGTCACGATCTGAGGCGCAAAACCGAATTAAATCGCTGGGTGGTAAAGCCACAGGGTCGGTGACCGGTAAAACCAACTTCCTCGTGGCTGGTGCTGAAGCAGGCTCGAAGCTTGAAAAAGCCAATCGACTAAACGTCCACGTAATCAACGAAACCGAGTTCATCGCTTTCATGGAAGAAAGCATCGTTCCGGTCCGACCTGATTCACTCGACTCCGCCGACGTCTAAAGCCGACGAATAACGCATTCTCTCAGCGACTCACTAAAGTAGCTGGAGAAGCTCCCATTGGTAACGTCCGTAAATCCTTCAGCGCAGGTTCGAGCTGCGCAGTTTTCGTTTGCCCAAGACTCACTCGGACAGCCCCAACCGGTCAACGCCGTTATAGGCGGATTCGACTACCCGGGTGAAGTGATTGTCGCCGATGCATGGGAACCAGAATTTGGTGAACAGCTAAACAGCGTGAATATGTTCCGACTCGTTTTGCTTCAAACGAGCGGCAGAACAGCACCGACCGGCATTCTCGACAAACGAATCCTCGTCGCAGTTCAATCCAACAGTCCCGCAAAGCCGAATCGAATTGGTGAGAGTCGATCAAGCTACGTAATCGACTCAAATCCCAACGAAACCAGGCGGAATGCCGAAGCGGAAATCAAATCCATTCGAGAGGTCCGAGCAAACTATGCTGCAGCATCCGATCCCGCACTCGACAGACTAACTTCAGCCCTCGAAGAATACGAATCCAAGGTCAACGAATCATTTGCTGAAGACGCTCACGAGCTGTGGAAACAGGGAGAAATTATCACTTCTTCAGAGTCGAATAGCTTGGCACCCACCGCCAACCAGATATTTTTGCTCGACACTCCCGAATCGTGGGTGGAAGTTGCAGCCGCAAGCATCTACGGACCAGCCAATTTTCACTCCGCAGATTCAGTTGTTGAGACGATCTTCAGTGACTTACAGATTGGTCACGTCAAAACAGCAAAAGACCACCTCCGTCAGATGTGTGGGATTCATCTTGGCGATGCAACTCCGCTCGACCTAATCGAATCGATGATCGCAGATCGTTCTCGAGAAATTCTCGGAGACGAATTACGCAATCTGTTGATCCACGACCTCTCATACCCGCCCGCATTGGCGTCTTTATGGTTGGCGAGCTACATCGTCGGCACCGATTCAGAAATCGAGCTAATTACTGAATCTGGTGAACGAAACTTTGTATCAACCGACAATATCTCTGAGCTTTCGATTGCAGACATACAGATCAGCAGTGTCAATTTTTTACGCCGAGAAAAATCGAGCGACTGGGACGCACTATTGCCGTTCTTACAGCTCATCATGCCGCATGCTAATTCGACAAGATACGGTGGGGGTCGTAACAGCGATGCCGAGGAATTTAATCTCCAGCTATCCACCGTCAGTGAACGGGTAAATTCGACCACTCCGGTGATGCAAGCTCTCGAAATAGCAGCTGGCGCGACTGACCGTCCGCTGACTGCAAAGGACAAAGATTTATCAGTCGTGCTCGGCTCGTTTTCGTGGCTTGAATTTTCGGCCCAAGCGAGAAATGTGTTCGGCTCTGTAAAGGCTTTGCGATCAGCGTTATCGGGTGCAGCACTACGCTGGTCTGCGGTCGATTCGGCACCAGAAATCGAACGTGCGATCATCTTCCTCGACCAGGTCGAATTCGGACGATTTGATCACGCTCTATCGGTTGAAAAACAGCTATTACGATCAAGGTTCGATCTGAAATCTATTGTCGAGAGTCCCACCCAGTGGCTCTCGCTCAGAGATGAATTTGAACGGTGGCGTCAAGATTATCGAAGGGCTTATCTGGAAGATCACGCACAAAAACAAGAACGAAATCGCCAGCTGCACCAACAGATCACTGCTACAACAAGACTAGTTGCACAGATCGAGCAATTTGAGCAGATCGATGCGATACGCCTCGGATCTGAAATAATCGGAGAACTGAGCGACCTGTGGAGTCAAACTATTCGCTCCTGCACCGTGTGCGAACATGACGGAGCGAGCATTTCTCTGATCGACGAGCCAGTGTGCTCAGGCTGCCGCGGACGACTCGGTCAGCCACCGAATCACACCGACGTCGCCGACATGATTGCAGAGATTGATTCACTCTTCACCGAATATCGCGATAGGCTCGCCACTGTCACATCGAAATTGGTGATGAAATCCCAAAATCCCGACAAACTAAATAATCTATTCAGGCTGAATTCCGCTGGAGATTTGTCTGACCTCGCAAACGTTCTTGACGATAAGGTCATATCCTTTCTGAACGAATTGTTTAGTGAATCAGGTAACACAGGCGGAAATTCAGGCGATTGGGCGTCTCCTCACTCTTAGACAAGTTATTTCCTAGCGGCAGCGGCGGTGGATCAGAAGGTCCCCCGTGGATCGTTGTCGGCCTCGGCAACCCCGGTGCCGAATACAAAAACACCCGCCACAACGTTGGCTGGTGGAGTATCGACGAGCTCGTGAAACGCACTAACGCCGAACTCAATCGCAAGCGAAAAGAAGTTCGTTATGCTGAGGTCGAACTCAACGGTTCACCCGCAATACTCGCCTATCCGCGAACGTTCATGAACAAATCAGGACTAGCACTCAGCTATCTCACCAACCGATTCAAGACTAATCCTGAACAAATTCTCGTTGTCACCGACGACATAAACCTCAAACCCGGTTCTGTGCGTATAAGGAAAAAGGGCGGTCCAGGAGGTCACAACGGACTCAAGTCGATAATCACGGCATTGGGCACAAACGAATTCCCACGAGTCCGCATAGGCGTAGGCAATCCCGAATCATCCGATGAGCAAGTGAGCCACGTGCTGGGTACGTTTGATCCAGATACACGCGATCTGGTTCGATCAGCGGCAAATCGAGCTGCCGACGCAGTAACGATGATCGTAAATGGCGAATTCGACAACGCAATGAACATATACAACGCTAAACCGAATCAAACTAAAAAGAAGAACGACGGCGGAACACCAAAGCCAAATTGATGCCACGCCAGTTTCGAAAACCAACTCGAATAGTGACAGGCAGGAACGCCATTGTTCTAACTCTTGTTGCGCTTGTAGCAGTCATTGGCGCCTGCCAAAACGAATCCAGTGGTCAAGACGCTACAGCCCGCACAGCTGCTAGCACGTCCACGACACCGGCGCAAAACACTCCAGTAGTCACCGTAGCTGCAACATCCGCACCCGCCGCATCGAGCACCCCAATACAACCTGGCGCCCCAACGCCAACTCCTCCACCTACAGTCACGCCCACCACTAAATATTCAGAACCGGTCGCCCCTACTCCGACAAGCACTCGGGTTCCAGTCACGCCCATCACAATTCCTAAGGTCACTCCTACGCCAACGGCAACCCCGGCAATCATTCCCGCCCCACCAGAACCAATTCTTCCCGCCCCTCCAGACCGTGATTTACAAGATCTTGGAAAACGACTCGTACCCGGCTACGCCGAACCTAAAACCGATCTGGCTTCTGACCCACTGATACTCGGTCAGCAGATCGATTTCTGGGTATCGCGAGACGGCGGCAGTGTACTCGTAAGCGGTGTGGTGTCGTACATCTCGGACAACGCCTACTGGGTGTTCGAAAACGGCTATGAACCAGACCCGGACGACATCGCTGAAGTCGCTGGCAAATTTGAATCCGATGTCTGGCCTTCTGTGACCGGCGTATTCGGTCTACCCCTCACCCCAGGAATCGACGGTGACGATCGGATGGTCGTTTACACGAGTGTTCTCAGAACCGGCGTCGCAGGTTACTTCTCAGCCGCTGATTCATACCCGAAGGAAATTCGCCCCCACTCGAACCAGCGTGAAGCGCTGTACATGTCAGCTAACAGGGTCAATCTAACCAGCACTGAATATCTCAGTGTCATCGCCCACGAGCTCCAGCATGCGACCCACTTCGCAACCGACTCAAGCGAAGATTCATGGATCAACGAAGGCCTTTCAGAAATTTCCGCTGAAATCGCCGGATTCGCTCGCTCGGCAGCTTCATCATTCGTGCGTGCCCCAGCAACTTCGCTCACGGCGTGGGCGCAAGACATAACAGTCTCGGCGGCAAACTATGGTGCAGCGAATCTTTTCTTCGCATTCCTCGCCTCGCACTATGGCGGGAACGATATGCTCGCCGCCATCGCAGCTAATCAAGAAGACGGTATCGCCTCCATCGATAGTTCACTTGCACAACAGGGCTATGACGTTACTGCCGATGACGTATACGCCGACTGGTTAATCGCCAACTACCTGAGCACCAACGAAGGTGCCTACGGTTACGACGAACATTCCGTTCCACCGGTGAGAAACATCTACAAGCGTGCCCCAGATACGCTCTCAGGATCGGTGAAATCGTACGGTGCGAACTACATTGTCACCTCAAGCGGTTCGGGAATGATGACGGTCGGCTTTCAGGGTGAACCTGAAACTGCGCTGCTTAACGACGCACCGTTCTCAGGTGAAACATGCTGGTGGGCGAATCATGGAGATTCCATCGACTCAACACTCACTCGATCCGTTGACCTACGCTCCGTAGACGAAGCGACTCTCAAATACTGGGTCAACTACGAAATCGAAGAATTCTGGGACTACGCGTACGTGATGGTATCGACCAATAACGGCTCAACTTGGGACATCCTCGACACCAACCGCGCTATCAACTACAACCCGAACGGCAATGCTTACGGTGCGGGTCTCACAGGCACTAGTCTCGGATGGGTACAAGATTTCGTTGATATCTCAGAGTATGCCGGGCAAGAAGTTTTGCTGAGATTTGAATATCTCACCGACGATGCAGTATTTTCGAAAGGTGCGTGCTTCGACGATTTCGAGATTCCAGAGATTGGATGGTTCGACGACACTTCAAGCGCCGGAGATTGGATATCGAATGGTTTCGCCCAAGTTGAAGAAACGATTCCAACTCAATATCTCGTTCAGGTCATCCACGAAAAAGACGCCGGCGATCCGGTCGTTTACCAGATGCCAATCGACATCAATGCAACAGGACAACTAACAATTCAAGGCGTCGGAGATGACGATCTAGTCGTCGCGGTAATCAGCGCCGTAACCCGTAATTCGACAACCCCAACCGACTACACCCTAACCATCGATCCGTAGTGGAACCGAAACGTTCCTGCACCCTACTGCACGCCAACTGCGCCCCAACTTCTTGACCGAAGCAAAGCGAAGTGGAGAGACCTACTTCGACTCGATGCGATCCCAGCCGGTGTAAGGCACGAGCACTTCAGGGATGACGATCGACCCGTCTTCCTGAAGACCGTTTTCTATGACGGCGATCCAGATACGAGGCAATGCCAATCCCGAACCGTTCAGCGTGTGCGGCAATTTCGTCGAAGCGCCGACCTCTGGTCGGTATCGAGTGCCATTTCGACGTGCCTGGAAATCAGTGCAAGTCGAAATCGAACTTACTTCAAGCCACTCTGCTGAACCCGGCGACCAAACCTCAATGTCGTAGGTTTTTGCCGACTGGAAACCAATGTCGCCAGCACAAAGTTGCAACACTCGGTACGTTAGACCCAGCAACTGACAAAGTCGTTCAGCCTCGCCAACCATCTGTTCCAACATAGCGTCAGAAGTTTCCGGTTCAACGTAGCGGAACATCTCGACTTTTTCGAACTGGTGAACGCGCTTGATACCACGAACATCTCGTCCTGCCGAAGCATGCTCTTTGCGGAAACTTGGAGTCTGAGCGACATACTTGAGCGGAAGAACACCGGGGTCGATGATCCGTCCCTGGTGCAGACCATTCAAAGCGACCTCAGCAGTAGGAACCAACCACAAATCGGTCTCTTCATCTCTATAAAGATTGTCTTTGAACTTTGGAAGATTTCCTGAGCCGGTCATGGTCTCACCACGCACCAACAATGGCGGATCAATCTCGGTGTACCCATGCTCTTCGGTCTGTACGTCTAGCATCCAAGCCGCAAGTGCACGTTGGAGCTTCGCGCCCTTGCCCTTCAACACATAAAAACGAGCGCCCGATATGCTCGCACCAGCTTCAAGATCGAGAATCCCAAGTTCGGTTGCAACATCCCAGTGTGCGTTACCGTGCGATTCGGTCGAACCTTCTGAAGTTCGAACTACGACGTTCGATTCTTCATCGAGGCCATCCGGAACGTCATCCAATGGAGTGTTTGGAATAGGCAGAAGCGTGTCGTTCAGCTCTTCAAGAACAGTCGCAAGCTCAGCCTCTACTGCCTTGATTCGGTCGCCCGTCTCACGCATTTCAGCGATCTCTTCGGGAGTTGGCTTTCGCTTCTCGTTTCCAATCGCCTTGCTGACGTTGTTTCGGTTAGCCCGATCTATATCAGCAGCTTGAATCAATTCTTTTCGGCGGGAATCGAGTTCGAGAATCCTGTCGATTGGCGGATCTTCTCCGCGGCGAACCAGTGCGGCTCGGAATGTCTCAGGATCTCGGACTATCTGTTCCAGTGAAAGCATTATTTACTCTTGCTTGCTCGATCGGTAATTACAAGTTGACTCGTGAACGATTAGATCACGTGTTGCGCATTGCAGGGAATAATAAGATTTCGCGAATCGACTCTTCACCAGCAATCAGCATCGTAAGTCGATCAATTCCGAGCCCAAGCCCACCCGTTGGCGGCATGCCGTGCTCGATTGCGACTAGGAAATCTTCGTCCAAACGATCAGCTTCATCGTCGCCGAAATCTAGACGCTGCTTTTCCTGCTGCTCAAAACGATCACGCTGATCAACGGGGTCGTTCAACTCCGTAAACGCATTGCAAAGTTCTGTCCCCATAACGAATCCTTCGAAACGCTCAACGATTTCGTCGGAGTCTGGCTTGCGCTTGGCGAGCGGTGACATTTCGACCGGATAGTCGACCAAGAAGTGCGGCTGAACCAAGTTCGGCTCGACTTCTGAAGAAATAACTTTGTCGAGCAATCTGCCCCACGCCGATCCAGCTTCGACGTGAATGTTGCGCTCACGCATCGCAGCCGAAAGTGACTCCACGTCGCGAGTTTCGACAAAATCGATACCGGTCTGTTTCTTTATCTCAGCGCGCAGATCCAAACGAGGCCACGGAGGTGTCAGATCGATTTCGGGTCGAACACCTTCGACAGCTGGAAGCACCATCGACCCAGTCGTTTCTTTAGCAATGTAGGAAACCATGTTTTCGACCATCGACATCACGTCGTTGTAGTCGGCGTAAGCCTGATAACTCTCGATGGTCGTGAACTCAGGATTATGATCGTGGTCGAGTCCTTCATTGCGGAACAATCGACCGATTTCAAACACTCGCTCAATGCCACCAACAATCAGCTTCTTCAAATAAAGCTCGGTAGCAATTCGCAAGTACAGATCACGATCAAGCTGGTTGTGGTGCGTCTCAAACGGGGTCGCCTGTGCTCCTGCAGCAACAGGGACCAGAATCGGAGTCTCAACCTCGATAAAGCCCCGATCGTGCATGAACGAACGCATCGACTGCACGACCATGGACCGCAGCAATGCGTTCTTCATCGCTTTGTCGTTCGAGATGAGATCGAGATAACGCTGTCGGAATCGAATTTCCTGATCCTGAAGACCATGCCACTTGTCCGGCAAAGGCCGAATCGCCTTCGTCAGAACAGTAACCTGCTGCGCTTCGACACTTATTTCACCGCGACGAGTTCGAATCACCGAACCCTCGACACCGATAATGTCGCCGATATCAAGCAAATTGACGATTTCGTACGCTTCGTCACCCATCGTATTTTGACGAGCAAATGCCTGAATCGAACCGTAGCCATCTTTCAAGTCGATGAAAGCAGCTTTACCCATTCCGCGCCGAGCCATCACTCGACCCGCAATCCGAACAGTCTCAGTTCGAGGGTGTTCTGCATCATCACCAACACCATTGCTCGCCATCACTTCGACGTACTCGAACAGTTTCGTGGCCTCGGCTGAAGTATGCGTGCGATCAAATCGAGGCGGGTAGGGATCGAAGCCCTTATCGCGAAGCTGAGCAGCCTTGGCGAGGCGATCTTCGATGAGCTTCTGCTCACCCGCTGCCGAAACTTCTTCGTTCGATTCTTCAGGCGAATTTGCCGACTGTTCTTGTTGGTCTTGGTTGGTCATATATTTTTCGCGCAATTAGTTACAGCGTCTGTTCGATTCTTAGGCTGCCTCACCGGCACAGCAATTCATTCTAAGCCAGCCCTCCTGCGAATTCAGCAAACGGACATCAAATCCCCCCTGTCATTGAGAGAAGCCTGCCCCGAAGCGACATCGCAATCAGCGCCCCCCGCCACCGGCCAAGTAGTCGACACGACCTACAGCTCGCAAAGCGCAGCGGAGGGACCAACGTCCAACACGGAATTCTTAATGAATCAGCGGGTCATTGGTTCCATCGTAAATCGAGTGAATTTCGAGATTGCTGTCTTGTGGGCATCTGAAAACAGTTCCTCCACTGCGGGTGGGACGAAAGTTGCTGCACCTGAGAAGCCCTCTTCCCGCATGAGAGGAACAAGAACAAAACAGCGCCACTAGCACCGCTTCCGTGTAAAACCGCCAAAACACGTAACAACTCACGATGGTGAAGAAACCGGCGCGCCGTGAATAATCGGTTCCGTCCCAAAAATTTCTCAGGGGAAAAAATAGGGGTCTCAAGTGCGGATCGAAAATGCGATGAGTAAAAAACGCAGAGGATCGCCAGAATTCAAATCCAGGCGAACTTCCGGCACAGGAAGCTCACTTCGTCCAACCACATCCAAAGTGAGATCAGCAATTTTTTCAATGCTGGGTCCTGCCGGAGCGAGTGGATTACGAGTTCTCGACATCTACGCTGGCACCGGTGCTCTGGGAATAGAAGCTCTACAACGCGGCGCTGAAACCGCCGTGTTCATCGAGCAAAACGGACGTCGTTGCGAAGACATTAAAAAGACTCTGGAAAAGCACAGGCTAGGAATGCAAGGCTCGGTTCAAAAAGGGAGCGCACTCAACGCAGTTGGAAGACTGAAGGGTGAGTTCGACCTGATTTTTGCCGACCCGCCTTACGACCTAATCGAATTCGAAGCACTGTTCCAGAAAGCCAATGACGCACACCTAATCGCACCAAACGCGATCGTATTTGCAGAACACTCCAAGATGACAGAACTACCCGACACTCTTCCGGGGCTCACGTTATCTACCCACCGACTCTACGGCGATACCGCAGTTTCGGTCTACAAATCCCAAACAGAATCATCAGCAACATCGAGGGGCGAATAGATGGCGCGAGCAATCTATCCCGGCACATTTGATCCCGTAACAAACGGGCACGTAGATATTGTCGAAAGAGCATCACACACCGTCGATCATCTGACGGTGGGTGTTGTTGAAGGCTCGTTGAAACGAACTATGTTCAACGTCGACGAGCGAATCGAAATGTTTTCCGAGGCGGTGGCACACCTGCCAAACGTCGAGGTGAAACCGTACTCAGGCCTAACGGTCGAAGCGGCCCGAAAATTCGGCGCCACAGTAATCGTTCGTGGGCTAAGAATCACCAGCGATTTCGAGTACGAAAGTGAAATGGCACTAATGAACCGCAGGATGGCTGAAGACATCGAAACTATTTGTCTCTTCAGCGCTCTGGAGTACCAGATCCTGAGTTCATCAAGAGTGAAGGAAGTGGCAGCATTCGGCGCTGATGTGTCGGATCTGGTTCCACAGAACGTTTGGAAGCCTCTGGTTGAGAGGCTCGAACAACGTAAAGCAAGCAACAGTTAGCACGCGTCAGTCGACACGCATGGAGGCACTGAAATGACATTTATGTCGCAGCTCGAAGACCTAGAGGCGATGATCGTCAAAGGTCGAGTACCCGGAACAGCACGAACGCTGGTAAACGTAGAAAAAATCTCGGCTCTCATCGATGAGATGAAGGGTGAGGCACCTACGCAGATGACCGAAGCAGAAGGCGTTGTTCGTCAGAAAGACGCGATCATCAAGCAGGCTGAACTAGAAGCCCGCCGAATTCGCGCATACGCAGATGAAGAAGCCACGACTATCCGTCAGCTGGCTGAAGAGCAGTCGAACACACTGCTTACAACTTCGCAGGAAGAGGCTCGAAAGATGGTCCAGGACACTGAGATCACCCGAGTGGCGAACGAAACTGCAGCAGAAATCGAAGCCGACGCACAGAAGCGCGCTGGCAAGCTGATCGATGATGCTGAAAACCGTGTAAACGGAATTTTGAACGAAGCAGAGACCTCAGCTGACCAGCGACGCAAGGGCGCAGACAACTACGCTCGTGAGGTCCTGTTCACGCTTGAAGAACGAATTGCCGACACACTTGGACAGGTCCGAGGTGGTATCGATCTCCTAGACGCCCGCCCAACAGCAAACGTCGCCGACTAAGTTTTTCGTCTTCTGAATCTATCGCCGAAATGTCATCCTGAGGCTCTCACCAACAGCGCCCCAAGTGCGAATGCACTCACGGGTTCAATGGACGACAGGCAAGGCGTGTCTCAAGCGAAATCGACAACTGGTGTTCAGCCAGAAAAGAATCAACCCACAGCCCTGTGCTCGTTTCTTTTAGAGCGATCACAGGGTTGCGTTGTTTGTAGAAAAAATGATCCTCTGGACTCTCCAACACATCGAAGACTGGCAATCTGCCGAATCCGATGGTGTGCTCAGATCGGTGAACTTCAACCGATTCAGCGATGAAGATTTTAAACGTGCTTACGATTGGATGAGGGTGAAGATGTCTGAACGCATTGGACCACCCCCAACTCCGAATTCATACCCGATTTGGGCCTGGTATCAACATCGTGATAGCAACAATCGCAAGCCGGATCTAAGGCAAATCGCATTCGATCTTCCAGAACAAGAATACGTACGTGTTGAATTCGAAATGCCAAACAGCCACGTTCTACTCTCGGATTTCGATATGTGGCACTTTGTATTGAACTACTGGTATGTGGGCAAAGATGAAGACGATGATGAGTATTTCGATCGATTGCAACAGGATCACGATGTCAGTTACTACGACCAACCCCCTCTTCCTGTTCCGAACCTCCATCGACTCATTGAAGAAAGTTAGGACCTGATACTCAACCTCGAATTCTCTCGCGAGAACTACTACCGGCCCTTAGTAGATAAATCGATTCAAGCGACAATGTGGGAATTGCCTTTGGATTCAGTTCGTTCGATCACCAAGTTCTCAGGCAGACGCAAGCCGTAAAGATCAGACAACCCACAACCCCTAAACCAGACCGTCTGCCCAGTTGCCACCCAGCACGGTCTCGAACATCTCGGCTGACTCGTCGTTCCAGCCGAAGCGATTAACCAAATTCAGCCGATAGATGAGTTCCGTCGTGCTAAGTCTGGCCGAAAGCGCATCGTCCGAAAGATCACCTTGGCAAAGCTCGACGAACGGCTTCATCAGGTCGATATTAAGCGGATCGTCGTAGGTTGCCTCCAACTGCTCGGGAACAAAATTCCACGGGTATCGCCAGAACCGCAGCAGCATATCTAGCTCGTAGTCGGCGGGCGCCATGGCCATTCGATCAAAATCGAGAATGCCCGCGAGCGAGCCATCGTTCTGAACCAAAATATTGCCGAACCACAGATCACCATGGCACAGAACCTGAGGTCGATCTTCCAACGCCTCAGCCCACTGTGCGAACGCACCCTGCGACTGTGTCAGCACCCGACCCGGCACAATAGCGTCTACTTTGCGCAGAGCACGATTGAACGACAATCTGATGTGTTGTGCCCAGTGCTCGGTCTCAGCGTGCAGCATGCCCCTATCCGGATTGAACTGCTGCATATGCCCGAGCGCATCAGCCAATTGGGTGGTCAGTTTGCTTCGAGCACCCTGATCAAGTCCCGGCCAAACGTTGTAACCGCTCGATCCATCAAGGCGATTCAAAATCACCCACGCCCTGCCCTCAAGTGCACCCGTTTCGAGAACACGCGGCGTGGCGACACCTGGAATCTCCATCTGGCTAACAGCGAGTTCGTGGCTGAATCGTTCGGAACGGCCTACTTCTGGATCGATCTTAATAACGGTTTCATTGCCGATAAAAACCCACGTGCCATATCCGAACCCGTAGTCGACATTGCTGCCAAGCTTGTTGGCAGCCCATTCTCGGACGCGACCCAGCGCGGCGTGATCGTCTTTCTCGTAATTTCGAACCCAGGGATTAATCAGCATGGTGAGAAACTAGTGTAACTAGGAGGTAACGGTGAGGGACGGTCAAGAACATATCTTCAAAATCAACAATGTTGACTATTTGACCTATCCAGTAATTTGGCGCCTCATGATTCCACAGACGCGTACAACCGAGTTTCGATGATATTCTCCAACAGGTTCTGGCTGTTTGGTTTCGCCGGGAGACTGAATCGCCAGACTTACTTCTTGCAGATTGCCATCGACGAGTTAGGGTTGCTTAGCTTCTTCATCTACTACGCGACGTGAGGAGTAAGACATCACCAAGAGATGTACACCTTCGACATGTACATGGTTCTTGCTGCCAATATGCTGATCTCCACTTCAGCTTGCATCCGTCGGCTTCATGATTTCAATCAACCTGCGATATACGGGTTACTCGTGTTAATCCCAATAGTTGGATGGCTGATCGAATTGCTACTGATATTCATGCCAGGGAATCCACGGACCAACAGATATGGTGATCCGCCCAAGGGATTGAGACTAGGATTCCCTCGTTCGATTGGCCCAGGAATGAAGTCTCACGAGACCTAATTTCGAGGCGAACGGGATATTATCGATCCGGCTTAAAGGCCCTTATCGTCGAGGTTACCAGCGACGATCGCCACTCTTCGTCGCCATCGTTGTTCGGTTGCTCGTCCACAACTTCAACATCGACAAATCCAGCAGTTTCAATCGTCTCGATGAACTTGTTCTTCAGCGAAGCACCGGCAATTCCCTCAACCCACTCGTGAGTCGAATCTTGCACAGATTCAGGAAGTGCTTCAGTCACAACTCGTTCGGAAATAACGAAACGTCCTCCGGGTTTCAGCACCCGAAACATCTCTGAAAACACAAGGTGCTTCCATTCAGAAAGTGCGATTGCGTTGTTGGAGATAACAACATCGACAGATGTCTCGTCCTGCGGAATTTGCTCGATGTGACCCCGCTTGAACGTAACGTTAGTGGTTGTGAGTTTCTTGGCATTATCTCTAGCCGAAGACGCCATGCGAGGGGTCATGTCGACGCCGATAACTTTACCTTCAGAGCCGACTTGACTGGCAGCGATGAAACAGTCGATGCCACCGCCTGAGCCGAGATCCAGAACGATCTCTCCCGCCTTGATTTCAGCAAACCTAACGGGGTTGCCGACGCCTGTGGAAGCTCCAGCAACTTCATCGCTAATCAACGCCCGCTCAGAATCAGAATAAAACTTGTCGGACGACTTATCTTCAGAAGCCTCAAGCCCTCGTTTGCCAGCCCGTTCGGCAAGCGCACCATAGCGCTGCTTCACTGCGTTCGTAATGTCCTTGGCATTGCCTGATAGAACTACCGCCTCGAAATCGCAGCAGCCTGAACCGCAGCACCCGTTCTCGGTAATAGAACTACCATAATCGGGCGATACAAATACGAATTTTCGAGCTTCCGCCAACCGCTAATCTCCGAACAAGTTGAAACTGCTACCTATCGTACTTCACCTCCCTCCCCGTGAGGGAGGGAGGTTTGAGCACTGTGCACTACCCGGCAGGCTTGAATGCTCTAAGAGTGAGATTGATCATCGATGATCGCCACTCTTCGTTCCCGCCCGTGCTTGGTCGATTCTCAAGAATCTCGATGTTTTCGAATCCTGTCTCTTCGACCATCGCAAGGTAGTCGCTCATCACAGCCGCACCACCGACACAACTAACCCATTCGGCGGCCGATTTTCGAACGTCGTCGGGCAATGGCTTATCGGTAACAATGTCCGAAATTACAAACCGTCCACCCGGTTTGAGAATACGAATAATCTCCGAGAAAACTCGTTCCTTCTGTTCCGACAAAGCGATCACACAGTTCGAAATTACGAGATCAACCGAGTTGTCTTCCTGAGGAATTTGCTCGATGTGTCCCAACTTGAATACGACATTCGTCGTCTCAAGCTTTTCTGCATTGGTACGAGCCAGCTCGAGCATTCGTGGCGTCATATCGATACCTATGACTGAGCCCGTCGGACCGACTTCCTTCGCAGCCAAGAAACAGTCGATTCCACCACCAGACCCAAGATCGAGAACTGTCTCACCGGTTTTAGCATCAGCAATTCCGACAGGGTTTCCGCAACCCGCCGATGCACCCGCTGCCTCGTCCGTAAGGACAGATCGCTGCTCTTCAGTGTAGAGCCGATCAGTGGCTTTATTCGTCTGCGAAGCTCGCTCACTTGCTCGCTCGGCTATCGAACCGTACTCGTGCTGAACAGCCGCAGTAATCGAATCGAGCTGGGCGTGGGTAATTTCGGCATTCACATCGCCACCACAACAGGCAGCATCAGCGTCGATAGGGGTCAATGTTCCGAAGGGATTATTAGTCATTTTCTCAGTCTCCTAAAATGCTGGAATCGATAACCGTTGTCGTGCAGCAAGCTGTCTCCACGCCTGCCTCTTTCACCGCAGTTTCGAGTTGCGGCAATACGTTCGACCACGCTTGAGCAGAAGCCCTGTACGCCTCAACACCCAACGCCGAAAGCGAGTAGTTCTTGCGCTTTCGACCGTTGATCACGACTGACTCCAGCTCTACGTAACCGCCAGTTTCCAACTCTTTGAGCATCGGATAAATCATGGCGTCAGTCGGTCGTGCATCACAGCAAAGTGCGATTCGGGTGCCGATCTCGTAACCGTGCATCGGACCATTACTCAGCTGCTGAAGCATGAAAAATCTCAGAAGACTTTTTCGATTCAGCGACTGCCAATAGTCGACGCTGGCGAGATCATTTGCGGGTTTCGTTGATGTGGTCATTTTGGTTCGTTGTAACAGCGATTTGCTCGCTTCTTTTTCAATACCTAGCTAAACGATATATCGGCAGGATAGGTATGTCAAACTCAGGCTGTAGAATCACCGATCTGAAGTTGTCATTGCGAGAAACGAAGAATGAGCGCCGTGGCAATCAGCAGGCTGACCAACGCTCCTTTCACCACAGTTGATACGACCAATAGCCAAGGTCTTGAGCAACTTCATATCTACACTCGAAAGTAGCGTGGCATAGGATCACTGATTGCCACGTCGTCCCTCCTCGCAATGACAGAGCCAATGACCCAATCCATGTCCAGCCTGCTGCACCGGAAGCTATAATCCGCACACTACCGATCAAGACTCATCAGCGGCTCGTCCTCACATCGCCGTGCCAGTTCCGAATCCCTCCCATCTATGACCACTTCCAAAGCTAAAACTGACGACCAGATGTTCCTCCTTATCGACGGTCACGCAATCGTGTTCCGAGCGTGGTTCGCCATGCGTGATCATCTGATCACCGCTTCTGGGCAGAACACGACCGGGGCGAGTGGATTCATGACGATGTTCTTGAAGACGATTCGAGAGCAAAACCCCACTCACATCGCAGTGACGTTCGATACGAAGGCTCCCACATTCCGCAAAGAACTATTTCCTGAGTACAAGGCGCAGCGACAAGAAGTCGACCCTGCCCTCCACGAGCAGATTCCGATCCTTAAAGAAATCCTCGAACCAATGGGGGTGCCGGTATACGAATACGAAGGATTCGAAGCAGATGATCTGATAGGAACTCTTTCTAAGCAGGCCACGGAACAGGGCATCAAAACTCTGATCCTCACTGGTGATGCCGACCAGCTACAGCTGGTTGATGAAGATACGTCTCTCCTCATGTACACCGGTTTCGGCGATATGCGAACGTACGATCCAGCGGGTGTCGCCGACAAATACGACGGGCTCGGACCCGAATACGTAGCCGAGATCAAAGCCCTCGAAGGCGATTCATCCGACAACATTCCTGGCGTTCCGGGAGTCGGAAAGAAATCGGCACGAGCCGTACTCACGAAGCTCGGCCACTTTCCTTCGCTATTCAGCCAACTCGAAGAAGTCGAGAAAATCGAAGGTCTGCGCGGTGCCAAGCGCACGATGAATCTCTTGGAAGAACATCGCGAAACAGCTGCAACTGCGCTCGTTCTAACCACAATCGTTCGAGACGTCCCAGTCGAGTTCGATGCCGACGGTTCAAAATTCGGCGATTTCGACCGCGAAGTGGTTATCAAGAAATTGATGGAATACGAGATGCGCAACGTCGCCAACCGTCTTCCCAAAGCAGGCTCTGATGCACCATCTCCATCGTCGGCACCAGATGTCGAATCAGCACCCGGTTGGGAGCCTAACGAAGCTCCCGCAATCACCGCCGATGGACAGATGGACATGATGGGAGAGGGTGCACCGGTTGAGGCGCTGGTCGATCCTGAACCACCAAAGCCACTCGGCGAGTACGAAGTTGTGACCGACATGACAGGTCTCAACACTATGATCGACGCTTTGCGAGCCAAAGGTGAGTTTGCGTTCGACACCGAGACGACCGGTCTAAATTCGATGACATCAGATCTGGTTGGTCTCTCGTTCTCAATCAAATCGGAACATGCCTGGTACGTAGCGGTGGGCCACACTACCGATGGCGAGAGCGTAAAAGATCAGGTTCCATTCGCCGAAGGACTAGCTGCCCTTCGACCAATATTCGAAGACGAATCAATAAAGAAGATCGCCCACAACGCCAACTTCGACATGATGGTGCTCGCTGCTGCCGGTATCTCCGTGAACAATCTGTCGTTCGACACGATGATCGCCGCCGCCTTATGCGGACGGCGCGCTATTGGCCTAAAGCAACTCGCACTTGAGCTGTTCCAAGCCGAAATGACCGAGATCAAGACATTGATCGGCGTAGGCAAAAAGCAGATAACGATGGCGGCAGTTCCAATCGACCAGGCAGGTCCATACGCAGCTGCCGATGCCGATTTCACCTGGCGCTTGTACGAGCACTTCGAGCCAGAAATCGACGAGCATGAATCGCGATATGTAAATGAAGAAATCGAACTTCCCTTGCTGCCAGTGCTCATCGAAATGCAGAGAAACGGGATGATCATCGACAAGACAGCACTTGCTGAAATGTCGGAACAACTTGGAGCGGATGTAGAGCAAATCAAACAAGCAGCGACAGCCGTTATCGGCGGTCGAGAACTCAATCTCGCATCGAATCAACAAGTAGCCGCCCTGCTGATCGACGAGCTCGGTGCTCCCAAGACTCGTAAGACCAAAACTGGTTACTCGATGGATGCGAATGCACTCGAAAAAATTTCGGAAACTACTGGGCTCGACGACCGTGTTTATCAAGTAGCCGACGCTGTCTTAAAATTCCGAGAACTCACAAAGCTTAAATCGACTTATGTCGACGCATTGCCAGAGCTGGTAAATCCCCAAACTGGTCGAGTTCACACTAGCTTCAACCAGGTCGGATCAGCTACGGGTCGACTCTCTAGTACCGATCCAAACGTGCAAAACATTCCGGTTCGCACCGAGCTTGGTAGGCGTGTGAGAAAAGCCTTCGTTGCCGATGCTGCAAACGGCTGGCAATTCTTGGCAGCCGACTACTCGCAGATCGAACTTCGCATCTTGGCTCACCTTTCGCAAGAGCCCGGACTGCTCGAAGCATTCCACAAGGGCGAAGACATCCACGCCGCAACTGCCCGTGCGATGTACGACGTACAAGACGTGAACGCCGATCAACGACGAATCGCCAAGATTTTGAACTTTGGCGTTATTTACGGACTCGGGCCTGTCGGAGTAGCACGCCAGACCGATCTAACCCGGCAACAGGGGCAAGAATTTATCGATCTTTACTTCGGAAAATATCCGGGAATTCGAGACTACATCGAGGAAGTAAAGCAGTCGGCTCGCGACAACGGCTATGCTCAGACGATTACGGGCCGTCGGCGTTACTTACCCGACATAAACGCGGGGCACCCCGGCCACCGCGCCGCCGCCGAACGAGTGTCGGTGAACATGCCTATTCAGGGAACTGCAGCAGACGTGATCAAGCTGGCGATGATCAATATTTCGAATGAGATGAAAACTCAGAAGATGCGGTCAAAAATGTCGATTCAGGTCCACGACGAACTCATCTTCGAGATCGCTCCCGGCGAGCTGATGGAAATGCAGATGATGGTCACATCCATGATGCCCGCGGCTATGAATCTTGATGTGCCCCTCCTAGTCGAAGCCAAAACCGGCCCAACTTGGGGCGACATGGATTCAGTGGATTAGTGGAGAGTCGCTGAGCGATTACAACGAGCCGAAAAAAGCATTCCAATGGCTCTCAATACAAGTGTCATCGTGAGGCTCTCGAAGGACGACAGGCAGGCTAGATCATCCATTTGTGACCACCATCGTGTCTCCTTCGACGGAGCTCAGGATGACATTTTCTAAGCTGATTCCCACAGACCGAAAAATGCCAGAACTACCTGAAGTCGAATCTCTCAGACGCTACCTTATTCGTGAGGGCATCCTCGGTCGCACATTCGAACAGATAGAGCTGGAAACGAAACCAAGTCCTGAATCCGGAACCGGTGCCATCTCGGGTATCAACCAAGTTCAAGGCAAATCGATAAAAACGCTAGAACGACGCGGCAAACAACTCGCCGCCGTACTCGATCAAGGCGTGCTCGGCCTCCACATGGGAATGACAGGCCAGGTAAACGTGTTAGAGCCGACCGAACCCACGCCACGATTCACACGGGCTCTGTTCAACATGAGCAACGGATTCAGAATGGCACTGGTCGACCCGCGACGCTGGGCACAGTTGCGATATTTCGACTCGCCCGACCAGGCATTCGCCGGACTCGGCCCAGATGCGCTCGACCCCGATTTCTCTGCCACAAATTTTGCAAGCGTGTTGAAAATCAGAACTGCTCAGATCAAACCTCTGCTGCTGAACCAATCGATCATCGCGGGAGTCGGCAACATCTACGCCGACGAGGCACTGCATCGAATCGAAATATCACCCGCACGTCGTGCGAACAAAATCTCTAACCAAAAACTTGAAAGCCTGCTCATAGCGATCAGAGAATCTCTCGAGCGTGCACTCGAATTCATAAAGAATCATCCGGACGATCGCGGACGACCCTATATCGTCGATGCCTACGACGATCGCATGCAGCTCCATCGCAAACCGGGTTCATTCTGTCCACGTTGCGAAATTCCGCTAGTCACTCTCAAATTTGGCGGACGCACTGCCTACTACTGCTCAAACTGCCAAAAGTAGACGTCGTCCATGCATTAATCGTCGACCTTTGCCATTGCGAGAAACTAAGCATGAGTGACGTGGCAATCAGTGAACCCGACAGGAACCGCAATCGGCGCGGTTCACTCGCGCTCATTCGACAAGCTCTAATTAAACCCAACATCGTCGAGATCGTCAGTCTTCCGATCTCGCAGTCTGTCTCGCAACGCCACCCAAAGCAACATCGCTGCACCGAGCAGCGCCACGACATATCCTGCGGCATACAGAATCCAAGAATCCTCAGTGGCGATCAACACAATCAGCCCCGCAACCGCAACGATAATCCCAATAAGGACGACCCACATTCCTGAAAGCTCTAAAAGCCTAGTCATGATCTATCCTCCTTGCTTCAACATAATCCGAAGCCTCAACGTCTCAGGTCGATGCAATCGAAAAAACGTGATTGCGATCAATGATCTTTGCTCTCTCTAGAACCAGTATCTGCTTTGTGGGCCTCTGCAACCAGATCAGATCACTGAGGAATTTGTAGCGTTTAACAGTTTCAGATAAGCCGGTATTGCTATTAGACTTGTTTACCGTGCGGTTTCTCACAGAAACCCTGGTGCCTCTGCGGAGGGGTGGCAGAGCGGTTGAATGCGCTTGTCTTGAAAACAAGTATGGCGGTAACGCCATCGCAGGTTCGAATCCTGTCCCCTCCGCCATTTTCACAGCGCACTGTTTCAAGAAACTAGAATCGCTCCCGCACCCTGTTACCTAGTCGTTGAAACCAAACACGGGTTTAGTTGGTGCAGGATTCATACCCTCAGCGGCTTGCGAACCGGTAATTAACCCCGTAAGAACAACTCTGATCGTTGTCCCAACTCCAAGTTCACTTGCTGCAGTGACCGTCCCCCCGTGCAGATCGACGATCTTTTGAACGATTGCCAACCCTAATCCTGTTCCAGCCACCGACTGAGTCTTCTCGTCGTCCGACCTGAAGAACGGAGTGAACATATTCTCCACAGTCACGCTATCCATGCCGATTCCGTTGTCGGAAACAATCATTTCTAGCTGATCATCTACAGAATCGATGATTATGGAAATATCAGTATCCTCAGGCGAGTACTTCGACGCGTTGCTAATGAGATTTGTTAGCAGTTGCGCTATTCGGTGACGGTCAGCGTCAATCGCCGAGCCGTTCACCCGGTTGTCAACCGACGAGGTTTGCCGTTTTGGATCGAGAATAGGGTCGAAGGAAAGCTCGATCTCTTCAATCAGGCTGTCGACAGAGAACTTCTCTTTTTCAATCTTGAGCTTGCCGCCATCGATCTGCGACACGTCGACTAAATCGTTGATCAGAACATCGAGTCGGCGCGAACTTCGTTGCATTACTTCCAGCTGCTTGAGTTGTCGATCCGACAAGTTCGAGCTCGCATTTTTCGAAAGAATATCGGCGAATGCCATCAGGCTTGTAAGAGGTGTTTTAAGTTCATGCGAAACCGTCGAAAGAAATTCACTCTTTTGAGCATTCAGGTTCGTAAGTTCACGACGACGCGACTCACTCTCAAGCCGATCTCTTTCAGCCTGAAGCCGTGCGTCGTTCAACCGAGCATTGGCGATGGCGCCGGATACCTGATCAGTGATGAGCTCAATCATCTCGATATCACTGACGTCAAAAGTGTCGATTTTGCTGGTTGTGAAGAATAAGCAGCCAGCAATCTCGCTCTGTGTATGCACCGGAACGCAAACAAGTTCAGCAACCTCTGAGTCGGCAGACGTTGGAAATCTCGTGATTGACTTAGAAATCGGTTCGTCTTTGGTCCCCTTCACAACGAAAGGATGCCTGATGTCGATTGCTTGCTCAGCAATGGTTCCCGTCAGCTCTTCGGGGACATCAAAACTGCCTAACGGCCGCCTTTTTCCATGAAGGTACCGGAGGGTCAATGTCCTATTGGCAACATCGATGTCGGCGTAGCTGACAGCTTCACATGGAACGAGCTTCTAAGATAACCGGGCAAATTCATCAAAAATTTCAGCCACATCTTGGTTCGAAGAAACGGTTCGCCCAATCTCAGCTAGCGTTTGCCTACGCTCAGATGAAGCCTGAAGACTGACCGTAAGCTCAGCGAGAGTCTCAGCATCGTCCTGAGTTTTTGCAAGCAACTTCGCGTTTTGCAGCACCGGCGAAATCAACGAAGCAACACGTTCGAGGAAATCGACATCACCCGACGAGTAACGGTGCGGCTTTAAATCACGCAAACTCAATGTTCCGCTCGGACTTGAAGGATCCCCCAAGGGCACCTGTACCCAAGATCGCAAGCCTGCCGACTTCATTCGAGTATTTTGAGCTGGGGTGCTGCTCGTGTACCTTCCTATGTCGTCACCGCTAATATCGCCAGCTAATACTTTACCTAAACTTGGATTTACGACTTCCGACCCTTTAGCTTCATTCTGAACTTCAATTCCCGACACGAATGAGCGTTCGAAAGATACTTCGTCATCGCAAATTGTGGTGATAACCATCCGGTCAAATCCGACTAATCTGTCCAACAACTGCGCCAAAGTCTCGTAAATATGGTCGATGTGGAGCTGCTCATTTGCCGCCCGACTTACATCCGACAGTGCCTCTCGCAACTCGATCTCACGTTGCAACCGTTCGACCAGTTCTACGTTGGCAATCGAACCTGAAATCTGATCGACGATCAATGACGCCAGTTCCACGTGATCGTCTGAAAGCGTTCCAGCTGTCCGACTTCCCATATACAGGCACCCAAATGCCACACCTCGTGAGAACAGAGGAACACATATCGTCTCCTCAAGTTCATCGTCAGCTGCAGAAGGAACTACTTGAGTATGAGCTGAAACAGGCTTTCCAGTGTTCGCGTCTAGAAGAAGAGCCTTCTTCTCTTGAATCGCAGCATCAGCGAGAGTTCCACTCAGCGAAATACCCTGATACGACTTGCTCAACGACAAATCGTAGCCGTGCCAGTACCTCAGAGTTATCACACCCTGACTGACATCGACGTCGGAATACACCATTGCGTCGAACGGAATCCACTGTTTCGCTAATTCAGCGAAACTATCGAAATATTCTGATACCTGAATCGACGAAGAAACCGCCTTACCAATCTCCGCAAGAACAGTTCTCGTGTGAGCTTCTTCACGAATTTTGGCGTACAAACGGGCATTTTCTAGCGCTGGCGAAATTCGAGCAGCCACACGCATCAAAATTGCAAGATCGTCGTCATCGTAGGCATTCTCGGCTTTACTACGAAGACTGAGATCTCCCAGCGGATTATCTGGATCTCCGAGCGGTACACGAATCCATGAATTTAGCCCCGCTGCCGCATGTCGAGCCGCCGAAGAATCCGACCCATCCACTGCTCGTTCAGGGATCCCCGATTGGATCGAACCCACATGAAACGAATCTGTGTTGTATTCGGGAGGAACGGGAATGATCGTACCTACTTCATTCCCTAGCACGTTCATCCCACCCACGAACAATCGCTCGATACGATCCTGTTCCGGATGCTTCGCAGTAATCACAATCTGATCGAACTTGATCAAACTCGGCAGAGTCGATTCCAGCAACTCGTAAAGCTTCTTGTCATCGTTCTCCGCACCCAACAAAGCACCAATTTCGGCAAGAAGAATGTCTTCTTTGGAGCGACGCTCTCGGTCACTCACATCGCGAATCGTCGTAATAACGATGCTCTCGTTCTGATCAGTCAATGGACTCAGACTGATCGCCACCGGAACGATGATTCCGTCTTTTTTACGAAGACCTAAGTCCCGTCGGTCGCCCATTTCACGAGCGGTCGGAGCAGTGTGATATTCATCGATGTTCCGTTTGTGACTGCTGCGCCTCGACGCTGGAACCAATGTTTCAACGCGCTCACCTTTGAGTTCATCTGGTGAATAGCCGTTTAGCTCTTCGGCTTTTCCGTTGATAAACCTAATAATCCCACGGGAATCGACGGCGACAACGGCATCGGGCATTGCTTGTAGTGTGGAAGCTGTTATCGCGTCAGGAAAATTCGATTCGGGCATCAATTATCAGGTCGGTGACACACGATCAATTGTTGATCGTGATCTCGTGAGTAGTCTAGATTCAGGACAAAGCTATCAGCCATTCGCATAGATATAAACACGGTTTTTTAACATTTAAACCTGCCAACCTGTATATCCAGTACTAAATCAACCGAAAATCCACAGTTTTGCTACAGGTGTCCTGCTCAATTCGAAATCGAAAATGGAGCATTTTGACCTCGCACAATCACTCGCTGTATTTCGTACGGGAATACTCTTCCCGGGACCAACACAGACACCTCGCTCCTTATCAAAAGCATCGAGAAACGTCCTTGCTCGCAATATAACTCCTATGTAACCTGCGTCTCAATTTGACGACCGCACTCACAAACTGAGGAACTCATGCTCGTAGGCACTCAATATCTGATCAAGAGCGATACTGACTACGAAGTGCTCGCCCAACTGGGTGTGAACCACATAAACGGGTATCCTCCAGGTAGTCCCGAGACTTGGACTCCTCAGGTTCTAACTCAGTATCGGGAGAAGGTCGAAAAGTACGGCGTAAAAGTCGACATGGTCGCACTGCCAATCGGAACGAAGCCTTCCGATGGACAATCGCCCAACATCACGCTCGGAATTTCGCCAGACCGCGACCGCGAAATTGAAACCTGCCAGAACATAATTCGGGCGTGTGGCGAAGCAGGCATTCCAGCAGTTAAGTATCGACTCTTCATCATCGGAATAACCCGTACCGAACCACGGATTGGTCGTGGTGGAGCCCTACGTTCAAGCTTCCAATACGACGAGATCGACCAACAGGAAGCTCCCGGCGTGTGGGGCGAGGTATCAGCCGACGAGTACTGGGAACGAATCGATTACTTCCTCGAACGTATAGTCCCAGTCGCTGAAGAATATGGCGTGAATCTGGCCTGCCACCCGCACGATCCATACACGCCCGATGGCTACCGGGGTGTGAGCCGCGTTCTCGGCACGGTAGATGGAATGAAAAAATTCGTGCAAATGCATGAAAGCGCAGTACACGGCCTGAATTTTTGCCAGGGAACCGTCTCAGAAATGCTCGATGACCCCGGTAAAGAAATTTTCGATGTCATTCGTTGGTTTGGTGAACGTAAAAAAATATTCAACGTGCACTATCGCAACATTGCTGGAAAGAAATTGGCGTTCGAAGAGACGTTCCCTGACGAAGGCGATGTCGACATGATCAAAGCAGCGAAGGTCTATAAGGAGGTTGGGTACAAGGGCATGCTCATGCCCGATCACACGCCAAAAATCTCAGGAGAAAATGCCGATACGGTCGCATTCTCTTACTGCTACGGCTACATCCGAGCCGTACTCCAATCAATAGACGCACTCGAGGACTAGTGTGCCGATGCTGAACTGGTGTCTCTTGAGGCCATTCTGCCGATGCGCCAAATAGCGAAAAATCGGCTAACATCCCGACCGAGTCAATACTGTTAGCCAGTTCGAAATTAATCCGGCGATACCGAGCAGATTTCGAACTGCTCCTAAACCTGTCCAACGGAGAATCTCGTGACCCTAAAGACAAACCTTAAGCACCGAATCCGAAGCAGTGAAATTACAGTCGGTGCGGCAACGCCACTAACCGCCACCAAAAGCCGTATCGAAGACATCATGGGGTCGAGCGATTACTCATTTCTCTCTGTCGATAGCCAACACAACGCGTACGATGAACGAGCATTAGTCGAACTATGCGAATCTGCCGATCAAGTCGGCGTGCCAGTAGTCTTCAGAATCAAGCACACGAGAAACTCTTACTTGGTCGGAAATATTCTCGATCTCGGCCCCGCTGGAGTAGAGATCCCTCAAACGGAAACCGAAGAAACAGCTCAAGAAGCACTCGATTATTTCTACTACCCACAGGTCGGAAAGCGATCATGGGGCGGGCCGCCAACCTCTTGGCGCGCCGATTACACCGACCGCAACGAATATGCCGATTTCTGGAACGACTACGGCGTTCTATGGCTTCAGATCGAATCGCTGAGCGCAGTCACCCGAGCAAAAACCTTCGCTCGTCCCGGTGTCGACTGCTTGTCGTGGGGTCCTGCCGATCTCTCATTCAACAGAGAAGCAAATCCCGACCACCCGCTCAAGACCGATGACGACTGCATCGAGCACGTCGTGAAGTTGCTCGAAGGGACCGACACGAAACTGTGCATCCGCAGCTACCAACCCGAGCTTCGTAATAAATACCTCGACATGGGTGCGACTGTGCTGATCGAAATACCTACCGCTTGATGTAATCTGTTCATAATCGAAATTGCACTAAACGACTTTGAGCATCGAGAACAACGTTCAGAGCCGCAGTTTCATTATCGATACTCGCACACCACGACTCTCCACTAGGCACCTATCACATGGCAATGTTCGAAACATCATCGTTCGTTGCATCAGCGACATTTACGGGCGCGATCATCGCGCTTGTTATGACTGCTCTAATGTGGAATCGTCGTCAGGCCCCCGGCGCCGCAGCCGTAGCATGGCTGATGATCGCCGCGGCTATATGGTCGGGTGCGTACGGAATCGAAGTTCTCCTTGAAGACATAGACGACAAACTACTTCTTGTCCCGCTCGAATACGTAGGAATTTCTACGGTTCCGGTCTTCTGGTTCATCACTGCTGCTCATTTAACGGGAAGAGTCCGCACGGTATCCGCCCGATTACTGGTGTCGTTGCTCGTAATCCCGACTATCACGGTAACGCTCACAGCAACTAATGGCTCGCACAACCTCATGTGGCACGACGCGCGAATCGTTGGTGATACCGGAAGTGTTTCGGTAATTTTCGACCGAGGTGTGTGGTTCTGGGTTTCGTGGGTCTACTCGTACTTGGCGTTCTTCGGTGGTTTCGGATTCTTGCTTTACCGAGCATTTACCGAAACATCGATGTTCCGCAGCCAGATGATCGCCACTATCGCAGCCGGAATAATTCCTCTTGGCGCAAACCTGATATTTCTGACTGACCTTAATCCGCTCGGCGACTTCGACCCTACGCCGATGTCCTTCGCCGCGTCAGGAGTCATCGTTGCCTACGGATACGTGCGGCACAGATTATTCGAACTCGTCCCTGTTGCACTTGATGTACTTGTTGAAAACATCCCTGATGCGATGTTCGTGCTCGATTCTGAGGGTCACATACTCGACACCAACCCAGCAGCTGAACGCTTGGCGCTTCCAATCGATGGTCACCTAATTGGTAGGCATCTTTGTGATGTGCTTCCCGGTGATCAGTCTGACCACACAATCTGCACCGGCGACCCTGCATCTTCTATCGAAGATCTAACGCTTACAGCCGGAGATAATCTAGAAGTATCCACATTCTCGGCAACGGTCACCGAACTTTCGAATTATGGAGACAAAGGTGCGGTAACTGGAAGACTGGTAATCCTTCGTGACGTCACCGACCAACGAAAGGCATCTGAAGCACTTCGCAGACTGGCTCGAATCACGACGCTCAACGTCATCACCACCGCCATCGTCGAAACTCATGATGTCGATTCAACAATGAACGTGGTCACCTCTCGACTCGCCGACTTACTGCCCGCCGATTCGGTACTCGGACTCGTTTTCGACCCCACATCAGGCGAATTCAAAGTCAACGCAGTAGCCGGATCCCACAACCCGCCCCCCATTCCAAAAGACTCGACCGTGTTCGATTCGATAATTCTGAATCCGAACCATGAAACTGGTGCTCACAACCTGTCAGAAACTGGCGGCCATCTCGACGATTTCGCCTACAGGTTTGCAGCTGCCGGGCTCTACTCGGTCGTTGGTCACACGCTGCGAGCGAACGGAGAAACCTACGGCGCAATCGTAGTTGCACGAGCCAAATCCGGGTCTCTCGGCTCCGCGGAAGTCGAACTTATGAACGCTGTTGGCGCATCGGTAGCTCAAGCGATCTACGGTGCACAGCTGGTCGAGAACCTTAGGCTGATCAACGCGGAACTTGTCGAAACCCAGCAGCAAGCCATGCGCCAGGAACGACTCAGAGCGTTGGGTCAGATGGCGAGCGGTATCACTCACGACATCAACAATGCCCTCTCACCAGTTGTCGGGTTCTCAGACATGCTTCTACAAAACTCAACGAGCATGGACGATCACTCCAAGAAGCTTCTACAGCTAATTCGACTCGCAGCTCTCGACATTTCAAGAATTGTCGAACGCATGCGCCAGCTCTACCGTGATCGAGAATCCGACAGCTTGAGTTTCGAACCCGTCGACGTACGACAGCTCGTTCGAGAAACAATAGAACTCACCCGTCCACGATGGCGCGGCGAGACAGAAACAGGTCGCCCGATTTGGGTCTCGACAGATTTCGCACGAGTGCTTCCGCTGATCCCCGGTATCGACACAGAGATACGTGAAGCCCTAACGAACTTGGTGCTCAATGCTGTCGACGCCATGCCCCACGGCGGTCGGATCGTAATTGCTGGCTACACATTCCCGGTTCCATCTTCTGAAGGTGCAGTGCCTAATCCTGAAAAAGTAATCATCGACGTGAAGGACGAAGGGGCCGGTATGAGCGCTGAAACGGCGCAGCGAGCTCTTGAACCGTTTTTCACCACCAAAGGCGACAGCGGAACCGGGCTAGGACTCCCAATGGTTCAACAGGTAATGCAGCGACATTCTGGAACTGTTTCGATAGTTCCCGGCGAAGAATCAGGAACGATTGTTCGACTTACATTCCCCGTTGAGGGCCCAACAGAGGTACTGCAATCGAAATCCGGAGGACAGCCCTCAGAGGGTGCCCACCTCAATGTTCTTGTAGTCGACGATGAGCCGATGCTCCGCATGGTGGTCCAAGAAATGCTTACTGCCGAGGGTCACACGGTAGAAGTAGCCCCTGGCGGACCTGAAGCCTCAGAGCTTGTAACTGAAAACTACAAAGCGGGTACACCTTTCGACGTAGTTGTATCCGATATCGAGATGCCAGAACTAAACGGTCGCATGCTGGCTGAATTTATCGAAACAGAATCACCCGACACCGAGGTGATCCTCATGACTGGCTGGGCGAATAGCCAGCTTGATTTAGATTCGATCTCGACTCGAGTCGTTGGAATTCTCAGCAAACCTCCACGCCTTGCCGATATCACTGCGCTTATGTCGGTAGTAGCCAGAAACAAAGCCCCGGTAACAAGGCAAGAATAGGCATCCATTCGGCTACGAGTCCATGGCGCGCCTACAAAAACTCTTGGCGACAAATTGCATGTTTCAACTGGTTCGGCAGTAGCCTCACGCAATGGCGCGCACTATTTCCCATTGTGCTTACTAGGTACTTTTACTGATGTGGCTGCCGATAAGTGCCCTTAGATTGGACTAATTGAACGGAGCAACCGTGATGCATTCACCTTGATCCGTAACTCGTTAGACCGTCCCAATCGGGGCATCCATCCCCAAAACGGGGTCGGCAAGAAATTTTGAAACAAGGTCAAGGTTCTGACTCATGCGGCAAGAGTTTGTTAACCCATTCATAGGTCCCGCACAGATGGTGTGGCAAAAGGAATTCGGTGTACCGCTAGAAATCGCTGGTGCAGAGGCTGTGTCATACCAGTACACAACTGACGACATCACAGCCATCATCGGTGTAAGCGGAAAACTAGAAGGAAACGTACTTTACGGTTTCAGCGATGAAGTTTCATCGGAAGTTGTAAAGCGGATGATCGGTGAGGACATGGATGCACGTGACCCGACGGCGCTATCTGCCCTCGGTGAAATTGCAAACGTTATCACCGGTAACGCAGCCACAGAGCTAGCTTCGAACGGCTTCACCTGCGACATCAGCCCGCCAGTAATCATCGAACCACGTGGCTCGACGCTCACATCGACTGTCCCAAAGCAGATTCTCGTTACTTTCAAGAGTGACTTGGGAACGCTTACCGCTAGGATTGGTCTTTCAGAGAACGCTCGATACGAAGAAAAAGTAGCCTAACCGCTTCTCTTTCAAATTATTCGAATAATTCAAATCGAACTCGCAAGTTTGCGGGTTCGATTTGTTTAATTTCTGTTGCAACTTGTTCTTACACCCCTTGGTTCACACGGATTACGTAGACACCCGCCAAAGCCCTCGGTACGATGATTCGCGGTGCTTGATTAGGAGCACCGACCCGCAGAACAAAAATTTCGAAAATATTGGCGGGGTCGCTAAGAAACATAAAGCGAGTTGTCATTCGTGAATATCCACGAGTATCAGGCGAAAGAAATCCTCGATAAATTTGGTGTCCCAACACCACACGCCGAGGTTGCATCCACACCGGCCGAAGCGAAAGAAATCGCTTACCGCATCGGTGGCAGAGTAGTTGTAAAAGCCCAGGTTCACGCTGGTGGACGAGGAAAAGTCGGTGGAGTAAAACTCGTCGACTCTCCCGAAGAGGCAGAAGATGTTGCCGCTGGTCTCATCGGCTCACGGCTAGTCACTAAGCAGACCGGCGCCAATGGTGTGCCCGTCGAGAAGGTGATGATCGCCGAAACTCTCGATATCAAAGAAGAGCTATACCTCTCGATCGTTATCGACGGTGACGTTGGTGCTCCTGTCGTAATGGCAAGCACCGAAGGCGGCATGGAGATCGAAGAGGTTGCTGAAGCAACACCTGAAAAGATTTTCCGAGTAGCTGGCGACCCGCTCATCGGACTCACCACTTACCACGCACGTGACATCGCTCTGGCTCTCGAAATACCAGCCAAGGCAGTTCGGCAGGCAACGAAGCTCATAACCGATCTCTACAACGTGTTTATCGAAAACGACTGCTCTCTGGTCGAGATCAACCCGTTGATCATCACGGAAGACGACAAAGTTGTCGCTCTCGACGCCAAGATCAATATCGAAGACGACGCACTCTTCCGACACCCCGACCTTGCGCAGCTAAGAGACCCTAACCAGCAAGACCCGCTCGAACAGCGAGCCGATAAAGCTGATCTTGCCTACGTAAAACTCGAAGGTGGACGCGTTGGCTGCATGGTCAACGGTGCCGGTCTCGCAATGGCAACGATGGATATCACGAAGGCAGCTGGAGCAGATCCAGCAAACTTCCTCGACATCGGTGGATCAGCCGATCAGGATCGAATCGAAGAGGCATTCAAGATCATCATCGACGATGACGACGTTGAAATGATTCTCGTAAACCTATTTGCGGGAATCGCACGTTCCGACGTGGTCGCACAGGGAATCGTTGCGGCAGCGAAGGAAACCAACGCAACAGTCCCAATGGTTGTCGCTATGCGAGGAACAAACGCTGAAGAGGGAATTCAGATTCTCGCCGATTCGGGACTCAATATCACTGGCGCTCCTGATCTCGCTGGAGCCGCAGAAGTGTTGAAAGAAAAATTACTAGAACTTGGAGGATCCAACTAATGGCGATTCTTGTTGGAGAAAACACACGGCTCCTCGTTCAGGGTCTCGGCCGCGACGGTAGCTTCCAGGCAAACCGAACTCGTGAGTACGGCACCAACATGGTCGCCGCAGTTCACCCCGGGCGTGACGGACAAAAATTTGAAGACGAAGTTCCTTACTTCTCGACCGTTGCGAAAGCAGTAGAAGAAACCGGTGCCAACACTGGTGTGATCTTCGTTCCCGCTCCGTTCGCCATGGACGCAATCATCGAACAGGTCGATGCAGGCCTCGAACTCGTTGTCTGCATTACCGAAGGCGTTCCAGTGCTCGACATGGTGAAAGTCATGCAGTACATCAAGGACAAGCCAACCCGACTCATCGGCTCGAACTGCCCAGGCGTACTTAGCCCGGCATCGAAAGCCAAAGTCGGAATCGTTCCCGGCAACATTGTTCAACCCGGTAACGTCGGAGTTGTTTCACGCTCAGGCACGCTCACCTACGAAGCAATTGCGCAGCTTGTGCAGCACGGTATGGGTCAATCGACCTGTGTAGGTATCGGTGGTGATCCTGTTCACGGCACGACCTTCACCGATGTGCTCGAACTGTTCCAGGCCGACGACGAAACCGAAGCAATCGTGCTCATTGGTGAAATCGGTGGAATTCGAGAACAGCTCGCAGCTGATTACATCAAGGAACACGTAACCAAGCCTGTTGTCGCAGCAATCGCTGGTTCATCGGCTCCTGCCGGCAAACGAATGGGCCACGCCGGTGCGATCATCACGGGTAAGGCAGCTCTTGCTTCTGAGAAGAACAAAGCGCTGGAAGCCGCAGGTGTTCACGTCGTTGAATCACCGGCTCTCATCGGTGCCAAGATGAAGGAAGTGCTCGGCTAACACCGGGCACGGGCTGACTTCAAACATGACAATTACCGAACGCTACGTTCACACCGGCAATGTCGCTTTGAACGTAGCGGAGTTCGAGTCGCCAACACCTGAAGCTCAGGTAATGGTGCTCGTTCACGGTTACGGCTCGAACTGGCACACGTGGGGACGAGTGGTCGACAAACTCGCCCAAGAGTTCCACGTGTACGCAGTCGATCTACGAGCTATGGGTCGTTCTGGCAGCTACGGGTCAGGTTCATCACGCCAAACTTGGGCGGATGATATCGCCGCGGTAATTTCTAAACTGAGCGACAAACCCGTCTACCTAATCGGCCACTCGTTGGGCGGTTGGGTAACGGCATCCGTCGCATCAGATCATCCAGAACTCGTCTCGAAGGCAATACTTGTCGAACCTTACTCCGGAGCCAACTCCGAAGTTCGCAAGCAGGCACGAAAACGCCCGCCCGAAGAGCGAGGCAAACGCGCCAGACAAATACGGGAAGCCCGCACACCCGACGACCTAATACCCGCTGTAACAGAGCAATACGAAGGCGCATCGGAAGACAGCATCAAGCGAATAGCAGTGATGTGGTTCCAGATGGACCCCGCTCTCGAAGAAGGCCCGGTTAGTCGATCAGAAGACGAAGAGACCTTCGACGATATGTTCAGCTCCATCAAGTGCCCAGTTCTGATGATCAACGGTGCTGCCGACAAAGGCGGAATCCTCTCTGAAGAAGAATCGGAACGAGTCGCAGGTCTCATCCCAAACTGCCGAGTTCTCACGTGGCCTAAAGTCGGTCATTCACCCCACATCGCACGAAATCACGACTTCATCCGGGCCACAAAACGCTTTTGGGCCGACTAAGGCGCATAACGGTGTATCAAAAGAAGAAATTTGCTTCGAGTACTATCGAGGTGAACTACGCTGAGGGACCCGATAACGGACCACCGCTACTTTTCATTCATGGCCTCGGTGGCAGGTGGTCAGTGTGGCAATCGATCATGGACCAGTTCGCAGAAAACTGGCATGTCTATGCGATCGACCTACGAGGGCATGGCGATTCCGTAAGAGTTCCCGGTGGATACGGATTTGCCGACTACTCAACAGAAGTCGTTGAATTTCTCCAAACCGTCATCGCCGAACCTACGTTCGTTATCGGGCACTCACTCTGAGCCATCACAGCTGTTGATACATGCGCCAAAGTTCCTGAATTCGTCGCAGCAGCAACACTCGAAGACCCACCTCTATACATCAAGCCGGAACCATATTTTCAGGGAAGCTTTGATCTTAGGAACAAAAATCTCAGCGTAGAGGACACGGCAGATGAACTTCGTAAAGTCGAGCCAGATTCCTCGGAAGAACAGATCAAATTCAATGCCGTGTCGCTTACAAAATGCGACCCCGAAATTTGGGGCAGACTGATTTCTTTGGTTAAGGGAGACCCGTGGAATCCCGATTCAGTTCTTAGCTCCGCTACCTCGCCAATCCTGCTTCTCAGAGGCAGTCCCGACCTCTACTCAGCGCTAAGCGACGAAGAAGCACATCAGGCATCAAAAATGCTTCCAAATGGTCGAGTTACTCAGTGGGACGATGTTGGTCACGGCATGCACACACCCCAGCCTGAACGCTTCGTCAAACAAGTAACGGATTTTTTCGCCGAAGTCATTGAATCGAACTAACTGCTAATCTCTTGCATCAGGAGACCCCATGACCAGCTACCCAGAGAAAAAATTCGCCGCCAGCACTATTGAAGTTAACTACGCGGAAGGACCAAACAACGGTCCACCAATGGTTCTAATTCACGGTCTTGGCGGAAGATGGCCAAATTGGGAACCAGTGATGGACCAATTCTCCGCTGACTGGCACGTCTACGCTCTCGATCTCCGTGGGCACGGAGATTCAGGACGAACTCCCGACGAATATGAATTCAATCACTACCCGAACGAAGTGATCGAATTCCTCCAAAAGGTCGTCAAAGAGCCTGCATTTCTAGTTGGGCACTCATTAGGCGGAGTCACAACCGCAGGCGTCTCTGCACGCAACTCCGACCTTGTAACGGCGGCAGCACTTGAAGACCCTCCCCTCTACATACGTGAATGGTTCGATGAATCAGGATTCGCTCCCGTATTCAAATCTATCCTTGAGATTCGAAACAAAAATCTCGATGTAAACAAAACGGCTGTCGAACTTCGAAGAATAGATTCGGAATCTAGCGACGAAGCAATACACATGCGAGCGATTGCAGTCACAAAAGCCGACCCCGGTATTTGGGAAGCGGTGCTCTCAGGTCGTTCAAGCGAAAACTGGAAGCCCGACGATGTCCTATCGTCGAACCCAGTCCCAACTCTGCTGATGCAGGCAAACCCTGATCTTGGCGGTGCGCTCAGAGACGTTGAAGCCGATCGAACAAACGAACTTCTCGAGAGAGGTCGCTACGTCAAATGGGACGATGCCGGACACGGAATGCACAATGAACACCCCGAACGCTTTGTTCAGTTGGTGAACGCTTTCTTCAAACAGGTTCTAAGACGTCAGAGCCAGAGCTAAGCGAAGAACGCCAGTCGCACTGCGTTCAAGAGCACCGCACCAAGCACTCCAGCGGCGATATCGTCGAACATGATGCCCCATCCACCGGGCCACGCTTCGATTCGACGGACACCAAGTGGTTTCAAAATATCTAAGGCTCGGAATACAAAAAAGCCAGCGATCATCCACGGCCAGGTTACAGGCAGGAACAGCACAGTTACCCACACTCCAACCCACTCATCGATCACTCCACGCTTGGGGTCGTGATCACCCGGGTTGTCGATGTAGTCGGTCGCCCAAATACCGGCAACCATCACAACAGCAATCAACGCAAAGAACCAAACCGAATCGCCCTCGCCATTGAACACTGCTGCATCCAAGAGCCAATAGGCAACCAACGCCGCAAATGTCCCGACGGTGGCGGGTGCAACGAACGGCCATTTGCCTGAGCCGAGTCCCGTCGCAATCGTTTCTGCGATAAACGAAACAACCGGGTTCTTTTGAGATGAAGCGGAAGGAGATGACAACGAATTTAGCCCGTGTTCTTCAGTCCAGCAGCCACACCGTTGATCGATAGCAACAATGCACGCTCAACAGAAGGATCATCGTCCTCGGCTGAACGACGGCGAGCCAACAACGACACCTGCAAATAATTCAACGGGTCGACGTAATACTCCCGAACCGCCAACGTTCTCTTCAGCACCGGTTGCTTGTCGAGCAAATTGTCCTGTGCGGTAATTCGAAGCACTTCGTTAATCGAACGATTTCGCTCTTCCTTGATACCTTCGAATATGTGGTGAAGACTCGGGTCTACGAGCGTATCGACGTACCTGCCTGCGATCTCCATGCTTGTCTTCACGAGCGTCATTTCCACGTTAGATATAAACGTATTGAAAAACGCCCATTCGTTGAACATCTCGGCGAGAACATCTTCCATCCCCGCCTCTCTCGCCTCGCGCAGTGCGTGGCCAACTCCAAAGTAGCCAGGAACGATCTGGCGACTCTGCATCCAGCCAAACACCCACGGAATAGCTCGAAGATCGTCGATGCTGCGTGAACCGTCGGCCGAAGCTCGTCTCGATGGACGTGAGCCAATGTTCATACCTGCCAATTCTTCAACAGGCGTCGAATCCATGAAGTAATCAACGAAGCCGTCGGTTTCGATCAAACTTCGATACTTCGCATAAGCCTTATCCGAAATCCAGTCCATCGCAGCGAACCACTCTTCGAGTTTCTCGTCAGAGTGATGAGGCTCGGCATGAAGCAAGGAAGCCTCGATCACAGCAGCCACCGAAAGCTCTAGATGATTTCGAGCCAGTTCAGGTAGACCGTATTTGTCGGAAATAACCTCACCCTGTTCAGTGATCTTGATACGACCATCAACCGTCGCATAAGGCTGAGCCATAACAGCGTCTCTAGTAGGGCCTCCACCACGACCAACCGTGCCACCGCGCCCGTGGAACAACCGCATAGCAACGCCATGCTTCTGACCGATAGTTCGCAGTTCACGTTGAGCTTTGTACAGCTCCCATTGCGAAGTCGTTATTCCACCATCTTTGTTCGAGTCAGAGTAGCCAAGCATCACCTCAACCACGCCACCAGCGCTCGTGACCAACGATTTAATCTCAGGAATCGACAGGAACCTATCCATCACTTCATGACTGCGTCGGAGGTCTTCGATCTCTTCAAATAGCGGCACAACTGAAATACGTGCAATGCCCTCTTCAGGCACCACAAGCCCTGCTTCTTTTGCCAGAACAAGAACGGCAAGCAGATCGTCGATATCGCGAGTCATCGCAACGATCCAGCTCTCGATAACGGGCTGGCCGTATTCGTCTTGAGCCTGCCTGACCGTCTCGACCAAATTGAGAATTTCAGTTGTAGCTGGCGAAAAAGTTATCGCCCTTGAGCTAAGAACTCGCTTTGAATTCAGCTCTTCGACCAATCGAGCAGAGCGGTCATCCATCGAAAGACTCCCGAATCCGCCGTCAATCGAATCAACCCTGTCGATCAGCTCGTTCACCGCAGCACCGGTCACATCAGCATGCTGACGAATGTCCATCGTCGCAAGCGTCATGCCAAACGCTGAAATTCGCTGCATCAAACGGCGTATTTCTCCGTTTGCCGAAGCACCACTCTCGTTCGCCTCAAGCGAATCCAACATCAACTGCAGATCAGCCAAAAGCGGCTGAACATTGGCGTACCGAGGCTTGTTTAGCGCCGATCCCTCCGCAGCAGAAATACCGTTCAACAAACGCTCGTAGATGAACGCGCACTTGAGGCGGTAAGGCTCGTCCTCATCGAGATTCCAAAATTCATCCCAAACCGACGGCAAATCCGCACGATCTTTCTCAAGCGAATCTGCAAGTTCCTTCGATATCTCAACAATCCGAGTCGACTGACTAAGCGTCTGTGCCAAACGAGCGATCGCCGGTGCGAACATCTTCAGCGCACGTTCGTGTTGTAGATCGAGAATCTTGCGAGTTAGATCGTGGGTGACGTTCGGATTACCGTCCCGATCACCACCTACCCACGTGCCAAAACGCATCGAACGAATCGTCGGCTCACGAGAAATCCCAAAAGTTTCTAGCTGGTCATCGAGCGCCTCTTCAACCTCGGCAATCGCAAACCTGAACATGTCTTCCATGTAGTACATGATGTTGCGTGCTTCGGCGGCTGGTGAAGGTCGAGTGTGGCGAAGTTCGTCGGTCTGAAGAATTTCTTCTACAACCTCTGACAATCGACGGTCGATTCGACGAGTTTCCGATTCAAGCAATCTAGGGTTTGAACGCTCATTCAGTAGTTCGCCAACGCGGCGCAGTTTGTTCAATATCGAACGGCGTGCAGCCTCGGTTGGGTGCGCTGTGTAAACCGGTCGAACTTCCAATCGGTTGACCACATCGCTAATTTCCTCGGAAGGAATATTGGCATCACGAATTCGATCAAACGCTTCTTCAAGCCACTCGCGCCGAGCACCAGCAACACCCTTGAATTCAATTCGGTGGTGCTGTTCAGCAACGTTTGCCAGATGAAAGTAGCTTGTGAACGCACGAACGGTTCGAATCACATGCCACAGCTCAGTTTCGTCGAGCTTCTTGATTAACTCCTCACGAAGTTCAGGATTCGGCGATTCACGCAGAGTTCTGGTCGATGATCGAACGTACTCAACCAGCTCGTAAAGCTCTTCGCCCCACAAGCCTCGCAACGTCTCGCCGAGCATGTCGCCCATACGGCGAATATCAGCACGAAGATCGGCGTCTTCGCTATCGAACTGAGTTATATCTTGTGTACTCATACCCGCAACCTCACATCCGTCGAATATTGCGAATCAACGCCTACAGCCAGGCTGAAGCCCAACCAAGTGTCTGCTCTGTGTTTCCACTCGGACCATACTCACACCCGACCCAGCCGTCGTAACCGATTTCATCGAGATGAGCCAGAATGTGGTCGTAGTTGATCTCACCCGTCCCAGGCTCGTGCCGACCAGGATTATCAGCAATCTGAATGTGCTTGATCGAAGGCAGTAGTTCCTTCACAGTCAGCGTCAGGTCTCCTTCCATGATCTGCATGTGGTAGAAGTCGTACAGCAGAGCCAGGTTCGAATGATTCGCCTCAGCTATCGCATCCATCGCACCTGCCGAAGTATTGACGAAGAAGCCTGGCTGATCACGAGTGTTGATCGGCTCGACCAGCGCGACAACGCCAACTTTTCCTAGCTCTTCAGCAGCATGACGAATGTTAGCGATAAACGTTTCGTGCGCTTCGTCAGGATCAATGTCGTCTATCGGGCCACAGCCGATGTTCACACCAATGCAGCCCAAACCCGATGCGTACTCCGCTGCCTGAGCAGTTCGTTCTTTGTACAAATCCATTCGATCAGCTCGAAGCCCGATATTGCCCTTGCCAGTGTCAGGATCAGTAACCGGTGAGTTGATGATCACATGTTCCAGATTGTTCTTCTGCAACCGTTCGACAATCTGGTCGATCTCTAACGAGTAAGGTGCTTGAAGTTCAACGCCTTTAAACCCGGCGCGTGCCGCAGCATCGTATCGATCAATCAGATCGTACTCGTTAAACATCCACTGCAAATTTGCTTCAAGCTTCGGCATTTTTATCCCTAATTGAGGTGTTCATGAAACAAACACCTGTCACTAAACAATCAACAATTCGAAGGCAATAAGAACTTCAACGAATCGAAAGCGAAATATGGAATCGACTTACTAAGTCGAAAGATCTACAGGTACTTAGCAGCCCAGAGTAGACCAGCTACGGTATCGGCAGCTGGAACGTACTCACAGCCGACCCAACCTTCGTAGCCCAACGAATCGATGTGAGGAAGCAGGAAGTCGTAGTTAATTTCGCCTGTACCAGGTTCGTGGCGTCCCGGGTTGTCAGCAAGCTGGAAGTGACCAATTACGTCCAAGTTAGCCTCGATTGCTCGGGTCACATCGCCTTCCATAATTTGCATGTGGTAGATGTCGTACTGAACCTTCACGTTGTCGGCATTGGCGGCTTCTACAGCAGCTCGACTCTGATTCGTGCGGAATACGGAGTACCCAGGAATATCGATCGTGTTGATTGCTTCGAGCAGAACGGTGATATCGGTTCCTTCAATGGCCTTTGAAGCGAACTTCAGATTATCGATCAGCGTTTCCTGCATGGTCATCGCGCTAACGCCAGAAGTTGCCTTACCCGCAAGAACTGTCAGACGCTCACAGCCAAGCACCTTGGCATATTCAACGGCCTTACCAACACCGTCTTGGAACTCGCCCACACGATCAGGGAACGACGCACACCCGCGGTCACCGGCATCCCAATCACCAGCCGGAAAGTCGAACAGCACCTGCTCAAGGTTGTGCTCATCGAGCTTTTCTTTGATCTGCTCAGCCGGATAGTCATATGGGAATAAATACTCAACACCCTTGAAGCCGGCCTTCGCAGCCAACTCAAACCGGTCGAGGAAATCAACCTCGTTGAACATCATCGAAAGGTTGGCGGCAAGCTTGGTCATCTGGCCTGATTCTCCGTACATCTCTCTACTAATAGAGAGGATTGATCGTCGTTTTCCAGCACGAAGATTTTTCTACCTGCGTGCCAAAGCTACACAATCATACTTGCAGAATGGGCAATTCAGTCGCCCAGCACCTCAACTAGTAGTAAATCGCGCTACCCACGCCACCGCCAGCAGCAATGCCATCTCCGTTGATAGCAATCGAAAGTGGCGAAGCGAGCATGGCAACGACGTAGGCAATATCTGAAGAATCGATGATCGTTCGCGACGAGTTGCGCTGAGCCATTTTGCTCTCGACTTCATCCTCGCTTATGCCCTCAGCCGCAGCCCGTTTTGCGATTACGCCTTCGGTCGCTTCAGTTCGAGTCAGGCCGGGATGAATCACAGTGACGTTCACACCGTGAGGTCCTAGCTCATCAGCGAGGTTCTTGGTCATCGCCGAAACCGCCACGTTTCGCATTGATCCAACAACGGTGCCGGTGCTGCGTGATGCCAATCCCGAGATGTTGATTATTCGCCCCCAGCCTTGTTCAGTCATCAGGGGAGCAACTTCCCTCGCACAACGCAGGTAGCCCATAACCTTCACGTTCATGTGGTCGTTGAACTCTTCTGTTGTTACACCAGCGAGTGTCGGAACCGTACTTTGACCACCGGGTCGTGCAGCACAGTTCACCAGAATGTCGACACCGCCGAGAATTGCTTTAGCTTCGGCAATTAGGTTGCGCACGCTGTCATCGGAACCAGTATCGGCAACAACTCCAGCGACAATCGAACCGGTTTCATTAGTGAGTTCGTCAGCGGTCTGATCGAGCGCTTCTTTGCCACGTGCGGAAATTACGACCGACACGCCCTCTTCAGCCAAAATTCGAGCAATGGCTTTACCGATTCCACGGCTCCCGCCAGTAACAATCGCACGCTTACCAAGAAGTTTTAAGTCCACGAGAATTCTTCCTTTTTTGCTTACCGACTGCCCACAACAGATTTCCCGAGCGGAGTCCTCGAAGTCGAGGGACCTCCAGCGCCCACAATCGCTAATGAGCACGCAGTTTACGCAAGCTTGCTTGCTTTGCAATCAAGGCAGCGAGATCCCTCCACTCCGCTATCGCTGCGGTCGGGAAGTCGGTCGCCAATTAGTCACGACATGCCTTTTCTTCCCAATGAAAAAAACTACCCAACAACACCCGGTCGCTGCTTATAAAAATTCGTCTCGCCTTCGAACGCACTTGCCAGTTGCAACAAGCCCATCTCGTCACGGGGTCGCCCCACCAGCTGCAATCCAACTGGCAAGCCATCCTTAGTGAACCCTGCCGGAACCGACATCGCCGGTAGACCTGTTACCGAAATGGTGTAGCACGGCCACATCCAGTCGAGATAAGTCTCAGGCTCAACACCATTGATATCGGTCGGATACTCAAGATCTATAGAGAATGGCGGAACTGATGTAACCGGCAACGCTAAGAACTCGTACTTGTCGAAGAACAACAGCAGCTGCTCCCACAATCGAGTGCGAAGCTCTTCAGCGTGCGCAACATCGATAGCCGATTGCTTCAGTCCTTGTTCGGCGTTCCAGCGAACCGTCTCTTTGAGCAGCTCGGGATGATCCCTCAGGTGACCTTCGTGCTTAATTGCGAAGCTGTAAGCCCGCAGCACTTGGAAAATTTCATCTGTTGAAGAAAGATCAGGCTCATCATCTTCAACGATCAAACCTAAATCTTCGAACACATGCTTTTGAGCTTCGGTCACTCGGCTATTCTCAGCATCGATTGGCCGACCACCCAAATCCTTGCTCCAAGCGATACGAACTCCCTTGAAATCACGTTCAAGCGATCCAGCATAGCCGGTTGCTGACTCTCGTAGCGACAATGGCGAACGCGGGTCATCTCCTGCCATCACGCTTAGCTGAAGTGCGACATCGTCAACCGTGCGCCCCATCGGACCGTCAGTCGAAAGAGTCGACCATCCTAAATCGCTGCCAACCGCGGGGACCCTACCCGGAGAAGGTCGAATGCCTACAACGTTCGACCACGCAGCTGGGTTCCTAAGCGAACCACCAAGATCAGACCCCGTGGCGATAGTGGTCATACCAGTCGCCAGAGCCACTCCAGCACCACCTGAACTCCCACCACAGGTTTTCGAAACGTCGTACGGATTCTTGGTCGAGCCAAATACTGCATTGAAGGTCTGCGAACCCGCCCCGAACTCAGGAGTGTTCGATTTGCCGATGACAATGGCGCCGGCTTTTTTCACCCGTTCAACAATCAACGCATCGCTTGTTGGAATGTTTTCGGCATATATGGGCGATCCGTGAGTCGTAAGTATCCCTTTTGTGTTTTGCAGGTCCTTAACCGCAATCGGAAGTCCGTATAACGGCCCCATCTCTTCGCCAGCCATGCGAGCCATATCTGCTTCGCAGGCTTGCTTCAGAGCCGATTCCGCACCCATGGTGACCATGGCATTTACAGCCGGATTGACTCGTTCGATCTGATCGAGATGAGCATTTACAAGCTCTTCCGACAAAATCTCGCCATCAGCGATCAACTTTGCCTGCTCGCGGGCCGACTTAAATACCAGTTCCGATTTTTCGCTCGGACTCAAAGAACTATCTGACAAAACATCGCCCTCAAGCAATCGTGCCAATGGCACTACAAAACGACCCCCAGCCAAATTCGACTGGGGGTCGTGATAGTAACGTTATTTACGCCCGTTTGGGCGGCGATAGTGAGCTCAGGCGGCTACCACCAGGTCTTGCCTTCGATCTCTGACTGCTTGAATTTGAAATCTTCGCCGTATATGCCGGTCGAAAGATACTTCCATCCGCCATCAGCAAACATCGCAACGATCTTGCCTTCTCGGCCTTCTTTCGACCACTTCTGAGCGATCTTACGTGCAGTTGCAAAAGTGGCACCCGAGGAAACACCAACAAAGTAGCCTGCATCGGTAAGCAATCGACGGGTCCAGTAGAACGCTTCTTCACCGTCTACGAGAATTCGACCATCGAGCTTGTCGAGATCAAGAATCGGCGGAATAAATCCGTGTTCGATCGAACGCAAACCCTGCACCTTGTCGTCAGGGTGCGGAGCAGTCGCCACAATCTCAACGTCGGGGTTGTGCTCTCGCAGAGCCTTACCCACGCCCATCAGAGTTCCGCCCGTTCCAAGACCAGCAACGAATGCGTCGACGTCTGGCATGTCACGAGCGATCTCAGGACCGGTTGTCGTGTAGTGAGCGTTAGGGTTTGCCTGATTTCCGTACTGGAACGGCATGTAATACGAAGGGTTGTCTTCAGCGAGTTGCTTCGCAACGATGATCGATTCGTTCGTGCCTTTGTCTTTGTGCGAAAGGATTACTTCAGCACCAAAGGCTTGAAGAAGGTTCACACGTTCTGGCGGAACACTCGCAGGCATCACAACTTTTACGTTGTAGCCCTTGATTCGACCTATCATCGCCAATCCGAGTCCCGTATTACCCGAAGTAGCTTCGAGAATCGTGTCACCCGGTTTGATTTTGCCTTCATCTTCGGCAGTTTGAATCAATGATCGAGCAGCGCGATCTTTTACCGAACCTGTTGGGTTCACCGATTCGAGCTTGCCGTAGATTTTGATCTTGGGGTCAGGACTCAGGATCGACACATCTACCAACGGCGTATTGCCAATGGCTTGTAGTGCGTCTGCTTTTACCGCCGAGAACGGCGCGACAAGAGTTGATGCCAAGAAAATATCTTTCGTGAGTGTTTATCTACTGGGTATTGCGACCAGAACTTGAGCTGGGTTAGTTACGCATCGCCACCGACGAATCAGTGGCGATGCGCCGGCCGATTAATCGGCCCACACCATCTGTTCTTCAACTGTAACAGGAGGGAGAATGCCGCAGAAAATCTCGTAGTCGATCAATTCTGTGACTTCCGGGTTATCTCCGCAAAGTTTGCAATCTGGGTTCTTGCGAATCTTAATTTCGCGGAAGTCCATTGTCAGTGCGTCAATCAAGAGCATTCGGCTCGTGAGTGTCTCACCAACACCCATTGCGAGCTTGATGACTTCAAGCGCCTGAATCGAACCAACCAGTCCAGGAAGTGCGCCAATAACGCCAGCTTCTGAACAGTTCGGAACTTCACCCGGAGGTGGAGGATCTGGGAACATGCAGCGGTAGCAACCACTACCAGGCTGATACGTAGTCGCCTGCCCGTCGAACACCAAAATGGCGCCATCGACAAGCGGCTTGCCAGCCAGGTATGCAGCATCGTTTACAAGATATCGAGTGGCGAAGTTGTCCGCCCCGTTTACGATGATGTCGTAGTTGGGGATGATGTCCATCGCGTTGTCGGAGTTGATCGGCTCTTCGTGCGTAATAACGTTGACTTCCGGGTTGTGCGCCTCAAGCGTCTCCCGAGCTGAAACAACCTTAGGTCGTCCAACGTCACCGTCAGTATGCAGAATCTGTCGTTGCAGGTTCGAAACATCAACGGTGTCGAAATCGACGATACCGATTGTTCCAATTCCAGCAAGTGCCAAGTACAACGCAATCGGTGAACCAAGTCCACCAGCGCCGACAATCAGCACCTTCGAATCGATCATTTTTCGCTGGCCTACGCTACCTACACCATCCATGATCAAGTGGCGACTGTATCGCTGTACCTGTCCGGGCGTGAGTGGCGTCAAGCCGTTGGTCTCTGCCATGTCCCTAAAAATTCCTCTTGTTCATATCCGATCAGATACCCGTAATTTCGAGTTCTATCGGAGCAATACCTATCAATTCTACTCCGCTAATCAACGCAAATCGCCATTTCGTCATCAAATAATTGAAGCATGGCGCGCCGACAAGCGAATTCAAGCGGCTAATTGTGCAATTAGATTCAGTTCAGAAGCTCCAGATGCAACTCATAATCGAGTCAGCAACCGGAACTTGCTAGAAAGTTGTCTTGACTGGTGCAGCAGGTGCCATAGACATCTGCTGGTTCATCAATTCACTGATTCTTACTTTGCTCAAGTGCTCTAGCAGCATCATCTCGACATCACTCCAGAGCTCGCGCTGCGAACAAGCCCCAGAGAGCCTACAGCCATCTGGCTCTTCGACGCAGTCGATAGGAGCTAAGGAATAGTCGACCGAATTTACGACGTCACTTACCGATATCTCATCGGATGCTTTTGCAAGCTTGTGACCTCCCTGTGGCCCTCTACGAGATTCGATGAGCCCAGATTTTTGAAGTTCTGAGCAAATTCTCAATAGGTAGGGCTCAGGAATATGCTGAGCACGAGCGATGTCGGATGTAGAAGTGAATTCCGATTCATCCTGTTGCGCGAGATAAACCAGGGTTCTAACCCCGTAGTCCACCTTCATCGGCACAAGCATGATCAGATCTCCGTCTAGTCAATCTTCAGAGCGAAGCGATTCGTAAAAGCCGAATTCCGGCAATTGCGCCCACATCCGAGACAAGTTCAATTCAAATTGAACGTTCCCACCCCGCAATTGTATCACTCGGAAGCGTTTCCTGACCTCGTGAGTAAACATTTCTACGAGACCGTAATGGTCGAATCGGCGGACAATGAGTGTGGTTCCAATAAAGAAGTGCGAATCTCTGACTTAGTGGTACTGTTAATAGCTGTGCGCACGAGCAAACAGAATTCTCAGTGCAACTCAAGAAAAAAATTTACTAGTAGGTAAGACCGGTTTTCGGTCCCCAATCCAGAACACGGGAGATGATCGCAATGGCTATGGACGCGATAACACTCAAAGTTGATGTACGAACTGCACTCGGCAAAAAGAACCGAGCGCTACGACGCCAGGGAATCGCTCCCATTCACATGTACGGTCTCAACGAAGACTCCGAGTCGCTTCAGGCTGACCTCAAGGAGCTTATCGCCGTACTCCGAGCCGCAGGACGAACCACTCCAGTAACCCTTCAGGTTTCCGGTGGAAAAGACACTGTGACAATCGTTCGAGAAATCGCGCGACACGCCGTTTCTGGAGACGTTCAGCACGTTGACTTCCAGCGAGTCGACGTACAGCAGGAAGTTGAAACTCCTGTTCCAGTTGTACTTTCAGGACAGGAAGAGGCTCCCGGCACTGCCGGTGGTGCTGGTGTTGTTACTCAGGGATCGTTTGAAATTCTCGTTCGAGCAAAGCCGTTCGATGTTCCAAACGAAATCGTTGTCGACTGTTCCGGACTCATGGAAATCGACTCCGCTATCACTTCAGGCGAAGTAAAACTCCCTGCTGGAGTCACACTCGCTGGTCCTGACGATGATCGAATCGCTTGGATTCAGCCACCACGTGTATCAGCTGATGATGATGCCGCAGCCGAAGCCGCTGAACGCGAAGAAGGCGACAGCGAAGATACTGCCGACGGGGACTCACAAGAGTCGGCCGACGGAGAAGAAGAGTAGATCGTTCTGCTCTCCGCTTCCTCGAAGCAGTCTTAGCAATAAGAAATTCGAAAGCGCCGCAGCCATTTGGTTGCGGCGCTTTTTTGTGCATAGAATTTTGCCGCTTGAACCGGATTTCCAGTTCAACTCCTTGCACGAAACTGCTGGCGAACTTACCATTCACTCGCGGAGCGAGGCAGTTCGCCACGTCAACCGCAGAAAACTTAAAGAAAAATAAAATACTCATTGGCTCAGGAGGGCACGGATGGACAACATCCTCATAGCCGTCCTAGTAGCCCTAGTTTCGGTTGTAGTTGGTGGCGCAATTGGCTTTCAACTCCACAACCTCTTATCGGCAAAATCACAACGAGCTGTCGAAGAGGCATCTGCACAACAGATGCGTCGTTCAAACGCTCGAAGCAAGGAGATTCTTCTCGAAGCAAAAGAGCAAGCGCTTCAAGTACGCAGCGATGCGGAAGCAAAGCTCAACGAGCAGAAGTTAGAAATTCAACGCCAACAGAGTCGACTCGAAGCACGAGAAGAAACTCTGCAAGGTAGAACAGATTCAGTAAAAGAACTTGAATCTAGTCTAAAAAATCAACAAAACCAAATAGCCGACGAACAATCGGCAATTGAAGAGTTGAGACAACAGGCTGGTGAACGACTCGAAACTATTTCTGGTCTTTCCGTAGCCGATGCCAGGCAACAACTGCTCGACCAAGCTGAAGAAGATATCCAGTTCGAACTTGCACGCCGTTACAGGGATGCAGAACTAGAGGCTCAGGACGAAGCTGACGATAAAGCTCGCGTTATTCTTGCTGCAAGTATGCAGCGACTCGCGGCCGAAGTCGTTTCAGAAGCAACAGTAACCAGCATTTCGTTGCCAAACGACGAAATGAAGGGACGGCTCATCGGTCGTGAGGGTCGAAACATCAGAGCCATCGAGGCTGCAACAGGTGTCGACCTAATCATCGACGATGTGCCCGAAGCAATCACGATTTCATGCTTTGATCCGATTCGACGCGAAGTCGCTCGAATCGCACTTGATCGACTAATTCAAGATGGCAGGATTCACCCTGCTCGAATCGAAGAATCGGTCGAAAAAGCACGTACCGAAGTCGACGAAACCGTTCGTAAAGCCGGCCAAAAAGCCATGTTCGATGCCGACGTAAAAGGTCTGCACCCTGAACTGGTCAAACTTGTTGGCCGACTAAAGTACCGCTACAGCTATGGCGAAAACGTACTGCAGCACTCGGTTGAAGTTGGTCTCGCTGCGGGAATCCTCGCTTCCCAAATCGGAGCTAATCCTCAGATTGCAAAAACTGCTGGATTCTTGCACGACATCGGTAAAGCTCTCACGCACGAGGTCGATGGACCTCACGCCGAGATCGGTGCCGACGTTGCGAAGCGATACGGTCAGAAAGACCGTGTAGTTACGGCGATTCGAGAACACCACGACCGAGAAATGACAACGGTCGAATCGTTCTTGGTTGCGGCAGCTGATGCAATTAGTGCAGCAAGACCTGGAGCTCGCCACGACACGGTCGAAAACTACATCCAGAGACTCGAAGCACTTGAAGAAGTGGCTCGTGGATTCGATGGTGTAGAACGTGTCTACGCTATTCAGGCAGGACGTGAAGTGCGAGTACTGGTCGACCCGGAAAACGTCGATGATGTAACCGCCGCCACTCTTGCCCGAGACATCGTAGCCAAGATCGAAGAAACCCTCGCCTACCCTGGCCAAATCAAGGTAGTAGTAATCAGGGAATCAAGGTCAATCGAAGTAGCTCAGTAGAGCGCTTGCTGACGCACAACTGAATACGAAAAAATATGAAGCCCCGATGATTGGTTCATCGGGGCTTCATTCATTAACCCTCTTCTCGACCGAAGCAAAGCTAAGTGGAGAGACCTTCGGCGGTGACAGGCGATCGGCTATCGCCGACAACTCCCTCTACACCCGACATATCTAAGCCAGAACCCTCCCCACTCAAAGTGTCATCCTGAGCTCCGTCGAAGGACGACAAGAAACCACCCACATCACTCAGTCGGAGGAACCAACTCCACCGCTAGCAATAACGTGCCCGGGAATCCCGCAACACCAGATCCTTCGGCTGCCACTCGGGAAATCGAATTGTTCCAACTCCTAACAGCAGTAACCTCACAAGCTTGTTAAAGTTGATGAACCCGGGCGAGCGTCATCATGATCGTCGCTCCTAACCAAATCCTAGAAAGAACCCCATGCGTGTATTGATGATCGGTGATGTAGTTGGCAGCGGCGGAAGAAAAGCCGTTACCAAACTGCTCCGAGATCTCAGATCAGAACTCAGCATCGATTTCGTCACGCTTCAAGGTGAAAACCTTGCAGCCGGGATCGGTCTCACCGTCGACACCGTAGCCGAAATGACCGAAGCCGGTGCCGACGTAATCACCACCGGAAACCACGTTTGGGACAAACGAGAATTCATCGACCACCTCGATGATCCGTATCTGCCCGTCCTACGCCCCCTCAACTACCCTCTCGGTTCGCCCGGCAGAGGAGCAACCGACGATTCAGGCCCTATCGCCGTGATTAATCTCATCGGCAGGGTTTGGGTTGGAGAGTTCGATTCGCCGTTCGCCATAGTCGACGATCTCCTTGCGGGCGGGTTCGGCCAGCGCAAGCCAATCGTCGTCGACTTCCACGCCGAAGCTACCTCCGAAAAAGGCGCTCTTGCATGGCACCTTGATGGAAGAGTTGCGGCCGTTGTCGGAACCCACACCCACGTGCCAACTTCCGATTGCAAAGTCCTTCCCGACGGAACAGGTTTTGTGACTGATCTCGGAATGGTCGGAGCTGTCGATTCCATCTTGGGCGTCGAAGTCGAAGGATCTCTAAATAGATTCCTGACAAGCCGTCGTCAGCGCATGCAGCCTGTGCGCAGCGGACTCATCAATTTCAACTCGGTGCTGATCGATATCGACCCAGCGACCGGACTCGCCAATTCGGTAAAACGAGTCGATAGGCAGATTGAAGTTTGAGCGACTCCATAGGTCAAATCCCAGATGGCGGTCAAAACGCCGAAGGCAGCCGATACAACCCTTCCACGCCTGTTGTCAGACCCGAGTGGGCGGTTGAAGTTGATCTTCATCTGCACACAACGGCATCTGATGGCACGCTAACCCCAACTCAGCTGATCAACCAGATATCGGCGACCACCCTAAAAACGATTGCGGTCACTGATCACGACTCAACCAACGGTGTTGCCGAGGCAGTCGAAGCCGCTACAGCTCACGATCACTTAACTGTTATTCCGGGTATCGAACTCGGTACTGCTAACCACGATTCAGAGCTACACCTACTTGGTTATTTCATCGATCCTGATAACGCCAATCTGCAAACCAAGTTAGAACAATTCCGAGAAGAACGCGTCGGGGTCGCACGGGCGATGGTCGACAAACTTGCTGAAATCAAACGACCTATTTCATGGGAGCGTGTAGTCGAAATGGCAAAAGGGTCCGCTGGCCGGCCCCACATCGCACGCGCAATGGTCGAAGCGGGACACGTCGAAACTGTTGCAGAAGCGTTCGACCGATTTCTGGGCGACAAAGGCATCGCACGCGTACCTCGGCCAAAGCTGCACCCTGTTCAAGCACTAGAAATGATTCACGCCGCTGGCGGTATCGGGGCAATTGCTCACCCTCGCACTGTGAACAAGCTAAACAACCTCGTGAAACAGCTGGTCGAAGCTGGACTCGTCGGAATCGAAGTCTACGCAGAGAAATACGCCAGCGACCGTCGTGACTCTTATCTCGATATTGCAACTCGCCACAATCTTGTTCCCTCAGGCGGCACCGACTATCACGCGCTTGGGGCACAGAACGAAACTCTTCCTGGCACCAACGGACCACCACCCGACACCGTAGCGAAACTTCTCGATCGTGCGAAACAAATGCACGGATCGAACATCGGCAGCGTGCCAGCAGGGTTGGGCTAACCTCCGATGGACCTTTCGACCACTGTCGCAGCAATTATCGCTGCCTACCTCGTAGGTTCGATTCCAACTTCGTATCTCATTGGTCGCTGGGTCGGTGGGGTCGATATCAGGCAACACGGCTCTGGAAACGTAGGCGCATCGAACCTGACTTCACAAGTCGGAGCCAAGTGGGCAGCGCCGGTCGTAGTGTTCGATGTTTTCGTGAAAGGATCACTTCCTGTGTTCCTCGTTTCCAGTCGATATTTTGATTTAGGCGTCGGTACTGAAGCCGCTGTAGCTATTGCCGCAATCCTCGGTCACAACTGGTCGATATTTGCCAAGTTTCAGGGCGGACGAGGAATGGCAACCGTACTGGGAGCCACCCTCGCTCTCGACTTCCCTCTGCTGATCGTCTACGGCTCAGTCCCGGCGCTTGGAGTGTTGTTCACTCCATGGAAAGATTCGGCGGTCTGGTGGCTGATAGCAGTAGTCATGATGCCCATTTGGGCTGCACTCCTGAATCTGCCAATAGAGATCGTTTGGTTTGCAGTAGCGTTTGCCTTGGCAACCGCCATCAAACGAATGACATCTAATTCGCTGAGAGATCGTTCAGGGTCGATTTCTGCTCGCTTACTAATGACCCGAGTGGTGTTCGACCGAGACATTTCCAATCGTGAAGAGTGGATCGAGCAGTAGCGATCTTCCAAATCACCGTTACCACTTAGCAAATATTCACAATTTGTCGGTATCCTGATTCGCCAATGACTAACGACACCTTCCAAACCACATGCGTTCGACACCCAGAGACCCCGTCTAATCTCGGTTGCTCTCGATGTGGCGATCTCATCTGTCCCGAATGCATGGTGCAGTCGCCTGTTGGCGCCAGATGCCCCGACTGCGCAAGCATCGGGCAAGCGCCTATTTTCCGCTCGACCCCTGCTGAATTCTCTCAGGTGGTCTTGTTGTCGATTCTTGGTGCCGTCGGATTCGGTGTCGCATACGCCGTCATCGTTTGGGTTCTTTGGGTGCTACCGCTCGGTTTTATGATCGGCAACGTAGCGGCATCGTTCGTCATAGCGTTGGCAGGTTCTCCAGTCGGCGACTACGTGAGACGAGCAGGAAAGTACAAGCTCGATGCACGACTCCGCATCGTTGCGGCCTTCACCATGTTTGCCATTTGGGTAGTCGGATTCACGGTAGCGTCGTTTCTAGGTGTCTGGAACGGTGTGTTCCTGAACATCGTCGCCTACATCGGACTCGGCGTAGGCATGTACGTAGCAATGAACCGCGTTAGGCCCTAGTTTCTCGCTCGTATCACTCCCTCTTCTCGACCAACGCGGAGAGACCTTCGGCGGTGAAGGGCGGCTTGGCAACAGTCACACCCTACCGAACCAGCCACAACCCCAAGTGCCATCCTGAGCTCCGCCTGTCCTGAGCTCAGTCGAAAGGTCGAAGGGCGACAAGCAACCGCCCGAATCGAGATTGCCATCACAAGACTAAGATCCTTCCGCTCCGCTTTGCTTCGGTCAGGACGAGGGAACTTATCGTCGGCTACTAGGCACATTCGAGAGACAAGACTTGATCCTATCTCTCTGCAACACTAAACCTCCGTAGGAATAATTCCGCCACCGCCTTCAGCGTTGTAGCGAATTGCCTCGTCGACCATGTCGTTCAACGACAATGTCGGGTTGTAACCGAAGTCGTTATTAGCAGCCGAAAGATCGTATTCGTAGAACGTCGGATTCGTTGGAAGATCAACCGTTGAGTACGGAATTCCAGTCTTCTCCGAGATGTACGGAATCAAAACGTCCCACGTAAACGGCTTTTTAGATCCCAACTGGTAGACATTTCCAAACGTGTTCGAATTTCCAACTGCCTGTTCGTACGCATGAACTAGATCACGAACCTCAACCTGATGCTTCTTCCACGGTCGACCATTGACGTCACGAGCCACGATCAAACGTGGACCGCCATCGCTCTTCGCGTTCTCAGCCTGAAGCTCTGCATAGGTTGATTTGCCGGCGTCATCAGTTCGGTTTTCGAACTGGGTCAAAAAGTGACTCAAGTGGAACTGTCGGAAATTCAGAATCTCACCGGCACCCCAAACGTTGGCGAACCGAATGATCGTCCCGCGTAGCCCGTCCTGAGCGTGGTATCGATTCAGCAAGCTCTCGCAGAGAACCTTCGAATAGCCGTACCAATCGGTAGTCGAAAGCGGCAGTGAATCCTCGGCAATCGGTTCTGCGATTCCACCCTCTGGGTACTTAAACATCGTGGCATCGGTGCTCGTGATGAGCACGTGCTTTAGCTGATCGCCCAAGTTCTTCGAAGCTTCAAGAATGTTGAAAGTGCCTTTGACGTTCGTATCGAAATACTGCTCTGGGGTAAACGGACCACCCGCCTGAAAAGCTGCGCCCAGATGCAAAATAACTTCCTGTCCATCGACAGCAGCGTTCACATCGGCTGAACTTGCCAAATCGCCTTCGACAATCTCAGCTACAACAGCCTTCATCTTCTCGGCCTGTGGATCGCCCGACCACACCATTCCACGTACGTCGTGCCCACGTTCGAGGAAGTTCTGCGCGATATTCGCGCCTACACGCCCGGTGATACCGGTAATCAGCACTTTCATAGCTCTAAAAAATTCCTAAAGTTGTTGGTTACTCGATAACTGTCTCGTGCTGCTTATATACACGATCGTAAAGTTCCTGATCGATACTCACCGCCAACCCCGGTGATTCAGGCACTGTGTACATTCCGTATTCAAATGCGTATTCGTCGCCCTGATACAAATCGAAATCGAGCGTCGAATCTTCAGCAATTACAAACCGTTTAGTAGCTGCACCGAAATGAATGTCGGCTCGCAACCCCAGATAGGCGGCGTTGTAGTTGTGCGGAGCAATCAGAGTATCGACACCCGATTCCTCAATATCGCGTGCTAGCACGTGAAATTGCCAGAATCCCATGTGAAGCATGTCGGGTTGAATTGCGTCGAGTAGTCCCTGTTCCATCAGCTGCCAGTAGATAGTCTGGCGCCCTTTGTGACTTTCGCCATCGACGATCATCGTCTTAGGCGTGTACTTGTCACGGAATTCTTTTAGCTTCTGATAATCAGCGATGTTCTCGGTGATCATCTCTTCCATCCACATGACGTTCAGATCGCTGATGCCGCGAACGAAGTCTTCAAGCAAATCAAGACGACCGTCGTAGCCATTGTTGGCATCGACAAGAATTTTTATATCGTCGCCAACCGTTGCTCGAACCGATTCAACAACTTCGATGTCACGTCGAGTACCAGCGTTTGGCTCAAACCACTTACCGGGTCGCCCCAGCTTGAGCTTCATTGCCCGCCAGCCCTTTTCGACTGCCTCAGCAGCTTCGATGGCAACGGCGTTGGCTCCTTCAGCGGGGTTCACAAGGTCTTGGAAATACAGACTTGAATCGTAGCCTTCGACTTTGTCGCGAACTTTGTCTCCAAGAAGACTGTACGCAGGCTGTCCTAGCGCTTTTCCGATCAGATCGAACAACGCCACATCAAGAAAGCCGTAGCGATCAATCAAATCCGACCATCGAGGCTTAATCGCAGTCACTCGCCCACCGGAAACTTCGAAAAAGCTCGAAAGATTCTGTCCAATCAAATCCTGAAAATCGTTGTATAGATCAAGAATTCCGCCACGGTTCATGGCAGGTCGGGCATTGCTTAATCCAACGAGGCCTGAGTCGGTGAAAACCTGCAGCAACCACTCTCGTTGGTTGTGACCGTAATTGTCGCTTTTAGAGTTACGACCAACTATGCGTCCCTTACCCGGAGCACCAAAGTAAGTTTCGACTGGCGTAATCGTAATTTTGTTAATGGTGTGCGATGAAAGGCTTGAAGTAGTCATATTTACGCCTCCATCCTGTTCTCATGCTTGGCATGCGGGGCGTAACCGGCCTCGTCGATGTCAACTCCCAGTCCTGGACCTGTCGGCAGTGCATATGCGCCGTTCGTAAACTCGGGGAGCGGAGTGAGGTAGTGCGCAAGGTTTCGTTCGTCTTCAAGCGAAACGTAGGTTTCCGACGCAGCCCCGAACGAGATACTGGCGTAGCTGCCAAATGTTCCGTTCCCGAAGTTATGCGGAATTGTTCGAACGCCTGTGCCCTTTAGCTGTCGTTCAATCTCCATCCAACCGAGATATCCGTGACCAACGATGTCGGGCTGGTATCCGTCGATAAGTCCGTCATCGATCAAATCCTGGAACACTTCGGAAATTGGGTTGCGATCGACTTCGCCACACGTTAGCAATGCGTTCGATCCATGTTTTGCCAGCGATTCACGCATGGCTTTATAGCCGTCGACGTCGTGCGTAATCATCTCTTCGAACCAGAAAATATCGGCTGGCGTGACTTCCTTGATCAGTTCATCAAGAAGATCCAAGTGCCCGTCGTAACCAAAGTTGGCATCGACGTAGATCTTTACGTCAGGACCAACGGCTTCACGAGCACCGAGCACGACCTCTATATCGCGCCGCATTCCCGCTTCCGGCAGCATCCAGCGACCACCTCGACCCAGCTTGATCTTGATCGCTCGCCAACCGTCAGCAACAGCTTGCGCCGCTTCGTCGCCAATTTGAAGTGCACCGCGTTCAGGATTCAGAAAATCTTGGAAATAGAGAGTGGTGTCGTAGGCAGGAATCGAATCGTGTTTCTTGCCACCGAGTAGATCGATCGCCGAAACTCCACGAACCTTCCCAACCAGATCGAACGCCAAAATGGTCATCCAACCGTTGCGCCTGTACCAGCGATCCATTCCCGGACCTGCGCCAGTAACTACTCCGTCTGTGATCTCAAGAAGCTGATCGACTTCACGTCCCAGCAGTGCGCCTTTGATGTGCGCCAGCATGCTTTCGACAGTGCCTTCCCGCATCATGCGATTGGCAATAGAGATACCCTCGGCACCGCTTGAGCTTCTCGCACGCACGACCCATTCGAGCCGCTGAGTTCCTGCGTTATCGATGTATGCGTTCTTTCCGAGCTCTTTTTGGTAGCTCGACGGTATCGGCGTAACCGTTACCGATTCGATTATTTCTGGCACGTGAATTCCTTAGCGATCTGATGCACTCACTTGTCTTCAACAACTGTGAATGCTGATATTCGGGCGCAGTCTACTCCCAATTTCAGACGAATTACCTAATTCTGCCCCCGACGAATGGCCCTACCTGAACGTGACCCGGCATGTTCACCGTCTCGAACAGCAAATACACCGTTCACAATTACGTGCGGCATTCCCTTTGGACCGATTCGTGAATTTTCGTATGTCGCCTGGTCAATAACGGTGTCAGGATCGAACAACACCAAATCGGCGTAGTAGCCCTCTTTGACCAGACCACGGTTAGCGATTCCGAATTTTTTAGCAGGCATGTGAGTCATCTTGTAGATTGCGTTTTCAAGAGAGATGACACCTTCCTCTCGAACGTACTTGCCGAGAACTCTCGGGTAAGTGCCCCACGCTCTGGGATGTGGCTTTGAACCGCGATCCAACCCATCAGTGCCAATCATGGTCGATGAATGCGCCATGACCATTCGCACATCACCTTCGTCCATTCCAAACGCAGCCACCAGAATGTCGCCAGAATAGTCACGAAGCAGCTTGTTGGCGGCTTCCTCTCCAGGCAGATCGAATTCTTCGACGAAGCTCTGTAGTGTGCGACCTTCAAAATCACTCTGACCCGGAACCGAACACAGCAGCACTTCATCAGGCGACGATTTGCCCATCGCTCCAGCCGGTGTCGAATTGAATGTGCCGTTTTGAACAAGAGCAAACAGCATCGTGCTTCGGGCTGTATACGGATACTGGTCAGCAGTTACATCGCGACCATCCGCCACGGCGTCCTCGATCATTTCTAGTGATCGAGCCACCATGCCCCAGTTGTCTTTACCAACCGATTTGTGATGCGAAACCTCGACGGGTGTTCCAGCGGCTTCACCAATGTGAAGCGTCTCTTTTACAGAATCGAGAAGCCCTGCACCTTCGTCACGCATATGTGAAACGTAAAGCCCGCCATGCTTGCCTACCACTTTGGTCAGAGCCACAACTTCATCGGTCGAGGCGTATCGCCCCGGTTCGTAAACCAAACCTGTCGACATGCCGACGGCGCCGGCTTCCATCCCCTCAGAAACATTCGCCAGCATTGCGTCGAGTTCTGTGTTGGAGGGTGAACGATCTTCTACGCCACCCATCGCCTCACGACGTGCTGTGTGATGACCGATCAATGCAGCGACGTTCAGCGCGGGCGAAGTCTTGTCTACCTCATCCAAATAACCGGCGTATCCTGCCCAATCTGGCAACTCGGCTGAAGGCTCATTGATCGCCTTCATCTGGACCTTGCCAGCCTCAGAACCCGCAGCACCAAATCCACAGTTTCCAACGATTGCAGTTGTAATTCCCTGCAATATGTTGTGACGAACTTCAGGCTCGATCAAAACATGGAAATCATCGTGGGAATGAACGTCGATGAACCCTGGTGCGAGAACCAGCCCAGCCGCATCGATAGTTTCGGCCGACTCGGCTTCAATGTTCGGCGCAACAGAAACGATCTTGTCGCCTTCGATACCGACATCCAGCACCAACGCGCCAGACCCTGAACCATCGATCACACGTGCGTTCTTAATCAGTAGATCAAGCAAAAATTTCTTCTCTCTTCGCTGCAGTAACTACGTTCGTGCCGTGGTTATAACTCCACCACACGCCCAACACAAACAAATTTGATCTTGTATCCGTCCTGATTCCGAGCTACCTTCTCGGCTAGCAAAGTCTTTTTGCCTGTTCCTGCTCGTCAGATGAGCAAAAAATATCGAAACGGACCGCACATAAATGCCAGCACCAACCAAGATCGAACGAGTCGAAACTATGCTCTGGGACCGTTGGCTGCTGATTCGCATCTACTGTGAGGACGGCACAGTCGGAATCGGTGAAGGCGGTGTGCACGGCTGGCAACGCCCCACTAAGACGATGGTTGACACGATGGCGGAGTATCTCGAAGGCAAGAACCCCGACTACATCGAACATCACTACCAGTGGCTGTACCGATCATCCCACTTCATGGGTTCTGTCGTTCAGGGTGCGCTGAGTGCTATCGATATCGCGCTGTGGGACATCAAGGGCAAACGACTTGGAGTGCCGATCTACGATCTCATGGGCGGCAAGACTCGCGACAAAGTTCGCTGCTACATGCATGTTGGCGGCGAAACTAAAGACGATCTCGTTGCCAGTGCTCAGGCGGCGGTAAAAGACGGATTCACAGCAGTACGCTTTACTCCGTTCGCTCCGGACTACTACCTCCACAAGTCGTACACCGAATGGGCCGACGAAGCCGTGGACCGTGTAGGAGCAGTGAAAGAAGCCGTCGGTGGCAACGTCGATATCTGTGTAGAAATCCATCGTCAAATGGCTCCAGCCGAAAGCATCTGGCTGGGTCGACGGCTCGAACAATTCAACCCGTTCTTCTACGAAGACCCCATGCTCCCTGACAGTCCGGCTCGCATGGGCGATGTCGCCGATCAGTGCAACATCCCAATCGCCACCGGCGAGCGGTTCACAACTATTTTCGAATATGAGCAACTGCTCGAAGCAAATGCCGCTTCGTACATTCGACCCGACCTCTGCCTGTGTGGCGGACTTTCAGGATCGAAGAAAGTCTCTGCGATGGCAGAAGCAAAGCACGTGAAGGTCATTCCTCACAATCCGCTTTCTCCCGTTAGCACGGCGGCATGTGTTCAGCTCGACGCCTGTATCCCGAACTTCGCACTTCAGGAGTACACCGGTGAATCAGAACCGCCAAAGAGTGATCTATTGGTGACACCACTCGAATTAGTAGATGGCTACCTCATCGTTCCAGAAGGACCCGGACTCGGCATCGAACTAAATGAAGCCGCTCTCTCCGGTCCCGAAAACCCGAAAATTCTCGACACCCCGATCGGCTTCGACGGCAGCGTTCAAGACCGATAAAAGCCGACAACAGATAAAGAAGGAACCAACTTAATGGTCAAAATTCCAATTGCGATAGTCGGTGCTGGTGGCATGGGCGGTCGACACTTACGAGCGCTCGGTGCGCTTTACGAAAGCGGCATGGCAAACGTCGAACTTGCGGCCGTTTGCGACACCCGTGAAGAAAACGCAATTCATCTCGCGAATAACGCCGAAGAGATGCTCGGTAGCCGTCCAGAAGTTTTCACTTCAATGGAAACGATGAAGAAGATGCGACCCGATATCGAAGCGGTCGACATCACCACCGATTCAGGCTCACATCACCTCGTCGCCGAGATGGCGTTCGATCTTGGTTACAACGTTTTGTGCGAAAAGCCGCTTTCACTCACGATCCGTGGCTGCAACCGAGTTATTGATGCATGGAAGCGAAGCGGAAAAGTTCTCAGCGTCGGCGAGCAAGAACGCCGTGACCCGATGTGCCGACTCAACAAAGCCGTACTCGATGCTGGTGCAATTGGCGATCCCTACAGCTTCCTGCTTGGATCAGCCAGAGGCGGTAACGACATCATAATTTGGCCTTGGCGGCACTACAAAAACATCGGCGGAATTTTCGTCGATGCTGGAGTCCACGCTGTCGACCAGATGATGTATTACCTCGGAGATATCGAAGAGGTTTACGCAGTCTCCAAAGTGTGGGAACCAAAACGATATAAAGGCGAAAAAATCGGTGTCGCCAACTTCTACGAGCACTGGGCCAACGAAGTTCCGGATGAGATCGATGCGGACGCTGAAGACATGGTTATCTCAACGCTCAAGTACAAGAGCGGTGCGGTTGGACAGTGGACCTCTATGTTCGCAGCCCACGGTGAAACTACCGAGTACGGAATGATCTATGGCAGCAAGGGATCGATGGCTCCCGCCAAGCAACGTCGTGGCGCACCTCTAACGTTGACTATCGACGGTGTTGGGCAGGTATCCGGAGATGAAGTGCTAGAGCTAGTGCCTGATTTCCACCTCGACGAATTGCCGGCTAGATTGTTCGGTGCAGACCGCCTCGGTTCGTACGACACCCCATTCGAAGATGCCGACCGATTCTTGGTCGCCCTTGAGTACTACGAACTAGGTCAGTGCATTGCCGATGGCACCAAGCCTGAAGTAGACGCATACGTTGGTCGTAAAGACCTCGCAGTCTGCAACGCAGCGCTCGAATCGTCGGTGCTGGGCCGTGCTGTTACCGTCGAAGAAATCGAAAACGAAGAAACTGCACAGTACGAGGCAAGTATCAACGCCCACTGGAACATTTAGCAACGAACGGAACTAGTCCACTCAACGTCATCCTGAGGCTCTCGAAGGACGACACACATACTCACCCCCCCGAGCACCTTGGGCAATATCGCCTCACGCCGAATACAAAAAACTGAAGTAAAAAATGAAGATCGCAAAAATAGAAACCTTTTTCGTATCACGATTCCTAATCGTAAAAATCACGACCGAAGACGGAACCGAAGGCATCGGAGAATCGTGCTACTGGTCATACCCGAAAGCAGCCGAAGCCACTATTCACGCATTTGGTGACGCGATCATCGGCATGGACGCCGGTGACATCGAGCACATATGGAGCTATCTCTGGCGCTACAACTCGGCGTTCCGAGGCAACAGCATAGGTGGTGCTATTAGTGCTATCGACATGGCGTTGTGGGACATCAAGGGCAAACGACTTCAGGCTCCGGTGTGGGATTTACTCGGCGGCAAGGTTCGCCAGAAGATTCGAGGAATCGCTCAGGGCATCGGCGGCAACACACCAGAGGAATGTGCCGTTGGAGCCAAAAAGGCTCTCGATCAGGGATTCTCGGCCCTCAAATTCACGCCCATGCCTAAAAACTGGGCTGAGCTGACCTACACCAAGATGATCGGCCTGGCGGTCGAGATGGTCGAATCGGTTCGAGAAACTGTTGGCTGGGACTTCGACATTGGGATCGAAATTCACCGCAACATGCAGCCACACGAAGCAATCGCATTTTGCGACGAAGTCGCCAAGCTGCGACCGTACTTCATCGAAGACCCCATCGTTCCCGATTCAGTCTTGGCAATGGGCGACACGGCTGCGAAGATGCGATTGCCGCTGGCAGTCGGTGAGCGAAATATGGGAGTCTGGGAGTTCCGCGAGTACGCCCAATTGGCGAAGCCAGCGTTTTTCAAACCAGATGCGGCTGTCGCTGGAGGCATAACGGCTACCAAAAAGATCGCCACGATTGCGGAAGCACACCACATCAAGATTTGCCCGCACAATTTCCAAACACCTATCGCAACGGCTGCATGTATCGCAGTAGCGACGTCATCGATTTCGTGGGATGTGCAGGAATCGGTTCAGGAAGAAGTTGCGCCGCGGCGTGATGTGACTGACACGATCATAAAGCTCGAAAATGGATGGTACACGCCTTCGGAAGAACCCGGACTCGGAGTCATCTTCAACGAAGATGCTCCAGCAATGCACCCCTTTGATCCTGCCCTGGTAGCACCACCAATTCGAGAAGACGGATCAGTAGCACTGAAGTAGTCGATGCTAATAAATTGTTCTGGCGTAGAGGCCTTCTAGACCTTGCGCCAGAACGGCTCGCGCTGGCGAATTTTGCTCAGGACCGACTCGTCCCACGGCGGCATTTCGTTTCCAACCGGCTGCGGCGAACGACCATGCCAGTCCAGTCGCTTGTGAACTGCGGGTTGCATGTAGTAGATCGTAAAAACGACGTCGAGCCACAGCGCGAACGCTGCCGGTTCGGACATTTCTACAGCTCTCAGTGCGTCATCCTGTTCGTCGCCGCTCATCGACGCGAATTCGCCAGAGCCATCAGATCCAGCAGACGAAAGTGCGTTCACCACGGTCGTGAGTGCATTCCAAAAACGCTCATCGGCTCGTGAACGTTCAACAACGACTATCGCCAGTCCCATTCCACCTGCGCCGGGCAAGTCGTCGACTGCCGGAACGACGCGATCCATTGCGGTTGAGAGGACGTTGACATCAGACTCGCTTAGATTCGATGTAATCACGATTTCAAGTCCTGACGTTCGTTCACGATGTAATCGGCAGCACGTAGCGCAATCGCCTGAATGGTTGGCGTTGGATTCACCGCACCACCAGTCACAAAAACACTGCCATCGACGATGAAGAGATTGTCGATATCGTGAGATTGTCCGTAGCTATCGACCACCGATCGTTCGGGATCATCACCCATTCGTGCCGTGCCCATCAGATGCCAACCGGCCTCTCGTGAGAATCGATTTACATCAACTTCGTCAGCCCCTGCCTCTTCCATAACTTTTTGCGCCTGAATGAGTCCGTGATCAAGAAGAGCTCGCGAGTTTTTACTGACTGTGTAGGTGATCTTTGGAGCTGGTAGACCTGAACTATCGGTCAACCGAGGATCAAGAGTGACGGTATTGTGTTCCTCAGGCAGATCGTCACCGATCACGCCAAGCCCAACAGTGTTTCCTAATCGACGTTTCACCTGTTCGTGGTGCCCGGCTCCCCACGGAACCTTGCCACCTCGTGCAGCAGCACCCGGGCCGCCAGGTCCTCGACCCGATTGATACGAATAGCCACGTACAAAACCTCGGCTAGGATCAGTCTCATAAAACTCTTGCGACATGATCATGTTGGCGGCAGGTCCAACCCATCGCTCGTTGTTGCCAGGGAAGACTCCTGTGACACCGGCGTACACGTGGAACATCAAGTTCTTGCCGACCATTCCCGATGAATTCGAAAGCCCGTTCGGGTGCCTGTCGGAAGCCGACATCAGCAGCATTCGCGGTGTACCAACTCCGTTCGCTGCAACCACCACTGCCCTAGCTTTACGATGATGATCGTTTCCTGCGGCATCGAGATAATTCACGCCAGTTGCCCTGCCGGTGGAATCAGTGGTTATCTCGCGAACACGAGCGCCGGTTACGAATTCTGCACCCTGATCGATTGCGCGCGGCCAGTAGTTCAGATCGGTGGATGATTTTGCCCTTTGGTAACAGCCCATCATGTTGTGACCGCAGAAGTTGCAGGCATCTCGGCCTTCGCCGTATCGAATCGAATTGACGTAGTTGTCAGATGGCCACCAATGCCACCCCAATCGATCAAATGCAGCCGCCAACATCTCACCATCCTTACCGATAGGCACAGGCGGCATTTGGCGTGGTGAACGAGGAGGATTCGCCGGGTCTCCAGCAATTCCAGCACAACCCATCACGTGATCGTTCAGGTCATACCACGGTTCCAAATCTTCGTAAGTGATTGGCCAATCATCTGCAACACCGTCGAGAGTTTTGACTCGGAAGTCTGAAGGATGAAGGCGAGGCGTGTGGGCAGCCCACATGATCGTGCTTCCGCCAACCCCGTTGAACATCACTGGATCAATCGCCGAATCATCGACGTTGACCGGGTAATCTTCCCGCAGCTTGCGCTTGTTCGGATTTATCGACCACGAACTCATTTGCCTGAGTTCGAAGTCAGGTTCTACTGTTGGGAATTTTGAGGCGTCTTGCCAGTTGCCTTGCTCGATGCAAACAACATCGAATCCAGCCTCGGCTAACGAGGCGGCGACGGCTGCTCCAGAAGCACCTGCACCGATGATTAAAACATCGGCGGTACGGTCGGGATTGTGATCAGTTGTAGTCATGGGCAGCCAAGATAACTATCCCCAGACAAATGAGCCAACTTTCGCCGAATGAATTTAACGCCCCCCTCTCACTACGAGGGACGAACGCGATACCTACGAAATCCTACTCAGCCCGGCCGAAGTCGTCTTCCACTCTTACGATGTCGTCTTCGCCCAGATAGTCACCGGTCTGAATCTCGATAATCTCGAGCGGCTCCACTGAAGAAATATTGGCGATTCGGTGGTGAATGTTGCGAGCAACGAACATCGTTTCGCCGCGACCCAAAGTGTGCTGCTCTTCGCCAACGGTTACTTCGGCGGTGCCGCGTGCCACAACCCACGTTTCGTCACGGTGTCTGTGCCACTGTAGCGACAGTCGTTTCTCGGCTTTCACGGTCAGGCGCTTGGTCTGAAATCCGGGACCGCTGGTAAGAACTTCGTACGAGCCCCACGGTCGGGTCTCACGCTTCTTCTTTGCTGCCGATTCGAACTTTACTTCTGAGGTTTCAACTGGCTTATCGGTCAACTAAATCTCCACGCCGGCAGCGAGCCAGGCAAATCGTCCACGCACAACAAAACTATAGATCAATTCTATGGTGTGATAAGCCGAAGGTCACGAATCGAACTATGAATCCCTGTTATTCAGGACGGCGAGGAGGATTCGAACGGCGAAAATCTAAACCAGCGCAGAAGGCGGAGGGAGAATTACGCGCTTCTTAGCTTCGTACAAGTGCACTTCGCCAACAACATTGTCGACAACAGTGCCCTTTAGTTCGAATTTTGAGTGCTGAGCTACCCGAACGGCTGCAAAATTTTTAGGGTGAATCATCATACGAAGCGACTTCACGCCTTCTTGAGCCAAAATCCAATCTACTACAGCTTTGGTCGCCTCTTTGGTGTAACCATTGTTTTCCTGATCTTCGTAGATCGAGAACGCTATGCCGACAGAACCGGTTTCGTCTGGAGGACCGCTCACGCCGACGGTGCCAAGTACGTTCCGAGATTCTTTTTCGTAGAACAGCCAACCCCACCAGCCAACTTGACCCGGTTCGTACTGCAGCCGTTGTGAAACAGCTTGCAAGTAATCATCGTGCATCATTGGTGGAATCTGGAACGGCTGAGGGAATTTCAGGCGCTCTTCAGAAAGCAGTGAATCACCATCGCGTGCCATCATCGAATCGGCTATTTCGCCTGTTAAAGGCGTGAGGCGAGTTCGTTCGGTCTCAAGTTGTTCATGCAGCAATATGCCCATAACCAAAGATTAGTCTCGCCCAAGCTTGCGCGCGAGCGGGATTGCCGTACCCTTCCGGTGGCTGGTAACACGTAGAGCCCAAGTTGCTAGTTATCAAATCCGATAACGCAATCGATCTCTGAACAATCTCAAGAGCAAGTAAAAAAAATGCAAGAACGTAAGCCGAATATTCTTTTTATCCTCACCGACCAGCAGCGTCGAGACTCGATGGCTGCTTACGGAAACAACTGGATCAAGACTCCGAACCTCGACAAGCTCGCAGAGAAGAGTTTCGTATTTGAAAACGCCTACGTAACCCAACCTGTCTGCACACCAGCACGTGCCTCGATCATGACGGGCTTGTACCCGTACAACACCGGCCTCCAGCGCAACAACATTCCGCTCTCTCGAGACATCCAAACTATTGGAGACATGATCGACGATGAGTACTACAACGCTCACATGGGTAAGTGGCACTTAGGCGACGACATGATGGCCCAACACGGCTTCGATACATGGGAAGCTGTCGAAGATTTCCAGCGTGTGCGAATCACTCGCAAGGAATATCGGTATCAGGAAGCGCCGTACAACCAGTGGCTTCGAGATCACGGCGTTGAGCCACCCTCTATGTCGATGTCCTACGAAGCGTGGACGGGCACCGCTGAACTCACAGAGGAACAGACTCAGGCAGCGTTCCTGGGTCACACCGCTTCCAAATTCATTAGCGAATTCCCAGAAGGTAGACACGCCGATCAGCCGTGGATGCTCTATGTGAACTTTTTCGAGCCGCACCCGCCATATACAGGCCCTCTGAACGATCTATATGACCCCGACGAAATCGAAGTCGGTCCCGGGTTCCGTACTCGACCCGATTCGGGATCGCTCGTGAACCGGCTTCGTTCCGACTACTACATGGGTGGAGGAAATAACCCTCTTGGTGAAGCAGGTGGTGATTTCCACGACACCACAACGGAAGAAGGTTTCCGCAAGCTACGCGCACAATACTTCGCAAACGTGACGCTGGTCGACAATCAGCTCGGCAAGATTTTTGAGGCTCTAGAAGAAAGCGGACAGGCCGATAACACCATCATCGTATTCACAAGCGAGCACGGCGAAATGGGTGGCGACCACGGCATGCTTGAGAAACGCTCTCTCTATGAAGAGGCTTCCAACGTTCCGTTCCTGATGTACGTGCCGTGGATGACCGATATGCAGCCACGACGAATCCCCGGCTCTGTGGGCCAGGTAGACCTCGTTCCAACGCTTCTCGATCTTTCAGGTAGCGAAATTCCAGATCATCTGGAAGGCAAGTCGCTACGACCAGTTCTGCGTGGTGAGGAAGACCTCTCAGACAACGATGTGTTCATTCAGTGGAACGGCATGGGCGACCGAAATCTCGGATCGCCAGAGATAAATCGTATGGTCTCGATTCCATGGCGAGGGGTTGTAACCGGCGACCGTTGGAAATTGAATCTCTCTCCCGGCGATCAATGCGAGCTGTACGACTTGAACAATGATCCTGCCGAACTCACTAACTTGTTCGACGAACCTGAACACAAAGACCGAATCAGAGAAATGGCGGCTCGCATTCGAATCTGGCAAGACGAAACCGGCGACGACATGCCGTTGCCCGCGGTTTAGTAAGACTATTGCCTAGCCTCCCCCTCCCTGGGGAGAGGGCTGGGGTGAGGGTGAAATCGTAAGTCGCAAATTATCTGAACGTGCGGCAACTAAGCTCACCCGTCCAAAATCGAAAAAACGCGCCGCACCCGCAAAAGTGTGTAGCTAGCACCTAGAGACGCGCAATCTAACTCGGCAGGGAAAGCCCAAGACTCAAAGTATGGGCAGACTAATAGCGGTCCCGGCAGCCGCAACAACATTGATCATCTTGCTGCTACTGATGGTCCAAATGGTTTGGAATTTCTAGCGAACTTCGTTCGCCAAACGAGCCGCGCCGCTTACTAAACAGCGGCCATATTCGGCTGCTCAGACATCGAAGGATCGACTGAGGCCCAGTAACGATCGAATATCGCTCGAGTTTCTTCGTAGGTATCTGCGCCGAACAGCTCGACTCGGAACTGTCGAACACGATCTCGCCCGCCGGCGTACCACGACAAATGCTTCTGCATCTGAATCAATCCAACATGCTCTGGGAACAGCTCGATAATCAGTTCCGTGTGCCGATTAATTACCCGAGTTTGATAGTCGTACTTTTCTTCGGGCGATAGATCTTCAAACGTCTCGTCGAATACCCACGGCTTACCCATGGCGCCTCGACCAATCATCACCGACTCAACGCCGGTTTCAGCAGCCATTCGCTTGGCATCTGACATCGATTTCACATCGCCGTTGCCTGTAACCGGAATGTTCACAGCATCAACAACCTGAGTGATCATGTCCCACTTCGAAAGACCGGAAAACTGCTGCGTACGAGTTCGCGGATGAACAGTAATCGCATCTACACCAACGTCTTCAGCCATCTTGGCAACTTCAACAGCGTTGAGATGCTTCTCATCCCAGCCGCTACGAATCTTGATGGTGAACGGAACGGTCAAAACTGCACGCATCGCCTCAAGAATTTTTGCGGTCTTTGGAACATCCTTCATCATCGCCGAGCCACGACCAGTTTTTGTGATCTTCTGAACAGGGCAGCCCATGTTCAAGTCGATGATGTCAGCACCCTGATCCTGCAACCACTGAGCACCCGGAACGAGCGTTTCAGCATTGGCACCGAGAATCTGAAGTGCAATCGGCTTCTCTTCAGGCAGGTACTTCGCAATGTCGTACCGAGTCTTCGTGTTCTTGCGAGTCAGACCCGTAGCGTCGATCTCTTCGCTGGTCGTGAGCGCGCTACCGCACTCGCGAGCCACCATTCGGTACGCAGCGTTAGAAATTCCAGCCATGGGGGCCAGTCGTGCCAGCCCTTTTACTTCGACATTGCCAATAAACATATATTGAGTATACGAATTGAGAGCGACTATTTGTCACTTTGAATTTTGTTCAGAGTGACATCGTATTCGTTAGCGACGGACCGTTTTACACAAATTTACGTCCAAACACGACTGCGTTTCGTAAGTTGTAGTTAGACGATTCGATAAGAAGGACGGATTCGTGAGCATCGTAACCAACAGCTGGAACTGGGCCACTGCGACCCCGAAGCGAAATAAAATCACAAAATTTCTCGTAGCGATAGCGCTCGTACTTTTGGTTCCTGCTTTATGGCTCGGCTGGTGGCTCGGATCGCCGCTGTTCCTCGACGATGTTTCTAACGAGGAGTTCCCGCTCACCGCCAGTGCGACCATTCCCGAAAACGTCACCCAAAACGAAGCTGAATCGATGATGGAAACCGCCGCCAAGCTCGAGTCCTCAATGGACGAACCAATGGATGATGAAATGACGAAATCGTCAACGATCAGCCTAAAAACGGGATCATTCCGCGACGAAGACCGGCTCCACAAAGGAAGTGGAAACGCGACGATCTACCGATTGGAAGATTCTTCGCACATCCTTCGAGTCGAAGACCTTAACGTCACAAATGGCCCTGACCTACATGTACTCCTGATGGTCGATCCCGAAGGACGCGATAAATCTCAGGGTTATCTCGATTTAGGCAAACTCAAAGGCAATATCGGAAACCAAAACTACCCAGTGCCTCCGGGAACCGACATCTCCGGTTACAACGCTGTCATGATCTATTGCCAGCCGTTCCACGTGATCTTCAGCACTGCCCCGCTGAACTAACGCCACACAAGCCGGGACCTACTAACTCGCGGCTTCTGCAGGTTCTATGGTCGGCGACTCAGACCTGTTCTCTGGATTGCCAGAGTGAATTAGCTGCTCTTCACGTTCCGACATCAAGTGAGCAGTGATCGCCTGCATCGACTCCACGTGCACGTGTGCGTTCGCTCCGAGCACTACAGAAAGCCTCGACATCGTCTGTGCGCTGTCGGCTTCAACAAGCACCACGAAGTCGTACTGGCCTAGAGTGGCGTAGCGAGACAGCAAACGAGCTCCGGGTACATTTATCGAATCGCAAGCTTCGGCAAAAGCGTCAGGATTTTCAACGCATGCCTGAAGACCGTCATCGGTCAAGTTCGCCAGCAAAAAGAACAGCATCGATTCGACTCCAACCGGCTCAAAGACCAGTCTCTACTTATCGGAAATATGAGCAGACCATAACGCAGTTGCCACGTCCTATTCCAATGGTCAATCGAAAAATGACCTCATCATCACTGTCGGAGGCAGGGATTTACGTGCAAACTGTGCCGATAATTCTGGGCAACAGTGAAATCAATTAGGAGCCACATGGCACAGCCAAATATCGTACTTATCAATTGCGACGATCTTGGATACGGGGACTTGGGCGTTTACGGTTCGACGATCAACAAGACTCCAGCCCTCGACAAGATGGCCGCCGAGGGCGTGCGATTCACCGATTTCTACGTAGCTTCAGGCGTATGTTCCCCATCTAGAGGAGCCCTGCTGACGGGTTGCTACCCACAGCGAATCGGCTTCGGAGAGTTCGATGGGTTCAGGGTGCTGTTCCCTGGCGACGCCATCGGGCTTAACCCAGATGAAACGACTATCGCTGGCGCCCTAAAAGACGTTGGATACTCAACAAAAATCATTGGTAAGTGGCACTGCGGAGATCAAAAAGAATTCCTCCCAACAAACCACGGTTTCGACAGCTACTACGGACTCCCCTACAGCAACGATATGGGTAGACAGGTAGAAGATCCGACAATCGACGATCACGACCGTCTTGAAGCCCTCCGCAGCCGTCCGCCACTACCGCTGATCCGTGATGCGGAAGTCATTCAAGAACAGCCCGATCTTCGAGCACTCACTGAGCGATACACCGAAGAAGCTGTGAAATTTATTCGAGGCAACAAGGAAAACCCCTTCTTCCTCTACTTCGCACACATGTACGTGCACCTGCCTCTCTACGCATCAGAAAACCTCGTAAACGCATCTGAAAACGGCGACTACGGTGCATGCGTAGCGGGTGTCGATTGGGTCGCAGAAGTACTTTTCGACGAACTGAAGCGACAAGGACTCGACGAGAACACCCTTGTGATATTCACGAGCGACAACGGCTCTCGAATGCAGGATCAGGGTGGCAGCAACGGTGCTCTTCGAGGACGAAAGGGACAGACATGGGACGGTGGTCAGCGCGTTCCGTGCATCATGCGTTGGCCCGGCAAGATTCCTGCCGGCGAAGTACGCAGCGAGCTGACTTCAACGATTGATTTCTTTGGAACTATCGCCAATCTCACAGGAGCACAACTGCCAGAAGATCGAACGACCGACAGTGTCGATATTTCGCCGTTGATGTTCGCCAACGAACCAACCACTTCGCCAAGAAGTGAATTCTTCTACTACGACGGAAATAATCTCGAAGCGGTGCGCGACGATCAATGGAAATTGCACGTTCGCAAGGAAGATGAGGAAGTAAACGAGCTTTACGACCTACGTGCCGACATCGGCGAAACGAACAACGTCTACGATCAGAACCCTGATGTAGTTGCTCGACTCACGGGGTTGATCGAAGCATGCCAACGGGATCTAGGCGATCAAGTGAATGGTATTCAAGGCAACGATGTTCGCCCACACGGTCGAGTCGAGAACCCCGACACTCTCACGCACTACGATCCCGAACACCCCTACATCTACGCCGAATACGACAAAGCCGAACGCGGGTAGTTTTTTTTCAGGGCTCCCGCAACCGATCATTCCGAGAGAACTACATCTCGGTGTTCACGCGCACGATTCGCCTCGGCGGACCGCTTAGTCGTGGATCAAGGTAAGTCTTCATCTCTTCCGATGTGGTCTGTACTTTGCCGTGCGTCATGACGAGCGAGATGTTTTCTTGAACTTGAAGCGACTTGATTTTCTGGAGAGGGTTCTCGCCGACAATCAGCAAATCTGCGTCTTTGCCAGATTCAAGCGTGCCCACTCGATCCAAAATCGACAGCGCATCGGCAGTGTTGCGAGTGCCAGCCACAATCGCATCCATCGGCGAAAGTCCGCAATCGACGAACTCAGATAGTTCGATCATCGCGTCGCCGGGACCACCATCCGTACCCAATGCGATCTTCGTTCCCATCTTGTGGGCTTTGGAAACACCCTCTCGGTGGATCGGGTACGCTTCCTCCATTCGCTGTCGAGTCCACGGATATTCAATCTTCGAAATTCGGTCGTGGTTCGTCGTAAACAGGGTTGGAACGAAGTACAAATCGGCTTTCGTAATCGCCTCTAGTCCCTCGTCATCTATCAACGCTCCATGGTGAATCATGTGCGTGCGAGCGTTCACTGCGTACTTGAGCCCCTCATGGCCATGTGCGTGCGCTGCGACCGGCATGTCACGCATTCGAGCCTCATCCACCAGAGCCGTGAGCTCTTCTTCGGTGTAGTCAGGCCAGTGCACACGCTCATGCTCCCACTGGAACCCGCCCGTTGCAGCAGTTTTGATCATCGTGCAGCCGGCAGAAGCGAGCTTGCGAACAGCTTTGCGAATTTCCCACGGTCCGTCGGCGTGAATGCCTCTCACGTGACCGCCTGAGGCGTTTACAACCCCAGCGGTAATCTGATTCGCACAGCGGTCGACATAGCCTTCGTTTATGGCGTTGGTAAGTTCGACAGCAGGCGGTCCCCCACCAATGCTGACAACCGTCGTGACCCCGGCTCCCAGCGATTGGCGCAGCGTGTTGATCGCATTGAACCCGACTCGAAGATTAAGACGGATATCAGTGGGAAGGTCTTGGTTCGGGCGTACATGAACGTGCGAATCAATGATTCCCGGCATGGTGTACTTGCCAGTCGCATCGATAACACTCGCATCTGGCGGCACAATTACGCTGTCGGCAGGTCCTACTTCGCCTATTTTGCCGTCACGGATGAGAATCGTTCCGTTGGCTACCGGCTCACTACCCGTGCCATCGATAATCGTCGATCCAACAATCGCCTGTATGTTCAACTCTCAAAATCTCCGAAAATCCCGGTGCGAATCACCATCAAGGTCTAAATGACAGAATGAGCGACCATCGTACTGCACTATCCGTACCCGTCGACACTGTCCCAATGTCGCCAAAAAGAAAGCACGTGAACTAATGTCGAAATCAATCGCGCAGGTGGTCGATCTAATCGACGATCCCGAAATAATTGCAAAGTACGAGGGCTACCATCGAAACGCCTGGCCAGAAGTCCACGCAAAGCGAAAAGCCTTAGGCATCGAACGAATGGAGATTTTCCGAAGCGGAAATCACTTGTTCATGTATCTGACGGTTCCCGACGATTTCGATCTTGAAGAAGACTTCAAAGCGTACAAGGGGACTGTGCGAAACGAAGAGTGGCAGCAAATAATGTCGTCGTTCATGCAGAAAGTTCCCGAGGCAGAAGACGGCGAGCTGTGGCATGTAGCGACGCTGGCGTTCGATTCCGAATGGTTCAAGTAGCCATCACGCAGACCGAGCAAACTACGAGAAATACTCGCGTTCTGTCTGCCTTGCTAGCTCACCACCAACGAACGATTGTTGGCGCCACATTTCGTAAACCACCAAAGCAACAGCGTTCGAAAGATTAATGCTGCGGTTCGAAGGCATCATCGGAATGCTAAGTCGATTCTCAGGTCTGATCTCTGACAGTACCGAATCGGATAATCCTCGGCTTTCCGATCCAAAAATAATCGTGTCATCGTTTTGATATTCGACTTCGTCGTAAACCCGATTACCGCCCACGGTTGTGGCAAAAGCTCGGCTGATATCAACCGATTCTCCAAGCTGCTCAAACGATTCATGCACAACCACGTCAGTCAGGTGGCTGTAGTCCAGTGACGCCCGTCTAAGGCTTTTTTCACTCATGCTGAAAGCCAACGGTTCGACCAGGTGCAGAGTGGAGCCAGTATTCGCACACAGCCTGATGATGTTGCCAGTATTTTGCGGAATTTCTGGCGCAACCAACACAATATTGAACGGCATGTTTCTCTCTCGTCTGGATAGCTCGATCACTAACGATCAAGATATCTAACGTTCGATTATTCCTTAGCTCTGGTGTTAGTCGTCTGAACTCGATCCAAGATTGCGGTCGGTCGTCCTGACACGATCACGTTGATTTTTTTTGGCTGCGTACATTGCATCATCGGCGTGATCAATCACATTCATCACCGACCACCCCTCAACCGGGAACGGCGCAGCACCAATCGAAACTTCGACCACCCCGAGACCACTAGATGACGTTTCATTCGATAGCGCCTCGGTCAATTGAGTCGCCTTTCTTACGGCTGAATCAATTCCGGTTCCCTGCAAAATAATTCCGAACTCATCGCCGCCTAAACGACCAACAACGTCTGAATCGCGCAAATTATTTGTCAGGATTTCGACGACTTTCTTGAGAACAGCGTCACCTGCTGAGTGCCCCTGCGAATCATTGAAGTGTTTGAAATTATCGATGTCCAAATACAGAAAACTGCCCTCGGTTTTCTGTCGACGTGCTGAACGAATCGACTGCCTGAGCAACACCTCAAGTTGAGCCCGATTGAAAGCACCGGTTAGCTGGTCGACAGTGGCGCGAACTTCAAGGTCTTTTTCACGAGCTCGATCAGCGGAAACATCTCGACAAATGCCTAAAACCGTTCCTTCAGAATCGACAACCGCAAGCCTCACATCGAAGGTTCGCTCACGACCACCAGAACTCCCCGCAACAACATCGGTTCTTAGTTGTTTGCCCGAATGATGGACATCTTTCGCCGGTTCCCAGAACGGTTCTAGCTCTGGCCATACTCCAAAGATTTTCGAACTACCGTCAGTGGTTCCGATAATGCGCTGAAATGCGTCATTCGATTCGACCACAGTCCCATCGCCGGTCGATACAAAGACTGGATCATCGAGTTTCAAAATTACGTTCAGGTCAAGCGATCCGATGATTGCTCTCCAACCCACTAATTCGCTGCTTTTTACCGATTCAGCCAATCGACGTGGCGGGCAAATACCACATAACAGTAGCCACGATACTAACCCAATCGACCGAGCAGCATGAGCCAGTGAGTGCGCTGAGCAGCAGAAATCGATCCTGCGCTGAGCGCTTAAAAACTATCCGTTGGTCTTTTTCCATTCCTCGTACTCAGCTCGACCTTCCTCGGAAAGAGGGTAGTACGTTCTGAGATCGCCGCCCTCTGAAAGCTTGATGCGAGTGAACTCTTCCCACTCGGCATGCTCACCACCGGCTTCGGCGAGCTGTTCAGCAAGCTCTTTCGGAACGACTACCGCACCATCGTCGTCAGCAATCATTATGTCGCCCGGCATCACGAGCGTCCCAGCACAATCGATTGGCACGTTGTAGGCATACGGGAACTGCACGGTCTGCGTATGTGCGTAAGGCGTCACGCCAGTTAGCCAAATTCCAAGCCCAGTTTCTTTGGCACCACGAATGTCACGAATCGCGCCATCTATGATGATGCCCAATCCACCACGCCCCTTGAGATACGTCAGCATCATGTCGCCAAACACACCACTCGTATTCTCACCCCGACCATCGACAACAATAATGTCGCCAGCCTGTGCGTGATAAAGCGCGTGGCGGTGCACCTGCGATTCGGGATCTCGGTATTCGCCTTCAGGGTACTGATCTTCTCGCTTGGGTAAGTACTGAAGTGTTATCGCTGGCCCCACGACCGTAGTACCCGGTGTGAAGGTTTTGATTCCATCCAATACCGAAGCCTTGATGCCAAGCTTTCGTAGTTCACCCGATGCCATTGCACTGCCGATTCCCTGCAAACGCTTGATGAGATCCGGTGACGGACGTTCAATATCGATTTTAGGAATAGGAGTTTTGATAATCACGGTCAAGGCCTTCCGGGCGTTTTATAACAGCGGGTAGATTTGGTTCAGCGCAATATATTCCTCTTCCCGCACCGGTGGTTGCTGTAGGCTCTACTTTCGAACAAAATCTTCAATTCCTAACCGAAAAACAACCACGGTGAAATCGATGAACAAGATTACGAGGCTGGTCACTGTACTTGCGAGCATGGCGTTCATGCTGGGAGTCGCTTGCGCCAGCGAATCTGGTGGCAACACAACGAACGAAACCTCAGTTTCAGATAACGCCGTGGTCGAAAGCCCAAGCACTCAAGAACTGCCACCGAACCGACTCATCAAACTGGTCGACGCTCTCGACGATCCTGATCATTACTGCATCGATATTCGGGGCTGGGGCTCAAACGTCAGGATCAACGATTCACTTCAGGCTCACACGTGCAAAACCAGTGACAACCGCGACGAGCAGTTCACATACAGGTTGCCATCGGGTCAAATCTACTCAGAAGAATATGACCTGTGCATTCAGGCTGAATCGCTCGAACATGGATCACAGCTGTTTCTGCGAGATTGCTCAGGAATCTCGCCTCAAGGATTCAAGTTAGAGGACGACGGCACAGTTCGGCCGATTCTTGATCTCGAAAACACACTGTGTGTCGCTGTCGAAGCGGGAGACGGACACGTCATCAACGCCATCCACAAACGACGTGAGCTATTCATCCAAACGTGCGCCGGCATCGATCCTAGCCACATGACATGGACGTTCTCAGGCTGTGCAGTTTCACCCGGTTCGTGACGGTCTAATCGTGAACTAGCTAATCTGCCCTACAGCATCGTCACGATGCTCTGACAAGTGACCACGCATCGTGTCTAACAAAGCCACGGTCGCTCGTACGTAGCTAACGCGGTCCGACAGCAAGTGTTTTCCTGCCGCCCTTGCTCTTTTCTCCAGATCAGCGTGAGCGGCATTGACCTTGTCGTGACCGGGTTCTCCGGGAACGCCAAGAGACGATGCCATGTCGTTTTGTCCGAAAGTAATGCAGTCGATACCGGGCACCGAAACAATGGCGTCCAAATTATCGATACTCGCCTGACTTTCGAGTTGTGCGATCACGAACATGTTTTCGTTCGCATCGGCAATGTAGCCCTTGTTGCCGCCGAACTTGTCGTTCATGGTCGGCAAATAATCGTAGTAGTGACCACGACCTGGCCCCCACGATCGTTTTCCTTCTGGCGTGTAGTAACACGAATCGGACAAAATCTGAGCCTGCTCGCCACTCTCGACCCCAGGTCCCTGAATGCCCTGCACCCCACGAGCCAAGTACTGCTTGATCGGAACCGGATCGACCGATGGCACTCGGGCTGTAACTGTCATCCCCGCAGCGTTCGCAACGCGGCAAATCTCGTCGATTTCGGAGAGATCGAAGTGGCCTTGTTCACCATCAAGATCAACACCGTCCATGCCCGCGAGGTGCGCCATTTCGACCAGTTCAGTCGAAGGAAAGTGCATCTGCAAGAAGTGCGCCTTCCGACCTTCTTTGTTCGCCGCGAAAATACGATTGATTGGCAAGCCGGTTCTCCTGATGTTCCGAATAGATCGTGCGAAAACGGAGTATAGCGGTGACCAACACAAGAAACAGTAGAATTACGGGCAATGCTGTCAGCGGGGACCCTCAACCTCCCATAGAATCGAAAAATGCCTAAAAACACGAATCTATTCTGGGTCGACCTCGAAATGACCGGGCTCGGCGACGAGCAAGTTATCGTCGAGATCGCTTCTCTTGTGACCGACGCCGATCTAAACATCCTCGCTGAAGGACCCGAACTCGCCATTCACCGCACGCCAGAAGAAATGGCACGCATGGAAGAATGGCCAGCAAAACAACACAAGAAATCGGGACTGCTCGATCGGATTGAAGCATCGGATATCGACGTTGCCGAAGCTGAACGCCAAACCCTAGAGTTCGTGAAGAAGTGGACCAAAAAAGGGCAGGCGCCTCTCTGCGGAAACTCAATCTGGGTCGACCGACGTTTCCTTCACAAGGAAATGCCTGCGCTCGAGGATCACATGCACTACCGAATGATCGATGTTTCGTCGTTCAAAGAGGTAATCGAACGCTGGTATCCGAAAGACGTGCGACCACCTGCCAAAAAAGGCACGCATCTTGCGATGAACGACATCAAGGAAAGTGTCGAAGAACTCAAGTGGTACCGCGAAAATATTTTTAAAAACTCGGGCGAAGAGTAGCGAAAAAGCTCGCCGCCGGCTCGATATTCAGAGACGAAAAATCAAGCCTTCGGTGACGGCGGTAGCGTGACTCCCGGCTGACTGTCTGAACTCGGCTTCTCTAGCCCGAAACGCAGCCGAATCTCTTCGTCGTCTTCCGGATACGAAAGCACCTCTGCGTCTAACGCCACCAACTCAGTGCGGTCGTCCCATGGTCCAACCATGTACGACTCATCCATTCCTTCGACAACGCGCTTGCCGGCAATCTGACCGCCTGCTGCTTCGGTTTCGGGTAGCAACGCGACGAATCCAAACACGCAGAGGCTCTGGCGATGCTGAACTACCGGGTAACACAAGTCGCACAGGAGTAATTCCATTGATCACTCCTATTCTGACTATCGGAGATGTTCTACTCGTCTCGATTCAAGAAGACCTTGGTGACGACGAGATCGTCGAGTTGCAAGAGCAGATCATCACCCGCGTTTCTGAAACTCGAGCTGCGGGCCTAGTGATCGAAATTTCGGGTATCGACATGGTCGATTCCTACATGGCCCGAGTGCTCAACGATATCTCCTCGATGGTCAGCATCCTCTGTAGCCAAACTGTTATTACAGGCATGCAGCCTGCAGTCGCAATCACTCTCGTGGATATGGGTAGCGAATTGATCGGAGTCAAAACCGCTCTCAATCTCGAAAAGGGACTCGTTGTAATACAAGAGATGATCGCTGAACGCGCCAACAAGTCTGCCTACGTCGCAAACGATACTGGAACTGACGAATGACCACGATCACTCCAGAGCTCATACGAATCGTGAGAGACACCGATGTCGTCACTGCCCGGCGGTACGGTCGCGATATGGCAAAGAAAATAGGATTCGGAAGCGCAGATCAAACCCGTTTGGCAACCGCAATTTCTGAGCTCACTCGCAACGTAATCAAGTACGCCGACAATGGCGAATGCCTGATATACGACGAATCTAACGAATCGTGCAACAAAATCCGAGTTGTCGTTGAAGATCACGGCCCCGGAATACCCGATATCGAAACAGCAATGGCCGATGGTTACACCACAGGCGGGACACTTGGAGCTGGTCTTCCTGGGACTAGAAGATTGGTCAATGAGTTCAACATTTCTTCAGAACCCGGTCACACACGCGTCGAAATCACGATGGAAAAACAGGTTTGGTGAGCTACATCACATCCACTCAAACGCTCTCGTTCGCTCGCAAACCTCATCCGAAAGAAGAGGTATGTGGCGACGACGGTGCTGCTTGGGATGATCCGGATCACACATGGCTCGTGATATCCGACGGACTCGGGCACGGAGCGGGCGCAGCGAAAGCGACCGAAGCCGCTCTCAGCTGGATCACAGCCAACTATTCGAATAATCTCGAAGCAACAGTTCGTGGCTGCGATAAAGCAATTCGTCACACTCGTGGAGTTTCACTAAACATAGCGCGAATCAACCGCAGCACAAAGGCGACAGACTACGTTTCGGTTGGAGCGAATCTTGGCTGGAAAGTTCAGCGAAGCGGAATCCAAAGATTCGCTGGTGATTCGGGAGTCGTGGGAAGCGGAGTCCGTAATCTGAAGACCACTCGGGTTGACCTCGACGGGGCAGGATACCTGGTTCTCGCCAGTGATGGTCTTAACACCACGTCCGATGTCTCAGCGCTCTACCACTCAACGTTCGATGGCGACGTTTCACTAGCTGAAGCGTGTCTCGAACGCTGGACTACGGGCAAAGACGATTCATCCATATTCGTTTACAGGTTCACGTAATTACTAAATCAATGCGGGAATATTTTGAGGATTACGTCGAGATCGTTAGGTCTCGACTGGACGAGCCTGACGAACAGCAACTCCTCGATGCTTCCAACATCGGTGCTGAGCTACTCGGCAGTGGGATAGCACCCGAAGATGTCGGTGAAATCCATGAACGGGCGATTGCGGTAATTTCCGAATCGAATCCAGAATTGCTTCTTGCCGACAGCATCGATTCAACGGTTTCACCTCTTGTTGAGGTTCTCGTTTCGTACGGAAACGAATTCCGAAGAGCGACCGAAGAAAAAGAACAGGCAGTAGAAGAACTAAGAGTTCGCTCGTTGACCGACGCTGAAACCGGGCTGCCAAGCCGGACTGCGCTGATCGAGAAAATTAAGCAACAGGTCGACCCCAAAGATGGCATCGTGCCATTTTCGATTCTCAGTGTGGGCATAGACCGGCTCAGTGATCTCAACGCCACACTTGGTTACGAATTTGGAAACACACTCGTCAGATTGGCAGGAGAGCGTATTTCAACAACGCTGAACAACGACTATCTCGTCGCCAGAGTAGGTCCTGACCATCTGGCTGTAAGTTCCACGTCTGGCGGTGTCACGCTCACCGATCAAAACTTCCAGCAACAGATTCTCGATGCGTTTGAAGAGCCGTTCGATGTCGAAGGTGAACCGGTCATTCTGGATGCCACAATTGGAATTTCTCACTTTCCAGGTCACGGTTCTCAGGCTGACCTACTGCTCCAACGAGCCGAAATCGCAATGCGCGATGCACAAAGATCGCAAATTGATCTGGCAACTTTCACCATCGGGCAAGATGAAACAGCAGTAAGTGAAATACAACTGCTTGCGAAACTACGACATGCCCTCGACGACGAATCTACCGAGGGTGGAACACTTGAGCTGCACTTCCAACCAAAGGTCGATCTCGTAAGCGAAAACACCGTCGGATGTGAAGCCCTGATTCGATGGACCGACGAAGATGGAAATTCAATTTCTCCTGCGATGTTCATCCCTGCCGCCGAAAGAACCTGGCTACAAAAGCGAGTTGATAGCTGGGTGATGAACGCCGCCGCCAAGCAAGCATTTCAGTGGCAGCAAGACGGATTCAACATTCCGATTGCGCTCAACCTTTCGGCACGCTCCTTCATCGACCCGAACCTGGTTTCGACAGTCGAGTCGTTGATTTCGCTGTGGGGCATCGGGGTGAAAAGTCTTGAGCTCGAAGTAACCGAAACCGCTTTGATGTCTGACCCCCAGCAAGCCGCTGAAATCTGCAGGCAGCTTCGAGAACGCGACATTGAACTATCGATCGATGACTTTGGCACAGGCCATTCGTCGATGGCGTATCTGCGAGATCTTCCCGTGACTCACATCAAGATCGACCAGTCATTCGTCATGCAAATGGCCACAAATAAAGAAAACGCGGCAATCGTGAAATCAGTGATCGATTTGGGAAGCTCTCTCGGAAAATCATTGATCGCCGAGGGTGTCGAAGACGACGCCACATCCCAAGCTCTCATTGAACTAGGATGTGACGTTGCGCAAGGCTGGAAATACTCGAAAGCTATCCCCGCAGACGAATGGCCTCAGTGGCTTGAAAAAGCACCGGTTGCCTCTCTCTCTGAATAGTTTCAGCTTCGAGCTTTCGCCCTATTGAACGCTGTAGCCACCGTCGATTGGGATCGAAACTCCTGAAACGAACTGTGACGCTTCCGAAGCCAGGAATATAGCGGTGCCAGCCAAATCGTCTGGCTGACCCCAACGACCTGCCGGTGTCCGCCCCTCGATAGCTGCGTATCGATCTGGGAACAAGCGACCAAACTCGTCGGTCATCTCAGTTACGATCCAACCCGGTAGAATCGCGTTCACCTGCACGTTGTACTTTGCATACGCAATCGCACAGCTCTTCGTGTACTGAACAACGCCGCCTTTGCTCGCCGCATAAGCAGGTGCGTAAGGCGACCCAAAGATCGACATCATCGATCCAATGTTGATAAATTTTCCGCCACCGCGAGATTTCATCAACGGGAATGCCAACGACGTAACGCTGTGCATGCTCGTCAGGTTGGTGTCGATAACGTCCTGCCAGTCCTCCTCTGAAAGAAGATGCGGTTCGTCGGCCCGTTTGTTGGTTCCGGCGTTGTTGACCACGATATCGACTCCGCCGAATTTCTCGACAGAAGCACCCAACGCAGCCTGAATCGAAGCTCGGTCAGTAACGTCGCACTGCACAGCCAATACTCGATCACCCGCACCGGCTTCTGTGATTTCAGCAACAGCAGAATCTAGTTTGGAAACCGTTCGGGCAGCCAGCACCACAGATGCTCCCTGATCGACAAATCCCTTCGCCATGCCCAACCCAATACCGCCGTTACCGCCGGTTACGAATGCAACTTTTCCATCAAGACTGAACATGCTGTTTTCTCCTGTGATCCGAATATGCACGGCATATTACGTGATGCGATGCGACGAACGATGGGCTAAAACCCGATAGATACACCGGTTCATTGTTCACGCGGTTGCCATATCCATGCCCCCAGCATCGAAAAATTCGGAATAGAATTTCCTCCGTCCGAATTCATCGAATTTGTAACGTCCACACAACAGCAGCGATTTCAAAAGAAAAATATGCAGACCCTCCCGAATCCCAATGGCATGCCTGAAGCACTCGAAGGCGTGCGAGTTCTCGATTGTTCACAAATCCTCGCAGGTCCGTTCTGCAGCATGCTGCTCGCCGATATGGGTGCCGATGTAATCAAAATCGAAAAGCCAAACGGCGGAGACGACACTCGCCGAATGGGGCCTCCGTTTATCGATACTGAATCGGCTGCGTTCTTAGCCATGAACCGCAACAAGCGAAGCATGGTGTTGAATTTCAAGGAACCAGCCGGTGTTGAGGCGATGAAAAAGCTCGTGAAAGACGCCGACATCATCATCGAAAACTATCGAACAGGTGTGATGGAACGGCTTGGGCTTGGATACGAAGATCTGAAAGCCATTAACCCCGGAATCATCTACTGCTCTGTTTCAGGATTTGGACGCACAGGCCCTTACGCCAAACGCGGTGGATACGATCTGATCGCTCAGGCAATGAGCGGCATTATGAGCTTCACCGGTGTTCCCGACACTCCACCAGTAAAAGCCGGCGTCCCAATCGCCGATATGAACGCCGGAATGTTCTCGGTTTACGGCATTCTGACCGCCTATATCAACAAACTAAAGACCGGCAAAGGTCAGTATCTAGAAGTGTCACTTCTCGAAGCGGCACTCGCCTACACGGTGTGGGAATCGGCGGGCTATTTTGCGACTGGAGAAGTTGCCGGACCACTCGGATCATCCCACCGAAACTCTGCGCCTTATCAGGGACTCAAAACCAGCGACGGATACGTTGTTGTCGGAGCACCCAACCAACCAAACTGGGAACGACTCGCAAACGCGTTCGGATGTGAAGACCTGATCGCCCGCGAAGAGTACAAAGACAACGCTGGTCGATTGACCAACCGCGCTAAACTCGAAAGTGAACTCGAAGAAAAGACCACTCTAAAAACGACTGACGAGTGGCTAGAAATTCTCGAAGCCGCCGGCGTCCCTGCAGGTCCAATCCTGAATATGGAACAGATCTGGGCCGACCCCCAAATTCAAGATCGAGGCATGGAAGCAGTTCTTGAACACCCAACTGCCGGAACAACCAAGAACATCGGAACAGCTGTGAAGCTCTACGACACTCCTGGTCGAATCACAGAACCGGCACCGCTGCTCGGTCAGCACACCCGTGAAGTATTGCTTGACGCGGGCTACAGCGAAGAAGATATCGCAGCGCTGGTTGAGTCGGGTGCGGCAGTGACGAACGACATCTAGCACTCGCCGTTCTCAGTCATTCCAAGTTACGTACCGGCGGTCTAACGACCGTCGAAGTCGGCTCGCAGATAGTTCACGAGATGCCACATCTCGTCTTCCGTCAGAACGCCGTCCTGTCCGGGCATGCCAGCTTGCGCAATACCGTCACGAATGAACTCAAACAGAATCGTGTCGCTGTGTAGCGGCACGTGCACAAACAAATCAGCTGGGGGCTTTGGCAAGCCCGCGCCAGCAGGACCATCGCCTAGCCCACTGACTCCATGACAGGCGACACAGGCAGTAGCGTAGACCGGTTTTCCAATAGCAACCGATTCGGCGGTTGGAGGATACGGATTACGTATGTCCTCACTCAGCCCAATTCGCAGTACCTGAACATTCAAAACAAACAGCAAACCAACGACTGAAACGACGATACCCGGTGCAGCGAGTCCCAAATGAGGACTGATGTTCACGAACACTGCCGGCACTAGCTTGCCACGAACTGCCACCACTACAACTAATCCACCTATTAGCAGCAGTTGCAAGCCAAACAGCAAGTTTGCAGTTTCCGTATCGGGGGTGATCGCATCAGCTGCAGTTGCAGCCGAACGAGCATCGAACCGGAACGCCGAGCGAGCGTCGAACGCATCGGGTCGCTGCACAACAATTTCAGCCTGATACTCACCGGCGATATTCAGCAATGCGTCGTCCAATCGCCAGATACCAGCTCCGGTGTCTCTGAGTGAAACTAGCGGTTCGCCAAGATCGTCATCGACAAATTTTAATCGAACACGAACATCGACAGCATTGTCGATTACTTCGCCAGTCGGCTTGGTGAGGCGAACGATAACGTCGTTCTTGCCTACTTCAGCGGGATCGATTTTGATGTCGAAATCCGTTCCGCTATCCGAGTCTTGATAGACAGCCTTCTCTTCTGCACCAATTCCCATTCGACCCGCATATTGTCGAGCCGGTTCCAAACTCGCCAACCAACCTACAGATGCGAAAACCAGCACTGCGAGAGCGGCTTCGATCAACATCGATCTGCCAAACGCCCTCTCGCCGCCAATTCCAAATCGTCTCGCCAGCCTGAATCCGTTGTATGCGGCGAATCCAAACAGTGGAATTAGAAGAGCGATTTTGCCTACAAGGAACCATCCATATGGAGTCGATACAGCAGCCGGAATCGTGACCTGCATGTAACTGGAAAAAATTCCAGTGATCACCAGAATTCCTGCGCTGAGTAGCCCCAGAACGGTGAATCTCGCTACAGCAGATTCAAATACTTCAGAAGCTATCGATATACCAAGTTCACGAACGAAGACAGGAACGGCGATCGCTAGATAAATGACTCCACCAAGCCATGCCATCGAAGCCACAAGGTGAATGAAATCGGTCGCTGTAGCCAGCATTTTGATTTCAGACGGTGCAGCAGCGTTGTGACTACTCGCGGCAATCAATCCAAGGAACACCAATCCTAGTACGGCGGCGATTTGAGCAACTATCGAATCGGCTGTTAGTGCACTTTCCAGCTCAGGCTCGGCATCTTCATCATCAGATTCATACACCTCGATAGGGGCGGCAGCACTTATTGCAAGAACGAACAGAACGCCGATGCCGATTGCAGCGATCAAACGGTACGCCCACAGACGTCCCCAACCACTTTCAAATGCGACAGATCGCAACACTTCAAAATCAGGCTCAAGTACCGGATTTCCAGATAGAACACTGGCCTGCTGTAGTAGTTGACCCACCAGCGCCAGAATCAGCACGAATAGCGAAATAAAAGCTATTTTCGACCACGCCGCAGAAACGGCGACTCCCGCCGTTTGCCAGCTATCTCGGGCAGTTTCGCTATAAATAACAGGAATGCCGATAATCAGCTCGAACGTCAGACCACCCAGAACGATCGCTGCTGTAAGAAACACGAGCCATCTGAGCCATGGATCGGCAACGGTCTGCAGCAACGGCTGTTCGGCATCTGCAATCTGAGCACCCGCCGAAAGCGGTTCTCCAACAGCGAATACGAATGACCCGATTACTTTGTGACCATCCACAGATGAAAGGTTCTTCCATACGACCGTGTATGTTCCGTTTTCAAGTTCAGGAAGGCCGACCGACATCGCAGACGGTTCAGACGGATCACGTGCTGAATCGTCAAGATCGACACGTTGGGCAGCCGAGTTCAGTACCGTCACGACACTGAACGATTCCTCAATTGGCTCGCTGTACCAAACGATTACACGGTCGGGCGATGTTTCTAATTCTCTATTAGGCGCAGGGTTCGAATTAATCTGGTTGGCGTGAGCATCCACCGACCGACTTGGTGTTGCGATCAGCGCGAACAACGACGCCAGAGCCACCAGCCATAGTAGAAGTTTTGATCGAATGCCATTTTTGGTGATAGGCCGAATCAACGTTTACGCCGAGCCTTCCGCTTCTTGCGTCGCTCCTCTTTGCCCTTGCTTGCCCTCCACGAGAGATAGCCAAGACCAATTAAGAGCACACCGATTCCGCCGAAAATTATCGCCTCGTCATACGCGCCGCCCACTCCGTGGAGCAGCGGTATGAAAGTCATATCAAACGGAATCGGTGTCATTAAGTTCTCCTAAAGCGGTTGTTACGCCTTTTTACCTGAACGCTGGAATGCCAAACCACCGAGTATCAATCCAAGTAAGCCAAGAATCAGCGCAACAATACCCAGCAGAGTAGCTGTCGACGCTGAATCAGAGGCATCTGATGCGTCAACTGCCGCAGAGTTTGCGGTATCAAGTGCTCCCCTAGCAGCATTTTCTGTTTCTCGTGGAGCGGAAATCTGAACTGGGAATTGGATCTCGGTGGCAGGGGTCACTTCGTCGAACGTTGTATTACTCGATTCAAAACTCTCATCAACAACCTGTCCATCTATATCTCCGAAGAATCGGAAATTGTACGGTCCGGGAGCAGTTGGAATGAACTCGGCTTTGTACTGACCGGGTGAATTCCAAGCTTCTTTCAAATCCATAATTTGAGATACGGAAGACGCCACATGCGTAACCTCTACTTGAAGAGTTGTTAAACCCAGCACCGCGTTTGAAGCTGTGTGCGAATCTTCAGCAGCAGGTGCTGCATCGCCAAGTGGCCCACTCATAACCACGGTGGCTTCACTCATGTGGTTTTCGAACTTGACTATCGTTCCGGCCTGAATCATAACCATCGCTGGCTGAAATCCATTCTCATGAATTTCAATGACGACTTCACCGGCAAGTTCACCCTCGTGACCAACCATGATCGAACCTTGAGTTTCGATTGGGTGAGCATGGAATGGAACAGTTAGATTCTCGAAATCGTGGTCAAATGTGAACTCGTAGTGAGCGCCGGCTGCCAATTCATCAACAAACACACCGCCGTGCGAAACAAGATCTATCTCGCCCCCCATCGCCATCCCGTCGCCCATATCCATGCCAGCGCCGTGATCACCGTGATCATCTTCGGTCTCTAGAGCAGTAATCCGAATCGACACACCGTTGAGCATTCCCTCAACTGCAGGTTCATTCAAGAACCCAACTACAAAGTTGTAGTCACCAACGTCCCGCCCTTCATGGGCAAGCGCTGTGCTTGTACCGAGCACAGCAAATAAAACCGTAAGTAAAAGTGCGGCGCGTGTGCGCCATCGTAATAAAGACATTTCTTAACTCTCGACTGTGAATCGTCGACCACACTTTCTACGCGTGATGTCGATCGATTCAAATAAACCTCAATAAATTGCGTTATTAGGCGCGGCGGGGAGGTCTATCCAACGGAGTGACCGCATTGTCGTCGGGGACAGGGGGTTCTCCAACGTGAATTGCGATCAGATGGGTGTCGAGGTCCGGAACCGTCGACTCCAGAGTGGCTCCATCTAACGTCAATGGGCCATGAGCAGACGTAGCAGATGAACTAGCAATCGAAATGCCATCGCTAGTTGTTTCGCCAGCCTCGTGGTCGTGGTTGGCAAGCGAGTGGTCGTGCAAATTCGTCTCTTCACCAACGAATACGTGAGCGTGAGCAGGAGATCGATCCACGTAGTGGTGGTCGATAGCCGGCCCGAAAACAGGTGTCAGCAAACCGAGCACCATGAAAACTGGCGCAAAGCTAACCACGAACGATGAAATCGTTCGCATGAATTTATGTTTTGCTCGCTTTGGCAAAAACTTTCAGCCCTTTTAGCCGGTACGATTGCGGCTCACGTACTAACAAGTGTACCGACCGATCTGTTCACAATGGACGCTGCTGCGGCAACGTGGCAATTGGCTTATATAAATATTGGGTGAGGATTACTCAAAGTGACGAATCGAACTGGTGGCGAAATAGTGAGAGACCGCCTACTCGCTGAAAAAGTGCCATATTTAGTCGGTATACTAGGCCATGGCATTGTGGCGATGATCGATGCTTTTCGTACTGTTCAAGATCAGATCAAGATTCTTCAAGTTCGCCACGAGCAAAGTGCGGTCCATATAGCCGACGGTTACTACAGAGTCACCGGCAAGCCGTTAGCCGTATTTACATCGATTGGGCCCGGAGCATTGAACACCGCCATCGGACTCGGTGCGAGCTACGTCGATTCAACCGCAGCACTCGTAATTTCAGGTGAGACCCATACATACATGGAGGGTCGAGGCGTGCTTCAGGAAGTCGAAAGAAAGCGACCTGCCGATGTTCCGTCTGCCCTCGAACCACTCGTAAAAGCAAGCTATCGACCGCGTTCTCAGAAGGCGTTGCACGACGATCTTGCTGATGCGTTCAAACAGATGACCACCGGTCGACCGGGCCCAACATTCGTCAGTTTGCCGATGGACGTTCAAGCAGAATCCGATGAAGTTCCCGATCCTGTTCCAACTAACTCTCTGGAAGTACAAGAACTTTCCGCCGAAGCTCTGAAAGCTGTTGAAGAAGCAGCCAATCTACTCACATCAGCCGAACGACCAGTAATCGTGGCTGGCGGTGGTGTAACTCTTGCCAACGCTGAACCAGCGTTGGTCGAGCTTGCTGAACGAACTGGAGCAGCAGTTGTCACAACTCTGCAAGGCAAGGGATGTTTTCCTGAAGATCATCCGCTGTACGGCTGGCATCTCGGAACAAAAGGCACATCAATCGGTAACGCACTAACCACTTCGGCAGATGTAATCCTTGCCGTTGGTACTCGCTTTGCCGATCAGGTCGCATCATCGTTCAGAGCAAACACCACGTTCGCTACCGATGCGACCAAACTCATTCAAATTGATATCGACCAGCGAGAGCTCGGCAAAAACTACGAGTTAGAACTCGCTATTCAAGGCGATGCGAAAAAATCCCTATCGGCAATTAATAACGAACTGCAAGAACGCGAATATGCGTTCGACTATCAATCAACGATCTACTACGGCGAAATTCAGCAACTAAGAGGCGACTGGCTAGACGAAACGGCTGAACTTCGTGAATCAGAAGCAGTCCCCCCTACCGTTCCGCGCTTCTACAAAGAACTAAGAGAAATTCTTGATCGTGATGCGATTGTCGTGACCTCATCTGGTCACGCCCAGGCATGTGTTCTCGAATTCCCGTTCTACGAACCAAAAACCAATCTGACTTCTGGCGGATTTTCAACAATGGGTTGGGCATACCCGGCGGCGATGGGCGCAAAACTCGCTGCTCCCGACCAGCAGGTTGTTGCGGTAATTGGCGATGGCGATTTCATGATGACCATGCAGGAAATGGCAACTGCAATGGAGTACGGAATTAATGTAGTTGTCGTACTGCTCAACAACTACGGCTGGTACTCGATACGTGATCTCCAAATGGCAGAATTTGGCGAAGATCGAGCCATTGCTACCGATTGGGACGACAAGAAATCTCCCGATTTCGTAGCTATCGCCAAAGGATTCGGACTCTACTCCGAGTCAGTAGACAAACCCGACGATATTCAAGCAGCCGTACAGAGAGCGCTCGAACACGATGGTCCATCGCTGGTCGAAGTAAAAGTAGCCCGAGACTTCCCTAATTCAGGAAGCACAGTAGTCGGATGGTGGGACGTACCTATTCCGACCTATTTGGAAGATCGTCGAGCCGAATATGAACAGGCGCGAAACGAGATCGAACCACCGCCAGCGTCAACCTAAACGCGGCAATTCGATCTCGTTTCTATAGAGCTATTTCAAAAGCTAGGTACAGACCTGACGACTGTCATTCTGAACTCGATTCAGAATCGGTAACCAAATTCGAGTAATCAAACTAACCAGCGACTACATTCCGCGCCCACCGACGTTTTCGCATAGATCGCAAACTGCACTCTGTGAAAACTATTCTGAATCAAGTTCAGAATGACAACACCACTGTGCCGATCCTCTAAAAATCAGGCTGGCTAGCAATCTAGTTAAGAGCTGTTTCGTCTTTCTCACCTGTTCGGACACGGATGACAGTTTCGACTTCCTTCACCCAAATCTTGCCGTCACCAACAACGTCGGTTCGAGCTGCCTCGATAATCGCATCGATAGTCGGTTCAACAAATGGTTCGCTAACAACAATGTCGAGCTTGATCTTTGGAACGTAGTCGACTCGATACTCGACACCTCTGTAGGTGTCGACTGAGCCACCCTGCGAACCAAAACCTCGTGCATCCGAGATTGTCATTCCTGTCACTCCGACCAACGACAGTGCCTCTCGCACTGGTCCCAGTCGAACTGGTTGAATAATCGCTGTAATTTCTTTCATCGGACTCCCGTCCTTTCATATTTGCCGCTGACTAATCATTCGCTTGAAATGCCTAGTTAGAAGCATTGAACTAAATTGCGACCTACGGCTCGTCTTTAGTTGCGATGAGACGATAACCACGTTTCCTCGCAACGGAAATTCCAGGGTGGCCTGCGTCTTGCAGTTTCGCCCGTAATCGACATATATACGTGTCGACAACCCGAACGAGTGCCTTCCCATCTCCCCAGACTCTACGCAGTAACTCCGCCCTACCAACAACACGCTGTGTTTCTTGGATGAGAACTGCGAGCAGATCGTACTCGCGTGGAGTGAGGTCGAGGGGCTTTCCCTTGAACTGAATTTGAAACAGGTCGTGATTTAGGGATAGTGCGTTTTCTGCGTTCACCTTCGTCACCTTTGAATTTGCCTGCCGTAATTTTTCTTGAGTCGTTTAGATCGTTTTGTGTAGTAGCTAGATCGCAATGCACACTGCCCGCTCCAGCCCAACTTCAGGGGGCCAAGCCGGAGGGGCAATGGCGAAATATGTCTAGCTGTCTATCTTTGTCGGTTCGTCGACAGCCGCTCCTGATGGAACTGGCGATGCCGAAGATGAAGACAGTGGGATCGACGGGGCGAAGTCCGGGTAACCCGCAGCTTCGTGCTCACTAATGTCGAGTCCACGAATCTGATCTTCGTCCGAAGCTCGCATACCAATCGTCATGTCGATCGCCTTGAAGACGATGAACGATGTTGGGAATACGAACGCAAACGCTGCAACCACACCGGTGATCTGAACAATCAACTGTCCAGCTCCACCACCGAAGAAGAGACCATCAACTCCGCCGTAAGAAGCCGAAGCGAATAGACCAACTGCGATCGTGCCCCATGCACCTGCAAAACCGTGAACAGCGATAGCGCCTACCGGGTCGTCGACCTTCATCTTGCGTTCGAGTAGTACAACTGCTGCGACCACAACGAATCCACCGATCAAACCTGTGATCACAGCCATAGCCGGGCTCATGTTTGCCGTACCAGCAGTGATAGCAACCAGACCGCCAATGACACCGTTCAGAGTCATCGAAGCGTCGAATCGCTTCCAGAGGATGTAGCTGAGTGCCATAGCGCCAACTGCACCAGCTGCTGCCGCAAGGTTTGTAGTAACCGCAATGATGGCGATAGAAACATCGTTACCTGAAACAGTCGAACCGGCGTTGAATCCGAACCAACCGAACCAGAGGATGAATACACCTAGTGCAGCCAAAGTAATCGAGTGACCTGGAATAGCCACTGGCGACTTATCGGCTGTGAACTTGCCGAGACGGGGGCCGACAACGATCGCACCGGCTAATGCAGCCCAACCACCAACACTGTGAACAACTGTGGACCCTGCAAAGTCCATAAATCCGTTGTCACCGAGCTCGCTCAACCAGCCCCCGCCCCAGACCCATGATCCGAAGATCGGGTAAATAACCGCGGTTACTGCAATTGTGTAAATCAGATACGCACCAAACTTTGTTCGCTCTGATACCGCACCAGAAATAATGGTCGCTGCCGTAGCTGCGAACACTGTTTGGAAGATGAAGAACGAGAAGTCGAACATTCCCGTATCTGTCGACGGATCAATATCCGACAAGAAGAAGTTGCTGGTTCCGATCAGGCCACTTTCGTTGGCTCCGAACATGAACCCAAAACCGATCATCCAGAACACGAGTGATCCGATGGATATATCCATCACGTTCTTCATGATGATGTTTGCTGCGTTCTTGGCCCTAGTTGCACCGGCCTCGAGCATGGCGAATCCCGCCTGCATGAGGAAAACAAGCACTGTCGCAAACAGTACCCACACGATATCCAGGTGGATGGGGTTGTATTCCATCGCCCGTAGTTCCTTTCGAGTCACCGCAGTGACCAAATCTCAAATTCAGGTAATTCGCTGCCACCACGTTTGGGGTCAACGGCCACCTTTTGGAGAGATGAACTTCTAAAGCCCGGTTCTGGTGAACCTGAAGGTCTCCTCATTCACTCGCCTGATTTGAACTCTAGGAACGGTTTGTTTCACAACAGTTGCAGAGTTGTTGCACCAATGCGACAACGATGTAACAGACATGTTTCGGCGTAGTGGCCAACGGGATGGCGCACGCGCCCCGACCAACGCGGAGGGACCTGGGCCCTGGCGGTGAAAATTCACTTGGCAGCCAACTCCGCCCGCAAACGACATCCCAAATGTCATCCTGAGGTTCTCGAAGGACGACAGGCAAACGCCAACATTGCTCAGATTAGGTAAAACCTTGGCTACGACACCAAGCGTGGCAACCACCCAACCATCCCAGATCTCTCGGCTGCCGCTCGGGAAGCGAAAACAATCAGTCAACCCAGTGTCATCCTGAACTTGATTCAGGATCAGTAGTTGACCCGCAATAATCAATCGAATCTGCCTCGTATGAACTTGCCCTGAATCGACCGACCAATCGACGATCGAGGCTGATTCTGAATCAAGTTCAGAATGACAATAGCCACAAGTGAGGCACGCCAGAACAGAAAACATGTAGGATGCGCCAACATCACCCCACCCCAACCACCGGATCAAAAACAAAAATGCCAAAGCGAATCAACCGAGCTATCGAACTACTTGAGCAGGATCAACCGATCTACTACGACGGAGGTCACACCGGTCACGTCCTCACCTATGAACAGGGACTTGAGGATGCACACACTTGGGCTGACTACATCAATGTGGGTATGGAGCACGGTGCGTTTGATATGACCGGACTCGACAACTACATGAACGGTCTGATCGACGGCGGTCCAACTGCCAGCGGGCACCGAACTCCGCCTGTAATTGTCGAAACTCCAGTTGAAGGTTCATCGGAAGACATCATCAGGTTCAACGCATGGCAGTTCCGAATGATTCTCGCCCGCGGTGTTCATGGAATCTTGCTGTGTCAGGCAGAAACACCTGACGCAGTTCGAGCGTTCATCGAATCATGCCGTTACCCGATCAACATGCAAGGTGTCGGCTACGGACTCGAACGTGGAACACGCGGAGTCGGTTCGCAGCCAACATCGGCTCCGGTTTGGGGCGTCGACGCCGATACCTATGTCGACAAAGCCGACCCATGGCCGCTTAACCCCGAAGGCGAACTGCTTCTCGGTGTAAAAATCGAAACGGTTAGAGCGCTTACCAATTGTGAACAAACTCTTTCAGTTCCTGGTCTTGGCTTTGCCGAATGGGGACCCGGCGACCTGCACATGTCGTTCGGAATCAAGCGAGACCCCAGCAAGCCGATGGATCCCCGACTACTCGAAGCACGAGAACGGGTAAAGAACGCCTGTAAAGAAAACGGTTTGGCTTTCCTCGACGGCTGCACGCCCGAAAACATCGCCGACAAAATCGATGAAGGTGTTCGCGTAGTAGCCGGTCACCGCACCGACACCGCCGAAGTTGGCAGGGCCTACTCCAAACGCACAATGCCGGTTGGCTAGTCCCAATAAACTTTCCTATGAAGTCCTCTCCCTAAGGGAGAGGATTTAGGTGAGGGGGAATGAAGGAAGGGTGGCGGTGTTGAGCGATGGCCGCCAGAGAACATCGGCACGCCCCCTCAACCTAACCTTCTCCCTTGGGAGAAGGAATAAAACTACCCGCCGTACGAACGTTGCTCGGCTGCAACACGATAGGCAGCAACAGCTCCCGGCAGCACGATGCCTTTCTCGTAGGCGAACACAACCACTTGCGTTCGATCACGCATGTACAGCTTCGAAAGCACCCGCTTCACGTGAGTCTTCACTGTTCCTTCTGAGATAAATAATTCTTCCGCGATATCGGCATTCGTATCGCCGTGAGCCATCAGCATGAACACCTCTTGTTCGCGAGTCGTCAATTCAGCAATAGGTGTCAAATCTGGACCGGTTACCGGTTCGACAGCAGACTCAGCAATCTCTGCTGGGTTAGGAACCGCTTTCAAGAACGGTTCGACCGCTGGGCTTGATTCTTGATTTAACGAAGTGCGAGCCGCCGTTTTCGGCGACTCTACTTCTGGGGTTTCTGGCGAATCAGTCGGGGCGTCCTCAACATCTGAATCGTCAAGTGTCGATATTTCAGATTCCGGTTCTACATCTGCCACGGCAACAGCGTTCAAGTCTGAACTCAATGGCTCCGCTGCAGTCGAAGGTCGGGGTGGCTCGTCGCCCTCTGGAGCCGGGGCAGGTCGACTTGAAACACGGGTCGACCGTGAACCCAACATCAACTTCGCCCACCATCCGTGAAGCGATGAGAACGCTAGAACGAGGTGCGATGCAAGAACCAGACCCAACAAGCCAAACGGAATTGGAACAAGTGAACCCGGATACTCATTGAGACCAATAACCCAATCACCGAATAGTTCAACTTTTACGCCAAAGTCCCAGAAAGTTCCGTCATCCATCAACGCCACGGCGATAGGCGAAATTATCGCGGCCCCTACGAACACGTAGGCAACTACCAGTCCAACGAACGCCCCGATTCCTATCGGGAACTGAACAATCAGGTAAAGCAGACCCGTCCACGTGGTTGGATCGACAAGACGCACTTTTACCTGTTCACGGAAGCCACTCACCCCTTCAAGTCTGAACGGCGGTCTACGAATCACCGATCCGTTTACATACCCAGCGGTGTAAGCCTCAAGATCGCCGAGCCAGCGCGACACGAAAAGAGTAGCGATAAGAACTATTGGCCCTACAAGGGTCTAGATCATCGAACCGCCGACCGCCAACGTGGTCACGAAGAACACGAAGTATGCGATTCCGAGCGGGAACATTAATGCCATGTGCCCGGCCCGCAAGTATGTGCGGTAGTCGATTACCGGTTGAAAGATTTTGCCAATCGGTCCCCGGTCAGACGGATAAGCAGCGGCGAACGGGTTGTATTTGTAAGTCATGCCAATAGTGTCGTGCGGCAACAGCTTACATGCGTCTCCCCGCGGAGGTATTTTTCATTCCAGCTACTGATTGCTACTTGGGGAGTATGGGATTTTCACTACAAAACCTCGTCAATCGCATCAACAGAAGCCTGAATCGCCAACTCTGCCGAGCCCGGAGCAAACACGCTCACTCCTACTTCGTAACCACCTTCTTCGAAGGCGATGTCGGTTGCGAGATAGTTGATGTGGCCGTTGCTGAATCCAGAGAAAACTGTATTCGCAGAACCTGATCGTTCTTTCACAGCCTGCGCAAGTTCAACGAACGGCTCGACAGGAATCGACACTAGCACCGTTTCGCCAATACGCATCGATTGGGCAGTTAGCTCAATGTGACCATCTTTTGCGTTGGCATCAGATAATCGAGCAACACTCAACTGAATATTGGCTCGCATCACCTTAGAAACTCCTCGGCGAATTGCTTCTTCGGATGCGCCCGAAGCACGTAATTCCTCAAGTTCTCTTTCGCCCGCTACAAAAGCTGCTTCAGCATCAGCAAGCGAAATGACATCCCGTGCAGGCACATCGACCGGCACATTGCTTACGGCAACCGTGTCATCCGATTCGTTAGTCGGCACGTTCGAGTAAATTCCAAGATCTGCGCCTGAAACGAGAATCTGATCGAGTCGCTCTTCACGATCACGAGGCTCGATATCCAAGCGAACGCGTGAAGCTTCTGCACCTAATTTCGAACCAGCTTTTCGATACACCCGAAGGTCGCCTGTGAAACCGTCGACAGGACCCTGATTCCCGCTGGCACCCTGCAAGAACAGACATAAACCACCAACTGTGTGTTCGACTACAGATCGCATTGGTCCCGGGAAGTCAGGTGTAACCCACTGATTCTCGTGCGCCATGATCGTTGGGTGCATGGCGTAATTCACTATGGTCGCAATCGGATTATCGTCTGCATCGTCGAAGCTAACTACATCGACCGAGTGATCAACCGCACCATCCCAGTTCCGACCAGTAAACAACTCGCCGTTGTCGCGAGCAGGACGTCGGTTAATGTTGATGTCGCAGCTGCCGCGCCCAAACCCAGTTCGGGCCGGTTGAGCCGAAGCCTTAGCGTCGACAACCGCTTTTGCACATGCGGCGGGAATCGTGTTCCACCACTCGTTGGCGAGATCTATTCCGTCTTTGATCCACTGCCCAAACGTGATCGGACCCGAATGGGTGTGCGTGTATGCGAGTCGGATGTTTCCGAACGAAATTCCCGATTCGCGTGAAATTAGTTCGCGAATGTCTTTGTCTTGCTGATTCGTGAAAATCCCTATGTCGACATCGACAATCGCAAGTTCGACATCGTCTTTGGCAACGACGAGAGCCGTCACATGCAACGGCATATCGTTCCCAACGGACACCTGATGCGTTTGGGCACCCCATCCAGCATGTGCGACTCCCACTTTGGGGGTGATATCGACTCGGGCTACTCCAGCGTTCAGCAATTCAGGGACTCTCCAGCAATCTACATATCGAAACAAAAATGCTGGCTGAGTTTACATCGCTCCACCGTAACGAAGCGCTCTAAGCCCGCACTTTGCTTTCGAAGTTAATTTCCACGTGGGAATCGTCGCAGTAAGGCTTGGTCTTCGAAGCTCCACACCGGCAGAGTCGTAGTTTGCCGTGATGCCCGTAGGCATTCCCGTCCTCGTCGAGCAAGTCGAACTTGCCAGTGATCTCGAGTGAATCGTCGTCTTGAATACGAATTTCAACAGTCATTACTTCGCCACCCTCGATGAATCCACGAATCCACAACTGCTGTGTGCGCCGACACAGAACGGCTTGTTGTCCGATTCGCCACATCGACACAACCACGTCTCATCGGTCAGTTCCAGCTTGTTGCCTTCGCCATCGATGAGAACAAAATCGCCTTTAACGTGGTACGGACCGTCGTCTCCGGGAACGATCGTCGCTTCAGCCATTCTCCAACCTCCAAATGCCGTGGACTAACGCTGCTGCATACATTCATTCGAACAACACAGCATCAAATCTGGACGTATTAAACCACGCATTTGGTGCGAATGGCGCACGAGCGAAATAGCCGAGTGTTCCATCACCTCAATACAAGTGTAGACCAGATCTCGACCAACGTGGAGAGATCTTCGGTAGGGAAGGGTGCATGGTCATTCAGAATCATCGCAGTTATTCAGTCTCTTCCCCTAATCCCTTCCGAAGGTCCCTCTACTTCGTTATCGCTTCGGTCGGGACATGTGAGAGAAGACCCGAGCGCCCTACCTTAAATTGCACTCGATGCCGGATTCGGCGCAGTACGACTCGAACCACTCGACTACTTCCCGGTGATAAGGAATTCCGTTGGCAAGTCGATCTTTTTCATCTTCGTCTTCCTTGAGACCTGCGTACAAAACGCGCTCGAATCCCTTAGCAGGTGGCACGTCGACAATGTACTGGAGCAACGAATCCATATCGTCCAAGAATTTTTCTGTGTCAGTAAACGCTTCGATGTCGTATGCCTGGAAGAAGTGACCGCCCGGGTTGCCATGTACAGGGCCTGATCCAAATCCAGATAGCTCGTTACAGATAATCTCATTCATCAACGCGAGACCGAAGCCCTTGTGCGATCCGTTCTCGCGAGTGCCACCGATGTGGAGTGAGTAAAACTCACCGATCTTAGGTGCAGGAATCGGTTCAAGAATCGGCTCGCCATCGAGACCAGCAATCCACCCTGGTTCGATATCAGCCCCGATACGACCTGCGAGTCCAATTTTGTTGTTAGCTACCTGCGTTGTCGCAACATCAAAGAGAAATGGTGGCATGTTTCGCGCCGGAGCCGCCCATGCGATTGGGTTGGTTCCCATCACAGGTTTTGAGCCGAAAGGCGGAACTGTTTGGAGCGCTCCGCCGGCTGTCATGCAGTGCCCAATCATGCCTTGCTCGGCAGCCATCATTGCGTAGTAGCCACAGCCCGCAAGGTGACCCGAATTCTTGACGGCAACGGCAGCCATCCCAAACTCTTTCGCCTTGTCGATAGCCTGCTGCATGGCCCAAGGACCGACGTGGATTCCGAGGGCACCATCTGCGTCGACCGTCATTGTCGTCTTGGTTTCACGCTCGACTTTGAAATTTGGCGTTGGGTTCAATGCGTTCGACCCATACTCAGCGACATATCGGCGGAGTCCGTTTGAAACACCGTGTGATTCGACACCCCGTAGATCGTTTTTGATCAAAACGTCCGTCGAACTTGCTGCTTCCTCAGCAGGCACACCGCTGTGTCGCAAAATAGCCTCTGTCGCTTCCCGAATGTTATTCTCGGAGACATACACGCGGTCTTGTTCAGGAACTTTGAAACGTTCGAGCATTTTGGGGAGACACCTTTTATCTACAGATAAGTTTGAGTGGATGCTGACGGTGCAGATTTCTACACAGGACAGACGGCAACACTTTACTCGATAAACCTACCGCAAGTCGCAATCGATTCCAGCTTCTGCGCAGTACGACTCATACCAATCAATTACCTCGAAGTGATACGGAATACCTCGTTCCAGGCGCTCTTTTTCTTCTTCGTCCTCTTTAAGACCTGCGTACAACACTCGTTCGTGCCCCTTAGCAGGAGGAACATCGACGATGTATTGCAGCAACGAATCCATATCATCCATGAATTTTTCGGTGTCAGTGAACGCCTCGATGTCGTACGCCTGGAAGAAATGACCTCCAGGAATGCCGTGCACCGGACCCGGACCAAATCCTGAGAGTTCGTTGCAGATAATCTCGTTCATTAGTGCCAGACCATAGCCCTTATGTGACCCGTTCTCACGAGTACCACCGAACGGCAGCATGAAATACTCGCCGGGTGGAGGAGTGTCTACTGGCTCCATGATCGGCGTGCCCTCGGCATCTGTGATCCACCCCGGTTCGACCTTCGCTCCTGTACGTCGAGCAAGTCCCAGCTTGTTTCCAGCAACCTGCGTCGTAGCGATATCAAATAGAAACGGCGGCATTTTTCGAGCAGGAGCCGCCCAAGCAACAGGGTTCGTGCCCATGACAGGTCGTGAACCAAACGTCGGCACGGTCGAAAGGGTGTTACCTGCCGTCATACAGTGACCGATCATTCCCTGTTCGGCAGCCATCATTGCGTAGTACCCGCAGCCGGCTAGATGCCCCGAATTGATCACCGCCACCGCAGCCATTCCAAACTCTTTCGCCCGATCTATAGCCTGTTGCATAGCCCACGGACCAATGTGAGTGCCCAACGCCCCGTCGGCATCGATGGTCATAGTGGTTTTTGATTCACGAACTATCTTGTATTCGGGAGTGGGGTTTATGGTCTCGTTGCCATACTCACGAACGTATCGACGCATCCCGTTCGATACGCCATGTGATTCGTTTCCGCGCAGATCGTTTTTCATCAGTACATCAGTCGATACTTCAGCGAACTCTTCCGAAACACCGTTGTGCCTGAATATCGCTTCAGTAACTGCTCGCATGCGTTCCTGTGGGACATAAACACGATCTTTTTCGGGAACTTTAAAGCGTTCGAGCATCCGGGCGAATCCTTTTTATTGCTGATTGAAAACCGTAGCCAAGCCACCTTCGGGCATGTCTTGTCGGCGGCAACACTCTACATGGGCCGGAGTCGAAGTTAATACTCAGCAGCACTTGCAAACCAACTAGTCCAACAGGTCACCAAACAACTCACCCCAGTTCAATATTAATAATATTAAGTCTTAACTTGATTTATTTAATACTTAATGGCAATCTATATAAATAACAACAAAAGGAGTTACGTGTGGCAAACGACTGGCAAGAACTGACTCGACTCACTCAGGGGGAAGAAATTCGCGTTGAGCGGGTGAAGATGACTCGAACAGGAATCGCTCTGGAAGGCGAGTTCGAGCTGCCACCGCTTGCCCAGATCACCTCTGAAGACCAGATCTTCGTAATGGCGTTCATACAGGCCAACGGATCTATCAAGGAAATGGAAAAAGTTTTCGGCATCAGCTACCCAACAGTGAAGAACCGTCTAAAGCGAATCGCCGACCAGCTTCCACTAACAGAATCGGCACCACCCCGATCAAACAAGTCAGAAATCCTCGAACAACTGTCAGCGGGCGAAATCACCGCCGATGAAGCAATTAGGAAGATGTCGTGATTCCTCCAATGGTGATGTGGATCAAGATCCAGTGGTTCGGAATATGGATTCCACTGTTTCTGTTGTGGCCAATCGTCATAGCCCTCCTATTGCTGATCCTGCCGTTCGTTTTTATCGGACTCTCAATAGCCGGAAGGCTCTCGAAATTCTGGATGGCTCTACGAATCATCCTCGCCGCTTACTCGATGATGTGCTCAGTTCGCGGCTTACAAATCGAAATTCAAAAAGAACACAGAACTCTGGAGATTTATCTGCCATGACAACAGCACCCCCCACTACCGACCGAACTGATCGAGAAAGCGAATCAACAATGACATCCGAACGAAGACAAATACTAGAAATGCTCTCGGCAGGAAAAATTTCTGCTGACGAAGCTGAACGACTTCTTCAACTGACGTCGGCAGGTCCCAGCGCTTCGGCAACTGCGAGCACGGTCACATCGACTGTCGCGCAGATTCTCGACCCTAAATTCATCAGAATCATTGTTGAGCCCGACCCTACTGCCTCAGGCAATCATGCTCGGCACCACGTGAATATACGGGTGCCATTAAAAATCATTCGAGCAGGTGTAAATCTCGCTTCTCTGATTCCAAACGACGCCGGAAATATGGTTCAGGACAGCCTCTTAAGCAAAGGTTACAAGGGTGACCTTTCGAAGCTAGATGCGAGCGCACTCGATGAACTAATCGAAGCGCTTCAAGAACTCAGTATCGATGCGACAGTCGACAACCACTTAGTCAAAGTTTTTGTCGAGTAGGAGAGAAATTATGAAAATCACAGGAATGATTTTTGGAATCATCGTTATCGTCATTGGAGCTGCGTTGCTTCTCGACAATCTCGATGTTTCTGGCGACTATCCGATCGGCGACTACTGGCCGGTAATTTTGATTGCTCTTGGTTTCCTGGGTTGGATCGGCAAAGGCCTCCGCCCAGAACTAGGCAACATGGTTCTGATGTCGCTTGGTGGAATCCTTCTCACCCAAAATCTGAGCGATGAATACAGCTTCGGCGATCTCTGGCCAGCTCTGGCGATAGCGATTGGTATCTCGATCGTGTTTGCGCCTCACAACCGACGAAGGAACAAGAAGAAGTTCAAGATGCGGTTTGCGGGAGGACGAGGCGGAGGTTTTCACAAGCGCAGACAATCTTCTTCGTCTCACGACGCCAACGAATTCTTTTCAGGAAGCGAACGAGTCGTCGATGGCGAGTATACGGGCAGTACGGCAAGCGTAAAGCTCGCTGGTGGATCGATCGATCTCACAAACGCCACGCTTCCTGAAGAAGGTGCATTGCTCGAACTCGATGTAGTACTCGGAGGCTACAAAGTACGAGTGCCGAAAGATTGGTCGGTAGAAATCAACGCCGATATCAACATGGGCGAGATTTCCGACAACCGAGCCGACCATGGCGGTAACACCGAGTCTGGTCCAACCCTGAGGATCGGTGGACGAGTGTTCATGGGCGGAGTCGAAATTTCGAACTAACCTCGAACCGGCTCCCCCTGCCTCCTAAATTATCGTCAACCCACCGTCGATCACGAAGTTCGCACCCGTAGCGTACGAGGCATCGTCGGTGGCGAGGAACGTGATAAACGGTGCAATGTCTTCGGGCGTTCCGAGTCGATTCAACGGTATGCGATTTGTCGCAGTAGCCTCACGGCCAACAGGGTCGGGATGTTCGTCGTGATCAGGCGTACGTTCTAAAGCACCGGGACAAATGCTGTTCGCTCGAATCCCTTGATCGCCGTAGTGAACCGCTATATGGCGGGCTAGATTCACGAGTCCAGCTTTACCGGTCGAGTATGAAACGTTGGGAGTTGTTCCAGTCAGCGCAGTGACTGATGCGACGATAATCACCACTCCACCTTCGCCCTGCTTCACCATCTGAGCCAACGCATATTTGCAGGCGAAATACTGTCCCTTGTAGTTCACGTCGTGAGTTCGATCCCAAACCTCTTCGGGAAGCTCGTGAAGATTTCGATCTTCTTTGTGCATCTGAATTCCGGCGTTGGGAACAACAATGTCCAATCGCCCGAATTTCTCAACAGTTTGCGCAACTGCAGATTCGACCTGCTCAGGATTGGAAACATCGGTTGGAATGGCGACAGCAGAACCGCCCGAATCGGAAATTTCGGCGGCGACCGCAATTACGCCATCAGCCGGGATACCAGTAATCGCAACTGAAGCACCCTCAGCAGCCATCAGTCGCGCCGTAGCGGCACCGATTCCAGAACCCGCACCCGTAATCAGTGCAACCTTGCCAGCAAGTTTTCCTTCAGCCATTTTCATCCTTCATCTACAACTCAAAAGAAAGTAAAAATTTTTACATGTCATCCTGAACTTGATTCAGGATCAGTAGTCAGAGCAAAGAGATCAACCGATTTCGCTCGTATTGATCTTGCCTTGATCGTCGACGAATCATCATTCGTTAATCATTCTGAATCAATTTCAGAATGACAGCATGGTGGCATCTATGTCATTGCGGCGAACGAATCATGATCGGCGAAGCGATGACAATCTGACAGTTCCACCTAATACCCAGCAGCGTGCGTCGGTTTGGTTTGTGGATTTATTCCGCTCTTCAACTCACCATCCTCGGTGATTATCCCGTTCGGTTCTGAGAACGGCCACAAAGTGAATTCTCTTGGCGGAAGTTCGACGCGGTGCCCCATATTAGCGAGTTCAACCAACACATCGTCACCAAATCGAGGGTCGACCGTCGGGTCGTCCGACTCCACGTGAATTCGAGGCCGTTCAACCGCCTCCTGCAAACTCATCCCAAAGTCGACACGATTCACTATCGACTGAACAACAGCCGGCCAGATTTTTCGTCCACCGGATCCGCCAATCGCCATCACTGCACGGCCGTTGTCGTGAAGAATCACGGGGGTCATGTTGTTCAGTGCACGGGCGAACGGGGCTATCGAATTTACAGTTCCGGGCATCGGAGCCGACCAGCCCATCGCGTCGTTCATCATCACGCCCACACCCGGATTTACGACACCGCTGTAAGCAAGATTGGTTTGAGTCAGTGCGACCATATTTCCATTTTTATCGGCAGTAGTAAGCGAGGTCGTGCCTTCGTCTGCAGCTGAACCAGCCGGAGAGGGGAAGTCGGCAGGACGCTCCATACCCGCAAACGACCACGGATCGCCAGCATCGAATTCACTAGCTTGCGAAGGATCGACCTGAACCGCCCTGCTCTTCGCATACTCAACATCAGCTAACACATCAATCGGAAAGCCATACACAGCGGGATCACCCATGAAGGTGAATCGATCCACGGCAGCCAGCTTTACCGCCTCGATCAGAGTGTGCAAGAACTCAACAGATCCATGCCCCATACCCGCCAGATCAAACTGATCAAGTATGTTCAAAATTTCAAACACGGTCGGTCCCGCGCACGGACCTGAAACACCAGAAACGCTCAATCCTCTGTAGGTTCCAGACAGAGGCAATTCGCTGACGATAGGTTTGTACTGCTCGAAATCTGAAAGTCGCAGATAGCCACCGTTGGCCTCTACGTCCTCGGCAATCCTCGCCCCGGTCTCCCCCCCGTACATATCGCTCGCGCCCACCCTGCCTAATCTCTCAAGTGTCTCGGCATGCTCTGTTTGGACAAAATGAGCACCGGCGACGAGAGGTGAACCGTTGTTCAAATAAACCTCGGCAGTGTTTGGGAATCGAGACAGCAGTGCGTGCTTATCAGCCATAGCGAGCGCTGTGGTGCGTGAAAGAAGAAATCCTTCGCGAGCCAACTTAACGGCCGGTGCGACTGCCTGATCCAGATCAATCGTGCCCCACTTTTCGAGTGCAGTTGTCAGACCAGCGACCGTTCCAGGGATCGCAATCGACGTATAACCATCGGTGTTGGCATTGTTCTTCACTTTCGACCATGAATAACGCCTGGAAGGTCCCTGAACGTCGAGAGAATCTTCTAGCTCATACATATCAGCGTGAGCCAGACCCGGAGCCTGCATCCCAAAATCTACCGTGCCACCGTCGCCATTCTCCATATGAACGGTCATCACACCACCACCACTGATGCCGTTCCAGATCGGCAGCAACACTCCCGTGGCAAACGCTGTCGTGATCGCCGCATCGACAGCATTTCCGCCGCGCTGCATCACCTCAACACCAATCTCAGCTGCACTTACGTGTTGCGCCACGACCATTCCTGATCGAGCGGAGATTTCTTCGTGTCTGATAATCGGTGAGCTGATTCGCAATTTACTTTTTCTCTGGAGTGAGCTGTTTTCCTGTGTTCGGCGACATATTACCCGGAGTATCCTGCTCCTCATTAAGAAAGAGGCACACGAACGCATGGAATACCGAACCGACGAGCAAGTTATTGCCCGAGCACGCCAGATCGCACCCTTATCCGACGAAGATCTAAAACCGCTTCTCACTCTAGTGAACGGAGTGCGGGAATACTGCGATTTGATGGAGAGCCTCATGCCTGAACTCGGCGGCGAGATCGACGTTACGAAAATGTCTCGAAACATGGACGGTGATGCGTAATGGTCGCCAATCCTCATCTACTTTCTCTGTCGGAACAAGCCCGGTTAATTCGTGAAGGCTCACTCACTGCCGTCGAACTGGTTCAATCTCACATCGACCAAATTTCGAAACTGAACCCCAGACTCAACTCTCTTATCGCAGTCGATTCAGAAGGCGCTCTCAAGGAGGCTGCCGAGGTAGATACGGCACGCGAACGGGGCGAAAAACTCGGACCGCTAGCGGGTGTAACGCTTGGAGTCAAAGATGCGGTTCCCGTCAAAGGCATGGCGTGGACGATAAATTCCCGCCTGTTCGAAGACCGTGCGCCAGATGACGATGCACCTTCGATTGCTCGACTCAAAGAAGCCGGGGCGATCGTTATAGGTAAAGCCAATCTAAACGAATTCTTTTCCAAGCCAACCGAGGCCGATCTGAATCCGCCACCATGGAATCCGTGGAACCCCGAGCGAATGTCGGTCGGCTCATCGAGCGGATCAGGCGCTGCCCTTGCCGCACGAATGTCTAGCGGAACCATCGGGGTCGATGGCGGTGGCAGCGTTCGGTTGCCAGCCGGTGCGCACAATCTTTACGGAATTAAGCCCACGCACGGGCTTGTAAGCCGAATCGGGGTGGGTCGAAGCGAACACAGCGAAATTTGCCCGCTCGGAATCACAGCACTCGACACAGCGATGATGCTCGAGGCGATGGTGGGACACGAGCCTGCGGACGATCTAAGCTGGCCCGGCGAAATTCCTGCATATACCGCGAACATAGAAGCCGATGTTGCAAGCTGGCGAATCGGCGTTCCACGTGCATTTATCGATTCAACACCCAACGAGCCTGAAGTAATGGAAGGCTTTGAAAAATTCCTGAACAAGCTCAAAGAACTAGGGTGCGAAATTGTAGACATCGAAATTCAAGGCATGGCGGAAGCGCGGGCAGCGACATTCCTTACCTTGTTCTCCAACTCGTATCAGCGTCACCAGAAAACGGTTAAAACCGATTGGGATACGTACGGCGATCAGTCACGAGTCAATTTGCTCCAGGGAGCGTTCTTGTCGTCGACCGATCTCATCAACGCTGGCGATGTCGGGCGCGCCTTTAAAAAATATTTCTCTAACCTGCTGAAAGAGCACAAACTCAAAGGAATCGCTACACCGACCTCGCCATTCGCAACTGCGGAGCGCTCACGTCGACGGGGTGAACACTCTCGTGGAGTGAACGCCTGCTACACCGCTCCGTTCAACATCTCGGGGCACCCATCGATCAGCGTGCCAGCAGGATTTGGAGAAGCGGGAATTCCAGTGGGAGCGATGCTTACAGGCGAGCTACACGACGATCTTTCCCTGCTGCAACTGGCTCACGCCTACGATCAGGCAACCAACTGGAACACCCTAACTCCCGAAATTTGATCATGCCGGTATGATTGCTTGTGTCCGAGTTGCCGTACTAGACAACGCCAGAAGGGGCTGACCAGCACATGATCGAGACTCTGCAGGATGTTCGAGATACCGTAATTTCAATGCTGTGTGCCGAACTTTCGTGCACAGAGTCGCAACTCACCGATGGCAAGGTACACATATCTGTCCGCAAGCCCGACGCCCATCAAAACCCTGCTCACCGGTTATTCGATCCACACCCTGGAAAAATCGGCATCGCATCCCTCGGAATCGGCGGGATAGTCTGCGTCGACGAAGAGCATTTCGACTGGGCAGAAGAAGTGTTCAAGCCAGCACCAACCTCCACCCGAGACGAACTGTTTATGCCCGACCGAATGGGCAAGATGGCAGAGCTTGTACGCCCCGAAGGACTAGTGCTCTACGGCCCTTTTCCACGATTCGCCGTTTCGCACAGCACCGTCACCCATGTCGAAGCTCCAGCTAGCTACAGCGTGCGAGTAGTCGACCAAAAAGGTGCCGACGCTATCGGACAACGTGCCCGCTGGCACAACGCTATTTACAAAGTGCCAACCGAAACCGCACGGCCGACCATGATCGCCGCAATCGCCGAACAAGAAGGCGACATCGTTGGCGTGTGCGGAGCATCTGCCGATTCACCATTCATGTGGCAGCTTGGAATCGATGTAACACCAGAACATCAGGGACGAGGTCTTGCTCCCGCCCTTGCATCCGCAGTAGCAGAAGCGGTGCTCGACGAAGGCAAACTTCCGTACTACGGCACTTCTGCATCGAACATCCCATCGATGAGAACTGCTCTCGCAGCGGGGTTCAAACCCATGTGGGTCGAGGTATTATCTCGACCGGCAGATAACTAACTGCCGCGACTCCGCGCTTTGCGGGTCGATCACCACTCGCAAATCACGATCCAGTAGAGATAAGACAATGAGATTCGCCATTCTCGGCATATCGCACGAGACCAACACGTTTTCACGGGTTCCAGCAACCTACGAAGAGTTCGAGAAAGCGACTATCGCTCGCGGACAGGAGATCGTCGATCTCTACGCCGAATCTCAGTACACAATTTCAGGCTACCTTCAGGGCGCTGAAGAACTTGGCTTCGAAGCCGTGCCGCTGATGTACGCAAACACGGGACCAATCGGCACAATCACCAAAGACGCCTACGACCGTATCGCCAACGAGCAGCACCAGATGCTCCGGGATCAAGGTCCGTGGGATGGAGTGCTAATCAGCAACCACGGTGCCGCCGTTTCGGAAGAATTCCCTGACATGGATGCCGAGTTCACCCGAGTCGTTCGTGAAATCGTCGGGCCTGATGTGCCAGTTGGCGTAACGCTCGATATGCACGCCAATATTTCGAAAGACACCGTTGCAAACACTGACGTGTGTATCGTTTGGCGAACATGTCCTCACCTCGACACCAAGCTTCGAGGACGCAAGACCGCCGAACTCATCTACCGAACAGCACTGGGTGAAATCAAGCCAGAACAGTTCATCGAAATGCCTCCGATGCTTGTAAACATCGTGAAGCAGTTCACCGGCCAAGAGCCAATGCTCAGCCTGGTCGACGAATGTGTCGCAGCCAACGAAATCGAAGGCGTGCTCGATACGTCTATTGCCGAAGGTTACCCATACGCAGATGTCGAAGAAATGGGCATGTCGTGGATCACAATCACCGATGGCGACGCCGAGCTTGCTGAAAAGGTCTCAAAAGACCTGGCAGCAAGTGCGTGGACCAAGCGAGTTGATCTCAACAAGCCAGTAGCGAGCATCAAAGATGCGCTGACACAGGCAGAAGAGCGATACATGGGTCCAAAACCGGAAGGTGTCGAAAACTTCATGCCTGACGACGGTTCGGCTCTGGCAGAAGCGGTCGAATCTGAACACTCCCACCTGGGACCAATCGTCCTGATGGACGTTGGCGACAATATCGGTGGTGGATCGTCTGCCGACTCAACCCACATTCTCAAGGTCGCTCAGGAAATGGGCGTAACCGGGTACTTGCAGAGTCTCTACGACCCTGAAGCCGTTGAAGCTTGTGTTGCTGCCGGAACAGGCGCTGAGATTGCTCTCGACGTTGGCGGCAAGACCGACGACATGCACGGAGAGCCGGTTCATGTTGTCGGCACTGTCGGTGTAATCGACGATGGTCCTTACGAAGAAACTCGACCAACTCACGGTGGCTACCGCTTCTACGATGACGGCAAGCGCGTGTTGTTCAACACGGTAGACGGCATGACGATTCTGCTGACATCTATGCGCGGCGGAAACACCGCTCGGGCGCAGATGTACTCGATGGGAATCAAGCCAGAAGACTATCGAGTTGTTGTCGCAAAGGGCGTTAGCTCGCCTCGACCTGCATACCAGCCTATCGCCGCTGAAATCATCATCGTGAACAGCCCCGGTGTGACTTCAGCCGATCTTGACACGTTCGAGTTCAAAAGCCGACGAATCCCACTCTACCCATTCGAAGAGCCCAACTACCCAGAACAGGATTAGGTAATCCGTTGTTCCCTCTCCCTTTGGGGAGGGGGTCAGGGTGCGGGTCGATCCGTTTGGTTCTCAGGCAATACAAACCTTCCCTTGCAACGGTCTCCCCCCTCTCGAACTCCCTTCCTCGCGAGGAGGGAGAAAAGCCATCCGCTAGCAACAAGCACAGTCCAGATTATGAAATTCGCAATACTCGGCATTTCACACGAAACCAACACATTCTCGATCGTTCCAGCAACGTACGAAGAGTTCGAAAACAGTCGCCTACTACGTGGCGATGAAATCGCAGACGTGTACGCCACGTCCGATCACACCATTGCCGGGTACCTGCAGGGCGCTGACGAACTAGGCTTCGATGCAGAGCTGCTGATGCACGCCCGAACAGGCCCAATTGGCACGATTACGAAAGATGCCTACGACCGAATATCGACTGAAATGCTTGGCATGTTGCGAGATCAGGGACCGTGGGACGGCGTACTCCTCGCCAATCACGGAGCTGCCGTATCCGAAGAATTTCCTGATATGGACGCAGAATTCACTCGCGCAGTCAGAGAAATCGTCGGGCCCGACGTCCCGGTCGGCATAACGCTCGACATGCACGCGAATATCTCCAAGGACACCGTTGCAAATACCGATGTGTGTATCGTTTGGCGAACATGCCCACATCTCGACACAAAACTTCGAGGACGAAAAACTGCCGAGCTGATTTACCGCGCAGCGAAGGGCGAAATCAAACCCGTTCAGTTCATCGAAATGCCTCCAATGTTGGTGAACATCGTCAAGCAGTTCACAGGACAAGAGCCGATGCTGGGTCTCGTCAACGAATGCGTGGCAGCCAACGAAATCGAAGGCGTGCTCGATACGTCTATCGCCGAAGGCTACCCATACGCCGACGTCGATGAAATGGGCATGTCGTGGATCACGATTACCGATGGAGACGCTGAACTTGCCGAAAAAGTTTCGAAAGAACTTGCTGCAAGTGCGTGGACAAAACGTGAAGACTTGAATCGTCCGGTGCACTCAATTAAAGAAGCACTCACAGAGGCAAACGAACGCTACGTTGGCCCAAAACCCGAAGGGGTGGAAAACTTCCTCCCAGACGACGGTTCCGCCCTCGCAGAACCCGAGCCTTCAGAACACTCGCATCTAGGTCCGTTCGTACTGATGGACGTTGGTGACAATATCGGCGGAGGATCTTCTGCCGACTCGACCCACATTCTCAAAGTCGCTCAAGAAATGGGAATCGAAGGTTATCTACAGAGCTTGTACGACCCCGAATCAGTCGATGCGTGCGTTGCCGCCGGAACTGGTGCTGAAATATCACTTGAAGTAGGTGGTAAGACCGACGATATGCATGGCGAACCAATTCGCGTCGTTGGCACGGTCGGTGTGATCGATGATGGCCCCTATGAAGAAACTCGTCCCACACACGGAGGCGGGCGTTTCTACGACGACGGGAAGCGAGTCCTGTTCAACACTGTCGACGGAATGACGATTCTTCTAACGTCTCGAAGAACTGGGAACACGGCTCGTCAGCAGATGTACTCCATGGGAATTCGCCCAGAGGACTACCGAATAGTCGTCGCCAAGGGCGTTAGCTCACCCCGACCTGCCTACCAACCAATCGCCGCCGACATTCTGCTGGTGAACACCCCCGGAGTGACTACCGCCGATCTCGACACGTTCGAATACAAACGACGCCGAATACCTCTCTATCCATTCGAAGAACCGGTTTACCCGGCTTAGGTTTGAATAGACAGCAGAAACATTAGATTTCCCGAGTGCATCCGAGGGATTCGGTGTGGGGACGCGAACCTGCTCTCGTCGAGAGAGATAATCAAGGTGAAAGGAATTGCAGGAGACGGGACTCCGACTAAGAATCGTCTAGTCCAAGACCCCGCCCCAACCTAACCTGCTCGCCCAGGAGAAGGGACTAACTCGCATTCCACCCGTAAACTTAGTTCCATGAAACCCTGGATTGCAGCTGGCGAAGCAGTATCGCCCGATGGCACACGCCTCGAACTCGTCGAGCACGATGGTGAATACATCATCAAAGCCGACGATCTACCGCTGATGTCGACTCGTATGCACTTCTCGGAAGTCGAACTCGCGAGATTAGTCTGTACCAAACTAAAATCGGGTGCGAAAGTCATGATCGGTGGACTCGGACTCGGATACACACTCCGCTCCACACTCAACCTAATTCCAAAAGACGCCACAGCTGTTCAGGTTGAACTTGTTCCAGAAGTTATCGAATGGAACAGAGGCCCGCTTGGTCCTTTCGCGGACCACCCACTAAACGACAAGCGCACTGAACTCGTCCAAGACGATATTTCGAAGGTGATCAAAGGTGCTCGAAACGAATACGACTCGATCATGCTCGATGTCGACAACGGCCCCACACCACTCGTGCAAGAACGCAACAGCTGGCTCTACACCGACAGCGGTCTTCAGGCCATCAGGAAAGCACTAAAGAACGGCGGGCGAGTCGCTATTTGGTCAGCTGACGACGAGCCAAAATTCGTTTCGAGAATGAAGCGAAACGGCTTCCGAGCGCAGAAACACCAGATTCAGGCGCACAAAGGAAAAGGCGGAATTCGTCACGTGATATTCACCGGCCGAAAAACCTAGCCTGATATCGTTTACTAAATATCGAACAACTCAGTAACTCAGAGATCACAATTGACCTCACGACAAGAACGCAGAAAAAACGATTCAAAAAAGTCTGGTGAAAAATCCCAGACCAACTGGATGATGTGGGGCGGAGCGGCTGTGGTCGTCATCGCCGTTGTTATCGTCGCATTTGTCGCTCTTCAGCCGGCTGAAGAAACCGGCCCGATCGAAGAATCGACCCTCGTCACTGGCGGATCTTACATTGGTGATCCAAACGCCCCCGTAACTCTCGTCGAGTTCGGGGACTTTCAGTGATCGCACTGTGCAAATTTTGCCCTCGGGATAGGGCAACAGATCATTCGCGAGTACGTAAACACTGGGCGCGTAAATATTCTTTATCGGCACTTTCCGTTCCTCGGGCCTGAATCAACCAGAGCCGCTGAAGCATCGGAATGCGCAGCTGAACAGGGACGCTTCCACGAGTACGAGGAAACAGTCTTCTACAACTGGGATGGTGTGAACGAGGGCACATATTCAGACGCAAATCTTCGAATATTCGCGGAAATGACAGGTCTATTCATGGACCAGTTCGACACTTGCATGAGCACGAACAAGTACCTGGCGAAGGTAAACGCTGATATCAAAGCGGCAGAAGAACTTGGTGTCAGATCGACGCCGAGTCTGTTCCTGAACGGTGAGAAGCTCGAAAACGCTCCTGATTATGGCTACTACCGAGTTCGAATCGAACAGGCTCTTGCTGAAGTAGGCGGATAGGCTCGTTTCAGCGACGTGACTGGTTCAGCGTCAGAAATAGCGAGGGTGCGAACATTTCAGAACGTCCTTCTCGACTCTGGCTGCTGATCGCGTTACTGGGAATCTCGGGGCTGGCGGTAACGACCTATCTGACTTCTAACGCCCTCTCGCATTCCGATGTCGCCTGCAGCGTGGGCGGTTGCAACACCGTGCTCGGCAGCAAGTGGTCGAAGATTTTTGGCATCCCCGTTTCGGCGTTCGGCATGGCGACCTACGCCCTCATCATGCTCGGGGCACTGCACGCCTATCAGTCGCCAATCTACGATCTGCGCGGACGATTGGTCGTCACGGCTGTTACGGCAATAGGCGTGCTTGCTTCGATAGTACTCACCTTCATCGAATTTTTCGTAATCAAAGCCGCCTGCCAGTACTGCATTACTTCAGCAATACTTGTTGTGATCGTGGCTGTGGCAATTACTGTTGCCGCCCGAAAAGAAGGTCCACTCTGGGCGGCGCTCCGACGACGAGCCTAACCCCACATCGCCCAACAATCGACTTCCCGAGTGCCTCCGAGGGATCACGCCAGCCGGCGTAAATATACACAGCCGCACCCAGTCAGCCTCCCCGCCACCGAAGATCCCTCCACTCCGCTTTGCTGCGGTCGGGAAGAGGGAATCTTCCTGTCGTTGGACAGGCTCACCAGCCCAACCACGCTCCTACTTCATCACGCCGCTCAGCGGCGCACGATGCTGAGTGATGTGTGCGTGGTCACCTGTCAGGCGCTTTGCGATCACGTTAGGGTCGACCGGCCACGGCAGCACTTCGGCCCGTTCTGCCCATTCGTAGTACTGCTTCTCGAACGATTTTGCACGATCTTTCTCACCGTCTATCAAATCATTCTGCTCAGTACGATCGTCGCTGATGTTGTACATCTCCCACGGCTTATCCCATTCGGCAACAAGCTTCCAATCGCCAATACGAATGCCGCGATTACCTTCGTGTTCGATAGTGATCGGAGTTTCTCGTTTGAGTTCTTTGCCCTTCAATGCCGGCAAAAAACTTTCGCCTTCTAGCGGCTGGATCTCCGTGTCGTGGTGCTCTTTCGGATACTGCGCTCCTGCGATTTCGTAGCAGGTCGCTGCAATATCGATGATGTGCATCGGATTATTCAAAATGTCCGACTTATTCTCGATGCCATCAGGCCAGTGCACGATAAACGGTGTCGAAATTCCACCTTCGTGAATCCAGCGCTTGAATAACCTGAACGGAGCATCCGAGACGTTCGCCCATGGCAGTTCAACCGACTGGAACGTTGTATCCGGACCCGGTCGTAATTCTGGAATATTACCCGTACGAATCTTCTCGCCATCGAGCGTTGGATGGGTCTCCCACATCGACGGGTCCGGCCAGTCGCTATCTTCTTGGAACAGCTCAGCGCAACCTCCGTTGTCAGATAGGAACATGATGACCGTGTTATCGAATTCGCCAGCCTTTTTAAGCGAATCGACGATGCGTCCTACCGTTCGGTCAACCTGCTCGATCATGGCGCAATAGGTCGCCATTCGAATATCTTCGTACTCCTTGTTCTGAACATCATCCCAATCGGGAGCATCAGTGTCCCGAGGCGAAATGTCCCACTTGTCGTCGACGACGCCGAGTCCTTTTTGTTGCTCATGGCGTGACGTGCGAATGGCATCGTAGCCGGCCATGTACTTGCCTTCGTACTTCGCAATGTCGTCTTCCCACGCGTGAAGCGGCCAGTGAGGAGCGTTGAAAGCGACGTACTGGAAGAATGGCATGTTCATCTCGACCGATTCTTCGATCTGATTTACGGCATGATCGCCGATGGCATCGGTCATGTGAAAATCGCCGGATTCAACGTCGATCAGTACATCTTCAAGAATCAACGATTTAGGATTCCAGAAAGAGTCCGCGGCGTTCAACAGGCTGAACGACCTATCAAAACCGCGCTGCTTTGGCATCGGGTGCTTCTTGTCGCCAATAACCCAACTGTCTCGGTTCCGATTGTCCCAACTACCTGAAACGTGCCACTTGCCTGAAATCCCGGTGCGATAACCCGCCGTCTTCATCACCTCGGCAATGGTCACGCAGTCCTCTCGCAAATAGCCCTGATACGACCGCACGCCAAGATCAGCGCTTAACTGGCCGATTCCTGCCTGATGAGGATGTAATCCAGTGAGCAGGGCTGCGCGTGAAGGACAGCATCGAGCGCCGTTATACATCTGAGTGAATCGAAGTCCGTCGTACCCGAGCGCATCGATATTAGGAGTGTTGATCTCACCGCCGTAGCAGCCAAGATCTGAGTAACCCAGATCGTCGACCATCATCACAATAATGTTGGTTTTCTTAGTGGTCTCGGGCGCTTGCTCGGTCATGGGATTCTCCTGATTGCACAAAATCCTCGCTCGCTTGGCCTCGAGGATAGCTTTCAAAACAGTTGTCATCCTGAACTTGATTCAGGATCAGTTATCAAGGCAGTACGATCATACGACTTTGCCGGCGTCAGTCTTGCCTTCGTCGGCATAGAACTCGTTCTACAAAAATGTCATTGCGAGGAGTTCTACGACGTGGCGATCAACGAGTATTCGCAACGCTGACACGGAGTACGTGAGTAGCGTTGCGGGGTGATTTCGAACGGCCGTCACCCGCCGAGATCGACAACTTCAGCCGTTAAGTCAGTGATTGCCACGTCACTCATTCGTCATTCCTCGCGATGACAACATCGATTGATCGCGTACCATACTTCGTCGATAAGAAATATTCGTTCTGGAAGTCGTGCTCTAGCTGCTTCACTTCGACGTTCGCAAAGCCTGCGCTGCCGAGCATTTCGAGCGCCAGTTCTCGACCCCACATCGTGCCGAGTCCTTTACCGCCAACTGCCAGTGAAACAGTCATGCAGTGTGGTCGAAATCGTGTACAAGAACGGGCCAACAGGGTGATCGACGTTGTTCTGAACCTCGCTTGAAGCCTTGATATCTTGCATCAGATACAAACCATCGCTGCGCAACGCCCGACCTATCGAAGCAAGCACCTTATCGGGCGCAGCCTGGTCGTGAACCGCATCGAACGTTGTGATCAAATCAAACTGCTCGCTGTACCCAAGATCAGTCGCATCACCAACCTCAAATTTCAAGTTCGACAGTCCCGCACTGGCGGCTGCTGATCGTCCTGCTTCGAGTCCTTCTTCTGAGATATCAGAGCCCGTAAATCGACTGTTCGGGAACTCGGCCGCCATGATGTTCAATGCACGACCTGACCCGCACCCGACGTCCAATACATCTATGCCCGCCTGAAGTCGCTCAACAAGCCCATCACCGAGAGGCAAAATATCCGAAAGCAATGCAGGAACAACGGTCTGCCCCGAATCTTCTGCCATAACTTCCTGGAACCGTGGGAAGCCGGAATAAGGCACACCTCCACCGTTCTTGAACGCATCGACGATTCCATCCTCCACGCTACCGAGAAGCGGTATGTACTGAGCGAACGCAGCAATATTGTCGGGAGCAGCGTCGCGGGTGAGAAGGGCCGCGTGCTCTGCTGGAAGCCAGTACATTTTAGAATCGGCAGAATACTCAACGAATCCGCCAGTGAGCATCGCCCCAAGCCATTCACGAACGTAGCGTTCGTTCAGTCCCGCTGCATCAGCGATCTGTTGCGAAGTCGAAGGCGCAAGACCCGCCATCGAATCGAACAATCCCGTTCGATGGCCGATGGACGTCATCAACGCCAACGAACCCTGATTGAGCATTCCGATTAGTTGATCACCGAACGCTTCAGCCTTCGCATGGTCAAAACTCTGGTCGGTCATAAAAAAACCTTCTTATCAATCCGAAAATTTACAAAAAAACAGCAGCCTACGCCTTCGTCGGTTTCTCGTAAGTAGCCTCGGTTGTTCGAGGCGCATTCGGCCACGGTCGTACCCAGCTCTCGAGCCCAAACGATGGGTCCTGCGACATATCGCCGTTTTGCGCCAGTCGATCATCCATCGAAGAATCGATTGAACTCATCAACTCTTCGGTCAGCTCGAATTCCAATCGACGAACAACGTCGGCAAACTCGGCATTCTCGTAGAGGTTCACCTGTTCTTGCGGATCGTTCAGCATGTCGAACAGCAGCGTTTCGCCAGACTTGTATTTGTGCAGCTTGTATCGACCGTCAAAGTTCATCCAACCGTCGGCTAACAAACCAAAAATGTTCTCTCGGCCGTCTTCACCCGGCATACCTTCGCCCGGCAGCGGCTGAGCGTCGTACCAACCCGGCTGCTCAATGCCTGCCCACGCCAGCATCGTCGCCGTGATGTCACGAACATCCACCATGCCTTCTTGAACCTGTCCTGCTTCGATTCCGGGACCTTGAGCCATCATCGGAATTCGAATAGCCGATTCGTAGAACGACGCCTTACCAATTAGGTTGTGATCGCCAAGATAGTCGCCATGATCTGACGCCAGAATCACGTATGTGTTTTCGAGCAATCCCTTATTGCGAAGCGCATCGAGAATAGCGCCAACCTCGAAATCTATCTGCTGGACGAGACCCGAATAGTGCTTTCGCACAGTGTGCTTTGTGTCGTCAGGGAACTCTGTGTAGTCGACACCGTTCCACGGTCGCTTGTTGGCGTCGACGTTGTTTTGTCGGAGCTGCGGAGTGTGCCCCGGAAATTCAGGAGCCGCCTCCGGAATTTTCGATTCGTCAATGCCTTCGAGGAAGCGCTCATCTGGGTCGTATGGACAATGTGGTCCTGGGAATCCAACCATCATCGCAAACGGTTGATCTGCACCGTAATCGTCGATGAATTTCACGGCTTCCGATCCAACAAACCTGTCCCATGAGTGCTCCCATGGGATGTCCTGAATCACGGCTCCACGATTCTCCTGGTAGCCGTCCATTTCGTTACCGTGCAGCTTTCGCAAACCGTGTCGCTTCAGGTAGTGGTAGTAGTCGTCACGAACTTCAAGCCAACGCTTGTCTTCGCAAATAACTCGATACTGGAAACCACGCCGTTCATCCCACGGGTAGAAGTGCATCTTCCCAATCCCCGCGGTGTAGTAACCGTTCTCACTCATAATTTCCGGCCAAGTGCGCAGCCCTGCGTCTCGCCAATCGGCACGTAGGTTGTGCAGGTTGCCGGTTACGCCGTTTCGAATTGCGTTCATGCCGGTCATCAGCGCAGTTCTTGCCGGTACACAAATCGGTGAAGCCGAAAACGAATTCGTGTAGCGCACACCGTTCTCGGCTATCGAGTCGATGTTCGGGGTCTGTAGCCAATCGGCTCCGTTTGCACCCGCAAAATCCCACCGGAACTGATCTGGGAACAAGAAAACGATATTGGGTCGCTGTTGATCGGCTGACAATTTTTTCTCCAACTACTCTGCGTAATTGCTGATCGATTACTGGGCTCAATAATCGTGAAGCGAGTAAATATGCCGGAAGACTAAGGGAGTATTGAACTTGTATCAATGCCGATTCGCCCTTCAGACCGTAACCTTGAAGCGTGAACTACGAAAATTCGACAACTGAACAGTCTGAAATCAATACCGGCACACTCGTCCCGCTCGGACAGAGCGGGCTGAATGTCAGCCCCGTTGGGACTGGCACGTGGCAGTGGGGTGGTGCGTTCTACTGGGGCTACGGTCGGTCGTACACCGATTCCGATCTGGCGGGAGCCTATTCGGCGAGTATCGAAAACGGAATCAACTGGTTCGATACTGCTGAAATTTACGGACGTGGTCGCTCAGAGAAAATCATCGCCAAGCTCGGTGGCAAATCAAATTCATCCACTTCACCGAAGCCGCTAATAGCGACAAAATTCTTCCCGTACCCGTGGCGTTGGCACCGCTCGTCGTTTCGCCGTGCGTTAAACGCCAGTCTCAAACGTATAAACACCGATTCGATAGACCTCTATCAAATTCACTTCCCGTTTCGACCTCGCAGCTTCGAATACTGGGTCGACGCTCTCGGTGACGCCGCACAAGAAGGACTAATCAAGGCGGTTGGTGTATCCAACTTCTCTACCGAGCAAACAAAACGGGCGCATGAATTACTTGCGCAAAAAGGCATCGTGCTGGCATCAAACCAGGTCGGTTATAGCCTGCTGAACCGGGCAATCGAATCCAACGGCGTGAAAGAAGCGTGCCACGATCTTGGCATTTCAGTGATTTCCTACGGACCTCTCGCTGAAGGACTCCTCACTGGAAAATATCAAACAGACAACCCGCCACCACTACTTAGAAAATGGCGATGGGCGCGAAAACGACTAAAGCTGCTACCGCCACTGATTTCGCTGATGAGCGACATTTCTACAGCGCACGATGTTTCTGTCACTCAGGTGGCGTTGAACTGGCTGATTCAAAAAGAAACACTGCCTATACCAGGTGCGAAATCTGCGATGCAGGCTGCTGACAATGCGGCTGCAATGACGTGGAAGCTTGCTGACAACGAGTTCAAGGCGCTAAACAACGCTACGCAGCAGTACGTAGCAGGTAGCCGAACTCGGTTTATCTAGCTAGGCGCCGCTGCTCGAATCCGAATCTTCAGATGATTCGTCAGATGCGTTCGAAGGAATAACCGCACCAAGCTTCTCGCTCAGCGCTTCAGCATCAAGCGAAGCGACGAACCAGGTCACAACCGAATCATCTCCAGATCGAATATCGATCTCGATGCCCGTCTTTACACCCAGCACACTCCACAACTTGGCGATACTTCGGCGATCAGGCCGGGACTGAGCAGCGGCTCGAGTCATTCTCGATTGCGGTTCGGCAATACGAACTGCGGAAATATCAGCCAGGTCAATCACAGCAGACTTCATTCCAAGACGAATATCAAATTTCTCGCCCGTTACAAGCAATCCCATCGACAAATAGTTCAGCATCACGAACATAGTCATGAGCGAACTAATGCCAAATGCTGCATAGAACATCAGCGCCCCGCTGCCTGAAACGACGGGTTCGTCAATCAGTCCTTTGATGGCGACACCGGTCAGCGCTCCGGCGGTAACTCCGAGCAGTAGACCCAAGAAGCCGAACATGCGTCCGGACGCCCTCACCTGTTGAAAGTATGTTTGGTTTTGATCAGTCATATAAATCTATTCAATCACACGACCGCCACGAAATCCGCAAAAGCTATGCCGTGAATCAAAGCGATGTCTATCGTGGGATCACCGGCAATACTAGGTGCGAAGGTCGATCTGCCGAGTGGTAAATGGCCTGCTGAGCAACGCGCAGCTCGGCGTCCGACCAGTAATCCTTGCCTGTGTTGTGATTGCGGTCGAAGTTCGGAAAGTCGGAACTTGAAACGTACAACCGCAGCTTCTGCCCAGGTTTGAACATGCACCCGATCGGGTTCAGCTTGATCGTGTACTCAGCGACTTCTCCGGGTTCGAGCAAAGTCGGATTTTCGTATCCGTTGCGGTACTGAGCACGCATTATTCCGTACGTCAGATTCACAGCCATGCCATCTTCATAAACAACGGCTAATTTGGCAGTCCAGTCTGTGTCGGGTCCGTCAGTCTTTGCCCAAAGCTTCAACGAAACAGGACCGGTGATTTCTAGTTCTTCATCGAAGACAGGGAAGTCGTAGACCAATATATCTTCCCGATGATCGTGCGGAGACTGGTTGACTGGAGCTGCTTGCGAATCCGCTCGCATTAGGCTCATCACTGGGTCGCGAGGGTCGTACTTATATTCGTCTGTTTCACCCTCGCCTGACGAGGGTTTATCCAGCGACAACGAGCCGTCACCACCAACGGTGTTAGCACTGACTTGCGAGTGGAGATAGAACTCCGTGTATTCGGTTCGTGCGAGTGGCCATTCGTTCTCTCCGCGCCACTTATCTTCACCAAGCACCCACATCTGAACCGGAGCTTCAGCACCCAGACCGTTATCAATACCCTTGAGATCAAAGTCATACCAACGAGCGATCAAATCGGCGTACGTCGTAGCCGCATCAGGTCCGTAATCGACAGGACCTATCTTGCCCGTGTACTGGGTAGCGTCGTGTCCCCACGGACCAATTATTAGTCGGTGCTTGTCACGTAATTCTTCAGGACCGTTCGTTGTCAGACCTTCGTAGTGATCGATGGTTCCGATCAGTCGATCCCACCAACCAGTGATCTGGTAAATCGGTGTTTGAACTTTCGGATGAATATCACCAAAGTGCTGAAACTCGCCGTTTTGTTCACGATGATATTTCTGCAACTGTGGATCGAGTTCAGAGAACACATTGCTCGGAATTTCGGCAAGTGGCAGCCACCAAATGTACTTGCCACGCTCGACCTCATCCCAGCGTTTCGAAGCAACACCCGGCGTAGTTGCGCCATCGTCTAGTTCAGCCCTACGTCGCATGTCAGCACCCATCATGTAGGTCCACTCAAGCCGACGACCAGTCTCGAAAATTCCAAAGTTAATATCGAGAATGTTTTGCGAAATTCCGCTAGCGAGAGTTGAAGCGAGACTCGGCGGTTGCGAATCGAGCATCATCCAAATCGCCCAGCTGGCGTTCGAGTGCCCCCAAGTACCTACCCGACCATCACTCCACTCAAGTTTTGCTGCCCACTCAATCGTGTCGTAGCCATCGGGCGTGTCGTGCGTTTCGGTGCGTTCTCGCCACATCCACTCGTAGTCGCCATCCGACGCATAGCGACCCCGAAAGTCTTGCATCACAACGCAGTAACCGCGCGCTGCTAGATCAGTGGCTGTTTCTACATACCGTGGAGTCAGCTTTTGATAGGGCGTCCGACAGACCAAAGCCGGATACTTTTCGTTTCCAACGGGGTGATAAACGTCGGCACGAAGAATCACGCCGTCACGAGTTGTTAGCTCCTGGTTACTCTCAACAACAACTTCAAGAGGTGATGAATTCGGATATTTTTTGTCAGATGTAGTCATAGCGAAAGCATAGTAACTAATGACTTAGGGCCAATGTGCCGATTGTCATGACGTCCCGACCAACGTGGAGGGACCTGGGGCGGTGGGTGCTACATGGCATGTTCGAACGACGTTGTAACAACCTGACAAAGGAAGCATTAAGACTCCTGCCCTCCACGAAGCTGGCCAAAGAACGATAAGGTTCAGATTGATATTCAGCACCTACGCATGGAAGCGGGGGCCACTAGTCCCACACCCCGCCAGATCCCTCGGCTGCCGCTCGGGACGTGAGACTGATCCGAATGCCCACCTAACCCTTAGGCCACGGAACCTTCATTCCTTCATCGCCCCACACCAGCTGACCGTTCCACGCCTGCTTGGCTTCGATCTCACGGGGCCCCTTCATCTCAGCAGAGGTTAGCCGTGCCCCAATGTGAACCATCACAAGCTGTTTCACCCCTGCTTCGGCGGCAGTCTCAGCAGCTCCGAGAACCGAAGACGACGCATCAGCGTGCGGATTGCCATCCATCTTGTCGTGAGTCTCCCAGCACATCATCATCAAAACGTCTGCACCACGAGCTAGATCAGTCACGGTCTCGCAAGGTGCTGTGTCACCAGTGAGCACCACTGATCCATCGGCGGTATCGATTCTGTAGGCGAGAGAATCAAGATAAGGCTGAACGTGATCAGCAGGAGCAGCCGTGACTTCCCAAGAAGAGCCCTTTTTGATTAGACCTGGCCCCATGTTGTGCGGATCCACATCAGGCTTCATACGAGGAAGTTCTCCGCCGCGATCCTGAAACGTAATCTGTGAAGCGGGGTGATGAATTCGGGCTTTCCAATCGTGAGCAAACAGACCCGTATCTTCATCGAGAATTCCGTTAGTGAATTCTTCGGTTAGCTTTGGACCGTAGACGTTGAGCGTTTTGTCCCGTGGAACCATCTGGTCCCACCGAGTCAGGATGAACGTCGGAAAGTCGGCATCGTGGTCGAAGTGGTGGTGTGTGAAAAATACGTCGTCGATGTCAGTCGTCGAAATGCCGTTCCGAGCTAACTTCCACGTCGTTGCCGGGCCGCAATCGAAAAGTAACTTCTCGTCGCCCACCTGAACAACGTATGACGATCCAAAACGATCAGGAAGCGGCGTTGGAGTACCACAACCAATAATCGTAACTTCAGGTGTTAACGGCTTCTTTACGCCCATGCCAGCTCCACTTCGTTCCATGATGAAAACAATTCACGGCGCAGGGTACACGAAGGGTGGCTGAAAAATGCATCGGTAGTCAGCGGGATCGGTGTTCGAATCAGATGCCAACCTACGACCTCGCAGAGTAAAACTACCCGGCGCTCATTGGGCTGGCGCCAGCGGCGGCCTCGGCTTCCATGGCCGCTGCCATTTCCATCATCTGGATCATTCGTTCCTGGAACATTTTTAGCTGATCCATGACCGCCATCAATTCGTCGATCCACTCAGGGTCATCACGATCAATGTCGACACGAATCTGCATGTGACCAACATCAACACCACGCCCCAGCTGCTTCTGCAACGGCTCACGTGCTCCGCCCGTAGGCTGGCTTAGAGTCATAGTTGCGCGAGTCTCTTTGGCGCTAATCAACTCGACTCCAACCGATTCAGCCATCACCCGCATGTGCGTCGACTTCATCAGAAGCTTCACGTGAGTTGGCATCGGTCCAAATCGATCACGAATTTCTTCATCGATATCGTTGATCTCTTCGACCGTCTGCATTCGAGCCAGCCGCTGGTAGATCGACAGCCGCTGCGCAAGATCTTCGATGTAGCTGTCGGGAATACGGGCATCGATTCCGATATCCACTCGAACTGTCGAGAACTCTGGTGGTGCTGGCTCGACTTCGCCGTCAGTCCCATCAGCTTCTTTCAGCTGACGAACGGCGTCTGCAAGTAATTTCGTATACAGATCGAATCCAATAGCCGAGATCTGACCCGATTGCTCGGCACCCAGCAGATTTCCTATTCCACGAATTTCGAGGTCACGCAGAGCAATCTGATAACCGGCACCAAGTTCAGTAGCGGCAAGAATAGTGTTCAAGCGCTGTTCTGCTTGTTCGGTCAACGCTTTAGCTCGTGGGACCATCATGTAGGCATAAGCACGATTCGTGCCACGACCGATTCGCCCACGTATCTGGTACAGCTGCGAAAGGCCGAACATATCCGCTCGATCAACGATTAGCGTATTGGCATTCGGCAGGTCGACACCCGATTCGATAATCGTGGTGCAAAGCAGAACATCGAATTCATGGCGATCAAATGCCGCCATAACTTTTTCGAGTTCATCTTCGCCCATTTGACCATGACCAATCTGAACATTCGCTTCAGGAACGAGTTTTTGCAGCTTGTTGGCTACAAGTTCGATGTCTTTCACACGATTGTGCAGATAGAACACCTGCCCGCCACGATCCAACTCACGCAATATCGCCTCACGAGTTAGATCATCGCTCTCTTCAGAAACATACGTCTTGATCGGTAGTCTCTCTTCCGGCGGCGTCTCAATCGTACTCATATCGCGAACACCAGCCAGCGACATATGAAGTGTTCGAGGAATCGGTGTAGCGCTCACGGTCATCACATCGACCTGCGTTCGAAGTCGCTTAAGTCGCTCTTTGTGCGAAACACCAAACTTGTGTTCTTCGTCGATGATCACAAGTCCGAGGTCTTTGAACCGAACATCTTTCTGCAGCAGGCGATGCGTGCCGATCACAATGTCGACACTGCCGTCGGTAACGCCCTTGATTGTCTGTTTCTGCTGCTTGTCGGTGCGGAATCTCGAAAGCATGTCGACGGTTGCAGGGAACGGCTCAAGTCGCTCTGAGAAAGTTTCAAGGTGCTGCTGGGCGAGAACAGTTGTAGGCACGAGAATCGCTACCTGACGACCTGATTGAACTGTCTTGAAGGCTGCTCGCAAAGCGATTTCCGTCTTTCCGTAACCAACATCACCACAGACCAATCGATCCATCGGTTGCGATGATTCCATATCGGCTTTGACAGCTTCGATTGTCGTTAGCTGGTCAGGGGTTTCTTCGAACGGGAAGCTTGCCTCCAGCGAATCCTGCCACGGAGTATCTGGCGTTGCGGCAAATCCAGTGGCAACTTTTCGAGATGCATACAGGGCGATCAACTCACCAGCGAGTTGCTCAGTTGCCTTCTTAGCTCGCGCTCGCGCCTTGCTCCACTCCTGCGTACCCAATCGAGTGAGTTTTGGAGAAGAGTCGGCTGTGCCGTGATAGAGCTGGATACGATCTAGATGCTCGGTAGGAACGTAAAGTTTGTCATCCTCGGCATATTCGAGAACGAGATATTCCTGACCTTCTGACCCCATCACCTCGGTACCGAGGAATTTCGCAACACCGTGTTCAACGTGAACTACAAACGAATTCGGTTTCAGTGTTTCGAGTGCGGGTCCTTTTCGGATAGGACGCTTGCGCACACGGCGTCGTTCTTTCTGGATACCAAATACTTCGGCATCACTAAGAATCGAAACTTCGGTACCGTCAGCAGCTTCTATCGAGAATCCAGTGAGCAAATGCCCGGTTACAACGTGAATCTCACCGGGCTCAGGAGCGGTATCGATGGTCTTGACCAGACTCGTCTCGACGCCAGCTTCTTCGGCAAGTTCGTGGAAACGCTGGGCGTGGTTCGTTATAACAACCGTGCGCTTCTTCTCGGGAATACCTTTTCGGACAACCTCTAACGCAGTTTCGACTCCACTACTTACGAGAGTCGGCAGCTTCAACGGCAGCGGCATCGAACCACCAGGCAGCGATTCAGCATCGATACCCCACGGCGAGAGAGTTACGCTCTTGGGTCGAGCGTCGATGGCGTCAGAAATGAATCCCCACTCGATGTGGGGCTGTGCAAATCCAATCGGCACATCACCGCGCTTCTCTTTAGCCTCGCGAAGCGTGCTCATTCGTCGATCCGCACCGCGTGCAGTCTCTTCGATTGCTCCCGGGCGGAGTACAACCATCAGGCTTTCGGCAGGCAGGAAGTCGAATACGTTTCCTAGATTAAAGAAGCCGGCGTAGAACGATATCTCGTCCAGTACTTCGCCTTCGAGTGCGTGGCTGAGTTCGGAAGGAATACGACGCTGCGCTTCTTCCGATGTACCAATCAGGTCCATCTTGCCAAGCTGTTCTTGAACACGATCTTGGTCGGCAAGACGGGGAAGAGTTTCCAAAGCTGGTGGAATAGTGACCGTACGAACCTTGCCCGCCGAACGCTGTGTTCCCGGATCAAAGTGCCTGATGCTTTCGATCTCATCATCGAACAGTTCGATTCGCACAGGCCTGTCACGAGAAACAGGGAAGATATCGAGAATTCCGCCTCGGCGTGAGAACGTACCGTGAATTTCTACCGTTGGCTCATGGACGTAGCCCATTTCGACCCACTGCTTGATCAGCGGATCAAGCTTGATTCGATTTCGAACGCTAAGTGTGTGCGTGGAAGAATCAAATACTGGTCGTTCCAGAGTCGCTTGAGATGCAGCGTTTACCGAACAAATAACTAAAGGCTGCTTTGCACCCTTCACTTCGCCACGCATTGCAGCGAGAGCTCTCAACCGGTTGTGACTGGCTCCACGATCTGGAACATATCGTTCGAACGGAATGTCTTCCGATTCGGAAAAATGGAACACCGGAGCATCATCGCCGAGCCATGTAAATAGGCGGTCATGCAGTTTGCGAGCCGACTCAGGATTAGGAGTCAAAACGAAAACAGGCGCGCCAGACTCGCGCCAAAGTGCCGCCACCGTGCATTCGGTAGCGGGGCCTGGTGCTATCACTGCCGCCTGTGCTCTTGGAGCACGGAGGCTATTTAGAAGCGCCGCAAACTGCTCGGTTTCGCCAAGCAGCGGGAGCAACCCCGACAGACTCATTCAGTTTTCCATTTACCCGAATTTCGGGCCTCGCGTAGGCACAATTACAAGAAGCAAAAAGCGCCTCACCAACACAGCTAAAGGACCATCGAACAAAATCCGGTGGCCTTGGTGTTGTTCCATGCTAGCACTGAGGGGCGACAACGATACAAAATAACCACTACATATTTTGAGCACTATCGTGCTTTTTACTCCACACTTGATCGCAGGAGTAAATTCGTTAGCCTGAAACGCAGTTCTAAACTCTTCCAGCAATAGCAGCAATGGCACTAAACACACCTAAACGTCCAAAGAGGCCAAAGAGAATAGTGGTCAAGCTCGGCACCAACCTGCTCACCAGCGGGAAGGATTCGCTCGACCTTGAAACTATCGGCGATATATTCAGCCAGATAGCTGCCATTAAATCTTCAGACATTGAAGTGCTGATCGTCAGCTCAGGTGCGGTCGCTGCTGGTCGAGAGTCGCTGTCTCGCACGCCTGGCAAAGGCAAATTACAACGCGGAACAGTAGCCTATCGACAGGCGTTGGCGGCTCTAGGACAACCTCAGCTGATGATGACGTTCGAACAGCTTTTCGCCAAGCACGATGTCGAAGTTGCGCAGGCGCTGATTTCCCGCGGCGATCTACAAAGTCGATCCCGTTATCTCAACGTTCGCAACACCCTCGATGCTCTTCTGTCGATTGGTGCAGTACCTATCCTCAACGAGAACGATGTTGTAGCAGTCGAAGAACTCGCTGGTGAGGTATACGGCGACAACGACCGTCTATCGGCGATGGTCGCAAACACTGTCGACGCCGATCTGCTAATTCTTCTCGGCGACATGGACGGACTTCACACCAGCGATCCACATATCGACCCAGATTCCGAACTTATTTCTACCGTCAACGAGATCGACGACACGATCGTAAAAGCCGCTCAAGGTCCTCACGACCTACAAGGCTCCGGGGGGATGGCGAGCAAACTCGACGCAGCCAGAATGTCGATGGATTCAGGCATCCCCATGGTGATCGCATCTGGTCGAGTTGAAAACGTGATCGAATCGATCTGTAATGGCGAAGAAATTGGCACTCGTTTTGTGTCTGATGTCTCACGCCGCGAAAGTCGAAAGCGTTGGATTCTCACTGGTCGTTCCGAGCACCGCGGAAGCGTCGCAGTCGATGCTGGTGCATCTAATGCGTTGAAGAACAACGGAAATAGCTTGCTACCAATTGGCATCGTCTCCGTTTCCGGTCCATTTGAACGAGGGGATATCATTGAGGTTACGGAAATCGACGGAACGACCATCGGATGGGGACTTGCTTCGTACCCATCTACTGATGTTGAACTGATCAAAGGCGAGAATTCAAAAGCGCTTCCTGACCTTCTCGGACACTACTACGGAGCCGAAGTAGTACACCGAAATAATTTGGCTCTTCCGTAAATAGGTTCTTAGATCAATAGATTCAGATCTAAACTTGATTGCGATCTATTTGAAAAATTTTCACGAATACGATGACTCTCACTTCACCATCACTACACGATCAGGCAAAAGCGGCAAGCGCCGCTTCTCGTAAGCTCGCGTCGACTTCGACCGAAGTAAAAAACGCCGCCCTACACGCCATCGCCGACGCTATTGAAGAAAATCGCCAGTCGATTCTTCGTGCAAACGAGCAAGATCTTGAAGCCGCCAAACGCGACGGTCTCGATTTCCACATGATGGATCGCATGACGCTGACAAACGCTCGTGTGAAAGACATGGCCGACGCAGCTCGAAACATCGCAGCCCTCGAAGACCCAATCGGCGAAATTCTCGAAAAACGAGAAATGCCGAACGGACTCGACATCACGCGAGTTCGAGTACCGCTTGGTGTGATCGGCGTCATCTACGAAAGCCGACCCAACGTCACTATCGATATCGCAACGCTCTGCCTTAAGTCTGGCAACGGAGTGGTTCTGCGTGGCGGAAAAGAGTGCATTCTCACGAACACGGTTATGGCCGGCATCGTGAAGAACGCAATCGAGAGCGCAGGCATTCCACGCGACGTGGTTCAGTTCGTCGAATCGACCGACCGAGCACTCGTAAAAGAGATGCTCGAAATGGACGACGCCATCGACCTGATGATCCCGCGTGGAAGCGCAGAACTGGTCAACTTTGTTGGTCAAAACGCCAAGATGCCTGCCATCACCGGCGGCGTGGGCGTTTGCCACACATATGTCGATGCTGATGCCAATCTCGATGACGCGCTGAACATCGTTGTGAACGCCAAGGCCAAGCGACCAACCGTTTGCAATGCGATGGACACCCTACTGGTGCATCAGGGCGTAGCCCGAGAATTCCTGCCTAAGCTGGCAACTGAATTCGGGGTTCACGATGTGGAACTTCGAGCAGACGGACGCGCCATGAGCGTGCTCGGTGCACTTTCCGACGGAGCAAAGGTAACGCCTGCTCAGTCCGACGATTTCGGCATGGAATTTCTCGCACTAATCGCAGCCGTAAAGATCGTTGATTCGATGGATGATGCGATGGAACACATCGCCGAGTTTGGATCGAAGCACTCTGAGGCGATCATCTCTGAAAACAAAGAGGCCATCGAACGATTCCTTAACGAAGTCGATTCAGGAGCCGTGTTCGCCAACACCTCAACATACTTCAACGATGGAGCGCAGTTCGGTCTCGGCGCCGAAGTTGCGATTTCAACCAACAAACTCCACGCCCGAGGTCCTATGGGACTCAAAGAGATCACCACATACAAGTGGAAGGTCCGCGGGCAGGGTCAAGTTCGTAGCTAAGCACAGGTAGCAAACAGCATGGCTCAGTTTTACTTTGAAAGAGAAGTCCGCACTCCCACCGGCGAGTGCTACACCATTCTCGAAGATGGCAAGCCGATAGGTCGACTCGACCTTCATTTCGTGCCGGGTTTAGTGCACGGCACAATGGTCGTTTCTGAATCACTCACTCAGGAGTCGATTCAAGAGTTGATGTCGATGGTCGACGAAGACCTCACTGACGCTGTAGGAATCGAACGAGATGACCTAGTGGTCCACGTTCATCAGGGTCGTGATCTCGGAGTCTTCACCCACAACGACGCCACTCTCCACGAAGGCCACGGCGACAGCACACCACCAACCGGCGGGGCTTAGGCGTTCCACCGCCAGCGTCTCTTACATCTCACCCTTCGTCGGCAATCGACTGATGACAAGTGTCATCCTGAGGTTCTCGAAGGACGACAAGCAAACGCACACTCCGGCTTGCTGTCGCAGTTGTCCAACCCACAATCGATAGAGTCCTGAATATCCGGCAGTGTCATCCTGAATTCATTTTCAGGATCTATCGAACTCCTCGAACGATTTACCCTGCAAGCCGATCTCAGATCCCTCCGCTTCGCTATCGCTACGGTCGGGATGACGAGGGTGAAAAAGCCTGCCTGTCGTTGCAATAAGTGAGCAATGAACGCCGTTGCCCCCCCGCCACTCGCAATGACAACGCCTAAGCCTTTACCGCCCACTGATCGTACAAATGTTCGAGTAACGACGTGTTGCGAACGAGACGTTGATTCAGCTTCTTACCCGCTCGCAAATCCTTCTTCTCGAACGCCTCGCTAAGACTCTCCTCAAGCTCTAGCTTCTCAGCCTCAGCCTCTTCGATCCGCTTTTCCAGTAGAGCAACATCGGCTCGAAGCTCGGCACGTTCGATTCGACCCTTTTTACGATCAGCTCCACGCGTCGAAACACGCCCAGACGCAATCGTCACCGACTTCTGATTCGCCTGCCAATACTCTGAAAAGTTGCCGTCGAACGAAACAAGATCACGATCTTCAAGCTCTACCACCCGATCAACGATCTTGTCCAAAAAGTACCTGTCGTGCGACACGACCAGGATCGAACCCTCGAAATCGTAGAGTGCCTCTTCGATCGCCTCACGAGCCGGAATATCCATGTGGTTTGTCGGCTCATCAAGAATCAAAAAGTTCGGCTTCAGCTTCATCAATGTCGCCAGTTGAAGTCGATTTCGCTCTCCGCCTGAAAGATTCGCTACTTTCTTCTCTAAGTCTCCGCGTGTGAACAAAAAATTGCGCAGCAACGCGAATGCAACCGTATCGTTGCTCTCGGGTGGAGAAGATTTCATCGCCTCAAGTAGTGTTCGATCACCGTCCAGCACTTCCTGCTGCTGAGCCGCGTATCCGGTGCGAATGCTCGGACCTATCCGAATAACTTCGTTGTTCCAGTCACCTAACTCAATGATGTCGCGAAGCATGGAAGTTTTACCGCTGCCGTTAGGACCAATGATCGCCACTCGCTCACCACTCGTCAGGTCGAGATTCACGTTCTCGAGCAGTGAATTATCATTGAACCGTTTCGAATAACCGCGAACCTGCAGCACGATGTTTGCTTGCGTGCGACCGCCCCTAAACTCCGCACCGATAGCCGAAACGTCAGAAGTAGGCTTCTCAACCGCTTGGTCTTGTTCCCGTGCAAGTTGGGATTTTCTCGAGCGAAGGCGTTTGCCGGCCTTTTTGCTGGCCTTTGCCCTGGCTGTAAGTTCGAGACGTTTTACCAACGCTTCAAGTTGGGCGAGTCGCTTCTGGTTCGCAGCGTAGTCGGCTTGTTGAGCGATTAGTTCGCGAAGTCGAGTTGCTCGATAGTCGGAATAGCCACCCACGTATCGAGAAACTTTGCCATCTTCGAGAGTGAGAATTCCCGTGGCGACCCGATCAAGCGTGTGTCGGTTGTGAGAAACGATCAGCACTGCGCCTTTGAACGAAATCAAAAACTCTTCGAGCCACGCCAACCCTTGAAAATCTAGATGGTTTCCGGGCTCGTCGAGAATAAGAAAATCAGGCTCGTTCATTAGTGCCAGAGCAAGAGTCAAAACGTTCTTTTCACCACCCGACAATGTGCCGATCAGTTGATCTTCTTTACCGCCAAGACCCAACGAATCGAGAACTTTTTGGGCGTCGTCGGGACGATGATCCGCATCGGCAGCATCGTACTTGTCTCGCGCCTGCTGATACGCCTCCATGGCGTCATCGAGTTCATCAGGAGATGCAACTGCCATCGCCTCTTCGGTACGACGTAGTTCATTTTCGAGAGCCACGTACTCGGCAACCAGCCAGTCCATCACCAGCTCATCGTCGCCGCCTTCGAGGTACTGCGGAACATAGCCAATCCGCACACCAGTCGAAATGTGTACCGCACCTTCGCTGGGCACATCTTCGCCAAGCAAGATTTTCAGCATGGTCGTCTTGCCGGACCCATTCGGACCTATTAGACCCAGTCGATCTTCCGAGTTGATCTCGAACGTCACGCCCTTGAGAACTTTTTGGCTCCCATACTGCGCATGGACGTTATTTAGATTGGCGACAAGCATGACTGACGCATTTTAGTGTGACCCCGCAGTTCGATGGATAACCAAATCGAACCACTCTGTTCACATTCCTCAAATGTCATCCTGAATTCATTTTCAGGATCTATCGCCCATCCCGAGCAATTCGTGCATCAAGCCGATCTCAGATCCCTCCGCTTCGCTATCGCTACGGTCGGGATTACGGGGTGAAGATTGCCTGCAATAACGAAGAAAGACGTATGCGGGCTAGTAGCTTTGCATCGCCTAGCTCCCCTACAGTAGGCCCGAACCACTACTAATCGTCGAACACGTCCAGCAGCGCTTGGATGTAGCCGTTGGCGTACGCCCGACCCTGGTGCCCCCACTGCGTATCGCCTGTCGTAACGGGCACATGATCGTTCACTAGAACGCCGTCGAAGCCAACTTCTTTGTAAATCTTCAACGCTCGGATCATGTCGACGTGACCGGTGTTGATGAATTCCTCAACAAACGGCTCACCGGCGTTAGATACGTTACGGAAGTGAACGTACAGAATCTTCTTACGCTCTCCGAAATATCGAATCATGTCGTAGATGCCATCGCCCTCGGCATCGGCCATTTCCGAGAACGTCCCCTGACAGAACTCGATAGCGTTCGAAGGCGAGTCAACGATCTCTATCAACCGTTTGTAGTTCGTAAAGCTGTTGAGTAATCGGGGAACACCACCAACAGAGTCGACTGGTGGATCTGCAGGGTGGATTCCAATACGAATCCCCTCCTCCTCGGCGACTGGAGTGATGATCTTGATCCAGTACTCAAGGTTCTCCCACATCTCCTCTTCGCTGTAAACCCGACCGTGCGTCAACTCGTGATTAATGTGCTCGGAATGATCGTATGCAGTGACCGATGTTCCTGCCCTGCTCGGCGAATTCACGGCGTTCCGCCAAACTCCTGAAGGCATCCAGTTGTAGCCAAATATGGGAATGCCCGCACGTGCGATGCTTCGCACGGTGTGAATCATGTTCTCGATCTGTTCGTCACGATCCGGACCACCAAGCATGATCTGATCGTAGAAAGCGCTCGGAACGTTCTCTAAAGCTTCCAAATGAAGTCCATGCGATTCGACTCGCTTGCGGAGCGCCTCAAGGTCTTTTTGCTCCCACCGCTTATCGCCGGGAACAACTGCCCAATTCTCTCCTACGCCCATGCCCGTGTACGACTGAAGCACGATATCTGTCGCACCGTACTGAGCGGAGAACGTCAGCAGTTCATCCAGTGGTGTGTCACCGGGATTTGTGCCATTTACGAAGTTGAAGCCTAATCGCATGTTTTTCTATCTATTCATCCAGCATTGCGAAGTTTTTTTACGCAAGCTCATTTAGTGATTCTTATTAGGTTGATATATCTCCCTCTCCCTAGGGAGAGGGTTGGGGTGAAGGAGGAATGGTTGAGTACAGTCTTGTCAGCCGAATCTCGACGGTTACCAGATTAGTAAGACCAATTTCGAATGAGCGTCGAATGATGAGCGATTCCACCCTCATCCTAGCCTTCTCCCCCGGGAGAAGGGACTCGCGCTTTCCAAATGACCATTCGAGGCTCACTTACCCAAAGAAGTGTTAGTACTTCTGGAACAACTGACCCCAGTCAGTCTTCAGCGCTTCGTTCACGCGCTTGCGACCCACCATCGGCAGCCAAAATTTGTTGTGGTAAACGTTCGAAGCCCAGTACGCCCACGGAGCGATTGGTGATCGAAGCAGCATGCCCTCAAGCGGCTTCAAAGGACCGTGGTAGATCAACTTCTGACCACGGGAAGCAAGGGTGCTTTCGTTGCCAGCAAAGTTCCAGTTCACGTCGGCGATATCGTCACCAACTACTTCAATTTCCTCAGGCTTACCAACACCTAGTCCCATCTCGTGAGCAATTCGAATCATCGGAATCGACATTGGGTCGAGTCCCATCATCTTCGCCGCAACAGCATCGATAGCAACCTGATCGGCGGAAGCAAGAATCACGTTCTTGTTGTGAATCCGCATCGCACGAGGTCCCGGACCATCACCAGCGAAAGTTCCGTCCATCACAGCGAACAGACCCGAGTGAATCTCTTTCTGAATCTGAAGTAGATCAACGAGAGTTTCGTGAATTACAGAATGAGTCCAGTGGCGATAGCGGTGAAGCAATCCACCAAATGCGTTCTTCAGAGCACCGGTCATAGTCGTGAACACATGAGTCTTCACTGTTGGAAGCTGAACAATGTTCGTGCCCGGAAATACCTCGGGAATGTATAGACCGTCTTTGTACACGTCGTCGAGCACAAGCATTTTGGCGGTTGGCTTGTACGGAACCCACTTCACGGGTGGTACATCGAGCGTTACGTGATCAAGCCCAAGTCGATCTTCAACAACCTTGTGTTTGTTCTTCTCTCGACCTTCAACCGGGTTCACAACAACCGTGCCGTTATGTGCAGCAGTTAGCTTGTCGAATCCGTCAGCCTTCAGCTTCTGCGCAACACCGTCGATCTGCCACGGTGCTGTCGAACACGCCGGGTAGTAGTGCTGCCACGATATGTTCACCTTCAGGAAAGTATCGATATCGGGGGTGAGCGCCGTCTGGTAATCGGCCAAATCAAGAAGCCTGGCGTAATCTTCGATCACCGTTTCAGGCGTGGTGTAAATAACTGCCACCTTGCCCATTTTGGGTTCAGCGCGCGGAATATCGGGCTGAGTTAGAACTCGCCCCTCGTCTCTGATCATCGAGACCATAAGTAAATTTCACCCTCTTGAACGTAAAGTCGCTTGAGCCAGTGCGAATCGAACGAACGCAGCCCTGTTCCACTAAGAGTAGCCGCATCCCACATGCCGACCACAGTTAGTGACTAGCTAGACAGTGTATCTTTGGTCGAGTTCAGCACACCACGTACGCTCGAAGCCGATTTGAATAATCCTCACGAACCATTGCTAATCGACACCTGCACCCACATCCTCCCTGAATCGTTCGACGTCAATCGCGAATTCGTATCTCGAGCCGACAGAACTTTCCGCAGTTTGTTCGTCGATCCGAAGGCAAAATTCGCTCAGGTCCACGATCTTCTTGCATCTATGGACGAATCGGGAGTTGATGTCTCTGTCTGTACCGGGTTCGGATGGACCAGCCCAGAAGTTGCACTTGAAGCCAACAACTACAACCTCACGGCTGCGAAAGAATATCCTGATCGACTCGTGGCGTTTTGCAGTGTTAATCCGCTCTGGGGTGAAGATGCGGTCGACGAAGTGAAACGATGTCACGCTGAAGGAGCCAAGGGCATCGGTGAGCTTCATCCCGATACTCAAGGATTTCTCGATGCCGATCTCGCCGCACTGGCTCCAGTTCTCGACACGGCAAATGATCTCGATATGCCGATACTTATGCACGCATCTGAGCCTGTTGGACACGGCTACCCGGGAAAAGGAACGGTTACTCCCGGTCTACTGATGGCTCTGGTAACCGCATTCCCAAACAACAAATTCATATTCAGCCACTTCGGTGGCGGTCTGCCGTTCTACGCTCTGATGCCCGAAGTAAGGTCGGCGCTCAAAAACGTGTACTTCGACTCCGCGGCATTCCCGTTCCTGTATCGACCCGAGGTGTTCGACGTTGCTGCAACAGCAGCGGGACCCGAAAAGATACTTTTCGCCAGCGACTATCCGCTTGTCACCCAAAAGCGAGCACTTATGGAATTCGGCGAATCAGGTCTCAACGAACACACATCTAAACTAGTATCGGGTGTGAATGCGTCCAAACTGCTCGGAATCAGCACAAATCGCTGAGAACACCTACAGTTGAACTAGATATTGGGGACCTCACGTACAGATACTTCACAAATTACCTATGTGAAAATTTGCCTTGAACTCAAATTCAGGCGTATATTGAACCTAGATATGAGCAACGCATTACGCACAACAACTACGAACTCCTCGCAGCAGGTCTGTACCTGTATGTGTACCTGTACGCCCACAGGGGTTCCTAGTCTTGCGTGTTGTACTTGTTGAACTAAACAAGCTTCAACGTAGAGAAATTAGAACCCCTGTCGAAAACAGGGGTTTTTTTGTTGCTTCCAAAAATCTCTCCCACCAACGAACACTTCAAACAGGTACAACACAATGATCAACATATTCAAAGTTTCACTCTCCGCAATCCGAAAAGCTCTAGAATCGGCTCACGGACTCGGCATCGAGAACGACTCACTGCACATCGCTCGCAAGAGCTAGTGCGTCAGTCGCGCTCGTCATCGGATGACTCGGCTCCGCGTCGCAGTCTCCCCCTCTAACTCCCCCTATCCGGGGGAGAACCGATTTACGCCAAATGTCATCCTGAATTCACGCCTGCCCTGAGCAACGCCGAATGGGTTCAGGATCTATCGCACAATTCGAATGAATTAGTGGGGCAAGACGATCTCAGATCCCTCCACTTCGGTCGGAATGACGGGTCTGAGTTCACTTTGGCATTGCGAGAAGTAGAGAATGAAAGACGTGGTAATCGGCGTGCAATCAAACGCAACTCCCGACACTGACCAACTAATCAACCGCCAACACCAGACAAGTGTCATCCTGAGCCCCGTCGAAGGACGACAGGCTAGGCTGAATCAGCGACAGTCTCTGCTCAGTACAACTGAAGCAAGCGCGTTAATCTCAGCAAATCCCCCCGCAAGCGAGTAACATTTCGCCCCAACACGCATATCGCACCTTTACACGTTCATCTTGTGCGATCAGGGGGCTATTGGTTTGCCAGCACTAACTGCTGAACAAAAAGAGCATTTCGAAGAGTACGGATTCGTCCACGTCGAAGATGTATTCGACCCAGAAGGGACGATCGATCCCGTAATCGATGAATATGCCGGCGTTCTCGACTCGCTAGCCGACAAGCTCTACGCCGACGGCAAGATTTCATCCACGCATTCCGAACTAGATTTCGGTGATCGAGTAACCAAGATCTACGGAGAATCAGGCGAAGTTCACAACCAGTACTTCGATTTCTCACTCCCGCAAAACGGTGTACTTGCCGACACGCCGTTCTGGGCAGGCCCCGCCGTTTTCAACGCCCTAACAGCTCCCGGCGTACTTGATATCGCAGAATCAGTGGTTGGCGGCGAGGTCTACTCAAATCCAGTTCAGCACGTTCGAATCAAAGTTCCCGAATCGGCCTCACCCCGGGACGAAGACGGCAACGTTATGTTCGGTGCAACGCCCTGGCACCAAGACGCCGGAGTAGTGAATCCAGAAGCCGATGAAACCAACATTCTCACCGTTTGGTTCCCGCTCATGGATGCCGGAGTAGAAAACGGTTGTCTCACGGTGGTTCCAGGCTCTCACCGCGGCGAACTGCTAACTCACTGTCCCGGTTACAAAGATCGACCGGGTCTACAAATCCCTGAACATCTATTCAACGTCGGAGATTCAATGCCGATCCCAGTAAAAAAGGGCGGAGCGTTGTTGCTGACAAAGCAGACTGTTCACGCAGCGCTCCCAAACATTAGTGATCGTATTCGTTGGAGTTTCGACCTTCGATATCAGCCAACCGGTGAAGCGACTGGCAGAAACGTATTCCCTGGATTCGTCGCACGCAGCGAGTCGAACCCTGCATCGGAACTTCACGATGCTGGAACTTGGTACGAGATGTGGAAAGACACCCGAGATTCGCTGGCACGTGGCGAGCAACCAACATTCAACCGTTGGGATGCCGACGACCCGTCCTGCGCGTAAACTCAACTGCATGATTCCAACTCCGGGCGAACTAGACACTTTACGCGAAGCCGGCAAAATCGCTTCCAATGCCCGCAACTGGGCTGCGGAAACGATCAAACCCGGCTACCTGTTACGCGACCTGCAACAAGGCATGGAAACGATGGTTCGAGAAGCCGGTGCGCTTCCTCCGTTCCCTGCTCAAACCAGCCGGAACAAAGTTGCAGCCCATTACTGTTCATCGCCTTCCGACAATACGAAATTTGAAGAAAATGATCTGGTCAAGATCGATGTTGGTGCTCATATCGACGGACTAATCGTCGATACAGGAGTTTCAGTCGATCTATCTCACGATCAACGCTGGTCGGGGATGATCGGAGCCGCTTCCGACGCTCTCGATGCAGCAATTGCCATGTGCGCACCAGATGTCGATGTCGAAGACATTGGCGAGCGAGTTCACGAAGTCATCGCGACCGCCGGATTCAAGCCCGTGCTGAATCTCACAGGTCACGGACTCGGCAGATTCACACTCCACGATTCGCCACAAATTCCAAACTCTAGAATCGGGCTAAAAGGATCGCTCGAAGCCGGTTCGATTTTTGCAATCGAGCCGTTCGCTACGTCGGGCAAGGGTTACATCAAGGATGACGGCAAACCTGAAGTTTTCATGCTTGAACGCCCACCAAGGCCTTCGAACAAGATCGATTCAGAAGCGCTTGAAGCCATAGAGTCATGGCGTGGACTTCCAATCGCCCGACGATACTTCAACGATCTCCCTAAAAAGCCGTTTGAGCGCACTTTGAAAGAATTGGTCAAACAGGGTGTACTTCGTGAATACCCACCGCTTATTGAAGTCGCAGGTCACCACGTCGGTTGGAAAGAACACTCGATCTGGCTTGGGCCCAACGGTGCGGAAGTCATCACGGCGTAGTGTTTGGTGCGTGAATGTGCGCCGGCTGCCGATTGTTCCTGACCTATCGTCCTTCGAGAGCCTCAGGATGACACTTTTACGTACCTATTGGCTCCTAAAATTGAAATCTCTGTGAATAGCTTGAATGTCATCCTGAGGCTCTCGAAGGACGACAGACGAGGGCAAATCGTCGGCATTCGTTGCATCATCGAAAATCGGGCAATAACTCAGCTTCAAAACACAGACTTACGGCGGGAGCAGGCGCATACTCCCGCACTATCAACATCTACTCCTGACCTGATCCGACTCCCGCCACGAACACTCCGACAAAACAACGCTTTGCCGCTCGAGCTGGCGCACTAAGCGAGCCAAAATTCCGACGCTATTGGCTCGGGACTTTTGTTTCATCTGGCGCGATTCAAGTAGTTCAACTTGGAATCGGCTGGTTGATCATCTCCGATTTTGGAGAATCAGCGAGCACCCTCGGCTTCCTCGGTGCAGCGATTGCCATCCCATCGATAATCGTGAATCTCTTCGGTGGAGTGATCGCTGATCGAATGGATCGCCGGCTGATCATGATCACGACATCAGGCGTGAACGCAGCCTTGATGACCGTTCTTGCGTTAATCGTCACTACGGGTATCGCCGAAATCTGGCATCTCATGGTCATCGCCGCCGTTCAAGGATTTTTCTTCGGACTCGATGGCCCCGTAAAAGCATCATTCTTCCCTCTGCTGGTAAGCAGAAAAAATATGATGAGCGCCGTCGCCTTGAGTTCGGTCACATGGCACATCAGTCGAATAATCTCGCCGTCACTTGGCGGACTCGCAATTCGATACATGGGCACCGAATCGGTTTTCTTCGCCGGAGCTCTCGGTTGGATAACGATGCTGTTCGTGATCATCAGCCTTCGAGTGCCGTACAAGAAATCAGAAGTTCAACGAAACGTGCTTCAGGACCTCACCGACGGCGTGAAATTCATTGCAAGAAGCCGATTTTTCACAGTTCTCATCCTCATCAGCTTCGCCAAGATGTTTTTCGGAATGCAGTACCTACTACTGATGCCACTTTTTGCGGTAAGGCATGGACTCGAAGCCGACGGTTTAGGCGTGATATTTGTAGTGCTCTCGGCCGGGGCGATCTCAGGAACGATGCTGGTTCCGTCGCTCCAGCGCAGTAATCACGCCGGCAAGTTCATGATCGGTGGAGCATTCGTTTTTACGTTCTTCGTCACAGGCTTCGCCTTCGCACCTAACTATGGCGCAGCTCTTCTGATGATCTACTGCGCAGGCGTGATGCATTCAGTCTTCCTGGTGATATCGATGACCGCCATTCAAATGCGATTGCCATCGAACTTCCGGGGTCGTGTGATGGGCATCTACACAATATCGTTCGCTCTGATGCCTCTCGGAGGGCTCATGGGCGGCAACATCGCCGAGATCTACGACGAACGATGGGCACTGACGATTTCAGCGGTGATTCTGGCTGTAATCATGATCGTCACTCTCACAACTCAACGCGAAATCCGTACGCTCCGAGGTGACCAGTTACAGGCCCCGGTAGATGAAAAGTCAGCTTAGCTCGCGCCACATTGCAGTAGCTTCATCCGGTAGTCTTGCGCCTAGAACCTTCACGACTACTGCACAGCGCTAATACGATATTCAGGAACGAAATTGGCTTACAAACAGATCAACGGCGTCATCCCAATTCTGCAAACCCCGTTCAACAGCAGCGGTCAAATCGACATCGACGGTCTCCGTCGAGTAGTCGAATTCAACATCGAAGGAGGGGTCGATGGAATCGGAATTGCTCTCGCCAGCGAAGTTCAACTGTTCAACGAATCAGAACGAGACGAACTACTGAGAACGGTTGTCGACCAAACAAACGGTCGTGTGCCCATCGTTATGAACACCGGTTCAATAGGCACTGATCTGGCGATTTTTTACAGCAAACGCGCTGAGGAACTTGGGGTCGACGCAATAATGCTCACGCCCCCCAATTCGGGCGTTGGCTCATCCAACCCGGCGGCGATTCGTCAGTATTTTCGAAGCATCGCCGATTCCGTCAATGTTTCAGTCGCGCTGCAAGACGTCCAATTCGCCCAAATCTCACCTCAGATGGTCGCAGAGCTTTCAGACGAACTCGAAGGAGTTGTTGCCTGCAAGATGGAAACCCCGCCGACACCGGGACGTATCGCTGCGACCGTCGACGCTGTGAAGGGCAAGATCAACGTCCTTGGCGGGGGCGGTGCAACCTACCTGATGGAAGAACTTTCGCGAGGCGGCACGGGAACTATGCCGTTCAGTTCGACACCTGCCGAATTCGTCGAGATTTTCAAGCTATATGGCAACGGCAATATCGAAGAAGCGAAAAAAGTATTCGAAACTCGAATCGCGCCACTGTGCCACTTAGTCAGTATGGCTCCCGAACTCGCAATCGGCTTCCACAAACAAATTCTCAAGAAACGCGGACTTATCGAATCGAGCAGTGTGAGAGAGCCAGCGGCTCATCCGGACTCCCGCACACAAAAAGACATCGATGCCCTGCTAGAGCGAGTGATTGTTTAGAGTTCGAATTCAGTCTTCGTGCCGAGAGATTGGACAAACCGGAGCAAATATCCGTCCGGATCCATTACCCAAAGTTGCTTCTCGCCGTGAAAAATCTCATCCTGACGATGCCATTGCTCTCTTATCGGAATTCTCAAGGGGTGTCCTACGGCTTCGAGAGATTGAGCGATTCCCTCTAACCCACCGATGCGTACTGACAGATTTACCCCCTCCCGCGCGGCGGAGGATCCAAGTCGCCTGTACGAGAATGCTCGTTTTCATTGTCTTGCAGCAGCATCAACTGCGCATTCTCGACTGCCAAAAAAGCAAACTTCTCTTCTTGTCGCTCGTATTCAACGGTGAAGCCCAGAACATCTCTATAGAAGTGAATCGATCGCTCAATGTCACTGACGATCAACTCGGGAATCAGCGAGTTAAATTCCATAGGAGAAAATGTCCCGATCAGCCACCGAAGTCGAACTCTAGACCAACACCCTGAGCGACAGCCTGATCGTAAACCAGTGACGCGCACGAAATATCCTGCACTGCCAGACCAACGCTCTTGAACAAAGTGATTTCCTCGTCGTTCTCACGACCCGGCAATGTGCCGTTGATCACTTCACCAATCGATCCGTGGATCTTGTCAGCTGAGTAAACGCCCTCTTCGATAGGAATCTGGATGTCGCCAGCTTCGTTCAAACAAGCCTGAACCTGATCACATACAACTTTCGATTTCACAATCGTTGCTGAATCCAGCTCACGAACCCCCACAGCATGCGAGCCAATGGCGTTGATGTGAGTTCCCGGCTTCCACCACGATCCATCGACAACCGGCTCGACTGCACTCGTAATGATCGTCACGATGTCGGATTCTCTAACGAGTCCTTCGGCACTCTCAGCAACCTGAACTGAAATACCCGTAATTGACGAGAATTCTTCGGCGAAAGCCTGCTTCGCATCACTGTCGCTTCGTGAGTAAACCAGAATCGTGTCGAGATCGGCAGATTCTGCGAGAGCAAGAACCTGCGAACGAGCCATCACGCCCGTGCCCAACACACCGGCAACTTTCGAATCGTTCCGAGCCAGATGTCGGGTCGCAACACCACCGCTGGCTCCGGTTCGAACGCCGGTCAGCAATCCGCCATCCATGGCAGCTACGACCACACCCGTCTTGTTGTCCTGCACCAGAATCGTCCCGATAGTCGTTGGCAAATCGAACTTGGTTGGGTTTTCTTTGTAGACAGTCACTGCCTTCACACCCAAAGCACCGCCCGACTTCAAGTAAGCCGGCATGTAGGCGATCCAACCACCAACTGCAGCATCGGTCATCACGGTTCGATCCGGCATTTCGGCTGTACCCGCCGCAAGCTCACCGAACGCCGCCTCTACAGTGTCGATAGCCTTCGACATCGGTAAAAGATTCTGTACGTCAGATCGGTTCAGCAGTAGTGCCACGGGTGTTCTCCAAAAATTACTAAAAGGCAGGCAATTTATGAGCGAAGCCGTTTATTTCAACTCGCTCATGCCAGATTACGACCGGGATTATATCCGCGCTGTCACCACTGGTGAGTAGCGGTTGATTAGCAGTCGGCAAATACCAATCCAAAACTAACGCTTAACACTCAGAACATACAAAAACTAAAAACCGAAGTATCGTTGATAGAAGAACTTTTCAAATGACCATGGTTCGCAGGACGCAGGCGTGACGAAATCTAACGATAACGATCCTTCTATCTCCTCACAAAAAGAGGAAGTATCGAAGACTGAGGGAGTTGAAACTCCCAAAGCTGCCAACGCGCCCGGGGCTGATGACAAGCCTGAGTGGCTTATTTCCACTGGCGACGAAGAGCCATCTCCCACTCCCGAAGATTCAACCTCGTCCGAAGAACCGGCAGAAACTGCTGAACAGGGCGATGATGGATGGACTCCCACCGATGTACCAACCCGAGATTCTGCTCGGGGTGAAGAAACTTACTACGGTGGTCGAAGCGGATATGCTTCAGGTTTCACCCGGCAATCTGAAGCCACATTCGTCCCATCAGAGCCAAAGATTTACCGGGCACCTGATGCAAAAGATGACGATGAAGAAGAACAGTTCGGGTTCCCTGAGGTTCCTGCAGACACTCAGAGACTATTCATTGCAATTGAGATTCCTCGAAAGCTAAAACGAGAATTTATCGAACTAGCAGGAAGCTTTCGACCTAACGAACATGATCGAGTCCGATGGATCACCGAAGAGGCGATGCATCTCACGCTGAAATTCCTCGGCGATATCCCTAATGACCAGATTGTCGATATCAAAAACGCCCTCAATCGAGCTGCCGAAGCAACTGGAAAGTTTACGATCAAGGTCGGCCGTACTGGCTGCTTCCCGTCATTCCGTGACCCGCGTATTTGCTGGGTTGGGTTCGATGGAGAACTTCGCCGTCTTGAGCAACTACAAGGCAGGGTAGAAGGTCGGCTAGTCAATCTAGGACTCGAAGCAGACGAGCGTGAATTCCGAGCGCACATCACCGTCGGTCGTACACGACCCGGAATTCGAGGGCGGTTCGCCGAAGACGTTGGAGTTGCATGGCAGCACGCTCCTCTTCGTACAACAGGCACTCGAATACCAGTCAACGCAATCGCCCTCTATCGCAGCTTCCTCAACGACAAAGGCGATACCGAGTACCAACAGCTAGCCAACTACGAACTAGGTTAGTTTGGGAGTGGTTTGGTTCGCGTCCCGAGCGCAGTGACAGCGGAGCCGAGGGACCTGGGGTCGTGTCGCGCAAAATTGATCCTGCCTAGTTCAATTTACTTTCCAAGAAATATCCTCCCAATACGGATTTTCTCGTTCGATCAACCAGACCTTCTTCGAGCGACGCCAACGCTTAATCTGTGCTTCCCTCTCACGTGCGCTCTCAATAGATTCAGCGACTTCGCACCAAACAAGCTTGCTGTTTCGATACAGAGAACTGAACTCACCACCGAGACCAACTCTATGCTGCTCGATCCGATCACGAAGGTTGACGGTGAATCCCGTGTAGAGCACGCCCTGGAGACTGGCAACCATGTACGTGGCAATGATTCCGTTCGACATACGAGGGACGATAGAGCACTGTTCGCTGATGTCCAAGCTTGCCCGACACCACCCCAGATCCCTCGGCTCCGATGACTCCGCTCGGGACGCGTTGGTCTGATAGCCACTCCCCACTCCCAAAAACAAACTACTGCGCTAAAAAGCATCTGCACCTATACTTAACGCCGTTACAGGTAACGACGGAGACACGATCAATCCCGTTCCCCCCTTCAAGCGAGCCCGGTACGGTGAGAGCGGGCAAGGGGCAGGAATCGATCATCACTCCCGAACCGTTCACCGAACCCCAGCGAGCAGCTGGCGACTAGGCTGAACCGTCCCTGCCGAACGTTACATCGGCTCAACTGAGTGTCCCGCCAAGGCAAAGCCAAAACGGGAAACCAGGGTGGTACCGCGGTACCGTTTTATTTCAAAACGCCCGTCCCTGAATATTATTTTCTTGGGGCGGGTTTTGTTTTTAACTTGCCAACGAGCCAAATTGCTAGTGCATCCAAAGCGGATGGACGCAAAGGACGATAAACGTGGCGAGCCACTTCGATTCGGTAGATCCAAAAGTCGACTTCGTAGCCAAAGAGGAAGAAATCCTCAAATGGTGGGACGACAACGACATTCCCGCACGCTACCGAAAGCTGAACGACGACAAAGAGAAGAAGTACTCGTTCATCGACGGTCCTATCACCGCGAACAACGCCATGGGCGTACACCACGCATGGGGTCGAACCTACAAAGACCTCTTCCTGAGGTTCCGAAACATGCAGGGTTACAAGCAGCGGTTCCAGAACGGATTCGACGGTCAAGGTCTCTGGATCGAAGTCGAAGTCGAAAAAGAGATGGGGTTCAAGTCGAAACGCGACATCGAAGCATTCGGTGTAGGCAAGTTCGTCGAAGAATGCCGCAAGCGAGTTGACCGCTTTGCAGAGCGAATTTCTAACCAGTCGCAACGACTCGGCTACTTCATGGACTGGGACAACTCGTACCACACGAAGTCAGACGAAAATAACTACACCATCTGGCACTTCCTAAAGACCTGCGCCGACAAAGGCTGGATCTATAAGGGTCGAGACGTCATGCCGTGGTGCCCACGCTGCGGAACCGGACTCTCACAACACGAGATCGTAACCGAGGGTTATCAGGACATCACTCACGACAGTCCATACTTGAAATTCCCTCTCATCGACGATGGTCATGAAGGTGAAAACCTCCTCGTTTGGACCACAACTCCGTGGACACTCGCAGCAAACGTAGCTGCTGCCGTTAACCCTGAATACACATACGCCAAGGTCGAAGACCGTGGCTCAGTGATCTACTTCTCAAAGTCGCTTCTCGAATCGCTCAAGAAAGATCACGTACTCACCGGCGAAGCAAAAGTTCTCGGCGAAGTCAAAGGATCTGAACTGGTCGGCCTGCGCTACAAGGCGCCTTTCGACGAACTCCCCGCACAGGACGAAGTTCGAGACCAGCACCGAGTTCTCTCGTGGGACGAAGTTGGCGAAGACGAAGGAACCGGGATCGTTCACACGGCCCCAGGAGCAGGTGCAGAAGACTTCAAGCTTGGTAACGAAAATGGTCTAACGCCAATCGCACCTCTTGATCAGAACGGAATCTACAAAGAAGGCTTTGGCGAGTTCACCGGCAAATCGGCAGCCGATGTAAAAGACATGGTCTTCGAATCTCTCAAAGAAAAAGACCTACTTGTTCGAGTAAACAAGTACACGCACCGCTACCCCGTTTGCTGGCGCTGCTCAACTGAACTCGTGTTCCGCTTGGTCGATGAATGGTTCATCAATATGGACGAAATTCGACCCAAGATGCAAAAAGCCACGAACGAAATGAACTGGTATCCAGAGTTCGGTAAAGCCCGCGAACTCGACTGGCTCAAAAACATGCAAGATTGGATGATCTCGAAGAAGCGGTACTACGGTCTCGCTCTCCCGATCTATGCGTGCGATTGCGGCAATTTCGACGTGATCGGCTCGAGCGAAGAACTCAAAGAACGTGCTGTCGAGGGCTGGGAGGAGTTCGAGGCTGCCGGAGCTTCACCTCACCGACCGTGGATCGATGGCGTGAAGATCGCCTGTTCAGACTGTGGTGAAACCGTCAGCCGAATCGAAGACGTAGGTAACGCTTGGCTCGATGCCGGAATCGTTCCTTTCTCGACCATCGGCTACAAATCCGATCCTGAGTACTGGAAAGAATGGTTCCCAGCCGACTGGATCTCGGAAAGCTTCCCAGGTCAGTTCCGAAACTGGTTCTACTCTCTCATCGTTATGGCAGCCGTTTTGGAAGATTCCATGCCCGCCAAAAACGTATTCGCTTACGCCTTGATGCGTGACGAAAATGGCGAAGAGATGCATAAGTCAAAAGGCAATGCAATCTGGTTCGAAGACGCCGCTGAAAAGATGGGTGTCGACGTGATGCGCTGGACGTACAGTCGCCACAACCCGGCTTCCAACCTCAACTTCGGCTACAAAACCGGAGACGAAGTTCGACGCCAGTTCATAATCCCACTCTGGAACATCTATTCGTTCTTCACGACCTACGCGAACTTGGACGATTGGACGCCAGATGACTGCGTAATTCCTTCTTCGTTCGGCTTCACTCCAGATGGCGAACAAAACGGATTTGAATCTTGGACCATGCCTGAAGGCGAAGGTTTCTCAGAGCTCGACCGCTGGATTCTTTCAGAGCTCAACCAGCTAACCCAGAAGATGACTGACAACCTCGAAAGCTGGCAGCTTCCATACGCTGCCGGGGGAGTTGAACAGTTCGTCGAAGATCTTTCCAACTGGTACGTTCGCCGATCACGACGACGTTTCTGGAAGACTGAAGGCGACAAAGACAAGAACGCCGCTTACTCGACGCTCTACACGTGCCTGACAACGCTCTCACGATTGCTGGCTCCGTTCACCCCGTTCTTCGCCGACATCATGTACCGCAACCTCGTTGCAGAACGCATTGACGACGCACCAGACTCGGTTCACCTCACGTCATGGCCGAAAGCCAACGCATCCTTGGTCGATGAAGATGTGATGAACCAGACACGTCTCGCAATTCGCCTTGCATCGTTGGGTCGTTCTGCACGAGCGCAGTCACGGCTGAAAGTTCGGCAACCTCTCGGAGAATTCGTCGCTGAAGTTCGACACGACTGGGAGCATTTTGCCCTCGCTAAGATCGAAAACGTTCTCAAAGAAGAGTTGAACGTAAAGTCAGTCATCGATGCATCTGAGATGGGTGGCCTACTCGGCTTTGAAATCAAACCAAATCTCCGCGTCCTCGGACCGAAATACGGCAAGCAAATCGACGAAATCCGAAACGCCATTCAAGCAGCCGATGCGAACGAAATCGCTCGTGCTTCGGAAGCTGGCGAAACGATCTCGATTGGTTCGTTCGAACTCGAAGCAGACGAAGTTCTTATCGAACGCGTTGCGTTAGAAAACTATGCAGTCGCTACCGATGCCGGGTACGCCGGTGCGGTCTTGACTGTCGTTTCTGATGAACTCAAGGCAGAGGGAACTGCACGTGAAGTTGTTCGAGTGATTCAGAACCTGCGAAAATCGTCAGGACTCAAAATCTCCGACCGAATCAACCTCTGGATCAGCTGCTCAGATGACGTAACTGGCGCTCTGATGACTCACGCCGACTACATCGCCGAAGAAACACTCGCCGACAACGTCGACATCGGAGCCGTTCTAAGCGACGACGCTCAAGGCGTAGCCGCCAGCGAATCGCTAGACCTCGACGACGGCAACAAAGTAACAGTCAACCTAGAAAAGGCGTAGCCATGAAAGCACTACTTCTCGATAAGCCCGGCGTTGTATCCGATCTCTACGTTGGCGAACTTCCCAAGCCTGAACCCGGCCCCAACGAAATCCGTGTGAAAGTGCACGCGGTTAGCATCAACCCAGTCGACTACAAATTGACCGGACGCGGCAATCCAAACTGGACGTTCCCGTTCGTTCTGGGACTCGACGTTGCTGGAACAGTCGATGCAGTCGGATCAGAAGTAACTGAATGGATGCCATTCGACCGCGTCTTCTACCACGGCGACCTCACCAAGCAGGGAGGGTTCGCTGAGTACGCCATCACAACTGAGCACACGACCGCTCGAATACCAAACAACATCTCATTCGCCGAAGCCGCCGCCATCCCCTGTGCAGGACTCACAGCCTACGAAGCAGTCGTACGTCGACTAGACGTGCAACCCGAGCACACCGTCTGGATGCAGGGTGGTGCAGGCGGCGTCGGAGGATTCGGAGTTCAGATCAGCAAGAATATCGGCGCAACAGTCATCACCACCGCATCAGCACACAACCACGATTTCGTGAAATCGATCGGAGCAGATCATGCCATCGACTACAACTCTGAAAACGTTGTCGAACGAATCATGGAGATCACAAACGGTCTCGGTGTAGATCGTGTTCTCGGTGCTGTAGACGTAAACACAGCCAACGAAGGCGTTGAAGTTATGAAATTCAGGGGCGGAATAGCTTGCGTAGCCGGAATGCCGACCATCTCAGACTCGACGTTCGCTGGCGCCAAATCGATCCACAATATCGCCTACGGCGGAGCACACACTTCGACTAATCGTGCAGCCCAGATCGATCTCGCCAGCATGGCGACCGAAATGATTGCTCTGGTTTCCGAAAAGAAGATCGATCCCATGATCGAGCAAACAATCTCGCTAGAAGACATCCCTGAAGGTCTCGCACAACTTCAAACTCGCCACGTAAAAGGCAAAATCGTCGCCGAACTCGCGTAGTGATAGCCGCTCCTCACGCGTCCCGACCAACGTGGAGGGCTCTCGGGAGGAACAGTAAAAGTTTGCCAATCGGCATGCAGAGACTCCCAAAGTTGTCATCCTGAGCCCCGTCGAAGGACGACAGGCCGACGCCAACCACTGCCAAATCGAGAAACCACTACACCGCTCGCAAGAACGTGCCGCGTTGCCCCGCCACTCAAGGTTCCTCGACTACCGCTCACTACATGCCGCCATTCGTGAACGAACTGAACTGCTCGCCTAATCAAAAACAATCACGAAAACTACCCCGGCGTCATGTAATCATGTGGCATGCCACCGACCACCGCTGAAGAATACCCAAAGGCTCAAGTTCCACAAAAACGCAGCCTCTGGCGCGAACCCGACTTCCTAAAAGTTTGGACAGCACAATCGACTTCGTCCCTGGGTCGAATGATGATGGTTGTTCCACTCGTCGCAATCCTAATCCTCGACGCTCGTCCCTACCAAATGGCAATCCTCGGGGGAGTTACGACGGCTGCAGGACTCGTTTTCGGATTAGTGGCAGGTCCGTGGATCGACCGATCAAGACGCCGAATCGTTCTCGTAATCACAGACCTAGGATCAGCTGCAAATCTGGCGAGCGTGGCGGCTGCCCACTTCCTGTTCGAACTACACATCGAACACCTCTATTTCGTGGCGTTCGTGAATGGATCGCTCGGAATTTTCAATGAAGTTGCCCAACGCTCATACCTGCCAAGCCTCATCGAAAAAGATCGCCTACTCGAAGCAAATTCGAAAATTTCAGCCTCCGATTCAGTGGTCGAACAGATCGGGTTCAGCGTTGGAGGATTCATCGCCCAGCTCGCTTCTGCAATCGCAGCCAGCGTAGTTCAAACATTTACGTTCCTGATATCTGGACTACTCGTTCTTGCTATTCGGAAACCCGAACCAAAGCCTGGTGTGCCTGAACAACACCCGAACATCAGACGTGAAATCCTCGAGGGATATCGCTTCGTTGCCGGTAACCCCACACTCAAGCTCATGGCCATCAGTGGAATCCTCCTCGGAGCGGCGAGTGGAATTATCGGTGGAATGATCACGCTTTTCGCGATTTCCGAAATCGGCATCCTGCCGGGTCCACTCGGAATCATATTTGGAATTGGCGGCGTGAGCTCATTTATCGGTGCCATCTACGCAGGTCGAGTTACGAGCAAACTCGGCGTTGGTCCCACTATGGCGCTAGGTCTTTTCTCGTACGGAATAGTTGGATTTTTAATCCCATTAGCACCGACTCAAATATGGATCGCCATGATCTTTTTCATCTTGCCCCAGATTTTCGGTGACGGCTTCTGGGTGATGCACGACATCAACAAAACCAGCCTTCAGCAAGCAATCATCCCGACCGATTATCTGGGTCGAGTACTCGGTGCCATGAAAGTCTCGGAGAAAGCCGCTGCCCTCATCGGAGTTTCGATAGCGGGGATTATCGCCGAACTGGTGGGCCTTCGAGCCGCTCTAGCCACCGGCAGCGTGATCTGGCTGATAGCGGGTGCGATCTATCTGCACCCTACGATTCGTTCGATCAAGACAATTCCGTCTACAGATTCTGTCCGAGAAGCTGACTGAGCTACTCGCTGCGGTCAGATCGAATTGAGTCCGGGTTTCGCATCGCACCTGGGCGCTCGGCAAATTCAGGCTCTTGAGCACCGGTAGGTACTGGATTAGGCATACCCGGCAGGGAAGCCGTTCCTCGAATGCGTTCGAGACTCCGTGACAAAGAACGGTTCCGTTTCTTCTGCTCGGTTTCTGCCAGATAAAACGCGTATCTAGATGTGAGCATCGCTCCAACAAGCAGAATAATCGCCGATACGTAAACGAAAATCATCAGCACGATGATCGCGCTCACACCGCCATAAATCGAAGTTGCAACACCACTCATGTTTCGTAGGTAGAAAACGAATATCGCTTTAGATATCTCGAAAGCCGCAGCACCAGCAAGAGCGGTTGGCCAAACCTCTTTGAATCGGAGCTTCGTGTTTGGCAGCCACCAGTAGAGCGTCAGGAATACGGTGAATGTCAGAACTAGAGGTATGAACACAGCAAACCGTTGCCAGAGTGCCGGATCACTAATAGGCGCATCCGGAAGCCAGATCGCTGACAAATCCTGGATGAACGTGATGCCAGCGGTAATTAACAACGAAGCAAACAACAGGGTAGCCGCGCCAAACATCAGTGCGATGTCCATCAATCGTTCAGTCAAAAACGGACGTGTCTTGTTAATGCCCCATATGACGTTGATGCTTTTGCGAATAGCACTGAATACCTGCTGCGAAACCCAGAACAACCCCAGCGTAGCGACCACTCCACCGGCGACTCGACCGCCTTTAATGCTGTCGAAGAAGTTTTTCAAGAAATCGTCTTCTGTTTCCGATAATTCAGCGAGGACCGGAATTTGCTCTTGGAGTCCGGTGATCAGCTGATCTTCAAACCCCTCAATTCCAAGGAATAGTGAAAACACAGCAATTAATGCTAGCGAGAGTGGGAATAGCGAAAAGAACGCGTAGTACGCAATGGCAGCCGACATATACGGGCCATTTTTCGCCAGGAACTCGTTGAAGTTGCTGGCTACGAATTTAACTGTGAGTACGAGCGCTTTGAGCATCAGGAAACGTATTGTGTCAACGTTCCTGCCATTGGTGCAATCGTCACATTAAACGGATTGGAGCGATGAATACGTGATGCTAACCGGCTCACATATACGTCTTCCTACCTCAGTAGTGGCATTCTCTATCTAGCGCAGGAACCGGTCCCGTCCCTCTTCCCGACGAAGTGGAGGGACATCTCTCAAACACCTAGGTTCGGCAACTCAGGCGAAGAATGAACGCGACACTGACTCGATCAGAACGGGCGTGAAGTTTCAACTCGAAGACGGTCTGATCGGAACGACGGATTAAAGCTCCGCTAACCCAGTTCACCGTTACGGAACGCTGTGATGTAGTTCATCGCGAAATCGTCGTTGCCCTGGAGCAAATCTAACGCCAGCTTCACAGGACCTGATTCAAGATCGATATTCAGCGATCGCTCAGCTGAAGTAGTCATAGGGTCGACAATTCCGGCATCGGCACCAGCCTGAATAGCGAGATACAGGAACACATCATTGATGAGTCGGCGCTTTGGAATTCCAAACGAAACGTTGCTCATACCACCGGCGATGTGAATCTCGTCGCCAAACTCTTTTCGAATGCCCTTCATAGCGTCGAAAACGTGATTTCCATAGTTCGAGTCAACAGCAATTGGGAAGATTAGCGGGTCGACGAACAAGTCGCCCTTCGCCATTCCCTTCGACAATGCCATCTCAACGATTCGGCCGATGTTTTCGAGTCGTTCGTCGGCTCCATCTGGCATACCAACTTCGTTCGACGCCATCACAACTGCACGTGCGTCGTGTTCCAGAGCAAGATCAATCGCCTCAGGGCGCTCAAGGGCGATCGAATTCAACATAGGCCGCCCTTGCGTGCCCTGATACGTCTTGAGCCCAACTTCGATGATCTCGGGGTTCGATGAGTCGACGCTTGGCGGAAGTGTGGAAATCGACTCAATGTACGTCACTAACCATTCCATCGAAGCTTTTTGCTCTTCCAGACGGTATGAAGATTCGTCGACGTTCAAATCAAGATAGTGCGAACCAGCTTTGGTCTGACGATTCACTTCGTACTGGATGTACGCCTTGCCTTCGGCAGATTCTTCCTCGTCACCGTTCTCGCCCTTCCAAATCGCAATTTGAAAGTGCTTTAGATTGCCCTGTTCGTATGGCTGAGTAGTCGTGAAATGCTCAGGCACGTGAACAAATTTCTGCTCACCATCGAGCTTGTATTTGACCGCTTCGTGGCCATCTTCGAACACGTGACCACGAATGCCACCACGCTTCACAACTCGAGTAGCGTGGATGTTTTCTCCGATAACGGAGAACTGGTCGGGACTATCGATGACTCTGGACATTTTTGTACTTTTGAAATTACTCAGTTCAACTCAAATTGAACTGTGCAGCTAGAACTTGGCAAGCAATTTATCGACTACGAATTATGCCTTACGGTCGGAATCAGCGGGGCTCTGTTTGGCGTGATGATCTCGTGCAAGAAAGGTATTCGCCCAAGCTGAAGTATTGCGAAGCGAAGCATCTCGGAACGCCACCGGACGTTGCAGCATCTTAGTTTCGTCGCCGTAAGGCTTCAGACGATCGTAAGCCCGGATCCAGATGCACTCTTGATCCAAAATTTCGCATTTTCCAGCCTTGGTTCCGCCACAAGGTCCGTTTCGCTGACTCTTCACGCACTGCGATTCAGGACATAGGTACGCAATATCGGGAAGCGAACAATCACCACAATCTCGACAGTGATAAACCGGCACTTTCGAGGCTTGTTCAAGCACATGAGCTGCACTTGTAAGCTTTTTGCTCTTTTCGATCTGGCTGTAAACAGCTTTACCGGCTTTGAATCCGAGAGTTCCCTCGGTAAACACACGATCATGAACAAATTTGCCGAGCCGATATTGCATCGGCACGCTGAACTTGCCCTTTAGCTTCGACGATTTGGTCTTCGAAGCGAGATAGCTCTTACTGACTTCGTTCGAACTCAGGCCAGCGTTATCGCCCTGCTCGTAGTGATAGAACTCATCAGGCTGTGCGAAGTTAATCTCTTTCGCAAAATCCTTCCAATCGTTCTCACCAAAAGAATCTGCCATTTCGAGAATGCCCTGAATTCGTTTGAGTTGCGGCCTTCCAGAGATGTACGCACCTCGGTAGCCAATCCCTCGAAGAATCGCTATCTGCTTTGCTGCCAACTCAGAGAAGAACGCTCGTCCACGATCTTTAGATTTCGCCTGTTTATTGGCGATATCTCGAAGTTCGTCCGAAACCCAAACTCCGGGAACTCCCCACCGATTGAAGAACCGACCCGCAGGAGCGGTAAGAATGAACACCGATCCAATTAGCGGAACGTTGATGTTGTTTGACTGAACATACTGATAAAGCTCAGAAGCTTTACGAGAGTCGTAGCCGATCTGAGTAATAGCGAATTTGGCACCCGTGCGAACCTTCAGTGCCAACTTGAAATACTGAGTCATCAACTCGCCTTCAAGCTTTTTGAACGGACTTACCGCACAGCCCGCAAAGAAGTTTGTCTTCTCAAGCCGATCTTCACGCCCAACCGATCCCCACATTTGGTTGGGAAGCCCCTCGTTCATCTGGTTCATCAGTTCAAGCAGGCCCACCGAATCGATGTCGAAAACAGGTTGAGCCTGTCCTTTGAATCCGCCGATGGGGTAATCGCCAGATAAAGCAAGAACGTTAGAGAATCCTTGACTCCCCAGTGCCCAGAGCCTGCTCTCCACTCCGTTGCGGTTGTAGTCCTTGCACGACATGTTGATCACAACATCTCGGCCTCGGAAAAGCAGATCCTGCCCTAGTACCTCGGGTCGTATGTGTGGATTACCGCCAGGGTTATCGGTGAGCGAAACAAAATCGACCTGATCAAATTCCGAAAGCGATTTCGCCAGTTCAGCAGTCTTACGCGAAGCCTCTGCCATCAACAATCCGCGAGAAGTTTCGATTTCGACCGCAGTCAGAAACCGATCACTGTTTTCCAGCATTCCTCGTAAATTTTGTTTAGGTGAACCTGATGGTTCCAACGTTAAACCCTTACCTAAATTCGCCCGTTAGCAGTTCAAGTCTAACCGTTCACAGTGTCGAATACATCCACTAATCGCAACACTCGCAAGTGAGGTATCGGGGATATTTCGCTAATGGCATAGTCGTTTTGAGTTCGTACGATTCATGTTGCAAACTACAAATTCGAAGCCAGCCGACCTGTTTTCAGTATGATCGAGTAATTCAGCTACAGGTAGAATGAGCCTGCGCCCGCATACGTCGTTACCGGATAATGTTTCCGTGTAACGTTTGCGTGTATTTGAACTGCAATTGGATAGGATCCGATCCTCGGTACCGTATGAAAACAAAGCAGCAAGTTGTGGTAGTTGGTCTAGGTCGATTCGGCGGTAACGTCGCCCGAACGCTCTACCAGCTCGGTCACGACGTAATGGCAATCGATATTGACGAAGAGCGTGTCCAAACCCTCATGGGTGAGGTGACCTACCCGGTTGCCGGTGATGCCACTCAAGAAGCTGTACTACGCGAACTCGGAGTACATAACTTCGATATCGGCATCGTCGGAATTGGTGCCAACATTGAAGCCAGCATTATGGTGAGCGTTCTGTTTCAAACCATGAACCTGCCATTCATCGTAGCTCGTGCCCACAGCGCCCTTCACGGAAACACTCTGCGTCGACTCGGCTGTCACCGCGTTATTCACGCTGAGGAAGAAATGGGATCAAGGCTTGCCCACAGCCTGTTCAACCCAGATGTCGAGGAATACATGGAGCTCGCTGAGGCTTTTGGAGTTAGCCGACTTCAGGTTCCTGATCGCTTCACGAATATGACGCTAGACGAAGCAGGATTCGCCAGCGCACGAGATAAATACGGAATTGCCATCGTTGCTCTCAAGCGAGGTGACGACATCACACTGAGTCCAGACTCGGAAGAACGATTACGAGCCGGCGACGTGCTAGTTGTTGCCGGTCGAGACGAATACGTAAGTCGAATTACCAACTAGATATCTACGAAGCACACGATTTACTCCCGACACCAACGCCCGAAGAACTCAGTGACAGCCCAAACTGAGAACAGCCGATCAGTTCTGATCTAAGAAATAAGCCCGAGAACCCCGGAATAACGAGAAGAAAAGGTAAAAACATCAAATGCCTTTCAATCGAGTAATTGCAGTCGTCGCCGACGACCCATCAGATATCAACACCGTTTCTCGGGCGGCCGACATCGTCCGTGACGATCGCGGGCACCTCTACGTCATATACGTAATCAAAGTGCAGCGATCCCTACCGCTCGATGCCGAAATCGAAGAGCAGATAGCTCGTGGAGAGCAGGTATTGCACCGTTCCGAGCGCCTAGCCAGGCTCCCACGACAAGATATCGACTCTCAGTTGCTGCAAGCCCGTGACATAGGTCCTGCTGTTGTTCACGAAGCTGTTGTACGAGATGCCGACGCAATCGTTATTGGAACTTCGTATCCAACCGATTACGGCTCTTTTTCACTCGGCAGCGACATTCCATACATACTCGAACATGCCCCGTGTGATGTAATTTTGTGGCGAGAACATAGCAGCGCAGCACGTCCGGTTGCTCGTACTTCGAGGAACGGTCGGGGCTAACAAACTGGTATAACCAGTACTGCACTTAAATATTTAAGCCTGCACAACACAGAATTTTCATCTGAAAACACGCCGAAAACATGAATGTGATCATCGTGGGAGCCGGGAATCTCGGTTCATCACTGGCACGAAAATTGAGCGATCTGGGACACCGGATCACCATTATCGAAAAGAACCCTAAAGCGGTTTCTCTGCTGCCACGCGGTCGCGTGGATTCAGGCGCAATGACCATCGTTCACCGTGACGGATCGACAAGCGCTGGAATGCTCGAAGCCGGTATTAGCGATGCCGATGTATTTGTCGCCGCAACCGGCAAAGACTCTCTCAACGGACTTGCAGCTCAACGAGCGAAACTTATTTATCGAGTTGAAGAGGTGATGACTGTCGTACGAGACGAGGGCGCACGAACGCTCTACGATTCTCTCGGCATCAGCACCATCAACAAAGCCTCACTCGCAAGCGATTACTTTGTAACCATGCTGACTGAGGAGGCGTAGCCATATGTACCTCGTAATAGTCGGTGGTGGAAAAGTTGGCGCACCTCTCGCATCTGCGTTGATCAACGAAGGTCACGAAGTGTTCGTTCTCGATAACGACCCCGACGTCGTTACTGATCTTCAACGAGAACTAGGGATGATCGCGACTATCGGCGAAGCGACTTCGGTTCGGGCTCTACAAGATGCCGGGGCTGCGCGAGCTGGTGCGCTGATAGCCGTTACGAACTCCGATGAAGACAATCTCGCTGCATGCCAGTTGGCGAGAACAAATTTCGATGTGCCACGAACCATCGCTATCGCCCACTCACCAGAAAACGCAGAGCTATTTGATCTCGCCGGAGTCGATCTCGTTGTCAGCGCCACAGATCTAGTGCTGGCGAATCTTGCCACTGCACTCCCGGCACACCCATTGATCAAGCTCATGCCTCTTGCAGATCGCACTATGGAGCTTGTCGCAATAAAATTGCCCGCATCCGGTACAGCAATCGGCAGGACGCTATCTGAAATCACCCTGCCATACGGCTCAAAAATCGTTCTGATGATAACTTCGGAGGGACACTCCAAAGATCCCGACAGTGATCCGCTGATCGAAGCTGAAGATCAGATCATCGCCATGTCGCCCGCAAACTCAACTGCTGAGCTGTGGGAGCTTCTCACCGAACTGAGGTAATCATGCCTAAAACCGTCGCATTTCTCGGCCCTGAAGGTACATACACCGACGAAGCATGCTTCTTTTATGCCCCAGATGAAGAACGAATTCCGTTTGCTTCACTTGGGCTTGTTACGAGCGCTCTTGAAGAAGGAAAAGTCGATCAAGCCGTAGTTCCAATTGAAAATTCGCTCGGTGGAACTGTCATTGAGGTTGTCGACTACCTGATCACATCAAAAAACGCCCACATCATCGGCGAAATTCTTCTTCCAATCGACCACTGCCTTATCACTCGATCTGGAGTTCAATTAGGCGATATCAGAGTGGTGATGTCTAAACAGGAAGCACTAACTCAGTGCAGAGAGTTCCTTTCGACCGAACTAAGGTTCGCAGAGCAGATTCCAACCACCAGCACTGCCCTCGCAGTAACCGATCTCAAAGAAGCGGACGATCGAGTGGCAGCAATAGGGCCTCGTAGGTCGGCTGAACTCGCTGGACTCCCCATTCTTGCTCAGGGTATTCAAGACCGACAGAACAACGTGACACGCTTCGCAGTGCTCAGTTCAAACGGCGACTACCCAGTCGATAGCGACAAAACGTCGATTGCGTTCGATTTCGACCGGCCCGATGCGCCAGGTCTCGTATACGGGGCGCTGAGTCCGTTCGCAGATCGAAATATTAACCTTTTGAAAATCGAATCTCGTCCAACAGGCAAGGGAATGGGCAACTACATATTCCTACTCGATTTTGAAGGTCAGATCGACGAGCCCCATGTTCAAGAGGCTATCGAGCTGCTCAAGCAGAACACTGCAACGTTTAAGGTGTTTGGGACCTACCCACGGGCAAAAGGCCTGGCGATCAGGTAGAGACCGGTTCGACGGCGGCTGTTCTAGAGATTCTCGTCGTCTAGATCGAGATCGTCGAAACCGTCGTCGTCACGCATTTGAGAAGCTGCCCGCCTGCCTTCGGTAGCGGCCGTCGCCATTCGTTCACGTGTAGCCGATGACAGCTCGTCTGCCTTGTCACGCCACTCTCGACTCTGATCGAGAATGAACGCACGGGTCTCCTCTCCCGATTTGGGAGCAAGTATCATTCCAGCAACAAATCCGCCCACGCCGCCCATGAGCAACCCGAGCAAGAATCCGCCACCTCCACCGCTGTCTTTGTCAGCCATTAGTTACCTCTGACCTCTACGTTCTGTGTGGAAATTGAAAATTGTGGAAATCGCATAGCGCTACTTGTTCTCGGAATCTGGACTTTCCGAGCTGCCGCCGCCAAACAGACGACTAACACCTTGAAATGCTCCGATTAGCCCCAGACCCTTCGCAACGGGTTTCAGAGCAGATGCCGCTTCTTCCACTGTTCGCCTAGCAACGGCAACACGTCCGAAGGTTTCTTCAAACCCTTCAGCGACGTGCTCCATTCGATCCATAAACCGGTTTACGCGACCGTATAGTCGCAGCGAAAGAACCGCTCCGAAGAGCAGAAGTACGAAGGAGAACACTAAAAACACGATTAGAACTATGTCTTTTATTTGAGCTATGTTCTCGGAGGTTGTCATACGTTTTTCAGTTCAAATCGATCTACTAATCGCAAATTCAACGCCGGCAACAAGACTGGTTCCAATCGAAAAAACGCACAAGCCGACTGTCTCATCCTAGCAGCGTACTGATCTCAATTGCAAAATTGTTAACTTTTCGCTTAATAAGTAAATGCTTCCCAGCAACGGCAATAGAGTACACGCACCTGAATGAACCAAAGTTGAACTCGATCAGCAGTTCCCGACCAAGTAAGAGCCAAGTGCCGACAAAGAAACTCCGTTCACGTGATAGGACGCGCGATCACAAACAGACACGCCTAACAGCGCACCACAATGATTCAAACTGGGAGTGCGGGTTGCCTATTCGAGGAAGTCGCGTAGCTTCTTCGATCGAGTCGGATGCCGCAGCTTGCGAAGTGCCTTCGCTTCGATCTGGCGAATTCGTTCGCGAGTAACGCCAAACTCACGCCCAACCTCTTCGAGGGTTCGTGCTCGCCCGTCTTCCAAACCAAACCGCAGCTGAAGCACTCGACGCTCTCGAGGGTTAATCGAATCGAGCACAGTATCGACTTGCTCTTTCAGAAGCTGATACGAGGCCGCATCGGAAGGCGCCTGCGTGTTGTTATCCGGAATGAAATCGCCGAGAGACGAATCTTCTTCCTCACCAATTGGAGTCTCGAGCGAAATCGGCTCTTGAGAGATTTTCAGAATCTCTCGAACTCGATCCGCCGGCATCTCCATCTCTCGACCGATCTCCTCAGAAGTAGGCTCTCGACCGTGCTCCTGAACAAGCCTCCTGCTCACACGCAGCAGCTTGTTGATCGTTTCGACCATGTGCACCGGAATTCGGATCGTACGTGCCTGATCAGCAATAGAACGGGTAATCGCCTGACGAATCCACCACGTTGCGTACGTGCTGAACTTGAAACCTTTTCTGTAGTCGAATTTCTCGACTGCTCGAATCAAGCCGATATTGCCTTCTTGGATCAAATCCAGAAGCGACATGCCACGACCGATGTACTTCTTACCTACCGAAACAACCAATCGAAGGTTGGCTTCGGCGAGATGTCGTTCAGACCGTTCGGCCTGATCTTCGATTCGAGAAAAATGTGCCCCAAGCAGGAATTCATAAACCACGAGCTGATCGTGATACTCAGGCGTTTTCGTCTTCTTAGTCAGTGAATTCAACTTAGGATCGGCATCCAACGCATCGAGCGTCTCCGGAGCGATCAAGGCGGAATCTATGGAGAGATCACGCACCATCTCCTGTGCCTGCTCTAGCTCGCAGTTGAACGCATCCGACAAGAAAGCAAGCAGATCCTCGTTGTAGGGACCGTCGATCAGTTCACGTAACTCAGGAATAGCCAGAAGCGTTCCAAGTGTCACACCTTTTGGCATTCCCAAGAAACCAGAAACAGCCGATGCAACCTCGTGTTGTGAACCAAGACGAGCCAGCAGTTCAAGAGTAGTGTCTGCAGCGGTCGGCATTCGACCCGTCTTCGCAGCCATCTCAGACTGGATATCAGACAACCGATTAGATATTTCCATCCCACGTGCCAGGAACCGTTCGTCCTGAGCCGTGAGCAGGCCTACTCGACCAATCTCTCGCAAATACATGCGAACCGGGTCATCGGAAATTTCGGAATCTTCAACAGCAGGGTTAAAGCTAAGCGCTGCGAAACCTTCTGACTGTTTCGAGCCCCAGGTCTCTAGTTCAGATGCACTGGAAGCAACGGCTGTTGAACGCAATACTGCGGAACCGGCACGATCGCCTGTATCGTCATCGTCAGTCTCTTCACCATCAAGATTGTTACTGCTGTTCGACAGCAATAATCCTCCTGAGTTAACAAGATCTTGAAGTTGGTCTTCGTTATCTGTGGTCTGGGTGGTTCGTGCCATTTATGCCCGCCCTGTCATTACTTTGCGAAGATTCTCGTTCGATAGGAGCGATTGATCCAAAAGCTCCTGCGCTTCCTCACCATCCAGCTCTTTGAGCCGTTCGGTTTGCAGTTTTTTGATGCGCTTGAAGTGCCGTTCTCGCAAACGCATCACACACTGTCTGACATCCTCAACATGCCGGGCTTGATCCGACGGAGGAAGTTCACGTTCCGCCAAGCGATGTGCCTTTTCCGTTAAATCATCGCCAAGTTCGTGTGAAATTTCGCCGAGTCTAGACGAGGATTGCCACGCCGTAAACAAAGCCCTGTTGTCAGATTCATGCATAAACTCTGGCGGCATGGCCACTGCATGCTCTCTCAAATCCTCTCGTTGCAATACGAGAGACAGCAAATGTTCTTCTAAAGGATCACCCGCTGAAGAGCTCAAAACCTCACTGACCTGGTCCGACGAAATTCGTCCTGAATCCAAGAACTGTGACTTTTTCCCTCTACCGTAAGAATTATTTCGTCGCGAGCCTGAACGACCAATAGCTCTTGGTTTATCGACGATTGATTTCAGACGAGTCTCACTCACACCGACAAGCTTCGCCGTGGTCGACCAGTAACGATCCTGATCGTAGTCGTTTGTGATGTTGTAAATCAGCGGGGCAACGCCGTTTGCGAAATCGGCAATGCCTTGTCCCGATTCCAAGTTATAAAGCTTTGACTTAGCAACTATCAAATAGTCGAGAAGCGGCTCGGCTTCTGACAAAGAAGATCGCCAGCTATCAGGATTCGACCGAATAGCTTCGTCAGGGTCTTTACCACCGTCGGGTCGTGCGACTTTCACCTCGATACCACGACGTCGACCCGTACTCAGCTCGGCAGTTACGCCTTCGAGCGCTCGCATCGTGGCTGCTTCACCCGCTGCGTCGGAGTCGAGACATAATATGATCGTGCCAGTGCCACCAGCAGTTGCATGTCGCGAGAGTAAATCCAACTGCATTCCAGTAACCGCTGTACCCATCGAGGCAACGACATTCGTAAATCCATGCTCGTGAGCTGCGATTACGTCCATATACCCTTCGACAACAACAGCCTCGTTCGAAGCCCTTATCGACTCTGCTGCCCAGTTGAGTCCGTACAGAATCGAAGATTTGTCGAATGCATCGGTTTGAGGAGTGTTTAGATACTTTGGCTCTGATCCATCGAGAGTACGAGCACCAAACCCAATGATTCGGTCTCGTGCATCACGAATTTCGATAGTCAGACGCCCAGTGAACATGTCACGCCATGCGCCATCTTCTTTTCGAGTTATTAAGCCTGCGTCGCGAGCCGTTCTTGCCTGAACGTTCCTCGTTCGCAGGTGCCCAGAAAGAGTCTCCATACCGCTAGGGGCGAGACCCAATCCACGACGCGCAGCTGTTTCGATATCAATACCTCGATCGGCCAGGTACTCAAGAGTGTTCTCACCGACAGGGGCTTTCAATCTCGAAAGAAAATAGTCAGCGGCTATATCGTTAGCTTCAATCAGACCAGTAACGGGCTTCTTGCGAGGTTCGTTCTTACGATCCTCAACCTTAATTCCCGCTCGGTTGGCCAGTTGCTCAAGCGCTTCCACGAACGACATGTTCTCTTGCTTCATCATGAAGGAGATCACATCGCCACCCTCTGCACACGAGCCAAAGCATCGCCAGCTACCCGTCTCTGGGTAAATTACGAACGAGGGCGAACGTTCAGAGTGGAAAGGACAGAGGGCTTTCGGCTGGCGCGATGAAGTATCCAAGTCGACATAATCTGAAATGACTTGAACGATATCGGACCGGCTTTTTACCTCGTCTACTAGCGCCATATCTATTGAAACTCAACGCACCCTACGGGATGCGGCTACGAATCACGAAGCGGGGATGTCACACTCGCTTCAGCGAGCAATTCCCACACGGATTCGGATAGGCGAAACTGTGCCGGAAAGTATACGGATACAAATTTCCCCGTGACGCCGTAACGGGGGTAATTTTTGGTGATTTCTATATCCGACCCTGAAACACACCGTCGCTCAACCCTGGTTTGACCTGCTCGGCCATCATCAGGGCGTAGTTGTCGGTCATGCCGCATACAAAGTCGGCAGCTGCTCGCTCGGTCGATCCGGAAAATTCTCGAAGCCAGGCAGGGATAAGCTCGGGTCGACGGTTGAAGTGCTCAAACAGTACCCCAACGATGGCAGCCGCCTTGCGACCTTCTACCGAGGCGCTAATCGGGTGATAAAAATTCTCGAACATGAACACTCGAAGATCGGTGACGATCTTGCCAAGTTCAGGCGACATTCTGATCCACGGTCGATCACCACCCTCCTCGTCAGTAGTTTCGACTTCGATTTCACCAGTGCAGTCCCATGACGATTCGACAACATCACGTACAACGGCGTCGATTCGCTGCGAATGCCGTATGCCCAGCGCATCAATTGCATCAGATGGTAAATCTTCCAACTGGATGTAGTCCGACCGCAAAGCGTCCTGAATATCGTGTGCAAGATAAGCCAGCGCATCTGAAATACGAACAATCTGGGCTTCAAGTGAAAGATTCGCTACAGACGCCCGGTTAAGAAATTTGCCTTCAGGCTTCGAGTGATTACGGATTCCATCGATCACGTGTTCGGTCAGGTTCAGCCCCGTGCCGTCTTTTTCAAGCTGGGTTATAAGCCTCACCGAGTGCCGACTGTGATGAAAACCATCGGAAAGAACTTGATTCAACACACTCTCGCCAATATGACCAAACGGGGTGTGACCAAGATCGTGCCCAAGCCCGATTGCTTCGACCAAATCCTCGTTCAAGTTCAGCCCACGTGCGATCGAACGTCCGACCTGAGAAACCTCGATGACGTGCGTTAGCCGAGTGGTGAAGTGATCGCCCTGAGGAGCAACAAATACCTGGCTCTTGTGCTTGAGCCTTCGGAACGAGTTAGTGTGCACTACCCGATCACGATCACGCTGGAACTCAGTTCGAGTCTCTGAAGGTTCCTCAGCGATCTCTCGAACGGCGTCCTCCGAACGCGAAGCGAATGGCGACAAAAGTTCTTCTCGCTTCTCGAGGCGAGTGCGCACTGAACTCAGGTCGGGTTTCGTATTTCTAGAGATCGTGTCCATCGGATAAAAGACTATATGCGATGCCGAAGCATATTACCTGTCGTGTGTCGGATCTTCGTGCAAATTTCTTACTTTTCGCTGAGTAATCAAGATCGTAGCTATCAGCATGAGCAAGATCACCGGACCGACCATCATTCCCGACCTCAGACCTATCCACGATGCGAGAGAACCAGTCCAAAGGCCGCCAAGCAGTCCAATACTCGATGATATTGCGAACACCCCCATAACCCGACCGCGAATGTCTTCAGGAACTCGCAACTGCACTGCAACGATAGCGGAAATGTTGAATAAGCCATTCCCAAAGTGCGCTAGTGCAGCTAACGGCATGGCGATAGCGAGTGAGGGAGAGTTTGAGACTACGAGCATTATCGACGAAAAGGATGCAGCGCCGCCCAAGATAATCAAGCCAAGATACCGCCCCGGTGAAAGCCGACCCGCCACAAGAATTCCACTAAACGCTCCGATTCCAGCCGAGGAAAACATGTAACCGACTTCACGGGGACCACCATCGAACAGTTCTACGAAAGCTGGCAGCATGCCTATCCACCCGAACACCATCAACATGTTCGTGAACGAAAGAATCATGAACACGAGCAATACACGGTTTCTTCGGATATACCCGAACCCGGTGCCCAGATCACGCAGCACGCTTCGAGTTACTGGCGACGCTCCACGCCGTGGCAGCAAAAGTGTGGCAACAAACATGGCGAGCCAACCGAGAGCAGATACGAAGAAGCCGAAATGAGTACCTGTCGCGGCAATCAACACTCCGCCAAGCGTGGGAGCAACCACTGAAGCAGATGCCATCAGTGACCCGTTGATAGTCACAGCGCTCTTCATTGCCGACTGAGGCACCAACGAAGGAAAATATGCCTGCCGAGAAGGCTGATCTGCTCCAGCTACGAATCCAGAAATAACTGCGACCGAAAACACATGCCACGGTTGAACGGTATCTGTCATGTCGAGCACACCCAACAGAATCAGCAACATCGCACCTATGAACGACGACCCGCCCAGCAGGAATTTCGCCTCGAAACGATCTGCCATCACTCCGCCAAAAACGTTCACGAGCATCATTGGAATTGCTGTAGCGGCGGCGACTCCACCAAGACTCAGCGGGGAGCCAGTTAGATCCCACATGAGCAAACCCTGAGCGACCGCACCAAGACGAAGAGCGTTCATCGCCAGCACGGTTCCGCCGAAGTAGATTCGGAACGACGGTATTGCCAGTGCGCTCGTTCTGCGCTCTACTGGCGAAGCAGTGGATGACTCGGAATCGGTGGAGCTCACGAGTCTTCCAAGTTGCTACCGTTCAAGTTCCGCACTATCGGCTGTGTGATCCCAACAATCACGAAGATCGAAGCGAGAATCGCCGAACCAACCGCAACTGCCACACGCTCGTCATAAACCGACGCAACGTAGCCGCCCATAACTCCGCCAAGCGGGATGAAGCTGAACGTGATCGTGTAAATGCCCATCACTCGGCCACGCATTCCCTCAGGAACACGCAACTGCAACGCTGTCATCGCCATCACGAAGAAAATTGTGTTCGCCAAACCACCGACAAACAAGAAGCCCAGAGCTATGTAAAACGATGGTGAAAACGCAAATGAAACGACTGCGGCGGTGAACGTAATTGTTCCGCCCAGCATGAAATAGCCGACCCTAGGATGAGCACGGATTCTTTCTACAGTGAAAGTTCCAGCCAAAGCTCCGAGGCCTAGTGTCGACAGCATGATTCCAAATCCGTCGGCCTCTCGTTCAAACCGCTTGGCGAAGAATGGCATAAGTTGGATGTACTGCATTCCGAAAAAGTGTGTTGAATATGTAAGACCAATCAGCAGTACAAAATCTCGCCTTGAAAGAATGAATTTCACTCCTTCGACGATATCGCCCAGGACGTTGCGACTCTTCTCGACAGGTGGCGAGCTAACTCTCAGCGAAATCATCACCACTAGCATGCTCGCCCAACCAAGCACGCCAACAAAAAACACCGTTTGAGTTCCGCCAAACGTGATGAGAATTCCACCGATGATCGGCGTGACCAATCGACTGAACTGCCACATCACCGTTCCGAGCACAACCGCACTCGACATATGCTTGCGCTCGATGAGTAAAGGGAAGTAAGAACTGCGAACAGGACCGTCGAAGCCCATCACGAGTCCTTGAGCCGAAGCTATTGCGACCACGTGCCATATTTGGACCACGCCGGTCGCATCGAGAACAGCTAGAAGCATCAGCAAGGCGGTAGATGCAATTGAAACCGCCATGATCAGCATTCGACGATCAACCCGGTCTGCCAACACACCACCGAACAGGCTCACCAGTATCGTGGGAATAGCGGTCGCACCGCCCAAAATCCCGATGTCGGTTGTCGAACCACCGAGCTTGTCGACGATAAGCCAGCCCTGCGCCATGGTCACAATTTGGATCGCACCGACAGAAGCTAAAGACCCCAGCCAATAGCGGCGATATTTGGCGTTGCTGAGTGCGCCTAGCTTGATGGCTAGATTCGCACGGAATCCAACAGGTGATTGCTCTTGTGAAGTCGTTGCCAAACTAAGTAGTGACCGATTCGATTAGGGTTGCCAATGAGAGCGACGATGTTACGCCTCGTTAGCATCGAATAGTACGGCTCAAATAACCAACCGCGGCACTATTGGCTGTTCCGCGACCATTCGCCAATTACTCGCCAGCTATTCCACAGTCACCGTTTTGGCGAGATTTCGTGGCTTATCGGGGTCTCGCCCAAGAGCCAGAGCGGTGCGATATGCAAGTATCTGCATCGGTACCAACGTGGCGAACGGCTGAAGAAGTTCTGGGCATTTCGGAACGTAAATCACGTGATCAGCGACCCGCCCAATCGTGTTGTCGCCCTCAGTCGCAATTGCCGCAACTTCGCCACCGCGAGCTTTCACTTCGCTAATGTTTGAAAGCATCTTCTCGTAGAGATCGTTCTGAGGAATGCCCACCACAGTCGCCATCTCTGATCCAAGCAACGCATTCATCCCATGCTTCATCTCGCCAGCAGGGTTCCCCTCCGCATGAATGTAGGCAAGCTCCTTCATCTTCAACGCGCCTTCTAAAGCAACAGGAAGTTGTGAACCACGCCCCAAATAGAGCAGATCATCGAATTCAGATAGTCGATCAGCGAGACGTGTGATCTCACCGTTCAATTCAAGCGTTGTGGCGACCAGCGATGGCAACTCGGACAGTTCACTAACGATGTCCTTCACTCGATCAGTGCCTATCTCGCCCCGAACTTGTGCCAAGAACACTGCCAGCTCCAAGAGCGTGGTCATGCTAGCAATCATCGTTTTTGTCGATGCGACGCCAATTTCCTGACCGGCCCGAACCGGCAACGTGAAATCGGCGATTCGAGTAGCTTGTGAGCCCTCAAATTCAACCACGACTCCAACTGGAGAACCTGCTTGACGGGCATGCTCCATTGCAGCCAGTGTGTCGGCTGTTTCTCCCGATTGGGTTACGGCAATTACAAGTGTTCTCTCGTTGAGAACAGGATCGCTGTACCGAAGTTCCGACGAGTTTTGAGCAACCGCTGGAATTCTGGCGAGCGATTCAATGACTGAGGCACCGTACATGGCGGTGTTACAGGCAGTTCCCATGCCTGTAAGCACAACCCTGTCAATCGCTTTCAACTGCTCAGTCGTCAGCGTCATCTCCGGCAGCGAAAGCGTTCCTGTTGCGAAATCTGCCCTGCCACGCATCGCTCCCTGAACGGCGTCAGGCTGCTCGGCGATTTCCTTCGACATAAAGTGCGGGTGATTGCCTTTTTGAGCCGCTTCGAAATTTTGGGCGGTCACTATTGGATCACGGCTAATCACTCCGCCGATCAAATCAAATAGTCGAACGTCACCCAGCTCTATCTCGACTACTTCGCCAGGCTCTAAATAAACAACCTCCGATGTGTACGGAAGTAGTGCAATTGTGTCGGAAGCCATTACCGCGGCGTGATCGTTCTTCCCGACCACGATTCCGCCAGCGTTCCCGACTCGAAGCCCCACAACCACGTTGGGTTCCGACGCCGAAACGGCGACTATCGCTGTGTTGCCTTTGATCTGACTGGCAGCGTCGATCACTGCATCTCGAAGACTGGTACCAGCAGCTACTCGATTGCCAACCAAATGCGCTAGAACTTCAGAATCGGTCTCCGATTTGAACTCAATTCCTGAATCAATCAGTTGGTCCTTCAGCTCAATAAAATTCTCGATAATCCCGTTGTGCGCAATAGATACCGAGCCGTTGCTTGACGAATGCGGGTGCGAGTTCTGCTGATTCACCTCACCGTGAGTAGCCCAGCGTGTGTGACCAATACCCACCACACCAGAAAGCTGCTGATTGCCTACCGCTTCGGCAAGATTCTCAAGCGAGGCTTTGTGGTCACCACGCTTTACGGTCTGTATCTCGCCCGACGAATCGATTACTGAAATTCCAGCCGAGTCGTACCCTCTGTATTCGACCGAACGAAGACCTTCGATCAGAAGAGGAACGGCGTTCTCAGTTCCGGCATATGCAAATATTCCGCACACTTAGCCACTTACCCCGCTGACTTCGTTCGCCTTGCTGCTCGACCACTGGTATTCAGCGGTTTCGGTCAATTCGTTATCGCACTTATCAGCGTATTCGCCTCTTTGGTTTTCGGGAAGCATTTTGGCGATGCGAATCATGATTTCTGTAGTTACAGCGGCCATCTTTTTTCTCGATGGGCGGCCATCAGAGTCCGATCCTGAAGCAACAAACGGCTTGCCAATTTTCAATCTCAACGTTGCAGTCGGTTTAAAAACTTTTAGCGGGTGCTGTAGATTTTCTGATCCAGTGAGAGCAAACGGGACTATCGGTACACCAGTCGACATAGCGATCATCGCAAGACCCTGTTGAGCCTTGAGCAATCCACCCACCTTGCTACGAGTTCCCTCTGGAAACACTATCGCTGTTCGGTGTTCACTTAACAACTGCTGAGTTATCCAGTTCAATGCTCGAACATCTGCACGGCTTCGATCCACAGGGAACGCACCGTAACCTCGCATCAAAAACGACCCAATCCGATATTTGAATAGCTCTTTCTTTGCCATGAACACAGGTGGGTTCGGCAACGCAGACGCAACAATCGCCGGATCCAGGTTCGAAAGGTGATTCGAAGCCACTAACAGCGGTCCGCTCTCGGGTATGTTCTCTTGTCCCTCGATTTTGAAATCAGAGAACAACTTGAGAGTTGTTTTGAACCCTGCATTGCAAAACGGGAACAGCCACTGGGCCATTAAAGAACATCCTCAGTCAGATCAACTAAACGATCAACAACTTGATCGAACGTCAGATCATCGGTGTCGACCACAACCGCATCGTCGGCGAGTTTCAGCGGTGAATTCTCTCTAGACGAATCGACAAGATCCCGCTGTTCCATCGAACGAAGAATAACCTCAAGTTCGACCTCCGTGCCTTCAGCAATAAAATCCTTGTGACGTCGAATCGCCCTGGTTCGAGCCGTAGCGGTGAGATAAATCTTCAACGGCGCATCTGGAAGCACCACTGTTCCGATGTCTCTTCCGACCATCACAATCTCGCCTTCACCGGCTAATCGCCTTTGCTCGGCGACCATAATTTCCCGAACTCTCCCAACCGCGGCCACAGCAGAAACGGCGTCATCCACCTCTATCGAGTGAAGATGCTTGGTGACATTTTCTCCATTGATGACGATCAGATTGTCGCCAGAGTCTGAATCAGTAACAGAAAACTCCATCGATTCAGCAGCTGCAGAAACCGATTGCGAGTCGTTTATGTCGACTCCATTTTGAACGGCATTCCAAGTTGCAGCCCTGTACATAAGCCCCGTGTCTAAAAAGCGATATCCGATACGACTAGCGAACGCTTTACCCACGGACGATTTTCCTGAAACCGCTGGTCCGTCGATGGCAATTGGCGGTCGAACATTACTTGTATCTGACAATCGAATTCCGTTCGTTCTACTGGGTAACCTTGCGCAGCCCTCACCCATTTTTGACTACTCAGGTTCCGGAAGCACTCGTAACAGGATAGTCGCCTGCTGCTAGAATCCCGATCACTCGTTGTATACGAGTTATCAATATTTCTGTAACGCTTCATCGATAACATCGTTGAACTAGCGCCCGGCTAATCCAACTAAATACATCGGCGTTAGTGGAGAATTTCGAATATGAACGTTCTAGATTGGGTGCTGATCGCAGCATTCGCGATAACCGCCATATGGGGTTTCAAGACCGGACTCGTGATGGCGGCAATAAACGCCATCTCTATATATGTCGCTCTCTTCTTGAGTGGCCTATTTGCAGGTCGAGTTCTGTCGCTCATATGGGATGGTGTTGAAAGCGAAGCCCTCTCAACCGCCATCGGATACGTGATCATATTCGTCGGAGTGTTCATAGTCGGCAGAATCGTTGGTTCGATCATCAAGAAGGCCCTCAAAGTCACATTCATGGGCTGGGTCGATAGTCTCGGCGGAATCGTTATCGGATTAGTCGCCGGCGTTCTAATCTCTGGCGGTGTGATGACCGTTCTCGCACGCTACTCGTTTGTTGAAGATGAGGCTCCTGCCGAATCGGGCATCACCCTCGAGAACGTAATGACTGACGGTATCGAAGGCCTGCAAGACGAAGTTACGGGCCGAACGATCGCATATGTAAAAGACATGGGGCGAGAAAACGGTCGAACATGGTTAGTTGAGTCGCAAGTCGTTCCATCCCTGCTAAATCTCCGCAGCTTCGTGATCGACTTCGCTCCCGAAGAATTCGGTGTAGCACTCGACCGACTCGAACAGGCGATAGACCAGCAAGACGCCTAGCGATAACGATTAATCCAACTACCACCAATTATCCGTACGTACATACGTAACCAAGAAACGGGCACTTAGGAGCCAACAGAACGAACACACCTGAACAGCGGCGCTAGCATCGCCGCAAACTGGAACCGAGATGACCGAGAGTACGCGAGCGCCAGTACTGGTGCTCAATCAGAACTATCAGCCGCTCAACATCTGCGACATTCGCAGGGCGGTGAAACTCGTCGGTAAAGGCAAGGCAGAATCGGTTCAGGACACGGGTGAATACGTCCACACGGTCGACGACCTGTTTGATCGACCCGATGTGATCAGGCTCGTCTATATGGTCAAACGACCAGTTCAGCGTCGAAAGATGTCGCGCAACGAAATCTTCGCTCGCGACAATCATTCCTGCCAGTACTGCGGTGCTAAGCCCAGAGACATGACTATCGACCACGTCCACCCTCGCTGCAAAGGCGGCGAGTTCACGTGGGAGAACGTCGTGAGTGCCTGCAAGGCTTGTAACCACCGAAAGGCGGGACGCACGCCCCAGGAAGCGGGTATGAGGCTACGTAACAAACCCTACGAGCCTCGCCCTAACCCATACTCGTTCCTCAGGCTTGAGTCGCTGAAAAAGACCTGGTTGCCGTTCGTGCCGTGGCTGGTCCCGGAAACTAACCCATCAGCAAACGGACTCTAAGCCGTAGTTGTAGGCGATTAGCGTAGTCACCCGTCAAGCTGAAGCAATCCCGATGTCATCCTGAGGCTCTCGAAGAGTGCATCCTGAGCCCGTCGAAGGACGACAGACGACACTCACAAATCCTAGATATTTGAGATCAGTAACAGGCGTCGTTCTACCTAAGTACGAATTTCCAAAATACAACTGACTGGCTATATAGTTGGCGGTACGTACATCCAACTGAAATTTCGCACGGATATCCATGGATCAAGACATTCGATTTTGCACGGCTCCCGATGGTGTCCAGATTGCCTATTCCGTAATGGGCAGCGGTCCTCCCTTAGTCAAAGCACCCAACTGGATGGCGCATCTCGAATTCGAACTAAGCAGCCCAGTTTGGAGCCACTGGTGGCAGGAGCTAGCCAAACACCACACGCTGGTGAGGTTCGATCAAAGAGGATCCGGGCTTTCGGAACGAAACATTCCGAAGCAGTCAGTCGATTCCTGGGTTGACGATTTAGCGGCGGTAACCGACCACGCTGGTCTCGATCAATTTGCTCTTCTCGGTATCTCACAGGGTGGAGCCATCGCAGCGAAATACATCGACAAACACCCGGGCCGAGTCAACCGTCTGATCCTATTCGGGGCGTTCGGAAGAGGGCGCTCAAAACGAGGTGACAATCCGAGAGAAGGAGAAGCACTACAGGTCCTCACCGAGGCTGGCTGGGGACGAGATGAACCCTCCTACCGGCAGTTGTTTACATCTCGATTCATGCCCGGTGCAAGCAGGGAGCAGATGCAGTGGTTCAACGAGCTACAGAAAGTATCTTCCTCGGGTAAAAACGCTGCGAACGTTTTGGCAGAAACAGCTCAAATCGACGTCTTGCCACTGCTCGGCCAGATTGATGTTCCTACTCTCGTGCTACATGCCCGAGGTGATGCACAAGTACCTTTTGAGCAAGGTCGCCAACTTGCAGCAATGATTCCCAATTCTCGATTCGTACCCCTTGAAAGTTCGAATCACTTGCCAATGGCATCTGAGCCGGGGTGGACTGCAGCTATCGACGAAGTTCAGGCGTTTCTCAAAGCCGGCAATACTGACCCCGAACTGACATCTCAAGCCGCCCAGAGTGCAGCACCTCTCCCTGCAGGTCTGACGCCACGTGAAGGCGAAGTGTTGAGGCTGGTCGCTGCCGGTCAGAGCAACCGTGACATTGCCGATGGTCTGTTTATCACCACAAACACTGTGGCAAACCACGTAAAAAATATCTTGGCAAAGACCAATTCCGGCAATCGAACCGAAGCTGCAGCGTTTGCCGTGGCGAACGGATTGAACTAGTCCGCCATCCGATCCACCGAGTTGACCAGCCAATATTGGCTATAAGCAGCATAGCTTTGGGCATTTTTCTGCTAGAACAAACCATCATATTTGGAGATGCGGGGATTTCGGCTGGAAATTAGCGTGGTGGGATCGGTTCACGGGAATCGACCCAAGCAAGACCTCGAGAGATCTGCAATGTCCACGCTAACTCCTGTTCTTCCCCGCTTATCAGAGCACTTAAAACCCACCGGGATCAATCGCAAAGCTATTTCCGCCGGTCTGACGATCTTAATGTCATACCTATTCGCTGGACTCACAGTCCAGGTCGGCATACTTGCGCAACTCGATATATCTGCCGCAGAGTCGGCACGTTGGTTTTTTATCACCTGGATGACAACGGGTTTGTTCTCACTTGTACTTGCAGTTTTCCTCAAACAACCGCTGTCGGTGAATCTCTCACTTCCTGTAATGATCCTATTCGTAGGAGCTGCGGGAGGATTTTCGTTGCCAGAAATACTTGGAGCTAATCTGGTTGTCGGAATCGTCGTAATCCTTCTATCCGCTCTCAAACTGAGCGAATCGTTTACGAAGCTGGTTCCTCCACAGGTTGCACTTGCAGTCTTTGCGGGTGGGACCACCTCGTTCATGGTGAAGACTGGTGGTATAGCCATAAATGATCTCGGGATGGCCTTGCCGGTTTTGGGCGGGTACCTGACTGGAGTTGTTTTACTTCGCAATCACCTGATGGGAGTAGGATTTGCCGCCGTTTCGGGATTCGCAGCCTTGTCTTTAAGTGGCAACATCCCCCCAGGAGTGGGGCCAATGGCACTCCCGGAAGTCGGAATATCTCCGATCGAGTTTGACCTTTCAGCAATCGTCGCACTCGGTATCCCGATTCTGGCTCTAACTTTCGGTGTGGGCAATATTCAGGCTCTGGCCATCGTTAGGTCCGAAGGCTACAAACTTAAGGCGAACTTGCTCGGATTGGCTGTGGGTATCACCACGATCACTAACGCTTTCGGTGGAGGTCAGGCAGCTTCTCTTGGTGGTACAACATCTGCGGTAGCATCAAACTCCTCTGCCGGTCCTTCGGAGTCACGGTACTGGGCTGTCATCGTCTCTTCGATTCCCGTTATTGTTGTTGCTCTTTTCGCTGTGCCAGTAATTGAGATTGTCCAGAGCATCCCACTCTCACTGACCCTCACAGTTGGCGCACTTGCGATGGTGCCTGCCTTCCGAGTAATTGCGATGAAGTCGATCAAAGGTCCGATGAGAGCCAGCGGGATAGCCGCGATGGCAATCTCAGTACTCCCGATTCAACTTCTCGATATGCCAATGGCTTTTTGGGCACTGGTGACGGGAACCATCATTTCGATGGCTTTGAAAAAGGTCATGTGCGGAGAAGTGATGGTTCAGCAGAACCAAGTAATGAAATTGATGGTCGCTATTCGTCGTCGCCAAAGTTCAACGACGGAGTTTTGCTCGGATCAGCCCATGGTAAATCCAACATCAGCACTTCAAGAGTCAACTGTGGCACAGCGTTAGCTTCGAGAGCCGCTGTGGCATCCTGAATCGAACTGACTGCTGCTGAAATCTGGGCCTCTTTGAGCTGTGAAGCGATCTCGCCAAGCAACTCCGCCCACTCGACGTTGATTACCTGATCGTCCAGTTTATGCCGCATCATCGCAACATCACGCCACCACTCTAGCCACCGTTGCATCTCTGCAAGCACGGCATCTCTATCACGCCAGAACTGGCCACCGGTCTGCCTGGCGTAACGGAATCGCTCCTCAATGTTGCCTGTGATGATCTCAGCAAACCTCAAAACAGCCTGATTATGTGCATCGACAATCGTCGCGTCGTGCAAAGCGTCGATTGCCCAGCCAGGGCAGCCACGAGCTAATCGAGAAAGCGAACGAGCCTGCTCTGGCTCGGCTTCGTATCGCTCTATTAGTTCAGACTCGATCACATCGGCATCAACTGGTCGAAGGTCGATCTTCTGGCAACGAGAAATCACCGTTTCCTGCTTAATAGATTCTTCCGAAGGAGCTAGAAGAATCAGGATCACATCATCGGCAGGCTCTTCGAGGGTCTTCAGCAGAGCGTTCGCAGATTCGGAGTTCATACGATCAGCGCCATCGATGATGAATACCTTCTTCAGCCCTTCGAATGGCGAAGTAGCAGAATCTTGAATCAAATCCTTGATGTGATCGATTCGAATGCCCATCCGGCTGCGCTTATCGCCATCATCGCTATCACCGGAAGATTTCTTCTTATCACTCGATGATTCAGTGTTCGGATCGATCACTCGAACGTCAGAGTGAACACCCTTGCGAATACGTTCCGCCTGATGAGAGGCATTCAAATCGATATTCGGTGCTTCGCCGAACATATCGACAACAGGTTCGCTGTTCACCATGCAGGCGATATCCAAAGCCAGCGTTCGCTTGCCTACTTTATCGGGGCCGGTGATCAAATACGCGTGAGAAAGCCGTCCTGTCTCAGACGATCTTGAAAGCAGCCGCGTCGCACCCGGATGGCCAAAGGTCACCCATCCAACAACTGGCGGGCGTATGGCTTCGGGTGAAACGGAATCAGGCAAGGTCTAAACTCGATGCAAGAAGGTCTCTGTAGGTCTCTCTCCGACGGATCAAGCGAGATTCGCCATCTTTCACCATCACAACGGCAGGTCGTGTCTGCATGTTGTAGTTACTCGCCATCATCAAGCAGTACGCTCCCGATGCTGGAAGAGCCAAAAGCTCGCCCGTTTCAACCGGTGGCAGATCAACATCACGCGCCAGGACATCTCCCGACTCGCAGAACTTTCCTGCCACAGTGACCGTCTGATCACGAGTAGCGGTCGGGCGGTCCACCGGCACAACTGCGTATTCAGATTCGTACAGAGCAGGACGAATGTTGTCGCCCATTCCACCGTCGACACTCACGTATGTGCGTACGTCAGGAATAGTTTTGATTCCACCAACGGTGTACACAGCTACACCAGCTCGACCGACAATGGCACGGCCGGGTTCGACCGAAAGGATCGGTTCATCAAGTCCGTACGCGTCACAGCCTTTACGAATCGCTACCGCAATTTCTTTGGCGTAGTCGCTCATCGCCGGAGGCAAGGTGTCGGAAACGTAGCCGATGGCAAATCCGCCACCAGGACTAAACCTCTTGAGTTCAAGTCCGTACTTGTCTCGCATGTTTGCGGCGAACTGCAAAACGTAATCGATAGCTTCCGAATATGGCTCAAGATCAAATATCGGCGATCCCAGGTGGAAGTGAAGTCCCACCACATCGAGATTTTCTTTCGCAATCGCCTGCTCAACAGCTACTTCAGCATCGCCAGTTTCAATCGAGAATCCGAATTTTGAATCGAGAATTCCAGTCGAAGTGAGCAGGTGCGTGTGCGGATCGATACTCGGCGAAAGCCTGAGCATCACTTCCTGCTTCACACCAAGCTCGCCAGCGACATCGTTCAAGAGGTCGATTTCGGCAAACGAATCGAGCGTGATCAGCCCGATTCCGTATTGCAGAGCCTCGGTTAGCTCCTCACGACCTTTGTTGTTGCCGTGAAAGTTCATGCGTTCGGCAGGGAAGTCTGATGCAATTGCCACGGCAAGTTCACCGCCTGTGACAACGTCCATATCCAATCCCTCTTCTTCGACGATTTTCGAAACAGTAGGGTTTGCAAAAGCTTTGGAAGAGTATTCGATGTGGGTCTGTTCGTACTCAGCAGCAAAGCTACCAACAAAGTCTCGGCAAATATCGCGCAACGTCTCTTCGTCGTAAATGTACAACGGACTGCCGTACTCCTCGACAAGATCTCGCACGTCGCAACCGCCGATAGAGAGGCGACCGGCGTCGCTGACACCAGCGGTAATAGGAAGAATTTCAGATTCAGGAATTTTGGACATTTTTATCTTGGAGAAGGCGATATTTTTCTAAGTGCAGATGCTAATTGAGTTACCCGCGCAGCGGAAGCCCGAGAAGTCACTCGATATTTGCGAAGGCCAGACGATCAATTGTCGTTCGCACACCAGTCATCGTCAATTTGAATTGATGGCGAGCGAATAACAAGTTTGATGCATCTCAATTAGCGCCTACTGAATCAAACCCATCATATGAGATCGGCAAGTGCCCGATTCGCATCACTAAAAATGTCATTTCTCTCGCAGTTATGACACGATTTACGAGCTATGAGCGATAAACCCGTACGACTTACCGAACTGGCAACCTGCGCCGGTTGAGCTGGAAAGCTCAGCGCGAGTGAACTTGCCCAGGTCTTGGGCAAGCTGCCAACACCAACCATCACCGATCCAAACGTGCTGGTTGGAACTGAAACCGGAGATGACGCTGCCATCTACCGGATAGACGAACGCGTCGCTCTCGTACTCACAAACGACTTCTTTGCGCCTATCGTCGACGACCCGTACGACTACGGCCAAATCGCCGCTGCAAACGCTCTCAGCGACATCTATGCAGTAGGCGGTCGACCTATCACCGCACTCAACATTGCTGCATTCCCGAGAGATCTCGGGCCCGATGTAATCGCAAAAATTCTCGAAGGTGGACAGGCTAAAGCCGAAGAAGCCGGAATTTTGATCATCGGCGGACACACTGTCGACGATAAAGAGCCAAAATATGGTCTCGCCGCTACTGGAATTGTCACTCCCGGCGAGCAGATTACCAACGCGAATGCACAAGTTGGCGATGTTCTCGTTCTCACCAAAGCGATTGGATCAGGATTCATTACGACTGCTGGTAAGGCTGGAACTGCTCCCGACGATGCGATTGCAGCCGCGGTGAAGTCGATGGCGACCCTGAACAAGGGCGCTGCCGATGCTATGAACGAAGTCGGGGTGAATTCAGCTACTGATGTGACGGGTTTCGGATTGCTGGGTCACCTTTCGCAGATGGCAAAAGCAAGTGGAGTATCGGCGACAGTGAATTGGTCGAAGATTCCGTTGCTGACTGGTGCGCTTGATCTGGCTCAAGCCGGTTCTGCCTCTGGCGGAACCCGACGTAACATGGAAGCGCTCGAAGGCAAAGTTGTTCTCGGAGAGGGAATTTCCGAGTTTGAGTTCATGGTTCTAGCCGATGCTCAAACGTCTGGCGGCATGCTGATCTCGGTTGCAGAAGATCGAGCAGACGCCCTTGCAAAGAGTCTAGTTGATAACAAAACACTTCACAGTTCTGTCATTGGGCAAATTACCTCAAACGACGCCCCCGGCGTTGTAACCATCGAAAGCTAGCCAGCTTTTCGATGCCCGGAACTCAGGTTTGTCGACCTGAGCCACTACACCAGTGTCATCCTGAGCCCCGTCGAAGGACGACAGGCAACTCACACGAGTGCCCAATAGCGGCACAAAGAACCCTTGCGCCGTCTACTCGACCTCAGCCTTATCCCAAACACGCGCCCGTTCTATGTCTGGCATCTCGGCCAGAACCTCGTCACCTGCCAACTCTTCTGCTCGTAACACGTGATCCCGCAAGCTCACCGTAGCTTTGCGGAGAGCGGTCTCAGCATCGATACCCGCTGCGTTCACCTGCCGAGCCACAGCCATCAAGTACCTACCCGCGCGCTCCTCGCCCTCTTCCTCCGACTCACCGTCGATAGATCCGAAAGCCAGCGGCATGGCGTGCTTCTCAGGCCACGGCAGCCCTGCTCGCATCACACGCTTCTGAACCGACGACGAATACGCCAGAGCGGGCATCGCTGAAGGCAAAGAAGCCACTATCGAACGCTTTCCGCCCGATTCCGCCCGCTTCAGAGCCTCCCAGCGATCAACAACCTGCTCTGAGTCAGTTACTGAATCCTCATCGCCAAACACATGTGGGTGTCGAGCAATCATCTTCTCTCGAATCACGTCGCACACCGCGGCGGCGTCGAACCCGTCTCCGCGACGAGCAATATCGGCGTGAAACAAGATTTGAATCATGATGTCGCCCAATTCTTCCGCTAGGGCAGAAGAATCCCCCGAGTCGATCGCCTCAAGCGTTTCGTAAGTCTCTTCAAGCAAGTTAGGTCGAAGTGAAATGTGAGTTTGCTCGGCATCCCAGGGACAGCCTCCTGGGTCTCGCAGCAACTCCACAGTCGCCACCAGGTTCGCAAACGCCTCTCCGGCCGACTTGGCTTGATCACTCTGTGAACCGGTCGAATTGTGTGCTGAGCTGTTAGAACTCAAGTCTTCCTCCGTTTTACGCACTCACTAAGACAACTAATGCCACGTATGCTAACTGTGATGCCCACAAAACCGCAGCAATCCTCAATTTCCTCGAAGCCGCATGCGCTGGCGCTGGTCGGAGCCGCAATTTTTGCGCTGATACTCCCGCTGTTCCTGATTTTGTTCAGCACCAGCTACATCACGAACAGCGAATGGCTGTATGACTATGGGTGGTGGCGAAACGATATTGCTAACCGAACAGGTCTCCCAGTCGAGCAGCTAAACCGTGGGGCAGATCAGATCAAGGACTACTTCAACAACGATGTCGAATTGCTCGACCTGAGAGTCGATTATGCCGGTCGTGAGGTTTCGCTCTACAAAGAGCGAGAAGTCCTCCACATGATCGATGTGAAGGCTCTGATGCAGGCTGTTTTCTCGATCACACGATGGTCTGGAGTGGTCCTGCTACTTCTTCTCTCCGTTGGACTACTAACTCTCAAGCAGGATGTTTTCCCGCTGTTGCTCAGATCGCTCAAGTGGTCGGCGATTGGCACTGGGGTGTTTCTGGTGATCTTTGGTGGCACAGCGTTGATTAATTTCGGCTGGCTATTCACACAGTTCCACTTCCTGAGTTTTGCAAACGATTTATGGCTGCTCGATCCGTGGAACGACTATCTGATCATCATGTTCCCTCAGCAGTTCTTCTTCGAAGCAACGCTGTTCATCGGACTCCTGACAATACTCGATTTCGTTCTGATAACTGCAGTAGCACGCTTCGCCCACAAAAAACTGGGTTAGAGCGAACTCATCCACTCATCCACAATGGCTGGCATCTCAAGTATCGAATCGACTTGAAAGTCAGGTTCGGCGGTTGTCTCCACCGGTGAATTCGTTCCGCCCCTAACCCACACGGTCGACATCCCGACAGCCGCAGCCCCGCCAACATCGGTGTGCAAGTTATCGCCAACGTGAAGCGCCCGTTCTGCCTCTACTCCCATACCGTTCAAGGTGGCTTCGAAGATTGCAGCCTCGGGTTTAGAGACCTCTTGCTGATTAGAAAATCCTAAAAAGCTGAAATCTTCAAGAATTCCAAGCTGGTCGAACCATTGCCGATACATCTGCGGACTGGTTAATCCAGTGTTCGAGATCAACCCAATCTTCACTCCCCTCTCTGTGAGCTCACGAAATACATCTTTCGTACCGTCGAGTAGCACTGGTGGAGCTTCGATAAATGTTTGATCTATCAACCGTGCCATATTCGAGATTTCATCGGTGCCGACTCGTTTCTCAAGACCGGGAACAAATCGGTCGATCAGTATTGAAACCCATTCCTCGTACTGAGCGTCGTGACCGGAATCGTGCCCCGAAGTGATCTCTTCCGACAACACCCTAAAGCCATCACGTACGACTTCGGTGTCGATAGGTTCTCCTAAGCGTGCAAGCTCACGTACGACATACCTTGTTCGGGCATCTCGACGCTCCATCGAATTAACGTAACCGTTGACCTCGAATATTAGCGTCTGCCACAGATCAAAAGTTACGCCGAAGCCGCCTGACACAAACTCTCCCGAGGCGCCCAATCTAGTACCGAACCATGCTGAAAACGTCGATCCCGCTCGGCAATGCCGAGCGAGCGTCTAAAAACTCAAGTTCGACGAGGAAAGCTGCAGAAACCACTTCGGCACCAAGATCAGTAATCAGCTTCATTCCAGCGCCAGCCGACCCACCGGTCGCCAGCAAATCGTCAACAACCGCTACTCGTTGACCTTTATCGACAGCCGCTGTGCTCAGCTCGAGTCGAGCGGTTCCATATTCCAGCGCATAGTCGACACCGATCACCGGAGGTGGCAGCTTGCCAGCCTTTCGAATGGGAACGAACGGAATATCGAGTTTGGCAGCGATGGGAGCGCCGAAAATAAATCCACGGGAATCGATGGCAGCGATAGATTCGACCTTTAGCGAACTCAAGTGTTCCGACATGCCATCGGTTATGAATTTCATAGCCTGTGGATCTGCCATCACAGGAGTTAAATCCCGAAAAAGAATTCCTTCAGAAGGATAATCAGGCACATCACGAATAAGCGACTTTAGATCCAATTCTCACCACCAGAACGGTTATTTCTAGAAAACGAAACCCATTCTAGTCGCCCCCAATTGAACCCCTACGTAAGTTCGCAACGAAACTTGCCTTGATCGAACTATCCGGCTCCCCAGATATCGGTCTCAGGATAAAAATCGTTCCACGCAAACCAGAAAACGTTTACGGCGTGAACTCGTTCAAGCGCACTCCCCGCGAATTCACCTCGAAGAGCCTGCCCCGTAAAAGGCACCCAAAGCGATCCCGTCTGAGAATCCCTTAACCACTCTCGTCCATCTTCTTCGACTAGTTCAAAATCGAGCGAATGACCGTCTATCTCAGCCCCATACGCAAGTGCGGTGTCGGTCTCAGGATCGAAATAAACCACGGTTGGCACACCAGCATGTGAAAGTTGAATCAGCTGCTCAGTTCGAAGTTCAGAGTGCGGAAAAGCGACCGGATCTGAATCAAATCCAAGACCCAGAACGAGGTCCTTCGTCTCCAATCGATCGTCGCGATTAGATTCTCCGATCACTCCGGCCGAACGACCTGCGTAGTAGCCAACGTAAGGATCGCCACCACGCCGACCTTTTCGAAGTGCAACAGTCTCAGGGTGAGTCTCTTTCCATTTATCCCAAGTAGTGAGAGTAAGCGGAACGATGTCGAGTTTGGTTCCCGTCAATTCACCGCGAACCGACTGCGACAAAAACTGACTCCACAGCGACTCCGTCTCACGGTCGTACATCACCAGGGCGTTCATGATCAGCTTGCCCGATACACCGAATTCGTGAACCACACCATTGATCTCTCTGGAATACCCGATTCCAGTGAAACAAAGTGGTCACCAGGTGACGGCAATTGGTTTACCGCCCACCACATCGTTCACGATTTCATGCCGACTCAGCAAAGGCACAGAATAAGCGCGAGCGTCGCCGTTTATCTCGACACCAAGCACCAGTTCGTAAGGATCGTATGTTTCGTTGGCGGTATTTTGATCGACGAATCTAGGCTCTTGAATCGACGGAATGGCATCAAAACCAAGAAGAGTCACGATATCAAGCGACTTCTCTTCGGTAGCGTTACGAGCGCTATTCGAATTGACCACGACTGTCTCTTGCGGAGCGAATGATGTCCCCGCCGTGGCAATCCACAGAACGTATCCGATCAGCAGGGCAATCAGCCCTATCCCAACGACCTTGTGCATCAACACCTCAACAACTTGCTATCCCGTGCACGGTAGAACGTTAGATGCGAGCTGTCCGGGTTTCGACACTTTCGACAACTTAGAGTCGCCAAGCCGGGGCACGATGCTAAAATTCGCCCTCACTCGACCTGAGTTTTGCCAGCAACGTCTGTTGGCTTGATATCAACAGCGTTCTTAGCCAGAAATAAGGCACTCCGATCTTTCTATCGCGGCTCTCCCTAACTGGTTTCAGAAACCACTCAAACACCGAGCTAGAGCTACGGCCCGGGCTCACGTTGTTTCAGGGTCAGAACGGTCACGGCAAAAGCAATCTGCTCGAAGCTGCATACATGCTCGCAATTGCGAAGTCGGCACGGTCATCGCATGAAAGAGAACTGGTCAGTTGGTCACTAGCCGAAACTGGCGGGCACATGCAGGTTCTCGGTGTTGGTAGAGAAGGCGACACGACCGTTCAGGCGCAGATCGATGTCGATATCACTGCTCCGGCCTCACCTAAGAGTAATCCCGGATTCCGCAAAGGCCTGAGAGTGAACGGAATCAAGCGCTCTGCTATAGATTTCGTCGGCAATCTAAACATCGTGTTCTTCGAGGCCGACGATCTCGAAATCATCCACGGATCGCCGGGTAGACGCCGTCGTTATCTCGATATTTTGATCTCACAATCCGACACTTACTATCTAAAATCCCTGCAACGCTACAGCCAGGTCGTCACGCAACGAAATCAGCTGCTCAGACGAGTGCGAGAAGGAGTTTCTGAAGAAAACGAGTTGGAATTCTGGGATGAACGACTCGCCTACGAGGGTGCACGCGTAACCGATTCACGCCGACGCGCTGTCGATGGTCTGAATGATCACGCCGTGCCGGCTCATCGGGAACTCACAGACGGCGACAAACTCGAACTTGAGTATCGCCCCCGAATAACAGCTGCGGCAGATGATCGACCCAAAGTTGGCGAGATGAACGCCGAAATGATCGAAGCTGAGATGAAGAAAACCCTTACCGCTATTCGCCGACGCGAGATCGCTCAGGGCGTGACAGTGATAGGTCCACATCGCGACGATCTCGAAATTCGACTCAACGACAATCCCGCCGGAAATTTTGCCTCTCGTGGACAATCGCGAACAATTGCTCTCTCGCTGAAATTGGCAGAAGCCGTATTCGTAAAGCAATCGACAGGCAGAACGCCAGTACTTGCACTCGACGATATTCTGTCGGAACTCGACCCCAAACGCCGTAGGCTCGTACTCGAAGCATCTACGAAGCACGAACAAGTGCTCCTGACCTCGACCGAACCGGGAATTGTCCCAGACGACTATCTCGAAACTGCCGATATCTACACTGTGATGAATGGTCGAGTCACCCAAGACGCCATCGCCAGCGCTAGTCCCTCTGCAAATTCCGATGACTAGTCAACAGGCACAAAACCTGTCCAACGAAGAACTTAGCGCCACCATCGAACACATAGCGGGCATCATCAACGATTCCGACTACGTAGTGGGAATGACTGGTGCAGGCATGTCGGTCGAAAGTGGAATACCACCATTCAGAGGGGCAGATGGGCTTTGGACCAAGCACGGAACGCCTCGCATGGACGGATACTCTCAGTTCAAAAAAGACCCTGATGGCTGGTGGAACAGGCGAACCAACGAAAAAATTGATGCCCACATCATCGAACTACGCGACGCTCTCGCAACCGCTCAACCTCATGCAGGCCACTACGCACTCGCCGAACTAGAAAAACAGGGTTCGCTTCAGTCGCTAGTTACCCAGAACATCGACGCACTCGATGAAAAGGCCGGTCTTCAAAATCTAATTGAAATCCACGGCAATCGAACGAAATTACGATGTATCGAATGTGGAGTACGAGTTTCACTCGGCGACTTTGTCCCGCTCTTCGCTCCAGATCCCTGTGAACAATGCGGTGGTCTCGTAAAATTCGACACGGTGATGTTCGGTGAGCCTATCCCCGACGACGTGATGGCAGCATCGAGAGAGGAAATCGACAAAGCCGACTGCGTTCTGGCAATCGGCACCTCAGCCACCGTTCGACCTGCAAGCGGCCTCCTGTGGATTGCTGAAGCCGCCGGAGCAACAATTATCGAGATCAACCCCACAGAAACGAAACTTACCCCGATTTGTGAGGTATCTTTGCGCTCGACCGCAGGAGAAGCCCTGCCGTTATTGCTTCAGACACTCAAAATCTGACATTTTCAAAACACTTGATGAGACTCGTGAAATGACCACCCCGCTAGATCAAGAAATCGCCACCTACACAGCCGCAAACCCTAAATCGGCGAGCTTGCATGAAAAAGCGACGAACTTCATGCCCGGCGGTGACACACGAAATTCGATCTACTGGGATCCCTTCCCGCTCTACATCACCGACGGAACCGGAACGACTCTCACCGATGTCGACGGCAACAAGCGCACCGATTTCGTAAACAACATGACGACCTTGATACTGGGTCACAAACCTGCCGAAGTAACTCAGGCTGTTGCTGAACAACTCGACCACGGAATGTCGTTTCCAGCGCCTAGCCCCTCGGTAGTTCGATGGGCAGAGTTGATGTGTGAGCGCGTTCCATCACTCGACAAAGTCAGATTCGTGAACACGGGTACAGAAGCCACGCTTAACGCCATCCGGGCAGCTCGAGCGTTCTCAGGCAACCAGAAGCTCGTTAAGTGTGAAGGCGCCTACCACGGCAACCACGATGCCATCCAGATCAGTGTTGTCCCGCCTCTCGACAAAGCGGGCGATGCCGAATCACCAGAGTCCGTAAAAGCCTTCCCGGGAATTTCAGAAACTGCCGAAGACGATATTTACATCACCCCATTCAACGACATTGTCACTGCCGAGAAGGTCATTCGCGAGCATGCCGATGAACTGGCGGCTGTGATCGTCGAGCCTGTCAACGGCCAGTGCGGAATGGTTCCCGGCAAGCCAGAATTCCTCGAAGGACTCCGACGAATCACCGACGAACTGGGAATAATTCTCATCTTCGACGAAGTGATCGCATTCCGAATCGCCTATGGCGGAGCCCAGGACTACTACGGAGTTACTCCCGATCTAACCTGCTTTGGCAAGGTAGTCGGCGGCGGAATGCCGGTTGGAGCTTTTGGCGGACGAGAAGACATCATGTCGATGTGGGACCCGTCTGGTGGTGGAGCAACGGTTCAACACGCTGGCACGTTCAACGGCAATCCCATGACCGCTGCGGCAGGAGTTGCAACGCTCGAAAATCTTACTCCTGAGAAGTACGAGTATCTCGATAATCTCGGCGAGTCTCTTCGTACAAAGCTACGTGCGCTCTTTGCTGAACTTGAAGTTCCGATGGGAGTCACGGGAGTTGCGTCGTTATTCGCGCTGCAATTCACACCGACAGAAGTAGTCGATTACCGAACGTTCGCAACAAACGACAAAAACATGCTCAATATCATGTTCATAGGTCTGCTGAACGAAGGATTCCTGATGTCGAACAGGTGCGCCGGAAACGTTTCGACAGTTCACACCGAAGACGATGTCGACGCGTTTGTAACCGCAGTTCGAAACGTACTAAAACGAGCCGGATACGCGTAGCGAGTCACGCCTAGCCCGTAAAAGATCAGGCAAGAGCCTAGAACTTCAGGCTTGAATCCTCGGCTGCCCCGCCGAACTCGCCTCGCATAATCGACTTCATCGACTCGCTTTCGACCGGAGCCGGTGCGAATTCGTCCATGTCGTCTTCCATTCGAATTTCGTCGTTGATTTCCATTGGGTCATCAAGATCAAAATCGCCAATCTTCTTCTGAAGATATGACGGGAACGAAGCTATTCGTGCCTGCTCGTCCGACCGCTTGGTCTCCCGAACGACTACAACTACCTCTGAATCTGTCAGCTTGGCAGCAAGAATCTCGTACTTGTTTCCGCCAGAGATCATCTTGCGTAGTCGAGTAGCGATACGAACTTCCAACGTTCCAACGTACTCGCCACCGTTTGTGGTGACCGACATGATCGTGTCATCAACAACCAGTTTGAACTTATCGCCCGGAGAAATTGAGGCAAGAATTTCGGCTGAAGTAACCTTCTTCAGTTCGGAAACGGTGGCGACCGCTGGATCGGAAATAAACAGTGCTGAGTTCGTGGCAGTACCACCCGATGTCCGTCGAGCAATGCCGCTGTTGTCTAGTTTCGAAAGACGTTCAATCTGACGAGTTGCAACCCGATTGTGCGGGTCAATCTCAAGAGCTCGATTCAGCAAAGAACGTGCGTCCTTGTACTTGCTTAGCTCGAGATAAGCCTTGGCCAATCGATTCAAACAACCAATGTTGTTTTCGTCCTGATTCATGCCCTCGATGTTCACATCGACAGCTTCTTCCCAACGTCCAGCTAGAGCATGCTCAATAGCTTCTTCTTCAATTTTTTTGAATGATCGTGGGGTTTCGAATGATTGGCGTTGGATGACCATTATTTTCAGCTTTCGGCTGGGTCTTTACAGCGTAGATTTACGTCGGTTATGGCAGTGTCCGCTGCCTTGTTACAGACGTGATATCGCTCCTTTTGGCTCACCCAACCGGTGTTAACCCGATTTTCTCGTGCGGGTCTGCACGTAGGTTCTTTGTAAACGCAACTTGTGATTCAGGTGTGCGTGCCCGAATACGGAACGAACGGGGTAACCCATCGCGCCATTCACGCCAAATGAGCGGATATGGCCTCTGACGACGGTTCAACAATGCCGGATTCAGTAATTATTCCGGCGATCAGCTCAGCCGGAGTGACGTCGAACGCAAGATTTCTGGCGCCAGATTCCGACGAAGCGATACGGATCGTTTGAAGGTTTCCGTTTTCATCAACACCACGCACCGAAAGAATCTCGTTTTCGTCGCGCTCTTCAATTTCGATATCTTTGCCGGTTGGCGTACCGGGATCAATCGTCGATTTTGGGGCTGCGATGTAGAACGGAACTCCATGCGCCTTGGCGGCGAGCGCATGGGCGTAGGTGCCGATTTTGTTGGCTGTGTCTCCGTTTGCGGCAATTCGATCAGCACCCGTGATGACGATATCGATCTCACCACGGCTCATTAGCATCGCCGACGATCCATCAGCGATGACGACATGCTCCACACCTTCGTTTGTCATCTCCCAAGCGTTAAGACGTGAACCCTGGAGGCGAGGCCGAGTTTCACTTACAAATACAAACGGAGATTTATCAGATCACTGAGCCTTAAAAATTACGGAAGCCGCAGTGCCCCAATCCTGGGCAGCCAACCAACCCGTGTTGCAGTGGGTGAGTACTCTCACACCGGCGGTAATCAATTGATTCCCGTTCTCGCCAATGGCTTCAGCAGCAGCTACTTCCGATTCGTCGAACCTTCTCGCGGCTTCAAGAATTTGCCCCGCATCATCGCCCATCACCCGATCAAGCCCCACTTTGAGGTTGACGGCAGTAGGACGAGTTTCAGCGAGCACTTTGTACGCGTGAGCAAGATCATCGCCTTGATCAGCAGCAAGTGCGAGACCGTATGCCGCCATCACTCCGATAGTCGGTGCACCGCGTACGCCCATGCTGGTAATCGCATCGGCAACATCACCAAGAGTTCGTGCTTCGGCAACTTCGAATCGATACGGAATCAGTCGTTGATCGACGTATTTAACGACGCCATCATCCCACCACACTGCTCTGTATTGCTTTCCGTTTACCCGCAATGCACTCGTTCCTAACCGATCAAGCCGGTCTGCCGACGATCAACGACGAATGCGAAGCCATGAAAGATGAAAGAACGCTTCGACAACGATGCCGAACGTCATCTTTGATTTACCAGCCGTTCGATCCATAAACACGTATGGATGCTCGACAATCCTCAAACCGGCTTGCTGGCAACGGTAGGCAACTTCGGCCTGAAAACCGAATCCGCTCAGTCGCAGACGATCAATGCCAATCGTTTCGAGCGCCTTACGCCTGAAACCTTTGAAACCCGCGGTGGCGTCTTTGACCTTCAGCCCCAGAATCATTCGAATGCCGACATTGCCCCAGTAACTGATCTGACGCCTGCCCCAACTCCAGTCGGGATCAACCCCGCCACCCTGTGTATATCGGGAAGCGACAGCGACATCGGCGTTGTCCAGTTCACCAATCAATCCGGCGAGAACTTCCGGTGGATGCGAGAGATCGGCGTCCATTTCGAAAATACGCTCGGCTCCAGCATCTAGGGCAGCCTGGAACCCGGCTCTGTAAGCCGATCCCAACCCTTGCTTGCCTTCCCGATGAAGCACTATGAACACACCGTTGAATTCATCGGCGATAGCGTCGGCAATATCGCCGGTGCCATCGGGAGAGCCATCATCTACGACAACAAAACCTAGACCTTCGATGTTCTGCTCACGGACCTTCTCGATGAGCACAGGAAGCGTCTCCGCCTCGTTGTACGTTGGCACAACGATTGCGACCGAAAGCGGATTCGGCGAACTCTCGTTCATATTTGTGGTTTCTGCGGACAACCCTAGAATCCCAACTTCATAGATTTGTGCTCAACCATAATGCAAGAATTCATAATTGCTCGAATCCCTGCCTGATCGACAATATCTGCAGCTTGTTCGTTGAAAATACCTTGCTGAAGCCACAGTACCTTTGCATCGGCAACTACTGCATCCCTCGCAGGGGGTAAAACCTCGGACGATCGTCTAAAAACATTGACGATATCGATCTGTGCGGGAACTTCGGCAACAGAATCGTAAACCTTCAGGCCATTCCATTCGTCTAGCCTAGGGTTTACCGGGTAGATCGTGTAACCCTCGCGCTGCATGTATTCCGAAACATACTTGCTAGCTCGATCTTCTCGATCTGAGATGCCGACAACGGCAATTGTTTTCGATTCGGTAAGGATAGAACGGATTTCACTGGTAGGCGGGTTAGAAAACATTTCTAAGCACCTCCTTTTCGTTCGACCGATCCGTACTTTCTAAGCACGCGGTTTAGTCCTACTCGTGCAACGTCGAGAACAGCTATGAGCCCTTTAGTGAGGGTCATTTTCGAACCCTCACCGTAATACCAATCGATTGGAATTTCGCCAATCGAGAATTTGGCTGTCTTTGCCAGCACGAGCAGCTCAACGTCAAACGCCCAGCCGTCTAGCGACTGATGAGGAAACAATTTCCTAGCTGCTTCGGCAGAAAATAGCTTGAAGCCGCACTGGGTATCTTCGATTCCACGCAAAGCCAGCACTTTGACTGCGTAATTGAATAAACGCCCCTTGATGTGCCGGCTGCGAGGTTCGCTGAATCTTTTTGCGCCCTGCGCCTCACGAGATCCAATCGACACGTCGTAACGTGGATTGCCGCTGTTACTCCCAGAACCTTCGAAAAACCTGCCTAAGTTGCTGGCAGGCATTGAAAGATCGGCATCACACAGGAATCGCCACTCACCAGCGGCTTCATCCATGCCACGACGCACAGCAGCGCCTTTACCGCCGTGTGGGGCATCGACTAATCGAACTTTGGAGTTACCAGCGCTTATATCTGAAACGATCTTGGCTGTTGAGTCAGTCGAGCCGTCGCTTACAACGAGAAGCTCCCAAGTCCGCTCACCTGCCCAGCTCTCCAGATACGCAACTAACGCCTCTACCGTCGACGCGATCCGCTCTTCTTCATTGAAGGCAGGGATTACGACGCTTAGGTACGGCTGGGTCAAATTACGAATTCGTGAGCGAGCAGGGTTTCAACGCAGTAGCAGAACGCTCAGAGTTTACTCGGTTTTTTCGAGTTCAAACGCATCGTGCAGTGCCTGAACGGCTTTCTGCAACTGATCCTTTTCGATGATCGTCGTTATTCGAATCTCGGAAGTTGTGATCATATCTATGTTCACGCCAACCTCTGAGAGAGTTGAGAACATCTTGGCGGCATACCCAGGGGCGTTCTCCATGCCAGTTCCTACGATGCTCACTTTCGCGAGATCGGAACCAGTAACGACTTCCGAATACTCAACGTCTGAATCGCTCCCGAGCACTTGAGCGGCTTTATCGACACTCGCCTGTGCCACGGTAAACGTGAAGTCGGTCGTGCCATCGGAAGAAGCGTTCTGAACAATAACGTCGACGCTCACCCCAGCATCAGCCAACGGCTGGAGCAATCCTGCTGCGACTCCGGGTCGATCAATCACACCACGAACGGTGATCTTTCCAACGTTTCGATCGACTGCGATACCGGTAACCGCTTTGCGGACTTCCATTGTGTGCTCTCCTCCGTGGATAAGCGTGCCAGGTTCATATGAGAATGACGATGCAACGTAAACCGGCATGTCGTAAACAGCACCAAGTTCAATTGAACGAGGGTTCATCTTCGCTCCGAGTACGGCCATTTCCAGCATTTCCTGGAAGCCAATCTCGGCGAGCTTGCGTGCTTTGTCGGTGAGTCGTGGATCAGTGGTGTAGATTCCATCGACATCTGTATATATTTCGCAGCGTTCAGCTTCGGCAGCTACTGCCAATGCAACCGCCGTAGTATCCGATCCGCCACGACCTAAAGTCGTGATATCGCCCGATTCAGCCAGTCCCTGAAAGCCAGCCACGATAACTATTCGGCCTTTATCGAGTTCTTTTCGGATGCGGTCGGTTTTGATGTCAGCAATTCGCGCTGAACCGTGGACCATGTCGGTTTTAATTCCGGCCTGAATACCGCTCAGGCTGATCGCATCATAGCCGTCGGACTTCAACGCCATCGCCATGAGAGTCGAACTGACCAACTCACCGGTAGACAGCAACGTATCCATTTCGCGAGCGTCAGGAGTTTGACCGTGAGTTACAGCATCCGAAAGTGCGATCAGGTCGTCTGTCGAATCACCCATCGCTGAGACGACAACGATAACGTCTACGCCATCGTCTTTACGAGCCTGAATACGAGCAGCAACGTTGTGAATATGCTTCGCCGAAGCGAGCGAACTTCCACCGTACTTTTGAACAATTACTGGTCGTCTGCCTGTATTCGAGGAAGTCGTCATGAACTCGACACCACTGAAGCGCCCTCGTGAGCCACTGGCATGATCATCGGCTTACCGTCTACGCCGTGCGTACGTGCCGATTCAGCCATTTCGTAACTAATAGTCACCTCACGACCTGTAGACAGTGCGAGAACTGAAGGCCCCGCACCAGACAAGAACGCGCCGTGCGCTCCGCCCTTAATCGCCGCTTCAATCAAATGCGGCATCGCCTTGAACGCCTGAGTTCGGTGTGGCTGGTGAAGTCGGTCATCAGTTGCGTACTTCAGCAACTCAAAGCGACCCGTCGAAAGTGCGTTCACCAACAAAGCCGCTCTACCAATGTTGAACACTGCGTCGGTTCGGCTAATCATGTCGGGTAGAACTGCGCGAGATTCGTGAGTGTTAGTGAGCATCTCAGGAACGAACAGCACAGCGTGAAGACCTTCAGGAACGCTTACCTGATCGACAATCCACTTATCAGTCCCGTTGCGAACACCAACCGTGCAACCGCCGTAGATAGCGGGTGCAACGTTGTCAGGGTGCCCTTCGATATCGGCAGCGAGAACTGTCAGTTCTTCTTTTGAAAGATCGGCACCTGAAATAGCCGAACCCGCTACGAGTCCACTCACGATTGCTGCGGAGCTACTGCCCATACCTCGGGCAAACGGAATCGCGTTCGTGCAGTGGTACTGCAAACCCGGAATAGGCTCGCCAATGTGATTAAAAACTGCGTTCACACCGGTAACGATCAGGTTACGAGTGTCCTGAGGAACAAGATCTGCACCTTGACCTTCAGTCGAAACGCTAAACTCACCACGAGTTATCGTCAGCTCGTTCCACATATCTAGAGCCATACCAATGCTGTCGAAACCTGGTCCGAGATTGGCTGTTGTTGCGGGAGCGCGTACTGTTACAGAGTTCAAGTGTGTATTCGTGAGATGAAGTTGGGTGTTTCAGTTTGCTCTCACACCCGACCCTCAAGCCAGCCGCGAGATTTCAGTAAGATCGAAAATCATGTTGCAATTCGATCCAACCTTGTAAGTATAATCTGCCGTCGTACATACGTCCCTATTTTTAATTGGTTCGTTTTATACCTATTAACTACCCAAGTAGTCACCCAATTCAGGCAAGCGGGTTTCCGCACCAAAAGCAAAGCAGTTCAAACAATGTCGAACATCGTAGTAATTCTCGGTCCGAACAACGCCGGATCCGAAACCCGGATGAAAGAAGTAGGCGAAGCGGCCGACAAAGTCGGCGGTATCGATCTTCGATTTGTCGACAGCGAGCAAGACTTCGACACCATCGCCGAACAGTGCCAGGGCGCAGTTGTAATTCTTCCTGCGGGGCACAACAGCGGTTTGGTTCCACTGGCTGAGAAGCTGCCAACCCTCAAACTGATTCAGACCTTCAGCGCAGGTACCGATTACATCGATAAGGCCAGCCTCGCTGAAATGGGGATCGACGTTGCTAACAACGGTGGCGCAAACGCTGTCGCAGTTGCCGAACACGCTATCGGACTTATGTTCTCGACCAACCGCAAGCTCGATGTTCAAATCCAGAGCGTAAAAGACGGCACATGGATGGCAGGTGTCGAAGGCGACCGCATGGAGTTCCACACTCTCGTCGGCAAGCGGATCGGAATTGTTGGACTAGGCCGAATTGGATCACGAGTTGCCAAACGACTTGCCGGTTGGGAGTGCGAAATCGTATTCCATGACGTGGTCGAGCACGATGACGATTACATCGCAGCCACTGGCGCAAAGAAAGTAAGCTTCGACGAGCTCGTTTCTACCAGCGACATCATCACTCTGCACGTTCCGCACGACCGAATTACCGAGCACATGATGTCGACTCGCGAATTCGAAATGATGAAGCCAACGGCCATTCTCATCAACACATGCCGTGGCCCTGTCGTCGATGAAACCGCTCTAATTCGAGCACTCGAAGGCAAGGAAATTTTCGCAGCGGGTCTCGACGTAACCGAGATCGAGCCGATCGAAGCCGACAACCCGCTTCCTAACATGCCAAACGTTGTTGTCACTCCGCACCTCGCGACACGAGCCATCGAATCTGAATGGAACGCAGCGCAATTCACGATGGAAAACGCAGGTCGGGTAGTACGAGGCGAAGGACCAGACTGGATCGTAAAACCGGTTTAGTTAGTCACACTCCACCACGCGTCCCGACTTACGCTTCGGGATGCTGGTGGAGTAGCGAAGGTTAACTGGTAGCCACCAACGTTCGAGAGCACATGAACATACGTGTCATCCTGAGGCTCTCGAAGGACGGCAGGCAAGCGACAATCAGCACTTCAGGCACCATCGTCGCAATCTCAGTCGACTAATCCAGGCATGCTTTGGGAGAACGTCCCACGCAACCCTCACCCAACCAAACAACATCGCTCGCTATAATCAAACCGCTCGATAAGTCGGGGTGTGGCGCAGCTCGGTAGCGCGCTTCGTTCGGGACGAAGAGGTCCTCGGTTCAAATCCGAGCACCCCGACCACTTTTCGCAAAATAGCCCCCGGTTGAGCGGATCGTCCGGTTGGGGACTTTTGACAGCGAGTGAAAGTCAATTAAGCGCTGTAAAAGCGGGATTGCTCAATCCGTCCCCCGTTGCGACGGCTCGGGATGGACAAGGGCGAGGTTCAGAAGGAAACAGGTGCGCTAATACCCTGTGCGATCATCGGTAAGCGTCCCCACGCAAGGTGTAGTCGGTGTCTAACAGGCAGTTTTCACCAACGCATCCGTCAGCCCCTAGTATTGTCCCGATCAGGAACAATATGCCGATAATGGCAGCCACTCCTAACGCACCAAGCACGGCTATCGTTCCCAATACATAGGCACTTATGACGCCCTTTTGATATTGCCGTCTTTGTCTTCTGCACCCGGCAACTTCCAACCGGTCCGCTCTGGTTTACTCATTTGTCGCCTATCTCTTGCACGTTGGAATATGGCAACAATCAGACACACACCAGAAATCTCTACAAACGTCGGAAACTCTACCGCGTCAGACGACTTCATTCCAGTAGTAACCTAACGCTCGTCAGAGCTGTTCTAAGAGTGTGCAACATGGACGGCTAGTAGTCGGACATTCTTGCGATCACAATGTAGAAGATCAGCCGTTATCATTCCCGTACCTGCACAGACCCTCAACAAGAAAGCCAATACTCGTTGAAACTCACCCGCCTGCTCACACTCTTCACCCTCCTCGCATTCGCCCTAACGGCTTGCGGCTCAGGCGATGATTCACAGTCGGCTAAAGATGCGTTTGCCAAAATAACTCCGTCCGAAAAAATCTTCACCATTGACGATTTCAAACCTGCAAATTTCAAAATTTCGCATGAATACAACGTCGAGGGTTTGGTCGGAGCAATTAGCGCTACTAACGGTTTCTGGAAACCCAGCGGAACCGTTGCCAAAGAATATGAAATGCGCTTTTACGCCTCTCACGCCGATGCCATAGAGCTAGGAACCGATATGGCGATAGAAGCATCTGGTGAAACCGCGCTACTCGACGAAGAAGATGCCACCTGGGATGAAGGTCTAAGAGATCGTCGAGCCTACTTCGCAGCTCCTTCGTCTCACGGAAGCGGCTCGATTCAGGCGATGTACGGCGGGTACGCCATCTACGGGAACATGGTCTTGCTCTGCGAGGGAGCTAATGAGGAACAAGCCCTAGAACACTGTGCAGCACTAATGGCAATAGTCGATCCACCAGCCGTAGCGCAATAGTCGAGTAGCAAAGATGCAAATAACCCCCGCAGCCGAAAAATATCTCTCAGAACGGACCAACATGGTTCTGGCAACGATCCGGAAAGACGGACGTCCTCAACTCTCACCAGTCTGGTTTATCTGGCAAGACGGCGAATTTCTGATCTCAACCACTCCTTCAACTGCTAAGTGGAAAAATCTTCTAAGAGACCAGCGCTGTACCGGTGTCGTCGACGCGCCAAACGGCAGGTACATCTCCGTAAGTGGCGTGGCGGAAATGTGGACCGAGGTCGCCCCTCACGAGGTTTCGACCGAGATCGTGCGCAAGTACAAACTAGGCGACGAGTTTGAGCCGTATATGGATACGCTCAGAAAAGAACGCCCCGTACGAGGCATCATCCGCCTCAAGCCCGAAAGTATCGTTCACAGCGGCTTCGATTAACCGCGAAATGTGCTCGGGTCGAAACCACGCTACCGAATAAACCGGTCAAACACCCACAGCACTACCAGCATCCCGGCGGCTCCAACCACAAGTGAAACGCTCACGGCTTCGAGCCCGACTGCAGCGGCGATAATTCCAACTCCCGCTGGAAGCAATCCGCCTACAATCGCCGAAGCGCCCATCTGTATGCCCATAGAATTTTGAGTATGGCGTCTGCCTACGTAACGAGGTGTCGCCGAAACCAACGTCGGGAATATCGATCCCAATCCGAATCCCAGTAACACCAGTCCAACGAAGCTCAATTCGACTACTGCGAATTGCCAGAACAGCAGAGTTCCGAGTAACGAAAGCACACCCGCAAGCCTGAATAGCGCACTAAGCGATAGACGATCTGCAAACGTTCCCAGTGCGATTCGTCCTGCCACCAACCCACCAAAATATGCCGTTACCCAAATTCCCGCAGAGCCAACAGACAACCCACGCGCTTCGGTAAGCAATGTGAACGACCACACTCCCGCCGCCACTTCTAATGCAGTGTGCAACACAAACGCAGCAATCCCCATCCAAACACCCAGAACCCGAAGAGTTTCAAATGTTCCAGCAGCCACAACATCATCCGCGGTATCTACGTCCCCGTTGTGCCAACGTAATCGTGTCGCCACAAATCCGAACACCAATACGATGAACGGCGTGGCGACAACTGCATAACCCCACTCCCAGCCGAGTCCCACCAGCAAGATTCCAGTCATCATGCTCGATCCACCGAGCGATCCAAGCCCGAAAAACGCATGAATCCAGTTAGTAGCCCGCGCACTCAATTGCGTTGCGGCGTAAAGATTCACTCCTGTATCGAGATATCCGTGACCCGCCCCTGCTGCCGCCGAAACGACAAGCAACCACCACCAGTTCGGTACAAACGCAAACGACACATAGCCCAACCCCGAAAGAGCGGCGCTGAACGTGAGAAACGCCCCCAAACTCGCGGCACGAAGAATCCAGCCACTCGAAAAGCTCGAAATTGTGTACCCGACGGTGTACGCCGCAACCACAGTTCCGAGCGATGTGACAGCCACGCCAAACGTTTCGCTCATCGATGGCCATGCCACCGACAACACGCCGGTAGGTAGTCCAAACCCGATCATCGCCAGCGCGGCAAGCGCAATCAAAATGCTCAATTAGTTTTTGTTCCGTAATGGCCGGGCGAAACAGGCTCAATAAAAGTGGTGATCGAACTCGATAGATGATCGATCTTCTCACTAACGAACCACCCACTACTACTGTTCAAGCGTCACTTGCCGACACATTCGCTCAAATCAGATTGTTGAAAAATCAACGTTCACGCTATGAAGAACAGGTATACACTCCCGCCAAACTACAATCGACCACGACTGCGAATCGAGTATCAAAGCGGTAGATGAAAATTCGAGGGTAACGAGTTGAAAGTCACAGGCGTCAAAACAACAGTTGTCGAAAACGAGGATCCATATATCGGCGGTAAGTACTTCCTATTTCTGGAAGTTGAAACCGATGAAGGAATCACAGGACTCGGCGAAAAAGTAACCGGAAGCTCGTTCAACAACAGCGGTTGGAAAGAGTTCACTTCGCAGATTCAGCTAATCCACGAAACCTGCGAGGCGTTCCTAATTGGGCAGGATCCGTTCAACATCGAAAAGATCTGGTCTGACGCTTACGGCAGTCGCCACGACTATCGACACCCAAGCCTGCACTACACGTCTGTGCTAGCCGCTATTGATATGGCGTGCTGGGACATCATGGGTAAGGCGACGAATCAGCCTGCCTACAATCTTCTTGGCGGCAAGTTCCACGAAAAGCTGCGGGCCTACGCCTACATGCCTTCAGGCTGGCAGGACAGTCCGGAAAAAGCCGGAGAGATAGCTCGACAGCTGCTGGAAGAAGGCAATTCAGCGTGCAAGCTCGATCCATTCACACCGCTTCACCCTGGCCCACGAGATGTCGGACTTCCAGAAATCCGAAAAGCAGCCAACATCTTCGAAGCGATTCGAAAGGAAGTTGGCGACGATCTGGAAGTCGGAATTGGTACTCATGGCCAACTAACCACCTACTCCGCCATCCGAGTCGCAAACATCCTTGAGGAATACAACCCATTCTGGTTCGAAGAGCCTGTTCCGCCCGAAAACTATGATGAAATGGCACGGGTCGCGGCACACACCAGCATCCCAATCGCCAGCGGAGAACGACTCGTAACCAAGTACGAATTCTCACAACTTATAGAAAAAGGCGCCGCATCGATCATCCAGATCGACGTTGGACAAGCCGGCGGAATTCTGGAAGCGAAGAAGGTGGCTGCAATCGCCGAAGCGCACTACGCAATGATCGCTCCGCACATGTATTGCGGACCTATCGCAGCGGCCGCCGCCATTCAGGTCGACACCTGCTCGCCAAACTTCGTCATTCAAGAAGCGAATCAGGGTCCGCTTCACAAAACAATATTCAAAGAGCCACTCGCGTTTGAGAACGGTTTCATCACACCACCAACAGGTCCCGGTCTTGGCGTGGAGTTAGACATGGACGTGATGAAAAGCCGAATCGTGAGCTAGCTTTGTGGCGTGGTTCGAACACAAACTAAAAAAAACTACTTCAGGGGGCACAATGGCAGAGTCGAGATTACGAGCAATTCGGGACGGAGAAGAACAGGCGTTGGGCACTTCTATCAGCAGGGCGTTTTTCTATGACCCCCTGATGACGTTCATAATGCCCGATGCCAGTAAGCGAACGAAGCGCAGTGAGTGGATGTTCGGAGCCCTGATTCGATACGTCCGAAAAAACGGGCACATCTACACAGACGATAAACAGTCCGCTGGATCAATCTGGCTTCCGCCCGGTAACACGACGATGTCGCAAGTAGGAATGATGCGTGCCGGACTCTGGCAGATGCCATTTAGAGTTGGTCTCGGAGGGTTCCTACGATTCAACCGACTCGATGGAGCAGCGTCAAAAGCTCACAAGAAAGCCGTACAAGGCGACCACTGGTACCTGCTCGGTCTCGGTGTCGACCCCGACGCACAAAAATCAGGTCTCGGAACTGAAGCAATCGAAATGGGGGCTGCACAGGCTCAAGCAGCAGGGCTTCCCGTCTACCTCGAAACCATGACGCAAAGCAACGTCGATTACTACACCAAACGAGGTTTCGAAGTCTCCGAAGAAGTAGAAGTCGACGACGACTTGAGATTCTGGTCCATGGTCAAACCGGCGTAGGCGGCAACCTCCCAAACACCACGCAAATCTCACGCCTGTTTGCGTGAACTCACGATTCGCTCCCGTACAACCTGCCACAGTGTTCGAATGCCGATAAAGGCAGCTTGGCGAAAACTGTGGGCTGGCCCATAACGCAATGCCGCTCGCAAACGAGCCAACATTTCGGATGATGGGAGGCTCGCGACCTTGGACAAACGACTACCGATCGAAGTCAGATGGCACGGTCGCGGAGGACAGGGAGTCGTCACCGCAAGTCGAATTCTCGCCTCAGCCGCGCTCAAAGGCGGCTACTACCTGCAATCGCTCCCCGATTTCGGAGCCGAACGATCAGGTGCACCCATCGCCGCTTACACTCGCATCAGCGAATCTCCTGTAATTGACCGGGGACCTGTTTACGAACCCGACGCAGTAATCGTTCTCGATGCATCACTAATCGGTCAGGTAGATGTCGAAACAGGCCTGGTTTCCGATGGCACGATTATCGTCAACACGGCAAATCCCGACTCACCAGCATTAAAGCGACTCCGACTGCAGCCAGACCAACAGCTCTGGACCGTAGATGCGAGTCAAATCGCCATCGAGCTAATAAAGCGAAACGTCCCCAATACGCCAATTCTCGGCGTGTTCTCTCGATCAGTACCCGTACTCGATATCGACACGATGTCGCACGCTATCGACGAGCTGATGTCAGAGACGTTCCCGCCAAACATCGTTGAAGCAAACCTACAAGCCCTCAGGCTCGGCCACGATCAAGCCCAAAAGATAGAAGCGGGAGTCTCGGCAAATGTCTAGCCAACCCCAATCTGAACAATCTCGTTCCGAATCGCCGCTATGGCAACAGATCCAGCCGGGCGGCATCGGAGTTAATCCTGGCAGCACCGACCGTGTGCAAACCGGCGATTGGCGAACTGAAGTTCCGGTTGTCGATTTTGAACGCTGCACCCACTGCATGATCTGCTGGGTCGATTGCCCCGATGCCAGCTTCGAAGTTGCCAACGCCAAGCTTATCGGTGTGGATTTGAAGCACTGCAAGGGATGTGGAATCTGCGCTCAGGTATGCCCGGTGAAATGCATCGAGATGGTTCCCGATTCTGCTGAAAATCGAGAAACACAACCAAGTAACGGAGCCAGTTCGGAGTCAGCCAAATGACAACTACTCAAAAGCAGGCTCAAAAACCAAGTTCAGGAATAAAACTGCCACCACCTCAGGCAATCAACGGCGGCGAGGCGGTTGCGTACGCAATGCGTCAGATCAACCCCGAAGTTGTCGCCGCATATCCAATCACGCCTCAAACATTCATCATCGAAAAATTCTCTGAATTCGTTGCCGATGGAATCGTCGGCACCGAATACATCAACGTAGAAAGCGAACACGCGGCAATGAGCGCATGTGTGGGAGCAACTGCTGCTGGTGGAAGAGCACAAACGGCGACTTCGGGTCCCGGTCTCGCCCTGATGTACGAAATGCTCTGGGTTGCATCCGGAATGAGACTCCCGATCGTGATGCACCTCTGCAGTCGATCTTTCTCAGCTCCACTAAACATCCTCTGCGACCATTCCGACGTTATGGGAATGCGAGAATCGTCGTGGCCAATGCTCATCGGAGCAAGCCCTCAGGAGGCATACGATCAGGCAGTTGTTATGCCGACTATCGCCGAGAACAAACAAGTACTGCTTCCATCGGCTAACGTGCTCGATGGCTTCACCGTTACTCACTCGGTCGAACGAGTCGAAGTGCTGCCCGACGAGGTAGTTAAAGAATTCACTGGTGAGTACGAACCCGACATCTGGGCACTTGAGCCCGGTAGCACCGCAACGTTCGGCACTCTCGACGCTAACGACTACTACTTCGAACACAAGCGTCAGCAAGTCGAAGCTATGAAGAACTCGCTCGAAGTAGTTCGCACACAGCTCAACGCTGTTGGCGAACTAACTGGCCGCCCAATGAACTTGGTTGAAGAGTATTTACTCGATGATGCAGAGGTAGCACTTGTAGTTCTTGGTTCGTCTGAAGGAATGGTCAGGGCAGCCGTAGACGAGGCACGTGCCGAAGGAATCAAGGTAGGAATGCTCAGAATTAGATTGTTCCGCCCGTTCCCTGTCGATGACGTACGAAAAGCTCTCGAAGGCATTGGTGCGGTCGGTGTTCTTGATCGTGCAATCGCCTTCGGAACTCCCGGAAACGCCTTAATGCAGGATCTAGCGACTTCAACAAGAACCATGCCAGACCGACCGCTTCTGATGGACTTTGTATACGGACTTGGCGGTAGAGCAACTCCAAAGCAACTGTTCCGACAGGCAGTCGACGAAGTTTTCAAGATGAACGAATCACGAGTTGAACCCGACGAACCAGCATATCTGGGTCTGAAATAGCCCAAGCGAAACAACGCCAAAGTCCAGATAAGGAACTAACGAAATGACGCTGAAGCTACGAGATCTAAGCCTAAAACCAGATCTGTTCGGAAACGGACATGGTCTCTGTGCAGGGTGTGCCGAGCCGGTATCCGTCAGGCAGATTCTCTCAGCATTGGAAAACCCGCCTGTCGTAGCACTCGCAACTGGCTGCCTTGAAGTTTCAAGCACAAGATTCCCAGATACAACATGGAAAGTGCCGCTGATTCACAGTGCGTTCGAAAACTCAGCAACGACTATCAGCGGAGTAGAAGCTGCATACAAAGCCCTAGTTCGAAAAGGACGCATGGAAGACCGTCCACTGACATTCGTCGTTTTTGCCGGCGACGGTGCGACTTACGATATCGGCTTCCAATGGTTAAGCGGCGCTCTCGAACGTGGTCACAAGTTTGTATATGTCTGCCTCAATAACGAGGGCTATATGAACACAGGTATCCAACGATCAAGCGCAACCTTGCTCGGAGCATGGACTACTACTACGCCTTCCGGAGATGCCCGCCCCGGCAAACCTGAATGGCACAAAGACATGACCAAGATCGTCGCTGCTCACGGCATTCCATACGTTGCTCAGGCAGCATCTCACAATTGGAAAGACCTGATAACGAAAGTTCGAAAAGCCGAACAGGCCGATGGCCCCGCTTTCATCAATGTTCTTACGCCTTGCGACCGCGGCTGGCGATTCGAACCAGAGAAGACGATGGAAGTCAGTCAACTCATGGTCGAAGCAGGTCTGTGGCCGCTTTACGAAGTAGTAAACGGCAAATACAAGATGACCGGCGCCCGGCAGAAGAAGCGACCTGTCATCGACGCACTGCTTTCGCAGAAACGGTTCAGTCACATAACTAAAAACGCCGACGATGCGACCATTGCTGGCATTCAGGCAAAGGTCGACGAAGAGTGGGACGCCCTACAAGCGCTGTGCAACATGCCTGTTGCGGCTGAATAGTTCACGTTCGGCTCGAACCAATCAGTTAATTACGGCATTAATTGATGCCGTAGCTGAGTCACCTTGATCAGTGGTCGCACGAATCGTGATGTTGAAGACTGCCGACCACGTGTAAGTGTGAGCAGCAGTAATCTCGCCGGTTTCTTGATTCACGTTCGCATCGGTGAAGAACTTGCTGTCACCCCACTTAACCTGAACTGTAATCACCCCAACGTTTTCGTCGAATCTGACCTTCGCACCGTTTAGATACAACGGTGAAAATTTCGACCCGAACGGGGTAGACCCCGTTGAAATCGAAATGCGAGGAACCGGAGTCGGGGTTGGGGGCGCAGGCGTCGGCGTAACGGTCGGCGTCGGGGTTGGTTCAGGTGTCGGAGTGCTTGTAGCTGTCGGAACAGGTGTCGCCGTAGGAACCGGAGTAGCAGTTGGAACCGGCGTTGGCAGAGCGGTTGGCTCTGGAGTTGGAGTAGGCGACGGCACAGGGGTTGGCGTTGGTAGTGGTGTAGCAGTAGGCACCGGCGTGGGCGTAGCAGTTGGCGGAACAGGAGTCGGTGTGGGAGCTGAAGCAGTTAGATCAAGCACAACCACCGCAGTCGCAGTTGAATCCGCAGCAGCCTGAAGTTCTGGAGTCAACGTCGCGGTCGGAATAGGAGTTGCTGTCGGCAACCCTGCCCACAAACATCCCTCATCTCTGTCTCGTGCGCTCGATTCAAGCCTGACTAGTTCATCCTGATACGGACCCTTAAGCTGACCCGCACCCCGCACGCGAGCGACCGCGTAGCCTTCTAATACCAATTGGTAATCGACGCTGTTTCCAGAAAAGTCGAATAAATATGCATAGTTCGTGTCGAATTCATCTCGAAGTGGAGGACCGTACTTTAGTCGAACCTGGCTGGTGATAGTCGATTTACTGAACTCTGCCGATTCAACCGAGCAAGATTCGCCTTCGCTCGGCAACATCGCGCCGAACAGTCGAATTCTTCCGGTGCTTGTTTCGAGTGTTTCGCCATCGACAATTCGCTCAACATCTACCAACTGGCATTCGGGGCAAGATATTCCGGTGTGAACAACATCTGAATCTGCCTCAGAATTATCAAACTCTGCCGCTTGAGCTATCACCGTGTTAGCAATAGCAGTCTCTTCAGCAGGATTAAATGGCGATTCGTCCGTCTGAGCGCATGCAGACAGAATCAACAGGATTCCGAAAATCAGTAAAAGTGCGAATTGTCGCATTGTTCGCTCGATGGGATGGTGCGAATGAAATCCTAGCAACCAAGCCTTGTCAGACACGAGGGAAATCGAAACGTTGTTTCGCTCTGTTCCGATAAAAACACCTATTTCGTATGAAAATTGAGGAGCAAAAACTTCCCTATATTTTGAAATATATTTGCCTTCGCATTCACGGTAATCGCGCCAATAGCATCAGTAATCGGAATCGAGATCGCGCTAGTACCTTGAACGACCAAACAATGAGTTCACTAAGATTTCGTGCCAAACCCAAGCCCCTACCAATTAAATAGGCGATTTCCACAGGCGCCAGCCCCGATGTGCCGCTATTGGGATGCCTGAATACTAAGCAGTACAAGCGCCTCTAGCCCGAACGGATCGGGAAAATCGACTAGCAGGTCGTTAAGCGCTAATCAGGTGCATCATTTATGGCAAAAATACTCGTGGCAGATGACTCTTCATTCGTAAGAGTCAAACTTGTATCCATCCTTCAAACGGCAGGACACGAGGTGATCGAAACGGTAGACGGTACAACCGTTCTCAAGTGGGCGATCGCGGAGCAGCCAGAAGTAATCATGCTCGACTTAATGATGTCTGGTGCCGATGGGTGGACTACCCTCGGCGATCTAAAAATGCACGATGCAACGTCGGATATTCCGGTGATTATTTCGTCCTCTCTCAGTAGCGACGAAGACCTAATGAAGGCTCACAAAATGGGAGCATTCGACTTCCTGCCTAAGCCATGGACAAGCGACGATCTCGTGAAGAGAATCCGCTGGGCAAGCCTGGCTCGTGCCGCCAACGCTGCGTAGATTTACGAAACTACGTCGGCAAAACTCCTCACATTAGGGGACACGCAATTATTCACCCGATTCCCAAATCGGGTGTTTTTGTGTCCGTAACAATGCGTATGATCTTTAGACGATTTCGAACTCCGGTGAACGCTACCGAGTTCAATCCTGATCAAATATCGAGGAGTTGTAAGAGTTGGAACACCATAGTGTGATTATTGCCGGCGGCGGTCCCGGCGGACTCGGTGTTGCAGCTACTCTCGAAGGATGGCACCCTCGATTCGAAGGCGATTACGAATTTCCTTCCGACGAGGTACAGGCATTCGCTAAACAAAACGAAGCCAATCCGCTCGCGTTTGACCCTCACGAACTGCTTGAACGCGGACATCGACCAATCGAGTTCTACCGCATGCGTCATCACCCGATCCAAGACGCGGTGCCTCTCGATGAATGGTCGCTCAAATTCACGAAGCAGCAGCGAGCCGACTGGATAATGCTGTCGACCGATGGTCCCGGCGGGCTCTGGAACAACGTTCCAAAAGAGCAAATGACGCTCGGACCTGCTCACTGGATGGAACTCGCCCACTACCCGATCGGCAAATTCTACGAACAGACTGGTCGCGATAGAGACTTAAATTCTCTAGTTCACCGTGATGATCTCGTTCCGTACTATCAGGCATTTACCGAAGAACTGGGACTCAACGATCACATCAAATCTGGCGTGAAAGTCACAAGCATCGCCCCGGTGGGAGACGATATAGACGCTCGGTTCGTTGTAGAAACGGCCGATCAGTCTAACGGAACTACCGCAAAATACTCTTGCGACTACGTTGTGTTCGGTGTCGGCCCTCGCTCTTCCATCCGAAAGCTCGATGCAAACGGAACCGATCAAAGCTACGTTTCACTTGCCTACACTCATCCCGACGACTATCCCGGCGAGCGGGTCATAGTTATCGGCGGTGGACGATCTGCCGACTGGGCTGCCCAAGAACTTCACGATGCAGGGAAGATCATCTTGTATGTCATGCGTCAAAAGCCCGACACCCATTTAAAACTCATCAACGATTCGCAGTTCCTGCCCTATTACCAGCGCTGGGCCGAGATTCTCTCCGGTGAGCAGGAACGAATGGGGCTGCTATACGAATCATCTGTTACAGCTTTTGAATCCGAAGGACTCGTCGCTATTTCCACTCCTGAAGGGTTAGTCCAAGTTCAAATCGATCACGCGGTAGTCGAGATTGGCGGTGATCCCGACTACGAGATTCTTAGTTCCTACGAAGATCTTAGCTTCCACGCCAAGCGAGACAATTTCCGCTTCCAGTTGAACCAGTTAAAGGTCGATCAAGCGACGTTCGAATCAATAGACGTTCCGGGGTTATACCCTGCCGGATATTCGGCTCAGGGCACAGGACTCAGCGTGATCGGATTCCACGCCGGTTGCTTCCTAATTGCTGGCGATATTTTGCGCAAATCCAACCTGGTCTAAAGCGGCATACCGCAGCTATCAGCCGTCTGCGAGCCTCCGTTAAAAAACCTCACGTGCTCCCGCCGAGATGCGATCCTTTAGCACTCCATGAGCGCAACCGAGTCATGCATTGTGAAATGACCGATTGCACCAAACACACGGGAGATCAGCGATGCAAAATCTGGCACATAACGGAACCCAAAAGCCCAAATTTTCGCTTCATCCCAATGCTGCCAGAATAGTTACAGTCGCTCTATTGGTAGTTGCTTGCACCGCTCCTCTTGCGATCCAGCAGTACCTATCTATAAGTCCCGAATTGGTCGGTGCGATTGGAATTCCAGCGATCATTTTGTTCGGATTTATCGGAAGCGTCACAGTTGTGCTTCCGGTTCCAGTTCTCTCGCTAGTATTTGCCGGTGCGACGATTCTGAATCCAATCACTCTGGTAGTCGCCGCCGCAGCCAGCATTACAGCCGGCATGGCAGTTTGCTACATCATGGGTAAACGCGGGCACTCTCGCGCAGTTCGAGCTGCCGAAACCAGTCAGCAAAACTTTCCAGCTCCAATAACCAATCTCTACTCGTGGTCGACCGAAAACGTGGGCACAGCGTCATTCCTCCTCGCCGCTACTCCGAATCCGGTATTCGACTACGCAGGTTTCATTGCAGGTGCAGGAAGAATGAACGCACAGCGATTCCTGGCGGGAACGTTTGCAGGAAAAATAACGCAGGCTTCGGTTATTGCGTTTTTAGGTCACACCGTGGGCGAGCGAATTACTTCGATTCTTTAATCGAGAAGCTCCAAGCCTTCGAATATGCGACCGCACGCGAAAACGCCCCGACAATATCGTAGGGGCGTTTTCAGTTTTCGTTTATCGAGCGAGAAGCCTATTAGGCAACTTTTGCACGTGAGTGCAGCAACGGCTGTCGAGCTTTGATTCGCTTTGCGGCAGTCTGAATGTTGATGCGTGGGTGGAACTGTACGAGGTAGTCAGCGTGCATCTCATCGGCTATCGATGAATTGAACCCACACTTCTCGCACCACAGTCCGAGGTTGTCTCGGTTATCGCGAGACGGCTGAGGTTCAACACCACATCCCGGGCACTTTGTAAATTTAGGCGCTTTCATCAGTTCTATTACCTTGACTAGCGTGCATTCGAATTAATCGCACTTTGTTCTATTAACCACACTACCCCCGCAACCAACTACCGTTCCCGTGTAGGAGTCGCGAACTGGTGTGAGAGCACACGAATCTTTGTGAGTAGCTATACGTAGAAGGAATCTGCGACTTGGACCAATTAGCAACTGGCAAGACTCCCTACAAACTACGAGAGGGAGAATATTAGAGCGATCAGAAATGGGGACAGCTGCTGACGAATTTCGTCATGCAGCAGGGGGCGCTAGTCGCCCGAAGCGGCAGCAGTTACCTGAGATGACGAAGAAGCGGGAGCTCCCGACTCCTGCCAACCAGCTTTCACTTCCATCACATGCTGATACGCAGAAAGTGCAGCGATTGCGCCTTGAGCCGCTGCCGTAATGGTCTGTTTCAACTCGGTGCCATCTGTCAGATCACCCGCGGCATAGATGCCTTCAACTGACGTATTTAGGCCCTTATCGACATGAACTTCACCGGTATCGGGGTTGATCTCTAGACCAAGCTGGTTAGGAATTTCGAGTCGCGGATCTGCGCCGGCTTCCACGAATAAACCGTCGATAGTCAGTTCGTCCTGACCTTCCCACGGCTTGTTGATACGAATTCCGGTTAGACCTGCTTCATCGGTACCTATCAGTTCTGCAACTTCAGTGTTGTAAAGAACTTTGACGTTCTCGGTCTGTTCAAGAACCTTGATCAAAATCGGCTCAGGGCGTGTAAGTTCGCCTTTTCGGTAGATCAGGTAAACAGTTTCGGCGTACTTAGCCAAAAGCACAGCGCCTTCAACAGCGGCGTTACCACCACCAACAACAGCAGCTGCCTTCTTATTGCGGTAAAGCGGAGCATCGCAAGTCGAGCAGTAGGAAACACCGTTTCCAGTCCACTCTTCCTCTTTCGGGAGGTAGAGTTTTCGACGTTCCCGACCCACAGCCAGAATTATCGATATGGCATCAATTTCAGTGCCATCTTCGAGTACAGCTCGATAAAAATCACCGTTCTTGGTGACGGTCTTGAGATTCGAGTAGGCGGTCGGAGTTTCGAGCTTGTCGACTTGCTCTTTGAACTTCATCATCAGATCAAAGCCGTCGATATCAGGTTGGCCGGGATAGTTCTCTATCGTTCCGCCAATAGCCGTCTCACCACCAAACTGCTCTCCAGCTATCAGTGTTTCTACTTGATAGCGAGACGAATACAGTCCAGCAGCAAAGGCTGCGGCGCCTTGCCCAACGATCAATACGTCAACTTGTTTGATGTCGCTCATGTTCCCTCACACCGATGCTACGGAAATCGTTCCGACGCGGATTGCTATTCGCAAGCTTAGAAGCACCCGGCAATTGTGTCGATAGGTACGACGCCTAATAAGCCACGGCAATCACGCAATAGTCGCGAAATACTGCCGAATTTGAAGCCATTATATTTTTAGATGCAACTGAGATACAAAAAGTTTAATTCACAGCCGCCGATCTACGTAACTAGAGCGACGGGTCGACGTCTTTGCCTTCAAGTATGGCGGCTATCAGACTCGCATCGATGTCGTCGGCGTCGAAGTCATCAACAACTTCGCCTTCTTCGCCTTCAGCCTCAACTCCACCACCCGAATTGAACTGAACCAAGTTGACCGCAGGCATGTCGGTATCGTCTTCAAGATCTTCGGATGTAACCAGCCCTGGTTCAGCAGCTTTCGATTTCGCCTCAACAATCGCCGCAACGAAATCTTCATCTGGCTCAGGTTCAGAATCAGATGCAGGTTCGGGCGCTTCGGATTCACCATTATTGGCGGCAAACAAGGCAGATATAGCGTCTTGGTCCATATCGCCAGGTTCTTCGGCAACTGGTTCCACAGCTGGAGCATCATCATTAGCTGCGAACAACGCCGATATAGCGTCTTGGTCCATATCGCCAGGTTCTTCGGCAACTGGTTCCACAGCTGGAGCATCATCATTAGCTGCGAACAACGCCGATATAGCGTCTTGGTCCATATCGCCAGGTTCTTCGGCAACTGGTTCCACAGCTGGAGAAGCATCATTGGCTGTGAACAACGCGGATATAGCGTCTTGATCCATATCGCCGCCACCAAGATCAACTGGCTCAGCAGCAGGAGCCTCTGGATTTGCGTCGTTAGCGGCAAACAACGCAGAAATAGTGTCTTGATCCATGTCGCCTGACGGTTCTACAGCAGGTTCAGCGGCTGGAGCATCATCATTAGCAGCGAACAACGCAGATATAGCGTCTTGGTCCATGTCGCCGCCATCAAGATCAACCGGCTCGGCAGCAGGAGTCTCTGGATTTGCGGCGTTAGCAGCAAACAAAGCTGATATGGCGTCCTGGTCCATGTCGCCGCCACCAAGATCAACTGGCTCAGCAGCAGGAGTCTCTGGATTTGCGGCGTTAGCAGCAAACAAAGCTGATATGGCGTCCTGGTCCATGTCGCCTGAAGCTTCTGCAGCAGGTTCGGCAGCTGGAGCATCATCGTTAGCTGCGAACAACGCCGATATAGCGTCCTGGTCCATGTCGCCTGAAGCTTCTACAGCGGGCTCGGCGGGTGCGGAAGTCGATGAACTAGCCGTTCCCGACATTTCAGCCAACGCCGCAGCTACTAGATCGAATTCAGGCGACGAATATTTATCATCTTCAGCAGAAGATTCTTCTACAACATCTTCCGCTTCAGCCTCACCAGTCAAAGAAGGAATTTGTCCCGCCGCTGGCGATACATATGGCTTCAGTTCTTTCAACTGAACAGGAGAATCCGTTTCTAGCTCTTCGCCACGAGCAATACGGGCAAGCTGCTCGCCTTCTTTTAAAGCAACATTTTTAGTCGAATATCTATCTTCAATTAGCTGTTGACCTGCTGAGCCGATTCGAAGTGACCATGTCCACCAACGTCTGAGCAGCTGCAACGCGTATGCAATCGCCTCGTGATTGTCAGCTTCAATGCCCATGTAGTTGAGATGGTTTTTGAAACCGTGCGACTCGTCTAGTTCGCCTAGCGAAACTAGAGGTATACCTACCGAAGCGGCGTACATGGCGAGACCATGCGGGAATCCTCGCGTTGGAGTTGTGACACATGCCCACGTGCGTTCGATGAGATCGACCAGAGGCTCAACCTGGTCGATAGCTGCAACTGTCACTGGCAATTCTCGCTCGGCGATATCAGCCTTCAACGTTTCAGCTTCGGTACCTTTCGCAACAACCACGAACTCGACATTCTCGATCATGCTCTTTGTCGCAAGTGCAGATTCTTCGATGAGAGGTATTGCCCCCTCGTCTGACGCAGAACCAGCCCAAAGCACAACTGGATGCCGATTAGGATCAGTTGTTCCAACCGGCGTGTATATATCGGTTGCCAATCCAGCTTTGCCAAGCAAAAGATCGTTCTTATAGCCGGTGTCCGACAGATACTCGACTTCCCAATCGAGTGTCGCAGAGAGCATGTTCGCACGGAGCATACCCACACGGTTTACAACTTTTGTCGGAGCTGATCGCCAGCCAGTTTTGTCTCGCCAAAAATTGCCGATCAGGTCGTCCGATGATGAAACCTGTTGTGATCGTGACAACTTGGCTAGGGCCTTGCCGACAACTCCCGCTCGGGGTCCAAAAGTACGAACCAACTCGATGCCTTCGAATTCACGTCGGTTCGAGAGAATCGACCACCACAACCCATTTGTTGGAGAAAGCCAGCGTGGACCGCTGTGCCATGAGACTCGGTGTCCTTTAGCTGGCTTAACTACAGATCCACCACTAGGTGAGAAGACATGAACTTTTTGGAACGATGAAGCGTAGCCATCGATCAAATCTTGGAAAGTCGCGTAGTTTCCGCTCTCGGCGATCTCAGAGATCGGCGCGGAAGTCACAACCGCAATGCCTGTCGGCTGCGGTCGGAAGTCTATTTGTAGTGCTTCCTCGGTCATTGAGCAGTTCTGCCGACAGTCCACAATGCAATTCTGCAAAGAAGCACATTCGCAGTCGACAAGGCGATTCCCTGATCTTTTTTTGGGCTATTCCATAAATTGCGCAATACAGAACGCCCATGCGTTAACGTTGATCTCTAGTGTCCCTCGACATTGACCTATCCGATGTAGTGGCTTCACACACCCCGCCGTGGATGCATCACCCCAACCTGAATAACGCGAGTCTGAAACTCGGTGTGACAAAAAAACTCACTTCTGCAGCACAAAAAATAGGTCAAACTTCCTAGAAGTCGCATCAAATTCTCTATGCATCGGTAACACGGAACTGGGTAACGTTTTAGATATGGCAGCAGACATCCTCAGATTTTCTCCTGAGAAGGACCCCAACGTGACCCACAACGGAATGCACATCGCAAGCGAACTACTCGAAGCCCTCGGCGAACTAGCCGTAGCGCAGGAACGAGGCGGTTCACGCGAGCATTTAGCTACTCTGGGTCGAAGTGTGGATGCTGCAGTTCGGCGAATGAACGAATTCTCCGACATCGACTCAGCAGCTTAGTCGCAACCTACACGGAAAACGCCCGACTTCCTGCTGTATAATCCCAGTTCGATTTGAACTGCCGCACTTTTTAGTTTTATTCGATTGATAGTTCGCCCTTTGCTGTTGGTGAATTCGATCAATATTCGAAAAGTGCAGCGTTAACTTCTTGGGATCTCCAAAACAACTTGCACTAACGTTAGTTTTTTCACTCTTGGCTCATCGCTGAGCATCAACAACTAACCACTTCAAAATTTGCCATGACACTCCCCATCGCATCGGTGCCCAACGGCACCGTCACCTCAGCCAAAGGCTTTTCTGCCGGAGGCGTTTTCGCTGGTATCAAAACTCCGGGTCCAGATAAAAAAGACCTCGGAATCATTTACTCCGAGCAGCCCTGCGCAGTAGCCGGAACGTTCTCACAGAACACCATCATCTCTTCGACGGTTGTTCTCGATCAGGAACGTGTCGGCACCGACAAAACTGTGCACGCTGTTGTTGTAAACAGCGGATGTGCGAACACTGCCGTTGGCGAACAGGGAATGATCGACGCGAAAGAAATGACCAAGCTCGCAGCCGAGCATTTGGGTGTTTCTGAAGAACAAACTCTTGTAAGTTCAACCGGAGTCATCGGTGTAGAAATCCCGATGGCGCTGATGCGCGAATTCATCCCGCAAATCGAAGTAACTGCCGACACCCACGGCGGAAACGAATTCGCTAAAGCAATTCTCACCACCGACAAGCGCACCAAAGAAATCGCAGTATCGTTCGATGTCGATGGTGTGACTCACACAGTGGGTGGAGTATCGAAGGGTTCGGGAATGATCCACCCGAACATGGCGACCATGTTGGCGTATGTGGCCACGGATGCCAAAGTCGATTCTGCATTCTTGCAGTCGACACTCTCGGAGGCGGTAAAGCTTTCGTTCAACCAGATCGACGTTGATGGCGACCAGAGCACTAACGACACCGTGCTTCTGATGGCGAACGGTGAAGCTGGTGGAAGCGAGATATCGGGAGGCGATGAAGCTTCCGAAACCTTTGCTGAAGCAGTTCGCCAGGTGTGTGAATTCCTCGCAATAGAAATCGCTCGTGACGGCGAAGGTGCAACCAAACTCATCGAAGTAACTGTCGATGGAGCAGCGTCTGACGACGACGCACTTCTCGCTTCGCGCTCCTGCGCAGCTTCGATGCTCGTGAAGACAGCCGTTTACGGTCGTGACCCAAACTGGGGCAGAATCTTCATGGCTGTTGGTAAAGCCGAAATCAAACTCGATGAAGCGAAAATCGACTGCTACGTGAACGATATTCAAATCGTTGCCGAAGGAAAAGGAATTTCCTACAACGTCCAGAGCGTCGTAAGTGCGCTTGGTGGCGACGAGGTGAGACTTCGGGTGGCTCTCAATATTGGCGATGGCTACGGCCGGGCGTGGGGTTGCGATCTCACCGAAGAGTACGTGGTATTCAACTCCGCTTACACGACGTAGTCGTCTTCAGAGGGACATCGCTGTGAGAGGCTTACGCCAATTTCACGGGGTCGAGCAATCGCTCAGTAACCCCGATCATTCGCATTTTTCCGAGCAAAAAGTGGTGACAGCATGACCACTGCGGATAAACGCGATGTAAACGGCAAGACGATTGTCATAAAAATCGGCGGAAGTACGCTCGGTGAGGGTGATAGCACCGTTCCCGATATCGTCGAACTCTGGAAACAGGGCGCTCGACCAGTGGTCGTTCACGGTGGCGGTAAAGTCATCAGCGACTGGGTTGGCAAGCAAGGAATTCAGCCCGAATTCATTCGCGGACTCAGGCGCACCGATTCTGCGACCCTAGAAGTTGCCGTAGCCGTGCTCGCCGGACTCGTTAATTCCCAGCTCGTAGCTGAATTCCAAGCCAACGGTGCGAACGCGGTCGGAATATCGGGAGTTTCGGGTGGGCTACTTCAAGCTGAAGTGCTCGATCCCGATCTCGGTTACGTCGGCAAAATCGTCAAAGCGAACGCTGCACCGGTGAACGCTGTACTCGACTCCGGAGCTATTCCAGTCATTGCCCCAACAGCGCTTCACTTGTATCCATCGGAATCTGGTGACGACCGCATTTTGAACGTAAACGCCGATACTTCGGCAGGTCATATCGCAAAAGCCGTTCGAGCCGACCAATTGGTGTTCCAGACCGATGTTGAAGGCGTTCTCGACGCCCGAAGAAGGCTAATTCCCCGGATGACTCGCGGACAGGCCGCCGATCTAATCGCTGGCGGTATCGCTGCGGGAGGAATGATTCCTAAGATCGAAGCCTGCGCCGACGCTGTTTCCGTAGTTGGATCAGGTCACATCATCGACGGTCGACTCGCCGGGGCATTGTTAGCCTGTGCGCGTGGTGAAGACATCGGTACTCGAATTACCTAAGTACCGCTCTCCTAACTCTCGGTAAACACTGCGCCAACAAGGACCTAAACATGGATACAACCGGTCACGTCATTTCGATGCTGATATTCGGCTATGTCTTGGGTTCTATCCCGTTCGCCAAACTGTTCACCATGCGAGCGGGTGTCGACCTGTTCGAAATCGGCACAGGCAACCCCGGTGCTGCGAACGTATTTCGTAAAGTCGACAAACGCATCGGTGCTGCAGTGTTTTTGGCAGACGGACTCAAGGGCGCGATTCCAGTTCTATTCGCTTGGGCGATGGGCGCTCCACAGGATCTCTGGTTTATAGCCGGTTGGGCTGCTGTGACAGGACACTGGTATCCGGTCTTCAACAAGTTCCGTGGTGGAGCGGGACTCGCCAGCGGAGCCGGTGTAGTCGTAGCCCTGATGCCACTCGCAGGTCTGGTCGGTCTTATTCTCGGAATGCTCGTGATAGCGAAACTTAAAAGCAGCGGTCATGGAGCACTAACGGGTTTGATCGTCATCGTGGTCGCCGCAGCTTTGATCAATGCTGAGTGGCCGCTTGGAGCAGAATGGTCAGCGATGGCAAGCGCCGTTGCTCTCGCGCTGATCCTGTTTGCCAGAGCAGCCGCACGAGGCTGGAAACCCGGCCGCAAAGACTAGGTTCGGACATCCGAGTGCCATCGGAAGTTCGGGATTGGTAGATATGCGGTGAATAATCTTTTCAGCGCCTGTTCGACCACACTGTCATTCTGAACTTGACTCAGAATCGTAACCTAACTTTTGCTACTGCCAATGCAATCATTCACTTACTACGTGTACATCATCTCTAATGCTGAGAAGACGATCTACACAGGTGTTACCGCCGACCTGTACCGACGACTCTGGCAGCATCGAGATGGCTCGGGGTCAAAGTTCGCAAAAAAAACACAACGCGTCAAAACTAGTTTGGTTCGAAGAAACGAATGATGTAACGATCGCGATTGCGCGTGAAAAACAGGTCAAGAATTGGCGACGGAAATGGAAATTGGAACTCATTGAGGCAGTCAATCCACATTGGTCAGACTTATCGAAAGATTGGTACGGGGTCGAAAGTTATTCTGAATCAAGTTCAGAATGACAAATACCTCGTCAGCTTCTTCCAATAACAAACACCAATCCAAGCTTCTCACCCCAATATCACCGCCCCTGCGATATAGTTCTCGTTCTGCAAATCGCTGATAGCGACCCGCAGTAGTCGCTAAACACGCGGCTATCTTCGTTGAAGGGAACGTCGGAAGAGTCATTCCGAACGTCTACCCACAAAATAAATAAAGAAGAGAAGAACAATGACTAGCTCGGATGACTATAAAGCCCTCGAATCTAAGTACTACATGCAAGTGGTTAACCGAATGCCACCTGTACTCGTGCGAGGCGAAGGCACCCGGGTGTTCGACAATGACGATAAGAGCTACCTCGATTTCACCGCCGGTTGGGCAGTGCTGAACATTGGGCACAACCACCCCGCTGTAACCGAAGCCATTCGCGATCAGGCAGGAAAAATCCTGCAGATGTCGAACCTGTTCTACACAACCCCGCAGCTTCCGCTTGCCGAAATCATCGTGGAAAACTCCGACGTTGATCGTGTTTTCTTCTGCAACTCTGGTGCAGAAGCGAACGAAGGTGCCTGCAAAGTCGCTCGCAAGTGGGGCAAGACCAAGCTCGACGGTGCTTACGAGATCATCACTACGTTTGATTCGTTCCACGGTCGAACTCAGGCGATGATGGCTGCTACAGGACAGCCTGCGTATCAGGAAAAGTGGACCCCGCTTATGCCGGGATTCGTAAATGTTCCTTACAACGACGTTCAGGCGATCAAAGATGCCTACGTTGAAGGTCGAACCTGCGCCGTAATGATCGAGCCAGTTCAGGGTGAAGGCGGAGTAAACATTCCGTCCGAAAACTACCTGAAGGACGTGATGGACTTCTGCCACGAGAAGAACATTCTGTTCATGCTCGATGAAGTTCAGACCGGAATGGGTCGAATCGGAACTTTGTTCGGCTACCAGCAGTTCCCGGGTGTTGAGCCTGACGTAATGACGCTGGCGAAGGCCCTCGGATCAGGTGCTCCGCTTGGCGCATTCACAACCAAGGAGTTCTGCTCAGTTCTTGAGCCGGGTGACCACGGATCTACGTTCGGTGGGAACGCTCTGACGACTGCGGCAGGTGCTGCAGCTGCCAAAGTGATCGTCGACGAGAACATTCCTGAACTCGCCAACGAAACTGGAGCCTACTTCCAGGGCAAGCTAAACAGTCTTGCTGAGAAGTACGAATTCATCACCGAAGTTCGCGGAATGGGTTTGCTCATCGCTCTTCAGATGAACGTGGATATTGCGGGAGCAGCTGTGACAGCAGCGCTGCCTGAGGGACTCCTCATCAACGCAGTGCGACCCAACATGATTCGCTTCATGCCACCGCTGAACGTAACTCGAGACGAAATCGACGAAGCAGTCGCAATCCTCGATAAGGTTCTGGGCGAAGTTAGCTAGCTCAGCGATTCGTTCGTATTCGCAACTGAATAGATAAACAATCAGCCCCGGTCGATTACTTGATCGGGGCTGATTTTATTAATGTAATCCTGAGCCCCGTCGAAGGTCGACCCTCCACCAATTCAGCCAGGAACCGTACCAACTGTCATTGCGAGGAAGAATGACGTGGCAATCAGCGGTCGACGCAGAACGATCATTCGACTACGTCAAAAACCTCACTCATACCTTCGTCGAACATGCAGGCTTCTCGCACTGACAGTCCCTGCGTCCAGAACTACTCGCCCTGCTGTGCCCGTTCATCCCTCACCCGCTGACGTAGTTCCTCACTTGGGGGATAGAACCGACCCGGCGAAGCATCCTGCTCATCCACCATCTGAGCAATCGCCGCCTCGACCTGATCATGCTCCTCGATCCAGTCGATCACCTGCTCGGCGAGTTGCTGCGGGATCACCACAACACCGTCGTCATCAGCAACAATCACGTCGCCCGGAATCACGAGCACTCCATCGCAACTAACCGGCACGTTCACCTCGTGGAACGGACTTCCCTCAAGCCCAGTAATCGCTGACCGCCCCGCGCCAAACACAGCAAGGCCATATTCGTCACGAATCTTGTCTAGATCTCTCACCGAACCGTCGGTAATCAGTCCAACTCCGCCTCGTGCCCACAAACGGCGGGTCTTCATATTCCCGAGAATCCCGATATCCGACATACGATTCATGTCGACCACAAGCACATCACCAGGTCCACAGCTCTCCATCGCCACAAACTCAGGAGAATTCTCGCCTTTCCTCAAAACGGCGGCAGTATCAGGACGAGGAGGCAGAAAACTCAGCGTACGCGCTCGAGCTGCGATCTTTCGTCCCGGAGTCAACGGCTTAAGGTTCTTCATGTAGCAGTTGTTCCACGAAGTGCTCGTGTCGCCATTCTTCGAATCTCGAACCTGATTGGTCATGTAGTGCAAAGCCCCAGTGCATAACTGCAGGCTGACCTTCTCAAACCGGCGCAAAATCTCATCAGAAACATCAGTCTGTAAACCTGTATCCACCATCTCGTCGAAATCTCCTGCTGCATCTGCGCCAATTGCTACCTGATTGATGCTCAAACAATACTGGGACAATCTCCTCGTGACCACTCTTGGCGAACCGAACCCAGCATTCAAACTGAACGAATCTAAAAAATGTCATCTTGAGGCACTCGAAGGACGACAATCAGATCGAGGTTGGCAAGATTCACTCCATTCACCATCTTACGCACTAACAAAACATTAGTAACTATCGTGTAAAGTTGAAAAATGGCTCAGGCAAACGAAATACATCAACACGACAGCACTAACAGCAACATGTGCCCCCACTACGAGGCGGCTATGGAACTGCTCGCAAAACGCTGGACGGGTCTGATTCTCACCGTCCTGCAAGAAGAACCTGCCCGATTCTCGAAAATCAGTACGGCCGTAGATGGAATCAGCGACCGAATGCTCTCGCAACGACTCGGCGAGCTCGAAGAGATTGGCATGGTTGAACGCAAGGTCGACTCTACACAGCGACCAGTGCTGGTCGAATACGCCTCAACCCAAATGGCGTGCGAACTAGCCCCGGTATTCGACGCCCTACAAAACTGGGCCGAAAAGTGGATGCCGGCGCAGTCTAACGGTTAACCAAACCTCTGCCTCCAACAGCGCATCGCTCTCAAAGCTGTCATTCTGAACTTGATTCAGAATCAGCCTCGATTCCGCACTAATCGTCGTCTAAATCCACACACTCCGTATCGCCAGTGACGCTGCTGCATTAAGTTTTGTCGGTATTAGAAAGGGTGTAAACGAAATATCTGTTCGACAGCATCGGCATGATTATTTCGAGAAGCTTGGAAGTGATTCTGAATCAAGTTCAGAATGACATTGGAAGGTAGATCCCATCAGGATGGAAAAACCATTACACAACCTCAGAATATATTCGTCACTCCTAACAAGATGACAATTCATCCATCTAGCGAGAGAATAGTCAGGTTGCAATTCATCACAATCGCAACAACAATCGCCCCGTTCGCCAAAAGCCAATAGGAAAAAAACGAAAAATGGCAAGGGAAAAGTGCGTCCTCGCTTACAGCGGGGGCATGGACTCAACAATCTCAACGGTCTGGATCCAAGAGAACTACAACATGGACGTTGTTACTCTCACGGTCGATCTGGGCGCAGGACCCGAAATCGTCGGAGTGAAGGAACGGGCGGCTCAGGCCGGTGCGATCCAGTCACTCGTTTGGGACGTTCGGGATGAGTTCGTTAACGAATATGTATTCCCTGGCCTGAAAGCCGGAGCCATGTACGAAGGCGTCTACGCCCTTTCGACAGCTCTCGGTCGTCCGCTAATGGCAAAGAAGCTAGTCGAAGCCGCACGTGAAGTCGGAGCCACCGCTGTAGCCCACGGCTGCACGGGTAAAGGAAACGATCAGGTTCGCTTCGACGCTGGAATCATGACTCTCGCAGCCCACGGCGATCCCCTGAAGATCGTTGCGCCTGCCCGTGAATGGGGCATGACCCGTGACGAAGAGAAGCTCTACGCCCAGAAAGCAGGACTCGAGCTACGCGAAGTTGGTTCCGACCAGCGCGTGTACTCGATCGACCGCAACTTGTGGGGGCAGGCTATCGAGGGTGAAGACCTTGAAGACACGTGGGAAGCTCCTCCAGAGGATGCTTTCTCGTGGACTCGCCAGATCAGCGACACTCCAGACGAGCCGATTGAAGTTTCTATCGGATTCGAAAAGGGTGTGCCGGTTTCTATCGATGGCACGCTAAAGTCGGGTGTTGAACTGATCGCTATCTTGAACGATCTGGCCGGCGAGCACGGCGTTGGTCGAATCGACCACGTAGAGAATCGTCTCGTTGGTATCAAATCACGCGAGGTCTACGAAACCCCAGCAGCAGTAGTCCTAAACGCCGCTTTGAAGGCACTTGAAACTTCCACGATGTCTCGTGAACAGCAGCGTGTGAAAGACAATCTCTCGGCGATCTATTCCGACATGGTCTACGACGGCCGCTGGTTCACCGAGCTTCGCACAAACATCGCTGCATTCATGGATAGCGCACACGAGTTCTCGACCGGTGACGTTCGTGTACGTCTCCACAAGGGCTCTTGCATCGTTGTTGGTCGACGTTCGCCGTTCAGCCTGTACGATTTCGATCTGGCGACCTACTCGACGACCGACGCGTTCGATCACGAGGCAGCAACCGGTTTCATCGACATCTACTCACTCGCAGCCCGAACACAGTCCCGCAAGCAGACTCACTCCGAGCGACGGTAGCAGGACTACTTTTTCTGGAGCGCGTGGTTTTGCCTACGGGGTGGACTGGGCGCGCTTTGCGCGCCAGCACTACACCACGAAACACTGAAATAGCTGTGATTAGTTGTCGAAATTACAACCTGTTCACCACCGAGTGACGTATATGCTGCCATCGCATTGTTTATGAAACTCAAGCGAGGTCAGATATATGTCACGCAGGAAATTGGTAGTCCGACGGCTTCAGCAGTTGTTTATAGTCGCTTCGATAGTGGGTTTAGCGCCTGTTATCGCTTGTAGCAGCGAGTGGGGATTCAGTCTCCGCAACGATCTGACCGAAGACATCGAACTCCGTGTCAATCCACTCGATGACGAAAACTCTAGACTGGGTTGGGCTACCAGAATGGATGCCGCCTCTCCTGTGACAATAACTTCGTTGAATACTTACGAAGAGAATAGGATTCCACGAGATCCTGGAGACTACGACCGCCTCGGTGTCGTCCTAAGGTCGGAAGATTTCAATCACTACTTCTGGGTCAAAACAGACGCCATCCTAGATACTCGGTGTGAACTAGTCATCACAGACATATTGATCGAGTACCTGAATCTGTATCCCACTTCACGCGAAGAATTCAGTGAGGACACAATTACCGTGAACGAAGCCATCCTTTTGAATCCTTATTATCAAGACAATCCCAAACGACGTTGCTAACACTTCTCCAAATTACGATATTTGCTGTTATTACTCTCTGGGACAGGTGATAATCAGTTCCCACAGATCATGACAAACAATAACGAAAATAAAAACCCCGCCGCCGCGGCACGTGGCAGCGAGCTTGCCAGCGATTTCACAGTGTCGATCAACTACGACAGTCGTCTTTACCGTGAGGACATCGCAGGATCGATCGTACATGCCCGCATGCTGGGTCGCCAGGGCATCATAGAATCGGACGATGTTGAAAAAATCGTTGAAGGTCTCGGGGTCATTATCGAAGAGATCGAAAACGGCGAATTCGAGTGGAAAGAAGAGCTCGAAGACATCCACATGAACGTGGAATCTCGCCTCTACGAGCTAATAGGTGATGCAGCAGGACGTCTACACACTGCCCGCTCTCGTAACGACCAAGTCGCTACCGACACCCGTCTATGGACCCAGCTAGCCTGCGGAAGAGCATTCGACGCTGCAGTCCAACTGCAAAAATCTCTAGTTGACCTTGCCGAACAGCACATCGATACGGTCGTACCCGGATACACCCACATGCAACGCGGTCAGCCGGTCGTTCTCGCCCATCACTTGATGGCGTACTTCGAAATGTTCGACCGTGACGCTACCCGCTTTGCACAGACCGCCGAAAGTGCCGACGTAATGCCGCTCGGATCGGGTGCCATGGCTGGTGTGCCGTACGATATCGACCGTGAATGGGTTGCTAAAGAACTCGACTTCAGCGACATCTCTCGCAACTCGATGGACGCCGTTTCCGACCGCGATTTCATTGTCGAATTCCTAACAGCTTCATCGCTTGCAATGGCTCACCTATCGCGCCTTGCTGAGGAGTTGGTCATTTGGTCGTCAGATGAATTCGGATTCATCAAACTAAGCGACGAATTCACTTCCGGCTCCAGCATCATGCCTCAGAAGCGTAATCCCGATTTCGCCGAACTTATAAGAGGCAAGACAGGTCGTGTCTACGGATCGCTGATGGGCTTGCTCACCACGATCAAAGGCCTACCGCTCACGTACAACCGCGATCTACAGGAAGACAAAGAAGGTCTCTTCGACGCCGCCGACACCGTGATAACGGCTCTCGAAGCCGCTGCGGGCATGATCGCCGGCATGACAGTCAACGTCGACCGCATGCGCCAGGCAGCCGCAAACAGTTTCGTGCTTGCTACCGACATTGCCGACTACCTCGTAGGCAAGGGTGTGCCGTTCCGCGCGGCGTACATCGCCGTGAGCGATCTCTCGAAGCAGTGCATCGCTGATGGAGTTGGATTCGGCGAACTGTCACTAAGCGATTTCCAAAAAGCGTCCGACCTATTCGATGACGGCGTCATGGAAATCACTCTTGATTCTGCCGTCGCAGCACGTAATGTACCCGGCGGAACCGCTCCAGAGCGCGTCCGTGCAGCCATCGAAGAAGCCAAAGGCCTCCTCGCCGACGCTGGTGCGTAACCGATTTACGGCGTACGCTCCTCCAGCATCACACGAACTCTCGACTCTTAGAAAAACCAAAAATGTCAAAGCCAATCATCATCGCCCACCGGGGTCTCGACCAGACCTACCCTGAGAACACGATAACCGCCTTCAAAGCAGCCCTCGAAAAGGGTTACGCCATTGAAATAGACGTCCGTGGCACAAAAGACGAAGAACTTATCGTGCTCCACGACGATAGCGTCGACCGCACAACCGACGGCGAAGGCCGAGTCGCTCAGATGACTTTGGCGGAAGTAAAAGCACTCGATGCTGGCAGCTGGTGGGGCGAAGAGTTTGCTGGCGAGCGTATTCCAACTTTCGAAGAAACTCTCGACGCGGTGAAAGAGTACGGAACTGCCGACACAACGCTGTTTATAGAGATGAAGACTCTCGATCCGGGCTGCATCACCAAAATTTGCGATGGTCTCGCTTCTCGGGGATTGCTTGGTAGCACGGTTGGGTTCGGTCTCATCCATATGTCTGTCGATGTCCGACGACGCTTCTACGGTGGAAGTCCCGACTTCCAGTGTGCATCGGTTGCCAACACGGCTGCCGAGCTTCCTGGAGCTATAGCCGACCCGTACGCTTCGTGGATCTACGTTCGATACCTGATGAGTGCCGACGACGTAAAAGCAGCCCACGATGGCGATATGCAAGTCATAGCGTCGGGTCCAGACGTTATGGAAGACCTCGATAACATGGTTGCCAGCGCCGAAGCTGGTGCCGACACGGTTATGTCGTACATGCCAGATGCATTCGCAGAGCGGCTAAACGGCTAAGAGGAACAACGGTTAATGGCACCGCTAATCAAAATATCGCCCTCGCTTCTAGCAGCCGATTTTGCACATTTAGCCGATTCGATTGCGGCTGCCGAAGAAGCCGGAGCCGATGAGCTTCACTTCGATGTGATGGACGGCTATTTCGTCCCGAACATCACAGTTGGAATTCCTGTTCTCGAAGCCATTCGACCTCTCACCAAGCTGCCAATCGACGTGCACATGATGGTTCACGAGCCAGCCCGGTACGCCCAGGCATTTGCCGATGCCGGTGGCGATATTTTTACGATGCACGTTGAGGCATGTGACGATCTCGATGCGTCACTTGGCGATGCGCGAGTTGCTGGAATGACCGCCGGAGTTTCGCTAAAACCCGACACACCCGCTTCGGTGCTCCAAGCTTCACTGCCGTTTGTTGAACGAGTCCTAGTGATGACTGTCGAACCCGGCTTTGGTGGACAGCCGTTCATGCCCGAAATGCTGCCAAAGATTACTGAACTACAGAACATGGCGAAGATAGCGGGTCACGATCTGGAAATCGCCGTCGATGGCGGTATCAAAGTCGACACAGCCGGCGATGTGATCAACGCCGGAGCGACAACGCTCATCTCAGGAACAGGTGTCTTCAACTACCCTGACGGCATGAAAATCGGCATAGAAGCAATCCGCACAGCCGGAAGCTAGCGACAGCTACATTCGTCTCAAGCGGCATATCGAGGCTGCTGCACTACGCCCAAGTGTCATCCTGAGGCTCTCGAAGGACGACAAGCGACTCTACACAACGTTCAATCGCAGCCATATGTGTTCACCGCCGCATTGCCAAAACGAGCCACCCAGAACCGCACCACCCCAGATCCCTCGACTACCGCTCGGGACGCGTAATAGACCTTACGCAGCGGTGATCTTCAACCACGTTTCAAGATTACCGAGCAACTTTGTAGAATGCCCCTAATGCGGGCGAACGTTCCAAATATCGAAGCCAACGAACGACGATATAGCCATATCAGGCGCGACATCCTCGTCAGCCTCAAGAGCAACCTTACCCACGCCTACGCACGTCATCCCCGCAGATCGGGCCGCCAAAAACCCTGCTATTGAGTCTTCGAACACCACACATCGTTCCGGAGAAATACCAAGCAGCCCTGCAGCTTTCCGATAAGGCTCAGGATTCGGCTTTAAATTCTCTACGTCATCGAGAGTAACGGACTCAGAAAATACTTCTCCGAGTCCAGACATTTTTAGAAACTCATCGGCATATTTACGATCGCCAGAAGTAACGAGAGCCGTTTTACTCCCCGAAGCTGCAACAGCCCTTACGGCAGCATCGGCTCCCGGCAGCAAGTCGAGTCCATCAGCAATAACACGGTTCCACTGGCGCCAATATTCCTCGAGCAAGCCTTCTGAATCGTTGATTCCATAGTGCTCGGCAACCATTAGCGAGCCCGGTACAACCCCGTGACCAAATGTATCGGGGTGATCGTCAGCCAATCCCTCAAAACCAAACTCACGAAGCGTAGCCTCCTCAGCTGCTCGATGAGGAGGTCCGGTATCGATCAACGTTCCATCTAGGTCAAAAAACGCCGCGGCAAATCTAGGTGTGAGTGGTGGGTACATCAGTTTGAATCAACTACCGAGCTACTTGAGTATCAAGTACGAGGGAATGAACGATTTCACCCTCACCCTAGCCCTCCCCCGCAGGGAGAGGGGATTGCATAGCCGCTATCGAAACCTCGTCTAAAGCTGGCGCAGTTTCGGGTCCCAGCGATCTCGAAGCCAATCGCCCAAGAAGTTCATGCTCATCACTACGAGCAAGATGGCGACACCCGGGAACATGGCGATCCACCAAGCGGTGCTTAGCCACTCACGACCGTCGGAAATCATATTGCCCCAGGTCGGAATGCTCGTCGGTATTCCAGCGCCCAGATAGCTGAGAGATGCCTCTGCGAGAATCAATCCTCCCACTCGAAGAGTCGCCAACACCACAATGGTGTTCACCACTCCCGGCAGGATGTGACGCATTATGATTCGCCAGTCTGAAGCACCAGCAATCTTGGCAAGCGATATGTAGTCGCGTGTCTTTAACGTCAGCACTTCAGCGCGAACGTTACGCACACCACCCGCCCACGCGACAAGCGCGAGAAGGATCATCACGATCGACACAGATTGACCAAATGTAACGGCCGCGAGAATAGCTATTAACAAGAACGGCAACGCGTTCCATACGTCAACGACACGCATCGAGAATTCATCCACGAATCCTCCGTAGTAGCCAGCAACCAGTCCAACGGCTGAGCCAATCACCACACCCACTGAGAGCGAAATTGCGGCGACCATAAGCGAAATGCGAGCGCCATGCAGCATTCGAGAAAGAACGTCACGACCAACGTGGTCGGCGCCAAGCAGATATCGAACCTCGTTCTTGGGGTTCGCCTCGTACCAGTCGTTCTGCCATGTCGGCGGCGCCGCACGTCCCCGCAGATTAATCTCTTTAGGCGGCATCGGCGAAAGTACCGGTGCAAACACCCCAGCGATAATCATTAGAACCAAAATTACCATCGGCAAAACAGGCCATCGTCGCAGAACGTACCAGGCCTTCTGCCCAAACGTTTGTTCTTCGACACCTATGACCTGATTTGCGAGCAGGTTTGGATTTTCTGACGGGTCGTTCCCGCTGGAAACCGGAGTTGATGAGGTAGATTCCTGTGCCATGGCTAGTCGTACCTAATCCTTGGGTCAACGATCGTATACGCGATATCTGCAACGAAACTGCCGACTACATAGAGCACTGCGAACATCAAAATAACTCCCGTTAGCAGCGGGAAGTCGTTGTTGTGAATCGACTCAACAGCCATTCGGCCGATACCCGGCCATGCGAACACTGCTTCGATAACAACCGATCCTTCAAGGAATCCGACAAGCACCAGAGCTGAAACTGTGATCGGTGGAATTAGAGCGTTGCGCAAAGCGTGACGCCAAATAACAGCGGAACCTGAAGCACCTTTAGCTCTCGCCAGCTTCACATACTCGGAATCGAGCACTTCAAGCATTGCCGATCTCGTAAGTCGTAGATAGACAGCCGCAGGCAGCCAACCAAGTGCGATAGTCGGCATCACAAGCGCCTTAGCCTGATTCGGCCAAAACGGATCTTGAATCGGTCTCGTACCGGCGGGTAGCCAGTTTAGCTGAACTGCGAAAAATAGAATTCCAAGAATTCCTAAGAAGAAAACAGGCGCGGCTTGCCCAAATAAGGCGAACACGCGCCCTATATAGTCCCAAACCGAGCCGCGTTTCACCGCCGAGAGCACCCCAAGCGGGACTCCAACCAACGTTGCGAAGATCCAGGCAAGAATACCCAGCTGGAACGTCGCTCCAATCTTTTCGCCGATCACATCAGAAACGGGACGCTCGGCAAGCAGAGTCTCACCAAGATCGCCTCGAACAACTCGGCCTAGCCAGATGAAATATTGAACGATCAACGGCTTATCGAGAGCTAATTTCTCTTCGAGAGCGGCGATCTGTTCAGGGGATACGCCATAGCCACCAGGCTTTGCGTACAAAAGCAGGGGATCACCCTGCGCTCGAGAAAGCACGAATACGATCAAAGTCGCTGCTACCAACGACAAAAGACCAAAGAAAAATCTCTGAATTAGGTACTTACGCAAGTGCTACTCGGAATCAATCTAAATATGAATCTCATCCACAAATGACGAATGAGACAAAAGACCCGGGAACGCCCGCACTTAGGCGGAACGTTCCCGGGCTTCATTGTTTGTCTAGGTCAGCCTAGCGAGCGAGTTCGATTGTCTCGAATTCGTTCATTGTGGCGAACATGGACGGTGTACCTAACCAACCAGAAATTGAGTTGGGGTTGTACACGACCAACGTTGGAACCTGAACGGTACCAGCGAAGATCATCTGGTCGTAAACGTAGTCAACCATCTGAACGTTTCGGGCTGCACGCTGAACAGGGTCAGTCATCAGTGAAACTTCACCGAATGCATCCGAAATTTCTGGAATTTCAATTCCACAACCGAAACCACCACGTGTGCGGCTTGTCTCAGTCAGGCCGTGTGGCCAGTCGAATGGAATTGTTGTTGAACCTTCGTCACAGTCACCAGCGTATGGGATCGTGTTAGTTCGACCAACCAAACCAGGTCGGATGATCGAGTAGGCAGACTTGAACACCTGAACGTCCATGTCTGGCCACAGTGCGAGCCACATACCAGCAACAGCGTCGTTGATTTCAGCGTTTGATCCGCTGGAACCACCGAGCTCACCACCGGTCCAAATACCGATTGTGAACTTACCTTCAGGCCACGCAGTGTTCGCCATGTGTTCCATAGCACTTTCTGGGTCGTATGGAATCAACCATCGCTCTTCGAACCAGGGAGCGGTTGTGTCGACGTATTCCATCGATCCAACAGTTCCAAAGCCGTCAAGAATGGTGTCTGCGAGCAGTTCTCGGTCAATTGCCTTAGCAAGCGCCCATCGAACGTCTCGTGCTTCAACCATGTCACCAGGCTGCTTACCTTCGATGTTGCAACCAACCCATGGGAGGTCGTGAACACAGTAACCAGAACCAGTTCGTTTCAGGTCCTCGCCAGTAACAGCGTGATTAGCTTCCCAGTAGTTACCTGAGAAGATAATTTCGTGAACTCGACCAGCTCTAGTAATCGATTCGGCCTTGAATCCACTTTCAGCCAGAGGACGGATGTCCTTCAGCGGAATTGAGTCTGCAACGTCTACTTCACCAGTTCGGAGCAATGCAACACGAGTTGAAGGCTCTGGAACTTCGACAATTCGAATGGTGTCGACAGATGCATTTGTTCGCCAGTGGTCGTAACCAACCTTGCTGATAACAGCTCGGTCGTCCTGTACCCACTCGTCAACCTGGAATGGGCCAGTAGAAACAATGTTCTCTAGCATCCAAGATTCGCCCATGGTGTCGTAAGCATTCTTCGAGAAGAAAGCTGTTCCCTGGGCCTGTTCATTCAGGAAGTTACCGTTCCAACGCAAGTCGAAAGAGTTGAAGTAGAACCTTGCGGTGTTGTCATCAATCTTTTCGGTAGAAGTGAACAGAGCGGCAAAGTCACCAGCCTGTCCGTGAATACTCGTAGCGTTGGTGTTGGCATTGGAATCGTTCATTGTCCAAACCACGTCGTCAACGGTTAGTTCACCGAATTCACCCAAGTGGTTGTGGAACTTTACGCCGGATCGAATGTCGATATCGACGTATGAAAGGTCACCAGCGATGGTGAATCCTTCTGCCAATCGGTTGATTACCGTACCGCCAGCATCCATGGCAAAGAGACCTTCACCAACGCCGTAGTACTGCATAGCTTCAACCGGTGCCTGTGCACTACCCAAACCAACACCTGGTCCAACGTTGAACACGGCAATGCTCAAAGTTCCAGCAGGGTTAATTGGAGCTGGTGCAGGCTCTAGAGGTGCAATCGGTATTGCTGTTGCAGTTGGAATCGCCGTAGCGGTTACCACAACCTGAACCGTGTCACCCTTTTCGGTCACAACAACTGTCTGCTCAACGATAACGTCGTCACCCTTGACTTCGACTTCTCGTGTGACTTCTACAGGTACTTCTACAGTGTCACCTTTGACTTCGACTTCACGAGTGACTTCGATTATCTCTGGATCGCTAGAACAAGCAGCAAGAACTATTGGAAATGCCGCGAGAACAGCGAGTGCCAGAAGAAGTCGCTTCTTAGCAAAGTTCATATTCTCCCCCTCATGCAGACGTGTTAATGATCTGTTGGAGCCAATCAAAATCGGCCTTGCCAACAGTCGTCATGCTGCTGTGTGCAGCACATTGCGCCTGTTTCAAGTGGGGCAGTATAGGTAAGTTGCATTGTCGTGTCTAGTTCTGATTCAGTACGCGTCACAACGCATTTCGTCGCATTTGGCAACCAGAGCGACAATCTCAGACATTTGGCGGCTTATCACTCCAGATAACTCAACATCGGCACGCCATTAAACCCGGCTTCGACAATGACTTCCGGGCATCAACCCTCTCCCCGCAAAATAAATAAAAAAAGGTCCTTCTCATTTGAGAAGGACCTTTTAGTTCAAATCTGAAGTAATTCTACTCTGAGAGGAGAGAAATACCTTTCTTGTCGAGTGTTCGCATTTCACGAGCAGTCAACTTCACACGGTAGCGCTGACCATCGACTACAACCCACTTGTTCTGCAAGTTAGGCTTCGAAATCTTGCGTGTAGCGTTCAATGCGTGCGATCGGTTGTGACCGAACATCGGCTTAGGGCGGGGACCCAGTCCCAGTTTGGCCCTGATCTGGTCGGAGCTTGGCATAGCGATTAGACTCTCGAAATAATTTCTAAAAAATGGTGGGAATGTCGTCAACCGTGCATCTCAAACGCTCGCTAAGAGCTGCAAAACACGGATAAGACTCCAGCTATTAACGCTACCATGCTTGTTGAGCGGTAACAACAGAATTCTTGTTCAAAGAAATACGAGTCTAAACGACCGATTCGAACTTGCCCGCCAAAATTGAAATGAGAGCGTTTCGATAAAGTCAGGGATCGTCGCACATGTCGAGATCTAATACGAATATTCCGAGCGGGACCTCTTCTCGTCTCACCGACATGATTCGAGCCACCACGAAGGCAATCGAAGCTAATCGTGACACGATCAACGCTCTAAACGTTTTTCCAGTTCCAGATGGCGATACCGGAACAAACATGCTGCTGACTCTGAGATCGGTAGTTGACGACCTTCCGACGAATTCCACCGAATCAGCCAACAATGTTGCGAAAACCATCGCTCGATCAGCGCTGCTCGGTGCACGAGGCAATTCAGGGCTAATTCTGGCGCAATATTTCAAGGGACTGGCGGAGGCCATTGGCGATGCTACCGAGCTGACGGGTGAACACTTCGCCAGATCCATACGCCTCGCCTCAGACAACGCATATAAGGCCCTACCGAACCCTGTCGAAGGCACGATGCTAACCGTGTACCGAGAGTGTGCTGAAGTAGCCGAACAATCGGCCAATGCCGATAACGACCTCGTAAGCGTGATGTCAGATGTCGCCACCGAAGCCATCGAATCGGTTAGACGCACTCCCAGCTTGCTGCCCGTCCTTAAAGAGGCAGAAGTAGTCGATTCAGGCGGATTCGGATTTGCGGTGATGCTCGACGGTGCACTGAGAGCACTGACAGGTGAAAATCCCGCTGGGCGAACGATTCCAGTCCCAATGCCTACCGGAACAAACTTCTCAGGTATGGTCAAAACCGATTTCGTCGATGCTTCAGAAGAGACCGATTGGGGCTACTGCACGGTTTTCGCTATCCACGCAGAAAACATCGATATCGACAAACTACGTAACCACATGGACCAAATCGGACGGTCTCCGGTGGTCGATGGCACGAACGGTCTCGCCAAAGTGCACGTACACATGGAAGACCCCGGCAAAGCCCTTTCTGCAGGTATTAAATATGGCGAACTATCGAACATCGAAATCGCCAACATGGACGACCAGACATCGGATTGGGCAGCCGACCGTCGTGAATCTGGGCATTCTCCGCAAGATAATCAACCTCAAGAACAAGTTGAAATTGCAGTAGTCGCTGTCGCCGTTGGCCAAGGACTTTCCGACCTGATCATTAGCGCAGGGCTTGGCGCCACTTCGGTACTCGAAGGCGGCGACACGATGAACCCATCAGTCTCCGAATTACTGAAAGCTGTCGAATCCGCACCATCCAACAACGTAATCCTGCTGCCGAACAACAAGAACGTACTACCCGCCGCTCTTGAAGTGCCCGCCCTAACCAAGAAGGAAGTCCGAGTCATTCCAACTCGATCAGTACAAACAGGCGTGGCAGCACTGCTCGAATTCAGCACTCAACTCAATCTCGACGAAAATACCGAAGCGATGACCGACATTCTTGGCGATGTTGGCGATGGGCGCGTTTGTCAGGCAACCAGAGACGTGACTATTCACGGTCACAAAATAGTAAAAGGTATGTCATTCGCTACTTTCGACGACGATATCGTTGCTGTTGGGCGTGAGCCACTGTTCGTGCTTTCTAAAATGATCGAAGCCAAAATTGAAGGTGCCGATATCATCACCGTTTATACGGGGGAATCGGTCACGCCCGAACAAGCAGAATCGACAACAGAAACGCTCGAATCCAAGTTCGATAATGTTGAGTTTGAAGTTGTGTACGGCGGACAACCTCACTACGACTATCTGGTTGCAGTAGAGTAGCCTGATCAACACTGCGCAGACATACAGCGAATTAGTAACAACAAATCGCTTAAACTCTGGCAAATACGTTCACCAATATCTAACTGGAGTCACCACATGAGCATCGCCGTCGTAACCGACAGCACGTCTGACCTCCCAGTCGAACTCGCAAAAGAACACGGCATCACTGTCGTGCCCCTAAACGTTCACATCGAAGATGAAACGTATCTCGATGGCGTGACCATTTCGGCCGACGAGATGTATCGGCGGCTTCCCGACCAGAAAGTAATTCCAACTACATCTGCTCCTTCAGTCGGAACCTTTCTAGAGCTATACGAGAAACTTGCTGAAACCCACGACGAAATCATTTCGATTCACATCAGTGCGAGGCTCAGCCTCACTCATGGCGCTGCTGTAAATGCAGCAGCACTAATGAAAGAGAACGGCACCCGTGTTAAAGTGATCGACACTGAACAGGCTTCTCTCGCACTGGGTTGGACTGCAGTTCTAGTAGCAGAACGAGTCGCAGCAGGTGGTTCGCTCGACGAAGCTGTTGAGCTCGCAAAAAGCGCGAGCAAACGCGCGTCATTCGTCGGAATGGTCAACACTCTCGAATATCTAGTTCGCGGTGGAAGAATCGGAAAAGCGCAGGGATTAGTCGGAACATTGCTTCGAATCCGCCCGATTCTCACGCTTATCGACGGCGAAGCTCACCCCGCCGGCAGGGCCAGAAATCGAACGAAGGGCATAACACGGATCAAAGAGATGGTCGCTGAAGCAGCACCGCTCGACAAACTCGCTATTTTGTACACAACCGACAAGGCAGACGCCGAAGCTATCGCCAAAGATGTAGCTGAATTCGCTCCCGGAGGCACCCCAATAGTCGCCCAGCTTGGTCCGGTAGTAGGCAACTATGTTGGCCCAGGAACGCTAGGACTCGGGCTTGTCAGTTCTGAATCTGCCGATTCTGGCAATGCCGGATGAATGCAGGCGGACGCGAAGCAGCTAGACGATCACGATACGCTCCGCAAAACCAGGGTCCTGATCGAGCAATAACCGCGCTCAAAAACATTTTGGAGCTAGAACGATCTCGTGATTTCACAGATCGAGCGGTGATGGGTGGACTAGATAAGTTCATCGAACAATCGGCAAAAATACTGCCGTGGATTCGAGATATAGAGCCGCTTCGTGGGACTAACTACGCAACTCTCGAACCCGGTCAGCGACACCGTTGGGCGTCATCCGTCATGGCAAAGCTTCGAGCAGAATCTCCTGCTCAAGTGCCTCGGCAAGCTCCGCCTGCAACAAAGCCCGCAGCAAAAAAGACTGTTAAGCGATCCTCGCCCAGAACGAAATACACGCTCGACACCCCCCTTGAAGAACTAAAATTCATCCACAAGGCAACTCGTCCGAAGCTGGCTCGATTAGAAGTTCAAAATCTACGAGACATGATTCGCCTCTTCCCGAATCGACACGTCGACTACTCGCAAGTTACGAAAATCGGCGAGGTGCTATTCGGTGAGCAAATGACAGTTGCCGGTCGTGTTGTTCGATCTGAATCAGCGAAAATTGGACCTCCGCCGGGTGCTGCCAAAATTTTGATCAACGACGGCACCGGTGTGCTCGAAGCAACTTTCTTCAGGCAGGCATACCTCGCCAATCGTTTCAAACGTGGCGATATCGTCGCTTTTTCAGGCGAAATCGGGGCATTCAATAATCTCGCCCAGATGCAAAACCCAGAGTATGACCAACTCCCACCGGGGGCAGGATCATCGACTGTAAACGGCGAAATTCAACTCACGCACGCAGGAAACCTACTGCCCGTTTACCCATCCACCGATGGACTCGTTCAGCGTTCGATAAGAACAGCGACCCGAAAATCGCTCGATAACGGCTTACCGCTGCTCGCCGAATTCCTCGATGGCGAACTCAAGCAGAGGCACTCGTTTACCGATTTAACTACTGCGGTTGAATCGATGCACTATCCCGATTCGTCCGATCAACAGTTCCAGGCACGGCGCAGACTCGCGTTTGACGAACTGTTCATGTATCAATTGGCGGCTCTAAAGAAAAAATCGGAATGGAAGCATCGGCGCAACGGAATTGTGATCGACAGCGAAAAAGCCAAACCCGTTATCTCGTCGTTCCTCGATTCACTCGAATTCGACCTCACTTCCGATCAACAAAACTCCCTTGACGGCTTCATCGAAGATATGTCGACCGGCGTTCCGATGGGTCGATTGCTTCAAGGAGAAGTCGGAAGTGGTAAGACCGTCATAGCGCTTTCGGCACTGCTCGCCGTGAACACCGCTGGACATCAGGGAGCACTTATGGCTCCAACCGAGGTTCTTGCCGAACAGCACTTCCTCAGCATCGCCAACCAACTAAAGTCTGAGCCACTTCCAGGCGAACCAAAAGATGCCGTTCGACACGCCACCCTTCCCGGCAGCGGAAATCGTCGAATCACGATGGTTTTACTTATCGGAAGTCTTCAAGGATCGATCAAAAAGCGAATCCAGCAGATGATCGCCGATGGCGAAGCCGATCTAATCATCGGAACCCACGCGCTGCTTCAAGAACAAGTTGCAATCCCTAAATTAGGACTCGCAGTTGTTGACGAACAACACCGATTCGGTGTCGAACAGCGCGGCGCACTTACTCAGCGTGATCCACGACCTCATCTGATCGCAATGTCGGCAACTCCTATTCCTCGAACCCTATCGCTGACCGTCTACGGTGACCTTGATATAACCACTCTGAAAATCCTGCCAGAGGGTCGCAAGCCAATCACTACGACGCTGGCGAACAACAACGTCACTGAAAACGCCGGTTATGAACTCGTGCGGCAACAAGTGGCAGAAGGCAGGCAGGCGTTCGTAGTGTGCCCACTGATCGAGCCTTCGGAAGCAGTCGAAGCGGCTTCCGCACTAGAAGAATTCGAACGATTGTCGAACGGAGAGTTCAAAGATCTCAGAGTAGGGCTACTTCACGGAAGAATGAAACTCACCGAGAAGCAAGATGTGATGGAGCAAGTGCGTAAACGTGAAATCGACGTACTTGTCGCCACTCCCGTAATCGAAGTCGGTGTCGATATACCCAATGCCACGGTGATGATGATCATGAGCGCTAATCGGTTCGGACTCGCCCAGCTTCACCAGCTACGTGGTCGAGTGGGAAGAGGCGAACACGCCAGCCACTGCGTTCTAATGTCGAATAAACAAGGCCAGATCGCAAGTGAAAGAATCGACGCAGTTATCAATCACAACGACGGCTTCAAGCTCGCGGAAGAGGACTTACGCATTAGGGGACCCGGCGACTACATGGGAACCCGGCAAAGCGGCTGGGATGAACTCAAAGTTGCGACCATCGACGATGTCGATCTACTGCAAATAGCTCGCAGGGAAGCGTCAGACTTGATGGAAGATGGCACACTCGATGCACTAAACGCCAATCGACCGCTGGCAAAAGAGCTTGAACGGGTCACTTCAGCACACATAACTGAATTTTCGTAACACCAACTACTCTCGAGAAAACATTGGAAAAATCGTCAAAAATACTCGTAACCGGAATGAGCGGACTCATCGGCGGGTTAGCCGGAAGAAAGTTCGCCGAAACCAACGAAGTAACCGCACTTGGTCGATCGCAAGTTGAAGGCTTCCCTACGACAGTTGTAGATATTGGCGACGGTATCGACGAAATACTCCCCGCACTCGAAGGCGTCGAAACCGTCATTCACATGGCGGGTTCTCGAGGCGATGTTCCCGCCGAAACTCACATAAAGGCAAACGTCACTGGCGTTTACAACCTATTCGAAGCCTGCCGAATCGCTGGTGTGAAGAGGATTGTTGCGGCAAGTACCGGAGCAGTCATCGCTGGCTACGAAAAAGATGACCCATACAAATCACTGGTTGACGATCCCGACTTCGAGATGCCATCACCTCGCCCCATGATCACGGTCGAAGATCCGATTCGTCCTCGAAACATGTACTCGGTTTCAAAAATGTTCACCGAGAACTTAGGTCGAATGTATTCCGAGCAGTACGACATCTCGATAATCTGTATAAGAATCGGCAAAGTCGAAATAAACGATGTCCCGCTGAACGCTCGTAATGCTTCCGTGTGGTGCAGTCATCGTGACATCCTCCAGATGATCGCCAAAGCCGTAAACGCACCGAGCGATTTGAAATACGCTCTCGTATTTGCTTGCTCCGACAATCCAACTCGATACCGAGACATTGCACACGCCAAAGAAGTACTTGGATTTGTACCTCAGGACAGCGCAGCCGATCACGGTTTCTAGTCCAGGAGAATTTTTCTAGATGGGCAAAAGCCTAAGCGGGCATGAACAACTCAGAGACATGCACACTCCCGACCGGGTGAGGCAACGACTCGAAGATGGCACTCCTCAGAGCTACCTGAAGGACATGGTTTACGGCGGGATCGACGGAACCATCACGACGTTCGCCGTGGTTTCAGGAGTAGTTGGGGCCGAGTTAGCCGCTGGAATTGTTGTAATTCTTGGACTCGCCAACCTCATCGCCGATGGGTTCTCAATGGCTGTCAGCAACTTCTTAGGAACCAAGGCTGAACAACAGTTCCTCCAAAAGGTTCGAGTAGAAGAAGAGCTGGAAGTAAAACTTATTCCAGATGGCGAACGAGAAGAGATTCGGCAGATCTACGCGGCTAAAGGCTTCGAAGGCGAACTGCTTGAGCAGGTAGTCGATGTAATCACTTCAAACGAACAAGTTTGGATCGACACGATGCTGCTTGAAGAACACGGACTCCTACTCGACGGTCCCGAACCCAAACGAGCCGCATGGTGGACTTTCGTTGCCTTCCTCTTGGCCGGAATCGTTCCTGTTGTTCCGTTTATAGTCAACTTGTTGGTCGATGGCGGAATTGCAGCCCCATTCCTGTGGAGTTCGATAGCCACGGCGGCAACGTTCTTCGGAATTGGCATCTACAAGGCACGGGTAGTTGGCGGAAACACCATCAAAGCCGGTATCGAAACCGTCACCGTCGGTGGAATGGCAGCGGTACTGGCTTACGGCGTAGGTTGGCTCCTGCGGGGTGTAGCCGATGGACTCTAAGTTCGCATGAACGATTCATTCGAAACAGTTGACCAATCCAGCTCCGCAACATAGCCTTCCATGCAATTGAATACAGCGTCCCGGGTGTCCGGCTAATGACTCTTTAGAGTTGTGAATCGGGTGAAAAGGGAAAGCGGTGTGAATCCGCTGCGGTAGCGCCACTGTTACCGGTTTTGTTGCGTGAGAATCCACTGATTTATCAAATCGGTAAGGAACGCAACTTCGACTTGATGAGTCGAACCGGAAGCCAGGAGACCTGCCAGGGACAATTGGGCACTACTACTACTCGCGAAACAGGGGTTGATCAGTACGAGTTTTCTCTAAAAGAAAAATTCTCGACCGACTTCCCGCTGCGTATACGAGCGGGATTTTTTGTGCCTTTTACCGCATCAGTAATACAGGGCCAATCTACTCTTGGTTCTCCCTCCCCAGAACGGGAGGGAGTTAGAGGGAGGGTTGACTCCTGCGACCAAGTCCCGATCTGATCGGGACGCCCGGAGCTAACGAAGAACATGCCAATCAATCCAACGGGAACCCCTCCAACAGATTTCACGCCGCCACCAAACCTGAAGCGAGTCAGAAAAGGACTCGTGGTGATAAATACGGGCAACGGCAAAGGCAAAACAACCGCCGGGTTCGGAATGATGCTGAGGGCATGGGGCCGCGGCATGAACTCGATGGCAGTCCAGTTCATCAAGAGCGAAAAGTCAAAATATGGTGAACAGATGGCAGCCGAGAAAATCGGCATCGAAATGATTCCCGCAGGTCGAGGATTCAGCTGGACTTCAAAAGACCTCACCGAAGATGAAGCTCTGGCACAGAACGGCTGGAGAATCGCCAAGGAAAAAATCACGTCTGGCGAATACGACGTAATCATGCTCGACGAAATCACATACCCGATCACCTGGGGCTGGATCGACGTAGAAGAAGTCCTCGAAGTGATAGCCAATAAGCCTGAAATGCTCAACCTGATCATTACGGGTCGAGATGCCCACGAAAAGCTCATTGAAGTCGCCGATCTCGTCACTGAAATGAACGAAATCAAACACCCTTACGCCGATCAAGGAATTCCCGCTCAGAAAGGCGTGGAATTCTAGTGAGTGATTCAGATATTTCACCTGATGACAACGGCTTGTTCATCATCAAACCGATCAGCTCGAATCACGTTGATGCGGCGCGAGCACGACAGGAGACACTCACCAAACCTGCTGGCAGCCTCGGCCGACTTGAAGATATCGCCTGCCAGATCGCTGGTATTCAGCATTCCGACACTCCGAGTATCACTAACAAATGGGTTGTAATCGCCGCTGCCGATCACGGAGTTGTGAACGAGGGTGTTTCGGCATTCCCGCAAGCAGTAACCGCTCAAATGGTTGCAAACTTCCTGAACGGCGGCGCAGCCGTAAGCGCCCTAGCCCGGCAAGCGAACGCTCAAGTGAAGATTGTCAACGCGGGAGTCGCAAACCCGATCCCCGGCGACACTTCCAAACTCGTCGACGCCAAATTCGCCGATGGCACGGCTAACTTCGCTCAAGGTCCTGCGATGCCTCACAAGCAAGCAGGAGAGATACTGCGCAAGGGCATAGCGTTTGCGCAGCAGCTTTCAAAAGAAGGTGCCGACCTAATTGCAGTTGGCGAGATGGGAATCGGCAACACAACTGCAGCTTCTGCAATCACTTCAGTAATGCTCAATGAGTCTCCAAAAACTGTCACTGGCCACGGCACCGGAATTGACGAAGTAACCCGGCTCAAAAAGGCATACGTGGTTTCGAAAGCGATTAATCTCAACCAACCTGACGCCCGCAAACCCGTAGATGTACTAGCGAAAGTCGGTGGATACGAAATCGGATTCCTCGCGGGAGTCATACTCGGCGCAGCCAAGACGCAAACCCTCGTTATCCTCGACGGATTCATATCAACATCAGCGGCACTCATCGCTGCTGCGATTGCTCCAACTGCAAAGCGATACATGCTGGCATCGCACAAATCGGTCGAACCGGGCCACATTTTGACTTTGGAGCATCTAGGACTCAAACCAGCAGTCGATCTAGATATGCGACTCGGTGAAGCCAGCGGGGCTGTTCTTTCGATTCCAATCGTCGAATCCGCAGTTCGTCTCCACAACGAAATGGCAACCTTCGAAGAAGCGCAAGTTTCGGGCAGAGATGGAGCTTCCACCGAGGGTTCTCCTGAAACGATCGACTCGGAGCCAGCAACGCAGTGAAACCGTTCGTAGATGCGATCACATTACTGACTATTATTCCGCTGCCGTTCGGGCGCGGCAGCGACGCACCACCCTCACGATTCGCACCACTTCTATTTCCACTTGTGGGGCTGCTGATAGGACTCGGGGCTGCAGGCTTATTCACTCTTCTCTATGATCTCCTACCCAAGAACCTTGCTGCGGCGTTGGTGATAACTACTTTAGCGATCATCACCGGCGCTCTCCACATTGATGGACTTGCCGATTTCTCGGACGGTGCATTTGGGGGTCGTGATGCAGAATCTCGACTAAGAATCATGAAACAGCCAGATATCGGAGCATTTGGAGTCGCATCGATCGTTCTCGTGTTGGGACTCGATTGGATCGCTCTATCAACTCTCGATATCAACGATATTTGGATCCTTCTGTCGGTAACAGTCATGATTTCGAGAACAGCTCCCCTTTTGATCATGTTGATCACGAGCTACGTGTCACCAAACGGCCTCGGTAAGAATTACGTAAACCTCCCTAAGCCAGCATTGATCGCAATTATCGCCACTACGCTCGTTGTAAGCGCCGCACTCGCAGGGGGTCCCACTCTTTCGCTCGCTGTCGCGGGCTTCGCAGCAGCGTTGATCGTTGGATTGCTCGCCAAAAAACGTCTAGGCGGATCGAATGGTGATGTATACGGGGCGGGAGTCGAACTCGCCTTCGCAGTATGTCTTGTCGCAGCCGCGGGAATTGTCGATGCCGGTGCAATAATCGAACCGGTGTGGTCTGGACTTTAGGGGCATCGAGTTGGGTCGGTTAATCCTTATTCGCCACTGCGAAACTAGATCAAATGTCGAGGGAACGGTTCAGGGTCGACGCAACCTTGCGCTCTCAGACCGTGGTGAAAAGCAGGCAGTTCTCGTCGGAGAGTACGTACGCGGTAATTTCTCGATCGACCGCGTGATTTCTAGCAACCGAAAGCGATGTATCCAGACGGCTGCTGAAATCGATCAAAATGTCGAAATAAACCCTCTGCTCCGAGAAATACATTGGGGTGACTGGGAAGGTAAAAAGTGGGCAGACGTAAAACGGGAATACCCGGATGACGTCGAAGCACTTCTAACTGCCGACCCGACGTTTACAACACCAAACGGCGACTCGCTGATGAGCTTTATCCAAAGAATTGATCAGGCGATTTCAGATCTTGATCTAGTGAACCTGAATGGCGATATCGCTATCGTGTCGCACGAGGGAACCGTTCGAACAATGATCACAAGACTGCTCGGGTGGCCATCAGCGAACATGGCGAATCTGACAGCGTTCCCTGGTAGCGTATCCGTCATCTCCGCGAGTTACGCATCGGCGAAACTTGAGACGCTCAACTACTACGATCATTTAGCACCAACTTACGAGGGTCAGAGATAGCGAAAATGGGCTCCATTCATCTCATCACCGGTGGCGTGAAATCCGGCAAAAGCAACTACGCCCTGACCCTCGCCGAGAACCAAGCTAATGGCGAGTCAGTTCGGTTCATCGCAACGGCACACCGAAACATCGGCGATGATTCCCTCGAAGATCGCATCGAGAAGCACATCGCTGAGCGTCCGTCTCACTGGACGCTATTTGAGCCGCCTGCTGATCTCATCGACTCCGTTTCGCAATCAGGCGACGAAAAACTCGCCATTCTCGATTGCGTGACTCTGTGGATTGGTGATCTCGTTTCCGCGGTCGGCTACGACCACTCCACGGGCACTGCCACCCGAGTGGATCAACTCACCGAGGCTCTCATCCGTTCGGAAAGGGACACTCTCGTCATTACCAACGAAGTGGGATGGGGTGTCGCTCCGCCAACGACCATCGGCAACGACTACGCCGATGAGCTAGGCACGGCAAATCGACTAATCGCCGACACTGCAGACAGGGTCACACTGCTTGTTGCAGGTCAACCCCTGCGAATTAAGTAGCCTCCACACATTCTCGACCGTAGGTCAGCGAAGTGGAGAGACCTCGGCGTCCCAATCATCAACCCTGTCCCTATCGTCATCCCGACCGTCAGCGGAGGGATCTGGGATCACTCCAATCGGCGTGACGCTCGAGTTGAGTGGCTCACTGATCGAGAATTCGCAGGCTGAATCGACTAACCAGATTCCTCCGCTCCGCTGTCGCTACGGTCGGAATGACGTGTACGCGGCGACTCTGAAATGTCCGCAAACCCCATCCCAAACAACCGTCATCCCGACCGCCAGCGGAGGGATCTGGTCACTGATGCAGCCAACATAGATCGAAGCTGCGATCCTTTCCTCAGATCACTCTTCGTAGTCCTTTAGATCGTAACAACCGAGAAGAAAACCGCAGATCAAATACAAAACGAACTATTTCTTGGCAACAAAAAAGCGGCTGACGAAATCGCCAGCCGCTTCTCAAAATCACACTCATACTCACTCTGCTCAGCGGAACGAATCTAGCCTCTCAGCCAACCCGCACCTGACCTCGCAGAGTGCGTGCCCGCTGGCACCTATTGCATTACCTGTCCGCCATCGCACTGGATGGTCTGACCTGTGATGTTACGAGCCTCTTCTGAAGCGAGGAAAGTAACCAAAGCACCGATGTCAGACGGCTCCTGTGGTCGACCCATAGGAATTACTTCCTTGAGAGCGCCCATGAACACATCATACTTTTCCTTACCGATAACAGCCTCGTCACCGAGAGCCTCACGCTCTTTCATCCAGTCCTGGTGGAACTGAGTCCAAATTCGACCGGGCGCAACTGCGTTCACATTGATGTTTTCGATAGCGAACTCACGAGCCAACGCCTGCGTGTAGGCAACGACAGCCATCTTGGTCGTTGCGTAGTAGGCGGTCTGGTACTTCGCAGCTTTTGCAGCAACTGAAGAAATGTTGATGATCTTGCCGTCTTTGCGCTCTCGCATCTGTGGAAGAACTGCTTCAGTAACGTCTGCGAGCCCCTTCACGTTGATCTTCCAGGTGAAGTCCCAGTCTTCATCTCGGAATCCTGTGCCAGTCGAACCGGGTGCACCAGCGACACCGGCGTTGTTGACGAGAATGTCGATCTGACCAGCTTCTGAGTTGATCTTGTCGACCGCAGCGATAACTGAGTCCTTGTCGGAAACGTCCATCTTGGCGGTGTACGCCTTCTGGCCGAGTGCCTCGACCTGCTTGGCAGCAGCAGCTGCGTTCTCTTCGCTGAGGTCGGCGATTGCGATATCAGCACCCTGACCTGCCAGCTTCAGTACGATTCCCAGACCCAGACCCTGACCACCACCAGTGACCAGTGCAATTTTTCCACTCAAATCTGCAAACATGTAGTTTTTCCTACTCTTATCTAAGATTCCGTCGTCGTTGGCAGCGATAGTTCCAAGCAGAAATCATGCGTACCGGGCGGCGTGTGCTTTATGAAAATTTTCAGACACACAAATCTACCAAGAAATTGTGATTCATCGACAAACGACCATCGCTAATGTCAAAACATGACTAAAAAGCAGAAGATCTACATTGTTGGTGGTTCTGGAACCGGCAAGACAAGACTTTCTCGTCTTGTAGCCGAATCGGCCGGGTACCCGGTATTCGAACTTGATTCACTGTTGTGGCATCACCCTGAAACGGGCGATCGTCTCACGCCAGAGGAACGAACCAAACTAGTCAGAGAACTTTCCTCAAAACCTCAATGGGTCGCCGACGGTGTTTACGTCAACTGGGTTCAGGACATCTGGCGAGAGGCCGATCTGGTCATATATCTGTCAACGAGCCTCAAACTCATGCTTTGGCGAGTCTTTTGGCGGCACGTCAAAGCTGAACTCCGAAGAAACAACCCACACCCCGGTTGGCGAAATCTATTCAAGTTCATGGGTGTGATCAAGAAATCGTACCGATCACTTGAAATCGGCAATATCGACGACGACGAAGATGAAACTCTGTCAGAGGCGAAAATCGCGGCAAAAGCGAATCAGCAGAGCCATAAAGTGTTGCGAGTTGGCAGCAGACCCGACGTGAATAAGATCCTCTCAGTAATCAATGGGAACACCAACAAATAATTCCTCAACAGCAGTACCATGCTTGGGCACGTATCGCCTGAACTAGTCAAACGCACAGAAAACAATCAAAAGCCGAACCAAATGCCTGAACTCGTAACGTCGTCAACCGAATTCGAACCAGTCCCATACTGGGCCAAAATCCCACACGGACTCTGGCTCAAAGAGGCTACCGCTGTGGCCGTCGATGCCGAAGACAACGTCTACGTATTCAACCGCGGTGTCCAGCCCGTCCTCGTGTTCGATCCAGACGGAAACGTGATCAACCACTGGGGCAACGACAACCCGCCCGACAAGGTTCGTATCCTCACTGATCCATACGGCAACAAGTCGATGTTCTGGGACACATGGTTCGCTCGCCCGCACTCAATCACGATAGACCACGAAGGCAACGTTTGGCTGGTCGACGACGTCGGTCACCAGATCAATAAGATGTCACCCGATGGTGAATACCTGATGCAGATCGGTGACGGCAACGAGGCCGAAGCTCAGAGTGGAGAGATGTTCAACAAGCCAACAGACGTGGCTATTTCCAAAACCACCGGCGATATTTTCATCTCAGACGGCTATGGAAACTCACGTGTGCACCGGCTCGACAAAGACGGGAACCACATTCTTTCCTGGGGCACATCAGGTACAGACCCCGGTGAGTTCAATTTGCCGCACAATTTGGCGCTAATCGACGATGAAGAAGTAATCGTCTGCGACCGCGAAAATTACCGTGTTCAAGTGTTCTCGATCGATGGCGAGTTCCGTCGAGAGTGGAACGCCCACAAAGCCGTTGCTGTTGAAGTAACCGGCACCGGTGACGACGTACGAATTTACGTTGCAGAGCAAGGTCCAACTACCGGATCGCCTTCACGTGGCAACAAGAACGTCGGAAACAGGGTTGGCGTGTACGACCGACACGGAAACCGACTGACCCGCTTTGGCAGCGACACGTTCGGTGAAGAGCCCGACCAGTTCCTGTGGCCGCACAGCATGGCTATCGACTCACAAGGCAACGTCTACGTCGCCGAAGTATCGTTCGTCGAATGGGGCCGATACCAGGAACCCCAACGCGAATTCGCATCCCTCCGCAAATGGAAGCGTAAATAGGGCTTCCGTGTGGCACGACTCGCTCTATGTCTCGACCGCAGCGGTAGCGAAGTGGAGGGACCTTCGGCGGGGATGTCGGGTGTACATGAGTATCTCGACTTGCATACCGACAGCATTGGGCACCCCACGATTGAATTCCATTCCTCGCGACCAACACAAAAAACCGCGAGTACAATTCTTTGCCGTTGGGCGCGTGCGTCCTATCCATATCTGAAATCCCACAAGTACCCAGGCCGACCTATCTATGAGCAATGTAACGATTCGAGATATCAAGACAATTCTCACCGAGCCGGACAATATCCGACTCGTAATCGTCAAAATCGAAACTTCCGAACCCGGCCTCTACGGTCTGGGATGTGCCACCTTCACCCAGCGACCTACTGCTGTAGCAGCCGCTGTCGATGACTACCTACGACCTTTCCTGAAGGGTCGAAACGTAGCCGACATCGAAGATATTTGGCAGTCGTCGTACGTTTCGTCTTACTGGCGCAACGGTCCGGTGCTGAACAACGCTCTCTCCGGTGTTGACCAGGCGCTTTGGGACATCAAGGGCAAGATGGCGAACATGCCTGTTTACGACCTTTTAGGCGGTCGAGCACGTGTTGCAGCTCCTGTCTACGTTCACACCTCAGGCGAATCTCACGAAGAGGTTGGAGACAAAGTTCAGGAGTTCGTCGAACAGGGTTTCCACCACATTCGTGTGCAGATGTCGACTCCCGGCTACGCAACCTACGGAAACAAGGGGGCAGCAAAGGGCACAGAAACAGCCAGCAACCAGAACACGCTCGAAGGTCCGATCGCTAACACCGATTGGCTGCGTGAATACGACGACAGCAAGCTCTACGCTCACCCGGGTGGTGTCTACGAGCCAAAGCCGTACATGCGATCAGCGCTGGGTCTATTTGAGTACATCCGAGGTCGTTTCGGCTACGGACTAGAAATTCTTCACGATGTTCACGAGCGAATTCCACCGATCCTCGGTGTTTGGTTCGCCAAACAAGTCGAGAAGTACCAGCTCTTCTTCCTCGAAGACCTGTTCAGTCCTGAGGACCAGGCTTACTTCAAAATGGTTCGAGAGCAGTGCGCTACTCCTATCGCCATGGGTGAGCTGCACAACAGCCCGCACGAAGTGATTCCGATGATTCAGAACCGACTCATGGACTTCATCCGAATTCACATGTCGCAGATCGGTGGAATCACACCTGCCAAGAAGATCACCGCAATGGGTGAGCTATACAACGTTCGAACAGCATGGCACGGACCTGGCGACACTTCGCCGGTGGGTCACGCTGCGAACTTGATGCTCAACCTGAACGCCTACAACTTCGGTATTCAGGAAGCCGCTATTGCGCCAGAGCGAACACGAGAGATGTTCCCTGGCATGCCAACCCTCAAGGACGGCATGATGTGGTCTAACGGCAAGCCAGGTCTCGGAATCGACATCGACGAAGAGATGGCTGCTAAATTCCCGTTCAAGGAACGCGAGTTCGGTGGAGCATGGGACACCGTTCGACGAGCCGATGGCTCAATGGTCAAGCCTTAGGTGCCAGTGGGCACCTTTTCTCGGGCAGGATAAATATCGACTCAGTCGGCAATATCAAGCCCGAGATTGGTCGTCCTATCCCCCTTCCTTCGGGAAGGGGCTAGGGGAAGGGTAGATTGCCGCTAGAGCCGAGTCATCCGATGACGAGCGCGACTAACGGAGCCTAACCAAGCATAAAAAACAGCCCGGAGAAAAAAATTCTCCGGACTGTTTCATTTAACTACGGATATATACGCAACTAGAGCTAGTTAGATTTCTCCAGACTAATGCCGCCTCGATGCAGCGTACTGCCGAGTATCAGAGCGACTATTCCGATCGTCATAAGAACGAGCAGCCACATTTCTGCATCGGCTTGGAAATCTTCGTTCACGCCCAACAAGATGCTTATCGCATCGATCACAAGCAGAAGTGCCATCTTGAGAAGAACAGTCATGCCGAACGGAGTTTGGAAGCTACCCAGTATCGAACTTCCTGAACCAGCATTGGCAAATAAGAAGTTCAACAATCCCTAACTAAACAGTACGACAGCGACTAACAGCGGCCAAACAGAGTAGAAACCTTCGACAATTTCGGCATTTGTAGCATCGTCAGCCTGTGGAATAACCACGTATCTGACCACAAACGGCACACCGATCAACGTAATCGCCGTAAACACGTGAACGATCTGGACAACGACTTGCAGCCACTGAATTTTCAGCCAACTGCTCGCGTAAAAACCGCCACTCGATGCTTGCGTCATCTTGCCCCCCCTCAGAAAAACCTCTCACCCTGATAAGTCAGTTCCGAAAGCGAGCCTAACCATTCACCACGTTTTGATTCAAATACACCAATTACATGAGCTAATTTCGTCGCATTACCCCTCGACGAACTCAAAATCCTTCGTAATGTCGATGCTGGTGTAAATACTGCGGTATACCGGGCACGAATCAGCATGCAGATCGAACGCACGTTGAATGGCGTCGGCTTTCTCTTCACGCAGTGCTGAATCGACTTTCAGCTTGTAGCTAACGTGTATTCGCTTGATGACGAGAACGTTGTTCTCTTTTTCAAGCTCACCAACAGCGTCGGAATGAAGAAAACCATCTCCAGCCGGAATCCCGCGAGCCTCAAGGGCGCCGCCAAATGTTCCGGTCATTCAGCCTGCGGCGGCTGTGACGATATAGTCGAGAGTGGTTGCGTATGGGTCGACAACATCGTTATCGACTCCGTAGTGCTCAGCGACTTCCGAGTGAACCCCGAGCATCACGGGTCCTTCGTGAGCAGGCACGTATGCCCGGCGAATCGGCCCCTTCACCCGCTCGATTCGTACACGTGACCGGTATGCAACCGTATCTTTGGTTTCTTCGTTGCTACCCAATCGTTACTCTCCCATTTGAGGGCGAATCTGCCTAATGTCATCCTCAACTCGGTTCAGTATGTCGTACTTCTATCAGAATCATTCATTCCTGTGAAAATTTGCAGTTATCGAACGAAAATGCGCTCTGGAAAGTGATTCTGAATCAAGTTCAGAATGACATATCTAGTCGATGCGGGCACTTGCTCACGCTGTAACTTCGCCCAAACCTAAAAAATTCACCCAACTGCGTTATCGAAAACAAGTTTAGACCACGTGACGTACGCGCCAAGCAACAGGAACGAAACGATCACGAAGTTGAGCGATGCGAAAGCGAATCTCAGTCCTAACTTACGATGTAAATTGATCGGTGTTTTGTAGAAGCTTCCTTCACCCTCCAACAAAAATACGATCAATGAAGCGTGGATTATCGTGTGCCCAACTACTTCAGTCTTGCCGAACGTAAGCGCAGTGGTGAACAAGACCAAAGTGATGGCTAACCCGAGCGGACGCCCAAGCAGACCTATCACCAGCAAGAAGCCCAAGACTAGCTCTGAAACGGCTATGAAAATCAAGAACTGATCGAGCGGAACGCCAAGCGCAAGACTCTCGTTGAGTTCAAGAATGTTGGTGCCCCATGCCGGGTAGACGATTTTCTCGAATGCCACCCACATGAGTGAGAAACCCAGCCCAACGTACAACGCTGGAATCCCGAAACCTCTGAGCCACTGTCGAGAGGTGATAGATACAGCCAAGTACACGCCGACTCCGATAAACAGAACGTAATCCAGCATGTGGAAAAGTCCGAAGTCGATCACGCCTATCAACCACAATCCGAGAATTCCTATTCCTGCGACTGGAGTCATTTTCGGGAAGATCAGAACTATCGTGAGTGCGAACTGGAGCCAACCAATCCACGAAGCAGAATCTGTTAACTCTGGAACAAGAATGGCGTCCGATTGCCATGACAGGAGCAGCGTCATACCGGCGCCAACTCTCAGTACCAGCGGACCGTGCTCTTTTCGAGCTTCCAGCCACTTGGTTATCTGGCCGTAGATTCTCGACGTGGACAACGCCCCGTCAACGAACACCAGCAGACCAATCCCAATTGCCCCACCGAGCATCATCCACGCCACGAACGGCGTCAATGCTTCGCTGAATCCAAGCGGCGAGTCCAAGAATGAGAATTCGTGAAACCATTTCACGTGCAATAGGGTCATCGATACACCTATCCAGCCCGAACACATGGCACAAAATCAGCTGTCAGCCGTAAGGGCTAACAATAAATATTGTCGACCTTCACCCCGATTTCGTCAGCGCTAAATTGGCTGAATTTAGCTAACTATCTGTCGAGATAACTATGCAAACCCTCTTCAATCGCTTGCTCATCATCGCCCTTGGCACCCAACAAGGCGTGCTGAAGAGCAAAAGTCTCTCGATATATCCTCGCCCGATCAATCATTTCGTCCGCCGCCGGATACGCCGACACAACTCGATCAAGAAGGTTTCCACTTGGATCGGTAGCTATCACTCCCGCAATATCGATTGCAGGGTCGCCGAATCCAGCACTTCCGAAATCAAGCACACCCGAAAGCTGCGACTGCCGATCAAAAAGAAAGTTTCCTGACCCAAAATCGCCATGTCGAAGCACGGGTTCAAACTCCAGACGACTAATTTTCTCTATCGACTTACCAAGCTTGCGATTAACGCGTTTCCAATCGGATGATTCAACCCGTGGCTTCAAAAATTTTCGAGCATCGCTCGAAAGCCGCTCCCAGTGTTCAATACTGTCTCGATTCAGCTGCTCGGTACTGGAAAAACGTGATGCGGGAGTCGAGTGAAGCGTGCGCATGAACCGACCCAGCACTTTGCCGAGTTTCGTCATCGATTCAGCGCTGAAAGCCGCTATCGAATCTCGGCTCAACGCCTCTCCTCCAATCGCCGGATAGCCCATCACTTGCCAATCAAGCCCTTGAACATCCACAACGATCTCTGGATTGGGCGTCGGCACAGGTAGTCGACCGTGAATAGTTCGAAGCACTGATATCTCTCGACTCAGCGAATCCGCAGCATCGGCGTGAAGCGGATACCGAAATACCCACTCTCCGTTTGCCAGAATTACGACGTTGTTCTGCCCAGCACCCAAAAGCTCCCAATGCTCGATGGCAAACTCGGCCGAAGTGAGTTTATCGACGAGTATTTCAGGAGACACTTGCATCACTTGGTACGTTCACCCTCGCTCAATAACAGCCGCACCAACCTATAACACCAGTTGCCACCGCTCATGCTCAAGAGGAAAGAATTATCGACTCTGAATCGGTGAAGTCTTGTGATCGCCGGGCTCTTTGATCACATACGGCTGTTTACGAGGCTCGCCGATGCTCTGCAGCAGCGCTGTGATGTAACCGTAGCAGTAAGCAAACGCAGTCCCCTGAGGATCGTCACCGCTGATCCACGGCACGTGGTCCGGCATCAGCATGTACTTATATCCAACCTCTTGGTAGACCTTGATGATCTCCGAGAAATCGATGCTGCCCTCGTCAGGGAACGTCTCTTTGAAATCGAGTTTATGACCCTGAATATTTCGGAAGTGAACGTTGAAAATTTTGTCCCGGCTTCCGAACCAACGAATCACATCGGCGATTTCAGCGCCAGGATCATCGAGCATCTCAGTCACGCTTCCCTGACAGAAGTTAAGACCGTGATACGGGTTTTCGTGCATCTGAACGAATTTCTTCAGACCATCAACCGTTCCCAGCACGGTATCGACACCCCGCCATCCATCTGGAATGTATGGATCGTGCGGATGGAGCGCCATTCGAACTTTCGATTCCTCGGCAACTGGAATTACACGTTCTAAAAAGTAGTCGATACGTTCCCAGAACGCATCGGCGGGTACATCTCCAGCGATTCCCGGCGCTTCATCTTTGTCGAGCTTCGACCAGCGGAACGCCGAAACCGAAGATCCGCCTCGACCGACCTCTCGCTCGGTTCGTACATCTCCAACGATGCAGATGTTGTACTTAACCGACGGAATCCCAACCTCGGAACACATTCGAATGAGATTTTGAATCGATTCGATTTCTCGATCACGCTCGGGACTCTTACCAAGCATGATATTTGGCGATTTTGATTTCTCAAGAATCGATGAAGCTAGCGGGAGCTGCACCATATCGAGCTCTATGCCATACGAATTGATTTTGTCTCGGTGCCGAGAAAGAGCGTCCTTCGTCCAATCGTGGGGATCGCCGGGAAGATCGGCACATATGTTGACCACACCAAGCTGAGCCCACTGCTCAAAGTCGGTGTCGCTGCGTGCGCCTACTTGCGTTCCAACATGCATCTACTCAACTCCAATCCAAGATATCGCCTCTACCGCACCCCTCTCCCTTCAAGGGAGAGGGAGTAAACGACTCCTAGCGTCCCTGAATCGGTGAGGTTTTGTGAGTTCCGGGTTCTTTGATCACGTAAGGCTGCTTGCGTGGCTCGCCGATACCCTGAAGCAGGGCAGTGATGTAGCCGTAGCAGTAAGCAAACGCTGTTCCCTGAGGATCGTCTCCGCTGATCCATGGAACGTGATCCGGCATCATCATGTACTTGTAACCAACCTCTTGGTAGACCTTGATGATTTCAGAGAAATCTATCGAGCCCTCATCTGGGAATGTTTCCATGAAGTCGAGCTTGTGACCGCGAATGTTTCGGAAGTGAACGTTGAAAATCTTGTTCCGTGAACCGAACCATCGAATAACGTCGGCAATTTCAGCGCCAGGATCATCAAGCATTTCCGTCACTGTCCCCTGACAGAAGTTCAAACCGTGATAGTCACTCTCGTGCATCATCACGAACTTCTTCATTCCCTCGACGGTTCCTAGCACTCGAGTCACACCCATGTATCCGTCTGGCGTGTATGGGTCGTGAGGGTGGCAAGCCAAACGAACTTTGGCCTCTTCCGCAACTGGAACTACTCGCTCCAGGAAGTAGTCGATTCGCTCCCAGAATTCGTCGACGCTGACTTCACCGGCAATGGTTGGCGGAGCATCCTGATCCATTTTTGCCCATCGGAATGTCGAGTTTGAAGATCCACCTCGACCTTCCTCACGCTCTGAGCGAGGGATGCCGATGATGTTCATGTTGTACTTGACCGCAGGAATACCAACTTCACCACACATGCGGATTATGTTCTGAATCGATTCGATCTCGCGGTCACGTTCCGGACTGATTCCCTGCATTACGTGTGGAGACTGCGAATTGTTGAGCACGGTGGACGATAGTGGAATCTGTACCATATCCAGTTCAATTCCGTACGAATTGACCTTTTCTTTATGACGTCTCAGATCCTCGACGGTCCAATCATGTGGATTACCAGGTGGATCTGAACAGATGTTTACGACACCCAACTGTGCCCACTGCTCAAAATCTGCGTCGTTCCGTGCTGCTACCTGAGTTCCAACGTACATTTACCGAGCCTCCAACTTTTCTTGAATTCAAGTTGGCGGAAGATTAGCAGTAAATTTAGCCTGATGGAGTAGACGCATGTTCGATTGCAGATCGAATTGCTTCGACGTTCGCTTGGGCGAACTGTTCGAAAGACCACGGCGCACCTGAGCATTTGTGTCAGGCTCACCGAGAGTCAATATGGAGCACATTTCGAGAGGCGCAGTCTTGCTGATCCCCTTCGAAACTAAACCCGTGGAGATGCCTTGCGGACGGCTTCGAGCCAGCCTGAATACAGGGAATTCCGCTCCGATTCGCTCATAGAAGGCTCGTAGATCGCCGAAGCAGACCACAGAGAGTTGATCTCGGAATCTGATTTCCAAAGTCCTATGCCACGGCCGGCCAAAAACGCTGCTCCAAGCGCAGTTGTTTCAGTGATGCTCGCTACCTCAACTGGTCTATCGAGAATATCTGCCTGAAACTGCATCACAAACGGATTGCTACTTTGACCACCGTCGGCACGAATCGACTGAGTAGACCGCTGTCGACCGAACTCCATCGCATCGACCACATCCTTCACTTGATACGCAGTCGATTCCAATGCCGCACGAACGATGTGATTTCGATCACTGCCTCGTGTCAAACCCGTTATCGCGCCAGTTGCATTGGGTTGCCAATGCGGTGCACCAAGACCAACGAATGCAGGCACAAAGTAAACGCCCTCGTTCGAGCCGACCGACATCGCCATATCAACCGTCTCAGGAGCGTTTGAAATTACTCCAAGCCCATCGCGAAGCCACTGCACGGTTGCACCTGTGACAAATACGGAGCCTTCGATTGCGTAAGTCTTCTTAGAGCCAATGCGGAAGCCTAGCGTCGCCAGCAATCCCGCATCGCGATCACCTGACCTATGAACGGGAGCGTTGCTTCCTCGGTTGGCAAGCACAAACGCTCCGGTGCCATACGTGCACTTGAGTTGACCGTTCTTGAAGCAAGCCTGCCCGTATAGCGCAGCGTGTTGATCACCCGCCATAGCAGTGATCGGAATCTCGGCGCCAAACACGGTTTTCGAAGTTACTCCGAAATCGTCAGCTGTCGAACGCACCTCAGGAAGCATTGCTTCCGGAATGTTGAACAGTTCCAACATATGCAGATCCCATTGCAAATCGTGCAGATTCAGCAGCATAGTTCGAGAAGCATTCGTTGCGTCGGTCGCGTGAACCTCTCCTCCCGTGAGGTGCCACAGCAACCACGAATCGACCGTTCCGAAGCAAAGCTCTCCGGCCTCGGCACGAGCCTGCCCATCGGGAATAGTCGCCAGTAGCCACATCAGCTTGGTGGCACTGAAGTACGGATCAATGACGAGTCCGGTTATCTGGCGAATGTCATTTGAGTGATCGGACTTCGAAATATCTCGACAAATTTCGGCAGTGCGCCTGTCCTGCCAAACAATTGCATTCGCTACGGGTCGACCCGTCGATCGTTCCCAAACGATAGTCGTCTCTCGCTGATTCGTTATCCCAATTGCGGCGATATCTTCGGGGGCTAGTTTGGCGCGTCCGATGGCTTGCTTCGCGACACTAACGGCCGCCTCAGCAATTTCAATCGGGTCATGCTCAACCCACCCCGGCTGCGGAAAATGCTGCGAAAGCTCAACCTGCGCTGAAGCCACAGCTACAGCTGCCGAGTTGAAAACTATCGCCCTGGTAGAGGTCGTTCCTTGATCTATGGCAAGTATGTGTTCTGGCATATCGGCAGTACTCTACAGACTCTCCCGGCTCACCGAAATGTTGCATGGCGGATCATTGCTCCCGTACTCAACGGATCACTGAGAAATCACTTGGGGGCTCACTGCCACAGCGCATGGTGGCTCACCCACGCCGAACCGATTGGCTCATACCGATATGGGGAATCACGGATGCGTCATGCACATCGAAGTTTCAATATTGAGGAATGGTCAAAACAAAGGGCGTAACGCTCGTAGCACTAGCAACTCTCCTCGCCGGATTCGTAGCATCATGCACATCCGACGAAACCCCTTCGTTTGCCGACATTCCGTCTGAAGCAACGACTGTTGAAATCGCTGCTGACGACGACCGGGACTAGATTCCCAGGACGAGCTCACATATCACATAAAAAAAATAGCCACCTTCACAGGTGGCTATTTGCGTTAACAATTCGTGATCGGAAATAGTGTTCGACTAATTACCCGCCCAGAATTCCGTTTAACTCTTCCATCTCTTCGGCAGTCAGCTCCCACTCGGCGGCGCCGGCGTTCTGACGAATTTGCTCGGGCGTACTTGCACCGGCGATCACCGACCCAACCGACTGTCGATTTAGAATCCACGCGAACGCCAGTTCGACCATCGTGTGCCCACGTTTTTCAACAAACGCCTCGAGCTGATCGAGAATGTCGAAGTTGGCGTCGGAAAGCCTCCTAGACTGCGCATCAGGCGTAAGAGCTAGACGTGTGTTCTCGGGAACAGCCTCGTTTCGACGGTACTTACCTGTTAGGAAGCCGTGCGCAAGCGGGAAGAACGGAAGTGTGCCGAGTCCGTATTTCTCAGAAACAGGCAAAACAGCCCGCTCGACCCCACGTTCGATCATCGAATATTCAGGCTGTGACGAAATAAACGGCGTGTAACCGTTGTGCTTTGCGGTCCACTGTGCGTCAGCGATACGCCACGGATCGAAGTTCGAAAGACCGATGTAACGAACTTTGCCATCCTTCACAGCGTCATCTAACGCCCGCAGAGTCTCCTCTATCGGCGTGTCAGGGTCTTGGCGGTGCATTTGATACAGATCAACGTGGTCTGTCTGCAATCGCCTCAGCGAGCCCTCTAGCGAGTCCATGATGTGCTTGCGAGAGCCGCCCTTGCCGTGAGGTCCTTCTTCCCAGAGCATTCCGAACTTGGTGGCGATCAACACCTCGTCTCGTCGATCAACCAGCGAACGACCTATGATCTCTTCCGAGTTTCCGTGCGAGTAGATATTCGCTGTATCGATGAAGTTAATGCCTTCATCGATAGCCGCAAAAAGCACTTCCCGAGCCTCTTTGAACTCCATACGACCACCAAAGTTATTGGTGCCAAGACCGATAACGCTGACTTCGAGTCCGGAGTTTCCGAGGTGACGATATTTCATATTTTTTACTCTCGAGGGCTAATTTTTGGGGATGAGCTACGATGGACGCCGGTGATTATAGTCGGCGAACCGACTTACCGGCTGCGACTCTGTCGGTTCCAAACATAGTCCGCTACTCCCTGCTACTTACATGACACTCGAACAGTTCGTCATATGTCTCATTCGTGTTGCTGGCTCGTTGCCAGTATTGCGATGGGCGTTCGCAGGTGCACTGATAGCGATTGTGGTCGACTTCTCAGACCTGTTTTGGATGGGGTTCCTCGATCTGGGCGGACTCGGGAACTACCAAACGTTCGATAAGTGGCTAGACCTCGTCTATATGCTCACGTTTTTGTGGGTAGCGAACAAATGGGATGGTGCTGAACGAAAAATCGCTATCGGCTTGTTCATCTTTAGGATGATCGGTTTCACAGCGTTCGAAATCACTCAAGCACGACCCATCCTTCTCGCATTCCCTAACGTTTTCGAATTTTGGTTCGTGTTCGTGGCACTGAGGAAGCACTACCGGCCGAACTACGAAATGACCCGCGAACGACTAGCGAAGTGGTTCGCAATCGTTCTGATACTGAAGCTCGGGCAGGAATGGGTGCTACACGGCGGCAAATACCTCGACAGCTTCACGTTCTTCGAAGCTGTCGAGAATATTTGGAATTTTGTTACTTTCTGGAGTTAGGGCATCATCCTGGACGAGATCAAGCCGCAACGCCAAATTTCGCAAGATCTCTAAGCCTCTCGACGATGTGAGCCAACGACCTTTTAGTTATGTCGTCTCGAAGTACTCCCTCTGAGTCGATCTTGCTCTGGGCGCTGGCAACGGTCAAACGATCATTTAGAACGCTCGCTCCGATATGCCTGAGAATGTCTGACGTCGCCTCCACAGCTCTGGCTCCCCCATACCTGCCTGTGCTCGTGCTTATGACTGCCACAGGTTTTCCGGCAAACGGCCCGTTTGCGTAAGGACGTGAGCCCCAGTCAAGAAGGTTCTTAAGCCCACCAGGCAAAGACCCGTTGTACTCAGGCGTCGAAATCAGAACGGCATCTGTAGCTCTTATGACCTCGTCCAAATCAGTCGCTTGTTTTGGGCGGTTAGTGCCTTCAAGCTCCTGACTAAAGATTGGTAGTTGAGCAATCCCATCGTAGAACTCAAACTCGAACTCGCTGCCGGTCAACTCGCTCGCAGCCTTCAGCAAAGCCGTGTTGAACGATGATTCTCGAACGCTGCCTGATATTGCCAGTACCTTTAGCCTGTCTGACACGCCTCTACTTCTCCTTTTCCGGGTCTGGAATGTTTGCTAGAGCACGCTTGATCGAATCAATAGAATTCGATGGTGCGTACAGATCTCGATGATGATGGCCGATGTTCGGAAGATGCTTTTTTACCCCTTCGATTACCAAGTCGGCGTTTTCGTTTGTCACCGCACCGCCGATCATCAGGACATCGAAGTGTTCCTGAGATGCGAGCTCTATGGCTCCCTCGACCGTGGTTGAGTTTTTACCGTCATAGCCTTCAGTACGAATTACGTCGATCACCCACTTTGAAATGTGGTCATGGTTTCCCAAAATCAACGCCTTCGCCTTTGGGCTAACAGGTGCGTCTACATTGTTTGTTGTCATTTCTATTCCCCTATCCATATAGTTAGTATGCTAACCATATGTGCAAAAAAAAGCGGTTACTGTGACTCCAACCCCAGCCGCACTTTTTTCAATAATCGATCGAAAGTCTTTCGCTCATCATCGGTCAAATCTGCGATGGTTTCTCGATTCAGCTGCTCCCATACATCGTAAAGCTCATGCCGTAGCTTTTGACTCTTAGCCGTTGCCGCAACAAGCATGACTCTACGATCATTCGGATCACACGTTCGCTCAACAAGTCCACATTTTTCAAGCGGTCTCAAAGCAACAGTCATCGTCGCTTTTCGAACACCTGATTTTTCTGCTAATTCAGTCTGACTTAGCTCCCCAAAGGTCCACAATGCATCAAGAACCATTTCTTGGCCCAGATGTAAATCTAGGTTGCTCAACAGCTCAGACGCCCGTTTACGGTGAAGTCGTGAGACCTGAGACAATCTGAAACTAGTGTTGCCTCGAATGCCTCGACGCTGTCTTATGTTGTTGGTTTGTGAAGTCATTGTTTATTTAGTTAGCATACTAACAATAACCCTCAGGCGAGACGCTGTCAATCCGATTGCCAGGCCTTCGCTGAACATCGCAGATCCAGAAGACATCACCAAACCAGTGCGTCGCCCTCGCGGCGTGGATCTGATGCGGCAAACAACGTGCCATTCTCCAAATCCACTTGAATGACGCCTTCGCTACCGGCACCACCCCATTGACCCGTAGATTCCATCGGCTGACCACGCTTTTTCAGCCCTTCGATCACCTCATCACCGGCTCGGTCTTCAATCTGAAGCGTGTCAGAAGTGGGACGGGGTTCTGCCGACGACATACTCGCCTGATTGTGCGTCCAGCGAGGACCATCGATAGCCTCGGCAACGTTCAAACCGTAGTCGAACACGCTCGTGACGATCTGCATATTCGTCTGCACCTGCGTGTCGGCTCCTGGTGTGCCGCAAACAAGTTCCAAACGCCCGCCTTCTTCAACCGGTTTCGAAAAGACCATCACAGGGTTCATCGTGTGACGAACTCGTTGACCCGGGTTCAGATAGTCGATGTGATCCGAATCAAGGTGCCAGTACGTCATTCGATTGTTCATCAAAATTCCGGTCGAACCAGCAATCACACACGAACCGAACATCGTTTGAATACTTTGCAACTCACAAACCGAGTTTCCCCATCTGTCGACTACACAGAAGTGAGTCGTATCACTCCCTGCCGAATGTAGCCGACCACCCCGGCGATGTTTCTTCGTCGAGTCGGGTGAACGGTCCATGAACGCCCACGGGTCACCCTCCACAACGTTCTCAGCGGCGCGTTCGATATCGATTAGTCCAGCGCGTTCGGCGAGATATTCAGAGTTCAGAAGGCCTTCGATAGGCACATCAACATAATTTGGGTCGGCTAAGTACGCCTCGCGGTCGGCAAACGCCAACTTCTTCGCCTCCACCATCAAATGGACCGACTCAGGAGTCATATAGCCGTACTGCTTCGGATCAAACTGCTCGAACATCGCGAGTTCTTGCAATAAAACATGCCCGCTTGAGTTTGGGGGAGCTTCATAAACAGTTCGACCTCGATAATTCACAGCAACAGGCGCCTGCCACTCAACTTCGTGCCGTTCGAGATCTTCGTAAGTGAGCAATCCGTCGTGCTCTTCGGAATATCTGGCTATCTCACGTGCGATATCACCTTCGTAGAACGCATCACGCCCTTGATCGGCAATCTGCTTGTATGTTCGAGCCAGATCAGGATTTCGTCGCAGTTCACCGGGCTTTAGCCAGTTGCCGTTTGGCGCAAATACAGGACCTGAGGTCGAAGAACTACGAAGCACCGGATTTAGCATCGACATCTTCGACTGAAAATCAGAAACAGGAACTCCGTCTTCGCAAAGCTCGATAGCAGGTTCGAGACACTGCGCTAAAGTCATACTCCCGTACTTCTCGTGTGCGCTGAGAAGTGCATCGACAATACCCGGAACCGAAGTACCCAAAATACCCGTGAACGGAATCCCGTCTGGATACTTATCGGCAGTTGCAGCCAGAGGCGCAGCGCCAGTTCCGTTTGCTACTTCAACGGTCTTGTTGGCAGCCATGTGAACCATAACGAAGCCATCGCCACCAATTGACGAACCCTGCGGTTCAGCAACACCCAGTGCAAATGCAACGGCAATCGCAGCATCGACTGCATTCCCTCCCTGGTGAAGTATTCGCATTCCGGCCTGAGATGCCAGCGTGTGATTGGCGACTACTGCGCCCTTGCTACCGATCTTCGGTGGGCGATATGCCTCTCCAACTAAACCATGCGGAGAATTACTGCTATCCATGAACTAGCGCTGCCTTACTGGGTACTAACAACCTGCCAACCAAAATGCTCTCAAACTGCGATTGCGTCGGCAGTCTAGCAGTGGTGTTGGCTATCAGTCGTGTTGGTTGCTTATCCGAATCCACACTCACGGTCACGATTAGAAGATAGTTCACAGGTATACAATCCAAGCGTTCAGCGATCCTTGGGGAAAGCGTTGCCGATTAGGCGGCGCGAGGGTTCTGGACAAGACATGGAGGCAACCGGCATGATCGCCGTAGCCCGGGGAAGACATGTCATATTTGGCACCGGCCCTGTTGGGGTCGCACTAGCGCACGCCCTTCAAGAATCTGGGCGCACCGTAATCTCCGTCCCTGTGAACGAGTACGGCTCCGATCCGTACGGCATCGACGTGATGCGTGGTGACCCAACCGATTTCGAATTCGCCCTTCGAGCATGCGCTGGCGCCGAAGCAATATATTCTTGCCTTAACGGCCCCGTTGACGAATGGAAGTCGCAATTCCCTCCAGTGGTCGACAATCTGATCAAGGTTGCCGAGGCTACCGGTGCAAAATTGGTTCACTGGGATCTCGCAGATATGTACGAGAAAACCCGTGACCCAATCACCGAAGCAACCCCTAACTCAGCCAAATCGGGTCCTGCAGCAGTTCTAATCGAACTCGCCGACAAGATCGTCAACGCTACGTGGACAGGTCGATTCGAAGGCGTAATAGGCAGATCGGCAGACGTATTCGGCCCCGGAGCCATTGGACCCGAGTTTGGATCGTCGTTTGGTGGTCGAGTTTTCTGGCCGGCAATCGAAGATTCCGAAATCAGCGTTGTTGGTGATATCGATTCTCCGCGTTCGATGGCGTTTATCGAAGATGTTGCTGATGGCCTAATAACTCTTGCCGACTCGCCCAACAGCGGCGGTCACATCTGGCACTTGCCATCGGCACCGCCGATATCTCCGAGCGAACTTGTATCAATGGTCGTTTCACAGGCTCGCTCATCGGCAGAAGTTGGTTCATCGCCACGTCACATTCGCGGCTGTGCGTTGCTTCATCTGAAAATAGTTCGGGCAGACATCAGCGAAGTTCAACACGAGTTACACGCTCTCGATCGCCGGTTTGTACTAAACCATTCGAATTTCACTCTGGCGTTTGGTGAGCAAGTAACCGACCATGCCGTAGCAATTCGCAAGACGCTTTCATGGTTCTTGGCTCACCCACGACCAACGCCGGCTCCAGTAGCTGAACGAGTAGTCGAAAGGCTTCCACGTGTGGTCGCAACATCACGTTTTGCAAAACGCCTGAGTTCAGGTGCACTAGCATTGGCGAAGACGTCGCTTTAGCTTTTCGAAAAATTCTGAAAATAAAAACGCCCGAGCATTTCTGCTCGGGCGTTTTTGTTATTCGAAAGTTATCGAACTGTCAGCTTATGGCTTATATGAGAACGAACCCGCACACTCGTTACAGGTCAAAGAACCGAGTGTTGCAGAAGTCACAGTAGTCGACCAAGCCTTGTTGGACCCGTTTCTGATCTTCCAGCTAACTTGTCCGCTACCGTTCGTCACGCCAGTACCTGTGCCGTAAGCAGCTCCACTTGCGTCATCGACAGCAATTGCAACATCGACACCTTCAACGCCAACTGCTCCATCGGTGATAGTCACAGTGATGAGCAGGTCTCGTCCACGTCGTCCGGTGTTCGAGTAGTCGACACCATCAACGATTCCCTCTAATCCGAGGAAGATGGCGTCAGGTCCCGCAGGATCGTCTGGGTCTCCACCACCGCCTGAACCGTCGTCGTAAGGCGCACCCTCGTCGTAGAGGTACAACAATGCAGCGATATCGTCGTCGTCGAGCGAGTGCTGAATAGTTGAGTACGTTGGCAGCATGATTGCGCCAGCTTCAGTCGAGTGACCGATACCAGCAACGTGACCAAGCTCGTGAAGGGCCACAGTTTGAATATCGTAAGCGGCTGTGCCGTCGGTAGACCATGAATGGTCGGTGTTGAACGCCATGTCGGCTTCATCAGACTGCGTTCCAGACCACGTGACCGCCAGAGTGCTAGATTCCCTTAGGTTTACCCAGGCAATATCGTTCTGTTGGTCGAAGAACTGCTTTCCCTTGCACTCTTTCACGAGTGATGGGCAGGCTAGACCGCTAGAGCCAAGCGCTGGATCGAACGAGAAATTAGACCCAACAGCGTTCCAAGTGCCCATCGCCGCTTCGATTTCACCTTGAATACTGTCAGCAGTGCTAGGTTCGTTTGCACCGTCATAGTTCATAGCGACTTTGACAGCTGAGGTAGGCGTTGCCTGATCCCACTTATTACTTAGAACTGAGAATTCTGCCTTCGTAAGTGCACGTGCACCTTGAGACTTCAGTGCGGCTACACCGGCAGCATGATCGGACTGCCCAGGATTCACAATTGTCACAACGTGAACAATGGCCTGTTCGCCGCCCACCGTGCCAATACCAGTTACGGCGATTGCTCGGCCGTTACCGTTTGCCTGTGCTGAACCCGAGCCAATCATCACCAGACCAACCGATACGGCTAGAACGGCAATAATTGCCAGTAGGCTCTTTCGTGAAGAAATATAAGTCATGACGCTATTCCAAGCTGAGTAGTCAGATCGCAGTATTGCATGCTTCCAACCCAGTTGCGATTTGGCCGAAAATCGCTGTGTCGTACGCACGTGTGCACGCGTCGTTAAGTGCCGACAGTTTATTTGGAATCGAAAACTCGGTCAATTAGCTCGCTGAACCAATCACCGCATGTTCAGAGCCGAACCGACCGTTCAAACGGCTCGTTTTCGTAGCTGCACCGAGGACTAATCACGAGCAGTAGCTACGGGGCTACCATTTCGATTTGTTCGTAGGAAAGAACAAATCCGGCATCTGAGAATGCGTCCCAAACTTTGCCAATTGCAAGCTCTAATTCTTCTTTGGCCTGCTCAGGAACGTTGCAATCGCTCGCTAGAAAGCAGCTACCCGAGTAAAGCTGTTGAATATCGTCGATTTCGTTGCAAGCCGTCGCGATCGAAGTCGAATATTTGCTCTCAGGAAGTTGACTCAGGTTTTCAGGTTTGCAGGGACCGGACCTGAATGACACTACCTGCCAATCGAGCGGACCTTCAGCTGCGATCATCGTGTCGACTTTCGACGACATCCACGGTGCAATCTGAGCCGGAACAATAACCCCGATGGATTTCATACTCGACTCGTTGCGTTCTTTTGTCCTGGCAATCGCATCGAAACTGTGCTGCGTAGTGTTCACCCAACCAGGGACGAACGGTCCCAAAACCACGACAAGTACTGCGAGCACGATCAATACGACGGTGAGTAAGGATGGGTTTCGAAGTTCACGTTTGAAGCGTGCCTTGCGAGAGGTGTCGTTTTCGAACGAAAGATCCATGAATCAATTCTGTGGCGACTGTGGGATGGCCCGTGGTTCTGGTAAATCAGTCAGTCATGCTACGCCCGAATAAGCCGTCTGAGCACTGAATTACTAACGAATTTTACCTACTCGTCAGTTGCGAATTTGGCCCTGATCGTCGGTTACAGGTTGAACTAAGTTCGCATCCGAAAACGCTACTTTTAGCCTGTCCAAAACAATCTGCAACTCCACCTTCGCCTCGTCAGGAATGTTGCACTTTGAAGTTTGCGCACAATCGTCAGAGTACTTGGTTTGAATCTCATGCAAACTTTTGCACGCCGTCTCGATCGCATAGGAATATTTTCCTGTCGGCAGTTGATCCATATGCTCAGGGAAGCACGGACCATACTCGAACGATACTCCCCGCCATTCGATAGGAACTTCGGCGTCCTGCATCCGCACAGCTTGCCGACGTAAAAACGGATATATCCAACTTGCAGCCGTTACGTTCACGAAGTGCCGTTCACGAGCCTTCTGCACGTTGCTCCAGTTTTCTTGAGCCACTCCGGAAACCCGTGGGTATGCGATAGCAATTGGGATGGCGAAGACGATAAACACGATCAGCAATGCCGTTCGCATCGGTGGATTTCGCAGATGCTTACGAACTCTACCCTGGAAGCTCGTATCATCATTGACAAATACGATCTTGCCCATACCGGGGTGCCGTTTTTCAAAACCGTTCTTGGCTCTGTCCGGCTCGCTTCTCTTGTCGGAGTTCATTGAATCGTTGCTAATTGGTTCGCCACTGCCCGCAAAGTCTTAGTACGGATCGACCCGGTATTTCGACACAACTTCTTCGTTGAGTTCAAAACCTAGACCTGGTCGATTCGGAACTTCCATTGTGCCGTCGGGTGCAATCTCGAAGTTCGGAAGTAGTAAATCCTCAACCAGTGGAGAAGCCGGGAACGCTATTGGGAATTCAAAATAGGGCATGTTCGGCGTAATCGCAGCGAGATGCAGTTCGGCAGCCACTCCGATCACATGGCACCACGTGTGCGGAACACACAAAGCCCCAAATTGATAAGCATCTTCAGCCACGTTCAATATTTCGTGCATTCCACCGGCACGAACCGAGCTGGGTTGAACGACATCAAGCCGCCCTCGCCTTAGTAAATCGGCGAATTCGTGGCGGGTACTGAATCCCCAATCACCAACAGCAATTCGCACGCTGGTCGCTTCAGCAAGCCGTCGATACCCTTCGATATTGTCGGCGGGCAGTGGAGCTTCAATAAAGAACGGATTGAACTGCTCGATAGCCTCGATAGTTCGAAGCGCCTGGCCAACATCACGCCACCGATTTTGTACATCGATCATCAAATCGCGTTTCTGACCAATTATCGAACGAGCCTTTTCGATTACGGCGACATCGGTTTCAACATCGACATTTCCGAATTGACCCGGCCACTCTTCGATCTTGACCGCCTTCACCCAACGCGAAACTGCAATACCAACCCGCTCTTCGAGTTCATCCAAGTTGGCTCCGGGCGGATACACCGTTGCGTAAGGAGTAACTCGCTCCAGCGGCTCAGTATCACTAGCGGCAGTAGTAAATGATCGCCAAATAAGCTTATGAACCGGTTTTCCGGCCGCTTTACCGGCGATGTCCCAAAGCGCAGTTTCAACAGCGCCAATCGCGCCAATTACAACTCCCCTTCGACCAAATACGCCGGTCGAGTTGTACATCTTTTGCCACAGACGCTGAACTTCGGTGGGGTCTTCGCCAACTAGCAGAGCCTCAAGACCCTGTGACGAACGGATGATTGCGTCAATTACTAGGCTGGGGGCTTCGCACTGCCCGATTCCTGAAATACCTTCATCGGTGTGAACGCGAACCACCGTGAGATCGTAACCGCCGGTGCTCGCTGGTCCTTCGTCACCTTCCGAAAACGACGGATTCCACGATGTAACGGTGCCATCGGCGTCGTCTCGCAGCGCAATCGTTTCAATACTGGTAATTTTCATGATTGATCAACAGGCCTATGCGATTCGGCTCCGACTGGTAGGTCGACTTGCTTCACACCTTCAGGAAAGTAACCCTGAAGCCTGTGGTATTCGTCTTTCAGATCGGCCTTAGGTTCCCACGCTTCGCCGTAACGCACACCTAGAACACCTGCCTGCAGCATTTCTTTTGTGCAGCTAAAGCACGGTTGCCACGTCGTGTACAAAACCGAACCTTCAACGGCGATGCCGAACCGTGCAGCCGAGAGAAGTGCGTTTTGCTCGGCATGCACACAAATGCACATGTCGTAGCCAGTGCCTGCGGGGTACATCTCTCGGTTCGAGCAGCGAGTACAGCCACCCTCGTCGCAGTTCGGGGTCTTGTGAGGAGTTCCGTTGTATCCGGTCGATACGATGTGCCCATCTCGAGCCAACACAGCACCTATGTGACTACCGAGGCAGTTTGCACGAGCCCTCACGCCAACGGCGATCGACATCATGTACTCGTCCATATCCGGTCGTTTGGAGGCCGACTCTGACCCCGACCCTGACTTGAACTCTGACACCGGCAAACTGGTCCTTTTAAAACTGGTCTTTTGAGATAAACGTGGCGAGCAGCAAGATTGCTCTGCTCTTCCGCTGCTATCCTAGCTTGTGATCAGACTTCACGCCCCAGTTTCTGAAACTATTTTGGAAATTTGGCGCTAAACTATAACTATTAAGACCTTTTTCACGAAGCTTCATCGATGACATCAACCTCTGGTAACGCAAACCGCCCTGTGCACGAATCTGAATCCCTACCGAACGAATTCGGTCGATTCGGGCCTTACGGTGGAAAATTCGTTCCTGAGACGCTTATGGCTGCTCTCACTGAACTGGAAGAAGCTTTCGACGAAGCACGGCAGGATGATTCATTCTGGGCAGAATTTGAAGAACTTCTGACGCACTACGTGGGTCGACCTTCGGCGATGTACCACGCCAAGAACATGTCAGAAAAGCTCGGTGGGCCTCAGATCTACATCAAGCGTGAAGACTTGAACCATACCGGTGCTCACAAGATCAATAACGCAATTGGTCAGGCACTGCTGGCAAAACGGCTCGGCAAGAAGCGAATCATCGCAGAAACCGGAGCCGGAATGCATGGAGTAGCCACGGCAACGGTTTGCGCACAAATGGGTCTCGAGTGCATCGTCTACATGGGCGATACCGATATTGCTCGCCAATCGCCAAACGTCTACCGAATGCGCGAACTCGGAGCAAAAGTCGAGCCGGTTACTTCTGGTAGCCGAACTCTGAAAGATGCGACAAACGAAGCGATTCGTGACTGGGTTTCGAACGTGGAAGATACTCACTACATCATCGGTAGCGTGGTTGGACCGCACCCATATCCAAAACTGGTTCGAGATTTCCAGGCTGTGATCGGTGCCGAGGCTCGGCAGCAAGTAATCGATATGGCAGGTCGACTTCCCGACTATGTCGTCGCCTGCGTGGGTGGCGGATCGAACGCCATGGGTATCTTCTCTGGCTTCATGAAAGACGAGAGTGTTGGGCTGATCGGTGTCGAGGCATCTGGTGAAGGACTCGACAAACGCCACGCTGCCACGATGACCAAAGGACGCCCCGGCGTGCTTCACGGCTCGATGAGCTATCTGCTGCAGGACGACCATGGCCAAGTAATCGAAGCTCACAGCATTTCAGCAGGTCTCGACTACCCTGGTGTCGGACCAGAGCACAGCTATCTGAAAGACACCGAACGCGCTACGTACGTTTCAGCTACCGACGACGATGCTCTCGCAGGCTTCAGGTTCTTGAGCCGCAACGAGGGCATCATTCCAGCTTTGGAACCCTCCCACGCTATCGGGTACATGATGAAGTGGGTTCCAACCCTTCCAAAGGACCAGATCGTGCTGCTGCTGCTAAGCGGACGAGGCGACAAAGACCTCGAATCCGTAGCCAGAGCATCAGGCGTCGACCTTAGCTAGTTTTTCAGTGCAAACAAAAAATCTCGCCTTTTTCAAGGCGAGATCTTTACTGTGCAAATTGTTTTGAACGAACGAACGGTTCGCTTAGTTCAACGAGTTGAGGTAGGCGATTAGGTCGTCCATGTCGTCGCCCTTGAGAGCATCGCCAAAGTTCTTCGGCATCAGATCGTTGTAGCCATCCAGAATCACGGCGGATGGATCGACGATCGATTCCAGAATGTAGTCATCACCCTTCGCGCTAATTCCTGCGAGACCAGGTCCTACAAGCTTGCCAGTGTCAGTCTTGTGACAACCTGCGCAGCCAAGACCTTTGAACTTGCTCTCGCCGTTAGCGAGATCTGGACCAGATGAGACTGGTTCACTCGAACCTGAACCTGATGAATCAGCGGCTGGAACCGGAGTCGTTGTTCCGAATGGGTTTTCTACTTCCTCTGCACATGCAACGACTGCGAACAATGTGAACACTGCCAGAACAGAGACAACAACGAATTTTGAACGTTTATACACGAATCAAGCCCCAAAAACTTCAATAAATAAGCCTGAACTATCCAGGCAAAAAAAGACGCACCGACAAAAAGTAGCTGCGATCAACTCCCCACCATAGGTGAAAACTAACCATACCGAGAAGAATTCGGGGTGAGTTTTCCGTGATGGTGTTTTTGCACCAATTTCGCGAAATCTTCACACGCCTTCAGATCATCCAGTCTTATATTCGCTTAAATGCGTGGCAATTTCGATTGCTACCGAAGCAAAGCAGCACGACTAAACGAATGTGAACTCGCGAGCGAGCAATCATCCGTTCAGTCGTTGCGAATAAGGACATCGATTTGGCACATAACGCTCAAGAGCACGCACGAAGTGGGTTTCGTACTTCTGACGGCATGTTCACGGTGGATTCCGATCAACGGATCAAGACTTGGAACGCCACAGCAGAAAAGCTGTTTGGCTACTCAAGCGATCAAGTAATCGGCAAAAAGTGTTACGAAGTTCTTTGCGCAAACAGCAATCCGGGTCGAGTGAAGTGCAGCCGGGGATGCGTCGTGATGTCGAACGCTTCCAAAGGTCGCACCACTAAAGATTTCGACCTCGAATGCAAAACCGCCAATGGCGATGTGAAAAACATCAACATGAGCATCGTTCTGCCGATGCAAGGTTCGGGTTCTCGAGAAATTCTTCACATGTTTCGAAATGTAACCGATCGGCGACGCGTCGAAAGCGCTTCAGTCAGCCTTTCTAACTCGTCGATAGATCAACCGAACAACACCACGCATTCACCAACTGGTTTCAGGCTTCCGCCTCTCACAACTCGTGAGGATCAGGTTCTGAAGTTGTTGTCGGCAGGCAAAAACACGAACGATATTGCCGACATTCTCGATATTAGGCCGCTTACTGCACGCAACCACATAAGCCGGCTACTAACCAAACTTGGATGTCGATCTCGACTCGAAGCGGTTGCACTAGGAACCCGGGCTGGCCTCATCTAATTTCTACGTCTATCTAAACGCCTTGCTAGTGCGAATGCACCTATATGTGGATTCTGGTGCTGGCTAATCTCGACCCCGTGTGTTTTTTACGGGGTCATAAATCCTTACCCGTTTTAACTCAACTAAGGGGAGATTGTTCAGAATAGAGATACAGTGACAGCAGCAGCCATATGGGTGTTGCTAACGATAATTGGTGAACTTTTCTTCCTGCAGATGGACATCTTCGGTGAACCTGTTACCAAACAGGCGCACTTCATCGATGAAGCGTTCATTCTGCTTATGGTGTTGGCAATTCCGATCTTCACATTCGTGATCACGATGATCCTATATGTGGTGTTCAAGTTCCGAGCTAAAGGCGACGATCTAGAAGATGCAGCACCAGTCCGAACCCACAAGAAATGGGTTGGATTCTGGCTAGCCTGGACAACCATTTTGTGTCTTGTAGTAATCGTGCACCCGGGCTACACCGGAATTATCGAGCTACGAGAAACCAATGAAGAAGAGCCTGACCTAACGGTGAATGTCACCGGCAGGCGCTGGCAGTGGCTATACGAGTACGAGGGTCGAGATGTTTCGTTGTACTCGAAGGACGACATGCTCGTTCTTCCCAACGATTCGTTGATTCGATTCATCATTACAGCTGAAGATCAGGACGTAGTTCACTCGTTCTGGATTCCAGCCTTCCGAATGAAGATCGACGCGGTTCCGGGATTGACGACGTACTTCGACGTCAACACCACGCATACCGGTCACTTCAACGACGATGTCAACTTCAGGGTCCAGTGTGCTGAACTCTGCGGACTAGACCACTCTCTGATGTTTACGCGCATCGAAGTTGTCGAACCCGCCGAGTTTGAACAGTGGATCGCAGACGAAGCGGCTTAGGAGACTTATAAATGACAGCTTTTATGCCGTTAGTCAGAGGCATTATTTACGCCGCAATTGGTTACGCGATTGGTGCAGGTATCGCCCTGTCAATCGCCACCACAACCGGTGAGCCATCCACAGAACCGATGATCGTTCTCGGATTTGTGTTTGCCGTTATCGGTTGGCTCATGGGTGTTGGCATGTGGACCACCTGGGGTCGTGGTTGGTTTGGTAAGTCCACAACCATGGATATCACGGGTGGCTGGGAGCGCTATTTACGCTTCAATGTCGACCACAAAGTGATCGGTATTCAGTACATCACGTCACTTGTCGTTGTATTCCTGCTTGCAGGATTACTTGCGATGGGTATGCGATACGAACTCATGGACGCCGGTCAAAACGTGTTCACGAAGACCACGTACAACACCACGATGAGTCTCCACGGAATCATGATGGTTGCTGTTGCGGTTGCTGCCGTGATGGGTGGATTCTCAAACTACGTTCTTCCACTGATAATCGGTGCTGAAGACGTCGCATTCCCTCGGATCAACGCACTCAGTTTCTGGGTAGTTCCTCCGGTAGTAGTGCTTCTACTTCTATCGCCTCTGTTCGGCGGATTCGACACTGGTTGGACGGCTTACCCGCCTCTCGCCACGCAGACTCCTATTGGTGGACTGCTATTTGAACTGGCGTTCCTGACATTCGGAATCTCATCGATTCTGGGTGGAATGAACTTCATAGCGACGATCATCACGCAACGAGCACCGGGCATGACCTGGGGCAGGTTGCCGATCTTCGCATGGTCGGTACTCGCTGCTTCAGTTATTTCACTGACAGCTACTCAGTGGGTCGCTTACGGCCTGCTGATGATCATCTTCGAACGAATCTTCAACATGGTGTTCTTCTCGCCTCCTGGCGGTAACGCTCTGTTGTACGAACACGTTTTCTGGTTCTACTCCCACCCAGCGGTCTACATCATGATCTTGCCGGCGTTCGGAGCTGAACTCGAAATCATCAGCCACTTTGCAAGAAAACCGCTCTTTGCTTACCGATGGGTAGTCAGGGCATTCGCTCTGATCGTGTTCCTGAGCTTCATTGTCTGGGCGCACCACCTGTTCACAAGTGGAATGGGCGAAAGCTTGCACGGACCATTCATGATCCTCACCGAGTTGATCTCGATCCCAACAGGAATCGTCTTCTTATCGGCTCTTGGAACGTTGTGGCGAAGCAAACTACGCTTGAAAGTACCTTTGCTGTTCGCCTTAGGAGTTGTCTTCAACTTCTCGATTGGTGGACTAACCGGAATCTTCCTTGCGGACGTTGCAACAGACATCGCTCTGCAAGACACCTACTTCGTTGTGGCGCACTTCCACTACACGATTATGGGTGGAGAGATATTCGCCATCTTCGCTGCTGGTTACTACTGGTTCCCGAAGATCACCGGACGTATGTACAACGAAACGCTGGGTCGAATTCACTTCGGTCTGATGTTCCTGTTCTACAACATAACGTTCCTGGCGATGTTTGCTCCCGGAACGGTTGGTATGAACCGACGAGTTGCCGAATATCCGCCTGAGTTCGAGTTTATGAACCTCATAACCTCGCTCGCAGCGTTTGCACTCGGACTTTCGTTCCTGCCGTGGATCTACAACATGCTGAACTCTTGGATTAGTGGACCAAAAGCCGCTGACAACCCGTGGGGCGCAAAAACCCTCGAATGGCAGACAACTTCGCCTCCGCCGTTGGAGAACTTCGACGAGTTCCCCGTGGTCACCGGCGATGCATACGGCTACGGAGACGAGAGCGTTGTTCACGCAAAATTCCCTAACTCCACTAACGCTGTACCAGCGGAGGGGGACTAACTAGATGCACAAAACAATTCAAGAATCACTGAAAGTCGGATGGGTTGTGATCGGCGTTCTCGCCATCATGACTCTCGCCGAATTCATCGTTGCAGTAGCCGTTGAAAACAAAACGATGCTGTTCACGCTCCTGCTTATCGTAGGACTGTTGAAGGCATGGCTAATCATTCAGTACTTCATGCACTTCGGTCAGCTGTGGGAACACGTCTCCGAAGCTTGGTACGGAATGATTAGTGATGATCCTGAAGCAGATAGGGAAGAGGACTAAACCTGTGACACATGAACACGCACCACGCGTAAATCACCGGTTTGATTCTCTAACGATCAACCGATTAGGACTCTGGCTATTCCTAGTTTCCGATGCTTCGTTCTTCATAGCGCTGCTTTCTTCACGATTCTTTGTGTCGGGTACTCATACTCCCGAATACGTAGATCAGGTTCTCGGACTTGGGCTGACGATCTTGCTGCTTATCAGTAGCTTGTCGGCTTACCGTGCTGAAGCGCTGTTCGAGCATGGGAACATCGAAGGTGCGAAAAGGATGCTGCTCGCCACCATAGGTATGGGCATAGTTTTCGTGTTTGGAGTAGCGTTTGAATGGCATGAAGCATTCAAGCACTTCCCGCCATCTACTGGATTTGGCACAATACTTTTCACACTTACTGGTGTGCATGTCACCCACGTCGTAACCGGTGTTTTAACACTGGGATTCGTGTACTTCCGGATTCGGAACACTACTTCGATAGGTGACAATCAGTTTGCAGTGGAAGGTGCGGTCAAATGGTGGCACTTTGTAGACGTAGCCTGGGTATTCATCTACCCAACGCTGTATCTACTCAAGTAACTGAATAAACATCACCATCGTCTGGCCCAGCACTGCAGCTTAGTTTGCTAGTTGCACTGGAATCTACGAAGGTTTTGCGTTCGCTGTAATTGCAAGACCATTCTTCCACTGGGCCGGACGCATGGGTGGTGCGTCCGGCCAGCTCGCGCCTAATTCCATGCGCCCCGCATGCATACCGAGCACACCTGAATACCCATCAAACTATTGGGTATTCGGTTCGAGAACTCCCAAGTCTCACTTTTTCATCATTTCGAGCATCGCTCATTGCTGCTTACGCTCACGAGCAGTTCACGCCTTATCGCTAATATAGTTTCGTGGACGCTATCAGTGGACAATGGCCCTGTACTCATTCGGGGCGGGATTATTTATGTTCAAGAAAATACTTGTTCCTCTCGATGGCTCAGAGCATTCTCGTAAGATCGTGGGCTGGGCCACAGGGCTGGCGGGTGCACTAGAGGCAGAAGTAACTCTGCTATCGGTCATCGACCCAGAAGAGATCGAAATATTAGAAGCGACAACTCGCGAAATTGGTGAAGTTACCGAAGATGGAACCACCAAAAAGGCGATTCGAACACCTTCCGACGTTATCGACGACGCTATCTCACAAGCAGAATCAGATCTTCAGGTAGAAGCCGAAAAGATTCGGTCAAAGGGAGTTGTCGCCAAAATAAGCGTCGGTGCAGGGTCGCCAGCAGAAGTAATTGTTTCTGAGGCGCATGCGCGTGAAATCGACGTTATTGCTATGGCAACCCGACGGGAATCTGCTCTAGCACGCGGCGTGCTTGGAAGCGTTACCGATAGGGTGCTCCATTCAACTTCAACGCCGCTGTTCACTCTGTACCCAGGTGAAATTCACGACTTCGACGATACAAGCGGAGGCCCGGCGAAAGTCATCGTACCGCTCGACGGATCGGCGTTATCAGAATCAGCCATCCAGCCAGCCATCGAAATTGCCAAAGCATCGAACGCCGAAATCGTATTTATGGAAGTTCTACGACTCCCATTCTTTGGAGTTGGAGTCGCAGGCATCGAGTATGGCGGTGGCGACTATGCTGGTGATTTCGGAATCGACCAGCAGAAGAAAGAAATCACAGACTATCTCAGCGAGTTTGTAGCAAATGCGAAAGCTAGCGGGCTTGCCGCTAGCGCAAGCGTTCGATCGGGAAGTCCTTCACAGCAAATCGTAGAAGAGGCTTCTGAAACCGAGAACAGCATCGTAGTTATGGGGTCACATGGCTCCGGCGGACTAAAACGATGGGTTGTTGGAAGTGTCGCAGACAAGGTAATTCGATCAGCAGGGCGTCCAGTACTTGTCATTCCTCCGAAGACGGGCTGAATAACTCAACCAGATCGAAAAAAAACGCTCGATGTGAAATATCATCGGGCGTTTTTGTTTTGGGTTGTTCTTATTGGCTTGGCGCAAAACCCACATTAAGCCGTCAACGGCGATAACATCTGCCCAAACTCCGGCTACGATCTCAATTCAGCAACACGAAAGGCAACGACTCATACATGGCTACGTCGATGGCAGGCCCGCTAGAGGGGATTAGAGTTCTTGAGTTCGGCAGCTTCGTTGCCGGTCCCTGGGCTGGCCAATTGTTAGCTGATATGGGTGCCGATGTTGTCAAAATCGAGCCGCCTGCTGGCGATCCCTGGCGTCACGCCACTTCGTTCGCCAAGAACGAAAGCCGAGTGTTCGTCCCTCTCAATAGAGGCACACGAAGTATTTGCCTCGATCTCAAAAAAGACTCCGCACGTGCGGCTCTAAGAAAACTCATCGTATCGGCTGATGGAATTATTTCTAACAACCGGCTGGATACAGCTCTCAAACTCGGGATCGACTACGAATCTGTAGCCAAGATCAACCCGAAGCTCGTCTATGTCGATATCACTGCCTACGGCTCAAAAGGCACTATGGCCGATATGCCAGGGTTCGATCTAATCGTCCAGGGCTACACAGGGGCTGTTGCCAGCGAGGGCAAAATTACTAAAAACGGCCAACCTGAAGTCGTTTGGTCATCTTCTTACATCGATTTTTCAACCGGATACGCCGCGGCAAACGGCATCATGGCGGGCATTATCGGCCGAGGTAAAACCGGCAAGGGGCAACTCGTTTCCACAAGCCTCCTAGCAAATGCAGTCGCCATGCAAACGCTGAGAATTTCGGACGTAGAAGGTCTGCCAGCTCCCGCGAAAACTTGGTTCGAAAACGAACGACCCAAGTTGATCGCAAGCGGAGCAAGCTACGAAGAAATCCAAGACAGCTACCAAATGACTGTCAGACCCCTGATCTACCGCTGCTACTACAGGGCGTATAAAACGCTCGATGGTGGTCTGGCGCTCGGAACGTTAGCAGTTCACGCAAGAGCACGACTTCTGGATGTGTTCGGACTCGAAGACCCTCGTGTTACTGACCCCTCTTACGACGATTCAACCCCTGAAGCCATCGAACGGGGTCATGAGCTGGTAGCCAAATTCGAAGAAATATTTGCCAGTAAAACCACTGATCACTGGTTCAAAGGGCTCCGATCTCACGACATTCCCTGTGAACCAATCCGCTTCATCGAAGAAATGGTCGATGACAAGCAGGTTCTTGCGAACGACTACGTGGTCGATCTAAACCACCACACGGGTCACAAGATACGCACCACAGGTCCCGTTCTTCAGTTCGGCGGCGGCATGCCTGAACTAAAAAGCTCGCCTTCACTTGGTCAACACACCGATGAAGTCTTAGGAGATATTGGATTTTCTTCCGAAGAGATTGCAGAGCTGCGCAATGAAGGATCGGCGACTTAGTCGGGACTTGCTCATCAGTCGCCGATGACTTCACAAGAGTAAGCTGCCATCATGCCCAGGCTTATTTCTCGACCCCTGAACCCGTTCGCTTGGCTTGAGCGAAAGGCTCTATTCACCCCGGAGCGCTCGTTCCGCGGAAATCCTGAGCACGCGGGGCTCGATTACACAGACATCTTCCCTGCGACGTCTGATGGAGTGAAGCTCCATGGCTGGCACATGCCCGCCGGTTCGCCTTCCGCTCACGTTTGGCTGATTCTCCACGGGAACGGCGGGAACATCAGCGTTCGACTCGACCAGTACAAGGCGATTCGTGATCGCTATGGAGCTTCGATAGTTGCGATCGACTATCGTGGCTACGGCAAAAGCGAAGGGAAGCCTTCAGAGTACGGCTTGTATTCCGATGCACTTGCCGCTTATCAACTGACTCAGAAACTACACCCAAACAGCAAGATAATCGTTTTTGGAAGGTCGCTGGGTGGAGCCGTGGCATCGCAACTTGCGTCGGTTGTAACACCACCAGCGCTCATACTTGAGGCTTCGATATCGTCGATGAAGGAAATCGTTCGAGAACGAGCGCCGTGGACTCACTACTCACCAGCAAGGTTCATGGTGCGCTCGAAATTTGAAACTGCATCCCATGTATCCAATAGTTCAGTTCCAAAGCTGATTATTCACGGTGATTCCGATCAAACCGTTTCGTTCCAGCACTCGGAACGAATTTTCGCTGCAGCTTCCGAACCGAAGCAGTTGGAAATAATCCCCAGCGGAGATCACGACGGGCTCGATCTAGTCGATCCAGAGCGATACCACTCTGTCGTAAGTGAATTTCTGCGAGATCACGGAGTGTTATGACGTGCGACGAACCGGGTCTATCTGCTCGAACGGTGGCAGGAACGGTTTTCCCTTCACACCTGAATCGTAGATAGGTCGAGCAGGTTTCTTCTGACCCATCGACCTACTAGGTCCTGCAGGGCGAAATTCATCCAGCACAGTCACGGTTACAGTTTCGAGTCGAATCCCGTCTTCACGCTGCTTGGCAAGATTGTCGAGTGCTGCATCGGAAAGTCCCGAGCCGGGTCGCTGTTCTTCAGGGAATTTTCGTAAACAATCGCGCTCGCCGACCAAAGCGGGTCGTGGCGTAGCAGAACTGCATGTGTGAGCCCATGGGCACATATATGCGATGCACATGGTAGTTTCGCCAACAGATGGGGCACCCGCCGTCGCAAGACCTATTCGTGAAAGCGCCTCGCGCTGAACTCGACGCAGTTTGCGTCGTCTTCGGTCTATCCAGCTTTTGGGAAGTCCAGCCATGTGCCGTATCGGTTGCTCGTGTGGTTCGTCGTACCAGCGTGACACGCCCCAGAGTCGAACGCCGACGGAACATGTCACATCTCAATCTCACACCTGAGTAAATCTACACGGACACGTGTGGAAAAGTCTCGCTAAATTCGAGGCGGATACGCGAAGTTGTGACATCCCCTCGTCCCGACCGTAGCGATAGCGAAGCGGAGAAACCAGTAGCCGAACAGAACGCTATCCATAAATCGATCCATATTGAAAGTGATCCCTCCACTTCGCTATCGCTACGGTCGGGACGAGGAAAATGGAGGCGGTTGACGAAGTAGCCCGATAAACTTCTATTTTTATCCCTCATCCCTGACCCAAACCAAGACAAAAAATGCCTAAGCCCCAACCAATCGAAGTTCCACGAGCAACTCTCGAAGATATTTTCAAACACGCACGCGATTCGTTCCCAAACGAGTGCTGCGGATGGCTGACCGGCGACAAAAATTCGAACACGGCGGGTGGAGTACGAACTGCGATCAATGCATACGAGCCTGAAACTCACCCAACCGCCAAAGACCGCACCGCTCAAACGGCGTTCGTAATCTCAGACAACGATCTACTCGATCTGAACAAAACGCTTGATGACGACGTACGACCGCGCATCATCTATCACTCTCACCCGAATGGCAGAGCGTATTTTTCACCGACTGATAAGGCGAATGCGTCAGATCCGTGGGGCGATGGTCCTGCATACCCGGTGAATCAAATAGTTATCGGCATCGACGGCGACCGTGTGGTCGAAGCACGCCAGTTCGCATGGGACGACGATGCCAGCGACTTCGTTGAGATCGCTGAGTACGAAGGTCTCGACATCTAGCGTTCGGTAATTACGCCGCCGTTGATGTTCACCGATTGACCTGTGATGTAACCGGCTCGGGGGCTACACAAAAATCCGATCAGTTCGCCAACTTCTTCATCGGTCCCGGCTCTATTCAGCGGAACTTCCGCTATTCGAGCGTCCCATTTATCAGTTCGCCCCATAGGGTCGAGCCGTGAAGTTTCCGTCAAGCCCGGGCACACGCTGTTCACGGTAATTGCGTGTTTACCTACCTCTTTCGACAGAGCTTGAGTAAATCCGTCGACAGCAAAGTTCGCTGCGTTATAGGCGCTCGTGTTGGCTCGCCCACTTTTACCCATCGTCGACGATAGATTCACGATGCGCCCACCTTCGCCCTGTTTGATCATTTGAGCGGCTGCAGCACGGCAGGCGTAGAACGTGCCCATCACCTTCACATCGACCACCGTTTTGAACACATCTGACTTCAGATCCAACACGGAAACTCGATCATTTCCGTACGGAGCAGCTGCATTGTTCACGATGATGTCGAGTCGTCCGAATTCAGCCACCGTATCGTCGATCATTTTCTGGACATCGTCTTCGTCGGCAACGTTCGACACCAACGGAAGTGCTTTCACACCATACGATTCGATCTGCTCAGCAGTCGATTGAATATCGCGCCACCCGGCGTCTTGTTCATCCTGCGGAAACGTACTCGGGTCCCGACCCGTTCCGGTCACCACGACATTGGCACCCATTCGGGCTAGAACAACTGCCGTACCTCGACCAATGCCTCGCATACGCCCAGCACCAGTAACAATTGCTACTTTGCCTTTGAGTTCAGTACCGGGTTGATCGGTCATGTAGCTACCCTTCAAAATTCTTCTTACTTGGGAATTCAGCACATTTTGCACGATGATGCGTGCGAATGTGAGGCAGGAAGGCTACCGCTCGGGGCGTTCGATCAGCGTTGCTTCGAGTGAAACCAGGAACTGTGCGTCTCGAACCACCCTGATCCTCACATCGCTACCGCTCGGGTGGTCTCGTAGGAAATCAGTCAAATCCTGACCACGAGTTATCTCAGTGTCGTCGAGCTGGACGATGATGTCGTCGAGTTCGATTCCGGCTTCGGCTGCAGGAGATCCTGGTTCGATAATCGTTACGCCAAACCCCTCACCAACAGGCAATCTCAATGCTCGTGCAAGCGCTCGGGTTACATCCACTCCACCGACTCCAAGAAAGCCTGGAGGAGGTACCGGTCCCTGAGCGATGAGACTGTAGGCAGCAGTTTTTGCAGCATTGATATTGATCGCAAAGCCGATACGGTCGCCAACATTGATCTTCGCCGTGTTGATTCCAACGACTTCGCCGAACATATTTACGAGCGGACCACCAGAGTTGCCTTCGCTGATCGCAGCATCTGTTTGGACTAGCCCGGTGAGGTCGCCTCCAACTTCACCGACAATAGTTCGGTCGAGTGCGCTCACTACGCCTTTGCTGACTGTTGGACCACCTCGAAGACCGAGGGCATGCCCGATTGCCACGACGTCTTCTCCGATTTGAAGCGCCTCGGAATCGCCGAATATCGCCGGTTTGAGACCGCTTTGGCCTTCGACCTTTACTATCGCCAGATCTAGCTGAGGATCACGACGGAAAAGTTCTGCCTCGGCGACTTCACCGTTTTCGAACGCCACGGTGATGGTCACAGCACCTTCAACAACATGCCAGTTGGTAAGAATCAGCCCCTCTTCATCGAGAATTACACCCGTTCCGACTCCCTGACCTCGACCGAGATCGACGGCGATTTGAACCACCGATGGTGTTAGAAACTCGACCAACTCAGGTGTTGATAGCGGTTGATTGTCGCTGTCACGCTCTACGGGCGTGGGCGTCAACACCGCAGTGGCTTTAGCAGCCGTTCCGGTGGCATCGGTGTTCGACGAATCTTGTGAATCCGTGTTTGATTCAGAACTCGTGCAGCCGGCTACGACAATCGCCAAAGCAATTGCAACCAGCGCCATATTCAGTAGTTTCGAGATGCGAATAAAGGTCACAGTGATGGTAATGTCTGGGTCGAATAGACCGAATTCCGTTTTGCCAGCGTATCAAGCGATAGTGGTCAAAGTGTGTGGATATTCGATGCTGTTGCGATAAGAATCGCTGCAACCCGATTCCCTGTCATAGGCTTTGCGTTATAGAACGTTGATGGCCAGTACGGAATAATCGAGTACGAACCTGAACTTACTACGACTCATACGAGCCCGGGCTGGATCCGACCCATGGATGGTTGTCGGCCTGATGCTCGGTGCCTTGTTTGCAACCGCCACAGCGTCCGGGATTCCGCAATACGCACGTTCACTCGAAATTATCTCGATGCACGCCACGGTCGAAGATGTCGGCAATATCAATTCAAACGTCCACATCAACACATCGTGGGTTCCGCTCGCCAACGAAGATCAACTGATTGCCGATAACGCTGTAATTTCGGCAGTAGAAAACCATCTAGGTGAACTTGTAGTCAGTACCACCCGGCTTGCGAAGAGCAGAGAGCACTGGTGGGGCAAGCTAAACCAAGGGCTTCGGCACGATTCACTCGCATCGCTCAGTTCATTTCAGTACATCGAAAACTTCGCCGATCATGTCACGTTCATCGAAGGTGTGGCACCAACTGATTCAATATCGACAGTTGAAGGCGAACCTACGATCGAAGTTGCGATGATCCATAAACGAGCTGGACTACTTCAGCTTTCTGTTGGTGATGTAGTCGACTCGCAACCAATCGACCGCGGAACGGGTCTAGTTCGAGCCAAAATAACCGGGACGTTTGAACAAAACGACCCAACCGATGTGTTCTGGCTAGAACTGGGTGAGGCGTATCTGGCACCAGCGATCGAAGGTCGCGAGCAGCCATTGATCATGCTGCCCACGAAAAATTCCATGTTCAGCGTCGTAGCCGAGGCGAATGCAGGACTCCCAGCCTCGTACGACTGGTTTGTTTACACCGATCAAACTCAGCTTGCTAACGAATCTGTGTCTGACCTTGAATCTGCGTTCGCAGGGCTAGCTGAGGAACTCGAAGATGGAGTAGCTCGCCCATTCGTAATAACCGAGATGATTCCTCGGATCGAATCCATGAAGAAGCGTGCCTTGTTTGGCAGCATTCCGCTTCTGCTTATGGCACTGCTTATCCTTTCCTGTATTGCCTTTTACTTGACGATGGCGGCTGGATTGCTGGGACGTCGACGAATCGCTGGCTACGTAATGCTTCGCAGTCGAGGGTTTAACGTTCGACAACAACTGAGAATTCATCTCGCAGAAGCGACGTTTATTTCGTTGCCAGTGGCGATTATCGCCCCGTTTGTTTCGCTGCTTGTAATCAGCGCCGTTGGCTATCTTCCAACTTACGCATCGATAACCGACGGCGGAACAATGCCAGTCGAACTTTCTCCTACCGCATGGCTATGGTCGTTTGGAGCCGCAATAGGCACGGTGCTGGTGGTAACAGCAGCGTCGTCGTTCTGGGATCGTTCGACAATTGCAACTGCACGCTCAGCGGATTCACGACCAGTGGACGAGCCCTGGTTTCAACGCTTTTATGTCGATGCAATGCTCATAGCGCTCAGCGCAATCGTTTGGTGGGAAGTTGGATCACGCAGTAGCGCACTAACATCTGAACGAGGCGGCGAATTTTCTCCCGACCTCAGCCTGTTAGCGGCTCCAGTGTTGATAGCTATTTCTGGTTCGCTGGTGGCTTTACGGATTTTTCCTATCATCACGAGAGTTTTCGCCAGAGTAGGCCAGAAATCGAACTCAACTGCGATAGCTCTTGGTCTCGCCAGCGTCGCCAGGCGACCGTTTTTTCACGGCTGGCCAATGCTGGCATTCGCGCTCGCAATTAGCACCGGAATAGTTGCTGGATCGGTTGTTTCGACCCTCGAACGATCAACAAATGAGCAAGTGTTCTACAGCACCGGTGCCGATATTCGTGTGACGACCACAGGTTCAACGGGCCAGGTTGGTCGCGAACAATTAGAAGAAGTTCGCAATCTAGATTCGATCAACGTCGCCACACCTGCACTACGAACTACGGCAAAAGTAGGTACGACTTCAGTTGGAACTCAGTTCAATCTACTCTCTATCGACCCGATAGATTTCCAACGGGTTGCATGGTTCAGGGACGATTTCACAGATTCAGAAGCATCGATTCACCAACTTGTTGATCGTCTGGCGGTTCGAGTTCTTCCCGAACCCGTTCTGCTTCCGCCAAATTCTTCAGAAATGTCGATTCTCGTGAAGAACGAACCATTCACACCCCGACTCGAATTGTGGGTGGTCGTGAGAGATGCCAATGGCGATTCCCACACCATCAACATGGGCGAACTCGAAGAAGGCTGGCAACAAGCGACTTCTAAGCTTCCGAAATTTGCCGAACCGGTTGAAGTTATGTCTGTTCAAACGTTCATGAAGGTCGGACCCGACAGCGCAATGCCTTCTGAACTACTACTCGACGATCTAACAGCAGAGACTCTCGACACAATCGATACAGTCGAATTCCACATGGTTCTAGATTTCGATCAACCTGAACTATGGACCGGATTACCCACCTCGGAAGGTGATGACACAGGACTCACAATTTCCGCAGAACCAGTTGGAATCCCTGGAAATACTGTGAACAACGCGGGTAGTGGAATTCTAAATATTGCGCTCGGAAGAGGTTCGAACGAGGGCGTAAGAGGCATCTACAGGAGAGCGGTCGATCGTCCGATTCCAATCATCGCCAGCCAGTCGTTTATCGACCAGACAGGAGAGGGTATTCGAAGGCCGTTCATGATCAATGTCGAGGGTGGTCTCGTTCCAGTAGAAGTGATCGATGTGATCAACTACTTCCCGACTATCAATCCCGAAACCGGACCATTCGCAGTCGCCGACGTCGACGCCATAATCGGTTTCGTCGAACTACGTGGGCGCAAATCGATCACACCTAACGAATTATTCGCCAGCGTGAACCCCAGCGAGCTATCTGATCAAGAGATTTCAGAGGAAGTTCGTGACGTGTTCCGATTGGCACGCATAGATTCTCGAGCTGAACGTATCAACGGCACGTTTGTCGATCCTGTCGCAGTTGCCGGCTGGCGGGGCATGAGTATTGTTGCCACTATCATCTCCGCGTTAGTAGTGCTGATGGCATATGCAGTTTTCTTAGCCGCATACTCGATCAGGACGAGAGGGGATTCGGCTCTGATATTGGCTCTTGGTGCAAGTTCAAAAGACTACTGGGTGAGTACAATTGCTGAATTATTTCCAGCCATCGTCGTCGGAACGCTGGTGGGCATCGGAACCGGGTTCGCAGTCAGCTCGCTGATGGTGGGTTCGATGGCTCACACTGGAACTGGTGAGCAGTTGCTACCTCCGTTAATTTTGCAGACCAATTGGATGCTGCCGATGGTTACAATTGCGGCGATATTTACGATTGTTCTGACCGGAGTTGCTAACTCGCTTCGATCTTTCCGTGAAATAAAGATCGCGCAGATGGCTCGCGAAGGCTTCTCTGCCAGCTCAACATGATCAGTAATTCATTCTCCCTAATCGTCAAGCGAACGCTTGCTCATTGGCGACTGCTTTCGGCAGTCGTGGTGGGTGTTGTTCTCGCGTCAACGATCATGGCGAGTTCGGTGATCTTTTTCGACGCTCTACGCGACGTTGCTCTTCAACGTGCGTTAGCAACACATGAACCGGCCGATATCGACGTGCTTGTCGAGGCAGGACAGGTTCCAACCAGCCCAGAAACGCACGCGACGATCGTCGATGCCATGGATGGCTCGATAGTACGCAGATTCAGTCCGTTCTTGAATGACTCTGAATTTGCGTTGAAAACGTGGACGTTCTTCGTTGATTTACCTCCCGCGATGGTCGCCCCGAGCGAATGTCCATGTAGATCAAACGTTGGTCTCGCAAATGGCGGTGACGATCAACTAATCGAATGTGACTGTCGACGAGTCGCTCTGATGACTCTGCCCGAAGTCGACGAACGAGCCAATATCGTCGAAGGCAGGATGCCGCAACCATCCACGACGGTTGATGCCGATGATTCACTCCAGGTCGAGGGCATTCTCGATGTAGCTTCCGCGAAGCAAATGGACATCTCGGTAGGCGACATCTACCCAGCCCGCCCTCACTGGGAAGATTCACACGACCGAGTAAACATTCTCGTAACCGGTTTGTACGAACGAAATAATCCAGATGCAGCCCATTGGCGAATTCAAAATGAGGCGTTTGGTTCCCGCACCGACACGCTTCAATTCGCCCGATTCGTCGTCCCAGAAAAAACCATTCTCGAAGGGCTCGGACCCTACTTCCCGAATATGGGAACCGACTACGCGTGGTGGCTCGATGTCGCCCCGACTCGAATTGCCGCATCTGAAACCGAATCTATCCGAAACACGATCGATGCGACCGAACGAGAGCTCAAATCAATTGTCGATGGATTCTTACTAAGATCCGATCTGCCCCAAGTGCTCAGCGCATTCGAAACCGACCTGTTTTTCAACCGGTTGCCGATGTTCATCGTGCTCATCTTGATCGTTCTCGTAGTTCTCTACTACGTCGTAACTCTTGCATCACTGCTGGTCGACGCCCAACGTAGTGAGGTAGGACTCCTGAGAACCCGCGGTGCAACTTCGCGACAAATTCTCGCTGTATTCATCATCGAAGCTGGTCTGCTGGCGGCAATAGCTGCGATTTCAGGACCATTCCTCGCTGTGTTTGGCGTTGGGTTCATCGGTGTGCTTCCGATCTACAGCGAACTCAACAGCGGCGACCCACTCCCAGTGCGCCTAACGTTCGGTGCATTCCGCATGGCGTTCTTTGGTGGACTACTAGGCCTGCTCGCTCTGTTCATACCAGCATTGCGGGCAACTCGACTTGGACTACTAGCAAGCCGAGTGACTCGTGCTCGACCTGCAAGGCTCGCAGTTGTTCAGCGCTATTACCTCGATCTAGGCTTTCTGGGGCTGGTGATGTTCCTGTTCTGGCAACTCACAAAGCAGGGATCGTTCGTAGCTGTCAGCATTTTCGGCGAAACTACAGTCAATCAGCTGATTCTCGGAGTTCCAGCAATATTCCTGGTGGCGGCAGGTCTCGTGCTGCTTAGAATCTTCCCCGTTGGAATGGATCTGACAGGAAGATTACTTTCGAGACGACCAATGTCGTCGATCACCCCTCCTGCTTTGATATTGGGCATCTGGCAGATGGCTCGAAACCCCGCTCACCATTCTCGACTATCGCTTCTGCTCATCCTCACAGCCGCTCTCGGAGTATTTGCTGCCAGCTTTGGGGCGACACTCGAACAGAGCGCTATCGATCAGGCATATTACAAAACAGGAGCCGACGTAAAACTTACGGGTGTGAACATCCGTGAGGGCGGAATTTCCTTCTCGGTTACTGATGAACTTTCGATGCTGGAAGATGTCGAAGCGGCGTCTCAGGTCTATCGAGAAACCGCGAATATCACCGCAGGTGTAAATGTCGATAGCTTCCAGTTTGTAGGCATCGATTTAGACTCGATGGAAGAGGTCGGCTGGATCAGAGATGATTTCGGACTCGATCCGTTCGAGTCAAAGGTTTCTGTTCTCGACGTTGGCGGTGCAGCCGGTATTGAACTGCCACCTGAAGGACGCTGGCTCACTGCAAACGTACTGCCGCTAGTAAGACAACCTTCAACATTCATTGTCGCTCGATTGTCAGATGCGAATGGGCAGTTCTTCTCGGTGCCTCTGGGATCGATGGTGCCGTTGTCATCGGACCAGTTGCGATTCAACTGCCCGATCCCTGTTGATGGCGAACCACCTGAGTGGTGCAGAATAGGATCTTCTATTCAAGCTGCGCCGTTCAGGGGCGTGCCTGGTCTGCTGCCGAAAAACCCAATTCGACTGCACTCGATTGGTGTTATCGACTACGAAAACGGTCTCGGACCAGCAGCACTAGATATCGACGACATCGCCATTTTGAACAAAACCGGCACCGAGTTGATCATCATCGAAACGTTCGATTCTGTGAACAACTGGCGAACGATGGTGCCAACTCGAGAAGCACTCGGCGACAATCTCGGAAAAGCCACAAACCCAGATGCTTCTCCGCTCGATGGAATCGCACGGCTGCGTTGGACTTTTTCAGGACCACGCGAATATCGCGGTCTCGCCCACGGTTCGCAGTTGGAAGTGGTTCCAGTTATAGCCAGTATTTCTTTCATTGAGGAATATGGCGGTGAGAACGGAGAAATTCTTGAAATTTCTCTCGATGGCACACCGGTCAAAATTTCAGTGCGAGACGTAATTGAATACTTCCCAACTCTCGCACTTGATCAAGAGCCGTTCTTGATCGCAGATTTTGAAGCGATTCACGAACGACTCAACATCACCCGAACCATCGGAAATATTCAGCCGACTGAATTCTGGGTATCGACAGTTCAAGGCTCAGAACTGCTGCTGGCTGAAGAAGGCATTCTCGAATCGGTTGTCGGTGGCGATAGCGCTGTCCCAGAAATCACAAAGCGACTATCAAACCTCAGAATTCGCCCCGGTTCGAATACCATCGACCGAACTGAAGAACTAGCAGCTGTTGCGTTCGACCCACTGGTTTCGGCAGGCTGGCGAGCACTTCTAGGAATCGCTTTCTTCACCGTTCTAGTCGTCAGTGCCGTTGGTTTCCTCGTTCACGCCAAAGTTTCGTTCGATGGTAGACGAGCAGAGCTAGCTCTACTCAGAACCATCGGACTTTCGATGAAACAGTTGCTGTTCCTGGTTGTGATGGAACAGGTTCTGGTGATCGGAGTGGCGGTCACTCTCGGAATATTCATGGGCGCTCAGATGGGCACGACGATCATGCCGTACCTCGCCAGTTCGGGCGAGAACGCCGTAGTCGTTCCACCAATGGCAGTTCAAATAGACTGGCTCGGATTTGGAATCACGTTCGGTCTTTTGGGGTTAGTATTCCTCGTGGTAATTGGCCTTATCCTGCTTTCCGTCTACCGAATGTCGATACATCACATCATGAGAATGGGCGAAAGTTGATCAGTTTGGTCTCTACTATTCAGTTCAGAACAAAGGGTGAATCTAAGTGACAACACCGGAATCTGCGTACATCGAATGCAGTGGTCTCTTCAAGATCTACAAAGCAGCCGATCTTGAGGTTGTAGCTCTGCGCGGACTTGAGCTAAACGTCTCCAAAGGCGAAATAATTGCCATTGTTGGTGCGTCGGGTAGTGGTAAATCAACCCTGCTGAACATTTTGGCTGGTTACGACGCCCCTTCGGCGGGAACGATCCGAGTCGGCGACTTCGATCTTCTTCAAATGACCAACAAAGAGGTCGTTGAGTACCGCCGCCACGAAGTTGGGTTCATCTGGCAGGAAACATCACGAAACCTCTTCCCGTATCTCACAGCGCTTGAAAACGTTGAGCTTCCGATGGTTATATCCGGCGCTCCCGGACCTGAACGACGCAAACGTGCGCAAGAGCTTCTAGACGTAGTAGGGCTTGGCGACCGATCTGATCACAAACCTTCACAGCTTTCAGGTGGTGAACAGCAGCGAGTAGCAATCGCTGTCGGGCTTTCAAACCAGCCCCCTCTTCTGCTCGCAGACGAGCCAACGGGAGAGTTGGACGACCAGACAGGCACGGAAGTTCTCGAACTGCTCAACAAGGTCAATCAGGACCTTGGAACGACAATCGTTATCGTTACTCACGACCCAGCTATAGCGACAAGCGTTGGACGAGCGGTTGCAATCAAAGACGGCAAGACGAGCACAGAAACTACCCGAGAGGTGTCGTTCGAACGCAAGCTCGGTGGTGAAGCTACCGATACCGAAGAATTCTTGCTGATCGATTCGGCAGGATCGGTGCAAATTCCTCGTGACATGCTCGATGAACTAAATATCGGACGCCGAGTTCGAGTTGATATGAAAGATGGAAGGGTGACACTTGAGTCAGGCGACTGAGCAACTAACTGCCCGAGAATCACGCGGCGCAACGACGCCTGTCATTCAAGCGGTCAACGCATCTCGAGAGTACGAACTTGCCGGTGAGACCGTTCATGCCGTTCGTTCGGTTGATCTCGATGTGAACACTGGTGAATTCATCACTCTTGTAGGCCGTTCCGGTTCCGGTAAAACGACTCTCCTGAACATGCTTGCAGGTCTCGACCACCCAACTCAGGGTCAAGTGCTATTCGAAGGCACCGACATGTCGAGCTTCAGCGAAAAGCAGTTCATCCAGCTGCGACGACATCGAATCGGAGTCGTATTCCAGTCGTTCGCGCTATTGCCATTGCTTTCTGCATACGAAAACGTCGAACTTCCGATGCGAATAGCCGGTATTGGGTCGTCAGAACGCTCAAAGCGCACGAACGAAGTGCTCGACATGGTTGGGCTAGGCAGAAGAGCCAAGCACCGTCCCTACGAGCTTTCTGGTGGTGAGCAGCAGCGAATCTCTATCGCACGCGCAGTGGCGATGAAGCCGAACGTTATTCTGGCGGACGAACCTACTGGTGAGCTCGATTCTGTGAACGCAGCAGAGATTTTCGGACTGTTCAGGCAGATGGTCTCCGAAGGAGATATGTCGATTGTCGCTACGACTCACGACCGCACACTTCTCGATATGGCCGACAAGATTTATACGGTTCACAACGGCGAGATCGAACTCTCAGAAGTTGGCGAAAACGTAGACGCCGACGCCCAGTTCAAACGCCCAAACGCCGAGTAGTTTTTTCGCAATTTCATACTGAATCGCACTTGTCATTGCGAGAAGTCCGCTAGCACGTCGTGGCGATCAGCCGCTAAGAGCTACGCAATTCACGAACGTTTGCGACCAGCTAACGAACGAAATCTCTCGCGCTCGCCAGCCAAATACCCGCTGTCAATTGTCATCCTGAACTTGATTCAGGATCACTGACAACAGCCGCGTACACGTAACTTCGGGGATGATCCTTAACCGGGTCGAACGTTTCACCCCATTGGGCATGATTCTGAATCAAGTTCAGAATGACAACTTGCGGCCGGCGGCGGCGCCACGGTCGGGACGAAGGAACCGTTAGCGTGGCGACAGTGCCCACCACGACGAAACTAGCGTTGCATTCGAACGCTGATTGCCACGACGTCCTAGCGGACTTCTCGCAATGACAGCTCTTTAGCGGTGACCAGAACCCGGAAAAACCTACCGGCTGCGGCGCCATGCCCTGTCACGTGCTTCAGTTGCGATGTAGAGAGCGTCCTCGACGGTATCGGCAACAACGTTGATGTGCCCCATCTTGCGACCCACTCTGGGCTCTGCCTTGCCGTACAGATGCAAACTCACGCCCGGCAATTCGAGCGCACGTGCCCAATCGGGATCACCGTCGGTGTCTTCCCATACTTCACCGAGCAGATTCACCATCACAGTGGGCGAGTGAAGTTTTGGTTCTGCAATTGGCAATCCGGCCAGAACCCTAACCAGCTGCTCGAACTGTGACGTGTCGCAACCGTCCATCGTGTAGTGACCTGAATTGTGAGGTCGAGGAGCCAGTTCGTTCACCAGCAGTTCGTTCTCTTTCGTAACGAACATTTCAACTGAAATAAGCCCAACCACATCGAGCTGAACAGCAATATCTGCGGCAAGCAACCGAGCATTTTCGATAACGCTGTCTGGAATTCTTGGCGGAACAATCGAAACATCGAGAATGTGATTGCGGTGAATATTCTCAGCAGGCGGGAAGGTCTGCGTTTGTCCGGCGGCAGTACGTGCGCAGATGGTTGAAATCTCCATCTTGAACGGCACAAATTGCTCAACGATCAATTCCGTCTTGCGACCTGCCAGTAAATCGTAAGAGTGCTCAATATCCTCTTCACGAGTGATGATCATCTGACCTTTGCCGTCGTAGCCCTCGGTCGCAGTCTTGAGAACCATCGGGCAGCCAAGGTCGACCGCAGCGCTTTGAAGATCGCTAAGTGACTGCACCTGCCTGAACGGAGCTACAGAAACACCTGCCTTGAGCAGCGCATTCTTCTCGTGCAATCGGTGCTGTGTGGTTCGCAACACCGAAGATGAAGGATGAACAGGAGCGAGTTCTGCCGCAGCTGAGACAGAGTCAGCATCGACGTTCTCGAATTCGTAAGTAACTACGTCGGTCAATCTCGCCAGTTCGCGTGATGCGTCCCGACTTGAATACGGCTCTGCAAGCTGACCGTCAGATACCTGTCCTGCCGGGCACCCAGAATCTGGATCAAGCACGACAGTTCGGTAATCCATTTGGCGTGCAGCTATGGCAAGCATTCGCCCCAGCTGACCGCCGCCGATGATTCCAATAGTCGAACCCGGGTTAAGAAGTGAGTCTCGGTCCATTGATTTCAACTAATTACTCGCCATCAGGTTTTACGTACGTTACGGCTTCGATTTCAGCAGTTATTTTCGCTCGGCGGCTCTCGAGTTTCTCTTGAACGTCTGAATCGATCAAGCCAATGATCTGCGCTGCCAGAATTCCAGCATTGACCGCACCCCATTCGCCGATTGCAACTGTTCCAACCGGGTAGCCACGGGGCATCTGAACTATCGACATTAACGAATCCATGCCGTCGAGGTGAGGACCGACACCCGGAACACCAATCACTGGCAGAATCGTCTTTGCGGCAGTCATACCAGGCAGGTGAGCAGCTCCGCCTGCACCAGCGATGATGACTTTGATTCCTCGATCTTTCGCTTCTTCAGCATATTTGAACATCAGGTCGGGAGTTCGGTGCGCTGATACCACTCGAATTTCGTGCGGAACGCCTACTTCTTCAAGAATGTCGGCTGCATGCTGCATGGTCGGCAAATCAGATGTGCTGCCCATGATGACCGAAACGAGCGGTGTTGCCATATTTCTCATTCTCCGTGCGAAGATTTTCTAGTTCAAACGTGGCGAACGCTTGCGGCACGAACACCAGCCAAGCGCCAAGCGACCGAACGATTTTACAGTCGCCCCGGCGTTAGCGCGAGCAATATTCCATTTAGAATCTTTCGATGCCAAAACTAAAGCTCGATTCGCTCTCTGACTCGCTGACTTCTCGCCCACTTGAAATCAACTATGAATTATCTGGGTCGGGCCCGCTGTTGATTCTTCATCACGGATTCGGGTCATGGGGTCGAGACTGGAATCGTGGCGGCTGGTTAGAACCGCTTCGGGAACACGCCACGGTGATGATATTTGATGCGATTGGTCACGGCCTATCAACCCGCTCGCACGACCCTAATGACCACACGGTCGAGCAACGAGCTGCCGTAGTGAACGCCCTCGCCGACGAGTATGGATCTGAGCGATACGGCTACGTTGGATTCTCTATGGGTGGTCGAACGGGATTGGAATTGGCTGCTACAACTCCCCAGCGACTCAAAATGATCGCTATCGGAGGCATGCACCTGTTGCCTGCCACCGCCAACGCCGATCGATTCATTCGCCATATGAAAGTTTTGCGATCTGGTCGAGCTAAATCTGTCGAACAACCAGATGGAGAACGTCCCGGCAACGATCCGCTTGCACTGGCGGCATCGCACGAGGCACTTTTGTGGTGGCAGGGAGCCGGTGAAAGACTTCAAAACCATCACGCCCCAACACTGCTGTTCTGTGGCGAGGACGACGCCCATTTCCCGAACGCAAAAGAATCTTCACAAACCTTTGGTTATGAACTGACGGCTCTCGAAAACACCGATCACGACAGTACGTTTTTCTCTTCGAAGGAAGCGGTGGAATCGGTAACTGCGTTTGTCGCAAAGCATCTCGCGTAGCCGTCGTTCGATATACAGATTCTGATGCTAGAATTTCCGACCGTGTGCGATTTTCTCGGACCGTTTTCTTACTGAATATTAATTCACGACAGGGCTAGGCAATAAATGACAACCGGTGACGGTTCTAAGAACGATTTCAAGCGCGCAATGGTGGTTACAGCCCACCCAGATGATGCCGAATACGGCTGTTCTGGCAGCGTTGCAAAATGGACTCGAATGGGCTGGGAAGTTGTGTACGTTCTGTGCACCGATGGCTCAAAGGGAACTGAAGATCGAGAAATCTCTTCAGAGCAGCTCGCTGAAATTCGAGCCAAAGAGCAGCGTACGGCAGGAAGAACTCTCGGACTCAAAACCGTTGAATTCCTCGGATACCCAGACGGCTACCTGGAGCCAACTCTTGAAGTTCGCCGTGATATTTCACGCATGATACGAAAACACCGTCCTGATGTGCTGATCACAACTAGCCCTACCCGTGATCTGCTCAATTCGACTTACATCGGTCACCCCGATCACTTCGCTGCCGGAGAAGCCGCCCTTTCAGCAGTATTCCCAAGCGCACGAGATCACCTAACCTTCCCCGAACTGTTCTACGACGAGGGATTGGAGCCGCACAAGGTTAGAGAAGTTTGGGTCATGAGCTTTGGCGACAACGCCGACTTCTGGAATCCTTTGACCGAGGAAGATGTCGATACATCTATCAAAGCGCTGAAAGATCACGTGAGCCAGGTGAGTGATCCTGAACAGGCTGGCAAGTGGATGAAAAGCCGTCGAGCCGAACTCGGCAAGAAGATCGATGCCGACTACGCGGAATCATTCCGCAAGTTCACTCTGAGTTAGGCTCTCTCTCTCAAAGAGAGGGAAGAGCCTCACACGCACAGTCGAACTCGACATGTGTCACTCTGAACTAGATTCAGAATCAACGTGATAGGCGGAAATCGATCAAATCAGTCGACGATCTTCCTCAGCTACATCGAACCGTACAGTTGGTCACTGATTCTGATTCGAGTTCAGAATGACAATCGGCTAACGCCACAAACAGTCAAACAAAAAAACCCCGGTCGAATCGACCGGGGCTTTTCTATATTTCGAACCGATGGAAACGCCTAAACGACGTCAAGTGTGTCTTCCGCAGCCACTGCCGCACCACCAGCGATCTCGCGAAGCTGTGCGAACTCATCCTGCGTACCACGCAGCAGAATTCCAGCATCCGAAGAGTGCATGATGAAACGAGCACCAAGCTCGATTGCAGTTGTAGAAGCCTTGATCGTCTGCTGGTGAATCATGGTCGGCAGACCGCGATCATCAGCCGCACCGATAACCTTCTTCAAAGTGTCGATGTAAAGCGGGTTTTCCACCTCGTCTGGAATACCCAGTGAAGTAGTCATATCGTTTGGACCGATGAACACTGCGTCAATCGGAGCGCACTCGATCATCTCTTCAACGTGGTCGGCAGCAGGTTTGCTCTCAACACCCATGATGAAGATCTGGTCCTTGTGTCGATTCTCCAAGTACGCCTTCGACTTCTCGCTTGGGTACTCGTTATCAGTAACCACTTTGTCGAAGTACTCGCCCTTCAGAGGGTGTGTCTTCATCTTCATGCAAGTTCGGCGAACTTCGTCCAGCGTCTCACAGTAAGGAACAAGTACGCCGTCGGCACCAGCGTCCATCGCCATAGCAACCCAGACTTCCGAAGTATCAGGAGTTCGTACAATTGCCGTGATATCGAGCGACTGCATCTGAGCGACCGTGTCAGCGATTAGCTGACGATCACGTGAACCGTGCTCAGAGTCGATGACAACGAAATCGAGAGTGCTACCAGCAAACACTCGGCCCCAACGCATGCTTGCGGTGGCTGAGACCATAAATCCAAATACAGGCTTCTTAGCTTTTAGTGCAGCTTTCAGATCAGCTGGTTTCATGTTGTCCTCTTACGTGACTGAATAAGATGTACACGGTCAAATAAACGACCGATTGGCTACGCGGAGCGTAATAGTACCCGAATAAGCTCTGCCTACGTTTACCGTTCTACCAACAATCACATGATGAAAGCAAAATACGGGAACATATAGGTAGTTGAAATACAGACCTCTGCCTACGTGACCAGATGTCACGCGGGTATAAGTCGAAAATCATATGATTCGGTGTTGCCTGCGATAATACAGACCTGTAATGTCACCCTTCGTGAAATTCAATACTACTTTCAAATCCCGACAGAACTCAGTCCTGCTTATCGCGGTCCTTCTAATCGTCTTAGTGATTAGCGCGTGCACGACCAGTGACGGCGATTCAGCCGTTACCAGCACATCAGCTCCCGGACTGACACTTGAACCTACAGCCACTTCGTCGCCCAAGCCGACAGAGGTTCCACCCACGGCGACCAAGTTACCCGCACTACCGTCTCCGACTCCTGCGCCTACCGCAACAACTCAACCGACGCCGACGAAAGTTCCGACGGTAATCCCTAGCAACACGCCGACTCCTCAGCCTCCTACCCCAACACCGCTGCCAACATCCACGCCTTTGCCGCCGCTGGTAGTAGGCGAATTACCTGATGGCGTTAGCCCAGCCTTCACAGTGTCCGAATCGCTCGAACGAAACCCAACCCCAACTGCAACCTCGTTCCCTGATCCATCACAACCCTTTGCGGAGGCTTCGCCAACGCCGACCAGCGGTGCCGATCTTCAGCCTTATTTTGGTAATGGACAACCGGTTCGAGTCCGTAACCCTCATGGCGGTCCGTTCACAAAAAAATCGGATCTTCTTGTCGACTTCTACGTAACGAACGCCGGAACAGAAACGGTCACTGGCGACTACTTCATCGATCTCTACATAGACAACGAAATTGCGCAGCGATGGCGCGGAATCGACATCAGTCCAAATAGGTACATATTTGTGAATGGTGGAACAGGGCTCCTCGATCTCTTCAACTTGCAACCTGGCGAACACGAAGTAAAACTCGTGATCGACCCGACGAATAAAATTTCCGAAAAATCGGACGGTGACAACACTTACACTCAGCCGTTCACGTGGAACGTTGAACCAGCTCCAACCGCATCACCAGAAGACGTTCTTCCCAACCTTTCGCTTCTCGGCGACAGCACGGGAATTCGTATTGCTCCGTTCCTCGGAGCAGCGCAGTCGGGTGGACTATCCACAAAAGGTCCAACAACGGTTGAGTTCTCTGCCCTGAACGATTCGCCAGTTGGGACCGATCAGGACTTCTCGCTGAATGTCTGGTTTGACGACATGCTCGTTTACTTCAACCACTACGCAGGAGCGCGTGGAGGCGGATACGCCTACCTAAGCTTCGAAGACCTTGCAAGCGTGGTAAACATCACCCCAGGAGAACACACGATCCGGCTGGTCGCCGACCCAGGTAACGTCATCGAAGAGTCAGATGAAACCGATAACGAAATCGAACTGACCCTCACATGGGGAACTGATGATCCGATCACCGCTCCAAGCCAACCATTTGTCGCCGGAGCACCGATCCGAGATTCTCAGCAACTTCCGAACTTGTCGGCAACAACACCATTTGGGTGGGACGCCGCACTTACTGCCAGCAATGCCGGATTCGAGTATGAACCTGGTCAATCTAGCCCGGTTTGGGCATCTGCCGATACCTCGGTAGGGTTCTCAGTTCGTAACTCAAGCCGTGCCACAACTCCAGAATCCAGCTCATTCGAAATACAACTGGTTGTCGACCGCGAAATAATTGAAACGATTACGCTGGAATCAGGAGATGACGCAGGAGCTGTTTGGTCAGAGTCATTCACACTCCCGGCAAACAGCGTCACACCGGGTCACCATTTCGTTCAGATAATCGTTGACTCAGAAGATATCGTTCCTGAGTTCGATGAAACTGACAATTCCATCGGTCGGTGGTTCGAATTCCTCTCCGGAGAGCCAGTTCAACCTCAACCTGAACCTGTCGAATTTTCAGACGCTGATATCCGTGCAGCATTTACACCACTGTCAGACCCAACATTCGTTAATCAAGTCCGACGAGCCGATGGTTCAAGCCTCGACCTTCCCAACTGGTACGACGAAATCGAAGAAATGGGCCGTTACGGCTACTACCTGCTCACAGGTCGTGATCTTGAGAAGGAACCCGTGGTCATCCACATTCTGCCGCATGGTCAATTTATCGCAGCTTCGTACAACGCCTGCATGACCGATTACTACCTCTGGACGCTCAACGACTACATAGACATCTACAACTACTGTGGAGACTTCCGTGGAGAAATCGGATTCAAATATCGCCTCGACGGTAAAATTCACGTATTCGTAGACATGCAAGAATCCCCAATCGAGGCGCTTGGAACGTATTTCCACGAACTTGGGCACGCCTTCCAAGATTTGGTAAACCCAGATCAGACTGCGATTGGCATCGAAGATTCTGAGCTTCGAGCAACATTGCGAGGTCTTCATGAAGCTCAGGCTCAGGCGTTTGAAGCAGCTGCTTTGAGATCTATCGAAGAGTACATCGGCGTCGACTTAATGCGCTTTCCAAACTCTGACGTCATGAATTCATGGGTTGGGCGGATTCTGGAAATCACTCAAGCACAAGACGGTTCGGCAGAACACGTTCTCGGGCACACACTTCTTTGGTACGAATCACTTGCGGATTCATCTGGACTCAATCTAGATGATGAATTGCGAGCGAACGGTGTACTTTCGGCAACAAGCGCTAAGTCACTGTTCGACTTTCTGGTAGCTCTCAAACAAGAAGAGGTTCTGGAGTGGCGTGCTCAAATTTCAGCCAACCCCGCGCTTCTGGACGAGTACATCGAGATTTCGCTCGGTCGGCTTGAAGATGACCTGCCTTCACAGTTCCACGGAAATCCAGGGTTAGTCGAACCAGCCTTCCTAATTCCGTAGGCGTTTTGCTGTAGTTTCACCCAATCTGGGTTCTCGTAGTGATACTGTTCGTTTGCCGACTTTTGCGCGGCTGGTTTATAGCAACTGATATGGCATTTTTGGGAGACAGGGTTCTTGATTCACGACAACGTTGAATTCGATTTTTACTTCATCAGGCACGGTGAATCTCAGTCGAACATAACTCCTGGCATCGCAGCTGGCGTGAACTTCGACGCCCCTATGACCGATCGAGGGCACAAGCAGGCCGAGGCCGCTGGAACTCGTTTAGGCAACGAAGGCGTGAAGTTCGACAAGATTTACTCTTCTTCGCTTGTACGAGCCGTGCAGACCACTGAAGGCGTGCTGAAGGGCATGGGAATACCCGACACAGACTTTGAACGTGTTGATGCCATCATTGAAAAACAGACTCCAGGCTGGCGTGGAAAACTTGCCAAAGATGTGATGCCAACTGAAGTACGACTACTGATGGCAGAAAAAGGCAAGTATTTCAAAGCTGCCGATGGCGAGACGATGCGCTGGGTCGAACGTCGCGCTTCTAACTGGCTCGAGGATGAAATTCTCTACAACCCCGACTGGTACCAGAAAGACGGTACTCACACGCTTGCGATAGTCAGCCACGGCGACACCATGCGCGCGCTGTTGCACTACATCACAGGTATAGATAATCGACTCGCCATGCGAACCGATATTTTCAACTGTTCGATCAGCCGATTCCGATTCGGAAAACTCGGCTGGAGCATCGGATCGATCAATGATTCTTCGCACACGCTGGCTCTAGGTGACATCGTGCGAGACGAGAAAATAGTTCAAGGTGGCTTAGGCGTTTAGGCTGCTCTCGTGATTGCAGCCCGTTTAGAAAACGTCATCCTGAGCCCCGTCGAAGGGCTACGGGCTAACTCATCTATCGGCGATCAAGCAACGAATCGATAGCGCCCAGAATCTCCGAAACTGAACCAATCTCGGCATCTGGCGAGCTTCCCCTATCAGGTCATGGCAGTCCTTCAGCGTTGAACCAGATCGAAGGCATGCCTAAATTCGCCGCGCCCTGAATATCGCTGCTCCATGAATTGCCGATCATCACAGCTTCAGAAGCTTCGACACCCAGTTGATCTAAAGCAGCCATGAACGGCTCAGGTCGCGGCTTTCCGATACCAATGTCGCCTGAAGCAACAACTACTTCAAAATAATCGGTGAGACCCGATTCATTAAGCTTGAATCGTTGAACAGCAGGAGAGCCGTTCGTGACAATCGCCAACGGAAATTGTTCTTTGACCTGCTCCAGAACTTCGGGAACACCTGAGTATGGAACCAGCCGCTTCACCCGTTCGGCCCTATGACGTTCAATGATCTCGTCTCTTAGCGTGACATCCTGAATGCCGTGAGCCGCAAGCACTTCGTCCCAAGTTTCACGTTTGTATCTGCCGATCGTCTCGGGATCATTACCCATGTCCGACCCCAAACTGTCTGACGGTCCCCAGAGTCCCTCCCAAACCGAATATGAAATCTCGGAATAGACGATTGGGGTCTCCCATTGTGCCCAAAGGCGCTGGCACGACTCATCGATAGTCTTGAGCATCTGAGTTGGATTAGCACCGTATTTGGCTTCGGCTAATCCGCAAACAACCAGCAATGCGTCTCGCTCTGGTTCCATCTCGGGAACCAGAGTGTCGTCGAGATCGAAAATGACAGCTTTGAGTTCCGACATTACCCGGCAATCCCAAGTAGATCGGCGTGGTACTCGCGGGATAGCCCTGTCATCCCGCCGAGACCAAACCTCCTACCAGTCAATCTTGACCTCTCGACCAGTTCGAGCCGATTCTTCGGTTCCTTCGAATACTTTCAGCACCCGTAGTCCGTGCTCCTGAGGAATCGGCGTATCGGCATCGCCACGCTCTATTGCCGCAACAAATTCGGTGAACTCTTCCAGCAGTGGGTTATTCTCTCGAACCTCTTCCTTCTGCCAAGTTCCTTCAGTGGAATCGGCGATGTAGAGAGCTGTTTCCTGTCCTTCAGCCGATCCGTACTTCAAGCGGAACCGTGCCATACCGTCGGTGAAGAAGAAGTCTCCGCCGTACTCAGTAGCACCAACTCGCCATGCCATTCGACTAATCGTCGCAACTTTGCCTGACTTCCACCTGAGGAAGCACATAGCAGTGTCATCGCAGTCGATTTCTGGGTGTTCGCTCTTCGGATATGTAACCTGACCGATCTGCGCACTAACCGTCTCGACATCGTCGCCGAAAATCCACATCAGGCGGTCGATTTCGTGGGTGCCATCCATCTGGCCCATTCCGCCGCCTTTAGATCCGATCATCATCCACGGCGGTCGCAGCCACGGCTCGTACGGCTTGTGCCACATATCGTGGGCCATTACGAGCTCGCCGAGCCGCTTTGAATCGACCAACTTCTTCATCGCTTGAACGGCAGGGTAGTAGCGCTGCGTGTGAGCTGTCATCAGCTTCACACCGTTGGCAGCCGCGGCATCGATCATCTGAAGACCTTCTGCCGACGAGAGAGCCAGAGGCTTCTCCATGAACACGTTTTTGCCGGCTTCAGCAGAATCTAGACCCGCCTGATAGTGGAGCCAGTGTGGAAGCGTGCCGATCACGACATCAACGTCGTCTCGCTCGAGAACCGCTTTGTAATCGGTTACAAACTCAACATCTGGGTATTTGTCTTCCCACGGCGCTGCCGCTTCAGGACGTTGCTCGGCAACAACTTTGAGTTCTGCTCCGGGTGTGTTGTTGACCACATCGATGTAGTTTCCACCGATTCGCCCCGTGCCAAGTACTGCTACTCCAACCAATTCGTTCTCTCTTTCAAGTGTGATTACACATTGCGGAGCGTCAAACATTTTTCTTGCCCGCCATTTTGGCGGAATTGTATTCCGACTGAGCTCGAAAAGGGTGATTCACCATCGCAGATGCTGTCATTGCGATAAGTGAAGAATGAGCGCGTTGACTATCAATCGCTAAGGGCAACAAAATATTCGAATACGCGAACACCCACCACCAAACCAACTCAATTGTCATCCTGAGCCCCGTCGAAGGACGACAGGCAACGGAAACTATCAATCAAAGTGCGGAAACGTCGCGCACGAAGACTAATAGCGCCACGTTGCCCACCAACACCAGGTCCCTCGGCTGCCGCTCGCGACGCGAGGGCACACTCGCAAGCCTAAGCCAGCAAACCCTTCAGTTCTTCAACGTGATCAACGATGTAATCGGGTGCAGGAGCATCATCAGGGTATTTTTCACGCCCCATGCGAATCCATGCGGTTTTCATCCCAACTCCGTGAGCACCGATTATGTCGGTGTACGGGTTATCGCCGACGAACAGAATCTCTTCTGTCTTGATATCGGCAATATCTAGCAATCGAACCGCTTCCATGAACACTTCGGGTCCTGGCTTGTCGACTCCGAACAGCTTTGATGCCAGCAGGAACGGGGTGAGTTTATCAACTCCAGTGTTCTCAGCTTTTTCGTGCTGGAATTGATCGCCGTTGGTAACGATGCCCCATGCCACGTTATTCGAATTTAGCCAGTTCATGAAATCAACTGCACCCGGCAGCACTTTCATGAATTTCACCATGTTCGAAAAGTAGAAGTTGTAGTGAGATTCAGAATCTCCGGGAACACCCGGCCATCGTTTCTGTATTTCCAAAATAGCTGTGTTGGCGTTCGTGGCGTTATCGGGTGATAGCGACCAGAAATACTCGAGAGCATATTCCCAACTAGTGGAGCTATTGATCTCTTCGTGCTGGTCGTAGAAAACCCGATAAACATCGTCATACGCAGCACGCCGATCAATTAGCGTGTCGTCCATATCGAAAAGTGCCGCGCGAAATTTCTGATTAGTCATAAGTTCAATCGTATTTGTAGCCCAATGAAGAGGTATGTCAGCCCGATAACAGCTTCGATCTATACGTCGGCTGGCGACATGTCCTCAGCGTTCCAGCTTCCCGTGTTTTCTTTGTAGCCAGCGTTTCCGGCACCTTCAGACGGAATAAACGGCCTCTCAGCGAACACCGATTCGTCCAAGTCAGTTCCGAGTCCCGGCGCCGTTGGCAGTTCGAAATAGCCGTCTTTCAGCGTTATCGGAGTTGTCTGAACCTTGTCGTGCCACGGCATATCACGAGCCGTCTCCAAAATTAGGAAGTTAGGCACAGTGGCACACACATGCATCGAAGCGGCGGTCGCAATCGGACCGTTAGGGTTGTGAGGTGCGAACTTGATGTATTCAGTCTCAGCCATCTGAGCGATCTTCTTGATCTCAGAGATACCACCAGTGTGAGCAATATCTGGCTGAATAACGTCGGTGAGTCGACGGTGCAAAATGTCTCGGAAGCCGTACCGGAAGAACAATCGCTCTCCAGTCGCTATATCCATGTTGTGACCGGCGTTTCGAATCTGCTCCATGGCATCGAGATTGTCTGGCGGAACTGGCTCTTCAAAGAATTTGATGTCGAACTCTTCAACCGCCGCAATCTGACGATTTGCAACTGAAGGACGAGATCGACCGTGGTTGTCGATCATGATTTCCATGTCGGGACCAAGGTGCTCTCGCATAGATTTGATCTTCTCGTGAAGATCATCGACGACGTCTTTCTCGTGGAACGCATTCTTCGCGAGGTCCCAACCGCCAGTCTTAAAAGCAGTGAAGCCTTGATCGACAGCTTCCCAACCACCACGAAGATCGCCTGCGTGTGTGTACGCTCGAACTCGGTCTCGAACTGCGCCGCCAAGCATCTTATATACCGGCAGGTTGTAGATTTTTCCGGTGACATCCCACAAAGCGATATCGATTGCTGCCATCGCCGATCCCATCACAACACCGCCGCGCCAGAAGCCGTGACGGTACATGATCTGCCAGTTGCGCTCGATCTCCGTCGGGTCACGACCGATCAATCGCTCAGAAAGAGTTTTGATTCCCGATTCCACGGCGAGTTCGTGTCGCTCAAGCGTTCCCTCGCCCCAGCCGTGAACACCTTCATCGGTTTCGACTTTGCAGAAGACCCAGTTACGGTTTCCGCCCTTCATGATGAACGTTTTGATATCGGTGATTTTCATTTTTGTTACTTAGGTCTTGAACGTTGATTGAGTTTGGAACGCCAGAAAGGCTGATCTGCCGCGGGCTTACGATTCTGCGGCATTTTATGCCTGATTCTGCACGCTCGATAGCCAGTGAATGTGATGACTAAAGGTCTTTTACCCTCGGATATATCAACAGCGTGAGAGCCACAACAGCCAAACAACCTACCGAGAGCAATAGGTAACCCGAGCCAACACCGTGCCTGTCGGCAACATATCCGGCAGCAATACCAGCAGCTGGCGAAAGAGCAGTATCGAGAAGAGTTGCGGAAATTATTCGACCTCTTAGCCGATCAGGAGCGACTTCCATGAGGGTCGCGCTATTGCCCGCCCTGAATAGCGTTTGCGAAACACCAATCCAGATAATCAGCGGGAAGGTCATCCACAAATAGTTGGCACCGGCGAAACCGAGCAAGGCAAGACCGTACGAAGTCGCCGAAAACAGCATCAGTTTGCCTTTGTACGACACGTTGCGGCGAGATGCGATAAATAACCCACCACTCAATCCGCCAATCGCCCCAACCGACGTAAGCACACCCATCAGGCCGATTCCGTAGCCAAACTCTTCTTCGACCAGTTGAGGTAGCAAAACCTGGTGCGAAAAACCAATCGCCAATGGTCCGAGTCCAAGTAGCACTAGGGCAAGAATCACCCGATGCCGACCTATATACACAAACCCTTCGATTAGTTGCGAAATAGGATTCCCGCGCGGCCTGCCTGAACTGATTTTTGGAATCGTGATCTTCGTCGTTGTGAACATCACGACAGCGAAAGCACCTGCCGACCACACATACGCCCACCCAACATCGGTAGCCGCAATAAGCAGTGCGATGAGAGCTGGACCACCCAATCGAGTGCTGTTGATGGCGATCGAGTTCAATGACATGGCATTCATCATGTCTTTTTTGTCGACCAAGTTCGGAATAATCGAAGTTCGAACTGGCTGATTCATCGCCATGCCGGCACCGAGACCGAACGCAAGGACGTACACATGCCAAAGCTCAACCAATCCAGCGAGTAGCAGCGCCGCCATGATCACGTGCATCAGGAACGTCCAACCCTGAATGACCATCAGCAGTTTTCGACGATCAAATCGGTCGGCGGCCACTCCGCCGATCAACCCAAGAATCAACATAGGAATTGCTCGAGCCACCAATACGGAAGCAACTGAGGTAGAAGAGCCTGTTAAATCCCAAACCAACCACGATCGCGCAACCATATCGGCGTGCATTGCAGTTGCTGAAAGGAGTTGACCGAACCACAGGTAGCGAAAATTGCGATTCTGGAGAGATCGGAACGCATTGGCGAGGGTGTTAGGCAGCAAGCGAGAGATTACTCCCCGGCCAGAAGTTGATGGTGGTTGTTCCGCTGCCTGTTCTTTACTCAATACGGGCGCAGTATATGCCTGCACCACAGAATCAGGATGAGCTATTACTCGCCGTCTAAGTCGATTGGCGAGTGAATCGCCTGCCAGCCTTGAAGCTCGAGTGCCCTGACCGAATTCAGGCTAATTCCGAGAGCCTCGGCGGTGTCGGATGGCGTAGCCGATGCGCCGTTTAACAGACCCAATCGATGCTGCATCACGTTTCGTTGGGTATCAGGGAGAGTTTCAACAGCATCGTTAGAGAACTTTTTGGCTATATCGCCGGGAATGGAACGAGAGTGTCCGTCGGCAGCTCTAAACAGACGATCCATCATTTTCGTTCGACCCATCGCCATCAGTCGCTTGAACGACATTTCTGAAAGTCGCGAATTTTCAGATGCGAGCTGAGTGGAATCGTCCTGAGCAACGCCTTCAAGACAAAGCCAGCCTTCGCGTGACCCGCCCGTGCGCAAGCCATGAATCGCCAACCTCCACGATCCCTCATCGCTCGAAACGAGCAGGTCTCTTAGTAGCTGAATCGCCTTAAGCGAACCAATCTTCCCGAGTTCGCGGGCTGCGGTAACTCTCTCCGAAAAATCTCGGCTCGAGAGTTTCGCTCGAAGCTTGGCAAGCGCCTCGTCGCCTGAACCACTAAGTTCATCAGCAACTCGTCGAAGATGTGCCCCTTCGGTTTCGTCATTTGTCCTGCTAAGACGAGTGATTCCCGAGGTTTCCGCGGTCGGCGGATTGAACGAAGCGTCGGCGGGGTAATTATTTGTTTGCGTGGTCTCAGTCATAGTGCAAACAGAATTCTACCTATGAAGTTGCCCATAAATCGCTTCCTGCGGAGCTTCCCCCAGTGTCCATTCCGAGAAACACGCGACCCCGGTTGTGAGTTAACCCCAAGACAATCAGGTGCAGGCCTACTGCTTGGATCATTACAACCGAGAATAGATTTGATTCATCAGAAATACGGGTTCACTGTCTAGCGGCGAATTAGCGGCGAACCACAAACCAGAACGAAAGTTTGGATACAACGACAATGGGCGAGTTAGTCGATTTTTTCCAGTCACCACCAACTGCAGACCTCGAATCAATTTCAGTTCTACTTGTTGACGATCAGCCGGTATTCCGCAACGTGGCCCGTTCGGTACTAGAACGAGACGGCGCTTGCGAAGTGATTGGTGAAGCCACCGACGGAATGCACGCTCTCGAAATGATGGGCAACCTGAATCCAGACATCGTGGTGATGGACGTTCAGATGGGCGACATGAGCGGTGTTGAAGCTACTCGACGTATTCTGGCTCGACACCCACAGGCAAATATCGTTCTTACCAGCATGGGTTCAGACTCTGAATACCCAACTCTCGCACGAGAAATCGGTGCACGAGGATTTGTTCCAAAGCGCAATCTCAACGTTCCTATGCTTCGCAGCCTTGTTGGCGGTGGTCCTTCGGGTGGCAACGACGCTATCGCTGCTTAGTTCTCTCCGATCGAATCTAAATACAACGAAGGAAGCCCCGTATTCGGGGCTTTTTTTGTTAATCATCGAATTCAATATTCGGGAAGTTCGCTTATTCCAGAAAATATTCAGCGCGTAAAAACCCACAGACGGTGTGAGTACCACGTCACTGATCTATTTCGTAGATGGGCAATAACCTAAGCGCACGCGAGCACTACGGCTGTATGAATCGATCCATCGAAATCACTCGCTCACAACTGCAATTCTTATGAATCAACCGGCTTCTGAATCTATATCAGCAACTACACGGGGCATCTTCCATAGCCCTCTTGTGATCGGCATCGTCGCCATCACGGTAATGACAGGTGCCATCATCGCCTTCGGTTCGAGCTTGTTACCGCAAAACGCTCTGAACAACGTGAGCCAGCGACAAATTGAAGACCTCGATAGATTCGCTTCGGTGATTCACTACGGAAACGCCGAGATCACCGGAGTCGGAGCACGAGAACGCCTGGACGCCGCAGTTAGTTCAGACTCTTTCGATGCGCTGATGAAGCGAGGCCTGTTCGGAGCAAACGCCCAACGACTCGATCTCTACACGCTTACTGGCGAACCTCTTTATGCGACCAGTGGTACTCCGCCCGCTCTCGAAGGAGCCATGTTCACAGCCTTCGACGATGCCCGTCACAATCAACCATCGTCAATCCATATGGAACCCGATGCTTCAGCAGCTCGACTTGGTGCAAGGGTTAATTTGCTTCAGACGTACAAGCTGATCTGGAACCAACCACCCGGAAATGGTCGGAGCGCCAGAACTCTTATGGTTGCGGCGATAACAACCAACGTTAATCGCGATCTTGAAGTTGCTATCAAAAGCGTCTGGATTATCGCAGGAGTGTTCAACGCCGGCATGATCCTAGTTCTTATCGTCCTCCATTGGGCGTCCGGACGTGCACAGCGACGACTAGAACGTGCGAACAAAGCCCTCGAAGTCCAGAACATGGCCGTTCGTGAATCCCGTGAACGTATGGTTCAGACCGCCGACAGCACGAAGCGAGCAATAGCCGAAGAGCTTCACGGCACCGTTCAATCGAAACTATTTGCAGTTTGGATGCAGCTTGTTCAGTTCAGAGACTCAGCGGCAGAAGCGATTCCTGAACATATGGACGAACTCGACAAAATCACCGTCGATCTCGACAACATTCGAGAAGATGACATTCGCGGCATTTCGCATCGACTTCACCCGAGCATCGTTCGAGTAGGAGCCGCAGTTGGTCTCCGATCGCTCCGAAACTTCTACGAATCGATGGTCCCTGTCGAATTTGAAACAAACGAAGCCGCCGCAGCTCTTGAGCCAGCAGGCACTTCGGTGGTCCCAGACAATGTGAGGCTTGGTGTCTATCGAATCGCTGAGCTCGCAATGGGTAACGTCGCAAAACACGCTGAAGCGACAGTCTGTAATGTCAGCTGGATCTACGATGAAATCGACCAGAACCTCGTTATGACGGTTTCAGACGATGGAAAAGGGTTTGACCCAGCGCAACTTCGTCAGACAGGTCTTGGGATGGTCAACATCGGCGATTACGCTGATGCAATGAACGCCACACTCGAGATCAACTCAACTCCCGGTGGTGGTACCCAACTGAAATTGGTCATTCCCTTTATTGCGCCTTTAACGGGAAAAGTCTCGGCGAATTCCAGTTCAAATGAGGCCGTAAAAACGCTAGGTAAAACGGGCGAGCGCGCTTCTGCAGCATAGGTTGCGGTGCACACCTAACGGTCGACGCGCAGAATCCCTCAGGGTCAGTTAAACCTTCGGCTATTCATCTTCTATAGCCAAGTTCGTAGCATGGAACTAGACCCAATCGAATAGCGCCTGAAGGCGTAACGAGAGCAATCCATGTACAGAGTTCTACTAATCGACGACCAGCCAATATTCCGCGACATTATCCGAGCAATGCTGGATAAAGCCGGCGGTTTCGAGGTGGTTGCCGAACGAGAAGATGGAGCTCACGCTGCCGACACTTATCGGGAGATTCTTCCCGACGCTGTGATCATGGACGTGCAGATGCCTCAGATGAACGGTTTCGAGGCTGTGGGCACTATTATCGCTGAAGACCCTCAAGCAGTTGTAGTTCTAACTTCCATGAAGCAGGACGACGTTTACGAATCCCTGGCTACAGAAGCTGGAGCAGCCGCGTTCTACCCAAAACGACACTTAGATGTCGAAGTAGTTCGTGACCTTATCGAGAAGCGTCACCAGCAGGTTCTGGCGGCGTAGCAGGCTTGGGTTTGGCTTGGCGTTGAGCTAACGCCGAGCCGACTACAACCAACACCGCGCCTACGTACAGTTCGCCACCAACTGATTCGCCAAGAATCCACCAGCTGAACAACACGCCGAATATCGGCTGACTTAGTGATATGACGGTGACTCTCGAAGGCAGGTATCGCTTCAGAAGCCATGTTTGACCAATAAAGCCCAAACCTGCGATCAACACGCCTGTGTAGAACAAGGCGATCACGAGCCTGGAAGTGACAGTGAACGCTTCGTCGGCTTCGAAAATTAGGCTGGCGATGACGAAAGTCACAATTCCAAACACGCTCTGAGCCATCAACAGCTTGTGCTGAGCGATGCCCTGACCCAGCTGCGACAGATAAACCTGCCGGGCACCAAGCAACATCGCAGACACGAGAAGTAACAGGTCGCCAATCAGGAAATCTGAACTGGAATCGGCGAAGCCCTTATAGAAAACGGCTACAACTCCGCCGTACGCAACCAGCGTCCCAAACGTCCTCGAACGCGACATCCGATCACCCGGAACGAAGAAGTGCGCGAATACGCCTGTCCAGAGCGGGAACGTAGTCGTCACAACCACAGCGTGACCCGCCGTCGTGTAGTCCTGCCCAACGTTCATAAAGGCAAGTTGAACTGTAAAAAGCACTCCTAGCATGCCGAGAGGCATCCATTCGTGCTTTAGCACTCTGAACGACTGCCGAGTAGCGATGGCATAGACCAATACAACTATCGCCCCGAGAATAAATCTCAGGTAGCCGAGTCGAAGCGGACCAGCATCTTCGAGTCCTGCTTTGTTCGCAACAGGATTACCCGCCCACATCGTCGAAAGCGTGAGAGCGAGCGCGCCAGCTTTGACCGATAACGGCTGTCGTTGGTCAGTCGATACTGATTTGGGCGTATTTCCGGACGGGCTTGAACTCATAAGTGGCTAATTTGATCCCACTGCCTGAGCCGCAAGATCAACCACACCAGCTACGTCTTCACACCATCTTGTTACGACTACGAGATCCTTTTCAGGGTCGATCACAACACAGTTCCCACCCGCACCAGATGCTGCAAATGTCGATTCAGATGCGTTGCTGCCGTAGCGAGCGCCGCCAGTGTTAAGCCACCACATGTACCCATACTGATCGTTTTGATCACATGGCTCGGTCATCATGTCGATCCACTTCTCGGAAATTATCTGCTTGTCGCCCCAACGACCGCGGTTTATATAAAGCATTCCGAATCGAGCGTGATCGAGAGTATCGACCCACAGTCCACCGCCCCAGTGGGCGCCACCCGAAACCGATTCAGTCACCAAACCATCGAGGTTCACAGTCGAATGGTGATCGTAACCGTGCCATTCCCAAGTACCAGACGATCCGATTGGGTTCATCACCTCACGAGTAAGCACATCCGGAAGCGGCTCGCCCCAAACTGCCAGCAGAGCCAAAGCAGTTCGATTTACTCGAACGTCGTTGTACTCCCAGTGGCCACCCGGAGCCATTCGCTCACGTCGCTTGAAATCGCCTGAAGCCCCCATCCCTTCGGGATCGAGATTCCGGTTCCAATCGACAATATCGGGCTTGGTGTAGAGCGTTCCTTCCCATTCAGAAGTCTGCTGAAGAAGGTGCGCCCACGTGATTCCACGGTTTTGATCGGTATCGAAGCCGTCAACTGGTTCGCCCGTATCAGTTTGAATGATCGATTTACCGGCCTCGTAGTCGATAACAGCGTCCGAAGTGCTTTTGATCATCCCACGATCAAACGCCAACCCTGCCATCGTAGCGACGTAGCTCTTAGTTGCGCTAAACGTGAGATCGACTCGTTCAAGATCACCCCATTCGGCAACGATGTACCCATCTTTGACCACGACACCTGCAGGACCGCCTCGATCCTTGTACGGCCCAAGTTTTGCAGCCCATTCGGACGCATCCATACCGACACTTCCCTGAGAAGGATCGATTGGCCAGTTGATTTCGTTGTCTTTAGCGAACTGAACGGCTTCGTCTAACTTCGCCTGATTCACACCAAGCGAAGCAGCGTCACGTCGTTCCCATTCGCCTTTAGGCGGGAGATAGAGTTTTTTTGTCGAACTCACGTTTGATCGGGTCCTAACCTAGTCCTCTAGTCGCTTGAGGTACTGACCGATCCAGTCGTACTCGACGAAATCGACGTATTCGTTCATTAGCGCCTTGGTAATAGGGCCAGCAGCTGAACCGTCGCCGATTTGTCGACCCTGGAACGAACGAACTCCACAGATACACAGCGAAGTCGAAGTTAGGAAGATTTCATCGGCAGTCATCGCATCGAACAGGTCGATATCTTTGGTCACAACCGGAACATCGATTCGTTCTGCCATCTCGATTGCTGTCTCACGAGAGATTCCGCCAAGAACGTACTGCTCCTGTGGGGTGTAGATCACGCCATCTTTGATCGTGAAAATGTTCGATCCGATTCCCTCTGTGAGGAATCCTCGCGTGTCGAGCAAAATCGCCCACGCTTCGGGATCCTGCGCCTTGGCTTCCATATCGGCCATGATCAAGTTCAAATAGTTGTGCGACTTAGCTCGTGGACTGAGTGCCTCGGGCGGCGTTCGTCGAACTGAAGGAACAAGAACGTCCATGCCGTCTTTGTACAGTCGAGCACGAGGTTTCAAAGGCAATGGAGCGCACTCGATGATTACGTTTGGACCACCGGCGGTCTCCCACATGTCGCCACCAACTAGGTCAACTCCACGCGAAACACGCTGTCCAACCCAGAAGTCGTCGTCCGGCCCCAGAAGATGCAAATTGGCCTCTAGTACCTCTTTTGACTTTGCGACCATCTCTTCCTGGCTCATGCCTGGATCGATATCAACATATTGAAGCGAATCGTAAAAACGCTTGATGTGGGTCTCGAGTTTGAAAATCTTGTGTCCAAACGTGCGAGTCATGTCGAATACGGCATCGCCGTACTTGAATCCACGATCCCTGAACGGCACTTTGACCTCGGATTCAGGAACAATTTCGCCGTTGAAGTAGGCGACTCGTTCGCCCTTACGTGCAGTAGTCATTGCTAGTTACATCCCATTGATTGGTAAGTGTGTGGAGTTCGACTCCAGGACGTTTACCAGTACGCCAAAGCTTTTAGCTTCAGGACGGACGCCTCATGCCCCTCGAAAACCGGGACGACGCGATGCTACGCCTCCCATGGGTGTGCGTATAGTTCCACACTGTATATATGTATAAATATATGTATGTATGGGTCGCCAGAGGGTTCACTATGTAATTAGTCGCTCTACCCAAATTCCTGCGTTCGAGGGGAATTCAAAGGGAGCGGACAGAAAAACCTCTATGCCTATCATCGATGTATCCCAGAAGTCTTACCGCTCTCTAGTGAAAGCGGCGCACAAACGTGGAATGAGCATTGACAGGTTCATTCAACACTCAATCGAGAGCAATTCTCAGTTTGAGGAACCAGCAACTGTTGCTCCGGTGGAAGAAACACCCGTTTCGCCTGTTGAATTCACTCCCGCTAAGACAGCCTCAAGTCCACGGAGAGCAATTCACCGTCCAAATCGGACACCAAGTAGCTCGAAACCCGGAAATCCAGCGTTCGACGCAATGTGGGGACGAATCGAAGAGAGTGCTGGGAATCCTATTTCGACCAAGCGTGGTCAAGATTTCACCTACGAAGTAGATTCTGGCTATCTGACAGTGGTCGAAAGTGGCGCCCGAATACCGCAAAGCCAGTTCAAAAAGGCGCTAGATCAGTGGCCGCAACGGGGTCCGTCGAACATGCGAGGCATTTTTGCGGCGTCGGTCGTTTGGGCAGTACTGGCAGACGAACGAATTCTAAAAGACGCTGCGTAACCGCTGCGTGTGGGTGAATATCAGCGAACGGCTACCAGCGAAAGCCTTCGATGCGGAGAATCTTCTCCCAGATGGCTTCTTTCGCCAGTTCGGGCATTTCATTCGACTGAACGTATCGCACCAGTTTTGTTGTGGCACGAGGGTCTACCTTCTGCGCCCCGAATCCGTGGCGATACCGCATGTGACCCGATAACCCTTGAGGTGTTTTTGTGATTGCCCCACACAGAACACAGTCGGTTGGCGGATTGCTCTTGTTCCCAGCGGTGTATTTACGGTGAAGCTTGGCGATCAGCAGCTGAGTTGGCTGCGGCAGTTCTTGCATGCTTGCGAACGAAGTCAGCGTATCTATTCGCTGGGCTTTTGCTCGATCAACTGCGTCTGACCACTCAGCATTGCCATGCCGGAAGCGAAGATGTCCCGCCAAACCCTGTGTCGACTTGAACATAGCGTCGCACTGCGGACATACGGCTTGTTTAGCTTCGGTTGAGATAGCGGCTTCCGTTCGGTCTACTGGTCGGTCTACTCGGTTTGGTTAGGATTTTCGGAGTCATTGCTCAGGTCGATCACATCGATTCCAGTTTCGTCGGCAACTGAGTTCTCGACAAATATCCACCACATAAAGCTATTTCCGTTCGTTTGACCCGGCAAAGGAACGACCTCGAACCGCAACGTCGTTCTATCTGAAGTTATGAACGATGCCGGAATGTCGAATGAGTCGACACCGAAGAAGAAGTCTTTATCTGAAAGTTTCCAGTCGCCAACTTCTGCTCCATCGGCAAACACCTTCAACGTTCCTCGTAGCGCCGCATCGTATCGCTTAGCAACCACGAGTAACTCGCCAGGCACAGATTTCACAGTAAATTCTTCAGAACCTGAGTAAGTGGTCGCCTGATCCTTGATGATTCCAGATTGAACTGTTCGGAATGATCGTTCGACAACAGATCCCCCGCCTTGCAACTTGTAGGCGTGAGCAGCCTCAGAATAGGTCGGAATTGCGGCACCATTTCCGGGGTCGACAATATCGATGACCGATATTTCTCTTTTCAGAAGATCGTTGTCTACCGGGGCTGTCGAATCAGCAAATACAACTTCCGATTCGTAGTCGGCTGCGTAAGCTCTCATCTGAGAACCGCCAAGAATCGTGTTTCGATCAACCTCGATCGTGTGAACCGGATCGGCGAAGTGCCAGCTGTCGAAATAGATCGATCGAAAGACGAACAGATAGTCGATTTTCTTCTCTTCGGCGTATTCGAGCGGTGGTCTACCAATGGCACTAGACGTGTTGAGACCAACCAAGTCGTATGTAAATCGGTTTCCGAAGAACCTCATAGCCCCGGCATCGCCAACTCCGATTCGTGCGTCGGCTGGCAAGTTTTCGTCGATCCAGAGAGCCATTCCAACGTCAATATCGTGAACATTCTTCGAGTTCCATGAATAGTCGTTCGAAAGTCTCTGCCAGTCGCTCGGCAAGGCGATAAACGGCAGAATCACAGCCGCCACGAACACGATGTTCAACCCGAAGTTGAATATGTGGGCCTCACGCTGATCGATTGGTGCACGCGTCTCACGCCAGTAGTGGAACTGTCGCCAGATCCTTAGGAATCCCATGATCATGAGGATGATCAAGATCGGAATAATCGCATCGAGATATCTTCGAGTGAAGAAGTTCCACGTTTGATCCGTGAGCGGGAACGACGAACCCACAGCGTATGTCATGCCAACTGGCAGCATTACGAGTGGAGCACCGGCAAACGAATATGTTCTCAGTACCCAGATTCCACCCACTACCACTGCGAGCATCGTGATTGGGAAGGCAACTCCGGCGAAGAACGATAGGTGATGGTAGTAACCCTGAAACACGTTGATTATGTTCCCGATTGGAACAAGTCCCATTTCTTGGCTCTTTGCCAGGTAAGTATTCGGCCACGGGGTTCCGTTCACGGTGTAGTTGTAGGCGGCCCATGCACCACCAAGAATCAACGTTGGTCCGATAATTGCGACGAGTTCACGAACATCTTCGTTGTTGATCAGCTCAAGTCGATCGCGCTGCCACATGCGTCTGGCAATTGCAGTAGCTAGTGCAATGCCGAATACAACGTAACCTTCTGGGCGAGCAAGAATCATCAAGCCGAACAACAACCCTGTGGTTCGCAGCCGGCCTTGAAGGAACATCCAAACGGCCGCGAGAGAAATCAGGCTGAATAGCTGGACTTCCATACCCGAAACAGCCGCAAATGCGTAGCTCGGCTCAATAGCAACGAGAGCGCCGGCAAAAATGCCCAAGCGACGCTGACGAGACAGCTGCCACACGATTCGCATGGTGAGCCAGCCTGCCAAAATCGCGAAGAGGACTCCCAGTAACTTGGCAGTTGCAACTATGCCCACACCAAGCGGGCCAAAAATAGCCCACACACTGCCAACTACAATCGCCCAAAGAGGACTAGTCATTCCAGATTCAGGAATACCCGGGTTGTACCAAAGCTGGGCATGCTCGGCGAAGCTACGGGCGTAGACCATGTGGATCCAGCCGTCATCGAGCGGGAATTTATCGAACCATGATGATGCGCCAGAACCAGCATTCGCCAAAAATACGAACACGGTGATCATCTGAAGACCAGCTATGAGCGCATACGGTCGCCAATCTAGACGCGAAAGGCGTTCAAGAACCGCATCTAGTGGATTCTTTGCTACCTGAGCATCGGTTGTGGGCTGCGTAGTGCTTGCCATATGTTTCGATCATCAAACCGGCATCCAAACGGCCGGATTCTTAGCTGGTTGTCTATTTCGTGCGCAGAACGCCACCAACAAGAGCTGCGAGCCGAGGCAGGAACGATTGAGTGAGGAATGTCAGAGTTAGCGTCGAAACCCTCTGAACCCCTTGTTTAGTTTCAGTAATCGGATCGCTAGCTCGCCATTCCTTGTTTTCCATCATCACAGCGAGGAAGCCGCCAAATCTGAACCAGAATATCGTCCAACGGTATGCCGGCATGAAGAGGAACATCCACCAATGTCGACGAATTCTCGATTTCGCGCTTCCCTCTGCAACCATGTAAGCGACCACTTGATACAGGCCTTCTACGACCATGTAGATCAGGTACATCGAAAGCGTTGCGCTTACGACTAGGGTCAACGGATATCCAACGAAATACATCATCGGCAGCAAGAACGTCCAAACCACTCTCGGGAACGCCAGAGTGTGGTCGATCAGCAGCGATTTTGAGATTGCCAAACCTTTGAGCCTGAACGGGTGCCGTTCGAAATCTGGGTACTGCGAGGCGACTTCAAGCTGACCACGCTGCCATCTTAGTCTTTGAGCGTAAAGCGCCCTCAAACTCTCGGTTGGGTGAACGTAAGCGATAGCTGGCGCAACTGCGACTACCGACAGTTCTGGGAACTGTCTAGCGATGAAGAACGTTAGGTCAGTATCTTCCGAAACTGTTCGTTCGTCGTATAAGAACGTTTTCAGCAGAATGTCGCGCCGGAACGCAGAAAACGCTCCAGCCAACGTGAACAAACTCTTAGTTTGGCTCTGGTATTGGCGTCCAATTCGGAAACCGGCGTAGTACTCAAGGAATTCAGCTTCGGCCATCAGGTATTTGAACGGGTGAATATCGAGGTGCTCACCAGTTCGAGGATCGAGGTCTGCAGGCAGCACTTCGATAGATCCCGTAGCACCAGCCACGTTTGGATCCTGATCGAACGCACGAACCATTTCGAGAATCGAATCGGGGTCCAAAACCGTGTCGGCGTCGATGTTGATAATAATTTCGCCGTTCACTCGGTGAATTCCGGCGTTCAGTGCACCCGGCTTGCCTTTGTACGGGAGTGAAATCCAGTTCAGACTGCCATCGAACCTGATCGACTGCTGACCAGCGATAACCGCACGAGTGTCGTCGGTCGATTGGTTGTCGATTACCAGCACTTCCATCTCACTGTGCGGGTAGCTCTGCTTACGGAGCGATTCGAGACAGTACGGCAGCACTTTCGAGCCGTTGTAGCAGGGAATGAGAATCGAAACACGCGGGTATCGATCAAGCGCCTTCAGCTGAGATTCGGTGCGCGTGCTTGGACGAGATCGGTAGCCACCAATGAAATATGCGACCGCGGTCGTTCCGTCGATGAGCATCGGCACGAACAGCCACACACCCCAGAACAGTACGAATCCAACTAATTGATCTGTCATGACGCCATCAATTCTTCATCGATCTTGCCTTTGACGGTACGTAGCGTTGGTCTGGTCATCAAGAACCAGTAAATTCCAACCACCAGCGCAAAGAACACCGCTCTACCGATAATGGTATGCGATATCAGCAGCGAACTTTTGCCCATGTAGTGCAGCGTAACCACGATAACCATCAATCTGATCACGTTTGAGAAATAAGTCAGAGCGATAGCTGCCAACGTGAACCAGATTCGCTTTCTACCTGTCCAACCCGGGTAGAACAGCAACATTCCCGATATCACGCCAGTTTCCAGAAGACCTGACGATTCGATCGTCACTTGAAGCATCGTCCAGCCGATGTCCTGTGAAATAACCACTACGAGAATCGCCCCTGGTGCCGATTGGAAAATCTCAGTCGGCAATCCCAATGCCAGCGACGCGGCATGAACTCCCGCGGCAACTCCAATCTGCAACGCTGCTTCGAGACCGGTTGCACGACCAACAAAGATGATTACGAACGCGAGTCCAACCGAGCCGATTATGTAGTACGGAAGCCAGATTCGATTCAGCCTGAAGAAAGTTACGACAAGCGCCCACACGATGATCAGTACGCCGATCAGCCAGAAGTCCATGTGCGCCTTCCTCGGAACCACCAGATGACAAATATGCCGAACCCGGTGACTAACGCTAGAAGAACAGGACCAAATATCGAAGCTGGAGACCATTGGATGTCGCCGCTATCGGGGAGCCGGTCTTTCTCGTCAGGGTTGCCTACTTTGCCTTTGTAGGAGATCAGGTACATACGAATAACGTCACCGAGACTGATGCCAAGATCGGCCCAACTCAAAGCGAATTCCAGCCTGAGACCACCTTCACCTTCGGTTTCACCCCAGTCATTCCAGCCAGTGTCACTAATGAGGCCATTGTTATCGCCCTGTCGGACTTTGACTTTCACACGTCCGCCGTTGTCTGGCTCGTGCTTAATTTCGATATGCCTATCACTCGGTGAGAAGAAATCATCATCGTTGTTTCCGTCGATGTAGAGAATGAACTTCCCGTCTTTGTCCTGACCGTTTTCACCGTCGAACGGATTACCGTCGGTCGTGTGGCGTTTGATCATGTGATAGTTGACTTCTTCGTTCAGATTGTTCGCCCAGTACAACTCATGTAAGTCATATTCATATCCCGACGCCTGATCATCGTATGCATCGTTCAAGAACGCTTGACCATTCCAATCACTGAAGGAAGCGTCGATTGTGATTGCTCCCGCAGGTGGAGTCGCCACAGGAGTATTTGTCGGAGTGGGAACTACAGTTGGTGCAGGCGTGCTGGTTGCGGTCGGTACCGGAGTTGCGGTAGCGGTTGGAACTGGGGTCGCAGTAGGCACTGACGTTGCAGTTGGCGCAACTGTTGGTGTGGGAGTTGGAGTAGATGTAGAAGTCGGCGCCGGCGTAGGTGTTTCAGTAGGAACCGGAGTCGGCGTAGGCGTTTCCGTTGGTGGAATAGTTGTCGGCGTCGGAGTTCCGGGCGCAACTGTTGGAGTAGCGGTAGGAACAGGAGTTTCCGTTGGGACCGGCGTGTTAGTTGGCACCGGGGTCGGAGTTTCAGTCGGAAGTGGTGTAGGCGTTTCAGTTGCAGCTACAGTCGCTGTCGGAACCGGTGTTTCGGTTGGTACAGGTGTAGCCGTTGGCGTATCGGTCGGAACAGGAGTGTTCGTGGGCGGCAGAGTCGCCGTAGGTGTTGGTGTGGGTAACGGGGTCGAGTAGATCTGAATATCGTCGACGTGAATCTTGTCGCCGTTTTTGTTTCCGTTCACTTCGAACCTAAGAGTAACGAGAGTTGAAGGGGTTATTCCCAGTGCATCAAGGTCGTAGGTGTACTGGTTGTATACATCGTTCGCGTCGGCCTCGGTCCATGTCTGCAACACAGTCGGAGAGCCACCATCGGGAGTGAGGATGACTTGAGCGTTGTCGCCCTCTGAGTCTTTGAATCCTTTAGCTTTCAGCCAGAACGAAAGAAATACCTGCGATTCGCCGGTTAGGTCGACGGCTCGCTCCATAGATCCGTCTTTACGGATTCGAACGTGCCAGCTTCCCTGCACAGGCCCTTCTTTATTTCGAGCCTCGGCACTGTTGTTAGCCGACCATTGAGTGTCATCCCAGCCCAATCCGCCATTGAGATCGCCTGACTCAAAATCGTCTGATGAGTGAAGCGTAACTGCGTTCACAGTGATGGCGATGAGCGCGGCGAAAATCCCGGCGATTACTATTGCCGAGAAAATCGGTAGAGCAGATTTCACTCTTGTAGGCAAAAACTGTGTAGTCATGATCTGACTTCCATCAATTCTATTTTGCCAACCTGTGAGACTCCTGAGAGTGTGAGTAGAGTGTCGTTATGGTGGATGTAAGCCGACAGAAATAACTGAGCCGTTCGTTGCGGCAGTATGGATTGAACTGAAATCATGATTCAATCTCGTTCTTGGTCGAAGTATCCAGTGATCGACTATCGACGGTTTTTCGTCGATCACGAATTCGGGCTATCCACGCCGAACGCACTCCGCTTGTCATGTAGTAAACAGCCGCGAGAACTCCGATCAACGTCGTCATTCTTCCGATTGTGTAGATCGCCGTTTGGTCGGATTTGATATGAACTGAACTGGTGCCGCCTGGCAGTTTTGCAAGCGTTAGCGATTCAACTCCAACAATCTCAACCTCTTCACCATCGGCTTCTACACTCGTTCCGGCGTGCATCCCCATAGGGAGAAGAACCCACTGTTCGTCTGGGAGCGTGATATCGAATCGCCAGCCATCTTCATTGGCTACGTAGTTTTGGAGGGGTATCGAGCGATCACCTGAGCCCTGCTTCGCTTCGATCCCTAAAACTGTTTCCAGAATTCGTATCGCAAGTGGATCGTCGGTGATGGCTGCGTGGAACATCAGGTTCAACCCAACGAACATAACCTGCCCATCGCCGTATACGTTTCGAGAGAGCGCAGTTCCTTGCGCTGCGATGTATTCGAATGGAATGAGCACTTCATCAGCGCCCTGAGGTGTTACCGAACGCCACGTTCCAAATTCATCGGTAAATGGCAGCAATGGACTTAATACACCGTCGATAATTGTTCGAGCTTGGCTGATTTGAAGAACTGGCTCGCCATACACACCCAAGAATTTTGGTTCTCGAGAAAGAGTGTCCAACGGCGCCGAAGTTAGGTCGACCACGATGGTTTTGCCCTGTTCGGCGAGAGTGGTAACGATTTCTTCAGCTTGCTTACGACTATTGAACGTAAATCTCGAAAGCACGAGTACGTCGAACTGCTCAAGGAATTCAAGATCGTAGTGCTGGATATTGCTAGAAGTACCAATTGTCACTTCAGGGAACAGCAGCGCAACGTTGTTCGCTCCGGTCCCGATTCCGAATACTTTCAGCGGTATTTCGACTGCTCGCGGAGCTCCATCTTTATGAAATAGCGTGAGTCGGCCAGTCGAATGGACTATGTCGAACCCTGCCTCTTCGAGAGAAGGTCGTAAAGCAGGATCGATATCGGGCTGAGGAAGATGAACTACATCGTCAGTCCCCAATCGTTCAAGTCGACTTACGGTGTAGCCCAGATGGCCTTGATCCATGCTCTGGTTGACTCTGGCGAGCAGCGCGGCTGTGATCGATCCCTGAAATGCCCAACCGAATATCTGTTCTCGTTCACCCTCGGTCGTAAACAACATTGAAGCTGAAGACCCAAGACGAGAAAGATCAGCAGTAGCCACACGCCACCCATCGAGGTCTTTTAGCTCACGAGACACCGAGGCAACGTCATTTGGAATCTCTCGTGTTCGAATAAGCGCTGTCGAAGGCTGAAAATCGCCGAGCATCAGCAACGGAATCGCTACCGCAACGAATCGCATCCAGCGGTATTGAGGTGAGACTGAAACTTGGAATAGCTTGCTGGCAACAATAAGACTATTAAGGATCAGCAATAAACTCGCGAAACTCATGAACCTGAGCGGCCAGAATAGCTGGTGAGCTGGCAATGCACGCCAAATCTCGACGATCAGCGTCGAGCCGATGAGCGACATGATGATTGTCACCGGAACCATCGATTTCACCCACGGATCCAAACGGCTCCATACCGGCCACGAGATTAGCGTGGCGATTACTACCGAAATACCTACATAGAAAACTTCGTGATTTGTGGCTCGTAATCCGGGGTTAAATGCCACGTTGATCGGGAATTGCGCTATCGCTTCACTGGCAGCAGCGTTGTCGAGTTCGGTAATACCACCCGTCAGCGAAGGGAACATCCACCAAGCGCTCACAAACAGCCCGATTGTCAGGGCAGCGGCGCCAAGTGCAGCCGATCTGAGAGGTCCTCTTCCCACCAGCCAGTATGAAACGGCGTACATTCCGAATCCAAGCAGGAATATTCCCGCCATCATCGCGTGTGAAAGCACGATCAAGCCGATCATGATTACCAGACCCGCGAAATCACGTTTTCTGCCGTTGTTTTCAAGAAGATTTACAAGGAAATAAAACGCAGCAGGAAGTAAAGCAATCGAGATGATTCTCGGCATATTCCCTTCTGCGAACGCTACTCGCAGATTGTCAGGGAAAATGACGAAGAAAATTCCGCCAATAGTCGCCCAACCAAGACCGATTCTGGGCGCCCACAACAGCACCGATACACCACCCAACAAAGCTGTTAGGAAGATCAGGTAATTTCCTGCCATGTAGATGTTGTCGGTAAATTCGTTCAACGCCACGAGTGCGTAGTACGTCATCGGAGGGAAGTAGCGCAGCATCTGCTGACCGCTGTACCACTCTGGGAACAGGTCTGGGTACCAAACGCCTTGCGCTATCTGCTCACGAAGGTACACAGCCTTGATCAAGTGACCCCAAGTATCGGAAGACCATGGGTAGATCAGATCTGGATCACGCGGGAATACGACACCTGCATAAAGCACAAGTGTTGCCAGTGCGATTACAAGAAACGCAACAGGGTATGTGTACTTAGACTGCCAAGACTGCATCAGAATACGAAGCCGAGTTCGTAGGGCTCTCCCACACTCTTACCTGCTTCAGACGAATGTCGTTAGCGTTCAATTGCGATTTCAGTCGATCAAATATGACTTTGGCGATATTCTCCGAAGTCGGCTGAATTGTTATGAACGGCTCAATAGTGTTCAACAGCGATTCGTTGTAGTCGAGCACGATGTCTTCAAGCAATTTCCTCGCATCACCGAACCCAAGCACAACACCATCGGAATCTTGGGCAGGGGCATTCATCAAAGCTTCAACTCTGAACGAGTGGTGGTGAGGCGGCCCCTGAACCCCGTTCATAGTCACGAAATGACGTGCACCAAAGAACGCATCGGCACCCAGTTCGAATACTGGTTGAGTTTTGACCTGAGGAGCATCGCCGGCAGGAGTCAGAGTTGGAGCAGTCGACACTACGCCTGTCGATGCTTCAGCTGGCAGGGCGATTTCTATCTCGTTGTCTCGAACAACTAGCCTTGTTGGACGGAATGGCGCCTCAAGACCCATCACATCGCGCACAAGAGCACTAGAAGAGGCTGCCTCTACCGCGAATATCGTGCGATTTTCCTCTTTCGAGTCGACTCGTGCCCATCGGGTGGATTCGAGCTCGTCGAGTGCGACGAGATACATCGCCGGCTGAGTCAATCCCTCAGCAATAATCTTGATTTCGTCGGAAGTCTCATCGGCGAGAAGTCGTCGTAGCGGATGCTCGTCGGGGTCTTCACCGAGACGTTCAGCCGCAAGACGGAAAATAGCCGATGCATCTCGCAAGGCCTCACGAATAGTATTTTGTGCCGTTGCAGTTTCCGAATCGTCACCAGAAGCGCCCAACAGTGGAGCTGTCAGAGCTTCAAGAGGCGCACGTATGGCTGCCGATAGATCGGATTCATCGAGTTCTTCAGCCGGCTCCACAATCGACAGAGGCTCGACCGCAGTTTCGGCAACCGTGGCAGACTCTTCGACAACCGACCGAGTAACAGTGGGCTGGCGACGAACGCTTTCTTCGATGTACTCAATTACATATTCTGGCCCAAGCGTACGACCAATAATCGCCTGCGCTTGAGTTAGATACTGCTCTGCTTCATCGGCAGAAAGCTGGACGTCTCGGGCGATTTCGCCCAGGGGTGCCGGGCTGGATACTCGTAGACGAGCGATTTGCTGGAGCTGCTGTGGAAGTTCATCGATTGCTTCAATAAGCACTTCTCGATGGGCGATTTTCTCGAGATCGAACTCATCGAAATCTATTTCATCTTCGCTGATAACCGCAGTAGGTTCTACTGCTTCATCAACAGGCTTCTGCGGACCATCGTAGGTACATATGCAAGGGCCACCTTCGACACAACCTGAACAGCAAAATTCCTCGCCATCGTGAATGGTCGGTTCCCATGCAAACTCTGCGAAGCAGTTGTAGCAAGTGTGAATCTCGCCAGAAGGAGACTGGCGGTCGTCACGAGGATCTTCACTTGGTGGGTTGGTGGTCATCTAGTTCGAGCAAACCGTGGTTGTGGCAGGTTGATAAGTTCAAGCTAACCGATTTACACACAGGTTTAGGTAAAGGCGCGGTGTATCCAGGTAACAGACACGTAAACATTGAGTCTGACGCATGCTCAAAAATCGCGTCACGTAAGTTCAGTACGGGTATCGAGCAAGTTGCAAGCTCAAAATTGCGATTTAGTTGCCTTCAGGCGAGAGTCGGTAGCCAATGCCGCGCTCGGTGGCAATAGGATCGAGATCGGATTGAGCTTCCGCGAATTTTCGGCGTATACGCTGGACGTGAACTTTCAGATAGTCGGTTTCATCGACATACTCACGCCCCCAAACCTTCGCCAGCAAAGTTTTGTGCTGAACAACGTTTGGGAAGTTCTTCGTCAGGTGGAACAACAAGCCATATTCGGTCTTGGTCAACTGAACATGAGTTCCACCTGCGTATACACGGTGAGCCGCGAAATCGAACTTGAATTCGCCTTCTTCAAACGGTTCACCTTCTCCACCAGGAGTTGGTGCCGTAGCTCTTCTCACAACAGCCTTGATACGCGCTAGCAGCTCAAGATGACTGAACGGCTTGGTGATGTAATCGTCGGCCCCCGCATTGAACCCTTCAACCTTGTTGAATTCGCCACCCCGAGCAGTGAGTATCAGAATCGGCAGTTGCTGATCGACTTCACGAATCGATTTGCAAACCTCAAGACCGTTCATATCGGGAAGACCGAGATCAAGAATGATTACGTCGGGATCTTCAGCATCGTACGTAGTGAGCGCGGTTGTGCCATCCGGCGCATCGACAACTTCTGCGTCCGGCCATCTCAGAGCGAAACAGATGCTCACTGCTTCAACAATATCCGGGTCGTCATCGACAACGAGGACTTTCATAGCTTCCTGAAACTTCCTTGCTCTACGCTGCACAAATGATTTTAGTGCTGATCATGCCAGCTATAAAGCTAAGCCATCACACCAGAGGAATCGAGAATCCGAACTCAGTCGATTCTCGAGGGGTGCTGTGAACCCAAACTTTCCCCGAGTGAAGCTCGACCAATCCCTTCACGATAGCCAAACCAAGCCCAACACCAGCCCCACCTTCGATTCCTTCACCCGTAATTCGATAGAACGGTTCGAAGATGTGCTCGAAATGAGCATCTCGAATTCCTAGTCCATGATCTGTAACTCTAACAACTAGCGAATCAGGCTCGCCATTTGCGTTCTTCTGCGAGTTTTCTTCATATGGACCAGATTCTTCGGCATGACCAGATGAAAGCGAAATGACTACCGATTCGCCCACTGGCGCAAATTTAATGGCGTTGCTCAACAGGTGAGTCATAATCTGGGTCAAGCGAAATCCATCAGCGATAACTCGCGGTATATCGGGCTCCATTTCAAGCTCGATTGCGACCTGCCGAAGTGCGGCAGTAGAACGTGAAATATCGATTGCGGCAAGAATTGGCTCGCTGATGTTTATCGGTTGCTTTATCAACGAAAGTGAGCCGGTGTTTATATAACCGACCTCAAGTAAATCGGATGCCTGACGTTCGAGCCTAGCGATGCTCCGTTCGATATTGCCTACAAGCCGTTTTGATTCTTCCGGGTTATTTCTGACTGCTTCGGGATCTTTGAGCAGATCGAACGAAACTCGTAGCGACGATATTGGTGTTCGAAGCTCAGTCGCCAGCGTGATAACGAATCCGGCGTTGACTGCCGATTGAGCAAGCGAACGTTCGTCAACGTTGCTTTTTGCTGGCTCTGGCTCTGGCTCTGGCTCTGGCTCTGGCTCTGGCTCTGGCTCTGGCTCTGGCTCTGGCTCTGGCTCTGGCTCTGGCAGATTATCTTCGTTATCTGCTTCGTCGGTATCAAGCTCGAGTTCGACCGAATCATCGACAGTAACGGGCTCGATTATCTCGACAGCTTCAGTTTCTTGAGTCGGTTCAAGCTCCGGTTCTGGTTCTTCTAAATCTTCCGGCTCTTCAACAGTCTCAGCTTCTTGTTCCGGATGAAGCACTGAGGGATCGATTCCGGCCTCACGAAGCTCTTCGTCCGAGGCAAACATACGCTCTGCGACATTTTCGTGCGGAATTTGTTCTTCCAGCTCATCTTCAGTTTCCGAATCGTCTTCTAACTGATCGGGTTCGGGTTCTTTAGATTCGATCGCTGGCATCTCATCCAGCACTGGCACAGCCATCGACTCCGCATTCTTCGCTGCTTCTTTTTCTGCCAGCGCAGCGTCGACTGCCTCATCAGAGATGGGCTTGATCAGTCGCTTTAGAAATTTTCCGGGTCGCATGAACTCAATCTACAGGTAATAGCCGAACATCCCAAACATACATCGTTTCGCAATTCGGTCATTACGTATTGCGACAGACGAATTCATCAGCGAAAAACTACTCGCTGAACTCGTAAATTCGATACGACCAAGCATCTCGAACCGCGTCATCGAGAGCTTTACGTCCCGGTTGATCGACTGACACTCGATTCGGCAATGCCCGATCTCCAATTCCGTCGGGCAACTTCACTCGTTTCAGGAACTGACCGAGTACAACCCTATCGCCACCCAGCGACAAAAATTCTAGATGCCCCGGATAGTCTCTAAACCGAGTACTTGCAACTTCACCAGCCTGATCAAATAACTCTCGAATCCACTTCTCACGTCCACGCCTGAACCGATTCGACGACTGACCGCCCTTACGGTGTTGATTCTTCACATACCGGCTGCCAGTTTTGGTCACCACCAGCTCGCCATCTTCGGCAATCGCAACTGCCCAATGTCCGAGTCGCAGCAGAATAATTCCGATTGCATGGTGCTTCGCTACGAATGATCTCAAGTATTCAAACGAGTTTGACTCACTCGGTTCGATAATCGGGAACGGTGGCAACAGTGCCAGTCGAGGGCGAACACCAGCAACTGAATCTACCGAATTGATCAGAATGATCCCGTTCTCGGAATCTTGAGCTGAGCGGGGAAGTGACACGTACTCCTCGCCAAGTGAGTAACCAGATGGAAGCATCTCAACGACGAACTCGGTGCCCGGTTCGATCTCGAAATCAACCAGACGTTCTAGCAATGCAGAACGATGAGTCAGTCTGGGGCCAGTAGCAGTAAGTCCAGTCGGCACGCCGAAAAATTCCTTCGAGAGTATTTCGAGAGATTCAGCTTATACGTGCCCAACGAAACTACTCAGTCCACTGCTTCCCGCGCATTGCAATTGCAACGGGGTCAACCCGTGCACCGAGACCAGGACCATCAGGCAGTTCAAGATAGCCGTCTTTGACAATCTCGAACGGCTCTAGCACCTCGTGTCGCCAGTCAGCTTCGTACACAGCGTGTTCGAGCGGGATAGAAGCGTCGAAAGCAGCGGTCGCATGGGCTGAAGCCAACAGCGAGAGTGGTCCCGAGGGACAGTGCATCGAAACCGAGCCCTTCCAGCGGGGTTCAAGCTCTCGGCCTATCAGGTACGCCTCTACAGGACCACCACAGAACTTCACATCTGGCATCACGACGTCGAGAACATCTTCTTCCATCAGCTTCCTGAACAGATCTACACCGTAGCCCATCTCGGCTCCAGCCATGGTCATCTGGGCCTTTTCTCGAACAATTCGCAGTTCATCGGCCATTGTGATCGGGTCGACAGGCTCCTCAAACCAACCAACTCTGGCTTCTCGAAGTTCAGGCTCAAGTGCCAGTGCCGATTCCAGATCGAATCGTGAGTGACAATCAACAAGCAACGTTCGATCTGGACCAATTAGTTGCTTGGCGGCTCGAATTCGGTCGAGTCCGATCTCGGCTTCACGAGGAAGTCCTGAATTGCTAAACGGTGCTCGACATTCGTCGAATGGAGCGCATTTCGCTGTGGTGAACCCGGCTTCCATAGCTCGTTGCGCCATTTCGGCAAAACCGTCAGGAGAACGATCCATCGGGCCATCGAAGGTTGGCTTCAGCGCACGGTTGATGTTCGAATACAGCTGAACTTTTCGATCAGCCTTGCCCTCGTGGCCGTACAGCTCACGCAGATAGTCAACCAACGGCAACTGAAGAACCTGCGCAAGCGCATCGGCTATGGCACAACGAAGACCACTCACAGCTGTTGCTAACGGAAGATCCTCTTCAAGCTGCTCAGTAGTGAGGTTGTTCAGCGTGATTACGTCGGTATCTGCAGTAAGTTTTTGACCGCGCAGATTATTTGCCAACCGAGCGACTATCGGCGCAATCGATGTCTCCACCTGCGTATCGGTAATCTCGCCCTGACCAACGATGCCGTTCGCATCGCTCAGCGAAAAATGAACCCACGTGGTCTCAGGTCGTGCTTCTATCGAATTGAAGCTCAAGCCTGTTGGCGTGAACCATTCACCTGCAATTGGCAATTTTTTCTATCTCCGTTTGCTTGGATTTGCATTCCAAAGTTTTTCGCCCCAGCCACACACCACCACACGAACTCCCTCTTCTCGACCGTAGCAGAGCGGAGTGGAGAGACCTTAGTCGAACAAGGCAGGCATCAGTTTTCGAACACTAGAGCCCTGCTCCAACAACCAAGATCCCTCCGGTACGCTATCGCTTCGGTCGGGACGAGGGAATCAAACCAATCTAAGCCCTGTTCGGGTTGATTCGGTACTTGGCGTACTTGTCGTCGTTGATGAATTCGTCGATCACGATCTTCTCGCCATCGAGGTCATTCGAGATGTTCGCAGCCAACACAGCAGCAAGCGAGTTAATCGAAGAGTTGAACGAGTTCAATCGCTTCGAAGGATCACTCTCGGTAATCGAGTTAGCGAATGCCTGCCCAATTCCTCGTGTGCTTTCTTTACCCATCGCAGTGTTGTGCGGACCTGCCGAAATCACCTTGCGAACCTGGTCGATTGTCGGGTTCTGCGCTGGTGGCCAGTCGCCATCGAACGTGTAGTCCACAAAATCGTCTTCAAGCTTGATTGTGCCGTGAGTGTGAATAATCACATCGAACCTGCCGCCGTAGTACGAACGAGCTGGCTTGGTGAAGATAATGTTGGCTACTCCACCCTTCTTCATGCCGTAAGTCACAGTGTAGGCAATCGGGTTGTCGCCTTCTGTTTCGTGAAGCTCAGCAGGACGGTCGGTGTAGGTCGCTCGAACCCAGTCAACATCGTCGTCCGACCAGTACCGCATGATGTCGGTCTGGTGAATTCCAGCTTCAACGATTGAAGTACCCGACCAAGCTCGGTTTGCAGTCCAAACACGGTTTGCAGGACCACCCTGTTCTTCAGTTCGAGTGTGCTTGACGCCGTGACCTTCGACTGCGCCTTCGGCAATCATGGTCATAGCTGCTACCCATTTGTCGCTCAGGTAATTGTGAATATCGGTGTACCCACGGTCGTGTCGCATCTGGAAACCGACTGTGCTTGGAACGCCAGCCTTAGTGATAGCAGCATCCTGAGAAATGATGTCGTCCAAGAACAGCGACTGTGGCTTCTCGGCGAAAATTGCTATTCCACGCTCTGCGGCACGCTCAATTTCGCCCTTGTGCTGGTTTGGCGGGATGACGAACCAAATTGCATCGACAAGCCCTGATTCGATCATGCCATCGGCAGAATCGAACATCTTGATTCCATCTGATGAATATCCATCGACGAACTTGTTGATCTTGCTCTCTTCAAGGTTCTCTGGGTAAGGATCGGCAAGAGCAGTGATCTGCACCATTTCATCGGCTTGCATATCTACCAAAGCCTGAACGTGTTGAAGTCCACGCTGTCCAACACCAACTAATCCGACGCGCAGGGGTCCTGCCATGAGTTTTTTCCTTATTACCGCTTACCAAAAAGAGAGCTTCCGAACGCGGTGTTGTTCTATAAGCACACACACGTGCGAAAAATGCTCGAAAATCTTACACCTGAGACTCATCTCACGGTTGGTGATATCGCATTCACTCGCCTATTGCTGTTTCATGTTCCTGGGTGTTCAATGCTGCGAACTCTCCTCGTCTCGACCAGTGGAACGGCGGAGTACGGCACACGACCAAGTCGTTCAACAACGCCCGGAGCCTATAACGCAATGAAAGTCACAGCAGTAACCACCCTTTCAGCCTCACGATTCAACTACGTGAAGGTTGAAACCGACGAAGGCATCACCGGTGTAGGTGAACTCCACCCGGCTAGCGGCACAGGCGGTACGCCGTTTGTTCCACGTGCAGCGGTCGAATATTGCGCCGAGTATTTGGTTGGCAAAGACCCAGGGCACATCGAACGGCACTGGCAGCACATGTTCCGTAGACAGCTCTTCCGCGGTGGATCAGACATGATGGCGGCTATAGGCGCTATCGATATCGCTCTGTGGGACATCAAAGGCAAGGCGCTAAACAAGCCTGTTTACGAGCTACTAGGCGGCCCGACCAGAGAAAAAGTGCGACTCTACACCCATCTCGGCGGTAACACGCCTGAGGCGTTGGCTGAAGAGACGGCTGCGAGAGTCGAAGAAGGGTTCACGGCTCTACGGGTATATCCGTTCGGCGATTTCGGCAATTCCGATTTCGAAGAAGGTCTCGGACTCGAAACCATGAGCTACACCGGCATGCAAAACAACGCTGTCGAACGAATTGCGGCCGTTCGTGAAGCGGCAGGTCCAGATGTCGACATCATGATCGATGTGGTGAACCGACTCACCCCTGCCGAAGCTATTGGTCTCGGTCGTGCGCTTGAACCGTTCAATCTCTATTTCTACGAAGACCCCATCGAACCAGAAAACATGGACCAGTGGGGATGGGTTGCGGAACAGCAACCGATTCCGCTCGCAATGGGTGAGCGGTTGTACACCGTCTACCAGTTCCTCGATCTGCTGAACCACAAGGGAGCGGCATTCGTTCGACCCGACCTATCGCTAGCTGGTGGAATCACCAACGTGAAAAAGATTGCTGCTATTGCCGAAGCGAACTATGTCGGTGTTGTTCCGCACAACCCGCTTAGTGGAGTTTTAACCGCGGCGTGTGTTCAGATCGATGCTGCAACTCACAACATCGCCGTTCAGGAATATCCGTACGACGATGACAAAGGCATCAAAGCCGAACTCGTAAAAGAGCCTTTGAAACGAGTTGGCGGCTACTTAGAAGTGCCAACCAAACCCGGCATCGGCGTCGAACTAAACGAAGAAGCCTTCAAACACCACCCACCAGTGCCATACGAACGCCCACCACTAATCAACTTCGATGGCAGTTTGCGGGAGTATTAGGGTTAGGGATTGCGAGATCATCCAACATGCCATCCCGATGAAAATATGTTCCATGGTTTGTCGAAGTGAACGGGGTCAATTCGACTTGCACACGATCCACTAGAACTTGTCATTCTGAACTTGATTCAGAATCAATTCCAAACTACTGAAACAAACAGCGAAGGTAAGGCCGTCGCAAACTGAATCGGAAATAATCGCGGTTTCGAGCACTGATTCTGAATCGAGTTCAGAATGACAATGGTCGATACGTCCTTCACAATCTCTGGCTGAATCTGCCCGTGATTCCTACTAAACGACAGATCCTGAAAATGAATTCAGGGTGACAACAAGCCCGATCTACCCTGCTACAGAACTAAAACATGCCAACTGAACCAACCTCTTACGATCTAGTTATTTCCGGTGGTCGAGTGCTCGACCCTGCCAACAACGTCGATGCCAAGCTCGATATCGCCATCTCCAAAGGCAAAATCGCTGCTGTTGAGGCGAATATTGATTCATCAGGCAGCAAGCGAACCGTTGATGCCACCGGACTTATAGTCACTCCAGGTCTGATCGATCTGCACGTGCACGCTGCGGGTGGCATTCGAAAGCCCTCGAACGATGAGTTCATGGTGGCTCCCGATACTGCCGGTGTAAGCGCTGGAGTAACGACGATTCTCGATGCTGGCTCAATTGGCGCACTGAACTCAGGCGGTCTCGTAAATTACCTCGTCCCAAACGCCAACACTCGACTCATGGCACTTCTCAACATCGGAAAAATGGGTGTTGCAAACCTGCCAGAGGTGAAATCTGCCGACGATATAAATCACGATGCGTCGGTCGAGGTCATCCAGTCAAATCCCGAGATCATCAAGGGCGTAAAAGCTCGGATGGTCACTCCGGGAATTCAGGCTCTCGGCAACGACATGCCGAAGGCAGCGAAGGCGATTACTGACGAGGCTGGCGGTTTCGTAATGGTTCACGTCGGCGATATCGCTGCTCAAGACCCTCTGGCAGTTGATCTCACTCCAAGCCTGCTCACTGACATTCTCGGTGAGGGCGATGTTGTAACTCACACTTTAAGCGGCGCAGTTGGTGCTTTGCTTGCCAATGGTTCGTTAGTTTCGCAGGCGCAAGAAGCCCGAAACAACGGTGTGTACTTCGATGTTGGTGTTGGCGGCGGAAACTTCACGTTCGAAGCTGCGCAAACGGTAATCGATTCAGGGTTCTTACCCGACACGATCAGCTCCGACATCACGGCAATGGGCATTTACGCAGGTCCAGTGTTCTCATTGGTCGAGTGCATGGGCAAGGTTATGACCCTCGGAATTTCGTTCGAAGATGCGATTCGCATGACCACATCGAAGCCGGCCGAAATTCTTGGCATCGGTGATGATCTCGGCTCACTCAGCGTTGGAACTACTGCCGATATATCGATTCTTGATCTTGTTGAAGGCGATTTCTCGTTCCGTGAGGCTTCGGGAGCTACTAAGGCAGGATCACAGGCGATCAAGCCGGTAATGGCTGTGAAGGACGGAGTTCCGCAGGCGCTTGATCACGGACCTCACCCATGGGGCTGGCTCCCGGTTCAAAACGGCTAAATTCGAATACACGAACACACTCAGCTGATAAACCTAAAACAATGACCGTCACGCAAGATCAATTCCGTACAAAACTCGAAGAACTTCCTCGTTTCAAACTTTCTCACTTGAACACACCGCTAGAGCCACTCGATCGGTTCAAGCAGGCGTTGATCGATGAGGGCGTTGAAGTTCCGAATCGAATGCTAGTGAAACGTGATGACGTGACAGGTTTGGCGTTCGGCGGAAATAAAGGTCGGCACTTCGAGTTCGAGATCGCCCACATTCTCGAAGGCGGTTTTGACACTGTCATCAACATCAACCACTACCACTCGAACCAGGCTCGATTCATTGCCGCTGGATGCGCCAAAGCGGGGTTGAAGTACCACATCGTTTCCCACGACAGTCTCGATGCACCGCTCACCGGAAATTTGCTGCTTTGCAAATTGATGGGTGCGAAAATTCACCGAACTCCGCTCGAATACGCTCGCCAGGTTGCTGACAAGATTTTCAAAGACGAAACAGAGGCGGGGCGAAAGCCGTACATCTTGCCCGACGATCCGTTTGCCGATGTGATGGGAATGATCGGCTTTCTCGAAACAGGGCTCGAACTGGAACAGCAGCTTGAAGAAGCTGACGTTTCAGGTCCGGTTCGATTCTGGGGCCTGACGGGTCGTTCGATCGCCGGTTTGCGGTTGTATGCCAAGAACCGCGGACTCGATTGGCAAACCACGGCATGCCAGTACTCGCCTGGCGAAGTGGAGGATTTTCAGCAGGTAACTGCCGACCGATCTTCACAAGTCGCCGAAATGTTCGATCTTGAACACTCGCTCGATAACGACGACCTGCAAGTTTTATCTGACTATCGTGGTCCTGCCTACGGCGAGCCTGACGACCGGGTGATTGAGGCGATTCGCATGGTTGCAAAGGCGGAGGGGCTCATTCTCGATCCGAACTACACAGGAAAAGCGATGTCGGGCCTAATCGGCGAATTCAGGGCAGGACGAATCAATTCCGAAGAAAGCATTGTGTTCATCCATTCCGGCGGCCTCCCCCAACTCTTCGCCCACGCCGACAAATTTGTGGACTAGGGACGGAGACCTATGTTGACCCTGTCACCCCGATGAAAATCGGGGTCAAACGTCAGCCATACCAGTCAACAGCAAGATCCAACCAATCATGATTCGCCGACTCGATCAAATCAACCTTCCACTGCCGGCGCCATTCTTTGATTTGTCGCTCTCTCGTCAGCGCTTCGTTGACATCATTTGTCTCGTCGAACCACACCAGAGAATGGGTTGAGTAACGCTTCGTGTACGCCGAACCGATCCCATTCTTATGCTGTCACACTCGAGCTTCCAGATCGCCAGTGACGCCTGTGTAGAGCATCCGCCCCTTGTTGGAGAGCATATATACGAAGTAGCTTTTTGTAGGCTTAGCCATACGATAGCTCACAGCGAACGTTTGACCCCGATTTTCATCGGGGTGACAATTGGCGCAACTTGGCCTGCAAGCCAACAATAAGTGATTCGAATACTCAACTCATACCGCGAACGTCACACTGAATGCACTGAACCCACACTTATCAAGCCTGTCACCCCGATGAAAATCGGGGTCAAACGTCATCAACACGAGTCGCTCGTCACCTTTACAATTCCCGCTTAGCCGACATTTTCCAACTCAAAGAAAACGTGCCACTGGCACTGCACCATGACACAACACCTCACTCCTGACGAACTGCAATCACATATCGACAAGCTGCCGCGGATGGACATCGCCCATTTGCCGACTCCGCTTGAAGAAATGCCAAGACTCACCGAACGACTCGGCGGTCCAGACATCTGGATCAAGCGTGAGGATATGACGGGCCTGGCGTACGGCGGAAACAAAGCACGCCACTACGAGTTCGAGATGCCTCACGTTGCTGAAGAGGGCTACGACGTGATGATCAACATCATGGACTACCACTCGAACAACGCTCGAATGACCGCTGCAGCCGCCAACAAGATCGGCATGCGCTACATTCTCGTTCTCAGGAACGCTGCCAACCGCAACGTTCAGGGCAACCTGCTCATCGACAAAATTCTTGGCGCAGAACTGCACTTACTCGACGAATACCAGTCGGGCGACGCGGAAGGTTATGCAACGAAGCTCAAAGAAGAGCTCGAAGCAGAAGGACACAAGCCCTACCTGATTCAGGACTATCTGTTCCCTCGCATCGTCGGCATGGTCGGGTTCGTTCAAGCTGGAATCGAACTGAAAGAGCAGATCGAAGCTGCGAATCTCAAGAACGTCCACATCATTGGTGTTGCGGGTCGTTCGCTTTGTGGATTCATCATCGCTGCAAAATCGATGGGACTTGATTGGAAATTCACCGGCGTAACCGTGAATTATGACGTTCCGCTCAAGGGCTACATTTTCGAGCACAACAAAGATATTCAGGAATTGCTAGACCTACCCGTGACGTTCGAACAGAGCGACATGCGGGTGCTCGACCAGTACGTCGGTGAGGGCTACGGTGTGATGACCGCCCAGGTAAACGAGGCGATTCACATTGCGGCTCAGACCGATGCGATCATATGCGACCCTAACTACACGGGCACAGCGATGGCAGCTTTGATCGATCAGGTCGAAGAGGGCGGGTTCAGTGAAGACGAAACTGTGATCTTCCTACACACTGGTGGACTTCCAGCAGTGTTCACATTTGCCGATCAACTTGCTGCTTTCAAGGGCAAAGTTTAGACTTTCTGAGTTAGGCAGTCACAAACGGGGTTGCAAGTATGAATTTCTGGAACAGGGGAAAATTCGAGCAGGATCCCGACGGTCGACGCACGGTTACCGTTCGGCAACTGGTGATACGAACGATTTTCTACCTCATCATCTTTGCCGTGATCATCTGGTGGGCAACTTCGTAGCTAGAAACTGAGTGTGAGTTAACCACGTTAGGAGCTTCGATATGCAAGGTCGAGGGCGCGACAGGGTTGAAGAGTTTTCTCAGAACAACGAAGCCATCAGGAAGGCGAGACGGTCCGACGTTGGCTCCGCGAGTTGGCTGAAGATCGTCATATTCGCGCTCCCGGTCATCATCGTAATTGCCGGAGTAATCTGGGCCTCGTCGCTGGAGTAACCTCCGTGATCGATTGGCATGCCCCAATCCCGTTCCCGATTGGTAGTGCATCCGGAATACGCACAAGCGCATGATGTGCATTCGACATTCGATTCTGAAACTCACGAATGCCGCTTCTTCTAGCAAGGAGTTCGAGCGTGCAGCACCACAATAACCACAACATCGGTCAAAAAGTTTTGGCGAAGGGCATGGAGCTTCAAGCCCAATCGAAGCACCAGCATCACTACCGCGGTCGAAGCCGGGTTCCTTACAAAATTAGATTGGCAGTTTTCCTAGCCGTCGTGATCGTCTTCTTCTGGTGGGTCTACAGCTAGGGAGAACCATCGTGAACAATCACGACCCAGGAACGCACAATGGAATGCTGATGGGCGCTATTTTCGATGTGCTCAAAAGTGACCCTAAAAAGCCTAAACACCCGTCGTTCTGGGCCAGACTTGGGCTAGCACTCGTAAAGCTGACGGCAATCGGATTGCTAGCGATCTCGCCTTTCATCCTTCTTGCTCTACTGGTAGTCCTGTTCGACGAGTAGGCTCGATTCAGCTCGGAATCATCACAACCAAAAAGACCGCTCCCAAAATCGGAAGCGGTCTCTTTGTTTAGCTAACTTTGAAGAATTACGAAGTTACGTTGCTGATCTTGTCGGCAACTCGAGCCATACCTCGTGAGAAGCGTGGTGTGAGGTAGCCCTCGAAGATTCCAGCACCGAATGCGAAAGCAAACAGTGCCAGCTGACCAGCCATGATTCCCGTTCCACCCTGACCAGCAAGGAACGCTACTCGAGTAGTAGATTCTTGGTCGGAAACCAGCGGTAGCGAGATGATTCCAGCGCCAAACAGTGCGAACACTGCCAGAGCCAAGACTCCACCGACTAGCGGTCGAGCTAATCCAACCATAAACAACGCCACTTTTTCGGTGTATTCCAGTTGCATGGTGACCGTTCGCAGTAGAACTGTGAACGCACTTCCTGCGATACCAAAGATCACAGCTGCGAATACAATTTCAAGCGGGGTCGATAGAAATAGCGCTTCGAGACCCGAAACGGTGACCGTAACTGCCGCAAGCGCACCTGCCAGCAATGTGAGACCCACCATAGGCGAAACGATGCGTCGGAGCATCGTTCGTGAATGAATCATCTCGGTTACGTTGGCGTTTAGCGTTCCTAAAATCTGTTCGCCGTCCCTGAGAACGTCGATTCCACCTGTCATAGCCCGGTCGGTCCAAGCCTGAAGGTTGTCGAGCATCTGGGTCTGATCGGCAAGTTTCGCACTGCGAACTCGGATCATTAGGCGTTCAACTGAAGCCACGAACGGTGCCGATTCGGCAACCATTCCGCGACCGCTCTCGTTTGGAGCGACCTCTTCGGCCTCGAAACGTACTGGTTCAGTCATAGCGTGCTCCTCGTTAGTCAAATCCGATTCCTGAATACGAATTTGCCTTATGGGTGTGCAGACGACTCACCGGGAAGGCCGGTTCCTCATTGGTTGTCGCGCACCGCTGAAAGATGCCGCAAACTTAGCATCGAGAGAGCGAAGGGTCAAGAAATTCGGGCTTACCCAAACTCAAAATCAACCGATTTCGTAACACGCCGTTTTTGAAGCTATTTAGATCGGCGCTGCTGATCGCGGCGTTTTAAAGCCTGTTTCGACGAGTACCAGATCCATCCGATACCCGCGATGAACGACAGCGAGACTAGCCCGAACAGCGCCTGTCCCCAAAGATTGCTTGAACCGCTCCTACCACGTTCGGAGACTACTGCCGACATGATTGTCGAACCCGCTCCAAGTTCCGACTCAACGCCAACATCGATAGCCCAAACGCCAGCAGTTTCCATCTTCAACTGGGCGAGATAGAACGTCGGATCAACAGGTGAATTCAATACCAGTGTGTATTGCGCTTCACCGTGCTCGGCTGGCGATCCCAATATGGTCACCTTGGCATCAGGCACGTCTTCACCTGTGGCGGTATCACGAACCCGCACCGCAAATCGTGAAATTCCTACGATTGGCGCAACAGGGCTGATCTGCAACTGAACCGTAAAGGGCCCGGCTTCTGACTCATCGAGAATTCGGTATCCAACAATCGGTTCTTCGTCTTGATCTTGAGCAACAGCTGGCGCAGCTGTTCCCGCAGCTACCACCGCTATTACGAAAATGGCGATAACCAAGCGAGCTAGAAGCAATTTTGAGCGAGATTTAGTGAGCAAATCTAATCTAAATTCCAGCGAATCAACGGTTCGTGCCGTGCGAACAGATGCCACCGATTACGCAAATAGTGAATAAACTGCATCAATTCTGCCGCATGAAACGTTTTGTCGCTTGGCAATAACTTGGAAAGAACAAGGAAATTTAGTTGAGTCACTACGATCTGCTGATCACAAACGGTCGAATTCTCGATGCAGAGACTGCCCGAGACGAAATAGCCGACGTAGCGATAACTAACGGCAAGATCGAACGAATCGACCAAGATATCGATCCCGCAAACGCCAGCGACACGATCGATGCTAGCGGCCAGTGGGTAATACCCGGCATGATCGATACCCATGTACACGTAGCGAATGCGGCCGATTTAGGCAGAATTCGCGGTCTGGGACTCCAGATGGTCGCAGCAGCCGGTGCAACAACGGTGATCGACCTCGGTGGAAGCATGGATGCGTTGACCGCTGGCATCAACGCACGGGGCTCAGGGGTGAATGTGGGTAGTTTGGGCTATCTAAAGCCGGGAGAGACCGTCCCTGAAGGCAGACTAAGCCCTGACATGATTCTCGAGATAGTCGGGACAGCGTTAGAAGCAGGATCGTTAGGTATAAAGCTGTGGGGTGGCTACTACCCGTTCACTCCAGAAGAAACTTCGCGTTTTATCGCGACAGCAAACAGTTTAGGCGCCTACGTCGCGTATCACGTCGGAACTACGGAGACTGGATCGAGGCTGGATGGGCTGAGAGAAGTCCCGTCCTTGCTAGGAAGCAGCGGTCGAGTACACGTCGCCCACATCAACGCTTACACACGAGGCTCGATACTGCCTATCGAAGAAGAAATTCAGGAAGCGCTTCAAATAGTCGATAGCCTGCGTGACCAGATAGTTTCCGAGGTACACCTTGCTCGACCTAATTTCACTCTCGGGAAGTGTGATGAAGACGGAAATGTACTCGCTGACGTAGTTGGAAACTGCCTAAAACTTCGCAATTATGCGCCGACTGACGAGGGAATTAGAGCGGCACTTCGAGATGGCTATGCATCGACCGTTGAGGAAACTCGAACGGGTCTGGTGCTCGTAACTGGTGAGCGTGGTGTTGAGCTGTTCGACGCAGGAAACACCGATGTTCCGATGAGTTTTCCGGTGAACGGTGCTGAATCGGCTTTCCAACTCACTGCAGCAAAGAATTTTGAAAACGAGTTCATCATCGATGCTGTCGGTAGCGACGCTGGTGCTCTGCCTCGTAACGTGAATATCGAACAGGCGATGCGATTGGTGAAGTTCGGGGCACTGGAACCGCTTGAGATGGTTTTAAAACTTTCATTGAACCCAGCGAAGATGATCGGGCTTAGTTCGAAAGGCCGACTTTCGGAAGGGTTCGAAGCTGATATCACGATCATCGACCCCGATCTCGGCAAAGCGAGTCACGGCATCGTGGCGGGTGAACTGATCATGCTTGCAGGTCGAGTAGTCGGCAGAGGCGGAACGATTCTTACAACAGATCGTGGAGTAGCCGCTGTGGAAGCAACCGGCGTCCCTCACGAAACAGTCGATATCTCAAAAGCCATGATGTATTCAGGGCGCAGGTGAATCTAATCCGATTCTTCGGGTAACTCTACGTTGCGGAACGAGAAGTAGATGGCGAAATCGTAGGCGAGCTTTAGGCCACCGCCAATAAGCCAGGGTGCGACAGTGTAGGCTCCTGCCCACAGGAAGCCGGTTACGGTCGAACTCGGCATTCGACCCAATCCACGACCCAAATTCGCCGATCCTGCCATCACTGTGCGTTCTTCAGGTGGCACCAACGCCATCATGTACGACTGCCTGGTCGGCACGTCCATTTCGTCGAATATGCCGCGGAGCATCCATATTCCAGCTGCTATTGCTGCACCCGGAGCGAACGCAAAGGCGATCAAGCAGATATTTGAGGCGACTTGAGTCCAGACGAACGTATTTAAAAGACCAATTCGCTTGGCGACCGACGGAGCAAGCCAGATCGACACAAGATTCAACCCTTGAGTAGCGATCATGATGGCAGCGATTGTGCCCTCGTTCATACCGTACTTGTCGACCATCCAAAGAGCGAAAAAGGCATCAAAGATCATTCCACCCGAGAACGAATCGACAGCGAATAGGCTCGATATTTTTAGAATCGGCTTGCGAGAAGGCGTTTTGAGTGGGTTTACGAGTAGGCTGCCCGCGCTCGCCTTCGATTCGACAGCTGAAGAAAGTGCCAGATAGATCGCAGCGTTGAGGATGTTGATGCCGAAGTAGATCGCCAGCAGAACTTTGTAGGCATCGATCAATTCCCAATCTCGTACGCCGATCAGGTAAGTGGCAATTCCTACAAGCGCACTACCTATCGCTCGGCCACCTGCAGAAGAAACAGACAAGTTCGAGAACGCACGTGTTCGAGTTTGCGAATTGGTGACTTCGGTTAGCGAGGATTGTTCAAGTTGAAGGCTGGGTCCCCAGTGCATTCCACTACCGGCGTACGACCCAAAGAACGATGCGATTCCGATCAGCCAAACATTTTCGGTGATGAACAGCATCAAAATTGCTGCTCCCGTTATCGCCGAAATAATCACGAACCACGCTTTTCGCGAGATGGCGTTCGCGCTGAACATTACGACTAACGACAGAACGAATCCGCCAATTAGGCTCGCGCCAAGAACCAAGCCGATTTGCGGAATAGACAGGCCTATGGCAGCAAGATATATCGCCAGTATGACGGCGATCAGGCCACGTCCCATATCTCGCAAGCCTCTGCCGGCGTACACGATAAGAGCGTCCAGCCCTGGGCGACCGTGGGGTGCGGTGATTGTTGAATCTGTAAAGGTTTGAGAGGTCATTCGGACAAGTTATTCTGCGAATTGCAGAGTGTAGACCTGTCCCGGGGATTGGTGTGGTTTTTTTAGGAATCATCATTTCCATAACCATCGTCATCCCGACCGGAGCGATAGCGGAGTGGAGGGATCTCCGTTATCGCTAGTGGAGTTTTTATCGAAACTCCACCTTCTCTGTGCCCCACCGAGGGTTTCTCCACGGTGGTCGAGAACTGTGATCCGGGTTATCGACAGATTATTCACGGCAAGAAGATCTCAGATCCCTCCGCTATCGGTCGGGATGACGATATTGGCTATCCGTAACTGCAAGTAGGTCGTTAAACAACACACCCGTGGCGTATTTGCCACGGGTGTGAAATTCATTCGTATAAATAGCGAGAATTACTTCTTGCCATTTCCTTTGCCTGAGTTGCCTCCGCCGGAGTTACCTGAGTTTCCGCCGCCAGAGTTGCCACCGCCGGAATTACCGCCACCCGAGTTACCACCACCAGAGTTGCCTCCGCCGGAGTTGCCCGAGTTACCGCCACCTGATCCTGAGCTTCCAGATCCGCCGGATCCAGAACTACCCGAACCACGGCTCGTGTTCTTGTTCTTCGCACCCTGGGCTTTGCTCTTCTTGTCTTCAGGCGCATTACCTACGGTCTTCTCAAGACGCTCGTCACGCTTTGCCTGAACCTCAGCCTTTTTCTCGGCAAGTTTTTCAGCGAGCGCTTCATTCCTCTCGGCAAGTCGCTCTAATCGAGCATCTACCGTGTTGGAACTTGTAGAACCGGTGACCTTCTTGCCACCACCTCGACCCTGCTTGGTGATAAGACATACGTCTTCACCTTCAGTGCCTTCTTCGCCCTCAAGCTCAGTCTCGTTACCTTCTTCATCAAGAACGGTGGTCGTGCCATCGCCCGATTCGGTAACGACAACACACTCGTGCTTACGAGTTGCCTTCGAAGGCACAATCGTAATTCTGAGAGCTGTCACATCCTGTCGGAACGAAGGGGAAGGTGTTGGAACTGGAGTCACAGAAGGCTCTGGATCCGGCTCCGAACCGGTGTCGTCTAAGTTCGAAGGAACCGTCAAATCTGGATCAGTACCCGTATCGTCACTGCCTGAGGGAGGAGTGAGATCAGGATCTGTGCCTGTGTCGTCCGAAGTGTCAGGCGGCTCGACAGTAGGAACCGGTGTTTCAGTTGGTTCCGGTGTCGGAGTAGCCGTCGGCTCAGGAGTCGGAGTTGGGGTCTCTGTCGGCTCAGGAGTCTCAGTTGGTTCAGGAGTCTCGGTCGGCTCCGGAGTCGATGTTGGGGTCTCCGTTGGCTCTGGAGTAGCCGTTGGAGTTGCATCTACATCCGTGCCAGTGTCGTCGCTACCCGATGGAGGAGTGAGATCAGGATCAGTTCCTGTATCGTCACTGCCATCTGGTGGAGTTAGATCAGGATCATCTCCATCACCGTCGTCATCACCTTCTTCAGGTGACTTCACAGCGTCCGGAGCCTTATCCAGAAGCACACCGGCACGATCACCAACAACGATATCTTCGAGAGTGATCGTCTCACCCTTCGATTTGATGATCGTTCCCGCGCTTACGTCGATTGTCACGTTGCCATGCTTGGTTTCAACGACGATGTCGCTGCTACCAACTCCTACAACGATTCCAGACACACCGCGACGAGTGAGCTGACCAGCAGGTTCACCCTCGTTGCTCGTATCAGCCGAGACCGTCGTAGCAGTGATCGTAGACGCTAATACAAGCGAGATGATCGAAAGCAGAGCGAAAGGTCTGTACAAAGTTTGAAGTTTCATCTTGTTGCTCTTATTTCCTAAGCGGCCGGCTCATAAATAATCAGTAGCACTATGCTCGATTCGTCGCCTGAAGCGGTACTTGCCACCACTTCAACGACATTAGGACCTTCGTCCAGTGTCACCGTCGATGTGAACACACCGTCGATTCCAACCTCTGGGAATTCGTCGTTCACGCTCACCAGTGCATCCACTGAAGTTCGTCCTACGACATCGAACGTGTCGGTTGTGACAATCGCCTCACCGCTTTCTGGTTCTGCGATGTGCAGGAAGAACGCACCAATAGCATCGGGGACAGCTGTCGGCGTTGCGGTGGGTTCAGGTGTGGCTGTGGGCGGCACAGCGGTTGCTGTTGCCGGTACCTGAGTTGGCTTCGGCGGTGCGACATTCGTTGGAACAGGCTTTGGAGTTGGCTGTCCGGTTGGCTTTCCAGTCAACGCAACTGCAGGCGAGCCTTCTTCTCCCGGTTCACCTACAGCGAGTTTGATAACAGGCTTGAACAGGAAGCCTTGTCGACCTCGTTCCACTAGTGATTCGTCGACTTCAAAATCTAGGCTGATGAATGTCTTTTCATCTTCAGCCAGCTCAAAAGTTCCAACGAGCTTGATAGTGTCGCTCGGAACTTCAGCGATGACGATTTCGCCGTCTTTTTCAACTTCTACAGACGGAACGTCGAGTCGGACCTGCGTGTACTTGCCAGTTGGCAGTTCAGCAGTGCCCAAAACAGCTTCAACGCCTTCGAGTGCGAGAAGTTCGAATGTGATCTCCTCGTCGATTACCGATACCCAGCCTTCGCCAGCTATCGAAACCTCAATGTTGTCGGTTGTTACATAAACGGCTGTGATCGAAGGGTCTGGCGCGTCGGTGACTCGAACTTCGAGAGTTCCAGTACCTGATTCACCAGCGTCACCTGCAGGTTTTGTGGTTGCCAGAGGCGCAGAAGTCGATCCCGGCTGTGCAGTTGGGTTTGGCTCAGAAGTTGGTTCTTCATCGCCTCCACCGCTACACCCGGCGATCACTAATGCGATCAACCCAAGCATCATCACCAATATAAATGGTTTGTTCGAACTCACTTGATTCTCCAAATAGCGCTCATGCCACATTGGCAAACTATAGTAGTCCCGATTGCGTGATTTTTATAATGAAAACGTCAGAAATTAGTCATGATTCGGTTACCAGAGTGACTGGCTACGCGTCCCGAGCGTAGTCAGCGGAGCCGAGGGACCTGGTGCGGGGTCGCGACTGCGGGAGTTCCGACCGTGTATCGGCGATCTGATCACGTTGACCGATAAATCCTGAACCCGTTCGACGTTGCTCAGAGCAGGCATGAATTCAGGATGACATGGGGTTCTTTTTGACTGAAATGGCTAATTCTGCTCAGGAAAAATTCCAAAGAACGCGAAAACGTGCCGAGAGATTCATTCGCAACATGCGGCAGGCAACCATTTAGTTAGTTATGAATCTCGTCGGCACGCCGTCGATAAAACTATGATTCAGCCACCTGAATTACGCTGGGGTTACCCTCGGATTACGGTTCAGTTACCGTCTTCATTACGGCTCGATTACGAGTGCTGCGACACCTCCAAGCACTCGCACCTCTGTAGAATCGCCGAAAACTCCACCTCTGCCTTCAGCATTCATAGGAAAAATTTCGCAAATTGGCTACTCAACAGCAGTTCGATACAGTTCTAAAAAACGGACGTGTCGTCGACCCGACTAACAATATCGACGGGCAGTTCGATCTCGGTATTCGTCACGGAAAGATCGCCTCGGTAGCCGAAACGATTGCGCCTGAACGCGCCGACGACATCATTGATGTTTCCGGCCAGATCGTAATGCCGGGGCATATCGACACTCATGCACACCTTTCCAGCCCGTTTAACAGCAACGTCGATCGTGCTTACGGACACGCCATGCTGGTCGAATCCGGAACCACAACTGCTCTCGATTTAGCCGGTGATCCAACTTCGATGGTTCAAGGCATGATCAAGCGAGGTGCAGGGTTAAACGTGGCGTCGCTGATGGGTCTGGTTCCTCACTCGACCATCCCTGAAGACGACCCACGCCCTTCGACTCTTCGAGATGCAATCGCAGATGTGAAAAAGCGTGGTGGCTACGGAGTAAAAATGCTCGGTGGATACCACCCGTTCACTCCCGAATCGTCGGCCGATGTGGTCGCCGCAGCCAACGAACAGATGGCTTGGGTTGCGTTTCACGTCGGCACCAAAGACTCTGGCAGCGATATGACTGGACTCAGGGAAGTTCCAGAAATCACCGGCAAAGGCCGACTTCATGTCGCTCACATCAACTCGTATACCCGAGGAATGATCGACCAGCCGCACGAGGAAGTTCAAGAAGCGCTCGGAATGATCGAACGCATGCGCTCGCAATGGATCACTGAGGCATATCTGGCGCAGGCGAACGGAACGAACGGCAAGTGCGACGAAAACGGCGATGTGATCTACAACGTTGCTCAGAACTGCCTAAAAGCCCGGGGCTATCCGACCACTGACGAAGGCGTAAAAGCTTCTCTGATGGACGGCTATGGATCTGCGCTCATCGAACGAGGTGGTCGTGTGATTGCGGTTACAGGCAAAGAGGCCGTGGATATTTGGGAAGCCGCGTCGACCGATGCTTCACTCAGCTACCCGGTCAACCCTCCCACCAGCGCATTTAGCCTTGCGACCGCCAAATATGACGACGGAACGTTTAGGGTCGATGCCATTTCAACCGATGGCGGATCGCTTCCACGAAACGTCGCCATCGAACGAACAATGGCACTAGTCGCATTCGGTGCTCTCAGTATGGATGAAGCAGTTATCAAACTCAGCTACACGCCATCTCGACTCATGGGATTGCTCAACAAAGGCCACTTCTCAGAAGGCGCCGATGCCGACGTAACAATCGTGAATCCTGGAACGGGTAAGGCATCGATGTCGCTGGTTGCTGGAGAGATGATCATGCTTAACGGTCGAGCAATCGGCAAAGGCGGCACTTGGCTTGTTCTCGACGAAGGCAAACAGGCTGCCGAAGCAACAGGACTGCCGTACCAAGTAATAAATCTAGAAAACAGCAAGCTTTACGCAAACTGGAATTGATTCTTCAGAAGACCAAACAAGCAACCCACAGGCAAAACAGGAAAGAAAACATGTCGCTGAAAGATCGAATTGGTGTGGATGCAGGAAAAACCCGACTGGAAGACGCAATTCAGTGGGCGATAGACAACGAGTTTTTCTTTCTCGATTTCAACGCTGATGCGGGTCCTAATCACATGGACACATGGACGCCTGAACGATCACGGGCAGTGCGTGACTTGTGCGAATCAAACGGAATTTCGATTGGCCTGCACACTCTCTCGGCGGTGAACGTTGCCGAATATTCGCCGTATGTTTCACGTGCAGTCGAGGAATACATGCGGGCGAGTGTCGACCTCGCGAATCAGCTCGACTGCGCATGGACCGTTGTTCACGCCGGTTACCACTTCACCGGTGACGTTCCTGAACGTAAAAAGGCTGCTCTCGAGCGCCTAAAGCGAATTGGCAAGTACGGTGCCGACACCGGACAAAATATCCTCCTTGAGAATCTTAATTTCGAGCCTGAGCATGCCGAAATTCACTACATGGCGCACACGGTCGAAGAAACAAAAGAGTATTTCGACGAAATTCCTCCAGAACACCTCGGCTGGGCGTTTACCGCTAACCATTCGCATCTCGTGCCTGATGGCATAGATGGTTTCCTGGACGCGTTTGGAATCGACCGCATTGGCGAAGTTCGCCTTGCCGATAATCATGGCGACTACGAGGTTCACCTGGTTCCCGGCGAGGGCAATCTCGATTTCGCCAATCTGTTCACACGGTTAGAGAGCACCGGTTACAAAGGGCACTATTCGATGGCGTACGGCTCTGATCAGGAACGAATCGACTCACGAAACCATCTATCAACTCTGGCGTAAACACCACTCACGTCTAAATCTGAGCCAACCTAAAAAACTGAAAGGCGATCACGTGTATAACGTCGATGAAATCGATCCAAATTCGCTGTTTCCTGCGGGTACTTCACCGCACGGACGCTCCACACGAGCCCCAGCGGTTGGTAAACACGGAATGGTCGCATCAGCGCATCCATACGCCTCTCAAGCGGGTTTAGACGTACTCCGAGACGGCGGAAACGCCATCGATGCAGCAGTTGCGGTGGCAGCAATGCTCAACGTAGCCGAGCCGTATATGTCGGGAGTCGGCGGAATCGGCATAGCGATGGTCTATATCGCCAAAGAGAAACGAACTCGCATACTGAATTTCTCTGCCCACGCCCCGAACGCTGCTCAACCTGAGATGTACGACAATTTGAACGCCGAAACGGGTCCTATATCTCCGCTTGTGCCCGGAAACGTCTCAGGCTGGACCACTCTCCACGACACGTATGGGTCGCTATCGCTGTCACGGGTGATGCGTGATGGAATCCGCTATGCCGACGAAGGAATCGTTCTCTCGCCGTTCAACGCCGACATGATCGAAGAAAATCTCGTGCGAATCGACAGATTCGACTCCTCGCAAAAGGCTTTGGTGATCGAACGAACCGGAATGGGTGCCGGCTCGGTGCTACGCCAGCCCGATCTCGCTAAATCTCTCGCCGCTATCTCAGAAGGCGGTCAAAAAGAATTTTACGAAGGCATGCTCGGTGATCGTATTCAGGCGGGGTTAAAAGCAGCTGGTGGAATTATTAGCCGTGAAGAACTCGCTGCGTATCGAGCGTACTGGCAAGAGCCACTCAGCACAAACTATCGTGGTTTGGAAGTTCGGGTTGCACCACCGAACTCGTCAGGATTCCAGATTCTGGAAACTTTGAATATTCTGAGTAATTTCGACGAACTTACTTATGGATCAAGCGACACGCTTCACAAGTTAGTCGAAGCGGTCTACATCGCCGCCGATGATCGAGCGAAGTACTCAGGCGATCCTCGTCATGTGGAAATTCCACTCGACCGCCTGCTCTCAGCCGAGTACGCAGCCGACCGAGCAGCCGAAATTAGCATGCTCGAAACTTCGGGGCCTCCAGCCGAGCGCTGGAATCGCTCTCGAGTCGATCATCCTCCTGCCGGTGTAAAACCACAATTCGCAAACGGTCTAACGACTCACTTTGTTACTGCCGATGCAGAAGGCAACGTTGTGACCATCACGCAATCGCTTGGAAGTGCGTTCGGATCGGCGGTGGTTGCTGGCGATACGGGCGTGTTTATGAACAACATGTGCAAGTGGTTCGATATCGACCCAGATAGTGCGAGTCCGAACTTGATCGGACCCGGAAAGCAGGAAGATTTCTGTATTGCACCGGCCCAAATCTACGAAGATGCTGACGACGGTTCTGGCGATAAGAAAATTCGCTTATCTATAGCCACTCCCGGTAGTTGGGGCATTCTGCACACTACTGCGCAGATGATGCACGCCCACATTGATGGCGGAATGAACGTCCAGGAAGCCATCGAGGCTCCTCGATTCAGACACTACGACAACGGCATGCTGCTTCTCGAAAACAGGTTCCCCGAGCATATGAGAGAAGACCTGGCACGAAGAGGACATCGAGTTCACGTCGCCCCTGACTGGCACAACGCCGTCGGCGGCGGTCAAGGAATCCAGTTCACTGAGCACGGAACAATGCTCGGAGGTGCCGATCCGAGGCGAGATGGCGTTGCGATGGGTTATTAGGTGGCTTATCCGAGTCCTATCCCGGCGGGAGAGGATTTAGGTGAAGGAGAATCGGTCGACAGATGGCTGCATGAACGTATCTCCCTCATCCCAGCCTTCTCCCGCTGGGAGAAGGAGTCGAGCGGTGCCAATAGAAAATGTCATCCTGAGGCTCTCGAAGGACGACAGGTCAAGCTACTCCGGCAACATTGACCGACCAGTACATCCCCGTCCCGACCGTAGCAAAGCGGAGTGGAGGGATCTTCGGAAGGGCGAAGGGCTTGGAGTATTCGACCAGCTGGATCGTCAAGAGCATTGCATTCGACCACCGATTGCCACGTCGTTCCTCCTCGCAATGACAAAATAGCTTTATGACCAACCAAGACAACAAAAAAATCACAGCCAGCTACGGCGAGCTCTCTGAATTTCCAAAGATGGTGTTCGGCGTAATGGGTTCCGCCGGTGGCGAAGTACCTGAATCAGCCCGAGAGAAGATTTATGATCTCGGTGCCGAAGTAGGAAAACGTGGCTACACGCTCGTTACGGGTATCGCACCCGGACTGCCCCATGACTCCGTGCTCGGAGCCAAATCACAAGGTGGACTTGTGATCGGAATTTCGCCTGCCCAGAGCTTTACTGAACACGTCGAACGCTACAACTCGCCTACCCGCGGCTACGACATCATCGTCTACACAGGCAGCGGCCTGATGGGTCGTGAAGTCGAGAATATTCAGACTTGTGATGCTGTGGTTATCGTTGGTGGGCGCTCTGGAACTCTCGGTGAGTTCGCCATCGCATTCGACCAGGCAAAAATCATCGGGGTTCTCGAAGGAACCGGAGGTATAGCCGATCATATCGACCAGCTAGTTGAGGTAATTAACAAAGACACGGGTGCGAAAGTGATCGGCCACACCGATCCGATTGAACTCGTAAAACTCCTCGAACAGGCTTACATCGACGACGTCCTTCCCGGCTACCTCGAGCTCGTAGAAGGTCACGAAACCGATGGTGAACTCGAATGAACGACGGGTGACGTCAGCTATTTAGGCAGATTCCACAGGTCGAACTGGTCTTCTGTCGCTTACGATTCACTTATTAAAGAGATTTTCGTCATCCCGTGTCGGGCTGGCTTTAGGAGACTAACGACTTATGAGCATCGTGAAGATCAACGCAATCGCAGTTGGCGAGGGCAAGGGCGAAGAGCTTGAGAAGCGATTCCAGCAGCGTGCTGGCGAGGTTGAGAACCAGCCGGGATTCGAAGGTTTTGAGCTGCTTAGACCCGTCGAAGGCGAAGATCGCTACTTCGTTTACACCCGATGGGATTCAGAAGAGTCGTTTCAGGCGTGGGTGAGTTCACAGGCTTTTCAGCATGGACACCGACAGGCAGCCGAAAACAAGAACGATGGCACAGTTGCCCACGGTTCAGCGATTCTAGGATTCGAGGTTGTGATTAAGACTGAGGGTAATCAGGGGTAGCAAACTTCCTCATCTCGACCGAAGCGAAAGCGAAGTGGAGAGACCTTCGGAGGAGTGGGGAGTTTGGTTACAGGCTGGATCGGATGAGGCGCCTCTTGGTACGCTGATTGCCACGTCGTACCTCCTAGCAATGACAGTTTGTGAGCATTGGTCTCACATGTGAAATTGTTCAGTTCGCACGATAGATCCTGAAAATGAATTCAGGATGACAATGTTGGTTGTTGTTATCTAATCGAATAAAAAAAGGCCCTCCCGAGAAAATCTCAGGAGGGCCTTTTCGTGTTATCTGGTCAAACGCTCAGCGGAGCCATCAGACCAACTCAACCCACCAAACTCGAACCCGTAGTGAAAAACTAGCGTTGGACTCGGCCTGATGTGTCTCCGCCTGCAACTGCCATAACTTCCTTCACGCTGACGAGGTTGAAGTCGCCGTGGAAGGTGTGTGACATAGCCGAAGAAGCAACTGCAAAATCGAGAACCTGTCGAGAATCCCAACCGTCTTGGAGTAGACCGTAGATCATCGCTGCACAGAACGAGTCACCACCGCCAACACGATCGACGATTCGTACCGGGTACTTGCGACCCACAAGAATTTCGTCGCCATCGAAGTAAATAGCGCTCCAGCCGTTATCGTCAGCCGAGAAGCTCTCACGAAGCGTGATTGCGACCTTCTTGAATCCGAACTTATCGACAAGAGCCTGAACAACCGGCCTGTATGCCTCAGGATCGATCTCACCCACAGTGACATCAACGCCCTCAGCGGCGATTCCGAGGCACTTCTCAGCGTCTTCTTCGTTTCCGATAGAAACATCGACGTACTGCATCATCGGAATCATGGTTGCCTGAGCTTCTTTGGGCGACCAGAGATTCTTGCGGTAGTTCATGTCGGCAGAAACGGTCAGCCCAAGCTCTTTGGCTGCCTTTGCGGCTTCTACGCAAACTTCTGCTGCGTTCTTTGAGATTGCTGGGGTGATTCCAGTGAAGTGGAACCAGTCGGCACCGTCGAACACTTTCTTCCAGTCGACATCGCCGGTCTGGATTTCAGCAATCGAAGAAGCTGCACGGTCGTAAACAACCTTCGAAGCACGCATTGCTGCGCCAGATTCGAGGTAGTAAGTGCCGAGACGTTGACCCTGTCGAAGGATTTCAGATGTATCTACACCAAACTGCCGGATGTAGTTAATGCAAGACTGCCCGATGTCGTTATCTGGAATGGCTGTTACGAACGTTGCGTCGACACCAAACTGCGCCAGCGAAACTGCAACGTTACATTCACCACCACCGTAAGTGACTTCAAATTCTCGTGCCTGAGTGAAACGCTCCCGTCGCATCGTTGCGAGTCGGAGCATCACCTCACCAAAAGTTACTACCTTGACCATTTTTCTCTCGATTCTTCTATGTGTTCAGGATGGTTACTAACTTGAAATAGCTCAACTTGGATCAATTGCGAATCAATCGATCCAAGCTGAAAAACAGTGCCTCTGGCACCCTAGAGTGATGCCTTAATCGACTTGATCAGAGCAACAGTGTCTTTGCTGCGCTGCTCAAGCTTGTCCCACGCGCCTTCTTTGATGATGTCGGACGAAATAAGCTTCGAGCCCATTCCTACTGAAACTACACCTGCCTCGAACCACGGTCGGAGCGACTCTTCTGTGATGTCGACACCACCTGTAGGCATGATCGATGACCACGGCATAGGAGCGAGAACGTCTTTCACGAACCCTGGGCCACCGACGGCGCTGCCCGGGAATACTTTCACGATGTCGGCACCGAGTTCTTCTGCTGCCGAGATTTCAGATGCAGTTCCGCATCCGGGTACATATCCGACTTTACGTCGGTTGCAGACCTTTGCAACGTCAGGGTTGGTAACAGGACCAACGATAAAGCTTGCACCGGCGCTGATGTACATCGAAGCCGTTCCTGCATCGAGAACCGAACCTGCGCCCAGAATCGCTTCAGGAAGCTCTGCAGCACAGAACTTATCGAGTGCCGAGAACACTTCCCAAGCGTGATCGCCACGGTTTGTGAACTCGAGAACCTTGATTCCGCCGTTCACACACGCCTTGGCAATGTTCTGTACGGTCGAAATATCACTGTTGTAAAAAACAGGCACGACGCTGATCTCGTGAACTGCGTTCAGTGCTTGTAGCCGGGTGTGTCTGGCCAACTCGGGGTCTCCTTAAGCGAGATAGTTTTGATTTGATACGCAGGACAGTTTATCGCTCTCTCACGAAGTAGTAACCTGTTTCGCCGTGAAACATTCGTTGTCTGCACGATGGCAACTACACGAACCACGAAATTTTTCTAACAGAAAGACGCCTAAATGGACTCCAATCCAGTCAAAGACAAGATGAAGCGCGGCGAAGCCACTGTTGGCACATGGTCAACAACTGGCGACCCGTCGGTAATCGAAGTTCTCACACACATGACCGATCTCGACTGGATCGTTGTCGACTTCGAACACAACGCAATCGACGTTTCTACGGCTGTGAACTGTCTCCGGGCATCTCAGGGCAGCGGAGTGCCGATGTTTGCACGCGTGCCATACGGCGAAAAAGTGTGGATCAAGCGAATTCTCGATATCGGGTTCATGGGAATCGTTGCTCCCGATGTAAAAAATGCCGAACAGGCACGCGAAATCGTTCAAGCAGCGAAGTACGCACCAGAGGGAATACGTGGAATCGGTAGCGCACGAGGGCAAATCGCTTACGGCCCCGGCTTCTACCAGAAGGCGAACGACATGACGCTGGTAGTGATCATGATCGAAGATCCCGCTGCTGTTGATCAAATTGACGAGATCATGGCAGTGCCTGGTGTCGACGTATGTTTCGTAGGGCCAAACGACCTCGCCCAGAACATGGGGGTGCCGATTGGACTCGACAACAAGCATCCTGACCACATCGCCGCAGTTCAGAAGGTAGTCGATGCCGGAAAAAAGCACGGCGTTTTCACCGGAGCACACACGACTGGCGGAGAAGAGGCTGCTCGACGAATCAAGCAGGGCATGCAATGGTTCCCGATGAGTTCAGACGCCGGAATGCTCAAGATGGGGGTCGAAGGCCAACTAGCCGATATCAAGGCTGGACTTGCAGGCGAACTAGGCGACGACGGCGAGACCGGCGGCACGTTCTACTAAGGGCGCTGGATCACATTCACATCCTCGATGAGAGAGTAGCGCGGACGACTTCGATCCGTTGTGCAATACTGCATGGGCAGTCGAGTGGCATTACTACTCGTTCTCGCCCCATGTGGTGATCAGACGTTCGTATTCCTCCGAGGCTTCGATGCGTAAATTTCCCTCTGCCGTTCGTGTTGCTCAGATATTTGCTTTGCTGTTGATTACAGCGGTCATTGCTTGTGGATCGTCGGGCGAAGCCGAGTCTTCGAAACTGGTCAGTGCCTCCAAAGGCGGAACCGTCGAAGCAGTAGGCGGATTCGTCACAATCAAAGTTCCGCCTGGAGCGTTGTCGGAAGATATCGAAATTACGGTTTCGAAAGTCGAAAACGATGTCAGCGAGCCCAGTGACATGCCTGAGCTTGCAGCGTACGAATTCGGACCCGACGGAACCACGTTCTCGAAACCAGTTCAAGTTTCGCTAGTACTTCCTGTTTCATTACTCGAAGATGGATTCCGGTTGATTCACTTCGAGAGCGATAGTTCCGATGACGGGGAAGCACCGCTCTCAACACCATTGGATGTCGACGAGATCGTAATTGACGAAACTGGCGAGAACGCAACGATCAAGACGTCTATTTCGAGCTTCAGCGGCATCAAGATATATCGTTCAGATTTCTTCGGGTTGAGACTGAATGTCCCAAACACAGCTGTGGAAGGGGTGCCTTTCCCGGTCGAAGCGGTGACGATGAAAAAGTCGACTGAATCGCAGGTTGTACGCCGGCAGGTTTATGGCTCTGGAGATGACGCCGTTGTCGAGACCACCCGGAAACGCACTGGACGTTATTTGGTGATGTCGATGGAAAACTGAACGCCGAGCCAGTGATTATTGAATTCGCACCGCCTGAAACAGCTCTTACCACCCCGACGTTCACGGCAATCACCGACTTCACGTGCCTGAAGGGTGGTGCCGATTTCACGATCGAATATTTCGCGTCGATTGATGTTAGCGAAGTATGGAATTTCACTTACTCGCCAGAAGACCCGATTGAGAACTTGGATCGGCAGCGGACAACTACTGAGCAACACATCAAGCTTGCCTCAGGAAAATGCGTCGCCCCAGAGGGCGACCCAGCGCCTACCCCTATGAGTGCTCTGCCGACATCTACTCCCGATCCTCTGGAAAAGGCGTCGGAAGTATTTCTGGCCGACCCAACAGAAACTCCATCTGCTGACGAAAACGCTGGAAGTTCATCGGCATCGGTCCAACTATCAAACGGCATGACTGTTCAGGCTGAAATTAGCCCGTGGGGCGGCAACGCTACACTCAAAAAGTCCTGGTCAGGGAGCGTTGATTTCCTTCAATACACATTGAATTTGACCGTTTCTGGCGAAACTAAAGACGGAAATATGCAAGACGTTGAATACCAGATATCTGCTATCGAACCGCGAGGATTAATCGATTGGACAGACGTTATTCAAAACGTCGCTGGCACAGGTGTCGGTGATCTGAACGAAAACGTAACCCTGCCGTGGGCTGGTGACTACGTCGTAAAAGGATCGGTCGGTGGAGAAGCTTTCGAGATAACGGTTGCGGCTATCGAACCAGAACTTCGCTACGGAATTCTTGCCGAACCTTCCACTTGGAAAGGGCAAACTCCGCTCAGTGATGAGGGTGCGATTGAACTGGCAGACTTCAGCGGAGAGTGGATGGGGTGGGTCGATCAGTCGTGGATTGATGAAATCCTCGCTGTTTCTTCGGCAGATGTGATGCAAAACGAAAGCAAGCTGAATCTGGAGAGAGTAGAACGCTTTGTCGAGCCGATTATGACGGGGGTTCAGCAGAGTACGCCTGATGGAGGACGTACGCCGTACGAGATGATCGTCCCAAGAGCACTATACGAAGGGACATTCAGCTACAAGCTCCCTGCGTTTAGCTATGAAACAGGCCACTGTGGCGACGACATTCTTACCTACGAAATCTCTGGAACTGTGAACTATGCGCCGAATAAAGGCCTGTGGTCTGCCCCGCTAGTGCTTACCGGAACGCTCTCAGGCCCTCTGCCTAAACTGACTCGAGAATTCCACAGGACCGTTCAGATCGAAGTGATTAGCGGTGACAACATCAACCGTCAGCGTTTGTTTGATGAGGGCGGTTCACTTCCGATCATCGGGCCGCTTGAGGAAGGTGCAGTAGTAGGTTTCGTTGTGCAGTTTTCTGACTTAGAAGAAAACACCGGCACGACTCTAGACAACGAATCAACTTGCGAATCGTACCCAAGGTCCATCGCACTGGCCGCGACAAACCGCGGATAGAAGACGGCAGTGAGTGCGGCTGGGGTCGGGGCTGCTCAGAACCAGATCAGTCGACGGTCACCCCTATAAAATCGGATTACCCATGTCCTTTTTGTTTCGTCGCTGAAGCTGAAGGCGAATAAGCGAACGGGCGGCTGAACAGCGAATTCATGTACTGAAGTGCAAAAGCAAAAAGTGTGAAGATAAGCGCATACGGAAGCAATACGGCGATCAGTATCGGATATATCACCATGAAACCTGTGAAGGCTCGCAACTTACCCTGTTGATCGTGAATTCCGTAACTCCGGCGCCAGACTGAACGTGCGTACGCGATGCTAACGACAGCCAGCAACACCATAAGAGTTGAATTAACCAATCCTATCGCCGAGGTATTGGCTTCGTTGGGTTCAAGAACGTAAATGGCGTACAAGAACCACGACACAAATAAGACCGCCAATATCGCGATCAACCCAGTACCGACTCTTATCGCTCTAGTCGCTCGTGTTTGCTGGATTGGCGGCATATAAATCCTCAGTATGCGTGCCGGTAGTCGCTACAGATTTTCGATTTCGTGGAGTAGCTCGCCAGAAGCTGGGATCGAATCGGTGTAGACGTTTGACCAGCGAATTATGCCTTCGCCATCGATGATGAATACCGACCGCTTTGCCTTGCCTGTGGCTTCGTTGAACACATCGAACGCTTTGATCACTTCGCCGTGCGGCCAGAAATCGCTTGCGACTGGGAATGGAACTTGCCCGTCTTCGTCGCTACCGTCTTCTTTCATACTGGCAACCCACGCCTTTTGAACTGGAGTGGGATCAGCACTGATCTCGATGATCTCAGTGTTCAACTCGACAAACTTGTCGTAGCTTGCGCGGAACCCGCGCACCTGGTTCAGTCAGCCACCAGTGAAGCTGGCGGGATGGAACCCAACTACAACGGTTTTTCCGCGTAGTTCAGAGAGGGTTACAGTCCCCGAGTGCGCTTCCAGAGTGAAATCTGGTGCCTTAGTTCCAGGTTGAAGTGCCATTTGTTATCCGTGCTCCATGTTCGTTCCGAGCGGCGAGTACGCCATCTGAACAAGATTCTACCTACGACCAGTCCCACACGCGCATGGCGTTACCACCAAGATATTTATCGCGCTCTTCCTCGGTAAGCCAATCAAAACCTTCTCGAACGAGTTTGAGTTCATCCGCAAGAGAAAGCCAGCCGTGCTCGACGCGGTGGTAGCCGGGATAGCCAGTGCCCCACATCACGTTGTCGATCCCGAAGGCATCCATCGCCATCTTGATCACATCGTGCATGTCGCTAAACGGGTGCTCGTCACTCTCAGATCGATTGTGAATGTCTGAGATTTTCATCAGCACGTTATCGTGCTTGGCGAGCGCCAGAACTGGCTTGTAAGCAGCCCAATCAGGAGCCATATTCGGCTCTGGGTACATCATGTGGTCGATCAGCCAAGTAATGCCCGGGTACTTTCCGGCTACATAGTCGAACTGGTGCGCGTGTTCGGGTCGATTGTGAACTTGAACGATGCCTTCACGCTGTTCGATTGCCTCGAACATGGCATCGTTCTCTGGTCGAAGTAAAATATCGACCTCTGAGTAGTACTGCGGATGGAATCGAAAGCCCTGCATCTTGCGCTCGTCCATCCAGTAGACAGCCTGCTCGGCGTTATTATCGTTCATTGGATCGACCAGCCCCATCGAAACGAATCGATCTGGATACTTGATCGCGGAAGCGGCGACGTACTCGTTGTCCCAGGTTGAAAACGAGGTTTGCACGAGAACGGTCTTATCGACGCCGTTGGAGTCCATATCGGCAAGCTGCAGTTCGGCATTGCCGTGCGCTTTGGGTTTCGAAGTGAAATTTGGTGCGCTCGGTCCGATTGGTGCTATCGGCGGCATCTCCCAAATATGGACGTGGGTATCGACAACTGGTGGTCGGGCTGACATTCGGCGCAAAAACTCCCGCAATTCAATCTTGTTCAGAATTTCGGGGTTAGCTTACCGGTGCGTCGTCGCGAATGTGCTAAATCACTAGCGAGAAATAGCGATCAATCAGTCGAGCCCTGATCCCCATCCACGTTTACGGGCGATCATCAGTAGTAACACGACGCCGAGAACACCGATTACAACCGCATGTTCTGATGTGAACCCGGTCGAACTAGTCGCGACCGACTCCTGCCAACCACTTGAGGTCGACTTTACGATTCCAATACCGGCATCACTAATCATCACCGCCGCCCAACTTCCACAACGTCATGTCCAGACCGCCATGCGATCTATGAACGAGTCTTAGTAAAAAACGCTCGTGACAGGAACGTGAATACGGCTATTCCACCCAGTACCAGCAATCCGTAACCGAACCCAGCTTTCACGTCCGAATTAGTCGTCGTGTAAGCATGAACAGGGTCTTCGGTCGCAGCGTGCACCGGCACCGATGCACCAGCCAACAGGATCACAACCAGAATAGGGATAACTATTTGTTTTACTGTGTTCTTTGACATAGCGGCATTATGCAACACGCTGTCAATAATGTGATTCGTTGCACAATCGAGAACGAATTACGAAATACGTAACAGGGTGTTTACTACGATGATTCGCTCTGGGTCGTCCAGTGCCCCAGAAGTTGCCACGGCGGAACTATCGTCATTTCGAGCGTAGCGAACGCGGAGCGGAGAAATCTGGTTAAACGACTCGGTCAACTACAGGCAACACTCAACCGTCTCAAAACGAACTATCGCCAACCGCAAGTCGATCTAAGATCCCTCCGCTTGCGGTCGGGATGACTAACAATGAACGTGAGCGTCGCTCGACTACTCGTCAGCAGTCCAACGTAAAACCGGCTTTCGAGCGGCCGTTGCTTCGTCGAGTCGAGTGACAGGCAAATCATGCGGGGCTTCGTGAATCAACTCTGGCGAAGCATCAATCTCATCGTCGATCTGTCGCATAACTGCGATGAAGTGATCGAGAGTTTCTTTCGATTCCGATTCTGTAGGCTCAACCATCAATGCTTCATCGACTATCAGCGGGAAGTACATCGTTGGAGCGTGAATACCGAAGTCCAACAGGCGTTTCGCAATATCTAGCCCCGCAACACCACGCTTTTTCTGCTTAGTGGCAGAAAGAACCGTTTCGTGCATGCAGTACCGATCAGCGGCGAGGTTGTACTTGTCTCGCAACTTAGCCTGAATGTAGTTCGCACTGATAATCGCGTTCTCAGATACCGATTGCAGTCCTTCGAGTCCCAGAGCCTTGATGTAGGCAAACGCACGAGCCGCAATCGAGAATGATCCGTGGAAGCCATTAATCGTTCCAACCGACTGTTCAGGGGTGCCCAGTGCATAACCATCTTCAGTCTGAATTGCGACCGGCTTTGGCAAGAACTTTGCAAGTTCGTCGGTAACCATCACAGGTCCCGATCCAGGTCCGCCACCACCGTGAGGTGTTGAGAAGGTCTTGTGAAGGTTCGAGTGGCAAATATCGACGCCCAAATCAACGAGCTTCACGAGTCCGAGAAGTGCATTCAAGTTCGCACCATCCGCGTAAACCAATCCGCCGGCGTCGTGAACGATTTTGGTTATTTCGAGAATGTTTGGCTCAAACAATCCGAGAGTGCTCGGGATCGTAAGCATAAACACAGCGGTGTTCTCGTTGGCAAGTTCGCGAAGGTTGTCTACATCGACGTTGCCCTGATCGTCAGAACGAACTGTGACGACGTCTAGACCAGCCATTGCAGCCGAAGCCGGGTTGGTTCCGTGTGCGGAATCGGGAACTATCGCAACGGTTCGTTTCGAGTCGTTCTTAGCCTCGTGATACGCACGTGCGATCAACAAACCTGCGTATTCACCCTGAGCACCGGCAAGTGGAGCCAGCGAAACACCAGGAAGTCCAGTTATCTCGCCAAGATCGTCCTGAAGGTTCTTCAGCAATCGAATCGCACCTTGAACGGTGTCATCAGGTTGCAGTGGGTGAATGTCGGCCAGACCCGGCAAATTCGACAGTTCATCGTTGATTTTCGGGTTGTATTTCATCGTGCACGAACCCAGTGGGTAGAAATTCGTGTCGATAGAGAAATTTAGTTGGCTAAGAACTGAAAAATAACGAATGACTTCTAGCTGCGAGACTTCTGGCAGTACGACATCGTCACGCAAAAACGAAGAATCTGGTAAATCCTGCGAAGGAACGTCGGATTCCGGCAGGGTGAATGCTTTTCGTCCTGCTACCGAGCGGTCCATCAGCAATCGGCGATCGATGTCACCTGCGTTTGCGGTGATACTCATGACGAAGCTCCGATCTCGCTCAAAGCTTTCACAAATTTATCGATATCCGCTTTCGAACTGGTCTCGGTCACACAAACCAGCATGCCGTTCTCGGATCGGTCTGAAATATCGAGACCACCGATGATCTTTCGATCAAGTAAGTCAGCATTGATCGCTGAAGGCGATTTTGGGCAGGAAACGACGAATTCGTGGAAGAACGTTCCGCCGGTTGCCATCGCATCGACGGTATAGCCATCAAGCTTGTTGATCTCGGAAGCTGCATAGTGAGCTTTCTGGTAGCAGAGGTTTGCAAGGTCTTTGATGCCCTGCTTGCCGAGCGTAGCGGCGTATACCGTCACCATCAGGCCTATTAGCTGCGTGCTTGTGCAAATGTTTGAGGTCGCACGCTCTCGCCTGATGTGCTGTTCACGAGTTTGCAGCGTGAGTGCGTATCCGGTTCGGCCTTGCGTATCGGTCGTTCGTCCGATGATTCGACCCGGCATCTGCCTTATGTGAGCCTTTTTGCAGGCGAACAGTCCAACGTACGGACCACCAAACGCCATTGGAACACCGAGAGGCTGTCCTTCGGCGGTAACGATGTCTACGTCGAATTCTCCAGGAGCCTTGAACATACCGAGCGCTGTCGGATTCACATGAACTACTGATAAAGCACCGTTGTCGTGAGCGAGTTTCGTAAGTCGCTCGACATCTTCGATTTCACCAAAGAAATTGGGGCTTTGAATGCCGATACACGCCAGATCATCAGGAATATCCGTGGCATCAGGCTCAACTTCAACTATGTCGATGCCCTGATGCTTCGAATATGCAACAAGAGTGTCGGGCAATCGTCCATCCGCGGTAGATAGCACTCCAACTTTGGTTCGCTTGGTTACACGTGCCGCCATCAAACAAGCTTCCGCGAACGCCGTTGGGCCGTCGTACATGCCTGCGTTAGCGACTTCCATTCCTGTTAGCTGACAAATAACCGTCTGGAACTCGAATCCAACTTGCAAAGTGCCTTGAGCAGCTTCTGGCTGGTACGGCGTGTAGGCAGTTACAAACTCGCCGCGTTGCAAGATCGAACGAACAGTCGACGGAATGTAGTGGCTGTAAGACCCAGCTCCCAAAAACGACAGATATCCACTTGAAGCAGATGCGTTCTCAGCTGCCATCGATCCAATAACGGTCGCAAGTTCCTGCTCAGATAGCCCTGAATCTAAATTCAGTGCGGGATGCCGATGTTCGGCAGGAATATCGCCAAGCAGCCCGTCGAGCGAATCGACACCGATCACACCGAGCATTTCTTCTCGCTCGGAATCGGTTGATGGAATGTATGGGTGGTTTACAGATGGATTTCCAGAAGTCGTAGATGAAGCCATTGGAGCAGTCGTTACTCCAAAGTTGCCTGGTAGGTTGCGGCGTCCATCAATTCATCGAGCTGCGCAGTGTCGGTTAGCTCGACTTTGATCAGCCAGCCAGAACCGTAGGGCTCTTCATTTACGACCTCAGGAGCATCGGTAGCTGCTGAGTTCACTTCGACAATCTTGCCACCCACTGGTGAGAACAGGTCGCTAACAGCTTTTACCGACTCGATCTCGCCAAATTTAGCGAACTGTTCAACATCTGAACCTTCTTCCGGAAGATCAACGAACACAACATCGCCAAGCGACTCTTGAGCGAACACGGTTACGCCTACTTCAGCGATATTGCCGTTCATTCGCACCCATTCGTGTTCTTTCGAATATTTTAGTTCTTCCGGGTACATCTGATCTTACGTTCCTATATTTCTCTCGTGACTAAGTTTCTGGCCACATTCATGATCAACAAACCGAATTGACGAATCGCCTATCCGCGCTTGTAAAAAGGCATATCTACTATCTCTGCTTCAACCGGCCGCCCACGTACATCAATTACCAACTTGGTACCAGTTGCAGCGTACTTTCGCTCAACGTAGCCCATGCCAATACCAGCGTCAACAGTAGGCGAATGGGTACCGGATGTAACTACTCCAATTCGGTTCGATTCACTCACTGAATCATCGCCGCTGGAATGTATGTTCAGGCCCGCTCTAGGGATTCCGCGACCAATCATTTTGAAGCCGACTAACAATCTTTCTGGCTCTTTTTCGGCAAGCTGTTGTAGCGCGAATCCAGCTATGCAATTAGGAGCTTCGTAGTACGCGAACCTGCCGAAACCAGCTTCAAACGGGTTTGTATCCGAAGTTAGGTCGTTTCCGTGAAGCGGAAGTCCGGCTTCGAGACGAAGTACATCACGAGCACCAAGTCCACACTCTTTCGCTCCAGCATCACGAAGCGCTTTCCACAATTTCACAGCCTGCTCGGAAGGCACAACGATCTCAAATCCGTCCTCTCCGGTGTATCCGGTTCGAGCGAGAGTAGCGGGAATACCGGCAACATCCGCACTGCCAATGCGGAAACGCCTGATTTTCGAGGCTTCACCGTTCGTGAGAGAGTCGACTATTTCGAGAGCAGTTGGACCCTGAATTGCGATCATCGCAGTTTCGTCTGTGATCACGCTCATCGTGAAATCGGTTCGAGCCGCAAGATGCGGAGTTATCCACTCCATATCCTCGTCGGTATTTCCGGCGTTTATCACCAGCAAAAACTTTTCTTCATCGGTGCGATAAACCATCGCATCATCGATGATTCCGCCTGAGCCATTGCAGATGAAGTTGTACTTACCTCGACCGCTCTTGAGCGCAGGTACGTTGGCAGATGTGATCGAACTGAGAATCGTTTCAGCGCCTGGTCCCTCAAAAATGAGCCGCCCCATGTGCGAAACGTCGAATATTCCAGCGGAATTTCGCACTGCTTTTACTTCGGCAATGATTCCGTCAGGGTACTGAACTGGCATGTCCCAGCCGCCGAACGGAACTAGTTTGGCGTTCGATTCGACATGGGTGGCGTGAAGTACGGTTTTCTTGAGCTGTTCGGTTGTGGACTGCGCTTCGTCGCTCAATAATTTTTCCTCGATGCCCATTCGCCACAGCGGTCAATCAGCAAGTTTGCAGGATTGTGTTCAGGTTCCAGCTGACCTGCTCTAATCTTCGCATTAAATATTAACCCGAATTTTGATCGAATAGGCTCTACGGTTCGTCGCTAAACAACTCTTCCCATGTTGGGAGTCCGCTCAGATCGGGCTGTGCCTGAGAGAACGGGGTACTGGCTCGAAGCAGTCTTGCGTGTTCAGCGGCTGCTTCGTTCAAAGTCGGAGCACTACGCCCGTCTGTAAGCGGACTACCGCCACTAACTCCTGTAATCCTCTGTGAAGGCTCTCCGGCGATCTCAACACCCCTCGCGTGCACTGCAACCCGGAAGCGACCTAGCCCTTCAGGATTGATCAACGATCCAACACCGGCTTGATCCTCCTGAGCTTCGGTACGCGTTAGTTGACCACCGATTACCCGGGCATCAATGTCGTCCATGAACACGTCAATGCCAATGTTCGACAGGAACTCCTGTTGTGAAGGTTTTCCGATTCGATCAAAGCCCATCACAGACAGGCCGTGATCGACAGCTGTGAAATCAACGTGGGCTGTGATGTCTTGTTTGCCAATTCGTTCCAGCGGGTTTTGACCGAGCGTGTGCTGGTAGTACGAACGTAGCGACCCTTCTACGCGGGTCGGCTTGTATAGCTCAGGTCGGCCGTATCCGTAATCGATGGTGATCACGTATCCGCGCTCTAGCGTCGCCGAAACCGAATCGACCCAGTAGCCGAGCCTGAGGTTTACTTCGCCTCGATAGCCTTCTGGGAGCAAATCGAAGAATGGGTCGATCCGGGCCGAGATCTCCGGATTACTGACTTCGCCGACAGATTCGACGAACTGACCATCTTTGTAGTCGACGAACACCTCTCGTACTTCACCGGCCTGAATGATGAAGCGGTTCACCGGCATCGCATCGAGAAGTTCGTTCGAAATGATGCAGCCGGTTACTCCGACTGGAAGCGCTGAAGTTTCAGATACAAGTTCAGAACCCGAGGGTGGAACTAGATCGGTCGCTACGTAAGTTGCCGCTTTGGCGAAATCTGGCAATTCACGAGTGATGTACTCGCGAATGTCTGCACCGAGCACGCCGTCGCCAGCACCCATTTCGACGATTGTGAACTCGTCAGACGATCCAAGGTTTTGCCACATCTCTTCGAGTTGAAGGGCTAGTAGAGCACCGAATACAGGATGACTAGAGGGGCTGGTGAAGTAGTCGCCATCAGTGCCAACGGGAGTCGACCCGGGCTGGCGACGACGGCTTGGGTAGTAGCCGTTCTCTTCGTCGTATAGAGCCGCTTCCATAAACGCTTCGAACGTGATTGGTCCGTACTGAGCGATGTGATCGATCAGTCGTTGTTCGAGTGGGTTGTTGGAATTCGAAGAAGTCACGCAGAAACGAACCCCTTCTCCCAGCGGGAGAAGGCTGGGTTGAGGGAGATACGGTCGACTAAGCCAACCGCTATCGTAATCCCCTCACCTAAGTCCTCTCCCCGAGGAGAGGACTTTCGTTACCTATTCGCGTTCTGCGATAGGAACGTACTCGAGCTCTCGTCCACCCGTGTACTGCAGAAGCGGTCGGATGAGAATGTTGTGTCGGAACTGCTCAACAACCTGAATCGTCCAGCCAGGAATTCGACCAACTGCGAAGATCGGCACGAACAAGTCCTGCGGAACACCGTTCAAGTAGTAGATGACTCCAGCGAAGAAGTCGACGTTCACGTGGATTCCACGTCGAGCATACGGCTGCATCGCCTCAACTACAGCTTCGAGGATCTGGTACCACTCAGGCTGGCCCATCTCTTCACTGAGCTTCTTTACACCGGCACGAAGGTGACCCGCTCGTGGGTCTTCAGCCTTGTAAACACGGTGACCGAAGCCCATGACTCGTTCACGATTTGAAAGAAGATTCTTTACATAGTCGGCAGCGTTTTCGGGCTTGCCAATTTCTTTCGCCATCTGCATCACGTTCTCAGCAGCTCCACCGTGTGAAGGACCAGAGAGTGCTGCGATACCGGCTGTAACTGCACCGTGAATGTCGGCAGCTGTTCCAGCAACGACTCGTGCTGTGAATGCCGAGGCGTTCGAACCGTGATCGGCGTGGAGAACAAAGTCCTTGTCCATCAACTCCGCAGCATCTGCGCTCGGCTCGTCACCGTTGAGCATGTAGAGGAAGTTTCCAGCGTGGTTCAGCGTCGAACTTGGCTTGATCGGGTCCTTGCCCTGACGAATGTTGTGGTGCGCCATGACGATTGCAGGAACCTGAGAAGTTAGGCGGTTACCCTTGCGTATGGTCGCCTCGGCCGAATTGTCATTGCGATCTTCGTCGAACGAAGCGAGTGCCGAAACGGCGGTTCGCAGAGCATCCATCGGGTGCGAGTCTTTTACCATGTCGATGACATCGAAGATTCGCTCTGGTAGCTCTCGTGCAGCCTTTAGTTCGGCATCGAACTCATCGAGTTCAGCCTGGGTAGGAAGCTTGCCGTGAATCAGCAGGTAGCCAGTTTCTTCGAACGTAGAGTGCTCTGCGAGATCATTGATGTTGTAGCCCCTGTATTCAAGGACACCTTGCTTGCCATCGATGAAAGTCGTCTCACTCCTGTCGAAGTAAACGCCTGTAAGTCCTCGATGAATTGTGATCTCGTCAGATGTCATTTGGGGTTACTGATCCATTCGCTTCGCCCGCGAGGACGCCGCGCTCTGAAATTTATTATTAGATGAACTACGCCGGATGTACGGTTCCTTCGGCATCATTTCAGATGGCGCGCAGGACGCGTAACAAGTCGTTCGAGGCTACACCGCAAGCAATAGACCGTCAAATTGACGGCCTACTGCTTTTTGTGAGTTTTTTGTGGCCAGATCCGCTTGACCAAAACACCAAATTACGAACGGTCGGCGATTTGGGCTAGGAATTTTTCGGCGACTTCGTCCACGGTCATGGGGTCGAGGTTTTCGCCTGTTCGAGTTCGAACAGCGACCGTTCCGGATTCGATCTCCTGATCGCCAGCAACAAGCATGTAAGGCACCTTTTGAAGCTGCGCTTGCCTGATCTTGGCGTTCATTCTGTCGTTCGAGTCGTCGACTTGAACCCTGATTCCAGCAGCCCTTAGTTTGCCACCTACTTCGTTGCAGAAATCGATGTGACGGTCGGCGATAGGAACCACAACAGCCTGCACTGGAGCCATCCACAACGGGAACGCTCCCGAGAGGTGCTCGATAAGTACGCCCAAGAATCGCTCAAGCGATCCGTACATCGCTCGATGAATAACCACAGGACGTTGGCGTGTGCCGTCTTCCGCTGCATATTCAAGGTCGAATCGCTCAGGAAGCGAGAAATCTAGCTGCACGGTACCCAGCTGCCAGTCGCGTCCGATGGCGTCAGGAACGAATATGTCGATCTTCGGACCGTAGAACGCTCCTTCACCCGATTCAGCCGTGTACTCAACGCCTGAAGCATCGAGAATTTCAGTAAGTGAAGCTTCTGCCTTGTCCCACATTTCGTCGGTTCCGACGCGCTTTTCTGGTCGTAGCGACAGTTCGAGCCGGTAGCTTTCGAATCCGAGCGTGCTGTACGCCTCATTGAGCATTTCCAAGAACGAGTTGATCTCAGCACCGATCTGATCGAGCGTACAGAATATGTGCGCATCGTCCTGAACGAACGACCGCACACGAGTTAGTCCGTGCGTTACGCCTGAACGTTCGTTGCGATGAAGTCGACCAAAGTCGGCTAATCGCCACGGAAGCTCGCGGTAGCTGTGCATATCGGCCTGGTACAGCATTGCGGCAGCAGGACAGTTCATTGGCTTTACGCCGAATTCGCGTTCGTCAACATCGACGAAGTACATGTTGTCGGCATACGCATCGAGGTGACCCGACTGCTTCCAGAGATCAGTGTTGAAGATCTGTGGAGTCATAACTTCTTGATAGCCGTACTTCACATACAGCTCTTTGACGTATTCGATCAGGCTGTTCATCACCTGAGCGCCTTTTGGCAGGAAGAACGGGCTGGCGGGAGCAATTGGATCGAAGAAGAACAGCCCGAGCGTTCGACCCAGCTTGCGGTGGTCACGCTTCTCGGCTTCTTCTACTCGCTTCAAATATTCTTTTTGAGCGTCGCGAGATTCCCATGCTGTTCCGTAAATTCGCTGCAGCATGGCGTTGTTTTCATCGCCGCGCCAGTAGGCTCCAGCAGCCGAAAGTAATTTGTACGCCTTGATATCGCCAGTTCGGTGCATGTGCCCACCACGACAGAGATCTTCGAACGATCCATCGGAGTGGCTACAGAAAGTGACTCGTTCATCGGCTGGAATGCCTTCGAGAATTTCTACTTTGTACGGGTTGTCTTTGACGATTTCTAGCGCTTCATCACGAGAAGTCTCGCGTTCGACAAACTCAGTATTTGCGCGAATTGAATCACGCATTTCAAGTTCGATCTTTTTCAGATCTTCAGGCGTGAACGGCTCGGTACCTGCGAAGTCGTAGTAGAAGCCATCTTGAATCGGGGGGCCGATAGTCAGCTGGGCGTCCGGAAACAACTTAGTAACCGCTTCTGCGAGAACGTGTGCCGTTGAGTGGCGCATTCGGTCTCGGTAGTCGTTCTGCTCTTCGGGTGAAAGATCTTTGAATTTAATACGGTCTGCCATATCGGTGGCTCCAGAGTGGCGAAATACAGTGGATGGGACTGAATTTCGTAGTGCAAATCCTAAAACGCGAAAAAACGTCGATTCAGGATGAAGTGAATAATTTACGTAGAAGGGGCACGTCGCTGAGCCGTAGTTGGCGTTGGGGCGGCGTGCCTACGTAGTGGCGGTACTGCGCCCGTTAGACGGGCTGCACTCCGTTGCGCCGCGAGGAACCGAGGTGGTGGCTCTAAACTCTATTTGCGGCTGATTGCACATAACTTCGTTTCAGATGTGGTGGGCGGTACAGGATTTGAACCTGTGACCTCGTCGATGTCAACGACGCGCTCTAGCCAACTGAGCTAACCGCCCCAATGTTTTCGGTTTTTAGCCGAAGTTCAATTATATGAGAAAAGTAGTGCTCCGACGCTATAGCTAGAAACACGCATTTTCAGTGAGGTTCGTTTTTCGCACACCGTGTCTTCCCACTTCCCGATCGAAGCGATAGTGGAGTAGAGGGATCTCGGCGATACGGACATTCAACACAGACTTGGTTCGAATCGCCCTGAGGTGAACTTTGTCGCCACTGGAGATCCTTCCGCTTCGCTCAGGAAGTTCGGGCGCAAACGAAGAATACCTTTCGGATCGAAACTGAAGTGTGCTTAAAACACCTAGCCCCCGACTAAAAAGCCGGGGGCTACGAAATTATCGTTTTGAAACGAACCTAGCTAGGCGAACTACTCTGATGAATTTTCGCCTTCGCTGTTGTCGCCTTCATCCACAAACTGCGGTGCAGGCTCAACGTTCTCTTCAGCCGTCGATGTTGAAGCCCTTAGAGCCTCTGCTGCTCTCGCAGCATCATCATCGCCAGAGTCCGATGAATCGTCGCCAGTGCTAGCTGCATCGGTCAATGCCGTCACAGCTGCCAGGAGACCACCATCATCGCTACCAGCTTCAGACGACGCTACTGCAGCGGCTGCTGCCGCTGCGGCGTCTCCACCAGCAGGAGCAGAAGGTTCGGCACCAACGCCGACCAACTCACCACCACCGATAGCTGCCAAAGCCTCTTCGAAGGTTGGTGGAGCTTCAGGAGCCTGCGTGAAGCCGGTAAGTCGACCTGCTTCTCGCTCGCCCTCTTCAACACCAAGTCGCTTGCGACCTTCTTCTGTCTGATCCAGTCGAGCAGGGATCAATCGTCCGATGATCACGTTCTCTTTCAAACCGTTCAAGCGGTCGACAGAACCGTTTACAGCGGCCTCTGTCAGCACTCGAGCGGTTTCCTGGAACGATGCTGCTGCCAAGAAGCTCTGGGTGTTGAGGGAAGCCCTCGTTACACCGAGAAGAACTGGGCTTGCTGTTGCGGGTTCGCCACCTTCAGCCAGCATGTTGTTGTTCGTGAACTCGTAATCGTGTCGGTCGACCAATTCGCCCGGCAGCAAATCACTGTCACCAGGGTTATCAACTCGAACCTTACGCATCATCTGTCGAACGATCACTTCGATGTGCTTGTCGTGCAACTGCACACCCTGTGATCGGTAAACGGCCTGTACTTCGTCAACGAGGTAACGCTGAACAGCGCCCTGACCTTCAATTCGAAGAATGTCCTGCGGGTTCTTAGGTCCGTCTGTAAGAGCGGCACCCGGCTCGATCATTTCACCATCGCCAACAAGAATCTCTGAAGCAGCAGGAATGACGTACTCACGTTCGTCAGTCTCGTGCCAGGTGATTCGAACTCCGGTCTTGGTGACCTGAACGGTTCCTGCAACAGGAGCAAAAATCTCCTCAGCAAGGCCATCGTCTTCGCCAGCCTTCACAGCGGCTGCCATTGCAGTCTTCTTCACAGATAGAACTGCTTCACCCGCGTCTACCCAATCGCCAGTCTTTACTGTCTGGCGGTGAGTTTCAGGAATGTCCATCTCTTCCGAGAATTCCTCGGTTGAAATAACTCGAACCACACGGCCTTCAGGAAGCTGAGCAAGTTCAACCTTGCCGCCGATTTCCGAAAGAACCGACATACCCTTAGGCTGTCGTGCCTCGAAGAGTTCAACCACACGAGGCAGACCGGAAGTGATGTCCTTTCCAGCGATACCACCAGTGTGGAACGTTCTCATTGTGAGCTGTGTACCCGGCTCACCAATCGACTGAGCAGCAATAATTCCAACGGCCTCACCCATCAGTGCGGGCGATCCGGTAGCAAGTGATGCTCCGTAGCATTTCTGAGAAATACCACGCTTTGTCGTGCTTGAAAGCGGCGAGAAGACCCACGCGCTCTGTACGTTTGCCGCACTAATTTCGTCGGCAATTGAGCGAGTAACGAGATCGTCACGGTCGGCAATAATTTCGCCCGTTTCAGGATGAACTACCGGTTCAGCCAAGTAGCGAGTCACAATTCGCTCTGCGAGCGGTGCCTGTAGACCTGATGGGTCGTGGCTAATCATGATTCCCTGTGCGCCGAGATCGTCATCAGTCGTGATAATCACGTCCTGAGCAACGTCAGCAAGTCGTCGAGTTAGGTAACCCGAGTCAGCTGTTCTCAGAGCGGTGTCAGCAAGACCCTTTCGAGCTCCGTGAGTCGAAATAAAGTACTCAAGAACCGACAGACCCTCAGCAAATGAGGATCGAATAGGCATCTCGATAATTCTTCCCTTAGGGTCAGACATCAATCCACGCATTCCAGCCATCTGCTTGATCTGCGCGATGTTACCTTTGGCTCCCGAGTTGGCCATTGTGAAGATGCCACCGTAGTTAGGGAGCGTGTCTTCAACTGCCTTGGTCATCTTGTCCGAAACATCGGTCCAGATTTCCACAGAAGCTTTGTAACGTTCTGGCTCGGTAATCAGACCTTCAAGGTACTGATCGTCGAGTCGACCAATTTTGGTGTCAGCAGCAGAGAGCAATGACTGCTTCTGCGGCGGAACAACAATGTCTTTCATAGCAATGGTCGTACCAGACTGCGTGGCGTACTTGAATCCAAGCGCCTTCATCTGGTCGAGCATTTTCGCGGTTTCTTCGTTTCCGTACTCGTTCACAACCTCACTCACCATGGCTTCGATAGCGCCACGGTTGAACAAGATGTTTCGGTAGTCCATCGCATCAGGAAGCGCACGGTTGAAGATGATTCGACCTACAGTCGTCTCGATCCACTTGCCGTCATCATCACGAACGTTGATGGTTTCACGAAGCTTCACACGCTCAATTTCGAATGCGAATCGTGCGTCTTCGAAGTTTGCGAAAGTCTTGTACTTTGCGTTTCCATCCTCATCTCGCTCAACTGGAGTAAGTTCTTCGCCATCGAGACCCGTGAGGTAGTACATACCAAGAACCATGTCGAGCGTTGGTGAAACGATCGGGAATCCCGAGCTCGGCGCAAGCATGTTGTTGGTTGAAAGCATCAAGCGGTTTGCTTCGAGAACCGCTTCACGAGAAAGCGGAACGTGCACAGCCATCTGGTCACCGTCGAAGTCAGCGTTGAAAGCTGTACATACGAGCGGGTGAATCTGGATAGCCGAACCTTCTACTAGTACTGGCTGGAAAGCCTGAATACCGAGTCGGTGAAGCGTTGGCGCACGGTTGAGCATTACCGGGTGGTTCTGGATAACTTCTTCGAGAAGGTCCCAGATTTCCGGACGTGCTCGTTCGGTCATTCGCTTCGCGCTCTTGATGTTGTGGGCATAACCCTTCACAACAAGTGCGTTCATTACGAACGGCTTAAACAGTTCGAGAGCCATCTTCTTAGGTAGTCCACACTCGTACATTTTGAGCTGAGGACCGGAAATAATGACTGATCGTCCACTGTAGTCAACTCGCTTACCGAGAAGGTTCTGGCGGAATCGACCCTGCTTACCACGTAGCAAGTCTGTAAGTGACTTCAGCTTGTGGTTGTGGCTGCCCTGAATGGCACGACCACGTCGACCGTTGTCGATAAGTGCGTCAACGGCTTCCTGCAGCATCCGCTTTTCGTTACGAATGATGATGTCTGGCGCCTGAAGTTCGATTAGGTGCTTCAAACGGTTGTTTCGGTTGATAACCCTTCGGTAGAGGTCGTTCAAGTCGGAAGTAGCGAATCGGCCACCATCGAGCTGAACCATCGGGTGAAGTTCTGGCGGGAGAACCGGCAGAACAGTAAGAACCATCCACTCGGCCTTGTTACCGCTCTTGCGGAAGGCTTCAACAACACGGAGTCGCTTGATTGCCTTCTTGCGGCGCTGACCAGACGTGTTTCGAACTTGATCCTGAAGATCAACTCGAACTGCATCGAGGTCTGTGTTCTTGAGAATCTCGAGGACCGACTCAGCACCCATAGATGCTTTGAATACCTGGCCGAACTTGTCACGAAGCTCTCGGAATCGAGCTTCAGTGAGAAGGTCCATCACTCGGATCGACTCTAGATCGTCGATCTTTTCCTGAACATCGGCTTCGACGTTTGCCTTCTGCTCTTCGGTGATCTCGGTCAGCTTAGTAACAGCGTCGTCGCCCTTGAAGCTAGCAACTTCAGCGTTGTGAGCATCTACCTGCTCGGCAGATTCTTTCTCTGCCTTGGCGATCTGAGCCTTGGTTGGCTTCTTCTTTGGCTTGTCGAGCTCTGCAAATTCAAGCGCAACCCGTTCAGCTTCGATTCGCTGTTCGAATATGGCCTGCATTGTTGACGAGAGTACGCCTTCGACGTTTCCGCCGGCGAGGTTCTCTTTGAGGTCTTCACCAAGGCGGTTTACCTCGGCGTCACGGTATGCTTCCAGCTGCTCGATGGCGTTCTGGCGAGCCATGTTGTCGACCGATGTGACCACGTACTGGGCGAAGTAAAGAACTCGCTCAAGGTTTCGTGGTGACAGGTCGAGAAGTAGACCAAGTCGGGAAGGTGTTCCCTTCGAGAACCAGATGTGAGCAACAGGCGCTGCCAGCTTGACGTGACCCATTCGTTCACGTCGAACCTTTGAACGCGCAACCTCAACACCACAACGGTCGCAAATTACGCCTTTGTAGCGGATTTTCTTGTACTTACCGCAGTAGCACTCCCAATCCTTGGTAGGACCAAAAATACGCTCGCAAAACAGTCCGTCCTTCTCAGGGCGGAGCGTGCGGTAGTTAATCGTCTCTGGTTTGGTCACTTCTCCGTATGACCATGCTCGAATCTGCTCTGGTGAAGCCAGAGAGATTCTGATTGCGTTGAAATCGGCGCCCGACTGCGTCATATGTGGCCGTTTCCTTACTCTTCCGAGGTTTTACGCTCGTGGGTAGCTAACCCGGGTAGTGAAGCTGGCGAGCTAAGCCAGCAAAGTTGAAGTGTCCCGCCAATGCTCAAATGAAAATTGGCGGGACGTAATTTGTTTTGTTAGTTCTCTTCGTCTTCGACGCCAGGAAGGTCGTCGCTGACATCTTCAGAATCTTCAGAAGCGAGAGTCTGAAGCGAATCTTCAGTTGGCTCTTCTGCCTCGTCGTCGTCGTCTGAATCAGCGCCAGCCGACTCTTCATCATCTGAATCGTCTTCGACAATTGCCACAGGCTCATCACCAACAGCAAGTTCTTCGATGTCGAGAGCATCGAGTGGCTCATCGCTTAGATCGTTCCAATCCAGCGGTGCACCAAGCGTTGCCGACATTTCCTGCGACTGCGTCTGAGCCTGAGTGAATCGTTCGATATCTTCGTTTAGAAGCTCGACCGAAAGTCCGAGACCCTGAAGTTCTTTCAAAAGAACGTGGAAGGATTCAGGAACACCCGGCTGGATGACCTCTTCACCCTTCACGATCGCTTCGTAAGTTTTGACACGTCCGATCACGTCGTCTGACTTAATCGTCAGCATCTCCTGCAACGTATACGCCGCCGAGTATGCCTCAAGTGCCCAAACTTCCATCTCACCGAATCGCTGTCCACCGAACTGAGCTTTACCACCGAGCGGCTGCTGGGTGATGAGCGAGTAAGGTCCGGTTGAACGAGCGTGAATTTTGTCTTGAACAAGGTGAATGAGCTTCAGCATGTAGACGTTACCGACAGTAATCGGTGCGTCGTATGGAAGACCCGTTCGCCCATCCATGAGCATCTGCTTACCGAAGATCGGAGCAGAAAGGTTTCGCTCACGAGATACCTTGAGCGACTCTTGCATGAGCTCCGAAGGCTTCATGTCGGTAGTTTCGACTCCGGCAACTTCATTCAGCCAAATACGCAGGCAGGCTTCTCGAGCCACACCACGGTTTGACTGAGCGTCACTCCAGAGTCGATCACGGTCGAAACCGCGCTCTTCTAAGTAAGTATCGACCTTTGTCCAGTCGATTTCAGCGGTATCCAGATCTCGCTTGTCTTTGGCGTTCGATTCACGAACGAACCAAGCTCGTGCGAGTTGGTCTTCGATAACGCTGTCTTGAGCGCCATCGAATACAGGCGTTCGTGCGTGGAAACCAAGAGTGTTAGCAGCCCAACCCAAGTGGGTTTCAAGCAGCTGACCTAAGTTCATACGAGAAGGAACACCGATCGGGTTCAACATGATGTCGAGCGGCGTGCCGTCTGGGAGGAAGGGCATGTCTTCCCGAGGGAGAACCTTAGCCACAACACCCTTGTTACCGTGTCGACCAGCCATCTTGTCGCCCTGGTTGATCTTTCGTGTGTGAGCAACCCAAACACGAACCGTCTTGGTAACACCAGGCTGCATGTCGTCGCCGTTTTCCTTTGTGAGGATACGTACGTCGATCACCTTGCCGTGCTGACCGTGTGGAACTCGAAGGCTGGTGTCTTTTACGTCACGTGCCTTCTCACCGAAGATGGCCCGCAAGAGCTTTTCTTCAGCAGTTAGTTCAGTTTCACCCTTTGGTGTGATCTTTCCGACCAGAATGTCGCCGGGGGTTACCCAAGCACCAATTCGAACGATTCCCTCGTCGTCGAGGTCACGCAGACTCTCTTCACCGACGTTTGGAATGTCACGAGTAATTTCTTCTGGTCCGAGTTTCGTCTCTCGGGCTTCAACTTCGTGCTTATCGATGTGAATCGACGTGTATCGGTCGTCCTTGACGAGGTCTTCGTTAAGGATGATCGCGTCTTCATAGTTGAAGCCATCGAATGTCATGAAACCAACAAGCAGGTTCTGACCAAGAGCAAGCTCACCATTGTCAGTTGAGGAACTGTCGGCTAGTGGAGAGCCCTTGATGACCTTGTCGCCCTTGTGGACGATAGGGTGCTGGTTGATTGAAGTTCCCTGGTTAGACCGAACGAACTTTGTGAGTGGGTACTCGGTAGTTTCGCCGGCTTCATCGAGAATCTTTACGTAGTCACTTGTAGATTCAGAAACGACACCGTCTGTTTCCGACATCACTACCTGACCTGAGTCGGTAGCAACACGCCATTCCATGCCAGTTCCAACGAGTGGAGCCTGTGGCTTGATCAGCGGTACAGCCTGACGTTGCATGTTTGAACCCATGAGAGCTCGGTTAGCGTCATCGTGCTCGAGGAACGGAATCAACGCAGTCGAAATACTTACGATCTGCATTGGCGAAACGTCGAGGTAGTTGACCTCGTCGGGGTGAACGTATGTGTATGCCTCAGAACCACCCTGTCGAACTTCAACGAGTTCGGTTGTGATCTGGCCCTTAGCGTCCATTGGTGTCGTTGCCTGACCAATGGTGTTCTGCTCTTCATCGTCAGCCGAGAGGTAATCTCGGTCGGCTTCCGCAGTTGTCACGTATGCCTGAACGGCTACGTCACGTGGCGACAGAGCGTTCACAACTTCCGCCATTGGAATTGTGATCGGCTTGCCAGCCTCTGCGATGACTTTGCCGTTATCGTCGGCAATGTCTTCGAGCGGTGTTCGACCCTGAATATCTGGGTTCTGGCTCGACATCGAACGAAGAATCTTGCGGTACGGAGTCTCAATGAATCCGTAGCTGTTCAATCGTGCATACGTCGATAGAGAACCAAGCAGACCAATGTTTGGTCCTTCAGGAGTCTCAATTGGGCAGATTCGTCCGTAGTGAGATGCGTGTACGTCACGTACATCAAATCCGGCACGCTCTCGTGAAAGTCCACCAGGTCCAAGTGCTGATAGTCGACGCTTGTGCGTCAGTTCAGCAAGTGGGTTGGTCTGGTCCATGAACTGTGAAAGCTGCGATCCACCGAAGAACTCACGAACTGCCGCAACTACTGGCCTGATATTGATCAGCGCTGCAGGAGTTGTCGTAGTTGGGTCCATCTGCGTGGTCATGCGTTCTTTTACAACGCGTTCCATTCGCAGAAGTCCAACACGAAGCTGGTTCTGAATAAGTTCACCAACGGCACGCACTCGGCGGTTACCCAAGTGGTCGATATCGTCGTTAGACGCTCGGCCATTGTTAATGGTGATCATTCGTCGAATAAGTTCGGCGATGTCGTTCTTCGTAAGAGTTCGTGTCTTTTCGTCGAGACCCAATCGTCGATTCAACTTATATCGACCAACACGACCTAGGTCGTATTTTCGGTCGTTGAAGAACAAGTTCTCGATCAGTTCACGAGCGTTGTCCACACTAGGCGGCTCGCCAGGGCGTAGTCGTCGGTAGAACTCGAGAAGTGCCTCTTCTTCAGTCTGGTCGTCAGTGTCTTTGGCAAGCGTAGCTTCCATGAACCGGTGTACCGGGTCATCATCTACATCCGAAACCAAACCGAGAATTTCGTCGTCGGTTGTCCAACCGAGTGCTCGGAGCAAAGTCGAAATCGGAGCCTTGCGCTTCCTATCGACTTTCACCGATAGAAGGTCTTTATTGCTCGTTTCGAGCTCGACCCATGCACCACGGTAAGGAATCAATTTTGCACTGCAAAGCTCACGGCCCGTTGCAGGGTCGGCCTTGGTTGTGAAATATGCACCCGGTGATCGAACCAGCTGCGAAACGACAACACGTTCGGCACCGTTGATAACGAATGTACCGTTGCGAGTCATCATCGGCACGTCACCAAAGAACAGAGTCTGTTCCTTGATTTCACCCGTCTCTTTAATCACTAGCTTTACTGTGATGTAGAGCGGAGCCGAATAGGTTATTTCGCGCTTACGGCATTCACGCTCGGTGTACTTAGGCTCACGAACTTCGTGACCTACAAATTCGAGATCGAATCGACCACCAGAGAAGTCCTCAATAGGGGAAATCTCATCGAGGAGGTCCTTGAGTCCGTCGGTTTTCAGCCATTCGAATGAATTGACCTGAACCTGAACGAGACTTGGAACGTCGACGTTGTTGGCGATGCTGTTGAAGCCTTTGTAACCGGGTTGCTCAGATGGGGCTAACCGACGATCAGCGATGACCATGCACACACACTCCCATACGCTTAAGCGTGATGAAGGATGGATTACACGCGTGCGAGACAAAACCTCGAACGCGAAGAAACCGAAGCACGCGCGGCGCTACCGCACGGACTTTCGGTGTTGTTGGGAATTAAAAAATATGAACCAGAACGAGACGAAAAGAGATGGACATTTCTCTGACAGCCTCAAAGTCTAGCCGTACACCATCCCAACTGTCAACGCAAGTTTTGTGAAATTTGCCGTTCGCGCGCCGAGTTGAGATCAAATGTGGGCGTATTTCAATAAAAATGACTATGTTCGAAGTGCTATTTATTCAGACAATAGCGCCCTGATTTAGCCAATTTCGTTCTCATAACTTGACTAAAACACGCGGTTTGCAAAAAATGTGTGGAATTGTTGATAATAGAGGCTCTCTCTAAGAGAGAGAATATTCGAGCAAACATTTCAGGGTTTTGCGGTGCTAAGGACTATCACCAAAGAAGTTGCGCTTATCGGGGCTTGCTACCTGGCATTTGCGCTTGTCAAAAACTTGACTGACCCTTCCCCGGTGTTAAAAGCGGTTACGAACGGATGGGGCGTACTAAAACTCGAATCAGCGCTGGCTCTAAACTTTGAAGCCACCGTTCAGCAAATCATTGGCCGAATTTCACTCGGTGCGATGATCGCCACTACCTATTTCTACGTCGCTGGTATGTGGATTGGTCTCGTTGCGACAGCCATCTATACGTTCGCCAAGAGTAGAACCGTTTACCTGAACTTACGTCGAACATTTGTTTTCTCAATGATCTTTGGCGCGATAGTTTTCGCTATCTACCCGCTGGCACCGCCCAGATTCATGCCCGGCCTTGGAATGACCGACACGGTAACCCTTCTTGGTCTAGACCCAGCGCCGCACTCCGATTCAGCTATCAGCTACAACCGGTTTGCAGCGATGCCCAGCCTTCACTACGCATGGGCGCTTTTGGTAATGGTCGCAGCCTTCAAGATGGGAGGCATGTGGTTCAAAATCGGTGGATTCTTGTATCAGGCGTTCATGTTCATCGCCATCATCGCAACGGCCAATCACTATGTTCTCGATGCTGTTGCTGGCGCGATTCTTCTCATGGTCGCCCTCTACGCAAATCGCTGGTGGAACCACTACGACGACCAGATGAACGAGTGGGCAGGTGATCTACTTTCACAACTGCGTGAACTCGATCAAAATTGGCGGAAACGTGTTGGAACGGTTCAAGTTCACGACCTTCGCCAGCAGTTGCTCGCTGATTTCATTCTCAGAGGCGGGCACGCCATTCAGCCGATGAGATCAAGGGTTGCGTCTTCCTACTCGACTATTCGGCTTTCACAGTCGCCGGACGTCCAGCGTTCATTCAGACCCGAACTCAACAACCTGAGCCTCGTACTGAACTGAACCTTCGTTCTGGCGTGCCTGAATCTCGGGGAGCCACTGGCTCTTTATGTAGGCAAGAACCTGCGCCACTTGCTCGTCTGAAAGCACCCCTCGAAACGCCGGCATCGTAGTTGCGAGCGGCGGTTTGTCGAGTACCCACTGGAACAGCAGCCGATCAGGATGATGCCATGTGTGCCCTGAATCTCCGTGGGGTGGTGCGCCTTCCACTACCGGCTGACCGTCTGCTGGTCCGTGGCATGAAGCACAGTTTTGAGCGTAGACATTCTCGCCATGCGAGACACGATCGCTAGTGATATCGATCGGAAACACAATTGAAGTCGCTTCGGGGGAGTCGACTCTCGTATCGATGCTGTTATCGCCGCATGCGCCATAAGCGAACATGGCTCCTAGCACCATGAGCAAGGTCAACGATAGCGATTTAGTCGTTCGTTTTTTCAATTGCCAGTCCAATATCACTGTTCACGCCATTTCGTCACGAACAACCCAAACCCCCCCGGTAGGGGTATATACTACACACATTCCGAATATATATGCGAACTAAATTCTCGAGATTTCCATGATTCACGAACACGCCGAGCACGCTCACGGAAACCACCACGATGAAGCTAAAGCGGAAACAAAGAGCGACGCGATCAAACGTCTCAGCTACATCGAGGGTCATTTAGCCGGTGTGAAAAAGATGGTCGACGATGACCGCTACTGTGTCGACATCCTTCGCCAAACTTTCGCAGTACGGCGCGCTCTGCAGAAACTCGAATCGCAGCTAATCGACGGTCACCTGCGCACTTGCGTCGTAGATGGCGTCAAAGAGGGCCGCGAAGAACAGGTATTAAGCGAGCTAGTGGAGCTGTACGAAATTGCAGACCGCTAATACCGATCAGCTGCAAAATCAGCTTCCATCTGAAGAACAGGTCGCCGAAAACCTTTCGACACTGACGTTTAGCGTTGGTGGCATGACTTGTGCCGCGTGCGTGCACCATGTTGGCAACGCACTACGAGAGTTGCCCGGGATTGTCGATGCGCAAGTCAGCCTCGGAACTGAAACAGCTACTGTTGAGTTCGCTTCTAGATCAATCACCAAGCCTGACGTTAGAGATGCGCTTTCAGGCGCCGGATACTCAGTAAGAAGTTTCGCCGACGAAGACACTTCGATTTTCGCTGATGGCGACCGAAAAATACGCGAAGCGGAACTCAAATCCACCCGCGACATGATGATTGTCAGCCTTGCAGTAGCTTCGGTCGTGATGATCGCCATGAACTACACCAAGGTCGAATCACTCGCCGACCTTTCGACAACCGCGGTAAATATCTTCTTTCTGGTGCTAGCAACCCCGGTGCAGTTCTGGACTGGAAGGCGTTTTTATCGATCAGCCTGGGCAGCTGCACGGCTCGGCACTTCGAACATGAACACGCTGGTCGCTATTGGCACGTCGACGGCTTACTTCTATAGCGTTGCGGTCACGATACTCCGACCGGTGTTTGAAGATTCGCTTACGTTCTCAGGCGCTGCCGTAGGTGGAAGTCACTCGACCGGAACTTATTTCGACGTTTCAGCGTCGATTATCGGTCTAATTCTGCTCGGTAGATGGCTCGAAGGTCGTGCGCGCGGGAGAACTTCCGACGCTATCAAGAAACTGATGGGTCTCCAGCCATCTACAGCCGTGATTATCAGAGATGGTGAGCCAACTGAGATCGATATCGCCGAAGTGCTTGCAGGCGACACAATTGTCCTTCGGCCGGGAGAACGAGTTCCTGTTGATGGCGAGATTATCGAAGGTCAAACAGCAATCGACGAATCGATGCTTACCGGCGAACCACTTCCGGCAGACAAACAAACCGGCGACAAGGTGTTTACTGGAACAGTAAACGGAACCGGCGCTGTTAGATTCGTCGCTTCGGCAGTCGGTCGCGAAACCGTTCTGGCAGGTATCGTTCGAATGGTTCAGCAAGCGCAATCATCACGCGCTCCAATCGAGCACTTGGTCGACAAAGTCACCGCTCGATTCGTTCCAGCCGTACTGCTTATTGCGATCCTGACGTTCGCAACATGGTCGTTCTTGGCTCCTGAACCTGCCATCATCAACGCCCTACTAATGACGGTCGCTGTACTCGTAATCGCCTGCCCTTGTGCTCTCGGACTCGCCACTCCTACTGCGATCATGGTCGGGATGGGACGGGGTGCCTCAAGTGGAGCACTCATACGCAATGCTGACGCTCTCGAACGTGCGCACCGGCTCGACACGGTGGTTTTCGACAAAACGGGAACTCTTACCGAGGGCAAGCCAGCAGTATCGACGATTGAGGGACACGGTGTAACGAATCGTGAGCTGATCCGACTTGCAGCAGCTGCCGAAATCAGCTCCGAACACCCGCTGGCAAGCGCAGTTTTGCTTGAGGCGAAGGCTTCAGGCATCGACTTACCCGCTGCCACCAACGTGGAAGCGAATCCGGGACGAGGGATATCCGCCACTGTTGAAGGATCAAGAATCTTGGTGGGAAGCCCTGTTTATATCGCAGAACAAACGTCTGCCAGCTACGAATTCTCGGAATTGAGTATTGTGATTGCAGATCGTGGCGAAACGGTGCTCGCAGTCGCTAAGGACGATCATCCAATCGGACTTATCGGCGTTTCAGACATCGTGAAACGAGAAGCGGCTCAGGCGATTTCCGATCTGAAGTCACGTGGAATTCGAACTGTGATGTTGACTGGTGACAACCAACGAACCGCCGACAAAGTGGCAACCGCAATCGGAATCGATCACGTCATCGCAGAAGTTATGCCCGACGGAAAAACCGCTGCAATTTCAGAACTACAGCGAGAAGGCAACGTCGTCGCAATGGTTGGCGATGGCATAAACGACGCCCCTGCACTCGCTACCGCCGATGTTGGCGTTGCGATTGGCTCTGGTACTGACATAGCTATTGAAGCCGCCGATGTCACGATTACATCTGGCGATCCCGCTGTGGTCGCAGAGCTAATCGAACTTAGTCGCAGCACCATGCGAACTATCAAGCAAAATCTGTTCTGGGCGTTCTTTTACAACGTAATGCTCATCCCAATCGCTGCCGGAGCGCTCTATCCGGTATTCAGCTCAGATTCAGCAACTGTGCCCGGCTACTTACAGCCAATCATCGGTGAAATCGGCTTTTTGAACCCAGTTGTGGCGGCTGGAGCAATGGCGTTCAGTTCGGTAACAGTAGTAACCAACTCGTTGAGGTTAGGTCGTGGCGTACGCAATAAAGCACGTCGCACACCGCCGAGTGAACCAACAAATATTGAAGTAACGGCCTAGAAAGTAATTCGAAAAATTACAGGAGACATGAGTTGAAAATTCCATTCCTAAGCAGCAACAAAGCTGAACCTGCAATCGACCCCGTTTGCGGCATGAACGTCGACACCTCGAACCCACCTGGTGGGGCGTCGACTCATGAGGGAACCGTTTACTACTTCTGCGGCCCAGGCTGCCGAGTAGCGTTTGAAAAAGATCCAGAAGGTTACTTATCTGGCGAAAAATCGATAGAGATGTAATATCGTCGTTGCAAATTTTCACGAAGAATTGCATCGAAAGCGTTTTGACCTGCATCTCATCGATTCATCGATACGATTCAGTTACATTTCAAAATTAGTCAGTTAGTGCGCCGTTGAGTTTGCAACGGCGAATCAGGAACAGGAATGCCTAAAACCGAACAGGCGCCAGCAGATGGCATTGCAATCGTCTACACACACCCAACTTGCGGGTATTGCGATCTGCTGAAGGAAGATCTGGTGAAAGACGGCGTGTCGTATCGCGAGATCGACGTTTCTAAAGAGCCGGAAAAGTGGGTAGATGTGGAACGGCTCTCCGGTGGCGACAAAATCACTCCGGTAATGGTAACGGCTACCGGCGAAGTCGAAATCGGCTACAAGGGCATTGGCTGCAACTACGGATAACGCGCCGTTCTTGCGATGATTCGGCAGTCTTTCGAGTAAAAGGGTGATAATAAATCGCCAGTCGACCCGAACGAAGTGTTGACTGAGGTTAGGTACCAGCCTTACTCTCAATAGAAGCGGTTGATTTCGATTGCCGCTGACGCGGTCCCGTGGTGTAGCGGCCTAACACGCCTCCCTGTCAAGGAGGAGATCGGCAGTTCGAATCTGCTCGGGATCGCCATCAAAGTTTTTTGAGAAGGACTCCTAGTTTAAATCGGGAGTCCTTTTTCTTTTAACTTTCCTTGATAATTTCTATATCTCCTCCTCGATGCGGGGGAGCCTAACAGGCTGATAATCGCACACGTTCCATAAATCCACCTGAGTCACTAACTAGCTGTAACTAAATCATCGTGGCTTTCAAGTTCGCATGGCCGAAACAATAGCTCACAACTTTGACGGGAACACCGTTCATTTGCCAGCAACGAGCTGCAGAGTGCCGAAGCGTGCCTGCGCCGCAAGGCTACCTTCATTGGCCAAACCGACGTTGTAACAGGGATTCAGGGATTCTTTGTATCTCTGCCACGCTGTCTGGAAACGCCTACAAATGGATCGCCTGTGCGGCGCTTACACAACCTGAGCGCTGTTGAGAATGCGGAGGTTAGGCGAACATCGATCGTGATGATGTTGACTATTTCACGAACACCGAGGTCAGTTCGCCACTGGAGCAGCATGCAAAGTCTGGCGTGAGGTTTGGGTCTTTCACAATAAATAAGCAGCTTAGAACTATGTAAGCCGGAAACTCGACCGTAGCCACTTAATTCGCTAGACCGTGGGCGTTCGAAAACCCATTAGGTTTAGTGTTCTTTAGCACGCCGGAAAGCATTATCGCAATTATGCGCGGGACGGTAACTCAACTGTTGAGACAACCTGATTTCTAGTCGGCGGTACGTGGGATTGAATCCCATCAGTGCGACGTTATTTACCTCTCAGGCTGGCCTGTTTCGAAGACAAAAAATGTATGGTATTTGTGACGAGGGTTCGAGAACTGTCTGACCAACTTCACGCCCTGATCGCAATAATCTGAAACGATTCGAGTTGCCGGGTAACTTTTGCGACCAATCTCCCAATGGTGAGGCTTCCAGTGGTCTTCTCGGTCGACGGGTGGAAGATCAGGAAGTCTCGGGCTGCGGAGCTTCGCAATGCGCCGCAAGCGTAGTTGCCTGGTTGGGATCGAGACGATCACATATCGAGAGGTAAGCCGTACCATTTCGGAGAAGAACTTGATTGAATCCTGGTAGGGCATGTGCTCTAGAACTTCAAACGCAAGAACAGCGTCGAACGACATTGGTGGATCAAGTTCTGTAATTTCGCAATCGTAGTCAGGGTGATTGTCAGCATTTCGATCGAGCGTCTTAATTTCGTAACCAAGCAGCTGGGCCATTGCTCGGAAATATCCACGCCCTGGACCGATTTCTAACAAGTGTTGAACGTCAGCCAATTCGACCACAGATTTGAGTTGGTATTGAAGACTTGAGAATCGTTGTTTGAGAACGTCATTGCGACCAACTTCTTGATTATTAGTTAGCTTGCCATTTTCATCCTTTTGTTAGTTCGCTCCACAGTACACCCAATCTAGAAAGTGATATCCACGCTAGGGCTATTGAGCCGATGATGCCCAACACTAACATCGCGGTGGAGAGGCACTCTAGCGTCCACTTCTTGGAGCTCCACTAAACGAATACAGTTGTCGCAACGACCAATGCAATTCCGTGTTTCATTCTACTTTTACGATGCTTTGACCAACTGATCGTTCAACACCCTTCAGACCTGCGTTAGTTCCTTTCAAAGTCCCCTGTCATTATCGGTCGGGTCCCTCGGCAGAGATATTCAGCTTTGAACGTGTAAGCCAGAAACTCAACCGGATCCACTTCGGTCGCAGTGTTGGAAGTTTTGCTTTTTGAAGTTTATCGATCATAGTTCTTTACCAGATAATGTTGTCACTATAAAAAACGAGCAATACTGCGGACTAATTCGTCGGTACCAAGTAATCACCGAGCGACTCTGTCCAATCGATTGTCGTTCAGCAAACAAAGTCGATAAATGGACACCAGAAGAGATTGAATCTCTAACTGATGAGATTGTGTTTAGGCAGGAGTCATTTAGATCGGCAGCTCGAATCTGCTCGGGATCGCCATTTAAGCGAATGAGAAAAAGCCCTCGGCGTTGCCGGGGGCTTTTTTGTTGGTTGTAACTATGCTGCATGCAGGCATCTTTTCTGTACGAACACAGCAAATAGGCATCTGTATGTAAGCTGTCGTCGTAACTACCAAGTGCACCCAGCAAGCGACTATTGAAAATGCACATTTCGCCCATCACAAAAAATTGGCCTGTACTGAAAGCGCTGATCGCGGGTTTGACCCTTGTTCTGGTCATTTCCGCCTGCTCAAGCTCCTCTGCGGACGCCCGCGCACCGACGGCGACATATTCTGCGCCCAGCAACGATCAAGCCTTGTCACAGCCGCCCGCTACATCCGCTCCTGTCGAGCAATCCGTCGTTGCAAACTTCGTAGAAGTCGAAAACTGGATGGACGACCAAAATCCCGGAATACTCTGGGCGTCCCCTAATGGCATTGCGTTCGATAACAGCGGAAATCTCTATACGACCGAATTTCAAGGCAATCGGGTTCGAAAGTTCGGTTCACAAGGTGAGTTATTGCTCGAATGGGTTGGATCGGGGTTTGAGAACGGCCAGTTCGATTCTCCGACCGGAATTGCTATTAGTCCTGCCGGCAACGTTTTCGTATCTGAAAGCGGAAATCACCGAATACAAAAATTCACCCCTGAAGGCGAATGGATCGCGACGTTCGGCAGTCTTGGGAGAAAAGACGGTCAATTCGAATCAGCAATGGTTCTGGCGATTAGCGATGAAAACCTTGTGTACGTTACCGACTGGGGCGGGGGCCGAATAAACGTGTTTACGACCAACGGCGACGTTGTAGGTTCACTGCTTGAATGGGGACAAGAGCCCGGAAAGCTATCGAACCCAACAGGAATCAAAGTCGGCCCCGATGGAAACCTGTGGGTGGTTGATAGAGGAAACAATCGCATCCAGCGATTTACGCCTGATGGAGATCTTGTCAGCCGATGGGGCCAACTCGGCGATGCTCCGGGCCAATTCACCACGCCAACTAGCATCAACTTCGATTCAGAAGGCAATTTTGCAATTTCTGAAACCCGCGGAAATCGTATCCAGCGATTCGATCAGGGCGGCAAACTCTTGGATGAAGTAGCCCCAGGGACATTCACCAACCCCCATGGGCTGGCATTTGATGATTCAGGAGCCCTATATGTCGCCGATACTGGAAATCACACCGTCAGAAAGTTCGTCGCGGAGTAATCTGACGGGTCAACCTCTGGAAATTGACATGCGATGGATCACGACATAACATTTAGCCGACTAAGTAACGGGGAAACAAGTGACGTCACAGCCATCAATCGAATCCAGGGGCGAAGTTAGCTTCGCAGTTGCCAAAGCCGCAAAGCTTCACCGACAGCGGGCAGACGAAATACTCAGCGAGCTAGGTCTGCACGTCGGCCAGGAAATGCTTCTGAACGTTCTCTGGACGCAAGGCGAGATGACTCAAACGGAACTGGCGAATCGACTTGAGATTCAACCGGCTACGTTGACGGTCGCCCTGAGAAGGCTTGAGAAGAGTGGTTTGATAGTTCGGTCACGAGATCCTGAAGACCAGCGCGTAAGCCGAGTTCAGCCTTCGTTCAAATCAGGTGAACTTCGAGACGGAGTGATGCTGGCTTGGGCGAGACTTGAACGAGAAACTGTCCAAAACCTCTCGGAAGCTGAACAGAACATGCTCACAATTCTCCTCAACAAGGTTGCAGATGGTCTTTCAGCCGACTGAAGACCATCTATTTTGCGCAAATACTTAGCCGGCTAATCAACAGCGTAAAGCTCGGAATCAACCCAAAACAACGAAGGAAACCCAAGAAAATGACTAAGAAAATACTGGTGACAGGTGCCACCGGACAGCAAGGCGGATTAGTGGCAAGAAACCTACTTAATAAAGGCCATGAAGTACGTGCTTTTGTGCGAGATCTAGAATCTGCGGCTTCGAAAGAACTAATGTCGCTTGGAGCGACTTTGGCACAAGGCGATTTCGACAATATTTAGTCGATTAAAGCGGCCGTTCACGGCGTTGATACTGTCCACTTGGTGACCAACATGTACTCAGGGGTCGATCAAGAGGCTCCACAGGGCATTAGGGTAGTCGATGCGGCGGTCGCAGCTGGCGTTGATCACATCGTGCTCTCAAGCGTCGCCGGCGCTAACGCAAATTCGGGCGTGCCCCACTTCGACGCCAAATTCGAGGTTGAACAGCATCTACAGAATGGCGCCAAGAACTGGTCGATAGTGGCCCCAGTCTTCTTCATGGAGAATTTAACGTTCGCTTGGAATCTTCCTGCGCTTCAAAATGGAAAATTCAGGCAGGCGATCGGCGATTCGACTTACCTGCAGATGATTTCGTCAACTGACATCGGTGCGTTCATCGCTCATGTCATCGATCAAGGTGAGGCATTCTACGGAGAGCGAATTGAGATCGCCGGAGATGAACTAACAGGTCCTCAGGCTGCCGAGATCCTGTCTGAAACAAGTGGCAGAGCCATCGCCTTCGAGCAGCAGCCACGTGAGGAAGTTGCGGCAATGGGCGAAGACGTCGCACTCATGTACGACTGGTTCGAGAGTATCGGCTACTCCGCCAACATAGAGAGCCTTCGCAGCAAGTACAAAGATATCGACTGGACTACCTTCGCCGACTGGGCAGGCAAGCAGGATTGGAAAGCGCTGTTGCAGCCAACGCCAACTGCGGTTTAGTTCAACACTGACCACTTAATCAAAAAAAGCCCCGGCTCCTATAACGGAACCGGGGCTTTTCTATTTTGTGCCTGTATCTAAACGCTAATTTTGAGTCAGGACACTTACCGGCGGGAGAGAGTGCCAGTTATGTATTAGTCGATACGTGCACTTTCCGTTGCCAGTTCTCCCGAGAATCCGCGATCTTCGGAAGTTTCCGACTCTGTGCCCGGTAGAAGGTCGTAACCAGGCATGTATTTGACGACGAACGCCATACCGATGAGAGCCACAATTCCTGAAATCAGGTACACAGTCGATGCTCCATCGACGAACGCATTCTTCGAAGCGGCGACCAGTGCACCACTGGCAGCACCATCAAGTTGACCCGCAATCTGCAAAGCGGCACCAATCTGGTTGCTTGCACCATCTGCAAGCTCTGATGGAAGACCAGCAACAGCATCGGTCATGCTTGAAGAGTAGATCGAACTCATGATCGATCCGAAGATTCCAATACCGAGCGCTCCACCGATCTGACGAACAGTGTCATTCAAAGCAGAACCAACACCAGCCTGAGCTTCAGGAACAGCCGCCATCACAGAATCCGTTGCCGGAGCCATCGTGTTGGCCATGCCGAGTCCCATCGCGAAGATCAACGATCCAGTTAGCCAGTAGGTAGTTTCAACGTCGAGGAACGACATTGCACCAACCGATACCGCAACAAGAAGCATTCCAACACTCATAACGACCTTGGAGTTGGTCTTCGCAACGAAGGCCGCGCTAGTTGGAGCCCCAACTAAGAAACCAAGTGCCATCGGAACCAACCGGTAACCAGTGTCGAGAGGCGAGTAGCCCTGAACGAACTGTAAGTACTGCGTGAGCAGGAACATCATTCCAAGCATCGCCATGAATGCGATACCAATCGAACCAGCTGCTGCTGAGAGACGGGCGTTCTTGAACAGGTTCAAGTCGACCATAGGGTTTTCCTGGCGCTTTTCGTACCAAACGAACAGCACGCCAAACACCACCGAGATAGCGAAACCGGCGAGAGTTACACCAGCAAGCCAGCCTTTTTCAGGTGCCTCGATAATGGCGTATATCAAAGCCGAGAGTGAGATCATTGAAATCACGGCACCAACGAAGTCGGTCGACTTCGCATTTGGGTCCTTGCTTTCAGGAATAACCAGCACGGAACCGATCAACGCCACCAACACAACCGGGACGTTCAGCAGGAATACAGATCCCCAGAAGTAGTTCTCGAGCAGCCAGCCACCTGCGATCATTCCACCCGGAATACCAATTGCTGCCATTCCAGACCAAATTCCAATAGCTTTCGCACGCTCTTCACGAGGGAAGATATCGACGATTACCGAGAGAGTCGACGGCATAATCAATGCTCCACCGACACCTTGAAAGGCGCGAGACACAATCAGCTGTGACGTCGTCTCCGACAATCCAGCTGTCACGCTCGAAATACCGAAGATCACCAATCCGGCCTGGAACGCTATTCGCCTTCCAAATCTGTCACCAAGTGCTCCCATAGTTAGAAGAACACCTGCGAACACCAATATGTACGCGTTGATGATCCACTGGAGACCAGCCGCAGTTGCCTGCAGTTCAGCCTGAAGAGTTGGTATGGCGACGTTTAAAACAGTTACGTCCAGCCCAATGATGATCAATGCGACTGAAAGGATCCCGAGGGACCATTTTCGCTTTTCGTACCCGGCGTTGCTGTATGTCGCAACGTCGGCCGACGCATTTGAATTACTCATTACAAAAGTTCCTTAGATATACCTTGCCTGCATGACTGACTGTCAGTCAGTGAAGGGCAAATAAAAACAAATTCGCACGTTAGATGCACATATTCAAACAATCGATCATTTCCGTATCCCTCCGCTTTCCAGTAACTGGTTAGATGACTGACTATCAGTCACCGCAAATCAAACAAATAAAAAACTACGTCGGTCGTTTCACAAATGCTCCAAGAACCACAATTTCAGTAGCCTTTCGAATCTCTTCAACCGACGCTACCGGCGGTTCTGTCGCGAATGCCAACCGCATTGAACCCGACATGATTACTTTGAACATCTCAGCGGCAACTTTGGCGTCGATATGAACTGCCTGACCGGCATCGATGAAACCCTGGAACATCGCAACAGCCATCTCGCTGACTCTTGCATGCCCCTCAATGTCCTCAAGATCCTCTTCGCCAGAGTCGCTCAGGTGCATCAGACCACAGAGGTCAGGATTGTCTCCTCCAACCTCGAATCCCAGCTGGACGAACTTTTGCAGGATTTCAGCGAACGACTCATCACCGCTCAAAATTCCCTGTAGACGAGTCGCCATCTCATCCATAGGCTGCCGCGCAAGTTCAACTACTACCGACTTCTTAGAGTCGAAGTAGAGATAGAACGTGCCCTGTGCCACACCGGCTCGTTTCACAATGTCGGAAACCGTTGCACTTTCGTAGCCTTTTTCACCGAACACGCCACGAGCCGCGTCGAGAATTTGCTTCCGACGTTGCGCCTCTGATTGTGTTCGTTCTGCTACTGCCATGTCGTTATTTCCAGTTGAAACAGCCCTGTGACTGACGATCAGTCATTCACTGTATCACAACAAGTCAGATGCGGTGTTTTAGAAAAGGATGCAGGATTTTCAAAAGTTTCTTTCCAGCGTTTCAAATCGCAATATGTGGCTCAAGATTGGCGTATATTGCGACTGCTCTGAACAATGAGTTCCGTTAGCGAACTAAACTCACCGATTCTCGAGAAGCAATTAATGTCCGCCAGCCTAAAAAACACACTTCAAGTCGGCGATGTGCACATCACGGGTCTATCCGATGGCAGCGTGTCGTTCGATCCACGGGTGTTGTTTCCAGAAGAATCGCTCGAAATCTGGGAGCCGTTCTACGATCGATTCCCAGAGTATTTTTCAGGACAGTTCTTCCAGAACAATCTCGGATCATTCGTATTTAGTTCGGGTGGTAAGAGAGTTCTTGCTGATTCGGGTTTCGGACCCCATGGCGACATGCTCGGACATCCAGCTCCGGGCGAGCTTATCGCCGACTTCGAACGAAACGGGATCGGGCTAGGTTCAATCGACACGGTGTTCCTAACCCACTTGCACGGCGACCACGTGGGCTGGAACTTGCGAGAAGACCTTCCAGAGCGTCCTCTGAGCTTCCCGAATGCAAGATATCGAGTTCACGAAGCCGATTGGAAGCACTTCACAACCGATGAAATGCTTTCCGATCCTCTTCGTGGAGAGGCAACTAATCGCAGCGTCATGCCGCTTGAAGCACAAGGCGTTCTCGATCTTATGGACGGAGAAACTGAACTCGCACCAGGCGTAACGGCATTCCCGACTCCCGGGCACACTCCCGGGCATATGAGCCTATTGATTGCCTCGAACAACGAACGTTCCTTGCTTGTGGGCGACATACTGGGCTCACCAATGCAGGCTACCGAAACCGACCTACACTATTCGCCCGATTGGGACGGTCCGATGGGTATCAAGGCGAGAAAAAATATTCTCGACCAGGCCGAACAGACCAATGCGATAGTCATAGGCAGTCACCTGAGCTATCCCGGATGGGGCACGCTGATCCGATGGGAAGGCAAGCGCTACTGGAAAGTGCTTTAGTAGTTCTTCAATTTCACACCAAAACACAAAATCATTATTGAAATCAACTCCGGAAAGAAAATATGGCAGACCTAGATAACAACGCCGGCGAGAACGTCTACAACACAATCGATACCAAATCGATCGAATGGGACTTGAGTCACAATCCGAAACTGGGCGTCGATCTCGGTCGTCTTATGCTTCGTAAAGATCCCGACAGCGGTTCTGAAATACGAATGATTCGCTATCCAAAAGGCGTTCTAAATCCTGAGCACACTCACCCGTGCGGACACGGAATCTTCGTTCTAGAAGGAAAACTGCGCACGCATAAGGGTGTCTACGGTCCCGGAACATGGGTATGGTTCCCGCAGGGCGAAACAATGGAGCACGGAGCTACCGACGAAGGCGACATGGTGGGCATCTTCATCACTGATGGCGCATTCGAGATTCACTACAACGACGAAAAGTAATTTTTCTCAAATTAAGATCGACAGTAGATAGCAGCAAGGCGACTCACGGAATTACTGATCGCCGAATGAAAACCATGACCAACAAGAGCATTTACAAAGCAAAACGAGTCGCCAACGCCGATGTTTCAGGCTGGCTCGAAGATCACGCCGTAGTAGTCGAAGACGGTGTGATAACTGCTGTCGAACCTTCTGATTCAGTCTCAGACGATGCCAACGAATACACCGTTCACGACCTTGGCGATGTTTCGTTGCTTCCAGGCCTTGTCGATGCTCACTCGCACATGCACTGCAGTGCAACTCATGATGCGCAGCGTTTAGCGCTAACTGAGAACAATCAGCAGCTCACGATTCGTGCCACTAACAACATGCGAAAAGCAGTTCTGGCTGGAACAACAACGATTCGTGATCTGGGATCGAAAAACGAAGTAGCTTTCGCAGTTCGGCAAATGATCGATGACGGTCATATTCCAGGTCCTCGACTACTGCTTGCCGGCACACCTATCACTATCACTGCCGGTCACTGCTGGTTCTTCGGAACAGAAGCCGACACTGAAGCTGAAGTACGAACCGCAGTTCGAACTCAAGTGAAGCTCGGCGCCAACGTGATCAAGATGATGGCAACAGGAGGAATGTTCACTCCAACCGCCAATCCTCGAACACCGCAGTACTCGGTCGAAATGCTGAAGGCTGCTGTTGAAGAGGCACACCGAATGAACGTGCCTATCGTCACGCACACACTTTCGGCTCAGGGCACACGAAACGTTGTCGAAGCCGGAGTCGATCATCTCATTCACTCTCGCTGGTACCACTCCGACCCAACAAAAGGGCTCGACTACACCGCCGACACAGTGAAGCAGATGGCCGATCAGGGACAGTGGGTCGACCCTACTATCGGGCACCATTTGCTTGGTCAGGAAGCCAAAGATCGAGGCGAAGAGGGACCTGCCGATCCGCACTGGGCAGTGTCATTCAAGGTCGTTCCAGAAGCTGACCATCTCGAAACTCTCAACAACATGCACGATGCAGGAGTTCGGTTTACTACCGGACTCGACATGGGAATGGCGTACGGAACCCACGATAGATCGGCAGCTAACGCATGGGCACTAGTTGAATATCTCGGCTGGGCGAACTGGAAAGCCATCAACGCAGCGACGGCTGGAACAGCTGAAGCGCTGGGTCTCAACAAAGAAATAGGCAGCCTTCAGGCGGGTATGAACGCCGATCTAGCTGCCTTTGCTGGCGACCCTGCGAAGAACATTCGTGACATGGACAGAGCTTCAACCGTGGTTCAAGCGGGTCGCCTGTTGAAGCTGAACGACGCCGTGCTTGTTTAGCTCGGCATCGCCAAATTTACGAAATCAATTCTAGAAAACTAGCCGATCAGGCCAGGGATGCCTGTCTGAGCTGCCGACGCGTCGCCATAAGTGGCTGCCTGAATAATCGTCAGGGTAACTACTGCACATGCTGCCATCACCACAGCTATGGTCACACCAGAGATACCACGCTGAAGTCGCCCAGCTGGCTGGTCGGGTGTAATTGCTTTCCTAGAAGTGCGTACGGACATTGAGACCTCTGTTACTGACTGATTCGTGCCGAGCGATTTGTTGGGCTTCTTCACCCGGATGTCGAACTGCTCAGTGGATACCTGTTCACAACCGATGTAGCGGATGCCACTACCTCAGGATGGCAGTAAACCCCGACCGTCCAGTAGGCTGAATCGCCTAAAGCTATTGCGGAAAAGCGCAACTTTCACTTTTTCTCAGGGCGATGTTTTCCAAACTGCTGCAAACTCAGCATTTCGTTGCGCGTAGCTACACATCAGCCAGTGAATCCTCGATACGTGATCCCCACAGTGTCTTCACAGTTACCCCCTAGTGTGTTCAACGCATCGACAGCATCGCCGATTGCATCGAACTAACTCGAGTGAGATTTGCAATTGGCAGGGCATGTCATAAGCAGGTCGATGATGGGTAAGTGAAGGGATGAATACTTGAATGCTCTATTTCAAGTCGTGCTCAAAATGCACAACAGGTACGGTCGAACACAATTTCGATCCTCACGGTAACTATCTCCAGTGCCTGAACTGCGGATTCATGCGTGATGTCCCAGAAGGGACTTCCAAGAAAACAGCGAAGGATCTATTAGCAACATGGCACAAACAACTTCACCCGACTGAAACAGTCGAGTCAGAGGTCGTTGCGTAGGAGCAGTATCGACGATTAGAAAGTGCCCTCCTCACGAAATCCTCATGCGTTGTGGGTTCTGAGCGAGTGGCTCCTCCCTCTTTCATCACGCTCCATTCGCGCCAATTAACGATTCGGTGATCTAGCATTCTGAGTATTAACGAACCTAAGGCTGGATTCCCTACTTTTGCCAGAACGTCCTATTTCATTGCGCCGTGCTGCCGAGATCATCGGCGTGCACCACTCGACTCTCGCACGAGCAGTTGAGCGCGACGATATTCAACCCGTCACTTCAACTCCTGGTGGCTGGAATCGATTCTCGCGACGTGATGTCGAACGTTATGCAAGGGCACTCGAAGCGTCGGAAGCGGCACGCAATCAGATCGATGCACCGACTGTTGATCGTGCGCTGAGCGATATTCCGAAACTAGCCCGAGAACTTACGGGTGCCGACTACGCTGCCGTCACGGTTCAAGAGACCAACGGCCGCCCGTTGCGCATCTACCACGATGGTCTTTCCAGTGATATCGATTGGCAATCTGAAGAATTGCCTCGTGGTCGAGGAGTTCTTGGCAAGCTTGGTCATGCCGATTCGCCTCTCAGAATGGAAGATCTCGCAGAACACCCTGATTCGTACGGATTTCCAGACTGGCACCCGCCTATGAAGGCACTTCTGGGCGTTCAGGTTGCGAATAGTGCCGGACTCAAAGCGAATCTCTATCTCGCAAACTCACCGGGTGGGCGCGGATTTACCGACGCCGACGAGCATCAGCTAACTCAGTTGACCCATTTCGCACAACTCGCACTCGATTCGGCAAATCTGTACGAGCGAGAACGAGAAAACCGCGTGCTAGCGGAGTCGGCAGAGCGACGTTTTCAGGCAGTAATTGAAGAATCAACTGTCGGCGTTGTGATCGTCGAAGCAGGAACGAGAGTACTTCTCGGGTCGAGTCAGGAAGCAAGGCGACTATTTGGGCATTCACTCGATCTAGGGATGACTCTCGATAAAGTAAACCAACTGGCAACCCTGTATGACAGCAATGGACGTCTCGTGACTCACGATGAGTTGCCGCTCGAAAGAGCTCTTGCAAAACGAGAGATGACCCGACCGCAGGACATGCTCTTTGAACGTGCTGACGGCTCTCGTGTTCCAGTTGTCGTCACTGCTGCCCCAATCGGTGCCGACGATGGTGGATTGGATTCAGCGGTTCTAATTTTCCAAGACGTGACTCAAATTCACGAAGTTGATGACGCTAAGAAAGAATTTTTGTCGATGATCACTCACGATCTTCGATCCCCCCTTGCCACAATCAAAGGGATGGCCGGTTCGCTCAATGCGATCTCAAAGCCAGAAAGCGACATCCAAACAGGCCTCGATGCGATCGACGAAGAAGTCGACCACATGACAGAGCTCGTTTCGAACATCCTCGATATGTCGAGAATCGAATCTGGAACACGTGGTGTTGAACGAGAAATCTGCCACATGGCCGATATTGTTCACGATGCTGTCCGGCGATCACTAAATTCTCGCCACGGTCAGGGTCGTTCAATCCGAGAATCTATCCCATCCGACCTGCCCGAAATGTACGCAGACCCGGGACAACTTGGGCGAGTGTTGGATAATCTGCTGAGCAATGCGATCAAATACGCCCCCGGCAACGTGACCATCGTTAACTCATACAATGGTGAAAGTGACACAATCCGCACTGAAGTGATTGATCAAGGCGAAGGCATTCCAACTTCGCAACATAAAGATATTTTTGACAAGTTCTATCGCTTACGTGAAGGAAATGCGCGTGGGCGTGAGGGTTCAGGGTTGGGACTCGCTATCTGTAAATCCGTAATCGGAGCGCATGGCGGCAAAATAGGCGTAAACAACAATTCTCAGGGCGGCGCCACGTTCTGGTTTGAGTTCCCAAGAGACCCCGACCAAGCATGATGAACAAGTTCGAGAATCGAGAGGGCTGAAAAAATGACATCGATGAATCACAGGCAGGACAAATCTGGCGTCCTAGTGGTCGATGATGATCCTAAGATAAGGCGATTAGTCGCTACACATCTCGGACAATCTGGCTTCGAGGTGTTCCTCGCCGCTAACGGTGAAGAGGCGATCTACCAAGCATCGCTTCACCAGCCAGATGTTGTCGTTCTCGATCTCGCAATGCCGGGTATCGATGGTTTCGAGACTCTCTCACGACTGCGAGAGTGGTACACCGATCCGGTGATTATTCTTTCTGCTACTGATCAGGAGCAAGAGAAGGTTCGCGCTTTAGATATTGGTGCTGACGACTACATAACCAAGCCATTTGGAACGGAAGAACTCGCAGCACGAATTCGTGCAGCAATTCGACGTGCGGAGCGACTCGCGGGAACTACCGACACTACCGATCCTATCGTTCAAGCTGGATCGTTCGAGATCGACCTTTCAGCTCGACTTGTCTACCGAGATAGCGAAGAAGTTCGTCTCACTCGCACCGAATACGACCTCTTGCGCTCGCTCGCAGTAAACGCCGGCAAAGTGATGACCCACAGGCAGCTTTTGCAGTCGGTATGGGGTCCTGAATACGGCGAAGAAACCGAGTATCTCCGAACGTTCGTGAAGCAGCTTCGACGAAAACTCGAAGAAGACCCCTCACGACCAAAGCAGATTCTTACCGAACCGGGTGTTGGGTATCGGCTGTTTATCAATTAGTCCGGCTGGCCGAGAAAATCCGGTTCTGAAGCGAATGAACCTTCCCTCGTACCTGCTCACACGCCCTGATATTGATGATTCTGAGGCGACACTAACTTCATTCGATCAGTTGTTCGAAAGGCAGGTTGTTGGCGCATCCGGGGAATCGATTGAGTATTCGCTGTCGACGCCAAAATGGCAGTTTCTCAACTACCTTTGCGATTTCAAAGACGTGGTTGTGCACGGAAGTGGCAATCCCGATATCGACGTCTTTGAGCCAAGAAAATCGAACGACGCCAAAGAATTTGGTGATCAACAAGCCGTTTATGCGGCGTCGGATGGTATCTGGGCGGCCTACTACGCAATACTCGATCGTGACCGCTACGTTCGTTCACTGGTAAACACCTGCCAGAAGGTTGATCTACCTGATGGCGGGGTCGAATCGGTCTACTACTTCTCGATCAATGACGATGCCTTGCCAAAGAATCCGTGGCGAACCGGGACGATATACATCCTCCCTCGGGCGACGTTCGAGAACGAACCGGCAGAACCCGGCAGAAAATCGGCTCAATGGCGAAGCTTTGATCCTGTACGACCGTTCGCGAAAATCTCGATAGAGCCTCAGGATTTTCCGTTCCTAGATCAAATTCACGGACACGACACCGAAAATGTCATAAGACGGTCGAAGGACGACCCTGACGGATTCCCTTGGATCGACGAGTAGGCTTACCTGGGTTATCGCACCGGAAAGCTAGATCGGTTGGCTTAAATCACACGAGTTCAAGCACACCTTGAACGCTGGCTCCATTTGCACGCTTCTCAAACGCCAACAAATCACGCTTTGTTTCGATTCCACCAGCGAAGCCTGTGAAATCACCGTTTGCCCTGACCACTCGGTGGCAGGGCAAGATTATCGAGACTGGATTGCGACCGTTCGCTGCGCCGATTGCTCTAACGGCATTAGGGCGACCGATACGTTCAGCCTGTTCACCGTAGGTAGCGGTTTCGCCAAACGGAATCGTCGCCAACGCCAGCCATGCCGATTTTTGGAAGTCGGTTCCACGAAGGTCTAGCGGCAAGTCGAATTCTTTTCGTTCGCCTCGAAAATATTCTTCGAGCTGAGAACGAGTGGCAGATAGAACTGGGTGTTCAAGCATGGAGGTGATTTCTTCGACCAGAGGAACGCGTCCTTCCTTCTCGGTCGGCCACAAAACCGCACGTAAACCCGTATCAGTGGCGACCAACGTCAACTCACCTACTCGACTATCGAAAGTCGTCATGTAGTGCTGATCGTTGGTCATGATTAAGCCATCTCCCCCTGAACGCCTACGCTACCCTACCGCCAGATCCCTCGGCGGCACTCGGGAAGTCACTCACGGCTGCCAACGAACGATAGTCAATAGGCACGCTAACACTTCCCGACCGCAGCAAAGCGGAGTGGAGGGATCTTCGGTTGTGCAGTGGGGCAGCGTCCTGAAAACTACTTACCCAGAGCTTTCTTGCCGGCCTCGATAGTCTCAACAATCGAATCGACATCGAACACACAGCCGCCCCAGGTTCCGCCCGATGCCGACTGCAGTGCAGCCCAAAGCCGAGAATCATCCGGAAGCTGAGGATGAGGAGCCAAATCAGTGGGTTCACCACGCTTCTCTAGCTCGGCGGTACCCCAATCGGCACCCTTGTTTTCGCCGTTGGAACCAACGAGATTGATCGAGCCTGAAAGATTCTTACGATCAACGATAATTTCGATTAGATCGCCGTCTTCAACTCGGCCGATAGGACCGCCAGCCAACGCCTCAGGCCCAACGTGTCCGATACATGCCCCAGTAGAAACGCCCGAGAATCGAGCATCGGTAATTAACGCCACCTGCTTGCCGTATGAAAGGTGCTTCAACGCAGCCGTTAGCTGGTAAACCTCTTCCATTCCAGTTCCGAGAGGACCACCGCAGGTGACGATCATGATGTCGCCAGCCTTGATCTTGTGATCTTCATCTCGTGACTTGATCGCACCCATCGCTGCGCGCTCGGAACGGAACACACGGGCAGGTCCAAGCTTGCGATAGACGTTGTCGTCATCAACAACTGAAGGATCTATTGCCGTGCTCTTGATCACCGAACCTTCAGGAGCGATGTTGCCCATCGGGAACGTTACTGTGCTTGTGAGATTCTTCTTCGAGGCGTTCTCTGGTGACATGATTACGTTGTCAGGGTCGACTCCATCAACTTCCTTGAGGTACTTGCGTACGTCGTGTCGTCGCTCTGAGTCTTCCCACCAGTTCAAGTTCTCTTCGAGAGTCTGCCCCGTTGCGGTAAGAACGCTGGTGTCGATCAGACCCAGCTTTCGAAGGTGAAGCATTACCTCGGGAACACCACCAGCAGCATACAGCTGGGTAGTTGGGTGTCCAACTGGTCCGTTTGGCAGTACATCGACCAAACGGGGTACTTCGAGGTTTACTCGGTTCCAGTCATCGACTGTCATGCGACGTCGACCAGCTGCGTGGGCAATTGCTGGCATGTGCAGCAAGAGGTTTGTCGAACCACCACAAGCGGCGTGAACAGCCATAGCGTTCTCGAATGCAGCGTCGGTGAGAATATCCTGAGAAGTAACTCCGCTCTTCTCCATCATCACGAGAGCACGTGCCGAGCGTCGAGCGATGTCGTGCCAAGCGGGCGTACCACTTGGAGAGAGTGCGGCGTGCGTAATTGCCAGACCAAGCGCCTCTGAGACGACCTGAGACGTGCCGGCGGTGCCGAGGAACTGACAACCACCACCCGGTGAAGCACATGACCGACAGCCGACATCTTGTGCGTATTCAAGCGTTACTTCACCTTGAGCAAATCGAGCACCAATCGACTGAATCTGACCGGTGTCTTCACCAACGTGCGGCTTGAGAGTCGTTCCACCCGGCACAACTACAGTTGGCTGGTTATGCAATCCCGCCAAAGCCATCATCATGGCTGGCAGGCCTTTGTCACACGAAGCAACACCCAGTACACCTCGTACCGTTGGAAGCGAACGGGCAATACGCCTGAACACCTGTGCGGCGTCGTTTCGGTATGGCAGAGAGTCGAGCATTCCGGTTGTGCCCTGAGTTCGACCGTCACAAGGATCGGAACAGAATGCCGCAAACGGAACCGATTTCAGATCCTTTAGTTCTTTTGCGGCTGCCGAAACCATGTCGACCAGTTCGAAGTGACCTGTGTGCAATCCCAATGCAACAGGCGATCCGTCTTCCTCTTTCACACCACCGACGGTCGAAAGAATGATGAACTGCTTACGCATAAGCTCGGAAGGGTTCCAACCCATTCCGGCGTTCTGGGTCATGCCGAAGTGGTTACCACTAGGTTCTTCGATCAGAAATTCAGCAGTGAACGGCACCGTGCCCTTTGGACCATCTGCGTGAGTCATGATTTCACGAGTGGCGGGATCTGCTCCGGTTCCGAGCACATCTGCTATCGAAACTTCTGCAGTGTCGTTTCCAGGGGTGACACGAGTCGTCATTGAATGTTCCAGTCGTTTTTCTTAGTTAGGACCGCGGCATGATTCGCCAGCGCAGCCATGATACCGGTTCAGATGACGACCAGAAACGATGCTTGAGTACGTTTTGCTAAGACCGACCATTTCAACTGTCGACATTCGTCGTTTGAGACTTCCCGAGGCATCCGAGGGATGATTGGCAGGAGGAAATGTTCGGACGAGCGAGGCGTATTGGCCGATCAGTAACAATTCAAGATCACACCACGTGGAGGATCGTTCTGAAAACGACAGAGATGTGAACCTATACGTGATCCCTCGGCGGTCTCGGGAAGTCGAACTAAGACTGCTGCTGATCTAGTGCGCGATTGAGTATGAACGCAGAGTTGATGAGCGCGAGATGCGTGAACGCTTGAGGAAAATTGCCGAGCATGTCGCCGGTAGGACCTGTTTCTTCAGCAAATAGGCCCAACGGACTGGCGTAACCAATCATTCGCTCAAACAGGAACCGTGCGTCGTCGAGACGACCCGCCCTCGTGTACGACTCGGCAAGCCAGAACGTGCACATCGTGAACGTGCCCTCGGTTCCAGATAGACCATCGAGAGATTCTTCTGGGTCGTATCGATAAACCAAAGAATCTCGCACTAAGGTTTCTTCGATTCGCTTCAAAGTCGAGATCATCCGAGGGTCGCGCGGCGACAGCGCACCAATATTCAGAAGCTGTAGTAGAGCAGCATCGACCACTGAAGAACCATACGACTGCGTGAAGCTTTGAATTTCTTCGTTCCAGCCCTTGTCCATGATCTCGTGGAAGATTTCGTCTCTGGCGGAAATCCACAGATCACGATTCGCCGGGAATGATCGTTCGTCGGCCAGCTTCAACCCCTTCGCAAGAGCGTTCCATGCCATCAGCTTCGAATGAACGAAGTGCTTTCGACCGCCTCGAACTTCCCAAATACCTTCGTCGGGACGCTGCCAGTTGCCAGCAACCCAATCGAGTATTCCCGATAGCGACATCCACATGTCGTAAGAAATCGGCCAGCCGTGCCGGTTGTATATGTAGACCGATTCCATCAATTCGCCGTAGATATCGAGCTGGAACTGATCGTAGGCGCCGTTGCCTATTCGAACGGGTTGTGAATCTCGATAACCGCTTAGATGGTCGAGCGTTTTCTCTTCAAGCTGGTGCTCTCCTCGTATGCCGTACATGATCTGTAGCGGCGAATCGGAGCTTCCGTTCGATTCTCGGGTACGACTACCAAGCCAGCGCATGAATCCACGAGCTTCATCAACGTAGCCCATTCGCATGAATGCATCGATAGTGAGTGCTGCATCGCGTATCCAGCAATATCGGTAGTCCCAGTTGCGTTCGCCACCAATTTCTTCAGGAAGCGAAGCAGTTGGAGCAGCAATGATCGCCCCTGTAGGCGAAAACGTGAGCAGCTTCAACGCAAGAAGCGAACGAATTACCTCTTCTCGCCACCGACCCTGATACGTGCACTTCGAAACCCAATCGCGCCAAAATTCGACCGTTTCTTTGAATTGCTCATCAGCTTCGTCAGCTGTGAACGAAGTCGGCGTGGCACTGCTTGATTCAAGCTGTTCAAGGACAAAAGCTATTGATTCGCCATGATCAAGCGCGAAATTAGCGAAAGCCGAACCGTTTTCAATATCGAATTCGCAATTAGCAGTGAGCGAAAGCTTTTGACCTGCATCCGAAGTGAAAACCACTCCATTTGAAGTTCGTTCAACCTGGTGACCAGTGCCTGCAAACTCGAATGCTGGCGTGCATTCCATCCGCATGTTCGTTTTTCCGAGCACACCGTGGACGAGTCGGATCACTTTGGAATCGCTACAGCAAATATCGCCGGAATCGCCAGTCCACGGATCTCCGGCAGGGTCATGTTCTTCATGACCCGGCATGAAATCGGTGACCTGAGCGGCAGAATGATCACTTCCGAAGCGGGTGATGAGAATATTGGTCTCGGGAAAGTAGATTTGGCGGTTATCGACTGCGTCTACAGCCGATATAGAAAATCGTCCGCCCTTGTCATCGTCAAGAATGCTGTTAAAAATCGCTGGAGAATCGAAGAACGGCAGGCACAACCAGTCGATCGACCCGTCGTTGCCGACTAGCGCCGCAGTGTGCATATTTCCGATCAGACCGTAATCTTCGATCCGTTTGTAGGTCATCCCAACTCGTTATTTTTATGGACTCCGAAAAACGGCGCAGCCCCCTAAAGAAATATTCCTATCAAACGAGTTTGCTTGGGCCTATTACAGTTGGCAACACTCTGGCGACCCCATTCCGAAAATGGCGTAAATAAGGCATTTGCCTGACGATTTTCGGGATTACGCTCCGGTCATCCATTTGAGCGAACTCGTCAAACACATCAATACCACAGGAAGTACCGCTATTTCTTCCCACCTCACAACTCGCAGACTACAACGAACATTAGCCATCGTTCTGCTGCCGATATTCGCTTTGATTGCTAGCGCGTGCAGTTCTGTTGAAGAGGGTTCCTGGGTGACTATCGAGAACATCGATCACCGGGATGACACGAGCGTCTACTACGTGCTTGAGAAAAAATCTCCGTTTGGTGAGAACGAAAAGAACGAAGATTCGCAGGGGCACCGTCGAGTGTGCTGGTTACTTGAATTCATTCCCAATCCGACCGGCAACGACGGATATTCGCCTTTGCCTATCGATGATCGAGAGTGGCACCTTTGTCGTGAACTCAAGTTGATCGACGAGCCATCGTTCGATGCCGGCTTGATTCCAGCTGAAATAAGAAGCGAATACGGACTAGATTAGTCTGCCGATTACCCGATTCACGGTCGGTGAAGAACTTCGCTGTGGTACGCTCCGAACGAATTCGAATCTAAGTTCAATTCGAGATGAAGCGGAGTACCACATGGGTCGATTGATCCTCGTTTCGAACCGCCTGCCGGTCACAATTCACGACGATGCTGCAGACCCTGCTGTGGGTCAATCCGTTAGTCGCAGTTCTGGCGGCTTGGTCGCCGGGCTCGACCCGCTCCATTTGAATGGCGATGGCATCTGGATCGGCTATCCGGGAACCGACCCTGACGACAACGCGGCGAAGCTTCTCGAAGATATGCGGCTCGACCCGGTCGCAATCCCGCCGGACGAATACGATGGCTACTACGAGGGCTTTTCGAACGGTGCCATCTGGCCGCTTTTTCACTATCTGCTCGAGTACTGCGAGTTCGATCCGCAGGCATTTGCCGCTTACAAACGCGTAAACGAGCGATTCGCTGAAAAAATCCTCGAACACGCTAAAGATGACGACACGATCTGGATTCACGACTACCAACTGATGCTCGTCCCGAGCATGCTGCGTGAAAAACTGCCCAGCGCTCGAATAGGCTTCTTCCTACACATCCCGTTCCCATCATCAGAAGTACTTCGAGTGATGCCGCAACGAGAAGAGCTGCTTCGTGGTCTGCTCGGTGCCGACCTAATCGGTGTTCACACTTTCGAGTACGCCGATCACCTCTCACGATCGTTCCGGCGCGTGCTCGGACTCGAAGCTCGACAGGGTGTGGTGAATCTTTCAGGACGTGGTGTGCGAATCGAGGCTCACCCGCTGGGAATCGACGTAGATAGCCAACGAAACGCCGCCTACTCCGACGAGGCAGAGCAAATTCTCACTCGGTACAAGCGATCTATTGGCGATGCGCAGGTGATTCTTGGCGTAGATCGACTCGACTACACCAAAGGACTTCCAAACAAGCTGGAAGCGTACAAGTCACTGTTGGATCGCGAACCACGTTGGCGAGAAGGAGCAGTGCTGATCCAAGTAGCCGTGCCCTCTCGCGAGGCAATCGGCAGCTATCGAGATCAAAAATCTGAAGTTGAACGACTGGTTGGCGAGATTAACGGCCTCTACGGTCGATCTGGTAAAACACCGATTCAATACATATATGGCACGGTATCTCCAGCAGAGCTTGGGGCTTTATATCGACTCGCCGACGTCGCTCTAGTTTCGCCCATTCGAGACGGTCTGAACCTTGTCGCGAAGGAATACGTAGCCGTTCGAGACGATGGTGCCGGCGTATTGGTCCTCAGCGAGTTCGCGGGGGCTGCAACAGAACTCGGCGAAGCTCTTCGAATAAATCCGTGGGACATTGACGGGTCGGCTGCACAGATCGAACGTGCGCTCGATATGAGTTTCGGCGAACGAAACGAACGAATGGCACCGATGCACCGTCGAGTTGTCGAAAACGACGTTCACAACTGGGTGCGCAGGTTCATAAGGTCGCTAGGTTCACCCAAGAACGAAATTCCGGCCACTCCGCCGATGCTGGCTTCGGCAACGCTAGCCGATAGCCTTTCCGGTCTATTCGCATCTGCAGAAAAGCCGATGATCATGCTCGACTACGACGGAACACTACGCGAATTCACCGTTCGGCACGACGAGGCGAAACCAACAGACGAAATTCGTAGCATTGTAAGCGGGTTGAGTTCGCTCAAAGACGCTGACGTATTCATAAATACAGGCAGAGACCGTCAAACCATCGGAGATTGGTTCGAAGGGGTTGATGTAACGCTTATCGCCGAACACGGTTCGTGGATCAAGTACAAAGGCGATACCGACTGGCAGCGAACTGGCGATGAGCCCGATCTTTCGTGGCAGGCCGAAGCAATGCCGATTTTGGAAGACTATAAGTCCCGAACTCCTGGAGTTCAGATCGAAAAGAAATCTTCGGGGCTCGTTTGGCACTACCGAGAAGCCGAAGCCGATATCGGAGAATTTCAGGCGCTCGATCTGACTACGCATCTAGAAAATACACTCGCCGGCGCACCCATCGAGATTTTGACCGGTTCAAAGATCGTAGAAATCAGGCAGTACGGTGTCGACAAGGGTCGAGCGTTCAAAAACGTCGAAGAACTTCGTGGACCCTACGATTTCGTTCTCGCTATCGGCGATGACCGCACCGACGAAGATTTATTTGAAGCCATCGGATCAGAGGGTTTCACTGTTCATGTCGGACCCGGCGGTTCTCTCGCAGCGTCATCACTACACTCACCCGCATCAGTCAGACGATTACTTACCCATCTGATAAACGCTCGGAGCTAATTACACTATGAAAATCACCGACATTAAATCCCACGTTGTTATGCCAATTCCGGGGCTAGCCTGGTTATTCGTCGAAGTAGAAACCGATGAAGGCGTGACCGGACTCGGTGAATGTACCGATTACGCCGTGAACAGCCATCTCGTTCGAGGACTCGAAGCGATCAAGCCGTTGGTTGTCGGTTCCGATCCCAAAAACATCGAAGAAATCTGGCAGCGAATCTTCCATGTGAATTCCGATCTCAACGGTCGCGGCTACATTTCTCATCTCATCAGCGCAATCGACATCGCTTTATGGGACATCAAGGGCAAGGTACTTGGAGCACCTATCTACGATCTACTCGGCGGTGCCGTTAGAGAAAGTGTCCCGCTCTACACTCACGTTCGTGATCTGAGCGCGGGTCAGGGCATCGAAGTGATGCAAGAAGAAGCACGTCTCACGATGGCAGCCGGATACAAGGCGATCAAAACCGATCCATTCCCGAGTCGACGCACCATGGGCGAAACGTTCTACGGCGCAAACATGGTCGAACGAATGGAGCCAAAAGCAATCGCCGAGGCTGTCGAATGGATGGAAGCACTGCGAGAGACCGTCGGATCAGAGTACGAAATTCTTGTCGACGCTCATGCCCGAATGGACGTCGCATCGGCGATCAAAGCCGCCAACGCTATCGAGCACATCGATCTAGTTTGGTTCGAAGAGCCGACTCACGTCGAAAACCACAATTCACTTCGCCAAATTCGAGAGAACACAAACGTGCCTCTGTGTGTCGGAGAACGACATTTCACTCGTTGGGATTACGACGAGATTCTGCGTGATCGACTCGTAGATTTCATCATGCCCGACATCGCATGGTGTGGCGGAATCAGCGAAATCCGTCGGATCGCATCGATGGCTGAGACGCAGTACATCAATGTCAGTCCACACGATGCACTTGGCCCAGTAGCAATCGCAGCATCGTTCCAGGCTTCTATCGCAATTCCAAACCTATATCGGGAAGAATGCCTCCACACATGGTTCGAGACCTTCGAAAAGATCATCACACCGATGTTCGATGTTCGAGACGGCTCGATATTCCCTAACGGCAAGCCCGGGCTAGGCATTGAACTCATTCCAGAAGCGATGGAAGAGTACGCAATCGACGTTGATTCGCCAGAGGCTCAGCCCGGATGGTGGAACAACGCGAACGAAGCGACTGGTGCTTGGGCGACGGAAGACAAAAATTAGTGGCCAGTGGCAAAAAACATGACACTGTTACGGCTCTCGCCGAAGAAGCTGCCACGGGTGAGATAGCCAAAATTTTCGCCGACATACGGCATCTGATGGAAATCCCGATGCTGACTTCAATTTGGCGGATTCTCGCGGAATCTGAATCAGATCTTGCTTCGACCTGGGCGGCGATAAAGCCGATGTACCTCACTGGCCAACCTGAAGCAGCCCTGGAGCGACTCAGATCAGACGGCACGTTTCCAGAGCTGGAACCATTGACCCAAAGCGAACTAGAAAAAGCCGATATTAGGGCAGACGACCTGCATCACATCAGATCGATTATTGCCGCTTACACTCGCTCAAACAGTTTGAACTTCCTCACACAAACGGCACTGGTATCAACTCCCGAAGAACCACCCATCGACTATCCGAAAGTCCTTTCGACAGACTCAATCGGAGATATTCCACGTCTACTTCCTCGAGAAGAGATTGCTGATCCAGTTTGGGAGCTTGTACTGAGCGTGAACATGTACGGCACGAATGAACCGAATCCGGGACTTGCCACCATCTATCGACATCTCGCCTACTGGCCTAGCATGCTCGAACTGATGCAATCTCGATTGGAAACCGCTCAATCCGCAGGAGCAATTGCCTTGGGCGCGCAGAGCGTGATCGGTATCGCTCTCGAAGAAGGTGCCCGTATGGCGCATCTTCGAGACGAAAGCCACTTCCAAGAGATGTCCGACGACGCGAGGTCGACCGTCGCGCACTACGTCGACGGACCGTTCAACGTAGCCAGAGTAGTGAATATCGGCACTGCAATAACCCGCTGGCTGAGTGGAGTTAGGTAGCACCGACTAATTGCAAAAAAACGCTGAATAGGAGCCATTTATATTGAGACGAACTAAGCCGAACCGTAGTGTTTGGGCCTGGCTTCTGATGATGACCTTAATTCTCGCTTATGCGGGTTGTAGCTCTGTCGACACGGATCAGAAGACGTCAGTCAGACCAGTAAACACGCGAATCATGGCAGCTGTCGGCGGCATACTTGTGGAGCGCGAAAGCTGCCTAAGATTCGCAGATGATGAAAACTCTGACGCACCAAGCAAAGCAATAATCTGGCAGAAAGACGTGTTTAAAATCGAGCGTGTTGGCGACGAGCTTCACATAGTTGATCTGGATTTTGGCAACCCAGACTCACCAACAGTGTGGAAGATAGGCGAACGAGTAAGCACATCGGGGGGTGAATTTACTTTTTGGGAGGAAGTAGCCTCAGCTGAATTTCTCGATCGCTGCATTGGCCCGTACGTATTCGTCAGCGGTGCAGAGCGAAACTCAGAACCAATTACTTCTGATTAGCTCACAAATGGAGCGCCCTATCACCATCTCTCACGACGATTTCACATCGCCTGAAGCGTGTTGGACATAAACTTCCGAGCAGTTTTACTCGCGCACCTAGCGAATCGACTCGAATCAATTCAGCTCAGCGCACCAATAAGCGATCGGAGAATGAAGTGGTTGACCAGAAACAAAAAAAGTTCCTGCTCTCTGAGAACGACATCCCAAAGCAGTGGTACAACGTTAGCGCCGATCTGCCGACTCCGCTTTCACCACCACTTCATCCCGGAACACTAGAGCCAGCTGGACCCGCCGATCTCGGACCGCTATTTCCTACTGAACTGATCATGCAGGAAGTAAGCCAGGACCGATGGATCGACATTCCAGAGCCGGTTCGAGAAATGTACCGAATGTGGCGCCCAACTCCTCTCATTCGCGCCACTGGACTCGAAAAAGCACTTGGTACACCTGCGAAAATCTTCTTCAAGTACGAAGGTGTAAGCCCAGTTGGAAGCCATAAGCCCAACACGGCAGTAGCGCAGGCGTACTACAACAAGATCGAAGGCACGAAACGAATCGTTACTGAAACCGGCGCAGGTCAGTGGGGCAGCGCACTGTCGTACGCATGTCAGCAGTTCGGACTCGAAGCTAAGGTCTACATGGTTAGCGCAAGCTACAACCAGAAGCCCTACCGCAAATCGATGATGCAGACGTTTGGCGGAACAGTAACCGCTAGCCCAAGTAATGAAACCGAAGCAGGTCGAAGCATTTTGGCTGAAGATCCAAATTCACCGGGTTCCACTCGGTATTGCAATCTCGGAAGCGGTCGAAGTGGCTGCCCAGAACGACGATACAAAGTACTCGCTCGGATCGGTTCTAAACCAAGTTCTAATGCACCAGACCGTGATCGGACAGGAAGCTATTCTGCAGATGGAAATGGCAGACGCATATCCTGACGTTGTGATTGGCTGTGCCGGTGGTGGATCGAACCTCGCTGGTATCTCGTTCCCGTTCATTGCCGACAAGCTGGCGGGCAAGACGAACACACGATTCATTGCTGTTGAGCCAGAGGCTTCGCCTTCGCTCACAAAAGGTGAATTTACTTATGACTTTGGTGACGCTATCGGAACAACCCCGTTGTTCAAGATGCACACACTGGGTCACACGTTCGTGCCGAACCCAATTCACGCTGGCGGCCTTCGCTACCACGGCATGGCTCCTCTCGTTAGCGCTCTGTTCGACGCAGGCGTATACGAAGCGAAGGCGTACCACCAGAACGCCTGCTTCGAGGCAGCTATTCTGTTTGCAAGCACCGAGGGAATCATTCCTGCCCCAGAGCCAACTCACGCCCTGAAAGCAGCCATCGACGAAGCGCTTGAGGCGAAAGAGACCGGTGAAGAGAAGAACATCCTGTTCCACCTCTGTGGCCACGGTCACTTAGACCTCTCGGCGTACGACAACTACTTCTCAGGCGACATGGTCGATTACGCATTGCCATCAGAAGCAATCGCAGAAGCGATGAAGTCAGTTCCGCAGATCGGCTAGTTTTTCGACGAAAAGTTGAATAGAAATTAAAAAGGGGTCGGTATTTGCCTACCCCTTTTTATTTGAGCAACCTAAAACACAACCGAGGCTGTCATGCTGAATTCATGCCTGCCCTGAGCAACGCCGAACGGGTTCAGCATCTATCGCCCACGCGCCACGATCGTTCAACCCCGCAGCTATCGAACAACATCATCCTGAGCCCCGTCGAAGGGTCGACCGCAGGTCGCAAATTTACGCGCCCCCACACCAAATCCCTCGGCGGCCTCGGGAAGTCAATCGTTGGCAGTCCGGATGAAAATCCTTACTCTGCGAACGCTCCGATAATCGCTCCGCTTAGGGTGATAGCCACTCCAGTGTTCACAGCGTTCAATATCGCCAATCGCCATGGCTGCTGAGCGAACGAATAGTGCGGAATTGCGTTCGTAGCCGCGATTCCGAATCCGAGTACGGCTCCAACTACAAGACCTTCTTCGAGCCCACCGCCGATATTCATCACAGCAAGAGCGATAAATATGTTCGTGATGACGAGCAGTACGATCATCGAGATGTAGATAAGCGGGAGATTGCCTTCTCGAATCTTCTCCTCGTTCATCCCTACATCTTCCATCCACATCGTTCCCATAGCCCGTTTGTTGTACCAAATCATGCCGAACGCCATGTTGGCGATAATCGCGACGATAACGCCTATCCACTCAACGTTTCCGAAATCCCATTCAAACCCCATGACAGCCCTCCCTGCTGGTGCGTTAATCTGCATCCGCTTGATCGTGTTTTTGATTTTCGACGATCTAATACGCCACTTTCAGCAACAAAACGGTACAACATTGACGAATTTCGGCGCACTAGAAACGAATCTCCCCGCTGTCACTCTGAACTAGATTCAGAATCACATTGGAGAGAAGCACCTGGCTATCGAAGGATAAATCGAGCGATGTCGACGTATGAATACGATTCTGAATCAAGTTCAGAAAGACATCTGTTGAAAGATGTTTACGCTTACTCTGACGTTGCTCTTGTGCACTGATACAGTGGCGGGCTGCGAACGCAAACCATACTTACCAAAGTAAAAAGAGAACAAAAACTTGTCGTACACCCACATCTTTGCCGGAAACCCATTCGACCGTGGCGATCACGCCCGACGAGACGAAGACCTGCTCAAAAAGATGATCCGGCAAGATAACGCGAGGCACCTGCCGTTTCACAAACTTCAACCCCTCGTAAGTCGACAAGGACAACCCGAACTGGGATGGATCGGTCACGAGTTCCTGGATTCACTACCCGAAGAAGCTGGTGGTCCAAAGTTCTTAGGTTTCGATGCCGATCAAAACCCTCATTTTGCAGTCGATATTTCTCCCGTCGAAGACCCTTCAGGCATTGCAGCACTCATTCCCGGCGCAGCTTTCGAAGACGGTCGTGCTGCAGCCACCGATATTTCGCAAGGAGAATCGGGCATACTGGCCCAGGCTCGTTCGAACATAAACTGGCACTCCCAACACCGCTTTTGCTCAGTTTGTGGAACTGAGTCGCAAAGCCAGCGGGGCGGACTCATGCGTGAGTGTCCAAAGTGCAAATCTCAGCACTTTCCTCGAACTGACCCCGTTGCAATCATGCTCGTTTACAAAGGCGACCGCTGTGTGATGGGTCAAACCCAGGCACGCCACAATTCAACGTTCTACTCGTGTCTTGCAGGATTCATGGATCAGGGCGAATCGATCGAAGAAGGCGTTCGAAGAGAAGTCATGGAAGAGGGTGGTCTCGAGGTCGGCAAAGTTACGTACCACTCGTCGCAGCCGTGGCCGTTCCCGTCTTCTTTGATGATTGGGTGCCACGCTGAGGCAATTTCCGAAGATATCGTGATCGATGAAGGCGAAATGTCCGATGTTCGCTGGTTCACACGTGACGAAGTAAAACTCGCACTCGAAGACAAGCTCGAAGGTGTAAGCATCCCCGGTCCAATCGCCATAGCCCACCACCTCATCAAATCATGGGCATACGGCACCGCGAATATTTAGATGGAAATTCGTTTGGCCGTTGAGGGAGATGAAGTACAAGTCGTTGAACTGATCAACGATCTGATCATCGAACTCGGTGGAGCGCCTCTGCCAGTTGATGAAGCTACCACCACAGCGGCTCAATTCATCGGCGGCGGCCACGAAGGGGCGGTGATCGTTGCATCGAACGATGGCGATTTGGTCGGAGTTTGCACCCTCACCTATCAGTCGTCGATTCGAACGCTCGGCAAGTACGCAATCATTCAGGAAATGTACGTTGCACCTAAATTCAGAAGCGCAAAGCTCGGCGAGCAACTAATTTCGAAAGCGAAATCCCTCGCTGAAAACGCGGGATATCCGATGATCGAGCTAAGTACACCACCAGATGGCGAACGAGCGGAAAGTTTCTATCGAAATCTCGGGTTCACTCAAGTTGGCGTCAGAATGCGGTACAAGTTCGATTAGTTTTTCACAACTTCTCGGCAAGACGACATTTGACGACTGTCATGCTGAACTTGATTCAGTATCGCTGGCACGGGCTGACATGATCATCAGGTTAGGCAAGAACAAACGACTCGGAATAGGTCAACGCACCCATTCTGGCTACTGATTCTGAATCAAGTTCAGAATGACAACTTCGACGTTCGTTCATTTGCGCGACACCACCCCAGGTCCTTCGACTCCGCTGACTTCGCTCAGGACATTGGCGCTCACCAGCCCACGCCGCAAATTGCACCACTTACTCGATGAACTCGAGCCAGTTGCCTTCGGGATCACGTGCGTAAACGATTCCATGCCGAGTTCCGTCGGCTCTGAAACTGATAATCGGATCAGTGACAAACTCGATGCCCTTAGCTGTTAGATCTGCCTGCAGTTTCTCGATATCGTCCACGTTGAAACAAATGTGATTCGTGCCTTCACGAATCATGTCTTCATCACGACTCGCAGAAGTTGGTTCGTGATACTTCACAAGCTCGATCCGGTGACCATTTTCGAACCCGATGAATACGAGAGTTCGACGCGAACCCGGAATGCCAGTGTGATTGCCCTCTGGCGGAGCGTTCGACTCACTTCGATGATGCTCGATCAATCCCAGATCACCGCAATAAAAGCTGACCATCTTTTCGAGATCGTTCACCACGATCCCCGTGTGATTTAGTCCTGAAACCAATTGCCGCTCCTATTACGCACTCACCCGGGTAAAACGTCCTTGAACAGCCTGAGCATGTTGCCACCGGCGATCTTTTCGATCTCGGCAGCGGTGAATCCTGCGCCCACTAGCGGGTCCCACAAGTTCGGTAGCTCAGTCGAGTCTTCAAGCCCCTTCGCCCAAGTTAAGTCTTCCTGATTCGTGTTGCGCAAGTAGGGAACATCTCGCATCGGGTCGCCGAGCACCCAGTCAGGACCCAGCCCAACGACGTCGATTCCGCCGACTTCTACTACGTAACGAATCTGCTTCACAACATCGTCGATTTCGGCTTGAACGCCGTTCACACCCAGTACGAGACGTGAGCAAAAGTGAATTCCAATCACTCCACCGTTCTCACCCATTGCTTTGATCTGTTGATCGGAAAGATTTTGAGGTTTGTCAGCAATAGCTCGTCCACCGGAGTGCGAGTTCAAGATTGGCTTATTGGTGACTTCGAGAGCATCGATAATCGTCTGTGGAGCTGAGTGTGAAACATCGACGATCATGCCCTTTTCGTTCATGTTCTCGATAGTTGTCCGGCCAAAATCAGTAAGCCCCGGCTGCGCAGGGTCGTTTTCCTGATCTTGCGAAGCTCCAAGAAGATTCGGCATCGCCCAGTTGAACTGAACGTGCCTTAGTCCTAATCCGAACCATGCATCGAGTAAATCTGGGTCTGAACCGAGAATTTTTCCACCCTCGTTTCCAGCGATAACTCCAAGCTGTCCCATATACCGTGCAGTTTCTAGGTCACGAAACTCTCTCACAACACGAACGTTGTTCGCAGGATCGCCCGCAACCGCGTGCAAGTTGGTCAGCGCACCCAAGCCACGATCTCGAAAGCCTTCGTATGAATCGTAAGCAGCGTCGTACTCAGCTTGAGTTGGAGCGTCGATCCATGAATCGATAGTCAGGTGAACGATTTTTCCGCTCACTCCGCCATCAATGTCACGAGCGAAATCTTCGGCTCGCTGCATGTGATCATGTGCGAGATAAACCGGGAAGTCGGGCAAAATTTAGTCCTCGAGATCTAGAAGGCTTACAAGGCCGTTGTGCCAGTCGTAGCCATGAGGTCGTCGTTCGGCATTAATCGCCGGGTTAGACCAGTAGTACAACACCAAAGCCTTGTTCGGGGCGTGAAATTCTTCAAGCGTGTTCCCGAAATAGTCGGTTAGCTTGCCCAGATACTGACCTGCCTCGACTACATCGCCCTCTTTGACTATGGGATGCCAAACACCCGATTGTTCTGAGTTGATCTGAGAACGAGTGCCTTTCAGCAGTTTCTGGCGTGGTCGAGCTGCGTCGCCACTAAGCATCTTCATTGTCTGAAGAGCAGCAATATATCCATCGAAGTGAATAGCAATATCTTCGTCAGTCGGCACACCGTTCTTGCCGCATTCAACCCATATATTGGCTATTCCAGCGTTCAGAAGTGCGACACAGAATGGCGGAATCGAAGGCAAATCGTATCGAGGCTCAACATATTCGACAGCAAACCCACGAGCTAGCTCAAGCGATCGGCTGCTGAGCTCGTTTGCGCCTCGCATCGGAACCGGAACCCATGACATCAGCGACTGAGCCATTTCGCCAGCATGGGAATCGATCAGATAGTCCGATTCTTTGACGATGTCGAACAGCGTGTCGATCAGCATGTCGCTGTACGTGCCGTCAGGATTTCCGGGACGGATGAAGTGAACTTCCTTCTGGTCGATCGGGTTCAGTTGCATGTTGCGTTCCATGAACGCCTTCGTGGAAATAACCGGAATTATGAACAGCGTGCCCGTTAGCTCATCGGGCTTTACATCGTTGATCAGCTTTTGAGCAGCAAGAATTCCTGAGTACTCTCCAGCGTGCATTCCCGACATGACCGTCATCTGCGGTCCGGGACGAGTGCCCTTGATTCTGGCGACCGGAATTTCGATCACTTCGCCTGAAGAATGAGTTCGAGTCACAGTCAGCTGCTCGAGGCCCGGCTCTTCAGACCACGACCATGCCAGCTGTTCAATATCGACTTTTCTCGGTTCCATACCACTCATTTCCAACGTTTTACTTGGGCATTGCTAAACTTGCGCCGCCGCAAGCATAAGTCGTTCGCAGCTTCATTGCATCCGTACGACCCGCAACCACAACATACTCACGAGCGACATTTTTGAAGATTAAGTCCATAAAAGCAGTTCAAGTTAAGCTGCCCAAGCCTGCCAATCCAACTACACCTCGACGAGATACGTGGAATAAGTCGGCAAAACGGGCGATGCCGATCAACATGTATTCAGAGTTTTCAGGTTTACCGGGTAGCATGCCGGGAGGCGGACTAGGCGCAGTTTGGGTTCAAGTAACCGCAGAAGATGGGACTTGGGGTCTAGGACAGGCTGCGTTCGGCGAGCCAGTGGCGGCGTTCGTAAACACGGTCATTGCGCCGATGCTCGAGGGTCGCAATTGCATGGCTATCGAGCACCTGAACGATCTTGTTCTTCGCATTTCGCACCGTTTTGGGTCTTCAGGAACTGCTTCGACTGCGATGGGCGGAGTTGATCTGGCACTGTGGGATCTCAAAGGCAAGATTATTGGGCAGCCCGTGTACGCACTACTCGGCGGACCCGTTCGAGAATCGATCACTTGCTACGCAACTGGAGATGATCTCGACTGGGCGCAGGAACTCGGATTCACAAAATTCAAAATTACGAATCCTTCTCACTACTCGGAAGGTGATGCGGGGATCAAGGCTGTTGTGGCTCACGTTGCACAAGCTCGCGAAAAAGTAGGTGTTGAGCGCGATCTGATGATCAACCCGGTGATGTCGTACAACGTCGAATTCGCACTGCGGCTGCTTGAAGAGCTTCGACCCTACAACCTGCGCTGGTTCGAGGAACCGCTAGTTCCGACCGACACAGAAGGACTCGCCCATCTCCGCCGTTCCGCTCCATGGGTGGCAATTGCGACCGGATAAGACCATCACGGTCGACACGCCTTTTTGGATCTCGTCGAAAAGCGTGCAGTCGATATTTTGCAACCCGATTTCACCTGGGGCGGCGGCATGACTGAGGCTTGGAAAGCTCACACTATCGCCGAGATGGCTGGAATGGCGACTATTCCGCACGGCGGAGCGAATAATCCGTTCGGGCAACATTTTGCAATGGCAGCAACAGAATCTCCGATGACCGAGTACTGGCTCGGTACCGATCCGGGAGTTCCTCTGGAAGAAACAGTTCGCATTCCGGGAACCGCTGTTCCTGTGAACGGACAGGTTCGACCTACAAACGAACCTGGATTCGGTATGCACTTTGAACCGAGTGATATTAGCGATTGGGGGTCGAACTAGCATGAAGATAAAAAGCGTTCGCTGCGTGCAGATCAACAAGCCCGCACCTCCAGTTCGATCCAACACCAAACCCGGCTGGAACACCTATTCAACTCGTTCACAGCCAATAGCTCGCTACTCCGAATACACACGCGTCGATGGCAACAAACCGGGCCAATCGGGCAAGGCATGGGTGCAGATCACCGCTGAAGACGGCACATTTGGACTTGGTTCGTTCGCTCATGGTGCTATGGGAGCTTCGGTTGTCGACTACCTAATAGCACCGTTGATCGAAGGCAAAGATGCCTTAGCTATCGAGCTAATCAACGACCAAATTTGGCGCATGAACGAAGGGTTCCAGGGGGGAATCGCCACTGCTGCTCAAAGTGGAGTTGATCTCGCGCTATGGGATCTCAAAGGGAAGCTTTTAGATCGACCTGTTTACGAATTGATCGGCGGACCATCACGAGATCATGTCGAGCTGTACGCAACCGGTGACGACATCGAGTGGATGCGAGAAATTGGATTCGAGCGATTCAAAATCAGCAATCCATTCTTCTACGAAGAAGGTTCTGAGGGTCTCGCCAAGCTCGAAGATCATGTCGCAAGCCAGCGCGAAGTGGCTGGTGACGACGCAGAACTCACGTTCAACCCTGTGATGTCGTACAACGCTGATCTTGCATTGCGAGTCGCCGAACGATTACGTCCGTACAAACTACGATGGCTCGAAGAACCGCTGCCGCCATGGGACTTGGAAGGACACAAAGAACTCAAACGAGCGATGACGTGGACCGCACTTGCAACTGGCGAGCATCACTACGGTCGCAAGCAGTTTCAGCAACTGATCGCAGCTCGTGCGGTAGATATCGTTCAGCCCGACATCGAATGGGCAGGCGGTCTATCCGAGATACTCAAGATTTACACTTACGCCGAAGCTGCTGGAATCGAAACGATCACCCACATGGGAGCAAACACGGCATGGGGGCAGCACTTCGCCTATGCCATGCCTGAAACGACCCTCGCAGAGTGGTTCATGGACACCGATATTGGGCAGCCTGTTGCCGACAAACTCATGCCAGGTGTTCCGGCTGCTGTTGACGGCAAGGTTGTTCCTTCAAACGCTCCAGGGTTCGGCCTGGAAATACCCGAAGACTGGATAGTTCCGTGGGACTACGCAAACCAAAAACGAGCGGTGTACGACGCAGGCGAGTAGCCGCACGGTACGCACCCCTCTTCCCGACGAAGTGGAGGGACCACGACTCACACCCACCGGTTCGGCAACTTAGCAACAGAACGTAACCACGCCCTAAACAACCTGAACACACCCGGCAGTAGCCACTCCACTATCGACCAAGATCTCTCCGCTCCGCTGTCGCTACGGTCAAGACGAGGGATAGTTGGTGTCTCATCGATATCTGTCGAGACGAGGGTGTTCACGATTGTCGACGCACGCACACGTGCCCCCTTGCAACATGCACAAACTGCACTAAACTGCCGCCGAGCGCCAACAACAATCCTCCTTCCTGCGGATAGGGGTTAGGGGATGGGTAGATTGCGACGCGCGACCAAGTCACGCTAGTGACGCCCGAAGCCAACGAGTCCTCCCCAGATAGGGGGAGCCAAAGGGGAGACTGCGACGAGCGACCAAGTCGTCCGACGACGCCCGGAGCAAAACGAAAAGCATGAAAATCACAGCTATCGAAACATTCGTAGTCGACGCCGGATGGCGACCCTGGATATACGCTGCCGTTCGCACCGACGAAGGAATAACCGGCTACGGCGAGATGTCGGACGGTCGAAATCCGTACGGAATCGTCGGGGCAGTAACCGACTTCCTACCGATTCTCAAAGGGCAAGACCCGATGGCAGTCGAAAAGCGATACTGGGACATGTACCGCCTTGCCCGCCAATCGACAGGCGGAATCGCAGCGAAGGCGATCGCCGGAATCGAACTGGCACTGTGGGACATCAAGGGCAAAGCGCTTGGCGTTCCGGTCTACTCATTGTTCGGAGGACCAACGAGGCAGAGTCAGCAGGTCTACTGGTCGCACTGTGGAACTTCTCGAGTTCGGCGGCACGAACTTATCGGAGTTCCGCCAATGGATTCGTTCGAAGCGGTGACTGAACTCGGTGCCGAAGTACGCGAAAAAGGTTTTAAGGCGCTCAAAACCAACATCAACTACCCGGGTACTCCGGCTCGGAACTACGACGGCGGGTTTGGAACCGGTGCGACCGACCAGAACGTCACATGGCAAACGCTTGAGCACATCGAAAAGTACATTGGTGCGTTCGAAGAGGGTACGAAGGGCGAAGTTCAAATAGCTATCGACCTCAATTTCCACTTCAAGCCACTAGCAGCTCGACAGATCTGTGAAGTGATGGAGCAGTTCAACACGATGTGGGTCGAAGTCGACATGTACGAGCCAGAAGGACTAGCCGAGGTTAAAGCCGGAACGTCGGTCCCGATCACTTCAGGCGAAAACCTGTTCGGCATTCGTGAATACCGACCCTACTTCGACAACCGCTCGATGGACAACGTGATGATCGACGTACCTTGGAACGGATTCGCCCGTTCACGAGATATCGCAATGCTTGCCGAAAGTTACGAGCTAAACATCGCTCCGCATAACTACTACTCACACCTTTCGACGATGCATTCGATCAACCTGTGCGCAACCGTGCCGAACGTTCGAATCATGGAAGCCGACATCGACGATGTTCCGTGGAAAGACGAAATCACTGGCGGACCTCTCGATTACACCGGCGGCGAACTACAAATCCCAACCAAACCCGGCTGGGGAGTCGACCTAGACGAAGACGTAGCCCGAGCCCACGTTTGGGAACCCGGTCGAGGTCCGGGGTTTTAAGTCGTGCTCCCCGCAAGCTAGTGGTAGATTGCGCACAACTATGAACATCATCGACGCACATCCACATATTTATGCTGACCCGAGCGAGCAGGACAAGTATCCGACTATCGACGATCCGTGGCATCCGGGGGAACCTTCTACCGCCGAAGATCTGAAGTCGAAGATGGACGAATTTGGCGTTTCGAGAGCCGTGTTCATCCAGACCAGCACCTACTACGGTCACAACAACCGCTACGTGATGGATTCAACACGAAAATACTCGGAGTGGGCTACCGGCGTAGCAACCCTTAGTCCCGACGATCCCGAACACCTCGATGTCCTCGAAGACGCCGTAAACAACTATTCGGTGCGAGGACTTCGCGGAACTTCCGATCAGAACGGCGAGATTAACTCAGCAAACGTTCGTCGCCTGTGGAGAAAAGCCCGAGACCTAGACGTTGTCGTGAACTGCATGGTGATGGACGATCTCGAACGTGTGTACGAGATCGAACTCATGGCGCGACAGCACGACGACCTGAATATCGTCATCGACCACTGCTTCATGCTCAACACTGTTCGCAAAACGGAAGAAACTCTGCTTGCTCTCGAACGTCTCGCGAAACTTCCGAACGTCCACGCCAAACTAACCAGCGGAACGCACGGCTCTTCGAGGATTTATCCACACGAAGACATGCACCCCCCTCTCAAGCGAGTTATCGAAGCGTTCACGCCTGATCGGTGCGTGTGGGGTTCGAACTTTCCGAACGCACTCTGGTCGAAGGGCACGAGCTACGCCCAGAACCTTTCGCTTTTCACTGACGAGCTAGGCCTATCGCAATCAGATCAAGAGGCGATTCTTGGCAAAACAGCCGAACGCTTGTGGTTTTCATAACCTTGGGTGCCCAATCTTCACAACTATCACCCTGAATTCATTTTCGAGGTCCTTTTAACAGGGGCACTGTCATTCACGCGTCCCGACCAACGCGGAGGGACCTGGTGTGGGGTGATGAAAGTTCGACCAGTAGCCGGCAACAAGCGGAAGCTATCAGTTTGAATCAAGCACCCCAGCGTTCGTACAAACGTGCCACTGAAGCCCCGCCCACCAGATCCCTCGACTACCGCTCGGGACGCGAGAGTAATTTGCGACACACCCTGATGCCAAGATTGGCCCAATCTCTATCTGGCATCACCGCGCGCCAATCGCGCCACGTAGAATTTATTGGATATGACCACGCCTACTCAACGCCCCCCTATGAAACGCCCGCTTGCCGTTCACGTAATGGCAAAGCCAAGTGGCGCTATCTGCAACATCGATTGCACCTACTGCTTCTATCTCGAAAAAGAAAAGCTGTACCCGGACAAGGCGCGCGGTGCCTGGAGAATGGGCGATGAAGAGCTTGAGGCGTACGTAAAGCAGTACATCGAAGCCAACGACATTCCGGTTGTGAGCTTCGCCTGGCAGGGTGGCGAACCTACTCTGCTTGGGCTCGATTTCTATAAGAAGGCAGTGGCACTTCAGCAGAAGTACGCCGGCCAGAAGCAGATCACCAACGCTTTTCAGACCAACGCCATTCTCATCGACGACGAGTGGGGCGAGTTCCTAGCTGAGCACAAGTTCTTGGTCGGCGTTTCTATCGACGGACCAGAAGATATTCACAACAGGTACCGAGTAGGTCGAGGTGGCGAGCCGACTTGGGACAAGGTGATGGCCGGTATCGAAGTGCTCAAAAAGCACAAGGTTGAGTTCAACACTCTTACCGTGCTCCACAAGCACAATGCCGATCACCCAAAAGAAATTTACGAATTCTTGACGCGCGAAGTCGGAAGCCAGTTCCTGCAGTTCATCCCAATCGTAGAACGAGTTGCCGACAAACTTCCTGCTCACTTCCTTCAACTGGTTGGACCCGAATTCCGAGATGGAGCGACCGTTACAGAGTGGTCGGTTGGTTCCGAGCAGTACGGAAACTTTTTGAACGGTATTTTCGATCAGTGGGTTCGAAAAGACATTGGCCAGTACTTCATCCAGATTTTCGACACGACTCTCGCTGGATGGATGGGTCAAAATCCAGGACTTTGCATCTTCGCTGAGACCTGCGGCGATGCGATGATCATCGAACACAACGGCGATGTTTATTCTTGCGACCACTTTGTTTACCCCGAGTACAACCTCGGAAACGTTGCTGACACGACCATTCGCGAGATGGCGGAATCGCCCGAGCAGAGAAAGTTCGGAACCGACAAGCGAGACACTCTTCCTGAGTACTGTCGAACATGCGAATTCCGGTTCGCCTGCAACGGCGGTTGTCCGAAGCAGCGATTTGTGAAAACCCCGGACGGCGAAGACGGATTGAACTACCTCTGCAAGGGCTACAAAACCTTCTTCAAGCACACCGAGCCGTACATGAAGGCGATGGTTGGCGAACTGCGAAGCGGTCGTCCGGCTGCCAACATCATGGAAAAGACCAGCCAGATGCCCGAATCACAGGGTTCTGACGATCCGTACGCCGGAGTAGGTCGAAACGATGCTTGCCCGTGCGATTCAGGCAAGAAATTCAAACGCTGCCACGGCGCCGCTAAGTAGCAAACTGAACCACCCTCCCTCTTCCCGACTAAGTGGAGGGACCACGCCTCAAACACTCGGGTTCGGCAACGTAGCCCCAGCACCTGACCACGCCCTCAACAACCACAGCAAATCCGGCAGCAGCCACCGCTAATCTACCAAGATCTCTCCGCTCCGCTATCGCTACGGTCGAGACGAGGGATAGCTGCCACGGCGCCACGAAGTAGCAAGCTGAACCAACCCCCTCTTCCCGACGTAGTGGAGGGACCACGTATCAAACCCACCGGTTCGGCAACATAGCATCAGAACGTAATTCCACCCCTCAACATCCTCAGCAAATCCGGTAGTAACCACCGCTAATCGACCAAGATCTCTCCACTCCGCTCTCGCTACGGTCGAGACGAGGGATTGGTGCTACGGGGTCGCGAAGCAACGGGTGAACAATGCACTCTCATCCCCAACAACCCGCGTAGCGGCGTAGAATTCCGTGGGTTAATTCGATCAGCCCGCATATTACTCATCACATTTGGGGAGCAACTCCAGTGAAACTCAGGACCAACCGCGCCAAGCAGAAGCTCGAAAACGGCGAAATAGTAACTATCGTCAGTGGAATCACCCATCCAGACGACATCGACGCAGTTGGGCCACTGGGATTCGACGGTATCTGGTTCGAGGGTGAACACGGTGCTACTGAAGCTGGCGACCTCGGAAACCTCACTAGAGCTTGCGACCTCTGGGGCATGACTTCTGTCGCTCGAATCAACTTGAACGAACAAGGACTCATCTACCGAACACTCGACCGCGGTGCACAGTCGATCGTCGTTCCGCACGTGAACAACGCTGCCGAAGCGCAGAACGTAGTCGATGGCGGTAAGTTCACCCCAATCGGCAAACGTGGAATGTTTACGAGTCGACAGGGCTACGGAGTAGAAAACTACTTCGACCAGGCAAACGACCAATCGCTACTGGTGATCTTGCTCGAAGACATCATTGCGTGGGAGAACCTCGACGAAATTCTCGCCGTAGAAGGAATCGACGTGTTTTTCGTTGCTCCTTCCGATTTCGCAGCTTCGATGGGTCACATGGGCGATCTAACGCACCCTGACGTTGTCGAAAAGATCAACGACTCGCTCAAACGAATCGTTGCAGCCGGCAAGCACGCTGGTGCTCTGGCAACAACCGAAAATGTTGCTCAGTACGTTGAAATGGGTGTCAGGTTCTTCATGACTGGCGCAGGTCCATGGATTGCAAAGGGCTACAACGAGTTTGTTGCCAGTGCAAACTCTGGAAAAAAGTAGACAATTAGACGTTTACGAAATTTGTACGAAAATTAGCGCATAGCTAATAACAACTCAAACAGTGAGAGTTTTCGATTTGAAAAGTGTGATGTCCAAGCGAATGTTGGTTCTTGCGGGAATGCTCGTATTTGTCGTGCTTACAGCATGTCAGGCGGCGGGCAAGAACCCTGAGAACATCGATATACCCGTCGTTGTACCAACAGTCGACGCCTCGCTCTGTCAAAACGATGTGTACCCATCGGATGCTCCAGTATTCGGCGATGTTGATCGCAGCCAACTCGTTGGCGACGCAGCCGGAGTAAAGATCTTCGACCGAGTCGAGGGTGATGGTGCAACTCCAAAGCTCGAAGACATGGTGACGGTTCGATACACCGGCTGGCTAAACGATGGCTGTGTGTTCGATTCGTCGCACCCTCGTGGTGAAGATGCCCAACTGCTGCTGGTTGCCTTGATTCCAGGTTGGCGAGAAGCAATGCTGACGATGAATGTCGGTGGTGTTCGACGTGTCGAAATTCCACCAGCACTCGGTTACCGCGAGCTTGGCTCACCACCGGTTATTCCGCCAAACGCAACTCTTACTTTTGAAATTGAACTTGTGGATGTTCTAACGCCAAATGCAGCGATTGCTACGGCAACCGCTATTGCAGCCAACGCAACCGCAACCCCTGTTCCTACTGCAACGCCCGAAGGAGGGCCTATCGTGTCTTGTGACAATCCTGGTTACCCAGATTCCGCTCCTCAGTACGAAGATGTGACTGAAGATCAGTACACCGACGAGCCATCAGGCATTCGAGTGTTCGACACGAATGTCGGAGATGGTGCATCTGTTAGCCCGGATCAGACTGTTGATGTTCACTACACCGGTTGGCTTGTTGCCGACGGATGTGTGTTCGACTCTTCCTACTCACGTGGGCAGTCGATTTCGTTCCCTGTTGGTGGAGTAATTCCAGGATTCCGTGACGCTATCCTCGGCATGAAGGTCGGCGGACAGCGACGGGTCTACATTCCTGCAGATCAGGGCTACGGTGCGCAGGGTGCTGGTGGAGCAATTCCGCCAAACGCCGATCTCGTATTCGACATCGTCCTCGACAACGCTCGCTAGGTGGCTTAGCCACGTTTTCTCCGGCAGGGTTGAGATTCTCTGAATCGCAGATATCCAGCCGGTGAGCAAATAGTTCGATAAAAAAAGCCCTCGGCAAATTGCCGAGGGCTTTTTGTTTAACTGCCGACAAGCATTAACCAGTTGTCATTCTGAACTTGATTCAGAATCGGCGTCCAACTGCTGAAACCGCACGACCTAGCCTTCCACGAACACCCTCACGCAAGACCGATACATCCAGTCGGAAATTATTCTGAATCAAGTTCAGAATGACAATGTTGACATCGATACCCGTCGTCAAAATCGGAGTAAGGTTCCCCCTCCCTGCTGCACGATTCAGTCCCCCTTCCTTCGGGAAGGGGTTAGGGGTTGGGTAGACTGCGACGAGGTCCCAAGTCATCCCATGACGCCCGGACCTTAACCCCCACGCCCGGAGCCATCCTGTCCTAACTTCCCTCCTTCGGGAGGGATTGAGGGAGGGTAGACTGCGACGCGCGACCAAGTCATCCGATGACGCCCGGAGCCATAACGAAAAATGCAAATAACCAAAGTTGAAACTGTTTACGTCGACGAGTTCTGGCAGATGTGCTGGGTTCGCATTCACACCGATTCGGGTGAAATCGGACTTGGCGAAACGTGGTACCTGCCTAAATCAGTCGCCGCAGTAGTTCACGAGCTATTCGGACCCACACTAATCGGTCGCGACCCAATGGACCGCGAAGGCATCTGGGACGAACTCTTCAAACTAGCGGGAATTTTCACTTATTCGGGAGCAGAACTGAGAGCGCTATCAGCAATCGACATCGCTCTCTGGGACATCGTAGGGCAGGCACTCGATCAGCCGATCTATAACCTTCTCGGCGGCAAAACCCGCGACAAAATCCGCATCTACAACACGATCGGCAGTTACGGCGAGTATCAAGACAATGAGTTCGAGCAAAAGGACCCTGTCGGCTTCCTCCAAAGCCTGATCGACGAAGGAATCACGGCAGTCAAGGCGTACTACATGGCTCCGTACGCCGCAGAATCGGGCGGAAATTTCGTCTCGGCAAAGCAGATCAAAGAGGGACTCGCCCCGCTAGCCAAACAGCGAAAAGCACTCGGGGACCAGATCGAAATCGCTCACGATGGCGGCGGACAATGGGCGCTGGCTCCCGCAATTCGCATCACACAGGCGATGGACGAGTACGACATGCTCTGGCAAGAGGAGATCATTCATCCAGTGAACGCCGAAACTCATCTAAAACTTGCGCAGGAAACGAAAGCTCCGATCTGCGCAGCCGAGCGGCTTATGACTCGGTTTGAATTCAGGGAGTACATCGAGAACGGCTCGGCAGAAATCGTGATGCCCGATCTGATTTGGACTGGCGGCATCACGGAAACAAAGAAAATCGCAACGATGGCCGATACGTATCAAACGCCGATTGCACCCCACGACTGGACGGGTCCGATCAACGTATTTGCCTGCGCCCACATATCGATGAACGCCCCGAACGTGATGATTCAGGAAACAAACCGCGCCTACTACAAAGGCTGGTACGACAAGTTCATCGAGCCAAACATCGTGATCAAAGACGGCTACTTGCTTGCGCCAGAAGGCCCCGGACTTGGCACTCGACTAAAAGACGACGTCTTCAATCGTTCCGACGTGAACATTCAAGAAACAACCGAAGGTTACAAGTGGGAAGCCACCGGATTCAAAGACCCTGGCCAAAAAGTAAGCCACTTCTTCGCTCCCAACGTGCCTGACGGGCAGGATGGGTAAAGTTGCTAGTAATTTGGTCGCGACTCTCCCTCGTCTCGACCGAAGCGACAGCGAAGCGGAGAGATCTTGATCGACCAGCGATGTCTACTGCTAGATGTACTCAGGTTGTTTAAGGATGAGGTTATGTCCTGTTGCTAAGTTGCCGAACCCGTGTGTTTGAGGCGCGATCCCTCCACTTCGTCGGGACGAGGGTTGCCGGTTCTGTACTTGAATGGCAAGCCAAAATCTCATGCTCCAAAAACTAGTCACAGTCGCCCTCGCACTACTGGGCTTCTCAAAAACCGTCGCCTGTACGTTTTCGCGTTCGTTTAGGTAGGCTGACGCGCGAAAGTCCTCTCCCAGCGGGAGAGGATTTAGGTGAGGGAGGAACGATCATTTTCGCCATGATCGAACAAATCTCCCTCATCCCAACCTTCTCCCGCTGGGAGAAGGGGCCGATCTAGTCCATCGGATATGTTGCCTAGACGCTCGATTAACCGTCGTCGCGCTCGATAAAATCCCCGAATGCCTACTCACTATCTTTCTATCGACGTTGGCTCGACCTCGGTTACGGCTTTGATAATCGACATCGAGTCGAAAACTGTCGTCGATTCTTCGACTGTCGCCAACAACGCCGAAACGACATCCGCAAACGACAAAAAACGCGGTCGCTCTGAGTGGGATCTAGACCGCATGACCGAGCTTGCGGTCGATAACGCAGCGAAGCTCATCTGGCGCACCAAAACCGATCCTGCAGCGATCGGAATCACCGGTCAGCAGCAAGGACTCCAGCTTCTCGACGATGACTTAAAAACAGTCGGCAGCTTCATCTCGTGGCAGGATCAACGCTCGAAGGATTTGATCCCGGGCGAAAATCGCACATATCTCGATGCCATGGGCGAACTTGGCGGTGCTGTTACCGAGGAAAACGGACTTCCAGCCTTCGAAAACACTGGTTGCCCGGTTGTAACCGGCTATACAGCTCCGAATCTCTACTGGCTCAAAGCCAACAACGAGCTACCCACCAACATTCCGAATCTCCACGCCACAACCGCTCCAGAGTTCGTGGTTTCCAGACTTACCGGCACCCGACCCCTTACCGATCCGACCGATGCAGTCAGCTGGGGTGTTTACGATCTCACCAAGATGGACTGGAACTACGATCTCATCAAATCGCTCGGTCTGAACAAAGAAATATTCTCGAATCAGGCCGACTCGTGCACTCCTGCCGGAAAACTCACCCCGGCAATGGCGGCAAAGTTGGGTGCAAGACTCGGAATTCCCGTTTCGGTTGCATCAGGCGATCACCAGTGCAGCTTCGCCGGTACGGTTGCCGACTACGAGAACACTGTGGCGATTAATATCGGCACAGGTGGTCAGGCATCGGTTTACGTCGAAAATCCAACTCCAAGAGGCTGGCTCGAACTTCGACCTTACATCCAAAGCGGCTATCTGCTCGCAGGAGTCGGCGTAGTCGGCGGCCGAACCTTTCGAACACTTAGAGATTTCTTCAATAACACCAGTCGGGCTATCGCCGGATACGAACTCGATCCTGACGTTCTCTACGAAAAGCTGGTCGAGCTAGCGGCAGAAGTACCTGCAGGTGCCGAAGGCGTAGTGTTCGACCCACTATTCACTGGGTCACGCAGCAACCCTCTGGCGAAAGCAGCGGTACGCGAGATCACTCCCGGCACATTCACGCCCGGACACATGGCACGTGCGCTCTTTGAGGCGATGGCGGCTCAACTGGCCGAATCGTATCGTGAGGCGGCGAAGCTCGGTGCAGGTGAACGATCGAAACTTGTTGGTTCGGGCAACGGGCTTAAGTTAAATGCGGTTCTTCGGGAATCACTTGAGACTGAACTAGGAATGCCACTTGAACTAGGCAACAACAATGAGGAAGCTGCGATTGGTGCTGCTTTGTGTGCTGCGGTTGCCGATGGATCGTTCAAATCTATCGCCGCAGCCAGCAGTTCGTTTGCCGGCTAACTAATCAACGCGAAACGCACGCCTAACCACTTCTAACTACGCCAAACAACAGGGATTAGGCGACAATACCCAAGTTATGCCGATTCCACCCGCGCCAACCCCCTCGCAGTTCGAACAGGTCGCCCGAGCGATCAATCCTGACGCGAAAGTAATCTCTACGCACAAACTATTGGGCGGACTCGGATGCCGAATGGATGTTCTCGAATATCGGGTAGGCGATGGTGATTCACAGCGAGTAGTCACTCGCCAGTACTGGGTAAAGGACGATCCAACGTCTGATAAACGTCCGATTGGTGAATCAAAAATCCTTCGAGCGTTGCAGATAAACGGCGTACCAGCACCCGAACCTGTTCTAAATGAGGAAGTTGCCAGTGAAATTTTTGGTCGACCGGGTTTGGTGATTTCTTACATCAATGGCATGCCAAATCTAGGACCCGCAGATCTTCAGGATTGGGCGCGACAGATTGCTGTGGCACTGGCAAAAATTCATACATCGAACGTGCCGCATGAACTGGAATTACTACCTCAAGCGCATGTCGGGTCACTCAAAAAATGGATGAATGCCGAAAAACCACCTGAACGCTTCGAAAAGCACGAGCTTGGTTCCGATCTTTGGAGTGCGATGAGGACTCTCTGGCCGAGCGTCGACACTTCAGCAAGGCAGATTATTCACACCGATTTCTGGCCCGGAAATATGCTCTGGAAGGCTGACCAATTGCTGGCAATAGTCGATTGGGAATGGCCATCACTGGGTGTTCCCAGTGGGGATGTCGGTTACTTCCTATCTGACGCCGCTTATGTTGGATTCGACGTAGAAAAAACCTTTTTGGAAACCTACGAATCTGTATCGGGCAAGCCTGTTCAAGACTTACTATTCTGGAAAATGCTTGCCACAGCGATGCCACTCCCTGATGTGGGTCCCTGGGCACAGGGCTACGCTGAACTGGGAATGCGAAAAATGAACGCCGATGAGATCAGACGTGCGCATCGTGATCACATTGCGAACTTGATAGAAGAGTTCAACCAGAATGCCTGAAATTCGAGAACTGGCTCCAAAACCAACGCCTGAGCAGTTCGCGTCTCCTGCCAAAGCAGTCGATTCTTCAGCTGAGGTCGTTTCCACGCGCAGGCTCACAGGCGGCATTTCGTGTCGAATGGACGTTCTCGAGTTTGCAGCCAGCAACGGAAAAGCTGAAGATACTCAACAAGTCGTAGTCAGACAATACGGACCGTGGCACGAGTCTGACGAACTACATCCCGGAACTGTCGAAGCCGCCGTGCTCGATCTACTGGACAGGAACGGCGTTGCCGCCCCCTCCCTAATTCTCGATAAAAAAGCGACCAGAATCATGGGTAACCGAACCATCGTGACCTCGTTCATCGATGGTCGACCAGAGCTAGTGCCACAAGATGAACGAAACTGGTCGGAGCAATTGGTGGCTGCTGTATCTAAAGTTCACAACACTCCGCTCACTCCGAAAGTGAAAAAACTGCTGCCGAATTTGTATAGCGGATTCGATCGGCTTTTTACCCGTGATGAGCCGACTGACAACATTTCTCAGCACCCTCTGGGTCACGACCTCTGGCAGGCGGCGAAGGATCTCTGGCCATCAGTCGGAAAAACCGAGGATTACCTGGTTCACGCTGATTACTGGCCCGGAAATACGCTCTGGAAAGATGGAGAGCTCTTTGCGATTGTCGATTGGGAAGAGCCAAGACTCGGCGAACCAACATGGGACATCGCGGTGATAGTTCAAGACGCTGCTTGCTTCGGTATGGATATCGAAGAAGCAGTGATTAGCCAGCACCGAATTATTTCGGGTCGAACCTTGAAGGATTACGACTTTTGGCGAATGTCGGTAGCGCTCAGCGAGATGCCCGATCCCGGAGTGTGGGTCGATGGCTATCGTGCTTTGGGCGGCATTGCGCTGACAGCCAAGAACGTGCGAGACAACCACACCGCATCAGTCGAGCAACTGCTGGCGAGGGTTTAGGAATCGCGTTCAACGGGTTGAATCCCTCAACATTGTCATTCTGAACTAGATTCAGAATCAGTGATCAACTTCGTACATTCTTCGATCACGCCCACATACTAACCCTTCCGACAAGAACGTCTGCGCCAAAAGAAAATGATTCTGAATCAAGTTCAGAATGACAACGGGCTTGTAATTACGATCTAGCAGTTCGACCGATATTCGTCTTGTCTTAGCGGAAATCTACCCATTTGGCTTGATTACGAATTTCACGCCTTTGCCTTCACCTGAATCGACAATTGCTTGCGGCACATCTTGCAGTTCGTAGCGACCAGAAATCACTCCATCGAGATTCAGTGTGTCGATCTCAGCTGGAGTTCGAGCAAACACATCACCACGCCCAAAAGCGCCCTTCAGAGTTATCTCTCGATAGTGAAGGTCGTACATATCGACAGGCAACGGAGCACCTTCAGGGTTCACGCCAATCATCAACACCTCGCCACGCGGACGAACAACTTCGACGCACTTGGCGACTAGTTTCGGCTGTCCCACTACTTCAGCAGCGATATTCGCACCGTAGCCGCCGTTGTGATCCTTAACGAACTCGGTGAGATCGCTCTCTGCCGGATCGTGAAGCAGATCAGCTCCGAACTGGGTCGCCATCTCGCGCCGGGCTGCAACGGGTTCCGACATGATCATCCGTTCAACGCCCTGTCGCTTCAAGAACGCCAGCGTGAACAGTCCCATAATTCCGCCACCGATCACGACCCCAATTCCATTGTCGTCTATTCGCACCATTTCCGCACCTGAAAAGCAACAAGAAGCGGGTTCAGTCAACGCAGCTTGTTCGAGATCGAGAGTGTCTGGAATTTTCACAGCTGACTGCGACGGAGCTGTGGCGTACTCAGCGAACATTCCAGATGTGAGATCGGCGTTTTCGCAACGAGATTCCGACCACGTAGTACACGCCGAACAAACTCCACAGTGACTCGTGGTGTTCATCACGACCCGTTCGCCGATCCGGCTTTTGTCGACGCCTTCACCGACTTCGACAATCACGCCCGATCCTTCATGACCAAGCACTTTAGGCGGGGTTGAAGGGAATAGCCCCTGCGTAATGTGAACGTCAGTTCCGCAAACGCCAATGGTGTCGACCTTCACGACTACCCGTCCGGGTCGAGCTACAGGGTCGGGAACCTGGTCTAGCGTGAACTTATCGCCACCGTGCCAGGTCATTATTCTCATCAACGTGATCGCCTCGTTTCGTTCAGATAGCTCGCTCGCTGCCGATATTAGGCGCGACCAGTCACCAGTTCAACGCGGTGCAGTGTCCACTTTCACCGACGCCAGCTCGATCTATCTGGTTACCCGAAGACCAGAATTGAATACTCGTCATCCCGACCGTAAGCGGAGGGATCTGGTTTTGCTTAGTGGCTTCTTACTATCAACGGGCGACAATCTGACTATCGAATGCCTCAGTCAGCTTAGACGTCTCAGATCCTTCCGCTTACGGCCAGGATGACGGTGGGTAGCTACGAGCGACGACTAGTGTCAGTATTACGAACCAATGCCACACGTCTGCAGCGCCGCCAATATTTCGTCGGGGATCTCTGATAGATCGCCCGAGCTGGTAGCTACTACCGCACTCGCAAGCGCCGAAGGGTCGAGCTCACTTGAGAGACACGTAAGCTGCTCAATCGTTAGTTCGCTTACTGGAATCTGAGTTGCGGTTGGCTCTTCGGCCGGTTCGATTGGAATCGGACCTGCTCCATCGCCAATACCGCCATCTGGTTCAACAGGAATTGCGATACCAGCACCGCACTTGGTTAATGCTCCCTGGACCTCAGGAGAAGGCGCTCCCGATGGATTTAGAAGCTGAATTAGTGCGTCTTCGCCTAACTCTTCGGCCATACACTCCAAGAATGATCCGTCACCACCAAACCCACCGCGGTCACCGCCCCGCAGACCTCCACCGAACTGAAATCGTGTTCCGCCGCCATCTCCAAAGTTAATGCCGCACTCTTCAAAAGCCGCTAAAGATTCTGGCTCGAGACCTAAGCCGCTGCCTTGACCCAAATTATCGAGTGCGTCTTCACCCAGAATTCCAGTCAGACAGTCCCTAATCTCCGGATCAGCAATTCCACTGCCTACAAATCCCCCTCCACCAAGAATCCCACCAGTTCCACCGGGGCGTCCAAACTCAACACCGCAATCTTGAAACGCCGATGAAATCGCTATTGGATCGAGTTGCCTTAGAGCATCTACATCGAACTCCGTAGAGTCCCCTAGGTCGATTTCCAACGATGAAGCGAGACATTCCTGAATTTCAGGATCGTCGAAGCTGGCTGCTGAATCACCCCTGACACCAGGTGTTCGAGTTCTACCAGCGGAATCAGTGCCAATACTCTCCGACTCAACAACGGTCGGAACAGCTGTAGGCGGCTCCGGTTCTGCAGTTGGCTTCTCTGCCGAGCTATCACAAGCAACAGCAACTACAGTCAGCATAATCGCTATCGATATGAGTAGAGTTGATTTTGAAATTTTTGGCATGTGGTCTATCTAGATTTCTACGGTAATTCTCGTGCTTCTCAAACGGTTCCATGTGGGAACAAGATCTCAGGACACAAAAACACCTGATTTGGGCACCGTAGCGACTATGATTTCAGACATGTATTCAGGAATTGTGAAGATCACCGAGCCGTCACTCGATCACGTTGAGCAAGTCGGCGCAAGCGCTCAGAGATTCGAGCGTTTCTTTGCCCTGACACAGCAGGACCATATTCCCGGCGACGGCATAGTCAAAATATTTTGGGAATCCGCATCGACCAACGTGATGTCCGCCGTTCGAGTCGCACCTGCGACGCTCTGAAAGTCCCTCTTTCCAACGCTGATCGTCCTCGTACAACGAGGAATGAGCGCCCGTCGCTTCGTTTGCAAACTCAACTCCGGCGGTCTTGGCTGCTTCGTGAGAAAAGTAGAATCGGGCCTCGTATTCGAGTCGGTTGTACGGATCAATCCCGTAGAAGCCGTAGTGTGCCGAGCTGGCACTTTCTAGGCCGTCGATGTCGTATGTTTTCGACTTCTTGAATCCAACTGCCTCAAGATCGGAAATAACGTACATACGCTCGGTGTCTTCGAGTTTGCTGACCAGGGCTTCGGCATCGATTTCTATGTCGCAGTTTTCAACAGCGCTCGAGAATCCAAGAAGCAACCCCCCGCCCAGCAGTTCACCATATCCATCAGCAAACGAGTTGCCCAGATCAGCGATCATGCATTGTTCATCTGGTGAAGAATATCGCTGAGGTTCGCCGTTGTTCTGTGTGCTTTCGTCATCAGCATTAGAAGCAGCCAAAGCTGCTAGTTCTTCTTGGGTGAGGCACTCAGTAAAGCCTTGAATTGCAAGTTGCGCTTCTTGGCTAGAACCTTCATCCTCACCAAGCATTAACTCAGTTAGTACACCGGCTGGAATATCGTCTAAAAGCGACGCTGCACATGCCGCCGATGATCCGCTAAACACACCTAATTCTTGTTGAATCTGGCCCGCTAGAAAGCCAACGACGAATTCATTCGAGAAGCAGCCCTGAATTGCGGTCTCTTCATCTTCATCAAGCTCAATTTCGCCAAGTGCGAGTGCCTTCATCCGATCTTCGCCCAATTTGGCGGTGAAGCATTCGACATCTGATTCGGGAATCTGGCTCAAGAACGCATCGAAGTCCGTTTCTGGCGAGTCGGAAATGATCGCAATAGAAGCTGTTGGCGTCGGCACAGGCGTTGAAGTTGCCGGAGCTGCGGTTGGCTCAGCCGCGGTGCTTCCGCAGGCGATTAAGAACGCCGCAACCAGGGCGATGGCGATCAGTATCAGCAAACTTCGTTTCAAAATTTCCTCTATTACGAGTTTTCAGGGCACCATCACTCAACACAACGAACGTGCAGTCAAAAAAACTACAAGCGATCTTTCACGAACACGGCGATTTCGCGTGGACTCATACGCCCGATCTGAGTGGTTGCGTACAGAGACGCCGCTACTTCACCACCGGGTTTCAGTATGAACTCTGCCGGCTGCGTGATCGCCAAATCTTTCCGCTCACCCAACACGGCTCCAACCGCTGCGATGGTCTCTTCAGTCACGCCGAATCCGATTGGGAACGTGAATCCGCCGTCCGATATGGTCTTTCGCACGGCAGCTTCTGAATCGGTGCTTGCCGCAATTACTTTGACGCCTAAACGACTAAGAAGTCTGTACTGATCCTGAACCGCAGCCAACTGGCGCAGACAGTAGCCTCACCAGCCACCTCGATAGAACATCACGTACGCCCACGAGTCGTCGATATCTCGTGGAAGCGATAGCTTTTCACCCCGCGGCAGTGCTATTTCTATCTCTGGAAATTTATCGCCCGGCATCAAGATGTTTTGCTGTGTGCCGGTAGATTTAGAGTCGCTCAATTGGCTGGCCTAACTACGATGTTTACGAGTCGTCCCGGTACATAAATCTCTTTGACAATAGCCATGCCTTCAAGGTGACGTGCAACGTTCGGAGCAGCTTTGGCTTGGGCGATTGCGTCATCCTGCGAGATATCGGCTGCAACTTCGATCTGATCTCGAAGTTTGCCCTGAACCTGCACAGCAAGTGTGATCGTGTCGCTCACAGTCAGCGACTCGTCGAAAGTAGGCAGTAGTTCTAGGTGGATCGAACCTGTGTGACCCGTTCGCTGCCAAAGCTCTTCAGCCACGTGAGGAGCCATTGGCGCTACGTGCAGCAATAGTCTTTCGACGCTCGACCGGAATGAACTGGCTGAAATATCGCCAGAATCGTAAGAACGAATCAGCTCAGACGTGTATTCCATCAGTGCTGCGATAGATGTGTTGAATTTGAACACTTCCATATCGGCAAGAATGCGCTTCGTCGCAACGTGAGCAGCCCGTTCGAGCGATTTTTCTGCCTCATCCGAGCCAGTCTCACCAAGCACCGATACGTCACGTTGAGAAATGTCCCAAATTCGAGTCAGCCAACGACGAATGCCGTTGATGCCAGAGTCCGACCAGTCACCACCCTGATCCCACGGACCCAAGAACATCAAATACAGACGAAGCGTGTCGGCGCCGTGCTGTTCGACCACAGGGTCGGGATTCAGCGGGTTAGATCGCTTCGAAATCTTCTTGCCGTTTTTGATCAGCATTCCCTGGTTGGTGAGCTTCGCATACGGCTCGTCAAAATCAACGAATCCGAGATCACGCAACGCCTTGTTGAAGAATCGCGAGTAGAGCAGATGCATCACTGCGTGTTCTCGTCCGCCGATGTACGAATGAACCGGCGACCACGCGTTTATTTCATCTTTGTCGAACGGAACTTCGGCGTGCTTGGGGCTTGCGAATCGCAAGTGATACCACGATGAGCACACGAACGTATCGAGAGTGTCGGTTTCTCGCTTTGCGTCTTTGCCGCAGTTGGGGCAACTGGTGTTCAGGAAGTCGGGGTCCTTAGTAAGCGGCGATTTTCCATCGGCCTCGAACTTCAAGTTATCGGGCAGAATGACCGGGAGGTCTTGTTCAGGGACAGGCACCGTTCCGCAATCGTCACAGTAGATGATCGGAATTGGCGTGCCCCAGTAGCGTTGCCTAGAAATCAGCCAGTCACGCAGGTGATAGGTGATAGTCCGTGTACCGATATTTTCAGCTTCGATTTTATCGGCAATGGCTTCCTTGCCTTCAGTGCTCGACATGCCATCGAATTCGCCCGAATTCACCTGAGTTCCAACTGGAATCCACGCTTCTTCGAGTTCGCCACCATCCCAGTTGGGAGGTGCGACAACAACTCGAATTTCGAGTCCGTACTTTTTTGCAAATACGAAATCTCGAGCGTCGTGAGCTGGCACACCCATCACAGCACCTGTTCCGTAAGTGGCAAGCACGTAGTCGCCAACCAAAACCGGAACTCGTTCGCCGTTTAGCGGGTTGATGCAGTAGGCGCCAGTTTCAACACCGGTCTTCTCACGCTCGGTAGACGTTCGATCAATCTCGGTCTGTCGACTCGCCTGCTCTACATATTCTTCAACCGCTGCTTTGTGCGAAGGTTGAGTGAGTTTCTCGACCAGCGGATGCTCAGGAGCGAGCACCACGAACGTCACGCCGTAAACCGTGTCGATTCGAGTTGTAAATGTTTCGATTTTTTCGCCGGGAGCAAACTCGCTAACATCGAACCCGATAGTCGTACCAGTTGATCGACCAATCCAGTTGGTCTGCATGGTCTTGATCTGCTCTGGCCAGTCCATCTGGTCAAAGTTCAAAAGCTCGTCGGCGTATTTCGTGATCGCAAAGAACCACTGAGGGAGCGCCCGTTTTACTACGACCGTGTCGCAGCGTTCACAAAGGCCGTCTTTGACCTGTTCATTTGCGAGAGTGGTCTGGTCTTTCGGACACCAGTTCGCTAGTCCATGCTCTCGGTAGGCTATCCCGTTTTTGTAGAACTTCAGGAAGAAATACTGGTTCCACTTGTAGTACTCGGGATCCGACGTCGCCAACTCACGATCCCAGTCATATGCTCCGCCCATTTCGCGGAACTGTCGTCGGAAGTTATTGATGTTGATATTGGTCCACTTACGTGGGTCTTCACCGTTTTCGATAGCTGCGTTTTCTGCAGGGAGTCCAAACGAGTCGAATCCCTGAGGCTGCATAACGTTGTAGCCCTGCATGCGCTTGAAACGAGCGTGAGCATCGGAAGGGGCGTACTGATACCAGTGACCAATGTGAAGATCGCCAGACGGGTACGGGAACATCGTTAGGTGGAAGTAGTTTTCCTTGCCTTCAACCTTGTCGACGGCTTTGTATACGCCATCGGCTTCCCATTTTTCTTGCCACTTTTTTTCGATTTCGCTAGGGGTATAGCGGTCGAAATCGTTACCCGTTGTAATCAAAATTCGCTTCCGGACTTGCTCGTGATCGCCATGTGTGAATAGCGATCAAACCAATTTAGCTTGCTTACGTGCGCGCGAAACACGCAACAAGTGGCGAATTTTACCAATGCTGAGGAGTGATGGGTGCGAGAAGTGTGAAGTGAGTAGAAACACCGACCCGTAAACTGACGGATTCTCCGCCAGTCCGACCATCACCTCCCCTCCGTCATTCCGACCGGAGCGACAACGAAGCGGAGGAATCTGGCCACTCGATTCAGTCCGCACTCGTCCGAAACTGAATAACCCCTATCGAACATCGAAGCCGACAGAGCGATCTAAGATCCCTCCGCTATCGGTCGGGATGACGGTGAGTCCAGTTGCCCGCTTAGCTTGCCGGCGTAACCAGCGCCCATTTCCAACGAACGTACACGAGAGTGATGATGATCAGCGCAGCCCACGGCATCCCAAAAGTCGCCATACCAACCGGAATCAACGGCAGTATGCAAACGATGAAAATGCCCAACGTAATTTTTCTGGACCGCGCCGACGAACGTCCGATGATCTCAGTGAATCTCAACAGCAAGATTCCTGCGACCATCGAGATAAACGCGAACCCTGCAATTCGAATGGCGTTGATCGGCGGTTCATCGACGAACGACGGATGAAACGCCACGACGCCGACCGTGACGGCGAAAATAATCGCCCAGCCAGTGATAATTAGGTCTCGAACGCTAGTGCTCATGGCCACTCAGGCTATCCGACCGTTACCGAATCGCCAACACGGATTACAGCCTGCGTATCGAATGGCGAAAGCTGAACTGCGAAAGTCGGTTCTTCATACCCGTTTGCCGACATCAGACTCTTCATGATATCTAGATCACGTTCGCCATTCACAGGGTTTGCGTGCGTCGCAAGGCAGCGCGGCACGAGTCGGTTCACTTTGTAAGCGCTATCGCCAATCGATATTCGGCCTGTCCAGCTAAGCTCTTCCCACGCTTCCACACCCCCAACTACGACGTTAGTTCGAAACCGTCGACCATCTAGAGTTGTCGACATGTGCGATTCGAGTGCTTTCAGCGATTCCACGCTGTGGAGCGTTACTCCACCGTCCTCGAAATCGTGGAAAAGTCCCTGCCGGCCATCACCTATCAGGTTCAGCGGTACGCGTTCGGGATGTCCGATCAGCGGGTTCACTTCGAGTGCGGTCACAAATTCGCCTACTGCCTCGCTAAGATCAAATCGATCTTCCTCAGAATCAACAGAGCCTTCTGCAAACATTTCGTTCTCGTACTTCAGTGTTAAAACCCGCGAGTCATCATCGAAACTGAGTTCAAGTTGGGGGATTCCAGGCGTATTTGAAAGGGCGACAAAATTGATCTTTCTGCGCCACGACCAGTCATCCGGAGCCCCCTGATCGGCGAACCTAAACGCCAGAACACGATCGCCCCGAATTTTGCCTTCGACCACGTGCAACTGGTCTAGTCGCTCAGGTGTGAACGACTTCACTGGGTGCCGATACAGTTCGATTACTTTCACGAAAGTCGCTTCCCCATCGATATCACGTCGTCTTCCAAATAACCGATTGCGCGATAAAACCCTAGTACTTTTTCGTTGCTGGAACGAACTTGGAGGTTAATTTTCACACAACCGAGCTCCCGCAGCTTTGCCTCCGCATATTCCATTAGCGTTGCACCGAGCCCGACACTCTGCCGATCAGGGTCGACGGCGAGATAGTTAATCCACCCGCGGTGTCCCTCGTAACCGCCCATTACCGTGCCAATAACAGAACCCTCGTCCACACCCACTAAAAACAACTCAGGTTGAAACGACATCTTCAGATCGATATCACTGTCAGGATCGTTCTGGGGTCGAACAAGTTCGCACCGCCGCCACAATGTCACCACGGCTGAGCGGTCCGATTCTTGAAATGTTCGAATTTCCATGACCGCGCCCTAAAACCGGCTCTCGCCGCGATTCGAATCGAAGTGGGTCTTCAAATCGGGGTTAGCGACGATGTAATCCTTGGAATCCATCACAAGGTTTTCCTGCAGCTGAATCGTCATCCCGCCATCAACAGCCAAAACGTGACCAGTGATGAACGAAGCTTCGTTCGAACACAGGAAACCGACAGCGTTGGCGATATCTTCAGGAACACCGGTTCGCCGAACAGGGTAGTGCAGTTCGAATAGCCTGAACCCGGCGTCGTTACCAACCTCGTTCCAGTGTTCATCACCCCGTTCAGTAACGATGTGACCCGGTGCGATGGCGTTCACGGTGATTCCAAGCGGTCCAAAGTCGATTGCCATCTGCTTTGTGAGACCAATAACAGCCGCTTTACCAGCGTTGTATATGAGCGAACGAGGTGCTTGATGAAGCCCGTGAACTGACGACATGTTTACGATGCGTCCAACGTTCTGAGCAGGTGGATTACCGTGACGACGTCCCGCACCAGTCCATTCAGGTTGCTCGAAATTGGGATCAGCTCCCGATTCTTCCATCGCAGGAACCGCGTATTTGGCGCCGAGATAGAGCGCACCTACAAGCAGGTCCATACCGTTGTGCCAGTTTTCAGGCTTCACTTCGACAGCACTTCCGGCGTTATCGGCACCTGCGTATGCGTTTTGAACTAGAAGATCGAGTCGTCCAAACGACGAAACCGCTTGTTCGACCATCTCTTTGGCGGTCGATTCTTTCGAAACGTCGCCAGCCATGAACTCGGCCTTGCCACCTGCGTCACGGATTTCTTTGACGGTGTTAGCTCCGGCAGCTTCGTTCACATCAACGACAAGCACGCTTCCGCCATCGGCTGCTATTCGTCTTGCACACCCACCGCCAATACCGAGCGCTCCGCCCGTAACAATCGCGCCCCGACCATCAAATCTGCCCATTAACTCGCCTTTTGCTGTTCATCTGAATTCAACACGTAGAAGATGGCGCTATTGTTCCAGAAAATTTTCCCTCTATGTTCGAGAGGCGAATAGATGTTTTCCACCATTGGTTGCCTTTCGACGCTTCATCACGTGCTCGCAAAAAAAGCTCGCCAGCCTGGCCAATCGTCATCCCGACCGGCAGCGGAGGGATCTTGGATCGACTTGCTAGTTAGATCGTTGATCGAACACATTTTTCTATGTGCAGCTCAGTAACGAGTCTGCCTTAATCGCCCGACCGGATTCCTCCGCTCCGCTATCGCTACGGTCGGAATGACGGGCGATTTCGCGAATTGCTTCCAAGATTTATAGCGCAATTTCCGACGAAACTCTCGACCTGCGCCTGTTGGCGGCGTACTCTGCGTCCGATCAATCCCGTTAGCTGGCATTCCACCCATGGAGAAGAAATTTGGCATTCGACGTAGTTATTCGCGGCGGCAGGGTTATCGATGGAACCGGCACAGCACCCATAAAAGCCGATATCGGCATTTCTGGCGAACGAATCACGGCTGTTGGCGATATACCAGCTTCAGCGAGCGAATCTGCCAAAACTATCGATGCCGACGGACTTCACATTTCTCCCGGATTCGTTGATGTCCACTCTCACGCCGATGCAGCACTGCTAAACGACGGGCAACATGCCAGCGGCATACGGCAGGGCGTTACGACCGAAATAATCTCGCCAGACGGTCTGACTCTCGCCCCGCTTTCGCCAGAAAACTACGAGATGTACCGCTGGTACCTTTCAGGAATTTTGGGCTGGGCACCCGAAGGTCTCGATATGTCATCAATCGAGGCGTCTCGCAAGAACTATCACCGCAAAACCGCGCCAAACGTAGCGACGTTTGCGGGACACGGCCCAATCAGGCTCGAAGCGGCTGGCATGAACGATGTTACGCTCACCGGCGACAAGCTTGAGAAGGCGAAAAACCTACTCAGGGAATCGTTCGAGCAAGGCGCTGTCGGATTCGCCACGGGACTGTCGTACTATCCAAATAGCTGGTCGGATACCGACGAGCTTTGCGCTTTGATGGAAGTTGCCGGTGAATACGGCAAACCGATGTCGATTCACCTCAGAAACCACAACGGCGACCGCGCGTTTGGCGGCGGTGGAGTGCCCGAAGCGATAGAAGTAGCTCGAAGAACCGGAACTAAACTCCATTTCGAGCACTACCGAACTTTTGTCGATTCAGCTGGTGAAGTCGACAAACTGATGGAACCAATCGATAAAGCAAAAGCTGAGGGAGTCGATATAACCCTCGAAACCTACCCATATCCGGTCGGCTCTTCCTTCCCTCAGGCGTTCTTCCCGGGCTACTTCCATGAAGGCGGACCCGAAGCCATGCTCGCCATTCTCAACGATGAAGATAAGCGAGCCGAACTTATCGAGAGAATGAGCGAAATTTCGTACACAGCTCCAGAAGGAAACGTGTGGACGCATATCGGTGCCGGCGGCAATCAGGAATTCGAAGGCTGGCTATTCGACGACCTGGCCAAAAAATGGGGCGTGAGCGTCGAAGAAATGATGACCCGCATGATGGCGGAAACCTCGCTTGCATGCGGAATGCGCGTCGCACCTCCCGGCAACGTTCGACAGTGGCGGAAGGTCGAAGAAGACGTGATGCAACTGATGGCACGACCTGACTACATGGTTGGGTCAGACTCAATTCCCGTAGGCGGCATGCCACACCCACGTGCGTACGGCTGCTTCGTTCGAATGGTCGGACGACTTCGCCGTCGTTACAACTACCCAGTCGAGCAAGTGGTTCAGCGAATGACCCAGAATCCAGCCGAACGGTTTGGTCTAACTGATCGCGGAGTTATCGCCGAAGGAAAATTCGCCGATCTGGTGATTTTTGATGAACAAAACATCAACGACCGATCCTCATTCGAAGACCCCGCAGTACACCCAGAAGGCGTTCCGCACGTTCTAGTGAACGGCAAGCTAGTCGTTGAGAACGAAGAAGTGACCGGCGTAATGGCTGGCCACGCCATTCCGTAGCCGCAAGTAACACTTAGACGCAAGCTATCGAGATCAACCTGTGTGTTTCAGCCTAGTTACACGTCTGCGAAACATGCCGTAATTGACGAATAACGATCTTGAATAACGTGTAGCCAATCGCGCCAAACAACCTGAGCATTTACGCAATTCGATTTCAGCTTTCCAACGATTCGATTTAGATCGAAATTATTCAGTATGAATTCAATACAAACATCTAAATCTCGCTCTAATACTGATTTCAGGGCGATCTCGAATACTGAACGGGCTCATGAACTACTCTTTCGTCTCGATACGCTTCAGCTGGCTGAATCTGGCAATCTTGGTAAGCGTTGTCCTGGTCACTCTTGTCAGCTGTACTACAGAAACAGAGCCTGACTACACCGAGGTGCTGCCTCGCACCCTAACTCGGGGCGAAGAGATTCCAGCTGCCACAGGCGACACGATATTCACGCTGAACGCCGTTGCGACTGGTAACGAACCAATCGATATCGATATATCGCTTCTCGAATCGTTGGGGACTGTCAAATACACAGTTGAAGACCCGTACGAAAACCGTCAGGTCGAATATGAAGGCGTACTTGTCGAAACCGTTCTTGATCAGTTTGGCGGTAGCAACACCACTGGCATAACGCTAACGGCAATCGACGATTACCAACAGACAATCCCGATTGACCATGTCGAAGAATGGCCCGTGCTGTTGGCACTCAAGTCTGACGGCGAATACGCACCTCGATCCCACCGTGGCCCGGCGATGATCGTCTATCCATATGATTCATATCCAGAACTCGACCCAAGTACCTACGATCCGTTCTGGATCTGGCAGATAGCAAACATCACCGTCAAGTAATTCCGTGTCTTCGCCGTTCAAATTCCTAATCGCTGGAAACAAGATTCGCTTAGAGCAACTCCGGATAAGCCTCCGCAAATTACTCGAGGCGTCGGTTCCGGTTGTTGCGTTTATCCTCTTCGCATCGGTGGCACTTGCATCTTTCATTCACGGCGCACAAACAAAAAGCTCTGTCGATAAATTCAGAGAAAATGTTCTCGGACAATCCGTCACCAGTAACGATTCAGCGTTAGCAAGTGCAATCGTCTCCCAATTACTTTCTGAGTACTTGCGAGGAGAGGATGTTGAGGACAAGTTACGAGCACGAACCGATGTAGTCACCACTCAACTTAGCCTTGGCGAGACAAACTTCACAGGTGAAGCTGTAGAACACACGCTCATTTCGCAGGAATCGTGGAAACTTGCTCGATTGGGGATTATGAGAATTCTCAATGGAGAACGCGATCCGCAACTGATATCGATAACTTTCGAAAGCATCGAAAGCACTCGAATTCACGCGAAACGAGCTGCCGACACATGGGTGACTCAAGTCCTGGCTGCCAACCTAACCCATGCACAGGATCAACTTGAATCTCAGGTCCGATTCTTCTCGGTATTCGCTCCAATCGCCGCTCTAGGTGCACTTGCAGTAATCGTTGTGGGAATTCGAGCTAGAGGACGTGCAAAACTTCAAGCCGAGATCGAACAGCTGGCAAAAATTAACGATGAGAAGACTCTGTTCGTAACCCAGGTATCGCACGAACTCAAAACACCGCTCACCAGCGTCATATCGTTCACAGATCAACTCATTGGAAAATCGGACAGACCGCTCTCGGAGAGGCAATCCAAACAGCTGCATGTGATTAAGCGAAACGCCGACTACCTTCGACTTCTCGTCAACGATTTGATCGATGTTTCTCAACTAGAAACTGGTCGAATAACTATCGATCTGAAACCTACAGCCGTCGCCGACTTAATGGCTGAACTAGAGAGTTCGTTTGGTCCTATCGTTAATCGTAAAAAACAGCGTCTAATAATTAGAAAATTCGATGACACCCTTCAAGTGCGAGGCGATCACCTCAGACTGTTACAGGTGCTCTCAAATCTTCTCGGAAATGCTTCGAAATATTCGCCGCCAAACACTTTGATCATGATCACATCGACCGTAAGTGATGAGAACGTATCAATCTCAGTGATCGATGAAGGCGAACGCATGTCAGACGCCGACAAAGAAAAAGCGTTCGACATGTTCTTCCGCGGAACATCGAGAAGGGCAACACAGGAATCTGGTACCGGAATAGGACTCGCAGTCTCGAAGATGATTGTTGAAGCGCATGAGGGATCGATTGAAATCCTGGACGGATTCCCGAGCGGTACTGAGGTGGTAGTCACCTTGCCTCGCCAGATCGGGCAATCCGCTCCTGCCACAGATTCCGAAGACGACGCTCGATTTATCGCCTGATACTTGAACTGTCGACTGGCACTGGTGATCGTTTGAGATCAGAAAAAATCTCGAATGGGACTATCGTCCCGTACGCGAGTAACACTCATGTAATCGCCAACCGAAGATCATAGTTCGCAGGCAACCACCGCAGCGGTAATGAGGAGACTGATGCGGAGGAGATATTTACGACTATGAACTTCTCACGATCTACTTCCGAAATCGATTCCGCCACAACTCCTGGCACTCTCGCCGCCGTTACGGGCACTAGAAATCCACTGAGCAATCGATTCATCGCCGCAATGCTGGCGACCTTCGCAGCCTTGCTCATCTTGCTTCTCGGGTCTTCCCAGTGGGCGAGTGCAGATTCGGGCAGTACAGCACCCGACCCCGATCCACCACCAACTTCAACTCTCGGTGAGCCGCGATTCGTAACCGCAAAACCAGGCGATGAATCTGCCGCGGTCGCATGGGTAAAGCCCGCACCCGGCGAAGATGAAATCTCTGTCGATGGCTATATCGTTACTGCAAACCCATCTGGAATCACCGCGGAAACGACTTCTGACGACACTCTCGTAATCGTCAAAGGGCTCGAAAACGGGGTTGAATACACGTTCACCGTCGTTGCCTTCAATGAAAACGGGCAAGGCGCAGTTTCTGAGCCTTCGAACCCGGTAACTCCCGAAGCCGGTATTGAACTGAACGAAGAACAGCTTGAACGATTACGGGCGCACCTGCGAAAACTGGCCCATGAGGCGCGAGAACGACTCGAGAAAGCCAAAGTACGTGCACGCGAGCAGCTTGAAAAGAACCAGACTCGTATCGGCGAATGGCTGACAAAGCACAACGACCGTGCAAACGAGCATCTGAACAAGATCACCGATAAAGCCAACCGGCAGAACGAGCACAAGTCGGAAAAAGCTCGTGACTGGTACAGCAAGCTTCAGGAACAGCTCGCAAAACATCTCGAACGAGCCGAAGGCACCGAACGCTATGAGGAGCTTCGTGCCCGGGCAGCAGAAAAACTTGAGGATGCAGGCGAGAAGTTAGCTGATCGACTAGAAAAGTCTCAGGAACAGACAGATCGACGAGTCGCAAAGGCTGAAGAGCAGACCCAAAAGCGAATCGATCGGGCTGAAGAGCGAGCAGAAAACTCTCTCGGGCGTGCCGAGGAACGAATCACTCGAAACGTAGAACGAATGCAGGGTCGATTACACGATCTATTACAACGACTCCGCAACTTGTGGATCGAGCGCGCAGCAAACCAGAGCTAGTTTCAACTAGTTCAAAATCTCACGGGCATACGGACAGCCTCATGCCCCCGTGCCCCAGGGCGGATGCCAGATGGTATCCGCCTGCTTTTTTAATCGCTGCTCACCGCTTTCGAAAATCGGGAATATCGAGCGGCTCGCCGTTTCGAGCTACGTTCTCGATTGAAATCGAGAAGATGCTGCTCCAAGTGACAGCATCGTATACGTCGATAGGCGGTTCGATTTCGCCCCCTACAGCTCGGGCGAAGTCGTACATGACGAAGTAGTCGCCACCACCGTGACCTGCCTGAATCGCTTCTTCGCCAAGCTCTTTCCAATACGGATGCTCGTACTTGTCGCTCAAATCCCACAAGAGCTGCCATTCGGGTTGAATTTCGTTGACGCCACCAGGAGGTCGAGCTTTGTTTTCGTATCGGAAGTTTGCTGGACTCACACCCTTCGAGACGCCTTCGAGCCAAACAAGCGGGTCTTCGCCATCGAACCGACCCGACATATATGCCCCTTTTGTGCCCTGAAGCGTGTGTAGAGCCATGTTGTGCGGTCGCGGGCTGGCAGAGTCCTTTCGAAGACAAATCACTCGCCCTTGTTCAGTTTCGATCAACGTCGTCGCAGAGTCAGTGAAGTCCGCCCATGCAGAGTCTCGGGCGTCTGCGTGTCCCTCTGGCAACACAGATCGAGCCCATTCCTGCCTTGCTGCAGATTTCGTGACGAACGTAGTGGTGCGTGCTAATCGATCACTGCGATTTATTCCTAGCCACTGGGCAACTGGACCCAGCGAGTGGGTCGGATAGCCATTTCCACGAGAAGCTTGCGTATTTCCGGTTCCAGTTCCGCCGCCGCGCCAGGTACGAGAATAATCGGCATTGAACATCAGATCACGACAATCGTGAATATAAGCGCCCTCGACGTAAGTCAGATCGCCAAAGGCGTTCTGGTCGGCCATGTTCTTAATCATCATGGCTTCACGCCGATAGCAGTAGTTCTCGGCCATCATGTAGGTGAGTCCGGTCTTCTCGACCGTTTCAACTAACGCATAGCACTCGTCGAGCGTGGCGGCTGCAATTACTTCTGAAAGAACGTGCTTACCTGCGTTCAAGGCTGTGAGAGCTTGACCAGCATGAAGCAGCATCGGTGTGGCGATAAACACGGCGTCGATTCCGGGATCCTCGACCATGTCTTCGAACTCAGCATACGCCTTTAGTTCAGGTCGACCGTCTGTCCAGGAGTCACGAACTTGCTCTTCAGGATCGCAAATCGCTACTAGCTCGATTTGTTCTTCCAGCCCGCCGAGCACCTGATCAAATCTTGCGCCACGGTTCCCACCCGCCACTGCCAGTTTTATCGTCATCCGAAATCCTGTCGATTCTGATTACTTTGCTATCGCCACCAGCGGATAAAACTCTGGTGGGCCGTCATCGTTACCAGCGGGCCACCCGCCCGGGGCATCCGACACTGTAAACCCTTCAGCTTCGACTAGCCTTACGAGCTCACTTTTGGCGTGTTCAACAACTGTTTGCGAGTAGTTGGTGACTTCGTTTGTATCGGAATCGACAACGTACCAACGCTTTACTGCCATTTGAAGGTCATCGTGCCAAAAACCTTCTTCGAGAAGCATGTGAGACCGGTCGCTGAATAATCCCGATTCCTGAGTGCTCCAAGAAGGCGTAGTTTCGAAATTGGCACGAATTACTCCTGGTTCGTGCGGTTCTAACATCAGGACGCCGCCAGTTCCAAGCGCAGCACGTGCTTTTCGAGCTATCAAGCCGAGATCTTCCGCAGTGAAAACGTTAATTTCGCCGAACAGCAGGATTGCAAGGTCGTAACCCTCTCCAAATTCGGTAGCTCGTATGTCGTCGTGGATGAATTCGCTAGAAAGCGACGGCTCTGCTGCTTGAGACTTTGCCCATTCGATCGATGCTGGTGAAAAATCGATGCCGTAAGTCGAATGCCCACGTCGTGCGAAGTCCAATGAGTGCAGCCCTGGACCACACGCAAGATCCAGAATTTTTAAGTCTTTCTCAAGACCACCGGCGAGCCGTTCCAGCCAGTCGACTTGCCTATGAACGATCTCAAAACGCCTGCTCGCGGCGTTGTGATCCTGCGAAAGGTGTTCTTTCAGCATTCGTCGGCTGAAATCTGGATCGTCCCACGGGATTTTTTCGCCTTCTACCCAGGGAGCTGGAGGTGCAGTTCGGTTTACGATGTCGGAAAGTTTCATGTAGCCAATCTTGCCTCATTCTCCAGAGACTTGAATAGCCAGAACTGACCAAAAAGAAAACCCTCGGCTCCAATATGGAACCGAGGGCAGTTTCAATAATTTGCAAGCGTGATGTCGACTATGAAAACGATCACAGGCTGTCATCCTGAACTTGATTCAGGATCAATGCTCAAAACAGAATCCAAACCCCGAATCAACGGCCAATGATCTTGCCATCATGCTCAATCATTCCAAACATCAAGATTCTGAATCAAGTTCAGAATGACAACTGGTCAACGGATCTACATCTGCGAATCGGCCATCAATGACCGACTCGCAGAAGGCGTGCCAATGGCACCTACGCCCGGTGAATCAGTTCTATTCGGATGTCGCCAGGGGCTGCGACGAACGCAATTGTCACACCACCGCCGTTGTCGATTGGACCTTCCTTCAACACAGCGCCAAGACCCTCGAGACGTGCGATGTCGGCTGCCATGTCGTCAGTGTCGAACCCAAAGTGCTCAAGACCGTAGTGCGGGTCGGCATCTGCAGGACCAAGGGTCTCTCCGGTTCGCTCAGATGAAATGTTGATCGCCAGACCACCTTCGGTCATGGTCGTGATGAATCGGTCACCAACAGGTCGCACATTGTCAGTCTTGATTTCGACGTTGAAAGCTTCGACGAACCAGTCGGCAGTCTTCTTTGGGTCGCTGGACTTCAGGTGAATGTGATTTACGTTGAACGGCATGTTTTTCTCGATCTAGATATACGTTTGGAGTTGTTCGCGAATCGAATATTGGAAAATCGCCTGCCGAGGCTACTTTCAAAGGCAGCTTGCGTCAAACGGTTTGGGGCTGCCTCGTAACTGAAACAGTTTCTTGGGCGCGGCTATACTGCGCCAACAGCAATGCCCGATGTCCAAATAAACGTGAACGGAGGATCAGTTGCAAGAAACCCCAGATATCAACATACGTCCCATCAGGCAAACTGACTCAGACGCAGTTCGGAAGCTCGATTCAAGCATCCAAGGCGCAGACCGTTCTTCAACTTGGGATTCGTACGTTGAACGACTGCTATCGATCATTGAACTCGATTGGCTGCAGTATCCACCGTGGGGCTGCTATGTTGCCGAAAACGAATCGGGGTTAGTGGGATTTTTACTCGCCGAACGGCAAACGACTGCATATGGGCTACCTCCCGGCGCACGAATCGTTGCGATGGCAGTCGAATCATCGCTTCGCCGAGCCGGAATAGGCAAAATGCTCGTTCAGGCGCTTGAATGGCAGGCGCGAAACGAAGGAATAAAGCAGATTTACTCTGTGTTACTTGCAGAAGATGATCGGGATTCGAGATTCCTGGAATCTGCTGGATTCAACGCTTCAGATCTGAAGGTTTACGCCAAGAAGGTCTGAGCGTTCGGCTTGATCCGTCCACTCCGAAACGAGGCTCGTGTTATCTCATCGCGGCGATAAGCTGCGAGTGAATCTCTGGCCAGCCGATTACTACTACCGACAGTTCGTCGTCTTTCGACCAATCTATCGGGTCGCCGTGTTCATCTGTCACACGCACGCCAAGCTCGCTGGCGATCATGGCGCCGGCAGCAAAGTGCATCGGCTCTATGCCGTAGAAAACGCCCGCCGGCAGTCGACCCAAGCACACGAGTGCAATCGGATACGCCGCGGAAGCGAACGTGTTGATCTGACTCACAGACGGAATCCAATCGAGATCGGACTTCAGTCGAGTTCGCCATTCTTCAGGACCATCAACTTCCAACCCAACGGTCGATTCAGATAGTTTGGTTCTAGGAGAGGAAGCGGTAAAAGGCTTGCCATTACGTAAAGCGCCACCGCCTTTAGTTGCAGATAGGCGTTCTCCTAAAGACGGCAACGGCAGTGATCCAGCGATCAGCTCTCCGCCCCGTCTGAGTGCGATATTCACGCCCCAGTGATCCATACCCGTACTGAACGGCACCGTCCCACACAGCGGATCAACCAACCACGTAAGCCCATCGTCATCTGAAAGCTTTGTTTCGCTTTCCTCAGAGAGAATACGACCGGGAGCACCCGCCGCCTGCAGTGCCAGCAGAATCGCCTTGTCGGCAGCCAGATCGGCATCAGTCACAAGTGCGTTCGGCGACTTGTAGAACGTATCGAGCGCGTCTGATTCTTCAGCACGAAATCTCGCCAGCAGAACTTCGCTCGCCGATTCGGCGGCAGAGTCGGCGGCGCTCAGTATCAGTTGAAGATTTATTTCGCTCTGAGTTGAGTCGCTCAACGATCACGGTCCATGAAGTGGAAAGAGAATAAATTTACCCGACCGAAGTGGTGGCAGGAATCATCGATTTTACTTTTGAAATAACACGCTGAGCGTTCTCAGCCATGTATTTCGTAAGCAGTTCACTTGCCGCGCCATTCGCACCATTTCCAATTAGGTTACGACCCTCAGTGGCTATCGCGTAAGCGGATTCAAACAGCTCGTTCTGCAATACGCTTAGCTCAGATCGAATTTCCGCTCGAGCATCGGCACCGGCATTCAAACCATGATGAGTGAGCCTGTAGAAATCCCACCATGGACTGTCGTTGCTCTCTGCCTCCGGACCAATCCCGAGCACGCTCGGCAGATCGCCTTCGATGAAGTTTGGCAAGAACACTGTCATGCACGGCGAGTAAAGCCCCGTCCAATAGACCGGCAGCCGTTCGTCGGTTGCACAAAGATCGGCAACAAGGCTGGCAGTTGAAGCACCCATCGAATCGCCAGTTTGTCGGTGTAAGCAGATAGAAATATCACCAGCAACATCGACAACCTGCGGCTCATCCGGGTTTTCGCCATCAGAATGATCGGTCAACACGCTAATCATCGAACGAACATCGAGCTGGCCTGCCCCCGACCCAAGCATCGCCTCGGATCGACATTGTCTTGCGAGTCCGCTAGCCGAATTTGCTGGATCTGCGAACTTATTGAACGCAAAACTCTCGCCAAATCCCATCTCGAACAGTCCGTTTCGCGTGGCAACCGATTTCGCACCCGGTGAAACCCGATCAGCGTCCTTGCCAAGTTGGCCCACGTTGGAAATCGTCGTGACGCTCTCGACCTGCTTCACTGCCCAATCGTGCCCTACACACTCAACAACGTAAGCAGAAGTTGGATCAGCGATCAGATAGATATTGTCGTAAGTCCGCACTCCAGCGTCGTTCGAAAACTTGCCTTGTCCATACTCGGAAACCAAGCCAGTGATCACGTCGACCGCCTCTTCAGCAGTTTTCGAACGCTCTAGCCCGAGCCTCAAAACCTCCATACCAACCAACTTGGGTTCGCTCACCTCTGGAAGTAACGACGGCAAAGCTTCGTTGCCAATCACCACCTGGTGCTCGTTGAATCCATGTTCATACCCGGCACACCAGTAGGGCTTCGAGCCAACATGACGATAAGTTCGCTCAACCTGCGGAACATCGGCAAACTGCGTTCCCGAATTTCCGCCTGAGTGATCACTAGCAGGAACGAGAATCAGCGGCTGCGCTTCGTTGTACGGTCGGTCGCTGTTCTTCGCAAAAACAGTGTTACCGCCTCGTGTTGCGCCTCCGACAGCGACCATCGTGTCGCATGATTGATCCCAGTCGACGGAATATGGAGCTTTGGCAGGTCGGTTGTTCAAGTTATGTTCCCTGAATAGTGGGCGTTTCAGCATTTGTGACGAGTTGAAAGCAGTTCAGGCGAATCTTACATGCCCTCTTCACGAATAATCACTGCTTCCACATACCCTCATACCTATCTTGAACGTATCAATTTCGAGTCGAAACCACATTTCACGAGGTACGCAAATGACTCTAGATACGATCAAGTACGGAATAGTCCGAAACACCAACCTTGAGCTCGATAATGCTGTCGAAGCGGTAACCGAGGCATTGGCGGAAGAAGGGTTCGGAATACTCACCCAGATCGACGTTCAAGCGACGCTCAAAAAGAAGCTAGATATCGACCGCCCAAAATACCTTATTCTCGGTGCTTGCAACCCTAGTCTCGCGAACAACGTACTGAACGCCGAGCCTTGGGCAGGCTTGCTGCTGCCATGCAACGTGGTCGTTCAAGAAATCGATGGTGGAACCCAGATTGCGTTCATGGATCCTGAAGTAATTCAGCGCGAAACAGGCAATTCAGAAGTGTTCAAAACTGCTTGCGACGCCAAAGAGCGGCTAATTCGGGTCGCAAATAGCCTTCCCGGCGGTAATTAGCCCAACAGATGCCCCAAGAAAACCGGTAAGCTTTCGCCCCGCGGTCAATTTTTTGTCTCGGCCGCGCAGTGATGTCGGGGGCAAACATAGATGGCCGGTAGTAAAGTTCTCGTTCTTGGTGGTGGTTTCGGAGGTGTGCAGGCTGCGATCAGCGCACGCGCGACACTCGATTCTTCACACGAAGTAACAATCGTCGATCGAAACAGGGTTCCCCACCTTTGCGGAATGAATCCGTTGCTAATCGTTGGCGAACGAGACACTGACAAAACCGGACGCTCGCTCGGACGACTGGCCAACCGCGGAATCAAGTTCGTCGAAGCCAATATCGATTCCATCGACACTGCAGGCCAAAAAGTCGAAACCTCGGCGGGAACGCTCGATTACGACTATCTCGTAATTGCGCTTGGTGCCGCTTACGACTGGGACGCAGTTCCCGGTGCCAAAGACGCCTACTCGTTCTACGATTTCGACTACGCTCGCCACTTGCGACGTCGCTTAAGCCGACTAAAGCGAGGAAAGATCGTTCTTGCTGCGTCGAAGCCACCGTACAAGTGCCCACCGGCTCCACTCGAAACCGCCATGATCATCAACTGGTGGGCTCGCAAAAAGGGCATTCGCAAAGATATCGATATTTCCGTATACATCCCTGAACACGGACCACTCGGAGTCGCAGGCAAAGAAGCTTCGATGCGAGTACGAAACGCTCTTGATCAGCGCGGAATCGAACTGATTACTCAGGCAGGCGTAACGGAAGTTTCTGCAAACGGTCGAGAGGCTTCTTTCGGCGACGGATCATCAACTACCGCCGACATCATCGCTACTGTCCCAGTACACAAAATGCCCGACATCGTTGAAGCATCGGGAGTTTCAAACGGCAAGCCGTGGGTTCCAGTGAACAAAGCCAACCTTGAGACTTCTACAAAGAACGTATTTGCTATCGGTGATGTGAACGTCGTGCCTTCTGGTGAATTTGCTATTCCAAAGGCAGGTGTATTCGCTGCAGGACAGGGCACCAAAGTGGGCGAAGTTATCGCCAGCCGAATCAATGAGTCACACGAGCCGGAGCCGTATGATGGCATCGGTTTCTGCTACATGGCTTACTCGGGCGGACGTTCAGCCACGGTTGGCGGAGAGTTCCTCGCAGAAGGCGGTCCCGACACCGTTCTGAGCGAACCAACGGTTTCAGGAATGAAGAGCAAAGATCGCTTCGAGCGAGATTGGCGCAGCTTCAAAATCTAATCGGGTGCGCTTGAGAACCTGAATCTCGGTCGACCACAAGTTCGGTGAAAAGAGAACGAACATGATTGCAGTACGACGCACATACCTTCCTAAGCCGGGCACCGGCGGCAAGTTGGCAGCTTTGGTCAACGAGGCGGGGGCTGCGATGGAAGCGGCAGGATACAAGAAGCCAACCGTGTACAAAGGCTGGCATGGATCACACGGCATGCTGCAAACCGAGCAGCTATGGGATTCGATAGCCGATTACGAAGCTTCACGAAGTGCAGTTCGCAAAACTCCGGGAATCACCTCGATCTTCGACCAGATCTACCCGCTTCTGGCCGAAACCCACAACACCGAAATTTTCGAAGTTACTGGGTAGCTGGTTCGACAATGACGGCGTGACGAAAAAAATGTCATCCTGAGCCCCGTCGAAGGGCGACAAACGAACCAGACCAATCGCTCAATTCAGAGTTACATGCTTACTTCGAGCGAACGTGCCTAATAGCACCCAACCACCCCAGGTCCCTCCACGTTGATCGGGACATGAGTAGTTTCTACTTCGTACCCACGACCTCGATCTGCATGAACGCGAAAAATGCGCCTTCGGCATTAGCCCAGTCGAGCCAGCCCTGCGATATATCTGCCAGCTCGGCTTCAGTTGCAATCCCGTATTCAACCGCACGCTTTGCGAGATCAGATCGCAGTATTCGCTCGGCCCACTGCTCACCCCACCATTTGAGTCCGTATTCATCCGAGAACGTCCAGGTCGACGTAGTCACATTCAAATCGGTAAACCCGGTCTCGGTGAACCATTGCTTCAGCCGACGACCAGCATAGGCATCGCCACCATTTCGTGCTGCGACCTTGTAGTAAACCTCCAAAAAGCGAGCTAGTCGATCATCTGGCGGATACAAAGCCGAAGCACCCCAATCGACTTCACGAACAGCACAAATTCCGCCCGGTTTCAGAACCCGTCGTACTTCTTTCAGCGCTCGTACTGGCTCTGAAAGATGCTGCAACACCTGATAGGCGTACGCCGCGTCGAAGCTGTTCGGTTCGTAGCCAGTTTCGTAGGCGCTATTTGCTTCGAATTAGAGATTTTCTAAGTTCTTTGACGAGGCGTATTCACGTGCTTGCTCTATCAAGTCCTCAGAAGTGTCGATTCCTACAACCGATCCGTCTGGAAGCAGGTGTTCGGCGAGGTCGACCGTAATCGTCCCCGGTCCACATCCGAAATCGAGCAATCGCATCGGCGATTTCAACTGAGGAAGCACAAACGCCGCCGCCTCGCTCGCACGCCTCACAGCATGAGCAGCCACCACCGAAGCATGATGCCCATGCGTATATTTTTCTGGAGATTTTTCAGGGAATATTTCGGAGCCTCGACCAGTCATAATCTTCTTTCTCTCAACCTGAAACCAGCCAGCGCCAATGTCATCCTGAACTAGATTCAGGATCAGTAGTCAAATCAGTTTCCAAAATTCGAATCAGAGTTCATCAATCCTGCCGTCATGACGATCGATTCCAGTGGGAGCGATTCTGAATCTAGTTCAGAATGACAATCGACAAACATGCCATCTCAAACGATCCACACCTTAACCTAATACGCAGTCCAATCCTCTGGCACGTCGTTCGGCGCAATCGAACGTCGTTCTTCGGCGCTCTTGATAGTCGCTAACGTTGCGGCAAGCTCCATTCGACCATCTTCGCCTGAGTAGCGAACTGATTCCCCCGCTACCACTGAATCCACCCAGTGCTCGATGGCTGCCTGATGGGAGGCATCGTAGTAGTTGTTATTCGATAGCCAAACCCGATCACCTGCATTACCGGCGTCTATCACTTTTGAAGTGCCATCTCGGTGCAAAACGACAGCTGCTGGCTGCAGTAGCCCTGCTGCTGCGCCCCCACCCTCGCCATAGACCGTCAAGCTGCCCTTAGTACCGTGCACGTGTGTCACAAAGCCAACTTCACCTACTGCATCGCCACCTGACTCAACCTGGTTCCACGCGCTATCGATGCCATTCGCAAAACTCCAGCCAACCGAAGTAATTGCCTGGCCGGTCGGTGCACCGGTACCTGAAATCCGCTCGCTAGCCGTTTGGCCAATCTGCGAATGCGCCGTGATCGCAGTCACTTCGGCTCCACTGGCAAAATACCTCGCAGTTGCGAAGAAGTGAGGTGCGTGATCCATGATCCACGGAAAATTTCCGCCGCCAGAAAGTTTTGGGTCAACTCGCCACGGTGCGTTCGCCTCATGACTCATCCCGGATAGACGCTCAGCCTCTTCAGGCTTCATCACCCACGGACCTTTGGTTTCTCGAATATGAAGAACGTCACCAATATCGCCGTTGTGGATAACCGCCCTAGCAGCGACGTTGGGGTGATGAAATACATAGCTTTCGCCGACCATCAAAATTGTGCCAGCATCCCGGTGTGCTGCGACCATTGCGCTGGCTTCGGCTAGCGAATGAGTCATAGGCTTTTCGCAGTAGACATGCTTTCCGGCACGGGCTGCAGCGATGGTCTGTTCGGCGTGAACAAATGGCGGTGTCACTAGATCGATTGCATCGATGTTCGGATCAGCAAGCACCGCTTCTAGCGAGGTAAATGCTTTCGATCCCGTCGCTTCAGCCAGTTCGCCCACTCGGTCGGCATCGATGTCGCAAACGGCATATAGATTCGCGTTTGGAGCAGCAGCGAGTCCATTCAAATGGGCAGGAGCTGCAACTTTTCCGGTCGCACCGATCAATGCTACGTTCAGTCGTTCAGGTGCCATTACATTCCTCGCAGATTACCCTCTCTGATTTCGAGAGAGCGAGAACATACCGAATCTACCGAGTTGATAGCAAGGTCATAGTAGTCGGCACATCGACTACCCATGGACCGTCTGAGTTCATAACGGCATGAACCTTCTGGTTCGGTAGCAGTTCAACCTCACGTTCACCATCGAGAGCGATTGTTCCTGGTTGAAGATCGATATCGATCTTCTTTCCGGGCTCCATAATCTTCCAGTCTTTGATTTCGACATCAGAAACCATTCCTGGAGCTATTGGAGCGCGAACGGTAGTTGCGTTCTTGCCTTTTCGGCCGTTGAACCGGATGTACAGACCGTTCTCATCGTCGATAGCGATAGGCATGATCCTCGAACCAATCGACGAAAGTCCGATGCTTGCCGGTTCGGCGCGGGTTAGAAACATCGAATGAAGAGTTTTGGTATCCCAAACTGCTCTTGCACCAACGAACATTTGAGTCGAGACCGCCGCATCAACTAGCGCGTCGTCCCGACGTTCGCCATCGACGAAAATATCTATCCGCTTGGAACGCCTGCACGCCTCTTCAACGGTCAGCACACCAGTTGCCAAAGCTCCGGCTGAAATTCCAGCTAAAGTCCCCTCAGTATTCGCAGGAAACACGTTGTTCGTGCCAGTCGATATCGGCACCAAAGGAACTTCACCAGCTCCCTTTGCAACAACACGATTCGTGCCGTCACCGCCCAGCGTCACAATACAATCGGCACCCTGTTCTTTCATCGCACGAGCTGCGTTAGTCGAAGCGCCCTGATGATCGGCAACAGCCATATCGACATATTCGATATTGATCTGACCTTCGACATCGCTTGAGGCAGGACGTGCCAGTCCTGAATGGTCTGGCATGACCAAAATTCGCTCGGCACCGGTCGAAACAACTCCAGCAAACACCCTACGAAGAATGTTCGCCTTTTCCTGATTCGAAACTACTCGACCGTGAGCCACCAGGCGGCGTATGTCTTTACCCGCCGCCGGGTTAGCGATTATTCCGACTGTGCTCAATTTGCGACCCTGTCGTCAGCCATATTTCGACGCTTACGCCTTCATCCAGCTTGGGTCGCTGAGCAGTTTGGCGATTGATCGAACAAACTCGGCAGCAGGCGCACCGTCCCACGCTCTGTGATCGAACGCAAGATTCAAGTTGGCTATCGAACGAACCGCAACTTCGCCATCAACAACAGCTGGCTGTTCCTCGACAGTTCCAACTCCCAAAATGCCGATTTCAGGCGGGTTCAAGAGCGGGTCGAATGTGTTGATGTTGTACGAACTCAAATTGGTGATCGAGAACGTGCTATTGGTCATTTCGTCAATTGAAAGACTGTTCGCCTTTGCCTTCTTAGCAAGGTCACGAACTTCCTGAGCAATCTCAAGAAGCGACTTCTGGTCGGCGTTCTTGATTACAGGAACGAGTAGACCTTCAGGAATCGCCATGGCTACACCGACGTTCACTTCGTCGAGAATTCGAATTTCATCCCCTACCAGATGGGCGTTGGCAACGGGCATGTCCTTTAGCGCCTTCGCAACTGCAGCGATGACTAGGTCCTGATACTGAGGCCTGATCTTATGCTGTCGCCACTCGCCAACGAGTTCACGCTGGAATGCGACCGCGTCTGTTACGTCGGCGGTTGTGGATAGAGTCACGCTCGGAATTGCGGCACTTTCAGACATTCGTCGAGCAATCGTGCCTCTTAGTCCAGTCAGTTTCACAACTTCCTTCACGGGAACAACCGATTCAGGAAGCGGAGCGGCAGCTGGTGCAGCACTCGCAGCAGGAGCCTCGTTGGCGGCTTTCACATCGTCTTCTGTAACTCGACCGCTTGGGCCTGTTCCGGTTACGCCAGCAAGATCAACACCAAGCTCCTTCGCCAGTCGTCGCGCTCTTGGCGTAACGATCTGCTTTCCACCCTTTGGAGCGGCTGCAGCTGGTGCGGCCGGAGCTGCGGCTGCTACTGGAGCCGGAGTTGAAGCCGACCCAGCAACTGGCGCAGCGTCTGGAAGATCGCCCTCTGAATCGCCGGCTTCGAGAATGTGCCCAAGAACGGTTCCAACGTCGACTACTCGACCTTCTTCTACGTCGATGCGTCCAAGTGTGCCATCGGTAGTTGCTTCTACTTCAGCGTTTACTTTCGAAGATTCGATCTCGACAAGTTGATCGCCCTTAGCGATCGGGTCGCCGACAGCCTTTAGCCATTTGATGACTTCGCCGTCGTTCATCCCCATGCCCCACTGAGGCAGGATGATTGGTGCAGACATATTTACTGTTTACCGTTCTTTTGCCGATTAGCGGGCGCAACGCCTTCGGCAATGTTTCGCTGTGGCTACAAGATGCGACCAAGAACAAAACTCTGAATATGGAATCAGGAACAAAGCGCCGGCGGCTATATTAGCGCAGTTCAGGGTCAGTTCGGCGGTTTCGACCGTTTGGATTAATCGAGAACTGTGATTTCAGTCTCATCACTAAATTCATATGCGCCTGCCATCTCCAATTGCTGTGCAATTTCGACAGACGACCCGTGACCGATCACTACCCGATCCACCCCTTCTGATGACCAGCGACTCATGACTAAGTAGCCACCAGGTCCCCACCATGACTCGAGTACACCGGGAATACCTCGACCCGCCGGTACGTACTTGGGATTTGATTCCATAGCTTCTGAAAGAACCGTGAAAAACTCTTTTGCGTCCTCTGCGGTATCCCATGCGGTAGTCATGACTAATCCCGGTTCGCCCGTTTCTTGGGATTCGACAACGGTGTAAACGTCGCCGCCCCATCCCGCTGCAGCTTCAACTGCGTCGACACTGCCGATAGCTTCAAGCCACGTGCGCAAGAAGAACTCGCCCATCACGTTTTCAGCCTGAATATTCCAGCCGCTCAGCTGAATACCGTCGTCTGGAATATCGAGTTCGATCGGCTCTTCTTTATCGAGATATTTTTCTGGGTGGAGAATCTGCTCAGTGCTGCTTGGCGGCTTTGCAAATACGGCATCGACCGCAGCAAATTCACCCAACTGCAAGATAACCGACATAAATGCGACGCCATCGGAATAAGCGAACTGAAGACTCTGTTCGAGGAAGTGCGGAATATCGGGTAGCTCTTCCTGACGAGCAAGAGTCGTTTCAAGCAACTCACTCAGTTCAAGAAAATCGTAATTCGCCAGCATGTATTGCGACTGAGCAGAAGTCGCATCGCCTTCGATAATCGCCGAAATAGCTAGCGACATATCGTCGTTGTCGGCGAGATCTTTCAGCACTTCCAGATCGAACTTTGCATCCTGCAACCGATGCACATACTCATGGGCGTAGGTCAGTTGTGCTTCGGTATCGATCGACTCCGCGCCTGAACTGTCATCGCCCAACACGAAGAACTCTTCTTTTTCAGGATCGTAAAGTCCCAGCACCTGACTACCAAACATGCTGTCGTAAATTGCGTTTAGATCAGCATCTTGAGGAATGACCCCGAGCAGTTTGAACAGCACTTCTTCGTGATCGATCTGTTCGAGGGTTTCTGGATCTTCTAACTGCTCAGCCAGTTTCTCCCGCATTCCCGCTTGATCGACAAATCTATGATCGACAGGAGGCGGCTTCTCGATACCGCGAAGCTCTTCCATGCTGCGTTCAATCGAAGAAAGCAGCTCGTCGACCGTTAGCTCGACAGGCTTCACTGCCGCAGTTGGAATGGGTTCTTGAGTTGGAATTGGAGTCGAAGTCGGGTCAGGTCTCGTATCGCTCGAACAACCAACGATCAGGCCAAAAGCAAGCAACGATAAAAACGCCAGTTGAAACCGAACTGGCGTGATGAAGTTCCTTCGTAGGGAACCTCTAAAGAAGGGCATCAGCAAGCTCGGTGAAGTTGAGCACAGTGACGTCGGGCTTGTACATATCGTGGGTGTCTTCGAAAGGCAGGTCATACCTGTTCACATACGCACCACGGAGTCCGCAGGTTCTCGCACCCATCACATCGAATGAGTTTGCAGAAACCATGATCAACTCACCCGGTTCCATGCCCAGATTTCGAGCAGCACGTCGATATACACCCGGCTTTGGTTTGAAGTACCCAGCCTCTTCAACCGACATCACGCCATCGAAGTTGTACTTGATGCGGTTCTTTACGAGGTGGTCGAGGAACCATGGGTTTCCGTTGGAAAGAGCAATTAGCTTGTAACGCTCTGAAAGTCGGTCGAGTGCAGCCACACACTCAGGAAACGGCGAAAGCTCCTGCCAGCCCGACATGAAGGTTTTAGTTTCTTCAGGGCTTGGTGTGAGCTTGTTTGCCCGAGCTACGTAATCAAACGCCTTTTGAACGGTTTCGAGATAGCCGGAGTGCCCAAGTTCAACGAGCGTGTCCTGATACTGCTCAATACGCTGTCGGTAGCGAAGCTGCTGCCACATGGCGGCCGGATCGATTTCAGAATCGCGATTGTCGAGAAAGATTTTCAGGTGTGGAGTAAGCGATCCACCTAGATCGAGAACAGTCCCGAACAGGTCAAACGTAAGTGCTTTGCAATTCTCAAAAACAGGATTCAACGGGCTGGCTCCGAGGGGTGTGGTTGCAGACGGAATTTCAGATATATCGCAATAAGCCTACCGTGATAATCATCGAAAGGTTGGTCGAAACCGCGTAGGTAAATTCCTCTTCCCGACCGAAGCGATAGCGGAGCGGAGGGACCTGAGTCGAAAACGGAGGAAAGAACTAACAAACGTACTTCGATCTGCTCGAATCATTCTGTGCCACTGGCACTATGAGATCTCACCCCGATCAGCGAATATCCTGAAATGGGATACCACGTTTACATACTCGCCAGCAGAAGTAGAACTCTCTACACAGGTGTCGCTTTCGACCTCCGCCAGAGGTTAAGTCAACACGCATCAGGACATGGCTCGAAATTCGTTCAGAAATACAACATTAATCGGCTGGTGTTCGCTGAAGAAGCCGCAACACGAATTGAGGCTGTGAGTCGTGAAAAGCAAATCAAAAGGTGGAGGCGCGAGAAGAAAATAACACTGATTGAATCAGTAAATCTCCACTGGGTTGATATGACCAACACCATTCACGACTGAATTAGGAGTCACATAGCCATCGAACAAAGGTGGCAAATTCGTCGTACGAGGTTCCTCCACTGCGCTGTCGCTTCGGTCGGAAAGAGGGTGTTCTCTGTCGCTATCTTGTCTCCAGCAATCGTAGTTAGCGTCGCCTCAGGGCAGGCTTCTCGCAATGACAAGAAATACGATTTGCCAGTGCTAATAAGAAAGACCCCAGACGGAACGTCCGGGGTCTTAAAAATTTCTCAAGAAGAAAACGTGCGTTCGGCGCCTAGCCTTCCAGCGTGCGGCGTACTGCTGCTGTGATCTTTGGTACGTCTGGGTAGACGTGCTTTTCAAGTGATGGCGTGTATGGAATGTGAACCTGTTCGGACGCTACCTTCTGAATCGGTGCAGTGAGCGACCAGAAGCCCTCTTCAGCAACGATGGAAGCAATTTCCGAAGCAGCACTGCAAACCTTGTGAGCGGGATCGGCAATAACGAGTCGACCCGTCTTCTCAACAGAATCCAAAACAGCCTGCTTGTCGAACGGAACGAGCGTTCGCGGGTCGATAACCTCAACCGAAATTCCTTCGGTTGCAAGCTGATCAGCAACCGCAGCTGCGTGATTCACTGCACCACCGATACCGACGATGGTCACATCGGTACCTTCACGAACTACTTTCGCTTCGCCAAACGGGATAACCAGTTCACCCTGCGGCAAATCTGCGTTGTCGGGAACTTCGCCACGCATTCCGAAAAGTGTTCCATCTTCGAAAACAATTGTCGGGTCGTTGTCACGAACGGCTGCTTTGAGCAAACCCTTCATGTCGGCAGGGTTCGAAGGAACTACAACCTTGATTCCGGGCATGTTCATGAACATCGGGTACGAACGGTCGGAGTGGTGAGCTGCCGATCCACCGCCGTAGAACATCGTTGCTCGGAACACGACTGGCAATGTTGCCTGTCCACCGAACATGTAACGCATCTTTGCGGCCTGTGAAATGAGCTGGTCCATTCCAACCCACATGAAACTGGTCAGAGTCTCAACGATTGGTCGCATACCAACCAACGAAGATCCGATGGCGGCGCCAAAGAACCCGTTTTCAGAGAGAGGAGTATCGAGCACTCGCTTCTCGCCGTAGTCGTTGAGAAGATCTTGCGTCGCGCCATATACGGCTCGCCTGATGTCCTCACCCATGATGTACACGTTCTCATCACGGGCCATCTCTTCTGAGATTGCCTGGTTTATCGCTTCTACAAATACGGTCTGTGCCATTTTATTTTTTTTCTTACTGTGCTGGAACTAAAAATATGAATACTGTTGAACGAACTAAGGGAGCGGAATTTCGTCGGCCCACATGTCCTCAAACAGTTCTTCAGGCTCAGGGAACGGACTGTTTCGAGCGAAGTCGGTAGCCTTCTCAACTTCTTCAACAGTCTCGGCGTTGATCGCGTCGCACTCTTCTCGAGTCGCAATTCCCTGAGCAATCAGGGTGTCCTCGAGAATCACAAGCGGGTCACGCTTTCGCCATGCATCGATCTCCGACTGTTCCCGGTACTCACCACGTCGAACTCGACCAAGACCAAGTGAGTGCTCTTCGTATCGGTACGTTAGACCCTCGATAAGAGTTGGTCCTTCGCCCGCACGTGCACGCTTCACCGCTTCCGAGGTTGCCTCGTACATCGCGATTGCATCCTGACCGTCTACGAGCAATCCAGGCATGTTGTATGCCGAAGCTCGGTCGGACACGTGCTCAACCGCAACAGTCTCTGCATAGGAGGTTGTGACAGCGTACTGGTTGTTCTCGCATAGGAAGATCATCGGCAGGTTCCATACCGAAGCGAGGTTCATCGATTCGTGAAGCGCGCCCTGGTTCGATGCACCATCACCAAAGAACGCCAGTGATACGAAATTTTCGCCCTTGATGTGCGCCGCCAGCGCAGCCCCAACAGCCACCGGCACGCTCGAGCCCAAAATTCCTGATTCACCGAGAATTCCGATCGAGTAATCGGCAAGGTGCATAGATCCTCCCTTGCCTTTGCAATATCCGTCGACGCGACCGTAAAGCTCGGCCATCGCCTTATCGACCCTGCCGCCCTTGGCGATTGGGTGACCGTGTGATCGGTGGTTACCGGCAATGTAGTCGGTGTCGTCCAAAGCGGCACAAGCACCAACTGCAACGGCTTCTTCACCGATATACGGGTGAGCCGCCCCGGTAAATTCACCAGCCGCGTGAACTTCCATAACTTTCAATTCGAAGTTTCGAATCATCCACATGCGGCGAAGCATCAGCAACAACGTATCGCGATCGATATCCACGGTTAACCCCTCGGGTCTCTCAAATAAAAGCCAGTCGTCGCAATCTGAATCTGCAACAACTTGTTCGTACCTGTCTAATCACAAATTCCGGGGAAACAACGAGTTCAGGGGAACAACTAACCCCGGACGAATTGCGAGATTATAGACCCGCCGTAATGAAGCGTGTGTTGAGTTCTGGCTAGATCGGGTAAGCAAACACTGCGAAAACTATCGCAACAAGAATCGCCAAATTTAGAAGGACGGCAAGCACGTATTTCGCAATGAACGACTTTTTAGAAGTCTTGTGACGGAACCGGCGCATTGCCCATATTCCGCCAGGCCATCCTCCGACTAGAGCCCAAACTAAGAGCGTCTCTTCTTTTACACGCCACTGACCCTTCGTTGCACGGCGTTTGTCCCACCAGATAGCAACAACTGATCCGAGGTTTACGACCGCTAGTCCAACAGCGATCAAAAGTGCTATTTCGTCTGCAGTTAAATTCACATCATTTCCGAAGGGTTAAAAATCTTTAGAGCGACTTTGGGACGAGCGGGCATTTTCCGAGTCGATTTTATACTGCGCCCAAACTGGGCGAACAGTGCCTAAAAATGCTAGAATTAGGGTCTCGTTTATAGATTATGTAAACGCACGCGAATCCAGATCAATTCTGGCTCGAATTCTCCGCCTCTCGCACACACGCTCAAAAAGCTTGATTTGTGTCTTAGACGGATGAGTTACGAGATAAAAATTATCCGGATTCGTGTACCGCACCACATGGTAAGGACTACGAATGGCAAAGCGAAAAAGCGCAGGCGCTGATGTAACCGGCGGATCGGCCGAATACGGCGCAGATGACATTACCGTCATGGAAGGCATGGAAGCCGTCCGAAAACGACCAGGAATGTACATCGGTACAACTGGCGTTGAGGGTGTTTTCCACCTCATCCGTGAGATCGTCGACAACAGCGTTGACGAAGCGATGGCGGGATTTGCTAGCCGAATCGATATCACTATCCACAAAGACGGCTCCGTAACCGTCGTTGACGATGGTCGTGGAATTCCGGTTGATAAACACAAGAAAACCGGCATGTCTGCTCTCGAAACGGTCATGACGACCCTCCACGCCGGAGGAAAATTCGGCGGCAAGGGTTACCAGGTGTCAGGTGGTCTTCACGGTGTTGGTGCATCCGTGGTGAACGCTCTATCTGAATGGACTGAAGTAGAAGTTCGACGCGATGGCAAAGTAAGCACGCAGAAGTACGCCCGAGGTAAGTCCATCGGCGGTATGGACGTGCGAAAGCCCGACGAGACCGATCTTCCGGGTACTGGAACCTCGGTTCACTGGATGCCAGATGCCGAGATCTTCCCTGAAATTTCGTACGAATGGGAAGCCATTTCAGCTCGATTCAAAGAGATGGCGTACCTCAACCAGGGGCTAACCATTCACCTCCGTTCCGAATGGCACGACAACGTGTGGCCGTTCAACGACGTGACATACATGTTCGATGGTGGTGTGCAGAGCTTCGTTCGATCACTCAACCGTCGACGCAACGCTGTTCACCAGAACGTGATGTACGCACAGGAAACCATCGACGATGTAGTTGTCGAAGTTGCGATGCAGTACAACGAATCGTTCATCGACAACACTCTTTCGTTCGCAAACGTCATTCGCACAGGCGATGGCGGATCGCACGTAACGGGCTTCCGATCAGCTCTTACTCGAGTACTGAACGATTTCGCTAAGAAGAACAATCTGCTTGGAACCGGTAAAGACGACATCAAGAGTCTGTCGGGTGAAGACACTCGTGAAGGTCTGATGTGCGTTATCTCAGTGAAGGTCAAAGACCCTCAGTTCGAAGGCCAGACTAAAGGCCGACTCGGTAACCCTGAAGTGAAGGGTGCTGTTGAGCAGGTTGTGGGTCGCACACTGGTTGAATTCCTCGAAGACAACCCGGGCGATGGCGCAGCAATCATCAACAAGTCGACTACGGCTGCACGAGCACGAGCCGCTGCTAAGAAAGCGCGTGACCTCGTCATTCGCAAGAACGCGATGGATGGTGGATCGCTTCCAGGAAAGCTCGCCGACTGTACCGAGAAAGACCCTGAGTCATCGGAAATCTACATCGTTGAGGGTGAATCCGCTGGTGGTTCAGCCAAGCAAGGCCGAGAACGACAGTTCCAGGCAATTCTGCCTCTCAGAGGAAAAATCCTGAACGTTGAGAAGGCTCGACCCGAACGAATGCTTGCTCACGAAGAAATCGCAGCTCTAATCACGGCTCTAGGAGCTGGATTGGGTGAAGATTACGACGAAGAGAAGCTTCGATACCACCGTGTGATCATCATGACCGACGCTGACGTCGACGGAGCGCACATTCGAACGCTGCTGCTGACGTTCTTCTTCCGCAACATGCCACAGATCATCGGAAATGGTCACCTCTACATCGCTCAGCCGCCGCTGTACAAGGCTTCTCGTGGACGTTCATCGCGATGGCTGTACTCAGATGCTGAACTGGATGAATGGACAGCTAACCGTCTCTACGGAACGATCAAGATCACTTCAGCAAACAACGCAGATCTCGAACTGAAGAGCACGAAAATCGGAAAAGTTCTCACGCCGCTACGCGACTACATCGACTCTCTCGAAGTCGCTCGTGTATTGAACGTTCCAGACAACGTGATCGAAAAACTAGTCAATGATCCTGAATACGCATCTCTCGACTTCCGACCTGAACGACCTGCTGAGCCAGAAGCTCCCGTAGAAACCGCACAGGCTTCGTTATTCGACGACGCTTCATCAGACGATTCCGACGCAGATGATTCTTCGGAAGCCGTTGACCCAACACAGGTCGCAGAGGTTGAAGAGGAGGACGAGCCAGAGATCCTTCCAGATCGAACGTTCGACATCGATGGCTACACGCTGACGAAGGACATCTTCAACAACCCTGCCATTCAGCGACTGCGAACGATCTACCCGGTCATTCAGCAGGTTGTCGAGGCAGGAACGCTTACTGTTGAGAAGGGCGACGCCATTGTTGCGACCGATGTGGCTTGGAATGACCTACCGGCAACGCTCGACAACAATTCTGATCGTTCAGGTGTGAACGTTCAGCGTTACAAGGGTCTTGGCGAGATGAACCCGGATCAGTTGTGGGAGACCACGATGGACCCGAACGAACGAGTCATGCTCCGAGTCACTGCTGACGATGCGATGGCGGCTGACGACATGTTCCGAACCCTGATGGGTGACGAAGTTGAACCACGCCGTAACTTCATCCGAGCAAACGCACTAGAGGTCAAAAACCTCGACGTGTAATACCAGTGGGCATGTTTTCCGAGAGATCGGGAGCAGTTGGCTTAGCCGCCTAGGTTAAGCTTCAGGAAATTCACAACTTCCCGAGGCCGCCGAGGGATCTGGTGCAGGGTCGCGTGAATGCGATCAAAACAGAAAAATGAACGACCCATCGAAAATTCGGTGGGTCGTTTCGCGTCAGATCACGTCTAGCAGGACTGTCATCCTGACTTTGATTCAGGAACCACGCCCAACTGCCAGCAAAACACAACTGCCGCGACCCTCTTCTCGACCGAAGCGATAGCGGAGCGGAGAGACCTTCGTCATTGGTGAGAGAAACCTGCTCACGAACAAAATGATTTGGGTGTTTTCAGTCAAGCTGAAGTATTCGATGAGTTGCGCACGTTATTCCCAGCGATCTCAACCAAGATCCCTCCGCTCCGCTATGGCTTCGGTCGGGACGAGGGTGTGCTCTGAGCCTTATCGAGCGACTGAGACGCGCCGACTCAAATGGCACCTAAGCCGTGCGACGCCCCTCAACGAACCAGGTCTCCATCTCGCCCTTGCCCTTAATCTCAGTAGTGCCGCGTGACACACACTCGAACTCGTCTTTGATCATCTCGTAAGTGCTCTGCGAAACGTGAAGTCGACTTTCCTCGCTATACGTCTCCATACGGCTTGCAACATTTACCGTGTCGCCCCACAGGTCGTAGTGGAACTTCGACTTGCCGATCACGCCAGCGACCACAGGACCCGAATTAATTCCAAACCTGAACGTCATGCGCTTGCCGTTTCGAGGTGGAAGCGACTTCAACGCCTCGATCATGTCGAGCGAACAGGCGACCAGCGCCCGAAAGTGGTCTTCCCTGGTGCCAGGAACTCCCGATCCAACCATGTAACCGTCGCCCATAGTTCGAAGTTTTTCGAGACCGTGACGCTCTACAAGTTCGTCTAGCACCGAAAATACTTCATTCAACCAGTCGACCACTTCAGTCGGTTCAAGATCGGCGAATAGCGGTGTCGATCCGACCACATCAGCAAACAAAACGCTCACCGATTCGTAATGTTCGGCAATAGTGTCGTCGCTCTCCTTGAGAGTCTCGGCAATCTCGGCAGGAAGCACGTTCAGCAGAAGTCGATCTGCTTTGGCTCGTTCTCGTATCGCTGTACTAACGAAATACCCAGAAAAGATAAAAATCAGTAGCGAAGAAACGCCCAGATTCATCCCAAAGAAAATCTGCTTGAACGAATCGGAAACGTCGAGTGCGTTCTTAGAAAAATAGCTATCGAACCCTACTGTGATTACCAACACACAAAAGTAAAGGGCGAAGAAAGGCATCGCCTTCTTTGGAGTAAAAAATAGAAGGGCGCCCAGTGGTCCGATCGCTGCCCAAACCATAACTATTCCTGAATCGAACAGACCGCCGATCGACCATTGGATGAGTCCTGTGAAGACGATTATTGAAGCAGTCTGCGCGTAAACCGCATAAAGGTGATTCTTGGTCACGTGTGAGATGACTAAGGAGCCACCGACAACCGCTGTGAACACAAATGGAAAAACGGTGGCAAGCTCGTTGCCCAAAATCGCGGCGTAAGCCAGTCCCCAAACGAACCCAGCGATTGAACAAGAAAGCGCGATAAGAAATATCGTGTTCTTCTCAGAACGAACTGAACTCGTATCGTCCGCGTCAAACGCGAATCTTGAAGCGATCGTAGATAGCACCCGTACCAACCCTTACCAAGCACTCAGCAAATAGTGATGTCAGTATCTACTTCGATGCGACATCGCGGCAAACGGCTACACCGCGATCGTAATTTTGCCTTCGGGGGTCGCTTCCCACAGCTTGAAGAACGGCAATCCACGTCGCTCAACCTCAGCATCCCCACCCTGGTGTCGATCCAAAATCGCCATCACAAGCACTACATCGCATCCTGCTGCTTCGACTGCGTCGATAGCAGGGAACAGCGATCCACCGGTCGAAATCGTGTCGTCGAACGCAGCCACTTTCATGCCAGCCTGTAGATTGCCTTCTATTTGCTTACCGGCTCCGTGCTCCTTCTGCTCGGGTCGAACGAAGAATCCCGTGCGCTTTTTGCCATCGAGATGCGACTGCAAAGCCAGGGCACCCACGATAGGAACGGCAGCAACAGTCGGACCCCCAAACGCATCCGCTCCATACTTTTCAAGGGCAATGCTGAACGCCTGAGCAATTAGCGATGCACCTTCAGGATCTGTTGAAAGCATGCGACCGTCGAAGTAGTAGGTGCTTTTTGCACCCGACGACAGTGTGAAATCGCCAAACCGGAGTGAATCTAGCTCCATTGCGCGGTCATATAGGCGAGTTGCGATGCTCTTGAGATCAGATCCGTTGGTCATGTGTGCTCCTGTTAGCGATACAAATTCCGATTTTCAATGTATTTTGCGACGTTTTCGTGCACCAGCGTGTCTACTGACTGTGCGGTAGACAAAAATTTCCGCACGAGGGTCGCCGACACATCAATCATTGGTCCTTCAACATACTCTGCCCCGCTCGCCGGGTGTGATTTATCGAGCGATTGAATGGCAAATGCTTGGCCCGGCCTGCCTACAGCAACGATGTTCGCAAGTTTTCCGATTTGCTCAGCGTCTTTCCAGCGATTCATCGACGCCGCAGAGTCGGCACCAACGATCAAATACAGCTCAACTTCATCGCCCAACTGTGCCCGCAGATCACGAAGCGTATCGACAGTATAGGTCGAGCCTTCACGAACGATATCCACATCCGAAGCGGTGAATTCAAGTACGTTATCCACAGCAAGTTCAACCATGTTGAAACGATCGGCAGCAGCGGCCACAGGCGGGTTTTCTCGAAGCCACTGGTCGGATGTGACAACAAATAGCACCTGATCGAGATCCAGCGCTTCACGTACTGACTCGGCAACAGCAACGTGCCCATTGTGAATCGGATCGAACGTGCCACCGAACACGCCCACTTTTCTATTGGCAGTGACGCGTGAAGATGCCATTAGTCCCAATCAAATTCCCAATCGCCAATTAGCACTGTGTCGCCATCTTCTAATCCGGCATCCCTTAACGCTTTGGTGATTTTCAACTGATCTAAACGTCGGTGAAACTGAAGTCGGGCTTCGTGCAGTTCAAGATTGCTTCCTCGGGCGAGACGAACGGCCTTCGGGTGAACAATTCTCAACTGCCCGGTTTCTTCACGGATGATTACATCGGTAGATTTACGAACAGTAGGTCGAAGTACTGGTATGTCTTCAACATCGACAACCTCGGGCTTCGGCTCTTTGTCGTACGACGAACGCAACAAATTGAACATCGCCGCCTTCAACTCATCAAGACCATCGTACGTAGCTGCCGAAACAAAGAATGTTTCCGAGTGAAGCCCATCTAACGTACTTAAGCTTTCCTTGATCTCATCAATCAGAACCGAAACTTCATCAAGATCCAATTTGTTAATCGCAAGGATCTGGGGCTTTTTAGCCAATTCCGGGTCGAACTGAGTAATCTCGTCATTAATCGCTTTTATTCGACCCACCACATCGTCTTCGCTGCCATCCACAACGTGAACGAGCACACGAGTTCGCTGTACGTGCTTCAGAAATTCGTCACCGAGGCCAGTGCCAGTGTGTGCACCCTCGATTAGACCTGGAATGTCCACGGCAACAAACGCCTGTGGACCTTGCTCAACAACCCCCAGAACGGGTTCAAGCGTTGTGAATGGGTAATCGGCCACTTTGGGTCGAGCTGCGCTTATAGCGGTCAATATGCTCGATTTACCAGCGTTTGGCATTCCGATGAGACCTACGTCAGCCAGAAGTTTCAAATTCAGACGAACACGCCTGATTTCGCCAATACCACCAGCTTCAGCTAAAAGCGGTTCCTGATGAGTTGCGCTAACGAAGTGAGCATTGCCCCAGCCGCCACGACCTCCCTCAGCAACAATCATTCTCTGACCGTGCTGACTTAGGTCACCAATTAGCTCTTTATCTTCGGAGTCTTCCCAAACCCAGACCTCAGTTCCGACCGGAACCGAGACTTCCATAGTTTCGCCCTTTGCACCATTTCTATGGTGCCCATCGCCCTTAGTGCCGTTCTTGGCGATGAAGTGACGTTGCCAGTGAAATTTTGTGAGTGTGTTTATGGCTGAATCGGCAACTAATACAACATCGCCGCCGTGACCACCATCACCACCACCTGGTCCACCACGCGGAAGCAGGGCCTCTCGAATGAAAGCCACGAGTCCGTGTCCGCCATTGCCGGCACGAACTTCTATTACTGCAGAATCAAGCATGTGGAAAACTGAACCAATAAATACTTCTAGTTAATTAATCGTCATATCAGTAGGCATTGTTGATATGTGAATAACACTCTTAGTTTGAGTATAAAGCGACTGTTGAGAAACGGTGGGTAGTGTTTGAGTTTTAGAAGAAATTGGTAATAGTTCAAATATCAGGTGTGGATGATTTTTGTTTTCATTGCTAACACAGATGTCGAGTGGATAAGTAGTTCATATTTATGTCGAAGTTTTGGTCACTCAATTTCTTCTTTATTCACATTTTCTAACTTGGATGAAGAGTGCTTTCAACAGTGATTCCACAGATGGTATTGAGCCCGAATCAGAGAATTTCCATGTCGCCAGGTGAATGACCTAGTTTTGTAAGCATTACTGCCACTTCGCTTCGGTGCTGAGTGCCGTGATTTATCACGTGGAGCATCATCTCCCACAGCACTCTTGTCCTAGTTTCGCCATCAGGAGTTACTCGTGTGTATTGGCGTTCGAGATCGTCACTTGAGTTCAGAGAATTGATAAAGCTCGCTATCTCTGAATCCGTTTCAAGCCAAAGGTTTCGCAAGCTATTTGCATCTGCATAGTCTTGATTGAGGTGTTCGATCCTGAATGCGTCTTCGCCTGAAAGCCGATTTCTCCACCACGCAACGTCCATTTGAGTAACGCTAAACAGATGGACTAGCGTGTCTTTAATCGATGGTTGACCTTCGACGACTACTGCAGTGAGTTCGGTGACGGATATTTCGTCGACAGTATCTAGAACGCGTGCATTTGATTCACGCTGGTACTGATAAAGACGAACGATTGCATCTAGAAACATTGAGCACCTTTATTCGATACAGGGAATTCGCGAAGTGTCGAATTTTACGACCCACGCGTGCAATCACGAACGCCTGGTGGCGCTAGTCGGCCGAGATGCTGATTCGGCGAGCCCTGACGATGATGTCTCGAACAGCAGCAAGGTGCTGACGTACTGAACTGTCAGTCTCCAACAGCTGCTCAAACCGCTTCTGAGCGTAGAGCACAGTTGAGTGATCTTTACCGCCGAGTGCTTTACCCACTCGAGCTGAAGTCAGATGTGCATCTTCTCGTAGCATGTACATCGCCATTCGACGTGCTTCGGCAGTAGCTTTGTCACGCCGTTTGCCTATGATCCTATCGACAGAAACACCTGAGAATTCAGAAATTGAATTCAATACTTCATCGATCGACGTCACGTCAGTTGGGGTTTCAGCAAGCAAGCTTTTTAGTGCCTGATCGGCGAGTTCGGTAGTAACAGGACTTCCGATCAACTGTGAATACGCAATTACTCTGTTCAAAGCACCTTCAAGTTCACGAACATTCTGGTGCGCTCGTTGTGCGATCTGATCAAGCACGGCAGGTTCTAAGTCGCCGGCCTTACTCTGCAATATTGCATATCGGGATTCATAGTCAGGCGGCTGAAGATCTACTTCAAGCCCACCTGCCAGACGCGACTGAATACGTTCCTGCAGCAAACTCTTGCTCGCTGGCTCATCGCCAGTAACAACAATCTGTTTACCGGCCAGATGAAGCTCATTGAACGTGTGGAAGAAACCTTCCTGAGTCTGCTGTTTAGATTTGATGAACTGGATATCGTCGATCAATAGAGCATCGGCGCTGCGGTAACGTTCTCGGAACTTACTTGCTGTTCCTTCACGGATAGCGCTGATGTACTCGTTAGTGAATCGCTCACTAGTTACATATAGAACTTTCATGCCTCGTTGGCTTAGTGAGTGGCCAATGGCGTGAAGAAGGTGAGTTTTACCGAGCCCAACTTCTGAATAGATATACAGAGGGTTGTAAACGTTGCCGGGTGATTCAGCGACCTTCGATGCTGCCGCGTGTGCTAATCGGTTTGATGGGCCAACAACAAACGAGCCGAAGTTCAACGAAGGCTTGAGCGCATACGATTTTGCGTAGTCTAATTTCCCAGCTTTTGGTGCCGCGTCAGAATCCTGAGCAACAGGCTGTTCAGGAACAAGATTTTTCGCCTGTTTTTCGACGTCTGAACCCTGGACCTTGAACCTGACTTCTAGCTTCCTTCCAGCAACCCTAGAAACGGTGCGAAGGATGGTTCCGGAAAGCCGTTTTTCGAGCATTTCTGCTGCGAAGGGGCTGGGCGTGGAAATCGTGAGGATGTCATCAACTAAACCTACGGTTGAAGTGGGTTTTAACCACGTTTCGTAGTTTGGTCTGGGGATTTCTAGTTGGAGCTGCCCCAGTGCTGCTGACCAGATTTGCCGTGCGTTATCCGTCGCCAAACCCTCACTTTTTGGGCACAAGATGCCCTAGAGCCAGACCGACTGGCTGAAAAAAATATCGACCGAATATGTGGATGATCTAGCCCAAGCAAAACGGCAGCTGGACATTGCCCATGGTGGTGCTGATCTAGGGGCAACCGTACCATGCACATGGTTGGGGTATGCAACCCCTCAGACGGCCCA